>NZ_BMQK01000006.1:207955-337019 GCF_014648075.1 Streptomyces ruber | reverse complement strand
ACCGCGGCATCGGCGGCCCGGTCCTCTCCGCGTCGAGCTACTTCATGAAGTCCCCGCCCGTCCAGTACTTCGACGACGAGGCCCGGGAGAACGTGGAGAAGTTCATCAAGGGCGAGGCCGAGCGCTGACCCGGCCGTCCCGGGGCCGGGAGGCGGTCCCGGGCCCGCGTGGCGGCAGGGGGCGACGCGGTGGCACGCCCGCCGGCACCGGCGGGGCCGGCGCTCCGGTGACCTGTACCGGCGACCAGTCGCTGTACGGCGTGCCGGCGATGCTGGACGGGACGGCCCGCCGCTGGAGCGCGTGAACCGCACCGGCACCGGGCCGTACCGGTGACCGATCCGGAACGGCGGCTGCTGGGCCCGCTGGAACGTGCGGACGTCGAACGAGCCGTACAGCAGGAGCAGGCCGAGGCGGTAGTGGCTGGTCCTTGCCCTGACCTGTCCGGCGTCCGAGGTGTGCCGTCCTGGAGAGCCCTTCACCGGTGTCTGACGAACCGTCAGAGAGGCTGGCATCCGGCCGGCACGAGTCCTGAAGAACCCGTGGAGAGCTGCCGGTCCGAACAGGGATGGGACCGACACCGGAGTCCGACGTTCCGTCCATGGTGCCGAGTCGCGCCAGGAGATGGCGTTCTCGCCGGTGAGGCGGCGGGCCGTGAGGCCGGTCGGGCACGGCGAGGCGGATCATGGTTTCGGAGCGGACGGACAGGGGCTAGGGCACTTCTGACGGCTCTTGGTCGGACATCATCCGGCCGGGCGGCACTACGCAAGGCGACCCGCGAGGCGTCGGCTGACTCATCGGGCCCGCCCACAACCGTCCGGGGACGGTTCCAAGAGCCGTCAGAAACGGCCTAGTGGTCACGGGCGAGGCGTCGGTGGAGCATCGGCCGGCCCGGGGTCCGCGCGACCGCCCACGGCTCTCGGACCGGGGGGTGCGGTGCTCGACGGGCAGCGGTACGCCGGGCGTGGACGGCGGGCCGCGCCCCGATGCCGGCCGCGCTCGGCCGACTCGTGCTCAGCCGGCAGCCCCGCGGCGCGCACCGCGGTCGGCTTGCCCGGTGGGCCGAACGAGGATCTCGTCGGCATCGGCCGCCTCCGCGTCCGTGCCCGCGCCCGTGGCACGGCAGGGGCGCGGCCGTGACTGGTCACACGGCATCGCGCGGGGCGTCGCCCGGCATCCCGGGGGACTGGGTGATCTCTTGTTCGGCGGCTTCGATGATGGCCAGTACGGCGGCCGCCGCGGCCGCGGGATCGCGGGCCTCGACGGCTCGCACGACGGCGCGGTGACCCGGCAGCGAGGCTTCGACCGCGCCGGGGGTCTGGGTGCTGATGAGGAAGCTGTGTTCCAGTGCGATGTCGACGGCGCGGCCCAGTGAGCCGAGGAGACGGTTGCCGCTGGCGTCGAGCAGGGCACGGTGGAAGGCGATGTCGGCCTCGACGTAGCCGCTGCGGCCGGGGGTCGCCGCCGCGGCTTCCATGGCCGCCAGGGAGTCGTACAGGACTCGTACGTCGTCGGGGCCGGCCCGGCCGGCGGCCAGCCGGGCCGCCTCGGGCTCGACGATCCGGCGCAGTTCGCCCGTGTCGCGCAGCAGAGCCGCGGCGTCCCCGGCCTGTTTCCAGCGCAGCACGTCACGGTCCAGGTGGTTCCAGTGCTCCGGGGGCAGCACGCGCGTGCCGGTGCGCGGGCGCACGTGCAGCATCCCCTTGGCCACCAGCGCCTTGACCGCTTCCCGCACCACCCCTCGGCTGACGCCGATCCCGGCCGCGAGCGCGTCCTCCACCGGCAGCGGGTCCCCCGGCTCCCACGCGCCACCCACGATGCGCCGCCCGAGTTCGTCGACCACGCGCTGGTGCGTGGTCAGGAAGTGCGCCACGATCTCCGCTCGCCCCCTGGACGCCATTCATCGAATCATTTAATGATTGCGTCCCAGGGTACGGCCCGCGGGCCCGCACCCGGCAACGCCCCATGCAACGCCCGATCACGAAGCTGACGACGCCGGAGCCACGGGAGTGCCCACATGACCGACGGTCAGAAGACGAGCCGCCGCAGCCAGGCGTGGTTCGGCGCACGGGGCCGCAGCGGGATGCTGTACCGCTCCTGGATGCGCAACCAGGGACTCGGGCACGAGGTGTTCGACGGGCGTCCCGTCATCGGCATCGCGACCAGCGCCTCGGAACTCGCCCCGTGCAACACCCATCTGACCCAGGTCGCCGAAGCCGTCAAGCGCGGCGTGTGGCAGTCGGGCGGCCTGCCGCTCCAGTTCCCCACCATGGCCACCGGCGAGACCCTGATGCGTCCCACCGCCATGCTGTACCGCAACCTCATGGCCATGGAGGTCGAGGAACTGATCCGGGCCAATCCGCTCGACGGTGTCGTCCTGCTGTCCGGCTGCGACAAGACGACCCCCGCCATGCTCATGGGCGCCGCCAGCGTCGACCTGCCGGCCGTCATGGTCACCGGCGGACCGATGCTCAACGGCAAGTACCGGGGCCAGGACGTGGGATCCGGCACCCACGTGTGGAAGTTCGAGGAGGACCTGAAGACCGGCCGGATGACCGAGGAGGAGAGCTTCTTCGCGGAAGGGTGCATGGCCCGCTCCAACGGCCACTGCATGACGATGGGGACCGCCTCGACGATGGCCTGCATGGCCGAGGCGCTCGGCATGCAGCTGCCGGGCTCGGCCGCCTGGCCCGCGGTCGACTCCCGGCGGATGGAAACCGCGCAGGCGGCGGGGCGGCGCATCGTACGGATGGTGGAGGAGGACCTGCGGCCCTCGCGGATCCTGACCCGCGAGGCGTTCGAGAACGCCGTCCGGGTCAACGCGGCCATCGGCGGCTCCACGAACGCGATCATCCATCTCACCGCCCTCGCCGGACGCGTCGGCGTCGACCTGCGCCTGCGGGACTTCGACGAACTGGTGCGCGCGGTGCCCACCCTGGTCAATCTGATGCCCAGCGGCAAATACCTCATGGAGGACTTCTGCTACGCGGGCGGACTGCCCGCCGTCATGGCCGAACTCCTCCGCGGCGAGCTGCTGCACGGCGAACAGATCACGGTCACCGGACGCAGCGTCGCCGAGAACACCGGGACCACCGACGACACCGCACGCGTCGGCTCCGACGTCATCACCGGCCTCGACGCCCCCTTCCAGCCGGCCGGCACCGGTATCGCCGTCCTCCGCGGCAACCTGTGCCCCGACGGCGCCGTGATCAAGCAGTCCGCCGCGTCACCGCATCTGCTCACCCACCGCGGCCCCGCGCGCGTCTTCGACTCCCCCGAGGCCTATCACGCGGTGGCCGACGACCCGGACCTCGACATCGACGAGAACACCGTCATCGTCATCCGCAACGCCGGTCCCAAGGGCTACCCCGGCATGCCCGAGGTCTCCAACGTCCCGCTGCCAGCCAAGCTGCTGAAGGCCGGTGTCAAGGACATGGTGCGCGTCTGCGACGGCCGGATGAGCGGCACCGGGTACGGGACGGTGGTCCTGCACGTGGCGCCCGAGGCCGCCGTCGGCGGACCCCTCGCCCTGGTGCGCGACGGGGACCCCGTCGTCCTCGACGTCCCGAACCGCACCCTGCGCCTGGACGTGGACGACGCCGAGCTCACGCGACGCCGGCAGGCGTGGAAGGCCCCCACCGAGCGGCACACCAGCGGCTACACCTGGCTCTACACCCAGCACGTGGAACAGGCCGACCGGGGCGCCGACTTCGGTTTCCTGCGCGGAAGCCGTGGACACGAGGTCCCCCGCGACTCCCACTGAGAGCCTGAGTCCGCCCCGGGCGACCGCACCCCTCGCATCCAGGAGAGCATCGATCGTGGAATCGGCAGCAGCGCGCCCTCGTCCGCTCCTCACAGCCGGCTCCGTCCTGCCGGAGGACTCGGACCGCGCCGCCCTCGTCGCGCGCGTCCACCACCCGGAACAGGGCGGGCCGTGCGTGGCCGCGGTCCGCGGCGATCAGGTCGTCGACCTGACGGCCACCGTGCCCACCGTCTCCGACCTCATGGAACGCGACGACGCGGCGACAGTGGTCCGTGAGGCCGAGGGCGGACACGTGTGGCGCCTGGACGAACTGCTGGCGGCACCGGCCGGCCGCCGTGACGTTCCGCACCTGCTCGCCCCCGTCGACCTGCAGGTGATCAAGGCCGCGGGTGTCACCTTCGCCCGTAGTCTGCTGGAACGCGTCATCGAAGAGCGCACGGGCGGCGATCCGGCGCAGGCCGCGCGGGTGCGGGCCCGCGTCGGGCAGGTGGTGGGCGGCGCGCTCGACGGCATCCGTCCCGGATCGCCGGAAGCGGACAAGGCCAAGGAACTGCTCGTCTCCGAAGGACTGTGGTCGCAGTACCTGGAGGTCGGGATCGGGCCGGACCCGGAAGTGTTCACCAAAGCCCCCGTACTGTCCGCGGTCGGCACCGGCGCCGACATCGGAGTACTCGGCGCCTCGGTGTGGAACAACCCCGAGCCCGAGGTCGTCCTCGTCGTGGACTCGCGCGGCCGGGTACGCGGCGCGACGCTCGGCAACGACGTCAACCTCCGCGACATCGAAGGACGCAGCGCCCTGCTGCTGTCCCGTGCGAAGGACAACAACGCCTCGTGCGCGATCGGCCCGTTCGTCCGCCTGCTCGACGACGGCTTCGACCTCGACACCGTACGCGGGCTCGACGTCGACCTGCGGGTCGACGGCACGGACGGCTACGTACTGCACGGCAGCAGTTCCCTGCGCGAGATCAGCCGCGACGTCACGGACCTGGTGGCCGCCACGCACGGTCCGCACCATCAGTACCCGGACGGCTTCGTGCTGTTCACCGGAACGCTGTTCGCCCCCACCGAGGACCGACAGGCACCCGGCGCGGGCTTCACCCACGTGTACGGCGACATCGTGCGGATCTCCAGCCCGCGGCTCGGCGCCCTGGTCAACACCGTCGTCCCCAGCGAGCAGGCCGCGCCGTGGACGTTCGGCGTACGAGCGCTGATGCGCAACCTCGCCCGGCGCGGCGTGCTGTGAGACGACGAGAACCCCTACGGTTACGCCCGGGCGACCGGCTCCTGCACCACCACCGTGGCGTGCAGGCGCCGCGTGTGATCCACGTGGCGCTCGGCTCCGGTCAGCGTGACCCTGGCCGTCAGGCGCGGATCCGCGCTGGAGGCTGCCAGCCGCACCTCCAGCTCGCCCGGTTCGACGACGCGCCGGCCGTCGCGTCCGGTGAAGGAGGCGACGTCGGCCGGGACCGTGACACGCAGGCGCCGGGCATCGCCCGGCTCCAGCGCGACCCGGGTGTAGCCGACGAGGCGCTGCACCGGCTGGACGACGGAGGCGACCGGGTCGTGCAGATAGACCTGGACGACCTCGGTGCCGGACCGCCCGCCCGTGTTGCGGACGGTGAAGGCGAGGGTGAACTCGCCGTCCGTCGGAGCCTCCTGGGCGTCCACGGTCAGGTCCGTCCAGTCGAACCGCGTGTAGGACAGGCCGTGACCGAAGGCGAACGCGGGGGTCGGGTCGACGCAGGACACCTTGCTCGCGTGAGCGAGCCGCGCTCCGAGGTACGTGGCCGGCTGGGAGCCCGGCCCGCGCGGCACGCTGACGGGGAGACGTCCGGAGGGGTCGGTACGGCCGCTGAGCACCCCGGCGATCGCGTGCGTGCCCTCCTCACCCGGGAAGAAGGACTGCACGATCGCGGCGGACTCCTGCACGGCGCGGCCGAGGGCGTACGGTCGTCCCGCGAGCAGCACGGTGACCACGGGTGTCTCCAGGTCGAGCAGGGTGTCGAGCAATTGCTGCTGCGCGCCGGGCAGCACCAGCGACTCCACGTCGCATCCCTCGCCGCTGGTGCCCTGGCCGAAGAGCCCGGCGCGGTCGCCGAGCACCACCAGGGCGACGTCGGCCTCGCGTGCCACCCGGGCGGCCTCGCGGATGCCGGAGAGGTCCCCGTCGTCGATCCCGGTGCCGCGGGCGACGGTGATCTCGGCTTCGGGGAACTCGGCGGCGAGCGTGTCGCGCAGCGTGGGCAGTTCGATGCCCAAAGGGGTCCCGGGGTGGCGGACGCCGATGTGCTGGGGGAAGGAGTAGCAGCCCAGTACGGCGGTGGGCTCGTCGGCGTGGGGACCGAGCAGGGCGATGCGGCGCGGCCGGTCGAGCGGCAGGGTGCCGTCGTTGCTCAATAGCACGACCGCTTCCTCGGCGACCGTGCGGGCCAGCGCGCGGTTCTCCGGACCGTCCAGGTCGATCCGGCCGCGCAGGGCGGCCGGGTCGTCGAGGTCCGCCCCGTCGAGCGCGGCCGGCACGGGGTTCCAGTCCGGGTCGAGCAGGCCGAGTGTCACCTTCTGGGTGAGGACCCGGCGCAGGGCGCGATCGACCAGCGTCTCCGAAACGCGCCCGTCGGCGACGGCCTCGGTCAGGGGCACGCCGTACGTCTTGACATTGGGCAGTTCGACGTCGACGCCCGCCCGCAGCGCCGTGCCGGCGGCGCCGGCCCAGTCGGCCGCGACACCGTGCAGGGTTGTCAGGAAGGCGATGGCGAAGTAGTCGGCGACGACGGTGCCGTCGAAACCCCAGGTGTCGCGCAGCAGTCCGGTGAGCAGGTCCTCGTCGGCCGCGGAGGGCATGCCGTCGGTGTCGGTGTAGGCGTTCATCACCGACCGGGCGCCGCCTTCGCGGATCGCCATCTCGAAGGGAGGCAGCAGCACGTCGGCGCGCTCACGCGGGCCCACGGAGGAGGGAGCGAGGTTGCGGCCGGCGCGTGAGGCCGAGTAGCCGGCGAAGTGCTTGAGGGTGGCGACGATCCCGGCGGACTCCAGGCCCTGCACGTAGGCCGTTCCGATGGTGCCGACGAGGTACGGGTCCTCGCCGATGGTCTCCTCGACCCGGCCCCAGCGGGCGTCGCGCACGACGTCCAGGACGGGCGCGAGTCCCTGGTGGACACCGACGGCACGCATGTCGCGGCCGATGGCGGCGGCCATGCGCCGCACCGTGTCCGGGTCGAAGGTGGCGCCCCAGGACAGCGGGACGGGGTAGGCCGTCGCCCCCCAGGCGGCGAAACCGGCCAGGCACTCGTCGTGCGCGAGGGCGGGGATGCCGAACCGGTTCGTGGCGGCGATCCGGGTCTGGGTGCGGGCCAGGGAGAGCGCGCCCAGGGCGGGGTCGACCGGGACCGTGCCGAAGGGCCGGGTCAGCTGGCCCAGTCCGGTGGGCAGGAGCGCGTCGAGATCGACGGCCTCCTCCATCTCGTGCTGGTGCGGGGCCACTTCACCGCCCTGGTCGGAGGCGCCCACCCACACTCCGTACAGCTGGGCGGTCTTCTCCTGAAGGGTCATCACGTCGATCAGGGCGTCGACCCTCGCGGTGACGGGAACGGCGGGGTCGTTCCAGAGGGGGACTCCGTGGGTCTTCTCAACGGCCACGTCGGTGTTCACTTTCCTCCTCCGCCCGTCAGGCCCTCGACCAGGGCGCGACGGGCGAACAGGTAGACGAGCAGGACTCGGGGCGGGGCAGGTCGGCCGGGGGCCGGTCGCCGGCCACGGCGCCGGCGCCGGTCAACGGCTGAATCCGGCGGTCAGACCGCTCAGCAGCTGGCGGCGGCCGAACGCGTACAGCACGAGGACGGGCAGCGTGGTGAGGACGACAGCGGCAAGAACGGCGGGGACATTGACCCCGTACTGGCCCTGGAAGGTCCACAGTGCGAGCGGCAGGGTCCGCTGGTCGGGACTCTGGGTGAGGACCAGCGGCAGCAGGAAGCCGTTCCAGATGGTCAGTGCGTTGAAGATGGTCACGGTGAGGATGGCCGGCCGGGTGAGCGGTGCCGCCAGCCGCCACAGTGTCGTCCATTCGGTGGCGCCGTCGACCCGCATCGAGTCGAACAGTTCCTTGGGCACGTCGCGGACGAAGTTGGCGAGCACCAGCACGGACAGCGGGATGGCGAAGGCGGTCGACGGGAGGATCAGCGCCGGCAGGCTGTCGTACAGGCGCAGCCTGATGATGATCAGATAGACCGGGATCACCGTCGCCTGCAGGGGGATGGCCAGGCCCATGAGGAACAGCCCGTTCATGGCGCGGAGGGTTCGCATGCGCCAGCCGCGGACGATCGCGTAGGCCGCCATGAAGGAGAACAGGACCGCCGGCACCACGGCGCCGGCGGTGACCACGACGCTGTTCACGAAGTAGCGGAGGAAGTCGGACTCGAGGACCAGCCGGTAGTTCTCCAGGGTCGGGTCGGCCGAAGGCACCAGCGGGTTGCTCGCGTAGTAGCGGCTCTGGGCCTTGAAGCTGGTGATGAGGGTCCAGTACAGGGGCACGGCGACGACGACGAACCAGAGCCATCCGGCCAGGCCGCCGGCCCAGTTGCGCCGGCGGGCCGCCGGACGGGAGGGGCGCTGCCGCGCGCGGTGGGTGCCCTTCTGCGGTCGTCGCGTCTCGGTCGGCGTGGTGGTCACGTCAGGCCCCCTCGAGTTGGCTCGCGCCGGCGTCCCGGCCGCCGAGCCGGCGCAGCAGCAGGGCGAGGGCCAGGCCCACCAGGACGAGGATGACCGCGATGGCGCTGGCCGGTCCCATCAGGCTGGCCTGGAATCCCCGCTTGTACATGTCCAGTGCGAGGACCCGGGTGGCGTCGCCGGGTCCGCCCTCGGTCAGGACGAAGATGAGGTCGAAGAAGGTCAGCGACCCGACCACCATCAGGGTGGACGAGGTGATGATGGTGTACTTCAGCTGGGGCAGCGTGATGCTGAAGAACTGCCGGACCCGTCCGGCTCCGTCCAGCTGCGCCGCCTCGTACAGGGACTTCGGAATCTGCTGGACACCCCCTTGGTAGATCAGGGAGTGGAACGGGACGAACTGCCAGGAGACGACGAAGACGACGACTCCGAACGCGAGCCCGGGCCGCCCCAGCCAGTCCTGGCTGAGCGCCTGGATCCTCAGCCCGGCACCGAGCCCGAAGTTGGGGTCCAGCAGGGCCTTGTACGCGAGGGCGATCGCCGCGGAGCTGAGGGTCACCGGGACGAAGTACACCACGCCCAGCACCGCACGGTAGCGCTGTCGGCCTGCCAGGAACGTGCCGATCAGGATGCTCAGCGGCGTCTGGACGGCCCAGGACACGGCCATCACCAGGAACGTCACCCACAGGGCGTGCGGCAGCCCCGGGTCGGTGAGCACCGCACGCCAGCTGGTCAGCCCCGACGGCTGGATGGCGCCGATCCCGTCCCACGTGGTGAAGCTGAGGGCGAAGACACCGACGAGCGGAATCACGGCGAAGCCGGCGAAGACCACCAGCGCGGGTGCCGCCAGCCACGGCAGGATGCTGCGCGGTTCGCGACGCGGCGGGCGGCCGGTGAGTGCGCTCATGTGCCGGTGACCGCGTTGAGGTTGCGGGCGAACTGCTCCGGTGAGACGGAGAGCTGGAACAGCTTGACGATGTTGTCCAGCAGGGTCTCGGCGGCCGTCGGGCTGAGCGCCTGGTCCCAGGACTGGGTGAACACCTCGGCCTTGCTGGCGAGGTCGTAGGTGAACTGCAGGAAGTCCGCGCTCTCGGAGGCGGCCAGCAGCTTCTCCGTACCCAGCCGGATCGGGACCGACCCGTTGCCGATCCACTTCTTCACCTCGTCGTCCTGGAGGACGCCGGTGGCGAAGAAGTCCTTGGCGACCTTCTTCTGCTCGGCACTGGCCTTCGAGGAGATGGAGAGGTACTGGGCGGGGTTGCCGACGGCGCCGCTCGGATCGCCCTTGCCGCCCTCCACGGGTGGGAAGTTCATGTAGCCCAGCGCGCCGCTGGAGACGAAGTCCCCGCCGTCGGTCTTCTGGATGCCGTACGACCAGGCCCCCTGCAGCATCATCGCGGCCCGTCCGGTGTACAGGAGTGCCTGGTCGGCGTTGGAGTCCGCGGTGATCGAGGAGAAGCCCTTGACGAACCCGTCGGCTTCGACCAGCTCCTGCACCTTGGTCAGCGCGGTGATGGCGTCCGGGTGGGACCAGGCGTCCTTCTCGCCCTCGACGATGGCCTGGAACACCTCGGGACCGCCGATGCGGTCGAACAGGAACTCCAGCCACATCATGTTCGTCCACCGGGACTGACCACCGAGGGAGAACGGTGCTATGCCCTTCGCGTTGAACCGGGGCACCAGCGCCATGATGTCGTCCCAGGACTGCGGTGGTGCCACGCCGACCTGGTCGAAGACCTGTCTGTTGTAGTAGAGGATGATCGGCTGCACGGTCTCGCACGGCATCGCGTAGACCTTGCCGTCGACGGTCGCCGCGCCGAACGAGGACGGGAACAGCCGCTTCCTGACCTCGGGGTGCTCGTCGAACCACGAGGTGAGGTCCTCGACCTGGCCCGCTTCCGCGTAGGTGCGCAGCGTCCCGCCGCCCCAGCCCCAGATGACGGTGGGCGCCTGCCCCGCACCGATGGCCGTCTTGATCTTCGTCTTGTACGCGTCGTTCTGGAAGGTGGTGTCCGCTATCTGATCGTCGGGGTGGGCCTTGTTGAACGCGTCGACGGCGCCGGCTCTGACGCCTTCCTGCGGCTGGCCGTTCAGATACCAGTACGTGGCCCCACCGCCGCTCTTGCCGGGGCCGGACGAGCCGCAGGCCGCCAGCGCCGCGGAGACCGGCACGCCGGCGGCCAGGCCGAGGAGGGTACGTCGGGAGAGCGCCATGTTTTTTCTCCGCACTCGAGAGCCACCGGCTTCTCGTGAGTAGTGGTGAAAGGTTTTCGAAATAGCGTTCTTCGAGCTCCGTGCGTGCAAGCTAGGTTTCGGCCTGACGCGCTGTCAAGGTACGTGCAGGGGCGTTGTGGGGCCGCAGTTAGCTGCATAGTCTCGGGCTGCAGTGGCCTGGGGGAACCTCGGCACGTACCGAAACAGTTTCGAAACGGTCCGGTGAAAGGTGGGGGTGGATGTGCCGGCTGCGGCTGACGCACTGTCGGTGCAGGTCATGCCGCGCCGACAGGGCCCGGTGCCGCCCCTGCCGGACCGGGGCGTCGCCCTGCCGGACCGGGGCGTTGCCCTGCCGGACCGGGGCGTTGCCCTCCTGGCCGGGACGACGGTGAGGGGCGAGACCGCGCAGCCCGGCAGCCGCCGGGTCGGCGACTGGCTGGGGGGTGCCGGCGAAGGCGGCGACGGACAGACCGGGAGTCTGCGGGCGGTGCCTCTGTCGAATGTGTTCACGGGAATGCGAGGCGATCCGTCGGCAGAGGTCGCCCGACATGGCCGGTCACCTCACGCTGCCGGCCTGGTCCGGGCGTTCACGGCCGGTCAGGAGGGCGCGGCGGCGATCGTCCCGACCGGCCGGGGCCTGCCTACGGGACTGCGGGTGCGGGTCCCTCGCCGCCAGGACGCTCGGGCAGGACGGCTCGGCAGCCGGCCCGCTGCGCTCGTCGGCGGCTCCGCGGGCGGGCTCGGTGGCAGGGTGCCGTACGGTTGACCGGTTCCACCCGCGTTGCCGGTCCGACCGGCGGCTCACCACACCGGTGGACGTGAAGCTGGGAGGAACCGATGCGAGCGAACGCCAGGCGCACCACTTTGGCCGACATCGCCCGAGCGGCCGGGGTCTCCGTAGCGACCGTGTCGAAAGTGGTCAACGGTCGCGGTGACGTGGCGCCGCAGACTCGTGCCCGGGTGCAGGAACTTCTGCATCGGCACCACTATCTCGCGCCCGTGTTCCGCCACACCGAGGCCGTCGAGAGCCCGACCATCGAGGTGCAGTTCGCGGGCGGCCTCAAGGCGTACGTGGCCGAGACGCTGGAAGGCATCATCGATTCCGCCGCCGAATCGGGGGCCTCGGTGGTGATCAGCAAGGCGTCCCGTGCTCCGCACTGGGCCCGGGACCTGGTCTCGGCCGGGCGCCGCGCCGTCATCGCGGTCACCAGCGTGTACACCACGGCGCACCTGAAGGAACTGGCCCGGTCCGGGCTGCCGCTGGTCGTGCTGGACCCGCTGCACCTGCCGGACAGCCGGGTCAACAGCGTCGGGGCGACCAACTTCGCCGGCGGCCTGGCCGCGACCCGGCACCTGCTCTCCCTGGGCCACCGCCGCGTCGCCTATCTCGGCGGACCGGCCACGGCCGTGTGCAACCAGGCACGCATGCACGGCTACCGCGCCGCCATGGAGGCGGAGGGAGCGCAGGTACCCGACGCCTACGTCCGGACCGGGGAATTCACGTACGAGACCGGGCTGTTCGGCGCCGCGGCGCTACTGGGCCTGCAGGAGCCACCGACGGCGATCTTCGCAGGCAACGACGAGATCGCCGTCGGTGTCGTCGAGACCGCCCGCGCCCGGGGTCTGCGCGTCCCCGAGGACATGAGCGTGGTCGGCTTCGACGACACGAGCCTCGCCCAGATGGCCTCACCGCCACTCACCACCGTGCGCCAGCCACTGCGGGAGATGGGTGGTGCCGCCCTGCGCACCGCCCTCCGGCTGGCCAACGGCGAGAAGGTCGAGTCCCACCACATCGAACTCGCCACCGAACTCGTGGTACGCGCCTCGACGGCGCCGCCCCGCGAAGCACCTCCGGCACCTTGATGATCGCAGGTGAGAGGTGTTCGGGCAGGATCGGCGAACCGGTCGGAAACGTCTCCCGCGCGGGCCGCGGTGAGCTGCTCGTGCACGCGACTGGTCGTGAAGCGGGGAAACCGCCCTTGACCTGCAGAAGCCCAGGCAGGGAGCAGACGGATCGGGAGTTTCTCCGTGTTCCGTACGATGATCTGCGTGAGGCGTTCGATCGCGGCGTTCCCGGCGCAGAGGCGCCCACCGGGTACTGGCTGTCCAACCCGCCCGCCGACACCCCACTCGCCGAGCTGGTCCGACCGGCCAGGGTCCGCCGGCGCATCGGGCACGACTACCGCGAACACAAGCACGGCCTGGGCCTGCACCACTTCGAGGGCCGGTCCTGGACCGGCTGGCACCACCACGTCACCCTCGTCACCGCCGCCCACGCCTTCCTGACCGAGCAGCGCCTGGCCCCAGAAGTCCCCGCACCGGCCTCACCCTCTACCAGGTCCTCGACGCCCTCCAGAGCATCCTGAGGTGCCGGACCGGCACCTGCACCACCTGCCGACAACCCCTGCCCCCAACACGCAGACCAGCACCGACCCAACGGAGTCCTACCAGGTGCGGCCGGGCGGGGCCGTCCTCGGGACCTATGGCCGCAGGGTGAACCAGGTGATCTTGCCGTCGTCGGTGGGGCGTACCCCCCAGCTGTCGGCGAGGGCGTCGACGAGGAGGAGGCCGCGGCCGGACTCGTCGTCGGGGGCTGCCAGGCGTGGCTGGGGCAGGTGGGGGCTGTGGTCGCTGATTTCGACGGTGAGTTCGGTGGCGGTCCGGCGCAGGTGGAGGCCGAGCGGGCCCTGGGCGTGCTGGATGGCGTTGGTGAGGACTTCGGAGACCAGGAGCCGGGCGTCGTCGGCGAGGTGGGCGCAGTCCCAGGTGGTGAGGGTCTTGCCGAGGAAGCAGCGCCCGTCGCTGACGGCGGAGGAGAGGGCGGGCAGGTCGGTGGTGGCGGTGGCCAGCGGGGCGGCGGGAAGCCGGGCCAGGAGCAGGGTGACGTCGTCGTCGTGGCCCTCGGCGTCGGGCAGCAGGCAGGTGAGGATGTGGTCGGCGGCGGCTTCCAGGCTGTCGGCCATGGCGAAGGCGTCGTCCAGGGTACGGGTGAGGTGCGCGAGGCGGCATTCGATGTCGCTGCCGGGGGTTTCGATCAGGCCGTCGGTGTAGAGGACGAGTGCGGCGCCGGGCGGGACGGCGGTGCGGGCCTGCTGGTGGAGGATGCCGCCGACGCCGAGCGGCGCGCTGACGGGGGCCTCGATCTCCCGCACCCCGCCGGCCGGGTCGGCCAGGAGGGCGGGCAGGTGGCCGGCCGAGCAGACGGTCACCTCACCGGTGTCCGGGGCGAGGATCAGGTAGCAGCAGGTGACCAGTTGGTCGGGCAGGTCGAGGTCGGTGACGATCGCGTCGAGGGCCTGCATCAGCTGGCGGGGTTCCATGCCCGTCTTGGCCAGGGCGTGGGCGGCGGCTCGCAGCTGGCCCATGACGGCGGCGGCGTCCAGGCCGCGCCCCATCACGTCGCCGATGAGGATGCCGACCCGGCCGGCCCCCAGGGGGAGGAAGTCGAACCAGTCGCCGCCCACCCCGGCGCCCTGGGTGGCGGGCAGGTAGCGGCTGGCGGTGGCCAGTCCGGGTATGGCCCGCGGGGTGCCCATCAGGCTGCGCTGGAGGGTGAGGGCGATGTGCCGCTGCTGCTCGTACAGGGCGTGGAGTTCGGCCTCGGCCCGCTTGCGGTCGCTGATGTCGCGGACGATGGCGCACGCCCCCTCGACCGTGCCGTCGGCGGCACGGGTGGGCCACAGGGTGACATCGGCGTCGAACAGCTGCCCGCCGCGGGTGACGCGGAGCGTCTCGAAGTGCTCGATCTTCTCCCCGCGGGCCAGCCGTTCCAGGAGCGCGGTGATCTCGGCGGTGCGGTCGGGCGGAGCGAGCATCGTCACGTGGTGGCCGAGCACCTCCTCGGCGCTGTAGCCGTACAGCCGCTGGGCGGCGGCGTTCCAGTACGTGATGTGCCCGTCGAGGGTCTTGGCGAGGATCGCGTCCTGGGAGGACTCGACGAGGGCTGCGAGCTGGTTGATGTGCTTCTCGGCGGCTTTGCGGTCGCTGACGTCGCGGACGGCGGCGGAGACGAGGAGTCCGTCGGTGGTCTCGAGTGGGCTGAGGCTGATCTCGACGGGGAACTCGGTGCCGTCCTTGCGCAGCCCGTGCAGTTCCAGGCCGGCTCCCATCGGCCGTACCTGCCGGGTGGCGGCGTAGGCTTCCCGGTGCCTGGCGTGCTGGGGGCGGAACCGGCCGGGGATGAGCAGTTCCACGGGCTGGCCCAGGAGTTCCGCGCGCCGGTATCCGAAGAGGGACTCGGTCTGGGCGTTGACCAGCCGGATACGGCCCGCGTCGTCCACGATCACCATCGCGTCCGGCGCCGCTTCCAGCAACCCCCGGAACCGCTGTTCGGCGGCTTTGCGGTCGCTGACGTCGCGGACGGCGGCGGAGACGAGGAGTCCGTCGGTGGTCTCGAGTGGGCTGAGGCTGATCTCGACGGGGAACTCGGTGCCGTCCTTGCGCAGCCCGTGCAGTTCCAGGCCGGCTCCCATCGGCCGTACCTGCCGGGTGGCGGCGTAGGCTTCCCGGTGCCTGGCGTGCTGGGGGCGGAACCGGCCGGGGATGAGCAGTTCCACGGGCTGGCCCAGGAGTTCCGCGCGCCGGTATCCGAAGAGGGACTCGGTCTGGGCGTTGACCAGCCGGATACGGCCCGCGTCGTCCACGATCACCATCGCGTCCGGCGCCGCCTCCAGCAACCCCCGAAACCGCTCCTCCGCTTCCCCCGGCCCGGCACCCGGGGAAGCGGCACCGCAGCGGCAGGACGGCGGCCCCGCCGCTACGGCCTCGCTCGGTGACGCTGTACTGAACTCGTCCATGTCGGCCCCAACCGGCTGGCACGTCTACGGTGAATGGGCCATTACAGCGCATCGACGTCCCTCGCATCCCCGGATGCTCTCTACTGCTCCGCCCGCGGCCGAACCTGCCCCCTTCGCTTCGACGAACCATCGCTCGTTGGCCGGGGGAGGGCATCCGGCGGGAAGCGCGGGGAGCGCCGGCACCCGGAAACCGTCCATCGTGGGCTCGGCAACACGACCGACAGGCCACTTGAGGAGCAGCCGACGACAGAGCTGCCGGCCGAGTGGTTCAGCCGGGAATGCCTGAGCCGATGCCATCTACCGAGGCGAGAGACTCTCCCGTGCCCGGACGGACGCGGTCCGCTTCGCCCCCGGTGCACACACCGTCCGGCACGCGCACGGCCCGGGCCGGACCCTCCACATCGCCGAGGGCATCTCCCTGATCCAGTCCTGCGGCGGCGAGATCCTCGGAGGCCGCCCGGGCGACGTGATCCGCACCCCGCCGGGCGGTATGCCCAGGATGACGGGCCTCTCCGTTTCCACAGGGTGCAGCAGTGCGGCCAGTTGCCCGCCCGCAGCGGCTCGGTCGCCGTAACGCATCGTGGTGCTCCCGTGTGCGAGGCATCCAGGGGCGCGGGTTCAGTGCGGCAGGGATGCCGCGGCGATCTCCCGCAGCCGGTCGCGCTTGTCGTTCAGTCGTCGCTTCTTCCGACGCCAGGCCAGCCATGCGCGCGGGTGCCGCAGCGCCGGACGGTGCGTGCTCCAGTCGTACACGGCGAACTGATAGCAGATGTCCTCGGCCAGCAGATGCAGTACGAGCGGCTCCTGAGCCTGTGCCCGGCTGACCGTTCGACCACAGAAGGAAAGAGACCACTCGCCGTCCGGAAGCGGCGACTTCCCGGACCGCGACCGGGACTTGGGGTCCGGTTGCATACCGACCTCCCCTTCGCTGCTCCGGCCGGCAGGACGCGCCCGCCGAGGGCACGTCCTCTCCTCTTCACCATCGGCCCGCGCACGGCGGTCGGTCAGGGGCGGACCGGCCATCGTCACGGGCCGAGCGGCCCCACCTCGGTGCTGTGCGGCCCCGCTCAGCGCGTGCTGCACCGTTCCCTGCCGCCCACGTGCGCGCCCCTATGTCATCAGCGGGCGAAGCCGGGCCGGTCGCACCTCGGCCCGGGACCGTTCGGCTGGTGGAACAGTCCCGCTGGACCGGCCGTCAGGAGTCCCGCGCGGTGAACGGCGTTCCCCGAGTAGGTGCCCTGTGGCCCTCGTGGGAAGCCGCGTCGGTCGATCCCCGTTTGTGCACCGTGCGGGTCCAGGTGACCGAGAGGCGATCACCCTCGTCGGTGACGTCGGTGCCCATCGCGGCGCAGGCGGCGGTGAGCCGGGTGGCGATCCAGTCGTACTCCTCCGGGTCGGCGAGACGCGTGCGGCAGTGCTCCAGGGCGATCGGGACCGCCTCGGTGCGCCGCACACCGTGCTGGTCGCAGGTGACCAGCCAGAGCAGGCCCAGGTCGTTGCGCAGGGCCGGATGGACGGCGTAGTCGTCGATGAAGTCGCCCAGGTCGAACAGGACGTCGCGGGTGAAGCCGTGGAAGACGTGCGCGGAATGCCCGATGACGAGGTCGGCTCCGGCCTCGGTGAGAACGGGGGCGGCGCGCCGTACGTGCGGGACGGGGCGGGCGGTCATGTTGGGACCCCAGTGCACGCTGACCAGAACGAGATCCATGTGACTCCTGAGGGTGTGGATGGTGGCGGTGAGCCAGGTGGGCACACCCTCCCTCCACAGGTCGGCGTAGGCCACGCCGGGCCGGTCGGTGTCCGCGGCGAACTCGGCCGGGTGGTCGGTGACGGCGACGAGGCCGATGCGCAGCCCGCCGGCCTCCAGGACGAGCGGGGCGCGGGCCTTCTCGAGGGTCGCCCCGGCCCCCACGGTCCGGACGCCCGTCCCGGCGAGGAGCGTGCGCGTGTCGAGCAGCGCCTCGGGACCGTGGTCGAGGGCGTGGTTGTTGGCCAGGAAGACCGCGTCGACACCGAGATCGGCCAGCACGCCGGCGGCGCACGGCGGGGCGCGGAAGTGGAACGTCTTGCCCGGCAGGTCGACGGGGCCGCCCCGTGCCGAGACGCAGCATTCCAGGTTGAGCAGGAACAGGTCCGCGGCCCTGGCGGTCCCGCGCACCGCGGGGGAGAACAGCTGGCGCGGCGGCCGGTGCGCCAGTACGTCGGCGACCCTCCGGCCCAGCATGGTGTCCCCCGCCAGGGCGATGGTGACGGCCATGGTCTCTCTCCGCCTCCCCCTTCCGTCCGCCCTGCCCGGTCACAGGCCCCGGGCCAGCACGATCTCGTGGGCCAACCGGGCACCACGGGCGCTGCGGGCCGCTGTCACCCGTGTCGTTCACAACCGTGCGCTCAAGACCCGCGACGAGAGCCCGCACGGCCAGTACCAGGCTTTCCACCTGCTCCTCCAGGGTCCGCACCCGCTGTTCCGACTGCTCGGCCGTGTCCGGGGTCCGTCCCGCCCGGGTGACGCCGGCGGGGCTCGCGACAGGCTCGTTCGGGGGATGCATGATCGCCTCCGAAAAACACACGCGTGGCCAGCGGCCTCCAGGCTCGTCCGCCCGCGTCGGCTCTCGTATCCACCTCCCAGTGTCACTTCCGCCGAGGACGGGCGGGAGGGCCGGAAGGGCCGTCGCCGACGGCGGTCGGCCGCCGGCCGGCCCGCGGCCGTCGTGGACGACATGATCAGCACAGGTGCGACGGTGGAAGCGGCGGTCCGTGTCCTGCTCGCCCGCGGAGCCGCTTCGGACATCACCGTGGCCGCGGCCCACGGCCTCCTGGTGGGAGACGCCCTCGACCGGCTGGAACAGCTCCCGCTCCGGCGCCTGCTCGTCACGGACACTCTTCCCACGGGGCGGACGCGGACACTGCCACTCCAGGGGCGGCCGGTGGCTCCGCTGCTCGCCGACGCCATCGACCGCCTGCACGACAACGAGCCCTTGGACGCTCTTCTGATGCGCACCTGACTTCGCCCGGGAACCTTGGCTCCACCGAGTACCCGATCGGCCCCTCCGCCCAAGCCGCCTGTCGGAGTCATCCTGAAGGGAGACAGGGAGGAAGTGGGCCACGATGCGAGCGCATGAAGGTGACGTGCTGCGGTTCACCGGCAGGACCGTGGGAACGCCCGAACACCGTGCCACCGTCGTGGAGGTGCTCGGTCCGAACGGCGAACCGCCCTATCGGGTGCGCTACGACGACGGTCATGAGACGGAGGTCTTTCCCGGAGCCGGCTGCGTGATCGAACCCCGTCCCGCGCGGGACGTCTCGCCCGGCGGGCGGCCGTAGCGGGACGCGCAGTGACCCGGCTCGGGGGGAGGAGGACGCGGTGGAGCGGCATGACGTGAGTGGCCAGAGCCGACGGCGGGCGGTCGTACAGCCCTCGCGCTCCTTGCCCGGCCCACCGCGACGGCCGGCGCGATGAGATTCTCGGTTCCGGCATCCGGTGTCTCCACGTCCGCTTGAGCGTGTCGGAGCCCGCGTCGGCGTGAGGAGAGGCCGACGGGGTGTCGGCAGGGACCGTCGGTCCCGGGTCGGGGCCGGACGCCCCTGCCGCGGCCCGGGGCGGCGCACTGCAATGGGGACGAGGGGAAGACCGACACGGCCGTGGCACGGCGGTCGGGTACCGCTGTGCTGCGGTGCGCACGCGGGGAGGCGACGTATGCGTTTCGACGACCGCAGGACGGCCGGACGGCTGCTGGCACAGTGCTTGCAGGGCCTGCGCGGCCAGGACGTGGTGGTGCTCGGGCTGCCGCGTGGCGGGGTGCCCGTGGCGTACGAGGTGGCCCGCGCGCTCGACGCGCCCCTGGACGTGCTGGTGGTGCGCAAGCTGGGCGTGCCCTGGCAGCCGGAGCTGGGCTTCGGCGCGATCGGCGAGGAGGGCGTCCGCGTACTCAACGACGACGTGGTCCTGCATGTCCGCTTGAGTTCCGCCGAGCTGGCCGCCGTCGAACAGGCCGAGCGGGCCGAACTCGACTGGCGCGTACGCCGCTACCGTGCCGGGCGTGCGCCGACAGCCGTGGCCGGGCGCACGGCTGTGGTGGTGGACGACGGGCTGGCCACCGGGGCCACGGCCGAGGCCGCCTGCCGGGTCGCACGTGAGAGGGGAGCGACCCGCATCGTCCTCGCCGTCCCCGTGGGACCGCCGCAGGCCGTCGCCCTGCTGAACACTGTGGCCGACGAGGTCGTCTGCCTGGAGACACCCCGCTGTCTCGTTGCCGTCGGCGCCTGGTACCACGACTTCACCCAGACCACCGATGCCGAGGTGACCGCCCTGCTGGCCCGGGCCGCCCGTCCCGAGCCGGGGCCCCCGTCTCCGGCCGCCCCCGATCCGCCGCCCGTGAACCGGGAGGTCGAGGTGAGTGCCGCCGGGGTGCGGCTGGCCGGACGGCTGGTGCTTCCCGAGAGGGCGCAGGCGGTGGTGGCGTTCGCGCACGGCAGCGGCAGCAGCCGGCACAGCCCCCGCAACCGCTACGTCGCCCTCGTCCTGAACCGGGCGGGCCTGGGCACGCTGCTGCTCGACCTGCTCACCGAGGACGAGGAAGACGACCGGGCCACCGTCTTCGACGCCCTGCTGCTCGCCGAACGCCTGCACGCCGCCGCTGTCTGGCTGCGCCACGAAACCGCCCTGCCCACCAGCTACTTCGGGGCCAGCACCGGTGCGGCCGCCGCGCTGGAGGCCGCCTCCGCACCCGGCGCCGACATCCGCGCGATCGTCTCCCGTGGCGGGCGCCCCGACCTGGCCTCCCCGGCCGCGCTGGCGCGGGTGCGTGCCCCGACCCTGCTCATCGTCGGCAGCCGGGACACCACCGTGCTCGGCCTGAACCGGCACGCCGCCGACCGGCTGCGGTGCGAGCACCGGCTTGCCGTGGTCCCCGGCGCCACCCATCTCTTCACCGAGCCCGGCACCCTGGCCATGGTCGCCCAGCTGGCCCGCGACTGGTTCACCGCGCATCTCGCCCGCCCCGCTGCGCCCGTGCGGTCGGGCAGGTCGGTGTGACAGCATCCGGCGATCCGCGGTGCCGCGCCCCGCAGCCGGCTGGCCCTCGACGCCGAGCAGCACACGGAGGACCCGGTGGCCGCTTTCGCCTTCCAGGAGGCGGCCCTGCGTCGAGTGCCGCTGCACGCCCTGCACACCTGGGCACCGGCCGGTCCGGTCCGTGTCTGTCCACGCACCTGTCCGGTCCTCATGCCCTGGCCGCACGAGCGGGACGGGAGCCCTCATCGTCCCCCGGCAGGGCTCACGGCGCGACGGTGGTGGTAGCGGCACAGTCCACCGAGTCCCTCGGCGGGGGCCCCGGGTGTGCCGGGGGCCAGGACGTGTACGTCGGCCGCGGTGAGCAGGGCGGCGCGGACCGGACCGCGGCGTCCGCCAGGCGTGCACGTGCGGCCACGACACCCCGGCGGAGCAGGGTGCGGTGGCGCAGGGCCACGGCGGTGGGAACGGGGCCGACCCAGGCGGTGCGGTGGTCCTCCGGGTGGTGGGTGACCACGAGGGTGTCCGCGTGGGCCTGGGCGGGCACGGCGAGGGTGGCGCGGGCACCGTCGACCGTGGATCCGCCGGGGCGGCGTTCGTCGGCCAGGCGCCGCAGCACGGTGACGGTGTCGTCGGCGGCGCGGCGCAACTCCGCCATGACCTGTGCCGCGCGCGAAGGTCCGATGCGCCGTCCGCGCCGCGGCCGCCGCTGACCCGGTGGATCGTGACGGCCCGTACGTCGCCGGCGAGCAGCAGCAGCCGGGCGCCGGTGCGGGCCGGCGCATCCGCAACGGCGTCGGCGGCACGGGTCGCGTTGTGCTCCCAGGGGTCCTCCGCGCGGTGCCGGTGGCGCATCCGGGACCAGCGGCCGGGGGTGTTCCGCTCGATCTGCGTCGTCGGGGCCGTCCACGGTCCGTGCGACCGGGGTGACGCAACCCCGCGGGTGGGCCGCAACAGGGCCGAGCGGGCTCCTCATCGGGTCGGTCGGCCCGTGTTCCTCCGCGCCCGCGCCCGTCGGGGGAACGCGCTTCGAGCGGGTCGATCCGATGCACGTCATGGGTGAAAGCCCGGGAATCCGTCGCGCCGGGTGGCGTACCGAGGCACCTGAGCATTCCCGGGCAGTGCGGACGCCAGTAGACGGTGTCACACCGCGATGTCCGGCGTGCCCTGGCCGTGCGGTGGATCGAACCGCCGCGCCAGCGCGCTGTCGAGATCGCCGACGACGTCGAAGACCCCGTCGAGGCCCGCCAGTAGCAGGAAGCTGAGGAGAAACGGCTGGTCGAGCACTAGGATCAAGCGCCCGTGACCTGCGCGTACGCGGTGTCGTACGCGCAGCAGCAGCCTCAGGCCGCCGCAGTCCAGGAACGAGACGTCGAGCAGGTCCAGGACCACGAAAGCACAGTCCTGTTGCACCAGTCGGGTGAGCCGGTCCGAGAGCCCCAGGGTGGCGAGAACGTCGAGTTCGCCCCACAGGGCGATCACCAGTGGGTCCCGCCGTGTCCGGACTTCGAGGCCGAAGAGCACGCCGTCCTCGGACATGGTTTTCCTCGTTGAGAATGCGATGCGCGGTACCGGGACGGGGAGGAGCGCTGTGGCAGCCGGACGGGGGAACGACTCTTCTGCCGGGTGGGCGCCGTCCGCATCGCGGTCACGTGCAGGTGTCCGTAAAACGTTGTCGGCGACCACCTGGGTCCGGGGTGGCCATGCGGTAGTGCCACTGTCATACCCCGTCCGTGCACGGTGAATCGGCCGGACGCCACGGAAGACGCCGGCGGTCGGACAGTGAGGAGATCTCGAGCACCGGGCACGCCGCCCGTCGTACGGCCGTCTGGCGCCGAGCCGGGCC
The DNA here is from genome assembly GCF_014648075.1 of Streptomyces ruber. Classification (GTDB taxonomy): domain Bacteria; phylum Actinomycetota; class Actinomycetes; order Streptomycetales; family Streptomycetaceae; genus Streptomyces; species Streptomyces ruber. The sequence continues at coordinate 314,733 of NZ_BMQK01000006.1, read as the reverse complement.
GGACGGTGCGCCCGGTCCGTACGGTACGTGCGATGTGATGCCGCGGGTCATGGGGTCGTCCAGGCAGCGTCGAGGCGGTGCGGCGGGTCCGCACCCGGTGTCCCGGTCGTCACCCGGAGGATCACGGCGACGCGTCGAGTCCGGCCGGGACGAGACCCTGCGCGACGAGGGCAGCCAGGTCGCTGAGTCGGTTCCGGCGGGAACGTGCGTGGCGGCGGAGCCGGGCGAACGCCTCCTCCACATCGGTCCCCAGGCGTTCGGCCAGCACACCCTTGGCCTGTTCGATCACGATGCGGGTCTCCAGAGCCGTCCTCAGCTGCGCGATGACCTCGTCCTTGGCGAGCAGGACCTGCCGGCGATCCAGGCGGAGCCCGGCCGCGTCGGCCAGCATCCGGGCCAGGCACATGTCCTGACGGGTGGGAATGGGGGCGGCACTCATCAGATCGAGGGCGCCGCACGTGCGCCGGCGGGTGCGCAACGGCACCGCGGCGACGCAGGTGACGCCCGCGCGCAACGCCCGCGGGACGAAACGGGGCCAGCGCTGGAAGGTGGGGCCGGAGTGGTGCAGCGTGACCGGGGCCAGGACGGTACCGGTGCGGGTACTGTCCACACCGGGGCCCTCACCGAGTTCGAGCTGATCCTCCTCCAGCTGACGGCAGATGTCGTCGGAGGCGGTGAGATGGCCGAGCTGCCCGGCCTCGTCCAGGACGGTGACTCCGGCCGCGCGCACCGTCAGCAGGGTGATCACGCGCGCTGTCAGGTCATGCAGCAGTTCCGGGACGGTGGAATCGTCGCTGTCGGTGGCCAGGTCGAGTACGGCCCGGGCGGCGATCATGTCATGTCGGGTGATGCGCATCGAAGTTCCGTTCCCTCCCCTTCCCGGCAGGCGGCAGCGATCCCGAGGTTGCGCCGGCGCGGGTGGAGCTCGGTGAGTCCTTGCGCCCGGCGACCACGCCGTCGCCTGCCGGCTCATCCGCCTGGTCGCCGGTCACCTGCGGGACCGGTCCCGCAGGGCGGAGGCGGCGGTGCGGGCGAGTCCGTGGAGTGCCTCGCCGGGTGTCAGGGCGGCGGTCAGGAGGCCGGCGGAGTCCGCCGCGGCCCGTGCCGGTGCGGTTCCTGAGGTCATCGCCGTCGGTCCCCTTCCGTAGGTAGGCGGGGTGCGCTCGCCGGGTCCCGCGTACCGGGAAGTGGCGTGTGCTCCGCGGTACGCGGGAGCTCTCGGGCGTCGCTGACTCGGCGGCCGCTGTCCGCGGTCGGTGGACGGGCAGCGGCCGTATGCGGGGAACAGTAGGAGAAGAGGGGAAAGGGCCGACACCCACAAGTGGTGTGACGGGACGGCCCAGATAAGCCGTCTTCGGCGGGCCTCGTCCCGGCAGCCTCGTCCGTCCCGTCAGTCCCGCTCGGGCGGCATCTGCAGCAGGCCGGACCGGGTCGCCGCGACGACCGCCTCCAACTGGCTGTGCGCGCCCAGTTTCGCGATGACGTTCTTCACATGGCCCCGTGCGGTGTGCGGACTCACCACGAGCCGCTCGGCTATGGCGCGGGGGCCGAGTCCCTCGCCCATCAGCCGGAGGACCTGCAGTTCCCGCTCGGTGAGCCCGGCCCGGTCGCCGCCGTGCCGGGCGCGCACAGGCCCGTTCCCGTTCGGCGCCCGCACCGCCGCGACGAGGGCCGTGAAGGCGGACTCCTCGACGTACATCGTCCCCTCGGCCGGGGCACGGACGGCCGCCAGGACGGAGGGGAACGGGCTGTCCTTCGCCAGGAAGCCGGCCGCGCCCGCCGAGACGGCGCCTGCCAGCAGGGCCGGACTGGTGTCCGCGGTGAGCACCAGGACACGGGTGCGCGGGTGCCCGGCCCTGATCCGCCGGGTTCCCTCGACGCCGTCGACGCCCGGCAGGTGGATGTCCATCAGCACCACCTCCGGGCGGTGCGCGGCGACGAGGGGGAGAGCCTCCTCGACCGTGCCCACCGCGCCCACGCACGCGAGATCGGGCTGGGCCCCGATCGCGATCTCGAGCGCTCCTGCCAGCGCCCGCTGGTCCTCGACGACAAGTACCCGGATCATGCGAAGTCCTCACGGACGAGCCCCTCGTCGGCCTGGCCGCGTACGCGTCGTCCGCCGCTTCGCGCGTCGCGGGGGCGGCCCTCCTCGTCGCGGTGCCGTTACCCGAGCGTAGTCGAGTTCCGCCCCTGTCATGTGCCGTCGCCGATGCGTAGGTTGAGGGACGCAGCAGCCACATCGTGGAGGCCTTCCCATGCGCAGCGGTGCCGACGGCGGACATCGTGTGCCGGCAGTGTGTGCCGGGCGGGGCGGTTCTCCGGCCCGTGCCCCTGCGCTCCCGTGCGCCCGGGGGAGGACCGCAGATGGTCCGTGACCCGGTCGCCTACTCTTTTACGCTGTACGTGGCGGGACCGACGGAACGCTCCGAGGCCGCGCGGGCGAACCTGCGGTATCTGTGCGAGACCAGGGTCCCGGGCTGCTACGAGATCGACGTGGTCGACGTCACCGAACGGCCCGAACTGGCGGAGGAGCACCGCGTACTGGCCACCCCGACCGTCATCAGACACACGCCGCCCCCGGAGCGGCGGGTCATCGGGGATCTCGAATCTCAGCGCTCAGTTCGCGCGCTCGGCCTACCGGACCAGGGCGGACCGCCCCAGAAGAGGCAGGAACGATGACTGGCATCGAGAGCATCCGGCGGGTACCCACCGGCATCAGCGGCTTCGACCAGATCGCGCTGGGGGGCCTGCCGGCCGGGCGCTGTGCGCTGGTGGCCGGGACGACGGGGAGCGGCAAGACCCTGTTCGCCGTCGAGTTCCTCGCGCGCGGCGTGCAGAACTTCGACGCCCCCGGGGTCTTCGTCGCCTTCGAGGAGCCTCCCGCCGACATCCGGCACAACGTCGCCTCGCTCGGCTTCCCGATCACAGAGTGGGAGGCGGCCGGGAAGTGGACGTTCGTCGACGCCTCCGCGGACATCGCCGATGAGGCGCCGACGATCGGCACGTACGACCTCGGTGCGCTGGTGGCCCGGATCGTGCACGCGGTCCGCAGGAGCGGCGCACGACGGGTCGCGCTGGACTCCCTCGGTGAGGTGTTCAGCCGTTTCTCCGACACCGGCAGCGTCCGCCACGAGATGTTCCGGATCGTCTCGGCCCTGGAGCCCCTCGGAGTCACCACGGTCCTCACCGCGGAGCGGCCCGAGGAGTACGACGGTGTCTCCCGCTTCGGCGTCGAGGAGTTCGTCCTCGACAACGTGATCATCCTGCGCAACGTCCTGCGGCACGAGCGGCGCCGGCGGACCGTCGAGATCGTCAAGTTCCGCGGCGCCGCCCACCGCACCGGCGAATGGCTGTTCACCATCGGTCCGCAGGAGGGCATCGTCGTCATGCCGCTCGCCTTCCTCCGGCCGCGCGCGCAGGTGTCGACCGACCGGGTCTCGCTCGGGAACGCCGTTCTGGACCGCATGTGCGGCGGCGGCGTGTTCCGGGACGCGATCGCGCTGCTGACCGGCCCCACCGGCACGGGCAAGACACTGACGAGCGTGTTCTTCGCGGCCGCCGCGGTCGAGGCCGGTGAGCGGTGTCTGCTGTACACCTTCGACGAGACCCGCGAGCAACTCGGCCGCACCGCCGCGGGCTGGGGAATCGACCTCGACGCCATGGAGGCCACGGGCCTGCTGCACGTCGTGTCCGAATTCCCCGAGGCGGCATCCCCGGAGGAGCACTTCCTGAGGATCAGGCGCACCATCGACGAGTTCGCTCCCGCCCGTGTGATCATCGACACCCTCTCCGCGCTCGAACGGATCGTGACCTCCCGCGCGCTGCTCGACTTCGTCATCGCCCTCGGCGCTGTCCTGCGGCACGGCGAGATCACGACGCTGCTCACCTCCGCCCCCACCGGCAGGGTCACCCCGACCGTCACGCCGGCGATCGCGATGGAGGTCGCCAGCCTCACCGACGTCACCATCCTCCTGCGGTACGCGGAGAGCCAGGGCGAGATCCAGCGCGGCATCGCGGTCCTGCAGTCCCGCGGTTCCGACCACGACCACAGCATCCGCCGGTTCACGATCGACAGTGCCGGTATGCACATCGGTGAACCGATGCGCGGCCCGTCCGACGTCCTGGGGTCGGCCTACGGGCCCGGCGGCGACCTTCCGTCGCCCGTGTCCCCGGGGGGCGAAGGCCGTCAGCAACAGGACCGGTGGGGTCCGCCGGATCCCGGACAGAGCTCCGATGACTGATCCGCCGCCGGCTGGCGGCGGACCGGGCGGAGAGCGGGGGAGTGCGCAGCCGTGCCGGTCCCCGGGGGTCCTGTTCGACGGCCACACGAGTGTGGCCGTCGTGTCGGGGGCGCCCGACGGGATCGTCGCCGTCGACGAAGAGGGCGTCATCCGGCTCTGCAATCCGGCCGCCGCCGAGCTGTTCGGCCGCCCGGCGACGGAACTCGTCGGCGCTCCCTTCGGATTCCCGGTCGTCGCCGAAGAAGCCGCCGAGATCGACCTCGTCCTGCCGTCGGGCGCGGCACGCGTGGTCGACATGCGGGTGACGGCGACGAACGCGGCCGGGGAACGCCTCCACATCGCGACGCTGCGGGACGTCACCGAGCGGCGCTCCGCGGAACGCGAGCTGGAGGCGGCGCTGGAACGCCAGGACGCCGTGGTCGCCGTAGCCGCCCACGAACTCCGCGGTCCCCTCGCCGCGATCAGCGTGCTCGCGCACACGCTCCGGGACGCCGGCGCGAGACTCACCGAGGAGCAGAGAACGGACATCGCGGAGCGCGTCATCGAGAGAACGGAGCGGCTGCAGACCCTCGTACGCAGACGGCTGACCGCGGCGAGGATCGACGCGAGGGCCACTCATGTCGCTCCGCAGCCCGTGCCCGTCCTCGAGTTCGTCCTCGAGCGACTCGCCGAGCTGGGCGAACACGCCGCACAGGTCGATGTGTCCTGCCCTCCCGGTGCGGTGGCGTACGTGGACCGAGGGGACTTCCGGGAGATGCTGGTCAACTACCTGGAGAACGCCTTCACCTACGGACGCCCGCCGGTCGGGATACACGTCACGGAGCCGGCCGCTCACCTCGAGGTCCGCGTGCGGGACCACGGGCCCGGCGTGCCCCCCGACTTCGTTCCCCGCCTGTTCCGGCGCTTCAGTCGTGCCCCCGATGCCGTCCGGAACGCGGAGGGCACCGGGCTGGGCCTGTGGATCGTCCGCGCTCTCGCCCGGGCCGGCGGCGGGGACGCCTGGTACGAGCCCGTCGCGGCGGAGGGCGGTGCCGCGTTCTGTCTGCGACTGCGGCGCGGACCACCGGTTCAGGAGCCGCCCGAGGAGGGCCGGCTCACTCCGCGAAGCGACGAGGGCAGCGGGCGGTGCTGAGCTGTCACAGGGCCGTCCCGCCCTGGCCATGGGCCGGGACAAGGGGAAGGATGCCAGAGGGCAGCCGCACTCACCACGGGAGCGAGCCATGACGGACAGCGAGCGGGCCGGCAGCGGCGCCTCGATCCGGGTCTTCCTGCTGGACGATCACGAGGTGGTACGGCGCGGGGTGCACGATCTGCTGGCTGACGAACCGGACATCGCCGTGGTCGGTGAGGCGGCCACGGCCGAGCAGGCACTGGTGCGTGTCCCCGCTCTGCGGCCGGACGTGGCGGTCCTGGACGTCCGGCTGCCGGACGGCGACGGCGTGACCGTCTGCCGGGAACTGCGCTCGCGCATGCCGGGCCTGGCCTGCCTGATGCTGACCTCGTTCGACGACGAGGAGGCACTGCTGGACTCGATCATGGCGGGTGCCTCCGGGTACGTCCTGAAGCAGATCCAGGGCTCCGATCTGGTCTCGGCGGTGCGGACCGTGGCGCGCGGCCAGTCGCTGCTGGACGCGAGCACCACCACGAAGCTCCTGGCGCGGCTGCGGGACGAGGGGCGGCAGCCGGAGAGGGAGGACGACGCCCTGCCCGGGCTGACCGAGCGGGAGCGGGAGATCCTGGTCCTGATCGGGGAGGGACTGACCAACCGCCAGATCGGCCAGCGGCTGTACCTGGCCGAGAAGACCGTGAAGAATCACATCTCCCGCCTGCTCGCCAAGCTCGGCGTGCGGCGGCGCGTCCAGGCCGCCGTCATCGCCACCCAGGTCCAGGAGCGGTCACGGGGCGACGGCCGCTGACGCCGTACTCATCCCCGCACCACCGCCACCGGGCTGTGCGCGTGGTGCAGCACGGTGTGGCTGACCGAGCCGAGCAGGAGCCCGGTGAACCCGCCGTGCCCCCGGGAGCCGACGACGGTGAGCCGGGCGGACCTGCTCGCCTCGATCAGCGCCTGGCGCGTGGGGCCGTGTACGGCCTTGTGCTCCACCTTCACGTCCGGGTACTGCTCGCAGGTGCCCGCCAGGGCCTCGGCCAGCAGTCGCTCCTCCGCGGCGGCCAGCGCGCCGGGCCGGTTCGCGTAGGGCAGGGCCGGGTCCTGCGGAGGCGGCATGGGAGCGTTCCACGTGGTCCACGCGTGCACGGCCACCACATCGGCACCGTGCAGGGCGGCCTCGTCCAGGGCGAAGCGTACGGCCGCGGCGCCGGCCGGAGATCCGTCCACGCCGAGCACGATCGGCCCGGCGGGGTCGGCCCGCTCGCGCACGACCAGCACGGGGCACCGCCCGTGGGCGGCCAGTCCGGTCGCGGTCGAGCCCAGCAGCGGGACCCCGAGCCCGCCCAGGCCCCTGCTGCCCACGACGACGAGGTCCGCCGTCCGCGACTCGGCCCGCAGCACGGGCACCGGTCCTCCCGGCAGCACCACGCCGAAGACGTCGACGTCCGGCACGAGCGCCCGCGCCGCACGCACCGCGTCCTCCACCAGACGGCCCGCCACCGTGCGCAGTCGCATCCGGGTCGCTTCCGGCAGCGTCGCGCCCAGCGGCAGGTGCGCCGACGGCCGGGCGAGGGCGTGCACCACCCGGAGGGTGGCTTTCCGGTACGCGGCCTCGCGTGCCGCGTACGCCACGGCGTCCAGGCTCGATGCGGAGCCGTCCACTCCGACGACCACCGAGCCGCTCATGGTGCCCATGGCTCCTCCTCTCGTGCCACGGCCGCGCGACCGCGAGGGGTGCCCGTCCAGGCCGTGTCACGCCCGGTGCGGTGCGCCGAGCCGTCGACGCCGGCCCGGACCACCTCGTGCGGGCGCGCCGACGGTTCCCCCGTACCAGGGTCGACGGCGTTCGAAGCCGATGGCCAGGGCCGAACGGGCCGTCGTACGGGACGGTCGGCCACCCGCCTCCGGGTCAGCCGCCCGCCCGCCCCCACTGCGATCCCACCTCCTGCCGTTCCGCCTCCCATGCGCGGCGCCGGCGCCGGTCGAGAACGACACGTGCCGTGCGGTATCCGCCGGCCGCCGTTCCGGCGACCCCGAGGGATGCCGTGGCGCCCATGGTGGCGGCCTGGAACCCCGCCTGGGCCGGGGTCTTGGGTTCTAGTGGCCGGGGCTTGCTCCGGTCCTGCCGGTCGGTCCACACGACGACCCGCTCGCGGGCTTTCGTTCCGGCGTCGACCCGGGCCCTGCCCGTGTGCCGGGTGCCGTCCGCATCCGTCCAGCGGACGGTGACGAAGACCCGGTCGCCCGCCGGCACCGAAGGCCCGCATCACCGATTCGGCGGGTGCGGGAGACCTGGGCCGTTCCCGCGTGCGCAAGGGCCTGAAGGCACCTTGTCGGGCCTCGTCCGGCTCGTAGTCTGGCCGCAGGAGCGAGACGTGGCCGCCGGGCCGTGCGTCCGGCCGCGCGAGGACTTCTGCCGCCGACCGGCCCGAGGACCTCGCCGCCGCCCGCCGTGGTCCTGCCCGTACGTCCGGACGTGTCCGGAGAGGAGCCGTCATGAGCGGTCCGGTCCTGTGGGGAGCGAACGGTGCGCCGACGGGTCCCCGTACGGAGCGGCCCGCGGGGCAGCGGGCCGCGGAGCTCCCCGACGCCTGCCGGATGCCCCCGGAACGCGTGGCGGACCGGCTCGGTGTCACCCCGGGCGCCGGACTGACCGGGAGTCAGGTCCGCGAACGGCTCGCGGCCCACGGACCGAACCGCATGGCCGAACCGGCCCGGCGGCCGGAATGGCTGAGGTTCCTGGACCAGTTCCGTAACTGGCTCATCGGCATCCTGCTGCTGGCCGCCGTCGTCGCGGGCGCGCTCGGCGATGTCAAGGACGCCGTCGTGATCACCGTGGTGCTGCAGATCAACGCCGTCCTCGGTTACCTCCAGGAGCGGCGGGCGGAACGCAGCCTGGAGGCGCTGCGGCGGATGCTGGTGCCCATTACGAGGGTGCGCCGTGGCGGCGTCGAGCAGGCCGTCGAGGCGGAGGCGCTGGTTCCGGGCGACGTGGTGCTGCTGGAGGCGGGCGACCGCGTACCGGCCGACGGGCGGCTGGTCGTCGCGGAGTCGGTCGAGGTGGCCGAGGCGGCGCTGACGGGCGAGTCCCAGCCCGTCGCCAAGAGCACGGCCCCGGTCGACCCCGACGGGACCGCCCAGGTGCCGCTGGCCGAACGCACCAGCATGCTGTTCATGAACACCGCCCTGACCCGGGGCCGCGCCGAGATGGTCGTCACGGCCACCGGCATGCGCACCGAACTCGGGACCATCGCCGAGGCACTGCGCACCGGGGCGGAACCGGCGAGCCCGCTCCAGATCCAGCTGGACAGCCTGGGGCGGCGGCTGGCGGCGGTGAGCGGGATCGCGGTCGTGGCGTACGCACTGGTCGCGCTGGTCCGCGGCGAGTCGCTGCCGGACATCGCGCTGCGGGCGGTGGCCCTGGCCGTGGCGGCGATCCCCGAGGGACTGCCCGCCGTGCTCGCCGTCACCCTGGCACTCGGGGTGTACCGCATGGCCCGCCGGGGAGCCGTCGTCAAACGCCTGGCCGCGGTGGAGTCGCTCGGCTCGGCGACGGTCGTCTGCAGCGACAAGACCGGCACGCTCACCCTGGACCAGATGACCGCGCGGTCGGTGTGGGCCGCCGGGCGGCTGTACGACGTGACGGGCGAGGGGTACGGGACGGCGGGCACCATCCGTGCACCGCGTGCGTCCTGTGCGGTCGAAGCCCGGCAGGCGGTGGACGAACGTGCGGTGCGTGAGGCGCTGCTGCCCTTCGCGCTGTGCAACGACGCGCGCCTGAACGGCGGCGATGACGGCGACGACAGCGGCTTCGTCGGAGACCCCACCGAGGCCGCGCTGGTGGTGCTGGCGGTCAAAGCCGGGCTGGACGCGGACCGGCTGCGGGCAGAGCGGCCCCGGGTCGGTGAGATCCCCTTCGACTCATCCGCCAAGTACATGGCCACCTTCCACAGTGAACCCGGCGGCCGGGTCCGGGTGTACGTCAAGGGAGCGGTGGACGTCCTGCTGGACCTGTGCGCCGACATCCTCACCGAGGACGGTGTCCGCCGCCTCGACGACCGGAGCAGGAACGACGTCCTCGCCGTGACCGGACGCCTGGCCGGATCGGGCCTGCGGGTCCTGGGCGCGGCCACCGCCGTCCTGGACGGCCTGGACGGCACCCCGGCCGGATACGCGCCGGGCTCGCTGCCGGGACTGACGCTGTCGGCGGTCGCCGGGCTCGCCGACCCGCCGCGTCCGCAGGCCCGGCAGGCGCTGGCGCTGTGCCGCACGGCGGGGGTGACCGTCAAGATGATCACCGGTGACCACGCGGACACCGCGGCGGCCGTCGCACGGGAACTCGGCATCCGGGGCGATGCCGTCGCCGGTGCCGAGCTGGACCGTATGACGGAGGAACAGCTCGCCGCACGCATCGACGGGATAGGCGTGTTCGCGCGCGTCGCCCCGGAGCACAAGGTCGCGATCGTACGGGCGCTGTCGAGCCGGGGCCACATCGTCGCCATGACCGGCGACGGCGTCAACGACGCCCCCGCGCTGCGGGCCGCCCACATCGGCGTGGCCATGGGCGTCACCGGCACGGACGTGGCCAAGGAAGCCGCCGACATGGTCCTCACCGACGACGACTTCTCCACCATCGTCCGGGCGGTGCGCGAGGGGCGCGCGATCTACGGCAACATCGTCAAGTTCGTCCGCTTCCAGCTCGCCACCAACGCCGGCGCCATCCTGACCCTGCTGGGCTCCTCGCTGGCCGGCCTGCCCGCTCCGCTCACCGCGGCCCAGCTGCTCTGGATCAACATCATCATGGACGGGCCGCCCGCCATGGCCCTGGCCGTCGATCCCGCCCGTGACGACGTGATGCGCCGCCCGCCGCGTGATCCGGGCGAACGCATCCTGAACGCCCGCCGCCTGCTCGCCATCGGCCGGGCCGGCGCCGTCATGGCCGTGGGCACGGTGACCCTGCTGGCCCTGGCCCGGCCCCGCGTCGGCACGGACACCGCGGTGACGATGGCGTTCACCACCTTCGTGCTGTTCCAGCTGTTCAACGCCCTCAACGCCCGCGCGGACGGCGGGCCTCCGCTGGGCCGGTACCAGTTCCGCAACCGGACCCTGTGGCTGTGCCTGGCCGGAGTCCTGGCCGTGCAGGTCGTCGCCGTCCAGGTCCCCTGGGCACAGACCGTCTTCGGAACCGTGCCGCTCGACCCCTCGCAGTGGGCCGTGTGCCTCGGTGTCGCCTCCACCGTCCTGTTCGTCGAGGCGGCCCTGGCCGGGCGGTCGGTCCGCTGAACGCGTCGGCCGGGCGCCGCGGCCCACCCCCGGAAGGGGTGGGCCGCGGGGGTCACACGCGTACTCATATGGCCGGTCATCGCGCTCGGTACGGGGGACGGCCACTACCGGTGGTACCGGTGGTAGTCCTCGTCGTCGTGCTTGCCCATGTAGTGCCGTTCCTCGACGAACTCACGTTCACCGGGGCGCAGCACCGCGCCCGGTGTGGCCATGAAGGCGACGAGTCCGAGGACCCCCGCCAGCATGAGGACGAAGCCGACGACGAACGAGGTGTAGCCGAACACCAGGCAGGCGCCCACCACTATCGCGCCGATCAGCATCATGGGGATCATGACTGCCTCCTTCCCTGTGCCGCGCGGAGCACGAAGACCCGGCCGACCCGGTCCACGCGGACGCGGGCCGTGCGGATGGTGCGGCGTGAGCCGCACCCGGAGACCGGAGGGGAGGGCGGACGGGTGAAGAAGAGCCGCGGCCGCTGATCCGCCCGGACATCTCCTGGCGGTGACGGGCGCTCCTCCCCGTCATGGCCGCCGGGACCGGCCCACCGAACACGGACGGCGGTGCGGATGCCCGACACGAACCGCCCTGACGGTTCCTGAGTGGTGGTCACGGCGGCCTCCCTCCGAGAAGCCTTCGCTCCCAGCATCGGGTGGACCGCCCCGCGGGCCCATGGGCTGACCGGGACCCGAGGACGGGCCGAGCGGCCCTCGCCGCCCGCCGGCCCGGGCCGGACCTCCGGCGGGACGTGTGGTCGCCCTGGCCGCCCGGCCGCGACGACACCCCGTTACGCCATGGGACGAGCGGAACAGTACGGTCACGTCCGGGCCGGACCCGCCAGCTGGATGATGTCGTCGGTAGCCACGTCGTGCAGCCGGACGGCGAGATCCTCCAGCGCGCGGCCGGCGGCGAGTTCGTCGCCGATCTCGGGAACGGGCCGGTCGACGGGGTTGCGCCGGGCCGTGCCCCTGCCGGTGAGGGTCGAGGTGTCGCGGGTGGAGAGTACGGCACGTGCGTGCGTCTCGTCCCCGTCCTCGGTGAGGTAGATCTGCACGGTCCACTGCTTGGCTTCCATAGCGATCACCTTCCTACGGGCGTACGGGGAATGTGTCCGTCGTCCCCACCCTGCGCCCGCCACCCACGCCCGCGCCAGAGCCGAACGGCCCCCGCGACGCCGGGGAATCCGGCGCGAGGCCCTTCGGCCGGCCCGCTCGCCCCGCTCGCCCCGCTCCACCGCCCCTGCCGACTCTCCGGCTTGCCGGCTCCCCGGCTCACGGCGCGAGGCTGAAGTAGCCTTCCTCCTCCTGCGTGAAATGCAGCCGGAGCACCGTGTACAGCCCGTACAGGCAGGCCCGCAGGTCCTCGAGCTGCTCCGGCGCCGGCACGCCGTCGGCCTCGGCCCCGGCGAGCGTCAGGTGGGTGGCGATCCGTCGGGCGAGCCGTTCGATCTCGGCGTGGGCGCGGCTCATCGTGGCGGTCGCCTCCGGGCCGCCGAGCGCGGACGCCAGCGCCGATACAGCTGGTGTTCCTCGGCGTCCTCGTGCGGCAGCAGCCGTTCGGCCAGCAACCGGTGCACCTCGCGTACCGCCGCCAGGGCCTGCGTGCCGGCACCCTCGTCGTCGGCCTCGGGAGTTCCGTCGGGCGTGACGCCTGCGATCTCTGGCGCGTGCGCCCCTCGCCGTCACGCACCGCCGTCACGTCCCCGTACTGCCCAGCGCCTGCGGACCGCGTCCTCGTGCTCGTTCTGTTCCAGCGCGAGATCGGCGCGGGCCAGGGCCGCCTCCAGCCGGGGGATCCAGTGGCGCTGCAGGGCCCGTACGCGCCGGCGGCCTCGGCCCGACGGCGCGGGCGGCCGCACGGGCGGCGGCGTACTCGGCGACGCCCCGTACGGCCTCGGCGTAGGCGGCCTCGGTGTGCACGAGGGAGGTGTTCGGGGGCGCGGGCGCGGCCGGGTCACGCTCCGGCACCGTGCAGGACGCCGACCCGGGGTGCCGTACGCCCATCGTGGACGTCCAGGCGAACTCCACCTCCGCGGGACCCGGAGGTATGAGCGTGTCCAGCGCCTCCTTCCCGCCGAGGAGCAGCCCGCGCCACAGCCACGTCTCCGCCTCCCGCAGCGCCCGGTGCCAGCGCTCCCGTGCGGTGCTCTCGGTGCGCAGCAGCGTCTCGTGACTGGCGCGCAGGATGCGCGGCTTCCGGTCGAGCAGGTCCGCGCCGCGCAGCGCGGCGTCCAGGCTGCGGCGCAGCCTCATCCGGCCGGCGCGTCCGAGCGGGATGCGTACGTCCGCCATGGGATCACCCGTCCTCCGCCGCGCCGTGGGCGTCGAGGAACCTGGCGGGCAGCATGGCGAGCTGGCTGCGCGGCAGGGTGAGCAGCACCTGCCAGGCGCGTTCCAGGGTCTGTTCCAGGGTGCGTGACTCGTCCTGCCGCTGGTCCACCAGGCCACGGGCGAACGCCGCGTCGAAGTCGAGGTAGGGGTGGTCGGCGGCGCCGAGCGCGGACTGCCCGACGAGCTCGGCCAGTTCCCTGACCTGCCGGGCCCGGGCCAGGGCCGCGAGCAGTTGGGCGGCGACGTCGAGGTGGTCGTCGCGGGTGCGGCCGGGACCGGCGCCCCGGCGCATCAGGCGGGACAGTGAGGACAGCGCGTCCACCGGCGGGCAGACGCCCATGGCGTGCAGCTCGCGGGAGAGCACGATCTGCCCCTCCGTGATGTACCCGGTCAGGTCCGGCACCGGGTGCGTGATGTCGCCCGCGGGCATGGTCAGCAACGCCAGCACGGTGACGGACCCCGCGAGGCCCCGGACGCGCCCGCACCGCTCGTAGAGGGAGGCCAGGTCGCTGTAGAGGTAACCGGGGTGGGCGCGGCGGGCGGGGATCCCGCCGCGGGCCGCGGACACCTCGCGCGGGGCCTCGGCGTAGCTCGTCATGTCCGTCATCACGACGAGCACGTGGCGGCCCTCCCCGAAGGCCAGCCGTTCGGCGACGGTCAGCGCGACGCGCGGGGTGAGGAGGCGCTCGATCACCGGATCGTCCGCGGTGTTGGGCAGGAGCACCAGCTCACCCGCGGCGGACCGCTCCTCCAGCGCGTCCCGCACGAAGGCGGCGTCCGCACGGGTCACGCCCATGGCGGCGGAGACGACACAGAACGCCTCCCCGCCGGCCGTCGACCGGGCCGCGATCTGCGTGGCCAGCTCCAGGTGCGGCAGGCCGGCCACCGAGAACACCGGCAGTTTCTGGCCGCGTACGAGTGTGGTGAGTGCGTCGATGGCGCTGATCCCGGTCAGTACGGGTTCCGACGGGGGTTCGCGGCGCACGGGGTTGACGGGGTTGACGGGGTTGCCGACGACCGCCGAGGAGGCCGTGCCGAAGACGGGGCCTGGTCGACCATGGTGTCGCGGCCGCGACAGGCGGGCGTCGTCGATACCGTCGTCACAGTGCGGGGCCCATGGGGAGCAGCCGGCTCGCGAGAGCACCGTCGGGCGTGGCCGCCGGCGGCCTGCCGCGCTCCGGCGCCGGGTTCTCCGCGATACGGTCCACGGTGGCTTCGACGTCCGCCGGCGTCAGGGGCGGCAGCGGACAGCCCGCTGGAACGACCGTCCGCGAAGGCCGTTGCGGTGCTGCTGCCGAGCCGTCGGCCGACGGCGGCCGTCGCCCCTGCCGCCGGACGGCTGTCCTCGCCCACGCGGCTGAGGAGCGCGCGGCACATGTGTGTCAGGCGTCCGTTCGATCGCCGTCGCGCCCGGTATGACAGTTGCCGCACACACCGGTGAGTTCGAGGGTGTGATCCATGTTGTGGAACCCGGTGACACGCGCCACCTCGACCGCCCACTGTTCGACCTCCTCGGAGTCCACGGCGAGACTGAGGCCGCATCGCCGGCACAGGAGGTAGTGCTTGTGGCCGTCGGCGGGGCGTGGCCGGTAGAGGCGTTCGCCGTCGCTGTCGCGGACCACGTCGACCTGGCCCGACGTCTCCAGCAGGTGGAGCGTGCGGTAGACGGTGGTCAGGCCGACCTCGACACCGTCCGCCGTGAGCGCCGCGTGCAGGGTCTGGGCGGAGGTGAAGCCGTCGCAAGCGGTCAGCGCCTGCAGAACGGCGGCCCGTTGCGGGGTGGGGCGCCACGCGCCGCGGGTCGTTCCGTGCATGCGTGTGCCTCCGTGGCGGTGGGGCGGCCGGGACGGCTGAACGCGCTCGACCGCCCCGGGTCCGGTTACACGGCCGCTGTCAGGAGCGAGGTTCCCTGTTCGTCCTCGTGCGCGCGAACTTCTCCGGTGTCCCAGCCGGGGAAGGGGTCGGTCGTGGGTGCCGGCTCTCCCACGGCCATGAGGCAGTCGGCCAGGGCGGCACGGAGACGGTCCGCCCGCAGGCCGACACCAATGAAGACCAGCTCCTGGGCGTGCGGTGCGTCGGCATCGCGGGTCCCGGAGGGTTCGAAACGGGCGACGGAACCGGCCTGGGACCACAGGCCGGTCACGCCGTCGCGGCCGGCCAGGGTGAAGAAGCCCTTGGAGCGCAGGACCCGGCCGTAGGCGCCGCTGTCCATGTCCTGGGTGACGAAGTCCCAGAGCCGTTCCGGGTGGAAGGGCGCCGCCGACCGGAAGACGAGGGAGGAGATGCCGTACTCCTCGGTCTCCGGGACGTGGTCGCCGTTCAGCTCCTGCACCCAGCCCGGTGCCTGCTGGGCGCGTTCCAGGTCGAAGCGTCCGGTTGCCAGGATGTCGCGGGCGTCGATGCGGCCGTGCACCGAGGTGACCAGCCGGGCCTGCGGGTTGAGCCGGGTCAGCACCCCACGCAGCCGGTCCGCGTCGGCGTCGTCGACCAGGTCCAGCTTGTTGAGCACCAGCACGTCGGCGAACTCCACCTGGTCGACCAGCAGGTCGCTCACGGTTCGCTCGTCGTCCTCGTAAGGGGCGAGTCCGCGCTCCGCCAGGTCGTCCCCGGTGCCGAGCTCTGCCAGGAAGTTGGCCGCGTCGACGACGGTGACCATGGTGTCGAGGCGCGCCACATCGTCCAGGGTCGCGCCGTCGTCGCGGGCGAACGCGAACGTGGCCGCCACCGGCATCGGCTCGGAGATGCCGCTGGACTCGATGAGCAGGTAGTCGAAGCGGCCCTCACGGGCGAGCCGGTCGACCTCTTCCAGCAGGTCGTCCCGCAGTGTGCAGCAGATGCAGCCGTTGGTCATCTCCACCAGCCGCTCCTCGGTCCGGGACAGCGCGGCATCGCCGCCGCGCACCAGCGCGGCATCGATGTTGACTTCGCTCATGTCATTGACGATCACCGCCACGCGCAGGCCTTCGCGGTTGGTGAGGACGTGGTTGAGCAGCGTTGTCTTCCCGGCACCGAGGAAGCCCGACAGTACGGTGACGGGAAGGCGTCGCGACGGCATTCCTCAGCCCTCCGGGCGCAGCAGGCCGCGCCGGTAGGCGGTGACGAGGTGCTGCGGGACCCGGTGGGTCACCCCGTCGACCGTCACGGGCACCAGGTCCGGCGCGCTCGTTTTCCACCGGGCGCGACGGTGACGGGTGTTGCTGCGGGACATCCTGCGCTTGGGAACGGCCATGGGACGGGTCCTTCCGTGAGGGGGTGAGGGAACGGTGAGCGGGGACTACGGAAGCCGAAGGAGGCTGAGCCGGTACTCCCCGACCTGCGGCAGACGCTTTCCGGCCGGGCCGGAGAGCATGTCCCGGTAGGCGCCGGGCAGGTGGTCGCTCAGGGGCGACGGCAGTTCGGTGATGCGGCACGAGGCGAGAACCTCGGTCCCCGGGTGCCATGCGGCGATCTCGGCGGGGCCGGTGCACGCCCATCGCATGCGGGCCTCGACCTTGCCGAGCGCGTCGTGCTCGTCCTGGGCATCGACGATGCCGGCACCGGCCGTGTCCAGGGCCGGCAAGGAACCCGGGAACCGTTCGGCCACGACGTCGACGACGCCGCGGACCTCGTCCTCGGTGAGGAACGGCAGGACGGCCTCGGCGGCGAAGAAGTACGGGGCCTTCGACCCGGAGGCGACCATGTCGCTCCAGGCCCGGTCGGTCACGGGGGCAGCGATCGTCGTCCGGCGCGGAGTGTCGGTGAAGAAGTCGCGCCGTAGGTCGACGACGTCGGGCAGATCCAGCTCGAACCAGCGCGCCCGGCCGTTGTCGGTCCGCTCGTAGCGGGTGTTCAGTCCCGTGCCGAGTTCCACCACCGTCCCTTCGGGGTGGCCGGTGAGGAAGTCCGACACCCACTGGTCGAACAGGGCGGTGCGCAGGACCGAGCCCACCAGGCTCGGTGAGTCGTCGAAGCGGGAGAAGTCGTAGTCGACCGAGGCGACGATCTCCTCGGCTCGAGGATCGCGCAGTGCGGGCTCCGGCTTGCGGTTCTCCACCGCGCGTCCGTACAGGGGTATCAGCAGGGTCTCCTGGACCGTGCCCAAGGGCACCTCGGGCCGTGCCGTCATGGCTGCCTCCAGTGAGTGAGACCATAACGCTACATGAAAACGGTGTTCATTACGAGTAGGCCGTGCTCAACCCGCCCTGCACGCCGGCGAGCGGGTGCCTGTGGGCGCGCGGAGCGGTCCGTGTGCCGGGCCGGCTGCCGGATGCGGGCGTGTGCCGACGTGGTGAGGACCCGGTCGGGCCGGCCCTGTTCCGGAGGCGCCCGTCCCGGAGCAGGACTGTCGGGGGTGTCCCGGATGCGTGGACACCGCCGGCCCGAACGCGCCGTCACCGGCCCACCGGATCACCGTCGGCGCCGTCGCTCCGCATGCGCAGCATCACGTGGCCGCCGTGGTGCAGCGGCGTACCCAACCGCAGACGGGTCGCCTCGTGGCCCGACTCCGCGTCGACGATGTGCACTTCACCGTGGCCACCGCGGGTGACGGCGACCCAGTCGGAGCCCGGTGAGGCGCCCACCGCTCGTCGTTGGACTCCCTCCCAGGGGGTGCCGCCGCGACGTGGAGCGCCGTCCATGGCGGGCAGGGGGGTGCGGCGGACGGTGTCGTCGGGATCCAGGAGGATCAGTTCGTCGCCGTCGGGATGGATGCGGGTGAAGGCGGTGTGGCGGCGGGCGGTGGCCAGCCGGAAGACCAGGCCGGGACCGAGCTCCGTGCGGTGCGTGCGGCCTGTCCCGAGGTCATGGCGCCATGCCTGGTTGGTCCATTCCGGCCACCGCAGCGGGTCCGGAGCACCACCGCGCAGCGTGCTCCACAGCACCCGCCGACGGGTGTCGAGGCGCAGGTACCAGCCCCGGGCGGGCGATCCCCATGGGATCACCGTCTCGGCGACAAGCGCGTCACCCTTCCGCCGGGCCCGGTGCACCCCCGCGCCCGTGGCGGCGAACACGTGTCCCGAGTGGGGTTCCTGGGCGTCCCCGTGTCCGTCGCCGGGCAGCGGCAGGATGGCGTGTGGCGGCACCGGAGGGCAGCCGGGCGGTGCCGCAAGGAGGTCTGCGAACCGGTGGACGGCCAGCGCGCCGGGTTCCCGGTGCCGCAGCACGACCAGCGGATCGCCGCCGCCCAGCACCGTGACGCCCGGTTCGCCGACACGTGTGCGCACCCTGGCGGCTTCTCCCGTGGCCAGGTCGATCACGGTCAGCAGGTCCGACCACGGCGCGGTGTTCCTGCCCACGCCGGTGGTGACGGCCAGCCGGCGGCCGGACGGGTCGCAGGCGAGGTGCTCGGCCGGTACGGCGACCGGCACCGCGAGTCGTACGAGCTCGTCGCCGAAGGGATCGAGCACCAGGAGTTCTCCCCGGCGCTCGTCGACGCAGGCCACCCGTCCTCCCGGCAGCGCCAGGAATCCGGCGTGCTCCGAGAGATGACGACCGGTGAGGCGGGTGATGACGGTGCCGTCCGGCACGGTCAGCACATGTACGGATCCCTCCACGTGGTCGGAGACGAGCAGTACGGGAGCGGCAGCGGGCATGGAGTCCTCCAGAGAGCAGCCGACATGCTGAAAATGGTTATCATGTATCTTCGGTGCGTCCCGAGTCCCTGAGAAGAAGCGAGGGCACCGATGCTGCGCTCACCGTCGAGATTCGTCCGCGGTTGGATCACCGCGGCAATGGTGGGTTCCGTCCTGGTCGGCTGTGGTTCGTCATCCGATGAACCCACCGGAGACAAGGCCGAGCCCGCTGCCAGGACCGACGTCACCGTCGAACCCATCAGGGCGGCGACGGAGTTGACCGACACGAACGGTGCCAAGATCTCGCTGAAGAAGGAACCGGAGCGGATCGTCTGTCTGTTCGCGCTCTGCGACGACATCCTGACCGAACTGGGCATCGTCCCGACGGCCACCAACAGCACGCTGCTCGCCCACCCCGGCTTCCTGGGGGAGGAGAAGGCGAGGAAGGTCGACGTCGTCCCCGGCGGGTTCATCGCCCCGGAGGTGGAGGCGATCCTCTCCCACAAGCCCGATCTCGTGATCGGCCTGGGGGACACCCACGGCAAGCTGGCTCCGGCGCTGAAGGACGCCACCACGTTCTGGGCCATGCAGCCCGAGACGTGGGAGGACAGCGTGGGCTACCTGCGCGATGCCGCCGCGCTCACCGGCCGTACCGCCGAGGGGGAGAAGGCCGAGAAGAACTTCCGGACCAAGCTCGCCGAGGCCGAGAAGACCCCGAGCGACAGGACCGCGCTCATCATCTACGGCAGTGACGAGAACTTCGGCGTCGCCACCCCGGAGGGGGACGTGACCGCCAGCCTGTTCCCCAAGATCGCCGACTACCCCTGGAAGTCCCGGGGTGTGGAGGGCAGTTACAGCCTCGAGGAAATCCTCGCCCAGGGCGTGGACGTGCTGTTCGTCGAGACGATGAGCTTCGGCGACGCGGACGGCAAGCTCTCGGAGAAGCTGGCGAAGAACCCCCTCTGGAGCAAGATCCCGGCGGTGCGGAACGGCGACGTCCACGAGGTGAACTCAGAAGTGTGGGCCAAGGGGCGTGGTACCCGTTCGCTGGGCATCGTCCTCGACGAGGCCACGGCCGCGCTGCGGTGAAAGCGCTCTTCTCGGCGCCCGCCGCGGCAGACGGCACGGTGGGTGCCCGGCGGCCCGCACGTCGTGCACGAGGGTGGCAATCGCTCTTGGTCGTCGCGCTGTTGACCGTGTCGTCCATGTGCGCCCTGAGCCTCGGTACCCCCTACGTCCCGCCGCACCGGCTCGCCGGTGCGGCACTGGACGGGGACACCACGCTCGCCGGGATCGTCGTCACCGAACTCCGCGTCCCCCGCCTGGTGCTGGCCCTCGTCGCCGGCGCCTGTCTGGGGGCGGCGGGACTTGTGCTCCAAGAAGCGCTCCGCAATCCCCTGGCGGTGCCGGAGATGCTGGGTGTGTCGTCCGGGGCCGCGCTGGGGGTGGCCGCGCCGCTGGTGCTGACGCTGTCGCTGCCCGCCGTCGTCCAGCCCTTCCTGGCCATCGGCGGTGCCGCGCTCGGCGGCGGACTCACGCTGCTCGCCGCCGGGCTGGGCCGCAGCCCGTCCGCCGTGCTGCTGACCGGCGCCGCGGTCGCGGCCGCGTTGCAGGCCGCGCTGCTCGTGCTGATGGTCATGGCCGACCAGCTCGACCTCCAGCTGATCTACCGCTACCTGCTCGGCTCCCTCTCCGCCCGGACCTGGGACGACGTCGCGGGCCTGTGGCCGTGGCTGCTCGTCGCGGCACCCGCCCTCGTGCTGTGCGCGCCGGTGCTCTCGGTGATGCGGCTGGGCGACGAGGACGCCGAGGCGCTGGGCATACGTGCCCAGCGGGCCCGGCTGGCCGCGCTGGCCATCGCCGTGGTGCTGATCGCGCCCGTGACGGCGGTGTGCGGGCCCGTGGCGTGGGTGGGCTTCCTCGCCCCGCACCTGGCCCGGTGGTTCAGCCCCGCTGCGGGGGCGGTGCGGTGGCTGCCCTGGTCCGCAGCGTGGGGTGCCGTCGTCGTCACCGCCGCCGATGTGCCGGCCCGGCTGGCGCTGGCGCCGGTGGAGACGCCGGTCGGAGCCTGGACGGCCCTGCTGGGTGTACCGGCCGGGGTCGCCCTGATGAGGTCGGGCGGCCGCCGCCGCGGCCTCGGCCGAGTCCGGCGCGGGACGGCGGGTTCCGCCGAGGTGCGTACGGCGGCGCGGAGTGCGCGGGCCATGCCCTCCGGCTCCGCGGACGAAGCTCTGCACGACGTGGCACCACAGAACTCTCGTCGGGACGGGCCCGGGGGCGGCGGCCCCAGCGGAATCGCCCGCGCCCCCGGTGAAGCAACCGAAACGGAGGACGCGCGGTGAGCCGGCGTTTCGCGGCGCTCGCGGCACTGGCCGTCGTCTGCGCCGGGGTGGAACTGGTGGCAGGGCGCGGCATGTCCCCGGCCGTGACCTGGGACGTCCTGGGCGGTGGCGGTGACACGACGGAACGTCACATTCTTCTGCAACTGCGCCTGCCCAGGCTGCTGGTGGCCGTCGGAGCGGGCGCGTGCCTCGCCGTGGCGGGGCTGGTCCTGCAGTCCGCGCTGCGCAATCCCCTGGCCGGGCCCGAGGTGACGGGCGTGACGCCGGGGGCGGTTCTCGGGGCTGTCACCGCGACAGCCCTGGGACTCGCGGGGTGGGACTCGCCCCTGGCCGTCGTCCTCGCCGCCTGCGTGGGCGGCTGCGCCGGAGCGGCGCTGCTGTGGCTGCTCGCCGGCCGCGGTGGTGGCGATGCCGCGCAGACCGCCGTGCACGGGGTGCTGGTGTCGGCGGTGCTCGGCGGACTCACCGCCATGGTGCTCCTCGTGGAACCGGGCGAACTCGGCAGCGTCGTCCAGTGGCTCGTCGGCACCACCGAGGGGCGCGTGTGGCATCACTGGCACCTGCTGTGGCCGTGGGCGCTGGCCTGGGGTGCCGCGGCCTGGCTGCTGGCCGGGCCGCTGACCCTGCTGCGCTGCGGGGACGACATCGCCCTCGCCGCCGGCCTCTCCGCCCGGCGGGCCCGGACCCTCGCTCTCCTGTGCGCGGTGGCACTGACGGCGGGCGCGGTGGCCGCCGTCGGGGCGCTGGGCTTCGTGGGGTTGCTGGCCCCGCATCTGGCCGTCGCCCTCTTCGGCGCGGACCTGCGCGCGAGCCTTCCCGGCGCCGCTCTGGTGGGTGCGGTCGTGGTGTGCGGGGCGGACGCCGCGGCGCAGCTGTTCTCGCGGCTGCTGGCGGAGGTGCTGGACGCCGGCCGGCTCACGCTGCCGGTCGGGGCGCTCACCGCCTGCCTCGGTGCCGCGCTGCTGTTGGTCGTCGTGCGCCGCACGCCGAGCCGTACGTTCTGAAGTGCGACGGAGGACGAGACATGACCGAGTCCATGGGGATCCACGTCGAGGGGGTCCAGTTCGGCTACCCCGCGCGCCCCGTGCTGAGGGGCGTCGACATGACCGTCCGGCCGGGCGAACTGACCGCCCTCATCGGCCTCAACGGCTGCGGCAAGTCGACCCTGCTGCGGCTGGCCGCCGGGCTGCTGCGACCGGACCGGGGGCGCGTGCTGCTCGGTGAGGACGACCTCGCCCGGCTCTCCCGGCGCGCCACGGCGCGCCGGGTGGCGCTGCTGCACCAGTCCGCGCTCGCCGTACCGGGTATGACGGTGCGTCAGCTGGTGCGGCAGGGGCGGTACGCGGCACGGGGCCCGCTGGGCATGCTGCGCGAGGCCGACGACCCCGTCGTGCGGCGGGCGCTGCGCGACGTCGGGGTGGAGCGATGGGCCGACCGCGACGTCGACGCGCTGTCCGGCGGCGAGCGGCAGCGGGTGCGGCTCGCGATGGCGCTGGCCCAGGACACCCGCGTCCTGCTGCTCGACGAGCCGACCACCTATCTGGACCTGCACCACCAGCTCGACGTGCTGCAGACGGTGGTCCGGCTGCGCGAGGAGCGCGGGCTCACCGTGGTGATGGTGCTGCACGACCTGGCCCACGCGGCCCGTTTCGCCGAGCGGATCGTCGGGCTTCGGGACGGCCGTGTGGTGGCCGACGGGACGCCGAAGGAGGTCGTCACGCCGGGGCTGCTGGCCGACGTGCTGAAGGTGGCGGGCCGGGTCGGCCGGGACCCGGAGGGCGGATGGCCGGTGTGTTACCCAGATCACCCCCTCGCCGATCTAGAATATGAAAATCAGATTCATTAGTGTGGCGCTGCGGCGCTCACCCGAACGCCGCGTCTCCCCGATGAAAAAGGAGAGTTCATGGACAACGAGCAGGTCTTCGCGCCGATCGCCGACCCGGGCCAGCTGGCCCACGACTCGGCCTCCCACTCCAACGCGCTCGTCGAGAACCCCTTCGAGGACACCGAGGAGTAGGCGAGGGCCCAGCACTCCGACCGTGGGCCCGCCCGTTGTCTTCCGGGCGGGTCCACGCCCGTCCCACGTCCTGTTGCCGTTGCCGTCAGGAGGATCAGCGTGTCCCGCAGCCAGCTCGCACCCGGAGTCGAGGTCGTCGCCGTGCCCGGCCGGGACCTCGCCGTCCGTACCACCGAAGGGGAGTTCCTCAGCGTCAGTACGCGGGACGCCGACAAGGACGCGCTGCTCTCGCGACTCACGGGCACGGCCACGGCCCCGGCGGACGAGGAACTGAGCCGCGTCGTCCGGGCGTTCGAGGAGGCCGGTTTCCTGACGGACGGGCCGCAGCACCCGGAGTGGCCGGCTGCCCGCCGGGGCGTCCGGCTGCTGGGCGACCCGGTACTCACCGGGCCGCTCGCCGCGCACCTGGCCGCTCTGGGCGCCGAGCCGCGCACGACCGTGACGGCGGCCGCTCCCGGCGCGTCGCCGGAAGACCTGGACGACCTGCTGCGCGAAGACCCCGCCGCCGTCGTGTGGTGCCTCGACGGACCCGTGCCCGACGGACTGTGGGACGCCGCCGACCGGCTGCCCGGGCGCGGCGTCGCGTGGCTGCGCTGCCACCGGGAGGGCTGGCAGGCGTACGTCGAGCCCCTCGCCGCCGCTCCCTCGGACGTGACCTCGGCCCACGTCCGGGCCCGCCGGCTCGCCGCCACCCCCGCGCACCGCGAGCTGGCCGCCTACTGGAGCGGGCCGCGTACGTCCGGTGCACCGGTCCGGCTCACCGTTCCCGCCGCCGGGCTGCTCGCCGCCCTGCTCGCCGACGATCTCAGCCGGTGGGCCACCGACGCCCCCGACGCGGGCGGCCTTCCGGCACGGCGCCGGCTCCGACGCGTCGACCTGCGCACACTGACCGTCACGGAGCACCCCGTCCTTCCGGTGCCCGAGGTCGCTCCCCTGCCGAAGTCCCTGCCGAAGTCCCTGCCGACGTCCCTGCCGACGTCCCTGTCCGAGACGGACGGATGACCCCGTTCAGTGAGGCTGTCGCCGGTCTCGCCACGGACGTCCACCTCCCCGACGGCGACGGCCCTTTCCCTGCCGTCCTCGTCCGCACCCCCTACGACCGCGCCCGGCACCGGGCCGAGGCGCGTGGCTGGGCCCGTCGCGGATTCGCCGCCGTCGTCCAGGACGTGCGGGGCCGGTTCGCGTCACCGGGGGAGTGGCACCCGTACGAGAACGAGGCCGTCGACGGAGCGGCGGCCGTCCGTTGGGTCCGGCGACAGCCGTGGAGCGACGGACGGATCGTCGCCGCCGGCGCCTCCTACGCCGCCCACTGCGCCCTCGTCCTCACCCTCGAAGCGTCCGGCGACGAAGTCCGGCCCGACGCCGTCATCGCCGCCGTACCGGCGCTGGGCGCCGCCGAGACGGCACGCGAACCCTCCGGTGTGGAACGGCTGCTGACCCGCGCCGGATGGTGGGCCGCCCACGGCGACCGGCGGGACTCCGACGAGGGAGCGCTGGACAAGGCGCTCGCCGCGGACCCCGGCCTGTTCACCCACCTGCCGCTGACCGGCCTCCCCGAGCGGCTGGGCCGGAGTCTGCCCTCCTGGGCGGGCCTGTGGCGGCACCGTGACAGCGGCCGTCTCGTGGCGCGGGCGGCGCACGCCGATGTGCCCCTGTTCGCGGTGGGCGGTCTCCACGACCACTTCACCGAGGACACCGTCGGACTGTGGCGCGCCTGGGGCGGCCCCTCGGCGCGGCTGCTGCTGGGCCCCTGGGGACACGGCCTCGTCACCGCGCCCGGACCCGACGCCGGACCCGCCCACCGGGTGAGCCTCGGCGAACTGTACGTGCGCTGGGCCCGCCGCGCTCTCGCCGGCGAGCTCACCCGAGGGCACCACGGCGCGCTGGCACTGGGCGGCGGCAACCTGTGGCTGCCCGCCGGCACCCACGGCGAACCGCGTACGCAGCGGCTGCGGCTGCTGGCCGGTTCCGCCTTCACCGCCGACCCTGACCGTCCAGTCCGCTCCGACGACCTCACCGTTCCCGTCGTTACCACCGGCGGACCGCCCGACCGCTGCGTGCTGGCCACCCCGCCACTGCCGCGTCCGCTCGACGTGGTCGGGCCCGTGCGCGTCCGGCTGCGGGCCACTGCCCACACCCCGTCCGCCGACTGGGCCGCCCGGCTCGCCGCCCTCACGCCGGAGGGGACAGCCGAACGGCTCGCCGTCGGCGTCGTCCGGCGCGAGGAACCGCCAGGCCGGGAAGCCGACCTCACCGTCGGGCTCGGTCGCCTCGCCCGGCGGCTGCCCGCGGGCAGCCGGCTCCGCCTGGAGATCGCCGGACATCACTTCCCGGCTCACGCCCGCAATCCCCACAACGGGGACGACCCGGTGACGGCCGGCCGGCTGCTCGCGTCCGAGCGGGAGGTCGACCCCCGGAGCGTGGTGCTGAGGCTGCCCGTGCTCACGTCCCGTCCCCTCCCCACCGATCCCGCCAAGGAGATCCTGCGATGACGGCGCTGCCGCTGGAAGCTCTCGTCGACCCCGTCTGCGGCATCGTCCGCAAGGTCAAGCCCGTCGAGCACCCCGCGGGCGCACCGCCCCGCTACACCGCGCTCACCGCGGAGATATCCGACGCCCGCAGGCTCGGCCTGTGGCCCGCCGACCGGGTCTCCCTCGGCACCACCTTCGGCGACCCCGGGCAAGCCCGTGTCGCCGCGATAGCGGAAGGGGTGGAGCGGTACTGCGGCAACCGCGTGCCCCCGCCCGGTCACCCCGACGCCCCCCTCCGCGCCACCGCCGCCGAGCTGGCCGGGAAGGGCCTGCGGCTGTACGGCCCCGGCGACCTGCCCGCCTACGCGCAGTGGCAGTACGACCGGGAGAAGTTCCCCTACCGCCCCCTCACCGCCGAGACCCCGGCCCTGTGGACGCGCGGTACCGAGCGGCTGCCCGACGGTACGACCACCGAGGTCTGGGCGCCCGTTGCGCTCACCCACCTCAACTGGCGCCAGGGTGAACTGCGCTCGCTGCCCCGCACCCACCACCTCAATTACGCCGGCATCGCCACCGGGCAGGGCCTCGAGGACGCCGTCGAACGAGGCCTGCTGGAGATCGTCGAACGCGACGCCCTGGAACTGTGGTGGCACCTCGACGGCCCGGCCCGCGGCATCGACCCCGCCAGCGTGCCCGGCCTCACCGACGACCTCGCCGGATCCGCGCTCGACGTCCACATCGTCGAGATGCCCTCGGAGTTCGCCCCCTGCATGGCCGCACTCGTCCACGACCTCCGGCTCGGCCTGTACGCCGCCGGGTTCGCCTGCAAGTACGACCCGGCCGAGGCCGCCCGCAAGGCCGTCCTCGAAGCGGTCCACACGTGGGTCTTCACCCAGGGCCTGACCGCCCCCGACGGCTGGGTGTTCCAGGCCGTCGAGGCCGGGCTGCTCGCCCGCGGGCTCTACCTGGAGCACCGTGCCGACGGCCGTTATCTCGACGCGTGCGGCGAGCAGTTCGAGCACGTCCGGGACCTGGGCGCGCATGTGCAGGTCTGGCTGGACGAACGGATGGCGCCCGAAGCCCGGCGCTTCACCGAGCCGGCGCTCGGGACCGTGTCCCTCGACGCGGTCCGGCCCGGCAGCCGGGACCGGCTGGAGCGCGCACTGCACGCGGGCGGCCACCGCGTCATGACGTTCGACCTCACCACCGAGGACGTGGCCGAGACCCCGCTGCGCGTCGCCCGCGTCCTGGTCTCCGGCCTCCTTCCCAACGCCCCTGCCGCCTTCGGGTACTTCGGCTGCCCGCGCCTGGCCGAGGCCGCCGTCGCACGCGGCTGGCGGACGAGCGCACCGGGCGCGCCGGAGGACTTCACGCTGGCGCCTCCGCCGCACATGTGAGGGCGGCCGACGTGGAACACGCCCCTCAGGGCCGTCCGGTGGATCTCGTCGCCGCTCTCGCCCGCGCCCGCTCCCCGGAGCGTCCCGGTCCCGACACACCCGCCGGCCCCGCCGTCCGGGCCTGGCCGGGACCATCGCGTCAGATCCCGGAGGCCGACGGGGAAGACCTCGACCTGCGGGCGCTGTTGCGTCTCTCCCTGGCGGCCTCGGACGCCTCCGGACGGCTGCGGCCCGCATCCTCAGCCGGAGCCCTGCACCCGGTGGATGCCGAACTCGTCGTGGGCACTGGCTGCTCCCTGCCGCCGGGCCGGTACGGCTACGACCCGCTGAGGCATCACGTCCACCGCCTCGGCGGGCCACCCGAGGGCACGCCGCCGGGCGTGAGCGCCGAACTCTCCGTCACCGCGCGGCGCACGGTCTCCCACTACGGCCACCGCGCCTGGCCGCTGCTGCTGCTGGACACCGGGCACGCCGCCGCGGCGCTGTTCCTCGCGGCCCGCGCGCTGGGGGCGGGCGAGGCCGAGGTACGGCTGGACGGACTCGCCGAGAGCCCACTCGCCGCCGTGTTCATGGTCCCGCCCCGCGGGCAGGACCCGGTGCGCCCGCGGGGCGGCACGCACCGCCGACGGCCTTCGACGAGTGTGCCCGCTCCCGCCGAGCTGCTGGCACGCCGCAGCGACCCGCCGCCGCTGCCGGGTACTCCGCCCCCGGACGCGCTGCGGGCGGTCCTCACCACCGCCGTCCGGGTGAGCGTCGGAGACCTGCACTGGTGCGTCGCCGTCGGCGCACCACGACCCGGTCTGCTCGAACTGGCCCCCGACGGCACGACACTGCGACGGCGCGCCGCGGGGGAGGCCCGTCCGACGCTCGCGGCCTGGGCCGCGGGCCAGGCGTGGATCGCGGAGGCGGGCGCCGTCCTGCTCGCCCACGGCTGCCCCGCAGACGCCGACGCGCCGCGCATCCGCCGCACCCATCTGCGGGCCGGCTTCGCCGTCCACCTGGCCCATGCCACCGCCCGGCGCCACGGGCTGACCGCCCGGCCCGTCGGCTCCTGGCAGCAGGCGGACCTCGGCGCCGCGCTCGGTGCCGCACCGGGCCGGGACTGGATCGTCCACGGACTGGCCCTCGGCACCCGCCACGCCGACGAGGAGAACACCACGTGATCGTCCACCCCGAGCTGCGCCGCGCCGCCCGCCGTGCACGGCGCCCCCTGCTCACGGCCACCCTCCTGCAGGGCACCGTCACCCTCACCCACCTCGCGCAGGCCGCACTGCTCGCCGTCGCGCTCGCCGACCTGGCCCGCGGTGACACCGGCCGGCTCCCATGGCTGCTCGCCGCGGTGCTCGCCGTCGTCGCCGCCCGCGCGGGTCTCGCCCTGGGGCAGCGGCGCATTGCCACCCGCGCCGGAGCCCGGGTCAGGGTGGCCCTGCGGGACGAACTCCTCGCCCACCTCGGACGGCTGGGACCCGCACACCTTTCCAGCGCACGCGCCGGGGCCGTACGCACCACTCTCGTCGACGGTGTGGAGGGCGTCGACGCGTACGTCTCCCGCTACCTGCCCCAGCTCCTGGTCACCGTCACCCTGCCGCCCCTGGTGCTCGCCGTCCTGGCCGTGGTGGAACCGTGGGCCCTCCCCGGTCTCGTCCCCGCCCTGCTGCTCGCCCTGTGCGGCCCACGGGCCTGGGACCGGCTCCTCGCCGCCCGTGGCAAGGAGCACTGGGACACCTACGAGGGGCTCGGCGCCGACTACCTGGAGGCCCTGCAGGGCATGCCCGCCCTGCGTGCCGCCGGCGCGGTCGGCCGTACCCGGACACGTCTGGAGGTGCGCTCGGCGGCGCTGCACCGGGCGACCGTCGCGAAACTGCGGGTGTCCCTGGTCGACACCGGCATCACCGACCTCGCCGTCCAGGGCGGCACCGCCGCCGCCGCGCTCCTCGCCTGCTGGTCGGCCGCCACCGGATCGACCACGGCGACCGGCACCTACCTGGTGCTGTTGCTGGCCTCCGAGTGCTTCCGGCCGGTCCGTGACCTCGCGCGCGAGTGGCACGCCGGCTACCTGGGAGTGTCGGCCGCGGACGGGCTCGCCGCGCTGCGCACCGCCGAGCCCGCCGTCCGCGACACCGGGACGGCACCCGCCCGCTGGGCGGCACCGCCCGAACTGCGATTCGAAGACGTCACGTTCACGTACGACGGCGCACAGGCACCCGCAGTCCAGGGCGTCTCCTTCACCGCGGCGGCGGGACGGACGACCGCGATCGTCGGGCCGTCCGGCGCGGGCAAGTCGACGCTCCTCGCCCTGCTGCTGCGCCACCACGACCCGCAGCAGGGCCGGATCACCCTCGACGGGCGCCGCACGACCGAGTACGCGCTGGACTCACTGCGGCAGGGCATCGCCGTGGTCTCGCAGGAGACGTACCTCTTCCACGCCACCATCGCCGACAACCTGCGGCTGGCCCGGCCGGACGCGACGGACGACGACCTGACGCGTGCGACGCGCGTCGCCGGCGTCCACGACGAGATCGCCGCCCTTCCCGACGGCTACGCCACCGTCCTCGGCGAACGGGGCGCCACCCTCTCCGGTGGCCAGCGGCAGCGGCTCGCGCTCGCCCGGGCCCTGCTGGCCGACGCCCCGGTGCTCGTCCTCGACGAGGCCACGAGCTCGGTCGACGAACGCCGTGAGGCGGACATCGTCCGGGAACTGTCGAAGGCCGCGAGCGGCCGGACCGTCCTGGTCGTCGCCCACCGGCTCGCCGCCGTCCGGCACGCCGACCGCATCGTCGTCCTCGACGCGGGACGGGTGGACGCCGTCGGCGAGCACGCCGTTCTGGTGGAGGCCGGGAGCGTCTACACGCGCCTCGTCGAGGCCGGCCACGCCCACCGAGAAGGAGCCCCCGCATGAGCAGCGCCGCCGACACCGCCACCCCCGACGCGGGCGTGCCCGCGCGAGGCTCCCTGCGCGCACTGCTCCCCGCCCTCTCCGGGCACCGCGCCATGACGGTCCGCACCTGCGCCGCCGCTCTCCTCGAACAGGGCTCCCTCGTCGCGCTGGTGACGCTGGCCGCGCACACCGTGGGCACGGCCGTCATCGAAGGGCACGCCCCCTCGGCCGCCACCGTCACCGCGCTCGCCGCCCTCGTCCTCGTACGTGCCCTGACGACCTGGCGCGAGATGGACCTCTCGCACGACCTGGCCTACCGGGTGCTGGCCGCCCTGCGCGTACGGGTCTTCGACGGGCTGGCCCGCAGCGCGCCCGCCCGGGTCGCCGGCCGGCGCAGCGGGGACCTCGCCGCCACGGCGATGGCGGACGTGGAGGCGCTGGAGTTCTTCTACGCCCACACCACCGCCCAGCTCCTGGCGGCGGGAACGGTCTTCACCGGCGGCGCCACGCTTCTCGCCACGGTGGAACCCTGGCTGCTGACAGCCGTGCTCCCGGTCGCGGCGCTGCTCGCCGCGGCGCCCTTCGCCGACGCGCGAGGCCGCGCGGCGCGCGGCAGCCGTACCCGGACGGCCGTCGCCGGGCTGTCGGCCGACACGGTGGAGACCGTCGACGGGCTGCGGGAACTGCTCGCCTTCGGAGCCCTGGCCGAACGGCGCCGCCGACTCGCCGAGAGGGGGCGGCAGGTGGGCCGCGCCCAGCGTGCCGAGGCCACGTGGGAGGCCGTCGCCGCAGCGGTCCGCGACCTCCTCATCGTGGTCGCGGTGCTCGGCGTGGTGGCCGCGGCGGCGCAGTCCGTGACCGCGGGGCGGCTGCACGGAGCATGGGCTCCGGCGGCGACGGCGCTGGCCCTGGCGGTCCTCGGCCCGGTCGCGGAGTCGGCCCGTTCCCTGAGCCAGGCCGTGGCACTGCGCGCCGCCGCCGCCCGGGTCGGCGCGGCCGTCG
Source organism: Streptomyces ruber (assembly GCF_014648075.1). GTDB lineage: Bacteria > Actinomycetota > Actinomycetes > Streptomycetales > Streptomycetaceae > Streptomyces > Streptomyces ruber. The sequence goes on along the minus strand of NZ_BMQK01000006.1, from coordinate 284,115 downwards.
CAGCTCCCGCGCTCGCCCCGCCGCCCGCCGCACCCCGCTCCCTGCCCCCCGGTCCGCTGGGCGTCCGGCTGCACCGGGTGCGGTTCGGCTACGGCGGCGGTCCCGTACTGGACGGCGTCGAACTGACCGTCCGCGCGGGCCAGACCCTCGCCCTGGTCGGGGCCTCGGGCGCCGGCAAGTCGACCTGTGCCCATCTGCTGGCCCGGTTCTGGGACCCGTCCGAGGGAGCCGTCCAGCTGATACCCGCCGACGGGGAGCCCGTCGACGTACGCGAGGTGAGCGATGACGAACTCCGGCGCGCCGTCGCGCTGGTGGGCCAGGAGACGCCCCTCTTCCACGGCACCCTCGCCGAGAACCTGCGGCTCGCCGCCCCCGAAGCGGACGACGACCTGCTCACCGAGACGGTCCGGCTGTGCGGCGTCGACCGGATCGCCCCGCTGGACACCCCGGTCGGCGAGCGCGGATCCAGCCTCTCCGGAGGTCAGCGGGCCCGCATCGCCCTCGCCCGCGCGCTGCTGGCCCGGCCGCGGGTCCTGGTGCTCGACGAGTCCACCGCCCACCTGGACAACGCCGGTGACGCCCGGCTCGCCGCCGCACTGAAGAAGGGGGACCGTACGACGGTCGTCATCGCGCACCGCCGCGCCACCATCCGCCGTGCCGACCGCATCGCCGTCCTCGAAGCCGGCCGTATCGCCGAGGAGGGCACCTGGGAGGAGCTCACCGGACGCCCCGGCAGCGCGCTCAACCGCAGCCTCGCCCACATCCCCTCCTGAGGGCCGGGCGGCGCGACAGCGACTGGGCGAGGACAGCGGCGTCCTCCGCCGCGCCATTGCCGCACCGACCGGAGCGGCTATGGCGCGCGCCACCGGATCGGACTGGAGACCTCGTTCGTTTGGACGGTCGAGGTGGCCGGGATCGCTGGCCATCGTCATGACGGTCTTCCAGGGTCGTTGCGGACGCTGATCCCGGCCGTTCGTGAGGGGCGGCGAGGGGAGGTGCGACCGAGGTGTGTCCGCCCCCGAGCACCGTTCACCGACGACTGAGGCCCCATCGGAGAAGTCAGCATCCGGTCAGCATGAGTCCTGAAGAACCCGGGGACAGCCGCTCGAACACGCGACTGGTTGCAAGGTGTGAAAACAGCTCTTGACCCACAGAAGCGCAGGCGGGGAGCAGGCAGGTCGGGAGTTTCTCCGTGTTCTGTACCGCGTTCAAGTCCAAGATCCACTGTTTGGTTGTCTGTGCAGGTCAGAGGCCCGACGGAGCCGCTCGGGTCAGCATGGGGCGCGGAGGCGTCCCGGCTTGCTGACCTGGTGACTGCCGCGGCGGGAGACCTGGGCACAGATGCCTGGCTCCCGCTCGGCAGGTTCGCTACGTGGCTCGACAACTCGCGCGCGGCATGGGGCCGTTCCATGAGGACTGCGGCTACGCCGGGCCGACCTGGTGCCCGCACCCGTACACGATCCGTTTCAGGGACGCGCTCGGGAAACAGCGCGAGGAGGCCGGCTACGGAACTCGGGACGCCGCGACCGAACGGCTCACGCGGATATACGCGGGCAAGAAGCGGACGGCGCCGTCCATTGCAGAAGCGCGACGCGCGTTGGGCCAGCAGACGATCGCGGAATATGCGCGGCAGTGGCTGCCCCGGCAGCGGAGGACGACGGAGTGTTCCACGGGCGAGCACGTCAACAGCTCCATCGGCTCTTCCCGGCCGTGCTCCGATCCGCTCGCAGAACCCGTTGGCTCCCTCAGCGACCGATGTCGCGGTGGCTGAATCGCCAGGTTCCCAGCCCGATGAGCATGGCGCTGATGGCGCTCAGGACCCCTGCGTCGGCGAGTTGGAGGCCGTTCTTCAGCGGTTCGCCGCCGATGTAGTAATGGAACGGCGTGAGATGGCGCAGCCAGTCGGCGCCGATCTGCGGCGCGAAGCCATGGAGCGAGTATGTCAGTACGCCTGTTCCGGCGGTGATGCCGAAGACGGTGGCCCGGCCCTTGCCGGTTGCCGCGCCGATCCCCGTGGCCAGCGCCCCGAACGCCAGTGCAAGGAGTGCCAGGCTGACGGCTTGGGCGGTGAAGCCCGCCGCGGAGATCGAGTCCAGCTCCGCGCTGGTGCGGACGGTCAGCAGCGCGCCCAGCACCACGGCGGCGATCAGTACGGCTCCGGTCGCCAGCGCGGCGATGCGGTGCAGGAGCAGCCGGGTGCGGCTGATCGGGTGGGCCAGCAGCAGGTCCAGGTAGCCTGACTCCTCGTCGGCCGAGATCATTCGGGCGCCTGTGGCGGCTCCGTAGAAGGTGGCCAGCAGCGGCACCAGCAACCCGAACACCGCGCCTTGCAGGTAGCCGGCGGCCGAGGTCAGGTCGTCGAAGCCGAATCCGCGCATCGCCTCGGGCACGCTGTCGGCGGCATCCGCGGTGAGCTGTGGGTAGAAGCCGGCGTACATCGCCGCCAACAGGCCGGTGGCCAGCGCCCAGACGGCCAGGACGCGCCGGTTGTCGAACAAGGTCTTGGTGTAGATCGAGCGGCCGAATGTGCGGGAGAGGCCGGAGGTGCCGGGCAGGGCAGGGCCGGAGACGGCGGTGTTTCGAACGGCTGTCATGTCACATCCTGTGGAGGCGCAACGGGGGAGGAGGAGATCAGGCGACGCGGTCGGCTCGAGCGCCGGCGGCGGAGTGCTCGCTGGTGTAGTAGGCGTGGAACAGCTCTTCCAGGTCCTGGTTGTCGGCGTGCAGCCCGGTGACGGTGTGCCGGGCGGCGGCCTTGACCAGCGCGTCGGGGCTGCCGTCAAGGCGGCAGGTGAGCGTGGCGCCGTGCTCCGTGCCGGTCACGGCGAGGTCGGTGACGCCGGGCAGGGCGGCGAACTCCTCGGCGGCGACCGGTGCGGCGAAGTCGATCCGCACCTGCAGGAGCGAGCGGGTGCGCAGTCCGGCGACGGTGTCGGTGGCGACCAGGCGGCCGTCGCGGATGATGGCTACGCGGTCGGCGACCGACTCGACCTCGCTCATGATGTGGCTGGACATGAAGACCGTCTGACCGTGGTCCCGGGCCTCGGTGACCATGTCCAGGAACGTCTGCTGCATCAGCGGGTCCAGCCCGGAGGTGGGTTCGTCCAGGATCAGCAGCTCGGGGCGGTGCATGAACGCCTGGACCAGGCCGACTTTCTGCCGGTTGCCCTTGGACAGGCTCTTGATCCGGGCGGACAGGTCCAGCTCCAGCCGGTCGGCCAGCTCGCCGATCCGCTGCGTCGGCACGCCGCCGCGCAGGTTGCCCAGGAAGGCCAGGCACTCCCCGGCCCGCTGACGGCCGTCGACCAGGAAGTCGCCGGCCAGGTAGCCGATCCGGCGGTGCACCTTCTCGGCGTCGGCGTGCGGGTCCAGTCCCAGCACCCGGATGGCGCCGGAGGTGGGACGGATGAGGCCCAGCATCAGCCGGATGGTGGTGGACTTGCCGGCCCCGTTGGGGCCCAGGTAGCCGAGTACTTCACCCGGGTTCACCTGCAGGGACAGTTCGGTCAGCCCTCGCCGGGTTCCGTAGGTCTTGGTGAGCTCCGACAGCACGATCGCCGTGTTCATGACCTCCAAGGTATCAGAACTTTCAGAGATTTTTGAAAGTTTGAAGCTGTTAAGATTCCGTCAGATTCGCGCACAGCGGTACAAGAAGGGGATGGCGTTGGCAGACACCACCGAAGCCGCCGAGCGGATGGCCCTGGTGCTGACCCAGGGAGGTCTGCAGAAGGCGACCGCCCGAGTGCTGGCGGCTCTGCTGTTCGCAGACAGCGACAGTGTCACCGCTCCCCAACTGGCTGAAGGGCTGGGCATCAGCTCCGGATCGGTATCGGGGGCCATCAAGATGCTGTCCACCGTCGGACTGATCGAAAAGGTGCCGGCTCCCGGCAGCCGCCGCGAGCACTACCGGTTGCGTGAGGGCGCCTGGGCCACTTTGATGTCGGCCCAGAACAGCACGGTCCAGGCCATGTTCGAGGCTGCTGACCAGGGCATTGCCGCCACCGGCGCCGATGCTCCCGCCGCCCGGCGCCTGGCGGAGATGCGCGACTTCTACGGCTTCATGTTCCGTGAGTTGCCCGCCCTGGTCGAGCGCTGGCAAGCCGAGAGGTCACGCTGCTGACCTCGTCAGCATGGGCAGCCCGTGCCCGACGCCCAGCAGCCACAACACGTCACTGAGAGCACCAGCGGTGAACAGGACCGCGGCGGCCAGGAACAGGCCGTACTCGATGCGCCGCAGATCGCGGGCGGGACTCAGGTCTTTCACCCGGTGGCCTGGGCGCCCGGTACGGACCGGTGAGGGCGACATGGGCGGGCGCTGTACGGAAGGCGCATGGCACAAGCCTGGACACGACAGAGGGCATACGGCAGGGCCTGATGCCGAGAACGGTGTGAGCGTTGTCTATCGTTCCCCGGTGCGAACAATTGTGGTGCCTGTCCGTGGACCGGAGGGTTTGTTGTGGTGACGCGGCGGTGGCTGGGTCTGCGGCATCCGGCGCAAGCGGTCGTGGCCGGCTTCGCCACGGCGATCGCCGCCGGGACCGGTCTTCTGATGCTGCCGGTGGCCAAGGCCGGGCCGGGCGGCGCCGGTGCGCTGGAGGCGTTGTTCACCTCCACCTCCGCGGTGTGTGTGACCGGTCTGGCCGTGGTGGACACCGCCGGTTACTGGAGCGGCTTCGGGCAGGCAGTGGTCCTGGTGCTCATCCAGGTAGGCGGCTTTGGCATCATGACCTTTGCCTCCTTGCTGGTCCTGCTGGTCTCCCAGCGCATCGGCCTCCGAGCGCGCCTGACGGCCGCCGCGGAGACCAAGACCCTGGGGCTGGGCGATGTCCGCTCGGTCGTGACCGGTGTGGTCAAGGCCAGCCTGCTGCTGGAGGCGGTCACCGCGCTGGCGCTGATCCTGCGGTTCGCGACCGCCTATGACGAGTCCTGGCCGCGTGCAGTGTGGCTGGGCGTCTTCCACGCCGTCTCGGCGTTCAACAACGCCGGATTCGCCCTCTATTCCGACAGCCTCATGGGCTTCGTCACCGATCCATGGATCTGCTTGCCCATCGCCCTGGCGGTCATCGCCGGCGGACTGGGCTTCCCTGTCCTGTTCGAACTGCGCCGCCACTGGCACCGGCCGTGGGACTGGTCCCTGCACACCAAGATCGTGCTGTGGGCCTCCGGCATCTTCCTGATCGGCGGCAGCGCTTTCATCACCGCGATCGAATGGTCCAACCCTGCCACCCTGGGCCCCCTGGACGCTCCCGGGAAACTGCTGGCCGGATTCTTTCAGGGCGTCATGCCACGCACCGCCGGCTTCAACAGCATCGACACCTCCCAGATGAATCCGGCGACCTGGCTGGGCACGGACGTGCTGATGTTCATCGGTGGTGCCAGTGCCGGCACCGCCGGCGGTATCAAGGTCACCACCTTCGCCGTGCTCTTCTTCGTCATCTACGCCGAAATCCGCGGCGAGAGCGCGGTCAACATCTTCCACCGCCGCCTGCACGGTGACCTGCAGCGTCAGGCCCTGACCGTGGTGCTGCTGTCCGTGGCCGCGGTCGCCATCTCCACCGTCGCCTTCATGGTGTCCACCGACCACAGCCTCGACCAGTCGTTGTTCGAGGTCACCTCTGCCTTCGCCACCGTCGGATTGTCCACCGGCATCACCGCCGACCTGCCTTCCGGCCTGCAACTGCTGCTGATCGCGTTGATGTTCATCGGCCGGCTCGGCCCCATCACCGTGGCCTCCGCGCTCGCCCTGCGCACCCGCGTCCGCCTGTACGACCTTCCCGAGGAGCGACTCGTCATTGGCTAGGAAGACCACCCCCAGAAAACGGCGCACGGGTCCGGCGGGCTCCGTCGTCGTCATCGGGCTGGGCCGCTTCGGCCGCGCCCTGGCTCTGGAACTCGTCGACGAAGACACCGAAGTCCTCGGCATCGACGAGGACGCCGAAGTCGTCCAGGCCCTCTCCGGCTCCCTCACGCATGTCGTGCGGGCCGACTCCACCAAGGAGGATGCGCTGCGCCAGCTGGGGGTCCACGAATTCGACCGCGCCGTCGTCGCCATCGGCACCGATCTGGAAGCCAGCATCCTCACCGCCTCGCTGCTGATCTCGTTCGGCATCGAGAACGTCTGGGCCAAGGCCATCAGCGAAGCTCACGGCCGCATCCTCACCCAGCTCGGCGTCCACCACGTCGTCTATCCGGAACACGACATGGGCCAGCGCGTGGCCCACCTGGTGCGGGGACGCATGCTCGACTACATCGAATTCGAGGACGACTTCGCCATGGTCAAGACCACCCCGCCCGCCGACATCATCGGCCTTCCCCTGTCCAACAGCGCCGTTCGCTCCCGTTACGGCCTCACCGTCGTCGCCATCAAGCGCCCCGGCGAAGGCTTCACCTACGCCACCCCGGAAACCGTCGTGCAAGCAGACGACACCATCATCGTCGCCGGACGCACCCGAGCGACCGAACGCTTCAGCGAACTGCAGTAGGAGTGGTGGGACCATCCCAGAGGGCTGGTGAAAACCACTGACCTGCGCCGCGTTTCGAGCTCGTAGCGGAACTCAGGAACTTGTCCGTCTCGCCCGGACTGTGGTGGCTGCCTCCCATCCCAGGGGGGCCGCGCGGTCCATGCCGCGCAGCCGTGTTCTTCCTGGTCGCCGGCATCGAGCTGAAACGCGAGCTTGTCGTTGTTGAGGCCGCCGTCCTGATCGCCTCCCTCGCCGCCGCCTTCCTTGCAGCGCGCTGATCCTGCGCCTGCGCAACCGGCTCTACCAGCGCCTGTACGGGAAGGAGAACGCCGATGCGGACGCCGATGACATCCTCGACATCCACCAGCACACCGCCCGGGCAGTCGCCGGGCCGCAACGCAGCAACGGCGCGTCCGGTTGATGGCCGCCGACACCTCTCTGCTGGCACCCGTCATCATCGGCGCAGGCCTGGTAATCAAGACTGCCTTCGGTGATTTCCGGCGCCCCGGCAGCGCCCGTACGCAGTTGGCGTTCGCCGCCGACCTCCGCGCCGTTGCCGCAGGACACCACGGCACACGCCGATGACCGCCGCCAATTCCGACCGCTCCAGATAAGGCAACAGTATGTCCCAACGACGCATCGGCACCTTCTTGGCCACCGCGGGAGCACTCCTGACCCTCGTCGGCGCAGCGCTGTACGTCCTGCCCGGCCCCGGCGCCCCCGTCCTGGTCACCGGCCTCGCGGCCTTGATCACCGGGCTGGTCATCAACACTGCCGGCAGACGTCGCTGACTTTCTTCCCCAGACACCACAGGAGCCCTCCCAGCATGACTTGGCATTGGACGGGACTCGCCGTCTTCTCCGTCACCCTGCTGCCCGCCGGCCTGGCCATGGTTACCGGCCGTGTCCCGGACCGGCTGCGGCACCGGCTTGTCCCGCTACGCCGGCGTGGCTGGGCTGTCCTGGCCCTTTACAGCGCCGTACCCCTCAACGCCATCCCGCGTCTGGCCGACGCCCCGCCCTGGATGACCCTCGTCACCACTGCCCTCGCGGGCCTCCTGGCTGCCGTCGGCTGCACGGCGGCAATCATCGCCACACACCGCGCCGGAACGCCGGGGTCTGTCATCCCCGAAGGAGCGGGGCCGGTCAGGTGACGGCCTTGTCCGTTCTTCTCCCGGTTCCCGGGCGTCTTCGGGCAGTGTCGAGCCGAGACACGGGGCGAGGACGTCGGAACTCGAGACCGTGCCGGTGTGGCCCGGATCTGTTGCACCGGGGCCGCGGTCATGCAGTTGTGTCGACCTCACCCGCCGCCGCACCGAACTGGTTCGGGCCGCGGGCTGGGAGGCCCAGCGGCTGGAGAAGGAACTGGAGGACACCGGCATGAAGCTGTCAGCGGTCCTCGGCAGCCTGGTCGGTGTCAGCGGCCGGGCCATACTGGTAGCCCTGATCGCCGGGGAACGCGACCCCCGCCTCCTGGCGGATCTCGCCGTCGGACGGCCCGCAACAAGATCCCTGCACTCATCGAGGCGCTGGACGGCGAGTTCACCGCCCACCACGGCTTTGTGGTGCGCCGCTACCTCGATGAGATCGACCGCTGACCGCTGGAAGAGCGTCATCGACTCAGCTGCGGGTCATCTTCGTGTCAGTCCCGAACGCCGACGCATGACCGGCAAGCCGCGCAGACGCCGCCTCGTGTGTGATCGTTCTGCAGACTGTGCCGTCCTACATGGCGTGCCGCATCCCGGATGCCAGACGTACGCATAACCGCGTCTCGGTTCAGGACCAGCAACTCGGCAAGCGCGTCAGCGGGATGGTGAGGCGGAATTGGCAGCCTCATCGTCGAAGTGATGATCGACCGCACCCATGGAAGCAATAAGCAGGAATACTCGGCGAGAACCTCTCTCGTGTTAAGCCGGTGCCGAGGTGCGAGGCCGTTCCGTCCGGACGGGTGGCCCGTCCGGACGGGCTTCGCGGCGCGGCTGGGAGTGTGACGGCGGGGACAGGCGTGGCGCGTCACCCGCTCTGGGGACGAGGCGTCGGCTCATAGTGGGGCGACATGAGTGCGGAGCCGATCGACCAGACCCAGGCAGACCCTCCGCCCGGCTCTCCTGAGCCTGGCGCGCCCGACCGAGTTCTCGTGGGTGTCGGGATGGCCGCCGTCGCCGCCGTGGTCCTGTGGGCCTGGCTCGGGGACGAGTCCTTCGACGGCGTCTCCTCCGCGAGTCTGGCGTGGGTCCTGGACAACTTCGGCTGGCTGTTCGTCGTCGCCGCGGATGTGTTCCTGGTGCTGTGCCTGGTGATCGCGCTCGGCCGGTTCGGGCGGATCAGGCTGGGCGCTGACGACTCCGAGCCGGAGTTCGGCAATCTCGCCTGGATCGCCATGATGTTCAGCGCGGGCATGGGCATCGGCCTGATGTTCTACGGCGTCGGGGAGCCGCTCACGCACTATCTGACGCCGCCCCCGGCGAGCGGCGCCGCGGCCGGGACCGCCGCGGCGGCGCGTACGGCGATGGAGTACTCGTTCTTCCACTGGACGCTCACGCCGTGGGCGATCTACGGGATCGCGGGGCTCGCCCTGGCGTACGCCGGTTTCCGCAAGGGCCGCAGCAACCGGCTCAGTGCCACGTTCGTGCCGCTCATCGGTGAGCGGCGGGCAGCGGGGTGGCCGGGCAGGGTGATCGATCTGCTCGCCGTCTTCGCGACCGTCTTCGGCACGGCGACGAGCCTGGGCCTGGGCGCGCTCCAGGTCGCCGAAGGGCTCGACCTCACGGCGGGGATGGCCGCCTCACGGACCACGCAACTCGTCGTCATCGCCGTCCTGTCGGCGGCGTTCGTCCTGTCGGCCTTCTCCGGTCTGCACCGGGGCGTCAAGTGGCTGTCGACGCTGAACATCGTGCTCGCGGCGGCCCTCATGGTGTTCGTCTTCCTGCTCGGCCCGACCGTCTACATCCTGGACACGATCCCGGCGTCCGTCGGCGGCTACCTGCAGGACCTGCTGCCGATGGCCACGCGTACCGGGGCCTTCAGCGACCAGGACTGGCTGGGCGCCTGGACGATCTTCTACTGGGCCTGGTGGCTGTCGTGGGCTCCGTTCGTGGGCACGTTCATCGCCCGCATTTCGCACGGGCGTACCGTTCGCGAGTTCCTCTTCGGCGTCCTGCTCGTGCCGAGCGGCGCCACCGTGACCTGGTTCTGCGTGCTGGGCGGTACGGCGCTGCGGCTGGAGTCGACCGGGGCGGCGGACCTCGCGGGCGCGGCGCGGGACGGCGCCGAGGCATCGCTGTTCGCGATGCTGGACGCGCTGCCGATCGGCACGGTCACCTCGTTCCTCGCGATGATCCTGGTGATGGCCTACTTCATCACGAGCGCCGACTCGGCGTCGCTGGTGATGGGCTCCCTGACCAGCCGCGGGGCGCTGCACCCGCCGTCCTGGCTCGTCGTCCTGTGGGGCGTGCTGATGGCGGCGGTCGCGGCGGTGCTGCTGGTGGTGGGCGGGCTGGACTCGCTGCAGACGGCGACCATTCTGGTGGCGCTGCCGTTCGTGGTCGTCATGCTGCTGCTGTGCTGGTCGCTGCTGAAGGAGCTGCGGGAGGACCCGGGCGCGGGCCCCGCTCGGCAGCACACGCTGCACAGACTCCGGGACGTCGTACGGACGATGGTCGGCGACGCCGTCACGGAACAGGGCCAGGCCCGCCACCACCGCCTGCGACGGGCGGCGAAGGCTCGCACGCAATCCGATGACGAGACTTGACCGCCCGCCTGGGGAGGGCGCCGGTGGCGGGCCCACTCCTCGCCGTGAGCCGTCGACCGCACCAGCGCCGGGCTGCGCAGGCGCACTCCTGGCGCGTGACCGGTCCGCAAGTGGTCAGGAGCGGGAGCGGGGACCCTGTGGGCATAAGAGGCTCGGCTTGAGCGAGACCGGATCGTCGGCGAACGGACCAGCGCACCTTGGGACTCGGGTTGTAGCGGATCACCTCGGCAGGGCGCTCTGGGTACGGACATGGTGCGGAATATCGAGACCCTCAAGCGGCTGAGCATGAACAGCGTCCGCCCCTGGCACCGCCACGAGGACTCGTGCACCCCGGCAGTGGCGCAGTGCTTCGAGACCGGGGCTCCGGGCGAGCGGAACGGAGCGTCAGCAGCTTCAAGACACCGGGCGATTCCCTCGCCGGATGCTCTTGCGGACGGCACCCATGACCTGCGATGCGAGATTCCACGTCAGGATCAGGCCGGCCACCACCAGACAGGCACGCGCGGCCGCCCACGAACCGGCCGTGATGGCGTGTGCGTATGAGGCCACCCAGGGTCCCGCACTTCCGAGGTCCCACACAGGCTGCCGTGGGAAGTCGGCGCTGACCAGCTCGCTCATGAACCAGCTCGCCATGGCCAGCACCGTCAGGCAGAGGGCCGCGATCGCAAGCCGCCCCAGAACCGAGCGTCGCTTCAGTACGTCACCCATGCCGTTCCCCTCTCCAAAATCCTGGCCACTATTACGGACCGCCGCGTGTTCGGCTCGCTGCACCGCACCGAAGCGGAACCTCAGGGTGCGATGTCGAGGGCGTCATTCACTTCTTGTCACCGGTCTCGAGGCTTCCGTCGGCCGCGCGGATGCATGTGGAAGGACGCTCTCATCCCCCCGGGCGCTCCGCAGCTGTTCCAGCGGCCGATCCAGCGCCGCACAATGACCGGGTCAGGTCATACTGCACACCAGGGCGGCGATCTGCGCTGGCGACAGGCCGCGCGGTGACAGCAGCACCCTCGCCGCCCGCACCACCGCCTGCCCCCGGTCGCGCAGCAGGCTGCGTAACCTCTCGCGTTCGACGTCGGACGCATGGGCGACCGCGGTGGGCCGGCGCACGCTGGTCACGGCCTCGTCGGTTGAGCGGACGATGCCGACATCTCGATCGAACACTCGGTGAGGGGTCGTCTCGATGTCCGCTGTCCCGGACGGCTTCAACTCCCGTGTGCGCAGGAGGACTCCCGGATACGCCTGCTCAGAACGGCAGGACCAGCTCAGAGGTCCTTGGCGGGCCAGTCCAGCAGCCGCGCGCCGATGACCGCCGTCTGCAGCATGTAGCGGTGGGCCGGGTCGGAGGGATGGGCGCCGGTGAGCTGGTGGATGCGTTCCAGGCGGTACGTCAGGGCGCGCACGCTGAGGGAGAGGCGGCGGGCGGCCTCGGCGGCGACGCAGCCGGAGTCGAAGTAGGCGGTGAGGGTGTCGAGGAGGGGCTGGGCGCCGCCGCGGGCCGTGGTGAGGGGGCCGAGAGTGCCGCGGACGAGGTCGGCCATGGCTTGGCGGTCGCGGGTGAGGACGGGGTAGACCAGCAGGTCGGCGGCGCGCAGCACGGGGTCGTCGAAGTCGAGGCGCTCGGCGAGGTCGAGGGCGTTGAGTGCCTCTTCGTAGGACTGGACGACACCGCCGGGGCCGGGCTGGGGGCGGCCGATGGCGATCCGGCCGCCGTCGGTGGCGGCGTGCGCCTGCTTGGCGAAGTAGGTGAGCACCTCGTCATGGTGGCTGGGGGCGATGCACAGCAGGCGGCCGTCCTTGGTGGTGAGCAGGATGCTGCGGTCGCCGAATCTGGCTATGAGGGACCGTTCCACCTGGCGGAGTACCGGGGCGCCCTCGTCGTAGGCGGTCGGGCCCTCGGCGACGGCGACGGCGTGTGCGTGGGAGAGTCGCAGGCCGAAGCGTTCGGCGCGCTCGGCGAGGCGGCCGAGATCGCTGCGGCCGTACAGGAGGTCGTCGATGAACTCGCGGCGGGCGGCCTCCTCCTGGCGCACGGCGAGGCGCTGGGCGCGCTCGAAGCCCTCGGCGAAGGCGTCGATGACCTGCTGTACGGCGGCCAGCGCGGCCGCGGCCGAGCCGGCGGTGCCGGGCCAGGCGGTGCGGGCGGCGGTGAGGTGTGTGCTCACCAGGGCACGCAGTTCGTGACCGGCCTCCGCGGCCTGCTCGCCGAGGGCACGGCGAGAGGAGATCTCGTCCCGGGTCAGGCGCCGGCCGGTGGCCGCGACCTCGGCCAGGATGCGGTCGTAGCCCTTGAGATAGTGCTCGGGAATGTCCAGGTCCGCCATGTCGTCCCCCGCTCCTTCTGTATTCCTGTGCGTACCGCTGACGCTTTCTCAACGGCCACCGGCACGCAGACAGTAAAGAACACTGCCGGGAACCGGCAATGCGGGGGCGGGATCCGGTCGTGCAGCATGGCTCGCGGGGAGCCCGGCGGATGGTTCCGGTGCCGGACACCGGCAGGTGTCCACACCGGGACCCGGAGGGGAGCCGTGCGCCCGCCGGACACGACTGCTGCGCGCCGCAGCCGGAGAGGGGGGAACCGGGAGATGCGAACCTTCCTGATGGCCGCCGCGGGACTGCCCACGATCCTGCTGACCGCGGCCCTCGTCGTGGCTGTCTGCTTCTGGCTTCTCGCCGCCGTGGGCGTGGCCGGCGTCGACAGCTTCGACACGGATGTGGATCTGCGGGCGTGGCGCATGGGCGGGGTGCCCGTGGCGGTCGCCTTGTCCCTGCTGACGGTGTTCGCCTGGTCCCTGAGCGTCGGGGTGGAGGTCCTGCTCGCGGTGTTCGCACCTGCGGGACCCGCCACCGGGCTGTTGCGCCTGGTCGTACCCGTGGCAGCCCTGTTCGTGGCCTGGGGCGCGACCTGCCTGATCGTACGGCCGCTGCACCGCCTCTTCCCCGGCGAACCCGGGCCGTCCGTGCCACCGGGCGCGGCTCGCACGGGCGTCGCCGCGCTGTCGGGGGTGGGCGACCAGCGTCCCCGCGGGGGCACGTCGCGCGACGCCGCGCATCAACCGTGGGACCGCGCCGCCTGAGCCGCGCGCCGGTGCCGGATATCACCCCGGTCTCTCCTGCTCTCGCTCGACTCCTCTCGCTCACCTCACTTATGCCTGAAGGACGTATGTCATGGATGCCATGCTCCTCGGCATCGGCGCGCTCGTCACTGCCTGCCTGCTCGCCGTACTCGCCGTGTTCCTCGTCGCCCGGTTGTTCCGCAAGGTGGAGCAGGGCAAGGCGCTGATCGTCTCCAAAATGCGCAAGGTCGATGTGACCTTCACCGGGCAGGTCGTGCTGCCGGCGCTGCACAAGGCCGAGGTGATGGACATCTCGGTGAAGACCATCTAGATCACACGGGCCGGCAAGGAAGGGCTGATCCGCCGGGACAACATCCGCGCGGACATCCGGATCTCGTTCTTCGCGAAGGTCAACAAGACCGTCGAGGACGTCATCAAGGTCGCCCAGGCCGTCGGCACGGCGCGGGCCAGCGACCGGAACACGCTGCAGGAACTGTTCCACGCGAAGTTTCCCGAGGCGCTGAAGACCGTCGGCAAGCAGATGGACTTCACCGACCTGTACACCAAGCGCGAGGAGCTGCGGTACCGGATCATCGAGGTCATCGGTGTCGACCTCAACGGCTACCACCTCGAGGACGCGGCGATCGACTATCTGGAGCAGACGCCGGTCAGCCAGCTCGACCCGGCCAACGTCCTCGACGCCCAGGGCATCCGCAAGATCACCGAGCTGACGGCCGTCGAGCACGTGCGCACCAACGAGGCGCAGCGCACCGAGGAGAAGGAGATCACGCGGCAGAACGTCGGCGCCCGCGAGGCCGTCCTGGAGCTGGAGCGCCGCCAGGCCGACGCCGAGATCAAGCAGCGGCGGGAGATCGAGACCGTACGGGCGCGGGAGGAGGCCGAGACCGCGCGGGTCGTCGAGGAGGAGCGGCTGCGGGCACAGTCCGCGTTCCTCGAGACCGAGTTCCCGCCCGCAGGCAGCTCGTCGAGGCGTGGCTGACCTCGTACGCCTCCGCCACCGGCGCGGACGTCGCGCCCTGCGACCTGGCCGAGGCGGTGGCCGCCGTGCTCTGCCCGGATCTGGTCCGCTACGAGTCGGACGCCGACCTGTCCGAATCTCTGGAGGGCCTGCTCGGCTCCCATCCGCGCATCACCAGCGGCACACTCACCGTCCGCGTCGACGAACGCCTGGCCCGGACGCGGGACTTCCGCGTCCACGGGGTCCCCGCCCACCGTGCCCACCAGCGCCGCCGTACGGAACTGGTGGCCGCCGAGCGCGCCCGCCTCCGCCTGGACGACCACCGGCCAAGGGTTCCGTAGCGGGCCCCGGCAGATCCGCGTGATCGGCCGGAGCATGCTGCCGAAGAAGGTTCATCACGCGGGACCAGCTCTCCACCACACTCATTTCCCTCTAGCCTCTCTGCACGGATGCCCCCATACGACTGCGCCACTGAGAGGGCGGCGAGTACGCCGGGGCACCGTCCACGCGCTCACCCGCTACTCACCAGTCTCATGTTCCGGACGATCCATGGCCGGGGGCTCGTTGTAGGTGATCACGACCGGTGCGTTCGCCTCCGCCCGTCGGCGGTCCGACGCCGCCGCGATCTCCTCGTAGGTCCATCCCCTGTACAGGCGCTCCCCGTGGGCATCGGTGATGTCGATGACCACGCCGGTCCACTCCTCGGCGGGCTGTTCGGGAACGATTCCCAGCTCGTACGTGGCGTCCTGGAGGAGGGATTCGGTGACGCGTATGCCGGTGAGCCTCTCGGCCAGGGCGAGGACCGCCGCTTTCCGGTCGACGTCCGGGGCGCTCTCGTCGTGCTCTCCCCCGGAGGTCAGAGGAGAGCCGACTTCCCGCAGCAGGGGGACCAGTTCATCGGGGGTGGTGCCGTCGCGCGACGAGGGACCCTCGAACGTCGTGCGCAGCTCACCGTCCTCGCACCAGTGGAAGAGGTCGATGGGCTTGCCGCCGTTGGTCGAGTGCGCCACGACCCGGCCGCCCTTCGACAGCGTCTCCACGTACGGCGCCGTGATCCCCAGGCCACCGTCGAAGCCGAGGACGAGTGTCCAGTCGCCGTTCTCGCCCGGAGCGCTGAAGGCGCCCGCGACGTAGGACTCGTCCCAGTCGTCATCCACCGCGGCGCGGTGAGCGTCGTCCGCCTCGATCAGCCCGGCCGTTCCCTCCCCGGTGCCGCGTGGTTCCGCCTTCATCGCGCGCAGCACCTCGCGCGGGGTCCGCCCCCGTATCAGTGTCAGGGTGTATCCGCTGTCCATCATGTGGCGGAAGAGCGACGAGGTGCGGATCCAGGCGTAGTCGTGCGCGGTCACCGAGTTCATACGGCGCAGTGTGCCTGATACCTCTGACAATGCCCGGTGCAAGCCGGTTCTCACAGCTGGAGTTGGTCCTCGGGCCGCGCCGCCGGTCCGTGTCAGCAACATGATCGTGTCACGGGCTCATAGTGATCGCCCCGCGGAGGATTCACCTGAGCCAGTGCGTTGACGGGACCGCGAGGAACACGAGACCGCCGGCTGGGTCCCGTGCGCCTGGGCCAGGAGGCGGCAGACATCGGTGAGTCCTCCGGGTCATCAGCGCGAGGGCGTACGAGCACCTGGGGCGCCGACTGATCTCCCGGCCTTCGGCCTCCGGAGGCATCGACGCGTTGCCCAAACGCCAACTGTCCGCTCCAGGACGCTGCCAGGTCTCTCTCCACCTACGGATGCTCAACACGCGGGGCATGACGAGCGGGCCCGTACACACCAAGGCGCGAGGTGCATACGGGCCCTCCCCCGGCCTTCGGCCGGGGGTGCCGCCGAGGAGCCGGGCCGCGGGGGCGGTCAGACGGTGGTCTTCACCGACTCCTGGTCGTCGTCCTCGCTGAGTTCACCGGCGTTGCGGGCGCGGACGAACTCCAGGAAGGAGTTCAGTTCGCGCTTGACGACGGGGGCGAGGAGGTAGAGACCGATGATGTTGATGACGGCGAGCGTGAAGAGCACGGCGTCGGCCAGGTCGATCAGCGTCTGCAGGGTGAGCAGCGAGCCCGCGACGGCGAAGACGGTGTAGACGACCTTGTACACCAGCTCGCTGGCCCGGCTGCGGCCGAAGAGGTACGTCCACGCCTTGAGGCCGTAGTAGCCCCAGGTCAGCACCGTGGAGAGGGCGAACAGCAGCACCGCGACGGTGAGGACGTACGGGAACCAGGGCAGGACCGTCTCGAAGGCGTCGGAGGTGATCGTGACGCCGCTGATGCTTGCGTCCTCGCGGGCGGCGGCCCAGCTGGCCGGGTTGGCGATGACGATGGTCAGCGCGGTCATCGTGCAGATGACGACGGTGTCGATGAACGGCTCCAGCAGGGCGACCAGGCCCTCGCTCGCGGGGTGCTTGGTCTTCACCGCGGAGTGGGCGATGGGGGCGGAGCCGAGACCGGCCTCGTTGGAGAACGCCGCGCGCTTGAAGCCGATGATCAGCGCGCCGAGCACACCGCCGGCGACGCCCTCGGGGTTGAAGGCGCCCTCGATGATGGTGCCGACGGCGTCCGGGACGGCGGTGACGTTGACCAGGATGACGGCCAGGCAGGCGGCGATGTAGATGCCCGCCATGGCCGGGACGAGCCTGCTGGTGACGTTGGCGATGGAGCGGATGCCGCCCAGCAGCACGATGCCGACGAGGGCCGCGACCAGGATGCCGAAGAACAGGGCGCCGGCGGAGGAGCCCACCGCGCCGTCCTCGCCGCCGGTGACGGAGACCAGCTGGGCGTAGGACTGGTTGACCTGGAAGAGGTTGCCGCCGAAGAGGCCGAAGAACAGCACCATGGCGGAGGCGAGGACCGCGAGGACCTTGCCGAGGGTCTTGCCGTTCTTGCCGAAGCGCTCGGCGAGGCCCTTGGGCAGGTAGTGCATCGGGCCGCCGGAGACGGTGCCGTCGGCGTGCACCTCGCGGTACTTCACGCCGAGGGTGACCTCGACGAACTTGGTGGCCATGCCGAGCAGACCGCACAGGATCATCCAGAACGTGGCACCGGGGCCGCCGATGGAGACGGCGACGGCCACACCGGCGATGTTGCCGAGGCCGACCGTGCCGGAGACGGCGGCGGTCAGGGCCTGGAAGTGGTTGACCTCACCGGCCGACCCCTTCTCGTCGTACTTGCCGCGCACGACGTCGATGGCGAGCTTGAACTTGCGGACCTGGACCAGCCCGAACCAGGACGTGAAGACCAGACCGGCGACCACCAGCCACGCCACGATGAGGGGCAGGTCCGTACCGGCGACCGGGACGGCGTAGAAGACGACTTCCCCGAGCCAGGTGGCTATGGGCTCGAAGAATCCGCTGACTGCTTCGTCGACGGAAGTGGTGATGGAGACGAGTGACACGGTGGCTACCTCGATGGCGCGGTACCGACCCAGGGGAAGCTGTGCCGGGAAGATCTGCGGTCTTTGAGCGAACGCCGTTGTCCGATCGGCGACTCGGGGAGCGCGCGGTCCGCGGACTCGGACCGTGACCACCCCGGTCGTACTGCCGGCCTGTGCGCCGACGCTCCACCGGGCGGCGAGGGGTGATGCCACCTGCGGAGTTGCGCAGTTCTACCACGATCATCACAGGGTCATTGGTGATGTAGATCACATAGCCCTGTGTATTTCGGAGAAGTGCCAGCGAGAGAGGCCAGACCGTTATCCGGCGAGTCGGATCCGTGTATCGGACACTTGGTTTCGGCTGCGGCGTGCGGTGATGGCGGTACAGCGGTATCACAGGCTCTTGGCGGGCCGGTCCAGCAGGCGGACGGCGACGGCGGCGGCGTGAAGCGCGCAGCGGTGAGCTGGATCGGCCGCATGCATGCCGGTGGGGTGCGGGTGCGTTTCAGCCGGTAGGTCAGGGCGCGAATGCTCAGGGAGAGCCGTCGGTCGACCCGGGCGGCGACACAGCCGGAGTCGAAGCGCGAGGTGCTGGTGTGTCGAGGAGCGACTGGCCATTTTCGCCAGCGGTGACGAGCGGACTCGGGATGCGCTGCACGAGGTCGGTCCATGGCTTGGCGGTAGCGGATGGGAACGAGGCGGTGGGCATGCCGGCGGCGCGCAGCACAGGGCCGTGAGACAGGACGGTCCGCGAGTTCCAGCGTGACGAACGCCTCCTCGCAGGAGCGGACGACTCCGCCGGGGCCGGGCCGAGGGCGGCCACTGGCGACGCGGCGGCCGTCGGTCGCGGTGTGCGCCTGCTCCGCGCAGCGGGACGGCGTCCGGTGATGTGGTCGAGCACGTACTCATCGGCACCCGCACTTGGGCATGGCCCGGAGTCCATCTGACGGCCGCTCGTCAAGTAGAAGAAGCTGCGCCGACCCGGTCTGCGCTCCGCCGCCCGGTGCCGCGGGCGGCGGAGCGTACGTCCTCCCCGTCAGGGCGCTGCTCACGGCGAACTCGCACCAGTACGGTGATCCCGTAAGTCCTCGCTGCCTCCGGTCCGTCGACGCCGGTTACGCGGACGCCGAGGGCGGTATCCGCACCCTTCGCCATGGTCCCGGTGTCCTCGCGTCCCTGTTCATGCGACCTCACATGCGGATGTCGGCGGCGCGCAGGCCACCGGGATGACGTGACGTACGCCCCGGCAGCCGCCCGGCCTCGCCCCCGTCGGCCGGACGGGGCACTGCCCACCGGAGGAAGCCCGTCGCTTCCCCAGGTGGGCCCGGACCGGCGCACCGTCATCCGTCCGCCACCGAGGGGACGACGGCGACGGGACAGTGGGCCGTGTGCAGGACCTCGCTGCTCACCGAGCCGAGGAGAAGCCTGCGCAGGCCCGTTCGCCCACGGGAACCGACCACCAGCAGATCGGCCTGCCCGGACAGCTCCGTCAAGTGCGTCGCCGGACGCGCCCAGTCGATACGCACCCCGACCGGCACGTCCGGATACCGTCCGCTCATCCCGGCGATCCGCTCGTCGAGCAGGCGCCGGGCGCTGTCCTCGGTCTCGCGCGCCGCGGGCTCGACTCCGGTGAGTCCCCCGGTGACTCCGCCCGGAGCAGGCAGCAGCGCGGGCAGGTGGAGGGCGTGGACGACCTGGAGGTGGGCCGCCCGGCGGTCCGCCTCCGCGAACGCGAACTGCACCGCCTCGGATGCGTCGTACCCGGATTCGTGCACGAGGTCGACACCTACGACGACGCGTCCGCTCGGGGGCTCGACCGGTGCACCGGGGCGCATCACCAGCACCGGGCACCGGGCGTGCGTGGCCACCTGGAGGCTCACCGAGCCGAGGGGCAGGCGCGGGAAGCCACCGCCGCCGCGATGTCCCAGCACCACGAGGCACGCCTCCGCGGAGCGTTCCACCAAGGTCCCGGCTGGATCGCCGAGGGGCAGTTCTCCCGCCACGGTCAGGCCGGGGAACGCGGTCCGGGCCACCTTCTCGAACCGGTCCACCAGTGCCGCGCTCCGCTGGACGGCGGACCGGCCTTGGGCAATCTTCTCCTCCGCGTCGCCGAAGGGGCCGGGCAGCCGGACCGCGTGGGCGATGTGCAGGGGGACATCGCGCATAGCGGCCTCTCGGGCCGCGTACCGCACGAGGGTGCCCTGGCCGTCGACGTCGTCCACCCCGACGATGACGGGTTTCGTGTCAGCCATCTCGTCTCCCAGGAGGCCCGGCGGTGATCTGGGCCGTCACCGGAACGCCGGCGTCGATGACGGGTCCGGCCGGTGAACTCCCTCTGGTCGGCGTGGCCGACGGGCCCCGTGGTCCGGCGAAGGACTGGGTACCCCAGGTCCGGTGCGCGAAGCGCGGAGTCCGGAAGCCGCAAGGCTCTTGGAGCCCGTTCGAGGCGATGCCCCGAGGAGAGGACGGCCGACTCATGTGTCACCACGGCCGAACGGCGTACGACGCGTCACACTGAGCACGATGGAGGCGGCCAGGACGGTGACGATCACCGCGAGGCTGAGGAGGGAGTGCACCTCGGGTACGGCGGGGCTGATCAACTCGTGCGACGCCTGCAGGACCAGCTTCACACCGATGAACGCCAGGATCAGTGCCAGGCCCTTGTTGAGGTACCGGAACCGGTCCAGCAGTCCGGCGAGCAGGAAGTACAGGGCGCGCAGCCCGAGGATGGCGAAGGCGTTGCTGGTGTACACGATGAAGACGTCGTCGCTGACGCCCAGGACGGCGGGGACGCTGTCCACGGCGAAGACCAGGTCGGCGCCCTCGATCGCGGCGACGACGGCGAGCAGCGGAGTGGCGACGAGCCTGCCGTCCTCCCTGACGAAGAACCGGGCACCCTGGTAGTCGTCCCGGACCGGGACGACCTTGCGCAGCAGCCGCACGGCGATGCTCCTGCCGGGGTCGACACTGTCGTCCGCCCTGGTGAGCATCGTGTACGCGCTGTAGAGGAGGAGGGCGGCGAAGACGCACAGGACGGCGGTGAAGCGGTGGACCACCGCCACCCCCGCGGCGAGGAAAACGCCCCGGAACACCAGGGCGCCCAGGACCCCGAGGAAGAGCACGCGGTGCTGGTAGGCGCGGGGCACCTGGAAGTAGCCGAAGATCAGGGCGAAGACGAAGAGGTTGTCGACCGACAGACTCTTCTCCAGCAGCCACGCCGTCGTGTACTCCACTCCCGCGGTGGTGCCCACCACGAGGAAGACGACGAGGCCGAAGACCACGGCCAGGGCCACCCAGAGCCCGCTCCAGGCGGCGG
The DNA here is from genome assembly GCF_014648075.1 of Streptomyces ruber. GTDB lineage: Bacteria > Actinomycetota > Actinomycetes > Streptomycetales > Streptomycetaceae > Streptomyces > Streptomyces ruber. The sequence continues at coordinate 263,188 of NZ_BMQK01000006.1, read as the reverse complement.
CCTCCCGGAAGCCGATGACGTGTGCCTGCCGGTGCGCCAGGAGGTCGACCGCCAGTGCCAGCACAACGGTGACGGCGAACACCGCCCACAGCCACAGCGGTACCTCGTACACGAGCGCCCCCTCTCAGGCCCGGGTGACCGGCGGTCGTTGTCTCGTGTCCGTCACGACCGCCGGGGGCGACCGGGCGAGCCGTCGTCGCGGGCCGTACGACGACCGCCGCGGGACGGGCCGCGGCCGTGGCCGAGGGCGCCGAGCCCGTCCGGCGTCACCGCGGGGCGGCGACGACCACCGCGTAACTGCCGACTCCGAGGAGTGCGTCGCCGGGAATCCGTTCCTCGTCGGTCAGCAGATGACCGATGCGACCTGACCGCTCGTCGAAATCGATGCCGCGCACGGTGCCCTTGGTGCTGTCTCGGTCAGTACCGGTTTCCCGATGGGATCGTGGAACGAGTGGGCGGGATCGCCGGGATCGATGTTCTTCTCGTCGCGGATACGGCCGGCCCCGTCGACGGTGACCGCGTCCGGGCCGAAGGAGTACATCTCACTCCAGTCTAGGACGTGGTGTCCGCGGCCTCGCGTCTTGAGACGCAGGCCGGAGACGCGCGCCGGTGACGCGGCGACGGTGCAGGCGGTGACCGTCCCGACCGTCTCGGCCGTGGTGAGGTCCATGACGGCCCTGCCCTGGGCCTTGGTCAACAGCATCGGTCAGTTCTCCTGCCGCATCGGTCAGTTCTCCTGCCGGTCGTACCGGAGGCGGTCGCGCAGGCTCTGCACGGCGGTGCCGAACCCTCCGAGATCACCCGCGCTGTGCTCCGCGGTGGCGTCCGGAACGAGCACACGGTCTCCGGAGACGGTGACGGGGCCGTCCACCGGCAGCAGGACGCGACGACGGTCGGCGGTCTCGATCTCGTACCCCGCCACCACCGGCGTCCTGCCTGTCTCCACCACGGCGTCGGTGACGACGCCCAGCCGTGTGCCGCCGCGGGTCGTGATCGCGGAGCCCAGTACGTTGCCGCCGCCCGTCCGGCCCGTGCCCGGCCGGGCGGCCGCGTCGTCCTCCTCCAGGGCGGTCTCGTCGCGCACCATGACCACGTGCGGGCCCAGGGCATGGACGTTGCTCCACAGGAGGGCACGGTGCAACGGGCCCGCCAGCAGGCCGCGCCCGGCGAGGGTGAAGCAGCGGATGCTGCCCGTCGAGGCGTCGAAGACGAGGTCCTTCACCTTGGCGGAGGCGCCGGTGTCGAGGGCGAACATGAACGGCCCTTCGCCTCCGATGCTCACGGGGACGAAGGCCAGTGTCATGCCTTCCTGCTCCACGACCCTGAGCGGTACCTCGCGGGTCGTCTCCGAAGCGGTGCGCGGCGCATCCGTGCCGTCGCGTTCTTCCTCCACAGTGCAGCCGACGAGAAGCAGAGCGGCCAGAGGAACCGCCACGAGGTTCCGGCTCATCCGTCGGCACCTCGTGGCGGGAACTCCGTGGTTCCGCATGCCCGTTCGGCCGAGGTGTCCACCGCCTGCCCGCCTGAACTGCTGCAGCGCCGGCGTCGCCCTTCAAGCCTTCTGCAGGCGGCATACAGGTGGCGCCCGACACCGAGGGCCGATCCTGGAGTCCAGGGTCGGTGTGGCCGGGCGCGGCGGGCCGTCCGTTCAGGCGTCTTCGGCGTCCGTACCCGTGCCCGGACGTCACTCCGTGGGCTGGAGCCACTCCGTCGTGGGCTGGAGCACCGCCTCCGACAGTGCGCGGGTGCGCAACTCCGTCACGGCCTGGTACTCGGGATCGGCCACCATGCGGCTGAACGCCTTGCGGTCCGGGTAGCGCACGAGGATCACCGCGTCCCACGCCTGGCCGTCCTCGGCCACCAGTGCGGCACCGCCGGTCCCGGCGTACAGCACCTGCCCGCCGTAACGGGGAAGGAACGTTTCTCGCAGATGCCGTGCGTACTCGTCGCACAGTGCCCTGCCGCCCGGCGCGAAGCGCAGCAGGTTGAGCATCGTCACCGGGCCGCCGGGATCCTCGGCGAGCAGGTTCTTCAGCCGGGCGCCAGTGGGATCGACCGCCACGAGATGCCCCCTTCGCAAGCGTCGTCGCCCGCAGGACGCGGACTGCCGGGCGCCCGAGCATACCGGACGGTACGTCAGGTGGGGCAGACAGAGTGGGCGCAGCCGGGAAACGGGGCTGATACAAGATCAGGCACGGGCAGGGCGGGTGACCTCTCTCTGCGTACCGCAAGCATCAGTGAAGGACCACTTTCCCCTGGTGCCGGCCGACCGCTGCCTGTTCATCGCGGGCGGCATCGGGATCACCCCGCTGCTGCCGATGATCCGGCAAGTCGAAATGACGGGCGCTGAGCGGCAGTTGCTGTACGACGGCCGTACCCGCGCCTCGATGGCGTTCCGCGCGGACCTCACGCACGCCTGCGGCGGCCGCGTGCACCTCGACCCCCAGGACGAGTGCGGCCCGCTGGACCTGGCCGCGTGGCTGAACGAACCGCTGTCCGCGACCAAGGTGTACTGCTGCGGTCCGGCCCCTCTCCTGGCCGCAGTCCGGGAGGCGTGTGCCCACTGGCCCGGCCACAGCCTGCGTACCGAACGGTTCACCGCCGCGGACCGGTCCGAGCCCGTGCGCCGGACGCCCTTCGAGGTGGAACTGCGGCGCACCGGCCGTACGGTGACCGTCACCCCGGACGTCTCCGTGCTGCAGGCTGTGCGCGGGGCCGGCGCCGAGGTGCTGTCCTCCTGCGAACAGGGAACCTGCGGCACCTTTCTCGTCCCGGTGCTGGAGGGCACCCCCGACCACCGGGACGCGGTCCTGGCCGACCATGAACGCGCGGCGGGCGACCGCGTGATGCCCTGCGTGTCGCGCTCGCGCTCCGACCGCCTGGTCCTGGACCTCTGAGCGTTCTCGACCGGCAGCCGACCTGAGCCGCGTGCTGCCGAACCCGCGATCACCGCCGCCTCGAACTCCTCCGACCCGAGCCGCCTTTCATGGAGCCGCCATGACCGAGACAGCAGCCGTTCCCGCGTCGCCACCGATCAGTGACGCCGACCCGTTCGCCGCCGAGTGCCTGGCACACCCCGAGCCGCTGCACCGGCGGTTGCGCGAAGCCGGCCCCGTCGTCCGCCTGTCCCGTTACGACGTACACGTCCTGGCCCGTCACCAGGAAGTGCACGCCGCCCTCGTCGACTGGCAGGCCTTCCAGTCCGGTGCCGGAGTCGGACTGGCCGGTTTCCGCCACGACGACCCCATGATCATCACCGGCCGCAAGGCCACCCGGAGCCACCAACTCACCGATGCCGAGAAGGAAGCGAACCGGCTGGTCAGCCGCGAACGCGCCGCCGTCGAGCACGGGTTCGCCCACCTCAAGTCTTGGCGCATCCTGACCAAGGTCCGCACGAACGCCCGCCACGCGACCACCCTCCTGCGGGCCCTCCTCGTCCTCGCGAACACCGGGTCCAGAGGTGACCGACGATCACCCCCGCAGTGGTCATGATGCCGACCGGCGGGAATCCGTCGCTCCCGGACCGCACCAGCCCCACCCCCAGCCCCGCGAGCTGCGGAATCAGGATGAAACGGTCCCACTGGTCGTTCGCGGTGTTCGCCGTACCTATCCAGTACCTGAGCGGCGAGCGTCGTCCAGGACGTCACGCAGTGCCCAGTAGGCGGGTTTCGCCTCGTACGTCGCGTCCCAGGGAAGAGCGTTCCCCGGACTCGGGGGATAGTGTCGCAGGTCAGCCGTGGAGCCGTACTTGTCGGTGAAACCCCAGGTCGAGAACGAGGTGCAGTTGGGTTCTTCGCCGCAGACCGCGAGTTTCCCCGCCAGCTGGCGGGCCTGGACGTCCTCTTCGTCCTCGTCGACGAGGACGTCCGCCTCCGAGACCCGGGCCTTCAGGCCGAGCCCGGCCAAAGCCCGGACCTTGCGTCGGAAGACCTCGGGGTCGGTACGGTCGCCGACGGCGTACTCGTGGTCCTGGAAACCGACGCCATCGATCGGAACGCCCCGTTCCTTCAACCGGATCAGCAGCGCGTAGAGGGCATCCCAGCGTGGACCGTCCTCCTCCACCCCGTACTCGTTGAGGTACAGCACCGCGTGCGGGTCGGCCTCGCGGGCAGCATGGAAGGCGATGTCGATGTACTGCTCACCCATCGCTTCGAACCACAACTGTGGCCGCACGCCCCGGTTGCCGTTGGAGTAGTCCTCATCCTCGTCGGACATGGGCTCGTTCACCACGTCCCATTCCGCCACCTTCCCCCGGAAGTGGCCCGCTACCGCGCGTATGTGCTCCACCATGACGCGCCTGCGTTGCCCGTGCGTCATCTCGGCGCGCATCCATGCGGGCAGGGCTTCGAACCAGACGAGGGTGTGGGCGTGCACCTTCATCCTGTTGGCCTCGGCGAAGTCCACCAAGACATCGCCTTCCGCGAACGCGAACACGCCGCGTCGAGGCTGGACGAACTGCGGCTTGAAGTCGTTCTCCGGCGTCAGCATGGAGAACTCCTCACCCGCCGTCCGGCGGTAGGCGCTGTCAGTCAGCAAGGGCCCCGCGGCCAGGGCGGTTCCCATACGGATCGGGCGTGGGAGAACCGCCGCCAGATCACGCATCGCATCGCTGGACCGGGGCACTCGCAGGCCAGGCGCGTCCACGACGGACATCCGGCCCCGTCCCAGTGACCGCGCGTGGAGATCGCTGAGGGTCCAGCCCTTCCCGCGGGCTCCCGCATCCGCGCCGAACCAGATGCGGCCACTGCCGAAGACGTCCCGCGCGGGAACGGTTCCCACGACCCTGCCGTCGGCCTCCAGCACAAGCCTGTTTGCGCGGACTTCGACGGCGAGGCGGACTTCGAGCCCCAGGCCGCTCCCGAAGGTCCGGGTCATCGCAGGTCTGTCGGAGTCCCCGTCCCAGCGGTCGATCCGGAGCCTCCCGCCGACCACGCCGATGCGCACGCCGCGCCGTTCGTAGCGCCATTCGTCGTAGATGACCGGCGTCTCACCGTACAGATGCAGGTAGGCATCCGTGTCATCCGTGCGCCGCAGGCCGGCTTCGATCCGGACATCCCCTCGGAACACCATGTGGGGACCGCGCAGGTTCACCGGTGGGTTCGGCTGTCCGCCGGTACCGTCCTGGCGTGTGATGCGCCGGTCGAGGGGTGTGATTCGTACCCCTGCGTGCGTGGGCTTCCCGCCGGCGAAGTGAGCCCAGTCCCTGCCGTTCAGGAGGTCCTCCACAGGTCCCCCCGCGGGCACGGAGGTGCCGGCACGGTCCCCCGAGACACCAGCGACCAAGGCACACACAACCGCGATGACAGCGCCCTTTCGAAACCGCATGAACAGCAGCACTCCGTATCTCAGCCCGTCTTCCGACGGCATCGCCGCCCTCAGCCACACCGTCGCCGAGCACCGTCCTCTCCAGCCGCGGCGAGAACGGTGCGCAACCGATCGCGCCGCCCCGCTGTGACTGATCGCCATTGTCCCAGGTGCGAGTGAGGGACCGTCGGCCGAGGACCGTTCGGGAACGACGGCCGGCGAGCGGTCGGTACGGTCGGCGGTGGGCCGGTACGGTCGGCAATGGGACCGTTTCATCCTGATTCCGCAGCTCGCGGGGCTGGTGTGGGCGTGGCCGAGTCGCTCGTTCCCCACCTCTCCCGTTCCTGATGTTCCGTCAGGTAAGTCGGCATCTGATCGGCATCAGTCCCCGAACTGTCCGAGACGGCTACCCGGACAAGCGCCTGGTCTGCGGCGTCACCACAGCCTGCCTCGCACAGAAGCCCAGGTGGGAAGCCCGCTCGGTACGGTGCACGATGTTCTGCAAGGTCTTCGACCGGGAGGCGTGCCCGTGTACAGTAAAGACAGCCCTTGACCTGCACAAAGCGGGCAGGGAGCCGTCTTCCAGGAGTCCAAAAGTGCTGCGTACTCTGTTCAAGTCCAAGATCCACCGGGCCACCGTGACCCAGGCCGACCTGCACTACGTCGGGTCCGTGACCATCGACGCCGATCTGCTCGACGCGGCCGACCTGTTGCCCGGCGAGCTCGTGCACATCGTCGACATCACCAATGGCGCCCGGCTGGAGACGTACGTCATCGAGGGCGAGCGGGGCTCGGGGGTCATCGGGATCAACGGGGCCGCCGCCCACCTCGTCCACCCCGGCGACCTGGTGATCATCATCAGCTACGCCCAGGTGACCGACGCCGAGGCACGCACCCTGAAGCCGCGGGTCGTGCACGTGGACGGTGACAACCGGATCGTGGCGCTGGGCGCGGACCCTTCCGAGCCGGTACCCGGTACGGACCAGGAGCGCAGCCCGCAGGCCGCCGCGGTCTGAGCGCCGCGACCGGGGCACGGTGCCCAGGTGCGGGACCGGGCCGCACGGCGGATCATTCGTCCCGCCACGGAGTGAGTGTGCGCGCGGCACGGGGGTAACCGGGGAAAGGTCCAGAGCCGACGCAGTGAATGGCGGGAGGACCCATGACTAATCCGTATCCCGACCCCGTGCCGCCGGGACCCACGCCCGGGCCCACGCCGGGTCCTCCCGGTCCCGGCCCGGAACCCGCTCCGCCGAACCCGACCCCACCGGGGCCGAAGCCAGACCCGGTCCCGCCCGGTCCGAGCCCAGACCCGGTCCCGCCCGGTCCGAGCCCCGACCCGGTTCCGCCGGGTCCCGCTCCGGACCCCGTCCCGCCGGCGCCGGACCCGGACCCGATTCCCCCGGGTCCCGGCCCGGACCCGGCCCCGCCCGGCCCCGGGCCGACCCCCGACCCGGGCCCGCTGCACACCTGAGCGGACACCGGATCGCCGCGGACGGACGGGCCGGGGGCCCGGGTGCGGACATTCCCGCACCCGGGCCCCCGGCCCGTCCGGGCCCGCGCCGCGCTCGGGCCGCCGGCATGACCGGGCCAGGTCCGGTCCGTTCACCGGCAGGTCCGGCTACCGGCCCGCGCCGGGCTCAAGGGCCCGCCGGCCGGGTGCCCGAACCCCGGGCCGACCCCGGACCCGGGGCGCTGCGCACCTGAGCGGACGCCCGATCGCCACGTACGAAAAGGCCGGTGGCCCGGGCGCGAACTTTCCGCGCCCGGGCCACCGCCGTACCCGCACCAGGGCCGGTCCGGTCACCGGCCGGCCCGCGCCGGTCGGACGGGCCCGCGCCGGTCGGACAGGCCCGCGCCGGTCGTGCGGCCCGCACCGATCGGACGGCCCAGGCGCCGAACCAGGCGCCGCTCGTCAGGCCTCGACCTCGGAGCGGTCGCCGCCCCACAGCGTGTGGAACGCGCCCTCGCGGTCGGTGCGCCGGTAGGTGTGTGCCCCGAAGTAGTCCCGCTGCCCCTGGACCAGGGCGGCGGGCAGCCGCTCGGCGCGCAGGGCGTCGTAGTAGGCGAGCGCCGCCGAGAAGCCGGGCGTCGGCACGCCCTGGCGGGTGGCCGCGACCAGTACCTCGCGCCAGTCGTCCTGAGCCGCCGCGATCTCCTGGGCGAACGTCTCGTCGGAGAGCAGGCTGGGCAGGTCCGGCCGGGCGTCGTAGGCGGCGCGGATGCGGTCCAGGAACGCCGCCCGGATGATGCAGCCGCCGCGCCAGATGGAGGCGACGGCGCCCAGGTCGATGTCCCAGCCGTACTCCTCGCTGCCCGCGGCGATCTCGTGGAAGCCCTGCGTGTACGACACGATCTTCGACGCGTACAGCGCCTGCTCCACCCGGTCCGCGAACGCGGCCGCCTCCGCCTCGCTCAGCGCGGTGGCCGTCGGGCCGGCGAGGGAGCGCGACGCCTCGCGCAGCGCCGCGTGCCCCGACAGGGAGCGCGCGAACGTGGCCTCCGCGATGCCCGACACCGGAACGCCCAGGTCGAGCGCGATCTGCACCGTCCAGCGGCCGGTGCCCTTCTGCTCCGCCTGGTCCTGCACGACGTCCACGAACGGCTTGCCGGTCGCCGCGTCGACGTGGGCGAGGACCTCCGCCGTGATCTCGATCAGGTACGAGTCGAGCCGGCCGGTGTTCCAGGTGCGGAAGATCTCCGCGATCTGCGCGGGGGAGTAGCCCGCGACGTCGCGCAGCAGCTGGTACGCCTCGGCGATCAGTTGCATGTCCGCGTACTCGATGCCGTTGTGCACCATCTTCACGAAGTGACCGGCGCCGTCCGGGCCGACGTGCGTCACGCACGGCGCCCCGTCCGCGGCCTTCGCGGAGATCTTCTCCAGCATCGGACCGAGGGACGCGTACGACTCCTCCGACCCGCCCGGCATGATGCTCGGCCCGTTCAGGGCGCCCTCCTCGCCGCCGGAGATGCCCGTGCCGACGAAGTGGATGCCCTGCTCGCGCAGTGCGGCCTCGCGCCGGCGGGTGTCGGCGAAGTGCGCGTTGCCACCATCGATGATCATGTCGCCGGGCTCGAGGAGCGGGGCGAACTCCTCGATCACGGCATCGGTCGGCCCGCCGGCCTTCACCATGATGACCAGGCGCCGGGGCCGCTCCAGCGCCGCCACGAACTCCTTCGCGGTCTCCGCCGCGATGAAGTCGCCCTCGTGTCCGAACTCCTTCACCAGCGCGTGCGTGCGCGACGCGGTGCGGTTGTGCACGGCCACCGTGTAGCCGTTGCGCGCGAAGTTGCGCGCGAGATTGCTTCCCATGACCGCGAGGCCGGTGACGCCGATCTGGGCTGTGCTGCTCATGCGGTGTTCTCCTGATGGTTACCGGAAAGTGGGGTGCCGGGACGACCTGGTGGGTGATGTCGGCAGCGGCACATTCCGGGGAAACGGGGATCTCGGGGGATGTCGGTGAAAAGGTGTGATCGGGGTAATCGGTCTATCCGGCGTCAGCGTGATCGACAGCGCCGTTCTTGCTCGTCAGCAGTATTGCCGCTCCGTCCGTCCGCCCTCCTCGCTCATGGCCCTCCTTCGGCCATACCACTTCTTCGGCCATATTGCCGCTGCGCTCCCGCCGGTGTGTCCTGACGCAGACGGTGCCGTGCGGCTTGCCTGCGGGGAATGAATACGCAGGAAGAACCGCGCGCGTCTCGGATTTCTTCCGGGACGAGGGACGTTTCCCGGTCATCCCGAGCGCCCCGGCGGCTGGATCGGTGTCTTGTCATGGCCTGTTCTCTGCGTTTAGCTTTGCGGCTCCTGGCTACATGAGGGGGCATTTCATGGCCGTACGCGGTCGGCACCGCCGGTACCAGCCGAACAGGATCAATCGCGCCTCGCTCACCGTCACGGCGGGCGGCGCGGGGATGGCGCTTCCCCTCGTGGGCACCGGAGCCGCGGAGGCGGCCGACGTGGACACCTGGAACAAGGTCGCGGCCTGCGAGTCGAGCAACGACTGGAACATCAACACCGGCAACGGCTACTTCGGCGGCCTGCAGTTCAGCCAGTCGACCTGGGAGGAGTTCGGCGGCACGGCCTTCGCGCAGCGCGCGGACCTGGCCTCCAGGGAGCAGCAGATAGCCGTCGCCGAGAAGGTCCTCGACGGGCAGGGCCCCGGGGCCTGGCCCGTCTGCTCGGACCGGGCGGGACTCGCCCGCGGCGGGGCGGCCGCGGGGGACGACCCGTCGGGCGCCCCGGCCGCCGCACAGGCCTCGACCCGGACCCAGCGCACCCTGCGGGACGTCACCCCGCAGACCACACCCCAGTCGCAGGCCGGCAGCGCGCAGATGTACACCGTCGTACGCGGCGACACGCTGTACGGCATCGCCGACGCCCGTGACGTCCCCGGGGGCTGGAGCCGGCTGTACGAGGGCAACCGCAAGACGATCGGCGCCGACCCCGACCTGATCGTCCCGGGACAGCGGCTGAACCTGCGGCCCGCGCGCGACGGTGCGAAGGCCGACGACAAGGCTTCGGGCAAGGGCAAGGGCAAGGGCGAGGGCAAGGCGTCGACGGAGAGCGCTCCTTCGGGGCAGGGGCAGAAGAAGGCGCCCGAGGCCGCGCCCAAGGCGGGGAAGGCGCCCGAGGCCGAGAGGACGACCGGGAGCGAGGGGGCGGCGAAGGGCGTGACGTCCGCGCAGAACACGGCCTCCAAGTCCATGGTCTCCCCGGTGAAGGGCGGCACGGGCACGCCCTACCGCGCCTCCGGACCCTCCTGGTCGAAGGGCTACCACACGGGCGTCGACTTCCCCGTGCCCACCGGCACCTCCGTGCGGTCGGTGAAGTCCGGGAAGGTCGTGACCGCCGGCTGGGGCGGGTCCTTCGGCTACCAGGTGGTGGTCCGGCACTCCGACGGCCGGTACTCGCAGTACGCCCATCTGTCGGCCATCTCCGTGAGGTCCGGGCAGAGCGTGAGCACCGGTCAGCGCATCGGACGCGTCGGGTCCACCGGCAACAGCTCGGGTCCGCACCTGCACTTCGAGATCCGCACGGGGCCCGGGTTCGGCAGCGACATAGACCCCGTCGCCTATCTGCGCAAGGGCGGGGTCAAGCTCTGAGCAGCGCCGCCGCGTCCTTCAGGACGCCGCCGGAGAGCGGTGCCGGTCGAGGACGCTGACAGGCAGCCCGTCGGGAACGTGGGAGCCGTGGCGGCGCGGGTACGTGCCGCCCGGCTCCCCGTCGCCGTACGGGCTCTCCCGCCGGGCCGGTGGCACCGGTGCCGTCATCCGGCGGGTGCTGGTGGGTGTCGCGGGTGTCGCGGGTATCGCGTCGGCGGACCGCATGCCGAGGACCGCGAGCAGCTCGTTCACGGAGGCGGGCCCGGCACCGGCCGCCACCCCACCGCGTATCGCCACCGCACCGCGTATCGGCACCCCGCCGCGTATCGGCACCCCGCCGCGTATCGGCACGGCGCCTGCAGCCCCGGTGCGGGGCGGCCCCGCGCAGGCCGGTCCCGCACCGGCCGGTCCCGCACCGGCCGGCTCCGGCCTCGCGCCGGTCGGCGCGGATCCGGCGTCGTCCGTGCCCGGTTCCTCCGGCTTCGGCCCGTCCTCGCCCGCCCCCGTCGCCGTGCCGACCGCCGGCTCCGGCCGCTCCGCTGCCAGCCGTTCCGTGGTCAGCAGGATCAGCCCGCCCGCGGCGACGACACCGCAGCCCAGCGCGAGAACGGTCCCGGTCGTGCCGTGGCGGAAGGTCTCGCCGAACATCGTGATGCCGACCGCCGCCGCCACCACCGGGTTCACCACGGTGAGCGTGGCCAGCGGAGCGGCCAGCCCCGCGCCCCGGTAGGACGCCTGGGACAGCAGCATGCCGGCCGTCGCGAGAACGCCTATCAGTACCAGGCTCGGCCATGCGTCCGGGCCGGTGGAGACACCGCCGGACCAGTCCACCGCGACCGTCTTCGTGAACACCGAGGACATGCCGAAGGCGACCCCGGCCGCCAGCGCCAGCAGCGTGCTGCGCACCGCCGGGTGCCGGTGCGCCGTGCGGGCCGCCGTCATCAGCGCCACCACCGCGCCGCCGGTCACGGCCGCGGCCACCACGCGCTGGGCGCCGTGCAGGGACTGCGCCTCGGCCGTGCCGACCAGCGCGAGCAGGCCCGCGAGGCCCACCGTGGCCATGACCGCGCCCCGCCAGGCGGTCGCCCCGGCCCTGCGGCCCACGAACACCGCGGCCATCGGCAGCGCGCACACGATCGTCAGCGCGCCGAGCGGCTGCACCAGGCTCAGCGGACCGTAGGCCAGCGCCGCCACGTGGAGCACCCCGCCGAGGCCGTTCAGCGCCACGGCCGCCCACCAGCCCGGGCGGCGCACCGGCGCGTACGAACGGCCGGGGGAGGACACCGCGACCCGCTCCTGCACGATCGCGCCGCCCGCGTACACGACGGCGGAGACGATCTGCAGCAGCACGGACAGCGCGAGCGTGCTCATCAGCCGCTCCTCCGCGAGGTGCGGAGGCGCTCGGCCCGGCGTGGCGAAGGGGCGGAATCCATGGTGTCCACGATGCCTCGCAAAAGTGTTCACGTCGTCGTCCCTGAGCACTCATCCGGGCCTACTACCGTGGGAGTAGAAGGACCGCCCCGTCATACCCAAGGGGGGCGCCCCCTTGAGGGATGCCCTGATGAGGTCGGTCGGGGTCCTTGGTAGTACTGCCTCCTGTGAACCTCGACCCCGACCTCACCGCGCTCGGCACGCTCGGCGGCTTCTTCGTCCTGCGTACGGGAGAACCGCCTCAGGGATCCCTGCCCACCCTCGTCCGGGCGTACGCCGCCCGGAAGGGCGACGGCGCGGGCGCACGGGAGGCCCACGGGGACCCGGTGGCCGCCCGCGTGCGCAAGGTCGCCGGCTCCCTCCGTACGTCCGAGACAAGGGTCGCGGCCTCGGTGGCGCACCAGGGACTCGTGGCCCGGCTGTGGTCCGTGGCGCTCGGCTCGGTCGCCGTGTACGGTCACGTGCCCGACCTCGCTCCGCGGCTGCTGCGCTGGGACCCGGAGGCCGGCGCCCCCGACGACCTGTGGCTGGCCGAGGTGCGGTTCCTGCCCGCCGACGCGCTCGGCGACCTCGTACGGGACCGGCACCTGGCCCCGCTGGCTGCGGTCCTGCGGGCCCGCTTCCGGCTGCCGGACGGGTTGCTGCGGGGCAACGCGGCCTCCGCGCTCACGGGTGCCGTGCGGCAGATCGACCGATGGGCGCGCACGGGGGCTCACCCGGAAGCGGGCGACCGGGCACGCGCCGTCGCCGCGGAGCTGCTCGCGCACCCGTTCCTGTCCGGCACTCTCGACCCCGTCACCCTGCGCCGCCGTAGCTGCTGCCTGTACTACCGGGCGCCCGGCGGCGGCGTGTGCGGCGACTGCTGCTTCGACCGCCCGCCCCGCCGGTGCGACAGATGACAGAAGACGGCAGACAGATGACAGGAGACAGGAGACAGGAGACAGGAGACAGGAGACAGGAGACAGGAGACGAGAGACGGGTGACAGGAGACGGCAGACAAATGCCGGGAGACAGGTGACAGGAGACGGGTGGCAGGAGACGGGTGGCAAGTGACGGGTGGCAGGTGACGGGAGACGGGTGACGGGTGGCACGAGACGGGTGGCACGAGACGGGTGGCACGAGACGGGTGGCACGAGACGGGTGGCACGAGACGGGTGACACGAGACGGGTGACAGAAGACGGGAGACGGGAGACGGAGACAGGTGACACGACGGCGCACGGGTTCCGGTTCGCGTCCCGGTGCAACCGGCCACCGAACCGGCGGAACCCGCCACTCCACCCCGATCCGACCGGGCCGCACGCCCGTCCAGCCCGGCCGACCAGGTACGGAACCGTGCCTGCTCCGTGCGCGCCCGGCGGTGCTCTTCCGCAACCGTCGGAGCTGGGTCACCATGTGGGGACCAACCGCTGAGGCACCGCTGAGACAGGGGGGTTCCGGGTGCGTGTCGGCCTGCTGACCCGGGAGTACCCGCCGGACGTGTACGGCGGTGCGGGCGTCCACGTCGAGTTCCTGGCCCGGGAGCTCAGGTCGCTGACCGAGCTGGACGTGCACTGCTGGGGCGAGGGCGCCGCGGGCGGAGTCGTCCGGCACCGGCCCTGGTCCTCGCTCGACGGAGCCAACGACGCGCTGCGCACCTTCTCCGTGGACCTGTCGATGGCGGCCCGCCTGGAGGACCGCGAACTCGTCCACTCGCACACCTGGTACGCCAATCTCGCCGGCCACCTCGCCAAGCTGCTGTACGGCGTTCCGCACGTCATGACCGCCCACTCGCTGGAGCCGCTGCGCCCGTGGAAGGCCGAACAGCTCGGCGGCGGGTACGAGCTGTCCGGCTGGGCCGAGCGCAGCGCGATCGAGGCCGCCGACGCGGTGATCGCCGTGTCCGCCGCCATGCGCGAGGACATCCTCATCTGCTACCCGGCGCTGGACCCGGCCAGGGTCCACGTGGTGCACAACGGCATCGACACCTCCCTGTACCGGCCGGACCACGGCACGGACGCCCTCGACCGCGTGGGCCTGGACCCGGCGCGGCCCTACGTCCTGTTCGTCGGCCGGATCACCCGCCAGAAGGGCGTGCCCCAACTGCTGCGCGCCGCACGGCACATCGACCCCGCGGCGCAGCTCGTGCTGTGCGCGGGCGCGCCCGACACCCCGGAGATCGACCGGGAGTTCCGCGAGCTGTTCCGCGAGCTGAAGGCCGTACGCGAGGGAGTGCACTGGATCCCGCAGATGCTCCCGCGCGCGGAGGTCGTCCAGCTCCTCACGCACGCCGCCGTGTTCGTGTGCCCGTCGGTGTACGAACCGCTGGGCATCGTCAACCTGGAGGCGATGGCGTGCGGGACCGCCGTCGTCGGCTCGCGCGTGGGGGGCATCCCGGAGGTGGTCGAGGACGGTGTGACCGGGCTGCTCGCCGACCCCGGGGACGGCTTCGAGGAACGGCTCGCGCACGCCCTCGACACGGTGCTCGCCGACCCGGGGACCGCCCGGCGCATGGGTGCGGCCGGACGGGAGCGCGCGGTACGGGAGTTCGGCTGGGACGCGGTGGCCCGGCGTACCGTCCGTCTGTACGAGGAAGTCGTCAAACAGGGGTACTAGCACCAGGGGGTACCGGCGGGAGTGGCGGCGGGTACCGGCCAGGGCATCAGAGAGTCCGGCCGGGGCATCAGAGAAGCGGAGCCGGACAGCACGACCGGGCGTAGAGGGGCGGGCGGCATGCGCGGTGGACCTTCGGTGTTGGGGATAGTGCTGGCGGGCGGGGAGGGCAAGCGGCTGATGCCGCTGACCGCCGACCGCGCGAAACCCGCGGTGACCTTCGGCGGCACGTACCGCCTGATCGACTTCGTGCTCTCCAACCTCGTCAACGCGGACATCCTGCGCATCTGCGTGCTGACGCAGTACAAGTCGCACTCGCTGGACCGGCACGTCACCACCACCTGGCGGATGTCGAGCCTGCTCGGCAACTACGTCACCCCGGTCCCGGCCCAGCAGCGGCTCGGCCCGCACTGGTACCTCGGCAGCGCGGACGCGATCCACCAGTCGCTGAACCTGATCCACGACGAACGGCCCGACTACGTGGCGGTGTTCGGCGCCGACCATGTCTACCGCATGGACCCGCGGCAGATGCTCCGGCAGCACGTCGAGAGCGGCGCGGGCGTCACGGTCGCCGGGATACGGGTGCCGCGCGCCGAGTCGCGGTCGTTCGGGGTGATCATGCCCGGGTCCGACGGCCGGACCGTGGAGCGGTTCCTGGAGAAGCCCGCCGATCCTCCGGGCCTCCCCGACGACCCCCAGTGCGTGTTCGCGTCGATGGGCAACTACCTGTTCACCACCAAGGCCCTCGTGGACGCGCTGCACCGCGACGCCGAGGACGAGGACTCCGTGCACGACATGGGCGGCTCGATCCTGCCCCAGCTCACCGAGCGGGGCGAGGCGCAGCTGTACGACTTCGGCACCAACCACGTGCCCGGCGAGACCAGCCGCGACCAGGGCTACTGGCGTGACGTGGGCACCCTGGACGCGTACTACGAGTCCCACATGGACCTCATCGCCGAGCGTCCCGCCTTCAACCTCTACAACCGCCAGTGGCCCATCCTCACGACCTCGGGGCAGCTCTCCCCGGCCCGCTTCAACGCCGGCGGCATGGCGAGCGAGTCGATCATCAGCGCGGGATGCCTGATCCGGGGCCAGGTGACGCGGTCCGTGCTGTCGCCGGGGGTGGTGGTCGACCCGGGAGCGGTCGTGCAGAACTCGGTGCTGCACGACAACGTGCACGTCGGCAGGGGCGCGGTCGTGCGCGGTGCGGTCCTGGACAAGAACATCGAGGTACCGCCGGGCGCGGCCGTCGGGGTCAACCCCGAGCGGGACGCGGAGCTGTACACGGTGTCCAGGGGCGGAGTGATCGCCCTCGGCAAGGGCCAGCGCGTTCTGTGAGGGCCGTGCCGGTCCGGTCTCTGGACGGGAAGTGGAATCCGTGTTGTCATGCTCAGGTCCTGAAGTCCTTTACAACGATGTAACCGATGTAACGGTGTGCAGGACCCGAAGCATCTGAGCAACGAGCCGCCACCGCTTCCTCGAAGGAGAGGATCCGTGCGCACAAGACGACTCGGAGACCGACTCGCGCTACTGCTCGCCGCGGCGCTCGGCGTCACGGGGCTGACCGCAGCGCCCGCCGCCACCGCCGCCGACGACCCCGTGGAGATCCACGGCCTGAAGGGCGAGTACTACACCCACTCCGCCAAGGGCGCCTTCGACTTCCACGAGCTCAAGGCCACCGTGTTCGACCCCGACCTCGACTTCGGGAACCTGGAGCCGAGGCTGTCCTTCGCCACCGGGCAGTCGGACGACGTCAGCGTCCGCTGGACCGGCAGCCTCGTGCCGGAGGAGACCGGCGCCCACACCTTCTCCGTCATCGGCGACAACGGCTTCCGCCTCTGGATCGACGGGAAGCTCGCCATCGACCACTGGGTCGACGACTGGGACCGGGAGCAGACCGCCGAACCGGTCGAGCTGACGGCCGGGCAGCCGGTGGACATCAAGGTCGAGTACTTCGAGCACTACGGAGGCTCCAACCTCCATCTGCGCTGGACACCGCCCGGCGGCGCCAAGGAGCCCGTCCCGCAGTCGGCGTTCCGGCTGCCCGCGGACTTCGACTACGACGGACCGGTCGCGGCCGAGGTCGTCGCCTCCGGCCGCACCCTGAAGCTCGACTTCGCCAAGGACCTCGCCGCGCCCCCGGCCGGTTTCACCGACCACCTCGACGCGGTGATCGGCGGCGCCACCTGGCCGCTGGGCTCGGCGACGGTGGACCCGGCCGACCCCACGGCCCTGCTCGTCGCGCTCGACGAACCCGTCGTCGGCAACAAGACCGGTACGGCGCGCGGCAGCGCCGACGTCCGTTACGACGGCGAGGGCGGCCTCGCCGACAGCGACGGCAACGTTGTCAAAGAGTTCCTGACGAGCGGCGTCAACCGCTCCACGCACGAGCTGCGCACCCGCTGGGCCGACGAGGTGGGGCCGGACAACGCGCTGCCCGAGTACCCGCGCCCGCAGCTGACCCGCGGCGACTGGCGGAACCTCAACGGCCGCTGGCAGTTCGCCGCCGCCGAGGAGGGCGAGCAGCCGCCCGTCGGGAAGAACCTGAAGGAGCGCATCCTCGTCCCGTACCCGGTGGAGTCCCAGCTCTCCGGCATCCAGCGGCACGAGGACCGCATGTGGTACCGCCGCACCTTCACGGTCCCGAAGGACTGGCGCATCGGCAGGGCGGACCAGCGGCTGAAACTGAACTTCGGCGCCGTCGACTGGCGGAGCGAGGTGTACGTCAACGGCACGAAGGTCGCCGAGCACAAGGGCGGCTACGACAAGTTCAGCGCCGACATCACCGACGCACTGAAGCCCGGCCGCACCCAGGAACTGATCGTCGGCGTGTACGACCCGACGGACGCGGCGAACGGCGAGAACCCGCCGGTGGGCAAGCAGCGCCTGGACCCGAGCGGCATCTGGTACACCCCGTCCTCCGGCATCTGGCAGACGGTGTGGATGGAGCCGGTCGCCGCCGACCACGTGGACAACCTCAAACTGGTACCCGACGCCGCGGCCGGCACGGTGACCGTCGAGCCGCAGGGCGTGCGCGACGGCGTACGGGTCACGGCGACGGCGTACGACGGCAGGCGCAAGGTCGCCACGGTGAGCGGCCGCACGGGCGAGCCGCTGACCCTGAAGATCAGGAATCCCAGGCTGTGGTCCCCGGACGACCCCTTCCTGTACGACCTGAAGGTGACCGTCGGCGCCGACCGCGTCGGCAGCTACTTCGGTCTGCGGGACATCTCCGTGGAGCAGGTGGACGGCGTCCCGCGCACCATGCTCAACGGTGAGCCGGTCTTCCTGATGGCCACCCTCGACCAGGGCTTCTGGCCCGACGGCCTGCACACGGCGCCCACCGACGAGGCCCTGGCGTACGACCTGGAGCTGCACAAGGAGCTCGGCTACAACTCCGTGCGCAAGCACATCAAGGTCGAGCCCGACCGCTGGTTCTACCACGCCGACCGGCTGGGCCTGCTGGTCTGGCAGGACATGCCCGCGACGGCCGCGGGCCGGACCCCGTCCGCGGCGGCCCGGGCCCAGTACGAGAGCGAGATGAAGGAGATGATCGACGAGCACATCAGCAGCCCGTCGGTCGTCATGTGGGTCACCTTCAACGAGGGCTGGGGCCAGTACGACGTGGGGCGCGTCGCCGAGCAGGCGAAGGCGTGGGACCCGACCCGTCTGGTCAACAACCAGTCGGGCCTCAACCTCGGCGCCGACGGGGGCGCCGGCGACATCATGGACGAGCACGGCTACCCCTCGCCCGCCCTGCCGCCGTCCCCCGACGGCAGGCGCGCCCTGGTCACGGGGGAGTACGGCGGTCTGGGGCTCGGGGTGCCTGGGCACGCCTGGTCCGTCCAGATGTCGTACGTCGACGTCGACCCCGCGACGTACACCGACGACTACCTCACCAAGCTCGACGAGGTGCGGTCGCTCGTCTGCCGGGGCAGCAACGGCGCCGTCTACACCCAGATCTCGGACGTCGAGGGTGAGCTGAACGGGCTGACGACCTACGACCGCGCGGTGGTCAAGCCGGACGTGGAACGGGTCAGGGCCGCGCACGAGGCGCTGATCGGCGACGCGTCCCGGCCGGCTCCGGCGGGGTGCCCGGCGTCCTGACCCCGGCGCGCACTCCGGTGCGCGGCGCGACGCGGGACCCGTGAGCCCGGCCCGCCGGCATGTCCGGCGGGCCGGGCTCACGGCCGGCGCGCGGCCGGTGACCCGGACGGCCCGCGGCCGTCCGGGTGGGGTGTGCCGCCGCGCGGGGTGTCACCTGCGGTGACATCGCCGCAGGTGTCCCAGGAATCCCATGCCTTTCGGAAGATCGGGACGTAATCCGTTGTTAACTGAGCGTAGCTTGATCGTACTTGACCGTAATTGCCCTTCGGCGATTGACTGCTGAGCTCACCCGTCGTCGACGCGAGAGCAAGCCATTGACTTCCGACCTGCTCGCACCACTCGACCTGGCGTTCTGGAACATCGAGTCATCCGAGCACCCCATGCACCTGGGCGCGCTGGGCGTCTTCGCCGCGGCCTCGCCCACCGCGGGAGCGCTCGCGGCGGACCTGCTCGCCGCCCGCGCCGCCGGGGTGCCCGGACTGCGCATGCGGATCCGCGACGTGTGGTTCCCGGACCTGCGGCTGCCGCTGGCGCTCGGGGGCGCGGCCCGTGAGCCGGCGGACGACTTCGACCCCTTCGAGCACGTCCGGCTGCACGCGCCGACCGCGAACTTCCACGCGGTCGCGGGCCCGCTGATGCAGCGCCCGCTGGAGCGCGGCCGGCCGCCGTGGGAGGCGCACGTCCTGCCGGGCGCGGACGGACTGTCGTACGCCGTGCTGTTCAAGTTCCACCACGCCCTGGCCGACGGACTGCGCGCGCTGACGCTCGCCGCCGGGATCCTGGACCCGATGGAGCTGCCCGAGCCCCGGCCGTGCCGCCCCGAGCCCTCGCGCGGTCTCCTCCCCGACGTGCGCAAACTGCCGGGGCTGCTGCGCGGAGCGCTCTCGGACCTGGGCCGCGCGCTCGACATCGGCACCTCCGTCGCCCGCCACACCTGGAACGTCCGCTCCACGGCCGCGTTGACCTCCGAGCCCACCGGCACCCGGCACACCGCCGGGGTGGTCGTCGACCTCGACGACGTGCACCGGGTGCGCAAGACCGTCGGGGGCACCGTCAACGACGTGCTCATCGCCATCGTCGCGGGCGCCCTGCGCCGCTGGCTCGACGAGCGCGGCGACGGCAGCGAGGGTGTCGCGCCGCGCGCGCTGATCCCCGTCTCCAGGCGCCGTCCGCGCACCGCCTACCCGCAGGGCAACCGGCTCTCCGGGTACCTGATACGGCTCCCCGTCGGCGACCCGGACCCGCTCGGGCGGCTGCGGACCGTCCGCGCGGCCATGGACCGCAACAAGGACGCCGGGCCCAACCGGGGCGCGGGCGCCGTGGCGCTGCTCGCCGACCACGTGCCCGCCCTCGGGCACCGGCTGGGCGGACCGCTGGTCAGCCAGGCCGCCCGGCTGTGGTTCGACATCCTTGTCACCAGCGTGCCGCTGCCGAGCCTGGGCCTGAAGCTGGGCGGCTGCCCGCTCACCGAGATCTACCCCCTCGCCCCGCTCGCGCGCGGCCAGTCCCTCGCCGTCGCGGTGTCGACCTACCGCGGGCGCGTGCACTACGGGCTGGTGGCCGACGCGCAGGCCGTGCCGGACCTCGACCTGCTGGCCAAGGCGCTGGCGCGGGAGGTGGAGGAGCTGCTGGCCGCCTGCGGTCCCTGAGCGCCCGCGTCCCGTTTTTGGCCGCCCGGCACACCGCTTCGTAGAATGCCCCGTTCGAACAGCGGGCGCGGCAGGAGCGCCGCGGGTGGATCTCAGGAACGGCAGTGCGATGACGGTGACAGAGGACGGCCGGGCGGCTCCGGCCGTGGACGAGGCGGCCGCCGCCCCGGGCGCGGACGAGGCGGCGCGCGGCCCCGGCGGCGAGGCGGCGGTGTCGTACGGCCCCGGCATCGACCCCGAGCGGCTCGCCGTCTGCCTCGACGTGCTGAAGGAGCTCGACGGCATCGAGGTCGACCATCCCGACGCGATCGCGGTGCGCCGGGCCACCTCGCACATCTACCGCACCGTCAAGCAGCGCCGCCGCCAGGAGCGCCGGGCCGCCAAGACCGCGCACGACAAGGCGGTCACCGAGGCCACCGCCACCGGTTCCGCCGAGCGCATCGACGACGAGACCGAGGGCATCCTGCCGTCCTCCCGCACCCGGAACGGGCAGCTCGCGGGGGTGCTGAAGCGCCCGCGGTCCTGCTACGTCTGCAAGACCCGGTACGTCGAGGTCGACTACTTCTACCACCAGCTCTGCCCGGACTGCGCCGCCGAGAACAGGGCCCGCCGCGACGCCCGCGCCGACCTCACCGGCAAGCGCGCGCTGCTGACCGGCGGCCGTGCCAAGATCGGCATGTACATAGCCCTGCGGCTGCTGCGTGACGGCGCCCACACCACCGTCACGACCCGTTTCCCCAACGACGCGATACGCCGCTTCAAGGCCCAGCCGGACAGCGCCGACTGGATACACCGGCTGAAGATCGTCGGTATCGACCTGCGCGACCCGGCGCAGGTGGTGGCCCTCGCCGACTCGGTTTCCGCCGAGGGCCCGCTCGACATCCTGATCAACAACGCGGCGCAGACCGTCCGACGCTCCCCGCAGGCGTACAGCGAGCTGGTCGCCGCCGAGTCGGCCCCGCTGCCCGCCGGTGAACTGCCCGCGGCCGAGGTGATCGGCACCTTCGGCTCCGGCGCCGTGGCCGCGCTGCCGGTCGCCGGGGGCGGCGCGCTGACCGCCCAGGACGTCACCGACCTCGCCCTCGTCTCCGGCTCGGCGTCCCTGGAGCGCATCGCGGCCGGGACGGCGATCGACGCCGGCGGCCTGGTGCCCGACCTGCACGACACCAACAGCTGGGTGCAGACCGTGGACGAGGTGACGCCGGTCGAGCTGCTGGAGGTCCAGCTGGCCAACTCGACGGCGCCCTTCATCCTGATCAGCCGGCTGCGCCCGGCGATGGCGGCCTCGCCGGCCCGCCGCACCTACGTCGTCAACGTCTCCGCGATGGAGGGCGTCTTCGACCGCGGCTACAAGGGGGCCGGCCATCCGCACACCAACATGGCCAAGGCCGCGCTGAACATGCTCACGCGCACCAGCGCCCAGGAGATGTTCGAGAAGGACGGCATCCTGATGACCGCCGTGGACACCGGCTGGATCACCGACGAGCGTCCGCATCCGGACAAGGTGCGGCTCGCCGAGGCCGGCTTCCACGCCCCGCTCGACCTGGTGGACGGCGCGGCCCGCGTCTACGACCCGATCGTGCGCGGCGAGCAGGGCGAGGACCTGTACGGCGTCTTCCTGAAGGACTACGCGCCGGGCAGGTGGTAGTCCCGCCGGACTCGGGACGGGCCCGCACGGCGCTCCGCCGGACGTGGGACTCCGTCCTGCTGAAAAAGGTGTCGAAGCGGTGTGGGATGGGGTGAAATGGGCGGGGGAACGACTTGAGACAGTTACCCGAACTTTTCAGCCCCATCGAGCGGGGGGCCGCTCATATGGGTAATGTGGAGCGGACGGACAGCGAGAAACGGGTGACACCCATACCCGCGGTCCGTCCCGGGACAAGCCGGTCACCACGGTCTGCTCTCGCCACGCAGCGACGAAAGGCGCCACCGCGTCCGCACGATCCCGATCCGCACCCGGGCGGACACCGGACGCGAGGCCGCGGGCCGGCCGATCCGTCCCGAGGGTGACCCGACACAGAAGGAGTGCGCGGTGACACCGGAGAAGCCCCATCGCGATCAGCGCCCCGAGGAACGCACGGACCGCATCGGCCGCCGGCCCAAGGGAGAGCTCGGCAGCCTCGACGTGTGGGCCAGGTCCGCCCCGATCCGCCTCGCCGGATACGAGGACGACCTCGCCGAGCCCCACATCCTCCCCAGCGTGGACTGATCCGGCGAGCACCCCGCCGCGAACCGGCAGCATGGGCGTGCCAGACTCGCGCCCATGCTGATCAGGGAAGCCACCGCTGACGACTGGCCGCGCATCTGGCCGTTCTGGCACCGCATCGTGGCCGCCGGAGAGACGTACACCTGGGACCCGGACACCCCCGAGGACATCGCCCGCGGCCTGTGGACGGCACCGCCCAAGCGCGTGTACGTCGCCGAGGACGGGACGGGCGCCGTCGTCGGCTCCGCCTACGTCACGCCCAACTACGGCGGGCCCGCCGCGGGCATCGCCAACGCGGGCTTCATGGTCGACCCCGAGCACGGCGGCCGCGGCATCGGCCGCGCCCTCGCCGAACACGTGCTCGCCGCCGCGAAGGCGGGCGGCTACCGCGGCATGGTCTTCAACGCCGTCGTCGAGACCAACCCCGCGGTCGCGCTGTGGACCTCGCTCGGCTTCACCGTCCTCGGCACCGTCCCGGACGCCTTCGAACACCCGCGGCACGGCCGGGTGGGACTGCACGTCATGTACCGGGCCCTGTAGTGCGCGCCGCCCGCCGCGCTGACGTGTCAGGCCGTGTCAGCGCGGGCGCGCGCCGGCCGGGAGCCTCAGTAGATTGACGCGCACGGGCGTGGCCGACGCGTCGGGGTCCGGTCCGCCGGAGGGCGCGCCGCGGTGGAGAGCCTCGGGAACGAGGGGGCGGCGGAACACGACGGACCGGACGGTACGGGTTCGGCGACGCGTCGGCCACGCCCGGCCCACGGGCGCGAGGAGTCAGCCGTCATGCCGAAGGGGTTCACCATGAGCACTGTCCCGACCGTCCCGTCCACCGCACTGGTCACCGGTGCCTCCTCCGGACTCGGCACGGAGTTCGCCTCCCAGCTCGCCGCCCGGGGCCACGACCTCGTCCTGGTCGCGCGCTCCCGGGACAGGCTCGAGGCGGTCGCCGAGGAACTGCGGGCCGTGCACGGCGTCAAGACCCACGTCGTGGTGCAGGACCTCGGCCTGCCGCACGCGGGCCGCGCGGTGGCCCAGGAGCTCGCCGACCGTTCGCTCACCGTCGACCTGCTGGTGAACAACGCCGGGTTCGGCACCGCCGGCCGCTTCGAGGAGATCGACGCGGAACGCGACCACGAACTGCTCATGGTGAACGTCGTCGCGCTCGTCGACCTCACGCACGCCCTGCTGCCGGGCATGGTGGAGCGCGGCACCGGCGCCGTCCTCAACGTCGGCTCCACCGCGGGCTACCAGCCCAGCCCGTACCTCTCCGTCTACAGCGCCTCCAAGGCGTTCGTGCTCAACTTCTCCCTCGCGCTGCGCCAGGAGTACCGGGGCCGCGGCATCCGTGTCACCGCCCTGTGCCCCGGACCCGTGGAGACGAGGTTCTTCGAGGTCATCGGCACCCGCAACGCAGCCGTCGCCGGCGGTTTCAGCACGCCCGGGCCGGTCGTCCGGACGGCGTTGCACGCCCTCGACCGCGACCGCGCCTATGTGACGCCGGGCCTGGGCAACGCGATCATGGCGCATCTGCAGCCGCGTCGTCCGCGCACCCTGGTGGCGTGGGTCGGCGAGCGCATCTGCCGCAAGGTTCTGGAGCCCGCGAACGGCACGGGAGTTCCCGCCGCCGAGGGTGCGGCGAACTGACCCGGGACCGGCGGGGCACGCGCCCCGCCGCTGGCCGTACGCCGGTCAGGCGAAGCGGTCCGGGGAGAGGAAGCCCGGCGCCGCCGCGGGGTCGTCCCCCCGTACCCCCTGTACGAGGTCCGCGAGCGCCTCGCCGACGCCGGGGGCGTGTGCGAGGCCGTGGGCGTCGTCGCCGCCCGCGACGACCACCCGCGGATCGCCGCCGGGACGGCCGAGCAGGTACAGTCCGTCCGGCGTGCGGGTCCGGGTGCCCGCCGCGACCCGGGCGGGCAGCGGTTCGAGCCCCGGCACCTTGGCCGGCAGCAGCCGGGCCAGGTCCGCCCAGTCGTCCGGGACCACCGAGCGGTCGGCGCCCTCGGGATCCACCGGCTTGGCCACACCGCAGCCGCCGTCCAGGCCGAGCCTGATGCCGTCGCCGGCCCGGGCGCCGTCGCCCCACAGGACGCGTCCGTCCTCCAGTTCCCGGGCGAACGCCGGGAAGGCCTCCGGACCGAAGTCGTCGCCCGGTTCCAGCGGGCGCCACCAGGTGACGGGCGCGCGGACCGTCTCCAGGGGCAGCCCCGGCAGCAGCGCCGGAAGCCAGGGACCCGCCGTGACGACGACCTGACGCACCCTCAGCGACCGTTCCGCCGTGTGCAGACGGATCCCGCCGGGCACCGGCTCGACCACGGTGACCCGGGAGTCGGCGTACACACGCGCGCCCGCCTCCTCGGCGACGGCGACCGCGGTCCGCACCGCACGCTCCGGCCGTACGAGCCCCGCGGACGGCTCCCACACGCCCATGTGGTGGGCGGGCACGCCGGTGTGGCGCGGGTACTGGAACCGCAGGGCACTGGCCGTGAAGGTGCGGACCGGAACGCCGTGTGCCCGTGCCGCGCGCAGCGTGCCGCCCACGACCGGCCCGCCCTCGGGCCCGACCACCAGCCCGCCGCAGGGCACGAACAGGCTCTCCCCGCCGCTGTCCTCCAGCTCCGGCCACAGCTCCCTCGACCTGCGGGCCAGCGGCACCAGACCGGGATGGCCCGGACCGGCGACGCGGAGCGCGTGGGAGCCGCCGTGCGCCGGGCCGAAGGCGTGGCCCGGCGTGAACCGTTCGAACCCGACGACGTCGACACCCCGGGACGCCAGGCGCCACAGAGCCGCCGCCCCCCACGCTCCCAGTCCCACCACCGCGGCCTCGGCGTCCCAACGCGTCATGCCACTCAACTCCCCGGATCTCCCGACGGCGTCTGGGCACAACAGCGCACCACAGGCGGGCGCGCGCCCGCCTGAGTAACCGCCACTCACCTTCCCGGCCGTCCGACACGGCGAAAGGCGCGGTCGGCACCGGCCCACGCGGGCCGGCCGACGGAACGCGACCGCGCTTTGGAGTACCCGGGTACTCATGCGCCCGGTCCGGCGCGCGTGGTCCCTTCATGTGCGTCAGGTGCTCAAGGCCGCGACGACCGATGGAGGTTTCGATGCAGTTCCGGGTTCTGGGGCCGCCTGGGATCTACGACGACGTCAGGCAGCGGAGCGTGCAGCTGACCAGTCCCAAGCAGCGGGTGCTGCTCGGTGCGCTGCTGGTGCGTCCGGGCACCCCGGTGCCGACCGAGGAACTGATCCGCGAACTCTGGGGCGACAACGCGCCCGACAAGGCGGGCAACGCGCTGCAGGCACACGTCTCGCGGCTGCGTCAGCAGCTCATCGAGGTGGAACCCTCCCGGGCCAACACGCCGCGCCTGGTCGTCCGCGGCTCCGGCTACGTGCTCCAGGCCCGGCCCGACGAACTCGACGGCGTGCGCTTCCGGCTCCAGGTGACCCGGGCGAAGCGCCTGCTGGACGCCGACCCGCACGCCGCCGCGGTGCTGCTGCGCAAGGCCCTCGGCCTGTGGGAGGGAGCCGCGCTGGAGGGCGTCACCCAGGGTCCGCTCTGCTCGGCCGCCGCGGCGCGCCTGGAGGAGGAGCGGCTCCTCGCCCTGGAGGACCTCTGCGACGCCCAGTTGCGGCTCGGCGCGCACCGCCAGGTCGTGCACCGGCTGGAGGAGCTAACCGCCGCCCACCCGACGCGCACCCGCCTCCGGGACCAGCTCGTCGTCGCGCTGCAGCGCTGCGGGCGGCACGGCGAGGCCCGGGCGCTGCGCGAGACGGCGTGGCGCCCGCGCGCGGCCGACTCCGGCGCCCCCGCCCGGACCGACAACGTGCGTGTGCTCCGCGACCCCGCCGGCCCCCGGCCGGCCGCCGTGGACCGCCCGGTGGCCGGGGACCGGCCGGACGACGCGGACCTCGTCGACAGTCCCGGCACGCACGGTCGGGAACTCGTCCGGCTGCGGGTCCGGGTGGAGGAACTGACCTCGCAGCAGCACGTCCTCCGGTCGGAGCTGGAGCGCCTGACCGCTCTGGTGGAGGAGAGGGTGCGGGTCCCCCGCAGGGACTCCGCCTGACCGGACGGACGTCCCCCTCACCGGTGTCAGCACGGACGTCGTCGGCACGGACGTCCGGCACCGACGTTGTCAGCACGGAAAGGACATGTTCA
This sequence comes from Streptomyces ruber, assembly GCF_014648075.1. GTDB lineage: Bacteria > Actinomycetota > Actinomycetes > Streptomycetales > Streptomycetaceae > Streptomyces > Streptomyces ruber. The sequence goes on along the minus strand of NZ_BMQK01000006.1, from coordinate 236,645 downwards.
TGGCCGTCATGCACAGGACCGTCACCGGCTCGGCCGGCCCGGACCGGTTGTGGAAGGTGCTCGTGGACTGCGAGGCGTTCCCCGGCTTCATGGAGGGCGTCAACGAGGTGACGATCACCGGCCGGGACGGCGACCGCCGCACCGCCGCCTGGGTCGTCGAGCTCAAGGGCTCGGAGATGGAGTGGGAGCAGGAGGACGTCCTGGACCACGACCGGCGCCGCTGGGAGTTCCGGCAGACCGACGGCGACCTCGGCGAGTACGAGGGCTACTGGCAGGTCGTCGGGAGCACCGACGGCGACGGTGCCGCCCTCGAGCTGAAGGTGGAGTTCGACGTCGGGCTGCCCATGGTCGCCGACATGATCCACCCGGCGGTGGCCAGGGCGCTGGAGGGCTACCAGCAGGGCATCGTCGACCGGAGCGCGTAGGGGACGCGCAGGCACACACGCAGGGGACACGCAGGGGGACATCGTGACAGAGCCGCGCACCACCATGAACACCGCAGTCGCCGACGCCGGGCAGACCTTCCGGCGGGTGCGGCGCCACTTCTCGCCCGCGCTGGCCGTGGCCGGCAAGTTCACCGGCCAGGGAGCCGTCGAGGCCGCCGCCGAAGGGTGCCGGGTGACCCTCTCGGACGGCCGGGACGTCCTGGACTTCGGCTCCTACGCGGTCGCCCTGCTCGGGCACCGCAACCCGGCGATCGTCGAGGCGGTGCGGAACCAGCTGGACGTGCTGCCCGCCTCCACCCGCTCCGTGCAGAACCCGGTCGCGCCGCTGGCCGCGGAGCGCCTCACCGGGTACCTCGGCGGCGGACTCGGCCGGGTGTACTTCGGCTGCGGGGGCGCCGACGCCGTCGAGACCTCCGTCAAGCTCGCCCGGATGGCCACCGGACGCACCACCGTCCTCGCGGTCGACGGCGCCTTCCACGGCAAGACCCTCGGCGCCCTCGCCCTCACCGACAACCCCCGCTTCAAGTCCGGTCTGGAGCCGTTGCTCCAGGGCGTGGTGCGGATCTCCGGGGACGATCCCGGCGCCGTCGCCGAGGCCGCGCGCGAGCACGACGTCGCGGCCGTCGTCTTCGAGCCGGTCCAGGCCGAGAACGGCGTGCGCCTGCTGGACGAGTCCGTGCTCGCGCAGTGGTGCCGGGACGCCCACGAACACGGCGCGTTCGTCGTCGCCGACGAGATCCAGGTCGGTCTGCGGCGGTGCGGCGCCAGGTCACTGGCCCTGGCGGCCGGTCTCGACGTGGACTGCGTACTGCTCGGCAAGCCGCTGGGCGGCGGCGTGCTGCCGGTATCGGCCGTGGTGGGCAACGACCGGCTCTTCGCCCCCCTGCTGGCCGACCCGATGCTGCACACCGCCACGTTCAGCGGTCACCCCCTGAGCACCGCGGTGATCCCGACGGCGCTCGACCTCATCGAGCGGCACGCCGAGGACGGCGAGCGGATCGCCCTCGCGATGGAGCAGGGACTGGCCTGCTTGCGCGAACAGCATCCCGACGCCGTGGTCGCCACCCGTGGACGCGGCCTGCTCTGGGGCATCGACCTGCGCTCGCCGGAGCTGGCCGGCGACGTGCTGACCGGGCTCGCGCAGCGCTCCATGGTGGTGTCGCCGTGCCTGAGCCGTCCCGCCACGATCCGTCTGCTCCCGCCGATCGTCGCCACCGACGCCGACGTCAAAGAGGCGATGACCCTGCTCTCCGATGCGGTAGCCGGGGCGGCCGTCGCCGCCGCGTGACGCATCGGCCCGTTCCCACGGACTGTCACCGGGAAGGACCGTAGACAACTGATGACTTCGACGATACCCACGGAAGTCGCCGAGGAGTTCGCCGCGGATGTCGTACTGGCCGACGACATCACGGGCTTCCCGGCACCGGACCCGGAGACGGTGACCGAGGTGTTCCTCACCGGTGCGACCGGCTACCTCGGCGCGTTCCTCCTCACGGACCTGCTGCGGCAGGGACTCGTCGTGCACTGCCTCGTGCGGGGCGCGGACACCGGGGCGGCCCGGCGGCGGCTCGAGGAGAACCTCCGTACCTACCAGCTGCTCGACGGCCTCGACATGGAGCGGGTCCACGTCCACACCGGTGACGTGACCCGGCCCCGGCTCGGCCTGTCCGAGGACGTGTACGACGAGGTGGCCGGGCGGATCGGCGCGGTGTACCACTCCGCTGCCAAGGTCAACTTCCTCACGCTGTACAAGTGGCTGCGGAAGTCGACCGTCGAGGCGACCCACGAGGTCCTCCGGTTCGCCTGCGCGGCGCGGGCCACGCTGCACCACGTCTCGACCACCGGTGTGTTCGAGCCGGACCGGAACCGGCCGCCGCGGGGCGAACTCGACCCGACGGGCCCGCCCGAGGCGCTGTCGCTGGGCTACACCAAGAGCAAGTGGGTGGCCGAGCAGCTGGTCCTGGAGGCGTCCCGGCGCGGTGTGCCGGTGACGGTCCACCGCCCCGGGCAGGTGTGGGGCGACTCGCGCACCGGGGCCTGCCAGGCGAACGACTTCGTGTGGCGGTTCATCAAGGGCGCCCTCCAGACGGGCCTGTACCCGCGCCGGTTCAAGCTGGAGATGAACATGGTGCCGGTGGACTACGTCAGCGCCGTGATCGTCGCGGTCTCCCGGCGCCCGGAGGCCGTCGGCGGGATCTACCACCAGGTCAGTCCCGGAACGCTGGACTCGGAGGAGATCCTGCGGCTGCTGCGCAGCGCCGGGTACGAGCTGACGGAGGTCAGCATCCTCAAGTGGATGAAGGCCGTCGCCGCGGATGTCACCAACTCCATGGCCCCGTTGCTGAGCATCCTGGTGGAGTCGGAGAAGGTGGAGGTCGCGGAGTTCTCCGACGAGATCACGCGCGAGCTGCTGAAGGACTCCGGGATCTCCTGCCCGCCCATCGACGAGAAGGTGTTCGGCGGGTACGTCGAGTACTTCGTGCGGGGCGGCGTCCTGCCGGCCCCCGAGGGGCGCCGTCACTGACGAGCACTGACGAGCACCGACAAGCACCGACGGCGCGGCGGTGTCCCGCGGGGAGGAACCCCGTGGGACACCGCCGCGTGCGTCGCTCCCGGTCAGGCCACCTGTTCCGAGCCGCCGGGCGCGCCGACGAGGCGCAGGGGTGCCGCACGGCCGGGCTCCTGCGGCCGACCGGTGAGCTTCTCCAGGCCCCGCTTCAGGTCGTTGCGGGCCGTGATGCCGAGCTTGTGGTAGATGCGGTGCAGATGGTTCTCGACGGTGCGCACGGAGACCACCAGACGGTCGGCGATGTCGCGGTTGGACATCCCGGTCGCCGCGAGCGCCGCGACCTCCCGCTCCCGGGGGGTGAGCGAGACGGAGTCGGGCTCCTGCCGGCCGTCCCGCCCCACCCACGAGGGCAGCGGGGCGCCGCTGTCGCGCAGCAGGTCACGGCAGGCCGCCGCGGCCTCCCGCCCCTTGCGGTGCTGGCCCGAGGCCTTGAACGCCCGGGCCGCCTGGGCCGCCGCCTCGGTCGCCAGCGGCAGCGCGCCCATCCGCACGAGCTGTTCCGACACCTCCATCAGCAGCGCGCCGTCCGCGTCGGCGAGCGCCTCGACGTAGTCCGCGAGCACCCGCACCAGGCCGCCGGCGTTCCGGCCGTCGCGCAGCAGCGCCCGGTGCGGGAAACGCACCGCGGCGCCGTCCGTGACCCGGGCCGCCAGCAGCAGCCCGGCGACCGCCCGCACCGTACGGCCCGCCGCGGCCGCGCGCCCGGCCAGCTCCGCGGCCTGGACGCCGGCGCCGTAGTGGTCCCCGGTGTGGGCGAGCACCAGGGCGTTCTCGTACGCGATCTCGTCCTCGGCGATCGGGCTCGCGGGGGTCGTCCCGCGCAGGGAGCGGACCTCGACCAGGGTGCGCAGCGCCTCCGTGTGGTCGCCCGACTCGGCCAGCGCACCGGCCAGTTGGGCCAGCGGCCACGCGGCGGTCACCGGATACTCGTGGGAGGTGTCGGAGGCGACCGTCCGCCGCAGCAGGGCCACCGCCTCGTCCGGCCGTCCGAGCAGGCGCAGCAGCCGGGAGCGGTCGAGCACGGCCTGCAGGAGGGCGGGCCGGCCGTGCCCGGGGTCGTACCGGTGGACGGTCTCCAGTGCCTCGGCGGCGCTCTCCAGCCGGCCGAGCAGGGCGGAGCAGCGGGCGCGGACGGCGTTGACCAGCAGTACGGCGTCGGTGTCCCAGTCGGCGGTGGAGTCCTGGTAGCGGTCCAGCAGCCCGAGGGCGCCCGTCGGGTCGCCGAGCTCGGAGCGGGCGTAGGCCACGACGGGCACCAGCGCCTGGGCGACGGGCCGGTCCACCGCCGGCTCGTCCAGCACCCCGTCCCCGATGGCCACCACGCCGCGGAGGTCGTCGGCCATCACGGCGATCGCCGCCTGGGTGCCGCGCAGCACTCCGGCGTGGTCCGGGTCCATCCGTGCGATCGTGCGGGCCAGCAGATCGCGGGCGTCCTGGAGCCGCGAGAGCCCCCACGCCATGTTCGTCACCCGGGTGTGCACCGCGGCGACGTACTCCTCGAGCGGTACCCGTACCTCCGTGCCGAGCGCGGCGGACAGCACCGTCTCGGCCTCCGCGGGACGGTTCCTGCCGACGAGCACCCGGCCGAGCAGCAGGGCCGCCCTGATCCGGTCCGCCGTCTGTTCGGGGAACTTCTCTACGCGCGTCATGAGGCGGTGTAACTCCGCCCTGTACTCGGGGGTGTCGGGGACCGGACCGCACAGCGGCGGGACGTCCGGTTCGCCGGCCGTCTCCTGGAGGGCGAGCAGGCACATGCGCTCCGCGAGCGGGAAGTCACGGCGCCGGGTGGCGATCCGGGCGGCGGCGAGGATCTGCTCCCGCTCGGGGACGAGGCCCGCGTCCATGCGCAGCGACACGATGCGGAGGACGTCGTCGTCCCGGCGCGCCCCGGTGCGTTCGAGGGCGTCGGCGACCTCGCGCCGCAGCCGCTGCGCGGTGAGGCCGGACATGCGGTGGGCCACCACCAGCCGGGCCAGCGGCACGGCCAGCCGGAGCCGTGCGCGCGCCCCCCGGCGCTCGACGCTGACGATGCCGCGCAGGTCGAGCGCCTCGGCGGCCCTGCCGAGCCCCGCGGCGGCGACGATCTCGTCCTCGAGCGGTTCGGCGACGGCGAGCATGTTGACCAGTTCGTGCTCCTCCGGGCCGAGGTCGCGCAGCCCCACGCCGACGACGTCCGCCAGCCGCTTGCCGGGGCGTGCGCCCAGGCCGGGCCAGCGCCAGGCGCCGTCGGTGAAGGCGAGCGAGCCGTCCTCCAGTGCGTGCTCGACGAGTTCGCGCAGCATGAGCGCGTTGCCGTGGGTGGCCGCCCACAGCCTCTCCAGCGTGGCGGTGTCGGTGTGACCGCCCAGCCGGGCCCGGAGCACCCTGCCCATCGCCGCGCTGTCGAAGGGCGCCACCTCGATGTGCTCGACGAGCCGCTCCACCCACAGTTTGTCCACGCCGGCCGGGGCGGGCACGTCCTGCCGGGTCGTGGCGAGCACGCTGATCCGTCCCGCGGCGACGAGCCGGTGCAGCCGGACGCCGGACGCGGCGTCGACCAGGTGGGCGTCGTCGATGCCGATGAGGGCCCGGTCGCCGGCGGCGCCGGCCGCACCGACGGTGCCGGACGACGGCCGTACGGCCTCCTCCAGGCACTCGGCCAGGGTGCCGAAACCCTGCGTCCCGGTGGCACCGTTCCAGCCGACGCCCCCGACGTGCAGCACCCTGCGGCCCTCCCGGGCGGCCAGCCGCAGGGCGGTGGACAGCAGCAGGCTCTTGCCGACCCCCGGGGCGCCGACGAGCAGGGCGCCGCCGCGCCGTCCGAGAGCGGCCTTGATGGTGTGGAGCTCGGCGTCTCGCGCAGTTACCGGCCAGTCGAATATCTCATGCGTTCTATCCATCAGTTCAGCCCCCGCACTCGATTTTTTTCAGCCATCGTGCGATGCGTGTCCTGAACTCACCTGTCCGGCCGTCCGACATTTCACCGAGCGAATCGCGAGCAGTGGTGGAAGCGTCGGTCGCCGGCCGGTCTCACCGGTTCCCCACACCGGATCGGCCGGCCCCTTCGAGAGCCGTTCGAAAAGTGGTTGCTCGTTGGACGATGGCCAGTATAGGCCGGAAGCTCGGAAGCGAAACTGAACTGTGGACGACTTCCGCGAGAAAGGGGAGAGTCCCTGTTCAGCTGGTGTATCGGGCAAGCGTACCGGTGAGTAATCGGCAACTTGGACCGGCAACTCCGGCACGCTCGCGGCGGTCCGGTCCGAGAGCGCTCCCGGCGTGAATCAATTCATGTACAGGAAACATCCGAAAGCCCCCTCGGTTTCCCGAGGGGGCTCGATCCCTTTGATGCCGGGGCGGCGCTGTCGGATTCGCTCCCGGGGCTTGCCGCCTTTCGTCCGGAACGAGTCGTTCCGGATGCCGGTGACAATGACTTCGCGGCGGGCACGTGAATAGCGCTCGATACCGCCTGTTCATGTACCGCTCGTTCGTTTTACCTGTTCCGCCGGAACGAGACGTGAGCCGGGTCAGCCGGACACGGGCACCGGCCTCTTCGGCTCGGGTGCCGCGTCGGACTCCTTGATGCCGAACCTGCTGTAGAACCGGGCCAGCGGACCGGGGGCCCACCAGGCCGCCCTGCCCATCAGCTTCAGCACGGCGGGCACCAGCAGGATCCGGACGACGAGGACGTCCGCCAGGATGGCGAACACCATGCCGACGCCGAACAGCTTCATCGTGAGCACACCGCTGGTGGCCATCGCCGCCAGCGGGACGCACATCAGCAGCGCGGCGTTCACGATCAGCCGGCCGATGTTCTGCAGACCGGACGCGACGGCGGCCGTGGGGTCGCCCAGCAGGTCGTACTGCTCGCGGATCCGGGACACGAGGAAGACCTCGTAGTCCATGGAGAGCCCGAAGATCAGCGCGAACAGCATGATCGGCATGTTGGGCTCGATGTTGCCGGTCGAGTCGAAGCCGATGAGGCCCTCGAGGTGGCCGTCCTGGAAGATCCACACCAGCACACCGAAGGTCGCCGAGAGCGACACGAGGTTCATCAGGATCGCCTTGAGCGGCAGCAGGACCGAACCGAACGCCAGGAACAGCAGGACGTACGTCGCCACCGCGATGTACAGCAGCATCCAGGGCAGCGTCTCGGCGAGCGCGTCGAGGGTGTCGTCGAACACCGCCGTCTCACCGCCGAAGTACGCCTCGGCGCCCGCGGGCGGCGGCACGTCCTTGAGGCGGTTCACCAGGTCCCGGGCGTCGGCGGAGATCGCCCCGCCGTCGAAGGTGACGCCCACCCGCGCGGTGGTGCCCTCGGCACCGGTGATCGCCGCGCCCGTGGCACCCTCGACGGCGCCCAGCTCCTGGGCGTAGGCCTGGAGCGCGGCGCCCTGCTCCGGGGAGGTGGCGTCCGCCTCCATCACCAGCAGCGCGTCGATGGACTTCGCCGCGTCGCCGTCGAAGTCGCGCTCCATGATGGTGTGCACCTGCCGGCCCTCGGCGGTGTCGGGCAGCTGCCGCGCGTCGTTGGCGCCGAAGTCGATCCGCAGGAACGGCACGGCCAGGGCCAGCAGCACCGCCAGGGTGCCCAGCGTCACGAGCGCCGGACGGCGCATCAGGCCCTGCGCGAGCCGGTACCAGCCGCCCTGGCCCTCCTGACGCGCGGCCTTGTTCTTCCGGCGCAGCGACAGCGCGTTGACCCTCGTGCCGAGCACGCCGAGCGCCGCGGGCAGGGCGATCAGCGAGAAGAACACCGACAGCACGACCGCGGCCACACCGCCGTACGCCATGGACTTGAGGAAGCTCAGGGGGAAGAACGCCAGGCCGGCCAGGGCGACCGCCACGGTGATGCCGGAGATCACGACCGTGCGGCCGGCGGTGGCGACGGTGCGCGCTATCGCCTCCTCGCCGGTGTGGCCGCGCTCCAGCTCCTCACGGTAGCGGCTGACGATCAGCAGGCCGTAGTCGATGGCGACCGCCAGGCCCAGGATGGTCACCAGGCTCATGGCGAACACGGACACGTCGGTGATCTGGGCCATGACCCGCAGCACCGCCATCGAGCCCAGGATGGACAGGCCGCCGACCACCAGCGGGAGACTCGCCGCGGCCAGCCCGCCGAAGACGACCACCAGCAGGACGAAGAGCACCGGGAAGGAGAGGCCCTCCGCCACGGCCAGGTCGTTGCCGATCTCTTCGCTGACCTGGTGACTGGTGGGCACGAAGCCGCCGCGCAGGGTCTGAAGCCCCGGCGCGTCCAGCTTGTCCATGATCTCCTTGTACGACTCCTCCTTGGCGTTGTCGTCGCCGCCGCGGAGGTTGATGCCGACGTAGGTGGCGTGCCGGTCATGGCTGACCTGCGCCGGCATCCCGGTCGTCCAGAAGGTCATGTACCCGGTGACCGCCGACTCCGGCAGGGCCTCCACGGTGCTGGTGACCGCCTGCCGGAACGACGGGTCGTCCACGGTGCTGTCGTCGTCGCGGTAGAGGACCACGGCGTCGGGCGCCCGCTGCGGGAACGCCCGCTCGGCCAGCTGGGCGGCCTTGCGGCTGTCGGACCCCGGGTCCTCGAAGCCGCCGGGTTTCATGTCGCCGAAGACGCCGACGCCGTAGGCACCGGACAGGACGGCGAACAACAACGTCAGGACGAGCAGGGGCTTGCGCCTGCGGTGCAGAAATCGCCCCAGCGCCTCGAACATGGTTCTCCCTAGGACTAGTCGGCGGACGCCGCACGCCTGCCAGGGGCGGCGCCAGGGCAACCGTAACAGTGTTTTGATTGCCTTCTCCACTACTCCTGTGTGTCGCCCGACCGGAGGGCCACCAGATAACCGTTCTTGACCTGCGGCGACGACAGAAAAACGCCATCTCTAGGGAAAATCGCGGAGTTTGGTGTCGTGCGGGTGTCGGGCTGACGACTCGTCAGGCCTCATTCGTAACGCCGTTGTCATATCGTTGGGGAATGGCCAGGCTCAAGACACATGACGAAGCACTCCGGCTGCGGCTCATCAACCGCGCCGCCGCCACGGTCTTCGACCGGGGCACGGCGGCGCTGAGCCTCAGGCAGCTCGCGGCGGACGTGAAGACCTCGACCTCGGCGGTCTACTCGCTCTTCGGCAACAAGGCCGGTCTGCTGGCCAGTCTCTACCAGGAGGCCGCGAGGCTCTTCGTGGCGCGGCTGGCCGCCGTCTCCTCGACCGGCGACCCGGCGAACGACGTGATCCGCCTCGGCGTCGCCTACCGCGAGTACGCCCTCGCCAACCCGCACCTGTACGCGATCCTCTTCCTGGAGAGCGCGGCCCAGTTCGAGTCCACGGAGGAGGGGCAGCGCCAGATCGTCGAGATGTACCAGCCGCTGGTGGACGCGGTGCGCCGGGGACAGCGGGCCGGGCAGTTCACCACGGAGCTGGACCCGGAGGTCGTGGCGCTGTCCTGCTGGGCCGCGGCGCACGGCCTGGTGTCCCTGGAACTGACGGGCAACCAGCCGCCGGGCCTCCCGATCGGCGAGTCCTACGAGCGGACGCTGCACGCCCTGGTACGGGGGTGGCGGGGCGCCGGCCCGGCCGGGCAGCCGTGAGGCACCCGCCTTCTGCGACGCGACACGGCACAGGCCCGGAGGGGGAGCACTCCGGGCCTGTGCCGGAGAGAGGGCACGGGGTCCGTCAGCCGGTCAGTCCGACGCCCTCCGCGAGCAGGACGGTGACGCCCTCACGGCTGCCCGTCCACCGGTCCGTCCCCGCCACGGCGCGCAGGTGCTCGACGCGCTGGGCGCCGGGGGCCAGGACGAGACGGCGTACGGCGAACGTGCCCGGGGCGGTCCGGGGCGCGCCGCGGTCGGCCGCGCGGACGAGCGCCTCGACGGCCGCGGGGTCGACCGTGGGCTCGGGAGGGAAGGGCACCGTCCACAGGTCGGCGGGAAGGGCCGCGGGCACCGGGATCCCGGCGGCGGGGTCGTCCGGCGGGGCGCCGGCGCCCTCGGGGAAGACCACACCCGCCCAGTCGAGCAGACCGCTCCCGGCCCGCCGTACGGGCGTACGGCCGCCGGTCCCCGTGCCGGTCCCGGTCCCGGAGCCGGTTCCGGTGCCGTCCGGCACCCCGTCCGCCGGGACGTCGCCGTACACCGGCGTCGCCGCCGCCACCTCCGCGCCCGCGCCGTCCCGGACGGTGACGTCCACGCACCACTCGTCCCCGCGGTACCGGCCCCGAGCCTCCCGGCGCAGGGTGAGCGAGCCGCCCGCGAACCGCAGCCGCGCCAGGTCGACGCGCACGTCCCGCACCTCGCGCAGGTGCAGCGGCGGCCAGCCCTCCGGCACCACCCAGTCGCCCGCGGTCACGGCGTACTCCAGGACGACGCCGACCGGCACCGCGGGCTCCCCGGCGACGCGGAACTCGGCGAGACACGGATGCCGGCCGGCCGGCAGGGTCAGCGCGGTGCGCAGCGAGCGGAAGACCGCGTACTCCTCGACCTCGCCGAGGTAGTGGTCCAGCGCGTGCAGCCGGGGCAGGTCGGGATGGCCCGTGAGCATGCCGAAGCCGCGCAGCTGGCCGGGGGAGAGGACGGCGCCGACCCGGCCCAGGAAGACCACCTCGCCGGTGTGCCCGGAGGCCAGCTCGGCGCTCCAGCGGCGGGCGCCCTCGGCCGGGTCGAGCGTCGACACGTAGCGCACGGCGGCCGCGTAGTTGGCGATGACGCCGAGCCGTTCCCAGGTCGGCCAGCACAGGGTCTGCACGGGCAGCCCCAGGCCGTCCCGCGCCCAGAAGCCGAGGCGGGCCAGCGCCTCGTTGCCCGCCGCGTAGTCGATCTGCCCGACCATGCCGCCCATCCGGCCCGCGAGCGAGCCGACGTTGCTGAGCAGCCGCAGCCGGGCCCTGCGTTCCGGGCGGGCGAGGACCGCCGTGACCAGGTTGGCGAAACCGGTGACCTTGACGTCGACGGTCCGTACCACCTCCTCGGCGGACTTGCGGTCGAAGCGGGCCGGGTCGTCGGTCCCCGCGTTGTGCACGACGTGCGTCGGACCGTCGCCCAGCGCCGCGAAGACCCGCTCCACCTGCGCCGGGTCGGTGCAGTCGCAGCGCAGGTAGTCGATGCGCAGCCCGTCGGCCGCGGCGCCGGTGAGATTGCGCAGGACGGTACGGTCCTCCTCCGCGCGGCGCACCTCGCGGCGCACCCGGGCGAGGTCCGCGGGTGTCCGGGCGGTGGCCAGCCGGGCGCGGCGCCAGCCGGCGAACTCCGCGTCGTCCAGCCCGCTGCTCCCGTCCGGCACCGGGCGCTCGCCCCGGCCCGTCACCACCACCCGGCAGCCGAACGTACCGGCGAAGGCGCGCGCCGCCGCGAAGCCGACACCGCGCGCGCCGCCCGTGATCAGGACGGTGTCCTCCGGGCCGGGCGGCGTCCCGCCGGGCGGCGGGGTGTCCGCGGCGGGCCGCCCCGCGAGCACATGGCGCCGCCCGGCGCGGTAACAGACCTCGAAGTGCCCGGGCCGCGGGTACTCGCGGGCCACCGCCTCGGCGATCACCTCGGGCTCGGCCCGGTCGACGTCCACGACGACGACGCCGGTCGTGGGGAGTTCACGCGGCAGGCACTTGGCGAGCCCGGCCCAGATGCCGCCGAGCGGCTGCGGCACCGCCCCGTCGCCGTACCCGCCGAGCCCGCCGAGGTGGGTGACGGCGAGGTACACGTGCCGCCCGAAGCGCGGCTCGGCGGCCCAGCGGGCGTACGCGCCCCGCACGGCCTCGGTGGTGCGGACGAGCGCCGGGCGCCAGTTGGTGTCGCCCGGCTCGTACGTCGTGCCGGCCACGTTCAGGTCGACGATGCCGTCCCAGCCGTCCGCGCGCAGCTCCGTACCGGGCGTGTACGGCACGACGCGCGCCCCGCGCCGCTCCAGGGCCGCGCCGACGGCGCCGGCCAGGGCGGCGTCCTCCCCGACGAGGAGCAGCGCGCGCCCGGCCAGCGGGGCGGGGTCCTGCGGACCGGGACCGGGGGACGGGACCTCGACGGGCTCCCAGACGAACCGGCCGACGGGCCGCACGAAGGCGTCGGGGTCGAAGGAGGACAGATGGGGGCGCAGGGCGGGCCACCGGTGCCCGGCGGGCGTGCTCGGCGCGGCGGGGGCGGGGGCCGGGGGTCCGGCCGGTGCGAGGGTCATCGTCGGCGCTCCTCGGCCGTCACCTCGATGCCGCCCTTGGGGAAGAGCGTGATGTACGCGCCGGAGCGGGGCGCGCCGCCGGTCACGGTCAGCCGGAACCGGCCGTGCACCGCGGCCACCGTCTGGCGCAGCAGCGCGAGCCCCGTCTTCTTGCCGATGCACTGGCGCCGCCCGCCGCCGAACGGCACGTACGCGTTCCGGTCCCGCGACGGAGTGCCGCCCGGCCGGAACCGCTCGGGGTCGTAGCGTTCCGGGTCCTCCCACTGCTCCGGGTTGTAGTGGGCGCCGTACACGGAGACGAGCACCGGGGTGTCCGCCGGGACGCGTCTGCCCGCCACGACGTCGTCCTCGATCGTCTGCCGCGGGAACTGCCACACCGGCGGGTGCATGCGCAGCGCCTCGTCGACGGCCATGCCGGTGTACGTCAGGCCGTCGAGGTCGGCCGCGCCCGGCAGGCGCCCGCCGAGCACCCGGTCCGCCTCCTCCTCCAACCGCACCCGCACCTCCGGGTGGGTCGCGGTCTCGTACAGCGTCCAGGCCAGGGCCAGTGCCGTGGTCTCCACACCCGCGAGCATCAGCGTCACCAGGTCCGACCGGAAGGCGTCCGCGGGCAGGTCCGACCGCCGGATGAGGGTGGCCACTTCACCGATGCCCTCGTCGGCGTCGCGCGAGGCCCGGGCGATGACGCGCTCCAGGGTGCGCCGGGCGCGGTTCACCCGCCGCCGGTAGGGGGTCGGGACGAACGACGGGACCATCTTCTCCAGCGAGCCGACCTCCTTGAAGATCGCCTCCAGGGCGACGGACAGCGCCTCCGCGAACTCCTCGCCCTCCTGCGAGAGGTCCCGGCCCACCAGGGCGTGCCCGATGACCCGGCAGGTGAGCCTCATCGACTCGGCGTAGAGGTCGAACGGGCGTCCTGCGCGGGCGTGTTCCGCCCACCGGCCGACCAGGTCCGCCACGGCCGCGTCGGTCTCCTCGGCGCGCGCGGCGACCGCGCCCGGGGTGAAGGCCGGGTTCACGACCTTGCGGTGCGCGCGCCAGTCGGCGTCGTCCAGGGTCAGCAGCCCGTTCCCCATGAAGAGTTCGAACGCCTTGTAGTAGGCGCCGCGGGCGTAGTTGTCGGCGTTGCCCTGGAGGACGCGCCGGATGCCCTCCGGGTCCGTGATCTGCACGGTCGGGTTGTGCGGGATTATCGGCAGCCTCACCACGGTGCCGTGCTCGCGCTGGACGCGCCTGACGAAGCCGGGCGGGTCGGCGGCGTACAGGACGGTGGAGCCGACCACCGGCCAGGCCAGCGGCAGCCCGGTGGGGCCGTCCGGTTCCGGCGCCTGCGCGGCGGTGGCGCCCGTCACGGGGCAGCGGGGGGTGTCCTCACGGCTCATCGGGCGTCTCCGTCGTCTCCGTCGTCGTCCGGGCGTACGCGGCGGCGCGGTCGCGTTCGCGGTACGCGCCGGTGGTCTGGTTCACGTGGCCGAGCACGACCCCGGTCATGTCCTTGATCTGGAGCACCACGTCCCCGCCGGCGGTGACCGCGACGGCCCGGTTGCCGTCCGTGCTCTCCAGGTCCAGGCGCGAGGGCAGCGAGTACAGCTCCACGCGCGTGCCGGCGGCGGCGAGCGAGGCGTCGGTGTGGCCGCCGTACAGGTCGATGCGGCGGATCGTGCGCGGCACGGCGAGGGGGGTCCAGTCACCGCCGTGACCGGGCAGCTCCAGCCGGTCCAGGACGCACACCCGGGCCAGCCCGTCCAGCAGCACGGACGGCACGACGAGGCCGGGGAACCAGCGCTCGATGCCGGGCTGGTCGGGCGCGTAGCGGGCGCGCCGGCCGCTGGGGTGCGTACGGGTCGCGGCGGTGGACACGAAGACACCGCTGAGCAGTACGGCCGGGTTGGGCACGTGGTACGGGTCGGCCAGCGGCTCGGCGCCCTGGTCGTCCCAGTGCTCCCAGCGCGGCGCGGCGACCGGTTCGTCGCGCAGCCGGACCCGCGCGGTGAAGTGGCGGCGGTCCTTCACCAGCAGCCGCCCGTCCGGCGCGAGCACGTCGCCGCTCACCTCGACGTCGACGACCGACTCCCGGGGTCCCTCGTGCACCAGCCGGGCCCTGACACGTTTCGTCTCGGCGCGGTCCGGCCGGTACACGCGCAGGAACGACTCCAGGCGCACGTCCTCGATCACGGCCGGCACCCGGCCCGGTACGAGGTGCAGGGCGGCCTCGGCGGCCAGCTCGGGCACGAACGTGCCGGGCAGCGTGGGGTAGCCGTTGACGACGTGCTCGTGGAGGTAGCCGTCGCGCTCCCGGCCGAAGGTACGGACGACGGTGAGCCGTCCCGGGGCGCGGTCGACGATGTCGTCGACGTAGAAGGAGGGGAGGCGGGGGGCGACGGGTCCCGGAGCGGGAGCCGGAGCCCGAACCCCGTCGGCCGTGCGGCAGAAGTCCAGGTAGCCCGGGGCCGCGGCCTCGATGGCGGCGCGCTCGGCGGCGCCGAAGAAGACGGTGACCGGGGGCTGTTCCGCCTGGTCGAGCTCGTGCAGGAAGTGGTCCACGCCCTCCGCCGTGGGCATGGCGGTGAACCGGGCGCTCTTGGCGAGGAACGTCCGCATCAGCGGCGTCGCACCGAGGCCGACGTCCCGCCACAGGGTCCAGCCGAGCGTGAACTCCCGCGCGCCGTGCGCGGAGTGGTGCAGCGCGGCGGTGTTGAAGTAGTCGTTCGCGGCGCCGTAGTCGGTCTCGCCCGTCTGGCCCGTGAACCCGACGAACGACCCGAAGTTGCACCACCGGCGCGGCTGCCGGGCACCGAACGCCGCCTTGAGGTGGGCGTACGAGCGCACCTTCAGATCACGGACGGTACGGAAGTCCTTCAGCCGCTTCTGGTCCACCGACCCGGCGCGGTTCGTACCGGCGATGTTCAGCAGCAGGTCGACGGTGCCGTCCGCCTCCGTGATCCGGTCCACCACGGCCCGGACGGCGTCCCGGTCGCGCAGGTCGCACGCGTGGTACGTGACCCGGTCCGCACCGCACAGGGCACGCAGCGCGTCCAGGTTCGCGCGGATCTCCCGGGCGGCGCCCAGCCGGTCGTACGCCATGTTCGCCTCGCGCACGGTCATCCGCTCCGGGCCGGTGGTGCGCGCCCGGATGAAGTCCTTGCGCGCCAGGCGCGCGTCGGCCTCCTCGGCGTCGAGCCGGGTGGAGCCGATGACGTGCAGACGCGGCCGGTCGCGCCGGGCCAGCGCGCGCAGCAGCTCGGCACCGATGCCGCGGGCGCCGCCGGCCGCGACGACGGTGTACGCCCCGGTGCGCGTCCGCGGTCCCGCCGGTTCACCGGGCGCGCCGGGCTCGACGGATGCCTGCCACAGCAGCCGGGTGCCGCCCGCGTGGTAGACGACCGGCAGGAACTGCTCGGTCACCGTCTCGCGGGCGGCGTCCGGCGCGGCCGTGGCCAGGTCGCCGGCCTCGTGCACCACGGCGAGGACCGAGGTGTCCGCCCACTCCAGCGCCAGGCTCTTGGCGAAGCCGGTGAACAGCCCCGCGCACGCGTGCGGGACGCGAGTCGCGCTCACGCCGCCGAGGACGACCACGACGAACGACTCCGGACGCGACGGCAGCGACACGCACGCCTTCGCGGTACGGAACATCGCGTCGTGCAGGCCGAGCAGCGCCTCGGAGGGCACCGCGTCCTCGGCGCGCAGGTCGACCAGGACCCGGATGTGACGCGGGCGGACCCGCTCGACGGTCTCCTCGAGGGTGTCGCCGGAGGTGTCGCCCAGGGGGAGCGGTTCGGCGCCGGGCACCTGGTCGGACGTGTTGGTCAACAGGGCCGTACCGGGCGGGAAGAGGTCCGGTGCCGGACCGGAGGGGCGCGCCGGGACGGGGGCCGGGACGAGGCGGAGGACGTGGCGGTCGAGGAGGCGGGGCTCGGGGGCCGGTTCCGGTCCGGGAGCGGGAATTGGCTGCGGCCCGGGGCCGGGTCGGCGGAACACGATCCGCTGCACCGGGCCCTCCGGTTCCCTGGCCCGTTCCAGCACGGCGACGTCCGCCGCGCCGTCCGGACCGGTCAGGAAGGCGATCAGTTCGCGGGCGCCCTCGGCGCCCAGCAGGGTGGTGCCCCGGGGCGGGACGACGGTCATGCGGGCACGCTCCTCTCCGTGGCGGCGCTCCCCGTGGCGGCGCTCTCCATGACGGCCAGGACGGGGAGACCGGCCTCCTCGGCGAGGGAGCGCCGGGTCACCGCGAAGAGGAAGGCGCCCTCGGCGGCGGGGCGTCCGCCGCTGTCGTTCCAGCCGGGCAGCGCCGTGCCGTTCACCCCGGCGACCAGCGCCACGTCGATCTCCTTGAAGCCGAGGTACAGCCCGGCCACGGAGAGGGCCTCCAGGAACGAGGCCTCGCCCGCGTCGACGGTGAGGCTCAGGCCGCGCAGGTCGAAGTAGTTGGACAGCCGGGCGGCGATGACGTTCGGCATCTCGCCCGGGAACGAGTCCTCGGTCGGCGCGGCGATCATGCCGGTGGCCCGCTCCCCGAGGCGCTGCAGGAACTTCGCCGTGACGGCGGGCTCCTCGGCACCGTCCACGGCGTCGGCGATCTCGTCCAGGTACGCGCGGGTCTTGTACAGCAGGGCGTTGCGGGTCGCGCCGGTGTGTCCGACGACGACACCCGCGGTCTTCCTGTGGCGCAGGCAGAACTCCCGTACCCGCTCGTCCAGTCGCTGCATGCAGTGGACCAGCATGAGCTGGGTGCGGTCCGTGGTGCGGGCCGTCGGGGGCGGCATCCGCAGCTCCTGGAACGGCGGAACGGGATAGACGGCCCCGAACGACGGCTCGGGCCCGGGCCCTTCGCCCGCCGCCCACGCGGCGACCGCGCCGGCGTCCGGGTCGCCGGGCAGCCGGGACGACCAGCCGACCACCACCAGGTCCTCGTCGACGGGGGAGGGGAGCGCGAGCGGTGCCCCGGAGCGGGCCGTGGCCCGGTGGTCCTCGGAGAGGATCAGGTGCGCGTTCGTGCCGCCGAAGCCGAACCCGGAGACCGCCACGCGCCGCGGCCGGTCGGCCCTGGCCGGCCACGGCACCGGCTCCTCCGGCACGCGGAGGCCGTCCGACAGCCCGGCCAGCGCGTCCGGCAGCCGCTCGAAGCGGTACTGGGCCGGGATCGTGCCGTGCCGCAGGGCGAGCAGCGCGTGGATCACGGAGACCACGCCCGCGGCCCAGCCGCTGTGCCCCACGAGGGACTTGTTGGAGGTGACGTACGTGGGCCGGGTGCCGGTGCCCGCGTAGCGCGCGTGCAGCCCGGTGAACTCCGCCTCGTCGCCGGCCGGGGTGCCGGTCGCGTGCGCGACGATCCAGTCCACCTCGTCCGCCCCGAACCCGCCGCGCTCCAGGGCGCGCTCCACGGCGAGCTCCTGACCGGCGGGTGCCGGGGCGTAGATCGCCTTGCCCCGGCCGTCGGCCGACAGCCCGATCGCCGACAGCAGGCCGAGGACCTGGTCGCCGTCGGCACGGGCCCGCGACAGCCGCTTCAGTACGACGAGACCGGCGCCGTCGGAGAACAGCGCCCCGTCCGCCCCGGCGTCCAGCGCGCGCACCGCCCCGCCCGCCGACAGGCCGTTGAGCTTGGCGAACAGCACCGAACCGCTCGGCGCGAGGGCGAACGAGCCGCCGCACACCGCGATGTCGCTCCGCCCCGACAGCAGGTCGCGGACCCCGAGGTCCATCGCGTACAGGGAGCTGGAGCAGGCCGTGTCGACCATGTGCAGGCGAGTGCCGGACGGCAGGACGCCCCGCATGGCGTCCTGGCCGACGCGGTGCGGCAGGTACCCGCCCGACGGGTCGTCACCGCGGTGGAACCGGCGCCGCAGCGCCCGCCCGAGCGGCCCCTCGACCGCGTCGTCGCCGTCCTCGGCCAGCGTGTCCAGCGCGTCGCGCAGGACGAAGGCCTCCTCCAGGTGCTGGCTGCCGTCGGGCGTGTAGCCGACGCAGAAGGAGAAACGGTCGCCGGCCTCCCTGCGCACGCCCTCCAGCGCCTGGTGCAGGCTGTGCCGCAGCCACAGCGTGGTGTGGTCGAGCCCGGCGTCGGCCAGCCCCTCCTCGCGCAGCCGCTCGTGCGGCCGGAAGGACGTGATGAACCCGGAGCGGCGCTGGTACGTCTTGTCCGGGGCGCCGCGATCCTCGTCGTGGAAGCGGGCGATGTCCCACCGGTCGGCGGGTGCCTCCACGAACAGTTCGCCGCCCTCCAGCAGCAGCCGCCAGAACTCCTCGGGGGAGGAGGCGCCCGGGACGGCGAGACCCATGCCGACGATGGCCACGGGGTCGTCGGTGGCGTCGGTGGCGTCGGCATCGCCGGCGCCGGGGACATGGGCCTCGGCCGCCCGGGGTTCCGGCGCCGGGGCCGGCTCCGGTGTCGGGGACATCGCCGAGCGCAGCAGGGTCAGGCCGCCGTCCGCCAGGACCGTCTGTCCCGTGACCCAGCCGGAGCGCTCCGAGCCGAGGAAGAGCACCACCTCGGCGAGGTCCTCCGGACGCCCGAGGCGGGCGAGCGGCGTGGCCGCGACCGTGTTGGACCGGACGTCGTCGAAGGCGGGGAACATCTGGCCCACCGGGTTGTCGATCAGCCCGCACGACGCGGCGTTCACCCGGATCCGGTCCCCGGCGAGCTCCGCCGCGAGATAGCGGGTCAGCGACTCCAGCGCGGCCTTGGAGACACCCACCGGCAGGTAGTTGGCCGGAGTGGTGACCGAGCCCAGGGAGGAGACGTTGACCACCGCACCGCCCTTCCCGGCGGCCCGGGCGAGCAGCGGGCGGGCGTACCGGGCGCACCACAGGGGGCCCTTGACGTTGGTGGCGTACGTCCGGTCGAGCAGGTCCTCGGTGATCTCGTCGAACGGCACGAAGGAGCCCGCCGCCGCGTTGTTCACCAGGACGTCGAGCCGGCCGTACGTCTCGCCGATCTCCGCGAACATCCGCTCGACCTGCGCGGGCCGGGCCACCGAGGCCCGGATCACCCGTACGTCCAGGCCCCGTCCGGTCAGTTCGCGCGCCTGCTCCTTGGCCGCGTCGTAGGAGTGGAAGCAGTTCAGCAGCACCGTGGCACCGCGCTCGGCGAGCCGCTCCACGATGATCCTGCCCACGCTGCCGGCGCCGCCGGTGACGAGGGCGACCCGGCCGGCGAACTCCGGCTCCGCCTGGGGGAGGTGGGCGTTCATCGGGCGGCGGCCCCGTTCGCGTGCGCCCCGCCCGGGACACCGGCGGCCACGAAGTCGACGACCTTGCCGAAGGTGTCGTAGTCGCCCACCCGCAGCCCGGCCGGCGGCCTGCCGAGGCCGAACCGGTCGCCGAGCCGGCTCAGCAGCTCGGTCTGCTTCACCGAGTCGACACCGAGGTCCGCCTCCAGGAGCACGTCGTCGGTGAAGATCTCCTCCGGGTACTCCATCGCCTCGGCGTACAGCGCCCGCACCTGACGGGCGAGCGCGTCACGGTCGACGGGCGCGGAGGCAGGGGCGGGCGCGGACACCGGCGCGGGCGTGGGCGCGGCACTCTGCCGGGGCGGGGAGGCCACCCGGACCGGCTCGGCCGCGACGGGCTCGGTGACGACGGGGGCAGCCACGACGGCAGGCGCGACCGGGGCGACGGCAGGAGCCGCGGCCGCCGCCGCCGGGGCGGCCACCGCGCCCAGCGGCGGGCGCAGCGCCTCCGCGGCCGCCGCCAGCCCGGCCTCCTCGTCGCGGCCCGCGAGCGGCGCCGCCGTGTGCACGCCGGGGTGCGCCTCGGCGACCAGCTTCGTCAGCACCTGGCCGGCCCCCACCTCGACGAACGTCCGGGCACCGGCCGCGTGCAGCGCCGCGACGGACGTACGGAACTCGACGGGGGTCACCAGGTGCAGGGCGAGCAGCTCGGCGAGGTCGTCGCCGTCGCGGTAGAACCGGCCGAGGATCGGCGAGTACACCGGTACGGCCAGCGGGTGGCGCCGGAACGCGGCGATGCGCGAGGCCAGTTCGCGGCGGGCCCCGGCGAGCATCGGGTTGTGGAAGGGGTGCGGGGAGCGCAGGGGCGTCGCGGTGATGCCGAGCTCGCCGGCGATCGCGCCGGCCGTGGCGATGGCCTCCGCGGGACCGGAGACCACGGTCTGTTCCACGGCGTTGTCGACGGCGACCACGAGCGAGGGGTGGCCGATCAGCTCCACCAGCCGCTCGGCCCGCTCGCGTGCGCAGCGCAGCGCGAGCAGCGAGCCCGTGCCGCGGTCGTGCGCCCGGACGACGGTGATCCGCTCGCACAGCACGGCCGCCGCGTCGGCCAGGTCGTAGGCGCCCGCGCAGGTCAGCGCGGCGATCTCGCCCAGGCTGTGGCCCAGGTGGACCGAGGGCCGGGCACCGCGCTCGGTGAGCAGCCCGTGCACGGCGACCGAGGTGGTGAAGACCGCCAGCTGGAGGATGTCCGGGGCCTGGGAGAGCAGGGTCGCGGGGCTCGGCGGCGACGGCCGGAACAGCGTGGACGACACGTCCCGCCCGAGCCGCTCCTTGGCGACCTCGTCGACCACCTCGAACGTGTCCCGCACGGTGTCGGCGCCGCGCTCCCACAGCTCCGCGAGGACGCCGGGACGGTAGGCGCCCTGTCCGGGGAAGAGGGCAACGGTCGGGTCAAGGTCTCGGTTCACGGTGGGGACTCCCGTCGTCGTCGGACGCGCGTGGGGGCGTTCGGCTGGGTCGGCCCGGTCGGCCCGGTCGGCTCGGTCGGGCGGGCGGAGCCGGTCGGGGCCATGCGGCGCAGCGCGCCGGGCGGGGCGGTCGGGATGAGGGGGGCCAGGGGGTGATGCGGTGGCAAGCACAGCACCGGCACCGTCGCGCCTCATGAGTAGGCGGTACTCAACCGGGCGGTGCCGCCCACTCCCGGCGAGGGGCACGGGAGGCGTCGTGCGACGGCACGCACGGGGCCGGGCGTGACGCCCGGTGGGTGAACTGAGTGGCGACTACTCGTGTGCCCGCGCGACCCGTGCCGGTGCGGAAAGGGGCAGCATCTCCGGCTGTTGGCTCCCGTCCGAGAGGGTGGTGTACCCTCCTGGCCAGCGTTCGAGAGGGGTCGTCCGGCCTCTTCACGACCGCCCGCGCGCCGCGCAGGTCGCACCGAAAGGCTTCACGCCATGTGCCCATGGGCGCTGCCCCGACTGCTCGACGACTGACCGGAGTACAGGCGTCGGTTTCATCGGCGCCTCACAGGTGAGGTACATCTTCGTCATTCGGCCGGCCGCCGTCGGATGCGCGTGAAGGGTGGGGGATGAGTGCAGGGCGCTTGGGGGAGAGCCTCAGAGCCGCTCGCGTCAAGGCGGGGCTGACCCAGGAGGAGGTCGCGCGCAGGGCGGGCGTCAGCGTCAGGACGCTCCGGCACATCGAACGGGGCCAGGTACGCAGTCCCCGCGCCGAGTCGCTCGACCGCGTGGCCCGCGTCGTCGGGTACGAGCTCGTGCCCGCCCCCGGCGTCCGGCCCGGTGGCGGACGCACCGATCCGTCGTCCGCCACCCTGTGCGAGGTGCGTCTGCTGGGTCCGATGACCGTGCTGTGCGCGGACACGCCGGTGCCGATGCCGCCGAAGCTGCGCGCCCTGCTCGGCCTGCTGGCCCTCCAGGCGGACCAGGTCGTCAGGCACGACGAGATAGCCGAGGTCCTGTGGCCCGACGAGGTGCCGCCCGGCTACGCCAACCTGCTGCACACCTACGCCGGCCGGCTGCGCCACATCTTCGGCCGGGGCACCGGCCGCCGCGCCGGCGAGCGCCGGATCGGTACGGTGCGCGGCGGCTACGTCTTCGACAGCGGGGACGTACGGCTCGATCTGCGCGTGTTCGAGGAACGTGTCGCGCGGGCCGCGCAGACCGCCGCGTCCGACCCGGCGGCCGCGCTGGACCTGTACGGCCGGGCGCTGCGCGGCCGACAGGGCAGGCTCCTGCAGGACGTCCCCCAGCTGTGGCAGCATCCCGCGGCGGTCCGCGTCATCCAGCGCCACGTCGACATCGCCATCGACTGCGCCGATCTGGCCCTGCGGCTGAACCGGCCCGGCTTCGCCGTCGAACACCTGACCCCGGCCGCGCACGAGGAGCCGCTGCACGAGTCGCTCCAGGCGCGGATGATGCTCGCGCTCGCCGGCTCCGGCCGCCGCGCGGCCGCCCTGCACCTCTTCGCCGACCTGCGCACCCGGCTGCGGAGGGAACTCGGCGTCGAACCGAGTGACGAGATGTGGCGCGCCCGCTACACCGTCCTCACCATGGACACCTCCGAGCCGCCGCTCCCGCCGCGACGGCCCGGCATCGCGGCCCCGGCCCCCCGAGCCTCGCAGGCACCGCAAGCCCTCCCGGCTTCGTCCCGCCATCCGCGGCAGGGACCGTCAGGACGTACGGGCTCGCGGTCCCCGCGCGGCGGGCCGGTCCCCGCGGAGGTGTCGCGGGGGTCCGACGACGGCGCGCGTGTGCGGGACGACGGACCGTCGCACGGACGCTCCGCGGTGGCCCCGGAGCCGGTCCGGGGCATCGCGCACCCGGCCCAGCTGCCGCCGATGGTCACGCCGTTCACCGGACGGGAACTCCAGCTGCGCGCCCTGGACGAGCTGATGGACCTGCGGGGCGCGGACGGCGCGGGCGTGGGGATCGGCGTCGTGCACGGCCCCGCGGAGATCGGCAAGACCGCGCTCGCCGTCCGCTGGGCCCACCGGCGGCGCGGCGAGTTCCCCGACGGCCAGCTCTACGCCGATCTGCGGGGCAGTACGGGACGTCCGGTCCCCGTCCTCACCGTGCTCGTCCGCGCGCTGCGTTCCCTCGGTGTCCGCGACGAGTGGCTGCCGGACACCGTGGAGGAGGCCTCCGTGCTGCTGCGCAGCCTGGTCGCCGGCCGTCGCTTCCTGATGCTGCTCGACGACGTCGCGCACCCCGAACAGGTCCGCGCGCTGTTGCCGGGCACTCCCGGCAACCTGGTCCTGGCCACCAGCAGGAGCCCGCTGATGGACCTGGTGACCCGCGAGGGTGCCACACCGGTCCCCGTGGGCCCGCTCGCGCCGGCGGAGTCGTACGCGCTCCTGGAGGCCCACCTGGGGGTCGAGCGCACCGCCGCCGAGCCCGACGCGACGGCCGAACTGGCCGCGCTGTGCGGCCACTTGCCCCTGGCGCTGCGCACGGCCGCCGCCCGGTTCGCCGCCCGGCCGCCGATGTCCGTACGGGCCGCCGTCGCCGAACTCTCGGGGGCCGGCGCGGCGGTCCCGCGTCCCTGTTTCCCGCACCCCTGTTTCCCGCCGCCCGGCACGCGGCCGCAGGCCGTCGCGGACGGGGCGGACGACCGGCGGCGCACCGGCCGCGGTCCGGCTGACACGGGCGCTGACAGCGCGGCCGCAGGCTGACACCGCCGTTTCCCCCTCCGCTCCGTCCGGCATCGTCCCAGCTCAGCGCCTGAATCGTCGGCGGACGGCCGCCGCGTGACCGCTCCGCTTGGGCCCGGGTGCCCCGTCCCGGCGCCGGGGTGGGTTGCCGGGGCAGGTGCGCGGCCCTAGTTTCGCGCTCACGGATCACGATCCGTCGCCCGGCCCGTTGTGGCCCTCTTGCTCATCCACCCTTGCGCCTCCGCAGTGAGGCGTTCTTCCGAGGCTGCCCGGGCCGTCCCGGCGGCTCCCGGAAGACGTGCGACAAGCCGTTCGGAGAGGATCGGAAATGGTGAAAATCACGGCCGAGGATGCCCAGAAGTGGCTGATCGAGGAGATCGCTCAGCGACTGGGCGTCGACCCGTCCGAGGTCCCGCCGGACCAGTACTTCGACGAGCTTGACCTCGACAGCACCGCCGCGCTGATCATCGCGGGGGAGATGGAGAAGTGGCTGGGCTTCGAGCTCGGCACCACCGCGCTGTGGTACCACCCGACCATCGAGGCCCTCGCGGCGCACATCGCCGAGGAGTCCGAGAAGCGCACCGCCGCGGCGTGACCGACGGCGGGCCCCGGGCCGGCCACCCCACCCCGGCCACCCGAGCCCGCCCCACCGCGCCCCACCCCCACCGGACGCCCGGCCGCCCCCCCACCCGGCCGACACCGCCCGCCCGGGCGGGGGCCCGGGTGGCGTGCGTTGCCCCCCCGGGGCGGCCTCCCCGGGGAGGCGCTGCCCTCCGGGCGGCCGTCACCGGTGCGCGCGCCCTCCGGGGCGGCGCCCCAGGAGACGCGCCGCCGCCGGGCCACTGTCCGCCCGCCGCCCCCCGGGCCACTGTCCGCCCGGCGCACGGCCCCCAGGAAGCGCCGGCCGTACCGGCCCCGCCCCGCCCGTGGCCGCTGTCCGTCCGGGACCGTCGTCCGTTCGCCGTCCGTTCGCCGTCCGATCGGGGCCGGTCCGGTGGCGCGGTCGCCAGGACGTCCCGTCCGTCGCTCCCGACCTCCCTGTACGCCCCAGATCCAGAGAGACTCGCCGTGAACTCTTCGCAGGAATCCGACCTCGACCGTCGGCTCGCCCGGGAACCCCTCGCCATCGTCGGCCTCTCCGCGCTCTTCCCCAAGTCAGCAAATCTGCGGGAGTTCTGGTCGAACGTCGTCTCGGCCGCCGACTGCATCGACGACGTGCCCGCCGGCCACTGGGACGTCGACGAGCACTACGACCCCGACCCGACCGTGCCGGACAAGACGTACGCCAAGCGCGGCGGCTTCATCCCCGACACGCCGTTCAACCCGCTGGAGTTCGGGCTGCCGCCCAACACCCTCGAGGTCACGGACGTCCTCCAGCTGCTCAGCCTGGTCGTCGCCCGCGACCTGCTGAAGGACGCCGGCGCCGAGCAGCCCTGGTACGACAGGTCCCGTACCGGCGTGGTCCTCGGCATCACCGGCGCCAACCAGCTCACCCAGCCGCTCACCGCCCGCCTCCAGAGCGGCGTCCTCAAGGAGGTCGTCCGCAGCTGCGGCCTGTCGCAGGCGGACGCGGAGGCGATCGTCGAGAAGTTCCGCCTCGCGTACGCGCCCTGGGAGGAGAACTCCTTCCCCGGCATGCTCGGCAACGTCGTCGCCGGCCGCGTCGCGAACCGCTTCGACCTCGGCGGCATCAACATGACGATCGACGCCGCCTGCGCCAGCTCCCTCGGCGCCGTCCGCGCCGCCGCCAGCGAACTGGTCGAGCGCCGCGCCGACACCATGCTGGTCGGCGGCTGCGACGCCGAGAACACGATCTTCATGTACCTGTGCTTCAGCAAGACGCCCGCGCTCTCCAAGTCCGGGCACATCCGCCCGTTCGACAAGGACGCCGACGGCACGCTGATCGGCGAGGGCATCGGCATGCTGGCGCTGCGCCGTCTCGCCGACGCCGAGCGCGACGGCAACAAGATCTACGCGGTGCTGCGCGGCATCGGCACCTCCAGCGACGGCCGCTTCAAATCCATCTACGCGCCCCGCAAGGAGGGCCAGATGGTCGCCCTGCGCCGCGCGTACGAGGACGCCGACTGCTCCCCGGCCAGCGTCGAGCTCTTCGAGGCGCACGGCACCGGCACCGCCGTCGGCGACGCCACCGAGCTGAGCGCCCTGTCCGCGGTCGTCTCCGAGTCCACCGACGCGACACGCTTCGCGGCCCTCGGCAGCATCAAGTCCCAGATCGGGCACACCAAGGCCGCCGCCGGCGCGGCCGGCATGATCAAGCTGGCCCTCGCCCTGCACCACAAGGTGCTGCCGCCCACCATCAACGTGGCCGAGCCCAACCCCGCCATCGACTTCCGCGGCGGCCCGGTCTACGTCAACACCGAGGCCCGCCCCTGGATCCGTACCCCCGAGCGCCCCAAGCGCCGCGCGGCCCTGTCCTCGTTCGGCTTCGGCGGCACCAACTTCCACGTCGTCATGGAGGAGTACGGCGAGGGCGACGACCTGCGCGTCTCTTTCCCCGTCGCCTCGGTGCACCTCTGGCACGCCCCGGACACCGCCTCCCTGACCGAGGCCCTCGCCTCCGGCGCCCCCGCGACCGGCGGTCCGGCCCCCGAGGGCCACGCACGCGTCGCCTTCGTCGCCCGTACGGACAAGGAACTCACCGAGCTGCGCGACCTCGCCCTCGGCGAACTCCGCGCCCGCCCCGACGCCGAGGCCTGGTCCCACCCCAGGGGCGTGTACTTCCGCCGCTCCGCCGCGCAGTCGTCCGGCTCCGGTACCGGCAAGGTCGCCGCGCTGTTCGCCGGGCAGGGCAGCCAGTACGTCAACCCCGGGCGGGCCGCCGTCATGGCGCTGCCGCCGCTGCGCGCCGCCTTCGACGCCGCCAACCAGCACTTCGAGGGCGTCGAACCGCTGTCCCGCGTCGCCTTCCCGCCGCCCGCGTTCACCGACGCCGAGCGTGCCGAGCAGGAGACCGCGCTGCGCGCCACCGCCTACGCCCAGCCCGCCATCGGCGCGCTCGCGGCCGGCCAGTTCCGCTACCTCACCGAACTCGGCTTCGCCGCCGAGGGCTTCCTCGGCCACAGCTTCGGCGAGCTGACCGCCCTGTGGGCCGCCGGTGCCCTCACCGACGAGGCCTTCTTCGCCCTCGCCCGGGCCCGCGGCAAGGCGATGGCCCCGCCGGCCGACGCCGCCCCCGGCTTCGACGCGGGCGCCATGGCCGCCGTCTCCGCCACCGAGGAGAAGGTCACCGAGCTCCTCGCGCACCGTACCGACGTGGTCGTCTGCAACCGCAACGCGCCCGACCAGATCGTCGTCGGCGGCCCCACCGAGGAGATCGACCGACTGGTCGCCGCCGCCCGCGACGCCGGTCTGCGCGCGAGCCGGCTGCCTGTCTCGGCCGCCTTCCACACCCCCTTCGTCGGCCACGCCGTGGACGCCTTCCGCGCCGACGTCGAGCGGTACGAGGTCGGCGCCCCGAACGGCACCGTCTTCGCCAACACGGCGGGCGCCTCGTACGGCACCGACACCGCCGCCAACCGCGCGGTCCTCGCCGAACAGCTCGTCAACCCCGTCGACTTCGCGACGCGCGTCGAGGAGATGTACGCGGCCGGGTACCGGGTGTTCGTCGAGTTCGGCCCGAAGGGCGTGCTCACCCAGCTGGTACGGCGCATCCTCGGCGACCGCGAGCACACGGTGCTCTCCCTGGACGCCGGCCCGGGCAAGGACGCGGACGTCGCCCTGAAGCAGGCCGTGGCCCGGCTCGCCGTGCACGGACTGCCGCTCGCCACGGCCGACCGTTACGTCGCCCCGGCGGTCGAGGAGACCCCGGCCAAGGGCATGTCCATCCTCCTCAACGGCATCAACTACGTCTCGCCCGAGCGCAGGGCCGCCTACCGGGACGCCATCGAGAACGGGTACCGCATCGCCGTGCCCACGCTGCCCGGCGCAGGCTCCACCGGGGCCCCCGCGACCACGCCGAGCACCCCGGCGAGCGCGCCGAGCCCGGCGCCGGCCCCCGCCTACGCCACCACCGCCCCGGCCCCGAGCGTGAACGGCACGGCGTCCACCGTCCGTACGGCCCCCGCCCCGGCCGCGCCGAGCGCCCCGGCCCCGGTGGCCGCCGCGGTGGCCACCGTCATGGAGCCCGCCCCGGCGGCACCCGCGCCCACCCCCGCTCCGGCCCCCACCGTCATGGAGACAGCACACGTGGACAGTGACCGCCTGGCCGATCTCGTGGCCGACCATCTCGCCCTGCACGACGACTACCTGACCGGCCAGCTGCGGAGCGCCGAGCGCCTCACGGGGCTGCTGGAGCGCGCCGCGGAGCAGGGGCAGCTCGGCCAGGTCCTCCCCGGCATCAACGCCGTGAAGGAGCACGGCCTGGACATCGGGCGCAGCCACCTGCGGGCCAACGAGATCCTGCGCGACCTCGCCGGTCTGGAGATGGGCACGGCGGCTCCTTCGACGACCCGCCGCCCGGCCCCCGCCGCACGACCGGCCCCGTCCGTGGCCCCACGGAGCCCGCAGCCCGCGCTGCCCGCCCAGACGGCCCCCGCCCTCGCGCCTGCCCCGGCTCCCGCCCCCGCTCCGGCTCCCGCCCCGGTCCAGGCCCCCGCGCCCGCCCCGCAGCAGGTGGCCGTCGCCGAACCGGCTCCCGCCCCGGCCGCGCAGCCTGCCGCCCCCGGTCCGGACGCGGCGGGTGTGGAGACGGTGCTGCTGGAGGTGGTCGGTCAGAAGACGGGCTACCCGGCGGACATGCTGGAGCTGGACATGGATGTCGAGGCGGATCTGGGGATCGACTCGATCAAGCGTGTCGAGATCATGGGCGTGATGCAGGAGCGGTTCGGCGGTGATGTCGCCGCCGGTCCCGAGCAGCTCGCGGAGCTGCGCACCCTGCGCGACATCGTGACCTTCATGGCGGCGACCGCCCCGGCCGCCTCCGCCCCGGCCGTGACCCTCCCGGTGGAGGTCGGCTCCGTGACCGGTCCGGACGCGGCGGGTGTGGAGACGGCGTTGCTGGAGGTGGTGGGTCAGAAGACGGGTTATCCGGCGGACATGCTGGAGCTGGACATGGATGTCGAGGCGGATCTGGGGATCGACTCGATCAAGCGTGTCGAGATAATGGGCGTGATGCAGGAGCGGTTCGGCGGCGGTGTGGCGGCCGGTCCGGAGCAGCTCGCGGAGTTGCGCACCCTGCGTGACATCGTGACCTTCATGGC
>NZ_BMQK01000006.1:0-207857 GCF_014648075.1 Streptomyces ruber | reverse complement strand
GACATGGATGTCGAGGCGGATCTGGGGATCGACTCGATCAAGCGTGTCGAGATCATGGGCGTGATGCAGGAGCGGTTCGGCGGCGGTGTGGCGGCCGGCCCCGAGCAGCTCGCGGAGCTGCGCACCCTGCGCGACATCGTCGGCTTCATGTCCGGCGGTGGGGCCGGCGGCACCACCCCGCACCAGGTGACCGCGCCGCAGGCCACCCCCGCCGACGAGCCCGTCCGACCCTCCGCCGGCATCGGCCGCGCCCAGGCCGCGCTCGTCGAACTGCCCGCCCCCGACCTGCTCGTGGACGCCTACCCGCAGGGCTCCGGCGCGCTGATCGTGGACGACGGCTCCGAGCTGGCGCCCGCGCTGGCCGCGCGGCTCGTCGAGTCGGGCCGGCACGTGCACGTGCTGCGGCTGCCCGGTGTGGCCCAGCGCATCACCGGCGTCAAGGACCACGCGCTGTCCGGCTGGGGCGTGAACGAGCTCGCCGAGCGGATGGAGCTCGTCCTCGCCGACCGGATCAGCCTGGTCCTCGACCTCTCCGCCGCCCACCACGCCGACTGGGCCGACGGCACCCGCCGCCTCGCCCACACGCTGCTCGTGGCCAAGCACGCGGTCGAGTCGCTGACCGCCGCGGCCGACGCGGGCCGCGCCGCCTTCGTCACCGTCACCCGTCTCGACGGCTCCTTCGGCCTCGGCGGAGTGAGCGAGGAGCTCGCCCCCGCAGCCGGAGTGACCGGTCTGGTCAAGACCCTCGCGGTGGAGGCGCCCCGGCTGTTCTGCCGGGCCGTCGACCTCGCCCCGACGCTCACCGCGGAGGCCGGCGCCGCCCTCGTGCTGGACGAGACGCGGGACAGCGTCACCGACCTCACCCAGGCCGGCCACGACGGCACCCGCCGCGTCGGCCTCGGCCTCGCCGAGCAGCCGCTGCGGGCGCTCGACCCGGCGGCGGGCGACGTTCCCGCCCTCACCTCCGACGACCTGCTCGTCGTCACCGGCGGCGGGCGCGGCATCACCGCCGGCTGCGTCACCGAACTGGCCCGCGTCCACCGGCCCGGCCTGCTCCTGCTCGGCCGCACCCCGCTGGCGGACGAGCCGTCCTGGGCGGTCGGTGTCGAGGACTCCGGGCTGAAGGCGGCCGCCGCCGCGCAGCTGAAGGCGTCGGGCGAGAAGCCCACCCCGAAGCGCGTCGAGCAGCTCTCCCGCGCCGTGACGGGCGCCCGGGAGATCCGTAGGACCCTCGCGGAGATCAGCGCCGCGGGCAGCACCGTCGAGTACCTGGCCGTCGACATCACCGACCCCGCCGCCACCGCCGCCGCGCTCGCCCCGTACAAGGAGCGCGTCACCGGCCTGGTGCACGGCGCCGGCGTCCTCGCCGACCAGCTCATCGCCAACAAGAAGGCGTCCGAGATCGAGCGGGTCTTCGCGCCCAAGCTGACCGGTCTGCGCACGGTGGCCGCCGCGCTCGACGCCGACCGGCTGCGCCACGTGGTCCTCTTCTCCTCGGTCGCCGGGTTCTTCGGCAACCGCGGCCAGTCCGACTACGCGATGGCCAACGAGGTCCTCAACGCCTGGGCGTCCTCCTTCAAGAAGAACCACCCCGCCGCCCGCGTCACCTCCCTCAACTGGGGCGCCTGGGACAGCGGCATGGTCTCCCCGGAGATCAAGGCGGTCTTCCGGGAGCGCGGCATCGTCCTGATCCCGGTGGAGACCGGGGCCCGGCTGTTCACCGAGCAGTTCGCCGCCGGGCGGGCCGCCGACGTGGTGACCGTCCTCGGCCCGACGACCCCCCTGTCGGAGCCGGAGCGGTCCGCCGCCACCGGCCCGGTCACCGTGGAGCGCGAGCTCGGCGCCCTGACCGGTCACCCGATCGTCACCGACCACGTCATCGGCGACGCGCCGGTGCTGCCCGCGGTGGCCGCCCTCGGCTGGGCGATCGGCGCGGTCGAGCGCGCCGGCGGCACCCCGGTGCGGCAGGTCCGCGACTTCGCCGTCCACAAGGGCATCGTGGTCGACGGCACCCAGCCCGACCGGCTCTCGCTGACCATGACCCCGGCGGGGGACACGGTCCAGGTGGCCATCCGGTCCACGGACGACAAGGGCGCCGTACGCCCGCACTACGGGGCCGTGGCCGTCCCCGGCACCGTACCGGCCGCCGCCACCGTCGCCGGACTCCCGGCGCTCGACGGCGGACGGGACGCCGGGGAGCTGTACACCGACGGCACCCTCTTCCACGGCCCGGCCCTGCGCGGTGTGCGCCGGATCCTCGCCGAGGACGCGGCGCGCCTGGTGCTCCGGGCCGAGCTGGCCGAACTGCGGCCCGGGGACGGCGCGTTCGGCGGGTCCCACTTCGCGCCCGGCACCGCGGACCTGCTGCTCCAGGCCGGTCTGGTCTGGGTGAAGCTGTTCGAGGACAGCGCGTCCCTGCCCCTCGGGGTGGCGAGCGTCGACCTGCACCACCCGCTGCCCGACGGTGAGCCCTTCCTGATCGTCGTCGAGCCCGCCGGGGGTGGCGACGCCAGCACCTCGGTGCTGACCGTCACGGCCTGCGCTCCCGACGGAACGGTGCTGGTCCGGTTCGACGGCGTCCGCGTGGTGTCGGCTCCGCAGCTGGCGGCCAAGTTCGCCGGCGGCGTCAGCGGCTGACGCCGCCCCGTATCCAGCGCCGAACGTCCTGCTGGAAAGTCCTGTGCCCCGTCTGCGGGTCCGTTGTGGCTGGTCGCGCAGTTCCCCGCGCCCCTTCGGGCGGCGCAGCCACCGCACACGGACCCGCCCCGGCAGGACCGCTCAGTGATCGGGCCGGCCCGGACGGTTCCTCATCCCATGCCGCCGTCCGGGCCGGCCGCCCGTCAGAAGGGACCCGAGAGCTCTCATGAGCAAGTACGCCATCGTCGGCCTCTCCTGCCTGTTCCCGGGCGCGGAGACGCCCGCCGAGTTCTGGCAGAACCTCTCCTCCGGCGTGGACAGCCGCCGGGAGGGAGGTGAGGAGGTCTTCGGCCAGCCGCCCGAGCCCCGCGACACGGACCCCCGGCACGACATCTACTGCCGCCGGGGCGGCTTCGTCACCGACTTCGCCTTCGACCCCGAGGGCTATCTGCTCGACCCCGGGCACCTGTCCGGCCTCGACCGGATCTTCCACTGGTCCCTGCACGTGGCCCGGGAGGCGCTGCGCGACAGCGGGCACGACGGCCGCCCGGAGATCCTCGCCCGCACCGGCCTGATCCTCGGCAACTACTCCTTCCCGACGCCCGCTTCGGCGCGGGTCAGCGTGCCGCTCGTACAGGAGGCCGTGCTGGAGGGGCTGCGCCGGGCCGGCCACCCGGCGCTCGGCGCGCTCGCGCACCCCGGTGACCGCATCGACCCGGCCCGGCTCAACGCCGAGGACCTGCGGGTCAGCGGCTCCCCGGCCACCGTCGCCGCCGCCGCGCTCGGCCTCGGCGGCCCCCGGTACGCGCTCGACGCGGCCTGCTCCTCCGCGCTGTACGCGCTGAAGCTGGCCTGCGACCACCTGGCCGCCGGACAGGCCGACCTGGTCCTCGCCGGCGGTGTCTGCGCACCCGACCCCACCCTCATCCACCTGTCCTTCGGCGACCTCCAGGCGTACCCGCGCGACGGGTTCAGCCAGCCCTTCGACGACCGTTCCGGCGGCATCCTCACCGGTCAGGGCGCCGGCATGGTCGCCGTCAAGCGGCTCGCGGACGCGCTGCGCGACGGCGACCGCATCCACGCCGTCGTCGACGGCATCGGCCTCACCAACGACGGCAGCGGCCGCCACCTGCTGGTCCCGCAGGGCGCGGGACAGCTCGGCTCCTACGCGCTCGCCTACGAGCAGGCCGGCATCGACCCCTCCGCCGTCGACTACCTGGAGTGCCACGCCACCGGCACGCCCATCGGCGACGCCACCGAGGCGCAGTCCGTGGCCGACTTCTTCGGCGCGGCCGGCCGCATCCCGCTGATCGGCTCCGTCAAGGGCAACATCGGCCACCTGCTCACCGTGGCCGGCCTCAGCAGCCTGCTGAAGGTCGTGCTGTCCATGGGCAACGGGTACATCCCGCCGACGACCGGCGTCGACCGGCCGATCCGCTCCAAGGACGGCCGGGTCGGCGAGGAGGTCCTCGTCCGCACCGGCCGCGAGTGGCCGCGGGGCGACGGGCCCCGCCGGGCCGCGGTCTCCGCGTTCGGCTTCGGCGGCACCAACGCGCACGTCGTGCTCTCCGAGCCGGAGCGCGAGCCGCGTACGGAGGATGCACAGGCGCCCGCGCGTACGCCCGTGCCCGCGCTCGACATCACCGGACTCGGCGCGCACTTCGGGTCGTTCGACTCGCTCGACGCATACGAGCGCGCCGTGCACTCCGGCCGCGACACCCTCGTACCGCTGCCCGAACGGCGCTGGCGCGGCCTGGACCAGACGCGCGACGGCTCCCTGGAGCACGGCGCGGGCGTCACGCCGGACGCGCTGCCGCGCGGCGCGTTCGTCGACGGGCTGGGCATCGACCCCATGGACCTCAAGATCCCGCCGGCCGACCTGCGCACCTACAACCTCCAGCACGCCCTGGCCATCAAGGTCGCCGACGAGGCCCTGCACGACGCCGGGTACAGCCGCGCCGTGGCCAAGGGGGAGAGCGCCCCGCCGGAGCGCCGTATCGCGGTCGTCGTCGGCATGGAGATCGAGCCCACCACCCACCTCCGGATCACGCGGTACGGGCTGGGCACCTTCGTCCGCGAGGAGTTCGCGCGCGCGGGCGTCCAGGTCGACGAGGAGGAACTGGCGCGGCTCACCGCCGTCGGCCGGGACGCGGTGGTCGACCCCATCGTCGCCAACGAGGTGCTGAGCTACATCGGCAACGTCATGGCCAGCCGCATCTCCTCCCTCTGGAACCTCACCGGACCTTCCTTCACCGTCTCC
The DNA here is from genome assembly GCF_014648075.1 of Streptomyces ruber. Taxonomy (GTDB): domain Bacteria; phylum Actinomycetota; class Actinomycetes; order Streptomycetales; family Streptomycetaceae; genus Streptomyces; species Streptomyces ruber. The sequence goes on along the minus strand of NZ_BMQK01000006.1, from coordinate 202,960 downwards.
TCCGACGGTTCCGGCACCGCCGAGGCGCTCCAGGTCGCGCGGCTGCTGCTGCTCGACCCGGGCATCGAGGCGGTCCTCGTCGGCGCCGTCGACCTGGCCGGCAGCGCCGAGAACCTGCTGCTGCGGCCCGACGTGGTCGCCGACGCCGGGCTCACCTTCGCCGAGGGCGCCCGCGGCCGCCGGATCGGCGAGGGCGCCGGAGCGGTCGTCGTCACCCGCCCCGGCGAGGCGAAGGCCCCGGTCTACGCCCGCCTGGAGTCGGTCGCGATCCGGCACGCGCCGCCGGTGGACGGCCGGGTGCCCGAGGCCGACGCCGACACCTACGCGGCCGCCGTCGAGGACGCCCTCGCCGCCGCCGGGATCACCGCCGACGACATCGGCTACGTGGAGGCCCACGCGGGCGGCACCGAGGCCCAGGACCGGGCCGAGATCGTGGGCCTGGCGAAGATCTTCCCGGCGCGGGAGCAGGGGCAGCAGGGGACGGCGGGCCCCGTCGGACGCACCGGCCGGGTCGCGCTCGGCAGCGCCAAGGCGCAGATCGGCGACGCGGGCTGCGCGGCCACCATGGCCGGGCTGATCCGGGCCGTGCTCGGCCTGCACCACGGCTACGTCCCCGGCACGGCGGGCTGGACCCGCCCGGCCCCCGAACTCGCCGACGACTTCGCCGCCTCCGCGCTGTACGTGCCCGACGCGTCCCGCCCCTGGCTGCGCCGCACCGCCGGCTCGCGCCGCCATGCGACGGTCGGCTTCATCGGGGCGGCGGGCGCCCACGGCCACCTGGTGCTCTCCGCCGAGGCCACCCGGGGCACCGTGGTCCCGAGCGACTGGCAGCGCGCGGGCGGCCCGGTCGTCCTGCCGCTGTCCGCGCACTCCTTCGACGGACTGCTCGCCGCGATCGACCGGCACCGGGAGCTGCTCGCCCAGGAGGGCGCCGACCCCCTGGCCCTCGCCCGCGAGGCGGCCCGGCAGCTGTCCGGGCGGACGGCGCGGGCCGTGGCCGTCGGCCGGGACGCGGCCGAACTCCGCGCCCAGCTCGACCTCGCCGCCCGCGACCTGCCCGCCGTGCACGCGGCCGGCGGCGAGTGGACCACCCCGGCCGGCAGCTGCTTCACCACCCGTCCGATCGGCCCCGACGGCAAGGTCGCGCTGGTCTACCCGGGCGCGTTCAACTCCTACCCCGGGCTCGGCCAGGACCTGTTCCGCGCCCTCCCCGGACTGCTGACACGCTTCGAGGGCCAGGCCGACGCCCCGGAACGGCACCTGCGGGCCGCCGAGCTGTACCCGAGGGCGCAGGCGGCCCCGGGACGACGGGAGCTGATGGCCTTCGAGGCCTCCCTCGGCGAGGACATCCCGTTCATGCTCGCCACCGGCACCAGCTTCGCGATCCTCTACACCGACCTCGTCCGGGAGGTCCTCGGGATCACCGCGCACGGCGGCTTCGGCTACAGCCTGGGCGAGTCGAGCATGCTGTTCGCCACCGGCGGCTGGCTGCCGGAGGGCCGGGACGACGCCCTCATCAGTACGACGCCCATCTTCGAGGACCGGCTGTGCGGTCCGCGCCGCACGGTCCGCGGGGCGTGGGACCTCCCCGACGACACGCCGGACGCCGAGGTCTGGGCGAGCCACGTCCTGCTCACCGACGCGGAGTCGGTCCGGGCCGTGCTGCCCCGCTACGACCGGGTGTACCTCACCCACGTCAACACGCCCGCCGAACTCGTCGTCGCGGGCGACCCGGCCCAGTGCAAGGCCCTGATCGCGGAACTCGGCTGCCCCGCCGCGCGCTCGCCCGTCAGCGCGGTCATGCACGTGCCGGTGGTGGACACCGAGTTCGAGGGCCTGGCCGGTCTGAACGACTACCCCACGGGCTCGTTCGGCGACCTGGAGCTGTTCAGCGCCTACGACTACGAGGTACTGCCCGCCCTCACCCGCGAGGAGATCGCGCACCGTATCGCGCACACCCTGCGTGGTCCGATCGACTTCCCCCGGCTGGTGCGCGGCGCCTACGAGCGGGGCTTCCGGTACTTCCTGGAGGTCGGCCCGAGCGCCACCTGCTCCCGCTGGGTCCGCGAGACCCTCGGCGACGCCGCACACGTCGCGGTGCCCGTCGACCGCCGGGGCGTGTCCGCGACGAAGTCGATCGCCCAGCTCGCCGCGCGACTGACGGCCCACGGCCTGGACCTCGACCTGACCGCACTGCTGGGCCCGGCCGCCGAACGCGTCCCGGCCCGGCCCGCGCGCCCCACCCGCTTCCGGGTGGGCGGCGCGGAGCCGGCTCCCGCCAGGATCGCGCGCGAGCTGGCCGCGGTGCCCTCCGGGTCACCGACGCCCGCGCCTGCGGCACCGGCCGTCCCGGCCAGGGCGCCGGGCCCGGCGCCGGTCACGATGCCGACGCCCGGCGCGGCTGCCGCACGGGCGACGGCGGCCGCGCCACCGGCCCCGGCCGCGGCTTCCGGCCCGGTGGCGGGCACGGCCGTTCCGGCCTCGGCCGCCGGTTCGACGGCCGTCGCGTCGCCGGTTGCGGCTTCCGGCCCGGCCGTGGGCGGGGTGCCGGTCACCGGCACGGCAGGGGTGACGTCCGTACCGGCCTCGTACCCGGCCCCCCCGGCTTCCGGCACGGCGGGCGCGACCGCGGGCTCCGGTGCGGCCGCCGCGCCGGCGGTACCCGCTGCTGGTGCCGGTCCCGCGGGTGCTGTGCCGACCCCGGGGCCCGCCCCCGTGCCGGGCGCGAACTCGAACTCCACCACGGGTCACGGGCTCACGGGTGCCGTGCCCGCCCCGGGGCCCGCCCCCGTGCCGGGTGCCGTCCCGGACCTCGGTCCGGCGGGCGCCGCCCTCGCCTCCGGCTCCGGTCCCGCCGGGCCGGTGACCCCGCCCGGCGCCGCCCCGGGGACCGGTTCCGCATCCGGGCCGGGCGCTCCCGGCACCCCGACCGTTCCCGGCACCCCGCCCACCCCGCACCCCGTCGCCGCCACCCCGGCCCCCGACCCCGTCCCGTCCGTACCGCCGGAGGACTCACCTCTCATGCCCGCAGACCCGACCCTCGCCGACGCCGAGGTCATCGCCTTCGACGGCACCCCGATCTCCTACCTCCCCTGGGCACAGCACGCACCGGGCACCGCGCCCGCGCCCTCCGGTGAGCCCTTGCCGCCGGTCACCGCGACCCCTCCCGCCCACGTTCCCGCGCCGTCGGCCGCCCTCGTGCAGGACGAGCCGGCCGCCGTCGCCGCCGATCTCGTCCGGGAGATGCGCCGTCAGATGGTGGCCACCCACTCGGTGGTGATGGAGACCCAGCAGATCCTCCAGGCGGCCACCCTCAACCGGGTGGAAGCCCTCCTGGACGGCGGCGGGGCGACCGCCCCCGCCGTGCCCGCGACCCCTCCCGCACCCATCGCCCCCGCCGCCCCCGCCGCTCCCGTCCTCCCCGCGGCGGCCCCTCCCGCGCAGCCCGTCGCCACCCCGCCCGCCGCCACCGGACAGCAGGCCCCCGGCCACCAGGCCCCCGAACCGGCCCGCGAGGTGAAGGAGGGTGTCATCTGGGACGAGGCCGACCTCCTCGAGTTCGCCACGGGCTCCGTCGCCAAGGTCTTCGGACCCGAGTTCGGCGTGATCGACGGGTACGGCAAGCGCGTCCGGCTGCCCGCACCGCCGTACCACTTCGTCACCCGGGTCACCGCGATCGACGGGACGACGGGGGAGTTCAAGCCCTCGACCATCACCACGGAGTACGACGTCCCCGAGGACGCCTGGTACGCCGTCGACGGCGGCGTCCCGCCGGCCGTGACCGTCGAGGCTGGCCAGTGCGACCTGCTGCTGGTCAGCTACCTCGGCATCGACTTCCGCAACAAGGGCGAGCGGGTCTACCGGCTGCTCGACTCGACGCTGGTCTTCCGCGGCGACCTGCCGCGGGTCGGCCAGACCCTGCGCTACGACATCTCCATCGACCGCTTCGTCCACCAGGGCGACACGACGCTCTTCTTCTTCAGCTACAAGTGCTACGCCGACGGCGAGCTGATCCTCGAACTGCACGACGCCTGCGCCGGGTTCTTCAGCCAGGCGGAGCTCGACACCCCGCTCGGCGTCGTGATGACCGAGAAGGAGAAGGCCGCCCGGGCCCAGCTCCCCAAGGGGTACTTCAAGCCGCTGGCGTACGCCCGTAAGAACCACCTCACCCGCGACGACCTCGAACTGCTCGCCCAGGGACGCCCCGGCGACGTCTTCGGCCCCGACCACGCACAGGACCCGGGCGTCAACCCGGCGCTGCGCCTGCCGGACGAGAAGCTGCGCATGGTCGACGAGGTGATCATCGACCGGAAGGGCGGGCCGCGCGCCCTCGGCAAGCTCACCGGCATCAAGAAGCTGACGCCCGACGCCTGGTACTTCCTCTGCCACTTCCCGGACGACCACGTCCTCGCCGGCTCGCTGGTCGCCGAGGGCGCCGTGCAGCTCCTCCAGATCTACCTGCTGCACCAGGGCATGCACCTCACCCTCCCCGACGCCCGCTTCCAGTGCGTCACCGACACCCCCATCGAGGTCCAGGTCCGCGGCCAGATTACCCAGGCCCACGAGGAGATCCGGTACGAGGTCGAGGTCATGGAGCTGACGCTCCTGCCGCGCGCCACGGTCATCGCCGACGTCCTCATCTACCTGGGCGACAAGCCCGTCATCCGGATGAAGAACCTCGGGCTCCAGGTGCGGGAGAAGGAGGGGTCGCCCTACCGCCCCGAGATCGGTGGCGTGCCGCGGTTCCTCGGACGGCGGAACCGGAACGGCGAACCCGCCATGATCAACGAGCTGCACCTCGCCCACGCCGCCAAGGGCCTCCTGGACATGGCGATGGGCCCGGAGTTCGAGGTGTACCGGGACAGCCGCGCCCCGTACATCCCCAACGGCGACTTCCAGTTCGTCGACCGCGTCATGTCCCTCAAGGGCACCCGCGGCGACCTCTCGCCCGGCTCGGAGATGGTCACCGAGTACGACTCACCGGCCGACGCCTGGTACTACGAGCAGAACTCCCACCCGCACATGCCGAACGCCGTCTACATGGAGAGCTCCCTCCAGGCGGCGATCTTCCTCGGCTACTACCTCGGGGCCACCCTGAAGAACACCGACGAGCAGTACTCGATCCGCAACCTCGACGGCCGCGCCACCCTCGTCAAGGACATCGACCTGCGCGGCAGGACCATCCGGCACCACTCCAAGCTGCTGATGACGAGCGCCGTGCAGGGCGCGGTGCTGCAGAACTTCTCCTACGAGCTCTCCGCCGACGGCGAGGTCTTCTACACCGGAGAGTCCCTCTTCGGCTACTTCAGCGAGGCCGCCCTCGCCAACCAGGTCGGCCTGGACAGCGGCCGGTACGTCGCCCCCTGGATCGAGGCCGAGAAGCCCGACGCCTCCCGGGTCCGCCGCATCGAACTGCCCGAGGGCGCCCCCGAGTTCAGTGATCCGGCCGGCGGTCATCTGCACCTGCCCGGTGACAAGTTCGCGCTCGTCGACCACGTGGACCTGGTCGCGGACGGCGGGAAGCACGGCCGCGGCTACCTGCACGGCTACCGCGCGATCCGGCCCGACGAGTGGTACTTCGACTGCCACTTCCACCGCGACCCCGTGATGCCCGGCTCCCTCGGCGTCGAGGCCGTCCTCCAGGCGCTCCGCCTGTACGTCCTGGAGCAGAACCTCGCCGACGGCATCGAACGGCCCCGCTTCGCGATGGCCACCGACGTCGAGATGTCCTGGAAGTACCGCGGCCAGATCCTCCGCCACGACCGGGAACTCTTCTTCGACGTGCACGTCAAGGAGGTCCGTCGCGAGGAGGGCCGCCTGCTGGTGGTCGCGGACGCCGACCTGTGGAAGCCGGGTCTGCGCATCTACGAACTGACCGACGTGGCCGTCGAGGTCCGTACCGCCGAGGCGTGACGCCCGCCCGCACCGCCGCCGCCGAAGCCAAGGAGCCCCGTTTTCCCATGGACATCCGCGACACCCCTCTCCGCTGGTACGGGGAGCGCTACCCCAGCACGGATCCCGCCGGGATCTACAACGCGCTGGCCGATCTCGACCAGCCCTGTTTCATCGCCGTCACCCCCGAGGGCATCGGCGCGGTCTCCGGCGGCTTCGCCGCCGCCGAGGGCGACGGCCTGCCGCTGCTCGCCGCCGCCCAGCCGCTGCCGCCCGAGCGCCTCGGCTCGGCCGCCTTCCGCGCCGCGCACGGCGTGCGGCAGCCGTACATGGCGGGCGCGATGGCCGGCGGGATCGCCTCCGCCGACATGGTCGTCGCCCTCGCGAAGGAGGGCTACCTCGCCTCCTTCGGCGCGGCCGGGCTGCTGCCCGAGACCATCGAGAAGACCCTCGCCCGGTTCGCCGCCGAGATCCCCGGACTGCCGTACGCCGTGAATCTCATCCACAGCCCGAGCGAGGACCGGCTGGAGCGGGAGGCCGTCGAGCTGTTCCTGCGCCACGGCGTGCGCTGCGTGGAGGCGTCCGCGTACATGGACCTCACCCCGCACGTCGTCCGCTACCGGCTGGCCGGGCTGCGCCGGGACGCGAGCGGCCGTGTCGTCGCCGACAACCGGCTGATCGCCAAGATCTCCCGGGCCGAGACCGCCGAGCGCTTCATGCGCCCGGCCCCGGCCACCCTGGTCAGCGCGCTCCTCGAACAGGGCCTCATCACCTCCGAACAGGCCGCGCTCGCCCACCACGTGCCGCTCGCCGACGACATCACCGTGGAGGCCGACTCCGGCGGCCACACCGACCGGCGTCCGCTGCCCGCGCTGCTGCCGACCATCCTGCGGCTGCGGGACGGCGTGCAGCGCGAGTTCCGGTACGCCGAGCCGGTGCGGGTCGGGGCCGGTGGCGGCCTCGGCACACCCGTCGCGGTGGCGGCGGCGTTCGCGATGGGCGCCGCCTACGTGGTCACCGGCTCCGTCAACCAGTCCTGCGTGGAGTCCGGCGCCTCCGCCAGGTCCAAGGAGATGCTCGCCGAGGCGGGCATCGCCGACTGCGAGATGGCCCCGGCCGCCGACATGTTCGAGATGGGCGTGGAGCTGCAGGTGCTGAAGAAGGGCACCCTGTTCCCGATGCGGGCCAAGCGCCTGTACGAGCTCTACCAGACCTACGACGGCCTGGAGTCCATCCCGCCCGCCGACCGCGCCCGCCTGGAGCAGCAGATCTTCCGCCGCTCCCTGGAGGACGTCTGGCAGGAGTGCGTCACGTACTTCACCCGGCGCGACCCCGAGCAGCTCCGGCGCGCCGCCGGCAGCCCCAAGCGCCGCATGGCGCTGGTCTTCCGCTGGTACCTGGGCATGTCCTCGCGCTGGGCGGTCACCGGTGACGAGAGCCGCGCCGCCGACTACCAGGTCTGGTGCGGCCCGGCGATGGGCAGCTTCAACGACTGGGTGACCGGCAGCTACCTGAAGACGCCGGGCAACCGCCGGGTCGCGGACGTCGCCCACCACCTGATGCGCGGCGCCGCCTTCCACACCCGCCTCGCCCAGCTGCGCACGGCGGGCGTGCACATCCCGGCGACCGCCGCGGACTACCGCCCCGTCCCGCTGGAGACCCCGGCGCCCGGACCCTCGGTGGGGCTGCGGTGAGCCCGCTGACGCCGGAGGAACTGGAGCGGCGGCTCGGCGACCCCACGGACGACGCCAACCCGTACGGGTTCGCGGCGGCCGTCGCGCGCGACGAGCGGGACGAGTTCCCCGAGGAGCTCTGCGCGGAGCTGGTGCGGGCCGGGTTCCACCTCAACTACCTGCCCAAGGAGTGGGGCGGCGCCCTGGAGTCCTTCGACCGCAGCCTCACGCTCGTACGGGCGGCCGCGCGCCGGGACGTCAACATCATGCCCGGCACCATGTTCAGCATCATCGCCGCCACCTGCCTCCAGCTGCACGGCAGCGTCGGGCAGCAGCAGCGGGCCGCGGAGATCCTGCGCGGCGGCGGCGCCGTCGCCTTCGCGCTCACCGAGGCCGCGCACGGCAGCGACCTGCTCACCAACGAGGTACGGCTGCGCGACGGCGTCCTCAGCGGCGAGAAGTGGCTCGTGGGCCTCGGGCTGCGCGCCGACGCCGTGTACGTCGTCGCCCGCACCGGCGAGCGCGGACCCGGCGCCTTCACCGCCGTCCTGCTGGACACGGCCGGCGTGCCGGAGGGTACCCTGGAGCGGGTGCCCGCCCCGCGCACCAACGGCATGCGCGGCATCGACCTGGCCACCCTGCGCTTCCACGACACCCCGGTGCCGCCGGGCGCGCTGGTCGGCCGGGAGGGCGAGGGCCTGGAGGCCGCCGTCAGGGCCCAGCAGGCGGTGCGGCTGATGAGCATGGCCGGCAGCCTGGGCATCGCCGACACCGCCGTACGCCTCGCCCTGGACTTCGCCGCCGGGCGCCGTGTCGGCCGTGCCGCCCTCACCGAATCGCCGTGGCCCCGGCGCGAGCTGGCGGTCGCCGCCTCCGCGCTGATCGCCGCGGACGCGGTGGCGCTGAGCGCGGCGCGCGGCGTGCACGTGGTGCCGGAGTCCTTCAGCGTGTGGGCCCTCGCCGCCAAGCACGTGGTCGCTGAGGCCTCCGAGGACCTGATCCGGGCCTCCGGCACGGTCCTCGCCACCCGGTCGGTGCTGCGCGAGGGCGATCGCGGCGCCGGACTGTTCCAGAAGCTCCAGCGGGACTCGGCGGTGGTCCGCGTGATCGACGCCAGCACCCTCGCCAACCTCCGCTCGTACGCGGGCCAGTTGCCGACCCTCACCGAGGGCGGCGCCGTCCCCGACCCGGACGCGGTGCGGACCGTGTTCACGCTGGACGCCGTGCTGCCGCCGTACGAGCCCGCCCGGCTCGACATGTTCGCCCGCGGCACCGATCCGGTCCTCGCCGGACTGCCGGACGCCGTCGACGCGGTCACCGGTGACCTGGGCGAGGTGCAGGACCTGGTGTGGCGGCTGGCGGACGCGGTGGCCGGGCTGGGCGAGGCGACCCGGGCCGCGCGGAAGCCCGGCGCCGACCCCAACCTCCTGGTGGACACCGCCGAGCGGTACGCCTGGCTGCACGCCGCCGCCTGCTGTCTGCACCTGTGGAACGCCAACCGCGGGACGTCCCTGTACGGCACGGAGCCCGGCTCCACCGGCTGGCTCGGCGCCGCGCTCGGCTACCTGCTCGCCCGCGCCGACGGGACGGACCCGCGCCGCCACGGCGAACTGCTGGCCCCCGCGCTCGACGCCGCCCTCGCGCTGCGCGACGGCGACCGGCTGTTCACCGCCCTGCCCGTCCGGCTGGCCACCACCCGATAGGAGTACGACGACGATGGCGACGACGCCCAAGGCCCGCCTCACCGAGCTGGCCGCCGACCTCGAGAAGTACCTCGGTGACCCGGACGACCCGGGCAGCCGCATCCCGTTCACCCGGGTGCTGGACCACGACGAGCACGAGGAGTACCCCTACGGGTTCGTCAGCCAGCTGCGGCGCTGGGGCGTGCACGAGTACTCGCTCCCCGCCGAGCAGGGCGGCCGCGCGGGCAACGTCGAGACCGGCTTCAACCTGATGCGGCTGGTGGCCCGCCGCGACTCGACGACCGCCACCGCCCTGGTCATCACCAACCTCAGCTTCATGACGGTGTGGATCGCCGGCTCCGACGAGCAGAAGCGCACGCTGATCGCGCACATGAAGCGCGGCGGCGGGCTCTCCTGGGGCCTGTCCGAGCGGGCCCACGGCAGCGACCTGATCGCCAACGAGATGCGTGCCGAGCGCGTCGCGGGCGGCTGGCTGCTGACCGGCGAGAAGTGGCTGATCGGCAACGCGACCGTGGCGGACACGATGGTGGTGCACGCCCGCACCGGCGAGCGCAACGGCCCCGGCGCGTACTCGATCTTCCTCGTGGACAAGTGGAGCCTCGACGCGGACACCGTCGAGGAGCTGCCGGTCGAGAAGCTGCACGGGCTGCGCGCGCTCGACCTGAGCGGGCTGCGGCTGAAGGGCGCCTTCGTGCCGGACTCCGCCCTCGTGGGCGCCGAGGGGCAGGGCCTGGAGATCGCGCTGAAGTCCACCCAGGTGGCCCGCGCGGTGATCAGCAGCCTGGCGCTGTCCTCGGTGGACACGGCGCTGCGGCTGACGCTGGACTTCACCGAGCGGCGGGTGCTGTTCGGCGGCACCGTCAGCGACGTCCCCTACAGCCGCCGCCAGCTGGTGGAGGCGTTCGCGGACCTGATGGTGGCGGACGCCGTCAGCCTGGGCGCGGTACGGGCCATCCAGGCGGCGCCGGAGCAGCTCAGCGTGTGGTCGTCGGTGGCCAAGTACCTGGCGCCGACGCTCCTGGAGAAGACCATGTCGCAGCTGAACGTGGTCATCGGCGCGCGCTACTTCCTGCGCGCCCACCCGCACTACGGCCCGTACCAGAAGATGCTGCGGGACCTGCTGGTGGCCAACATCGCGGACGGCAACACCGTGGTGAACCTGCGCAACCTGGGCCAGCAGCTCGACGGCCTGCTCGGCAGGGCGACGACCGCGGACGACGAGGTCCGTGCGGCCGCCGCCGAACGCGCCGCCGTCCTCTTCGGCATGGACCGCGAACTGCCGGTCTACGACCCGTCGCGGCAGGAGCTGTTCAGCCGTGGCCTCGACGACGCCGTCCTGGCCGCACCCGACGCGCTGCGCCGGCTGCGCGCCCTGGCCGAGGACGCCAAGAGCGCCGAACGCGACCGGCTGCTCCGCGCCGCCGACGTCGCGGAGGAACTGCTCGGCCGGGCGGGGACGCTCGCCGGGCGCGCCACCGCCCTCAAGGCGGAGCTGGGCCGCGCGTACGCGCAGTCGGCCGAGCTGTTCGACCTGGCCAAGGAGTACTGCCTGGTGCACGCGGCCGCCGCGTGCGTGCACACCTACGTGCACTCGCACGACGTGCTGGACGACCCGCTGCCCAGCGGCGCGGTGCTGCTGCTCCAGCTGGAGCGGCTGCGCAAGCAGCTGTACCCGCACGAGTTCGTCACCGACCAGGCCGTCGTCGACGAGGTCATGCAGGTGCTGCGCCACCTCCACCGGGAGAACCGGCTGTTCTCGCACTGGCAGTTCCCGCTCGCCGAGCGCACCGACCTGTCGGCCGCCGCGCTGTGAGCGGGAGCGGTGCCGCGCACCTGTGGCTGCTGCCCGAGCACGCCGTCGACGGCTTCGCCGGCGCGCTCGGCGGCACCCGGCTGCTGACCGACCAGGAACGCGCGAGCCTGGACCGGCGCATCACCCCGGGCGCGCGGCGCCGCTACCTGGGCGCGCGCCTGCTGTCCCGCTACGCGCTCACGGCCCGCACCGACCGCCCCCTGGACCACTGGCGCTTCACCCGGGGCGCCCACGGCCGGCCCGAGCCCGCCGGACCGGCCGGTGACGACCTGCGGTTCAACCTCTCGCACACCGACGGGCTCATCGCCTGCGTCGTCACCGAGGGGCGCGGCTGCGGCGTCGACGTCGGCCCCACCCCGGCCCCGGCCGAGCTGACCGCACACCTGGGCCGGCGGCTCGGCCCCGCCGAGCGCGCCGAGCTCGGCCGCGCCGCGCCGGGCGCCCGCGCCGCCCTGGCCGGCGAGCTGTGGGTGCTCAAGGAGGCCTACCTCAAGGCGCTCGGCACCGGGCTGATCCGCAGCCCGGGCAGCTTCTCCTTCGTGCGGCGGACGGGGGAGCGGGGCCGGGACCGGATCACCGTCCGGGACCCGCGGCAGCCGGGCGCGGACACCCGCTGGTGGTTCGACCTGCTGTACCCCGGCCCGGGGCACGTCGTCGCGGTCGCCACCGAACACGGCGGCCCGGGCCTGCTGCGCCGCACCGACCTCTCCGACCTCTCGGGCCCACCCGGCCTTCCCGAGCACTCCCTCACCCGCCTGACCACCGCATGACCCCGTACGCCCCCGCACCCGCCCCACACCGACCGTGAAGGACATGATCATGACCCAGCCCACCAGCCCCCGTGTCGCCATCGTCGGTGCCGGTGTCGCCGGCCTCTCCGCGGCCTACCACCTGCGCGACCGCGCCCGCATCACGATCTACGAGCGGGAGAACCACCTCGGTGGCCACGCCAACACGGTCGAGGTCGAGGACGCCGGCCGCACCCTCGGCATCGACACGGCGTTCGTCGTGTTCAACCGGCCCGCCTACACCAACCTCTGCGAGTTCTTCGACGAGCTGGGCGTCGAGGCCGTCGAGCACCGGGGCGCCTTCAACTTCTTCGACCTGGACTCCGGCCTGGAGTACGGCACGGCCGAACTCGGGCTGTCCGAGGAGGAGATGGCCGCCCGCTACGCCGACTCCGAGGAGTTCCGGACCATCTGGCGCGAGGCCAGGCGCTTCCACACCGAGGGCCGCCGGGACTTCGTCCGCAAGAAGGCCGACATCCCGCTCGGCGAGTACCTCGACCGCGGCGGCTACAGCCAGGCGTTCCGCACCTCGTACGTCATCCTGCTCTGCTCCGCCGTCTGGTCCATCCCGGCCGAGAAGATCTGGGAGATGCCGGCCAGTACCGCCATCGCCTTCTTCATGGGCCACGACGAGGGCGGCCTCGGCGGCCAGCACGTCGACTGGCGCACGGTCGGCGGCGGCTCGATCTCCTACGTCCGCAAGGCGCTCGCCGCCATCGGCCCCGAGATCCGCTCGGGCGAGCCCGTCACCGCGATCCGCCAGGAGGACGACGGGGTCACCGTGACCACCGCCCGGGGCTCGGAGCGCTACGACTACGTGGTGGTCGGCGCCCACGCGGACGAGGCCCTCGCCATGCTCGACAACCCGACCGAACGGCAGCGCGAGGTGCTGTCCAAGGTCCGCTACAACTCCTCCACGGTCATCCTGCACACCGACCCCTCGGTGATGCCGGCCGACCGCGGGCGCTGGCAGGCGTGGAACTACGGCAAGGTCGCGGTCGGCGGCGAGGACCGCACGTACGTCGCCTACTACATGAACAAGCTGCACGGGTTCACCTCCGAGAAGGACTACTTCGTCACGCTGGACTACCCGCGTGACGTCGACCCGGAGACGGTCATCGCCACCTTCCCGTACACGCACCCGATCATCGACATCCACGTCCGCGAGATGCAGAAGGACATCTACGACGTGAACGAGGGGACCCGGGTGAAGCTGTGCGGCGCCTACTTCCACGCCAAGCGGCACGGCGTGGACCAGATCGGCTCGCACGAGGCCGGCTACTCCTCCGGGATGGAGGCGGCCCGGCAGCTCGTCGGCGAGCTGTGACGGTGGTGCCGAAGGGTTCCTGAGACGAGTGAGCGCGCCTCCCGCAACCGGCGGGAGGCGCGCTCCGTCGCTCACGCGCGGTCAGGGCGCGAGCACCTGGCCGCTCAGCAGCTCCGTCAGATACCCGACGACGGAGCGCGGCGACACCTCGTGGCCGGTCCGGGCCGCGGGCGCGCCCGGACCGGACGGGCCGGGCGCCTCGGCGTCGGCGGCGGGGTCGGTGAGGACGGGGGAGCAGACACCGATCTGCTCCAGGCGGGCCGTCAGCAGCGGCGTGTGGCCGCCCGCGACGGCCAGCCGGCGGCGCGCCCGCCGGTAGACGCCGATCGCCTCGGGGGCCCGTCCACAGCGGCACAGGGCCAGCATCAGCTGGTCGTGGAGGCGCTCGCGCAGCGGATGGGCGGCGGTGGCGTCCTGGAGCTCGGGAAGGACCCGCTCGTGCCGTCCGGTGCGCAGCGCGCAGTCGAAGTAGATCTCCAGCGCGTCCACCCGGTCCCGCTCCAGCCGGGCCGCCAGCCGCCCGCACGCCGGGCCGTGCGGGCCGCCGCCGAGCACGGGCCCGCGCCACAGGGCGAGGGCCCCGCACAGCGACGCGTAGGTGCCCTCGGGGTCGTGCGCCGTGGTGCGGCGCGCCCGTGCCAGTGCCTGCCCGAAGCGCCCGAAGTCGGTCTCCGCCGCCTGCGCCCGCAGCGCGTAGCCCGCCTCGCGGGCGACGAGGCGCGGCGCGTCACGCGGTTCCGCCTCCTGTTGCGCCATGGCCTTGCGGAGCGCCGACACGTGGGCGTTGAGGCTGCGGAACGCCCGGTGCGACGGTGCGGTGCCCCAGAGCTCGCGGACCAGTTCCTCCCGGGGCACCGGGGTGTTCGGCCGGGTGAGCAGGGCGCCGAGCAGCAGCCGCAGCTTCGGGGCGCCCAGCGGCGCACACCGGTCGTGCGTCTCGTCGTACAGATCGGGCGGGCCCAGAATCCGGAACTGCATCCGCTTGCCTCCCCGTGCGCGGTGGACGTACGGCGGGTGCCGTACCGCATTCCGCCCATGAGCAGAACACGCGGGGGACAGGACGGTCCTGAGTCGCGGGTACTCAACCTCGCGTACGGGGGCGCACCGCCCGGCCGCCGCCCGGCGGGCCGCCCCCGGACCGACGTGAGTACCGCTCACTCATGCTCGTCCGCACGCCTGCGGCCGGGCTGGAGCGCGGCCAGCGACGGGCTCTCGCCGTAGCGCACGATCGACTCGTCCTCCTGCGCCAGCCGGCGCAGCGCCATCAGGGCCGGTTCCAGCACGAACGTCAGCAGCACCGCGCGCTCGGCCTTCTCCAGCGGGTCCTTGAGCGTCTCGAGCTGGTCGAGGTCGAGCCGGGCGGTGCGCGCGGCGAGTTCGGCGTACGGAAGGAGGGACCTCCAGTCCTGCTCCATGCCCAGCGAGCGCAGTGTCTCCAGGGTCCGGTCGATGACCTGCCGGGCCGGGTTGTAGGTGGAGACCGTCCAGCCCATCGCGTCCACCAGCGCGTCGGTCTCCGGGCACTCCACCGGTACCTGTCCGTCGGCCGTCTCCGGCTTGCTGCTGCCGGACGGCCAGACGCCGAAGACCAGCCCGAGCACGTGGTGCGTGTCGGTCTGGTCCTCCTCGGCGATGGTGTCCAGCACCTGCTTGGCCGCGGCGACGGACAGTCCGCGCACCCCGGTCAGGGCCCGGATCAGACGCAGTCGCCTCAGGTGCGAGTCGTCGTACTCCGCCTGTGTCTGCGCCGTGGCGCGGCCCGGCGGCAACAGGCCCTCGCGCAGGTAGTACTTGATGGTCGCGTTGGGCACCCCGCTGCGGCGGCTGAGCTCCGAGATTCTCACGCGCTTCCCCGCTTCTCCACTGGATATTGGGTAGCTGTACTGTCTAATATAGATAGTGCCACTCACCAACCGTGGAGGCGAGACTATCGTGCCTACTCTCCCGTGGGTCACGCCCAATCCGGCGCAGCCCGACACCACCGCTTTCTGCATGGCCTCGCGGTTCGAGCTGGGGTCCAGGAAGGACGTCCCCCGTTTCTTCCTCAAGTCCCTCGTCGCGTGGGGCCAGGTCCGCAAGTCCCCCGGGGCGCTCGGCGCCTCCCTGGAGGCCCAGCTCCTCAACGGGGTCTTCTTCACCCTGTCCGCGTGGGAGAGCAAGGACGCGCTCTACACCTACGCCGGGACGGAACCCCACAAGAGCATCATGACCGGGCTGCGTGCCACGTCGCGCCGGTCGACGTTCACCTTCTGGGAGGTCCCGGTCGGGCAGCTGCCGCTCGACTGGAGGGACGCCAAGGCCCGTCTTGAGGAGAAGGCCCGCGCCGACGAGGCGAGCGGCCCCCGCGCGGCCCACTGAACGCCCGGCCCGAGGACACCCCCCGCACTCGGGCCGGGCCACACTCCCGCCGGGCGCCCGTGGCAGCGCCCGGCCGCACCACTCCCGCGGAACCGCCGCCGCACGCCGTGAGCGTGCCGGACGGCGGTTTTCGCACGCACGTCGCGGACCGTACGGCCCAGGGCCCCTTCCGGCCGGGGGACCGGCCCCAGTACCCTTTCGCTCCGGCGCCGTACCCGGCCGACCCGCACCGCTCGAACCCATCGGCACCGGTACCCGCGGTACCGGCGAACCGCCCCGGAGACCCCAGGTGACCACGGTCCACGAGACACGAGCCACGGGCGGTACCGGAGTACGCGCCACCGGGACGCCGGCCCGCACGCCCGGGCCGGCGCGGAGGGCTTCCGCCCGGCCGCCGCCCCCGCCGGCGCATCCCGGACGCGCGGGCGCGGTGCCCCGTCGTCCCTCCGCGCCGCCCGGTGGCCGCACCCCCGCCCGACACGAGCCGCAGACGGACTCCCGGGGGCCCCGGCCGACCGGTGAGGCGCACGTCGCGACCACCGCCCACCGGTCGCACGTCGAGAGGGCGACCCCGACCCGACGACCTCCCGGCACGGGACGTCCAGGGCCGCGCGCCGCATCACGACAGCCGAACCGTCTCCCAGGGGGAACCGACCATGACACTGACCGTGCAGCGCATACGTGAGGACGTCGCGGACGTGCTGGGGGAGGATCCCCTCGACATCCCCGCCGCCGACGACCTGGTCGACTACGGCCTCGACTCCGTCCGGCTGATCGACCTCGTCGAACGGTGGCGGCGCGAGCACGGTGTCGACGTCTCCTTCGTCGACCTCGCCGACCGGCCCGCCATCGATGCCTGGGTCCCGCTGCTCGGGGTGCGGCAGTGACCGCCGCGCCCGAGCGGGGACTGCCCCTGACCGCCGCCCAGGCCGGCGTGTGGAACCTGCACTCCCTCGACCCGTCCGGCACCGCCCTGAACCTCGCCGAGTACCTGGAGATCCACGGCGAGGTGCGGCCCGGGCTGCTCGCCCGGGCCCTGCGCCGCACGGCCGACGACGCGGAGGCGCTGCGCACGCGGATCGTCGACACCCCGGACGGGCCGCGGCAGTTCACGGTCCCCCTGTCCGCCGGTGACTTCCCGCTGCGCACCGCGGACCTGCGTGGCGAGGCCGACCCGGACGCCGCCGCGCTCGCCTGGATGGAACGGGACCTGGACCGTCCCTTCGACCTCGCCGCCGGCCCGCCCTTCCGGCACGCGCTGCTGCGGGTCGGCGAAGCGCGCTGGCTCTGGTACCAGTGCGTGCACCACCTCGTCATGGACGGGTTCGGCTACTCGCTGCTCGCCCGCCGCACCGCCGAGGTCTACTCGGCGCTCGCGGCGGGGCGCGGGCCGGGCCCGAACCCGTTCGGCCGCCTCGCCGACCTGGTCGCCGACGACCTCGCCTACCGTTCCTCCGAGCAGTACGGCATCGACCGCGCCCACTGGATCCAGGCGCTCGCCGACCGCCCCGCGGCGCCCACCGCGGCCGGACGGTACGCGCGGCCCTCCCGCACCTCCCTGCGCCGGGGCGCCCGCGTACCGGACGACGTCACCGCGCGGCTGCGCGCCCTCGCCGGTGAACTGCGCGCCACCTGGGCCGAGGTGCTGATCGCCGCGCAGGCCCTCTACGTCTCCCGGGTCACCGAGGACTCCGACGTGGTGCTCGGCCTGCCCCTGATGTGCCGGCTCGGTTCCGTGGCGCTGCGGGTGCCCGGCATGGTGCGGAACATCCTGCCGCTGCGGCTGGAGGTCACCCCCGCCCTCACCTTCGCCACCCTGACCCGGCAGACCGTGCTGGGACTGCGCGCCGCGCGGCGCCACCAGCGCTACCCCTTCCACCACCTCCGGCGCGACCTGGGCCTCGGCGACGAGGGCCCCCCGCCCGTCGGGCCGCTCTTCAACGTGATGCCGTTCGACTACGGACTCTCCTTCGCCGGCGCCCCCGCCGTCCCGCACAACCTGTCCGCCGGGCCGACCAAGGACCTCACCGTCCACGTCTACGACCGGGCCGACGGCCGGGGCCTGCGCATCGACCACGACGCCCACCCCGCCCTCCGCACCGGTGACGAACTCGGCGCCCACCAGGAGGAGTTCCTCGCCCTGCTGACCCGGATCGCCCACTGCGACCCGCACGCACCCCTCTCCCGGCTCGGCACCCCCGACGGGGACGGGAGCGCGCACCAGAACAGGGACGGGAACGGGGACGTGAACGGGGACGGGAACGGGGACGTGAACAGGGGTGGAAACCCCGGGGACATCGCCGCCGTCACGCGCATCGGCCCGGTCGACGCCGGCGCCCGGCGCACCCCCGACGCGCCCGCCCTGGTGCACGCCGATCTGACCCTGACGTACGCGGAACTCGCCGAGCGGTCCCACCGGCTGGCCCGCCGGCTGGCCGCCCGGGGGGTCGGCACCGGCGACCTCGTCGCCCTGGCGCTGCCGCGTTCGGTCCCGCTGATCCTGGGCGTCCTGGCCGTCCTGAAGGCGGGCGGCGCCTGTCTGCCGCTCGACCCGGAGTACCCGGCGCAGCGGCTCGCCCGCCTGCTCGACGACGCCGGACCGGTGTGCGTCCTCACCGACTCGGCCACCGCCGCCCGGCTGCCGGACACCGCACACCCCCGCCTGCTGCTGGACGCGACCGGCCTGCCCGACCCGCCGTCCGCCGACCCTCCGCACGCCTTCGCGCAACGGCACCGCGCCCGCGTCATCCACGCCCGGGCGGCCTCCGCGGCCTCCGGCGGTCCCACGGGGACCGTCGTCCCGTACCCGGCGGTCGCCCGCCCGTCGCGCTGACGGCGGCGGGCGCGGTTCGGGCCGCGTGCCGCGGGGGAGCTCTACACCTGGCCGGGCGCCGCGGCGCCCGTGCCCGGTACCGCCTCCCCGTCCGCGACCGTTAGGGAGCACCCGCATGCATGACGACCGCAGCCTGGTCGAAGCCCGTCTGGGACGCGTCCTCGACGAGCGTGTCCGCCCCGCCGTGTACCCGGAGTCCGTGCCGCTGGAGGTCGCCGTGTGGCACGCGCCCGGCGAGCCGGTGCCGGTCGCCGAGGGCCTCGCGGCGGCGCCCGGGCCGGTCGGGGCGGGCGCCCGCTGGGGCGCGCCGTGGGGCACCAGCTGGTTCCGGGTCACCGGCACCGTCCCGGGGACCTGGGCCGGCCGGACCGTCGAGGCGCTGCTCGACCTCGGCTTCGACGGCGGCATGACCGGCTTCCAGTGCGAGGGCCTGGTGTACCGGCCCGACGGCACCCCGGTGAAGGGCCTGCACCCGCGCAACCAGTGGGTGCGCATCGGCGCCCCCGTCGCGGGCGGCGAGGAGGTCCGCCTGCACATCGAGGCCGCCTCCAACCCCGTGATCTTCGGCAGTCGCCCCTTCCGGCCCACCCGGCTCGGGGACAAGGAGACCGCGGGCAGCGATCCGCTGTACCGGCTCGGGCGCATGGACCTCGCCGTGTTCGACGAGACCGTGTGGCACCTCCTGCTCGACCTGGAGGTGCTCGGCGAGCTGATGGCCGAGCTGCCGGAGGAGTCGGCACGCCGCTGGGACATCGTGCGGGCGGTCGACCGGGCCCTGGACGCACTCGACCTCCAGGACGTGAACGGCACGGCGGCCCGCGCGCGCGAGCCGCTCACCGGTGTGCTGGCGCGGCCCGCCGTCCCCTCCGCGCACCGGATCAGCGCCGTCGGCCACGCGCACATCGACTCGGCCTGGCTGTGGCCGCTGCGCGAGACGGTGCGCAAGGTGGCCCGTACGACGGCGAACATGACCGCGTTGCTGGCGGACGAGCCGGAGTTCGTGTTCGCCATGTCGCAGGCCCAGCAGTGGGCCTGGGTGAAGGAGCACCGGCCCGAGGTGTGGGCGCGGGCGAAGAAGGCCGTCGCCGACGGGCGGTTCGTGCCCGCGGGCGGCATGTGGGTGGAGTCGGACACCAACATGCCGGGCTCCGAGGCGATGGCCCGGCAGTTCGTGCACGGCAAGCGGTTCTTCCTCGACGAGTTCGGCATCGAGAACGACGAGGCGTGGCTGCCCGACACCTTCGGTTTCGCCGCCGGGCTCCCGCAGATCATCCGGGCGGCCGGCTCGACCCGGCTGCTCACCCAGAAGATCTCCTGGTCGCGCACGAACACGTTCCCCCACCACACATTCCGCTGGGAGGGCATCGACGGCACCCGGATCTTCACCCACTTCCCGCCCGTCGACACCTACAACTGCGCCATGCACGGCGGCGAACTCGCGCACGCCGCCCGCAACTTCCGCGACAAGGGCCGGGCCCGGCACTCCCTCGCCCCCACCGGCTACGGCGACGGGGGCGGCGGCACGACCCGCGAGATGGTCGCGAAGGCGGCCAGGGTGCGTGACCTGGAGGGCTCGCCGACGGTCGTGTGGGAGACCCCGCGCGCCTTCTTCGACAAGGCCGAGGCGGAATACCCGGAGCCGCCCGTGTGGGTGGGCGAGCTGTACCTCGAACTGCACCGCGCCACCCTCACCAGCCAGGCCCGGACCAAGCAGGGCAACCGGCGCAGCGAGCACCTGCTGCGGGAGGCGGAGCTGTGGGCGGCCACCGCGGCCGTCCGCACCGGGTTCCCCTACCCGTACGAGGACCTGGACCGCATCTGGAAGACGGTGCTGCTGCACCAGTTCCACGACATCCTGCCCGGCTCGTCCATCGCGTGGGTGCACCGCGAGGCCCGGCGGACGTACGCGCGGCTGGCGGGTGAGCTGGAGGAGGTCATCGGCGCCGCGCAGCGCGCCCTGGCCGGTGACGGCACGGCGGAACTCGTCTTCAACGCGGCCCCGCACCCGAGGAACGGCGTCCCCGCGGGCGGCGCGGGCACGCCGGTCGTGCGGGGGGAGACGTCACGCGCGGCGCGTGACGGCGGCGGATTCGTCCTGGACAACGGTCTGCTGCGGATCGAGATCGACGGCAACGGCCTCGTGGTCTCCGCCCACGACATCGGGGCCGACCGCGAGGCGATCGCCCCGGGCCGGGCCGCGAACCTCCTCCAGCTCCACCCCGACCTCCCCAACAAGTGGGACGCCTGGGACGTCGACGAGTTCTACCGCAACACGGTCACCGACCTGACCGACGCCGAGCGGGTCGTGCCCGGGGAGGACGGCGCCTCGGTCCGTGTCGTACGGTCCTTCGGCGCGTCGCACGTCACCCAGGTGCTGTCGCTGCCGCCGGGGGAGAAACGGCTCGTGATCGACACCGAGGTCGACTGGCACGAGACGGAGAAGTTCCTCAAGCTCGCCTTCCCGCTCGACGTGCACGCCGAGCGGTACGCGTCCGAGACCCAGTTCGGGCACGTCCACCGGCCCACGCACACCAACACCTCCTGGGAGGCCGCCCGCTTCGAGACGTGCGCGCACCGCTTCGTGCACGTCGAGGAGGCCGGCTGGGGCGCCGCGATCGTGAACGACTCGACGTACGGGCAGGACGTGACCCGTACGGTATGCAGCGGCGGCGGCCACGCCGACCGGGGCACGACCACCACCGTGCGCGTGTCGTTGCTGCGCGCCCCGCGTTTCCCCGACCCCGAAACCGACCAGGGCGCACACCGCTTCCGGCACGCGCTGCTCCCGGGCGCGGGCATCGGGGACGCGGTGCGCGAGGGCTGGCGGATCAACCTGCCGGAGCGGCGGGTGACGGGCGCCGCCGAGGTCGCTCCGCTGGTGACGGCCGACCGGGACGCGGTCGTGATCACGGCGGTCAAGCTCGCCGACGACGGCAGCGGTGACGTGGTCGTCCGCTTCCACGAGGCCCACGGCGGCCGGGTCCGGGCCACGCTCACGGCCGGGTTCGAGGTCGCCGGCGTCACGGTGACCGACCTGCTCGAACGCCCGCTGCCGGACGCCGCGGCGCCGGAAGCGGACGGCGGGCGGATCGCCGTACGGCTGCGCCCGTTCGAGCTGATGACGCTGCGGCTGCGGCGTCGGGCGTAGCGGTCAGCCGCCGAGCTGCGTCCGCAGCCACTCCTCCACCTCGCCCACGTGCGCGGCCGCCGCCGCGCGGGCCGCCTCCGGGTCACGGGCGGCCAGGGCGCGGTAAATGGCCGCGTGCTCGCGGCGGGTGCGGGCGAAGGCGCCCTCCTCCTGGTGACCGCGCCGGACCCGGGCACGGAACGTGCGGGAGGAGAGGCCGTCGAGGATCGCCGCCATGGTCCCGTTGCCCGCGGCGGCGGTGATCTCCCGGTGGAAGGCGAGGTCGTGAGCGAGTATCTCCTCGGGGTCGTCCGTGGCGTTCATCGCCGCCAGATGCCCCTCCACCGCCGCGAGCCGGTCGTCCGTGATGCGGGCCGCGGCCAGCGCGGTCGCCGTCGACTCCAGGACGCGGCGCACCTCCAGCAGTTCGACCAGACGGGGCCCGCGGGACAGGTCGGCCACCACACCGAACGTCTCCAGCAGGTCGCCCGCTTCCAGCCGGGTCACGTAGATGCCCGACCCGTGCCGCGCCTGGAGCACCCCGAGGACCGTGAGGGCGCGGATCGCCTCCCGCATCGAGCTGCGGGAGATACCGAGCTGCGCCGCCAGCTCCCGTTCGGTCGGCAGCCGCTGACCGGGCTCCAGCAGGCCCTCGGCGATCATCGCCTTGATCCGCTCGATGGCCCGCTGGGTCACGGTGCCCTTCCGCGGGACTGTCTCGTCCACGCCGCTCCTTCGCTCACCGGATGCGCCGCAGTGCAACGACGCCAACACCTGTGGTCCGACCACTCCGCCTCACAGCCGGGGATCAGCCGGGGGAATCCGACGCCTGTCCCCGCCGAAGGGTGTCGTGACGGCCAAGTGGTCTGATAAGTATGCGTCAGCTCACGTCCGGCCCGTCACCGATGCAGCACCGACCGAAAGGCCCGCCGTGCCTCCGACGCCCGCCCGTGTCACCGCGGTCGACACCTACGACATCCGGTTCCCGACCTCGCGCGAGCTCGACGGCTCCGACGCGATGAACCCCGACCCCGACTACTCGGCCGCGTACGTCGTCCTGCGCACCGACGCCGACGCCGACGGCGGACCCGAGGGACACGGCTTCGTGTTCACCATCGGACGGGGCAACGACGTGCAGGTCGCGGCGATCGACGCGCTGCGCGCCCAGGTGACCGGCCGGTCCGTCGACGCACTGTGCGCGGACCCCGGCGCCCTGTACCGGGACCTCACCGGCGACAGCCAGCTGCGCTGGCTCGGACCGGAGAAGGGCGTGATGCACATGGCGATCGGCGCGGTCGTCAACGCCGTCTGGGACCTCGCCGCCCAGCGCGCCGGGAAACCCCTGTGGCGGCTGCTGGCCGACGCCGACCCCGAGTGGCTCGTCCACCAGACCGACTTCCGGTACCTCACCGACGCGCTCACCCCCGGCGAGGCGCTGGAACTGCTGCGGCGGGGCAGGGACGGCGCCGGGGAGCGCACGGCCCGGCTGCTGGAGCGCGGCTACCCCGCCTACACGACCTCCCCCGGGTGGCTCGGCTACGGCGACGACAAGCTCGCCCGGCTGGCCGCCCGGGCCGTCGCCGACGGCTTCACCCAGATCAAGCTGAAGGTCGGCGCCGACCTCGCCGACGACGTACGGCGCTGCCGCGTCGCCCGCTCCGTGGTCGGCCCCGGCGTCCGCATCGCCGTCGACGCCAACCAGCGCTGGGACGTGGCCGAGGCGATCCGCTGGGTGAGGGCCCTCGCCGAGTTCCAGCCGTACTGGATCGAGGAGCCCACCAGCCCCGACGACGTGCTCGGGCACGCAGCGATCCGCGAGGCCGTCGCCCCCGTCCGGGTCGCCACCGGCGAACACGTCCAGAACCGCGTCGTGTTCAAGCAGCTCCTGCAGGCCGGTGCCCTGGACGTGCTGCAGATCGACGCGGCCCGCGTCGGCGGGGTCAACGAGAACCTGGCGATCCTGCTGCTCGCCGCCAAGTTCGGGGTGCCGGTCTGCCCGCACGCGGGCGGGGTGGGGCTGTGCGAACTCGTCCAGCACCTGGCCATGTTCGACTACGTGGCGCTGTCCGGGACCACCGAGGACCGGGTCGTCGAGTACGTCGACCACCTGCACGAGCACTTCACCGACCCGGTCGTGGTCCGCGACGGCCACTACACCGCACCCACCGCGCCGGGCTTCTCCGCCACCATGCGGCCGGAGTCCGTCGCGGAGTACACGTACCCGGGCGGGACCTTCTGGGCCGCCGACGCCGAGACCCGGAGGGGGCACGCGGTATGAGCGACTTCGAGGGGCTGAGGGCCCTGGTGACGGGCGGTGCCTCCGGCATCGGGCGGGCCGCCGCGGAACTGCTGGCCGCCCGCGGTGCCCGGGTGGCCGTCCTCGACCTGGACCCGTCTCCGGTGGACGCGCCGCTGCTCGCGTACCGTGCCGACGTCACCGACGACACCTCGGTGCGCGCGGCGGTGACCGCCGCCGGCACCGACCTCGGCGGGCTGGACGTCCTGGTCAACAACGCCGGGGTGGGCGCGCAGGGCACCGTCGAGGACAACGCCGACGCCGAGTGGCACCACGTCTTCGACGTCAACGTCCTCGGCATGGTCCGCACGGCCCGCGCCTGTCTGCCGCTCCTGCGCCGGTCCGCGCACGCGGCGATCGTCAACACCTGCTCCGTCGCGGCCACCGCCGGCCTGCCGCGGCGCGCCCTCTACAGCGCGACGAAGGGGGCGGTGCACTCGCTCACCCTCGCCATGGCCACCGACCACCTCCATGAGGGCATCCGCGTCAACTGCGTCAACCCCGGCACCGCGGACACCCCGTGGATCGGCCGGCTGCTGGACGCGGCCGCCGACCCCGCCGCCGAACGCGCCGCGCTGGAGGCCCGCCAGCCCACCGGCCGCCTGGTCACGGCCGAGGAGGTGGCGGGCGCGATCGCCTACCTCGCGAGCCCGCTGTCCGGCGCCACCACCGGTACGTCCCTCGCGGTCGACGGCGGCATGCAGGGCCTGCGGCCGCGTCCGGCGGCGGCCCGGTGAACCGGCTGGGCCGCAGCGGCGTCGAGGTCAGCGCCCTCGCCCTCGGCACCGCCGGTCTCGGCAACCTGTACAGCGAGGTCGGCGAGGAGCAGGCGTACGAGGCGGTGCGCGCCGCGTGGCAGCACGGCGTCCGCTACTTCGACACCGCGCCGCACTACGGGCTCGGCCTGTCCGAACGCCGCCTCGGCGCGGCCCTGCGCGACCTCCCCCGGTCGGCGTACACGGTCTCCACCAAGGTGGGCCGCCGGCTGGAGCCGTCGGACGAGGGCGGCGACGACCTGGCCCACGGCTTCGCGGTACCCGCCACGCACCGCCGCGTGTGGGACTTCTCCGCCGACGGCGTCCGGCGCACCCTGGCGGCCAGCCTCGAACGGCTCCGTCTCGACCGGGTGGACGTCGTCTACCTCCACGACCCCGACGACCACGCCGAACAGGCAATCCGCGAGGGCTATCCGGCCCTGGAGGGCCTGCGGGCGGAAGGAGCCGTCGGCGCGATCGGGGCGGGCATGAACGGGACGGCACTGCTCACCCGCCTCGTCCGCGACACGGACGTCGACGTGGTGCTGTGCGCGGGCCGCTACACCCTCCTCGACCAGGGCGCCCTGACCGACCTGCTGCCCGCGGCCCGGGAGCGCGGCGTGTCCGTGGTCGTCGGCGGCGCCTTCAACTCCGGACTGCTGGCGGACCCGCGGCCCGGGGCCCCGTACGACTACGCCACCGCGCCCGCCCCCCTGGTGGACCGGGCGCTGCGCCTGAAGGACCTCGCCGAACGCCACGGAACGACGCTGCGCGCCGCCGCGCTCGCCTTCCCCGCCGCCCATCCGGCCGTGGCGAGCGTGCTGGCCGGGGCCCGTTCGGCGGCCGAGGTCCGGGACTGCGCCGAGCAGTTCGCGGCCCGGGTGCCCGCGGCGTTCTGGCGGGAGCTGCGGGCCCGGGGACTGATCGCCGGGGACGCGCCCCTGCCCGGGGACGCGTCATGACGACCCGGTCAGCCGGGTCGGCGGCAGGAACTCCCGTACGTACGTCCGTTCCCAGTACGCGCCCGTCTCGCGTCGTTCCCGCCGGGTCGTGAACCGGTAGCGGAACAGGCGGGCGCGGACGTGGCGCGGCGGGGCGTCCGGCGGGAACGGGGAGTGGCGCAGCAGCCGCAGCGTGTCCCGGTCGCCCTCCAGCAGCCGCTCCACCAGAGCGCCGAACCAGGCGCCGGCGTACCCGGGGGAGAGCGCCGCGAACCACATCAGCCAGTCGAGCCGCAGGTGGTAGGGCGCGTACTGGCGCGGCCGGCGCCGCACGTCGCCCGGCTTGCCCTTGAACTCGTACTCCCGCCAGTCCCCGTCCTCGCGCGGCACGTCGTCCGCCGTGCCCTCGACCACCACCTCGTACCGGACCCGGCTGACGCTGCCGAACGCGCCGTAGGTGTTGACCAGGTGCAGCGGGTCGAACGAGCGGTTCATGACCTGGCGGCGGGAGAGCATGTTGCGGACCGGCCGGTAGCTGAGGGCGAGGAGCAGCGCGGCGACGGCGAGGACGACGGCCTCGTACCACAGCGGCGCCGTGGCGGGCACGTCCGCGGGCGCGGTGCCGCCGTAGTCCACCGCCGACAGGGCCAGCACGACGGTGAGCCAGTTCAGCCAGGCGAAGTTGCCCGACAGCACCAGCCACAGCTGGGTGACGACCATCAGCGCGGCGGCGGCCGTCGCGATCGGCTGCGGGGTGAACAGGAGGAAGGGGACGGCGAGCTGGGTGACGTGGTTCGCCGCGGCCTCGACGCGGTGCAGCGGCTTCGGCAGGTGGTGGAAGAACCGGCTCAGCGGGCCCGGCATCGGCTGGGTCTCGTGGTGGTGGTCGAGACAGGTCAGCTTCCGCCAGCACGCGTCGCCCCGCATCTTGATCAGCCCGGCGCCGAACTCCACCCGGAACAGCAGCCAGCGCAGCAGGAACAGCACGACGACCGGCGGCGCCACCTCGTCGTTGCCGAGGAACACCGCGAGGAAGCCCACCTCCAGCAGCAGCGACTCCCAGCCGAACGAGTACCAGGTCTGCCCCACGTTCATGACCGACAGGTAGAGCAGCCACGGCAGCAGCCACAGCAGCATGCCGCCCCACAGCGGGAGCAGCGAGTCGAGCCCGGCGAGCAGCGCCGCCGACACGGCGACGCCCGTCCACGCCCACAGCGCGAAGAAGCGGTCCGAGTAGTGCCAGTGGAAGACGCTGGGCGCCCGCCGGAACGGGACGCGCGCCACGAAGCGGGGGACCGGCAGCATGCCGCGCTCTCCGAGGAGGGCCCGGAACTGGAGCGCCGCGCCGAGGAAGGCCACCAGGTACACGGCGGCCAGCGCCCGCTGGAAGACCAGCCGGCTGATCCAGTAGTCGGGTGCGGTGAACCACTCCATGGCCGCCATGACGACAACCCCTTCCTCCGGCCATTGTGCCTCCCGGGTGGCACCCTGGACGTATGCCGGAACTGCCCGAGGTCGAAGCGCTGCGGGACTTCCTGACCGGGCACCTCGTCGGTCGGGAGGTCGTCCGGGTGCTGCCCGTCGCGGTCAGCGTCCTGAAGACGTACGACCCGCCGGTCACGGCCCTGGAGGGGCGCGAGGTGACGGCGGTGCGCCGGCACGGCAAGTTCCTCGGCATCGAGGCCGGCGCCGGTACCGCGAACGGGACCGGTGAGGCTCTGCACCTCGTCACCCACCTGGCCCGCGGCGGCTGGCTCCAGTGGCACGACCGCCTGCCCGGCACACCGCCGCGCCCCGGCAGGGGCCCCCTCGCGCTGCGCGTCGCGCTGGGCGGCGGCGCGGGCTTCGACCTCACGGAGGCCGGCACGCAGAAGCGGCTCGCCGTGTACGTCGTGCGGGACCCGCGGGACGTCCCCGGGGTGGCCCGCCTGGGCCCCGACCCCCTCGCGGACGACTTCGACGAGACCCGCCTCGCCGCGCTCCTCGCGGGGGAGCGGCGCCGGATCAAGGGCGCCCTGCGCGACCAGAGCCTGATCGCGGGCGTCGGGAACGCGTACAGCGACGAGATCCTGCACGTCGCCCGGATGTCCCCGTACAAGATCGCCGCCTCGCTGACCGAGGAGGAGACCCACCGGCTGTACGAGGCGCTGCGCACCACCCTCACCGAGGCGGTGGAGCGGTCCCGGGGGCTGGCCGCGGGCCGGCTGAAGGCGGAGAAGAGGAGCGGGCTGCGGGTGCACGGCCGCACCGGAGAGCCCTGCCCGGTGTGCGGGGACACCGTCCGCGAGGTCGCCTTCAGCGACTCCTCGCTCCAGTACTGCCCGACGTGCCAGACGGGCGGGAGACCGCTCGCGGACCGCAGGATGTCGCGGTTGCTGAAGTAGTGCGGGCGGCGGTCATCCGCCGCCCGCCCGCCACGGCGAGACGAGCGTCAGCAGCCGCTCCCCGCCCGCCGTGCGCACCTCGAAGCGGTCGATGTCCGCCCGCCGCATCGCGGCCCCGCCGTGCATGCCGGAGGGACCGCCGGTGCCGCCGGGCGCCGTCCAGCTCGCCACGGTCTCCTCGGACCCGTCCCGGCCGACCGCGAGGAGCCGGCAGACGCGCGGTCCCGACGCGTCCCTCACCCGGAGGTCGATGGCGCTGCCCCAGGTCCGGTCCTCGGCCCTGACCTCGGCCCACACGCCCGACGCCGCGTCGGCCGCCGCGACCGTCCGCGGCTGCCCGCCCGTCCGGGCGACGACGGTGACCGCGGGCCCGCCCACCGCGAACACCGCGCAGGCGGCGACCACGAACAGCGAGCGCCGGCGCACCGAGCGCCGCCGCGAGGCGACCTCGCCGAGCAGCCGGTCCAGCAGCCGCGGGCCCGGTCCCGCGAAGGAGTGCACGGCACGCGGCGTGGCCTGCCGGTAGAGCATCAGCTGCCGGGCGGCGGTCCGGAACTCGGTGACCTGCGTCGTGCACCGGGGGCAGCCGCGCAGATGGTCCTCGAAACGGAACTCGTCCACCTCGTCCAGCACGCCCAGCGCGTAGGCGCCGACGTCGTGATGACGGTTCTGGGACCACATGGCAATTCCTCGGGCCGGGGCGGGTGGGGGTGGCTTCCTGCCCCCACCGGTACGGACCCGGCCCGGGAATCACTCAAGCGCCCCGCGGAATGCCGCCCGAAGGATGCGGAGCCCCCGGGCGCCCGGGGCGGTGGCTAGAACAGGTGGATGGCCAGGTGGCCCAGTGGCAGGCCGAGGCGCCAGGCCGGCGTCCACACCTTCGGGCCGGCGTCCTCGTCCGGCACCGGGCCGTCGCCCGGCACCGCGTCCAGGTCGGGGGCCAGCAGTTCGGTCTCCCGCAGCCACCGCCAGGTCGCGACGGCCAGGTCCAGGTCCGGTGACGAGCCCGGCGCGTCGGCGGTGAGCCGCTCCATGCGGGTCCGTACCCAGTCCTGCCACGGCTGGTCGTACGCGGTGAGCGACAGCCAGGTCTCCAGCTGGGTGACGACCCGGATGCCGGAGAGCTCGCCGTGCGTGTCGGCGAGGAAAATGGTCAGCGCCAGGGCGTCCCGTCCGGCGCGGAACTCGAAGGACGTCGGCGGCATCAGGTCGCCGGTCCGCAGCAGTTCGTCGGCGATGTACTCGGCGTACAACCAGGCCATGGGGACGACCAGTCCCTCGCCGCCCGGGCCGTCCGCGCTCTCTTGGCCTCTGTGCAGCATCCCTTCCCGCCTTCCTCCGTGCGTGCGCCTCGCCCGGTCCGGGCGGGCCCCGGTCCGGAACACGGCTGAAGACAGACGATTGCTCAATCCGGGGCCCCGGCGAAGCGCTTTGCCGAGCTTTGACCCGGACGTGTGTTTCACCGCTGATCGGCCGCGTACCCGGGGAGTACCCGGCGCAGAGCGCGCAGCGCATAGTACGCGCGGGACTTCACAGTACCCGGGGGTATGCCCAGCGCCTCCGCGGCCTCCGCCACACTCGCCCCCCGGAAGTACACCTGCACCAGGACGTCACGGTGTTCGGGGGTGAGTGTCCGCACGGCACGGCGCACGTCGAGGACGGCGGCGGACCGCTCGGCGTGGTCGGCGCACACCCGGGCGTTCTCCAGCACCGCGTCCCCGACCTCGGCGGGTCTGGCCTGCCGCGCCCGCCGAGCGTCGATGGCGAGCCGCCGCCCGACGGTCAGCAGCCAGGGGCGTACGGAGGTGAAGTCGTCCGCGCGGAGCGCTTCGGGATGCTGCCAGGCGCGTACGAGGGTCTCCTGCACCAGGTCCTCGGCGCGTTGCCGGTCCCCGTCGGACAGGCGCAGCATCAGCGCGAAGAGGGGCCGGCCGTGCTCCCGCTGCAGTGCGGCCAGCTCGTGCTCGGCGGTCGTCCCATGGGTGATCCGGGTGATCGTGGTTCCGGCCGTCATGGCCGTATGGGACCGCAGGCCCCGGACCGGGGACAGATCACGGACGGCACTGTGCGACGGACGGTCGAACGCGTCGATGAACGGTTCGGTGAACGGTTCCCTCCGGTGGCCGGCCGGCGTGGTGCCCGGCTACGGCACCACCGTCACCGGCCAGCGTCCCGCCTTCACCAGACGGACCGCGACCGAGCCGACGATCCGGTGGCCCGCCTGCTCGGAGGCGCCCACCACGACCGCGTCCGCCTTCAGCTCGTCCGCGGCCGTCACCAGCCCGTTGTAGGGGTCGCCGCGGAAGGTGTGGAACTCCCACCGCACGTCGAAGACGCCCCGGGACCGTTCGGTGGACTTCCGGATCTCCGCGATCAGGTCTTCGGCGACCTCGTCGGTGACCTGCGCCACGGGCGCGCCGAACGCCGCGCCCGCCGTCGCCACCGGCTGGACGTACACGAGGGCCAGCAGCGCGTGCTGCCGCCGGGCCAGACCGGAGGCGTAGGCCGCCGCGCGGAAGGAGGACTCGGAGCCGTCCACCCCGGCGAGGATCACCTTCGGGCCGTCCGTGCCCCGTTCGAACTGGTGTGAGTGCTGCGCCACGGCTGCGAGGTTATCGGAACCCGCCATGCCGGGGACGCCGCGGGTCGGGTCCCCGGGGCGTGCGCCAGGCGGGTGTTTTCCTGGCTCCGTCCCGGTGTCACCGGAGCCCGCCGGACGTCCGCCGGGCGACTGATGAGTCATGACAGACGATCAGACGACGGTCGCACGGCGCCGGGTGGTCATGGCCTCCGCCGCCGTCCTGGCAGCGGCCGGCGCCGCGGGCACCGCGGCCCTGCTCACGGGCGAACGGCCACCGGGCCGGCCACCGGCGCCCGGCCCGGTGGCCGTGGCCGGAGGCTCTCCGGTGCGCCGGACGCCGAGGTCCTCCGCGTACCGGCTGCACCCCCTCACCGGGTACGGCCCGCAGCGCCGTGTCCCGGCGCGGCCGCGGGCACGGCGCAGGCCGCTGGAGGCGCTGCCCGGGCTCGGCCACGCCATGGTGCTGACCTTCGACGACGGCCCCGACGCCCGCTACACCCCGGCCATCCTGCGCACACTGCGCGAGCACGATGTGCGGGCCATGTTCTTCGTGTGCGGCGAGATGGCGGAGGCGTACCCGGACCTGCTGCGCGAGATGGCCGACGACGGGCACGTCGTCGGCAACCACACCTGGTCGCACCCGCTGCTCACCCGGCTGTCACGGGCCGGGATCCGCCGGGAGATGGAGAGCACCTGCGAGATCGTCGAGAGGCTGTGCGGTGCGCCGCCCCAGTGGTTCCGCGCCCCCTACGGCGCCTGGAACCGGGCGGCCTTCCGGCTGGGCGCCGAGCTGGGCATGGAGCCCCTGGCCTGGACCGTCGACACGCTGGACTGGCAGGAACCGGGCGTCCGCACGATCCTCGACCTGGTCGAGGACGGCGCCGGCCCCGGCGTCGTGGTCCTCTCCCACGACGCCGGCGGCGACCGTTCCCAGACCGTGCGGGCCCTGCGCGGCTACCTGCCCCGGCTGCTGGAGTCGGGCCACCGCATCACCGTGCCGCGCCGGCGCTACGACTAGGCCGTTTCTGACGGCTCTTGAGACCGTCCCCGGACGGTTGCGGGCGGGCCCGATGAGTCAGCCGACGCCTCGCGAGCCGTCTCTCGTAGTGCCACCCGGCCGGATGATGTCCGGCCAAGAGCCGTCAGAAGCGCCCCAGGCGCGGGGAACCGCGCGCCCGGCCACGACGGACCCGCGGACGGGAGCCGGTCCCGGCGCGGAGCGCTCAGCGGACGCCGACCATGCGGGCGAAGACGACCACGTTCCCGGCATACCCGTCCCGCTCCGAGAAGCCTCCCCCGCAGGTGATGACCCGCAGCTCCGGGACGCCCCGGTCGCCGTAGACGCGGTCGCCGGGGAAGGCGTCCTTCCGGAACACCTCGACGCCGTACACCTCGAAACGGGCCGTCCTCCCGTCGTTGCGCAGGACGTCCACCCGGTTGCCCTTGCGCAGCGCCCCGAGCCCGTAGAACACGGCGGGCCCCCGGACGTTGTCGACGTGGCCCACGAGCACGGCCGTGCCCTTCTCCCCGGGGGACACCGCCCCGGTGAACCACCCCGCCAGGTTCGCGTCCTGCGGCGGCGGCGCGTCCACCCAGCCGTCCCGGTCCAGGCCGACGGGCATCACCGGGGCGTTCACCTGGATCGACGGGATCCTGACCCGGTCGACGACGGAGTACGGCAGCGGTCCGGGCGCCCTCGCGAAGACGCCCTGCGGGGTGGTGCGGCTGTCGGCGGCCGCCGCGGAGGCGGGCTGCGGCGGGCCCGTGTCGAACTCGCCCGAGCCGTTGCGGATGAGGGCGAGGCCGGTGAGCAGGACGAGCGCCATCACGCCCCACGGGACGCGCTTCCTCGGCTGCTCCTCCTCGGCCGGTCCGGACGAATGCATGCGCCATCCCCTTTCGGCACGGCCGTCGCCGCGCCGGCGCCGGTCGTGCATACGCAGCACGCTAGGCGCAGCGCGCGGGCCCGGCGACGGGGCGGGTGCGAACGGGTGGTGCCGCGCTGTCCTGCGCCATCCGGGGCGCCGCCGCACGGGGCCTGTCGACAGCCCGTGACCTGCGGCGACATCCCGCGTGCCGGACACCCCCGGCGTGTCTTCTCACCAGGACGGACCACACCCGAAATGCGGCCCGGCGCACCTCACTTAAGGGTCTGACTGGGAGGCGCTTTCTCGCCGATCGACCGGGTACGGGTCCCGGGGCGCCCCCGCGGAGGATCACATGCGTACATCTCGTGCCCTGGCGGCCGCCGTCGTGGCGGCCGCCGCGGTCGGGCTCGCCGCCCCCACGGCCGCCGCGTGGAACGACCCGGCCTCGGTCACGGCCGCGCCCGGCGTCATCGCCCGCGGCGGACAGCTGACCCTCACCGTGCACGGCGACGCCTGCACGATGCGGGGCAGCACGATCAGTTCGGAGGCCTTCCCCGAGACCCATTTGAAGTCGTGGGGCGGCCACGGCAACACGGCGACCGCGAAGGTGACCGTCAGGGACCGGGTCCGCCCGGGCTCGTACAGCGTGACCACCGACTGCGAGGGCCGGGACAAGACCTTCGACGACGTCTTCACCGTCATCGGCGGTGTCCGGGGCGGTCTCGGCGGCGGCAGCTCCTCCGGTGCGACCCCGACCGACATGGCGATCGGCGGCGGCATGGTGGCGCTCGCCCTCATCGGCGGCGGGGTGTTCTGGCTGCGCCGCCGCTCGGAGAACAAGATCTGAGCGGAACGGGATCCGAGCGCCGGATCGACGCCACCGCACAGGCCCGGGACACCGCACCGCACACCGGCAGCACTTCGCCCCCGGACCCGTACGGGTCCGGGGGCGAGAAGCCGTGCCCCCGCGCCGTCAGGAGCGGTCCCCCGTGGGGCGGCGGCGCGAGACGCCGTACGCCGCGGCCAGCGTCCCCGCGACGAGCGCGGCCCCCAGCCCGATCTCCCCGGCGTCGACGCCGGCCTCGCCGCCGACGCCGGTGTGGGACCCCCGGTCGGGCGGCAGATGCGTGGGGTGGCCGCTCGGACGGCCCTTGGCGATGGTGAGGTCGGTGTGGCCGGTCTCGTGGCCGCACCGGAACGTCACCTCGTACACGGCTCCCGGCCGGGCGTCCCAGTCGACCGTGGCCGTGGCCGCGCGCCGGCCCTTCGGCACGGTGACCGTGTCGAAGACGCTCGACGACACCCTCGCGTCCCTGCGGCACCCGTCGACATGCAGGGTGACCCGCCCGCCGGCGGCGACGGTCGAGGGCGACACGCTGAAACCGAACGACGTGATGTCCCCGGCGACGGCCGCGCCCGCGGCCGAGGAGGAGAAGGTGAGGGCGGCCACGCCCAGCAGGGCCGCCGAAGCCACGCGTGTCCCGCGCATGATGAGCCTCCGGATCGAACCGAGGCACTGCCCGCGGACCTCTTCCGCGTGGGCCTGACACGCACCTCGCTGTGCGAAACGCTAGGAAGGCGCACATCGGGGCGCGATCCCAGTCGCGCGAACGGGGCAACCGTGTGGGCCGCACAGGGGACGCCTGTGCGTACGGGCGGGTGACGGGCCCGGCGTGGCGCCCGCCACCGGACCGGTCAGCCGCCCGCGTGCGGGAACAGGGTGAGGAACGGTTCCGCCGCACTCGTGCCGCCATGGCCGTAGGGCGCGTCGAAGTTCCAGATCAGGAAGAGCAGGAAGGCGATCAGCGCGGAGAAGAGACCGGCGAGGACCAGTTCGCGCGGGGTGCGCCGGATCTGCAGGGCGAAGAGCATGCCCACGGTCACCACGGCCCCGGTGAGCAGCCCGAACCACACGACGCCGGGCATGGTCGCCCCGGTGGACCCGGCCCGGGCGGCGCGCGCCCCGTCGGCCGTGCCCACCTGGTCGACGAGCGGCTGGTAGGCCTGGGCCTCGAAGTCGTCCGCCGGTTCGTAGTCCGTGACGTCGCGGCGGACGCGGTCGAGGAGCACGTCGCCGCGTCCGGTCATCTCGTGGTCGTCCGTCATGGTCCGCCACTCGGTGGTGACGACGTGCCGGACGTACCGGTCGACGTCGTCCCGGATGCGGTCGCGGACGTCCGCGGGGTAGACCCGGACCCGCTCCGCGACCTCGTGCAGGGCCTGGGCCTCCGTCTGCACGTGGTCCTGTGCGGCGCCGCGTGCCTCCCAGGCCCCGGCGATGGCGAGGCCGAGGACGATGGCGTAGACGACGCCGATCATCATCGTGATGTACTCGATCACGTCCGGCGTCTCGGTCGGGTCGTCGTCCCCGCGCGCGGTGTGGTGCCGCACCAGGGCGACCACCAGCACGACCGCGCAGGCGGCCAGCATGGCGAGGGTGAGAACAAGCCAATCCGACAAGGGTTCCTCCAGGGGTCAGCGCGGGCGCAGCGCGGCGGCGGCGAGCACCGCGGGCGCGAAGACGACCAGGGCGATCGAGACGATGGACGGGCCGAAGTGCTTCGGGGCCTTGCGCGACGGTGGCCGGTACGCCGGGTACCGCACCGTGGGCGACGGCGTGCGGCGCGCGCTCGGCGAGGGCTCCGGGGCGGGTACGGGCGGCGGGGGGACGGTGCGCGGGGCCGGTGCCGGAGGGGGCGGTACGGGCCTCGGCGGGGGCGTGGGCCGGAGCGTGGGCGCCGGTCTCGGTGGTTCGGGTGCCGGGGCGGGCGGGGGAACGGGTTCCGGCGGGGCCGGTGGGGGAGCCGGCCGCGTCACGGGCGGGGGCTCGGGGGCCGGTGGGGGAGTGTGCGTGTGCGGGGGCGGTGGTGACGTGGCCGGTCCGGGCGGACACAGGGGCGGTGGCAGGAGCGGATGGACGGGCGCCGGTGCGAGGGGGACGCAGGTGATGCCGCCCGCGAGCGCCACGGCGATCGTCCCGTGTCCGCCGGAGCCGGTGGAGGCGGAGGCGCAGGAGTCCGCGGCGGCCGTCCCGTCGGGCGTGCCGGCGAGCAGCCAGGCCAGGGTGAGCAGCGCGAACAGCCGTACGGCTGGAGCGGATCGGGTCCGCTGGGGTCCGTGCACGACGGAGATACTCGGCCCCCGCGGGCCCCGCGCACCCGGGAGCGCCGGGTGATTGCCCCGAACGGAGGACACGTGCGGTGGGGAAGGTTGATCACCCGGTGGGCCGGCCGCCCCGGGAAGATTTCCGTGACGGCGTTGAACACACCCGGCCCGCCCGCCCGTACCTAGGGCCATGCGAGCGGCGCAGCGGAGCGCCGCAACACCCAAGGGATGACGGGGAGTCGACGATGAACACCTCCTGGCGGAGCGGCGCACTGGCGGCGGCTGCGTGCGTGCTCGCGCTGACGACGGCGTGCGGTCAGGACACGAGCCCGTCGTCGAGCAGTCGGAACGTGGGTGCCGCCGCCCCCGCCGGCGTGGGCAGCGGCACCGACGGCTACGGGTCCGCCCCGGCCGGCGCCGGGACCGGGCAGGACACCGCCGCCGGGGGCGCGCCGGCGGGCGCCCTCACGGTGAGCAGCAGCGCCGAGTACGGCGAGGTCCTCACCGACGGCGCCGGATTCACCCTCTACCGCTTCGACGAGGACACGGCCGAGCCGCCGAAGACGACCTGCGAAGGAGACTGCGCCACCACCTGGCCGCCCGTGCCCGCGTCGGGCGCGACGGCCGCCGAGGGCGTCGACACCTCGCTGCTCGGCGAGGTCACCCGCCCCGACGGCACCAAGCAGCTGACCGTCGGCGGCTGGCCCATGTACCGGTACGCCAAGGACACCAAGGCCGGGGACGTCAAGGGCCAGGGGGTGGGCAACACCTGGTACGCGTCGGCCCCCGACGGCAAGAAGGCCACCGGGGCCGGCGGCGGGGACGGGAGCGGCGGAGGCACGGGCGGAGACCTGCCCGGTCTGTCGACCCGGGTCGACCCCGAGCTGGGCGAGATCGTCGTCGACGCCGAGGGCATGACGGTCTACCGCTTCGAGAAGGACACGCCGTGGCCGATGAAGTCGGCCTGCATTGGCGCCTGCCTGGAGAAGTGGCCGGTCGTCGCCCCCGTCGACGCCGCCGACACCAAGGGCATCGACAACAAGAACGACGGCCGGCGCGGCTACGTCGTCCTGGACCGTCCGGACGGGCTGAAGCAGCAGAGCATCGACTGCTGGCCGCTCTACACCTTCGCGGGTGACAAGAAGCCCGGCGACATCAACGGCCAGGGCGTCGGCGGCACCTGGTACGCCATCTCGCCCGAGGGCAAGGCGGTCGGCAAGCCGCAGTAGGCGCCCGCCTCCCCGCGGTCGTCACCCGCGGCCGCGACCGCACCCCACCGGCCCCGAAGGAGGTGATCGAGACTTCGAGCGCCGGATGCGTACGCGAGCCAGGGCACGATCCCCGGGTCCGCCTCCTCCGCCCCCCCCATACGGAGGAGGCGGACCTCGGGGTTCCCGGGGCCGGGGGAGGGGCCGGAGGGGCCGGGCGGGGACCGGGGCGACAAAACGGCCCTTGCAGGAGGCAGCGCTACGGAACGGACGGTCAATTTCCGTTTTCACTCGCCCTGTTGGCGACCGATCAGTAGCCTCTGCTCGAACAACCGAACGCGTGCGTAACACCTGATGCCTTGGAGAGACAGATGGAGCGCCCCGCCTGGGCCCCGCGGAGCATCGACATCTCGGTGCCGTCCGTGGCCCGGATGTACGACTACTACCTGGGCGGTTCGCACAACTTCGAGGTCGACCGGCAGGCGGCCCGCAGGGCGATGGGGTCCATACCGGGCCTGCCCAAGATCATGCAGGCCAACCGGGCGTTCATGCGGCGCGCCGTCCGGTACGCGGTCGGCCAGGGTGTCACGCAGTTCCTGGACATCGGCTCGGGCATCCCCACCTTCGGCAGTGTCCACGAGGTGGCCCGGGCGGCCGGCCCCGACGCCCGGGTGATGTACGTCGACCACGACCCGGTGGCCGTGGCGCACAGCCAGGCCGTGCTGGCGGACGACGAGCTGGCGGACGTGCTCGCGGCCGACCTCCGCAGGCCCGAGGAGATCCTGACGAGCCACCAGGTGACGCGTCTGATCGACCTGAACCGTCCGGTTGCCTTGCTCCTCGTTGCCATACTTCACTTCGTGGAGGACGCGGACGACCCGTACGGGGCGGTGGCACGGCTGCGCGACGCGCTCGCGCCGGGCAGCCTGCTCGTGCTGACGCACGCCTCGTACGAGCACATACCGCTGCCGCCCGAGCGGGCCGGGGGTGCCGTCGGTGTGTACGAGGACATCCGCAATCCGCTGATCATGCGTTCGCGCGAGGACATCGCGCGGTTCTTCGAGGGGTACGACATGGTGGAACCCGGGCTGGTGCCGCTGGTGGAGTGGCGGCCGGACACGGCGCCGGAGGACGAGGACCCGTACGGCTCCTCCGGTTACGCCGGCGTGGGGCGTACGGCGTGATCGCGGAGCCGGACGGGCCGGAGGACAGACTGCGCCGGTTCGCGACGATCTGGAGCCGGGCGGTGTTCCCGGTGACCGCCACGTCGCTCACCCGGCCCGAGTTCGAACAGCGTCTCGTGCCGCTCGCCCGGCGGCTGAGCGAGGCGCTGCGGGCCCGGACCTTCGAACCCGAGGAGGGCCGGGCGGTCGGCGCCGCGCTGGTCGCCGAGCACTGCACCGACCCGGAGGCCCTCAGCCGCTCGCTCGACTGCGTCGACGCGTACCTGGTGCTGTACTGCGGCGGCGAGGGCGGCTACGCGGAGGACCAGCGGGTCCGCGCCGCGCGCCTGCAGCACGCCATGGCCGCCGGGTACGCGGCCGCGCTGCGGGACCGGACGCTCACCGAGCAGGAGGCGATCTCCGCGGCCGCCCTCGCCGCCCAGGGCGCGGTGGCGCAGGCGCTGCACGCGACCGAGGCCCGGTTCCGCGCGGTGTTCGAGGGCGCCGCCATCGGCATCGGCATAGCCGACCTCGACGGCAACATCCTCCAGGTCAACGGTGCTCTGCTGCGTATGTTCGGCGGCGGCTCCGAGCAGTCGCTGCGCGGGCACAAGGTGCAGAACTGGACCCACACCGAGGACGCGCCCCACGTCTGGCGCCTGTACCAGGAACTGGTCGACGGCAAGCGGGAGCACTACCACGTCGAGAAGGCCTTCAACCGTCCCGACGGAACGGTTCTGTGGACCAACCTCACCGTCTCCCTGCTGCGGGACGCCGACGGCGAGCCCCAGTACCAGCTGGCGCTCATGGAGGACACCACCGAGCGCCGCCTGCTCAACCTCCGGCTGCGCTACGAGGCCACGCACGACGCGCTGACCGGCCTGCCCAACCGCACGCTGTTCTTCGAGCGGCTGGAGAAGGCCCTCGCCGCCGGCGACGGACAGCGCTTCGGGCTCTGCTACCTGGATCTGGACGGTTTCAAGGCGATCAACGACAGTCTCGGCCACGCGGCCGGGGACCGGCTTCTCGTCGAGATCGCCGACCGGCTCCAGGCCTGTGTGACCGCTCCCGGCGAGATGGTCGCCCGGCTCGGCGGCGACGAGTTCGTGGCGCTGATCACCGGACCGGACACCCAGAAGGCGGTCGACGAGCTCGCCGAGCGCGTCCTCGGCGCGCTCGCCACCCCGGTCCGCATCGAGGGCCGGGAACTCCTGGTGCGCGGCAGTATCGGCATCGTCGAGGGACCGGCCGGGGAGCGCGGCGCGGCGGAGGTGCTGCGCAGCGCGGACATCACCATGTACCGGGCCAAGGCGGCGGGCGGCAACCGCTACGAGATCGCCGACGCGGAGGCCGACGCCCGCGCCATCACCCGCCACTCGCTGACCATGGCGCTGCCCATGGCCCTGGACCGGGGCGAGTTCTTCATCGAGTACCAGCCACTGGTCCACCTCGGCGACGGCAGCGTGCGCGGCGCGGAGGCACTGGTGCGCTGGCTGCACCCGCAGCACGGCGTCCTCGGCCCGGACCGTTTCATCCCGCTGGCCGAGGACACCGGGCTGATCGTGCCGCTGGGCCGCTGGGTGCTCGAGCAGTCGGTGCGCCAGGCCCGCGAGTGGCGGGAGAAGGAGCGGGCCGGGGACTACACGGGCCCGCTGCGGGTCAACGTCAACCTCTCGCCCTGCCAGCTCACCCACCCGCGGCTGGTCCAGGACACGGTGGACATCCTGGAACGGGCGGGCGTGGAGCCGGGCGCGCTGTGCCTGGAGGTCACCGAGTCGGCCCTGATCGGCGCCGACGACGAGGTACTGAAACCGCTGCGGCGGCTGGCGGAGATGGGTGTGGACATCGCGCTGGACGACTTCGGCACGGGCTACTCCAATCTGGCCAATCTGCGCAGGCTGCCGGTGAGCATCCTCAAGCTGGACCGGTCCTTCACCCGGGGCATGCAGCACTTCCCGGCCGACCCGGTCGACCAGAAGATCGTCGAGGGCATCGTCTCCCTCGCCCACAGCCTGGACCTCGCCGTCACGGTGGAGGGCGTGGAGACCGGCCACCAGGCCGAACAGCTCCGCGTCATGGGCTGCGACACGGCCCAGGGCTGGTACTACGCCCGCCCGGGCCCCCCGGACCGCCTGCACGAACTGGCACTGGTGGACGCGAGCTGAGGGGGGCCGCGCCCCGAAAGGGGCGCGGGGAACTGCGCGACCAGCCACCACCGGCCCGCACCCCGGAACGCCGCGCGGACGGAACGGCGCTACCGCTCCAACAGCATCCGCTGCAACTCACGAGCGGCCCGGGGCGGAGCCACATCACTGCGATGGGCCAACGCGATGGTCCGGTGCAGCCCGGGCCGCGCCAGCGGCGTCACCCGTAGCCCCTGCCCGGAGCGCGCGGCGACCATCCGAGGCACCACGGCCACCCCCAGCCCCGCCCGCACGAACCCCAGCACCGCGTCCATCTCCCCGCCCTCCACCGCGAAATCCGGCTCGAACCCCGCGGAGCGGC
The DNA here is from genome assembly GCF_014648075.1 of Streptomyces ruber. GTDB lineage: Bacteria > Actinomycetota > Actinomycetes > Streptomycetales > Streptomycetaceae > Streptomyces > Streptomyces ruber. Next base: position 162,640 of record NZ_BMQK01000006.1, on the reverse strand, counting down.
AAGCCGCCACCGTCAGCTCCCGCAGGTCGTACCCGTGCCGGAACATCACCAGGCGCTCACCCTCCAGGTCGGAGATCCGCACCCGGCGCCCGTCGCCCGGTACCGGCGCCTCCGGCGACGACACCACCACCAGGTCCTCGCGCAGCACCTCCACCGTGGTCAGCGCGGGCGACGGCGTGGGCAGCGGGAGGACGACGAGGGCGAGGTCGAGGGAGCCGCGCGCGAGTTCCCGTACGAGGTCGTGCGAGCCGCTCTCCTCGACCATCAGCCGGATGCCGGGGTAGCGGTCGTGGTAGGCGCGGAGCACGTCCGGCAGCAGCCCCGTGCACAGGCTCGGGGTCGCCCCGAGCCGCACCCGGCCGCGCCGCAGCTGCACCAGCTCCGCCACCTCCTGCCGGGCCGTGTCGGCGTCCGCGAGGATGCGGCGGGCCAGCGGCAGCAGTGTCTCGCCCGCGTCGGTGAGCGTGATGTTGCCGCGCGCCCGCCGGAACAGCTCCGCGCCCAGCTCCCGCTCCAGCGCCCTGATCTGCTGGGAGAGCGAGGGCTGCGCCACGTGGACGATCTCCGCGGCGCGGGTGAAGTGCCGGGTCTCGGCCACCGCGACGAAGTACTGGAGCTGCTGGAACTGCATGCCGTCAGCGTAGTGCCACGATAGCCGGTGCCTATCGAATCGAGCCGGAGCATGTCTTGGACCGATGGCCCGTTCGGCCCTAGCGTCTTGTGGCATGGCTCTGGCAACGCGGACGGACCGACGGCCGTCCTTTGCGCGCACCGTGTGGGACAGCTCCGTCGGCAAGAAGACCGTGATGGCCGTCAGCGGTCTGATCATGCTGCTCTACCTGGTCGTCCACATGCTCGGCAATCTGAAGATCTTCTTCGGGGCCGCCGAGTTCGACGGCTACGCGCACTGGCTGCGCACCCTCGGCGAACCCTTCCTGCACCACGAGTGGGCCCTGTGGATCGTCCGCGTGGTGCTGGTGGTGGCCGTCGTCGCCCACGCCGTCGCCGCGTACCAGCTCAGCCGCCGCGACATCAAGGCACGGCCCAGCAAGTACGTGCACAAGAAGGCCCGCACCAGCTACGCCACCCGCACGATGCGCTGGGGCGGGATCATCCTCGCGCTGTTCATCGTCTGGCACGTCCTGGACCTGACCACCGGCACCGTGCACCCGGACTTCCAGGCCGGGCACCCGTACCAGAACGTGATCGACACCTTCTCCACCTGGTACGGCAACGTCATCTACATCGTCGCGGTGCTCGCGGTGGGCCTGCACGTGCGGCACGGCTTCTGGAGCGCCGCACAGACCCTCGGCGCGGGCAGCCGCACCCGCGACCGCGCCCTGAAGATCACCGCCAACGCCCTCGCGCTGGTGCTGACCGTGGGCTTCGTCTCCGTACCCGTGGCCGTGATGACCGGAGTGGTGAGCTGAACATGACCTCCAACGCGACCGACGCGCCGTACACGGACTACGCCGCCTACACGACCGGGGAGCCGGTCGTCGACACCAAGGCCCCCGACGGCCCCGTCCACGAGCGCTGGGACAAGCGCCGCTTCGAGGCCAAGCTGGTCAACCCCGCCAACCGGCGCAAGCACACCGTGATCGTGGTGGGCACCGGCCTCGCCGGCGGCTCCGCGGGCGCCACGCTCGCCGAGCAGGGGTACCGCGTCGTCCAGTTCTGCTACCAGGACTCCCCGCGCCGCGCCCACTCCATCGCCGCGCAGGGCGGCATCAACGCCGCGAAGAACTACCGCAACGACGGCGACTCCGTCCACCGGCTCTTCTACGACACGGTCAAGGGCGGCGACTTCCGCGCCCGCGAGTCCAACGTGCACCGGCTCGCGCAGATCTCGGTCGAGATCATCGACCAGTGCGTGGCGCAGGGCGTGCCGTTCGCCCGCGAGTACGGCGGCCTGCTCGACACCCGCTCCTTCGGCGGCGTACAGGTCTCCCGTACCTTCTACGCCCGCGGCCAGACGGGCCAGCAGCTCCTCCTCGGCGCCTACCAGGCGCTGTCCCGGCAGATCGCGGCCGGCAACATCGAGATGCACCCGCGCACCGAGATGCTCGACCTGATCGTGATCGACGGGCGGGCCCGCGGCATCGTCGCCCGCGACCTGATCACCGGGAAGATCGACACGTACTTCGCGGACGCCGTCGTCCTCGCCTCCGGCGGCTACGGCAACGTGTTCTACCTGTCGACGAACGCCATGAACTCCAACGCGACCGCGATCTGGCGGGCGCACCGGCGCGGCGCCTACTTCGCCAACCCCTGCTTCACCCAGATCCACCCCACCTGCATCCCGCGCACCGGCGACCACCAGTCCAAGCTCACCCTGATGAGCGAGTCGCTGCGCAACGACGGCCGGATCTGGGTGCCGAAGGCCAAGGGCGACGACCGTCCGGCGGCCGAGATCCCCGAGGAGGAGCGCGACTACTACCTGGAGCGCATCTACCCCTCCTTCGGCAACCTGGTGCCCCGCGACATCGCCTCCCGCGCCGCGAAGAACGTCTGCGACGAGGGCAGGGGAGTGGGCCCCGGCGGCCAGGGCGTCTACCTGGACTTCGCCGACGCCATCAAGCGCATGGGCCGCGAGGCCGTCGCGGCCAAGTACGGCAACCTCTTCGACATGTACCAGCGGATCACCGACGAGGATCCGTACGAGGTGCCGATGCGCATCTACCCCGCCGTGCACTACACGATGGGCGGCCTCTGGGTCGACTACGACCTCCAGACCACGATCCCCGGCCTGTTCGCGATCGGCGAGGCCAACTTCTCCGACCACGGCGCGAACCGCCTCGGCGCCTCGGCCCTGATGCAGGGCCTCGCCGACGGCTACTTCGTGCTGCCCTCCACGATCAACGACTACCTGGCCCGCAACCCGCACAAGGACGAGGTCACCGCCGGCCACCCCGACGTGCGGGAGGTGGTCGCCGAGACCGAGGACCGGCTCGCCCGGCTGCTCGCCGTCGACGGCGACCGCACCCCCGACAGCTTCCACCGCGAACTCGGCGAGCTGATGTGGGAGTTCTGCGGCATGGCCCGCACCGACAGCGGGCTGCGCAAGGCCCTGGAGCGCATCCCGCAGATCCGCGAGGAGTTCTGGCGGCGCATCAAGGTCCCCGGCACCGGCGAGGAGTTCAACCAGTCGCTGGAGAAGGCCAACCGGATCGTCGACTACCTGGAGCTCGCCGAGCTGATGTGCCTCGACGCCCTGCACCGCTCCGAGTCCTGCGGCGGCCACTTCCGCGAGGAGTCCCAGACCGCGGACGGCGAGGCGGAGCGCAAGGACGACGAGTTCGCCTACGCCGCCGCCTGGGAGTTCACGAGTACCGGCGCGGCCCCCGTCCTGCACAAGGAAGACCTGGTCTTCGAGTACGTCCACCCCACCCAGCGGAGCTACGCATGAAGCTCACCCTGCGCGTCTGGCGGCAGAAGAACGCCGACGCCGACGGAGCGATGTCCACGTACGAGGTGGACGGCATCTCGCCCGACATGTCCTTCCTGGAGATGCTCGACACCCTCAACGAGGAGCTCATCCTCAAGGGCGAGGACCCGGTCGCCTTCGACCACGACTGCCGCGAGGGCATCTGCGGCGCGTGCAGCCTGGTCATCAACGGCGACGCCCACGGGCCCGAGCGCACCACGACCTGCCAGCTGCACATGCGGTCCTTCCGCGACGGCGACACGATCGACGTCGAGCCGTGGCGGGCCGCCGCCTTCCCGGTGGTCAAGGACCTGGTCGTGGACCGCTCGGCCTTCGACCGCATCATCCAGGCCGGCGGCTACATCACCGCGCCCACCGGCGCCGCGCCCGAGGCCCACGCCACGCCCGTACCGAAGCCGGACGCCGACTTCGCGTTCGAGCACGCCGAGTGCATCGGCTGCGGCGCCTGCGTGGCCGCCTGCCCGAACGGCTCGGCCATGCTGTTCACCTCGTCCAAGGTCAACCACCTCAACGTGCTCCCGCAGGGCGCGCCCGAGCGCGAGACCCGCGTGCTCGACATGGTGGCCCAGATGGACGAGGAGGGCTTCGGCGGCTGCACCCTCGCCGGTGAGTGCGCCACCGCCTGCCCCAAGGGCATCCCGCTGATGTCCATCACCGGCATGAACAAGGAGTGGCTGCGCGCGACCCGCAAGGCGGGCAAGCGCTAGACGCCGTTCCACCGAGACGTTCGCCGGCTGGGTGCGGACGGGCGGGACCGGGAGTGGTGCTCTTTCCCGGTCCCGTCAGCGTTTCCCGGGGCATCCCCGGCGTGTCCCCGCCCCGGGCATTCAACAACCGCACATCCGGGCTCTTGTCATGCGTCACGCCGAGGTCAGCCGGCGTCGGGAGAACTGGAGCGGCGGACCGCGCCGCTCGTCCCCGGTCCGCCGACGCACCGCCGACACCGGCCGCGACCAGGAGAGAGCCATGACCGGCGTTCCCGCACTCGACGCATCCCCGAAGTCCGCATCCGGCGTCCGCCGGATCCCCGTGCCCGCCCGGGCCACGTCCCCCACGTCCCCCGGCACCCCCCGGTACACCGTCACCCTCGCCCGCGACGAGGCCGACGTCCGGGCCGCGCAGCGGCTGCGCCACGACGTGTTCGCCGGTGAGATGGGCGCCCTGCTGTCCACCCCGTCGCCGGGCCACGACATCGACGCCTTCGACGCCTACTGCGACCACCTGCTGGTGAAGGACACCACCGACGGCCAGGTCGTCGGCACCTACCGGCTGCTGCCGCCCGAGCGCGCCGCGGTCGCGGGCCGCCTGTACTCGGAGAGCGAGTTCGACCTCGCCCCGCTCGACGCCCTCCGCCCGGGCCTCGTCGAGGTCGGACGGTCCTGTGTCCACCCCGGCCACCGGGACGGCGCGGTCATCGGCCTGATCTGGGCCGGCATCGCCCGCTACATGGTCGACCGCGGCCACGAGTGGCTGGCCGGCTGCTGCTCGATCCCGCTGGCCGACGGCGGCGTCGTGGCCGCGGGCACCTGGGACCGCGTACAGAAGAAGCACCTGGCGCCGGAGGAGTACCGGGTACGGCCGCTGCTGCCCTGGAACGCCGACGGCGTGCCCCGGCCGGAGCGCACCGAACTGCCGGCGCTGCTGCGCGGCTACCTCCGACTCGGCGCGTACGTCTGCTCGCCCCCGGCGCACGACCCCGACTTCGGCGTCGCCGACCTGTTCGTCCTGCTGTCGATGCGCCGTGTCGACGCGCGCTACCTGCGGCACTTCCTGTCGCTCGTACCGGCGTGAACGGCGCGACCGGCGTGACCGGCGCCGGCCCGGTGCCGGGGGCGGCGGCCCTGCTCGCGGGCACCGCACCGGCACCGGTCCCCGTCGCGGCCCCGGCCCCGGTTGCGGCCGCGGTGCCGCGGGCGGTCACCAGCGCCTGGCTGCCGTCCGCTCCCTGCACGCCGCAGGACTGCGTGCGGTCCGCCGGGACGCACGCCGGACCCGTGCGGGCCGTCATGCGGCTCGCGGCCGCGGCGGTCCTGCTCGTGGCCGGGATCGTGGCGCTCGCGCTGCTCACGCCGGCCGGGCGGCTGCCGCAGTCGGCGCGGGACCGGGCGGTACGGGCCTGGTGCCGGGCCCTCGTACGGGCCCTGGGCGTGCGGGTGCGTACGACGGGGGCGGCCCCGCGGCCACCGGGCGGGCTGCTGCTGGTGGCGAACCACGTCTCCTGGCTCGACGTCCCCCTCCTCGCCGCCGTCCGGCCGGCCCGCATGCTGGCCAAGACGGAGGTGCGACACTGGCCCGTGGCGGGCCCGCTCGCCGCACGGGCCGGGACGCTCTTCATCGACCGCGACCGGCTGCGCGCGCTCCCCGGCACGGTGGCGCGGATCGCGGACGTCCTCCGCGCGGGCGGGGCGGTCACCGTCTTCCCCGAGGGCAGCACCTGGTGCGGGCGCGCCCGGGGGCGTTTCCGGCGGGCGGCCTTCCAGGCCGCGCTGGACGCCTCCGTACCCGTACAGCCCGTACGCCTCCGCTACCGGCTCGCCGGGCACGCGGGTGTGAGCACGGCCCCGGCGTTCGTGGGCGACGACACCCTGCTCGCCTCCCTGTGGCGGGTCGCGTCGGCACGCCGCCTGACCGCCGAGGTACGGGTGCTGCCGGTACTCCGGCACGGCACGGCACCGGACCGGCGGACCCTGGCCCGGCTGGCCGAGGAGGCCGTGCGGGGCGACGGCACGGGGGTGGCGGATACACACCCTTGACGGCGGTTGCCGGGCGGCGGTCTGCCTGGGGCCGGTGGCCCCGGGGCCGTCGCCGGTACGGGTCCGGCGCGGCGGAGACGCCTCCGTGCCGGCTGCCGGGCGGTGGCTCAGCCCAGCCCGGCGATCCGGGCCAGCCGGCGGTACGAGTCGAGCAGGGCGTCCTGGTCGTACGTGCTGGTCGTGACCAGGACCTCCTGGGCGCCCGTCTCTTTCAGCAAGGTGTCGAGGCCGTCGGCGACCTGCTCCTCCGTACCCGCGATGTGACCCGCGAGACCCGACTCGAAGAAGCCGCGCTCCTTCTCCGTCATCGTCGCCGTCAGCGCCTCGACGCGTTCGGCGGACGGAAGCGGCGGGAACGTCCCCCGCGTCCGGGCGTGCGCCATGGACCAGGCCTCCGGCAGCAGCAGACGGTGCGCCGCCCGCTCGGTGTCCGCCACCGCGACCGTGCCGGAGACGACGACGTACGGCTCGGCCGCCCAGACCGACGGACGGAACTCCGCACGGTACCGGTCGATGCCCCGCCGCATCCTGTCCCGGTCGCGCAGATCGCCGATGACCATGGGCAGACCCGCGCGGGCGGCGATCGTCGCCCCCTCGCCCATGGCCAGCACGAACGGCGGCACGGTCAGGCCCTCCGCGGGCCGGGCGCGCACCCCCGTCGGGGAGGTGCCGCGGAACCAGCCGAGCAGCTCCTCCAGCTGCCCGGCGAAGTCCTCGGCGTCGTCCTTGTCGCGTCCGAGGGCCCGGCGCACCCCGTCGGTGAACCCGACGGAGCGGCCCAGACCCATGTCGACGCGCCCCGGGAAGAGGGACTCCAGCACCCCGAACTGCTCGGCCACCACCAGGGGCCGGTGGTTCGGCAGCATCACCCCGCCGGTGCCGACCCGGATGCGGCGCGTGGCCGACGCGACGGCCGCGGCCAGCACGGTCGGGGCGGAACCGGCGACACCGGGCACGCCGTGGTGCTCCGCGACCCAGACCCGGTGGAAGCCCAGCCGCTCCCACTCCCGGGCCAGCCGTACGGTGTCCCGCAGCGCCTGCCCGGCATCCTGTCCCTCACGGATGCGGGAGCGGTCGAGGACGGAGAAGCGGATCCGCGCGACACGTGAGCTCACATCTGTCTCAACGTTCCCGTGCCCTGGTCATTCCCGGGTTTGCCGAGGCGCTCCCCGGGGACCCGGCCGGGTAGTCACCACAGCAGAAGGAAGTGGAAGTCCCGTGACCGCGCACACGACCGAGAGACCAGTCGAAGGCCGGCCCGAGACGGGGTGGGCGCTCGCCCGCCAGCTGCGGGGCGCGTCCGTACGGACCTGCGTTCCCGCCCTGGACACCGAGGACACCGCACCTTCGGCACCGCAGACGGGGCCGGAGGCGCACATCGTCCGCGGCGAGGACTGAGCGGCCGGCCGGACCGGCCACGAGGGGCGGAGGAAGAGCCGGAGAGGCGGGTGTGGCCGCCTCTCCGGCTCTCTCGTACGTCCTCCGCGTGAACGCGTGCCCCGCGCGATGTCGGTCCCTCCGCGCGATGTCGCGGTGCGGGCGGCAGAACCGGCCGCCCGCACCGCGACACCGAGGCTCACACCCGCGGAGCGAACCGCTCCCAGACCCGGTGCGCGCCCATTAGGTCGGTGACCTCGCGCAGCGCGCCGGTGGCGCTGTCGGCGTCGACCACGCCCGGCGCGCCCGGGGCGATGCCCGCGGCCTGCAGGACCGGCTCGACGCCGCCCCAGCCGCCGATCGCCTTGCCGTGCCGGAACGCCTCCGACAGCAACAGCAGCACCCGCGGGTCCGTCACCGCGCCGGCGCCCGGCTCGCCCGCCTTCGCGTCGCGCGCGCCGTACGCGTCGGAGCCGAGACCGGGCGTGCCCGCCACCAGGACGGCGTCGAACTCGACCGAACGGGCCGTGGCGTAGGTGCGCTGCGCGGTGAGGCCCGCGCCGAGCTCCCCGCCCGCCGGAGCGACCACCAGGGGCACCATGCCGGCGGTCAGCACGGCGTCCCGCACGGCGCGCACGCCCTCCAGGTCGCCCCCCTCGCCGACGACGATGCCGATCAGCCGGCCGTCCAGCGGCCAGGTGCGGCCCAGCTGGGAGAGGGCGGGGGAGGGCTGTACGTCCGCGAGCGGCACCGTCGGCTCCGGGGCCGGCAGGCCGAGCCCGGCGGCCACCTGCCCGCACAGCTCCGGGTCGATGTTGGCCAGCGTCTGCAGCGTCCGCTCCTTGACGGCCTGCTCGTAGCACTTGCCCAGTTCGAAGGTGTACGCGTGGATGATGTGCTCGCGCTCGACCGGCGTCATGCTCAGCCAGAACTGCCGCGGCTGGCTGAAGTGGTCGGAGTACGAGAGGGGGGCCTCGCGCACCTTGCTCGCGGCGGGCACCTCCACCGGGGTCTCGACGAAGGCGGAGGTGTCCGCGCCGGCGAAGAACGGGCAGCCGCCGTCGAGGGAGTTGGGCTTGTAGGGCGCCACCCCGGTGTGGTCGGCGTGCTGGTGGAAGCCGTCGCGCAGCATGTCGTTGACCGGAGCGTGCGTACGGTTGATCGGTATCTGGTTGAAGTTCGGCCCGCCGAGGCGGCTGAGCTGGGTGTCGACGTAGGAGAAGAGACGGCCGGCCAGCAGCGGGTCGTCGGTGACGTCGATACCGGGGACGAGGTGGCCGACGTGGAAGGCGACCTGCTCCGTCTCGGCGAAGAAGTTGGTGGGGTTGGCGTTCAGCGTCAGCAGGCCGATGGGCTGGACGGGCGCCAGCTCCTCCGGGACGATCTTCGTGGAGTCCAGCAGGTCGATGCCCTCGAAGGTCTGCTCCGGGGTGTCCGGGAAGACCTGGATGCCCAGCTCCCAGCTCGGGTACGCGCCGGACTCGATGGCGTCGTAGAGGTCACGGCGGTGGAAGTCGGGGTCGACACCACCGGTGATCTGCGCCTCCTCCCAGGTCAGGGAGTGCACGCCGAGCTTGGGCTTCCAGTGGAACTTCGCCAGCGTGGTCTCGCCCGCCGCGTTCTGCAGCCGCCAGGTGTGGACGCCGAAGCCCTCCATCATGCGGTACGAGCGCGGGATGCCGCGGTCCGACATGTTCCACAGCGTGTGGTGGGTGGCCTCGGTGTGCAGGGAGACGAAGTCCCAGAAGGTGTCGTGGGCGCTCTGCGCCTGCGGGATCTCGCGGTCCGGGTGCGGCTTGCCCGCGTGGATGACGTCGGGGAACTTGATGCCGTCCTGGATGAAGAAGACCGGGATGTTGTTGGCGACCAGGTCCCAGACGCCCTCGGTGGTGTAGAACTTCGTCGCGAAGCCGCGGGTGTCGCGCGCGGTGTCCATCGAGCCGCGTGAGCCGAGGACCGTCGAGAACCGCGTGAACACCGGGGTCTCGACGTCCTTGCCGAACAGGGCGGCCTTGCAGACGTTCGACGCGGTGCCGTAGCCCACGAAGACGCCGTGGGCGCCCGCGCCGCGCGCGTGCACCACCCGCTCCGGGATGCGCTCGTGGTCGAAGTGGGTGATCTTCTCCCGCAGGTGGTGGTCCTGGAGCAGCACCGGACCGCGGGGGCCGGCCTTGAGGGAGTGGTCGGTGTCGTACAGCCGGGTGCCCGTGGAGGTCGTCAGGTACGCCCCGTCCTGGGCGCGGACGGTCGGCGGAGCCCCGGTCTGCCGGCCGGTCGCGGTCCCCGTGGCGGGCGCGCCCTGGTCGGGCTTGGGCGGCAGCGGTTCCCGCGGCTCGGTCGGCTCCGCCACCGTGGGCGGTTCGCTGTTCGGTACCCCGGGGACGCCGTCCGCCGGGCCCTCGCCGCGCAGGGCGTCGACGGCCTTCTCGGCCATGGCCTTGACGGGGTTCTTCTCAGTCATCGCACTCCCACGCGTCGGTCGGGGGCGCTCGCCGGCACGCGGAGGGACCCGGCATGCTGCGCCCACGGTCGGAACTGGGCGTGACCAGCCGGGTTCGGGTGATCTCGCCGTGTCGTCTGCGGGCCCTGGGTACCCCCGTTCCGCCGGTCGAACCATGTGCCGCTCACCGTTCGTCGTTCCGGCGCAGCGGCCCCCACCTGCCCGCCTGCCGGTGGACCTCCGACCTGGCCTCCTCGATCACCCGCTCGTCCACCCAGGCGACCGGCTCGACCTCCGCGACCAGTGGTTCGTTGTCGGGCCCGCGGCCCTCCTCCCGGCCGCGCAGCACCCAGGGGCGGATGTCCCGCCCCTTCTCCCGGGGCAGGTGGCAGTAGTCGTACAGCCGCCTGGCCACCCACAGCTCGACCGGCCGGTCCTCCCACCACGGCTCCACGCCGAGCGGATTGGCCGACAGCCCCGGCATGCGGACACCGGTGAGGTCGTCCTTGCTGCTCACCCTGGACAGATCCGTCTTCGGGCCGCGTGACCAGCGCACGTACAGGTCGGAATGACGCTGTACCAAGGCCCCCAGTTCCCCCAGGGAACCGAGGACGGGGAGATCTTTCCTGACGCCCATCGAGCGCCCCTCCTCTACTCGCTGCCGGTCCTTCCGATCATGTCCGGGCATGATCGGCCGCCCGAGTACCCCGGAGTGCGGGAGAGAAATCCGTGCACAGTGCACACAACGCTCGGCGCGGGCCGCGTCCGGCCGGGCTCAGTCCGTGTACGAGGCCCGCCGCGCCGTGGCGACCACCCGCTGCCCGTCGGCGCGGGACAGCAGGCCCGCGGACACCCACGCCGCCACCGCCGACCGCACCCGCGCCACCAGCGCGCCCCGGCCCGCGAACGGCGCCCCGGCCCAGATCTCGTCCAGGAGCGTCGTACCGTCGGACTTCGCCGGGTTGGCGACCCCGGAGGCGGTGCCGCCGAACACGACCTCGGGCTCATAGCGGCGGACGTAGGCGTGCGTCGGGTCCTCCGTGCCCTCGTGGAAGGGGGCGAACTCGACACCGTCCAGCGTGAAGTGCAGCGGCTCGCCGGGGACGGGGGCGAGCGTGGGCAGCAGGTCGCCCGACAGGGCCGCGTTGCGGTAGAGGCCGACCCGGAGGTGGTCCGTGCGGGCGTCGCGGCCGACCAGGTTGACCGGACCGTAGAACAGGGCCTGCAGGGAGGGGTCGTCCGGCGCCTTCTCCACCCGGAGGCGGAAGGGGGCGTCGACGCGCACCTCGTCGCCCGCGCGCCAGGTCCGGGACACGGTGAGGTAGCTGCCGGGAACCGGTGTGCCGCCGGCGCGCCGCCCGTTGACCGTCACACGGAAGCCGTCCGTCGCCCAGGACGGCACCCGCAGTCTCAGCGCGAAGGAAGCGGTGCGGCCTCCGGCGGTTTCGACGGTGAGCGTGGTGCCCTGCTCGCGCGGGAAGTCCGTGGTCTGGGTGACGGTGACGCCCTTGCCCTCCCAGGTCACGGTGGACGGGCTGTAGAGGTTGACGTAGAGGGCGCTGTCGTCGGCGGCCCGGAAGTACACGGAGTCCTGGTACTTGGTGGCGCTCTCCATGCCCGTGCCCTCGCAGCAGGTGGTGCCCTGCTTGGGCGTGTAGTCGCGCACGTGCCCGGGGGTGAGGCCGATGAAGTAGGTGACGAGCGGCTTCTCCGCGTCGGCCCTGTCCTGCTTGGAGCCGAGCACCTGGTTGAACAGGGCCCGCTCGTAGTAGTCCATGTACTCGGGGTCCCGCTCGTGGAGGAACAGCATCCGGCTGAGCTTGAGCATGTTGTACGCGCAGCAGCTCTCGGCGGTGGTCTCGTCGATCGTCCCGGCGATGGAGCCACGGGCCCGCCAGAACTCGGTGGAGCTGGTGCCGCCGATGCCGTACATCCGGTGCGGGACGACCATGCCCCAGAAGTTCCTCGCGGCGGTGAGGTAGCGGCTCTCGCCCGTCGCGTCGTACAGCCGGACCAGGCCGGTGAAGATCGGTATGTGCTGGTTGGCGTGGAGCCCGTCGAGGACGTCGGTGTCCGCGGCGCACGCGTCGATGAGCCGGTCGAGGTCGAAGAGCCGGGCCAGCGCGAGGTGTTCGGGCCTGCCCGTGAGCGTGTGCAGGTCGACGACCGCCTCGACGATGCCGCCGAACTCCCCGCTGGAGAAGATGCCCCACATCCGCTGGCGGGTGGCGGCGGGCAGCTTCGACAGCCGCGCGTACATCCAGTCGCACAGGCCGGAGGCGAGGTCGAGGGCCCGGTCGTCGTCCGTGCAGACGTACGCGTCCAGCAGCCCCTTCAGGATCTTGTGCGCGGTGTAGTAGGGAGCCCAGACGCGGTGGTAGTCGCCGCTGGTCATCGACTCCAGCTCGATGAACTGGGTCTCCGGGTAGGCGGCCAGGAACCCGGGGTGGCTCGGCCCGCCCCAGGTGCGGCGCAGGGTCGCGGTGAGTCCGCGGCCGGAGGCGTCCGCGAAGGCGGAACCGGTGGTCTCGCCGAAGGAGTACGAGGCGAGGTCGCCGCGGCCCGCGGCCGATCCGGCGGCGGGCGCGCCCTGCAGGGACGCCACCTCGTCGGCGGTCAGCGCCCGTGACCAGGCGTCGAACGCGTCGAAGGCGCCCGCGAACACGGGGTCGGCGGCGAAGTGCGACCGGCCCAGCCAGGCGTGCGCCGGGGTGCCCAGGTCGGCCGGGCCGAGGGTCATCGCGGGGTTGCGGGCGACGGCGGTGCCGTTGACGTAGAGGGTGCCGGTGCCGCCGGCGAGCGTGACCGCGAGGTGACTCCACTCGTCGGGCGGCAGCGCGGCCGTGCCGTTCAGGCCCTGTTCGCCCGCGGGGCCGCTCGTGGTGAGGGCGAAGCGCGGTACGCCGTCGGCGTCGCGGGCCGCCAGGTACAGGTACCGGGTGGTGTCGTCGCCGAAGTCGAGGACGCGTGCCCAGTCGCCGTGGTGCGTGGGCCTCACCCAGGCCGCGAGGGTGAGCTCCGGGGCGCCGCCGAGCACGGCCGGCGGCAGGTCGACGTACTGGTACGCACCGCGTACGTTCTCGGCCGCCGTGCCGAACCGCCCGGCGACGGAGAGCACGGCCGGCTCCTGCCGCAGTGCGGCGCGCACCTCGGCCAGCGCGCCGACCATGTACCGGATCCGGTCGGCGAACACCTGCTCGCCGGTGCTGCCGTACGCCTGGGCGAGCATGGTCAGGAAGTGGCCGGTGAAGTGGCCGCGGAGGTTGCCGTTCGCCTCGCCGTCCAGACCCTCCCAGCCGCCGGGCGCCACCGCGCCGCGCGTGGAGAGGCCGGCGTTGGCGCGGAACACCTGGAGCAGCCGGTCCACGTCGTACCCGCGGCCGTACTCCAGCATCAGCTCGCGCTTGGCGGCGAAGATCCCCTCGCCGAGCGTCACCTCGCCGAGCTCGAACGGCCGGAGCGGCCGGGCGGCCGGCGGCAGGGGCGCGGCGGCCGCCCGGCCGCTCGCGGCCAGGGCCGGCGCGGGAGCCGCCGGGGCGAGCAGCGCGGCCTGGAGGAGGACTCTTCTGGGGAGGGCGGGTGCCATGCGTAGTACCTCGTCTCTCGGGACCACCATCTGTTCGAAATGCCGTACGCCGTGCGGAGATTCGACCAGAAGATAGGGAGGGGGCGCCGGCGCGTCAACACCTCCGGCGCCCCGGGAGGCGTCAGACCGCGGCCCAGCCGTCGTCCACCGGCAGGACGGCACCGTTGACGAAGGCGGCGGCGTCCGAGGCGAGCCAGAGAATGGCGTCGGCCTGCTCCTCGGCGGTGCCCAGACGGCCGATGTTCGCGCCGATCAACCGGCCGATGAGAGCCGGGCCGTGGGCGTCGGGCGCCGCGTCGACCTGGATGCCGGTCGCGGTCGGGCCCGGGGCGATGGCGTTGGCGCGGATGTTCTGCTTGCGGTACATGACGGCGAGGTTCTTCACCAGGCCGACCACGCCGTGCTTGGAGGCGGTGTACGCGGCGCCCGCGGCGCCGCCGCGCAGCCCGGCCTCGGAGGCGGTGAAGACGACCGAGCCGCCGCCCGCCGCGAGCATGTGCGGCAGCGCCGCCCGGGTGAGCAGGAAGGGTGCCGTCAGATTGACCCGGATGACCCGCTCCCACTCGGCGTCGTCGGTCTCGCCCAGGGCCGACATGCGGTCCATGATCCCGGCGTTGTTCACCAGGACGTCCAGTGTGCCGAACTCCTCGACCGCCCGCGTGACGACCTGGTCGGCCACCTGCCGGTCGCTCAGGTCGCCGACGACCGCGAGGCCGGTCCCGCCGGCCTTCTCGATCTCCTGGACGGTCTCCGCGGCGCCCGTGGGGTTCAGATCGGCGACGAGCACCTTCGCGCCCGCCCGTGCGAACTTCACGGCCGCGGCCCGGCCGATGCCGGAGCCCGCCCCGGTGACGACGACGCCGCGTCCCGCAAGACCGGTCTCGGTCATGCTGTCACTCCGTTCTCCCGAAGGAGGGGGGATAATTACTTGAGTTGGGCAAGCATATGCGGCGTACTTGACTCAAGTGATCAGTGGGGTGTGCATGTACGGCAGCGTCGGTGAGAAGACCGAGCAGGCGTGGGATGCCCGTGAGGGAGGGCGGCAGGTGCTGATCGCCGTCGACGATCCGGGCACCCTGGAGCTGCTCACCACGACCGTGGGCCTGGCGGGTTACCGGACCGAGGCGGCCGGAAGCAGGGACGCGGTGCTGGACCGGCTCGCGGACGGGGGGTGCGATCTCGTCATCCTCGACTCGGCGCTGCCCGGCCTCCGGCCGCTGGAGGAGGGGCGCCGCATGGACCCCGCGGACCGCCCGGCCGTCCTCCTTCTCGTGCCGACCGACTCCCTGAGCAGAATCGTGCCGGAACTCGGGTGGGAGGCGACGGACTACGTGACCAAACCCCTGCGCATCGCCGAAGTGCTCGCCCGTATGCAGGTGCTGCTGCGCGGTACCGGCGGCACGGACGGCGCGCCCCGGGGCGGCGTGCTGGAGTGCGGCGGCCTCGCGCTGGACGACACCACGTGCCGGGCGCGCCGCGGACGGCGGGTGCTCGACCTCACCCCCGCCGAGTACCGGTTGCTGCGCCACCTCCTGGTCAACGTCAACAAGGTGCTCTCCAAGGAGCAGATCGCCCGGTACGTGTGGGGGGAGTACCGCGGCGACAATGCGATCGAGCAACTCGTCTCCCGGCTGCGGCGCAAGGTCGACCAGGGCGGACCGGCGCTGATCCACACCCGCCGGGGCTTCGGCTACTGGCTGGGGGCGGAGGTCAACCACCGCTCCGCCTGAGCCGGTTGAGGGCCCGGTCGTGCCCGGTTCGGTCAGCTGGTGTGGCGTCGGTCACGTCAGCCTTCTGTCAGGGAACTGACGGGGGGCCGTCAGTCCGCTCTGTTTGCATGTGCTCATCGAGGCCTCGATCGTCACCCGGCGCTCCGCCCCGGCGGAGCCCCCACCACCGAGGAGAGCTCATGGCCGACATCGCCGGTACCACGGCCGGTTCCGCGCCCGAGGCGTACGAAGCGCCCCAGGCGCCGGACTCGGTCCCCGACTTCCCCATGCCGAGGGCGGCCCGCTGCCCGTTCGACCCGCCGCCGGCGCTCAAGGAGCTCCAGGAGAAGGCGATCCAGGAGGGCGCGCCGCTCACCCGGGTGCGGCTGTGGGACGGCAGCACCCCCTGGCTGGTCACCCGCTACGCCGAGCAGCGCGCGCTGCTCGCCGACCCGAGGGTCAGCGCCGACTTCACCCGCCCCGGCTACCCGAACAGGGCGCCGCGGTCCGAGGGAGGCGGCGGCCTCGGCTTCATCCTGATGGACGACCCCGAACACGCCCGCCTGCGCCGCATGGTGACGGCGCCGTTCGCCATCAAGCGGGTCGAGGCGATGCGCCCGGCCGTCCAGAAGATCGTCGACGACCTCATCGACGACATGCTCGCCGGCCCCAACCCGGTCGACCTGGTCGAGGCGTTCGCCCTGCCGGTGCCCTCCCTGGTGATCTGCGAACTGCTCGGCGTGCCGTACGCGGACCACGACTTCTTCCAGCACAACACCAAGATCATGATCAACCGCGTCTCGGCCCCGGAGGAGCGGGCCGCCGCCGTCCAGGAACTCGCCGGCTACCTGGGCCGGCTGGTCGGCGAGCGGCTCGCTGACCCCACCGACGACCTGCTGTCCGGGCTGGCCGAGCGGGTCGGGGCCGGCGAACTCACCCACCGGCAGGCCGCGGAGACGGCGGTCCTGCTGCTGGTCGCCGGGCACGAGACCACCGCCAACATGATCGCGCTCGGCACCGCCACGCTGCTCGAACACCCCGACCAGCTGGCCCTGCTGCGCGAGAGCGACGACCCGAAGCTGGTCGCCGGAGCCGTCGAGGAACTGCTGCGCTATCTGAACATCACCCATACCGGCCGCAGCCGCGCGGTGACGGAGGACATCGAGATCGCCGGTCAGACCGTCCGCGCCGGTGAGGGCCTCATCGTGCCCAACGAGATCGGCAACCGCGACCCCGAGGTGTTCCCCGACCCCGACCGGCTCGACCTGCGCCGCGACGCCCGGCGCCACGTGGCGTTCGGCTTCGGGGTGCACCAGTGCCTGGGCCAGCCGCTGGCCCGCATGGAGCTCCAGGTCGTCTACGGCACCCTCTACCGGCGCATCCCCACCCTGCGCCTGGCCACCGGCATCGAGAACGTCCCGTTCAAGCACGACGGCTTCGTGTACGGCGTCCACGAGCTGCCCGTGGCGTGGTGACCGCCACGACCACACCCCCCACCCACGATCACCCGATCACCGCGAGGAACGAGGACATGAGCATGCGTGTGGAACTGGACGAGCCGAAGTGCGTCGCGTCGGGGCAGTGCGTGATGGCCGCCCCCGAGGTGTTCGACCAGCGTGACGAGGACGGCATCGCGATCCTCCTGGAGGAACGGCCCGGCGAGGAACTCCTCGACGGCGTACGGGACGCCGTGGCGGTGTGCCCCGCGGTGGCGATCCGCCTGGTGGAGCAGTGAGCCGGACCCCCGCGGAGGCAGGGCGCGCGCCGCGGCGCGTCGTCGTCGTCGGCGCCTCGGCCGCCGGACTGGCCGCCGCCGAGACGCTCCGCCGCGAGGGGTACGACGGCACGCTCACCCTGGTCGGTGACGAGGCCCGTGCGCCGTACGACCGGCCCCCGCTGTCCAAGCGGCTGCTGTCGGGCGAGTGGGAGCCGGACCGGCTCGCGCTGCGGGCGCCCGCCGACCTGGACGCGCTCGGCCTGGACCTCCGTCTCGGCACCGCCGCCACCGCGCTGGACGTGCCGGACCGTACGGTGCGTCTCGCGGACGGCTCGGCGGTGCCGTACGACGGGCTGGTCGTGGCCACCGGCGTACGGCCGCGCCGGCTCCCGGGGGACGAGCGCGCGCACGTGCTGCGCACCCTGGACGACGCCCTGGCCCTGCGGGACCGCATCCGGCCGGGGTGCCGTCTGCTCGTGGTGGGTGCCGGGTTCCTCGGGGCGGAGGCCGCCGCCGTCGCCCGGCAGGCCGGCTGCGAGGTGACGGTGCTGGAGCCGGCCGCGGTGCCGCTGGCCCACGCGGTCGGCGAGCGGGTCGGGCGCGTGCTGTCGGAGGCCCACCGCGAGCACGGCGTCGACCTGCGCACCGGGGTCGCCGTGCGCGAGGTGACCGCCGGCGGGGTGCGGACGGCGGACGGCGAGCACATCGCGGGCGACGAGGTGCTGGTGGCCGCCGGTTCGCTGCCGAACACCGAGTGGCTCGCCGGCAGTGGGCTGACCGTCCGCGACGGCCTGGTGTGCGACGCGTACTGCGCCGCCGCGCCGGACGTGTACGCGGCCGGGGACGTCGCCCGCTGGGACCACCCGCTGTTCGGCACCTCGGTGCGGATCGAGCACCGTACCAACGCGGCCGAACAGGGCATGGCCGCCGCCCGCAACCTGCTCCGCCCCGAGGCGCGCAGACCGTTCGCCCCGGTGCCGTACTTCTGGTCGGACCAGTACGACGTGAAGGTGCAGGCGTACGGGTGGCTGCGCGGCCACGAGGAGGTCGCCGTCGTCGAGGGCGACCTGTCCGCGCGCCGGTTCGTCGCCCTGTACCGGAGCGGCGGCCACGTGACCGGCGTGCTCGCGGCCGGGATGCCGCCGCGGGCGATCCGGTCCTGGCGGCAGGCCGTCGCGACCCGCGCGACCTGGCAGGAGACGGTGGAGAACACCACGGCCGCCGCCACGTGACACATGTCCACGGACAGGACAGATGACGAGATGCCCACCCCCCACGAGCCGCCCCCCGGTACCTCCCGGATTCCGGCCCCGGACCCGGAAGAGCCGGGTCTCGGCCCGGAGGAACTGCGGGCCCGCTACCGCGCCGAGCGCGACCGGCGCGTCCGGCCCGACGGGCCGTCGTCATCGGGTTCCCGCAGGGCGCCGCTCCGCTGCTGCCCACCGGCTCCGCCCGCGACACCGTCGCCGGCACCGAGGTGACCTGCGTGGACAACGGGATGCCCACGGTGCTGGTACCGGCGTCCGCCCTCGGGGTCACCGGCTACGAGACGCCCGGGGAACTGGAGGGGAACCAGCAGCTCGCCGGCCGTCTGCAGGAGGTCCGGTCGGCGGCCGGCCGCCTGATGGGCCTCGGCGACGTCGAGGGCACCACCGTGCCCAAGCCCACCCTGCTCGCCCCGCCCCGCGACGGCGGCGCGGTCATGACGCGCACCTTCGTCCCGGTGCGCTGCCACGCCTCCACCGGCGTCCTGGGCGCCGCGAGCGTGGCGGCCGGGCCGTTCGCCCCCGGCGGGGTGGCGGAGGGGATCGCGAAGCTCCCGGGCGGCCCCGGAGCGGGCGGCCGTGTCCGCGTCGAGCACCCCACCGGTTACCTGGACCCCGACCCCGACCTCGACCTCGACACCGGCCCCGGGCCCGGGGCAGTCGCCGTTCCCGGTCCGGTGGTGCGCCGTACCGCCGTCGCGCGCACCGCACGCAGGATCTTCTACGGCACGGTCTTCCCGCGGCCCGCCGGGACGGCACCCGTCTCCCCGGGCGCCTAGTCCGCCCGGTTCCCCGGCTCAGCGCCCCCGGCGGGACAGCCAGGCGGCGGCCAGGGCGCCGGAGACGTTGTGCCAGACGGAGAAGACCGCGGCCGGCAGCGCGGCCAGCGGGCTGAAGTGGGCGGTGGCCAGGGAGGCGGCGAGCCCGGAGTTCTGCATGCCGACCTCGAAGGCCATGGCACGGCTCCCGGGTTCGCCGAGCCGGCCGAGCCGTCCCGCGCCGTACCCGAGCAGCAGCCCGAGCCCGTTGTGCAGAACGACGGCGAGGAAGACGAGTCCGGCCGCCGACCTGATGGCGTCCGCGCTGCCCGCCACCACCACGATCACGATCACGGCGATCGTCAGCGCGGACAGCCAGGGCAGCACCGGCAGCGCCCGCTGCACGTACCGGCCCGCCAGGAGCCGTACGACGAGACCCGCGAGGACCGGCAGCAGGACCGTCTTGAGGATGTCGGCGACCATGGACCCGGCGTCCACCGGAAGGTACGAGCCGGCCAACAGCAGCGTCAGCGGCGGGGTCACCAGGGGCGCGACGAGCGTGGAGACGGTGGCCACGGAGACGGACAGGGCGACGTCGCCGCGCGCCAGGTAGGTCACCACGTTGGACGCGGTGCCGCTGGGGGCGCAGCCGACGAGGATCACACCGGCGGCGAGCTGCGGCGGGAGCTGGAGCAGATGGGCGACGGCCCAGCCGAGCCCCGGCATGATCACGTAGTGCGCCACCAGCCCGAGGGCCACCGCCCAGGGCCGCCTGGCGACTCCCCGGAAGTCCTCCGGGGTCATCGTGATGCCCATGCAGAACATCACGACGCCCAGCAGGTAGGGCACCGCCTCGCCCCAGCCGTCGAAGCTCCCCGGCAGCAGCAGGCCGAGGGCGCCGGCCGCGAGGACGAGGATCGGGAAGACGGTGACGGCGCGGCGCGCGGAGCGGTCGCCGCCGGCGCCGTGACCGGTGCGTGCGGGTTGTTCGGTTCTCACCGTGCGAGACAACGCCTGGTGGGAGGCGTGACGCAAGACCGTCTCGCGATGTGATCACCGTGGTACCGGCATGTGACGCATACCGCGTCCCGCGCGCCGCGGTCGGCAGTCCCGCCGTCCGGCGTACCCGCCGCTCCGCGTCCACGGCGAACACCTCGCAGCCCGTCCGGTGGGCGCTTTAGTTGAGTAAGGCAACGATAAGGTAAAGTGAGGTCCATGCCCACACCACCGCGCCCCGCCGTCCCCGCTTCCCCGGAAGTGATCGACATAGAGCGCGCCTTCTCCCGCATCACCTATCTGGGCACGCGTGCCCGCCAGCACGAGAAGCTCATGGCGCGCGCCGGAGTACCGCTCGACCGCGCCGCCGTGGCGCTGCTGCGGCAGATGGCCGACTCCGGACCGCTGCGCCCGGGGGAGCTGGCCAACCGGCTCGGTGTGGAGGCCTCCCACGTCACCCGGCAGGTGCAGCAGTTGCTGAGGACCGGCTACGTGGACCGCGTCCCCGACCCCGACGACCGCCGCGCCCAGCGCATCCAGCTCACCGAGGCCGGCCGGGACGCGGTCCACCGCATCCGCGAGGCGGGCGTACAGGGCATGCAGACGGCCCTGTCCGGCTGGTCGCCCGAGGAGCTCGGACAGCTCGCCGCCCTCTTCCACCGCATGGTCGACGACTTCCTCACCGCGGCCGAGGCGGACGACGCCCCGGAGGCCGCAGCGCCCCTGCGAGGCGCGACCGGAACCGCCTGAGGGGACGCGATGACCCGGACGGCCCGGAACAGCGGGCCGCGGGCCGCCGCCCACCACGGCGACCGGCCGCTCGCCGTGTTCGACCTGGACAACACCCTCGCCGACACCGCGCACCGGCAGCACCACCTGGAGCGGAGGCCGCGGAACTGGGACGCGTTCTTCGCGGCCGCGCCGCACGATCCGCCGCTGGCCGAGGGCGTGGCCCTGGCGCACGAGGCGGCGCGCGAGTGCGAGGTGCTGTACCTGACCGGGCGGCCGGAGCGCTGCCGCCGCGACACGCTGGACTGGCTCACCGCCCACGGCCTGCCCGAGGGCCGCGTCCTCATGCGGCGGAACGACGACCGCAGGCCCGCCCGCCGCACCAAGCTGGAGATCCTCCAGCGCCTCGCCCGCACCCGTGCCGTCCGGGTGCTCGTGGACGACGACGAACTGGTCTGCGAGGACGCCGAACGGGCGGGCTTCACCGTCGTACGGGCGCGCTGGGCCGCCCCGTCGGCCGCGCTGAGGACGGCGCAGGAGCGGGAAGGGCGGACCTGAGCGGACCCGCCGAGGCCTCGGCGGACCCGTAGGACCTCAACCGCTCTCCCCCCTCTCCGCCCGCTCTCCGCTCCCCGCCCGCTCTCCGCTCCCCGCCCGCTCTCCGCTCTCCTCCAGCCGGAAGCCCACCTTCAGACCGACCTGGTAGTGCTTGACCCGGCCGTTGTCGAGATAGCCCCTGACCTGCGTGACCTCGAACCAGTCCAGATTGCGCAGGGTCTGCGAGGCGCGCGAGACGGCGTTGCGGATGGCCTGGTCGACACCGTCGGGCGAGGTGCCGACGATCTCCGTGACGCGGTACGTGTGGTCGGACATGCGGCAGTCTCCTCTCGGCCGTGGCCGGTGTGCCACGCG
The DNA here is from genome assembly GCF_014648075.1 of Streptomyces ruber. Taxonomy (GTDB): domain Bacteria; phylum Actinomycetota; class Actinomycetes; order Streptomycetales; family Streptomycetaceae; genus Streptomyces; species Streptomyces ruber. Next base: position 140,950 of record NZ_BMQK01000006.1, on the reverse strand, counting down.
TCACTCCACGGTGCCGCAGGGCGCCGCGCTCCGCGAGGCGGCGCCCGGGGCGCCGCCCCGCGTCAGGGGGTCATCCGGCCACGCTCAGCGACAGCGCGAACCGCTTCTCCCGGTCGGTCCACCAGCGCCGCAGTTCCAGACCCGCGGCGGCGAGCTCGGCCCGTACGCCGTTCTCGCGGAACTTGGCCGAGACCTCGGTGCGCAGCTCCTCCCCGGCGGCGAAGTCGACGGCGAGGTCGAGCGCCGGGATCTTCACGGTCTGCGCGGCCCTGGCCCGCAGCCGCATCTCGATCCACTCCCGTTCCGAGTCCCACCGCGCGACGTGGTCGAAGGCGTCGGGATCGAAGTCCGCGCCGAGCTCCCGGTTCAGGACGGACAGCACGTTCTTGTCGAACCGGGCCGTCACCCCGGCCGCGTCGTCGTACGCGGCGACCAGCACCGCCGGGTCCTTGACCAGGTCCGTGCCGAGCAGCAGCGCGTCGCCGGGCGACAGCAGGGCGCGGACGGAGGCCAGGAAGGCGGCGCGTCCATCGGGCAGCAGATTGCCGATCGTGCCGCCGAGGAACGCCACCAGCCGCGGGCCGGGCAGGCCGGGCAGCACCAGCTCATGGGTGAAGTCGGCGATCAGCGCGTGCACCAGCAGCCCCGGCCGTTCGGCGACGAGGGCCTCGCCCGCCTGCCGCAGCGCGCTCTCACTGACGTCGACCGGCACGTACGCGCGCAGGCCGGGCATGGCGTCGAGCAGGTGCCGGGTCTTGTCGGAGGAGCCGGAGCCCAGCTCGACCAGGGTCCGGGCACCGGCCACGGCGGCGATCTCCGGGGCGCGGGCGAGCAGGATCTCGCGTTCGGCGCGCGTCGGGTAGTACTCGGGGAGTTCGGTGATGCGCTCGAACAGCTCGCTGCCGTGCGCGTCGTAGAACCACTTCGGCGGCAGGGTCTTCGGGGTGCCGGTGAGGCCCTCGAGGACGTCGGCGCGCAGGGCCGCGCCCGTGGCGTCCTCGGGCAGGGTGCGGGTGAGGAGGAAGGGGCTCACGCGTTCGGCTCCTTGGGAGACGGTTCCTGGGGAGACGGGGGAGACGGGGGAGACGGGGGAGACGATGGAGCGGACGCCATGTCGACGTGGACGTCCTCGGGGTCCTTCAGCGGGGTGAGCAGCACGTCCGTGCCGCTCGCCGCGAGCAGTGTGCGGTCGGGGACCTCCCGCCAGCGCGGGTCGTCGTCGTACGGCTCCGAGGCGACGACGACGCCGCGGTGCGGCTCGGCGAGGTACCACAGCGTGTCGCCCCACGCGGTGGCGGTGATCGTCGCGCCGTCGGTGAGCAGCAGGTTGAGGCGGGAGCCGGGCGCCGCCCGGGCGACCTCCAGCACCGTGTCGGCGAGCGCCTGGCCCTCGCCGTCACCGGTGCGCAGCCGGTCGAGGACCAGCGCCCAGACGAGGGCCGAGTCGGAGCGTGCCTCCATGGACAGCAGCTCCGTCGCGGGCAGGTCCCGGGCGAGACCGGCGAGCGAGCGCGGCCAGCCGGTGACGGCGCCGTTGTGGCTGAACAGCCAGGTCCCGGCGGCGAACGGGGCCGCCGCGGCCTCCCCGTCCGGGCTCGCCACGGTCGCGTCCCGGACGGCGCCGAGCAGCGCGCTGGTCCGTACGACCCGGGCGAGGTCCTGGAAGGACGCGTCGCCCCAGACCGGCCCGGAGCGCCGGTACCGCGCGGGCACCGGGTCGCCCTGCGCGTACCAGCCGATCCCGAACCCGTCGGCGTTGACGGTCCCGTACCGCTGCCGCCGCGGCGCCCACGACTGCCGGAACAGGCTGTGCGGCGGGTCGGACAGCAGTCGGCCGATCGGCTGCTCGGCCCCCACGTACGCCAGATGACGGCACATCAGACGGCCTCCGCGTCGCGGGCCGTGCGGAACCCGCTGAAGATCTGCCGGCGGACCGGGTAGTCCCAGTTGCGGAACGTGCCCCGGCAGGCCACCTGGTCCACGGCGAACGAGCCGCCGCGCAGCACCTTGTACTCGGGGCCGAAGAACACCTCCGAGTACTCCTTGTACGGGAACGCCGTGAACCCCGGATAGGGCGCGAAGTCGCTCGCCGTCCACTCCCACACGTCCCCCATCAACTGCCGGACCCCCAGCGGTGATTCCCCGGCCGGGTAGGAGCCCGCAGGGGCCGGCCGCAGATGGCGCTGGCCCAGGTTGGCGTGCTCGGGACCGGGGTCGGCGTCGCCCCACGGGTAGCGGCGGGAGCGGCCGGACGCCGGGTCGTGGCGGGCCGCCTTCTCCCACTCGGCCTCGGTCGGCAGCCGCCGCCCGGCCCAGCGCGCGTACGCGTCGGCCTCGTACCAGGACACGTGCAGCACCGGCTCGTCCGCCGGTACGGGCTCGGTGACGCCGAACCGGCGCCGCAGCCACTGCCCGCCCTCACGGCGCCAGAACAGGGGCGCGGTGATGCCGTGCCGCCGGATGTGGTCCCAGCCCTCGGGCGCCCACCAGCGGGGGTCGTCGTAGCCGCCGTCCTCGACGAACGCCCGGTAGGCGCCGTTCGTGACGGGGGTGGTGTCGATGTGGAAGGCGGCCACCGTACGCCGGTGTGCGGGCCGTTCGTTGTCGAGGGCCCAGGGCTCGGTGGACGTGCCCATGGTGAACGGGCCGCCCGGCACCAGGACCTCGGACGGTCCCGTGAACGGGGGAGCGGGCGCGGGGTCCGCCGCGGTCAGGGCGGCGGCTCCCTTGCGCAGCTGATGGGTGATCAGCATCGTCTCGTCGTGCTGCTGCTCGTGCTGGGCGACCATCCCGAAGGCGAAGCCGGCCTCGGTGAGCCGGTCACCGTGGAACGCCGTGCCCTCCAGCACGTCGAGGGCGCGGCCGCGCACCTCGTGCACGTACCGGCGGGCCTCCGCGGGCGGCAGCAGCGGCAGCGAGGGCCGCTCGGCGCGCGGGTGCTCGAAGGCGTCGTACAGGCCGTCGATCTCGGGCCGTATCGCCTCCCGGCCGCCGACGGTGCGCAGCAGCCACTGCTCCTCCTGGTTGCCGATGTGCGCGAGGTCCCACACCAGCGGTGACATCAGCGGCGAGTGCTGGGCGGTCAGCTCGGGGTCCTCGACGCAGGAGGTGAGCAGCGCGGTCCGGGCGCGGGCCGTGAGCAGCGCGTCGAGCGCGCGTTCCCGGAGCGCCTCGGGGTCCGGGTCGCCCGGGGCGGGGGTGCCGGAGCCGGTCGGGTGCGGGCTGGTCATGTCCGGATGTCCTTCCCGTGCAGCGAACTGAGCAGATCGTCGGCGGGGCAGCGGCCCCGGGCCACGTACCGGTCGGTGAAGGCGGCGACGGCGTCCCGTACGCCGGGTGCGGCGCCCAGCCGGGGCAGGGCCTCCAGCGCCGCGTGGAAGCAGACGAGCGCCGCCTCGCGCAGCTCGGGGTCGGCGAGGCCCGAGCGGGCCGCCGCGGTCCACAGGGCGTTGCGCGGAGCGGGCCGGGCGCCGGCCCGCTCGGCGAGCGGTTTGACGGTGCGGTAGGCGGTCTCGGCGGCCTCCGCGTCGTCGAACAGGGCCGCCGTCACGGCCAGCGGCACGATCCACCCGTCCTCGCCGGGCTGGGCGTCGAGCATGCGCAGTTCGAGGTGGCCGCGGGGCCGTACCGGCGGGAACAGGGTGGTCAGGTGGTAGTCGAGGTCCGCGCGGGTCGGCGGCGTGGCGGACCGGGTCCACGCGCGGAAGGTCAGGTCCTCCGGGACGGCCCAGGGCCCGCCGTCCTCGGTCCGCACGCACATCACGGGCGCGTCCAGGACGTAGCGGGCCCAGGCGGCCCGCGGTTCGCGGTCGAGCGGCGGGGCGGTGGTCCGGCCGGGGTCCATCGCCGCCCACAGGGACTGCCGCGTGGAACGCCAGCCGGTGGGGCGGCCCCGGACCAGGGGCGAGTGCGCGAACGCGGCCAGCAGCACGGCGCCCAGCTGGTGGGCCAGCCACCAGCGCCGCCCGTGACCGAGCGGGCCGGGCTCCTCGTACCCGGCGTCCAGGCACACCTGGACGGAGGCGGAGGAGCACATCATGGCCCGGCCCTCCGGGCCGAAGCGGTCGAGGTAGGCCTCCATCGCGTCGTACCGGGGCTCGCGGAGGTATCTCTCCGGGGGGTTCCAGGGATCGTGGCCGTGGCCGCCGAGGGCGAGGCCCTCCTCGCGCAGGACGGCGCGGACGGCGGCGAGGTCGTCCGAGACGGACCGGACGACGTCCGTCAGGGAGGCGGCGGGCGCCGAGCTGAGCTCGAGCTGGCCGCCGGGCTCGACGGTGAGAGCCGAGGAGAGGGACAGGGGCCGCAGCGCGGCGTAGGCCGCCCGCAGCCGTTCGGGCGAGGCGCGGAGCCACGGTCGCCGCAGCTCGTGGACGTGCCATTCCAGTTCGACACCGAGGGCACGGGGCGGGCCGGTCTTGAAGCAGATGCCGTGGACCAGCGCTTCCGCCTCGCCCTCGGTGACGGGAGAACGGGACTCGGTACAGCCGCCGGCAGAGTCAGACATGTCGGGATCCTCCTGAGATTCCAGCATGCCGCCGCCGGTCCGGGACCGGGTGGGCCGGACCGGCAACGCTCGTCCCACCCAAAACCCTCCGGACGCTTCGCACAAGGGCGCGGCGAACGCCCGGCGGCACCGCGGAACCCCGCCACCGGAACCGGAGGACGGAGCTTCCCGTTCCGTCGACGACGCCCGGACCAGGTGATTCCGTCACGGCGCGCATCAGCGGGGCCCAGGATGCGGGGATGAGGGCAATGCGGGAGAGCGCAGGGGGAGTTGCGGAAGTGACGGGAGACACATCCCGGGGCGCGCGTCGGGAGGCGGAGGGCGCGGGGCGGCCCGGAGACGGTCCCGCGGCGGGCGGTCAGCGCCGGCCGTGGCGCTCCCGCAGCCGGTGCACCACCAGGTTGAAGCGCATCCGGTCGAGCGCGCACGCCTCGCGTCGCATGCCCGCCTCGTGCAGCCGCAGCAGCCGGTCCACGGCCACCCACGAGGGGCGCCCGGAGCGGTCCCACGGGCCGCTGCCGATCGGCACCCGGTCGCGGTCACCGTCGCGGCGCCTGCTGGAGAGCTGGACGGCCAGCAGGGTGCCGCCCGGTTCCCGGGCCACCACGAGCACGGGCCGGTCCTTGCCGCGCCCGTCGTTCTCCTCGTACGGCACCCAGGTCCAGACGATCTCGCCGGGGTCGGGGTCGCCGTCGTGCGCGGGCGCGTACTCGGTGCGCACCCGGCCCACCGTGCGGGGATCGGCCTCGGTGGTCGCGGCGGGGCCGGAGCGGCCGGGAGTGTCCCGGGTGTCGAACGCAGTCACGGGGGACACGGTAGAGGTGCGGTGATCCGCCCCGCCGACCGGGTGGGCCACGGGGGGCTCGCACGGCGCGCGCCGGCGGACGGCCGGTACCGCGATCCGCGCCGCCCCCGTGACGTGCACGGCTGCGACACCAAGTCCCCCCGTACCGACGGACGTTCCCGCTTCTGCAAGGATGCGGTACGTCATGGTGCAGATACCGAATCAGCCCGCTCCGCCGTCGCCCGCACACCGTTCCGTGCCGACGAGTGCCGATGTGGCGCGCCTGGCGGGTGTGTCCCGAGCGACCGTCAGTTACGTCCTCAACAACACCAGCGCCGTCCGGATCAGCGAACCCACGCGCCGCCGGGTGCACGAGGCCGCCAAGGAACTCGGGTACGTCCCGCACGCGGCGGCGCGCAGCCTGCGCGCCGGGCACAGCCGCATGGTCCTGATGCCCGCTCCCCGCGTCCCCGTGGGCCCGCTCTACAGCCGTTTCTTCGACGAACTCCAGTGGTCCCTGAGCCGGCTCGACTACACGGTCGTGCAGTACGGCGGCGTCGGCCTGCACGGCGACGAGGCCGCCCGCGCCTGGGCCGAGCTGCGTCCCGTCGCCGTCATCGTGCCCGACGAGGGCCTCGGCCCGAAGGGCGTGGCCGTCCTCAAGCGCTCCGGCGCCCGCGCCGTCGTCACGATGGGCCCGGAGCACGTCGAGGGCGCGCACGCACTCGTCATGGACCACCAGGAGGTCGGACGCGCGGCCGGGGCCCATCTCCTGGACCGGGGCCGCCGCCGATTAGGGGTCGTCGTGCCGGAGGCACGGGGGCTCGACGTGTTCTCCCGGCCCCGGCTCGCCGGTGTGCGACGGGCCGTACGGGGGACCGACGCGACCGTCACCGAACTGCCGCTCGCGTACGAGGAGGAGGCCGCGGCCCGGCTCGCCGCACGCTGGCGCTCCCTCGGCCTGGACGCCGTGTTCGCCTACAACGACGAGTACGCGATGCTGCTGATGCGGGCACTGCAGGACGAGGGGATCGACGTCCCCGGGGAGACGGCCCTGCTGGGCGCCGACGACCTGGTGCTCGGCCGGCTGCTGCGGCCCCGCCTCAGCACGGTCCACCTGCGCCTGCCGGCCGGCCGCGACCTCGCCGAACTGGTCGACCGCGTGGTCCGCGACCCCACCGCGGTGCCCGAGACGCACGAGGTGCTCGGCTCCCGGGTGGTGCACCGGGAGTCGAGCTGAGGGAACCCGCGGGCGGAACCCGCCGGGCGGGCGCCCGGTCCGCGGAGCCCGCCGGACCGGGAGTTCCCGCTCCGTACGCCCGCCGCCCGCGGGGAGATGCTTTACCGCGCGGTCTGGTCCGGACCGCCCTGTCCCGTCTCGGGGCGGCCGTTCTGACGGGCCTGGGCCTGCTGTTCGGCGACCGCCTTGCGGACCTCGTCCATGTCCAGCCGGCGGGCCTGGCCGATGACGTCCGCCAGGGCGGCCTCCGGCAGGGCGCCCGGCTGCGCGAACACGGCGACCTGGTCACGGACGATCATCAGGGTCGGGATCGACTGGATGCCGAAGGCCGCGGCCAGCTCGGGCTGCGCCTCGGTGTCCACCTTGCCGAACACCAGGTCCGGGTTCTCGTCGGCGGCCTTCTCGTAGACGGGGGCGAACTGCCGGCACGGCCCGCACCACGACGCCCAGAAGTCGATCAGGACGAACTCGTTGTCCGTGACCGTCTGGTCGAAGTTGTCCTTGGTGAGCTCCACGGTGCTGCTCATGGCGTACATCCCTCTTCCTGGATCGGGGGCCCGGGAAAGGCCGGTGGCGACAACGGCGTCCGTCCACGGGGTATTCCGTGCGCGCACCGATGTTCTCCGCGCGCGTACCCGTGTGGCGGTCCGCGCACACCGACGACCAGACTGGGCCCATGACGGAAACGGAATCCAACGTGTACGACGTCGTGGTGCTCGGGGCCGGACCCGTGGGGGAGAACGTCGCGGACCGTACGCGCGCGGCCGGTCTCACCACCGCGATCGTGGAGAGCGAGCTCGTCGGCGGCGAGTGTTCGTACTGGGCGTGCATGCCCAGCAAGGCCCTCCTGCGCCCGGTGATCGCCCACGCCGACGCCCGCCGCACACCCGGGCTGCGGCACCTCGTGGAGGGCCCCCTCGACACCGCCGCGGTCCTCGCCCACCGGGACGACCACACCTCCCGCTGGAAGGACGACGGCCAGGTCCAGTGGCTCGAGAGCGTCGGTGTCGACCTGTACCGCGGGCACGGGCGCCTGGACGGGCCCCGCCGGGTCACGGTCGAGGGCCCGGACGGCGAGCGGCGGGTGCTGACCGCCCGGCACGCCGTCGCCGTCTGCACCGGCAGCCGCGCCGTACTGCCCGGCCTGCCGGGCCTGGACGCGGTGAAGCCGTGGACGAGCCGCGAGGCCACGAGCGCCAAGGAGGCGCCCGGCCGGCTGGTCGTGGTCGGCGGCGGCGTCGTGGGCGCGGAGATGGCCACGGCCTGGCAGGGGCTCGGCTCGAAGGTGACGCTCCTCGTCCGGGGCAAGGGCCTGCTGCCCCGGATGGAACCCTTCGCCGGGGAGCTGGTGGCCGAGGCGCTCACGGAGGCGGGCGCGGACGTCCGCACGGGTACGTCGGTCGAGTCCGTCACCCGGGAGGACGGGACGGTCGTGGTCGTCACGGACGGCGGTGACCGCATCGAGGCCGACGAGATCCTCTTCGCCACCGGCCGCGCGCCCCGCACGGACGACATCGGCCTCGACACCGTCGGCCTCGAACCCGGTTCCTGGCTGCCCGTCGAGGACAGCCTCCAGGTGCCGGACGTCCCGTGGCTGTACGCGGTCGGGGACGTCAACCGGCGCGCTCTCCTCACCCACCAGGGCAAGTACCAGGCGCGCATCGCGGGTGCCGCGATCGCCGCCCGCGCGGCCGGCACCCCGCCGCTGACCGAGCCCTGGGGCGCCCACGCCGCCACCGCCGACCACGCGGCCGTGCCCCAGGTCGTCTTCACCGACCCGGAGGCGGCGTCCGTCGGCCTGTCCCTCGCCGAGGCGGAGCGGGCGGGCCACCGCGTCCGCGCCGTCGACTTCGACCTGGGCTCCGTCGCCGGGGCGGGACTGTACGCCGACGGCTACAAGGGGCGCGCCCGTATGGTCGTCGACCTGGAACGGGAGATCGTCCTCGGCGTCACCTTCGTCGGCCCCGGCGTCGGCGAACTCATCCACTCGGCGACCGTCGCGGTCGTCGGCGAGGTGCCGATCGGCCGACTGTGGCACGCCGTGCCCTCGTACCCGACGATCAGCGAGGTGTGGCTGCGGCTGCTGGAGGCGTTCCGCGACTCCTGATCCCCGTCGGCCGGGCCCGGTCCTGATCCCCGTCGGCCGGGCCCGGTCCGGCGGCTCAGTCCGGCAGCGGGAAACCCAGTGCCCGTGCGGCGCGGCGCGGGGCGGGGTCGTTCCACAGCTCCGCCACCGCCTGGTTCGTGGACAGGGAGCGCAGCTCCGCGCGGTCCAGGTACAGGGTGCCCGCCAGATGGTCCGTCTCGTGCTGGACGATGCGCGCGGGCCAGCCCGAGAACTCCTCGTCCACCGGCCGGCCGTGCTCGTCCAGGGCCGTGAGGCGCACCCGGGCGGGCCGGTCCACCACGGCCTGCCAGCCCGGCACGCTCAGGCAGCCCTCGAAGAAGGCGGCACGGCCGGTGCCGACCGGTTCGTACGACGGGTTGACGAGCACCCGGAACGGCAGGGGCACCCGGCCGCGCGCGAGGCGCACCTCCTCGGGGACGGGCGCCGGGTCCTCGACGACCGCGATCCGCAGGGGGACCCCCACCTGCGGCGCGGCCAGACCGACCCCCGGCGCGGCGTGCATCGTCGCCCGCAGCGCGGCCAGGAACCGGTTCAGGAGGCCCGCGTCCAGCTGTCCGTCGTAGGGCTCGGCGGGGCGGCGCAGCACCGGGTCGCCCGCGGCGACGATCGGCAACGGGCCCTCGTGGGAGAGGAGTTGCTCGACCATGTCGCGGAGCGGCAGGGCGGGGCCGGACGGCCGGGACGGCCGGAGGGGACGGGAGGTGGTGCCGGTCGGGGCCGGGGACGCCGTGCGGTCGCTGTCGGAAGCCATCGCGCCAGCATGCCAAGACCCGCCGCGTGCCGCGAGGCGCCTCGCGGACGGACGGCGGGGACAGTCCTCGCCGGGGTACCCCCGGCGTCCCGGGTGTGACGCAGGTCACCAATTCGCCCGGGAACCCACGGGCTTGGCGGTCCGACTACTGAAGCGCCCCACCGCCCCCACCGTCCCCTGCGTCCCTGGAGGACCCGCCGATGTCCACCGCTCCCTCGGCAGAGAAGGACGATCTCCCCGAGAACCCCGAGCAAGGCGCGTCCCCGGAGAAGGACACCGAGGAGGGCGCCTCGCCCGGGCCGGCCGCCCGCACGTCCGGAACACGGGCCGCGCTCACCGCGCTCGTCCTGCGGCTGCACTTCTACGCCGGTGTGCTCGTCGCGCCGTTCCTGCTGGTCGCCGCGTTGACCGGCACGCTGTACGCGGCCTCGTTCCAGATCGAAAGAATCGTGTACGCGGACGAGCTGACCGTCCCGGCCGGCGAGCGCAAGCTCCCGATCTCGGAACAGGTGGCCGCCGCGCGCGAGGCGCACCCCGAGGGAACCGTCGCCGCCGTACGGCCGTCGCCGGAGGACGACGCCACGACCCGGGTGATGCTGTCCGGGGTGCCCGGCGTCGACGAGGGGGACACGCTCGCGGTGTTCGTCGACCCGTACACCGCCGAGGTGCGCGGGTCGCTCGACCAGTACGGGTCGACCGGTGCCCTGCCGGTACGGACCTGGATCGACAAGTTCCACCGCGATCTCCACCTCGGCGAGAGCGGCCGGCTCTACAGCGAACTCGCGGCCAGCTGGCTGTGGGTGATCGCGGCCGGCGGACTGGTGCTGTGGTTCGGCCGCCGCCGCGCACGGCGCAAGGTGCGCGGCACGAGCGGGCGGCGCCGCGTCCTCGGCCTGCACGGCACCGTCGGCGTCTGGGCCGCCGTGGGCTTCTTCTTCCTGTCGGCGACCGGGCTGACCTGGTCGGCGTATGCCGGGACGAACATCGCCACCCTGCGCACCGAGATCGACCAGGCGACTCCGGCGATCTCGGCGTCGGTCGGCGACCACGCGGCGCACCAGGGTCACGGCGGCGCCGGGGAGCCGGCGAACGCCGCGCACGAGGGCGACCTCGACGACATCCTCGCCGCCGCGCGCGCCGAGGGGCTCGGCGACCCCGTGGAGATCGTGCCGCCCGCCGACGCGTCCACCGGGTACGTCGTGCAGCAGGTCCAGCGCAGCTGGCCCACCAAGCAGGACGCCGTGGCCGTGGACCCGCTGACCAACGAGGTGACGGACTCGATCCGGTTCGACGACTTCCCGGTCCTCGCCAAGCTCGCCCGCTGGGGCATCGACGCCCACACCGGCATCCTCTTCGGCCTGCCCAACCAGCTCCTCCTGATGACCCTCGGCCTCTCGCTGGTCGTCCTGATCCTCCTCGGCTACCGCATGTGGTGGCAGCGGGGGCGCGGGTCGGCCTTCGGCCGGCCCGTCCCCCGGGGCGCCTGGCAGCAGGTGCCCCCGCAGATCCTGGTCCCCGCGCTGGCGGCGATCGCCGTGCTCGGCTATTTCGTGCCGCTCCTGGGCATCTCGCTCGCGGCGTTCATCGTGGTGGACGTCGTGCTCGGCGAGATCGCGTACCGGCGGGGCAAGCGGTCGTACGCCGCCCGGTAGCGGGCGGCGCACGGGCGTCCGTCACCGGGCGGCGGGGACTCCGGTCCGTTCGAAGTCGCCCGCGAGGGCGGAGGCGATCCGCAGGTGCTGCTCCGCCTCCCCGGGCCGCCCCTGCCGCTGGAGCGTGCGCCCGAGCATCAGCCGGGCGTAGTGCTCCACCGGGTCCCGCTCCACGATGACCCGCAACTCGTTCTCCGCGCGGCGCAGTTGGGCCGAGTGGTAGTAGGAGCGGGCCAGCAGCAGCCGTGGTCCGGTCTGCTCCGGCACCTCCTCGACCAGTCCGACGAGCACGCGCGCCGCGGCGGCGTAGTTCCTGGCGTCGAAGAACAGCCGTGCCCGCTCCCAGCGCTCCGCGGCCGTCCCGTGCTCGTAGTACTCCGTGTCCACCTGTGGCCTCCTTCGTCCTCCGGTGGCGTACAACCGCACGAGTCTGTTGAACATTCCACTACCTTGGCGGCGCCCGGGGTGCCCTCGGCCCTGGCGGCGGGTGGCGGACCGGGCGAGCACCTGACGGGCGGGCTCCGGCGGGTCTAGGTTGGGCGGTATGAGCAACCTTGACCGGGTGGCGGTCCCCGCGGTGTGCGGCGGCCGGGGATTCGTGGTGGCGGAACCGGTGCGCGAGCTCCTCAGTCCCCGGCGGACGAGGCTCGGCGAGACCACCGAGGTGCGCCGGCTGCTGCCCAACCTGGGCCGGCGCATGGTCGGAGCCTGGTGCTTCATCGACCACTACGGGCCGGACGACATCGCCGACGAGCCCGGCATGCGGGTCCCGCCGCACCCCCACACCGGGCTCCAGACGGTCAGCTGGCTGCACGAGGGCGAGGTGCTGCACCGCGACTCCACGGGCGGCCTCGCGACGATCCGCCCGCGCGAACTGGGCCTGATGACCTCCGGCCGGGCGGTCAGCCATTCCGAGGAGAGCCCCCGGTCGCACGCCCGCTCCCTGCACGGCGCCCAGCTCTGGGTCGCGCTGCCGGACCGCCACCGGCACGCCGATCCGCGCTTCGAGCACCACACGGACCTGCCGGTGGTGACGGCGCCGGGGCTGAGGGCGACGCTGATCCTGGGCGCCGTCGACGGCACCGTCTCGCCCGGTTCGACGTACACCCCGCTCGTCGGCGCCGATCTCGCGCTCGCCCGCGGTGCCGACGTGACGCTGCCGCTGGAACCGGACTTCGAGTACGCGGTCCTCTCCATGTCCGGCGAGGCGTACGTGGACGGCGTGCCCGTGACGCCCGGCTCGATGCTCTACCTCGGCTGCGGCCGCGCCGGACTGCCCCTGCGTTCCGACACCGGCGCGGGCCTGATGCTGCTCGGCGGCGAGCCGTTCGAGGAAGAGCTGATCATGTGGTGGAACTTCGTCGGACGCAGCCAGGCGGAGATCGAACAGGCGCGTACGGACTGGACGACGGGCTCCCGCTTCGGAGTGGTGGACGGGTACGACGGCGCGCCCCTGCCCGCTCCCGACCTTCCGCAGCAGCCGCTGAAGGCACGCGGGAGGGTGCGCTGACCGGCGTGCGGGGCCTTGGGGCCATGGGGTACCCGGGGGCGAGGCAACCCCTGAGGAGGACGGAACCATGACCCAGTACGTGCGCGACATCATGACCGGCCACCCGGTGACCGTCGAACCCCTGACATCGGTGCGTGCGGTGGCGCGGCTGATGCGGGACCAGGACCTCGGAGCCGTCCTCGTCACGGAGGGCGACCGGCTGCGCGGCCTGGTCAGCGACCGTGACCTGGTGGTCCGGGCCCTCGCGGAGGACGGCGACCCGGACGACACGACCGTGGCCGGCGCCTGCAGCGAGGACCTCGTCACCGTCGGCCCCGACGACACCCTGGACGACGCGGTACGGCTGATGCGCGAACACTCCGTGCGCCGCCTCCCGGTCGTCGAGGACGGACGGCACCCGGTGGGCATCGTCTCCCTCGGCGACATGGCCATGGAACGCGACGAGCGGTCGGCACTCGCCGACATCAGCGCCGCGAGGCCGAACCAGTAGACCGCTGTGGACCCGTCATGGGTCCGCCCGGCTCGGCGGGCCCGCCGGGGCGGGACAGCACCTCCGCCGCGGGGCGGGGCGCCGGCCCGCGCCCCGCCCCGCGGCCGTGCACGAAAGCGGCATCAAGACCGCGTTAAGACTGCCGGAACCAGGCAATGTGACGAACTCCGTTCACATGTGAACATGCGGACACCGGCCGGACGACGAGCGGAAGAGGCGGTGAGCGCGGATGGCCTGGTTTCTCGGTGTGGGCATCGTGGGGGTCGTGCTCCTCGCCTTCTCCCTCCTCCTCGACGGCCTCCTCGAAGGGCTCCTCGACGGCTCGGGCCTCCTGGACGGCCTCTTCGACGGGTTGCTGTCGCTGCCGGTGATCGCGAGCTTCGTGTCCATGGCCGGCTTCGCGGGCGCCATCGCCCTCGGCACCACGGACGTGGGCGCCCTCGGCGCCGTCGCGGTCGGGGTGCCGGCCGGGATCGCCACGGGCTGGGTGACCTACCGGCTCTGCCGCGCCCTGATGGACGACCGCTCGGGCGCCGCCCCGCGCGGCGACGACCTGATCGGGACGCCCGGCCGCGTGGTCACGGCCATCCCCGCCGACGGCTACGGCGAAGTCCTCGTCCGCCTGGGCGGGCAGCCGGTGAAACTCGCCGCGAAGAGCCCGGTCGCCGTCACCCGCGGTGCCGACGTCTGGGTCGCCGAGGCCCTGTCCCGGACAGCCGTCTCCGTACGCCCCGTCGAACGCTGACTCGGCGCGCCCGCACCCGCGGCGCCGGACGTCCGTCCGCACACACGTGGCACCACCACACCACCGTGTCATCGCACCACCGCACCACTCACTCTCATCCACACGCCGTCCCCATGGAGGGCTGAAGGGTTCCGTATGAGTCCAGTCGTCATCGCACTGGCGGGAGTCGTCGTACTCCTCGTCCTCGTCGCACTCGTCGTCGTCACCCGCTACAAGGTCGCGGGGCCCAGCGAGGCGTTCATCGTCACCGGCCGGCGGGGCAAGAAGTCCACCGACCCGGAGACCGGCCGGGTGTTCACCGACAACAGCGGCCAGAAGGTCGTGGTCGGCGGCGGCGTCTTCGTCGTGCCGTTCGTCCAGCAGAAGTTCACCCTCGACCTGTCCTCCCGGCACATCCCGATCGCGGTGCGCGGCGCCGTCACCCTGCGCGGCGTCAAGGCCAACCTGGAGGGCGTCGCCATCGTCAAGGTCGGCGGCACCGAGGACTCCATCCGGGCCGCGGCCCAGCGGTTCCTGATGCAGCAGGACGGCATCGTCGGCTTCACCCAGGAAGTGCTCTCCGGTGCGCTGCGCGCCATCGTCGGCCGGATGTCCGTGGAGGACATCATCCGTGACCGGGCCGCGTTCGCCGGGCAGGTCGCCGAGGAGGCCGAGGCGAGCCTGTCCGGGCAGGGACTGGTCCTGGACGCCTTCCAGATCCAGGACATCACCACCGAGGGCTCCTACCTGGCGGACCTCGGCCGTCCCGAGGCCGCGCGGGCCCGGCAGGAGGCCGACATCGCGGAGGCCGTGGCCCGGCGCGCCGCCGAACAGGCCCGGCTGAAGGCGGAGGAGGAGATCGCCGTCGCCCAGCGGACCTTCGCCCTCAAGCAGGCCGAGATCAAGGCCGAGACCGACGAGGCCGCCGCCCGTGCCGCCGCCGCGGGACCGCTGGCCGAGGCGGCCCGGCAGCAGGACATCCTCGCCGAACAGGAGAAGGTCGCGGAGCGGCAGGCCGCACTGACGGACCGTCAGCTCGACACCCAGGTCCGCAAGCCCGCCGACGCCCAGCGGTACGCCGCCGAACAGGAGGCCGAGGCCAAGCGGGTGGCCCGGGTCAAGCAGGCCGAGGCGGAGCGGCTGGCCGAGATCGCCGCCGCCCAGGCGGAGGCAGAGCGCTCCCGCCTCACCGGTGAGGGCGAGAAGCAGCGCCGCAGCGCGCTGGCGGAGGCCGGGGCCATCGAGGGCCTCAAGCAGGGTGAGGCCGAGCGCGCGAAGCGCGCGGCGATCGCGGAGGCGGTCCGGCTGGAGGGTGACGCGGAGGCCGCGGCCATCACCGCGAGGGGTGCCGCCGAGGCCGAGGCCATGGAGAAGAAGGCCGACGCGTTCGGCCGGTACGGCGACGCGGCCGTGCTCCAGATGCTCGTCGAGGTGCTGCCGCAGGTCGTCGGCAAGGCCGCCGAACCGCTCAGCGCGGTGGACAAGATGACGGTCATCTCCACGGACGGTGCCTCCCAGCTGTCCCGCACCGTCGCCGACAACGTGGCCCAGGGCGTCGAACTGCTGGGCGCCACCACGGGAGTCGACCTCGCCGAACTCCTGAAGGGCATCACCCGGCGCACGACCGAGGGCACCCCGGCCGACGCGGCACCCGGCGACTCCGACGGGCGGATCCCGGTCGGGAGCTGATCCCGCCGTACGCGGTACGGCGGCCGGACGACCCCGGGTGCCGCCCCCGACGGGGGTGGGGGCGGCACCCGGGGTCACGACCCGGCCGTCACCCCGGTTCACCCGGCGCCGAGAATGTGACAGCAGCCGACGACGAGTGGGGAGGGCATGTGGAGGGGCCGGTGATATCCGACGATCACCTGGAGGGGTACGCCCGGATACTGGCGGACGTGTGCGCGACCGGTCGCCGGCTCACACGCGAGGAGCTGGAGTCCCTGCGGAGCCAGGGCGAGCGCGCCGCCGAGGAGGGTCACGGGCTGCGGGGCCTCGTCCGGCAGTACCTCTCCGCGACCCGCGAGATCTGGCCGGGGCTGCCCCGCACGGGCACCGACCGGCTCCTCGCGGCGATCGAGTACGCGGTGGACGCGTTCGCCGAGGGCCACGAACGCGCGCAGAGACTGGCGGTGCGCCAGGAGGAGGCGGCGCGGCGGGAGTTCATCGACGACCTGCTCTACGGCCGCAGCGACCTCGGCCGGCTCGCCGAGCGCGCGGAACGCTTCGGGCTGCTCCTCGCCCGGGCCCACGCGGTCGCCGTGGCCCAGGGCGACCGGCTCGTCGACGACACCGACCCGGTCACCCGGCGGGTGGAGGGCGCGCTGCTGGCCCGGTTCGGCCAGCGCCGCATCCTGCTGACCACCAAGGGCGGGCGGCTCGTGTGCATCGCCCCCGGCGACCAGGACGAGATCCTCGCGTTCTTCGCCAAGCAGGCCCACGCCGCCACCGAGGGCGGGCGGGTCGCCATCGGGCAGGCCCACCCCGGCCCGCGCGGCGTCGTCCGCTCCTACGAACAGGCCCTGAACGCCCTCGACATGGCGGCGCGCCTCGATCTGGACGATCCCGTGCTGCGCGCCGGCGAACTGCTCGTCTACCCCGTCCTCACCCGTGACCGGGAGGCGATGGCCGATCTGGTGCGGGGCACACTGGGCCCGCTGCGGGGGGCCCGGGGCGGCGCCCAGCCGCTGATCGACACGCTCACCGCCTACTTCGACAGCGGCTGTGTCGCCGCGGAGGCGGCCCGCCGGCTCAACCTCAGCGTGCGCGCCCTCACCTACCGGCTCGACCGCATCCGCAAGCTGACCGGCGCCGACCCGTCCGAACCCATGCACCGGTACGCCCTGCAGACCGCGGTCATCGGCGCCCGTCTCCTGGGCTGGCCCGCCAAGGAGCTCTGACCGGCCGGGACGCCAGGAACGGCTCCGCGCCCCCGGACCCCGCCGTGCGCCGAGCGCCGATTCCCCGGCGCCGCCCGTTCGGCGCATCCGAGCGGGCGATCCTTCCGCCGTGCGGCCCCGTGCGGCCCCGGAACTCTCCGGGTGCCCCCGACGTCCACCGAGGTCCGGTCCTCCGTTCGGTTTCCCGGTGTACCGGCCGACTCGGCGCGGCGGACCGGAAGAGACCGGAAGCATCCGGAAGGGGCGACATGACCATCACGTGGCCGGCGGACGCGCCGCGGCAGGCGGCCGGACAGCGGGCCCTGCCCGAGGCGGCCGTCGTACCGGCCGGTCCGCGTGTGCTGGGCGATGTCATCGGCCCCGGTCGGGCGGACCCGGCCCGGTCCGGCGGCGGGGTGGCCGGGAGACCGCACCGCCTCGTGCGGTACAGCCGGGGCGCGGGCGTCGGCGCCCGCTGTTCCGGTTCCGGACGACGCGGGCCGATCCCGCCTCATTCGCCCTGCCCAAGCGGATCCACCCCCTCCTGCACGGCACGGACGCCGGCGGCCGGCGGTCTGCGGGTCGTGCGGCAGGCCGAGCCCCACCAGGCCGTCCGGGTCTCCGATCCGCCGATGCGTACGCCGGCGTCATGTCGCACGTCCGGTCGATTCGCGGTCACGCCCGCACGGGAATAGGCTGTTCTCGACAGTGCAGGAGATCCGGCCTACTGCCCATCGTCATCTACGGAATTCCCCTCCTTGAGGTTTCTGCCGAGATTTCTGCCGGAATTATTTGGCGTGTTCCTGGGGTGGGAATTCCACGTCAGTGCTTCGGACAGGAGGCACGTCCGTGGGAGCTGGTCCGCCAGGCCCCGGGTGTCGCCCCGAACGGTCCGAGCGCGCGCTCCCACGGTGACTCCCGGTCACTCGCGGAGGGAGATGCGACGCCCATGCGCATCACCGTCAGAACGAAGCAACACCCGCACGACGACGCACCCGACACGGCCGAGGCGTTCGAACGGCTACGGGAACTGTCCGACGGCCCCGAGCGCCGGGCGCTGCGTGACGACATCGTCCAGGCGTGGCTGCCGATGGCCGAACGGATAGCGCTTCGTTTCCGAGGCCGCGGAGAGTCCACCGAGGACCTCTGCCAGGTCGCGGCCCTGGGCCTGGTCAAGGCCGTCGACCGCTACGAGCCCGTGCGCGGCAACGCCTTCGAGAGCTACGCCGTCCCCACCATCACCGGAGAGATCAAGCGGCACTTCCGTGACCACATGTGGGTCCTGCACGTGCCGCGCCGCGTCCAGGACCTGCGCAACCGGGTCCGCTCGGCGTCGAAGGAACTGTCCCAGACCGTCTCGGGACGCAGTCCGAGCATCGCCGAGATCGCCGAGCACGCGCACCTCAGCGAGGAGGACGTACTCGTCGGGATGGAGGCGCTCGAATGCTTCAGCGCCCTGTCGCTCGACGCGGAGCTGCAGGGCAGTGACGACGGCTTCTCGCTGGGGGACGCCCTCGGCGGACCGGACGGCGGCTTCGATCTCGTCGTCGACCGGGAGTCCGTCAAACCGTGTCTGCAGTCGCTCCCGGAACGCGAACGCACCATCCTCTACCTGCGCTTCTTCCGCGGCATGACACAGAGCCGCATCGCGGCGCAGCTCGGCATCTCCCAGATGCACGTGTCCCGGCTGATCAGCGGCTGCTGCGCCCGGCTGCGGGAGGAACTGCTCACCGAGTCCGTGTGACCCGCCGGCACTGCCGGCCGGCCGCCCGGCCGGGTCGTGGACCCGGCCGGGCGGCCGATGGCGAGCTCACTGCCGAACCCTCCCGGGAGGGATTCGCCGTAGCGTGCCCGCCGTCCCGGCTAACCAGACCGGCGCAAGCGAAACCCCCCGCGCCCGGGACGAGTGGAACCGGCCGGCTCCGCTCGGGCGGGTCTCAGGTCAGCGGGGGAGCGCCCGGCAGCTGGGTCGGCCCGTACCGGTCGAGCGTGTCCTCCAGCTCGGCACGGATGTCGTCCGGCAGTTCCCCGTCGCGGCCCCAGACGAGGATCAGTTCCGCCACGTTGCGCAGCTTGACGTTCGTGTGCTGCGACACCTCCCGCAGCACCGTCCACCCCTGTTCGGGCGTCACCCGTCCCATGGCGACGATCATGCCGATCGCCTGGTCGACGACGGCGTGGGAGGTGACGGCCTCCTTGAGCTGACCGATCTCCTCCTGCAGGGCGAAGATCCGGTCGACGGCGCCGGCCGTGTCGGCGGAGTCGGTGGCCGTGCCTGTGTCTGCGCACAGGCCGTCGGTGGTGTCGGTGGGTGTCGCGGGGGGCGGGTCGCCCCGTCGGTCCTGTGAGGTCATCGTCTCCCTCGTCCCCTCCGGCCTGACGGAGACCGCCAGTCGTCTCCCCATGGTCCCTCCATGGGAGCCGGTCCTTCCATGGCACTGCGCCGGGCGCCCGACCGCATCTCGGAGAGCCGGAGATGCCTGTGAGCCCCACGTGGACCGAGGACCGGCGCACCTATGACGTGGGACCGTACCCGCCGCGTTCCTGAGGACGCACGGAACCTCGCGGCCGCCCGGACGCCGGGGGAGGCGAGGCCGGTGCCGGCCGGCAGCCGGCGTACCCGGTGTGCCCGACGCACGCGGCCGGGCACACCGGGCCGGCTCCCGCCCGGGCGGCGGACGGCGCATCCGCCCGACGTCACACCGCGGCCGCCACCGCCTCCACCGCCGGAGTGCGCAGGACCCGGCGCGCCGTGACCGCCCCGGTGCCCAGGGTGGCGAGTGCCGCGACCGTCACGACGCCGAGCCAGATGGCCGGGCCCTGGCCCGGCCGGAGCGAGTCCGTCCGGACGAAGGTGTAGGGCAGGAGCCCGGCGAGCCCCGCCACCGTGCCGAGGAGGACGCCGGTCACCGTCATGAGCAGCCCCTCGACGCCGACCGCGCCGAGCACCTGGCCGGGCGTGGCGCCCGCCAGCCGCTGCCGGCCGAACTCACGGCGCCGGTGGACCGTCGCCGCGTACAGGGAGTTGATCAGCATGACACAGGAGAACGCGACGACGATGCCGACCACCACGAGGTTGATGGTCTCCAGGTTCTTCGCCTCGACCGTCTTCACCGCGCCGGACGCCGCCACGGCGTCGTTCTCGACGGCCTGCATGTACAGCGTGGCCATCGCCGTGCCGGCGAAGACGATCAGCGGGATCAGCACCCCGGACACCTCGTCGGCCCGCCGCGGCAGGGTGCGCACGGCCAGCCAGCCGCTCGCCCCCCGCGGGCGCGTCCGGCCGAGGAGCCCCGCCAGCAGCCGCGGCGCGAGCAGCGCGAACCCGATCGAGAGCAGGATCGCCCCACTGGCCGCCGGTGCCATCAGCGCCTCGGCGTCGGAGGGGAACGCGAACGTGGAGCACGCCCCGGCGCCGCCGACGGCCAGGGCGGCGTACGCGAGACGCGTCCGCGCCCGGCCCCGCGGGCCCCCGCGCCGCCGTGTCGCCCGCCGGACGGCGAGCAGCGCGGCGCCCGTCGCGGCGAGCACCGTGGTGCCGGCGCCCGCCACCAGGGCGACGGGCCCGAAGGAGTACGCCACGGAGTCCGCGACCTGGCCGGTGTCCTTGAACAGGCGCAGCAGCAGCCGCCCGCCGAGCATCCCGGGCAGGGCGGCGAGGACGGTGCCGGCCAGGGCGACGGCCGCCGCCTCGCCCACCACCATCCGCCCGGTCTGCCCGGGGGTCGCCCCCGAGCGGCGCAGCAGCTCGATCTCCGCCGCACGCTGCCGGACGGTGACCGTCAGCGTGGACGCCACCGCGAAGAAGACCAGCAGCGTGCCGTACCCGCCGACGACGCCCGCCACGAGGGACAGCGTCTCCCGGCTCACCCCGTCGACCCCGGGCCGCGCCGCCGTGTCGTGCAGCGAGTTGAACGCCATGGTGATCGCCGCGCCCAGGAACGCCGACAGCAGCGTCGCCAGGAAGCGTCCCGGCCGGTGCCGGACCGACCGCATCGCCAGTGCGAACATCCCTCACACCCCCGTCCGCGGACCGCCGCCGCGCACATCACGGCGGTGCGCCTCGTGCGCCTCGTGCGCCGCCTCGTCGCCGAGGTGCACGAGACGCTCCGCGACCGCTTCCACGCTCGGGGCGTGCAGCGTCCCCGCGAGCCGTCCGTCGGCGAGGAACACCACCTGGTCCGCGTACGAGGCGGCCACCGGGTCGTGGGTCACCATCACCACGGTGCGGCCGTGCACCCGTACCGCGTCCCGGAGCAGCTCCAGCACCTCCCGCGCGCTGCGCGTGTCGAGCGCGCCCGTCGGCTCGTCCGCGAAGACGACGCGCGGCTCGGTGACCAGCGCCCGCGCGATCGCGACCCGCTGCCGCTGTCCGCCCGACAGCTGGTCGGGGAGGTGCCCGAGCCGGTCGCCGAGCCCCACGGCCGCCAGTGTCTCCCGGGTCCGGCGACGGTCCACGCGCCGCCCGGCGAGCTTCAGCGGCAGCACCGTGTTCTGCTCCACGGTGAGCGTCGGCAGCAGGTTGTACTGCTGGAACACGAACCCGATGCGCTCCCGGCGCCACCGCGTGAGCGCCGCCTCGCCGTTGCCGCTCAGCTCCGTGCCGTCGACCATGACGATCCCGCGGTCCGGCCGGTCGAGTCCGGCCGCGCACTGCAGCAGCGTGGACTTGCCCGAGCCCGAGGGCCCCATCACCGCGGTGAACGTGCCCCGCGCCAGGCCGAGCGTCACCCCGTCCAGCGCGGTGACGGCACTCTCGTCACTGCCGTACGTCCGGCCGACCCCGACCAGCCGGAGCGCCTCACCGGCTGGTTCGCGGCCGTTCGTGCGTGATGTGCCCGACCGTGCTGCGCTGCGGCGAAACATTTCCGATCCTCCCCGTCCGGCACGCCCTGTGCCTCGTGACACGACGCTACGGAGAGGACGGCCGCGTCACACGGGGCGCAGGACCCGTCTTCGGGGGTGTACCCGGTGACACCCCGGCTCGTTCATCCGCCGACGAGCACCACTTCCAGCGTGCGCGGCCCGTGCACCCCCTCCACCCGGTCCAGCTCGATGTCGCTGGTCGCGGACGGACCGGAGATCCACGTCAGGGGGCGGCCCGGGGAGAGGCGTTCGAGTGCCTGCGGTACGGAGGAGACGACCTGGTCCGGGACCCGGACGACACAGATGTGGTGGTCGGGTACGAGTGTGATGCGGCGGCGGCCCTGGTCGGGGGAGCCGTCGAGCACGATCGTGCCGGTCTCGGCGACGGCGACGGCGCAGCCGGTCACCACGCTGTCGACGCGGTCGAGCTCGTGCGGGGTGCTCTCCGCCCGGTCCTGGACGCGGGTCGCGTCGGCCGACGCCAGCCAGTGCGGCGGCAGCCCGGGCGGCACCAGCACGGTCCGCGACCCCCGCCCGGCCAGCAGCCGCGCCAGCAGTTCCGGCAGCTCCCCGTCCGTGCAGCGGTGCACGAGCGCCCGGTAGTCCGCCAGGTTCTCGGCCAGCAGCCCGACCGTCCGCCCGACGCTCCGGTCGCCGTGCTCGCGCAGATAGCCGCGGTCGACGGCCTCCTCGTACGGCCCGTCGTCCCGTCGTACGTCCGCGAGGGCGCGCCGCACCCGCCCGAGGATCAGTTCCCTGCTGCTCACTTCGCGCCGTCCTTCCCGCCGTGCGTGCGCTGCCACCAGTCGCGGAACGGTTCCGCCGGTACCGGCGGCAGCTCCCGGCTCGCGCTCCACGCCTTCCCCGGGCCCGGCAGCGTCCGCGGATGGAACCTGCGGGTACGGGAGGCCAGGCGCTGCCCGGCGCGCAGGGCGCCCGGCCGGCCGAACGCCCAGCGGGCCGCGCGCATCGCCGCCCGCTCGGCCGCGTGCCCCTTCGCGGGCTTCAGCAGCACCTTGGCGCCCCGCTCGGTGACGACCCCGCCCTGCACGACCCGCTCCCGCAGGTGCACCAGCACCTCGGGGATGTCGATCGCGACCGGACACACCTCGTAGCACGCCCCGCACAGCGAGGAGGCGTACGGCAGGGACGCGTCGATCTCGCTCCGCGTGCCCCGGAGCTGGGGGCTGAGGATGGCGCCGATCGGGCCGGGGTAGACCGAGCCGTACGCGTGGCCGCCCGCCCGCTCGTACACCGGGCACACGTTGAGACACGCCGAGCAGCGGATGCAGCGCAGGGCCTGGCGGCCGACCTCGTCGGCGAGGGTGTCGGTGCGGCCGTTGTCGAGCAGGACGAGGTGGAAGGTCCGCGGGCCGTCGGCGGTCGCGGCCCCGTCGACGTCGCTCGTGCCCGTCCACATCGACGTGTACGGGTTCATCCGCTCGGCCGTCGAGGAGCGGGGGAGCGTCTGGAGGAACACCTCCAGGTCCCGCCAGGTGGGCACGATCTTCTCGATGCCGACGACCGAGATCAGCGTCTCGGGCAGGGTCAGGCACATCCGCCCGTTGCCCTCGGACTCCACGACCACCAGCGTGCCGGTCTCCGCGACCATGAAGTTGGCGCCGGAGATGCCGACCTTGGCGCGCAGGAACTTCTCCCGCAGGTGCAGCCGGGCGGCCTCGGCCAGCGCGGCGGGCGTGTCCGTGAGCCCGTCTGGCGCCGGGCGGCCCCACTCGCCCATCTCGGAGCGGAAGATGTCGCGGATCTCGCCGCGGTTGCGGTGGATGGCGGGGACGAGGATGTGCGAGGGCCGGTCCTTGCCGAGCTGCACGATCAGCTCGGCGAGGTCGGTCTCGTAGGCGCGGATGCCCTCGGCCTCCAGGGCCTCGTTCAGACCGGTCTCCTGCGTGGCCATCGACTTGACCTTGACGACCTCCGACTCGCCGGTCGCCTTCACCAGGTCCGCCACGATCCGGTTGGCCTCGTCGGCGTCGGCGGCCCAGTGCACGGTCCCGCCCGCCGCCGTCACCGCCTCCTCCAGCTGTACCAGGTACCGGTCCAGGTGACGGAGGGTGTGGTCCTTGATCTGCTTCCCGGCCTCGCGCAGCGCCGCCCAGTCCGCGACCTCGGCGACCGCCTTCGCGCGCTTGGCCCGGATCGTGGCCGTGGCGTGCCGGAGGTTGCCCCGCAGGGTGGTGTCGTGGACGGCTTCGCGCGCCGCCTCCGGGAAGGCCGGCATACCGACGAAAGTGCCGCTCATGCCGCGGGCTCCTCCTCCGTGCTCGCCAGGATCTCCGCGATGTGCACCGGCCGCATCCCGGTCCGCAGCCGGGTCATCGTGCCGCCGATGTGCATCAGACAGGAGTTGTCGGCCGCGCACAGCACCTCCGCGCCCGTCGAGGCGGCGTTGCGCACCTTGTCCGCGCCCATCGCCGCCGACACCTCCGGGTTCTTCAGCGCGAAGGTGCCGCCGAACCCGCAGCACTCCTCGGCGCCCGGCAGTTCCACCAGCTCCAGCCCCTTCACGGCCCGAAGCAGCCGCCGGGGCCGGTCGCCGAGTCCCAGCACGCGCAGCCCGTGGCAGGTCGGGTGGTAGGTCACCGTGTGCGGGTAGTACGCCCCGACGTCCGTCACGCCCAGCACGTCCACCAGGAACTCCGTCAGTTCGTAGGTCTTGGGCACCACGGGTGCCAGCGTGGCCGCGAGCGTGTCCCCGTACCCCTCGGCGCGTGCCCGCTCACCCATGCGCGGGTACAGCTCCCGCACCATCGCGCCGCAGGACCCGGACGGCGTCACGATCGCGTCGTACCCGCCGAACACCTCGGCGTACCGCCGGGCCAGCGGCTCGGCCTCGTGCCGGTACCCCGTGTTGTAGTGGGCCTGCCCGCAGCAGGTCTGCCCCACGGGGAAGTCGACGTCGACACCGAGCCTGTTCAGCAGTCGCACCGCGGCGCGCCCGGTGTCCGGATAGAGCGTGTCGTTGACACAGGTCAGGAACAGGGCGACACGCATCGCGGCTCCTTCTGCGGTCGATCATGGATTGGGTTGCAGGGTAGTGCGCGTCCGGGGGACCGGTAAGCCCCCGTTCACGGTCCGGCGAGCCGGGCCTGTGCCTCGTCCCACCGCGCCGCGTCCCCCCGGGGTCCGTACCGCTTCAGCGGCTGGGTGCGCGCGAGCAGGGCGCGCATCTCCGCGCGGTCGCCCACCAGGCCCTGGGCGCGGGCCTGAACGAGGACGTTGCCGAGCGCCGCCGCCTCCGCCGGGCCCGCCACCACCGGCAGCCCGCAGGCGTCGGCGGTCAGCCGGCACAGCAGCTCGTTGCGGGCGCCGCCGCCGACGACGTGCACCACGTCCACGGGGTGACCGGCGAGCTCCTGGGCCTCCGCGACCGCCCGGCGGTGGGCGAGGGCCAGCGAGTCGAGGATGCAGCGGGTGATCTCGGCGGGCGTGCCGGGCACCGGCTGCCCCGACGCCCGGCACGCCCGAGCGATCCGCCCGGGCATCCCGCCGGGCGCCAGGAACGCCGCGTCGCCCGCGTCCACCACCGAGCGCAGCGCCGGCACCGCGTCCGCCGCGCGCAGCAGCTCCCCGAGGTCCGGGGCGCCCCATTCCCGTACGCACTCCTGGAGCAGCCACAGCCCCATGATGTTGCGCAGGTAGCGGACGGTGCCGTCCAGCCCCAGCTCGTTGGTGAAGTTGGCCGCCCGGCTCGCCTCGGTGAGCACGGGCGCGTCCAGTTCCAGACCGGCGAGGGACCAGGTGCCGGTGCAGATGTACGCGAAGCGCTCACCGGCCGCGGGGACGGCGGCCACCGCCGACGCGGTGTCGTGCGAACCGACCGTCGTGACCGGCACCGGGCCCGTCAGCCCGGTCTCCTCCAGCACCCGTGGCAGCAGCACACCGGCCGGATCGCCGGGCTGCCGCAGCGGCGGGAACAGCGCCAGGTCGATGCCGAGGCGGGCCGCCACGTCGTACGACCAGTCGCGGGTGCGCGGGTCGACGAGCTGGGTGGTGGAGGCGTTGGTGAGCTCGGTGCCCTGCTCGCCCGTGAGCCAGTACGCCAGCAGGTCTGGGACGAGCAGCAGGCGCCGCGCCTGTGCCAGCTGGGCCGTCGGTCCGGACGCGACCAGCTGGTACAGGGTGTTGAAGGGCGCGTACTGCAGACCGGTCGACGCGTACAGCTCGGGGGCGGGCACGGCGGCCCACACCTTCTCCGCGACGCCCTCGGTCCGGCCGTCCCGGTAGTGCACGGGGTTGCCGAGCAGGGCCCCGTCCGCGTCCAGCAGCCCGTAGTCCACGGCCCAGCCGTCGATGCCGACGGAGTCGAGCCGTCCACCGCACCGGACACCGGCCGCCCGCAGCCCGTCCAGCACACCGGCGTACAGCCCGAGCACGTCCCAGCGCAGCCCCTCGGGCACCCGGACCGGCCGGTTGGGGAAGCGGTGGGCCTCGGTCAGCTCCAGGGAGCCGGGGCCGACGCGGCCGACCATGACGCGCCCGCTGGACGCGCCGAGGTCGACCGCGGCGTACGACTTCACGTCCGTCACGCCGTCGCTCCCGTCACCGCAGGAACGCGGCGGCGACGCCCGCGTCCACCGGGACGTGCAGACCGGTGGTGTGCGTCAGGTCCCCGCCGGTCAGCGCGAACACCGCGTTGGCGACGTGCTCCGGCAGCACCTCCCGCTTGAGGATGGTCCGCTGGGCGTAGAACTCGCCGAGCCTCTCCTCCTCCACCCCGTACACGGCGGCCCGCTGGGCACCCCAGCCGCCCGCGAAGATGCCCGAACCGCGCACCACGCCGTCGGGGTTGACGCCGTTGACCCGGATGCCGTGCCCGCCCAGCTCGGCGGCGAGCAGCCGGACCTGGTGGGCCTGGTCGGCCTTGGTGGCGGAGTAGGCGATGTTGTTCGGGCCGGCGAACACGGCGTTCTTGGACGCGATGTAGACGATGTCGCCGCCGAGCTTCTGGGCGATCATCACCCGGGCGGCCTCCCGCGACACCAGGAACGAACCGCGGGCCATGATGTCGTGCTGGAGGTCCCAGTCCTTCGTGGTCGTCTCCAGCAGCGGCTTGGAGATGGAGATCCCCGCGTTGTTGACGACGAGGTCGACACCGCCGAAGGCGAGCACGGCCGCCTTGAACGCCTCCGCTATCTGCTCCTCGTCCGTCACGTCGACGGTCACCGCGACGGCCTTGTCGGGGCCGCCGAGCTCCTCCGCGACCGCCGCGGCGCCCTCGGCGTTCAGGTCCGCGACGACGACGCACGCGCCCTCGGCCACCAGCCGGTGCGCGATCGCCTTCCCGATCCCGCTGCCCGCTCCCGTCACCAGCGCCACACGCGTCGCGAGCGGTTTCGGCTCGGGCATCCGCTGGAGCTTGGCCTCCTCCAGTGCCCAGTACTCGATGCGGAACTTCTCGGACTCCTCGATCGGCGCGTACGCCGAGACGGCCTCGGCGCCCCGCATCACGTTGATCGCGTTGACGTAGAACTCGCCCGCCACCCGCGCGGTCTGCTTGTCCTTGCCGAAGCTGAACATGCCGACACCCGGAATCAGCACGATCGCCGGGTCGGCGCCGCGCATGGCGGGGGAGTCCGGCTCGGCGTGCCGCTCGTAGTAGGCGGCGTACTCGGCGCGGTACTCGGCGTGCAGCTCGGTGAGCCGCGCGACCGCGTCCTCCAGCGGGGCGGACGGCGGCAGGTCCAGGACGAGCGGCCGGACCTTCGTGCGCAGGAAGTGGTCGGGGCAGGAGGTGCCGAGGGCGGCGAGCCGCGGGTGCTCGGCGCGCGCGAGGAAGTCGAGCACGACGTCGGTGTCGGTGAAGTGCCCGACCTGCGGCCTGTCCTGCGAGGCGATCGCCCGCACGTACGGCGCCAGCGCGGCGGCCCGCTCCCGGCGCCCGTCCTCGTCGAGCGGGCCGTACCCGGCCAGCAGCGGTCCGAACGGCTCGGCCTTCCCCCGCCCGGCGAGGAACCGCTCGGCGGTACGGATGATGTGCAGCGAGTTCCGCTCGCACTCCTCGGCGGTGTCGCCCCACGCCGTGATGCCGTGCCCGCCGAGGATGCAGCCGATCGCCTGCGGGTTGGCCTCCTTGACGGCCGCGATGTCCAGCCCCAGCTGGAAGCCGGGCCGGCGCCACGGCACCCACACCACGCTGTCGCCGAAACACTCGGCGGTCAGCTTCTCGCCGTCGGCGGCGCAGGCGAGCGCGATCCCGGAGTCCGGGTGCAGATGGTCCACGTGGGCCGCGTCCACGAGGCCGTGCATCGCGGTGTCGATGGAGGGGGCCGCACCGCCCTTGCCGTGCAGGCAGTAGTCGAACGCGGCCACCATCTCGTCCTCGCGCTCCACACCGGGGTACACCTCGGTGAGCGCCCGCAGCCGGTCCAGCCGCAGCACGGCGAGCCCGGCCTCGGTGAGCGTGCCGAGGTCGCCGCCCGACCCCTTGACCCACATCAGCTCGACGTCACCGCCGGTCACGGGATCGGTGTCGGTGCCCTTGGCGGACGCGTTGCCGCCGGCGTAGTTGGTGTTGCGGGGGTCGGAGCCGAGCCGGTGGGAGCGGGAGAGGAGAGCGGAGGCTTCGGGGTGGGGTGCCATGGTGTCATCGGTCCTTGTCTGGAAGGGTGCGGAAGGCGCCTGGATAAGGGGCGCGGGGAACTGCGCGACCAGCCGCATACGGCCCGCGGTCGCCGGAGGGAAGAGCCGGGCGGATGCTCAGGCCCCCCACCCCGCCTGCTGCCCTCCGATCCGCTCAGCCACGATCTTCTCCCCCCACCCGGACCGCGAGTACGCCCCCAGGGGATCGGGGTCCAACCCCATCTCCTCCCGCACCTCCCGAAGCAACGGCCGCACATCCGTGTTGAACGCGTCCATCAGCACGGCATTGGCACCCAGCACATCCCCACCCCGCTGAGCCGCGGCCAGCGCCTCCTGGTCCACCAGCAGCGCCTTGGCCGTCGCCTCCTGCACGTTCATCACCGAGCGGATGATCGCCGGAATCTTGGCCTCCAGGTTGTGGCACTGGTCGAGCATGAACGCGACGTCGGGCGTGAACCCGCCCCCGCGCACCACCTCGTACATGATCCGGAACAGCTGGAAGGGATCGGCCGCCCCCACCATCAGGTCGTCGTCCGCGTAGAAGCGGGAGTTGAAGTCGAACCCGCCGAGCTTCCCCTCGCGCAGCAGTGTCGCCACGATGAACTCGATGTTGGTGCCGGGCGCGTGGTGCCCGGTGTCGACCACGACCTGCGCCTTCGGCCCGAGCTTGAGGCAGTGGGCGTACGCGGTGCCCCAGTCGGGGACGTCCGTCGTGTAGAAGGCGGGCTCGAAGAACTTGTACTCCAGCAGCATCCGCTGGTTCTCGCCGAGCCGCTCGTACACCTCGGCCAGGGCCTCCGCGAGCCGGTCCTGCCGGTCACGGACGTCGTCCTGGCCGGGGTAGTTGGTCCCGTCGGCGAACCACAGTTTCAGGTCCGTGGAACCGGTCGCGTCCATGATGTCGACGCACTCCAGCAGGTGGCCGACGGCCTTGCGGCGCACGGCCGCGTCCGGGTGGCAGACGCTGCCCAGCTTGTAGTCGTCGTCCTGGAAGGTGTTGGAGTTGATCGCGCCCAGCCGTACGCCGTGCTCCTCGGCGAACCTGCCGAGCGCGGCGTAGTCGTCGACCTTGTCCCACGGGATGTGCAGGGCGACGGTCGGCGCGACGCCCGTGAACTCGTGCACCTTCGCCGCGTCCTCCAGTTTCTCCTGGGGTGTGCGGGGGACGCCCTGTTGCGCGAACACCTTGAAGCGGGTCCCCGAGTTCCCGTACGCCCACGACGGCGTCTCGACGGCCTGGGTCTTGAGGGCGGACTTCACCGCGGCGAGCTCGGTCACTTCAGTGCTCCTGTGGACTGGGTACTGGGAACAAGGGTTCTGAAACGATTCAGATGCCGAAGCTAGGAGCCTGCTGAAAGGCTGTCAACCCCTCCCGCGCGCACTGCCGTCGACGACTCTTCTGCGGGCTTGTCTCCGCGACAAGTGATCGACAGTTTTCGATACGGACCCATTGACGCGACCGGCGGCGCGACTCTAACGTCCCGGCCATCCCACTTGAAACCTTTCACGACGTCGTGAGGGCCACGCGCGGTCGTCCGTCGGCGTCGTCGAGGAGCCCTCATGACCCACCCGTCCGACACGGGTCCGGCCCCGGTGCTGGCACTGCGGGACGTCTCCAAGTCCTTCGGCGCGGTCCGCGCCCTGCGGGACGTGTCCCTGGAGCTGTTCCCCGGTGAGGTGCACGCCCTCGCGGGAGAGAACGGCGCGGGCAAGTCGACCCTCATCAAGACCCTTGCGGGGGTGCACCGCCCGGACGCCGGCCAGGTGCTGCTGGACGGCGAGCCCACCGTCTTCCACGGCCCGGCCGACGCCCGCGACGCCGGTATCGCCGTGATCTACCAGGAGCCCACGCTCTTCCCCGACCTGTCGATCGCCGAGAACATCTACATGGGCCGGCAGCCCAAGCGGGCCCTCGGCCGCATCGACCACAAGGCCACGTACGCCGCCACCCTGGAGCTGATGCGGCGGCTCGGCGTCGGACTCGACCCGGGCCGCCCGGCACGCGGCCTGTCCATCGCCGACCAGCAGATCGTCGAGATCGCCAAGGCGCTCTCCTTCGACGCGCGCGTCCTCGTCATGGACGAGCCGACCGCCGCCCTCACCGGCAGCGAGGTGGCCCGCCTCTTCGGCGTCGTGCGCACCCTGCGCGACCAGGGCGCCGCCGTCCTCTTCATCTCCCACCGGCTGGAGGAGATCTTCGAGATCTGCCGGCGGGTGACGACCCTGCGGGACGGCGCGTTCGTCTCCAGCGAACCGCTGGCGGGCATGACGGAGGACGACCTGGTGCGCCGCATGGTCGGGCGCGACCTGGCCGAGCTGTACCCGAAGCAGGAGGTCGAGGCGGGCGCCGTCGCGCTGAGCGTGCGCCGGCTGACCCGTGAGGGCGTGTTCACCGACGTCTCGTTCGAGGTGCGGCGCGGGGAGATCGTCGGTCTCGCCGGGCTCGTCGGCGCCGGCCGCACCGAGGTCGCGCGGGCCGTCTTCGGCATCGACCGCTGGGACGCGGGCGAGGTCGAGGTCGACGGGAAGGCGCTCACGAACGGCGCCCCTTCCACCGCCATGGCCGCGGGCCTCGCCCTCGTCCCCGAGGACCGCCGCGCCCAGGGGTTGGTGATGGACATGTCCATCGAGCGGAACATCGGTCTCACCGGACTCCGTACGACGGTGAAGGCCGGCCTGATGGACCGCGGTGCCGAGCGCAGCCGCTCCCTCGACTGGGCCGTCAAGCTCCAGGTGAAGTACGCACGGATCGCCGACACCGTGTCCACGCTGTCCGGCGGCAACCAGCAGAAGGTCGTCCTCGCCAAGTGGCTCGCCACCGGCCCCAAGGTGCTGATCGTCGACGAGCCCACCCGGGGCATCGACGTCGGCACGAAGGCGGAGGTGCACCGGCTGCTGTCGCAGCTGGCCGCGGACGGGGTGGCCGTCCTGATGATCTCCTCCGACCTGCCCGAGATCCTCGGCATGGCCGACCGGGTGCTGGTGATGCACGAGGGCCGCGTCACCGCCGCGATCCCCCGCGCCGACGCGACCGAGGAGACGGTGATGGCCGCGGCCACCGGGAGGGCCGCCGCATGACGGTGACCGCCACCGACCCGACCCCTGTCTCCGAGGCGCCGAAGTCCAGCGGCACGCGGCTCGTCGACCGCGTCCTCAGGATGCGCGAACTCGCCATCCTCGCCGTCTTCCTGGTGATGATCGTCATCACCCAGCTCGGCAACAGCGAGTTCCTCTCCGAGCAGGGCATCAAGGACCTGCTGCTGAACGCGACCATCCTGGTGATCGTCGCCACCGGCCAGTCCCTGGTCGTCATGACCCGCAACGTCGACCTGTCGGTCGGCTCCACGCTCGGCATCAGCGCCTTCGCCACCGGCACCTACCTCCAGGGCGGCGGCAACCCGCTCGTCGCCGTCCTGCTCGCGGTGCTGACGGGCGTCGGCTTCGGCCTCCTCAACGGGCTCCTCGTCAGCCTCGGCCAGGTGCCCGCGCTCGTCGTCACCCTCGGCACGCTGTACATCATCCGCGGCATCGACTCCATCTGGGTCGGCTCCCGGCAGATCACGGCGGCCGACCTGCCCGGCGGCTTCGTCGGCTTCGGCTCCGGCGGCGTCTCCGCGGTGCCGTGGCTCGCGCTGATCGCGCTGGCCGTGCTGGTGGCCACCGCGTACTACCTCGAACACTTCGGCGGCGGACGCGAGTTGTACGCGCTCGGCTCCGACCCGGAGGCCGCCCGGCTCGCCGGCATCCCGGTCCGCAAGCGCATCCTCGCCGTGTACACCTTCTGCGGCGCCCTGGCCGGGCTCGCCGGCGCGCTGTACCTGGCCCGCTTCGGCAACGTCGACTCCGGCACCGGCAACGGCTACGAACTCACCGTCGTCAGCGCCGTCGTGGTCGGCGGCGTGGTCTTCACCGGCGGCTCCGGCAGCGTCTACGGCGCGGCCCTCGGCGCGCTGCTGCTGACCTCGGTCAACAGCGTGCTGCCCGCCCTCGGCGTCAGCTCCGTATGGGTGCTGGCCATCAACGGCGTCCTGCTCATCCTCGCCATCGCGGTCGACCGGATCGTCGCCCTGCGCGTGGCCAGAACACTGGAGAAGCTGAAGAAGAGGAGCGCCCGCCGTGGCTGACACCTCCCTCGCGCGCGCCGTCCGCTGGTCCGCCTCGATGAGGTGGGACACAGCGGTCGGCGCCCTGCTGATCGTCGTCCTGCTGCTGTCGTTCTCCTTCGTCGACGGCTTCGGCAACGCCCTCAACCTGTCGTTCCTGATCGGCAACACCCTGCCGATCGCGCTGATCGCGCTGCCGATGACCATGCTGGTGGTCTCCGGCGAGATCGACCTCTCGGTCGCCTCCACGGCCGGCCTGTCCGGCGCGGTGATGGGCGCCCTGTGGAACCAGGGCATGGCCATCGAGGCGATCATTCCCGTCTGCCTGCTGCTGGGCGTGGTGTGCGGGCTGGTCAACGGTCTGCTGGTGACCCGGCTCGGGCTGCCCTCCCTCGCCGTCACCATCGGCACCATGGCCGCCTACCGGGGCATCGCGCAGATCGTGCTCGGCTCCGACGCGGTGACCGACTTCCCCGCCCGGTACCTCGACTTCGCGGCCGGCCGCATCGGCGACACGTTCGTCCCGTACGCCTTCCTGCCCTTCCTCGTGCTGCTCGCGATCGCCGTGGTCGCGCTGCACGCCACCCCGTTCGGGCGGAGGCTGTTCGCGATCGGCGCGAGCGAGGAGGCGGCGCGGTTCGCGGGCGTCCGCGTCAAGCGGCAGAAGCTGGTCCTGTTCGTCCTCACCGGCCTGATGGCCTCCCTCACCGGTGTCTTCTGGGCGCTGCACTACGCCAGCGCC
Source organism: Streptomyces ruber (assembly GCF_014648075.1). Taxonomy (GTDB): domain Bacteria; phylum Actinomycetota; class Actinomycetes; order Streptomycetales; family Streptomycetaceae; genus Streptomyces; species Streptomyces ruber. Next base: position 107,977 of record NZ_BMQK01000006.1, on the reverse strand, counting down.
CGCTACGACAACGCCACCGGGCTCGAACTCTCCGTCGTCGCGGCCGTCCTGCTCGGCGGCATCGACTTCGACGGCGGCAAGGGCACGCTCGGCGGCGCGATCGCGGGCGTCTTCCTGCTCGGTTCGCTGCAGAACGTGATGAGCCTGCTCAACGTCTCCGCGCAGTCCCAGATCGTCGTCACCGGCGTCCTGCTCGTCGTCTCCGTGCTCGGCCCCCGGGTCGGGCGCCAGATCTCCGTCGCGAGGGCCGGGCGCAGGGCCGCCTCCGCCGGACCGCCGGCGCCCGAGGCACCCACACCGGCCGCGTGAGCCACCGCCCCGCCCGTCCCCCTCGTCAAGGAGTTCCCGTCATGCGCAAGTCGTCGACACGCCGTGCCTGCGCGGCCCTCGCCGCCGTCACCTCCCTCACCCTCGCGGCCACCGCCTGCGGCGGCACCACCAAGAGCGACGTCGAGAACGAGGGCGGGCCGGCCGCCGCGGCCGGCGAGGCCGACCCGGACGCGGAGACCAAGAAGGGCCTGACCATCGGCTTCCTGCCGAAGCAGGTCAACAACCCCTACTTCACGGTCGCCGACAAGGGCGGCGAGACGGCCGTGAAGGAGCTCGGCTCCACCTTCAAGGAGGTCGGCCCGAACAGCGCCACCGACACCGCCGGGCAGGTCTCCTACGTCAACACGCTCACCCAGCAGCAGGTCGACGCGATGGCCGTGTCCGCACAGGATCCCGGCGCCCTGTGCACCGCGCTGAAGCAGGCCATGCGGAACGGCATCAAGGTCGTCACCTACGACTCCGACACCAAGCCCGACTGCCGCAACGCCTTCATCTCGCAGGCCTCCGCCGAGGACCTCGGCCGCACCGAGGTGCAGCTGCTCGCCGAGCAGATCGACTACAAGGGCGAGATCGCGATCCTGTCGGCCGGGCAGACCGCGACGAACCAGAACACCTGGATCGAGTACATGAAGGAGGAGCTGAAGGACCCCAAGTACAAGGACATGAAACTGGTCGAGGTCGCGTACGGCAACGACGACGCCCAGCAGTCCTTCCAGCAGACCCAGGGCCTGCTCCAGGAGTTCCCGGACCTGAAGGGGATCATCTCCCCGACCACCGTCGGCATCAAGGCGGCCGCCCAGTACCTGTCCGGCTCCAAGTACAAGGGCAAGGTCAAGCTGACCGGCCTCGGCACCCCCAACGACATGCGCAACTACGTCAAGGACGGCACCGTCGAGGCCTTCGAGCTCTGGGACCCGGCGAAGCTCGGCGAGCTGGCCGCGCGCACCGCCGTCGCCCTCGCCTCCGGGCAGATCACCGGCAGGGAGGGCGAGACGTTCACGGCCGGCGGCATGGGCGAGTACACGATCGGCGCAGACGGCGTGATCGACCTCGGCAAGCCGACCGTGTTCGACGCCGGCAACATCGACGACCACGACTTCTGAGACGGGTGGGTGCGCGATGCAGCGCGTGTGTTTTCTGCTGAAGGTCCGTGAGGACCGCATCGACGAGTACCGCGAGCGGCACGACCCGGTGTGGGCCGAGATGCGCGAGGCGCTGACGGCCGCCGGCTGGCACAACTACTCGCTCTTCCTGCGCGAGGACGGCCTGCTGGTGGGCTACCTGGAGACGGAGGACTTCGCGGCGGCGCAGGCCGCGATGGAGGCCACCGACGTCAACGCCCGCTGGCAGGCGGAGATGGCGCCGTTCTTCGAGTCGCTGGACGGCGCCAGACCCGACGAGGCGATGAAACCGCTCACCGAGGTGTTCCACCTCGCCTGAGCCCGCCCACGAGGAGTCCTGATGCAGAGACGCACCTCGCCGGCGGCCGTCCTGCTGGGCACCGCGGCCGCCCCGGCCCGCGCCGGAACCGCCCGGGCGGCCGCCCCGGGGCCGTCGGTCACCCGCACCGGCCGCACCACGCTCGACACCCGGGCCGTCTCCTTCGTCTCCTACGACGGCCTGGTCAACAACAACAGCTCCTACTACTCCAGTGCGGTTTCGTGATCTGTTCAGCGGGTTCGTCAGCGGATCGTCGTCGGTGGTGGCTCCGTCGGGCTGTTGCCCGGTGGCCTGACTACGCCGCCGACCGCACTCGCAACGGCCGCGCCTTCCCCCTCCGCCGGACCGCCTCCGGCACCTGGCGGAAGACGGAGACACCGGTCCCGCTCGACTCCACCCAGCGCACCAGGCTGGTCCTCGACAAGTACGACCACGCCTACGCCGTCCTGCCCTTCGGCCGCATAGCCGGAGCGTCCAGTGCCTCCGGGCACACCGACTGACGTCTGCTGTACGACGGCGTCGCCGCGGGCCTGAACGCCTTCGGCGAGGTCGTCGTCGACGAGACACGCGTCGCGCAGGACAACGTGCTGTCGGTGCTGTAGCAGGAGAGGTCCAGCGGCACCACGCCTTCCGCCCCGCACGTCGTGGACTTCGCGCTGCCCGCATGAACCGGTGAGGTGCGGAAGGTAATGTGAAGGCGCACCCGCCGCTCCTCAAGCCCCCTCGGAGGTTCCTGCCCGATGGCCCAGTCGGTGGGTATCAAGGACGTCGCCCGCGCCGCCGGAGTCTCCGTGGGCACGGTGTCGAACGTGATCAACCGTCCGGAGACGGTCGCGTCGGAGACCCGCGCGCGCGTGCTCTCGGCGATCGACCGGCTCGGCTACGTCCGCAGCGAGTCCGCCCGGCAGCTCCGGGCCGGCCGCAGCCGCATCATGGGCCTGCTCGTCCTCGACATGGGCAACCCCTTCTTCGTGGACGTCGCGCGCGGTGCCGAGCGCGCCGCCCGCGAGGCCGGCCTCGGCGTGATGGTCTGCAACAGCGCGCAGAGCCCCGGCGAGGAGGCCGAGTACCTCTCGCTCTTCGCCGAGCAGCGCGTGCGGGGCGTGCTGCTCACCCCCGCCGACGCCACGGGCCGCAACATCGACGCGTTCCGCCGCCACGGCATCCCGTTCGTCCTGGTCGACCGGGTCGCCGAGGGCACCACCGAGTGCTCGGTGTCCGTGGACGACGTGGCGGGCGGCGCGCTCGCCGTACGGCACCTGGTCGACGCGGGGCACCGGTCCGTCGCGTACGTCAGCGGACCGCCCGGCCTCAACCAGGTCCGCGACCGCCGCACCGGCGCCCTGAACGCGCTCGCGGAGGCCGGCCTCGGCCCCGAGGCCCTGCGCGAGCTCCCCACCGAGCGGCTCGACGTCGCCGCGGGCCGCGACGCCGGCGCCCGGCTGCTCGGTCTCGCCGACCGCCCGACGGCCGTGTTCTGCGCCAACGACCTGCTGGCGCTCGGCGTGCTGCAGGCCATGTTCTCGGCCGGGGTGAGCGTGCCGGACGACCTCGCGATCGTCGGCTACGACGACATCGAGTTCGCCGCCGCCGCGGCCGTCCCCCTCACCTCCGTACGGCAGCCCGCCGTCACCCTGGGCGCCCTCGCCGCCGGACTGCTGCTGGAGGAGACCCGGACCGAGGAGTCGCCCAGGGCGCACGAGCACCGGCGGGTCGTCCTCCAGCCGGAGCTGGTGGTGCGGCGCTCCAGCCTGGCGGCACGCTGAGGCGGGGCACGTCGCGCACGAGCGCCGATCCCGGGCTCCGCGCGCCGGAGAACGTGTGGTCAACTGGGGCACGGCCCGCAGACCGTCCTCCCAGGAGCTTCCGTTGACCGCCAGCTACCGCCAGCCCGGAGTCGTCCTCACCGACCGCCGGTTCACCGTGCCCCTCGACCACGCCGACCCGTCCGGCGAGACGATCGAGCTCTACGCGCGCGAGATCGTCGGATGCGACAAGGCGGACCAGGACCTGCCGTGGCTGCTCTACCTCCAGGGCGGACCCGGCTTCGGCGCCAACCGGTTCATCGGCCGGCAGGCCTGGCTCGGCCGCGCCCTGGAGGAGTTCCGGGTCCTCATGCTCGACCAGCGCGGCACCGGGGCCTCCACGCCCGCCAACCGCCAGACGCTCCCGCTGCGCGGCGGCCCGGCCGAACAGGCCGCCTACCTCACGCACTTCCGCGCCGACTCGATCGTCCGCGACTGCGAGGCCATCCGCCCCGAGGTCACCGGCGGCGCCCCCTGGACCGTCCTCGGGCAGAGCTTCGGCGGCTTCTGCACCGTCACCTACCTGTCCCTCGCGCCCGAAGGGCTGAACACCGCGGTGATCACCGGCGGTCTGCCCTCCCTGGACGCCCACGCCGACGACGTCTACCGCGCCGCCTACCCGCGCATCGCACGCAAGGTCGCCGCCCACTACGCCCGTTACCCGCAGGACGTGCAGCGGGTCCGGCGCGTCGCCGAACACCTGCTGGCCCACGACGTCGTGCTGCCGAACGGCTACCGGCTGACCGTGGAGGCGTTCCAGTCCCTCGGCAACGTGCTCGGCGGCAGCGAGGGCAGCCACCGGCTGCACTACCTCCTGGAGGACGCCTTCGTGCCCACCCCGCAGGGGCCCGCCCTGTCCGACGCCTTCCAGGAGGAGGTCCAGGGCGTCCTGTCGTTCGCGGGCCACCCGCTGTGGGCGCTGGTCCACGAGTCCGTCTACGGTCAGGACGAACGGCCCACGGCCTGGTCCGCGGAGCGCGTGCGCGCCGAGTTCCCGGAGTTCGACGCGGCCAAGGCGCTCACCGAGGACCGGCCGGTGCTGCTCACCGGGGAGACCATGTTCCCCTGGCAGTTCGAGGTCGACCCGGCGCTGCGCCCGCTGCGCGAGACCGCCGAGAACCTGGCCGCGCGCACCGACTGGACGCCGCTGTACGACGCGGAGCGGCTCGCGGCCAACGAGGTGCCGGTCGCGGCGGCCGTCTACCACGACGACATGTACGTCGACACGGAGCACTCGCTGCGGACGGCCCGCGCGATCCGGGGCCTGCGCACCTGGGTCACGGACGAGTACGAGCACGACGGCGTCCGGGCGTCCGGACCGCGCGTCCTGGACCGGCTGCTGGCGCTGGCACGCGACGAGGTCTGACGGCCCGGGACCGGACGGCACGAGGGCACGTCGCCGGCGGGGCGGGCTGTCGGTGGGGCGGGCTAGGGTGCGGAGCATGACCGTTCCGACTCCGACGAACGAACCGCTGGCGCCCATGCCCGAGGACTGGCGGCGCGCCCTCGCGGTCGTCGCCCACCCGGACGACCTCGAGTACGGCTGCTCCGCGGCGATCGCCGCCTGGACCGACGCCGGCCGTGAGGTCGCCTACGTCCTCGCCACCCGCGGCGAGGCCGGCATCGACACGCTGGCTCCCGCCGAGTGCGGCCCGCTGCGCGAACGGGAGCAGCGGGCGAGCGCGGCCGTGGTGGGCGTGTGCGAGGTGGAGTTCCTCGGCCACCGGGACGGCGTGGTCGAGTACGGCACCGCGCTGCGCCGGGACATCGCGGCAGCGATCCGCAGGCACCGGCCCGAGCTGGTCGTCACGATCAACCACCGCGACACCTGGGGCGGCACCGCCTGGAACACCCCGGACCACGTGGCCGTCGGACGCGCCACGCTCGACGCGGCCGCCGACGCCGGCAACCGGTGGATCTTCCCGGACCTCGCCGAGCAGGGCCTTCAGCCGTGGGACGGGGTGCGCTGGGTCGCCGTCGCCGGTTCCCCGGTGCCCACGCACGCCGTGGACGCGACGCCGGGACTCGAGCGCGCGGTACGCTCCCTGCTCGAACACCGAACCTACATCACGGCGTTGACGGACGAGGACCCGGAGACTTACTGCCGTGAGTTCCTCACCGGGTACGCCCGGACGGTGGGGGCGCGCTTCGGCGGGAGACCCGCCGTCTCGTTCGAGCTGTTCGGCCGCTGAACGACGACGGGGGAGCGGGACATGGCGGACGACGAGGTGCTGGCCGGGCGGTTCGAGGAACACCGGGGGCACCTGCGGGCGGTGGCCTACCGGATGCTGGGCTCGCTCGGCGAGGCCGACGACGCGGTGCAGGAGACATGGCTGCGGCTCAGCCGCGCGGACCTGACCGACGTGCGCAACCTGGGCGGCTGGCTGACGACCGTGACCGGCCGGATCTGCCTGGACATGCTGCGCGCCCGGCGCACCCGCCGCGAGGAGCCCATGGACGGGTACGGGACCTTCCTGCCCGACCCGGTCGTCGGCCCCCTGGACGGCGCCGACCCCGAGCAGGAGGCGCTGCGCGCGGACTCGGTGGGGCTCGCCCTGCTGGTGGTGCTGGACACGCTGCGGCCCGCGGAACGCCTCGCGTTCGTGCTGCACGACATGTTCGGCGTGCCCTTCGACGACATAGCGGCCGTCCTGGACCGCTCTCCGGCGGCGACCCGGCAGCTCGCCGGCCGGGCCCGGCGCCGGGTGCGGGACGCCGGGCCCGCCCCGCAGCCCGACCCGGCCCGGCAGCGGGAGGCCGTCGAGGCCTTCCTCGCCGCCTCGCGCGGCGGTGACTTCGAGGCGCTGCTGGCGGTGCTCCATCCCGAGGTGGTGCTGCGGGTGGACGCCGGGGCACTCGCCACGGGCACGGCCGCGTCCAGAGTGCTGAAGGGCAGGCGGCCGGTGGCCGAACAGGCCTTCCTCTACCGCTCGCTGTCGCCGCACGCGCGTCTCGTGCGGGTCAACGGCGGGATCGGCACGCTCACGGTCGTGGACGGCAGACCGCTGTCGGTCGTCGGCTTCACCGTGCGGGACGGCATGGTCGACGGGATGTACATCCTGTCGGACCCGGAGCGGCTCGCCGGGCCGGCCGAGGCCGCGGGGACCGGAGCCGCTTAGGGTGACCGTATGGAACAGACATCCGCCGACCGCTCCTCGGAGCTGCGCGCCGACTGCGCGCGCTGCTTCGGCCTGTGCTGCGTGGCGCTTCCCTTCGCCGCCTCGGCGGACTTCGCGACCGACAAGGCGGCGGGGAAGCCCTGCGCCAATCTCCGGGCGGACTTCCGCTGCGGCATCCACGTCCGGCTGCGGCAGGAGGGCTACCCGGGCTGCACGGTCTACGACTGCTTCGGCGCCGGGCAGAAGGTCTCCCAGGTCACCTTCGCGGGTGCGGACTGGCGGTCGGGTTCCGGTGCGCACGCCCGGCGGATGTTCGACGTGTTCCCCGTCGTGCGCCAGCTGCAGGAACTGCTCCTGTACCTGGACGAGGCGCTGACCCTGACGGCCGCCCGTCCCGTCCACGACCGGGCGCGCCGGCTGTTCGCGGAGACCGAGAAGCTGACGCTGGAGAGCCCCGAGAGGCTCATGGAGCTGGACGTCCCCGCGCACCGGCGGCGGGTCGACGAGGTGCTGCTGCGGGTCAGCGAGCTGATGCGGGCGGGTGCCGGGCGCCGCAAGGAGCGCCGGGGCGCCGACCTGATGGGCGCCCGCCTCAAGGGGGCCGATCTGCGGAAGGCCGGCCTGCGCGGCGCGTACCTCATCGCGGCCGACCTGCGGGGCGCCGATCTGCGGGGCGCGGACCTGATCGGTGCCGACCTGCGCGACGCCGACCTCTCGGGCGCCGATCTGACGGGTGCGTTCTTCCTGACCCAGCCCCAGGTGAACGCGGCCCGGGGGAGCGCCGGTACGCGGCTGCCCGCGTCGGTCACCCGTCCCGGCCACTGGACGGCGGCCGGCTGACCGGCGCCGCCGACGGCCCTTCGGCCCAGCGCCCCGTGACGAGAGCGAACGCGGTGTACCGATCGGTGGTTGGCGTACACCCGGATCTCCGATAGGTTAGGTGAGGCTTACCTAAGGGAGGTTAGGGATGGGTGACCATCACACCTGGACGGCGGCGCCGTCCGCGGCGGAGCGTGCCCGCTCGGTGCTCGCCGCCGCATGGACCTGCGCGGTGACCGCGGAGGGCGGCCGGGAGGAGTTCGTCGGCGCGCACACCGTCACCGGGGACGGCCGGGTGCTCCTGACCGTGCCGGAGGAGAGCGCGCTCGTCGCGGCGGCGATCTGCGCGCCGCGCGGCGAGCCCTCCGCGGTGCTGGAGTTCGCGGACGTGGCGCCCGTGCCCGTGCGCAACCGGATCCGCGCGCGGCTCTGGCTCGCCGGCTGGTTCGTCCCCGGGAACCCCGGGAACCCCGGGAACCCCGGGAACCCCGGGAACCCCGGGAACGAGGACGGCAAGCTCGAGTTCCGGCCCACCAGAGTGGTGCTGCGCGAGCCGTCCCGCACGGTCGTCGTCGACCTCGACGAGTTCGCGGAGGCCACGCCCGACCGGCTCGCCACGGCCGAGTTCCAGCTGCTCAGCCATCTCGCCTCGGCGCACCCCGACGCCGTCGAGCGCCTCACCCGCCTCGTCGAGGCGAGCAGCCTGCACGGTGCCGTCCTCGTCCAGCCCCTCGCCGTCGACCGGCACGGACTCACCCTGAGGATCGAGCGGGTGCGCGGCCACGGCGACGTACGGCTGCCGTTCCACCGGCCCGCCGACGACCTCGCGCAGCTCACCGAGCGCATGCACGTCCTGCTCGCCCGGGCCGGCGCCGCCGCGCGTCCCCGGGCCCTACAGCGGCAGCGCACAGACGGCGACGGGTGAGGCGAACGGCCGTCCCGCGGTGCGCAGTTCACCGCTGCCCGCGTCCACGTGGAACACGCTGACCGCGCCCGACCGCTGCAACGAGGCGAACAGCAGCCGCTCGTCGGGGGAGAAGGCGAGGTGACGCGGGAACTGGCCGCCGGCCGGCACCGTGTCCAGCAGCCTCAGCCGCGCCCCGCCGTCCTCGACGGCGTACCGGGTGATGCTGTCGTGGCCGCGGTTGGCGAGGAAGGCGTACGACCCGTTCGCCGTCACCAGGACCTGCGCCGGGTAGCTGGTGCCGGACCCCGTCCCCGTGGACTGCGGATCACCCGGCGTCAGCCGCCCGCTGTCCGGGTCGTAGCCGCAGACCACCACCGTGTTGTCGAGTTCGCACGCGAGGTAGGCGTGCCGGCCGCCGGGGTGGAACGTGAGGTGCCGCGGTCCCGCACCGGACCGCGCCGAGGCCCGTGAGACCTCCGTCAGGGTGCCCTTCGCGGTGTCCAGACGGTACGTGTACACGGTGTCCGTGCCCAGGTCGACGGCGAGCACGTGCCCGCCGTCGGGACTGGTGACGATCTGGTGGGCGTGCGGCCCGTCCTGGCCCGGGCCGGGCTCCGGGCTGTCGTGCGTGACGAGGTCCGTGCGCTCGCCGAGGGCGCCGGAGTCCCGGTCGACCGGGTGCACGGCCACGCTCCCGGACCCGTAGTCGGCGCTCAGCAGCCAGCGCCCGCCCGGGTGCACGGACAGCTGGCAGGTGGCCGCCCCGCCGGTGCTCCGGGTGCCGAGGACACGGCGGTCGGCGAGCCGTACGGCCGTGACACCGCCCTCGTCCCGCTCGTCGGCGGCGTACAGCGTCCGCCCGTCCGGATGCACCGCCAGATAGGACGGATCGCCGACCCCGCCGATGGTGCCCCCGTCGGCGATCCGGCCGGTCCCCGGTTCGTACGTCGCCACGCCGATGCCGTCGCCGCCGCCCTCCGCCGAGGAGTACGTGCCGATGTACAGCGGGCGGGGACCGGTGGGGAGCGGCGTGGGCGAGGCGTCGCGCGAGCTCTCCCGCGCCGCCTCCCCGGCGGACGGCGAGCGGTCCGTCGCCGGGGCGGCCGACCGCTCGGAGCCGTCGGCGGAGGAGGACGAGTCGCCGCAGCCCGCCGCCGACGCCACCGCCGGGACGGCGGCGGCCCAGGCCGCCCGGACGAACCGGCGCCTGCTCCAGCCGTGCCGGTCACCCGCCCGGTCACCCGCCCGGTCGTTCGTCCGGTCACTCGTCATGTGCGCACCTCGGATCACTCGAAGGATCGCTCGGGTCCTCGGCCCGGGCCGTCCCGTCCGTGATCCACTCTGGCGTGCGCGGCGCCCGCGGCGCAAAGAGGGCGGGGGCGGGTGTCGCCCGTGGCGCGGCACCCGCCCCCGCCCGCCGTCCCGTTCACCAGTCGCCGTCGCCGACCGGCTCGCCCGGCGCGTCCCCGAGCGGCTTCACCTGGTGCTCCGACGGCTCCTGCCAGGGCTCGTGGTCGTCGCCGAGCCAGTCCCCGACCGGCTTCACCGCACCGAGCGTGCCGGTGGGCGCGAGGTCGTCGGCGTCCTGGTCGTAGTAGTCGAACCAGGGCAGCCCGGCCCGGGTGTACGCCGCCCGGTCGACCGGCGACGGCGGCGGTGCCTCGCCGGTGATGCGCCGCCACTCGGGCGGCGTGACGAGGTGCACGAAGACACGGCCCGCCGGCTCCTCGGCCCAGTCGCCGAGCGGCCGGTCGTCCTCGTACACCTCCTGGCGCATCGAGCCGCCGACGCCCAGGCCCATCGCGGCGGCCGCCCGCGGGGCCGCGCCCGCACGGGCCGGGGCGCCACCCGGCGCGGCGGAGGCGGCCGGCGGGTACGCGGCTCCCGGCGCCGGGGGAGCCGCACCGTACCCGCCCTGCGGCAGCATCGAGTGCGTACCGCGCGCGCCCCGCGCCAGGACCCGCTGCGCCCGGTGCCACTCGGCGAGCCGCTCCTCCCGCAGCGGGAACGACTGCAGCTGTACGCCGCCCCACACCTCCTCGCCCGTCACCTGGCCCTCCACCGTGGCGCCCATGCCGAGCGGGACCGCCACGAACTGACGGACCGTGCCGTCGCCGGAGTTGATGCCGTCGAGCCACGGCTGGCGGGGCAGCACCACGTAGTTCTGCGGGTCCCGGCCGAGCCGGTCGCTCCACGGCCTCCCGGACACGGCGCACACCTTGCCGACGCCCACCTGGAGGGCGGCCGGTTCCGTCGTGCCCCCGAAGTGCAGCCACATGGCCTCGCGCAGGTACACCGGAAGCAGCACCCCGCCGCGCTCCCGCATCCGCCCGGGCACCGTGTCCGGGTGGTCCTCGACCCGGCGGACGGGGAAGTCGCCGAGGCCCGGCGGCAGCCGGTGGGTGCCCGTCTCGGGCAGGCGCAGGGTCCGTACGAAGCGCACCGCCACACCGCCCGGCAGGCGCAGTGAGTTGCCGTCGATCCGCACGGTGCCGCCGGTCATGGGTGCGCTCCTCGCTGTTCGCGGTGCCGTTCTGCGTCTGCCGAGCGGCCTGGGCCCGACCGTACCGCCGTACCGCCCTACCGTCTCCTCGTCGGACCTCAGACCTCCGACCGTTCCCGCTCCCGTCCCTTTCCCTTGTCCTTCTCCTTGTTCTTTTTCTTGTCCTTGGAGCGCCCGACGAGGGCGGACGGGTTCCGCCACGACCGGCGGACCTCGCGCAGCCGGTCGCGCAGCCGGGTCAGCCGCGGCCGGCGCTCGCGCGCCTCCCGGGTGCCGCGGTCGAGCTCCTCCAGCAGCCGGCGGGAGCGGTGCTCGGTGTCCAGCTCGTCGATGATGCGGTTGACCTCGGTGAGGACGGCACCACGGAGCTGCCAGAGGTGCGGGTCCTCCCGGGCCTCCTTCTCCAGCAGCAGGGCCAGCTTGTCGCGGGTCGCCGCGGCCTCGGTGAGCTCGGCGGTCAGCCGGGCCTCGGCGGACTCGGCGCTGCGGGAGACGTCCGTGGTGACCAGCACCGCGAAGCTCACCACGGCGTTGCCGATCTGGGCGAGCAACCGCTCCAGGACCTCGCCCGTCTCGGGCTCGAACAGCGGCTTCGGATAACGGGCCTTCGCCAGGTCGGTGAAGGTACGGGCCAGCACCCGCAGCACCACCGTGCAGATCTCCAGCGTGTCCAGCCCGGTGCGCAGCACGATCCGGTGCAGCAGGCCCTCCCGGACCCGGGGATTGAGCTTCAGGCTGTCCTCGGCCTGCTTGAGGTCCGCGTCCACCTCGACGATCTCGTGGTCGAGCCGGCGCGCCTCGTGCAGCCGGGCGGCGGCGTGCTCGACGGGCATGCGGCCCGCGGCCTCCTCCCCGACCCGCAGCATCAACTGCCGTATCCGGCGCGCGAGGTTCTCGATGGACTGGCCGGCCGCGTCGATCCAGACCGGAGGCGTGACCAGCACGTTGAAGAGGAGTCCGACCAGGGCGCCGATCAGGGTCTCCAGCACCCGGGCCCACGCCGTGTCCCCGACCTGGGTGACCCCGAGCACGAGCATGGCGGAGATCGCGGTCTCCAGGAGGAAGGCACCGGCCCGCACGAGATGGCCGACGCCCAGCGCCACCAGGATGATCAGTCCCAGGCTCCACCAGCTCAGCCCCACCAGCACACTGAAGCCGATGGCGATGAGGACGCCGGTGACCACCGCGTTCACCCGGGAGATCGTCATCGTGAGCGTGCCGTACAGGGTGACCTGGACGACCAGGAGTGCGGTCAGCGGCGCCGTCAGGGGCGCGGCCTCGGGGCTGAGCCGCACCGCGACCACGTACGCCACCGTCGCGGCCGCCGTCGCGCGCACCGCTTGCACGACATCGGGATTCTGCCGCCACTTGGCGATCCGTCCGGCCAGCATGCCCCACACGTCACGTACGTCTTGCATTTCTGGGCTCGTTCCCCTTCCACCGCGCGCGATACGCCCTCAGTGTCATGAGCAGCACGAGAACGTGATCGTTCCCTTCGAGCCTAAGCGGTGCGCACGGGACGGGAGGAGAGACACGGACGGGCGGGACCGATGGTGCCCGGGGACGGGGCGGCCCGCCGGACGCGTCCGGCGGGCCGCCCGGTGGGGAAAACCCCCGTGCGTCAGGCGTGCCGGCCCCACCCCGAAGACGGGGGCGGACGGGATGTCCCCGGCCTGTCCCCGGCCGGGATGGTTGCAGCATGAACCGGCGCCGTCCCGCACCCTTCCTCGCCCTGCTCGTCTGTCTCGGCCTCGGCACCGCCGTCGCCGGGGCCCCGCCCGTCTCCGCGTCCGTGCCCTCCGGGCCCGGAGTCGCGTCCTCGTCCGGGGCGGTGCCGGCCGGGGACCGGGTCGTCAGGTCCCTGGACCGGGCCGCACACCCGCTGCGCACCGTCGAACCCGGGGGCGACACGCGTGACCTGCGTCCCCTCGGCGACATGACCGGCGACGCCCGCGTGGTGGGTCTCGGTGAGGCCACACACAGTTCGTACGACTTCTTCACGATGAAACACCGGGTCTTCCGCCACCTCGTCGAGCACGAGGGCTTCCGCACCTTCGCCCTGGAGGGCAGCTGGAGCACCGGTCTGCGGCTCGACGAGTACGTCCTGCACGGGAAGGGCGACCCGCGCCGCATCATGTCGGACGAGTTCCAGGCCGACTACCGGCTCTGGAACACCGAGGAGTACCTGCGGCTCGTCGAGTGGATGCGCGCGTACAACCGGGACCACCCGGGCGACCCGGTCCGGTTCATGGGCGACGACTTCGGCTGGGCCGGACCCGAGCTGTACGACCGGGTCACCGGCTACGTGGCGCGCGCCCACCCCGCGCTGCTGCCGCGCATCACCGGGCTGTACCGCGGACTGCGGCCCACCGCGGCCACGGGCGCGCACATGGAGCGTTACATGAACAGGCCGCTCGCCGAGCGGAAGGAGGCAGCGGCGCGGACGGGCGAGGCGCTGAAGCTGCTGCGGCAGCGGGTCCCCGGGGCCGACCGCGACGCGTACGACTGGGCGGTGCAGCACGCGACGGCGATCGACCAGACCGCCCGCGGCTACGCCGCCGACTTCGAGGATCCCGCACAGCTCGCCGACGTGATGCGCTACCGCGACCGGATCATGGCGGACAACGTGGCCTGGTGGGAGCGGCACACGGGCACCAAGGTGCTGTTGTCGGCGCACAACGCCCACGTGGGCTACGAGACCGGCGAGCCGGAGCGCTATCCGCGTATGCAGGGCGCCTTCCTGCGGGACCGGTACGGCTCGGCGTACGTCAGCGTCGGGTTCACCTTCGACCACGGCTCGTTCAACGCCACCGGTCCCGACGGGAGGCTGCGGCGCTTCACGGTCGGCCCGGCGTCCGCCGGTTCCAACGAGCGCGTTCTCGACCGGGTCGCCCACCGCGACTACGTGGTCGACCTGCGGACCGTGGCGTCACCCGCCCGTGCCTGGCTGGAGCGGACCCGTCCGACGCGCGGCATCGGCACCGAATACCCGTTCCCCGACCAGGACATCGCACTGGCCCGCAGCCATGACGTCCTGATCCACCTGCACGGGATATCGGCGGCGCGGCTGCGCGCACGGTAGCTCCGGACCGGACCGGACCGGATGGAGCGGGGCGGGGCGTCCGCCGGACGCGGCAGCCGGCTCAGACGTACAGCTTGTCCAGGAACGAGGACAGATTGCCCACCGTGCGGGCGATCTGCTCGTCCTGGGTGAGCGTCTCCTCGAAGCGGCCGCCGGACTCGGGCGTCTTCTTGCCGCGTATGTACAGCGAGCAGGCGAGGTCGGTGCACATGTACAGGCCGACCGAGTTGCCCTCGCGCCCGGCGGCGCCCGCCTTGCGGGCCGTCATCAGGGAGACCCCGCTGCCCGGATGGGTCGTCAGACAGAGCGAGCACAGGCTGCGGTGCAGCAGGCCGCGCTTGACGGACGGGAAGCGCAGGGTGACGCCGACGAGTTCGTCGTCCCGTTCGGTGACGAGGTAACTGCGGTCGGGGGCGCCGGGGTCGCGCCAGCCGAGGAAGTCGAGGTCGCCCCAGGGGCGTTCGCCGAGGTCGCGGGGGACCGCCAGCCGCTTCGCCTCCCCCTTGGAACAGTTGACGAAGGAGGCGCGGATGTCCCGCTCGGTGAGCGACCTCATGAGAAACAGTCCTTCTGGCAAGCAGTACGGGCAAGGAGTGGGTGGAACGCGGGCCGTGAGGTCCCCGGCCAGGGTAGGAAGTGCCCCGGAACGGCACCACCGAATTTACTGCGGCCCGTGCGACCCGTCCCGGGCTGGTCTACCCTGGGTAACTTCCGGTAGGGGATCGCCAGGGGTCAGGGGGGCTCGTGGTGCGCGATGTCGGTCCGGTCAGCCAGTTGTTCTTCGGGCGGGACGACGCGGAGAACGACCTCAGGGACGGTCTGCTGAGAGGCGCCGTCTTCCGGCCCAACCTCGCCTACGAGGAGGTGCTGTCGGGGCGGAAGTCCCTGATCATCGGCCGCAAGGGAGCGGGCAAGAGCGCGATCTGCCGACGGCTGGCGAGTCCGGGCGGCCATCCCGGTGCCACCGTCCTGATCACTCCGGACGACGCCGCCGGCGACGAGATCCGGCGCTTCGAGCTCCAGGGGGTCGGCGCCGACACCGCGAAGTCCCTGATCTGGCGGTACGTCTTCGCCGTGCACGCGGCGCGCCACCTCACCGCTCACGCGCGGACCGCGCACGGCCGGCGCCGCTTCCGGCGTCTCCGCCGCCTGCCACCGCCCGTGCGCGCCCTGCGCGCCTTCCTGCGCGCCAACGGCGAGTCCGACGACGCCCGTCTCTACGACCGGGTGCACCGCGGGGCGAACAGGCTGCAGTCCGCCACCCTCTCCCTCAAGGCGTTCGGCGTCGTCGAGGCGGCCGTCGGGGTGGGCGCCTCCGAGGGCGCGGGTGCCAGCCGCCAACTGGACGTCCTGGAGGACTGGGTGGCCGCCGCCTTCGCCGCCCTGGACTGCGCCGACCGGCATCCGCCGCTGCTGTTCCTCGTCGACCAGCTCGAACAGGTGTGGACCGTGGACGCGGACAGCCACGCGCTCGTCGCCGGGCTGCTGCTGGCGGCCAAACACGTGACGGGCCGCTACGGCAACGCCGTACGGACGGCCCTGTTCCTGCGGGCCGACATCTACGACACCCTCGACTTCGGTGACGGGGACAAGTACCACAGCGACGAGATCCGCATCAACTGGACGCACGACGGCCTCAAGGACGTCGCCCTGGCCCGGGCCCGCGCCTCCCTCGGCGCCGAGCTCACCGAGGAGGAACTGTGGGAACGGCTGTTCCCGCCGAGCGTCCTGGGCGAGCCGACCCCGGAGTACCTCTTCCGGCGCGCCCTGCCGCGTCCGCGGGACGCGATCCAGTTCCTCAACGCCTGCCGGAGCGTGGCCCACGAGCGTGGCGGACACGTCATCACGGAGGACGACGTGCTCGCCGCCACCGAGCGCTTCTCCCGCTGGAAACTGCAGGACCTGGCCCGGGAGTACCTGGTCAACCACCCGTTCCTGCGCTCGCTGTTCACGATGTTCGAGAACACCGGCTACGTCGTCACCCGGCAGACCCTGGAGAGCCGCTTCGAGGTCCGCAAGCGGGCGCTGCACCGGGAGTTCCCCGACTACACCGGTGCCCTGACCGCGCAGGGGGTGATCGACGTCCTGTACGGGACGGGCTTCCTCGGGGTGCGGCGCGGCGACGCCGTCGTCTACACGGGCGGCATCCAGGTGCCGCCGGGCCCGGGGGAGGACGAGTTCCACGTCCACCCGTGCTTCCGGCCCGCCCTGAACAGCCTTCTGTCCGGGCGGCGGGTGACGGTCGACCGGGACGTGCAGCTGCTCGACGAGGCGACCGAGGCCTGCGCGCGGATGCTGCGGCAGCTCGGGCGGTCGAACCTGCCGCGGCCCGTCCTCGACCGGACCCGCACCCGCATCGAGACCCTCATGCGCCAGGCCGACGAGGAACGCCGGGTCGCGGAGGACGGCAGCCTGGCCGAGGCCGGCCGCCACGTGCGTTTCGTCGGCAGGAGCTTCCGGCGCCTCGCCGGCGACCTCCGCGACCGCGGCTTCCCCGACGACCCGGTCACCCGCCGCCTGCGCGACGAGGCCGCGGCCCTGATCCGGGCGGCGGGCGGCGCCACGGGCAGCGGCTACGGGTCACGCTCGTCGGGCTGACGGCCCGTGCGGGGCCTCACCGGCCGGTCTCCGCCGGTCAGCGGGCGGGGCGGGGCAGGACGCGGGCGGCGTCGTCGCCGAAGTGCACCCCGGGCGAGGAGACCGACAGCGTCGCGGTGCCGATGCCGGCGCGGTCCATCACGTCGAGGTGCTCCTCGGGCGACCACGTGGGCCACCGCGGGACGCCGTCCGGCATCAGGTGCCCGGCGGCGCGGGCCTGCCGGACGCAGGAGCCGGTGGGGAAGCGGGCGTGGACGTCGACGAGGTCCATGGGCTCACTCACCGGTGCGCCAGACGTGGTCGGGCATGAAGCGCACGTCGTACTCCTGGGGCACGGTGCCGAACGTGTGCGGTGCGGGCACGTACGGCTCACGCGGCAGGCCGAACTCCTCGGTGGGCGTGCCGAGGTTCTCGAAGAACCGCTCGAAGGTACCGCCCGGGCCGGCCGCGACACCGACGATCCGGGAGTGGTGGCGCTCGATGCGGTAGGCGTGCGGGCAGTTCTTCGGCACGAACCCGAAGTCGCCGGGGGACAGGAGTTTCTCGTGCTGCCCGCCCTCCTGGTCCTCCACGAACAGCCGGACCGCGCCCTCGGTGATGTAGAAGACCTCGTAGGTGTCCGGGTGCAGGTGGGCCGGGATGATGTCGCCCTTGGCGCCGTCGCAGGTGAAGAAGTTGAACGTGTTCTCCGTCTGCTCGCCCCCGGCGTAGACGGTGAACAGGTCGCCGAAGAGATGGGCGCGGTCCCCTTCGCCCTTCTCGACGAAGTAGGGCTTGCCCGGCTCGGGCGGGATGTGCGAGGCCCTGCGGTGGCGGGTGGCGTACTCGATGGTCACGGGTTCCTCCCCGGTATGGCGGTGTCGGTGGTGCAGGCGCGTCCGGCCAGTGTCAGGCTGCCTGACATTCAGGCGTCAGGCAGCCTGACATATGCTGGACGCGGAGGGCAACTCGCCGGGCGCGACGGAGCCCCGGCGTCCCCCTGTCAGTCGCGAGGAGCGCATGCACACCGACCGACGCAATCTCCCTCGGCTGCTCAGTGAGGCCGAACGCTGGTTCGACGAGGCGCTGCGCGCGGCCCTGGAGGCGGCCGGCGCGGCACCGGTGTCCCCGACCCAGATCCAGCTCTTCGCCGTACTCGACGAGGCGGGCACCACGGTCTCCGGCCTGGCCCGGCGCATGGGCGTCACCCGGCAGACCGCGCACCAGGCGGTGCACGGCCTGGTCACCGCCGGGCTCCTGGCACAGGTCCCGGACCCGGCCTCCGCCCGGCAGCGCCTCATCCGGCGCACCGAGGAGGGGCGCCGCGCGCACCGGCGGGCCGAGCGCATCCTCGAAGGACTGGAGGAGGAACTGGCCGCACGGATCGGCCGTGCCGCCGCCGACGCCCTGCGGGCCGCGCTCGAGGCCCCCTGGGGCCCGCCGCCCTCCGCTCGGGCCCCCGCCGTCCGCGAGGACGAGAGGACGCACGCGGAGGGGACGGCGGAGACCGAGGTGGAGGAGACGTGAGCGGAGGCCGAGGTGGAGGAGACGTGAGCGGAGGGCGAGGCATCGTCTACCGGCCGGCGGAACCGGGGGACGTCGCCCGGATCGGGGCCGTCGACGACTCCTTCACCACCGACACCGTCTACGAGGTGGTCGTCGGCGATGACGGCCGGGGCTTCGGGCTGCGGGCGACCGCCGTCGACCCGCCGCTGGTCAAGAGGTTCCCCGACGAGGAGGACGGGTTCCCCGACGGCGCGCACCTGGAGGTCGCCGTGGACGACGGGGAGGTGTGCGGCTTCGTCGCCGCCGGGATGGAGGAGTGGCACGGCCGCCTGGTCGTCCACGAGATCGCCGTGGCGCCCACGCACCGCGGGCTCGGCGTCGGCTCGGCCCTGATGCGGCGGGCCTGTGCGTACGGGCGCCGGTCCGGGGCGCGCACGGCCTGGCTCGAGGTGTCGAACGTGAACGTTCCCGCCGTCCGCGCCTACCGGCGGATGGGCTTCGTCCTCTGCGGCCTGGACACCACCTTCTACGTGGGGACGGCGAGCGAGGGCGAGACCGCCCTGTTCCTGAGCAAGCCGCTCGACGCTTCCGGCGACGCCATCTGACGTGCGACGACGGGATCAGGCGTGTGTCTCCGGACCCCAGTACTCCGGCCCGATGCCGCGCCAGTCGATGAGGGGGGAGGCGGCCACCTCGCCGGGGTCGAGGTCCAGGCCCGCGCGGCGCAGGAACTCGACGAGGTCACGCACGTCGTAGGCCAGGCCGAGGATCTCGCCGTCCGCGCGCACGCGTCGGCCGCCCGTCGGCGAGGGCGGGGAGACGACCACAGGGCGCTCGTCAGGCATGTCCCCAGGATCGGCCGGTCCGTCCGTGGGCGCATCCGGACGGCGGCGCCGGGAGGGCCCCGCCCGCGGACCGGTGGGTGTGGTTTCGGCCGACCCGTCCGAGGTACCCGGCGCCCGCCGTGACACGAAGGGAGCGTGCTGTGACCGAGTACCGGCCGGAGGGGACCGGCGCGAACGGGAGTCCGGTCCCGCGGGACATGCCGGACCAGCAGACCCGTGAGGGCGAGGATCCGTGGGAGGTCGTCACCCCGGGTTCGGAGGGCGGCGCCCCGGGGGAGGCCCCGGAGAGCGGCGGGCGGGGGAGCGGCGCCACCGGCCCCGGCACGTCCGACGCCGACGAGTCCCGCACCGGCGACGAGTCCGGGACCGAGACCGGGAACCGGTCCGGAACCGACTCCGGGACCGACGGGACCGGCACGGACGTACCCGACACCGACGAGGCGGGCACCGGCCGCCAGGGCGCCCCGCAGCCGGGCAGCCCCCACACCGAGCACCCCGTACCGGACGAGTCCCCCGCCTGACCTTCGCCTGATCTTCGCCATGCCGTCGCGTGCCGGACCCCGCGGGCACGGCCGACGGAAGCCGCCGGTGGCCCGTCCACCGGCGGCTTCCGTCACACCGAACGGTGCGGGCACACCGAACGGTGCGGGCACACCGAACGGTGCGGGCACACCGAACGGTGCGGACACACCGAGTGGTGCGCGCACCGGCCGCCGCCGGTCAGCCCACCTTCCGTCCGCGCAGCGGCTCCGTGTCCGCCCCCGCTCCGTGCCGCAGTCCGTCCAGGAACTCCTGCAGCACCTGCACCGCCGTCCGCTCGGGCCGCCAGCCCAGCTCCTGGTGGGCGCGCGTGCAGTCCATCAGCGGGAGCCGCAGCACGGCGTCGAAGAGCTGCGGCGAGGCGGGCAGCAGATGCAGCCCCCAGGCCGCGGCGATCGCCGAACGCGCGGCCACCCGGGGCAGCCGCACCGTACGGGTCTTGAGCAGTTCGCTCAGCATGGTCGCGTCGACCGGCGGTTCGGCCGCGAGGTTGAACGCGCCGTGCGCCTCACCGTGCACGGCGAGCCGGTACGCGTAGGCCGCGTCGTCCGTGTGCAGGGCCTGCATGCGCAGCCCCGGGATGTCGGGCAGCACCGGCAGCAGATCGGGGCGGAGCAGGGGACCGGGCAGGTACTTGCCGCCGAAGATGCGCCGCTGCTCGCTCGCCGACTCCCTCTTGAACAGGAACGCCGGCCGCATCCGCACCACGCGGACCCCCGTGTGCGCGCGCTCGAACGAGTCCAGGGCGCGCTCCAGGTACGCCTTCTCCCGGGTGTAGGCGGCGCCGGGCCAGCCGTGCGTGGGCCACGACTCGTCCACCGGACGGTCCTTGGGGCCCGGCGAGTACGCGCCGACCGACGAGGCGTGGACGAGGGCCGGCACCTTCGCGGCGGCCACGGCCTCGAAGACGCGGATGCTGCCGAGCACGTTGGTGCGCCAGGTCACGGCCGGGTCGTGGGTGGGCTGGAAGGCCCAGGCGAGGTGCACGACGGCGTCGGCGCCCTCGAACTCCCGTACCAGGTCGGTGTCCTCGGCGGCGAGGTCCACCGCCGACCACTCGGTCTTGGCGGGGGACCAGTCGGGGACGCGCCGGGCCAGTCCCCGTACGGACGCGACCTGGGCGTCCTCCGCGAGGGCACGGACGAGGCTGGTGCCCACATTGCCGGTGGCGCCGGTGACGACGACCCTGCGGCCGGATTCAGTGCTCACCGTTGGCTCCTCTCGGGTGGGGGCGCCCGGGTACCCCGTACCCGGCCGGTCGCACGCGGCGGGACGGGGAGGCACGGGGCGGCACCGGGAGCTTCCGGCCACCGCCCGGAGGACCCGCCGCCCGGTGGCCGGAAGCGCGCGGGGCCAGGCAGGTCCGCCCGTGCGGGGCCCGACAGGTCATTTCCGCGCGGCGAAGGCGTTCACCCCGGTGAGGTCCGCGGAAAGCTCCCGCAGACGGGCCGCGTCCACCGGATCGACGGCGTAGTCGCGGACGCCGCCGCGGGCGCCGTCGGCGGGAGCCGGCTCGGCGACGTCGCAGTCCTCGCAGTACGGGCCGCCCAGACCGGCGAGCCCGGGCGAGGTCGCGGCCCAGACCTGGGTGGCGGCACCCTGCTCGGGCGTCTTGAGGGCGTCCGGATCGACGGGCGAGCCGTTCTCGTCGACCCAGCCGCGCTCCACCATCCCCGCCGTGCCGAGGTGCCGCTGGAGCGGGGTGAGGATGCCGCCGGGGTGCACCGCGAAGGCCCGTACGCCCCGCTCCCGGGCCAGTGCGTCGAGGTGCACGGCGAAACAGCACGTTCGCCGTCTTGGCCTGGCCGTACGCCGCCCACCTGTCGTAGTCGCGCGTCCAGTGCGGGTCGTCCCAGCGGATGCCGGAGTGGTGGTGGCCGGTGGAGGAGACGGAGACGACACGCGCCGCCGGTTCGGTCGCGGGCCGGAGCCGGTTGACGAGGGCGTGGCGGCCCAGGTGGTTCGTCGCGAACCGGGCCTCCCATCCGTGGTCCACCCGCGTCTCGGGACAGGCCATGATCCCGGCGTTGCCGATCACGACGTCGAGGGCGCGGCCCGAGGCCGGGAAGCGCTCGGCGAAGGCGCGGACGCTGTCCAGGTCGCCGAGGTCCAGCTCGTCCACCTCGGCGCCCGGGACGTCGTGCAGCGCCTCCCGGGCCACGTCGGGCCGTCGCGCGGGGACCACGACCCGGGCGCCCGCCCGGGTGAGCGCACGCGTGGTCTCCAGGCCGATGCCCGAGTGGCCGCCGGTGACGAGCGCGAGCCGCCCGGTGAGGTCGACGCCCCGCGGGACGTCGTCCGCGGTGCTCCGCGCACCGCACCCCGAACCGATCCCGTGATGTGCGGTGGTGGTCATGCACGGCACGCTACGGATCGAAGAGCGCTCGAAGTCAAGGACCCGGGACCCGGCTCGAAGACAAGGACCCCGGGACCCGGCGGAGGACCTGACACCCGTGGGGAGAGGGACCCCGAAAAGGGAGAAGCCCCGGCCGGGACGGGGGAATCGCGGCCGGGGCGGCAGGTGGTGGGCGCGGACGGCGGTCGCCTCGCGGCGAGGGGCTCCACAGGGCTTCAGCCGGACGATCGTCCCTGTGGGCTGATGGTGAGGCCCGGGGACACCGTCCCGTCCGCACCCACGGTCGGTTCAACGGGAAACCCGTGGCCGGTGTTCCGGTTCCGGCCCGCGCGGCGCGGTGATCCGCGTCACGGCCTGCGCACCGTCTCGGCCCACAGGTTCTCCGCCTGGAGCAGCAGCGTGCCCAGCACGGCGGTCGGCGCGGCCCCCTGGCCGGCCTGCTCGCGCAGCCTGCCCTGCAGTTCCTCGTGCAGCTCGTCCATGGTGGCCAGCGCCTCGTCGTCCAGGCACTCGGACCCGCCGTCCACGCCCCGCTCGATGCGCCGGGCCTCCGCGTGACAGGAGTCGCCGATCAGCTCCAGGAGACGGGCGTACGTGTGCAGCGCCGGAACGTCGGGCGGGCCCGGTGTGCGGTTCTCGTCGGCTGCCACGGCCAGCGCCCGTGTCAGCGCCCTGACGTGGCCGGTCACCCGGCTCCAGCGGTCGTCCTCCGTGGTGGGCGGCACGTCCAGCGGCACGCGGTGCAGCCTGCTCAGCCAGCTGGCGGTCAGCCGCAGGCTCTCCTCGCTCCATCCGCGGGCCGAGACCAGCCCGTCGAGCCGGCGCTCCAGCCGTCCGGCGGCGCTCGACCACTCCGCCACGGTCGACGCGTCCCACTCGCCCCGCAGGCCCTCCGCCACGGTGTGCAGGGTGTCTCCCGCCTGGTGCGCGAGGGCCGCCATGTTCTCCCGTACGTCCCGCAGGTGGATCGGGGGGAAGACCAACGCGTTGACGGCGATGCCGATCACCGCGCCGAGCGCCGCCTGCCCCAGCCGGTGGCCGACCGCCGACAGCGTGACCGGGTCCATGGTCAGCGTGAACAGCGCCGTGGTGGCGGCGTAGACGCCCTGGTCGCCGAAGCGGTGCCAGTTGCTCAGCAGCATCAGCACGGGCATGCACACCGCGAGGGCGCCCACGACGTTCCCGCCGGTGAGCGCCTGCGAGGCCGCGGCGATCACCGCGCCCACACAGATCGCCGCGAACTGCTGCGCCCCCTGCCGCAGCGAGCTGTAGACGGTCGCCTGCACCAGGACGACCGCCACCCACGGCGCCATCATCGCCATCGGGTCGTTGAGCACCTCGTCCGCGATGACCCAGGCGATCAGCGCGGCGGCGGCCGCCTTCAGCGACTGCACGAGGAGATCGCGGTCCCGGCCGGTGCCGCGCAGCGCATTGCGGGCGACGGTGTTCAGGGCATGGGCCTCGGTGCGCAGGAACTGGGGGAGGGAGGTGCTCATGCGAAGGCGGGTGTCCCACGGTGCGGTACGTCACACGGGTGCCGGTGTGGGAAACGCCACTGCCGGGACCGGTGGGGAGGGCCGCTCCCGCGGGCAGGGGCGGGAGCGGCCGTCACGCGCCCCGGGCCAGCGGGCTCTCCGCCAGTGCCGCCAGCAGGTGCGCCGGGTCCCGGTAGACCGCCCGGGCGCCCGCCTCCTCCAGGTCGGCGCGCGGGATGCCGCCGGACAGGAGCCCCACGCAGGCCACCCCGGCACGGCTGCCCGCCCGCATGTCCCACACCGTGTCACCGACGAAGACCGCGCGCTCGGCGGGCACCCCGACGACGTCCAGGGCGTGCTCGACCGGTTCGGGCGCGGGCTTGCCCGCCGTCACGTCGTCGGCGGAGGCGGTGGCCGCGATGGCGTCGTCGGCGTCGATCGCCCGGCGCAGCGCGGACAGTTCGGCGCCCCCGGCCGAGGTGGCGAGCACCACGGTCCAGCCGTCGTGGTCGAGGCGCCGCAGCAGCCTCGCCGCGTCGCGCAGCGGCGGCAGCCGGTCGAAGTACGTGCCGTACAGCGCCTTGTGCGCGGCGTCGACCGCGTCGTCCTGCGCCCGGTCCCGGCCGTCGCCCAGCAGGCGGGCGACCAGGTCGGGCCCGGCGAGCCCGACCGACCGGTGGATGTCGTGCATCGGCACCCGGTGGCCGGCCTGACGGAACGCCTCCCACCAGCTCGTCACGTGCAGGTGATTGGTGTCGACGAGGGTGCCGTCGACGTCGAACACGGCTGCCCTGCCCATGTGCGCCTCTCCTCTTCCGGTCCCGCCCGGCCCCGGCTACGCGGGTGTACGGTCCCGGGTCCAGGCCAGCAGGCGGTCCGCCGGCCATGTGGTGACGACGCGCTCGGCGGGCACCCCGCACTCCTCCGCCCGCGCGCAGCCGTGGATCTGCCAGTCGAGCTGGCCGGGCGCGTGCGCGTCGGTGTCGACCGCGAACAGCACGCCCGCCTCCACCGCCCGGCGCAGCAGCCGCCGGGGCGGGTCGAGCCGTTCGGGACGGCTGTTGATCTCCACGGCCGTCCCGGACGCGGCGCAGGCGGCGAAGACCTCCTCCGCGTCGAACTCCGACTCCGGCCGGCCGCGTCCGGTCACCAGCCGCCCGGTGCAGTGCCCGAGCACGTCGGCGTGGGGGTCGCGGACGGCCGCGACCATGCGGCGGGTCATGGGCCGGGCCGGCATGCGCAGCTTGGAGTGCACCGACACCACGACCACGTCGAGCCGCTCCAGCAGCTCGGGTTCCTGGTCCAGCGAGCCGTCGTCGAGGATGTCGCACTCGATGCCGGTGAGCAGCCTGAACGGGGCCCACCGTTCGTTCAGCGCGGCCACCACGTCGAGCTGCTCGCGCAGCCGGTCCGCCGACAGCCCGCGGGCCACGGTCAGCCGGGGCGAGTGGTCGGTGAGGACCGCCCACTCGTGGCCGAGCCCGGCCGCCGTCCGGCCCATCTCCTCGATCGGGCTGCCGCCGTCGGACCAGTCCGAGTGCAGGTGGCAGTCGCCCCGCAGCAGCGCCCGCAGCTCTTCGCCACCCCGCGCGAGCGGCCGGCCGGCCCCGTCCTCCAGCGTGGCCAGATAGCCCGGCACCGCACCGGCCAGCGCCTCGCGCACGACCTGGGCGGTCCTCGGGCCGACGCCCTTGAGCGACTCGAGCGTGCCGTCGGCCGCCCGCCGCGCCACCTCGTCCGCGGGCAGGCCGCCCAGCACCCCGGCGGCCGTGCGGAAGGCCCGGACGCGGTACGTCGGCGCCTGGGACCGCTCCAGCAGGAACGCGATCCGGTCCAGTGCCTCGACGGGATCCATGGCCACCTCCTCCTCCAGGGTTGCCCAGCCGTACCCCGGGCGCACGACGGGGCGCCCGGTTTGTGACCGGCGCCCCCGGGTACTGCGATGCGACGTCTGTACTAGTCAATGATTCGTTCACGAGTCGCCCGTACGCGCATGTCGTCATGTGTGTCGAAGGAGGTCCGATGTCCGCGCGTGAGCACAGGGAAGTGGCCGTCGTCACCGGAGCCGACTCCGGTATCGGCAGGGCCACGGCGGTCCGTCTGGCGCAGGCGGGGATGGACGTCGGCATCACCTGGCACACCGACCGCGAGGGCGCCGAGGCGACCGCCGAGGAGGTGCGCGCCCACGGAGTACGGGCCGAGGCCGCGCAGCTGGACCTGACCCGGCTGCCCGCCGCCGCGGACACGGTCGACGAGCTGTGCGAGCGGCTGGGGCGCATCGACGTCCTCGTCAACAACGCCGGCACCGGCACGGCCACGCCCTTCCTGGACCTGGAGCTGGAGGACGTGCGCCGGGTCCTGGACGTCGACCTCGTCGGCCCGTTCCTGTGCTCGCAGCGGGCCGCGCGGCGCATGATCCGGCAGGGCGGCGGCGGCCGTATCGTCAACGTGACCTCCGTCCACGAGCACCAGCCCCGGGTGGGCGCCGCCCCGTACTGCGCGGCCAAGGGCGGCCTCGGCCTGCTCACCCAGGTCATGGCGCTGGAACTGGGCGAGCACGGCATCACCGTCAACGCGGTCGCCCCCGGCGAGATCGCCACCCCGATGACCGGCCAGGAGGACACCGACGTGCGCACCGAGCGCCGCCCGGGCGTCCCGCTCGGCCGCCCCGGCGACGCCCGCGAGATCGCGGCCGTGATCGCCTTCCTCGCGAGCCGGGACGCCTCGTACGTCACGGGCGCCTCCTGGGCCGCGGACGGCGGCATGCTGCGGATGGGCCCACAGGCGGGATCACACCTGGAGAGCGATGCGTGGCGGCGTCCCTGAGCGGCCCGCCGTGCGACTGCGTACCAGCTCCTGCGACGGCCCCGGCTTCTCCCGCGTGCGCTGCGGGCGCGGCTTCCGTTACCGAGACGTCGGCGGGGCGCCGCTCAAGGACCCCGGACACCTGGCCCGTATCCGCGCGCTGACCATCCCGCCCGCCTGGCGGAACGTGTGGATCTGCCCCTGGCCCAACGGCCATCTGCAGGCCGTCGGGACCGACGACGCGGGACGCCGCCAGTACCTGTACCACGAGGAGTTCCGGGCCCGGCAGGAGCGCGCCAAGCACGAGCACGTGCGCAAGGTGGCGCGCGCCCTGCCCGGGCTGCGCGCCCAGGTCGACGAGGACCTCGCGGGGCGGGGCCTGAGCCGGGCGCGGGTCACGGCGTGCGCCGTGCGCCTGCTGGACCTCGGTTTCTTCCGCATCGGCAGCGACCGGCACACGCGCAACAGTGAGACGTACGGCCTGACGACGATGCTGCGCGAGCACGTCACCGTGCGGCGGGACGAGATCGCCTTCAGCTATCCCGCCAAGGGCGGTGTCGAGCTGGTCCGGGCCCTCGTGGACGACGAGGCGCACCGCGTCGTACGGGCCCTGCGGCGCAGGCGGCGGGAGGGGCAGCGGCTCCTCGCCTACTGGGAGAAGGGCGCCTGGCACGAGCTGCACGGCGACGACCTCAACGAGGCGCTGCGGCGGCTGTCCGGCACCGACATCACCGCCAAGGACTTCCGTACCTGGCACGCCACCGTGCTGGCCGCGGTCGCCGTGGCGGTCACCGCGGAAGCGGGCCCGCAGACGCCCACGGCCCGGAAACGCCAGATGACCCGTGCCGTCCGCGAGGTGAGCGGCTACCTGGGCAACACGCCCGCCGTGTGCCGCGCCTCCTACATCGACCCGCAGGTGTTCGAGCTGTTCGAGCAGGGGGTGACCATCGCGCCGGCGCTCACCCGCCTGGGCGAGCACGGGGCCTTCGGGCGGCCCGCTACCCAGGGCGCCGTGGAGGCGGCGGTCCTCGACCTGCTGGGCGGATGAGGCCGGCGGCAGACGTCCGCTTTGTGCTCGCTCGACCGATGCGCTCTACGCTCTCTTGTATGACCGAACACTCGACGCTGTACATGCGGCATCCGCGGATAACGGTGCTCGGTGTGCAACCGGGCCACCCGCCGTTCCGCATCGTGGAGATCGACGGGGAGGTGGTCGGCAGGGCCACCGCGATCACCGATGTCCTGTACGCCGCCCAGGCGGCCGGCATCCACGTCCACGACCTCGACGACCCGGACGTGGTCCACTGGATCGGCGGCGACAAGTTCACCTGGGCCGTCCACTGACCACCCCGGCCGTCCGTGACCGGCCCCCGGGGCCGGCGGCGGGCGCCGTCCCCGGGGGCGCGGGGTCAGGCCTTCGCGCGGCGCCCGGGACGCAGGCGCCGTATGCCGGTGCCGGCCGGCCGGTCGCGCGGCTCGGCAGGCTCCTCGGGCACCTCGGGCTCCTTCCGCGGTGCGGGCGGATGGGCCGCCCGGCCGAGGCGCCGGCCGAGGACGAGGTAACCCAGCAGGGCGCCCGCGGTGTTGAGGATGACGTCGTCGATGTCGAAGGCACGTCCGGTCACGAGCGCCCCCTGCACCAGCTCTACCATGAGCATGACAAGAGCGGTCGCCGCGGTCACCCGCAGGACACCCCGCGTACCCGGTGCCAGCACCGGCAGCAGCACTCCGAAGGGGACGCCCAGCAGGACGTTCCCGCCGAGCTGCTTGACGGCGTCGCGCAGCGAGGGCGCGTCCAGGTAGGCCTGCAGCGAACGGCCGGGCTGCAGGTTGCTGTGGACGAGCGACACCGAGGCCGGCGACGGCTGGAGCGTCACCCGGGCGAGCGCCGCCGCGAACGCGACCATCGCGACGAACGCCAGCAGCATGATCAGCAGACGCAACAGGAGCGGGAGCGGCCGCCGGCCGTGCGGCGCCGGAGCCGCCCGACGACCCGGAACCGGAGCGCGAGAACGCGACGCCGACGCTGTACGGACCATGCAACCCTCCCGGTTTCAACTTCCTTCGTTGTGGGGCCGGTTACCCCGGCGGGGGACTCTGATGCCCGGGTTCCGCCCGCACGCCGTCCGGAATCCGCCGACGCGCTCCCGGCCGCCGTACGGTGCCCTCAGTCGCCGTACGTCACCTTCACCTCCTCGAAGCCCAGCGACCCGAGGAGTCCCTGGAGCATGTCGGTGGTGTTCGCCTCGGCCCGGCCGGTGAGGCCGCTCTCCTCGGCGGCGGTGCCGATGTGCCGGGCCGCCAGCTGCTGCACGGCGCGCTCGCTGTTGGGATTGTCGGAGAAGAGGTCGCCGAGGCGGTCCAGCAGACCGCGCTGCTTGGCGACGGCGTAGGAGCGGTCGGGGTCGAGGGCCGGCTCGCCGAGCGCCGCGTGCGGCAGGCGGAGCGTGGCCGAGGTGCGGTCCTCGTTCACCGTCACGTCGTCCTCGCCGATCCTGCCGAGGTCGACGTAGGCGTCGACGGTGCCCGCGCCCACGTACAGGGTGCGGGTGCCGCGAAGGGCGTCCGGCAGGAACCTGGTGTCCTTCTCCAGGTCCACCACCACCTGGAAGTTGCCGGAGGCCGCCTCGTAACGGCTGATGTCCTGGATGGACTTGAGCAGCGCGGGACCCGAGCGGTCGTGCGTCTCCTCGCCGAACACGCCCTTGAGGCCCCCGAAGACGAGCAGCCGCAGCGCGGCGAGCACGACCACCAGGAGCAGGACGGCGACGGTGAGCAGTTTCGCCCAGTCGGGCAGGCGGCGCGTGGCCTTGATGGACGTCGTCATGTCGACGGCCCCCCTTTCTGCTCACCTCATGCCCACGAACGGCCCGGCGCAACGGTGAGTCCGTCAGTGCCCTGTTCGACGCGCCCCCGAGCGAATAGACAGGAAGGGACGGACAGGAAGGGACAGCCGCAGGGGAGGGCTCGCAGTGACGAAGGCGAAGTTCGAGCGGACCAAGCCGCACGTCAACATCGGCACCATCGGTCACATCGACCACGGCAAGACGACGCTGACGGCGGCGATCACGAAGGCGCTGCACGACAGGTTCCCCGACCTGAACCCCTACACGCCGTTCGACCAGATCGACAAGGCGCCGGAGGAGCGCCAGCGCGGCATCACCATCTCCATCGCGCACGTCGAGTACCAGACGGAGCACCGGCACTACGCGCACGTCGACTGCCCGGGACACGCCGACTACATCAAGAACATGATCACCGGCGCGGCGCAGATGGACGGAGCGATCCTCGTCGTGGCGGCCACCGACGGGCCGATGCCGCAGACCAAGGAGCACGTCCTGCTCGCCCGGCAGGTCGGCGTGCCGTACATCGTCGTCGCGCTGAACAAGGCGGACATGGTCGACGACGAGGAGATCCTGGAACTGGTCGAACTGGAGGTGCGCGAGCTGCTCACCGAGTACGGGTTCCCGGGCGAGGACGTGCCCGTGGTACGCGTGTCGGCACTGAAGGCGCTGGAGGGCGACCCGAAGTGGACCGAGTCGGTGCTGCGCCTCCTCGACGCGATCGACGAGTTCGTCCCGCAGCCGAAGCGCGACGTCGACAAGCCGTTCCTGATGCCGATCGAGGACGTCTTCACCATCACGGGCCGCGGCACGGTCGTCACCGGCCGGATCGAGCGCGGCACGCTGAAGGTCAACAGCGAGGTCGACATCATCGGCATCCACGAGGAGAAGACGCGGACGACGGTTACCGGCGTGGAGATGTTCCGCAAGCTCCTGGACGAGGGCCGGGCGGGCGAGAACGTGGGGCTGCTGCTGCGGGGCGTCAAGCGTGAGGAGGTGGAGCGCGGGCAGGTCGTCATCGAGCCGGGTTCCGTCACCCCGCACACGGAGTTCGAGGCCCGGGCGTACATCCTGTCCAAGGGCGAGGGCGGCCGGCACACGCCCTTCTTCAACAACTACCGCCCGCAGTTCTACTTCCGCACCACCGACGTGACGGGCGTGGTGACGCTGCCGAAGGGCACCGAGATGGTCATGCCGGGCGACAGCACCACCATGTTCGTGCAGCTCATCCAGCCGATCGCCATGGAGGAGGGGCAGCAGTTCGCGATCCGCGAGGGCGGCCGGACGGTCGGCGCGGGCCAGGTGACCGGCATCCGGAAGTAGCCCGGCGGGGCGCCGGGCACGGGGCGGAGTCGGTGACCCGGGGCCGGCCCGCGGCCCCGGGCCGGTCCGGCCCGGTCACCACGAGCCCGAGGTGGCCTCGGGCCGGCTCAGGGCCTCGTCCAGCGACGCCGAGGGCGGCAGCAGACGGGCCAGGCCGGTCACCTTCAGCACGCGCAGGGTGAGGTCGTCCGTGCACACCAGGTGCAGTTGCCCGCCCTGGGCGAGGACCCGGCGTCTCGCCCGGTACAGCAAGCGCAGCCCGGAGCAGTCGAAGAAGTCGACGGGCCGCAGGTCGATCACGACCCGGGGCTCCGGCCCGCCGGTGGCCGAGTCCAGGCACGAGACGATCTCCAGGGCGGCGAGTATGTCGATCTCGCCGTGGAACTCCAGCACGGTGTGGCCGCGTTCCTCACGGACGCGCAGATGCCGGACGGACGGTGCCGAATTGTGGTGCACGACGACTTCGCCTCCAACCGGCCTCGGGTACGGGGTGCGGGTCACCGGGGGCCGGGGTGACGACGTGCTGCGAGCCTAGACGCGACACCGGGGGTCCCGTGACGGCAAAACCGTTCCTGGTCCTGCAAGTTACCCTCGTTAGGGTGAATTGCAGCATGTTCGGTTGACATATGTCCCTGATTTGCGCGGCGAGTCGTCCGAGTGGGTGCGTGCCGCCTCCGCGCCGGGGCGTACGCCGGCGCCGACAGAGCGCGTGACGGCCTCTGGACGGAATGGCGCGACCGGTGCGGCGGCAGTGGCCGGTGGCCGACTGATTCCGCGTCACCCGCCCGGGGTACCCGGGGACGTATGCGCGCGGCGGAGCTCCGCCCGCGTTCCCGAGAACCCCGGTCGGACGGAGGAACGATGGGCCTCATCAAGGCGGGCGTCGTGGTGCTGGACTGCGCCGAGCCCGAGAAACTCGCCGCCTTCTACAAGGAACTGCTCGGCGGGGAGGAGACGGAGGTGACCGCCAACCGCGTCGAGATCAAGGAGCCGGGCGGCTTCCGGATGGCCTTCCGCCGGGACGTGAACGCCGTCCCGCCGAGCTGGCCGCGCCCCGAGAACTCCCTCCAGGTCCACCTGGACTTCCGGGTCGACGACCTCGACGCCGCCGAGCGGAGGATCGTGACCCTCGGCGGGCGGCCGATCGAGGCGAAGGAGGCGGTCGGCCCGTACGAGTACGAGGAGCGCGGCTTCTCCGACCCGGCCGGCCACTCCTTCACCGTGCACGTGGTGCCTCCCGCGTCGCCCAAACAGGGCTGACGCCCCGTCCGCGGCGACGCGGGGGCACCGGCGGTCAGTCCCTGCCGCCCTTCTCCGACGCGGGCCACACACCCGTCGAGTGCTCGATGGCCTTCGCCCCCGCACGGTCCACCGCGCTGCGGACCACCGCGAAGATGGCGCCCTGGACGGCCGCGGCCAGCAGCACCTCGCCCCAGCCGCGGTCCCTGTCCAGGGCGTCCGGCGCGTCGTCCTCGTGCCGGATGGCCTTCCACGTCGTGCGGAACGCCGCCCCCGCCAGTGCACCGCCCGCCCAGCCGAGCGCGAAGCCCAGGGGCTGGTACACGAGGGGGAGTTTCTTCTTCTTCGACACCTGTGTCACTCCTTTTCGCTTCGGGGCCGAAAGCCCGTGCGCCGTACGGGTTCCCCAGGACGGCGCGGATGATCGGCCGAGGTCGCGTCCGTGTGACATGTGCGTACGGGTGCTCGCGTACGGGTGCCCGGAGCCTGTGCACAGGCTCTCAGGGCCGCCCCGCCGGCGGCACCGCCTCGGCCGGCCGGACCGGGCCGGGCGGCGTCCCGTCGCCGAACGGACGGCCGCCGAGGTCCTCCCGCCCGTGCGGCGCGAGCCAGCCGGACAGGTCCGGGCCCAGCGGCACGACGCCGGTCGGGTTGATGCCCGTGTGCACCTGGTAGTAGTGCCGTTTGATGTGGTCGAAGTCGACCGTGTCACCGAACCCGGGCGTCTGGAAGAGGTCGCGGGCGTAGGCCCACAGCACCGGGTCCTCCGTCAGCTTGCGGAGGTTGCACTTGAAGTGGCCGTGGTAGACGGCGTCGAACCGCACGAGCGTGGTGAACAGGCGGATGTCCGCCTCGGTGATGGTGTCCCCGACGAGGTAGCGCTGCCCGGCGAGCCGCTCGGACAGCAGCTCCAGCCGCCGGAACACCCCCGCGCAGGCCTCCTCGTACTCCTTCTGGCGCGGGGCGAAGCCCGCCCGGTACACGCCGTTGTTGACGTCCTCGTAGACGTCCGCCATCACCTCGTCGATCTCGTCGCGCAGCGCCTCCGGGTACAGGTCGGGCGCGCCCTCGCGGTGCAGCGCGGTCCACTCGGTGGCGAGGTCGAGGGTGAGCCGCTGGTAGTCGTTGGTGACCAGCCTCCCGCTCGGGATGTCCACGATCGCGGGCACGCTCACCCCGCCGGGGTAGTCGCTCTCCCGGGCGTCGTACGCCTCGGCGAGGTAGCGGATGCCGAGGACCGGGTCGCGGCCGTCCGGGTCCAGGGTGAAGCGCCAGCTCCGGTCGTCCTGGACCGGATCGGTGACCGCCATGGACAGCGCGTGCTCGAGGCCGAGCAGCCGCCGTGAGATCACCGCCCGGCTCGCCCACGGGCAGGCCCGGCTGACGACCAGCCGGTAGCGGCCGCCCTCCACCGGCCACCCGTCCCGGCCGTCGGCGGTGACGCGGTCCGCGAAGTGGCTTCCGGAGCGTCTGAACTCCTTGTGACCCAGTGAGCTGTTCCCCGTCTTCTCCCCGCCCGTGCTGCCCGTGCTCATGAGCACCTTCCCTTCCGTCCGTACCGGCGCGGGTACCCCGCGGGAACGGGACCCGCACCCGGGTGTGATCGTCGCCGGTCCCGGCAGTCGGTGCGAAGCGAACCGCACACCGCAGACCGTCCGGACCGCACGACCCGCCCCCACCCGAACGGCAGGGCCCCGGACCGTACGGGCCGGGGACGGTGCCGGAACGGACGAAAGCCCCGCCGCGACGGGGGAGCGCGGCGGGGCCTGACGAACGGGTGCCCGGCCGGCGACGGTTCATGCGTCCCCGGCCGGAGAGAAATTCTCGCTCAGTCCCCGTCCGCCGTACCGTCCATCGGCTCCAGGACGAAGACGGGGATCTCCCGGTCGGTCTTCTCCTGGTACTCGGCGTACGGCGGGAACGCGGCGACCGCGCGCTTCCACCACTCGGCCTTCTCGTCCCCGGTCACCTCCCGGGCCCGCATGTCCTGCTTGACGGGGCCGTCCTGCAGTTCCACGTGCGGTTCGGCCAGGACGTTGTGGTACCAGACCGGGTGCTTGGGCGCGCCGCCCAGCGAGGCCACGGCGGCGTACCGGCCGTCGTGCTCCACGCGCATCAGCGGCGTCTTGCGGATCTTGCCGCTCTTCGCCCCGCGGGTCGTCAGGACGATGACCGGCAGGCCCGTGTCCCGGAGCGTCGTTCCCTCGGTGCCGCCTGACCTCTCGTACAGCTCGACCTGTTCACGCACCCAGTCCGTGGGGCTCGGCTCGTACTCGCCTTCGAGTGGCATGGAGATCGTCTCCTTCTCGCGTACGTGACTCGGCGCCATCCAACGCACTTCCCGGGAACGCGGCAACCCCTCCCCTTGGGCACCGGTGGGTTCGGCCGGGCACCAGTAGGGTGCCCGGATGACCGTACAGACCGAGCAGCCGCAGCCCGGGAAGCCCTTCCTCTACGTCGTCGTCTGCGCCGCCGGTGCCGCCGCGGACGTCGGCGAGCTGATCACCGCGGCGCAGGAGCGCGGCTGGGAGACCGGCGTCATCGCGACGCCGCTCGCCATGGAATTCTTCGACACCGCCGCCGTCGAGGCCCGGACCGGACGCCCGATCCGCTCCGCCTGGCGGCGGCCGGGCGACCCGCGGCCCTTCCCCGCGCCCGACGCCGTGGCCGTCGCGCCCGCCACCTTCAACACCCTCAACAAGTGGGCCGCCGGCATCGCCGACACCCTCGCCCTCGGCACCCTGTGCGAGGCGTACGGGCTCGGCGTCCCGATCGCCGTCCTGCCCTGTGTCGCCGACGCGCTCGCGGCGCACCCCGCGTACCGGGCGAGCCTCGTCCGGCTGCGGGAGATGGGCGTCCGCTTCGGCGACCCGTACGGCGACGGGGCCGAGTTCGCGTGGGAGCGGGTCCTCGACCTGCTCCCGCCCGCCGTCGCGGCTCAGCCGCAGCCCACCGTGGGACCGGCCAGCATGCCGCCCGTGTAGAGGTCCTGACCCCGGGGGATCCAGTAGCCCAGCTTGGAGACGATCGTGCCGCACCTCTCCCCGGGCTCCACGCGGACGGTGACCGTCGTGGGGCGGCCCGGCTGCAGGCCGGTCAGGGCGCAGTCGAGCGCGAACCTGTGCCGGGCGCGCGAGGGTGCGGCCCCGGGCAGCGGATGCACGCAGCGCTCGTCGGACGTGCTCAGTTCCATGCCG
The DNA here is from genome assembly GCF_014648075.1 of Streptomyces ruber. GTDB lineage: Bacteria > Actinomycetota > Actinomycetes > Streptomycetales > Streptomycetaceae > Streptomyces > Streptomyces ruber. Next base: position 73,266 of record NZ_BMQK01000006.1, on the reverse strand, counting down.
GAGTCCTCCTCGCCGATCAGCCCGAACCGCGCGCTGTCGTCGCCGCGCCCGGCGTCCCGGGCGACGGTGTAGCGCAGCACCGTGGTGCCGTTCGGGCGCAGCGTGGTCCGGTCGACCTCGACGCGGTGGGTCGGCTCCGGCTTCGGGGCGGTGAGGGTGAGCCGGCCGCGCACCTCGCCGTTCAGGTCGATGCCCTCGGGCACCGAGCGGACGCGCAGGTCGGCGGTGACGTCGTAGGTGCCGGGGCCGGGGTAGTCACGGCCGCCGGGCAGCGTGCCCGAAAGGACGGTGCGGCCGTCGCGGCGCATCGTCCACGTGCCCGAGGTCAGACAGGCGTACCGGGTGCGGGAACCCTCGCGGGCGCAGGCGGCCGGAGCGGTCAGGGACAGCCTGGGGGAGCCGTGGTCGGCGCACAGGCCGACGGCGGCCCGCTGCCCGCCCGCGCCGCGCAGGGTGCCCGCGGGGACGCACAGGGTCGAGGGGATGGGCTCCGCCCTCCGGGGCGCGGCGCCCGCGACGGGCGGGACCGTGGCCGCCCAGCCGAGGGCGGCGGCCGCCAGGACCAGGGACGTCCCCCGCAGTGTCAGTCGTACCGGCACCTTCGCCTCCTCCACGGACGTGACCGGCCCCGTGCGGGCCACGCGCGTTACGAGGATGAGCCGCCCGGCAGTGCGCGCGGGGCTCCCACGCCGGGCCGTCACCTGTGTGCGGGGCAGGCTCTCAGGTGCCGATGACGCTCAGGGACAGCCACAGGGCGACCACGGCCGGGACCAGTGTGGCGGGCACGGCGAGGAGGCCGAAGCGGGTGAACTCGCCCAGCCTCACCTCGTACCGGTGCTCCCGGACGATGCGCCGCCACAGCAGTGTGGCCAGGGACCCCGCGTAGGTGAGGTTCGGGCCGATGTTGACGCCCAGCAGGACGGCGAGCACCGCGCCCGCGCCCGCCGGGGCGGCCAGCGGCACCAGGACCAGCACGGCGGGCAGGTTGTTGATGGCGTTCGCGAGCAGCGCCGCGACCACGGCGAGGACCAGCAGCGCGGGCAGCCCGTCCGAGGCGGGCACCAGCCGGCCGAGCGCGTCGGAGAGCCCGTTGTCGACGACCGCCCGCACCACGACGCCGAGACCCAGCACGAACGCGAGGAACGGCAGCGAGGCCGCCCGGGCCAGGGAGAGGGGAGTGGTGGTGCGGCGGACGAGCGCGCGGACGCCCAGCACGAGGGCACCGGCCAGCGCCGCCCACACCGGTTCGAGGCCCAGCGCGGAGGTGACGGCGAACCCGGCGAGCGTGCCCGCGACCGTGGCCAGCGCGAACACCGGCACCGCCGGCCGCTCCGTCTCCTCGTACGGGGTGAACCCGGCGGCCAGGTCGGCGGCGAAGAAGCGGCGCAGCACCAGGTACTCGGCCGCCACGGCGACCACCCACGGCAGCGCCATCAGCGCGGCGAACCGGGTGAAGCTCAGCCCGGCGGCCTCGAACGCCAGCAGGTTGGTCAGGTTGGAGACCGGGAGCAGCAGCGACGCCGTGTTGGACAGGTGGGCGCAGGCGTACACGTACGGCGCGGGACGGGCGCCGAGCCGGGCCACCGTCGCGAACACCACCGGGGTGAGCAGGACGACCGTCGCGTCCAGGCTCAGCACCGCGGTGATGCCGGAGGCGAGCAGGAAGGTCGCGCCGAGCAGCCGCCCGGGCCGCCCCGCCGAGACACGGGCCGTCCACGCCCCGCACGCCTGGAAGAGGCCCTCGTCGTCGCAGAGCTTCGCCAGCACCAGGATGGCGGCGAGGAAGCCGAGCACCGGGCCGAGGCGCTCCGCCTCGGCGCGGGCGTGCTCCAGCGGCAGCGCGCCCGTCGCGACGACCAGAGCGGCGGCCGGGACCGCGACGGCGGCCTCCGGCAGCCTGCGCGGCCGGAGCACCGCACAGCCGAGCACGGCGATCAGCAGGACGACGGAGAGGGTCTCGGCGGTTGCGGTGTTCACGGCGGGGCTTCGGTGCTTTCGTGCTTCCGGAAGGTGGTGACGGGGCCCTGTCATCTCAGCAGGTGCGCGCGGAGAGCGCGCAGGCGGGTCCCGGGTGTCCCCGGAAGGCCGCGGCCGATCCGTCCGTCCTCCGCCGGAAGCCGGCTTCGCTCAGTCCTCCGCCAGTGCCAGCTCCGCCCAGATCGTCTTGCCGTCCGCGGTGTGCCGGCTGCCCCAGCGCCGGGTGAGCCGGGCCACCAGCAGCAGGCCCCGGCCGCCCTCGTCGAACGTCATCGCCCGCCGCAGGTGCGGGGCCGTGCCGCTGCTGTCCGACACCTCGCAGATCAGGGTCGTGTCGTCGTGGACGAGGCGCAGCTGGATCGGCGGCGCGCCGTGCCGGATCGCGTTGGTGACCAGCTCGCTCACCACCAGCTCCGCCGTGAAGGCCGCCTCCCTCAGCCCCCAGAGCGCCATGCGGTCGAGCACCTGGCCGCGGGTGCGGGCGACGGCCGCGGGATCGGCGGGCACCGCCCAGGTCGCCACCCGCGCGGGGTCCAGAGCGTGGGTGCGGGCCAGCAACAGGGCCACGTCGTCGGCGGCCCCGTTCGCCGGGAGCATGGACGTGATCACGTCCTGGCAGATGCCGTCCAGCGAGCCGGACCGGTGACGGGTGAGCGTACGGGTGAGCAGCTCGTGCCCGGCGTCGATGTCGCGGTCGCGGCTCTCGATCAGCCCGTCCGTGTAGAGGGCGAGCACGGTGCCCTCGGCGAGCTCCAGCTCGGTCGACTCGAACGGCATCCCGCCCACGCCCAGCGGCGGGCCCGCGGGCACCCGTACGTCGAGCGGCCGGCCGTCCGGCGCGAGCACGACCGGCGGCGGATGCCCGGCCCGGGCGAAGCTGCACCGCCGCGTGACCGGGTCGTACACCGCGTACAGGCAGGTGGCTCCCACCTCGCCGGTGATCCCGTCGGCACCCGCCTCCCGGGACAGCCGTACGACGAGGTCGTCGACGTGGGTCAGCAGCTCGTCCGGCGCCAGGTCCACGTCGGCGAGGGTGCGCACCGCCGTCTTGAGGCGGCCCATGGTCGCCGAGGCCTGCACGCCGTGCCCGACGACGTCGCCGACGACCATGGCGACCCGCGTGCCGGACAGCGGGATCACGTCGAACCAGTCGCCGCCCACCCCGGCCCGGGCCGCGGGCAGGTAGCGCCAGGCGGCCTCCAGCGCGGGCGTGCGGGGCAGGGTCCGGGGGAGCAGGCTGCGCTGGAGGGCGAGCGCGGTCTCGCGTTCGCGGGAGAAGCGGCGGGCGTTGTCGATGCAGACGGCGGCCCGGGCGGTGACCTCCTCGGCCAGCAGCACGTCGTCGGGCGTGAACGGGTCCTGGCGCGCGTAGCGGCTGAGGACGGCGACGCCGAGGGTCGTGCCGCGGGCCCGTATCGGCACCGACATGGCGGCGTGGACGCCGTACTCCTGCAACCGCGCGCTGCGCACCGGGTCTCCGGCGAGCCAGTCCGCCAGCGTCTCGGCCGGGTCGACCGCCAGCACCGTCCGCGCGGCGGTGAGGGAGGACGCCTGCGGTGAGGAGGCGGGGTAGACGTCGGTCGCGCCCGGCTCGACGACGGCTTCGGGGCAGCCCGGGGTGACCGACCGGTGGGCGGCCCGGCGCAGGGTGAACGGGGCGGACAGCGGGCCCGCCAGCGGCTCGTCCCCGTGCTCCGGCGGCTCCAGGAGGTCGACGCTGACGAAGTCGGCGAGCGCGGGCACGCACACCTCGGCCAGCTCCCGCGCCGTGCGCGTCACGTCGAGGGTGGTGCCGATGCGGACACTCGCCTCGTTGACGAGCTGCAGCCGCTCCCGGGCCCGGTACTGCTCCGTGATGTCGTGGCCGGTCACGCAGACGCCGAGCACCGTCCCGTCGGGGCCGGTCAGCGGTGCGATCCGCGCGGACCAGGCGTGCGCGGTGTCCTCGTCGGCGGCCCGCAGGAAGGTCTGCACGTCCTCGCGCCGGCCGGTGGTGAGCGCCTCGCGCAGGTGCGCCTCCAGCTTCGCGCCCTGACGGCCGCCCACGATCTCGCTCATGTGCAGCCCGCGCAGCCGCTCCTCGGGGATGCCCACGGCCTCGGCCATCACCGTGTTGACGGCGCGCAGCCGCAGCCGCTCGTCGAACACGGCCATGGCGCACGGCGACTGGGCCATGGCCACCGCCATCAGCGGCTCGTCGGGCTTCAGCGGACCGGGGTCGCGCAGCGGGCACAGAACCAGCCAGCCGCCCTCCTCGGCACCGTCCTTCGGGCGGCGGCGGTGGGCGAGCACCCAGACGGACACGGCGCGGCCGTCGTGGTGCCGCAGCGAGACCGTGCCGCTCCAGCTGAGACCGGCCCGCGGCGGCGGCCGGAGGCCGTGGCCGGGGGCGAGCAGACGCGCGGCGGGCCGGCCCACCACGTCACCCCGCGCCCAGCCCAGCAGCCGCGTCGCGCCCTCGTTCCAGTCGGTGACCGTGCCGTCCTCGTCCGTCACCGCCCACGCCGTGGCGGCACCGTCGGAGGGCGGCGCCGCCCCGTCGACGACTGCGGCGACGGCTTCGGCTGCGACCGATGCGACTTCGGAACTCCTCATGCTGGCCAGTCCATTCCGCCGGGCCGAACGCGTGGACAAGGGGTACAGGGGCGAAATCAAGCCTAGTGCGTCACGGTGCCGCGCACCCGGGAAGTGACCGAGGAGGGGCGGGCGGTACCTGGTGCGAGGCCCTGGGCAGCACTCGCGGCCGACCGGGTCCGTCCCGCCCGGTACCGCCGCGCATGCCCTCTGAACTGCGGCCATTTACTGACCAGTACCCGCGCGCTACGGTGAGGGTCATGCCAGCTCTGAATGTGGAGTTCAGCGACCGCGAACTCGAGGACCTGCGGCAGATGGCCAGGGAGCGCGGGACGTCGATGAAGGCACTCGTGCGCGAGGCGGCCGCGGCGGACATCGTGCGGCACCGCGCGCTGCAGGAGGGCGCGGAGACCTTCCGGCAGTTCTTCACGGCACACGCGGAGGAGTTCGCCGCCGCCTTCCCCGAGGACGAACGGGCCCGGGGCGGGGCACGGCCCGTCTGACCGATGGCACCGCCCGTCATCCACATCGACGTGCCCTGGCTGCTCCGGCGCCACGAGGAGGTCCTCCCCGGCCGGCCGGCGGTCGACGACCTCTCCGCCCTCGTCGCCGCCGTGGCCCGGCACCGCGTCGACCCGCCCCGGCCCGGCGCCGGCTCCGACGCGGCCTGGCGCGCCGCCGCCCTGCTGCACACCCTCGCCCTGCTCCGGCCCCTGCCGGCCGCCAACGCCCGTTTCGCCTGTGCGACCGCCGTGGCGTACATGGCCGTGAGCGGGGCCGGCGTCGACCCGCCGCACGGCGCCCTCGTGGACCTGGTGCGCGACCTGGTCTCCGGGCGGACGGACGTGTACGGGGCCGCCGGCCGGCTGCGGTCCTGGCAGATCTGAGAGCGGGCGGGGAGCGGGCGGGAAGGGCCCGGCGCGGTCCCCGTCCTGACATGTTGTCAATGGCGGGGATGTTGCCCGAGCGCCTTGTTGGCCCGGAGTCACCTGTGCAAGTGTGAGCCTCCTCGCGCGCGGGCAACGACCGGTTCCGGAGCGCCGCTCGGCATGTCGGACCGTCGACGGGCTCACAAGGTCCCCGGCCGGCGGTCACCGTGCGGTCCCGGTCCCCGTGGCCGTTTCCCCGGCGCCCCGCCCCGAAGGCCCGCACCCCGCACAGTGCGTCCTGCCGGTGGCAGAGAACGAAGAACACGAAGAACACGAGGAACACCCAGTCTTTGTGTGTGCCACCCGTTGCGCACCGGAAGGAAACCGCTCCGTGCCCACCCCCCGCCCTCCTCGTCCCTCCTCACCCCCTCGCCCGGGAGCCGTCCCCGGGGTGCCGGACGAGAGTCTCGCCGCCCGCCTGAGAGACCGGCCGGAGAGAGGGGCCGACGATCCCGTGGCGCTGCTGACGGCGCGGCACTGGCAGCCCGTCCACGACTACGCGGTGATCTGCCTGGCCTCGCCGGGGAACGTCGCGTCGATGGTCACGGCGGCCGCCTTCCACCGGGTGTTCCAGGAGCTGTCGCTCGGCGGGTCCGGCGTGGCGCTGCGGCCCCGGCTCCTGGTCACCGTGCGGGACCTGGTCAGGAAGTGGTCCGCGGCGGAGGAGCTCTCCGGTGCGCTGCCGGACCTGAGGAAACCCGCCGGGGGCCGCGGCATGCGCGCGGCGCAGTCGCTGACCCCGGAGAACCGCAGGCTCGCCGAGCGGGCCTTCCAGTCCCTGCCCGCGCTCTCCCAGTGCCTGCTGTGGCACACCGAGGTGGAGGCGGAGCCGGTCGGCGTCGCCGCGGGACTGCTGGGCGTCGGCGTCGACACCGCCTCGGCCACGCTGGAGCAGGCCCGCGAACAGTTCCGCGAGGGCTGCGTGCGCGCCCACCGGGAACTCGCGCCGAGCAGTGACTGCCGCTTCTACAACCGGCTCCTCGACGTGCCCATCCGGCGCGGCGGCGCCCTGCTCCCCGATGTGCAGGACCACCTGTTCCAGTGCCGTCACTGCCGTGACGCGGCCGAGCAGTTCAGCCGTGTCGAGGACGGTCTGGGCCCGCTGGTCGCCGAGGCGGTGCTCGGCTGGGGCGCCCGCCGCTACGTCGACTCCCGGCCCGGCCGCGTCCAGCGCGGGACCGGCTCCCGGCAGGCCGGGCGGCGTCCCGGAGCGGGCCGGCGCCGGCTGCCGGCGCGCTTCCCGGCGCGGGGGTGGCGCGGCCTGACGCCGGCCCGGGGCGGCAGGGCCCTGGCCACCGGACTCGGTGTCGCCTCCAGCGCCGCGCTCGCCGCCGCGCTGTCCCTGGCCCTGTGGTCGGGCGACGGGGACGGCACGGGCTCCGCGATGTCGACGGGCACCGGGACCGACCCGGGGGTCCTGCCCTCGGCCACGTCGTCGCCGCCCCCCGGCTCCGCCGGGCTGCCCGCCGCCCCCGGCCGCACCCGGCTGCGCAACCTCGCCGCCGACCTGTGCCTCGACGTGCGCGGCGGGCAGGCGAAGGACGGCTCCCCGGCCCGCCTCGCGGCCTGCTCGGCCGCGTGGACCCAGCAGTGGTCGTACGAGGACGACGGGCAACTGCGCAGCGTCGCCGATCCCGGGCTGTGCCTGGACTCGCACGTGGACGCCGGGGTCGTGGTCCTCGGACGGTGCGCCCCCGGGACGTCGGGCCGCGCCGACGACGTGCGCTACGACCTCACGGTGCGCGGCGAGCTGCTGCCCCGCTGGCAGGAGGGGCTCGCCATGGCGCCCACCGCCACCGGGCCGGACGCGGACGTCGTCGTCAGGGTCCGCAACGGGACGGACGCGCAGCGCTGGGTGACCGACGAGGCCACCGCCACCCCGGAGTCGCTGTCGATAGCCGGCGCCGGAGGTCCGCCGTCCGAGTCCGGCACCACGACCCCCCTCGCAGGCGACGAGACGCGTGCCCGGCCCGAGGCGCGCACGGGGGGTCCCGCCCAGGCCGACCCGACGCCGCCGGTCCCCGGCCACGGGGCCGGCGGGTCGCTCGCGGGCAGGGCGGCGGGTGGACCGCGTACGGCGGTGGGCGTCTTCTGACGTCCGCCGTCAGGCCTCGTCGGGGTCGTCGTCGGCGGCGTCCGGCCGTTGCCGCCCGTCCGGGCCCCGGGCCCGGACCCGCTGCACATGCTCCAGCGACTCGCGCAACTCGCTCAGCCAGTCGTCGGTGTGCCGCCGCACCAGCCGTACGCACCAGGCCAGGGCGTCGCTGCGGCTGCGGGCGGCGCCGGCCGCGACGAGCGTGTCCAGCACCTGCCGTTCGGGCTGCCGCAGCCGGGTCATCACGGGGGCGGCGACATGGGTGAACAGGGTGCGTTCGCCCGCGCACTCCACACCCCAGGAGACCTTCCGGCGGAACCGGTGCTCCGCCTCGCGCGCCACCGCGACGCGGTCCTCGCGGGTGCGCTCGCGGAACTCCTCGACGCGGGCCCGGACGGCCGCCTCCCGCTCGGCGGCCGGGACGTCGGGTGCGAGCCTGGGTTCCGGGATGCGCCCGATGACGGTGATCTCCTCACGGTCGACGGTCACGTCCGCGAGGCTCGTGAAGAAGTCGTCCGGCAGTCGGCCGGTGAACCAGCCGCGTACCTTCTCGCGTTGCTCGGTCGTCGGCATGCGAGGGAAATTACGCCGTTGCGGCGCGACCACAAGGGGCGCGGGCAGGGGACGGCGCGGAGGTTCGCCGGAGGCTGAACGGCGGCCGCCCGAGGGGAGAAACGGCGGCTCGCGGGGCTCGAAGCGGAATGTTTCAGGCCGATTGCTGAACGGTGCGTATCCGGCCAGACAGGGGCTTCGAGTGATCACAACCTGCTCGGTTGCGCGGCCGGTCCGGTCCGATCCGTTACTTCCCGCCACTGGTTCACCACGGGAAGTTACCAAAAACGATGGGGTCGACGTGCCTTTCCGAGCCGGAGTCGGCAGACTCGCTCTCGCCGAACCGGCAGCCCCGCCAGGACCGTACGTCGCGTACGTGACGGGCCGAGGGACCGGGACCTTCGGTTCCCGTGAGTGTGCGCCGAGGCTCGCGAATGGGGAGCGCGAGCACGGCCACGGGTGTCCGTGTGGTCCCCGCGCCGGGGGTCGGCCGACAGGGTGGGGCTGTCGGCCGACCCCCGGATCACTTCCCGGGCCGTTCCGCCGCGCCCGGCGTGCCCGCCGTGCCCCCTGCGACCGCCCAGCTGCCGACCTCGCGGTACGCGGAGTCGTACAGGGCCGAGCCGTCACCGGGCCTCAGGGCGTAGTGGTGGAGGTTGCCGCCCCAGTACCGGAGGATGCGGCCCAGCTCCCGGACGGCGGTGTCCTCGTCCCAGTCCGCCTGCTCCAGATCGACTTCCAGCAGGAATTTCGTCACGTACGCCTTCCTCTCGCCTCGCGTCGTCGCGGTGCCGGCGCGGTGTCACGCCTCCTTCAATCGTTTCATTGAACCGCGGGTTGAGACTTGGACGAGAGGTGTCACCGGGGTACCGGCAGTTCGCCCAGTGGGGGAAAACGGTCGATCAGCCCGGTGGCACGCAGGATGCGACGGATGCGGGGCTGGTCGCAGACGAGGCGCAGCCGCCCGCCCCGGGCCCGCGCCGTCGCCTCGGCCCGGCACAGAACCCTCAACCCGGAGCAGTCGAAGAAGTCGACGCCGCGCAGGTCCACGAGGATGTCGGCACCCGGCAGCGCGACAGCCGCCCGCAGGTGTTCGGCCAGCCGGTCCGCGGTCGCCACGTCGATCTCACCGGTGACCCGGATGACGGTGAACGCCCCGGTCCGCCGGCTGTGGGCGCAGGGGTTCGGCGGCGCGAGCCCGGATCCGGTGGGCGCGCCCTGCGGGGGAGGAGCGGCGCGGTCGTGCGCTTCCGGCGGCATGCCGGCTCCACCTCGACAGCGGTAGGGCGCATGTGACATCGGTGATCACCCCAGCTGAGCGGTCGTCATCCCGGTCGGCGGGAGCGCAAGATCTGCTTCACCCGTCAAGGTGCACATCCCGCCTGTGCGTTGACTCTCTGTGGTTGTTCCGTTCCAAGGCGCTCTGGTCAAGTGGATGGTGCCGTCATACAGTCGCTGTGCTGCCCCAGCCCCCGGCCGCGTCGCACACACATGCAGGAGTCGGACCAGGGGGTGGCGGTGAGGACGTCGGTGAGCAACCCCGTCGAAGAGGAGGCGGGGGCGGCGCCGCTGACGGAGTACGGGCTCCTGGCCCCCGCCGTGCAGATGCAGTTCACCGCCCACTTCTCCCGGCCGGACGGGCGACCGGACGCGAGGAGCGCCGCCGAGGCGGCCACGGCCGCCCTGACCCGGGTGATCGACGCCCCGCGGTCCTTCGTGGCACCGGTGCTCGCCGCGGGGCGGTCGGTGAGCGACTGTCTGCTGGCGCGCACCACGGCCGAGGTCTGCCGGATCGTCCTCACCGCGGACGGTACGGGCATCACGGTCGCGGCCACGGACGACACCTCGGTCGCCGAGGACGCCGACCGCCAGAGCCGGGCGGACAGTCTGCCGCTGCTCTTGGTGATCGGCGACCTGCGGGTCCACCACGGCCCGGACGGCCATGTGTGGGTCGTGTGGCACGGACCGTGGTCACGTGACGGGGTGGAGCGGTAGGGGCCGGGAAGCCGTTCGGAGCGGCGGGCGGCAGGAGCAGCGGACCGGCGCACGCCGGCGCCGCGCCCGCGCGGCCGCCGGGGCCGCTCAGGCCGGCCCGGCGTCCGGAGCGGGACGGGCCTCGCTGGGCGGCTCGGTGTCCGTCGCGGGACGGCGGGCGGCGGGCGGAGCGGATCTGCGGTGGCTCGTGTCGCACCACGGGTAGCGTCGGCTGCGGCGGCAGGTGCACAGGGCCACGCGGAAGCGGTCCGAGGAGACGGTCGTCCCGTCCTCCAGCTCGACCTCCACGGGACCGTCCACGAGCCACGGACCCCGGCGCTGCACCGTGATGCGGCGGGGCGCGTCAGCGCTGTCGTTCGGCACGGATGACCACCAGCTCTTCCTTGTCGTCTTCGTCGGTCAGCAGCCCGCGGTCCCGCAACCAGGACTGCCGGGCGCGCATCACGGGCCCGAAGGCCACCCACCGGTGTTCCGTCACGGCCGTCCGCAGCCCGGCGGCACGCAGCGCCCCGACCGTGCGGCCGGCGTCGCTGAGCGCGGAGTGCACCAGGAGCAGCGCTCCGCCGGGCCGCAGCAGCGGGGGAGCGTCGCGGCAGATCCGGTCCAGGACGAGACGGCCGTCGCCGCCCGCGTCCCAGGCCCGTGCGGCCCCGCGCGGTTCACGGCCGGTGGGCGGGGCCGGAACGTACGGCGGATTGGCCAGTACGAGGTCGAACGTCTCGGCGGAGACCGGGGCGAACAGGTCGCCATGGACGGCGCGCACCCGCAGCCCGGCCAGCCGCGCGTTGAGCCGGACCGTCGCCACCGCCCGCCGGGACACGTCCACGGCCGTCACCCGCGCGCCCCGGCGGGCGGCCGCCAGGGCCAGGGCGCCCGACCCCGTTCCCACGTCGAGCACGCGGGCACCGGGCGCGAGCGGCTCCTCGGCCAGTGCTTCGGCCAGGAGGGCCGTGTCGTCCTGCGGGGCGTAGACACCCGGGAGTACCAGGAGATTCACACGGCACCCAGTACCCTGCTCCGCCCCGCTGTAGCAGGATCCTCCCGGGTCTCTTCCCCGGCCTGCTCGCCGACCTGTCCCTCGGCCTGCTCGCCGACCCGCTTCCCGACCAGGCGCAGGGGCCGGTACACGGTGGACTCCCCCGCACGCCACCGGGACAGCAGGTGCTCGGCCAGCCGGCCCTCCAGGTACTCGGTCGCGTCGATGCCGAACACGATGTCGTCCGCGAGCTGCGGCTCGTCCTCCAGCAGGCCGCCGATCACCTCGTGCCGCATGATCTGCTCGTGCACGGCGTCGGCCTCGACGTGCTCGTCGTAGTAGCGCTCGGCGGCCGGTCCCGCGCCCGTGCGCCGCATCGCCTCCGACAGCCGCCGCGAGGCGGGCGAGGAGGTGATCTCGACCTCCGCGAAGTGGCCCACCAGGGCGCCGCGCAGCCGGCGGTGCAGTCCGAACAGGGACATCAGGTTGACGATCGCCAGCATCTCGGCGCAGCCAGCGTCCACCTGGCGGCCGTAGGTGGTGTCCAGGCCCAGATCCGTCATCAGGTCGGCGAAGAGCTTGGCATGCACCTGGTCGGGGCGCCCGCCCCCGTACTCGTCGAACGTCACCGCCGCCAGCGCGGCCTTGGCCCGCCCCGACAGTCTCGGCAGCACCCAGACCTGCGGGTCCTGCTCCTTGAGGTGGAAGAGCGACCGGTGCGCCGCGTACTCGCGCAGCTGCCACGGTTCGCCCTCGTCCCGCAGGTAGTGCGAGACGCCCGTACCGTCGGCGGGCTCCACGAGCAGTTCCTTCAGCGCGCCCTCGACCGTCTCGTGGACGGGGGTGTCGGCGCGCAGCGCGGTCAGGAAGCGCTCCTCTAGGGCCGCGCGGGTTCTCAGCAGTTCCGGGTCCCATTCGAGGCCGGGATCGACCCCGGCGAACCCGCGGTAGTGCAGTTCGTAGCACAGGTAGAGGGCCAGTTGCAGATCGTCGCCGTACGGGTCGGCGGCTTCGACGTCCCCGTCGGAGGGCAGCGGGCCCGCGTCCAGCAGATACGCCTTGACGGCGGCGGACAGGCGTCCACGGTCGGCGGGCAGGGCCGGTCCTTCGCTCTCGTGTGTCATGGGCGCCGGGTACCCTCGACCCACCCGTCCCCACCTGTGATGTTGCCGTCGTGTGGGCCCCGTGGAACGGGTATGGCGTCGAGGTCGTACGTGCCGCCGTCACCGGTCGGGCATGGCCGTACCGGCACCCCGGGCGCCGGGGCACCGCCCGAGTGGCCGCGGACGGCCGCGGCCCGGGCTCAGCGCGCCGGCGCGGCGATGCGCAGCGGCACGGCGGCGGTGCCCGGGACCCCGGGAGCGACGGTGTCCGACGGGGAGAGAGAAGTGTCGTCGTCGCTGCTCTCGACGACCTCCTTCCACCAGGACGGGCCGTCCTCTATGTGGCGCAGCAGCACCCCCTCGCGGATCGCCCAGGGGCAGATGGTGACGGCCTTCAGTCCGGTCAGCTTCATGGCGGTGTGCCCGACCACGGCACCGGCCAGGCTCTGGTCGGCGCGCGGCGCCGAGATGCCGGGGAGCCGGGCCCGTTCCGCCGCGGGCAGCGCGGCGAGCCGGGTGACCGCCCGGCCCAGGTCGGAGGTGCGCAACTGCCGTTCCACGAAGGGGCCGTGCCGTCCGGGCGCGGCACCGCACAGCCTGCCGAGCTGCTGGAAGGTGCGCGAGGTGGCCACGGCGGTGCGCGGCCCCTCCCAGCGGACGCGGGCGGCCACGTCGCGCAGCTGGTGGCGGACCTTGCGGCGCAGCGCCCTGACGCTCTCGGCCGAGGGCGGGTCGCCGCCGCCGTCGAGGAACTCGTGGGTGAGCCGGTTGGCACCGAGCGGCAGGCAGGCCACGAAGTCCGGCAGCCGTCCCCGGCCGAAGGCGATCTCCATCGAACCGCCGCCGATGTCGAGCAGCGCGAGCGGACCCGATCGCCAGCCCATCCACCGCCGGGCCCCGAGGAACGTCAGCTCCGCCTCCAGCTCGCCCGGCATCGTGCACAGCGGTACACCGGTCCGCTCCCGGACGGTCCGCAGCACGTCGAGCCGGTTGGGGGCGGTGCGCACCACGGCGGTCGCGAACGCGAGCGGCGCCTCGGCGCCCCACCGCCGCGCCGTCCGGTCGGCCGCCGCGACCGCCTCGGCGAGCTGCTCCACGGCCTCGTCGGGAATGCGGCTCCCGTGCGTCATGCGGTCGGAGAGCCGCAGCCGCCACTTCGCCGTGTGCACGGGAAGGGGCACACCGCCCTCGGCGTCCGCCACCACGAGCCGTACGGTCTTCGATCCGACATCCACCACACTGATCCGCATGATCTCCGAGGTACCCCGAAGTCGTGACGGCACGCGTGACCAGCACCGCCGCCTGTGGCGCAGGGGTGCGAACGAGCCACTGGGGGAGACGGGTGCCCCTGACGAGCGCCCCGGAACACCCGGAGGGAGCGGGGCGCACCCCGGGGCACACCCCCCGATCACGGACACAGGCTTCTTGCATATGATGTGCAGGTGCGCGACGACTACAGCACCAGGTACAGCATCAGGGAAGCGACCACCGACGACCTCGACAGCGCCCGCGCGGTGATGCTCGACACCGTCTACCGGGACTTCGGCACGGGCTACGTGCCCCGGTGGCACGGCGACATCATCGACCTCCACGGCGCCTACGTCGCACCCGCGCGGCACATGCTGCTGGTCGCCGTCGACACCCTGGACGGCTCGGTCGCCGCGACCGCCGCGCTCGACTCCCGCGGACCGGCCCACCCGCCGAACCCCCGGTGGCTGGCGGAGCGCTATCCCTCGGGCGAGACCGCGCAGCTCCGGCGGGTCTACACGCACCCCGGGCACCGGCGGCGCGGGCTGGCCCGGCGGCTGGTCGGCGAACTGCTGGACTTCGCGGCGGCCGACGGCGGCTACCGGTCGGTCTATCTGCACACCGACCCGGGGGTGCCGGGGGCCGAGGCCTTCTGGCGGTCCCTGGGCGAGGTGGTGTGCGACGAGCGCGAGGTGACCGGCCAGCGGGTCGTGCACTTTGAGGTCCCCGCGCGGGTCCCCGCGCGCACCCCGGTCGCGGCCGGCGCACGTACCTGAGCGCCGCGGATCGGATCCGTACGCGCCGCGAATCCGTACGCGCCGCGGATGCGTCCGTGTCCGTACGTCAACGTACGTGAAAACCGTTCCCATGTAATCTGGCGCCGATCCGTCCGCACCACCCGTCGTCCCCCGTCGTCATCCCTGCGAACCGCGAAGAACGAGAACCCATGCGCTCCGTCGTGTCCCGGCGTCGGCTGCTCGCCGGCCTGCTGCTCGCCCCCCTGCTGACCGGCTGCTTCGCCTCCGGCGGCGGGGACGGCACCTCCGAGGGGGACGCGGCGGGCGGCTCCCGCCTCCGTGTCGCCCTGGCCTTCCCGCCCGCCGAGAACCTCTCCCCGTACGGCGCCGACGCCACCCTCCTCAGCCGGCTCGGCGTCACCGAGGGGCTGACCGCGCTGGACGCCAACGGCTCCGCGGCCCCCGCCCTCGCCACCTCCTGGACCCGTGAGAACGACCGGACCTGGATGTTCACCCTGCGCGAGGCGGCCTTCCAGGACGGCGAGAAGGTCACCCCGGACGCCGTCGCCTCCGCCCTCACCCACGCCGCGGAGGCGGACCCCGAGCCCGCCGCGCTCTCCGGCGTCACGCTGGAGGCGGCGAAGGAGGGGAGCGACAAGGTGCGCGTCACCACCGACGCCCCCGACCCGGCGCTGCCGCTCCGCCTGACCAGCCCCGGCCTCGCGATCCTCTCCCCGAAGGCGTACGGCGACGCCCGCCCGGACCCCGTCGGCACCGCCACCGGTCCCTTCGAGCTGACCGAGGTGAACGGCGCCACCGCGGCCACCCTCGACCGCTTCGACGACTACTGGGGCGGACGCGCCCAGGCCGCCGGCATCGACGCCCGGTTCATCGCCGACGGCACGGCCCGCACGAACGCCCTGCGCACCGGCCAGGTCGACATCGCCGAGGCGGTCCCCGTCTCCCAGGCGGCCTCCCTGGACCAGGAAACCCGCAAGGAGACCGCGACCACCCGCACCACCAGCCTCCTGCTCAACACGAAGTCGGGCGCCTTCGAGGACGCCGGGCTCCGTGCCGCCGCCCGCGAGGCGATCGACACGTCCGTGTTCGCCGAGGACGTGTACGAGGGCGTCGCCGACCCGGGCGCCGGCATCTACGGCCCCGCCGTCACCTGGGCCGCCGACCTGCGCACCGCGCCCACCGGGCGCGCGGAGGCCACCGACCCGGACGGCACCACGGTCACCATCGCCACGTACGACAACCGGCCCGAGCTGCCCGAGGTCGCCCAGGTCCTGCAGCAGCAGCTGGAGCGGGCCGGGTTCACGGTGAAGCTGGAGGTGCGCGAGTACTCGCGGCTGGAGAGCGACGCCCTCGCGGGGAAGTTCGACGCGTTCGTCGGCGCCCGCAACACCCTCCTCGACACGGGTGACCCGGTCTCCATCCTCGCCAGCGACTACACCTGTGACGGCGCCTACAACCTCGCGCTGCTCTGCGACAAGGACGTGGACCGGGCGGTCGAGGAGGCGGAGGGCCTCGCCGACACCGACAAGCGGCGGCGGGCCGCCATGGCCGCCGAGGCCGCGGTCCTGGGCACCGACGCCGTGGTGCCCCTGGTCCACCAGCGGATCATCACCGGCGTCGGCACCGATGTCCAGGGCGTGATCCTCGACCCGTACGAGCGCACGCTCGTCGGCACCGGGACCCGACGCTGAGCCGGACACTCTGGCGGGCCGCCCTGGCGGCAGCCCTCGTCTGCGGCATCGGGCTGCTGCCGTGGCTGTCGCGCACCGACCCGGCCCTCACCGTCCTCAAGGCCCGCTCCGCCGAGCGCACCCCCACGCCCGAGGTACTGGCGGCGGTCCGGGACCAGCTCGGCCTCGACGCGGGCCCCTTCGGACTGCTCGGCCAGTGGCTCGGCGGGCTGCTGCGCGGCGACGCGGGCCGGTCGTGGATCTCCGGCTCGGAAGTCGTGCCCGCCGTCGTGCAGGCCCTCGGCGTCTCCCTGATGCTGATGGCCGCCGCGCTCGTGGT
Source organism: Streptomyces ruber (assembly GCF_014648075.1). Classification (GTDB taxonomy): domain Bacteria; phylum Actinomycetota; class Actinomycetes; order Streptomycetales; family Streptomycetaceae; genus Streptomyces; species Streptomyces ruber. The sequence goes on along the minus strand of NZ_BMQK01000006.1, from coordinate 57,049 downwards.
CGCCGCCGGCACGGCCGCCGCGGTGTGCGCCCGGACCCTGCGCCTCGGCGTCCGCCGCCGGCTGCACCAGCGGCGCGGCGCGGGCGGCACGGCGGCGGTCCTGGCCGCACTGCCCGAGTTCCTGCTCGCCTCCGTGCTGGCCGCCGTCGTCGGCGTGCACCTCGGCTGGCTGCCCGCCCTCGGCTGGTACGGCCCGCAGTACCTGGTGCTGCCCGCGCTGGCCCTCGGGCTGCCCGCGGGCGCGCTGCTCGGCCGGCTGCTGGACGACATGCTGCCCGCCGCGTTCGCCGAGGACTGGGCGCTGGCCGCCGCCGCGCGCGGCATCGGCGGACGCGAAGTCGCCCGCATGGCGGTGCGCCGCTGCGTGCCCGGGCTGCTGCCCAACATCGGCCTGTTCGTCACGGGGCTCACCGGCGGCGCGGTCGCCGTGGAACAGATCTTCGACATCCCCGGGCTCGGCCGTACCACCCTCCAGGCAGCCGTCGCCCAGGACCTCCCCGTCCTCCAGGCCGGCACCCTCGCGCTGGTCCTGCTGGCCGCCGTGGCCGGCTCGCTCGCCCGGCTCGCGGGCCGGCTGCTCATCGGCCCGGCCCTGCGCGACAGCGCCCTGCCGTCGCTGCACCGGCCGGAGCGGTCCGGGCCCCGGACGGCACCGCTCGTGTACGCGGCGCTCCTCCTCGCCGTCGTCGTCCTCGGCCTCGTCCGCGACCCGCTCGCCGTGGACACCGGCGCCCGGCTCCGGGCACCGTCCCCCGCGCACCCCTTCGGCACCGACTCCCTCGGCCGGGACGTCCTCGCCCGCATCGGACACGGCGCGTTCGGCACGCTCACCCTGGCCCTCGCGATCAGCGCGGCCGCCCTGGTCGCCGGCGTCCTGCTGGGGCTGCTGCCCCGCCTCTCGGAACCGCTGGCCGACACCGTCAACGCCGTACCGCCCGTCCTCGCGGGCCTGCTGGTGGCCGGAGTCGCCGGCAGCGGTGCCGCGACCCCGGCCCTCGCGGTCGCCGCGGTCGCCTGGGTCCCGCTCGCGGCGCACACCTCGGCCCTGCTCGCCCAGGAGCGCGCGGCCGTCCACATCACGGCCACCAAAGGGCTCGGCGCGAGCCGGCTGTACCTGCTCCGTCACGAACTCCTGCCCGCCGTCGTCCCCCCGGTCGCACGCCACGCCCTGCTCCGGCTGCCCTCCGTCGCCCTCGCCCTGACCGCCCTCGGCTTCCTCGGCCTCGGCACCCAGCCGCCGGACCCCGAGTGGGGCCTCCTCCTCGCGGAGAACCAGCCGTACGTCGAACGCGCCCCCTGGGCCGTGCTCGCGCCCGCGGCCGTCCTCGCCCTCCTCGGCCTGCTGGCGGTCACGGCGGCGGGCGGGGTGCGGCTGCCGCGCCGGCAGCCCACGGCGGCCGTACGGGAGCCGGAGTCCGCCGTCGTCCCCGTGGGGGAGCGCGTATGACCGCGCACCGGTCCGCCCTCGCCCCGCGGCGCCGTGCCCGGTCCACCTGGTCACGGCTGAACCCGCTGCTGCGGCTGCTGATCCTCACCCAGCTCGCCTTCAACGTCGGCTTCTTCGCCGTGCTGCCGTTCCTCTCCGAGCACCTCGGCACCGCCCTCGGCATGGCGGGCTGGACGGTCGGGTTCCTGCTGGGGCTGCGCACCTTCAGCCAGCAGGGGCTGTTCGTGGTGGGCGGCGCGCTGGCCGACCGGTACGGCGTACGGCCCGTGGTGCTCACCGGCTGCGTGCTGCGCATCGCCGGGTTCGTGTGGCTCGGCTACGCGCACGACACCTGGCAGGTCGTCGCCGCCGTCGTGCTGATCGGCTTCGCGGCCGCACTGTTCTCCCCGGCCGTCGAGTCGGAGGTCGCCCGGCAGGCCGTGGTGTGGGAGGAGGCGGGCGGCGGCTCCCGGACGGGCGTGCTGGCCCTGCTGACCGTGGCCGGGCAGGCCGGCGCGTTCGTCGGGCCGCTGCTCGGCGCGCTGCTGCTGTCGGTCGACTTCCGCACCGTGTGCCTGGCGGGCGCGGCCGTCTTCGTCCTCGTCCTCGCCGGACACGCGTGGCTGCTGCCGCAGCACATACCCGGACGGGCGCGGGTCACCGCCCGCGGCGGACTCGGCCCGCTGCTGCGCAACGGCCGCTTCCTCGCCCTGTGCGCCGCGTACGGCGCCTACCTGCTGGCGTACAACCAGCTCTACCTGATCCTGCCGCACGAGGTGGAGCGCGCGGCGGGCTCGCAGACGCCGCTGGCCTGGCTGTTCGCGCTGTCCTCGCTGCTCGTGGTGACCGCCCAGCTGCCGGTGACCCGATGGGTGGCGGACCGGCTCGACCTGCGCCGCTCGATGACGGGTGGACTGCTGCTGATCAGCGCCGGGTTCGCGGTGGTGGCGCTGGCCCGGCCCGCCGCGTGGACGGGCACCGCCGGACTGCTGCCCGCGGCCGGTTTCGTCGTGCTGCTCACCCTCGGCCAGATGCTCGTCGCGCCCGCCGCCCGCGCGTGGGTGCCCGACCTGGCGGCGGAGGGGCGGCTCGGTCTGTACACCGGGGCGATGTCCTCCGTGTCCGGACTGATCGTCCTGGTGGGCAGCGCGGCCACGGGCACCCTCCTCGACACGGGGCTGCCGCCCGCCGTGCCCTGGCTGGTCCTCGCGGCGATCCCGGTACTGGCCCTGGTGCTGCTGCCGCACCGGAAGGCCGCGCCCCGGGCGGGCTGACGCGCGGTGCGGCGAGCCCGGTTCCCGGGCGCGTCACGGCGGTTGGTGCCGGGGCGGGACGGGACTGATTCCGCCCGCCTTTGAACGTCCCACGCGGCACGTGCGTATGAACCGGCATCCAGGCGCCCCGGTCGACCGCCGGACGGCGGCCGCGCCCGTCGTCCCCAGGAGGTTCAGAGTTGAGTCACAAACGCACACCCAAGCGCAAGGCCGTCATAGCGGCCGGAGGCGTGGCGGCGCTCGGAGCGGCGGCCCTCCTGCTGCCGAACGCCATGGCCGGCCAGACGGACGACGGCGGGGCCGCCGCACCCCGGACCGTCAGGGCGGCCGACGTCCCCGGCCTCGCCTCGCAGCTGGCCGCACAGCTCGGTGACGCCTTCGCCGGGTCCTACTACGACGCCGGGAAGCAGCAGATCATCGTCAACGTGGTCGGCGACGACAGCGAGGTGGTCAACGAGATCAGGAAGGCCGGCGCCGTCCCCAACGAGGTGCGCAACGGCACCGCCGAGCTGGACGCCGCCGCCAGGACGCTGCGCACCGACGCGACCGTCCCGGGCACCGCCTGGTCCGTCGATCCGAGGACCAACGAGATCCGGGTCACCGCCGACAGCACCGTCACCGGCGACAGCTGGCACAGACTCGAGGAGACGGTGGCCTCGCTCGGCGAGGGCGTCGCGACCGTCAAGAGGTCCGCCGGCACCTTCCGGACGTTCGCCGAGGGCGGCGACGCCATATTCGGCGGCGGCGCCCGCTGCTCGCTCGGCTTCAACGTCACGAACGCCGACGGCAGCCCCGGCTTCCTGACCGCGGGGCACTGCGGTGTCGCGGCCGCCGAGTGGTCGGAGGGACAGAACGGCGCCCCCGTCGGCACCGTCGACCAGGCCGTCTTCCCGGGCGAGGGCGACTTCGCGCTCGTCGAGTACGACGATCCGGCGACGCAGGCGGCCAGTGCCGTGGACACCGGCGGCGGGCAGCTCGTGCAGATCGACCGGGCCGCGGAGGCCGTCGTCGGCCAGCCGGTGATCCGCATGGGCAGCACCACCGGACTCGACCAGGGCAACGTCCTGGGGCTGAACGCGACCGTCAACTACCCGGAGGGCACGGTCACCGGGCTCATCCAGACCGACGTCTGCGCGGAGCCGGGCGACAGCGGCGGCGCCCTGTTCACCGCGGACGGCGGCGCCGTCGGGCTGACCTCGGGCGGCAGCGGCGACTGCACCACCGGCGGAGAGACGTTCTTCCAGCCCGTGACCACCGCTCTGCGGGCGGTCGGCGCGACCATCGGCGCGGGCGACGCGGCAGGCGGCGACCAGGGCGCCGGCGGTGGAGAAGCGGGCGCCGGCGGTGAGGCCGGGGCGGGTGCCGGTGCCGGTGATCAGGCCGGTGAGGGCGCGGACGACGGCGTGAACGACGGCACGGAGACCGGCGGCCACTGATCCGGCCGCCGCGCCCCCGGACGCCGACCCGGTCGAGAGGCGGTTCCGGCCGGGCGGCGACAGTGGTCCGGCCCTCCGGCGGAAGGGCCGGACCACTGCCTGCGGATGAGGTGCCCCGGCACGGATGGCACCCTGGGGACGTGCGCCTCCTCCTCGTCTCCGACACCCATCTCCCCAAGCGGGCCAAGGTCCTGCCCCCGCAGCTCCTCGACGAGCTCCCGCGCGCCGACGTGGTCGTCCATGCCGGCGACTGGGTGGACACCGCCACGCTCGACCTGCTGGAGGACCGCGCCCGCCGGCTGATCGCGGTGTACGGCAACAACGACGGCCCCGGGCTGCGCGCCCGGCTCCCCGAGGTGGCGTACGCGGAACTCGGCGGCCTGCGCTTCGGCGTCGTCCACGAGACGGGCCCCGCCCAGGGCCGCGAGCGCCGGTGCGCGGCGCGCTTCCCCGAGCTGGACGTGCTGGTCTTCGGGCACAGCCACATCCCCTGGGACACCACCGCCGACACCGGGCTGCGCCTGCTCAACCCGGGCTCGCCCACCGACCGCCGCCGCCAGCCGCACTGCACGTACATGACGGCGCGGGTGGCGGACGGCCGGCTCGACGAGGTGACGCTGCACCGGCTGCCCCGCCGGACCTGAACCGGACCGCCGCGGGCGACCGCTACGCCCAGGCGGTCACCGGCACGAAGGAGCTGTCCTGCCGGAACAGCCCGGTGCCGTCCGACACCTCGACGCGCACCTGGTAGCCGTAGTGCCGCAGGTAGTGCCCCGGGTAGTTGTACGACTCGAAGCGCACGGACCCCGAAGCCGTCCCCGTACGGGCGACGAAGGTCGCGTCCCGCGCGAACACCGACGAGCCGTCGTTCCCGTCGAAACGGGCCCGGAAGTCCCAGTGCCGCAGATATCTCCCGGACGCGTCGCGGAACGAGAAGGCGTTCCCGTCCGCGAGCCCCGGCACCACGGTGAACGTGGCCGCCTGCTTCTGCGCGGCCGTGGCACCGGACGTCACCTCGACCAGGTCGAGCAGGGACGACTGCTGCTGCCAGTACCGGGTGGTGTAGTTGGCGGACCGGAAGGAGCGGGTCACCCCGGCCGGCAGGCCCGGGCCCCCGGAGACGGTCTCCTTGAGGACCGTGAAGTGCCGCGCCGTCCCCGAGATGCCGGGCAGCCGCCGCGGCGCGGTCCACGTGGCGAAGGTGTCGGAACTGTCGCTGTAGTAGTAGGCGCCCTCGCCGTAGCCGTCGAAGAACATCCGCCAGGCGCCGTTGTCGAGCCGCACCAGCGCCGGCCCCTCGCGGGTGCCGCCCCAGCCGGCCCAGTTCCCGGTGCGGCGGATCGTGTACGGCCCGGTCAGGCTGGAGGCGGTGGCGTACTCGATGTACTTCGTCGTCTCGTTCTTCGGGAACGCGTGGTACGTGGAGCCGATCCGCACGACGAACGTGTCGATGTGGTTCGCCCCGATACCCGACAGCGCGACCGGTGAACTCCACGCCGTGAGCGAGGAGTCGGTGGCCCGCAGCCGGTACGGAGTGAAGATCCACTCGTTGTCCGCCGTCGAGCACGACACGATGACGTTCACGCTGCCGTCGGCGTCCACGAACCACTCGGGCGCCCACGCGCGTGAGAGGCCGGCGATCGGCACGGTGTGGTCGTACAGGTGCGTCCAGGCGACCCGGTCGGCGCTGCGCGCGAAGCCGATCGTCGTGCTCGGGTCCTGCCAGGTGCGGGTGGTGTAGGTGAGGTAGTAGTAGCCGTCGGTGTGCTTGAGGATGCTCGCGTCCCGGATGCGGCCACTGGGCGGGCGGTACGCCGCGGACCGCACGAGCCGGAAGTCGGTGGCGTCGTCGGACTGGTAGACGTTGACGGTGCCGTCGTCGCTGTCGGGGAACGGCAGGATCGTGTAGCGGGTGGCGGAACCGTTCGGCGGGGCGGCCGCGACGGCGGTGCCCGTCGGCCAGCGCGTGCCGGGCGGGCCGCCGAGGACGACCGCCGACGCGGGCAGCGCGGCGACGGCGGCGCGCAGCAGGGTGCGGCGGGAGGGCGCGGGGAGACGGTTCGGGGTTCCCATCTGCGGCTCTCCTCCGGTCACTGGGTGTAGAAGGTCGCGTCGGCCCGGTCCGTGGCCGTGCTCACGGCCTGCACGTACAGCAGGTGGTCGTAGTGCCGGACGTAGCGGCCCGCGTGGTTGGACGACTCGTACGAGATACCGGCGGAGTCCGCGAGGCCCGCGCGGGCGAAGAAGGAGGCGTCGCCCGCGAACCGCGCCGTCCCGTCGTTCCGCTCCACCCACACCTCGGAGTTCCTGTGCCGCAGGAAGTGGCCGGGGAAGTTCGCCGACTCCAGCGACACGGTGCCGCCGCCCGCGAGCCCGGTGACCGTGCGGAACTGCGAGTCGGCGAGCGGGGCGACGTCCGCCTCGGTCCGGGCGCGGAACTCCCAGTGGCGGATGAAACGGTCGGGGAAGTTGTACGAGGACAGCCGCCGCGGGGTGGCGCCGTCGGCGACCGGGATGCCGAAGTCCGGCGTGCCGTCGGACCTCCAGTACAGCTTCTGGACGCGGGTGCGGCGGTTCGGGTCGTTCAGCGGGTCGCCGCTGATGTCGCGGTAGTCGCGGTCGTGGTAGACGAGGAGGTCGGACTTGCCGTCCTCGGAGACCGTGAACGAGTTGTGGCCGGGGCCGTACTGGCCGGTCGCGTCGTTGCTGCGGAAGACCGGGTCCGGGGTCTTGGCCCAGGAGGAGGCGTTCAGCAGGTTCGCGGAGGCCGACGCGGTCAGCAGCCCCATGCAGTAGTTGGCGTCGGTGGCGCTCGCCGAGAAGGTCAGGAACACCTTGCCGCCCCGCTGGATCACCGCCGGGCCCTCGTTGACCCGATGGCCCACGGTCTCCCACGCGGCGGTCGGCTTGCTGATCATGACGGGCGTGCCGGTGATGGTCCACGGGTTCGCCATGCGCGCCAGGTACAGGTTGGTGCCGGTGCCGACGGCGGGGTCGTTCTGCGCCCAGCAGAGGTAGCGCACCCCGCTCACCACGAACGTCGTCGCGTCCAGCGAGAACGTGTCGAGCGGCAGCGCGATCCGGCCCCGCTCCGTCCAGGTGCCGGTCAGCGGGTTCGCGGCGCTCGTCTCCAGCACGTACGGGCGGATCGCCCAGACGTCGTCGGTCCGGCCCGCCGCGAAGTACACGTACCACTTGCCGTCGATGAAGTGGATCTCCGGAGCCCATATGTGGGCGCCCATCTCCCCGCTGGTGTGCCGGGTCCAGATGGTCCGCTCGGCGGCCGTGGCGAGCCCCTGGACCGTCGTGGCCCGGCGCAGCACGATCCGGTCGTACGCGGGCACCGTGGCCGTGAAGTAGTAGTAGCCGTCGGTGTGCTTCCAGATGTGCGGGTCGGCGCGCTGTTCGGCGAGCGGGTTGGTGTACGACACGCCGGGCGACGCGGGGACGGCGGCGCGGGCGGTGCCGGCGGCGAGGCCGGTGACGGCGGCGGCCGCCGAACCGGCGGCGAGGCCGAGGACCGTCCGGCGGGTGAATGCGGGTCTCACGGGCTGCTCCCTTGGAGGAGGGGACCGGGGGCGGGAACGCCGTCGGCGGCACCCGGACCGTCGGACTGCCGAGATATCGAACGCAGTTCGCAGGTTCGGCCAGAAGATAGGAGCTGTGACCGGTCGCGTCAACGCTTCTGTCATCACTTCCGTCACACGACGCGTTCCACCGCGTGCAGGACGGGCGCCACTCCGTCCTCCGCGCGCAGGCGCTCTGCCAGCCGGTGGGCGTGCCGTGCGTGGCACGAGTCGCCGGTCGCCCGCCGCAGCGCCTCCGCCAGCGCCCGGGTGGTCAGCCCGCGCAGGGGCACGGCCCGTGGCGCGACGCCGAGCGCGGTCAGCCGGGCGGCCCAGAAGTTCTCGTCGAACTGGACCGGTACGGGCACGGCCGGCACCCCGGCCCGCAACCCGGCCGCGGTCGTGCCCGCGCCCGCGTGGTGCACCACCGCGGCCATGTGCGGGAACAGCAGGGAGTGCGGCACCTCGCCGATGGTCAGCATGTCGTCGCCGGCGGCGGACAGCCCGCCCCAGCCGCGCTGGATCACCCCGCGCAGCCCGGCCGCGCGCAGTGCGCGGACGACCTGTTCGCTCAGCCGCCCGGCGTCGGGCACGGTGGCGCTGCCCAGGCCCACGAAGACCGGGGGCGCCCCGGCTTCGAGGAAGTCCCGTACCTCGCCGGGGAGTCCGCCCTCCCGGTCGTACGGCCACCAGTAGCCGGTCACGTGCAGGCCGGTCCGCCAGTCGCCGGGGCGGGGCACCACCAGCGGGCTGAACCCGTGGTACACGGGCCAGCTCTGCCGGTCGCGCGCCCTGATCCCGGTGCCGGTTCCGGCGGGCGGCAGGCCGAGCTCCAGCCGCAGGCCGCGGACCGCCCGGTCGAAGAGCCGTTCGTTCAGCAGGTTCGCCCCGCGGGCCGACACCCGGTTCGCCACCGGACCCCAGGACCGGGAGCCGATCATGGGCGGGGCGAACTCCCGGGTGGGGGTGGTCGGTTGCAGGTAGACGCCCATGCTGGGCAGCGCCAGCCCCTCGGCGAGGGCGTGGCCGAGCGGGGCCAGCGGGGCCGACACCAGCAGGACGTCCGCGCGGCGGGCGGCGGTCACGAGATCGTCCGTCATCCGCTCGACCAGGGCGCGGGCCATCCGCGCCAGCCGGATCAGCTTCCCGGCGCCGCTGCTGCTGCGGTGCAGGGCGCGGCCGCGCTCCGAGTGCAGTTCCTCGCGCGGATCCACGGGCAGCGCGTGGAACCGCACCCCCGAGCCCGAGACCAGAGGGGTGAAACGCTCGTGGGTGACGAGGGTGACCTCGTGCCCGGCCCGAGCCAGTCCGTGTCCCAGACCGGTGTACGGGGCCACGTCACCGCGGGAGCCTGCCGTCATGATCGCTACGCGCACCCGGGTCAGTATGGTGCCGTTCGCGCGAGGGGACCCTGCCTGACGAGCGGTGTGCGCGAAGACGCCCGGAGATGAGCGCAAAGGCGTGCTCGGTGACCGTGAATGTCTGTCCGGTGTCCGGTCCGGAGCGGCTGGTGTGCGGTTGACTTCGGGGACGCGACGGGGTCGTCCCGGGCGCGCCCGGGACGTGCGCCTGACGGGTGACGGGGGCGTGACCGGCCGGAGGACGGCGCCGTTGCTCCGTGCATGACTTCAACACGACGTATGGTCGCCGCCGTCGGTCTGGCCGCCTCGATCGCGGGCCTGACCGTACCGGCGGCACACGCGATCGACGCGGGAGACGCGGCCGGGCTCGCCCCGGTCGCGCTGCTCGACACGCTGACGGTCGCCAAGCTGCCCGCCGAGTACCGGAACGTCATTCCGCTGCCCTCCTCCCAGGTGCAGGGCCTTGACCGGCTGAACGACCTCGGCCAGCTGCAACAGCTGGTGGCCCCGGCCGCCCCGCTCCTGGGACTGGTCCCGGCGTTCGGCTGATCCCGGCGGCCGCTCACGTCCGCCGCGCCCCGTCCCGTGCCCCCGGTCCGTCCGGGGGCACGGGCCTGTCCGGGGCCGGGTGCCGCCGGGCGGCCGATCGTGCTGTCCCGCGCCGGTGCCACTGATCCGTTCCCGATCAGTGGCGCGTAGGGTCTGTGCAGCGGATATCTCACGAACGGAAGGGTTCGCCATGGCGCAGCAGGTACGCGGCGTGATCGCCCCCGGCAAGAACGAACCGGTACGGATCGAGACCATCGTCATCCCCGATCCCGGGCCGGGCGAGGCCGTGGTGAAGGTGCAGACGTGCGGTGTGTGCCACACCGACCTGCACTACAAGCAGGGCGGCATCACCGACGACTACCCCTTCCTGCTCGGCCACGAGGCCGCGGGCGTCGTGGAGTCGGTCGGCGAGGGCGTCACCGAGGTCGCACCCGGCGACTTCGTCGTCCTCAACTGGCGTGCCGTGTGCGGCGAGTGCCGTGCGTGTCGGCGCGGCCGGCCCTGGTACTGCTTCGCCACGCACAACGCGGAGCAGAAGATGACCCTCACCGACGGCACCGAGCTCACCCCCGCCCTCGGTATCGGCGCCTTCGCGGAGAAGACCCTCGTCGCGGCCGGCCAGTGCACCAAGGTCGACCCGGAGGCGAGCCCGGCCGCGGCCGGACTGCTCGGCTGCGGTGTCATGGCCGGCATCGGCGCCGCCATCAACACGGGCGGCGTGACCCGCGGTGACAGCGTCGCCGTCATCGGCTGCGGCGGAGTCGGCGACGCGGCCGTCGCCGGGTCCCTGCTGGCCGGCGCCGGCAAGATCATCGCCGTGGACATCGACGACCGGAAGCTCGCCAAGGCCAAGGAGATGGGGGCCACGCACACGGTCAACTCCCGGGAGAAGGACCCGGTCGAGGCGATCCGCGAACTGACCGGCGGCTTCGGCGCCGACGTCGTCATCGAGGCGGTCGGCCGCCCGGAGACGTACGAACAGGCCTTCTACGCCCGCGACCTGGCGGGCACGGTCGTTCTGGTCGGCGTGCCCACCCCGGAGATGAAGATCGAACTGCCGCTCGCGGAGGTCTTCGGACGCGGTGGGGCCCTGAAGTCCTCCTGGTACGGCGACTGCCTGCCGAGCCGGGACTTCCCGATGCTGATCGACCTCTACCGCCAGGGCCGTCTCGACCTGGACGCGTTCGTCACCGAGACCATCCAGCTGGACCAGGTGGAGCAGGCGTTCGAGCGGATGCACCACGGGGACGTGCTGCGTTCGGTGGTGGTCCTGTGAGCACCGCGCGCGTGGACCACCTGGTCACCTCCGGGCAGTTCAGCCTGGACGGCGGCACCTGGGAGGTCGACAACAACGTGTGGATCGTCGGCGACGACGAGACGGCGGTCGTCATCGACGCCGCCCACGACGCCGACGCGATCGCCGCGGCCGTGGGCGACCGGCGACTGCTGGCCATCGTGTGCACGCACGCCCACAACGACCACATCGACGCCGCCCCCGCCCTCGCCGAGCGCACCGGCGCCCGGATCTGGCTGCACCCGGACGACGCGCCCCTGTGGCGGCAGACCCACCCCGACCGCGAGCCCGACCAGTGGCTGGCCGACGGCCAGGTCATCGAGACGGCCGGCACCGATCTGACCGTGCTGCACACCCCGGGCCACGCCCCGGGCGCGGTCTGCCTGTACGCGCCCGGACTGGGTACCGTCTTCACCGGCGACACCCTGTTCCAGGGCGGGCCGGGCGCCACCGGACGGTCGTTCTCGCACTTCCCGACGATCATCGACTCGATCCGGGACCGGCTGCTCACGCTGCCGCCCGAGACGGTCGTCCGCACGGGACACGGCGACTCGACCACGATCGGCGACGAGGCACCCCACCTCGACGAGTGGATCGCGCGCGGTCACTGAGACGCGTCGGAGCCTCCGTCCCCGTCCGGAAAACACGACAGAAGGTGTCCTGCTTCCACGGCACCCTCCTGGGAAGAGGCGCCGGCGCACGGCCGGTGTCTCCCTCAGGTTAAGGAGAGGTGCGTCGAACATGTCAGGACCGTTGGACGGAAAGGTCGCGCTGGTCGCCGGGGCCACGCGCGGGGCGGGTCGCGGGATCGCGGTGGAGCTCGGTGCGGCCGGTGCCACGGTGTACGTCACCGGCCGCAGCACGCGGGGGCGGCGCTCGGAGTACGGCCGGCCCGAGACGATCGAGGACACCGCCGACCTGGTCACGGCGGCGGGCGGCCACGGCATCGCCGTACCCGCCGACCACCTGGAACCGGAGCAGGTGCGCGCGCTCGTGGCCCGGATCGCGGACGAGCAGGGCCGGCTGGACGTCCTGGTCAACGACATCTGGGGCGGCGAACTCCTCTTCGAGTGGGACGCCCCCGTCTGGGAGCACGACCTCGACAAGGGGCTGCGGCTGCTGCGGCTCGCCGTCGACACCCACGCGATCACCAGCCACCACGCACTGCCCCTGCTGCTGCGGCGCCCCGGCGGCCTGGTCGTGGAGATGACCGACGGAACCGCCGAGTACAACCGGGACAACTACCGCCTCTCCTTCTTCTACGACCTCGCCAAGTCGTCCGTGCTGCGCATGGCCTTCGCGCTCGGACACGAACTCGGTCCGCGCGGCGCGACCGCCGTGGCGCTGACCCCGGGCTGGATGCGCTCGGAGATCATGCTCGACGAGTACGGCGTCACGGAGGACACCTGGCGGGACGCGCTCACGAAGGTCCCGCACTTCTGCATCTCCGAGACCCCGCGGTTCACCGGCCGCGCCGTGGCCGCCCTGGCCGCCGACCCCGGCGTCGCCCGCTTCAACGGCGCCTCCCTCTCCAGCGGCGGTCTCGCCCGGGAGTACGGCTTCACCGACCTGGACGGCAGCCGCCCGGACGCCTGGCGGTACATCGTCGAGGTGCAGGACGCCGGGAAGCCGGCGGACGCGACGGGGTACCGCTGAGCCCGTACCGGTGGTACTGATCGTCCGGCGGGTACGTCCTGCCGTACGGCAGGCGAACGGGTGACGGACGAGGGGGTTCGGTGCGACGCTTCGACGGTTACGGCGTGTTCGTCACGGGGGCGGCCCGCGGCATCGGCGCCGCCACCGCGCGGCGGCTGGCCCAGGAGGGGGCCCGGGTGCTCGTCACCGACGTGGACGCGGAGGCGGCGGAGAAGACGGCGGCCGGACTGCGCGAGGAGGGCCTCGCGGCACGGGCGTACGGGTGCGACGTCGGCGACCGGCGGTCGGTGGAGGCCGCCGTCGCACACGCCGTGGACGCCTTCGGCTCGCTCGACGTCCTGGTCAACAACGCCTACGGCTGCTCGCCCGACGCGCCGCTCTTCGAGGACGAGCCGGACGAGACGTGGGCCCGCGACCTCGACCTCACCCTGACCGGCGCCTACCGCTGCTGCCGTGCGGCGCTGCCGCACCTGGTGGCCTCCGGACGCGGCGCGATCGTCGGCATCGGTTCCGTGAACGGCATCCAGGACTTCGGCAACCACGCCTACAGCGCGGCGAAGGCGGGGCTGATGTCGCTGACCCGCACCCTCGCCGGGCACGCGGGGCCGCGTGGCGTCCGGGTGAATCTGGTCGCCCCCGGCACCGTGCGCAGCGGCGCGTGGGCGGGCCGCGACGACGACCTCGAAGCGGCCGCCACGGTGTACCCGCTCGGGCGCGTGGGCGAGCCGGAGGACATCGCGGCGGCGGTCGCGTTCCTCGCCTCGCGGGACGCCGCCTGGATCACGGGCACGACGCTGACGGTGGACGGCGGGGTGCTGGCCGTGAACACCGGGTTCCGGCAGGCGGTGGGGGAGTGGTCGCAGCAGCGGGGCCGGTAGCGGCCGGCCGCTACCGCCCGGTGACGGCACGGGACAGCAGGGCCGCCGTCGCCGGGTGGGCCGGGGCCGTGAACACGTCCGCCGTACGGCCCGACTCGACCACGCGGCCCGCGTCGAGGACGGTGACGGTGTCCGTGCGGTCGGCGACGAGCGGGAGGTCGTGGCTGATCAGGACCAGGGCCGGACCGTGCCGGGCCCGCAGGCCGCCGAGCAGGTCCATGATCGCCTCCGCGGTGCCCCCGTCGAGCGCGGAGGTGATCTCGTCGCAGATCAGCACGTCGGGTTCGGCGGCGAGCGCCCGGGCGACGGCGACGCGCTGACGCTGGCCGCCGGACAGCTCGTGGGGGTAGCGGCCGGCGTACTCGGGGTCCAGCCCCACCTGTTCGAGCAGTTCCGTCACCCGGGCGGGCACCTGGCGGGCGGGCCGGCGACGGTGCAGCCGCAGCGGGCGGCCGACCGTGTCACCCACGGTGCGGCTGGGGTTGAGGGCGCCGAGCGGGTTCTGCGTGACGAGCTGGACACGGCGCCGCTGCTCGCGCGCCCGGCCGCGCGGCCCCGGGCGCAGCGGGACGCCGTCGAGGGCGATGCTGCCCGCGGTGACCGCCTGGAGCCCGACGACGACCCGGGCGAGGGTCGTCTTGCCGCAGCCGGACGCGCCGACGACACCCACCGCCGTACCGGGGGCGACGGCGAGACCGACATCGCGCAGCACGGGCGCCGCGCCGCGCCCGAACGTCACGGAGACGTCCCGTACGGCCAGCAGAGGCACACCGGTGGTATTGGCGGTATCGGAGGTACCGGTCGTACTGGCGGTGCTGGTCTTACTAGCGGTACCGGCTGTACCAGCGGCACCGGAAGCACCCGCCGTATCGAACGTATCGGTCGTATCGGCAGCAGCGGCAGTACCAGCCATACCGTCGGCACCGGTCGCACCGGTCGCCCCGGCCCCCGGAGGGGCGGGCGGGCGGCCGGCGGCCGTGACGGGCCGGTGCGGGACGGCGGCTCCCAGGCGCACCACGTCGTCCGCGATCCGGCCGACCAGCCCGGCGTCGTGGCAGGAGAACGCGATCGCCAGCCGGTGCTCGCGCGCCAGGTGCTGCAGCAGGTCGCCGATCTCGTCCCGCAGCCCGGGATGCAGTCCGGCGGTGGGCTCGTCGAGAAGGAGCACGTCGGGGCGCCGGGCGAGGGCGCGCGCCAGCGCCACCCGCCGTTGCTGTCCGCCGGAGAGCGCGCCGGGCCGCCGTCCGGAGAGCCGGGCGCCGTCCGGGAGCCGTACCTCGTCCAGGAGGGCCACCGGGTCGGTGCTCCGGTCGGCGGCGAGTTCGCGGACGAGGGAGTCCACGCGCATCCACGGGTTGAGACCCGAGGCGGGGTCCTGGCCGACGTGGGCGAGGCGGTCGCGGCGCAGGGCGCGCAACTCGCGCTGGGGCAGGGCGAGCACGTCGTGCCCGAGGACCTCGACGTGTCCCGCGGTGCGCGCGGTGCCGGGCGGCAGCAGCCCGGTGAGGGCGCGCAGCAGGGTCGTCTTGCCCGAGCCTGACGGTCCGGTGAGGGCGACGAGCCGGCCCGGACGCAGGGTCAGCCCCGCCTCCCGGACCAGGTGCCGTCCGGCGGCGGAGGTGACGGTGAGGCCGGTGACCCGGGCCGCGGGCGCGTCCGGCAGCCCGGTCGTCCAGTCCCGGTCCCGGCCGGGCCGGTGGCTCACCGCGCGGTCACCGCCTCCCGGCCGGTCCGCGGCGCGAGGGCGGCGGCCGCGAGGTTGACACTCATCGCGAGCAGCCCGATGGCGGCGCTCGGTGCGAGAACGGCCCACGGGTCGAGGAGGATGCCCGCGCCGTTCTCCCGGATCATCAGCGCCCAGTCCGCGGCGGGGGGCTGCGGACCGACCTGGAGGAAACCGGCGGTCGCGACGACGTACACGGCGGCGACGAACCGCAGTCCGAACAGGGCGAGCAGGGTGGCCCGCAGATTGGGCAGCACGTCCCGGACGACCAGGTGCCACAGCCGCTCCCCGCCGGCCGCCGCCGCCTCGACGTACCCCGATGCGGCGACCGGGGCGGCGGCCGAGACGGCGAGCCGCACCGCGTAGGGCACGCCGAGCCCGACGGCCGCGGCGATCACGGCGAGCCGGCCGCCGTCCGGCCAGGAGAGGGTGACCAGCAGGATGCCGAGCACGGCGGGCAGCAGCATCAGCAGGTCCGCCGTGCGTTCCACGAGCCGTCCGACCGCCGGACGCAGCGCGCCCACCGCGCCGAGCACCGCCGCGCCACCGGTCACCAGCAGGGCCACCACCAGCGAGGACACGACGAGTTCACGGCCTCCCGCGAGCAGTCTGCTGAGGACGTCCCGGCCGAGCTGGTCCCCGCCGAGCGGGGTGCCCGCGCCGGGCGGCGCGTAGGGCCCGGTCACCGGGGTGTCCACCGGGTGCGGCGTGAGCCAGGGGCCGGCGAGGGCGAGGCAGACGAGCAGCAGCGCGGGCAGGACGCGCACGGCGGTGGCCGTCCGCCGCCGACGCGCCGACGCGCCGGGGCGCGCCCGCGCCGTCATCGGCGGCCCCCGGTCATGAGGTCCCGTACGAGGTCGGCCAGGAGCAGCACCACGGTGATGACCGCGCCCGCCAGGGCGGTGACCCCGGCGACCACGGGCCCGTCGCGGTCGGTGACCGCCGAGGCCAGCACCGAACCGGCGCCGGGACAGTTGAAGACGGTCTCCACCACGACCGCACCGCCCAGCAGCATGCCGGTCGAGGTGGCGAGGCCCGTCGCGATCGCGGGCAGCGCGCCCGGCAGCACGTGCCGCAGCAGCACCCGGTGCGGGGAGAGACCGTCGAGGACCGCCGTCTCGACGTGCGGGGCGCGTGCCGCGTCGGCGAGCGCGGCGCGCACGATCCGGATGTTCCAGCCGGTCTGCGGGACCGTCAGCGCCAGTACGGGCAGCACCAGCATGCGCCAGGACGCGGGCGAGCCGTCGGCGCCGGTCGCCGTGGTGGCGGGCAGCCAGCCGGTCCACAGCGACAGCACCAGGACCAGCGCCACGGCCACCACGAACTCGGGCAGCGCCAGCACCGCGGTCGCCGTGCCGGACACCGTACGGTCCAGGGCGCGGCCCGGGCGCAGCGCGGCCCGGCAGCCGAGCGCCAGGGACAGCACGGCGGTCAGCAGCAGCGCCAGACCGCCCAGCAGCAGTGTGTTGGGGAAGGGACCGGAGAGCAGGGAGGTGACCGGCTCGCCCCCGGCGGAGGTGCCGAGGTTCCCGGCGGGCAGTCCGGTCATCCAGTGCCGAAAGCGCTCCGCGAGCGGCCGGTCGAGGCCCAGCAGGGCACGCCGCCGGGCCAGGTCGGCGGCGCCCTCGCCGCGCTCGGCCGTGGCGCTCGCCGCGTCCCCCGGCAGCAGCTCGACGGTGACGAAGACCAGCGCGAGCAGCGCCGCGAGGAGAGCGGCCCGCTTCAGCAGCAGGGCGCCGAGCCGGGCGAGCGCCGGCGCCACGGCCCCGCCGGGGATCAGCGGGCCAGCCATGCCCTCTCCAGCTGCACCCGTCCGTACCCGGGCAGCTCGGGCAGGCCGTGTACCGCGGGGGTGGCCAGGTCGATGCCGTCGGCCATGCCCCACAGCAGGTAGCCGGAGCGGTCGTGCTCGATTCGCTGCAGCTCGTGCAGCGCCTGCCGGCGCCGGGCCGCGTCCGCGGTGCCGACGGCCTTCTCGTACGCCGTGTCGAAGGCGGCGTCCCGCCAGCCGGCCTCGTTGGTGGTGCTGCCGGAGACCATGGTCCGGCCGGCGAGGAAGACGACGGAGTCGTTGGTGCCCCAGTAGGTGGTGTACAGGTCGCCCTTGAGCCAGGTGCGGTCCCAGAAGGCCGCCGACTCCTCCTTGACCACCTCGACCCTCACCCCCGCCTCGCGGACCTGGGTGGCGAACAGCGTCGCGGACTCGGCGAGCCCGGCGATGTCCTCGGTGGTGGAGAGCCGGTAGGTCCTGGAGGTGTCGAACTCCGCCTCTTCCAGCAGCTTCCCGGCCCTTTCGAGGTCACGCGGGCGCTGCGGGAGGTCCCGGGCGTACGCCGGGTCGCCGGTGCCCAGGATGTCGTTGGCGACCGTGCCGTAACCGGAGAGCACCTGCTTCACCATGGCCTCGCGGTCCACGGCCAGCCGCAGTGCCTCGCGGACCCTGCGGTCGGCGAACGGCCCGTCGGCGGCACGCATCACGATCGGCATCGCCATGTCGTCGGGGCGGCGCACGACGCGGACGTCCTCGCGGGTCCCGGCGGTACGGGCCGCCACCGCCCCGGCGTTGGAGGCGAGGTCGATCTGGCCGGACAGCAGGGCGCCCGCCATCGCCTGGGGGCTGGTGAAGATCCGCACCTCGATCGCGTCCAGGTGCACCGTGCCGCCGTACCAGTCGTCGTTGCGCACCAGCCGGGCGTTCCCGCCGCGGAACCAGTCGAGTCTGAACGGGCCGGTGCCGGGCGCCGTCGCGATCGCCTTGTCACCGGTCCCCTCGGGGACGACGAAGGTGGTGAGCCGGGTCAGCAGCGGGAGTTCGGCGTTGGGGCGGTCGGAGACGATCACGACGGTGCGGAGGCCGTCGGCGGTGATGTTCCGGGCCCGGATGCCGGGCAGCCGGGACGCGCCGGACGGGGTGCCGCGCAGCCGGCGCAGCGAGAAGACGACGTCGGCGGCGGTGACCGGCCTGCCGTCGTGGAACCTCGCGCCCTCGGCGAGTCCGAACCGCCAGGTCCGCAGGTCGTCGGAGGACTCCCAGGAGCGGGCGAGCCGCGGCTCGGTGTTCCGCTTCCGGCCGGGCACGGTCAGGGTGTCGTGGACGAGGCTGATGACGAGGTAGTCGCTCTCGTTGGTCTGCGTGCCGTGCGGGTCGCGGGTGACGGCGCCCGCCCGGCCGAGCGCGCCCACCCGCAGGGTGCCGCCGGCCCTCGGCCCGCCGTCGCCCGGCGCGGGGGAGGCGGACGGTTCACCGTCCCCGCCGCCGCACGAGGTGAGCAGCGTCGCGGCGCCCAGCCCGCCACCGGTCCACAGCAGTTGACGCCTCGACAGGTCCATTACGTCCTCGCTTCACGGGGCTTCACGGGGCTTCACGGCTTCACGGAGCTTCATGGGGCTTCACGGGCGGCGCACGGTCGCGGGTGTGTCTTAGGTTTGCCTACCCTCGTCTCCACATGCCCGCAAGGGGTTGATCTAGGGGGGATTGCGGCCTTACCGAAGCCTTACTTAGGTATGCCTTGCCTGCCCGTTGAGGGGTGTCTATGGTTCCGGTTGACCCCCCGAAACCTTCCCGCCCGTGTGGCCTGCGCCGATGTTCCGCCCGGCGGCCACGGGACCGAACCGCCCTGCCCCGACGGCGGCAGGACCATGCCTTCGCCCGCTACGGAATGGTTGCGCCCATGGAACTGGGAGCCGCCCCCGCGCGTGCGCTCGATCAGCGCACGACGAGGGAGCTCACGACCACCGCCCGCACGCTCCTCACCGACCACGACCACGAGCACGCTCACGAACACGACGACCCGGCCGCGCACCGGGAGCTGCTGTCCGCCGTGCGCCGCGCCGCCCCCGCGCTCAGCGACCGGACGCACCACGCCTGCCGCCCGGTCGACACCCGGGACGGTCTGTACGTCCTCAAGGGCCTGCCCGTCGACGACACCGCCCTCGGCCCCACCCCCGGCCACTGGTCGGCCGCCGGTGCCGCCGGCGCGCTCCACGACGTCGTCCTCCTGCTGCTGTCGGCCCTCATGGGAGCGCCCCTGGCCTGGGAGGGCCAGCAGGACGGGCGCTTCGTCCACAACATCGTCCCCTCGCCCGGGCACGAGCGGGCCCAGACCGGCGCCAGCAGCGCCACCCTCCTCAGCCCGCACACCGAGGACGCCTTCCACCCGGACCGCGCCCACCTGCTCGTCCTCGGCTGTCTGCGCAACCACGACCGGGTGGCCACCACCGCGGCCAGCGTCCGCCGTGCCCGGCTGGCCGACGCCGACGTCGAGCTGCTGTCGCGCCCGCTGCTGCCGATCCTCCCGGACGCCGCGTACACCGGGGCCCGCGCCCACGCGGGCGAGCCGCCCGCCGTAGCCACCCTGTGGCGCACCGCGGACGGCCCGCGACTGCGCTACGACCCGGCGTACACCCCGCTGCACCGGGCCGCCCCCGCGCACCGGGCGGCCTACCGGCGGCTGGCGGACGAACTGGCCCGGGTGTCCGTGGCGGTGCCCCTGGCCCCGGGTGACGTCCTCGTCCTCGACAACGACCTGGTCGTCCACGGGCGCGTGCCCTTCCGGGCCCGCTACGACGGCACCGACCGCTGGCTGAAGAGAACCTCCGTCCGCGTACCGGGCCGCCGGACGCGCCCCGCCGCCGAACGGCACGAACACGGCTACGGACAGCGGACGGTGGAGGCCCTCGCATGACGGCACACGGCACGCACGGCACACCCGCCCCGGACGGCCCCGACGACAGCAGCCTGTGCGTCCTCTCCACCGCCGACCTCGCGGACATCGTCATCACCCCGGCCGAGGTGATCGCCGTCGTGGAACAGGCATACCGGGCCCTCGCCGACGGCCGGTCCGACAACCCCCGCAAACTCAAGTCCGAACCCGGCGACGGCCACTCCGTCGCCTACGCCATGCTCGGCCGCGACGGCGCCCGGCAGATCGTCGCCGTGAAGACCTCGTACAAGCACGGACTGCGCGAGGAGCGCGAGAGGCAGCACTACTACACGACCCTGACCCTCTACGACGACGTCACGGGACTGCCCCTCGCGATGATGGACTGCGGCCGGATCGGCGCGCTGCGCACCCCGGCGGCCGCCGCCCTCCTCGCCCGTGAACTGGCCGCCCCCGGGGCCCGCACCGCCCTCGTCATCGGCACCGGCACCCAGGGACGGCTCGCGCTCCCCTTCCTGCTCACGGCGGTCCCGGGCCTGGAACGGCTGCTGCTCTACGGCACCCGCCCCGACGGCGTACGGGCCGTGCGCGAACAGCTGCGCACCCACTTCCCCGACCGCGACGCGGAGGTCCTCGACGGCCTCGGCGCCCTGGACGCGGCGGCCGGGGACGCCGACGTCGTCCTCGCCGCCGCGGGGCCGCACACACCGGCCGCCGTCACCGCCGACCGGCTGAGGCCCGGCGCCCTGTCGGTCCTCACCGGTCACGGCCTCGCCCCCTCCGCGCTGCACCGCGCCGACCGCGTCGTCGCCACCAGCGCTGCGCAGATGCGGGTCACGGGGACGGACATGGCCGACGGCAGCGGCACCCTGCGGGCCGCCGACGCCGAGTTCCCCGAGGTCCTCGCGGGGCGGGCCGCAGGCCGCACCGGCGCCGGGCAGCGGGTCTTCGCGTACAACAGCGGCCTGGTGGTCACCGACATCGCCCTCGGCCACCGGTTCGCGCAACTGGCCCTGGACCGGGGGCTGGGAACGCGGGTGCCGCTGTGGCGGTGAACGGCCCCGCGGGCGGGCCGGTGCTGCCGGCCCACCCCGATCCGTGGCTGGAGAGGGTGCTGCGCGGCGGACTGCCGCACGAGCTGGCGTACGCCTTCGGCGGGCCGTACCACCTGCTGCTGCCCGGCCGCTTCGACGGCAACGCCGCCGCGTTCCGGGCGGCCCTCACCGAGGCGGGCGTCGCCGGGCAGGTGTACTACGCGAAGAAGGCCAACAAGGCGGCCGTCTGGATCGAACGGTGCGCGGCGAACGGCATCGGCGTCGACGTGGCGAGCGCCGGCGAGCTGCGCGAGACGCTCGGGCACGGGGTGCGCGGCGAGCACATCGTCGTCACCGGCCCCGCCAAGGACGGCGACCTGCTGCGCGTGGCCGTGCTCCAGGGGTGCCTCGTCACCGTCGACGCCCTCGACGAACTGGAGCGGCTCCTCGCCCGCGCGGACGCGGGAGGGGCGTCACCACCCGCCCGCGTGCTGCTGCGCCGGCTGCCCCCGGGACAGCCGCACAGCAGGTTCGGCCTCGACGGCGCGGAGCTGGAGGCCGCGCTGCGGCGCTGCCGGGACGCGGGGGACGCCGTGCGGATGGAGGGGTTCTCCTTCCACCTGTCCGGCTACGACGTGGCGCCGCGTGCCGAACTGGCCCACGAGCTGGTCGGCATGTGCCTGGGCGCCCGGGCCGCGGGCCACCCGGCGGACCGGATCGACATCGGCGGCGGATTCCCCGTCGACTACGTGTCCGCGGCGGACTGGGACCGGTTCACCCGCACCCAGGGCCCGCACGACTACCACGCGGGGAGGTCCTTCACCACCGCCGACTTCTACCCGTACCACGCGCCGGCCGCCGGAGCCCGGGCGCTGCGCGCCGTCCTCGCCGCGCGCCCGGCGGCCGGCGGTCCGTCCCTCGCCGGCCGGCTGCGCGGGGCCGGCGTGCGGCTGCTGCTGGAGCCGGGCCGCGCGCTGCTGGACCGGGCCGGCTGCACGGTCTTCCGCGTCCAGGGCGTCAAGGAACGCGACGGGTACGGGATGCTCACGGTGAACGGGAGCAGTCTGAGCCTGTCGGAGCAGTGGTTCGGCAGCGAGTACCTGCCGGACCCGGTGCTGCTGCCCGAGCGGCCCGAACGCCCCGGCGGCGAAACTCCGTACCGGGCCTGCGTCGGCGGCGCCACCTGCCTGGAGCAGGACCTGCTCACCTGGCGCAGGATCGTGTTCCCGCACCGGCCCCGCCCCGGTGACCTGCTGGTCTACCCCAACACCGCCGGATACCAGATGGACTCCAACGAGTCGCCCTTCCACGACCTGCCGCTGCCGCCGAAGGCCGTGGTCGAGGAGGCGCGCGGACGCGTCCGCTGGCGCCTCGACCGCCGTACGCCCTGCTGACCGACCGCACCCACACGCCCCTGGAGCCCGTCATGCGCGAGGCGTTCACGCGTCCGGCCGTCGTCGGCCGCGTCTCGGACCTCATCGGCTGCACCCCGCTGTTCGAGCTGTGCCGCACCGGCGACGACAGCCGGCTGCTGCTGAAACTGGAGCAGTTCAACCCCACCGGCAGCGCGAAGATACGCATGGCGCGCCAGATGGTCCTCGCCGCCGAGGAGAGCGGACGGCTGCGTCCGGGCGGCCGGATCGTCGAGTCGACCTCCGGCAACACCGGCCTCGGCCTCGCCGTCGTCGCCGCCGAACGCGGCTACGCCTTCACCGCCGTCGTCGACCGCCACGCCTGCGCCGACAAGCTGCGCGGCATGAAGGCCCTCGGCGCCGAGCTGGTGTACGTCGCGGACGAGGGCGACGGGAACGACGGAGCGCTCGCCACCGCCGCCCGGGAGGAACTCGCCGAGCGGCTGGCCCGCGACCACGCCGGCGCCGTCTTCACCGAACAGCACAACAACCCCGCCAACGCCGTCGGTTACCACCCCGTCGCCCGGGAACTGGACGCCGCCCTCGACGGCCGGATCGACGTGCTCCTCGGCGCCGTCGGCACCGGCGGCGGCCTGTGCGGCACCGGGGGCGCGCTGCGCCGCACCGTGCCCGGCGTGCGCATCGTCGGCGTGGAACCCAAGGGCTCCATCGCCTTCGGCGGCCCCGCGCACGACTACCACCAGTCCGGCACCGGCACCCCCGAGGGCGCCCCGATCGGCGCGCTCGTCGACTTCGGGCTGATCGACGAGGGCGTGAAGGTCGGCGACGTCGAGGCGTTCGCCACCGCCCGCGCGCTCGCCCGCCGCACCGGACTGCTGATCGGCGGCTCCGCGGGCGGGGTGGTGCACGAGGCGCTGCACCGGATGGCGTCCCCCCGGACCGCGCCCGGAACCACTATGGTCGCGCTGCTCAACGACGGCGGGGAGAAATACCTGGACACCGTCTTCGACGACGACTGGATGCGTGCGCGCGACCTCGTCGACCCCGCGGCCGAACGCGAGGTGGCCGAGCTGCTGACCGCGCTCCGTGACACCGAGAGCCCCATATGACCCGTACCCCCGCCACACCCCCCACAGGTGCCTGGCGCACCCTCCGCCACGACAGCCGCGCCCTCGCCACGCTGGCCGTACCGCTCGCCCTGACCCAGCTCGCCCAGGTCGCCCTGACCACCACCGACACGGTGGTGATGGGCCTGATGGGCGCCGAGGCCCTCGCGGCGGGCGGCCTCGCCCTGGTGATCTTCAATCAGCTGCGCACCATGGGCGTCGGCATGGTCACCGCCGTCGGCAACCAGGTGGCCGCCGCGGCCGCCCGCGCCGAGTCCGCCGGTACGGACGCGGCGCGCGAGGAGGCGGGCGAAGAGGTGCGCGCGCTCGTGCGCGCCTCCCTCGCGCTCGCCACGCTGGCCGGTGGAGCGGGCGCCGTCGCCATGGTGCTGCTGGGGCACCTGGTGGGCCTGCTCGGCCAGGACGCCCACGTCGTCGCGGCGGCCCGGCCGCTCCTGCACGCCCTCGCGCCCGGCCTCGTGCCCTGCCTGTGGTTCCAGGCCGTACGCCAGTTCACCGTCGGCATGCGCCGCCCACGGGCGCTGCTGCGCATCACCCTCGCCTCCGTCGTCGCCAACGCCGCCCTCGACTGGGGCCTCGTCCACGGCACCTGGATCCTGCCCGAACTCGGCCTGCCCGGCATCGGCGTGGCCACCTCACTGGTGCACCTGCTGTCCTTCCTCGCCCTGTACGCCTCGGCCCGGCGCGACGAGCGGCTCGCCCCGCTGCTGGACCTCCGCGCGTGGCGTACCCGCGCCGCCACGCTGCGCCGCCTCACCGCCCTCGGCACGCCCATCGCCGCGACCTACGGCTCCGAGGCGGGTTTCTTCCTCGTGGTCGCGCTGGTCGCCGGCACCTTCGGCGAGGCCGCCCTCGCCGCGCACACCGCCGTCAACAGCTGCGTGTACGTCGTCCTCCAGGTCGCCGTCGGCCTCTCCCACGCCGCGTCCCTCCACGTCAGCCGCGCCCTCGCGCTCGGCGCGACGGACTCCGCCCGGCGTGTCCGCACCACCGCGCTGGCCTGCGCGGCGGCGGTGACGGCGGTCGTCGGCGCGGTGTACGTCCTGGCGCCCGGCCTCGTACTGCGCCCCTTCCTCGACCCGGCCGAGCACACGGCCACCGCGGTCGCCACGGACCTGCTCCTGGTGGCGGCCGTGCTCCAGTTCTTCGACTGCGCGCAGAACATCGGCGTCGGCCTGCTGCGCGGCCTCGACGACACCAGGGGCGGCTTCCACGTCACCCTCGTCGGATACTGGCTCGTGGGCCTGCCCGCCGCCTGGCTGTTCGCCCGCCGCGCGGACCTCGGCCCGACCGGCGTCTGGCTCGGCCTGCTGACCGGCCTCGCCGCCACCGCGCTGCTGCTCCTGCGCCGGTACGGACGAGGTCTCGCCCGCCGCGCGGCCGGTCCGTTCCCCGGGGCGCACGGATCCGTAGTGACGGAACACACAGAGTGACCAGCTTCACGGTCCGTAATGTCGGAAGCGGTGCATTTACTCACATCAACTTCACGTCGGGCACCGTAGGCTTCACGACATGTCCACCACTGTCGAGGGCGTCCGGGAAAGGACACAGAGAACAGCGGCCGAGGTCAACGAGGAGATCCGGGCCCTGTGGTTCCGCAGCGGCGGAACGCTGAACAGTCAGCAGCGACGCGAGTACCAGCGGCTCGTCATGGAGTGGGCGGCAGCCTCGCCCGGCCCCGGGGACGCGGACTAGGCGGCGCCCGCCGGCGCCGCCGGCGCGGACGTTAATCTACCTTCGCGCCGCCCCGTACCGGATGGCGCACGGCGGTGGGGCCCGCCGTACCCAACCGCGACCGCGCCGACGCGGTGGTCGCCGACGGTCCCTGCCTGTCCTCCCGCGCGCCCGCGCGGGACCGAGACGATCAGGTAGGAGCCTGGACGCGTGCACGACCGCCCCGAAGCCGCCACTCCCGCCGCCGGACGGCAGCCGGCACCCGCGGAGATCCTCGCCACCGTCGCGGCAGGAGGCGTGATCGGCGCCTGCGCCCGCTACGGCGCCACCCTGCTGTGGCCCACCGCGGCCGGCACCTTCCCGTGGACCACGTTCTGGATCAACGTCACCGGCAGCTCGGCCATGGGCCTGCTGATGGTCCTGGTCACCGAGCGGGCGACCGTCCACCCCCTGGTGCGGCCGTTCCTCGGCACCGGTGTCCTCGGCGGCTACACCACCTTCTCCACCTACGCCGTCGACGCCCGTGACCTGTTCGACGGCCACCGCGCCGGCACCGCGCTGCTCTACCTCACGACCACCCTCGCCGCCGCGCTGTCCGCCCTCTGGGCCACGTCCGCATTGACCCGGCTGCTCGTCCGCCCCCGTCCCCGGCCGGACGGGAGCACGGCGGCGTGAACTGGCTGATGGTCATCGCCGGCGCCCTCGTCGGCGCGCCCCTGCGGTACCTGACCGACCGCGCCGTCCAGGCCCGGCACGACAGCGCCCTCCCCTGGGGCACCTTCACGGTGAACCTCGCCGCCTGCGCCGGACTCGGCCTCCTCACCGGTGCGGCGACCGCGGCCACCGTGCCCTCCGCGCTCCACCACTTCGTCGGCCCCGGGCTGTGCGCGACGCTGAGCACGTACTCCACCTTCTCCTACGAGACCGTCCGCCTGGCCGGGACCGGCGCGAGATTCCACGCCGCCGTCAACGCCGTCGCCGGTGTCGTCGCCGGACTGGCCGCCGCCTTCCTCGGCGGCGAGCTGGCCGGTGCCCTGTTCCGGTGACGGGCCGGCGCCCGGCTACCCCCAGATCCGTGAGTACTGCCGCCGGTACCGCTGCCGTTCCTGTTCCGTACGGACGTACCGCGTCGCCGCCAGCGCGACCAGACTGCCCGCGATGATCAGCAGGCCGGGCCCCACGGCCCGCGGATCCGTGAGGCGCGCGAGGACGGTGGACACCCGACCGGGCGCGTCCGTCCGTCCCGCCGTGCCCGGCCGGGTGTCCCCGGGCGGAGTGGCGCCCTGCGGGCCGGCGGCCGGCGGGGCGCCGCCGGAGGCCCCGGCGCCCGCGCCGTCCGGCTGCCCGGCCAGCCGTACGCCCAGTGCCCCCAGCGCCTCGGTGACCGGCTGGAAGAACGTCGTGCCGCCGGAGGCGCAGTCGCCGTTGCCGCCCGAGGTCACGCCCAGCGCGACCCCGTCGGCGAACAACGGGCCGCCGCTGTCGCCGGGTTCGGCGCACACCGTCGTCTCGATCAGCCCGGTCACCGTGCCCTCGGGGTAGTTGACCGTCGCGTCGAGCCCCGTCACCTCGCCCTCGCGCAGCCCGCTCGTGCTGCCGCTGCGGAACACCCGCAGGCCCACCGCCGGATCGGCCGCCGAGGTGATGCGCACGCCGCGCCCCCCGCCGACCAGCACCACGTCGGAGGCGGTGTCCCGCTGTCCCTCGTCGTACCGCACCAGGGAGAAGTCGGCGCCCGGGAAACGCGAGGTGACGGTCCGTCCGATCGGCCCGCCGCCCTGCGTGTCCGCGAACCAGACGGAACCGGTGGGGCCGCAGTGCCCGGCCGTGAGCAGGAAGTCGTCGCGGCCGTCGGTCACGTCGAAGCCCACGGAACAGCGTCCACCGGCCGAGAAGACCGGCCCGCCGCCGCCCAGCCGTGTGGTGTACGTGCCCTCCGCGCGCTCCGTCCGCACGGCTCCGCCGATCTCCTCGGCCGTGCGCGTCAGCCGGGACCAGTCGGCGGCGGAGACCGTGCTGTCGGCGCGCACCACCACTTCGTTGGACGACGGGTCGACGGACCAGGACGTGCCCGTCACCCGCGGCGCCGCGCGCAGCCGTCCGGCCGCCGCGTCGAGGTCGGCCCCGCTGTACCGGACCATCCGGGCGCGTGCGCCCGCGCTCTCCACCTCGGCCGCCGCCGCCTCGTCGGTGACCGCGACGACCGGCCGGCCGTCGGCGTCGATCCAGGAACCGGCCGTACGGTCGTCCCCGAGCCGCGACACCAGCCCGGACGCGGTGTCGGCGACGGTCCGTGCCGTGCTCGCCGGGGGAGGGGCGGGGACCGCCGGTTCGCCCGCCACGGCCTGCGTGACCATGAGTCCTCCGCAGAGCAGCCCGCCGGCGGCCGCCAGTCGTGTCACCCGCCGGACGACCCGTCGTCGTGCGTGCCTCATCGCATGGCTCCCGAACCCCGTACGGCGCGGCGCGGAGCACCGCCAGGCCCCCCGGGCGGGCGCCCTCCCCTCATACGTGCGCCCGCGCCCGCGCGTTCACCAGTCGGCGGCCACGTACCCCATCGTCCGGTTCATGGCGATCGCGCCCGTGTTCCGCGGATGGTGCAGCGTACGGACGCGGCTCACCCCGCAGATTCCCGCGAAGCCGATGCCGTACGTCTTCATCGCCAGCGAGATGCGCCGTCCGCGCCAGCCCGCCCGCACCCCGGTCATCTCGTTGCGCACACAGCCCGAACGCCGCTGGTCCGAGGTGGCCGCCAGGCCGATCCAGGTGTCGCCGTCGAGGGCGATCACCACCCCGCGCGGGTCGTAGCCGGGCGCCTGGAGCCGCAGGCACCGGTACTCGTCGTACGTGAGGAACGCGCCGCGCTCCGGGATGTCCGCCGAGCACTCCTTGTTGAGCTCGTACAGCGCCCTCCGGTGCTCCGGGGTGTCGCCGAGTTCCGAGAGGGTGGTCAGCCGGATGCCGGACCTGCGGCAGCGGTCGACGTACGGCTGGAAACGCGCCAGGTCGAAGGCGTCCAGATCGAGTTCCAGCTTCACCCAGGCGGTCGTCACCGGGGCCGTCGGGGGTTCGGCGGGGTCCGTCTCCATGGCATCGACTCCGGAGGCTCCGTGTGCGGGCAGTGCCAACCGGCAATGTAGACGCCCGGGTCGGCCGCCGCCCACCACTCGCCGACGGCCGGTAACCACCGCGTCGCCTTCCGTCCACCCCCCGCCCCGATCATCGTGGGCGCGGCGGGGGACGACCCTCGCCGTTCCCACGTACGGAGCACGTGCGCATTCCCGCAGACCCGTGAGCACCCGTGGAAGGGGACGACGGACATGACAAGACGTGGAGTGGCCCGCCGGATCGGCGCCGTCTCGGCGGTCGTGGCGCTGGGCGCCGGAGGCACGGTCGGTCTCTCGGCCCCCGCGACGGCGGCTCCGGCCGTGGCCGCGGCGGGCGCGGCGGCCGTGCGGGCGGCCGACGTCGACCACGCCACCTGGCAGCGCGACGTGCAGGCCGTCATCGACGAGGCGAGGCCGTACATCGAGCAGCGCACCGAGGGAGCGGCCGGGCAGAAGCTCGCCCTCGTCCTCGACATCGACAACACCGCGCTGGAGACCGACTTCCACCCCTGGTACCAGCTCCCCACCCCGGCGGCCCGGCCCACGCTCGACCTGGCCACGTACGCCCGCTCCCGCGGAGTCGACATCTTCTTCGTCACCGCGCGTCCGGGCATCATCGAGAGCGTCACCGAGTGGAACCTCGAACGCGTCGGCTATCCGGTCGCCGGTCTCCACGTCCGTGACCTGCCGGACCTGTTCGACGAGGTCAGCGCCTACAAGACGGCCAAGCGGGCGGAGATCGAGGCGCAGGGCCACACGATCATCGCCAACATCGGCAACAACGACTCCGACCTCGTCGGCGGCCACGCCGAGCGCACGTTCAAGCTGCCGGACTACGACGGGCAGTTGTCGTAACGAGGGACCGGCGGGCGCCGCCGCTCCCCGCGCGCCGCCCGCCTACACTCCCCGCATGGACGAGACCTCGTTGGACGCACTGGCCGCGGGCAAGTACCTGCTGGTCACCAGTTACCGCAGAAACGGCACCCCGGTCGCGACACCGGTGTGGGTGGTACGGGACAGAGCGGCGCTCGGTGTGTGGACCGCCGCCGACTCCTACAAGGTCAGGCGGATCCGCAACCGCCCCGACGTCCTCGTGGGCCCCTGCGACGTGCGCGGCAGGCCGACCGGGCGGCAGGTCCCGGGCCGGGCCGAGGCGACCGGCCCGGACACCACCGAGCGGTACCGCGGGCTCATCGCCCGCAAGTACGGGATCGCCGGCCGGCTGACCCTCCTCGGCAGCCGGCTGCGCCGCGGCAAGCAGGGCACGACGGGACTGCGCATCACGCTCACGGACTGAACCGCGCGCGGGGCGTGCGCCATGTGGCGTCCGGACGGCCCTCACCTCGTCATGTGCCCGCGCACACGGCGCTCGTGGGCGATACGAGCCTTCGTCGTACCGTATCTGCTGGTTTAGGCCGTGCGCGCCTTTCCGCACGGCGGAAGAGGGGAGGTGACGGGGAGACACCTCGTAGGGGAAAGGGGCGCACCGTCATGCGGAAGCTGTCGATAACGGCCCGGCCGATGGTACGGACCGACAGGGGACGGGCCGGCAGGCGCACGTGGGGCCCGCCGTTCTCCTGCAAGAACGACCGGTGACGGCAGGGGGCCGGGCACCCGCCGGGACGCCGGCCCCGCATCACCGAGAGCCCGGCCGGCCCGCGGCCGGCCGCCCGCCGCACGATCTTCCCCGGAGTTCCCATGCGTCTTCGCCGTGCCCGCTGTCTGACCTGTTACTGGCATGACGGTCTGTTCGTGGTGCATCCCTATCCGCAGGGCACGCCCAGCACGGTGCACCCCGCCGCGGCGGAGGTCCTGACCGCCTTCGACGAGTGGCTCGACCCCGAGACCGCGGACCGGAGCCTGCCCCACCTGACGGCGGAGACCGTCCGGGAGGCCGTCCGCTCGCTCACCGAGGCGGGCACCCTGCTCGCCGAGGGCAGCTGCGAGGCGGTGCGCGACGAGGAGACCGCCCGGCACTGGCGCACCTGGGCCCCCGAGGCGTCCTTCTTCCACTACGCCACCCAGGACATCGACGACAGGCAGCCCGCGGGTGCCGGTGCCGCCGGCTTCCGGGACCCCGCACCCGATCCGGTGTTGTTCACTGGCTACCCCGACGCTCCGCGCGTCCTGCTGCCGCGTCCGATCGCCGGTCTGGACGCCCCCTACGGCCAGGTCCTGCACGCCCGCCGGACCCACCGCGACTTCAGCGACGCCCCGGTGAGCCTCGGCACGCTCGGCGTCCTGCTGGCCGCGGTCTTCGGCCCCGTCGACTTCATCGACTCCGGGCGGGCCGCGCTCTACCGCCGCACCAGCCCCCAGGGCGGCGCCCGGCAGGAGCTCGACACCTACCTCGGCATCCTCAACGTGACCGGCCTGGACCCCGGCTGGTACCACTACAACGGCCTGGAGCACTCGCTCGAACTGCTCGCCGTCGGCCTCACCCGCGACGAGGCGGCCGTCCTGTGCGCGGACCAGGAGTGGATCGGCGCGGCGGCCTTCCTGGTGGTGCTGGCCGCGCGGCTGGAGCGCATGAGCGTCAAGTACGCCACGCCCCGCTGCTACCGCGTGTGCCTGCTGAACGCGGGCCACCTCGGCCAGACGTTCGCCCTGACCGCGACCGCACTGGGGCTGGGACCCGCCGAGACCGGCGCCTTCCGCGACACCCCCGTCGCCCGGCGCTGCACCCTCGACAACACCGGGCACACCCCGCTCCACGTCCTCGCGGCCGGACACCCGGGCCCCGGCGGGGGCAACGCCCCGCCCACGGCCACCGCCGACGCGTTCGGCGCCACCCGCCTCAGTGGGAGCACGACGTGAGCCACCTCCACTGGCCCCTCGCCGGCCTCACCGTCTCCGCCGGACCCCTGCTCCTGCGCAGTCCCGTCCTGGCCGAGTGCCACGCGCTCGCCGACGAGGCCGCGCACGAACCCCACGATCCCACGGTGCCGTTCCTCGCCGGTCCCGCCGACGACGCCGCCCGCAGGGGCCGCAGAACACTGCAGCACCTGTGGGGGGAGTGGGCCCTCTTCCAGCCCCAGCGGTGGTCCCTCACCCTCGCGGTCCTCGTCGACGGCGTCCTGGCGGGCCTGCACAACACCCGCGCGCGCGGGTTTCCGCGCCGCGGCACCGTGCAGCACGGCCTGTGGATCGTGCCCTCCTGGCGCGGCCGGGGCATCGGCACCCTCGCCCACGCCGCCGCGCTGCACCTGGCCTTCGACGGCCTCGGGGCCCACCGGGCGTTCCTCGACACCGCGGCCGACAACCACGCGTCCCTCACCATCGCCGCCAAGCTCGGGTACGAACAGTGCGGCGCCGCCGTGACGTCCCTGGCCCCGGGGAACATCCGCATGCTGCGCCTGACCGCCGACCAGTGGCGTGCCCGCCCGCGCTCCCGGGCGCCGCGCATCGGCGGACTCGAGGAGTGTCTGCCGCTGTTCGGCGCCCCGCCGCCCGCGGATCCGCCGCCCACGGCCGCCGATCCGTCCGTCAGGCGCGGGCGGCCCGCCCCTCCATCGTCCCCACCAGCAGCTCCAGGGCCCTGATCACCCGCTCCCGGTCCTCGCCGAGCCCGGCGAACAGCTCGACCTCCGCGGCGAGCTGACGGGGAAACAGGTCGTCGACGGCGCGGGCGCCGGCCGGGGTGACGGTGACCAGGGCGGCGCGGCGGTCCGCCGGGTTGGGGGTGCGGGAGACGAAGCCCCGCCGCTCCAGTTTCGCGAGGGTCTTGCTGACGCCGGCGCGGGAGAGGCCGAGGTGCTCGGCGAGGCCGCGGGCGATCATCGGCTCGGTGGCGTGGCGCAGGGGGATCAGCATGTCGACCTCCGGCGCGGTGAGCGCGGCGCCCTCGTACAGGGGCTCGACGGCGCGGTCGAGGAGGCCGCCCGCCCGTTTGAGGAGGGCGACCAGTTCCATGGGGGAGGTGTCGAGGCCGGGATTGTGCTCGGCCCACCGGGCGCGGACCTCGACCGGGAGGAAGGACATGCGGCTCGCCTTCTCGCTGCGGATGGCTGGGGCTGTTCGTCGGCCGTCGCACCGCGGGCCGGTGCCGCGTCGGCCGATATTCGTTAACCAGTGAACTAATGGTTTACGGTTGTGCCCATGGTATCCCTGCCCGACTCGCCCGCCCCCGAGGTGCGCGCGACCGCTCCGTCCCCGCCCTCCGCCGCGTCCCCGCCCCCGTCGAAGGGGACCGCCGCGGGTCTGGTCGCCGTCCTCGCGGCCCTGACCTCGGTCGCCCCGCTGGCGACCGACATGTACGTCCCCGGCTTCCCCGACATGGGCGACGCGCTCGGCGCGAGCAGCTCGGCCGTCCAGCTCACCATGACCGCGTTCCTGGCCGGCCTCGTCGTCGGCCAGCTGCTGTTCGGGCCGCTCAGCGACGGACTCGGCCGCCGCCGGCTGCTCCTCGGCGGCACCGCCGGCTTCGTGCTGTTCTCCCTGGTCTGCGCGGTGGCGCCGAACGTCGGCGTCCTGATCGCCGCGCGCTTCCTCCAGGGCGTGGCCGGCGCGGCGGGCATGGTGCTCGCCCGGGCCGTCCTCACCGACCGCTTCCACGGCGCCGACCTGCCCCGCTACTTCGCGGTGCTGTCCCAGATCATGGGCGTGGCGCCGATCGCCGCGCCGGTGCTCGGCGGGGCGATCCTGTCCGTGTCCACCTGGCGCGCGGTGTTCGCCGTCCTGACCGTCATAGGCGTCCTGCTGCTCCTCGCCGTCCTGCGGAAGGTGCCGGAGACGCTGCCGCCCGAGCGGCGGCACGGCGGCGGACTGGCAGCCACGTTCCGGGCGATGGGCGCCCTGCTCGGCCGCCGCGCGTTCATGGGGTACGTGCTCGTCCTCGCGCTGGTGTCGGCGGCCATGTTCGCCTACATCGGCGGCTCCAGCTTCGTCTTCGAGAACCTGCACGGCGTGTCGTCGGGCATGTACTCCCTCGTCTTCGCCGTCAACGCCGTCGGCATGCTGATCGCCGGGTTCCTCTTCTCCCGGCTGGCCGGCCGCGTCCGGCTCATCACGCTGCTGGTGACCGGTGTCGGCGTGGCGGCGCTCGGCGCGCTGGCGCAGACGGTGCTGGTGCTGACGGCGGGGGAGACCCTGGCGGGCACCTGGATCACCCTGTTCGTCACCCTCTGCGGTGTCGGCCTGGTCTTCCCGTCGACGATGAGCATCGGCCAGGCCCTCGCCCGCGACACCCCGGGCGCCGCGTCCGCGCTCCTCGGCGGGCTGCAGTTCCTCTTCGGCGCGGTGGCCTCGCCGCTGGTGGGGGTGTTCGGCGAGGACAGCTCCCTGCCGATGGCCCTGATCATGCTGGTCACGGTGGCCGCGGCGGGTGTCGCGCTGGTGGCCCTGGCGCAGCCCTGGCGCGGGCAGGGAGAGCCGCGGCGCTGAACCCGACCGGTCCGGCCGGACCGGGTTCTCGTCCGGCCGGCGCCCCGGGAGCGCGCCCGCCGGGGAGGGTCCGCCCCAGGGGGCTCACGCGTCGGCTGACCGGCGGACTGCCATACTCGGCCCCATGAGCACCCCACCGGACGGACTGCCCGTCTACCGCGTCCTCACCGGTCCGGACGACGCCGCGTTCTGCCGACGCGTCAGCGAAGCGATCGGTCTCGGTTACGCACTGCACGGAGGCCCCGCCGTCACCTTCGACGGCGAGAACGTCGTCGTCGCCCAGGCCGTGGTCTGGCCGACGCAGTCGTGACGGTGGTGGGCGGCGGCGCCCGACGCGCCCGCCCGGCCCCGGCTCAGCGCTCGCCCACGACGCCGCGGAAGTCACGGACGGTCAGCGAGACCACGGGCCGGCGGCGCCCGAGGAAGGACAGGTCCGCCGCCGGGTCCGCCGACATCACGGTGCGTCCGACGGCGGCCCGTCCGCCGATCCGTACGGGAATCCGGCCGACCGTGCCGTCCGGCAGCCGCTGCACGAGCCGGGTGCGCGCGACGAGCGGGAAGGGCAGCCGGAGGCGGTCGAGGTGGCCGGCGCGGACCGGAGCGGCGCCGGAGGGCACCAGCTCGCTGCGCATGCCGTCGGCGTCGCTGTGCACCCGCAGGACGCCGAGCTCCTTGGGGATGCCCCACAGTGCGCGTCCGCCGGCCAGCGACCGCTCGTCGTCCACCCAGACGGCCACGGCGGTGGCGGCCAGGCCACGCCGGTGGCGCACGGCGAGGCCGACGAGGAACTCGCGGTAGGCGAGGACGCCGCCCGGCCGGTAGTCGACCCAGAAGGTGACCAGGGTGCAGCGCCGCCGCAGGACCCACGGGCGGACGCCGGGCGGCAGGGGCCAGCGCGGCAGTTCGTCCACGGGGACGCGCCACAACGAGACGAGCATGTCGCCCGTGAGGTGCCAGGGCGAGGGCGGGTACGGGCCGTGCGGTGTCATGACTCCGTGCCCCGTGTCCGCAGCGGCCCGCCGGCGACGTGGTGTCCGGTTTCCTCATGCACAGGCACACACCTCCGACGGAGCCGGTACCCGCACGGCACCGGAGCCACTCGGGCCGGTCCGGAACAGTACCGCCCGGTGGGGCATCCGCCCGCCCGCTCGGGGTATCCGGCGGGCATGAACACGAGTCACTACGTAGCAGCGTGGGCGAGTTCGGGCCTCGGCGTGGGCGCCATCGTCGTCGGCGGGATCATCGTCGCCGGTCTCCTGGTCTGGGCCGTACGGCTCGGCATCAACGTCAAGCGTCGCGAGCCGAGGCGGCCGCTGCCCCAGGAGCAGCCCACCCGGCCGCCCTCCTCCGGCCCGATCGGCGAGACCCAGGAGGTGCGGGAGCCCAACGAGATGCCCGGTACGGGGACGGGACGGCTCACGGCGCACGACCTGAACACCACCGGCAGCAAGCCGAGCGAGTCGCAGCAGCGCCCCCGCTGGGACTCCGGTTCCAGCGGGTCCTTCGGCAGCGGGGGCACGGGCGGGGCCTGAGGACGGCGCCCGGCGGGTGAACCGGCCGGGCGGCCGTCGCGTACCCCTGCACGGGACGGCGGCACGGCGTGCACACGACACGCGGCCGTCCCGGTCGCAGGTGTCCGAAGGGAGCACCGTGACACAGCCGCCCGGACGCGGGGAGCCGGAGGGGCGCCCCGCGGGACCGAGGAACCCCCCGCGCGTGACACCGGCCGCCCCGGCCCCACCCGGACGACCGTACGGTACCGCCGCGCCGGACCAGATGCCCGGGACGGGCCCGTGACGCACCGCGTCCTCCGGGGCGCGAGGGCGGGCCATGGGGACTGGACGGCCGGGCGCGGCCCCGGCACCGCCTCGCCCGGTGAGCCGAAGCCGGACCGCTCGCCCGGCACGGACCCGCGGCACCCCGCCCTTCCCGTGGCAGGGCACGCGGCCCGCGCGGCCGGGCCCGGGCCGGGCGGTGCACCGCCCGGCGCGCCCGCGTCGGGCCCCGTACGCGACACGGACCAGCGCCGCGCCGGGGTCGTCCCCGCCGTGATCGCCGCCGCCCTCGTCGGGTCCGGCGGCGCTCTGCTTCTGCAGGGCCGCGGTACCGGTGATGCAGGAGGGGCGACCGCTCCGGTCCCCGCGGTGCCGACGCGGCGGGCGGTCGGCCCCGGCGGTCCGGGCACGCGTGAGGAGGGACAGCGGGGCGGAGGCCGTCGCGTCGCAGGAGCGGCCGCGCCGGATGCCGAACGTGTACGACGGCGGGGCGACGGAGGGCCGCCACGACGCCGCGCTCACCGGAGCCGTCGCCCGCTTCCCGCTGCGGTACGGCATCCGCGGCGACGAGACGGGCGTCCACGGCGACGACACCCGTCCCGACCCGGAGTCCCGCGCCGGCGGCCGCACGGACCTCACCGGCCCCCGGTCAGCCGTACCACCACATCCGCGCGGTGCCGCGTCGCGGCCACCAGGTCGGCGTTCCGCTGGTCCGTCCCCCGTGCCCAGGCGACCGCCTCCGCACGCTCCTTGCCGAACTCCTCGTGCCGGGCCACCAGACGCCGGACGCGTTCCTCCTCGTCCACCTCGCAGAACCACACCTCGTCGAGCCGGGGCCGTACGCGTGCCCAGTCACCGTCGTCCAGCAGCAGGTAGTTGCCCTCCGTGACGATCAGGCGGGCCGCGCGCGGCACCGGGATCGCGCCCGCGACCGGCTGCTCCAGGACGCGCTCGAAGCCCGGCGCGTACACGACGTCGTCCTCGTCCTCGCGCAGCCGGCGCAGCAGCGCCGCGTAACCGGCCGCGTCGAACGTGTCGGGCGCCCCCTTGCGGCGCAGCCGGCCGAGCCGCCGCAGTTCGACGTCGGCGAGGTGGAAGCCGTCCATCGGCACGTGCGCCGCCCACGGCTCCCCGTCGCCGTTCAGCGCCCGGACCAGCCGCTCGGCCAGGGTGGTCTTGCCCGCACCCGGGCTCCCGGCGATGCCGAGCAGGGCGCGGCGGCCGGGCCGGGCGAGCGCGGCGGCCCGCTCCAGGAGGCCGTCGAGCGTCTCGTGCACCCCCTGCCCGCCGCGCTCGGAGGGGGTGTCGTACGGGTCACGGACCGCCTGGTCCCGCGGGTCGAGTGCCATGCGCAGACGGTAGACGTTCCGGGCGCGGTGACGTACGGGAGGGGAGGACTTGCGTACTCCCGGCGGGACGGGGCAGGCGCAGCCGAGTGCCGTCCGGCGGACACGGCTCCGCGACGGCACCACGGCGGAAGAGGAAGGACGTGGATGCCGGTGCCGATGCCGAGGAGTGGGGAACCACTGCCGGACCCGGGCAGCGTGGCGCTGCGCGAAGAGCTGCTGCGGCTGCGCGAGGAGGCACGGCACCTGCGCGCGCGGGCGACCGGCCGCTCCGTCGTCGCCCAGGCGCAGGGCATCCTGCGGGAGCGCTACGCGCTGGCGGACGCGGAGAGCGCGTTCGCCCTGCTGCAGCGCGCCTCGCAGAGGAGCAACGTCAAGCTGCGGATCCTGGCGGGCGCCGTGCTGAGCGTTCCGCGGCCGGAGGAGCGGGAGCGCCTGTGGTTCCCGCGCCGCGTCCGGCGCCCCGAGCCGCGCCTCACCTTCGCGTCGGCCCGTGACATCGAGCCGGGCAACCGCGGGCACGTCCTGAGGGCGGTGCTCAGCCAGACCCTCACCGTCGTCGGCAGCGGCATGGGGAACGTGCAGACCACCGACCACGGGCGGGGCGGACTGCGCATGGAGGAGCACATCGGTCTCCCCCAGGACTTCGTCGACTTCTTCGGGCACGTGGGCGACGACGGCACGTCGTGCGCGCTGGCCGCGCACGACGTCGCCCCGGTCACCGTCCCCGACGTGGCCACGCACCCGGTGTTCACCGAACCGGCGCGGCAGGCCATCCTGCGCGCGGGCAGCCGCGCCTGCCACAGCGTCCCCCTGACCCCCGCCCCCGGCGTGTGCGTCGGCATGGTCTCCGCGCACTTCGCGGAGACGATCCGGGAGCCGACGCCCGCGCAGGCCGAGGCGCTCGCCGTGGTCGGCACGGAGGCCGGACGCTGGCTCTCCTGGTACGACCGCACCGTGGTCCTCGACGCGCTGGAGTACCTGCACGCGCTCGCCCGGACCCAGTCGGGCGCCCGCGTCCGCCGCCGCTGACGGACGGCCGCGGCTCACTTCGTCAGCGGCCGTCCCGTCCCGTCGGCCGGTGCTGCGCCTTCTGCGTCCGCTGTGTTCACTGCGGGGTTGGCGTCTTCCGCGGTCCGCGCGGACGTGCGCAGTGTCCTCAGCGCCAGCAGCAGGACCCCGACGTCGTCCAGGAAGACCGGATCGGGCATCAGATCGGCCGGCAGGACGAGATAGAGGACGGCTCCCCAGAACACCCAGCGGGGCCCGGCCGGCAGCCCCGCGCGCCGCAGATCGCGGCGGGCCCGCACGAGCCGGACCAGCAGGGCCACCGCCACCCCGAGCACGACGGCCGCGAGGACCGCGGCCACGACGACGATCGTCCATGTCGAGTCATCCATGCGCCCTGCCCCATCACTTTCGTCGGTCCTGTCCGCCGCTTCCGCCGGCCGTTCCTCCCTTCGTGTGCCCGGCCCGGCCGCCGCCACCGCCGTACGGCGCGGGACGTTCCGGAGCAGTCCCCTCCGGCCGCCGCGGCCGGGCACGTGACATGCGCGGATCCCGTTTCGGCCGCACGCTGGGGGTACACGGACACCGCCGTCCACGACAAGGAGGACACCTGTGAGTACGTCCCGGCAGCCTCTTTACCAGGTCCAGGTGGTTCTCAGTGACTGCCTGGCGCAGAACGCGAGCCGTATCTTCGACGCGCTGTGCGCGCACTTCGTCTCCGACCGCTGCACCGGCGAGGAACTGCACCAGAGCCAGGCGGAACCCGACCGGCCGACCGTCTGGAGCGGTACGTTCGAACTGCCCGACGACCCCGCGGACGAGGTGTCCGGCGAGGGGTCCGGGGCCCCGTCCGGCTCCGGATCCGGCCGGGCGCACCCCGGGCCGCTGTCCGGGTCGGTCAGCCTCGACGCGCAGGGCAGCCCGAAGGCGGTGCACCGGCTGAAGGAGGTCCTGGAGGAGACGTTCCTCGTGACCGAGGTGGGGACCATCGCCGGCGACCAGGAGGTCCAGCTCCAGCTGCGGCTGGAGGGGGCCCGGGCCGCGGAAGGGGCCAGGTGAGCGGTGGCGACACACGCGAGCGGCCTGACGCGAGGCGGCCGCGCGGCGAGATCCTCCGCGACGGAGGGCGCCGCACGGGCCGGTCTGACCGCGCGGGGGGTCATCTACTTATTGGTCGGGCTGCTGGCCCTGCAGATCGCCTCGGGTGACGGCGGCGGCAAGGAGGCCGACCGCGGCGGCGCCCTGCAGGAACTCTCCGCGCAGCCCTTCGGTTCCGTGCTGCTGTGGGCGCTGGGCGCCGGGGTCGTCGGCATGGCGCTGTGGCGCCTGTCGGAGACGGTCTTCGGCGCGGCGGGCGAGGACGGCCGGTCGTGGCGCAAACGGCTCACGGCGGCCGCCCGCTGCGTCTTCTACGCGGTCGTCGCCTACTCGGTGCTCTCCTTCGCGGCGGGCTCCGGCGGCGGCGACTCCAGCGACCAGCAGTCGCGGGACATCACGGCCAGGGCCCTGGGCTGGCCCGGCGGCCAGTGGCTCGTGGCCGCGGCCGGCGCCGGCATCGTCGTCGCGGGCGTCTGGATCGCGGCCCGCGCGGTGCTGCGGAAGTACCGCAAGCACCTGCGCCTCGGGCAGATGTCCCGTGCCACCCGCCGGGCCGTCGACCTCACCGGAGTGGTCGGCGGGGCGGCGCGCGGCCTGGTGTTCGCCGCGGCGGGCGGCTTCGCGGTCCGGGCCGCGGTCGAGTACCGGCCGGACGAGGCCAAGGGGCTGGACGACACGCTGCGTTCGTTCGCCGAGGCCCCGATGGGCCAGGTCCTGCTGATGATCGTGGCCGCGGGGCTGGTCCTGTTCGGCGTGTTCTCCTTCGCGCTGGCACGCTGGCGCAAGGTCTGACCCGACGGGCCCGGTCACCCGTCGGTACGCGGTACCGGCCGAGCCGGACCGGTTCACCCGCCCGGGTGGACCGGTCGGCGCGCCCGCGGCCCGCCGCGCCCCTCCCGCCGGACGAGGGGGGAGACAGGGGAAGGAACGACCGAGCCCACGGGGAGGAAAGGTGCCCGCCGACGACACCGACGTGGGACGTGGCCGTCACGAGACCGAGGAGGAGCGCGCCGACCGCAAGTGGGGCGAGCTCATCCAGGAGGTCCGCGTGGCCCAGACGGGCGTGCAGATCCTGTTCGGCTTCCTGCTCACCGTCGTGTTCACGCCCCGGTACGAGCACCTGCGCCAGACCGACCGGACCATCTACGTCGTCACGGTCGTTCTCGGCGCCGCGGCCACCGGCGCCCTGATCGGCCCGGTCTCCCTGCACCGCCTCCTCGTCGGCCGGCGGGTGAAGCCGCAGGCGGTGGCCTGGGCGGCCCGCCTGACCTTCACGGGCCTCGTCCTGCTGCTGATCACGATGACCGCGGCGCTGCTGCTGATCCTGCGGCTGGCCACCCACCACGGAGCGGTGCCGTGGCTGGTGGGCGGGGTGTTCGCCTGGTACGTGCTCTGCTGGTTCGTGCTGCCGCTGTGGACGCGGCACCGCCACACCTCCGCCGCGGCCCGGGGCGGCACCACCCCGGTTCCCTGACGACGCCCTGTTGTCGCGGGGCGGACGGTGCGTCAGCGTGAGCTGTCATGGACCGTGACCGGAGTACCGACGCCCCCCGCCCCTCCTCCCCGCTCCCCGCGCCCCCTCCTCCGCACGCCCTCCGTCCGACCCGCCGTCAGCTCCTCGCCGCCGCGGGGGCCGTCCCGCTCCTCGGCATCGCCCCCGCCCCGGCCCGCGCCCGCACCGGCGTCGAGCTGTCCTTCACCCGGGCCACCAACGGCGCGGCGACCCTCTCGCCCACCGGGGACCGGATGGTCGCCGAGGTGCAGAGCACCCTGTGGTCCGTGCCGCGCTCCGGCGGTGCGGCGCGCCCGCTCACCCCGGCGGACCTCGAACCCAACCGCCCCGTGCACGCCCCGGACGGCGAGCTGGTCGCCTTCTGCGCGTACCGCGACGGCGGCTTCCACCTGTGGACCGTCCGCCCCGACGGCTCCGGACTGCGGCAGCGCACCGACGGCCCCTGGGACGACCGCGCCCCCGCCTTCTCGCCCGACGGCACCCGCCTCGCCTTCGCCTCCGAGCGCGGCGGCGACCCGGTCGACGGCGCCCCCTACCGCGTCCACGTCCTGGACCTGCGCACCGGCCGCATCACCCGTGTCACCGGCCTCGCCGGGCAGGACGGCCCGCTCCAGGACGGCGCGTGGGAGGACTTCGACCCGACCTGGTCCCCGGACGGCGCGCGCGTGCTCTTCGTCCGCGCGGAGGCCGTCACCACGGCCGAGGGCACCACCGCCCTGCGGGCCCGCACGATCGCCGCCGTCCCCGCCGACGGAGCGGGCCCGGTGAAGGCCGAGTACACCGGGACGGGAACCGCGCAGCTGATGACCCCGGCCGTCGCCCCCGACGGCCGGCTGGCCCACCTGAGGACCACGGCCGCACCGAACGCCTCCTGCACCCTCGTCGTCGACGGCGCCCCCGTACCGGTCGCCGGGGACGTCGCCCCCGTACCGCCGCGCTGGACACCGGCCGGGGAACTGCTCCTGACGGTGGACGGCGCCTTCACCCTGCTGCGCCCGGACCGGCCGGAACACCCGCGGACGATCCCCTTCGACGGTGTGCTGCCCGTCGACCGGCCCCGGTACCGGACGAAGCGTCACGACCTGGGGGAGGCACGGGTGAGAGCCGTACGGGGGGTGCACCTGCCCGCGCTGTCGCCGGACGGCCGGCAGATCGCCTTCGCGGCCCTCAACTCCCTGTGGCTGGCGAGCACGTCGGGCGGCCGTCCGCCCCGGCGGCTGCGGCGCGCGGGCGCCACCCGGTACCTCCTCGCACCGTCCTGGGCGCGCGACGGCCGGTCACTGGTGTACGCCGACGACCGCGACGGACTCCTCGGCGTGTACCGGCACGACCTCGCCACGGGGGAGGAGACCGCGCTCGCGGCCGGCGGCCGGGTGCACCCCGCGCTGTCGCCCGACGGACGGCGGCTGGCCTGCCTGGACATGACCGGACGGCTCCTCGTGCGGGACCTCGCGACCGGCGCGGAGCGGGTGCTCGCCGAGCCCCTCGGCGGCGGCGGGCTGCCCGGCCGCCCCAGCTGGTCGCCCGACGGCCGCCGGCTGGCCCTGTGCGACCGTACCCGCGTCAACCTCCGCTTCCGCGAGGGCCACAACGTCGTGCGGGTGGTCGACGTGCCCGACGGGTCCGGCACCGCGGCCGGCACCGACCGCCGGTACCAGGTCGCCCCGCACACGTCGATCGCCGACCGCTACGACAGCGGGCCCGTCTGGTCACCGGACGGCCGCTCGATGGCCCTCGTCGTCGAGTCCGCGCTGTGCGTACTGCCCGTCGGCCCCGACGGCACCCCGCGCGGCGAGCTGCGCACCCTCACCACCGAGCCCGCCGACCACCCGTCCTGGTCCGGGGATTCCCGCACCCTGCTGTACCTGTCCGGCGACCGGCTGCGCCTGGTCCGGGCCGACGGCACCGCCGCCCGCACCGTGCGCGTCCCGCTGGACCGCACCCGGCCGACCCCCGCCGACGTCGTGGTGCACGCCGGGCAGTTGTGGGACGGCACGGGCGAGGAGGTCCGCGACGACGTGGACATCGTGGTCCGGGGCGGGCGCGTCGCGGCCGTCGAACCGCACCGGACGAACCGGCGCGCGGCCCTGCGGCGCGTCGACGCCTCCGGGCGGACCGTGATCCCCGGCCTGTGGGACACCCACACCCACCCCTGGCAGTACACCTACGGCGGCCGCCAGACCGCCGGCCAGCTCACCTACGGCATCACCACCGCCGTCTCCCTCGGCGGCTTCGCGTACGAACAGGCGCGCCTGCGCGAGGCGGTGGCCGCCGGGGAACTCGCCGGGCCCCGGCTGCTGACCACCGGAGAACTCCTCGACGGCGCCCGCGTCGCCTACAGCATGGGCCGCGCCCACCGCACCCGGCAGGGGCTGCGCCGCTCGCTCGCCCGCGGTGCCGCGCTGGACTGGGACTTCGTGAAGACCTATGTGCGCGCCCCGGGCTGGGTGATGGAGGAGGCGGCGCGCTTCGCCCACGAGCGCCTCGGCGTCCGCGCCGGGAGCCACCTGCTCTCCCCGGGCATCCGGCTCGGCCAGGACCTGACGACGCACCTCCAGGCCACCCAGCGCGCCGAGTACGGGCACGCCACCACGGCGACGGGACGCGCGTACCAGGACGTGGTGGAGATCTACAGCGCACGCGGAGCGCACTTCTCGCTGATCGCCACCCCGTTCACCGCCGCACCGCTCCTCGGCGACGACCCCGGGCTCGCCGACGACCCGCGGGTCACCGTCGTCATGCCGCCGTGGGACGCCGCGGCCGTACGGGAGTCGGCCGGCACCCCGCCGACGGCGGCCCAGCTCGCCACGCTGCGCACCGAGACCGACGTCTACCGGCGGATCCTCGCCGCCGGCGGACTCGTCGCCCTCGGCACGGACCAGCCCCTCGTGCCCGTCGGCCTCCACCTCCACCTCGCCCTGCGCGCCCTGCACCGCGGCGGCCTCTCCCCGGCCGGGGCGCTGCGCACCGCGACGGTCCTGCCGGCCCGGGTCTTCGGCCTGGACGGCGACCTCGGGACGGTGGAGCGGGGCAGGCTGGCCGATCTGACCGTCGTCGACGGCGACCCGTTCACGGACTTCCGCACCCTCGTCCGGACGGTGTCCGTCCTGCGGGGCGGAGTGCCGTACACGACCGAGGAACTGGTCCGCGCCTTCGAGCCCGCGGCCCGGAGCATGCCGGCGGCCGGGGCGGACGACTGGCTGGAGGTGGGACGGCTGATGCGGCGCGACGGGTGCTGTGACGCGCACTAGCTCCCGAGGCGCGTCAGTGGTCGGCGCCCGTACCGAGGTACGGACCCGCGAAGGAGGCCGTCGCGGCCGGTGACCGGACCGGCCCCGACGGCCACGACGGGGACGTGCCGTCCATGACGGGGTCCCCATCGCGTCGTTATGACGCCGTCCGTACCACCGCGTGTCGGGTTGACCCGGTGTGTGGGGCGCCTAGAGTGGACCAGAAGTGATTGAACAGCGAACTTTTGAGCCTTCCAGGAGCCTTCCGTGGACCCAGTCGACCTCGCAGCGATCGAGGCGGAACGCGAGCGCATCCGGGACCGGTACCTGACCGCCCCGGCGGACCGTCCCGCGAGCAGCGCCCGCGGCATCCACCACACCGCGCTGCTCTCCGCCGACGTGGAGCGGACCGTGCGGTTCTACCAGGACCTGCTGGAGTTCCCGCTCACCGAGATGATCGGGAACCGCGACTACGAGGGCTCCACGCACTTCTTCTTCGACCTGGGCAACGGCAACCTGCTCGCCTTCTTCGACTTCCCGGGCCTCGACCTCGGCCCGTACGCCGAGGTCCTCGGCGGACTCCACCACGTGGCGATCTCGGTGGAACCCGCCACCTGGGAGCGGCTGCGCGACAAGCTCGCCGC
Organism: Streptomyces ruber; assembly: GCF_014648075.1. Lineage (GTDB taxonomy): Bacteria > Actinomycetota > Actinomycetes > Streptomycetales > Streptomycetaceae > Streptomyces > Streptomyces ruber. Next base: position 12,914 of record NZ_BMQK01000006.1, on the reverse strand, counting down.
CGCCGGTGTGGAGTACGTGGAGGAGAGCGGCACCTCGCTCTACTTCCGCGACCCCGACGGCGCCCGCGTGGAACTGATCGCCGACCCGCTGGGCGAGATGTACGGCGCGACGGTGAACTGACGGCCACCGGCCGCGAGCGGAAATCGCCTGGCGGACGGAGACGGCCGCCGCCTACCATCCGGTCCGTGACGCAACTCGACGCCGTCGTGGGCCTCGTGCGCCGGGTGCTCGGTTCCGCCCTCCTGGGCGCCTACGCGCACGGCAGCGCCGTGCTCGGCGGCCTGCGCCCGTTCAGCGACCTCGACGTGCTCGCCGTGACACGGCGCCGGACGGCCGCCGAGGAGCGGCAGGCCCTCGTCGACGGGCTGCTGGGCATGTCGGGCGCGCCCGGCGGTCCCGTCCGGCCCGTCGAACTCACCGTCGTCGCGCGGGACGACGTACGGCCCTGGCGCCACCCGCCCCGCCGGGAGTTCCAGTACGGGGAGTGGCTGCGCGAGGAGTACGAACGCGGGACCGTGCCCGAGCCGGCCGACGACCCCGACCTCGCGCCCGTCCTCACGATGACCCTGCGCGGCGGCACCGCGCTGTACGGCCCGCCGCCGGCCGAGGTCCTCGACCCCGTACCCGCCGAGGACCTGCGGCGGGCGGTCCTCGCGGGCGTGCCCGGCCTCCTCGCCGGGCTGGAGTCCGACACCCGCAACGTGCTGCTCACCCTCGCGCGCGTCTGGACGACCCTGGAGACCGGCGACATCCGGTCCAAGGACGCCGCCGCGGCGTGGGCCCTGGACCGGCTCCCGCCCGGCGACCGTCCCGTACTGGCCCACGCGCGGGCCGCCTACCTCGGGCACGAGCCGGACCGTCTGCACACCCTCGTCCCCGAGGCGCGCGCCCTCGCCGACCGCATGGTGCGCGCGGTAGGGGTACGGGACCGGGGGTAGGTGCCGTACGACCGCACGACAGTGGCCCCGCGACGAAAGAGGCAGCCGCATGACCCGCCCGATCAGTGTGGGAGTGGACGGAACACCCGAGAGCAGGGCCGCCGCGGCCTGGGGAGCGCGCGAGGCCGTGCGGCGCGGGATGCCGCTGCGCCTCGTCCACGCCTGGGAGCGGCAGGCCCGCGACCCGGTCGTGGCCACCGACCCCGAGACCCAGGAGCAGTGGGCCCGGCAGGCGCTGCGGGACGCCGAGGAGGCCGTGCGCGCGGAGCACGACGGCCTCGACCTGGCGACGGAGTTCGTGACGGACGGCGCGGTCGACGCCCTGATCGCCGAGGCCGACGGCGCCGGGATGCTGGTGCTGGGCTCGCGGGGGCACGGCGCCGTCGTCGGCTTCCTGCTGGGCTCCGTGGGCCAGCAGGTGATCGCCCGGGCCACCCGGCCCGTCGTCCTGGTCCGCTCCGGCGACCGCGCCGAGGCCGAGGCGGTCGGCCGGGAGATCGTCGTCGGCCAGCACGGCAGTCCCGAGGACAGCGCCGGGACGCTCCGCTTCGCCTTCGAGACCGCCGCCGCGCGCGGCGCCCCGCTGCGCGCCGTCCGCGCCTGGAACCTGCCCCCGGTCTTCGGCTACAGCCCGGGCTCGCTCCGGCTCGCGGACGAGGCCGGCGGCCTGGAACCGTACGAGAAGAAGGCGCTGGCCGAGGCCCTGCGCCCGTGGCGGGAACGGTTCCCCGAGGTGCGGGTGGCCGAGCACGTCGAGATCGGCAGCGCGGGGCAGGTCCTGCTGTCGGTGGCCGGCAACGCCCAGCTGATGGTGGCCGGGCGCCGCGCCCACCGCAGGGCGATCGGGACCCGGATCGGCTCGGTGGCCCACGCCCTCGTGCACCACGCGCCCTGCCCGGTGGCCGTCGTACCGCCGTCCTGAGGCGGCACCGGCACGCGGCCGTCACCCGTCCCGGCGGCGGGCGAGGAGCAGCGCGATGTCGTCGGGCCGGGCGGTCCTGCGGCGGGCGTCCTCGGTGAGCGTGTCCGCGAGCGCGGCCAGGAAGCCGCCCTGCGGGCCGCCGGTGGGCGCGCCCGCACGGGACAGTCCCGCGCGCAGGTCCTCCACGCCCTCGTCGATGTCGGCGTCCGGCCGTTCCACCAGCCCGTCGGTGAACAGCGCCAGCACGGCACCCGGGCCCAGCCGCAGCTCGGTCACCGGGTAGTAGGCGTCCGGGTCCACGCCCAGCACCACCCCGCCCGGCAGGCCCAGGACGTCGGTACGGCCGTCGGGGTGGCGCAGCAGCGGCTGCGGATGCCCGGCGCGCGTGGCGAGGGCGGTGCCGCTCACCGGATCGAGGCGTACGTAGCAGCAGGTGGCGAACTGGCCCGGGTCGAGGTCGATGAGCAGCCGGTTGGTGCTGCTCATCACCTCGTCGGGCGAGTGGTCGCCGAGCGCGAACGCCCGCACCGCGCTGCGCAGCTGGCCCATCGTGGCCGCGGCCTGCACACCGCGGCCCTGCACGTCGCCGATGACGAGCGCCAGCCCGTCGCCGGCCTCCACGACGTCGTACCAGTCACCGCCGACGTCGATGCCCTGCGTACCGGGCAGATAGCGGCCGGCGGTCTCCACCAGGGGGTGCGCGGGCAGCCGGTGCGGCAGCAGGACCTGCTGCAGTCCGCGCGCGAGCCCGGCCTCGGTCTCGTAGCGGCGGGCCCGCTCCAGGGCCTGGGCGATCAGGCCGCCGAGCGCGGTCAGCACGGTGCGTTCCTCACCGGTGAAGCGGCGCGGCCGGTCGAAGCCGATGATGCAGGTGCCCACCGGGCGGCCCGAGGCGATCAGCGGCAGGAAGACCCGCGACCCCAGGCTGCTCTCCAGCTGCATGCCGGGGTACGCGGCCGACAGGTGCTCCATCGACTCGAAGAACAGGGCGCGCCCGGTGGTGAGGGTGTGCGCGCCCGGCAGCGGGGCGTCGAGAGGCGACCCGGAGATCCGGGCGAGGAATCCCTTGGGGAAGCCGGACTCCCAGGCCAGGTACAGGTGCCGCTCGTGCAGCAGGAAGATGGCGAGCCGGCGGCCGCCGAAGGCGGGCAGCAACTCCCGTGTCACCACCTCGGAGACCTGCTGGGCCGTCATGGCCTCCGACAGCGCGATGGCCAGGGCGATCGGCCGGTACACCGGTGCCAGCGAGGCCGTCCCCGCGGTCGTCCGCGCCTCGTCCACGGGCGGGACCGTCGCCGTGTCCGCGACCTGCCCCAGCGGTACCAGCCGACAGGTGACCAGGTCGGGACCGGGGTGCGCCGACAGGGTCAGCCAGTCGCCGCCGTGCCGCTGCGGCCCGAGCGGGACACCGGCCGTGCCGTCGCCGAGGGGGCGCCGCACATGGAAGGTCACCGGGTCCGGGGAGAGCAGCGCCCCGCGCAGGTGGTCCTCGTAGGCGGGCCGGTCCAGCCAGGGCACCGCCTCCCACAGGGGCCGGCCGACGAGCTCCTCGCGGGGGCGGCCGAGCAGAGCGGCGGCGCGCGGGTTGACGTAGGTGATCAGCCCCAGCCGGTCGAAGGCGAACACGCCGTCCGGCAGCAGGTCGGTCGCGGCGGCCGCCGCCGGACCCGGACCCGGGTCGATGACGAGACCGTCCACCAGGGGCGGCCCGGAGCGGGCCCGGCACTCGAACAGACGGGGTGCGCCGTCGGCCGCCCGCACCAGCAGCGGCCCGCCCGCGGGGAGCCCGGCCGCGGCGTCCCGCAGGGCGGACAGCAGCAGCGGCGCGTCACCGGACGCCACCGCGGCGGCGAGCCGCTCGGGCGTGCACGTCGTGCCGCCGTCCCCGGTGGCGTCCGGCACGCCCGCCAGGTCCCGCAGCGTGTCGTCCACGGTGACGGCCGCGCGCGCCGGATCCCAGGTGAAGTGGCCGACCCGGCCGACGGGCGGCTCGGCGGCGGCCGGGGGCCGTACGCACAGCGGCTCCCCGTCCCAGGCGACCTCGGCGCCCGCCCGCTGGAGCGCCAGCAGTCCGGCGCCGAGCCGGTCCGCGACCGCGGCGAGCCTCCTGAGCCCGTCGCCCCCGGTGAACGTGTCCGCGGTGTCGGACGCCGAGGGACGCAGCACCGTCAGTACCCCGTACCGCGTCGAGCCGCCCACCACCGGCACGTACACCGAGCCGAACCGGAACGGCAGGCCCGCCGCCAGCTGCGGGTAGCGGCGCATCGTCTCCGTGGCGTCGGCGAGCACCACGGGCGAGCCCGTCCGGTGGGCGTCGGCGACGGGGAAGGGCCGGTCCACGGTCAGCTGCCACCAGGGCCGGAACAGCGGCCCGGGCACCCCCGCCAGTACGGAGACGCGCAGCAGCCCGGGCGTGCTGGTCCGCAGGTACACGCCGCCCGCGCAGCCGCCCACGGCGCGCAGCGCGTCCGTCACGGCAGCGGTGAGCACGGCCCGCGGACTCCCGGCCGCGGGGCCGGCGCGCTCGGTGCTCCCATGCATCGTTCCCGCTCTCGTCCCGGTGCGGTCGGCCCACCGTTTCAGCAAGAATGCGCCACCCCGGTGGGTCGGCGCATCCGGAGGGACCCGGCGGCGGATCCCGTCAGCGCGCGGGGCGGAACACGTCGTCGGCGTCGTCCCAGCTCGCCGACGCGTCCGGGAGCGGCTCGCGGGCCGCGCGCGGGGACGCCGCGTACATGGCGTCGATCTCCTCGGCGTACCGCCGGACGATGACGTCCCTGCGCAGCTTCATCGAGGGGGTCAGCAGTCCGCCGGCCGTGTCGAAGGGCTGCGGCAGGACGCGGAACACCCGGATGGACTCCGCGCGCGACACCGTGCTGTTGGCGGCGGCGACGGCGCGCCGTACCTCCCGCCGCAGCGCGTTCTCCTCGAGCTCCTCCCGCTCGTCCCGTTCCCGGCGCCCGCCGCGGCCGGAGCGGGCGCGGCGCCAGTGCGCCACGAAGTCGGGGTCGAGCGTGATCAGGGCACCCACGCAGGGCCGGTCGTCGCCCACGACGACGGCCTGGTGGACCAGCGGGTGCATGCGCAGGCGCTCCTCCAGCGGCGCCGGTGCCACGCTCCGGCCGCCGCTGGTGACGACGACGTCCTTCTTGCGCCCCGTGATCGACAGGTAGCCCTCGGCGTCGAACCGCCCGATGTCCCCCGTGGCGAGCCAGCCGTCCCTGAACGCCGCCCGGGTGGCTCCCTCGTCGCCCGCGTAGCCCCGGAACACCGACGGGCCCCGCACCAGGATCTCCCCGTCCTCCGCGACCCGTATCTCCGTGCCGGGCAGCGGACGGCCCACGGTGCCGGCCTTCTCCCGGCCCACCGGCTGTGCCGTGACGCCGCCGCCGGTCTCAGTGAGGCCGTAGCCGTCGTGGACGGGGATGCCGATGCCCGAGAAGAACAGGGTCGTCTCACGGCTCAGCGGCGAGCCCCCGGACACCGCGCCGCACACCCTCCCGCCCAGGGCGGCGCGCAGCCTGCGGTACACGGTCCGTTCGTAGAAGGCGTGCTGCAACCGCAGTTCGGGCCCGGGACCGTGGCCACGGCCCAGGCGCTGCCGTTCGACCGCCGCGGCGTGGTCCTGTGCCGTGCGGACCGCGCGCTCGAACAGCGTGCCGCGGCCCGCCTCCCGGGCCCGTCCGAGCATGTTCTTGTACAGCTTCTCGAAGACGGAGGGGACGGCGAAGACGAAGGTGGGGCGGAAGGTGAGGAGGTCGGCGGCGAGGGCGTCCTCGCGCGGCTCGGGCTCGTGTCCCATGAGCAGCCCGCCGCGCAGGCAGATCCCCTGCACCATCAGCCCGTAGACGTGGGAGAAGGGCAGGAAGGCGAGGACCGACGGCTGTTCCCCGGGCGGCGCCGTCGTGTGCCCCCAGCCGGCCAGCAGCGTGTCGCAGGGGGCGGCGAGCCCGCGGTGGGTGAGGACGCAGCCCTTCGGGCGGCCGCTGGTGCCGGAGGTGTAGGCGATCACCGCGGGGGAGTCCGGCGGCACGATGCGGCGCAGCGAGTCGACGGCCGACCCCGGCAGCAGCGCACCGCCCTCCGCCAGCCGCGGCAGCGCCCCGTCGTCCAGCTGCCACACGTGGCGCAGCCGGGGCAGCCGGCCGCACACCGAGCCGACCGTCATCGCGCCCTGCTCGTCCTCGACGACGACGCCGACGCATCCCGCGTCCCCGAGGATCCACTCCACCTGGTCGCGCGACGACGCCGGATGGACGGGCACGACCTCCGCGCCCACCGTCCACAGGGCGAGGCAGAGCACCGTCCACTCGTACCGGGTGCGCGCCATGATCGCGACACGGGCGCCCGGCCGTATCCCGCTGGTCACCAGCCCCTTGGCCAGGCCGACCACTTCGTCCCGCACCTCGGCCGCGCTCACCTGGGTCCAGGGGCCGCCGTCCCCGGCGCGGCGGGAGAGCAGCGGCAGCCCGGGTTCCCGGCTCGCCCGGTCGAAGAGGCTGTCGGCGAGGCCTCCCGTGACGGGGGCGGCGGGCGGGGCGGTGCTGAAGGGCTGCATGCGCCGTAACCTCTGTCTTTCCTGCCGGTCACCGCCGCCGATGGGAACCGGCGGTGATCGAACGTAGCGCATGCGGCCGGTTCCGGTGGGTGAAATCGACAACTAGTGCGTCGCTCATGCGTACGCCTTCGAGGTGCCTGCGGCGTGCCCTCGCGGCGCGGCTCACCGGGCGGTTCCCGGGGGCCGGAGGACTGCCGGCCGTACCCGCCAGGTCCGGGCCGGCGTGTGATGTGTGGCACGTGGGAGCGGGGATCGCGGCCCTTGCCAGGGGCATCCCGGCAGCGCACGGCATGATCGCACGCCGCGCGGCGGCCGCGCCGCCGCGACGGGACGCCCGGTCCCGTTTGACAGCGTGTCGGCCGCGTGGATAGATGCGTTGCGCCGGGCGGGAGGTGAAGAGCTGTGCGCGTGCCCAATGTGATCGGGGACTGGCAGGAGTGCGAGGAAGCCCACGCGGGCCTGCGCGTACGCGTCCACGGCGTGGAGCGTGCGGAGCCGCCGCGGGGCCGGGACGAGGCGGCCGAGGGGCTGGTCTACTTCCGGTTCCGGGTGACGGTCGAGAACCGGACGGGCGCCGTGCACGGCGTCCACCTGGAGGACGGGCAGATCGACGTGCGCGCCGGGGACGACGGCGAGGGCGCCCTGCTGGACTGGCGGAACTCACAGTTCGTCGAGGGCTTCGACCTGTACCCGCTGCGCCGCGTCACGGCCGTCGTGTACGCCGCGGCGGCGGACGCCGGTCTCGGCAGGCTGGACATCCAGGTCCAGCCGCGCACGGACGACGACTGGGGCCGGCGGTACCTGTGGGCGGGCGCTGTCGACGCACCCGCGGGAGCCTGGGGGCCGGGCGGCGGCGACACGGCCGGCGAGGGCCTGGCCGGCCAGATCAGCCGCTTCCTCGGACATGAGGCGGAGCAGGGGCCGGGCTGACGGCCCGCGGGTCCGTGCGACTCGTCCGAGTCCTCCGCTCCGAGCGGGGAACTCGTGGGGGCATGAGCACTCCGAACCCTGATCCGCAGCCTGAGCGCGCCACCGGCCTCGAACCCGGCGGAGGCGTGCCCCCCGGGGAGACGCCGCCCGGGGAGAGCAGCATGTCCGGGGCGCTTCCCCGGGAGACGCACAACCCGCCCACCGGCTGGGCCAAGGGGCCCCTGACCCTGATCATCGTCCTCGCCGTGATGGTCGCGGCCTTCTTCGTGGCCTACGCCGTCGTCCTGATGCTCTGAGCCCCGTGCCGGGAAGCCGTACGCCGGGCCCGGGCGCCCCCTGGACGCGCCGGGTCCCGAACCCAGGGAACGGCACCGGGCCGGCGTGTCACTCCTGCGTGTGCCGCACGCAGGCCGCGACCACCTCGCCCAGGTCGCCGCTGCGCGCCAGCTCCTCGCGCTGCACCCGCGCGCCGTTGCCCCGTCGCAGCACCCGGGCCGCGCTCTCCCGGGCCCGCTCCAGGTCGCCGGTGTCCTTCAGGGCGTCCTCGACGTGCTCCAGCAGGGCGCGCACCACGTCCTCGGCGGGCATGGGACGCATGGCCAGCGGATGCAGCAGCTCCTCCGACACGCCCGAGCGGGCGGCCCGGAACGTGGCGAGCCGCAGCAGGCTCACACTGTGGTCCAGGGGCTGCCGGCCCTCGCGCCACTCGCGGGCGGCCGTCTCGACGAGCCCCCGTATCAGGGTGGCGACGAGCACCGCGGTGTCCGCGTGCAGGCACACGTCCGAGACCCGGATCTCGACCGTCGGGTACTTCTTGGCGAGGCGGGCGTCGAAGTAGATCATGCCCTCGTCGCGGATGACGCCCGTGGCCACCATGTCGGCGACCCGCCGGTGGTACATCTCGCCCGAGCCGAACAGCTCGGTCGGCCCCGCGGACGGCCAGCGCTCCCAGACCCGGTTGCGGTAGCTGTCGTAGTGGCTGTCCCTGCCGTACCAGAAGGGCGAGTTCGCGCTCAGCGCGGTCAGGATCGGCAGCCAGGGACGGATCCGGTCGATGACCGCGACGCCCTCCTCGTCCGACTCCACCGACACGTGCACGTGACAGCCGCACACCAGCTGCTCCTGCGTCGGCAGCCCGAACTGCTCGACCATCCACGCGTACCGGTTGTTCACGGTGATCGCGGGCCTGGCCGGCAGCGGTGACGTGCCGAGCGCCACCACCGAGGCCCCGAACTCGCCGGCGAGCCGTGCGGCCTCCTTGCGGCACCGCACGATCTCCGTGGCGATGTCCCGCATGTCGGACTGCGGGTGGGTGGCGAACTCGAGCTGCTGCTGGTGCAGCTCCTCCTCGAACACGTCGTCGCCGGAACCGGTGTGCGCGGCACGCGCCAGGACGGCCGTGGACAGGGCCTTCGGTTCGCCGGTCTCCGGATCGACCAGCAGCAGTTCCTCTTCGACGCCAACGGTGCGCACGTGTTTCCGCCTTTTCCTCAGGGAGACGCAGGTCGGCGGCACCAGTCCGCCGCCCGTACGCCTCCCCGTGTGCCCAGGTGGGGCCGTCGGACACCTGTGCGCATCGGGTCAGGCGGGCCGCAGCCACACCGTGGCCAGGGGCGGCAGCGTGAGCCGCAGCGAACCCTCCTCCGGCTTGACCGGGTCCGGGTTGACGACCCCACCGCCACCGTAGGCCACCGCGTCCGTGTTGAGGACCTCCTGCCAGGCGGCGACGTCCTCGCCGACGGCGAGCCGGTGGTCGTGGCGGACCGCGGGGGAGAAGTGGGAGACGGCCAGCAGGGGCGAGCCCTCGTCGTCGTACCGGAGGAACGCGAGGACGTTGTCGTCACCCGCGTCGACCGACACCCAGCGGAAACCGCCCGGGTCGGTGTCGCGCTGCCAGAGGGCCGGGGTGCGGCGGTAGAGGCCGTTGAGGTCGCGGACCAGGTCACGGACGCCGCGGTGGTCGGGTTCGGCCTCGTAGGAGGGGTCGGTGAGCCACCATTCGGGGCCGTGCTCCACCGACCATTCGCCCCCCTGCGCGAACTCCTGGCCCATGAAGAGGAGCTGCTTGCCGGGGTGGGCCCACATGAAGCCGAGGTAGGCGCGGTGGTTCGCGCGCCGCTGCCACCAGTCGCCGGGCATCTTGGAGACGAGGGCCTGCTTGCCGTGGACGACCTCGTCGTGCGAGATCGGCAGGACGTAGTTCTCGCTGTACGCGTACACCATCGAGAAGGTCATCTCGTCGTGGTGGTACTTGCGGTGGACCGGGTCCTTGCCCATGTACTCGAGCGAGTCGTGCATCCAGCCCATGTTCCACTTCAGCCCGAACCCCAGGCCGCCGCTGTCGGTGGGCCGGGTCACCCCGCCCCAGTCGGTGGACTCCTCCGCGATGGTGACCACGCCGGGCACCCTGCGGTACAGCGTGGCGTTCATCTCCTGCAGGAACGCCACCGCGGCGAGGTCCGCGCGCCCGCCGTGCGCGTTGGACTCCCACTGGCCGTCCTCGCGCGAGTAGTCCAGGTAGAGCATCGAGGCGACGGCGTCCACGCGCAGGCCGTCGATGTGGAACTCCTCGCACCAGTAGACCGCGTTCGCCACCAGGAAGTTCCGCACCTCGGTGCGGGCCAGGTCGAACTCGTACGTGCCCCAGTCGGGGTGCTCGGCCCGCCGCGCGTCGCCCGGCTCGTACAGCGGGTACCCGTCGTACCGGGCGAGCGCCCAGTCGTCCTTGGGGAAGTGCGCGGGCACCCAGTCCATGATCACGCCGATGCCGGCCCGGTGCAGCGAGTCGACGAGGTGCTTGAAGTCGTCGGGCGTGCCGAGCCGTGCGGTGGGCGCGTAGAAACCGGTGACCTGGTAACCCCAGGACCCGCCGAAGGGGTGCTCGGCGACCGGCATGAGCTCCACGTGGGTGAAGCCGAGGTCCTTGACGTACGCCGGGAGCTGCTCGGCGAGTCCCCGGTAGGTGAGGCCGGGCCGCCAGGACGGCAGGTGCACCTCGTACACCGAGAACGGCGCCCGGTGCACGGGCACCTCCGCGCGGCGCGCCAGCCACTCCGCGTCGCCCCACGCGTAGTCGCTCGCGGTGACCACCGACGCCGTCGCGGGCGGGGTCTCGGTCCGCCGCGCCATCGGGTCGATCTTGAGCAGCCGGGTGCCGTGCCGGGTGGCGATCTCGAACTTGTACCGCGCGCCCTCGCCGACCTCGGGCAGGAACAGCTCCCACACGCCCGACGCGCCGAGCGAGCGCATCGGGAACGCGGTGCCGTCCCAGTGGTTGAACTCCCCGGCGACCCGCACCCCCTCCGCGTTCGGCGCCCACACGGTGAAGCGGGTGCCGGTCACGCCCCCGTGCTCCATGACCCGCGCGCCGAGCGCCTGCCACAGCTGCTCGTGCCGTCCCTCCCCGATCAGGTGCAGGTCGAGCTCGCCGAGCGCGGGCAGGAAGCGGTACGGGTCGTGCACCTTGTGCACGTCGTCCCCGTAGGCCACCCGCAGCGTGTACGCGGGGACCGCGTCCAGCGGCAGGACGGCCGCGAACAGGCCGTCGCCCTCGGAGCGCAGCGGTGTGACCCGCCTGCCCACCACGACGCTCACCCCGCTCGCGAAGGGGCGCAGCGCGCGGAACGTCACGCCGCCCGGGCCCGGGTGCGCGCCGAGCAGGGCGTGCGGGTCGTGATGACGGCCCGACAGCAGGCGCTCGCGGTCGCCCGGGTCCAGGGGCGCGGCCTGGAGCGGCGCCGGAGCGGGGGAGCGCCCGCGCGACCGGCGTGAGGGGCGCGCCCCGTCGGCGGTCTCGGACAGCAGGGGATCACGCAGTGCCACGGTGTCAGCCTCCTAGGGGACGGCGAGCCGGCGGATCGCCGCCATCGGTACGGGGAGCCAGTCGGGGCGGTGCCGGGCCTCGTAGACGACCTCGTACACCGCCCTGTCGGTCTCATAGGCGCGGAGAAGTCCGGGTTCGGCGCGCGGGTCCCAGCCGGATCCGGCCGCGTAACCCGCGCAGAACGCCGCACGGCAGCGCTCGGCCCATTCGGGGCGCCAGGGCCAGCGGGTGCGCGCCGCGTAGTCGAAGGACCGCAGCATGCCCGCGACGTCGCGCACGGGCGACTCGGCGCTGCGGCGCTCGGCGAGCGGCCGGGACGGCTCGCCCTCGAAGTCGATGACGAACCACCCGCTCCCGGCCCGCAGCACCTGCCCGAGGTGCAGATCGCCGTGGATCCGCTGCACCGGGCGGCCGGCCCGGCACGCGCCGAACGTCTCGAAGGCGGCCCGCAGCCCCGGCAGGTACGGCTCCAGCGCGGGGACGCACCGCGCGGCCGGGCCGAGCCGCCCGGCCATCACCTGCGCGAGAGGCCCGTTCTCGCCGTGCGCGTCGGCGGGGAAGGCCATGGCCAGCGCCAGGTGCACCTCCGCCGTGGCCCGCCCCAGCTCGTACGCCTGGGCCGTGAAGTCGCAGCCCGAGGCGAGCGCGCGCAGGGCGAGGGTCCAGCCGTCGGCGGCGTCGGGCAGGAACGGCTGGAGAACACCGAGGGTGGCGTCCTGCGGCTGGGTGGTCCTGATCCACGCCACCGGCGCGGGCACCCGGGCGCAGCGCTGCCGGGCGAGCGCGAGCGGTACCTCCAGGTCCGGGTTGACGCCGGGCTGGATGCGGCGGAACAGCTTCAGGATGTACGCGTCGCCGTAGACGATCGAGGTGTTGGACTGCTCCGCGTCGAGCAGCCGGGGCGCCAGTCCGGCGGGCAGCGGCACCGCCGGGTCCTTCTCGAAGTGCAGCGGGCCCGTCGTGCCGGGGCGCCGCAGCCGCTCCAGGAGCAGCGTCGCCGACCGGGGGTCGTGCAGCGCGTCGTAGACCGCGAGGCCCGCCAGGGGTCCTTCCTCGGCGATGCCGACGAAGGCGTCCCGGAGCGCGGGCGACAGCCGTTCCCGCACGCCGAGCAGCAGCTGGTAGCAGTCACCGGACGGCAGGGCGCCGAGGGAGGGCGGCGGCGTGGCGTGCTCGGCGCGCACCAGCAGGTGCAGGCACCCCGGATACAGCTCCGTCATCGACAGCAGCGACACGTCGGTGACGGGCCGGTCCTTGCCCGCGAACCAGCGCTGCCGCGGCAGCCACTCGCACAGCAGACCCCGCAGCGAGGCCATGGGATGGACGGTGCCGGGGTTCCGTGGACGGAGCGACACGGTCTCGGTCTTCGCCATGATGACGCGTCCTTTCGGGCCCACTCGCTCAACGTCCCCGGCGGGCGTGGGGAGCGACTCGGGAAAGCCGGAACCAGTAGAAGCCGTGGCCCGCGAGGGTGAGCAGGTACGGCAGTTCACCGATGGCGGGGAAGCGGACCCCGCCGATGAGCTCGACGGGACGACGGCCGTCGAAGGCGCGCAGGTCGAGCTCGGTGGGCTGGGCGAAGCGGGAGAAGTTGTGCACGCACAGGACCAGGTCGTCGCCGCCCTCCTCCGTGGCGGGCGCCTCGCGCAGGAAGGCGAGGACGGCGGGGTTGGAGGAGGACAGTTCGGTGTAGGAGCCGAGGCCGAAGGCGGGGTTCTGCTTGCGGATCTCGATCATGCGGC
>NZ_BMQK01000005.1 GCF_014648075.1 Streptomyces ruber | reverse complement strand
AGGTGACCTCGTCCCGCTCGAACTTCATCCGGGCGCCGCGCCCGTAGCCGAGCCGGCGCCGGGCGAGGTGGTCCGCCACCATGTCGGTGGTGATCGGTACGCCGGCGGGGAGCCCCTCCAGCGTCGCGACGAGTGCGGGACCGTGGGACTCCCCCGCGGTCAGCCAGCGCAGCCTGCTCAACGGTGCTCCTCCTGCTCGCGCCCGGTTCTGCGGATGCCTCGGTGTAGACGCTTCCTCGCGTACGGCAACGGCGTGACCGGGTGCGCGGCCCTGGCCCGCCGTGGACGATCCTCCCACGTCCGGGCAGCTCGACCGGCCGGAGGTCCAGCAGACGGGACGACAGCGGGCCGGGCCGGCGCTCAGCGCCTGGCGAGCGCGTCCTCCCCGGCCTTCCGCATGGCGCCCAGCGGCGCCGACGCGCACCCCGTCATCTGCTCGACCTGCAGCACCGCCTGGTGCACCAGCAGGTCGAGGCCGCCGACGACGGCACCGCCGTACGCGGACCAGCGCGCCGCCAGTTCGGTGGGCCACGGCTCGTACAGCACGTCGAACAGGGTGGCGGGCCGCTCCGGGACGGCGCCGGACAGGGCGTCCGTCGTGCCGGCCGGGGTCGTGGCGACGACCAGGGGCGCGTGCAGCGCCTCGGCCGCGTCCGCCCAGCCGGCGGTGCGTACCGGGACGCCGAGCCGCTCGCCCCACTGCCGCATCTCGGCGGCGCGCGCTTCGCTGCGCACGTAGGCGACGACCTCGCCGGTGCAGATCCGGGCGAGTGCCGCCAGGGCGGAGGAGGCGGTGGCGCCCGCGCCGAGGATCGCGGCGGACTCCACTGTCTCGACACCGTGCTCGCGCAGGGCGGCGACCATGCCGGGGATGTCGGTGTTGTCGCCGGTCCTTCGGCCGTCCTCGGTGAGGACCACGGTGTTCACCGCCTCCACGGAGGCCGCCGTCTCGCTGATCCCGTCGAGCAGCGGAATGACCGCCCGCTTGAGCGGCATGGTCAGCGACAGGCCCGCCCACCGGGGGTCCAGACGTTCGAAGAAGCCCGGCAGCGCCTCCTCGTCGACGTCGAAACGGTCGTACGTCCAGCCCTCCAGGCCCAGCTCGGCATAGGCGGCGCGATGCAGCACCGGAGAGAGGGAGTGGGCGATCGGCGAGCCGAGGACGGCGGCCCGGCGACGGTCAGTTGCCCGCGCTGGCATTGAACTTGTCCTTCAGCTCGAGGAACTCGTCGTGCGTCCTGGCGAACTCCGTCTTGCTGACGCCGTCGGTCGCCACGAAGTAGATCCAGCCGTCGTCCGTGGGGTCGAGCGCCGCGCTCAGAGCCTCTTCGCCGGGGTTGCCGATGGGTCCGGGCGGCAGACCCCTGTGGTAGTAGGTGTTGTACGCGTCCGTGTTGCTGTTGATCTCGGACTCGCTGACGTGGATGTTGCTCTGGCCCTTGAGGTAGTTGAAGGTCGAGTCGAACTGCAGCTTCTGGTTGGTCTCGGTGTTGGTGGGCTTGAGCCGGTTGTAGACGACCTCCGCCATCTTGCGGAAGTCGTCGTGGGTCTTCCCCTCGGCCTGCACCAGGCTCGCCACGGTGAGCAGCTGCCAGGGGCCCTCGAGACCGAGGCCCTTCGCCTGCTCCTCGAGCCCGATCTTCTCGTACTGCTCGTTGGCCTGCGCCACCATCTCCCTGAGCACGTCCTCGGGCTTCTGGCCCTTGGCCACCGGATAGCTGGAGGGGTAGAGGAACCCTTCCAGCGGATCCCTGACGCCCTCGTGGTTCATCGCCCAGCCGGGCAGGCCGAGGTTCTTCCACTCGGTCTTCGCGACCTCGGCCGTGGTGCCCTCGTCCACCTCGAGACGCTCGTCGATGAGCTCGTATATGGCGGCGTTGCGCTTGCCCTCGGCGATGACCAGGTTGTTGCGGCTCTTGGGGTCGAGCATCAGGGCGACGGCGTTGGCGGCGGACATCTGCGTGTTGAGGACGTAGACGCCGGCCTGGATCTTGTCCCCGTCGGGGTTGTTCGCCTGCGCGGTCACGAAGGCGTCGACGCTCTTGACGACGTCCGCCTTCTTCAGCTCCTGCCCTATCGTGTAGCCGCTCGCGCCCCCGGCGATGGTGACGGTCACGGTCCGCTGGGTGCCCTCACCGATGTAGTCCGGGGCCGCGCCGAAACGATCCTGGTAGAACTGGTAGCCGAAGTAGCCGACGCCGCCGACACCACCGCCGAGGACCAGGACCACCACCAGGCAGGCGAAGCCGTTGCGGCTCTTCTTCCCGCCCTTGCCCTTGGCTCCCTTGCCGCCCCGGCCCCGGCGGTCACCGTGTGCGGCGCGCTCGTCCGGGCCGCCGTCCGCCTCGTCCTCGGCGTCCTCGCCCGCGAAGAAGGCCTGCTCGCCCTGGTCGGGCCCCGGGTCCCAGCCGGTCTCCTCCGGCCGGTCCCCGGGCTCGTCACGTCGGCGCGCCGGCGGCTCCGGCGGCGGGTACGCGTCGGGGGTGCCGTAGAAGTCGGCCTGGTCGGCACCGTGCGCACCGGCCTGGTTCCCGTAGGGGTCCAGGGGGTCGGCCGGGTACGGAACCTGCGGCTGCCCCTGTGTCCCGGTGTTCCAGCCGCCCTGGTACTCCTGCTGTCCCTGGCCGGAGTACTGCGCGTGCTGCTGCTCGTACTGCTGCGGGTAGGACTGCTGCGTCTGGTCGTAGGCGCCCTGCGGCCCATGACCCCAGTCGCCGTACTGCGGCTGCTGCGGATGGTGCTGCGGCCGGCCGTCGTAAGAGGGCTGCTGGGCCTGCTGCCCTTCCCATCCGCCGTCCCCGTACAACGGGTCCTCGGGATGCCACGGTTCGGAGCCTTGGCCCCGGCCATACTGAGTCATCGATCCCCTAGAGCCGCGAGGCGACGGTCACCCGGCTCCGTGCTCCGGCGCCCGTTCCGCCTCTCTCTGTGCGGTGGCTGTTCGAACACCGCCGCATCGCGCGGAACGTTACCGTATCGCGATCAGACAACCACTTCGACGCCCTCGCCCGGCGGCCTGCCTGACACCCGTTCGGATTCGAGCGCCTGCTGAAGGATGATCACAGCGGCGGCCTGGTCGATGACGGACCTGCCCTTCTTGGACTTCACGCCCGAGGCGCGCAGTCCCTGACCGGCCGTCACTGTGGTCATCCTCTCGTCCAGAAGTCGTACCGGAACGGGGGAGATCCCGCGTGCCAGTTCCTGGGCGAAGCCGCGGACCTTGGCCGCCGCCGGGCCCTCGCCGCCCTTGAGGGAGCGAGGGAGGCCGACGACGACCTCGAGGGGCTCGTACTCCTCCACGAGCTGCCTCAGCCGGCGCTGGGCGGCCGGGACGTCGCGTCCCGGAACCGTCTCCACCGGTGTCGCGAGGATCCCGTCGGGGTCGCACGAGGCGACCCCGATACGGGCGTCCCCGACGTCGATCGCGAGCCGACGTCCTCTGCGCATGATGTCCGGTCCCTACTTGGCGGTCTCGGCGACCAGGCGCTCGACGGCGTCGACGGCGTCGCCGATCGCGGCCGGGTTCTGGCCGCCGCCCTGGGCGACGTCCGGCTTGCCGCCACCGCCGCCGCCGAGCGTCTTGGCGGCGGTACGGACCAGGTCGCCGGCCTTCAGGCCGCGGTCGCGGGCGGCGTCGTTGGTGGCGATGACCGTCAGCGGCTTGCCGTTGTTCACGGTGAACAGGGCGACCACGGCGGCCCGGCCGCCCTGGATGCGGCCGCGCACGTCGAGGACCAGCTTGCGCAGGTCGTCGGGGGTCGTGCCGTCCGGGACCTGCCCGGTGACGACGGCGACGCCGCGGACGTCCTTGGCGGACTCGGCGAGCCCGGCGGCGGCCTGGAGGACCTTCTCCGCGCGGAACTTCTCGATCTCCTTCTCGGCGTCCTTCAGCTTGCCGAGCATGGCGGAGACCTTCTCCGGGAGCTCCTCCGGACGGCCCTTGATCAGCTCCTGGAGCTGGGCGACGACCGTGTGCTCACGGGCGAGGAAGTTGTAGGCGTCGACGCCGACCAGGGCCTCGATACGGCGCACACCGGAGCCGATCGACGACTCGCCGAGCAGCTTCACCAGGCCGAGCTGGGCGGTGTTGTGGACGTGCGTGCCGCCGCACAGCTCCTTGGAGAAGTCGCCGATGGTCACGACGCGCACCCGGTCGCCGTACTTCTCGCCGAACTCGGCGATGGCACCCTGCTTCTTGGCCTCGTCGATGCCCATGACCTCGGCGTGCACGTCCAGGTCGCGGGCGAGCACCTCGTTGATCTTCTGCTCGACGTCGGTCATCACGGCCGTCGGGACGGCGGACGGGGAACCGAAGTCGAAGCGGAAGCGGCCGGGCTGGTTCTCCGAGCCGGCCTGGGCGGCCGTCGGGCCGAGGGCGTCGCGCAGGGCCTGGTGGGTCAGGTGGGTGGCCGAGTGGGCGCGGGCGATGGCCTTGCGGCGGCGGGAGTCGATCGAGGCGTGGGCCGAGGCACCGACGGTGACCTCGCCGACCTGGACGACGCCCTTGTGGACGTACACGCCCGGGACCGGCTTCTGGCAGTCGCGGACCTCGATCACGGCGCCGGAGTCGACCTTGATGCGGCCGGTGTCGCCGATCTGGCCACCGCCCTCGGCGTAGAACGGGGTGCGGTCGAGGACGATCTCGACCTCGTCGCCCTCGGTGGCGGCCGGGGAGGACACACCGTCGACGAGGATGCCGACGATCCGGGACTCGCCCTCGGTGTCCGTGTAGCCGATGAAGTCGGTGGCGCCGGAGCTGTCGGCGATCTCGCGGTAGGCGCCGAGGTCGGCGTGGCCGGTCTTCTTGGCCTGGGCGTCGGCCTTGGCGCGCTCCCGCTGCTCCTTCATCAGGCGGCGGAAGCCGTCCTCGTCCACGGTGAGGCCCTGCTCGGCGGCCATCTCCAGGGTGAGGTCGATCGGGAAGCCCCAGGTGTCGTGGAGCAGGAACGCCTTGTCGCCGGGCAGCACCGTGGAGCCGGCGGACTTGGTCTCGGCGACGGCGGTGTCCAGGACGTTGGTGCCGGAGTTCAGCGTCTTGAGGAAGCGGGCCTCCTCGGCGAGGGCGACCTTCTCGATGCGCTCGCGGTCGGTGACGAGCTCCGGGTACTGCTGGCCCATCATCTCGATCACGGTGTCGACCAGGTCCTTCACGACCGGACCCGTGGCACCGAGCAGGCGCATGTTGCGGATGGCACGGCGCATGATGCGGCGCAGCACGTAGCCGCGGCCCTCGTTGCCGGGGCTGACGCCGTCGCCGATGAGCATGACGGAGGTGCGCATGTGGTCGGTGACCACGCGCAGGGAGACGTCCGAGTCGTGGGCGTCGCCGTAGGCGACACCGGTCAGCTCGGTGGCCTTCTTGATGACGGCCATGGAGGTGTCGATCTCGTACATGTTCTGCACGCCCTGCAGAATCATGGCGAGGCGTTCGAGGCCGAGACCGGTGTCGATGTTCTTGCTGGGCAGGTCGCCGAGGATCTCGAAGTCGTCCTTGCCGGTGCCCTCGCCACGCTCGTACTGCATGAAGACCAGATTCCAGATCTCCACGTAGCGCTCGTCGTTGACGGCGGGGCCGCCCTCGACGCCGAACTCGGGGCCGCGGTCGTAGTTGATCTCCGAACACGGACCGCACGGACCGGGCACGCCCATGGACCAGAAGTTGTCCTTCTTGCCCAGGCGCTGGATGCGCTCGGCGGGGACACCGACGACGTCGCGCCAGATCTGCTCGGCCTCGTCGTCGTCCTGGTAGACGGTGATCCAGAGCTTCTCCGGCTCCAGGCCGTAGCCGCCCTTGTCCTGGGGCGAGGTGAGCAGCTCCCAGGCGAGCTTGATGGCGCCTTCCTTGAAGTAGTCGCCGAAGGAGAAGTTGCCGCACATCTGGAAGAACGTGCCGTGCCGCGTGGTCTTGCCGACCTCTTCGATGTCGGGCGTGCGCACGCACTTCTGCACGCTGGTGGCGCGGTCGAACGGCGGCTTGACCTCACCGAGGAAGTACGGCTTGAAGGGCACCATGCCCGCGGGGACCAGGAGCAGAGTCGGGTCGTCCGCGATGAGCGACGCCGAAGGCACGACGGTGTGCCCGCGCTCCTCGAAGAAGCTCAGCCAGCGGCGGCGGATTTCGGCCGACTCCATCAGTGGTCCTCATTCCGGTTGTGCGAGTTGTAGGAGTTCTTCCGGTACGTCGAACCTTCGACGTACTTCGGGGTGGTGCGGTTCTCGATGGCGGCGTACCGGTGAGCTGCCGGGAGCTCGTCGCGGTCGACCGGCGCGTACAGGCCGAGCGCGTCGCCCAGCTCCTCCTCGCGCTGCGCCATGCCGTCGCGGACGTCGAGCGCGAAGTCGACCGCGCGCTCCTTGATGCGGTGCCCGGCCTCGAGCGCCTTGTTGGCCGCCGTCGCGGCCAGACTCTCGGGGGTCAGCTGCTTCAGCTTGCGGTTGACCTTGGTGGTGGCCCACACACCGGCGGCGACGCCCGTGGTGAACCAGAACGTACGACGGAACATCGCTGGGTCAGTCCTTCTTCCCCCGGCCGCGCCGCTCCCGGCGCGCGGACGGGACGGTACGGCCGACGATCACGGTGCGCCGGGAGGCCCTGCCCGGCTTCCCCGGCGCGTCCTCCTTGCGGCCGCCGATGGCGCGGCGCACGCCGTAGCCGAACGCCGCGACCTTCACCAGCGGGCCGCCGAAGGTGGAGGCGACGGTGGTGGAGAGCGCCGAGGCGTTGGAGGTGACCTCCTGCACGTCGGAGGCGATCGCGTCGACCCGGTCGATCTGCGTCTGCGCGGAGCGGACCGCGGAGGAAGCGTCGGCGAGGAGCGGGACCGCCTGATCGGTCACGTCCGCGACGAGCTTGGTGGTCGCCCTGAGCGTCTGGGCCAGCCTCGCCAGCGCGACGGCGAGGAAGGAGACCAGGATCGCCCAGAACACGGCCACCAGGATCCCGGCCACCTCTCCACCGGACACTGCGCACCCGCTCCCTGGCACTTGCCTGAACATCGAAAAGTCGTGCCCCGAGCCTATCGCGCCGGGGATGTCGCTCCGCACCGCATTAACGCGGTACCGCATGACACGGAGAGCACACGGGATGCGGAAAGCCCGCCGCCCCGCCCGCCTCGAAGGGGGCGGGGGAACGACGGGCTGACGCGCGAGGGGACTACGTCCGCCGAAGAAGGATCAACGGGCGTAGTACTCGACGACGAGCTGCTCGTCGCAGATCACCGGGATCTCCTTGCGGTTCGGCTCACGGTCCAGGCGGAACGCCAGGGCCTTGAGGTTCACCTGGAGGTAGCGCGGGGTCTCGCCGTCCGCGGCGAAGCCACCCTCACGGGCGACCTCGAACAGCGGCTTCTGACGGCTGCGCTCACGGACCATGACGACGTCGTCCGGCTTGACGCGGAAGGACGGCTTGTCGACCTTCTGGCCGTTGACCTCGATGTGGCCGTGGACGACCATCTGACGGGCCTGGTAGATCGTGCGGGCGATGCCCGAGCGCAGGACCAGGGCGTCGAGACGGCGCTCGAGCTCGATGATCAGGGCCTCACCGGTCTTGCCCTGGACCTTGGAGGCACGCTCGTAGGCGCGGACGAGCTGACGCTCGGACACGTCGTACTGCGCGCGCAGACGCTGCTTCTCGAGCAGACGGACCTTGTAGTCCGAGTTCTGCTTGCGGCCGCGGCCGTGCTCACCCGGCGGGTAGGGGCGGGCCTCGAAGTACTTGACGGCCTTCGGGGTCAGCGCGATACCGAGGGCACGCGACTTCTTGACCTTGGGGCGGGACTGGTTCGCCACTGTTTCTCTTCTCTCGGTGTTCGGCTCGTCAGGGTTTGAGGGAGGTCGCATCCGCAGCCGGGGAATCCCGCCTCGTCTCGCCTGAGTCGAGGTGGGCAGCCGCTCCCCTGGTCTGGGCACATACGTGCAGCACGCGAGTGGCCCACCGACCGCTCCCGGGATCCGGGTGGTGGTGGGCTGCCCGCGACACCTTCGACGGTGCGCGACGCTCCTGGAACCCCGCTTGAGGGTTCCGGCCGGGTGTCCCGCTCTGACAGCGCGGGACTCGGCACTCCGGGCGAGTTTACAGGGTGCTCAGGACCGCTTGCGACCGAGGTGCTTCCTCGTCCACTCCACCGCGTCCGCGTACCGGGCCTCGGCGCCGTGCCGGGTCGGGGTGTAGTACTGGCGGTCCTTGAGCGCGTCCGGTGCGTACTGCTGGGCGGCGATGCCCTCGGGCAGGTCGTGCGGGTACACGTAGCCCTGGGAGTGGCCGAGCTTGGCGGCGCCCTTGTAGTGGCCGTCGCGCAGGTGCGGGGGCACGGGCCCGGCGAGGCCCTTGCGGACGTCCTCCATGGCGGCGCCGATGGCGGTGGTCGCCGCGTTGGACTTGGGGGCCAGGGCGAGCGCGATGGTGGCGTGGCTGAGGGTGAGGGCGGCCTCGGGGAAGCCGATCATGGCGACGGCCTGGGCGGCGGCGACCGCGATGGGCAGCGCGTTCGGATCGGCCAGCCCGATGTCCTCGCTGGCGGAGATCATCAGCCGCCGGGCGATGAACCGGGGGTCCTCCCCCGCCTCGATCATGCGGGCCAGGTAGTGCAGGGCCGCGTCGACGTCGGAGCCGCGGATCGACTTGATCAGGGCGCTGGCCACGTCGTAGTGCTGGTCGCCGGAGCGGTCGTACTTCACCGCGGCCCGGTCGACGGTCTCCTCCAGGGTCGTCAGGCCTATCTCCGTCTCGCCCTTGTCGAGGGCGGCTCCGGCCGCGGCCTCCAGGGCGGTCAGCGCGCGGCGGGCGTCGCCGCCCGCGATGCGCAGCAGGTGCTCCTCGGTGTCCCCGGGGAGGGTGACGGACCCCTTGAGCCCGCGCTCGTGGGCGAGGGCGCGGCGGAGCAGTCCGCGCAGGTCGTCGTCGGTGAGCGGTTCGAGGGTGAGGAGGAGGGAGCGGGAGAGCAGGGGAGAGATCACGGAGAAGTACGGGTTCTCCGTCGTCGCCGCGATCAGCGTGACCCAGCGGTTCTCCACGGCGGGCAGCAGGGAGTCCTGCTGGGCCTTGCTGAAGCGGTGGATCTCGTCGAGGAAGAGGACGGTCTCGGTGCCGTAGCCGCCGGTGGCGCGGCGGGCGCCGTCGATGACCGCGCGGACCTCCTTGACGCCCGCGGTGATCGCGGAGAGCTCCACGAAGCGCTTGTTGGTGGCCTTGGAGACGACGTACGCGAGGGTCGTCTTGCCCGTGCCGGGCGGGCCCCACAGGATCACCGAGGAGGGGCCGGCGGGGCCGCCGCCGGACTCGCCGACGAGTCTGCGCAGGGGCGAACCGGGCTTGAGCAGGTGCTGCTGGCCCACGACCTCGTCGAGGGTGCGCGGGCGCATCCGTACCGCCAGGGGGCTGCTGGACGGCTCCCTCTCCTGGCGTTCTTCGGCGGCGGCGGTGAACAGGTCGGGCTCCACGGTGAAACCCTAAATCACCGCACCGACAACGCGGCGGGCGCCGTCGGGCCGTCCGCCGTCCCGCCCGTCGGCCCGTCCGTCAGCTGGTCCAGAAGTCCCACCAGCGGGTCAGGATCAACATGCCGATGATGCCGATGTGCATCACGGGCAGGACCCAGGTGAACTCGCCGAGGAAGCCCTTGAGCCGGCTCGGCGCGGGCAGGAAGCCGTTGCGGACGTTGAGCGACGTCACGTACCAGAACATGACGATCGTGGCGACCCAGGCCAGGCAGCACCACAGGCACAGGGAGTTGATCCGGTACAGGGACTGGAACTGCAGCCAGGTGCAGAAGCCGACACCGAAGAGGGTGCCCGCGTTGAAGGTGAGCCAGTACCAGCGCGGGAAGGAGGCACGGGCCAGCAGGCTCATGCCGACGCAGATCACGATGCCGTACGCGACGAGGCCGAGCATCGGGTTGGGGAACCCGAAGACCGAGGCCTGATCGCTCTTCATGATGTTGCCGCAGGAGACGACCGGGTTCAGGCTGCACGCGGGAGTGAAGTTCGGGTCCTCGAGGAGCTTGAACTTGTCGAGCGTGATGACCCAGGCGGCGAGCAGTCCGGCCGCGCCCGTGATCAGCAGCATGATCGCGAAAGCACGTCCGGTGCCCACCCTGCCCGGGGACGGGGCGGCGGGGTCCCGCTCGAGTGGCACGTCCTTGACTGTCGTCTTGCTCATCACGTCGTATCCGTAAGGTCGTCGAAGAAGCCGTCCGGCACGGTCATTCTGCCGTACACAGTCGTCCTCGAGGCGTCTGACGGACGTAAGAAAGGACGTTCGGCGGGGGACGGGAGGGACCAGTGGGCCCCGGAACGCCGGTCACGGAGTTCCGGGGCCCACCCCGTCCGGTCCTCCGGCTACGGCCTGCCGAGCCGGGTCTCCAGCTCCGCCACGATCTCGTTGACGCCGATCGCCTGCTGCTCGCCGGACTCCATGTCCTTGAGCTGGACGACATTCTCGGCGAGGTCGCGCTCGCCCAGCACGAGTGCGTAGCGGGCGCCCGACCGGTTGGCGGCCTTCATCGCCGCCTTCAGCCCCTTGCCCCCGTACGCGAAGTCCGTCGCGACGCCCACCCGGCGCAACTCGGTGACCTTGGCGAACAGCACCCGGCGGGCCTCCTCGCCGAGCGGTACCGCGTAGACGCTGGTGGT
The DNA here is from genome assembly GCF_014648075.1 of Streptomyces ruber. Classification (GTDB taxonomy): domain Bacteria; phylum Actinomycetota; class Actinomycetes; order Streptomycetales; family Streptomycetaceae; genus Streptomyces; species Streptomyces ruber. The sequence continues at coordinate 335,058 of NZ_BMQK01000005.1, read as the reverse complement.
CGCGGGCAGGGCGAGCTCGACGCCCTCCGCCTTCAGCGCGAGGACCGTACGGTCCACGCCGAGGGCCCAGCCCACCGACGGGAGCGCGGGGCCGCCGATCATCTCGGAGAGGCCGTCGTAGCGGCCGCCGCCGCCCACCGCGGACTGGGAGCCGAGGCCGTCGTGGACGAACTCGAAGGTCGTCCGCGTGTAGTAGTCGAGGCCGCGGACCAGCTTCGGGTCGTCCTCGAAGGCCACGCCCGCCGCGGTGATCAGCTCGCGGACCTCCTCGTGGTACGCCTTGCAGGCGTCGCAGAGGTAGTCCCGGAGAAGCGGTGCGCCTGCCAGCTGCTTCTGGACGTCCGCGCGCTTGTCGTCGAGGACGCGCAGCGGGTTGATCTCGGCGCGGCGCAGGGTCTCCTCGTCCAGGTCCAGGCCGCGCAGGAAGTCCTGCAGGGCGGCGCGGTAGACCGGGCGGCACTCCTTGTCGCCGAGGGAGTTGAGGAGGATGCGGAAGTTCCTCAGGCCCAGCGAGCGGTACGCCTGGTCGGCCAGGATGATCAGCTCGGCGTCCAGGGCCGGGTCCTCGGCGCCGATCGCCTCGGCGCCCACCTGCGAGAAGTGGCGGTAGCGGCCCTTCTGGGGGCGCTCGTAGCGGTAGTACGAGCCCGAGTACCAGAGCTTGACCGGGAGGTTGCCCGCCTTGTGCAGGCTGCCCTCCAGGGCGGCGCGCAGCACGGAGGCGGTGCCCTCGGGGCGCAGGGCCAGCTTGTCGCCGCCCTTGGTCTCGAAGGCGTACATCTCCTTGGTCACGATGTCGGTGGACTCACCGACGCCGCGCGCGAACAGCTCGACGTTCTCGAAGCCGGGCGTCTCGATGTAGCCGTACCCGGAGTTGCGCAGCGGGGCGGCGATGGCCTCGCGGACGGCGAGGTACTGGGCGCTGTCCGGCGGCAGCAGGTCGTACGTGCCCTTGGGGGCCTTGAAGGTGCTCACGAAAAGTCTCTCGTCACATTCCTCGTCGGGGAGCGGACCCGGGGTCCGCACCGCGATCCTGGCGGCCGGCGGCCACCTGCCGCAGATACGGGTTGGTGGCGCGCTCCTGGCCGATGGTCGTCTGGGCGCCGTGGCCGGACAGCACCACGGTCGAGTCGTCGAGCGGCAGGCACACGCGGGCCAGCGAGTCGAGCATCTCGGCCATGTCACCGCCGGGCAGGTCGGTGCGTCCGATGGAGCCGGCGAAGAGCAGGTCGCCCGAGAAGAACACGGAGGGGACGTCCGCCGTCTCGGGCATCCGGAAGGTCACCGACCCCTTGGTATGGCCCGGTGCGTGCGCCACGGAGAACGTGAGGCCCGCGAGCGAGAGCCGGGACCCGTCGGTCAGCTCCTTCACGTCGTCGGGCTCCCCCACGGCCAGCTCGCCCATCAGCGGCATCCCGATGGAGCGGCCGATCCCCTTCTCGGGGTCGCTCATCATGTACCGGTCCGCGGGGTGGATCCACGCCGGCACGTCGTGCGCGCCGCACACGGGGACGACCGAGGCCACGTGGTCGATGTGGCCGTGGGTGAGGACGACGGCGACGGGCTTGAGCCGATGCTTCCTCAGTGCCTCCTCGACGCCCCGCGCGGCCTGGTGGCCCGGGTCGATGATCACGCACTCCTCACCGGCGGCAGGGGCGACCAGGTAACAGTTGGTCCCCCAGGCCCCGGCGGGGAACCCGGCAATGAGCACGATCGTCCTTCTTGTGTCGTAGAGAGCGGCTGCTGACTCCGCCGTGGAAGCGGTCCGCCGCGGATCAGAGCCTACCGGCGCTGCCGTTTCCTCAGCGAACCCATATACGGTACGGGGCACACGCAGGCGGTCGACGCCAGGGACGCCCCGCGTACCGGTCGACGTACACGACGCATGAGGAGAGAACCCCGTGGTCAGCCAGGAACAGCGGCGGCGTCAGCTCGCCCGGGAGAAGTTCTTGCGGCAGCAGCAGCGGCGCACGTCGGCGCGGCGCAAGGCCCGTGTCCGCAACTCCGTGATCGCCTCGGTCCTCGGCGTGATCCTCATCGGCAGCGTCGCGCTGTACACGACCGGCGCCCTGAAGGGCGACGACAACAAGGAGAACGCGAGTGCGGAGGTGACCCCGAGCGCCTCGGCGAGTCCGGTCGAGGACCCGTGCGAGAAGCCCGCCGAGGGCGAGGTGAAGAAGCTCAGCTTCGACAAGGAGCCGGAGCTCACCGTCGACAAGTCCGCGACGTACACGATGGATCTGCGGACGACCTGCGGTGACATCTCCATAGCGATGGACGCGTCGAAGGCCCCGCACACGGTGAACTCGTTCGACTTCCTGGTCGGCAAGGGTTACCTGGACCACACGAAGTGCCACCGGCTCACCACCGCCGGCATCTACGTGCTCCAGTGCGGCGACCCCGAGGGCACCGGCATGGGCGGCCCCGGCTACACGATCCCGGACGAGAACCTCAAGGACGAGCGCCTGAAGGGCGACGTGTACCCGGCGGGCACGGTGGCCATGGCCAACCAGTACAACGCCCAGTCCGGCGAGGGCCGGAACAGTGGCGGCAGCCAGTTCTTCCTCGTCTACCAGGACAGTCAGTTGCCCGCCAACTACACACCGTTCGGGACGATTTCCGAATCGGGCATGAAGGTCCTGCAGAAGATCGCCGAGGCGGGCGAGAACTCGGGCATGGGGGACGGCGCCCCGAACGCGACCGTGGTGATCAACAAGGCGACGGTCTCGAAATCCTGACCGCCAACTGCGAAATTTCGGTCGCGCGGGATGCGGACAGCCGCCCCGCCGGTCGCCTATGTTGGCCGTGACGAAACTGTGGACGATGCCCGGGGGTGCAGCAGCCTGCCGCAGGCATCATGTGGAGGAGGCGCTGTGAGCAGCGACCCGTGGGGCCGCGTCGACGAGACGGGGACCGTGTACGTGCGTACGGCCGACGGCGAGCAGGTCGTCGGTTCCTGGCAGGCCGGCTCTCCCGAGGAGGCGCTGGCCTACTTCGAACGCAAGTACGAGGGCCTGGTTGTGGAGATCGGCCTCCTCGAACGACGGGTACGGACCACCGACCTGTCGGCGAAGGACGCCCAGGCCGCGATCGCCCATCTGCGGGAGCAGGTGGACGCACACCACGCGGTGGGCGACCTGGACGCGCTGCGGACCCGGCTGGACAAGCTCGTCCAGACGGTCGAGTCCCGCCGTGAGGAGCGCAAGGCGCAGCGGGCCAAGCAGTCCGACGAGGCGCGCAGCGCCAAGGAGACGCTGGTCGCCGAGGCGGAGGAGCTGGCCGCGTCCGAGCAGTGGCGGGCGGCCGGTGAGCGGCTGCGGGCGCTGGTGGACACCTGGAAGGGGCTGCCGCGCCTCGACCGCAAGTCGGACGACGAGCTGTGGCACCGCTTCTCGCACGCCCGCTCGGCGTTCTCCAAGCGGCGCAAGGCGCACTTCGCGCAGCTGGACGCGCAGCGCGAGGAGGCCCGCAAGATCAAGGAGCGGCTGGTCGCGGAGGCCGAGGCGCTGTCGGACTCGACCGACTGGGGACCGACCGCGGCCCGCTACCGCGAGCTGATGACCGAGTGGAAGGCGGCGGGCCGCGCCCAGCGCGAGCACGAGGACGACCTGTGGAACCGCTTCCGCGGCGCCCAGGACGTCTTCTTCGCCGCCCGGGGCGCGGTGTTCGCCGAGCGCGACGCCGAGCAGGCCGAGAACCTGAAGCTCAAGGAGGAGCTGGCGGGCGAGGCGGAGAAGCTGCTTCCGGTCACGGACCTGAAGTCGGCGCGCGCCGCGTTCCGCTCCATCAACGAGCGCTGGGAGGCCATCGGCCACGTCCCGCGGGACGCCCGCCCGAAGGTGGAGGGCCGGATGCACGCGGTGGAGCGGGCCATCCAGGAGTCCGAGGAAGCGGAGTGGCGCCGTACGAACCCGGAGGCCCGCGCCCGGGCCGAGGGCCTCACGGGCCAGCTGCAGGCGGCCGTCGACAAGCTCAAGGGCCAGATCGAGGCGGCCCGCGCCTCCGGCAACGACGCCAAGGCCGGCAAGCTCCAGCAGGAGCTGGACGGCCGCCAGGCGCTGCTCGACCAGGCGCTGAAGGGGCTGCAGGAGTTCGGCGGCTGACGCTGCCGGCCGCTCCACGACGGTACGACGGTGCCGCCTCCTTCCGGGGAGGCGGCACCGTCGTACGCGCTACCGCTGCTGCCGCGCCGACGTCACGCGGTACACGTCGTACACGCCCTCCACTCCCCTGACCGCCTTGAGCACGTGCCCGAGGTGCTTCGGGTCGCCCATCTCGAAGGTGAAGCGGGAGGTGGCCACGCGGTCGCGGGAGGTCTGGACCGCGGCCGAGAGGATGTTGACGTGCTGGTCGGACAGGACGCGGGTGACGTCCGACAGGAGCCGGGACCGGTCCAGGGCCTCGACCTGGATGGCGACCAGGAAGACCGAGGACTGGGTGGGCGCCCACTCGACGTCCAGGATGCGCTCCGGCTCGCGGGAGAGCGAGTCGACGTTGACGCAGTCGTTGCGGTGCACCGAGACACCGCTGCCACGGGTCACGAAGCCGATGATCGGGTCGCCGGGGACGGGCGTGCAGCAGCGGGCGAGCTTGACCCAGACGTCCTCGACGCCCTTGACCACCACACCCGGGTCGTTGCTGCTGCGGCGCTTGCGACGGCCGCGCCCGCGCGTGGACGGGACCGCCTCGTCGATCTCCTCGCTGGCTGCCTCCTCCCCGCCGAGCGCCTGGACGAGCTTCTGCACCACGCCCTGGGCCGCCACGTGGCCCTCGCCGATCGCCGCGTACAGGGCCGAGATGTCGGGGTAGCGCATCTCGTGCGCAAGGGTGACCAGGGAGTCGCCGGTGAGGATGCGCTGGATCGGCAGGTTCTGCTTGCGCATCGCGCGGACGATGGCGTCCTTGCCCTGCTCGATCGCCTCGTCGCGGCGCTCCTTGGAGAACCAGGCGCGGATCTTGTTGCGGGCACGGGGTGACTTGACGAAGCCGAGCCAGTCGCGGGACGGGCCGGCGCCGGACGCCTTGGAGGTGAAGACCTCGACCAGGTCGCCGTTGTCCAGGGTGGACTCCAGCGGCACCAGGCGTCCGTTGACACGTGCGCCTATCGTGCGGTGGCCGACCTCGGTGTGGACGGCGTACGCGAAGTCGACCGGGGTGGCGCCCGCGGGCAGCGCTATGACGTCGCCCTTCGGCGTGAAGACGAAGACCTCGTTGCGGGAGAGGTCGAAGCGCAGGGACTCCAGGAACTCGCTGGGGTCCTCGGTCTCCTTCTGCCAGTCCAGGAGCTGCCGCAGCCACGCCATGTCGTTGATGGCGGCCGAGTCCTTGCCGGCCTTGCCGGCCGGCGCCTTCGGCACGTCGGTACGCACCTTGGAGGCGCCCGCGACGGCCTCCTGCTTGTACTTCCAGTGCGCGGCGATGCCGTACTCGGCGCGGCGGTGCATGTCGAACGTACGGATCTGGAGTTCGACCGGTTTGCCGCTGGGCCCGATGACCGTCGTGTGCAGCGACTGGTACATGTTGAACTTGGGCATCGCGATGTAGTCCTTGAACCGCCCGGGAACCGGGTTCCAGCGGGCGTGGACCGTGCCCAGGGCCGCGTAGCAGTCGCGGACCGTGTCCACCAGGACGCGGATGCCGACCAGGTCGTAGATCTCCGCGAAGTCCCGGCCGCGGACGATCATCTTCTGGTAGACGCTGTAGTAGTGCTTCGGGCGGCCGGTGACGGTCGCCTTGATGCGGGCCGCGCGCAGGTCGGACTGGACCTCGTCGGTGACGACCGCGAGGTACTCGTCGCGCTTGGGGGCGCGCTCGGCGACCAGGCGGACGATCTCGTCGTACATCTTGGGGTAGAGGATCGCGAAGGCGAGGTCCTCCAGCTCCCACTTGATGGTGTTCATGCCCAGGCGGTGGGCGAGCGGCGCGTAGATCTCCAGGGTCTCGCGCGCCTTCTTCTCCTGCTTCTCGCGCTTGAGGTAACGCATGGTGCGCATGTTGTGCAGGCGGTCGGCGAGCTTGATGACCAGGACGCGCGGGTCCTTGGCCATGGCGACGACCATCTTGCGCACGGTCTCGGCCTGCGCGGCCTCGCCGAACTTGACCTTGTCCAGCTTGGTGACGCCGTCGACGAGCAGGGCGACCACGTCGCCGAAGTCGCGGCGGAGCTGGTCCAGCCCGTACTCGGTGTCCTCGACCGTGTCGTGCAGCAGGCCCGCCATCAGGGTCGCCGGGTCCATGCCGAGCTCGGCGAGGATCGTGGTGACCGCGAGCGGGTGGGTGATGTACGGGTCGCCGCTCTTGCGCTTCTGGCCGCGGTGCCAGCGCTCGGCGACCTGGTAGGCCTTCTCGACCTGACGGAGCGTGGCCGTCTCGATCTTCGGGTCGTTGCTGCGGACGATGCGCAGCAATGGCTCCAGGACCGGGTTGTACGGGTTGGAACGCTGGACGCCGAGCCGGGCGAGCCGGGCGCGGACGCGGTTGGAGGAGCCGCCCGACCGCTCCGCCCTGCCCTGGGCCGGACGCGCCGGCGTGGCCGCCACGCGCTCCGCCGGGGTCGGCCCGGGCCTCGGCCCGGAGGTCCTGCCGGACGCGGACCGGGCGCGCTCGTCCCCGCTCCGGGCGGTGTTCTCCGCACCCGGCGCGGGCTCGGCCGCGGATGCCGGCGTCTGCTCCGGCTTGGCGGCGGTCAGTGGCTGGGCCTCGTCTGCCAAGAGGGCTCCTCGTGCGCGATCCGGGTCCCCCGGTCAGGCTCCGGAGACCCCATGGTAGCGATCCCGGGCTTGTCGCTCGTCGTCGACCGGTGAGACGCCCTGGTACTGGTGGAACACCAGGGGCGGGCCCCGGATTCCTCCGGAGCCCGCCCCTGCGGTGTTCCACGGGTGGCGCGAAAGGCTCAGACCTGCAGCAACGCGTCCAGCGGGGCGCCACCGAGAGCCGGTTCCAGACGGGCCCGGCCGCCGAGGAAGCCCAGCTCCATCAGGACGGCGACGCCCGCGACGTCGGCGCCCGCCCGGCGGACGAGCTGGAGCGAGGCCTCGGCGGTGCCGCCCGTGGCGAGCACGTCGTCGATGACCATGACGCGGTCGCCGGCTGCCAGGTCCTCGGCGTGCACCTCGATCTCCGCGGAGCCGTACTCCAGGTCGTAGGCCTGGCTGAGGGTCGCTCCGGGGAGCTTGCCCGCCTTGCGTACGGGGATGAAGCCGACGCCGGCCCGGACGGCGACCGGGGCGCCCAGGATGAAGCCGCGGGCCTCCAGGCCGACGATCTTCGTGGCGCCGTTGCGGACGGCGAGCTGCGACAGGGTGTCCGTGAGTGCGGTGAACGCCTGCGGGTCGGCCAGCAGCGGGGTGATGTCCTTGAACATCACCCCCGGCTCCGGGTAGTCCGCGACGTCGCGGATGCGGCTGAGCAGGAGTTCCTGGATGTCGGTCATCGACGCTTTCCGGACGGTCGGCCGCGGCCCCGGTTGCGGGTCGCGGGCTGGTGGCGCGGGCCGACGACGGCGGGGGCGGCGTCCTCCGGCTCGTCGCCGTACGGCTCGTCGGCGGTCCCGTCCTGGTCGGCCGTGTCCCGGTCGGTGCTCTGCGCCCGCTTGGCGAGCACGCGCTTCTTGAGGGCCTTCATCTGCGGCTCGCGCTCCTTGAGGTCGGCGACGAGCGGCGTGGCGATGAAGATCGAGGAGTACGCGCCGGCGGCGAGACCCACGAACAGCGACAGCGAGATGTCGTTCAGCATACCGGCGCCGAGGACACCGCCGCCGATGAAGAGCAGGCCGGCGACCGGCAGCAGCGCGACCACCGTGGTGTTGACGGAGCGGACCAGGGTGCTGTTGATCGAGCGGTTGGCGATCTCGCTGTAGGTCCAGCGGGTCTGCTTGGTGATGTCCTTGGTCTGCTCCTTGAGGCTGTCGAAGACGACCACCGTGTCGTAGAGCGAGTAACCGAGGATGGTCAGCAGACCGATCACCGTGCCCGGGGTCACCTCGAAGCCGACGAGGGCGTAGATGCCGACGGTGATGGTGATGTCGTGGATGAGGGCGACGAAGGCGGCGACCGCCATGCGCCACTCGAAGGCGATCGCCAGGTAGATCACCACGAGGACCAGGAAGATGCCGAGGCCCTGCCACGCCTTGTTGGCGATCTGCTCGCCCCAGCTGGGTCCGACGAGGTCGGCGTTGATGTCGTCCGCGTCGACCTTCAGGTCCTGCGCGAGCTGCTGCTTGATGTCGTCGGACTTCGCGGTGTCCACGCCGGAGACCTGGATGCGCATCCCGCCGGAGCCGAGCTCCTGCACGATGGCGTCGTGGCCCGCGGCCTCTTCCGCGTACGTCTCCGCCTGGGAGGCCGAGACGCTCGTCTTCGGGACGGTGAAGACGGCGCCGCCCTGGAACTCGATGCCCATGTTCAGGCCGCGGAACCCGAGGCCCGCGATGGCCAGGACGGTGATCAGTACGGAGACGCCGTACCAGAGGAAGCGGTGGGCGACGAAGTCGTAGCCGATTTCGCCGCGGTGGAGCCGGGCGCCGAGGTTGCCGAGCTTCGACATCTCACGCCTCCTTGGGGTCGACGTGGACGGCGGGACGGCGGGTGCGGCGCAGCGGCGGCCGGGCACCGAGCCGCTTCGGGTCCAGGCCGGACCACTTGTGGCCGCCCCCGAAGAACTTGGTGCGGGCGAGGAGCGTCAGCAGCGGCTTGGTGAAGAAGAAGACGACCACCACGTCGAGGAGGGTGGTGAGACCCAGCGTGAACGCGAAGCCCTGGACCTTGCCGACGCTGACCACGAAGAGCACCGCGGCGGCGAGGAACGACACGAAGTCGGAGACCAGGATGGTGCGCCGGGCGCGCGGCCAGCCCCGCTCGACGGCGGGACGCAGCGAGCGGCCCTCGCGGACCTCGTCCCGGACGCGTTCGAAGTACACGATGAACGAGTCCGCGGTGATGCCGATGGCGACGATGGCGCCGCAGACGGCGGGCAGGTTCAGCGCGAAGCCGATCGCCGGGCCGAGCAGCGACATGATCACGTAGGTCAGGGCCGCCGAGATGAGCAGCGAGGCGAGCGCGATGAGCGACAGACCGCGGTAGTAGACGAGCAGGTAGATCACGACCAGGGCGAGGCCGATGGCGCCGGCGATCAGACCGGCCTCCAGCTGCTCACCGCCGAGCGCGGCGGTGACCGTGGTGACGCTCGACTCCTTGAAGGAGAGCGGGAGCGCGCCGTACGACAGCATGTTGGCGAGCCCCTGGGCCTCCTCCTGCGTGAAGCTGCCGGAGATCTCGGCGTTGCCACCGGTGATCGACTGGTTCACGTACGGGTCGGAGACGACCTCGTTGTCGAGGACGATCGCGAACTGGTTCTGCGGGGTCTGGTTCTGGGCGAGCTTGCCGGTGATGGCGGCGAACTTGTCGGCACCCTTGGACGTGAAGTCCATGGTGACCTTCCAGCCCGCGGCGCTCTGGGTGTCGAAGACCGCCTCGGCCTTGTCGACGTCCGTGCCGTCGACCTCGGCCGGGCCGAGGACGTACTTCTGCCACTGGCCCTGCGCGTTCTGGCCGCAGGCGACGGTCGAGTCGGCGGGCTTGGCGCCGCTGCCGGCCTCGGAGCGCTGGTCGGCCTTGGTGCAGTCGAGCGCGGCGTACTGGGCCTGGAGCTGCGCGTCCGCCTCGCCGGAGCCCGCGCTCTCGGAGGCGGAGGCGGAGGCGGACGGGCTGGCGGAGGCGTCGGCGCTCGTGGCGGCCGAGTCGCTCGGGGTGGGGTCGGCCTTGAGGGCCTCGGTGACCGCGCGGCCCTGGGAGGTTGCGCTCGCCGACGGGCTCGCGGCGTCGGAGGGCGACGAGCTCGCCTCCTCGTCCGCGGCCGACTCGTCGGCGGAGGCCGACGGGCTCGGGGAGGCTGCGGCGCTGGAGCCGGCGCTCGGGCTGGCGCTCGCGTCGGTGCCGGAGACCTCCGTGGCCACCACCGGGCGGAAGTAGAGCTTGGCGGTGGTGCCGACCTGCTCCCGGGCCTGTTCGGAGTCGGTGCCCTTGGGAACGTTGACGATGATGTTGCGATCGCCCTGGGTCTGGACCTCCGCCTCGGAGACACCGAGGCCGTTGACACGGCGCTCCATGATCTCGACCGCGGTGTCCATGTTGGTCGGGTTGATCGCGTTCGCCTGGCCGGGTTCGGTGACCGCCGTCAGCGTGATGCTGGTGCCGCCGGCGAGGTCGATGCCGAGACGCGGGGTGTGGTGTCCGGAGGCGAACATGCCCCCGGTGAGCGCTACGACGGCGATCAACATGAGGACCAGTGCGCGGCCTGGTCTGCTCTGGGCGCTCGCGCTCCGGCCCTTCTTCGGTGCTGCCACCTTCTCGTACTCCCTCTCGGGCCGCCCGGCGCCGGATGGACGCGCGGACGGCCGTGCCATTGGGTCGGGGTCCCGTGCGGTAACGGCACGTACCGGGGGACGCGGGACGCGAGTCGGTCGCGCCGCGCTTCCCGGGCGTGCTTACTTCGCGTCGGACTCGCCGTCGGTCTTCTTCGGCTCCGCCTGCTCGGCCTGCGGCGCGGCGTCCGCCCCGTCCACGGCGTCGGCGTCCGCGTCCTTCTTGCCGAGATCGAGGGGCTTGGCGGCGGGGGTCGCGTCGGCGGGCTCGTCGGTCCCGGTGAGGGAGGAGGCGTCGTCCGGAACCACGGTGTCGTCGGCCTTCAGGTCGTGCTCGATGCCGTGGACGATGCGGTTGTACTCGTCGTCGTCGAGGACGGAGCCGATGGCGTTCTTCGCGAAGAGCAGTTCGACGCCGGGACCGGCGTCAAGGAGAACCGTGTCCTCGTTGACCTCCTTGACCGTCGCGTACATGCCCCCGATCGTACGGACGCCGGAACCGGGCTGCATCGAGTTCCGCATGTCGACGGCCTGCTGCTGCTTCTTCTTGGCCGACCGGGTCATCAGGAACATGGCCCCGATGAGCACGATGAACGGGAGGAGGGTCACGAGACTCACGGGTCGGAACTTCCTTCACACGACCGCGGTGTGAGCGGCCTGATGGTTGGGGATGTGGGGGTGCTGCCGGCAAGGGCGGCACCGGCGGAGTCTAGGCGAGTCCGCACGCAGGGAACAACGCACAGCATGGCACCGGGGTTCCGGAGCGGGCGAGTCCCGCGCCGTCACGTCCCGAACAGGTCCTGTTGTCCGTTTCCTGCGGTGTTCTGCCGGGGTGGGGTGAGGCCGAGATGCGCCCATGCGGCGGGGGTCGCCACGCGGCCTCTGGGGGTGCGTGCCAGGAGTCCCTCGCGGACGAGGAAGGGCTCCGCGACCTCCTCGACGGTCTCGCGCTCCTCCCCCACCGCGACGGCGAGCGTGGACAGGCCGACGGGTCCGCCGCCGAACAGCTTCAGCAGGGCCGTCAGCACCGCGCGGTCGAGGCGGTCGAGGCCCCGGGAGTCGACCTCGTAGACGGCGAGGGCGGCCGCGGCGATGTCCTCGGTGATCACTCCGTCGGCCTTGACCTGCGCGTAGTCCCGTACGCGGCGCAGCAGCCGGTTGGCGATGCGGGGGGTGCCGCGGGAGCGGCCGGCGATCTCGGCGGCGCCCGCGGGGTCGATCTCCACCTCGAGCAGGTCCGCCGAGCGGTGGACGACCCGCTCCAGCTCGGTCGGCTCGTAGAACTCCATGTGCGCGGTGAAGCCGAAGCGGTCGCGCAGCGGGGGCGGCAGCAGGCCCGCGCGCGTGGTGGCGCCGACCAGCGTGAACGGCGGCAGTTCGAGCGGGATCGCGGTGGCCCCGGGGCCCTTGCCGACGATGACGTCGACGCGGAAGTCCTCCATGGCCATGTACAGCATCTCCTCGGCGGGCCGCGACATGCGGTGGATCTCGTCGAGGAAGAGGACCTCGCCCTCCTGGAGGGAGGACAGGATGGCGGCGAGGTCGCCGGCGTGCTGGATGGCGGGGCCGCTGGTGATGCGGATCGGGGCGCCCATCTCGGCCGCGATGATCATCGAGAGGGTGGTCTTGCCGAGGCCGGGGGCGCCGGAGAGCAGGACGTGGTCGGCGGTCGCCCCGCGCGCGCGGGCCGCCCGGAGCACGAGGTCGAGCTGCTCGCGGACCTTCTCCTGGCCGATGAACTCGTCCAGGTCCTTGGGACGCAGGGCGGCCTCCACCGCCTGGTCCTCGCGGTCGGCGGCGGAGCCCACCAACCGCTCCGCGGCGGAGTCGGCGGACCGCTCGCCGGCTGCCGTGTCGGTCGGGTCGTCCCAGTTCATCGCGTGTGCCTCGGGGGTTGTCGCAGTCGGGTGGGTGAGTTCGGGGAAGCGCGGCGCGGGGCGCTGCGGGACCGGCACGGCGCCCTCCGGTCAGCGCGCTCTGTTGAGGGTCTGCAGCGCGGCCTTCAGCAGCGAGCCGATCTGGGGCGTGCCCCCGGCGGCCTCCGCCTGCGGGGTCACCGCGGTCACCGCCTCGTCGGCCTCCCGGGTGGCGTACCCGAGGCCGATGAGCGCGGCGTGCAGCTGGTCGCGCCAGCCGGCGGTGACCGGGGCGCCGGCCGCGGGGGCGCCGACCGGTTCCCCGAGGCGGTCCTTGAGCTCCAGGAGGAGCTTCTGGGCGCCCTTCTTGCCGATGCCGGGGACGGCGGTGAGGGCCTTCTCGTCGCCGGTCGCGACCGCGCGGCGCAGGGCGTCCGGGCGGTGCACCGCGAGCATGGCCTGGGCGAGGCGCGGGCCGACCCCGCTGGCGGTCTGGAGCAGCTCGAAGACCTGGCGCTCGTCGTCGTCCGCGAAGCCGTACAGGGTGAGCGAGTCCTCGCGGACGACGAGGGAGGTGGCGAGCCTCGCGGGCTGTCCGACGCGGAGCGTGGACAGGGTGTCCGGGGTGCACCGGACGGCCATGCCGACGCCGCCGACCTCGACCACCGCGGTGTCGGGGGCGAGGGCTGCGACCGTGCCGCTGACGAAGGCGATCATGCCGTACGGCCTTTCGATGCGTGCAGGGCGACGGCCTGCTGGAGTCTGTTCTGGGCGGGGGCCCGCCAGATGTGGCAGATGGCGAGCGCGAGGGCGTCGGCGGCGTCGGCCGGCTTCGGGGGCGCCGCGAGCCGCAGCAGACGCGTGACCATGGCGCCCACCTGCGCCTTGTCCGCGCGGCCGCTGCCGGTGACGGCGGCCTTGACCTCGCTGGGGGTGTGCAGGGCGACGGGGATGCCGCGGCGGGAGGCGCAGAGGATGGCGACGGCGCTGGCCTGGGCGGTGCCCATCACGGTGCGGACGTTGTGCTGGCTGAAGACTCGCTCCACCGCGACGTACTCGGGTCCGTACTCGTCGAGCCACCGCTCGATGCCCTGCTCGACGGCGACGAGACGGTGGCCGAGGTCCGCGTCCGCGGGCGTCCGGACGACACCGACCCCGATCATGGTGAGCGGCCTGCCCGCGACGCCCTCGACCACGCCGACGCCGCACCGCGTCAGGCCCGGGTCCACCCCCAGTACGCGCACGCGCACCCCTCCCTACGAAACCTGTTCCCGCAGGCTATCGGGTGCCACCGACAACGGCCCCAAGCCGACGGGCCGACGGGGTGTCCCGTCGGCCCGTGCGGATCCCGGCCTGCCTCTCGCGGCGTGCCCTAAGCGTCGACCTTCGCCATGACCTCGTCGCTCACGTCGAAGTTGGCGAAGACGTTCTGCACGTCGTCGCTGTCCTCCAGCGCGTCGATCAGCTTGAAGATCTTCTTGGCGCCCTCCTCGTCCAGCTCGACCTGCATGGTCGGGACGAAGTTGGCGTCGGCGGAGTCGTAGTCGATGCCGGCGTCCTGGAGGGCGGTGCGCACCGCGACCAGGTCGGTGGCCTCGCTGAGCACCTCGAAGGACTCACCGAGGTCGTTGACCTCCTCGGCGCCCGCGTCGAGCACGGCACCCAGGACGTCGTCCTCGGTCAGCTCGCCCTTGGGGACGATGACGACGCCCTTGCGGTTGAACAGGTACGACACGGAGCCCGGGTCGGCCATGGAGCCGCCGTTGCGGGTCATCGCGACGCGGACCTCGGAGGCGGCGCGGTTGCGGTTGTCGGTGAGGCACTCGATGAGCACCGCGACACCGTTGGGGCCGTACCCCTCGTACATGATCGTCTCGTAGTCGGCGCCGCCGGCCTCCAGGCCGCCGCCGCGCTTGATCGCCGAGTCGATGTTCTTGTTCGGGACCGACTGCTTCTTCGCCTTCTGCACGGCGTCGTACAGCGTCGGGTTGCCCTCCAGGTCGACGCCGCCCATCCGCGCCGCGACCTCGATGTTCTTGATCAGCTTCGCGAAGAGCTTGCCGCGCTTGGCATCGATGACGGCCTTCTTGTGCTTCGTCGTGGCCCATTTAGAGTGGCCGGACATCTGCCTGTCTCCTTCGCGTAACCCATCTCTGCAACGACCCCAGAGATCCTACAAGGACTCCGGTGTCCGGTTCCCGCGCACCATGGCGACGAACAGCGCGTGCATCCGGTGGTCGCCCGTCAGCTCCGGGTGGAACGACGTGGCGAGCGCGTTGCCCTGGCGGACCGCGACGATGTGGCCGTCGTGCTCGGCGAGCACCTCGGTCTCCGCGCCGACGGACTCCACCCAGGGCGCGCGGATGAAGACGCCCTCCACAGGATCGCCCTCGACGCCGCGCACGTCGACCGCCGCCTCGAAGGACTCGTTCTGCCGGCCGAAGGCGTTGCGGCGCACGATCATGTCGATGCCGCCGATCGTCTCCTGGCCCGCGCGCGGGTCGAGGATCTTGTCGGCGAGCAGGATCATGCCCGCGCAGGTGCCGTAGACCGGCATGCCGTCGCGCACGCGCGCGCGGAGGGGTTCCATGAGGCCGAAGAGGGCGGCCAGCTTGGAGATGGTGGTGGACTCGCCGCCGGGGACGACCAGGCCGTCGACCCGGGCGAGTTCCTCGGGGCGCCGCACCGGCCCGGCCACGGCGCCGGCCACGGTCAGGGCGGTGAGGTGCTCCGGCACGTCGCCCTGGAGGGCGAGCACTCCGATCACGGGCGCGGACATCACCAGCCCCGGTCGGCGTAGCGCTCACCCTCGGGCAGGGTGTCGAGGTTGATCCCGACCATGGCCTCGCCGAGGTTGCGGGAGGCGTCCGCGACGATCTTCGGGTCGTCGAAGAAGGTGGTGGCCTTCACGATGGCGGCCGCGCGCTTGGCCGGGTCGCCGGACTTGAAGATGCCGGAGCCGACGAAGACACCCTCGGCACCGAGCTGACGCATCAGGGCTGCGTCGGCCGGGGTCGCCACGCCGCCGGCGGAGAACAGCACGACCGGCAGCCTGCCCAGCTCGGCGACCTCCTTGACCAGCTCGTACGGGGCGCGCAGCTCCTTGGCGGCGGCGTACAGCTCGTGGTTGTCGAAGCCGCGCAGCCGGGCGATCTCGTTCTTGATCTGCCGCAGGTGGCGGACCGCCTCGACGACGTTGCCGGTGCCGGCCTCGCCCTTGGAGCGGATCATGGCCGCGCCCTCGGCGATGCGGCGCAGGGCCTCGCCCAGGTCGGTGGCGCCGCAGACGAACGGCGTGGTGAACGCCCACTTGTCGGAGTGGTTGACCTCGTCGGCGGGGGTGAGGACCTCGGACTCGTCGATGTAGTCCACACCGAGGGACTGCAGGACCTGGGCCTCGACGAAGTGGCCGATACGGGACTTGGCCATCACGGGGATGGAGACCGCCTCGATGATGCCCTCGATCATGTCGGGGTCCGACATGCGGGCCACGCCGCCGTCCTTGCGGATGTCCGCGGGGACCCGCTCCAGGGCCATGACGGCGACGGCGCCCGCGTCCTCGGCGATCCTCGCCTGTTCCGGGGTGACGACGTCCATGATCACGCCGCCCTTGAGCTGCTCGGCCATGCCGCGCTTCACGCGCGCGGTGCCAGTCTCGGGGGCGGGGGCGGAGGTGGGAAGCGAGTCGGACACGAAGACCTCACTCGGTGAAGGGGGTTGCTGCCAGCACCGAGGAAACGTGAGGTGAGCAGGCCACAGCAAGGGCCAATGGGCAGGCGGTGGCTCGTTTCCGGGGGCGCGGCACGGGGCCCGTGCGGGCCGGATCACACTCCCGCGCGGTCCACCAGTGCCGTCGGCGGCTCGTCGTCCATCTCGAAGGCCATCGGGAAGGGGGCGTGGCCCGCGAGCCGGAACCAGCGGACCTTGCGGTGCCGGCGGAGCGCGCGGGCGGCCCGTACGGCGTCGTTGTGGAAGCGGCGCGCCATGGGCACCCGGCGCACCGCCTGGGCCAGTTCCCTGGCGGCCTCCTCGCCGCCCGGCGCCTCCCGTACCGCCTCGACCTGCGCGGGTTCCGCGAGGACGGCGCGCAGCGCCTGGCTCAGCTCGCTCTCGGCGACCTCGCGCTGCTCCTCCTCGGCCTGCCGGGCCGCGTGGGCGGCCTCGTACAGCACGATCGAGGCGGCCGGGTCCAGCACCTTGGAGGTGGCGAGTTCCTGGGCCACCGAGGCGCGGCGCAGCAGTTGCGCGTCGAGGGCGGCGCGGGCGGCGTCGATCCGGGCGTGCAGCCGGTCGAGGCGGCCCGCGGTCCAGCTCAGGTAGAGGCCGATGGCGACCAGGCCGACGAGGATCCAGATCAGGGTTGCGCTCACGGGCGGCAAGGCTACCCGTACGGGTCGCGCGGCCCGTACGGGCCGGAAGGACGCCGGTCAGTCCCGCGCCAGGCCGAACCGGGCGCGCCGCCCGGTCCGTTCGTCGGCGGCGACGGCGGCCGCTCCGTCGGTGACCGTCTCGTACACGGACAGGATGTCCGCGCCCACCGTCGACCAGTCGAAGCGCCGGACGTGGGCGCTGCCCCGTTCCCGCAGTTCCTGGCGCCGCCCGGGGTCCGCCAGCAGCCGTACGGCCGCGGCGGCCAGCGCGTCCGCGTCCTCGTTGGCGTACAGCTCCCCCGCCTCGCCCTGGTCCAGGACCTGCGCGAAGGCGTCCAGGTCGGAGGCGAGGACGGGCGCGCCCGCCGACATCGCCTCGACCAGGATGATCCCGAAGCTCTCGCCGCCGGTGTTGGGGGCGACGTACACGTCGACGCTGCGCAGGAAGCGTGCCTTGTCCGCGTCGCTGATCATGCCGAGGAACTCGACGCGCGACCGCATCTCCTCGGGCAGGCTCGCCACGGCCTCCTCCTCGTCGCCGCGCCCGGCGACGAGGAGACGGGTGCGCGGCCGTTCGGCGAGGATCTTCGGCAACGCCTTCATCAGGACGGGCAGGCCCTTGCGGGGCTCGTCGATGCGGCCTATGAAGCCGAGGGTCTCGCCCTGCCAGTCGGGGTTCGGCTTGGCTCGTGCGAAGAAGTCGACGTCGACGCCGTTCGGGATGACGACGGCGTCGCCGCCGAGGTGCTCGACGAGCGTGCGGCGCGCGTACTCGCTCACCGCGATCCGCGCGCTGATCTTCTCCAGGGCGGGCTGGAGGATCGGATACGCGGCGATCATCGCCCGCGAGCGCGGGTTGGAGGTGTGGAAGGTGGCGACGATCGGGCCCTGCGCGGCCCAGCACGCCAGCAGGCCCAGCGACGGCGAGGCGGGCTCATGGATGTGGATCACGTCGAAGGCGCCGTCGTGCAGCCAGCGCCGCACCCGCGCCGCCGACAGGAACCCGAAGTTCAGCCGGGCGACCGAGCCGTTGTACGGGACGGGGACGGCGCGGCCCGCCGAGACGACGTACGGCGGCAGGGGGGTGTCGTCGTCCGCCGGGGCGAGGACGGACACCTCGTGTCCCAGGGCGAGGAGGTGCTCGGCCAGATCACGGATGTGGAACTGGACGCCGCCGGGGACGTCCCAGGAGTACGGGCAGACGATACCGATCCTCAACTCCGCTCTCCCTCCGGCTCGGACGACAGCTCCGAGGACGGCTCCGACGGCCGCGCCGGGCGGGGCTCCAGGTCGGCGACCCACAGGCGCTGCAGCATGTGCCAGTCCTCCGGACGCTCGGCGATCCCCGCGGCGAAGACATCGGCCAGCGCCTGGGTCATGACGGACGTCTTCTGCGGGCGCGTACCCGACTCGGGCACCGCGACCGGCGCGTGCACCTGCCCGCGCATCACGGGCGAGTCGTCGTACCGGAGCGTCACGGGCAGCAGCGCCGCGCCGGTGTGCTGGGCGAGCAGGGCCGGTCCGCCGGGCATCCGCGCCGTCTCGCCGAAGAAGTCCACCTCGACCCCGGACGCGGACAGGTCGCGGTCGGCGACCAGGCAGACCAGGCCCCCCTCGCGCAACCGCCGGGCCAGCGTGCCGAACGCGGTGCCGCCGGTGTGCGGCAGCACCTCCATGCCGAGGCTCTCGCGGTAGGCGACGAACCGGTCGAACAGCGTCTCGGGCTTGAGGCGCTCGGCGACGGTCGTGAGGGGCATCTTCAGCTCGGTGGTGGCCCAGGCGCCCGCGAGGTCCCAGTTCGCGAGGTGCGGCAGGGCTATGACGACGCCCTTGCCGGCGGCGAGGGCGTCGGCGATGTGGTGCATGCCCTTCACCTCGACGCCGTTCCTGATGCGCTCCTCGCTCCACACGGGCAGCCGGAACGACTCCATCCAGTACCGCAGGTACGACCGCATACCCGCGCGCGAGAGCTCGGCCAGGCGCTCCGGGGTCGCGTCCGGCACCACGCGCGCGTAGTTGCGCTCCAGGCGGAGGACGCCCTCGCCGCGCCGCTTCCAGGTGAGGTCGGCGATGGTGCGGCCGAGCGCCGCGGCGGCGGGCTCGGGGAGTTTCTTGACGGTGCTCCAGCCGAGCCCGTACAGCCCGTCCGTCAGCCGGTCCCGCGCGTTGCTCACGAGGCGGCCTCGCTCCCGTGGGAGGTCCCGTGGGAGGCGTTGTCGGCGGCCTCGGCCTCCGCGGACTCCCGGCGGACCGTGACGACCCGCTGGACCAGCGTGACCAGGCTGCCGGCGGCGACGATCCACAGGGCGATCGGCAGCAGGACGTCGATGCCGGGCACGCCGAACGCGTGCAGGCCCGCGAACCCGGCAGCGACCAGCGAGATCACCAGCCGTTCGGCGCGTTCCACCAGCCCGTTGACCGCGACCGGCAGGCCGATCGACTCGCCGCGGGCCTTGGTGTACGACACGACCTGGCCGCTCGCCAGGCAGAAGATCGACACCGCGCACAGGATGTTGTCGTCGCCCTGTCCCGCGTACCAGAGGGCGAACCCGCCGAAGACGGCGCCGTCGGCGACCCGGTCGAGCGTGGAGTCCAGGAAGGCGCCCCAGCGGCTGGAGCGGCCGAGCTGGCGGGCCATGTTGCCGTCGACCAGGTCGGAGAAGACGAACAGCGTGATGACGACCGTGCCCCAGAAGAACTCGCCCCGGGGGAAGAAGACCAGCGCGCCCGCGACCACTCCGGCGGTCCCGACGAGCGTGACCGTGTCGGGGCTCACTCCGCGACGGATGAGGAACGTGGCGAACGGCGTGAGAACACGCGTGAAGAAAGCACGCGCGTACTTGTTCAGCATGGCCTTCCCGAGGGTCGGTGGGCCGCGCGGCCCCTGCTGGCCACCGGCTGGCCCATCGTAGTCACGCGCGCGTGCGGTCGACGGGTGGGCACCCGTGCCCCGATGTCACGTCCTGGTCACACGGGAGGCCCGGCCGGCGCGCGTGCGGGACACCGGCCGGGCCCGGCCGGGAGGCCGTCGCGATGGCGTCCGCCGTATGGACGCACCGTGACGGCGGTGGAAAGCTCGATGGCACCGCGGGCGTCATCGGAGCCGCCGCCGCCGGGGTGCACCGGTGCGGGAGGTTTCGCGTGTCCGCGCCCACAGTGACCTCACCGTGCACGGGAGGCTGGACCATGGGCGACAAGGCGAACGCACACCCTGGAGCCGCCGGCAGGGCCACGGCGGCCGACCACCCCGCGTCCGTACGGAATGTGGTGCTGGTCGGCCACAGCGGATCGGGCAAGACGACTCTGGTGGAGGCTCTCGCGCTGACGGCGGGGGCGGTGAACCGGGCGGGC
This sequence comes from Streptomyces ruber, assembly GCF_014648075.1. Taxonomy (GTDB): domain Bacteria; phylum Actinomycetota; class Actinomycetes; order Streptomycetales; family Streptomycetaceae; genus Streptomyces; species Streptomyces ruber. The sequence goes on along the minus strand of NZ_BMQK01000005.1, from coordinate 315,121 downwards.
CGCGTGGAGGACGGCGGCACCGTCTCCGACTACGACGAGATCGAGCACCGGCAGCAGCGCTCCGTGCAGCTCTCGCTGGTGCCCGTCGAATGGGGCGGATACAAGATCAACCTCCTGGACACCCCCGGGTACGCCGACTTCGTCGGGGAGCTCAGGGCCGGTCTGCGCGCCGCGGACGCGGCCCTCTTCGTCGTCTCGGCCTCCGACGGGGTGGACGGCTCGACGCGGATGGTGTGGGAGGAGTGCGCGGCGGTCGGCATGCCGCGCGCCATCGTGATCACCCATCTGGAGGCGGCCCGGGCCGACTTCGAGGAGATGACCCGCGTCTGCGCGGAGGAGTTCGGCGCGGCGGACCCCGACGCCGTGCTGCCGCTGTACCTGCCGCTGCACGGCCCGCAGGGCCCGGACGGGCACGCGCCCGTGACCGGGCTGGTCGGACTGCTGACGCAGCGGCTGTTCGACTACTCCTCCGGGGAGCGCAAGGAGTCCGAACCGGGCCCCGACCAGCTGCCGCTGATCGAGGAGGCCCGCAACCGGCTCATCGAGGGGATCATCGCCGAGAGCGAGGACGAGACCCTGATGGACCGCTACCTCGGCGGCGAGACCGTCGACGTCAAGACGCTCGTCGAGGACCTGGAGCGGGCCGTCGCGCGCGGGACGTTCCACCCGGTGCTGGCCGCCGCCCCCGCGGCCGAGGGCGCCCGCCAGGGTCTCGGCACGGTCGAACTGCTGGAGCTCGTCACCGGCGCCTTCCCGACCCCGCTGGAGCGCACGGTGCCCGAGGTGACCACGGTGGACGGCAGGCCCCGGGAGATCGGCGCCTGCGACCCGGACGGCCCGCTGGTCGCCGAGGTCGTGAAGACGGCGAGCGACCCGTACGTCGGCCGCCTGTCACTGGTCCGGGTCTTCTCCGGCACCCTGCGCCCCGACGAGACGGTGCACGTCTCCGGGCACGGCCTCGCCGACCGCGGGCACGAGGACCACGATGTCGACGAGCGGATCGGCGCCCTGTCCGCGCCGTTCGGCAAGCAGCAGCGCACCCTCACGCACTGCATCGCGGGCGACCTGGCGTGCGTGGCGAAGCTGACCCGCGCGGAGACCGGGGACACCCTGTCGGCCAAGGACGACCCCCTGCTCGTGGAGCCCTGGGAGATGCCCGACCCGCTGCTGCCGCTCGCCATCCAGGCGCACAGCAAGGCGGACGAGGACAAGCTCTCGCAGGGTCTCGCCCGCCTCGTCGCCGAGGACCCGACGATGCGGCTGGAACAGAACCAGGACACCCACCAGGTGGTGCTCTGGTGCCTGGGCGAGGCGCACGCCGACGTCGCGCTGGAGCGGCTGCGCAGCCGGTACGGCGTCCAGGTCGACCTGGTCCCGCACAAGGTCTCCCTGCGCGAGACGTTCGGGAACAGGGCGGCGGGGCGCGGGCGCCATGTGAAGCAGTCGGGCGGGCACGGGCAGTACGCGATCTGCGAGATCGAGGTGGAGCCGCTGCCGGGCGGCTCCGGCATCGAGTTCGTCGACAAGGTCGTCGGCGGGGCCGTGCCCCGGCAGTTCATCCCGTCGGTGGAGAAGGGCGTGCGGGCCCAGGCCGCCAAGGGGGTCGCCGCCGGGTACCCGCTCATCGACGTACGGGTCACGCTGCTGGACGGCAAGGCGCACTCCGTGGACTCCTCCGACGCTGCGTTCCAGACCGCCGGCGCGCTCGCCCTGCGCGAGGCGGCGGCCGACGCCAGGATCCATCTCCTGGAGCCGGTCGCCGAGGTGAGCGTCCTCGTCGGGGACGACTACGTGGGCGCCGTGATGAGCGACCTGTCGGGGCGGCGCGGCCGGGTCGTCGGCACCGAGCAGGCCGGCGGCGGGCGCACCCTGGTCCGGGCCGAGGTGCCGGAGATCGAGATCGGCCGGTACGCCGTCGACCTGCGCTCGCTCTCCCACGGCACCGCCCGGTTCAGCCGCCGCTACGCCCGGCACGAGCCGATGCCGCCCCAGCTCGCCGAGAGGATGCGTGAACAGGCCAAGGAGACATGAGAGTTCCCGGCACGCGGCGGTCGTGCCGCTGCCGGGCGGGGCCACGGCGCGGCCGGAGTCCGCGCTCCGGCGGGCGGCTTCGGCCGTCCGCCGACGGATGTCGGCGGCTGGGGATACGCTGATCGCCTGACCGGTGATGTGGTGTGATCTTCTTCCGGCCGTGTCGCCGTCGAGGCGATGAACTGATCAACAGGTGTGCGGAGCACCGAAGTCGGGAAGGCCGCAGAAGCAAGTGCAGCGGCTGAGGGGGCGGAATGTCTTTCGGCGATATCGGTCCAGAGGTCCCGCGCGCGGGATCACGGGCGATGGCGACGTTCGCGCTGGCCTCGGCGGCGTACCGGGACGACGAGGTCGGCAAGATCCTCGAAGCCAACAACGAGTGGCACCAGTCGACCGTCAAACCGCACCGCAAGTGGGCGACGATCTTCCGGCCCAACCTCGGTGAGGCGTTCTCCCAGGCGGTGGTCTCCCGGACGCTCGGGGTCGGCCGGAAGCCGCTCATCCAGTCCTTCGGCATCGAGCCGCAGACCGTCGTCGAGCACTGCATGGCGGCGAACCACCTCCGCAAGGAGCGCGACACCCGTCTGACCGCCGTCATGGTGGTGTGCGGTCTGCTCTTCCTGCCCGGCCTGCTGCTGTGGCTGCTGGTCTTCCAGATCCGCTCGACGGTCGCCAGGCGCGAGGACAAGCGCGCCGGGGCCCTCGCCACCACGGTGCTGGTCGCCGTGGGGGCACTCGTCGTGCTCTTCCTGGTGAAGATGCCGTTCACCGGCTTCTGGGCCTGGTACGCGCGCCTCGCGCTGATCGCTCCCGTCGTCGGCTGGTTCCTGGCCAAGCGCATCTGCGAGAGCACGGCGAAGGACCTGCGGGAGCGCTGGACGGGACTGCTGTCGGGCAGTGCCGTGGGCGCCCGGGTGCCCGAATCGGTGCCGAGCAGCCCCGGCGACGAACGCGCCGAGCGGCTGCGCCAGGCGTTCGGGGAGCTCAGAGACGAGCAGGCGTCGAACCACCTGTTCTACGCGGGCCCCAAGGGCGTCCTCGGCATGGGTACGCGCTGGGGCCACTGGTACCTCGCCGAGGACCTGGTCCCGCTCCCCTCCCAGCGGACGGAGGAGGCGCGCAGCACGGGCTCGCTGAGCATGGACCTGGCGAAGCACCTGGTGCCGGCCCCGGAGGTCGCCTCGTTCCAGAGCTTCGACCTCGCCAACGTCATCGAGCGGGCGCTGGGCGAGCTGCACAAGAGCCCGCTGAACACGGGCGGCTTCCCGCAGCCGGACGTGGGCCACTGGATCGTCACGCCCGTCCCGGCGGGAGCCGGAGCGGTCTCGCGCCCCTCCGATTACACGGCACACCGGGCCAACGCCAAGCAGCTCAGCGACATCTGCAACAACCAGCAGTTCGACAAGGGCGACCGGCACTACCTGGGCGTGCAGTGGACGCTCTGGGACGGACAGCTGGTGATCAGCATGCTCGTCACCGTGACCGTGCTGCACAAGACGCTGCGCGTCGAACTCACGGGCCACGCCCTGGGACCGGTGCACGGGCTGTTCATGAGCAAGCCGGCGGCGAAGACGAGGACCGTGTCCAAGAGCGTGCGGTTCTGGGAGACCCGTACGATCACGCTGCCGCTCGTCGACAACGACGAGGTGGTCCGGCTCGCGGCCCGCGCGCCGCTCACCTGGTACCCGCCCCTGCTGAACTGGCTCGGCGGCTCACTGACGCTGCCCGAGCCCTTCGGCCTGCGGCACGCCTGGGCGGAACAGCCGTGGAAGCACCGCTTCATGACCGACGACGTCCTGCGCACGGCCACCCCGGTGCTCCGGGTGGTGCACTCGGCCGTCATCGAGTTCCTCAAGGAGCACGGCGTGGACACGTCGAAGTTCGACAGCCGCTCCTCGGCGCTCAGCAGCGCGGTGCAGGACCCGACGCCCCGGAAGGCGGACGTGTACGACGCGTGATGCCGCCGCGCGCGGCGCGCGGCGGCACGGCACGCGGCCTCAGACCACCGGCCAGGCGTCCGCCAGCATCTTGCGGGTGTCGGCGAGGAGCTGCGGCAGGACCTTCGTGTGGCCCACGACCGGCATGAAGTTGGTGTCGCCGCCCCAGCGGGGCACGACGTGCTGGTGCAGGTGGGCGGCGATCCCGGCGCCCGCGACCGAGCCCTGGTTCATGCCGATGTTGAAGCCGTGGGCACCGGAGGCGGTGCGCAGCGCGGTCATGGCCTGCTTGGTCAGCTCGGCGAGCTCGGCGGTCTCCACGGCGGTCAGGTCCGTGTAGTCGGCGACGTGCCGGTAGGGCACGACCATCAGGTGGCCGCCGTTGTACGGGTAGAGGTTGAGCACCGCGTAGACGTGCTCCCCGCGCTTGACGACCAGCCCGTCCTCGTCCGACTTGGCCGGGATCGAGCAGAACGGACAGCCGTCGTCGGCCCCCGGGCCGCTCGGCTTGTTCTCGCCCTGGATGTACGCCATCCGGTGGGGCGTCCACAGGCGCTGGAACGCGTCCTGCGTTCCCACTCCGATCTGCTGCTCCGGCTCACTCGTCATGAGGTGCAGCATATGGCTTGGCCCTCGACAGGCGTGTCGGCGGGGCTCCGGCGGGCGGGCCCGGGCGCCAAGCTGGCGGGATGGGAGACGACAGCCGCGTGGACGACGGCCGGCCGGCCCGCTGGGAACGGCGTGCCGAGGGGCCGCTCCTGCTCGCCTCGGTGCTCTTCCTCGCCGCGTACACGGTGCGGGTGCTCGCGCCCGGTCTGCCCGGCGCGGTGCGGGCGGTCTGCCTCGCGGTGCTGGTGGCGGTGTGGGCGGCGGGCGCCGTCGACTACGCCGTGCGGTGGTGGCTGAGCGGGCGGGGCGCGGACTTCGTCCGCACCCACCCGCTGGACACACTGGTGCTGGTCCTGCCGCTGCTGCGGCCGCTGCGGCTCGTCCGCGTCTACGAGGCCGTGCAGCGGCGGACCGGGCGGCCACGGCTGCCGTTGCACGCCCGGGTCATGACGTACGCGGGTCTGGGCGCCGTACTGCTCGGTTTCACCGGGGCGCTCGCCGTGTACCAGCAGGAGCACACGGCACCGGAGGCGTCGATCCGTACCTTCGGGGACGCCGTCTGGTGGGCCTGCGCCACGCTGGCGACCGTCGGGTACGGAGATCTCACGCCCGTGACGCCCCTGGGGCGGGTGGTCTCGGTGGGCGTGATGATGTGCGGGCTGGCGCTGCTCGGCGCGGTGACCGGGTCGTTCTCCTCGTGGCTGCTCCAGGTGTTCGCACGGGAGGGCGACGAGGACAGCGCAGGACCCCCGGAGCGGTGACCTCCGGGGGCCCTCGGCGCCGTGCGTGTCAGACCTGGACGCGGTCCTCCACGACCTTCACGATCTTGGCGATGGCCTCGTCGACGGGGATGCCGTTCTCCTGCGAGCCGTCGCGGTAGCGGAAGGAGACGGCGCCGGCGGCCATGTCCTCGTCGCCCGCGATGACCATGAAGGGCACCTTCGCCTTCTGGGCGTTGCGGATCTTCTTCTGCATGCGGTCGGAGGAGGCGTCGACGTCGACGCGCAGCCCGGCCGCCCTGGCCTTGTCCGCGAACTCCTGGAGGTACGGCACGTGCGCGTCGCCGATCGGGATGCCGACCGCCTGGACGGGGGCCAGCCAGGCCGGGAAGGCACCGGCGTAGTGCTCGAGGAGGACGCCGAAGAACCGCTCGATGGAGCCGAACAGGGCGCGGTGCAGCATGACCGGCTGCTGCCGCGAACCGTCGGCCGCGGTGTACTCCAGGCCGAACCGCTTGGGCTGGTTGAAGTCGACCTGGAGCGTCGACATCTGCCAGGACCGGCCGATCGCGTCCTTGGCCTGGACGGAGATCTTCGGGCCGTAGTAGGCGGCGCCGCCCGGGTCCGGGACCAGTGGCAGATTCTGCTTCTCGGCGGCCTGCCGCAGCGCCTCGGTGGCCTCCTCCCAGTCCTCGTCCGAACCGATGAACTTGTCGGAGTCGTCGCGGGTGGACAGCTCCAGCTCGAACTCGGTCAGGCCGTAGTCGCGCAGCAGGTCGAGCACGAAGGTCAGGAGCGTGTCGAGCTCCTGCGGCATCTGCTCCTTGGTGCAGTAGATGTGCGAGTCGTCCTGGGTGAAGCCGCGCGAGCGGGTCAGGCCGTGCACGACGCCCGACTTCTCGTACCGGTACACGGTGCCGAACTCGAAGAGGCGGAGCGGCAGTTCGCGGTAGGAGCGGCCCCGCGACTTGAAGATCAGGTTGTGCATCGGGCAGTTCATCGCCTTGAGGCGGTAGTTCTGCTCGTCGAATTGGATGGGCGGGAACATGCCCTCCGAGTAGTGCGGCAGGTGCCCGGAGATCTCGAAGAGGTGCTCCTTCGAGATGTGCGGGGTGTTCACGAACTCGTAGCCGGAGGTCTCGTGCCGACGGCGCGAGTAGTCCTCCATGACCTTGCGGATCACACCGCCCTTCGGGTGGAACACCGCGAGGCCGGGGCCCAGCTCGTCCGGGAAGGAGAACAGGTCCAGCTCGGCACCGAGCTTGCGGTGGTCGCGCTTCTCCGCCTCGGCGAGGAAGTCCAGGTGCGCCTTCAGCTCGTCCTTGGACGGCCAGGCGGTGCCGTAGATGCGCTGGAGCTGCGGGTTCTTCTCGCTGCCGCGCCAGTAGGCGGCCGCCGAGCGCATCAGCTTGAACGCCGGGATGTTCCGGGTGGTGGGCAGGTGCGGACCCCGGCACAGGTCCTTCCAGCACAGCTCGCCGGTCTTGGCGTCGAGGTTGTCGTAGATGGTCAGCTCACCGCCGCCCACCTCCGCGTCGGCGCCGTCGGCGGCCTGCGCGGCGTTGCCCTTCAGACCGATCAGCTCGAGCTTGTACGGCTCGGCGGCGAGCTCCTCGCGGGCGGCCTCGTCGGTGGTGACCCGGCGGGAGAACCGCTGGCCCCGCTTCTGGATCTCCTGCATCTTCTTCTCGATGCGCTTGAGGTCCTCGGGGGTGAAGGGCTCCTTGACGTCGAAGTCGTAGTAGAAGCCGTCCCTGATGGGCGGGCCGATGCCCAGCTTCGCCTCCGGGAACAGCTCCTGCACGGCCTGCGCCATGACGTGCGCGGTCGAGTGCCGCAGGATGTTCAGGCCGTCCTCGGAGGAGATCTCCACCGGCTCGACGGTCTCGCCGTCCTCGACCTCGTACGCGAGGTCCTTCAGCTCGCCGCCCACGCGGGCCGCGACGACGGTGCGCTCGCCGGGGAAGAGGTCGGCGGCCGTAGTGCCCGTCGTCACCACGCGCTCTTCCCGCTCGGAATCGCGTTGGATGATCACACGGACGTCTGACACCGGTCTCTCCTGCCTGATGGCCTGATGGGGTGGGCGTACGCGTACACGTACGCAGAGGGGAATCGTACCGAGCCCCGGGTGCCGACCGCGAAACGGTTATGTCCCGGCCGCCCCGCTACCCCTCCTCACTCCCCGCCGCGCGCCCCCTTGAAGACGTCCAGGTCCTCTTGGAAGGACTTCATCAGCCTGTCCCGCTCGGCGTCGTCCACCGCGACGGGTTCGACCGCGGAGACGTCCGTGACCCGCCGGAACCCGCCCCGGCTCGCCAGCCGCCCGTCCACCCGGACCGGCAGCCCGACCAGATGGGCGTGCCCGGCCAGGCGGTACGCCTCCTCGTCCAGGATCACCCGGACGTCCGCGACCTCGGCGCCCGTGAGGACGCGCAGGCGCACGGCGCCCGGGCCGTCGGGGCCCGAGCGGCGCATCCGGGCGACGGTGCCGGTGACGCGCACGGGCACCGAGGGCTCCTCGCGCAGGTAGCGGGCGCCTGCCTCGCGCAGGACGGGCAGGTCGCCCGGGGAGAACTCGACGGGCCCGTCGGGGGCCGCGCGGTCCCCGGGCACCCCGGCGGCGGGCGACCAGTGGACGGTGATCCGGGCGCCCTCACTGCCGCGGACGAGGGCGACCAGCGCTCTGGTCAGCTCGTGGCTGACGCCGGCCTCGACGGCGCGGTCGAAGGCGTCCGCGCAGCCGGTGGCCCGCTGGTGGTCGATGGCCTCGCGGGCCGCGTACAGCGCCTGGTGGAGGCGGACGGCGAGGGGGCGGCCGGCCCCGACGGGGACGAAGGCCGCGAGCGCCCGGCCGCCGGTGGACGCGCCGACGAGCACGCTGTCCAGGGCGGCCGCGGCCTGGCGGCGGTGGCGGGCGCCGTGGTAGCCGGCCCGCGCGCGTGTGGCCAGCGCGGCGGCGAGGAGCATCCGGCGGGCGGCGCCGCGCAGCTGTTCCTCGGCGGCCCAGGGCGCGGCGCCGGCGGGCCCCTCGGGGACGTCGCGCGACCAGTGGACCTCGTCGCTGGGGACCGCGAGGCCGACCAGGATGTCTCGGGCGGAGGGCGAGCCGCCGCGGGCGAGCGCGAGGAGGGCCTCGCCGAGCAGGTCGTCGCAGTCGGGGAAGGCGCGGTTCTCGGGCACCAGCAGGCTCGTACGGCTCTCGCCGGGGCCGGGCGGGGTCCAGCGTCCGTAACGTCCGGGGGCGCCGCCGCGGCGCTGCCAGCCGTGGCGGCGCAGCAGCGCGCCGAGGACGGCCGGGTCGACCCGGGCGGGGTCGGGCGGGTGCGGCCACGCGAGGTCGGCGAGGTGGGCCCCGGCGGCCCTGAACGGTTCGTCGGTGGGGCGGTGCGTCATGGTCTGCCTCCCGTTCCGACCCTGGTCATGATCTCGCGGAGCGCGCGGTCGTCGAAGACGCGCGCGGTGGACATACGCACGTTGGTTCTGTGCCGGCCGGTGACCGGGTGCCCGGCGAGGTTGGCCCAGTAGCAGCAGTGCCGCAGGTCGAGCCGGTCGTGGCCGGCGCGCAGCCAGTCGTCCCGGGAGCGCGGCACGATCATCACGACCAGGATCTTGTGCACCGAGACCGGGGTGCGGGCGAGTTTGCGCAGGTGCTCGTTGTCGAGCGTGAAGGAGAAGAAGCGGCCCGGGGGGTTCGGCGGTATCTGGTACGTCGCCTTGAGCTGCACCTTGACGGTGACCTCGTCGTCGACCGTGTGCCCGGGGGCGCTGTGACTGACGTGCCAGTCGATGCCGTTGTCCGGGAAGGGCTGGGACAGCGAGCAGCCCGCGGCGGCCGCGACGGCGTGCAGATAGCCGACCTGGAGCGTCTCCATGCACGCGGTGGTGGCGAGGGCGCCGCGCACCGCCGTGTCCCGCGGCAACAGCCCGCCCCGCTCGGGCTGCGCGATCGCCATGCCAACACCCCCCGAAGCGGCCGGTATCCCGGCACGGAGCCCTGAACTGCAGAGACCGGTATTTCTGTTGTCTCCTCCCTGCGTATGGCGCAAACAGCCCGGGTATCACCGAACCGGGCAGGGAAGGGCGTCAACTGCCGCAGCACACTGAGGAATTGGGGTACGCGATGACGTACTGGTACGAGGGCCCCTTGGCCGCGTTCGACACGGAGACCACGGGTGTGGACGTCGAGGCCGACCGGATCGTGTCGGCCGCCGTCGTCGTCCAGGACGCGCCCGGGGCCCGGCCGCGGGTGACGCGCTGGCTGGTGAATCCGGGGGTGCCGGTGCCCGCCGCGGCGACGGCGGTGCACGGGCTGACGGAGGAGCACGTGCAGCGCAACGGGCGCTGGCCGTCGCCGGTGATGGACGAGATAGTGAGGCAGCTGGCGGAGCAGGCGGTGCGGGGCCGCCCGCTCGTGGTGATGAACGCGCCGTTCGACCTGACGCTGCTGGACCGGGAGTTGCGCCGGCACCGCGCGTCCTCGCTCTGCCGCTGGTTCGAGGCGACGCCGCTGCACGTGGTCGATCCGCTGGTCCTCGACCGGCATCTGGACCGGTACCGCAAGGGCCGTCGCACGCTCGGCGCCCTGTGCGCGCACTACGGTGTGCCCTTGGACGGCGCGCACGACGCGGCGGCGGACGCGGTCGCGGCGATGGAGGTCGTCCGGGCGGTGGCGCGCCGGTTCGCGGCCCGGCTGGAGCGCCTCTCCCCCGCCGAGCTGCACACGCTGCAGGCGGTGTGGCACGCGGCGCAGGCACGCGGTCTGCAGGCGTGGTTCACCCGCACCGGCACGGAGGCGGAGGTGCATCCGGCGTGGCCGCTGCGACCGGATCTACCGGCGGCGGCGTGAGCCGGCTCCCCGGGCCCTCGGACACGTACCCGGACATGCGAAGAGCCGGTCCGACGACTCGGACCGGCCTTCTCCCGGTGGGCGATACTGGGTTCGAACCAGTGACCTCTTCGGTGTGAACGAAGCGCTCTCCCACTGAGCTAATCGCCCGGGAACGCACTGAACAATACAGGTCCCCGCCGGTCCGGTACAAACCGATTGCCTGTACGGGGTCACCCCGCCCTCAGGTGTGCGGCGAGTCCCCTGTGGCCCGCCCGCATCATCAGCGTGTGGTTGGCGCGGAAGACGGGCCGCCCCGGCACGGCGAGCCGGCGCAGCAGCGGCTTGGCGACGTGGACCTCCTGGTCGTAACGGGCGAGGGTGCCGGTCCCGTCCGCGGTGAGCGTCCAGCGCGCCCAGCCCTCCAGGTCGCCGGTCATCGCGAGTTCCAGCACCCCGGCCGCCGCGTCGCGCCGCACCTCTTCCCCGGTGAACGTCAGGTCGTACGGCACGGCCGACCGTATCCGCAGCCGCGCGTGCGTGCCGTCGACCCGGGTCACCTCGCGCACCTGGGGCCACCAGCGCGGATAGTCCTGGATGCGCTCCAGCACCTCGTACACGGGGGCGGGCGGCGCGGGCAGGGCCCACAGGCTGCGGAAACGGTAGTGGTTCCAGTCCATGGGGAGATCCTGCCCGCGCCGGGCGTCCGGTCACCGGTGCGGCGTCACGGCATCCTGTCGCCGAACAGCATCGGCCCGGTGGGCGATGTTGCGGGAGCCGTTGTGGTCCGCGCGCAGGACGATCCCGCAGGACCGGCAGGCGAACCGTGCTTGTGTCACCCGGTTGGTCCGGTGGGTGTGCCGGCACTCCGAGCACTGGCGGGAGGTGTTGCGGGGGTCCACGTGGACCACCGGGACACCGGCCCGCCGGGCTTTGTACTCGACGAAGGCGCCGGGCTGGGCGAAGGCCCAGGAGTGCAGTCGTGCCCGCTGGTCTTTCCTGGCCGTGACCCTCTGCCGGATGCCGGACAGGTCTTCCGGTCCGATACCCCGCGAGGTGCGTTCAGCGGTGGCGACGAGCTTCTTGGCGATGATGTGGTTGCGCTGGGTGGCGTACCGGGCTTCCTTGCGCCGGTTGCGCTTGAGGACGCGGTCCGTGCTCTTGGTGCGTTTCTTCTGCGGCTTGGTGCGCAGGTCGCGCTTGCGCCGGCGATAGCGGTCGGCCTGGCGGCCGGACATGATGTCGCCGTCCGAGGTGGTGGCGATGTTCACGAGCCGAGGTCGACCCCGAGGAACCCGTCCGGCTCGTACACCGGCGGTTCGGGCACGTCGACGGTGGCGGTCAGGAAGAACATCCCGTCGCGCATCAGCAGGTCCGACTCGCCCTTGCGACAGGCCAGCAGCTTCAGACCCTCCGGCGAGCAGACGAAGGGGATGCCCTTCAGGCGCCCGGCCACCGTCCGGACGGAGACGGTCTGCCGGTCCAGGTTCCAGGTCAGCATCCGGTCGTCGTACGGCTGCGCCGACGTCTCACGGAAACGGACCGGCCTCGACTCGATCCGGGCCGGCGCTTGGAGCCTTCCGGCCCGTGATCGCCGGCCCTGATGTCGGCCTTGAGCGTGGCGTAGGCGTCGCGGACCTTCTTGACGGTCCGCACGGCGGCCTGCGCCCCGAGGTCGAAGTCAGCCTTGATCTGGTGGTACACGGCGTCCTGCAGCCCGTTGCGCCGCTTCGGACCGCGAGCGGACGCCACTTCGGAGGCCGCGTTCGCGGCCCGGTTGCCGGCACGCAGGGTCGCCGCCAGCGCGTCCGCATCATAAGCGGACGCAGGCAAAGGCTTCACCTGCGTGACAGTCTTCACGCAGAAAACCCTAGTAAGGCTGCCGCTCGGGACACGATCTGTCCCCCTGGCGTAACGGAGCATGCTCCGCCGCTGCGCGGCTCCGGCCCGAGGAGCCGAATCTCCTGGGGCTGAAGCCCCAGGCTTCCTCGGCAGGGATCAGGTGGAACCGGGCGGCGGCACCGAGTCCGCCTTCCTCCAGCCGGTTCGGGATGACCGGGCCCGGGGCGGCGGCGGTCCCGGCCACGGCCGAGTTTCCGGGTGCGGCCTGCGCGGTCGGGCCGAGCGCCCAGCTGAACTGGGTGGCGGCACCGGCTGCGGCGGCTGCCTTGAGGAAGGACCTGCGGTTCAGGGGGATACGGCCTTTCCTTTCCGTACGGAAGGGTTGCGGGACGTCTGCGCAATTGATCAGGGCATGCCAACAACAGGTGCGGGAGGGGGCGGGTGTCAGCGGCGCCGGCGCCGGTACCGCTCCTCCACGGCGACGGCCGCCGCCGTCACGGTCCCGAGCACCGGGACCGCGAACGGCGCGATGACCCAGGCGGACACGGCCACCACGGCCAGTCCGCCGACGAGGAGGAAGGACCCGGCGGGGTCGCGCACGGTGCGCCGCCCGGCTGCGGCGAGCAGCGTCCGCCACGCGTCGCCGGGCCGCCACACCGCCGCGGCGCGCAGCCCGGCGACGACGAGACCGATCAGGGCGAACAGCCCGATGGCGCCCACCAGCGGTCCGCCGGGCAGTCCGGCGCGCACGGCCTGAACGTCAACCCAGACGGCGGCCACGGCGGCCCAGCCGAAGAGGCCGGCGAGCCAGCCGCCGCGCACGGCCGACCGGAAGTCCGCGACGAACTCCCGCCACCCCCCCGCCCTCGTGGGCGGTGCGCCGCCGCAGGTGCCGGGCCCCGGCGGCGACCGCCGCGGGGTAGGTGACCAGGGGCAGCGAGGCCACCACGATCCACACACCGGTGAGCAGGCACTCGGCGAACAGCGCGAACCGCTCGGCGAGCACCGATTCCCGTCGTACCGTCCGGGCCTTCACCCGCGCCTCGGCCATGACCGGCTCCCCTCAGCCCTTCAGTCCGGACGTCGCCATGCCGTCGATCAGGTACCGCTGGAAGGCGAGGAAGAACAGCAGCACCGGCAACAGCGCGACCAGGGACATCGCGATGAGGCCGCCGTAGTTGGACACGGTCTCCTGGTCGCGGAACATCATCATGCCGAGCGAGACGGTGTACTTGCCGGGCTCGTTGAGGTAGATCAGCGGGCCCATGAAGTCGTTCCAGGCATTGATGAAGGTGAAGATCGCGCTGGTGATGAGCGCGGGCCGGCACAGCGGCAGCACGATCGACCAGTAGATCCGGAAGTGCCCGCACCCGTCGAGCCGCGCCGCCTCGTCCAGCTCCCGGGGCAGGTTCCGCATGAACTGCACCATGAGGAAGACGAAGAACGCCTCGGTGGCGAGGTACTTGCCGATCAGCAGCGGGGTGTAGGTGTTGACCAGCTCCAGTTTCTGGAACATGACGTACTGCGGGATCAGCAGCACGTGGTACGGCAGCAGCAGGGTGCCGATCATCAGCGTGAACATCAGGTTCCGCCCGGCGAACCTGATCTTCGAGAAGGCGTAGGCGGCCAGCGAGCAGGAGGCCAGGATGCCGACGACCGAACCGAGCGCGTAGAACAGGGAGTTGGAGAAGAAGGTGGAGATGGGGATGTCGGCGATGCCGTCGGCGAGGCCCTTGAAGTTGTCGAGGACGGGCTCGGCGGGGAACAGCTCCAGGCTGTTGATGATGTCCTTGCTGGGCTTGAACGAGGCGCCGATCACCCAGACGACCGGGTAGAGGACGACCGCGAGGACCAGCAGGGAGCCGGTGTGCCAGGCCAGCGAACCGGCGCGCCTGCGGCCGAGGGCGAGCGGCTTGCGGGGCGCCGACGTGGGAGTGGGCGTGGTGGTGGTCATCGGGTGGCCTCCTCGTAGTGCACCCACTTCTTCTGCGACCAGAAGAGGACGGCTGTCACCAGGGCCACGGCGAGCAGCAGCATCCAGGCCATCGCGGAGGCGAAGCCCATCTGGGCCTCCTTGAAGCCCTTCTGGTACAGGTAGCAGGTGTAGACGAGCGTGGAGTCGGCCGGACCGCAGAACGTGTTGGAGACGACGTACGCCGAGCCGAAGATCTGGAAGGAGTGGATGGTCTCCAGGAGGACGTTGAAGAACAGCACCGGGGAGATCATCGGCAGCGTGATGCTCCAGAACCGCCTGAGCGGTCCCGCGCCGTCCACCTCGGCCGCCTCGTAGAGCTCCCTCGGCACCTGCTTGAGGCCGGCGAGGAAGATGACCATGGGCGCGCCGAACTGCCAGACGGTGAGCGCCACCAGGCAGTACAGGATCCAGTCCGGGTTGCCGACCCAGCCGCCGACCTCCCAGCCGAGATACGACTGCGTACGGTCCACGATGGCGCCGTCCGAGAACAGCGCCCGCCAGACGAAGGCCACGGACACGCTCGCGCCGATCAGCGACGGTGCGTAGAACGCGGCCCGGTAGAAGCCCTGCCCGCGCCGGCTCTGCGCGAGCAGCAGGGCGACACCGAGCGCGAGCAGCAGCTTCAGCGGGGTGCCGATGACGACGTACTTAGCGGTCACCTCCACCGACTTCTGCCAGCGCGGGTCCTCGAACATCCTGGTGAAGTTGTCGAGGCCGACCCACTTCGGTGTGTCGAAGAGGTTGTAGTCGGTGAACGCGAAGTAGAGCGAGGCGATCATCGGGCCCGCGGTCAGCAGCACGAAGCCCGCGATCCAGGGGGACATGAAGAGGTAGCCGGCGAAGTTCTCGCGGCGGCGCGCCCCCCTGGGTGCGGTGGGGGCCGTGAGGCCCTTCTCCGGTGTGTCCGGCGGCGCGTGCTTGGGGTTCTTGACGAGCGTCGACACTGCGGTTCCCATCAGCCGGCGAGGGCGGTTTCCGCCTCGGAGAAGAACTGCTTGACGGCGTCGGAGACCTTTGTCTTGCCCTGCGACATGTCACCGGAGATGCGCAGGAAGGCGGCCTCGACGGTGTCGGCGCCGGCCGGGTGCGGGGTGGGTTCGCCGAGGACCCCGGCGGCGGCCACGTCCTCCTCGTACTGGGCGATCGCCTTGTTGGGGGCGTCGGTCGGCTGGTACGCCTCGAACTGCGGGGTGGAGGTGAGGGTGCCCCGGTCGTAGCCCATGACCTTGCCGACCTCGGGGTCGTTGACCATGAAGTCGATGAACTGGGCCGCTTCCTCGGGGTGTTCGGTGCGCGCGGAGGCGCTCAGCATCAGCCCGCCGAGCCACTGGCCGGTCTGCTTGCCGTCGGTGGTGGGGATCGGTGCCAGACCGTAGGTGCTGTCGCCCTCCGTCGCGTACCGGACGGTGAAGTTGTCCCAGGTGAATTCCGATGCTCCGTGGGCCGCCGCGAGCGCGGACTTGGGCTTGGTCTGCTCGACGATCTTCGGGTCGGTGACGATCCCGGCCTTGACCCGGTTGTACCCGTCCTGCCACCACTCCGTCAGTTCGGCCTCGGTGAAGCCGAGTCCGTCGTCGGTGAAGAACGCCTTGCCGTTCTGCCGCAGGTAGAGGTCGTAGAGGTACATGATGCCGAAGTAACCGGTGTCTCCGGCCACTTTCTGGGTGTCGCGGATCTTCTGGAGGGCGTCGAAGTACTCGTCCCAGGTCCAGCCCTGCTTCGGTGTGACGCCGGCCGCCTGGAAGACCTTCTCGTCGATGACGAGCGACATGACGTTGGACCCGACCGGAACACCGACCAGCTTTCCGTCGACCTCGCCGAGCTTGTCCAGGCCGGAGCGGAGGTTGTCCAGGCTCAGATTGCCCGCGTCAACCTGGGACTTGAGGTCCAGGACAACGCCTCTCTTGTCGTACTTCCGAAGAAAGGTGAGGGAGTTCTGGAACACGTCCGGCGGATTTCCGCCGGCCGCCTGCGTCTGGAACTTCTCCCAGAAGGACTGGTAATCCTGGAAGTCCGTCTTCACCTTGATTTTCGGGAACTTCTTCTCGAAGAGCGCGATGGACTCGTTGACCCGCTTGGCCCGTTCGTCCGCACCCCACCAGCTGAAGCGGAGTTCGACCGTTCCGTCCCCGGAGGCACCGCTGCCCCCGCCGCAGGCGGTCGCGGTCGCCCCGAGCCCCACCGTGGCCAGCGTCGCGCCGGCCACCTTCAGGACCGTCCGCCTCTCAACGTTCCTGTTCTCGTGCATGGTTGAGCCTCCCGCGACGTTGCGTCCGCCTCGTGAATCGTTTCAAGTAAGCGCTTGCTGGCACAAGGTACGGAGGCCCTCCGGGCGCGTCAATGATTCGGACAGGAATTGATGGAAAGGGCGCCGCGGGCGGAGGGTGCGGCTCGGGGCTCGGGTGGGGCGGAGGGTGGCGAAGTGTGCTGGTCGGGGGATGCGCACGGCGGGTCGGGCGTGGGGGCGGGGTGCGGCGGGGCGAGCCGGACGGCAGGCGGGGGGACGGGGCGTGGCGAGGGGGCCGCCGATGGACGCGGGAGCGAAGTCGAGGGACGAGCGGGGGAGAGAGGAACGCGTGTGACGGAAGCCCTGGCGCGGGAGCGCGGGCTTCACGCGCATTGCGAGTGCGCGCGGTCGGGTGCGGGCGTCTGGGTGTGGTACGGCGTGGAGAGCCATGCCGGAGACGCGGCGGCGACGGTGCTGAGGGGTGACCCCCGCCGGGAAGGCGATGGGGGCCGCGGCATGGGGCACCGGGCAGCGACGGTACGCCGACGAAACCGGACGGGACGGGACCGGACGGGGCCGACATGGTCCCGCATGACAGAAACATGCAGCTTGCCGACTTGCGGGCGACCGAAGGTGAGCGGTACCCGACCACGGAGAGCTACGAACGAACGCGGCACCTCTGTCGGCGCCGAGCACCGCGAGGAGCGGACGCGCCACGCGACGAGGCCGCCGACGAGTCGCCGGGGCCACCCGCCGGACCGCGCGGCGACCGCCGGAAGCCCATGGGCCCCACGACCGTTCGCGTATGCCACGCCGGCCGCGTGACGTCTGCCGACCGCGTGACGACCGCCGGACTCACTCCAGGACCCCCGCGGGCCCGCTCGCGTACGCCCCGCCCGGTCGGCCGACGGCGATGTGACGACCGCCGAACCCCCGCCAGGCCCCGCGGGCCCCACGAGGCCGTGCGCGTGCGCCCCGCGCCGCGCGAGGACCACCGGCCCCCGTAACACGACGACCCGGTCCACGATATCCGTGGACCGGGTCGTCCGGTGTTCCTGTGGGCGATACTGGGTTCGAACCAGTGACCTCTTCGGTGTGAACGAAGCGCTCTCCCGCTGAGCTAATCGCCCGGGCGCAGGAAGAACATTACCCCAAGTCAGGGGGTGCTCCCGACCACCTACCAGGTCATCGCCCGATCACTGGTTCTCGATCTTCCACGGCATCTGCAGGCCGAACTGCCACAGGTAGACCCCGATGATCAAAGCCACGATCACCAGGCCCGTCGCGGTCAGGATGATGTTGCGCCGGCGGACCTTCGGATCGAGGGCGCGCTGCGCCGCCTCGGTGACCTTGCGCTTCGTCCAGCGGAGCACCAGCTGTGCCCAGACGAACTCGGTCGCCCAGATGGCCATGCCCGCGAAGATCACCACCCACCCGGGGCCGGGCAGCACCAGCATGGCCGCACCGGCCGCGACGACCGCGAGCCCGATGACGAAGACGCCCACCTGCCAGCTGAGGTGCAGCATCCGACGTGCCTTGACGAACTCCGGCGCGCGCGATCCGAGTGGAGCCGGGCCCGTCGTCGCGGTGGTCTGATCCGCGGGCGCCCCGGTCCCGGTACTCGTTCCGTCGGCCACCACGGCGACCTCCCCCGTGTCGTGACTCCCCGTATTCATACGGCCAAACCCTACCCGAGACAAACCGGTCACCGGAATGGCCGTATCCGACGAACAGGTTCTCGGCCGTATGAGCTACCAAAAGCGACGCAAAACACTCAGAGGGGTTTACAACGGCACCGTAGGTGGGATGTCGATTTCGCCGACGTGCGAATCCCCGAGCGCACACTGAGCGAAAGGCCTTGGCGCTTATGAACACCACGGTCAGCTGCGAGCTGCACCTGCGCCTCGTTGTGTCGAGCGAGTCCTCACTGCCTGTACCCGCGGGACTGCGGTATGACACGGCCGATCCCTACGCCGTGCACGCCACCTTCCACACCGGAGCCGAGGAGACCGTCGAGTGGGTCTTCGCCCGCGATCTCCTCGCCGAGGGCCTCCACCGGCCCACCGGGACCGGCGACGTCCGCGTCTGGCCGTCCCGGAGTCACGGCCAGGGCGTCGTCTGCATCGCCCTGAGCTCTCCCGAGGGCGAGGCTCTGCTCGAAGCCCCGGCGCGGGCGCTGGAGTCCTTCCTGAAGCGGACGGACACCGCCGTGCCGCCCGGCACGGAGCACCGCCACTTCGATCTCGACCAGGAGCTGTCGCACATCCTTGCCGAAAGCT
Organism: Streptomyces ruber; assembly: GCF_014648075.1. Classification (GTDB taxonomy): domain Bacteria; phylum Actinomycetota; class Actinomycetes; order Streptomycetales; family Streptomycetaceae; genus Streptomyces; species Streptomyces ruber. The sequence continues at coordinate 296,677 of NZ_BMQK01000005.1, read as the reverse complement.
GACGGCTGACAGCAGGACACGGCCGAAAGCGAGGCACAACCGGGGCACGATCCCATAGAGCCGCCCGGCGCCGTCCACTCGGGGAGACGGCTCGGGCCACGACAGCCGCATACGGCGCGCACCGGCGTCGTCGCACGGAGCACGCGTGCGACGGCGCCGGTGCGCGTACGTACGGGCGTGGGCGGCCGCGGCGCGCGGTGCGGAGCCGTTCCGGGCACAAAGAGGCGCAAGGCCGCGCGCCGGCGGTGCGTTCCGGGCACGGGGACGCGTCAGGCCGTGCGCCGGCGGTGCGTTCCGGGCACGGGGACGCGTCAGGCCGCGCGCCGGCGGTGCGTTCCGGGCACGGGGACGCGCAAGGCCGCGCGCCGGCGGTGCGTCCCGGGCGCGGGGACGCGCAAGGCCGCGCGCCGGTTCTCCAGGGGCGGTGGAGTCCCCCGTGACAGCACCGCACGAGCGGTACGCGGGGGCCCCGTCCGGCCGCGCCCACGCTGCCGCGGGCACACGGTCCGTACCGGTCACGGGAGCTCGATCAGCCACTACCATCGGCCAGCATCGACGGGCGCCCGCCCGACCTTCAGGCCAGGGAGAGCGAAACGTGCTGATCACCCACGACACCCGGTGCGCCCTCGACACCGTGGTGGATCTGGTCAACACCGTGCCGGACGACGACACCACGCCCGACGGGCTGGCGGACGTCGCGGCGCTCGGCGATTTCGTACGCAACCACAAGGTGAGCGACGTGGGAACGCTGTCGGAGTTCGACCTCGCGGCGGTGCGCAAGGTGCGCGGCCGGTTCGCCGAGGTCTTCGCGGCGCCCGACGCGCGCTCGGCCGTGATGACCATCAACGAGCTGGTGGCAGCGGCCGGCACCACACCACGGCTCACCGACCACGATGGCTTCGACTGGCATGTGCACTACTTCGCGCCCGGCGCCTCCGTCGCCGACCACCTCGCGGCCGACTGCGGGATGGCACTGGCCTTCTTCGTGGTCGCGGGCGAGCAGGAGCGCCTGCGCCGCTGTGAGGCGCCGGACTGCCGGCGCGCCTTCGTCGACCTCTCCCGCAACCGCTCCCGTCGCTACTGCGACAGCCGCACCTGCGGCAACCGTCTGCACGTGGCCGCGTACCGCGCCCGCCGCAAGGAGGCCGCGGGCTGACGGAGCCCTGGGCGGGTGGCGCCCGGGCTCCGTTTCCGGCTCAGAGCATCAGCAGATCGTGCAGTGATGTCATGAGAAGCAGGCAGCCGATCACCGCAAGAAAGATCATCAGCGGTGGCTGGGAAAGGGCGAAGAGACACCCCCGTCGCTCCTCGGGCGGGGCGGCGGAGTCGCTCTCTGTTGTGTCCAGCATCTCGCGGGCGATGATGACGCAGCAGGCACCCCCGACGCGATCAACACGCCCGAAATGGCTGGGTGTTCACCAATAACCGGGCCGTACGGGAGCAATCGTGATCACTTACGTGCTCCGGTCGCCCGGTCGTGTCACCTGTTCCGTCCCGACGGCACCGTCGTCGGCTTCCCGGTCGTACGCCGTGCTTCTTTCATATGCCGTGCTTCTTGAGGATGGCCTCGATCTCGCTGAAGTCGTCCGCGGGCTCCGTGGCACGGGAGGCGGACGCCGGGCGGGTTCCCGCCCCGGTTCCCTTCCCCGTGCGTCCCGCGTATCCCGTGCGGGAGTCGTTCGGCAGCGCGGGCGCCGAGACCGCCGGGGCGACCGCCTCGCGCCCCGCCCCCTCGGCGGCCCTGCGTTCCTTGCGCTCCTTGCGCGTCCCGCCGCCGCGCCGCTCCACGGCCCGGGTGACCAGGAAGAGCAGCCAGGCGGCACCGAGCACACCGAACCCGGCCCACGCCGTCGGGCTGAAGGCGGTATCGGCCGCCCACTCGACGGCTCCGGTCATCACCAGGCCGATGGGGACGAGCGCGTAGGCGGCGATGCGGGCGGCCCTCAGGAAGCGCCTGCGGTAGGCCGTGATCGCGGCGATGCCCAGGCCGGCCGCGGAGACGGCGGAACAGACGGTCTCGGCAATCATCCGGTCCTCCAGGCGGGAGCTCGTCGAGCGGGTCGAGTCGAGCGGGTCGAGCGGTGTCGAGCAGGCGTCGAGCAGGGTCGGCCGGTTCGTCCGCCCCTTCCATCGTGCACCGCCGCACACCCGGTGTGCCATGGTCCGACCGGACCTCAGGGAGATCTCCGGGTTCCTTCGGGGCCGTCTCCGCCTCTGGTACCAGGCACGCTCCTCCCTCCGCCGCCCCGGCTGGGCCGGTCGCGCCCGGACTGCGAGACTGGTGCCATGAACGACTCCTCCCCCGCGCGTTCCGCCGTCGTCCTCGACGTCTGGTGCGAACTGCAGTGCCCCGACTGCCGTGGCGCCCTAGACGACATCCGCGCCCTGCGCGCCCGCTACGGCGACCGGCTCGACGTGCGGCTGCGGCACTTCCCGCTGGAGAAGCACAAGCACGCGTTCGCCGCGGCCCAGGCCGCCGAGGAGGCCGTGGAGCAGGGCGCCGGGTGGCCGTACGTCGAGGCCGTGCTGGGCCGTGTCGAGGAGCTGGCCCGCGAGGGCGAGCCCTTCCTGGTCGGGGTGGCCCGGGAACTCGGCCTGGACGCCGAGGAGTTCGACACCGCGCTCATCGACGGCCGGCACATCCTGACCGTGGACGCCGACCAGGCCGAGGGAAAGGCGATCGGGGTGACCGGCACCCCGACGTACGTCATCGGCGGCGAACGCCTCGACGGCGGCAAGAGCCAGGACGGACTGCGCACACGCATCGAGGAGATCGCCGACCGCCTGCTGGCAGGTGACCTGGCCGCCGGCTGAAGCATGCCCGTACAGGTGCTTCCGTGCGGCGCTTCCGTACAGGCGCAGGTACTGCACAGGTACTAGAGCAGCTCCTTGTACAGATAGTGGACGAGGGTCCGGTAGCCGAGCGAGGCGTAGAGACGCTCGGCCGGGGCGTTGCCCGCGTGCACGTTCAGGCGGATCGCCGTGTGCCCGGCCGCACGCGCCTGGGTCTCCGCCAGGTGCATGAGCGCCCGGCCGTGGCCCCGGGCGCGGTGCCGCTCGTCCGTCTCCACGTCGTACACGAAGGCCCGCCCGTCGCGCTCGCCCAGCCACAGCGTGCCGGCGGCGGTTCCCTCGTGCTCCAGCACACTGAGCGTCATGCCGGCGGTGGCCGTGCCGTCGGGCAGCAGCGCGGCATGGCCCCTGCGGATGAGCGCGCGGGCCTCGGCCGCCGGTTCGCCCAGGGCGGCCCGCTCCCGGGCGTACGCCTCCTGCCGGTGCCGGCTCCAGTCCGCGAACTCCGCCTCGGACAGGGGGCGGCTGCGGCTCCCCGCGGGCAGCTCGGGAGGGGCGTCGGCGACACGCTTCTCCATGAGGCGGCTGCCGGGCACGTAGCCGAGCGCGGTCGCCAGCGACAGGGCCGCCCCGGCGTCGGCGGGTACCGCCGCCTCCAACCGCCGGCAGCCCCAGCCGCGCACCACCTCCTCCGCGGCGAGCGCCGCCACGGTGCCCCGGCCCCGGCGCCGGTCGGGCTCATCGATCCGCAGGTCCAGGATCCGGGCCACCGAGTCGCCGAGGACGGGGTGCGTGCCGAGGTTGACCGCGCCGACCGGCCGGCTGTTCACACACACCCGGTAGCGGCGTGAACGGGTCCCGTCGGCGTCGTGCTGAAGCGGCTCGGCCGGCCGCAGGGTGGTGGTCATCGGGGTTGTTCTACCCGCCCGGCGCACCGTATCCGCCGGCCGTGCGCACCGATCACGGTCGGGCGACCCGCTCCGGGCCGCCGGTCACGGATCCAGGTCGTCCCCGGCACGCTCGGCGAAGATCCGCATGGCCTTGGCGGTCACCGGACCGGGTGCGCCGGGCAGGTCGCGGGCGTCGATCCGGTGCACGGCCTGGACGTCGCGCAGGGTGGACGTGAGGAAGACCTCGTCCGCGCGCTGGAGGACGTCCAGCGGCAGGTCGGTCTCCCGGGCGCCGGTCCATTCGACGGTCAGCGCGCGCGTGATGCCCGCGAGGCAGCCGGAGGCGACCGGCGGGGTGTGGATCTCCCCGTCCAGGACCACGAAGACGTTCGAGCCCGTGCCCTCGCACAGCCGCCCCACCGTGTTGGCGAACAGCGCCTCGGACGCGCCCTGCTCGTGCGCGCGGGCCAGGGCGACGACGTTCTCGGCGTACGAGGTGGTCTTCAGGCCGGTCAGGGCGCCGCGCTCGTTGCGGGTCCACGGGACGGTGATCACGGCCGTGGAGTCGGGGCGGCGGGTCGTCCCGCCGACGGCGACGACGAGGGTCGGACCGTGGTCGCCGCGGTCGGAGCCCAGTGGCGCCAGGCCGCCGGTGTAGGTGATGCGCAGCCGGCCGAGCGGCATCGGGTTGGCGTCCAGGACGGCGGCGCAGGCACGGCGCACCTCGTCCAGGTCGGGGTCGGGCAGCCCGAGGCCACGCGCCGAGCCGGTCAGCCGGTCGAGGTGGCGGGTGAGCGCGAAGGCCCTCCCGTCGAGCGCCTTGACGGTCTCGAAGACGCCGTCGCCCACGGTCAGCCCGTGGTCGAGGGCGGAGACACGGGCGGACTCGAGGTCCTTCAGTCCGCCGTCGAGCCAGATCTTCACTGGTGTCCACCTCGCATGATGTGCCGGACGCGGCTCGCGTTCCCGGCCTGTCCGCCGGCCGGGGCCCGGGGGCCCGTCCGGACGGCTAGTCCGGCAGGGCCCCACTCGGCTCGTACGTCCCCGACGCTACCGCGAGCAGCCGTGCCGCCTTCAGTTCGGTCTCCCGCCACTCCCCCTCCGGGTCGGACCCCCAGGTGATGCCGGCCCCCGTGCCGAAGCGCAGCGCGCCGTCCGCCCGGTCGATCCAGAAGGTGCGGATGCCGACGGCGAGCTCCCCGGTGCCGCGGTCGGCGTCGACCCAGCCGATGCCGCCGCAGTACGGGCCGCGCGGCGCCGTCTCCAGGGCGGCGAGGATCCGCAGGGCGCTGGACTTGGGGGCGCCGGTGACGGAGCCGGGCGGGAAGGCGGCGGCGAGCAGCTCGGGCCAGCCGGCGTCGGCGCGCAGCTCGCCGCGCACGGTGGAGACCAGGTGGACCAGGCCGGGGTGCTTCTCCACGACGCACAGCTCGGGCACGGTGACCGAGCCGGTGGCGCAGACGCGGCCGATGTCGTTGCGGACCAGGTCCACGATCATCACGTTCTCCGCGTAGTCCTTCTCCAGCAGGTCCGCCTCCGTGCGCCCGGTGCCCTTGATGGGGCCCGACTCGACGACGCGCCCGGTACGGCGCAGGAAGAGTTCCGGGGAGGCCGTGGCGATCTCCACGCCGTGCCGCGGCAGCCGGATCGTCCCGGCGTACGGCGCCGGGTTGCCCCGGGCCAGCAGTGCGGTCAGGGCGTCCACGTCGGCGTCCGGTGCGACGGGCGCGGACAGGACGCGGCAGAGGTTCGCCTGGTAGACCGTGCCGGCCGCGATGTGGTCCCGTATGCGCCGCACCCCTTCCGTGTACGCGGCGCGGTCGAGGGACGACACCCAGTTCCCGGTGCCGGGGCCGCGCCAGGCACCGGGCACCGGCGCGGGCACCGGCTCGCGTCGTACGTCGCGGAAGCGGGCGCACACCAGGCGCCCCTCGAAATCGGCGGCGACGGCCCAGAAACCGGCGGAGTCCAGGGCCGCCGGGTCGCCGGTCACATCGGCGAGATCCGTGGCGACGAGGCCGCCGAAACGGGCGAGGGGAGGCAGGTCGAGCACACTGTCGAGTCTAGGGCGGGCCCACGAGACGGGCCCTGACCAGGGCCTGAACCGGACGTACCGCAGCACGCTGCACAAACGCGTTTTTGTACTGGCCCGGGAATCCGCTAGAGTTCAACACGTCGCCGGGACGCGAAAGCGGTCCGAAACGACAGGCGGACGTAGCTCAGTTGGTAGAGCGCAACCTTGCCAAGGTTGAGGTCGCGAGTTCGAGCCTCGTCGTCCGCTCGAAGGAAACAGGGGATCTTCCCGAACCCCTGCGCTCCGGGTGGAGTGGCCGAGAGGCGAGGCAACGGCCTGCAAAGCCGTCTACACGGGTTCAAATCCCGTCTCCACCTCCAAGGACGATTAGCTCAGCGGGAGAGCGCTTCCCTGACACGGAAGAGGTCACTGGTTCAATCCCAGTATCGTCCACTGGATCTTCGGATCCTCACGGATCTTCGGATCCCCCGCGCGATTAGCTCAGCGGGAGAGCGCTTCCCTGACACGGAAGAGGTCACTGGTTCAATCCCAGTATCGCGCACGCAGCACCCAGGACCTCCGGGTTCTGGTCCCGAGGACGATTAGCTCAGCGGGAGAGCGCTTCCCTGACACGGAAGAGGTCACTGGTTCAATCCCAGTATCGTCCACAGCCCGAAGCCCCCGGCCGTCTCCTACGGCCGGGGGTTTCTTCGTGGTGCTCGGCTCAGCTGGAGAACAGCATGTGGCCGAAGCTCTTGTGACGCTTGTGGCCGTGGTGACCGTAGTGCCCGCCGTGGTGCGGGGCACCCCAGGCCGGAGCGGCCGGAGCGGCCGGGTACGCCTGCGGGGCACCCGGGGGCGGCGGCGCCGGCTGCGCCCACTGGGATTCCATGCGGGTCAGCGCCTCCAGCTCGCCGTAGTCGAGAAAGATTCCGCGGCAGCCGCTGCACTGCTCGATCTGAACGCCGTTCCGGTTGAAGGTGTGCATCGGCGCGTGGCACTTCGGACAATGCATGGTTCGGCTCAACTCCTCGCCGTCGGGTACTGCTTCGCGTTTCGCCCGGACAGTGTTGCCAGGACTGTGCTGCCAGGACTGTGCTGCCAGGACTGTGCTGCCAGGACTGTGCTGCCAGGACTGTGCTGCCAGGACTGTGCTGCCAGGACTGTGCTGCCAGCATTGACACTGTCCGGCTGCGGTCGGTTGCACCCTACTTCGTGGAATCTTGCACCAACTCCGGTGGGGTGGCGGCCATTCGGTCGCAGGCGTCGACGACCGCCTGCTGCACCTCGTCCAGCGGGCGGCCCGCCGCCACGGACTTGGCGACGGCCAGGGCGGCCGTCTGCACGGTGAGGGCGCGGGCCGGGACGTCCAGGGCGGGCCAGGGGTCGCCCGCGGGCGGCACCGCCGGGCCGCCCTCCTCCCGGTAGGCGGTCAGGAAGCGGGTCCAGTCGCCGGGCGGCAGCAGCCCGCAGGCGTACCAGGCGGCCGGGCGGGCCAGGTCCCAGCCCGGGACGCCCACGCCCAGGTCGTCCACGTCGATCAGCCGCCACGCAGCGGTTCCGTCCGGGTGGCGGACGAGCTGGCCGAGGTGGACGTCGCCGTGGCACAGCGTGGCCGTGTCCGGCTGGGGCCGTTCGTCCCGGGCCCAGGCCGGGAGGGTGGCCCACGCCCGCAGGACCGGGGCGGCCGCGGGGTGCGGGCCGGCGGCGCGCAGCCGGGCGATCGCGCGGGCCGCCTTGGCGGGGCCGCGCATGGGCGGCAGGCCCGCGGGCGCGGGCGCCCGGTGCAGCCGGGCGAGGAGGGCGCCCGCCGCCTCCCACGGTGCGTCGTCGGGGGCGTCCGGGTCGACCGGGGTGCCGTACGGCCAGAAGGTGACCTGGCGGCCGTGGAGGGCGACCGGGGCGGGGCGCAGCGGGGCGAGGAGGACGGCGGGGAGCGCCACGGCGGCGGCGAGGCGGCGGGCGAGGTCCGCGGGGTCGGTGCCGGGGGCGTGGGCCTTGGCGACCGTGTCGCCGTGCCGGACGACCGCGCCGTCGTCGCGCTCGGCGAGCACCGTGTCCGGGTGCGCGCAGGTGCCGCCCGCGGGGTGGGCCGTCCGGCGGGCCCGGGCGGCCAGGGCGGGCATCACCTCGGCGGTGGCGCCGATGACGCCGGTCACGTCGGTCACTCCGGTCACTGGACTCCCTGGGGCGGTGAGGTTGCCGTCCGTGAGCGTAGGCGAAGGCCCGCGCGCGGCCGCGTGGGCGCCGGCGCACAGCTCGACGCCCGCGCGGCTCCCCAGCCGCGCGGGCGTCCGTGCCGTCCGCCGCACCCCCGTCCCCACGGGGTTCTGGGTTGATGTCCCCGCCCGGACCGCTCTTCCGGGCCTGGGGCCGCCGCTCAGCGCCCCAGCATCACGCCCACGGACGACGCATGGGTGACCACTGCCTCGAAGCCGCCGAAGGCGTACAGGAGCAGGGCCGCCAGGGGAAGGACCATCGCGGTCGCCACCAGAGGATGGCGGCGTCCCGTACGGCCGGTGGGCGAGGAGACGCCGTGCGCCTCGCGCCCCCGGGCGCGGACGGCCGTCCGCGGTGCCGTGTGGGCCATGGTCCCTCCCTGACCGATCGAAGTGCGTCGTTGGCAGCGGCGGGCTTCCGACCTCGGGGGACGAGTGCTGCACCCGCCGCTTGACCACAAACCTACGCGCACGGCGGGAGCCGGGCGTCATGCCCTCGTACCCATTGCCGGGCCTCCCGGAGGATGAGCCGTGACCTGCGGCGTACTCCCCTGGGTGGAGACGCCGCCCTACGTCTCGGGGTCTTCCCGGAGGGGACGTCCGGTGTGCCCCGACTCCTCCTGGCCGGCCTCCCTCGGCACCGGCTGTTCGACCAGCGCCAGCACCCGGTTCGCCATGAAACGGGCCGTTCGCACCACTGTGCCACTTCGCGTGACTTCGCTCACTTCCACGACGCCCCGGCGCACCGCCGTCTCCACCCGGCGGCCCGCCCTGCTCGCCACCACCTCGTAGGTGCGCGTCGTGTCACCGGCGTCCACGACTATCTCCACACGGTCACCCTTCACGGGTCCAATCCCCCTTTCGCGGCAGGTCGTTGGGATCAGGGCCGGCCCTGCGCCGTCCCGAACTCCTGTTCCCTGGCCGCGTTTCAAGTGTCCCACCCGGCACTGACAATCCATCGGATCGCGAGGGCGCGGCCTCTGCGCGGACCCGGCCGGGGAAACGTAAGCTGTGGCGAGTCATACGGACCGGGCAGCGGGGATGGACATGGCGATGATGCGCCTGAGGCGCGAGGACCCGCGCGTCGTCGGCTCGTTCAGGCTTCACAGACGGCTCGGCGCGGGCGGCATGGGCGTGGTCTACCTGGGTTCCGACCGCAAGGGACAGCGGGTCGCGCTGAAGGTGATCCGGCCCGATCTGGCGGAGGATCAGGAGTTCCGGTCGCGGTTCGCGCGCGAGGTGTCGGCGGCCCGGCGGATCCGGGGCGGCTGCACGGCCCGGCTGGTGGCCGCGGACCTGGAGGCGGACCGGCCGTGGTTCGCCACGCAGTACGTGCCCGGGCCGTCGCTGCACGACAAGATCACCAAGGAGGGCCCGCTGCCGGCCGCCGAGGTCGCCGCGATCGGGGCCGCCCTCTCGGAGGGGCTCGTCGCCGTGCACGAGGCGGGCGTCGTCCACCGCGACCTGAAGCCGTCCAACATCCTGCTGTCCCCGAAGGGTCCGCGGATCATCGACTTCGGCATCGCCTGGGCCACGGGTGCGTCGACGCTCACGCACGTCGGCACGGCCGTGGGCTCGCCCGGCTTCCTCGCGCCGGAGCAGGTGCGCGGGGCCGCCGTCACCCCGGCGACCGACGTGTTCGCGCTCGGCGCCACCCTCGCGTACGCGGCGACCTCCGACTCGCCGTTCGGGCACGGCAGTTCCGAGGTGATGCTGTACCGGGTGGTGCACGAGGAGCCCCAGCTGCACGGCGTGCCGGACGCGTTGGCCCCCCTCGTCCGCGCCTGCCTCGCCAAGGACCCGGAGGAACGGCCCACCACCCTGCAACTGTCGCTGCGGCTCAAGGAGATCGCGGCCCGCGAGGCGCAGGGTCTCACCGACGCGCGTCCGCCCGGGCCGCGCGCCGACTCCGACCGGCCGTCGGGCCGGCTCGCCGGGTCGTATGCCGAGCAGCGCACCCAGCGGCGCTCGCAGACCTCGCCGGGCACTCCCGCGCCGCGTACGGGCGGATCGTCCCGTGGCGGCGAGGGCTCGCGCACGGGCGGATCGTCCCGTACGGGCGGGCAGCAGCGGTCCGCCCCGGGGTCGGGGGCACGTCCCGTGCGGCAGCGCGACCCCCGGTCCGGCGGCAGGCCCGCGCCGCGCAGCGGGGCCGGCCGCCCGGCACCCCGCACGGGCGGTGGGACCGGCGGACGACGGCCCGCCAACCCGCAGCTGCTGCGCCAGCGGATCGTCGTCTTCGTGGTGGTGACGCTGCTGGTGGCCCTGGGCATCGCTCTCGCGCAGGGCTGCCAGGGTCCTGAGCAGGGGCTGGGTGACCAGCGCGTGCGGGTGGACGTGGTGCAGGAGCAGTCGTACGGGCAGCAGGCGGGCGCCGGCGGCACGTGACCGTTCCGGCCCGCGGACCGGGCCGGGGGACGGCCGGGCGGGTCAGAGTCCGGGGCGGCCCGTCGTCACCGCGTAGAACGCGACCGCCGCGGCGGCGCCCACGTTGAGCGAGTCGACGCCGTGCGCCATGGGGATGCGGACCCATTCGTCCGCCGCCTCCAGGGCCCGCCTCGACAGGCCGTCGCCCTCCGCGCCGAGCATCAGCGCCGCCCGTTCCATCCGGTGCGGGGCCACCTCGTCGAGCGGCCGGGCCTTCTCGTGCGGTGTGAGCGCGAGCAGCGAGAACCCCGCCTCGCGCACCTCCTGCAGGCTCTTCGGCCACGGGTCGAGACGCGCGTACGGGACGGAGAACACCGCGCCCATGGAGACCTTGACGCTGCGCCGGTAGAGCGGGTCGGCGCAGTCCGGCGAGAGCAGGACCGCGTCCATGCCGAGGGCCGCCGCCGAGCGGAAGATCGCGCCGATGTTGGTGTGGTCGTTGACCGCCTCCATGACCGCGACCCGGCGGGCGGTCCGCAGCAGCTCGTCCGCCGCCGGCAGCGGCTTGCGCCGCATGGCGGCGAGGGCGCCGCGGTGCACGTGGTAGCCGGTGACGCGTTCGGCGAGCGCGGGGTCCACCACGTACACCGGCGCCGCCGAATCCTCGATGACACCGCGCATGGCCTCGGCCCACTTGGGCGAGAGCAGCATGGACCGCATCTCGTACCCCGCGTCGACGGCCCGCCTGATCACCTTCTCGCCCTCGGCGATGAACAGGCCCTCCGCGGGTTCGCGGCGGCGGCGCAGCTCCACGTCGGTCAGGCCCGTGTAGTCGTGCAGACGCGGGTCGTCGGGGTCGTCGACGTTGATCAGTTCGGCCACGATCGCTGGTGCCTCGTCCTGGGTGCGGGGTGCGGGTGCGGATGCGGGGTGCGGGTGCGGATGCGGGGTGCGGGGTGCGGGGTGCGGGTGCGGATGCGGGTGATGTGTCCGGTGTCCGGTTCCTACGGCTGGTCCGGGGTGGACTGCGGGCCCACGCGCACGACCTCGCCGATGACGATGACCGCCGGCGGCCGCACGTCCTGGGCCACCACGGTCTCGGCGACCGTGGCGAGGGTGGCGTCCACGCGGCGCTGGGCGGCCGTGGTGCCCTCCTGGACCAGCGCGACCGGGGTGTCGGCGGGCCTGCCGTGCGCGATCAGTGTCTCCGCGATGCGCCCGATCTTGTCGACGCCCATGAGGACGACCAGCGTGCCGCGCGCCTTCGCCAGCGCCGGCCAGTCGACCAGGGAGCGCGCGTCGTCCGGCGCCACATGCCCGCTGACCACGGTGAACTCGTGGGCGACGCCCCGGTGGGTGACCGGGATGCCGGCCGCACCCGGCACCGAGATCGAGCTGGAGATGCCGGGGACGACCGTGCAGGGGATGCCGGCCTCGGCGAGCGCCTGGGCCTCCTCCATGCCACGGCCGAAGACGAACGGGTCGCCGCCCTTCAGCCGTACCACCGACTTGCCCTGCTTCGCGTGCTCGATCAGCGCGTTGTTGATGGCCTCCTGGGCCATGAAACGGCCGTAGGGGATCTTCGCCGCGTCGATCACCTCGACGTGCGGCGGCAGTTCGGCGAGCAGGTCGCGCGGACCGAGCCGGTCGGCGATGACGACGTCGGCCTCGGCCAGGAGCCGGCGGCCGCGCACGGTGATCAGGTCCGGGTCGCCGGGGCCGCCGCCGACGAGGGCGACACCGGGCGTGCGGGTGCGGTGCTGCGGGGCGACGAGGGTGCCGTCGCGCAGGCCCTCCACCACGGCGTCGCGGATGGCTGCGGTACGGCGCGGGTCGCGGCCGCTCGCGCTGGTGGTGAGCACGGCGACCGTGACGCCCTCGCTGTGGCCCGTCGCCGGGGTCCAGGCCGTGGCGGCGTCCGCGTCGTCGGAGCGCACGCACCAGACACGGTGCCGGTCGGCCTCGGCGGAGGCGGCGGCGTTGGCGTCGGGGTCGCTGGTGGCGATCAGGGCGTACCAGGCCTCGGCGAGGTCGCCGTCGGCGTAGGGGCGCCGCTCCCAGATGATCTCGCCCGCGTCCGCCATCGCCTCGACCGAGGGGGTGGCCGAGGGGGACACGAGGAGGATGTCGGCGCCCGCCGCGAGCAGGGCCGGGAGGCGGCGCTGGGCGACCTGGCCGCCGCCGAGGACGACCACTCGGCGGCCGGTGAGGCGGAGGCCTACGGGGTAGGCGGGGTGTTCGGCCATGGGCATCGGCGTACGGCTTCCTGCGGGGCTTCTTCGGGACGGGTGCTGCGGCACGGGGCGCCGCGGCTTCGGGTGCTGCAGCGTCGGAGCGCCCCTGACGTGCGCATTTTAGAGGCGGGGACCGGGGGGCGGCTTCCCCGGTCCCCCGGTCCCCGTGGGGACGGCCCTGCCGGGCCTACTTCTCCGTCACGCCCGCCGAGTCGAACGTCGCCACCTCGTGCATCGCCCGCGCCGTGCTCTGGATCATCGGGAGGGCGAGGAGGGCACCCGTACCCTCGCCGAGGCGCAGGTCCAGGTCGACCAGGGGGCGCAGGCCCAGCTTCTTCAGGGCCGCCACATGGCCCGGCTCCGCGCTGCGGTGGCCCGCGATGCAGGCCGCCAGGACCTCGGGGGCGATGGCGCGGGCCACCAGGGCGGCGGCGCCCGCGCTGACACCGTCCAGGATCACCGGCGTACGCAGCGACGCGCCGCCCAGCAGCAGGCCCACCATCGCCGCGTGCTCCAGTCCGCCGACCGCGGCGAGGACGCCGATGGGGTCGGCCGGGTCGGGCTGGTGGAGTTCGAGGGCGCGGCGCACCACCTCGGTCTTGCGGGCGAGCGTCTCGTCGTTGATGCCCGTGCCGCGGCCGGTGACCTCGGCGGGGTCCGTCTCCGTGAAGACGGAGATCAGGGCGGCGGACGCGGTCGTGTTGGCGATGCCCATCTCACCGGTGAGCAGCGCCTTGTTGCCCGCCGCCACCAGGTCGCGGGCGGTCTCGATGCCGACCTCGATGGCCTGCTTGACCTCCTCGCGGGTCAGCGCCGGGCCGGTCGTCATGTCGGCCGTGCCCGCGCGGACCTTGCGGGGCAGCAGCCCCGGCGTCGCGGGCAGCTCGGCGGCCACACCCACGTCGACCACGCACACCTCGGCGCCCACCTGGGTGGCGAAGGCGTTGCAGACCGCTCCCCCGCCGAGGAAGTTGGCCACCATCTGGGCGGTGACCTCCTGCGGCCAGGGGGTGACGCCCTGGGCGTGCACGCCGTGGTCGCCCGCGAAGACCGCGACGGCCGCGGGCTCCGGGATCGGCGGCGGGCACTGGCGGGACAGACCGGACAGCTGCGCGGAGATGATCTCCAGCATGCCGAGCGCGCCCGCGGGCTTCGTCATGCGCTTCTGCCGCTCCCAGGCCTCGCCGAGCGCCTTGGCGTCCAGCGGCCGGATCCCGGCGACGGTCTCGGCGAGCAGGTCGTGCGGCGCCTCGCCGGGCAGCGCGCGGCGGCCGTACGTCTCCTCGTGCACGACCCAGGACAGCGGGCGGCGCTTGGACCAGCCCGCCTGCATCAGCTCCGGCTCGTCCGGGAACTCGTCGACGTACCCGACGCACAGGTACGCGACGACCTCCAGGTGCTCGGGCAGGCCGAGCACGCGGACCATCTCCCGCTCGTCGAAGAAGCTGACCCAGCCGACGCCGAGGCCCTCGGCGCGGGCGGCGAGCCAGAGGTTCTCCACGGCGAGCGCGGAGGAGTACGGCGCCATCTGCGGCTGCGTGTGGCGGCCCAGGGTGTGGCGGCCGCCCCGGGTGGGGTCTGCGGTGACGACGATGTTGACCGGGGTGTCGAGGATGGCCTCGATCTTCAGTTCCCTGAACTGCTTGGCACGGCCCTTGGGCAGCGACTTCGCGTACGCCTCGCGCTGGCGCCGGGCGAGTTCGTGCACGGCCTGCCGTGTCTCGGCCGAGCGGATGACGACGAAGTCCCAGGGCTGCGAGTGCCCCACGGACGGCGCCGTGTGGGCCGCCTCCAGGACGCGGAGCAGCACCTCGTGCGGGATGGGGTCGTTGCGGAAGCCGTTGCGGATGTCCCGGCGCTCGCGCATCACCCGCAGCACGGCCTCGCGCTCGGCGTCGTCGTAGCCGGGGGCGGCGGGGCCGGCGAGCTGGAGCTCCGGGGCTTCTGTCACAGCGGCCGTGCTCTCTTCCTGGTCCTGCTGGTCCTGCTCGTGGTGCTGGTCGTACCGGTTGTGCTCGTCCTCCTGGTCGGCGGCCCTGGTGTCCAGGTCCTCCGCGCTCTGCGCGACGCCGGGGTCCGGGGCCACGTCCGCGGCCGTGTCCGCGGCCCGAACCGGGTTCGGGTCCGCCGGTGCCTCGGGGAGACGGGGAGCGGGGACCGTGGCGGTGGGGGCCGCCGGGACGGGTGCCGTGGGGTGGGCAACCGTGGGGGCGGGCACCTCCGCTCGCATCTCCGGCCCCTGCGGCTCCGGCTCTTGCACCTCTGACTCCTGGAACTGCGGCTCCTGGAACTGCGGCTCCTGAGCCTCTGGCTCCTGAGTTACGGGCTCCTGAACCATTGGCTCCACGGACTCGGGCTCCTGCGCCGCCTCGGGCTCTTCGGCCTCGGGCTCCGGGGCTGCGGACGCCACGGGCTCGGGGCCCTGGACCTCCGGCCCCTGCGCCTCGGGGTCCTGAACCCCGGGTTCCTGGACCTCGGGCTCCTGGACCTCCGGCTCCTGAGTCTCCGTCTGCTGGAGCCCGGCCGGGATCTCCGTGGGCGGCTGCTCGGCTTCGGTCGCGGTGGGCGCGCCCGTGGCCTGCGCGTCGGCAGCCTGTACGTCCGGAACCTGTGCGTCCAAGGGCTGTGCCGGACCGGGCTGTTCGGGAAGCGGCTGTTCCGGGAGCGGCTGCTCGGGAAGCGGTTGTTCCGCCTGGAACGGCTGCTCGTCGGGCAGCGGCTGGGCCGGGGGCACGGCGTCCGGCAGGGGTGCGGCGGGGGCGCCGCCCTCCGCGGGCGCCGGCTGCGGTGCGGTGACGGCTTCCTGGATGTCCTGGGTGATGTGACCGTCCTGCGTGATCCGGGTGTCCGGTGCCGCCTGTTCCCCGGCGGCGTCCGGACCGACGGCCGGCTCGTCCGCCATGTCCCGGGCGGCCGGAGGCTCTTGCGCGGGCTGCGGCGCCTGCGCGTCCGCGTCCGGGATCGCGGCGTCCTCCGCGGGTGCGGTGGGTTCCCCCTGGAGCTCGGTGGGCCCGGTCGGTCCGGCGTCCTGCGGAACGACCGTTTCCGCAACCGCGGCCTCAGCGACCGGCTCCGCCGCGGGCACCTCTTCGGCGGGCACCTCTTCGGCGGACATCTCCCCGACGGGCACCTCTTCGGCGGGCATCTCCCCGGCGGACGGCACCGCGTCGGCACTCGCCGGAACCTCGGCCTCCGGCGGAGCCGCCACCTGTGCCGGGGCCGGGGCCGGAGCCTGAGCCGCCGGGACCGTGACCCAGGGCGCCGCCCCCGGTCCGTTCTCCGCGTGCCGGGGCACGTCGAGGTACTCGGGCCCGCTCACGGGCTGCGCGGGCTGCCGTACGGCCGCGGGGTGCGTCGGGGCGCCGGCGGGGCCGCGGTCGGCGAGGGAGCGGACGGGGCTGGGGGCGCTGCCCGGGGTCGGCGGGGCCAGGTAGGGCGGGCGGCGGGTGGCCGGCGGCTGCGGCACGGGCGTCGCGACCGGCGCGCGGAAGGGGCCGGTCTCGGGGGCGAGGGGGCGCGCCTCCGAGGTACGGACGGCGCTCAGGTCGACCGCCCCGCTGTCCCGGCCGTCCGTCTCGTGGGGTCCCGGCTCGTGCACGACCTGGACGACCGGCTCGGGAGCGGGCGGCGGCACCTCGTTGCCCCAGGCGCCCTGGGCGCCCGGCAGCAGCAGCTCTTCGTCCTCGGCGGAGGCTTCGGAGAGGTAGGTGTACGCACCCGGCGCTTGAACGCCCGGCTGCTCCACCATGCCTGCGCTCTCCGGCAGTCCCTCGCCCGGGACCTGGCCGGTGTCGGTCATGCGTAACCCCTCGCCGATCGGTTAGTGCTTACGGTCCAGCTGGCCCGGAACGGCGCACCGACCGCCCCGTGATGAAGAACGAGCGTGCGTGCCGAGCGGCACGAAACGACCCGTCCGCACAGACGACAAAGCCAATGAACGGCATTGTCCCGGTCGCTCCGCCGCCGCGTCAGCTTGATCCGCGACGGCCCGCTGTGGACTGCGCCACGTTGCGCGTCCTCCGTTACCGCCCTACCGCACACGGCACCGACGGGCACACCTTTCCGGACATTGGCCGGACATTGACCCAGGAAGCACGATGGTGCCGAAATGCGGTACGACGATCGGCCAGCCTACCGCGCTGGTACGGCCGCCGGATCACGGGTGGCGCTCCCGTCCCGCCGCTCCAGATGCCCGGTCAGCAGGAACGCGACGCTCCGCTCCTTCTCCGTCCAGGCCCGGGTGTCGAGTTCGACGGACTGCACGAGGGCACAGCCGACGTCGTACCCGTGCTCCGACAGGTCCCTGCCGATGAGTTCGGCGGCGTCGCGGGTCGCGGCGTGGGTGACGATGCGCTCCGGGCGGCGGTCGGCGACGGCGGAGACGACCGCCGCTCCCCCGCCCCCGACCCGGACCACGTCGGGTTCGGGCAGGTTCTCCAGGATGTGCGGCGCGGTGCCGTGCACGACCTGGAGCTGGACGCCGAGGGAGCGGGCGGCGACCGACGTACGGGCGCAGGCCTCGGCGTCGTGGTCGACGGCGATGACGGCGGCACCGCAGCGCGCGGCCTCCGCGGCGAAGGCGCCGCTGCCGCAGCCGATGTCCCACACGAGGTCGCCGGTGCGCGGTCCCAGGCGCGCGAGTTGGGCCGCGCGCAGCAGTTCGGCCTCCCCCTCGCCCAGGCCGCCGCCGTACGTCCCGGCGGGCAGCGCCCAGCCGCGCGGCTCCGCGGCGGGGTCGCGGCCGGCGATCCAGCCGCCGTCGTCGGACGGGGCGACGGGACCGCCGATGACGATGACCACGTTGGGGTCGCGCCAGGTGTGGTCGGCGGCCTTGTCGGAGGTGACGACGGTGACCCGTTCGCGGTCGGTGCCGAGTTCCTCGCAGATGACGAAGGTGCGGTGGACGCCGTCGAGGAGCAGGCCCAGTTCGGCGGGTCCGGCGCCGGGCGCGGTGAGCACGGCGACCTTGTGGTGGGCGCGGCACACGTTCACCGCGCGGCGCAGGGTGCGGGGGTGGGCGACGACCACCTGGGCGTCGTCCCAGGGCATGCCCGCGCGCGCGAAGGCCTGGGCCACGGCGGAGACACCGGGCACGACCTCGACCTCCAGGCCGAACTCGGGGGCGCGCAGGGTGCGGACGACGCCGAAGAAGCCGGGGTCCCCGTCGGCGAGGACGACGGCGGTGCCGCGGTGGCCGGCGATGCGGCGGGCGGCGAGGGCGACGCTGCCGAGCCGGATGCGTTCGGCGGTCGGCGGTATCTCGGTGAGCGCCAGGTGGTGGGCCGCCCCGGCCACCAGTGTGGCGGCGCCCAGAGCGGAGCGTGCCGCGGCGGTCAGCGGCGAGCCGTCCCAGCCGATCACCGTGACCCGGTCGGCCATCGTCGTCAGTCTCCAGTGGTGCGTGCGGATGGTCGGGCGGGGTCGGGGGTGCCCGGACCCGGGCTCCGTGAGGGTACCTGGTCAGACCGGGAGGGTGCCGCACCGGTCGTACGTCGTGAGCCGGACCCGCTTCTTCGGGGTACGCCGTCGGCGGGCGGGCGTCGGGCGTCGCCGGAACGGCTCAGTTCCAGTGCGGATACGACGTGAAACCGCCGGTGTCGGCCAGTTCCTCGCTGACGCCCTCGAGGTCCTCGGGGAGCAGGCTCCAGACGATGTAGTCGGTACGGATGTCGACCCAGCCCTCGTCGGTCCGGGTACGCGCTATGCAGGCGTTGCGCAGGACGCCCTCGCTGATGCAGCCGATCTTCTGGGCGACCTGCTGGGCGGCGGTGTTGTCGGCGGCGGTGCGCAGCTCGATGCGTTCGAACTTCTGCTCGTGGAAGAGCCACTGGGCGAGGGCGAGCGCCGCCTCGGCCGCGTAGCCCTCGCCGCGCGCCCAGGGGGCGACGACGTACGACAGTTCCGTGGCGCGCACCTGCCAGTCGGTCCGGGTCAGCCGGACCAGGCCGACCAGCCGCTGGGTCAGGAACTCGGCGACGGCGAGGTGCAGTCCGTGTCCCGCGGTGCGTTCGCCGGGCGCGATCTCGGTGATCCAGGTGCGGGCGGTGTCCTCGGTGAAGGGTTCGGGCCCGTCCCTCCAGGCGGCCACCAGCTCGTCGTTCATCATCTCCGCGAGCGCGGGCACGTCGTCCTCGTGGAAGGGGCGCAGCACCAACCGCTCCGTGCTGAGGGAGATGTCGGGGAAGGTGGTAGTCATGCGCCGCTCCGTAACCTTCGGAAACCGTCGGGTCCTGCTGGGTCGTGCCCGGTCGTGCTGAACTGCCCAGCATGCAGCATGGAAGCACCGCGACGCACCACGGGGCGCCGGTGCGGGGACCCCGTGGTGCGGTGCGCGGTGCGTCAGCCGGCGGCGGCCGGCAGGACCGACCCCTTGTACTTGTCCTCGACGAACTTCTTCACCTCGGCGGAGTGGAGCAGTTCCACGAGCTTCCCGACCCGGGGGTCGTCCTCGTCGCCGCGCTGGACGGCGAGGACGTTGGTGTACGGGTTGTCCTCGGCGGACTCGAGCAGGATCGCGTCCTCGGCGGGGCTGAGGCCCGCGTCCTGGGCGTAGTTGTTGTTGATGACCGCGGCGTCCACGTCGTCGAGCGAGCGCGGCAGCTGGGCCGGCTCCAGTTCCTTGAACGTGAGCTTCCTGGGGTTCTCCGCGATGTCCTCCGGGGACGCGTCGGCACCGGCGTCGTCCTTGAGCGTGATGACACCCTCGGCGGCGAGCAGGTCCAGGGCGCGGCCCTCGTTGGTCGTGTCGTTGGGCACGGCGACGGTGGCCCCGTCGGCGAGCTCCGAGACATCGGTGACCTTCTTGGAGTAGACGCCCATGGGCGGCAGATAGACCGGTGTGACGGCGACCAGGTCGGTGCCCTTGGATTCGTTGAAGTCCTTCAGGAAGGGCTCGTGCTGGTACAGGTTCGCGTCGAGCGAGCCCTCCTGGAGCGCGGTGTTCGGCAGGACGTAGTCCGTGAACTCCTTGATCTCCAGCTTCAGGCCCGCCTCGTCGGCGAGTTCGTCCTTGATGTACGTGAGGACCTCGCCGGCCGGGACCGGGGTGGCGCCGACGACCAGGGTGTCGTCGGCGCCGCCGGAGCCGGCGGAGTCCCCGCCCGAGCCGCAGGCGGTCAGGGCGAGGCCGAGGGCCAGGACGCCGGCCGCCGCGGGCAGGACGGGCTTGCGCATGTTCGCTCTCCTCCGAGTGCGTGCGGATGGCTCGGGGGAGTGGCTCAGAAGGAGGCGATGACGGAGCCGGCGTACTCGTCCTCGATGAACTTCTTCACCTCGTCGGAGGTGAGGAGCTCGGCGAGCTTCTTCACCCGCGGGTCGTCCTCGTTGCCCTCCTTCACGGCGAGGAAGTTGCCGTACGGGTTGTTCTCGGCGGACTCCAGGACGAGGGAGTCCTCGGCGGGCTTCAGGTCGGACTCGATGGCGTAGTTGCCGTTGACGACGGCGGCGTCCACGTCGTCCAGGGAGCGCGGGGTCTGGGCCGCCTCCAGCTCCTTGAACTTCAGGTTCTTGGGGTTCTCGGCGATGTCCGCGGGGGTGGCCTCGTTGCCCACGCCGTCCTTGAGGGTGATGAGCCCGTTGTCGGCGAGGAGCTTGAGGGCGCGCGCCTCGTTGACGGTGTCGTTCGGGACGGCGACGGTCGCACCGCTCTTCAGGTCGTCGGCCTTGTCCACCTTGTTGGAGTACAGGCCGAGCGGCTCCAGGTGCACCGTGACGACGGGCACGATGTGGGTGCCGTTCTTCTTGTTGAAGTCGTCGAGGTACGGCTGGTTCTGGAAGTAGTTGGCGCCCACGGAGCCGTCCTCCGTCGCCGTGTTCGGCGTGACGTAGTCGGTGAACTCCTTGACCTCCAGGTCCAGGCCCGCGTCCTTCGCCAGGTTGTCCTTGACGAAGGTGAGGATCTCGGCGTGCGGGACGGGGCTCGCGGCGACGACGAGCGGACCGCTCGCGTCGCCGGAGCCGGAGTCGGAGTCTCCGGAGCCGCAGGCGGTGAGCCCGAGGGCGAGGGCTCCGGCGGCGAGGACGGCGGTGGTGATTCTGGCAGTGTTACGCACGAAAAGTGCCTTTCCTGTGGGTGATGCGACCCGTCTTGGGTGAACGGGGGTACTGGGGCGCGTGTGCTGTGTCCAGGCTCAGGGGGCAGGGCGACGGCGGCCGCTCGGGCGGACGCGCCCCGCTGGGGCGGTTCAGCCGTTCGGACGCCCCCCGCGCGGGCGTCCCGGCGCCGCGGGAGGTGCCACCGAAAGCCGCGGCACGGTTCGGGCGGACCGCACGCGGGGCCGTCCGGACGGTGCCGGGCCGGTCGGCCCACGACCGGCCCGGCGGCCGCTCAGGCGACCTTGCCGACCTCCGCGGTCCCGGACCCGGACCCGGTGGAGGCCGCCGCCGGGCTGTCGGGCTCTCTGGCCTTCAGCAGCCGCAGCTTCGGGCCGGGGCCCGAGCGGCCGCCGCGCCGGTGCAGTCCGCGGGCCGCGTAGTCGCCGGCGAACTGGATGACCGAGATGACGACCGCGAGGATCGCCACGGTGATCCACATCAGTCCGGTCTCGAAGCGCTGGTAGCCGTACCGGATGGCGATGTCGCCGAGGCCGCCCGCGCCGACGGTGCCGGCCATCGCGGAGTAGCCGATGAGGGCGACGATCGTCGTGGTGGCCGACGAGATCAGCGAGGGCAGGGACTCCGGGACGAGGACCTTGCGGACGACGGTCCAGGTGTTGCCGCCCATGGACTGCACGGCCTCGACGAGCCCGTGGTCCACCTCGCGGACGGCCGTCTCGACCAGCCGCGCGAAGAACGGGATGGCGCCGACGGCGAGCGGCACGATGGCGGCCTCGCGGCCGATCGTCGTCCCGGTGATCCAGCGGGTGAAGCCCATCAGCGCGACCATCAGGATGATGAAGGGCAGCGAGCGGGCGATGTTCACGATCTGCCCGATGACCTTGTTGGCCACGACGTTCTGGAGGAGCCCGCCGCGGTCGGTGAGCACCAGCAGGACGCCGAGCGGGAGCCCGCCGACGACGGCGATGAGCGTGGACCAGCCGACCATGTACAGGGTGTCCCAGCACGCCTGCTCCAGCAGCGGCTGCATCTCGGACCAGGTCACTTCGCGGCACCTTCCTCGGCGAGTGCGGGCTCCTGAGCGAGGCCCTGGACGTCGATCTGCAGGCCCTGCTCGCGCAGGAAGCCGATCGGCACGACGTTGTCCTCGTAGCGGCCGGGCAGCTCGATGCGCATCCGGCCGACCTGCTTGCCGCCGACGGTGTCCATCGCGGCGCCGAGGATCGATATGTCGATGTTGTAGGTGCGCGACAGCTGGGAGATGACGGGCCGGCCGGCCGCGTCGCCGTGGAAGGTGATGTCGACGACGGTGCGGTCGTCGCCGGAGGCGTCGCCGCTGACCGGGAAGAGCGCCGCGGCCAGCTCGGAGCCGGGGGTCGCGAGGAGCTCGCCGACCGTGCCCGACTCGACGATGCGGCCCTTCTCCATCAGGGCGGCCGAGTCGCAGATGCTCTTGACGACGTCCATCTCGTGGGTGATGAGCAGGACGGTCAGGCCGAGCTGCCGGTTCAGGTCGCGCAGCAGCTGGAGGATGGAGCGGGTGGTCTCCGGGTCGAGGGCGCTGGTGGCCTCGTCGGACAGGAGCACCTTGGGGTCGCCGGCCAGGGCGCGGGCGATGCCGACGCGCTGCTTCTGGCCGCCGGAGAGCTGCGCCGGGTAGGAGCCGGCCTTGTCGGCGAGGCCGACCAGGTCGAGCAGCTCCAGTGCCTTGCGGGAACGTTCCTTCCCCGAGACGCCGAGGATCTCGAGGGGCAGTTCGACGTTGTCCTGCACGGTCCGCGAGGACAGCAGGTTGAAGTGCTGGAAGACCATGCCGATGCGGCTGCGTGCCCGGCGCAGTTCCCGGCCGGCGCGGTGGCCGCGGCCGGCGAGGGCGGTGAGGTCCTGTCCGGCGACGGTGACCGTGCCGGAGGTGGGGCGTTCCAGGAGGTTGACGCAGCGGATCAGCGAGGACTTGCCGGCGCCGGACTGGCCGATGACGCCGTACACCTCGCCTTCGCGGACATGGAGGTCGACGCCGTCCAGGGCGGTGACCTCACGGCCGCGTGAGCGGTAGACCTTGCTCAGGCCCGATGTGGTGATCACTGGGGTTTCCGTCACTGTCGAGTGCGCGGCGCTTCGTGGGCGCCGGGCACGGGGCATTCATGGTCGGGAACGGCCGGAACGCTGCACGGTTCTCGCGGTGGCGGTGCTGACCGGTGGCCGGAAGACCTGGGAGAAACATGTGCGCGGGGGCCTGGCTCGGACGCGTACGCCGGGCGTACGGCGGACCCGAGCGGCGCTCGCTTCGGGGCGCGAGGCTCTGTGGCGGTGCGGGGGCCCTCTAGGAAGCACACATTCGACACATACAACGAGCACCGGGCGTCACGGTCGCCTCGGTCGCACGGGTGCGGATGCTCGTCATGGTCATGCGATCAGTAAACCAGACGGACACTTTCGACCGGCCACCGCTGTCCGCATGCTGGACAGCGGTGGAAACGGCGTACGGCCGCCGGACGCGTACGGCGGCCCGTCAGTCCCGTACGGAGATCTCCACACCCTCCGGCGTGACCAGCACGGACAGGGCCGAGAGGTCCTCGACCACCAGGTCGGCCTCCAGCTCGGACGCGTGGTGGGTTGTGGCCAACGCCACGGTGGTCATGCCCGCGGCGCGGCCCGCCCGCAGCCCGGCCGGGGCGTCCTCGAAGACGACGCAGCGGGCCGGGTCGACGCCCAGGTCACGGGCGCCGAGGAGGTAGGGCTCGGGGTCGGGCTTGCCGCGCGTGACGTCGTCCGCGCAGACCATCGCCTTCGGCCGGATCCCGACGGCGCCGAGGCGGGCCTCGGCCAGGCGCCGGGTGGCGGAGGTGACGACGGCCCAGGAGTCCGCCGGCAGGGCGTCGAGGAGCTCACGGGTGCCGGGCAGCAGGTGGACGCCGCCGTTCGGCACGTCCTCGACCTCCAGCTCCTCGATCCGGGCGACGGCCGCGGGGACGGCCTCGGCGGGCAGCAGGTCGGCGGCTATCGCGGCGGCGGTCCGTCCGTGCAGCTCGACGCGGGCGAACGCGTCGGTGACCCCGTACTCCTGCGCCCACCTGGTCCAGCACCGCTGCACCGACTCGACGGACGAGACGAGCGTCCCGTCGTTGTCGAACAACATGGCCTCTGCACGAATTCTCATGGCCCCGACCCTACGGGTCCGGCCCGGGGGCGGGGCCATCGGGCCATATGGCCCGTAATAGGGTCACGGCATGCTTGTTGCCCTGACGGTCGCGACCGCCGTCGCCGCGCTGCTGCTCGCCGCCTGGTGCGGCTGGGCCGCCTACCGGGACCAGCCGACCAAGGACTGGCACTTCATCGGCATGGGCGTGGTCTCACTGCTGGCCCTGGTGCAGCTGGTGGTCGGCGTCGTGCAGCTGGCACGGGGCGAGGACCCGGAGCAGGGGACGGTGATCTTCGTCAGCTATCTGCTCGGGGCGTTCGCGTGCGTCCCGGTGGCCGGGTTCATGTCGCTGGCCGAACGCACCCGCTGGGGCAGCGTGACCGTCGCGGCCGGCGGCGTGGTGCTGGCCGTGCTGCAGGTGCGGCTCTACGACATCTGGGGAGGCTGAGATGGCACCCACCGAGAAGACCGCCGACGGCACTCCCGGCACGCCCCCCGGGGGAACCGCCGGGAAGGGCGGGCCCACGGAGGGCGCGGCCGGGCGGACGCGGCTCATCCGCGGACCGGGGATGCTGCTCGTCTGGCTGTACGGAGTGATGGTGGTCGGCGCCGTGTCGCGGTCCGCCGTGCAGATCTCCACCGAGTTCGAGCACGCCCCGCTCGCCTACTCGCTGTCCGCGCTGGCCGGCCTGGTCTACGGCTTCATCACGTACTCGCTCGTCCGCGGCGGCGAGCGGGCCCGCAGGGCGGCACTGGTGTGCTGTGCCGCCGAGCTGCTGGGCGTGCTGGTCGTGGGAACGTGGACGCTGGCGGAGCCGTCCGCGTTCCCGGACGCCACGGTCTGGTCCGACTACGGGATGGGCTACCTCTTCATCCCCGTGCTGCTGCCGCTGACGGCCATGTACTGGCTGCGCAGGGGCAGCCGCTCCTGAGGGAGCCGGAGCGGGGTCAGGCCGTCGCCGCGTACGAGCCCGCCGGGGCCGCCTTCTCCAGAACGGTCATGGGGATGCCGTCCGCGCCCTCGACGGTGCCGACGGTCTCGTAGCCGACGCGGCGGTACAGCCGCAGGTTGCCCTCGTTGCGCCGGCCCGTGTGCAGGCGGAAGCGGGTGGCGCCGTGCTCCTCGGCGAGGGTGGCCTCGGCCGCGCGCAGGAGGCGGGCGCCGATCCCGTGGCCCTGCAGCCGGGGGTGGACGCAGAGCTTGCCGATGGAGGCGGCTCCGTCCTCGGCGATCCGGCCGCGCACGGAGCCGACCACCTCGTCACCCAGCCGGGCCACGAACACGCAGTCGGTGGTGACTTCCTCGCGGACGGAGTCGAGGGACTGGACGAGCGGGTCGATGCGGTAGTTGCCGTAGAGCGCGGCCTCGCTCTGGAAGCACAGGTACTGCAGCCTGAAGATCTGCTCGGCGTCCTGCTCGGCCGCCACGGAGATGGTCACGCTCATGCCCATGTGTGCACGCCTCCCGCTCACCTGATGTTGTCCCCCACTCCTATCCCCGTGGCCAGTGGGCCGCAACCTCCACGGCGAGCATTCGACGCAGACATCCCAGGCATTTGGAGCGTTCCGGCCCCAGACTGCCCTGTGAGATAGCCAACTCACCCGCGATCTCCCGGTACGTGAGGTCCCGGGGGGACAGGAACGCCGCGAGGAGGCGGGGGCACCGGCCGGGCAGCCGGCGGACGGCGGCGTGGACGGCACGGCGCCGGGCCGCGGCGAGCACCTGCTGCTCGGGCCCGGTCTCCCGGTCGTCGGCGGGTTCGGTGACGTAGGGGCGCTCGCGGCGGGCGGTGCGGCGGGTGCGGCGCGCCTCCAGACGGACGGCACCGCGCAGCCAGTCCGCCGGGTCGTCGGGCGGACCGTCGGCACGCAGGTGCTCCAGCAGCCGCAGCCAGACGGCCTGTTCCAGGTCACCGGGTTCCGCCATGGCCGCGGCCGCCTCGGCGGCGGCCTCGGCGCGGAGCAGCGGGCGCAGGGCGGTGACGATCTCATGGCTCATGTGCGACGGGACGCGTCCGCCCCGGCAGGGGTTGCCGGGGCGGACGGGAGTCACTCCGTCCGGGGTGCCGGGCCGTCCGGTTGACGACGCCTCGTCAGCCGGCCGGCCTCGGGCGCCCGCCCGTGCCCCTGGCCGGCCGGCGTCAGCCGCCGCCCAACGCCCACGGACCGGTGGGCGGCCGGTCGCCGACCGGTACGCACGGCCCGCCGACGCCGACCGCAGCCCGGCGCCCACGGCCGGCCCGCGCAGCCGCGGACCGGCCGCCCGCGGTCAGTGGGCGGCCGGTCGCCGAGGCCTACCGGTGACGACGCCGGTCGCCGCTCGACGCCGCGGGCGGCCGGCGGCCACCGTGGCCGCCGCCGGACGGCGTCAGGTGCCGAGGAAGTCCTCGCGGGCGAGGAGGCCCGTGTCCGGGTTGTCGGTGAAGATGCCGTCGATGCCCGTCTCGAAGTAGGTGCGGAACGCGCCGAAGACGTCGCCGTGGGCGGCCGGGTCGGTGCCCTCGCGGTGGTCGGCGGGGAGGAAGCTGTTCTCGTTGCGCATCGTGTACGGGTGCACGACCAGACCGGCGTCGTGCGCGTCGTCGACGAGCGTGGTCGGGCGGGTCAGCCTGCCGTTGGCGTCCCGGGGGATCACCAGGTCGAGCCAGGGGCCGAGGCCCTGTGCGTACGAGGCGATCCAGCGCAGGCCCTTCGGCGTGACCAGGTCGGCGACCGTGCGCGGATCACCCGACTCCACGAAGTCCCACGGGCGGGTGTCCGGCCCGTCCAGCAGGACGACGAGGGGGTTGTCCACCAGGCGGTTCAGCCGCTGCATGCTGCCCGGCTCGAACGACTGGAGGATGACCGGGGAGTTCTTCCTGTGGCGCCCGTACGTACGCAGCAGCTTGGCGAGCGGCTCCTCCAGGCCGAGGCCCAGCTTGCGGAAGTACGTGGGGTGCTTGGTCTCGACGTACAGCCAGACCTCCTGGCCGCGCCGCCGCGACTCCTTCTCCGCCCAGCGCAGCACCTCCTCGAAGGTGGGGATCTCCCAGCGGCCGTCGTAGAGCGTGTTCTGCGGGCGGATGCCGGGGATGCGTTCCGTGGCGCGCAGCGTCTTCAGCTCGGCGAGCGTGAAGTCCTCGGTGAACCAGCCGGTGAGGGTGGTGCCGTCGACGACCTTCGTGGTCCTCCGGCCGGCGAACTCGGGGTGGTCGGCGACATCGGTCGTGCCCGTGATGTCGTTCTCGTGCCGGCACACCAGGTGGCCGTCCTTGGTGGGCACGAGGTCCTGCTCGATGACGTGCGCGCCCATGTCGAGGCCGAACCGGTAGGAGCCGAGGGTGTGCTCGGGCCGGTAACCGCTGGCGCCGCGGTGCGCGACGATCGTCAGTTCGGGCAGGCTCTTGTAGCCGCCGCCGCGCCGTCCACCGGCCGCCGCCGTGCCGGGCAGTCCCACTACCGCTCCGCCCGCGCCGAGCACCGCGGCACCGAGCAGCGCCCGCCGCCCCGTTCCCCGGCCCTGCCGCCCGTCCGGCTCCCGCGCACTCGCGGACGCGTGCGTCACCATGCGGTACTCCTCCCGAATTGCACTGCCCTGCACCTGTCAAAGCGGGACGATCGTAGGTGCCGCCGGGTGACGTACGGGAGACGCGCGGCGGAACACACGGGTCACGCCGGATGTCGGTCGTGAGGGAACGGCACGTGCCGCGAGCACAAGGAGATGTGACGGGCCGTCGGCTTGGGCGGGACCGTTCCGGGTACGCGGGCGTCGGACGCCGCCGCACGCGATGTCCGTCACAGTGCCGCTCGGGCACGGAAGCGCCCATCGGGCACAAAGCGCAGGTAAACGTACGTCAACAGTGCGTATCCGTCGCGTGAACCCGATGTGCGCGACCCCGGGGACCGCGAGTATGGTCCTCACCTGCACAGACTCATATCGAACCGCCTTACATCGGAGGGCCCGTTGTCCCGCTTCGCGCTCATCAAGGCAGTGCTCGGACCGATCATGCGCCTGATGTTCCGCCCCCGGGTGGAGGGCGCGGAGCACATCCCGGGCGACGGCCCGGTGATCCTCGCCGGCAACCACCTGACGTTCATCGACTCGATGATCCTGCCGCTGGTCTGCGACCGTCAGGTGTTCTTCATCGGCAAGGACGAGTACGTCACCGGCAAGGGGCTCAAGGGCCGGCTGATGGCCTGGTTCTTCACCGGCGTCGGCATGATCCCCGTCGACCGCGACGGCGGCCGGGGCGGCGTCGCGGCGCTGATGACCGGGCGCCGCGTGCTGGAGCGGGGCAACATGTTCGGCATCTACCCGGAGGGCACCCGCTCCCCCGACGGCCGCCTCTACCGCGGCCGTACCGGCATCGCCCGCCTCACCCTGATGACCGGCGCCCCCGTCGTCCCGTTCGCCATGATCGGCACCGACAAGATCCAGCCGGGCGGGGCCGGGCTGCCGCGCATCGGCCGGGGGCGGCGGGTCACGGTCCGCTTCGGCGAGGCGATGGAGTTCTCCCGCTACGACGGCATGGACCGCGACCGCTACGTGCTGCGCGCCGTCACCGACTCCGTGATGGCCGAGGTCATGCGGCTGTCCGGGCAGGAGTACGTGGACATGTACGCCACGAAGGCCAAGGACGCGGCGTAGCGCTCCGCGCGGGGCACGGAGCACACGGCGGGTTCGTCGCGGTTCGCGACGGACCCGCCGTTCCGCACGTGCCGTGCCGTGCGTGTGCTGCGTGCGGGCCTACCGACCGCGACGCCGGCGGGTGCCGCCCGCCCGTCGGCGGACGCGGTGCCTCACGGATGCTCCGCCCGCTCCTCCAGGCGCTGTCCGCGCAGCAGGAACCAGGCCGCCACCGAGGCGGCCAGCAGTATCGCGGCGCCGGCGCCCGCCGCGACGGCCAGTCCGTCGACGAACGCCTCGCGGGCCGCCGCCATCAGCGCCGCCGCGCTGTCCGCGGGCAGTTCCGACGCCGCCTCGACCGCGCCGCCGAGTGATTCGTGCGCCACTGCCGGGGTGCCCGCCGGGGCCGTGAAGCCCCGGTACACACCGGTCACCACCGAGCCGAGCAGCGCGATGCCGAGGGCCGCGCCCAGTTCGTACGCGGTCTCGGACACCGCGGATGCGGAACCCGCCCGTTCCTTGGGCACGCTGGACAGGATGACGTCGGCGGTCACGGTGAACGAGAAGCCCGCGCCGAGGCCGACCACCAGCAGTGCCGTGCCGAGCAGCGGGTAACCGGTCGACTGGGTCAGGACCGTGAGGGAGGCGAGCGCCACGCCCACGGCGGCGAGCCCGCCCGCCACCACGGACCGTACGGAGAAGCGCCGGGCGGCCCGGCCCGCGACCAGTCCGGCCACCACCGCGCCGACGGCGGCGGGCAGTTCGGCGAGTCCGGCCTCCAGCGGCCGCCTGCCCTGCACGAGTTGCAGGTACTGCGACAGGAAGAACACCAGTCCGGACAGGCCGAGGACGGTCAGCAGGTCCGCGGCGACGGCACCGGAGAAGCCGCGGTGCCGGAACAGCCGCATGTCCAGCAGCGGCGCGGGCAGCGTGAGCTGGCGCCGTACGAAGCCGAACAGCGCGGCCGCGCCCAGCGCACCGGCGGCCAGGGCGTCCGCGGAGGCACCGTGCGACGCGGCCTCCTTGATCGCGTACACCACACCGACCATGCCGACCAGCGAGAGCAGGACGCTCGCGAGGTCCCACGGGCCGGGCCGCGGGTTGCGCGACTCGGGCAGCAGCCTGGCGCCGACGGCGACCAGCACCACCATGACCGGCAGGTTGATCAGGAAGACCGAGCCCCACCAGAAGTGCTCGAGCAGGACACCGCCCACGACCGGGCCGACCGCCGCGCCGGCGGAGGCGGTCGCGCCCCAGATACCGACGGCGAGGCTGCGCTCGCGCGGGTCGGGGAAGATGTTGCGGATCAGGGCGAGGGTGGAGGGCATCAGGGTGGCACCCGCGACACCGAGCAGCGCCCGCGCGAGGATCATCAGCTCCGGTGTGGTGGCGTAGGCGTTCAGCACGGACATCGCGCCGAACGCCGTGGCGCCGATCAGCAGGAGTTTCTTGCGGCCGACACGGTCGCCGAGGCTGCCCATGGAGACCAGCAGGCCCGCGATGACGAACGAGTAGACGTCGCCGATCCACAGGAGCTGGGTGCCCGAGGGGTTCAGGTCCTCGCTGATGTACGGGGTGGCGAGACCGAGAACGGTGGCGTCGACGGCCACCAGCAGCACGGCGAACACGAGCACGCCGAGGGCGAGCCAGCGCCCGGGGCGTGCCTGCGTCACCTCCGTCTCGGTCGTCGGCTGCTTGACGGCGGTCATGATTCCTCTCTCCGTGCCGCGCCGCCGAGCAGGAGCTCGACGATCATGTACTGGAAGTCCTTGCCGGCCAGCCGGCCGTCGATCACGCCCCACGCGTGGGAGGCGACGAGCCCGTACAGGGCCTCCGTGAGCCAGACCGGGGTGAGGTCGATCCGGAACTCGCCGCTCTCCTGACCGCGCCGGAACAGGGCGGTGATCCGCTCGTCCAGCCGGTCCCAGCCCTCGTTCTGCTCCTCGCCCTCGAACAGCTGGTTCTCGGTGTAGAGGAAGGCGAGCAGCCCCGCGGCGGGCTCGATCTCGCGCACGAGCCGCCGCACCGCGTCGCGCGCGGGGCCCTCGTCCGGGCGGGCCGCTTCGAGGGCGGCCTCGCACTCGGCGATGCCCAGCGACTCCAGCGCTCTGACCAGGGCGTCCCGTCCGGCGAAGTGGCGGTGCAGCGTGGCCCTGCTGATGCCCGCCGCTTTGGCCACCTCGTCCATGGTGGCGGTGGACTTGCGGGTCAGCAGGGCCGCGGCGGCGCGCAGCACGCGGTCACGATCGAAAGGCATGAGACAACCATAGCCCATGTGAGACATTCATGTCTCATACAGGGCGCGGGAGTCTCATGCCTCGGATCTTCGGTTCGGGTCAGGGGCGAAGGTTCCGCTCAGTGCCAGGGCAGCTGTCCGCGCCGCTCCCAGTACGCGCCCGGCTCCTGCGCGAGCGCGGCGAGTCGCGCGAACCGCTCCTCGTCGAGGTCGACGGCGGCGGCGTGCAGGTTGGAGGTGAGCTGCCCGACGGTCGCCGCGCCGGACAGGACGACCCCCGCCCAGGGCTGCCGGAGCACGTACGCGAGGGCGACCGCGTCGGGGCCCAGGCCGGTCCGCGCGGCGATGTCCCGCAGGGCTTCCGGGGCGTGCGGTCCGGTGAGCCGGCCGTTGGCCACGCCCTCCTTGACGATCACGGAGAGCCCGGCGTCGTGCGCCTCGGCGAGCGCGGGCCCGGCCGAGGTCTCCAGGACGTTGTACGTGGACTGGACGGTGCGGAAGAGGGGCGCGCCGTCGACGGTCACCGCGAGCGCGGCGCGGATCGCGTCCGCCTGCGCGGGGCCGCTGGTCGAGAAGCCGATGGTGACGCCCTCGGCCGCGGCCTCGGCGAGCCGGGCGTGGAGCTCCTTGTCGGTGAGGGCGGGGCTGTCCGGGGTCACCGAGTGGATCTGGTAGAGGTCGAGCCGGTCGCCGAGCAGTCCGTCGGTCTCGGCGCGCTGCCGCTCGTACGTCGGCAGGGTGTGGTCCTTGACCTCGTGCCGCTCGGCGTCGGTGCGCCAGCCTGCGGTGTAGGTGTAGCCCCACTTGCTGCCGATCACCACGTCGTCGACGTAGGGGCGGGCCTTCAGCCAGCCCGCGAGGAACTCCTCCGCGCGGCCGTAGGAGCGGGCGGTGTCGAAGTAGCGCACGCCCTGGGCGTAGGCGGCGTCGAGGAGTTCGTGGCTGCGGGCGCGCAGGGCCTCGACGGTGCGGTCGGCGGGGAGGTCCCGCTCGCGGCCGAGGTTGATGTACCCGGGGCGGCCGACGGCGGCCAGCCCGAGGCCGAGGTGGCAGGTGGGAGTGGTCGCCGAGGCGGTTGGGGTCTCCCCTGCTCGATCGGGGTCGAGAGCTTGGGGAAGGTGGAAGGGCATCGCGGGCTCCGTTCGGGCCGTACCTGGGGCGCGCGTGCGCACGCCCGACGTAACCGTGATGATTCCCGCACACGCGCGCGCGGGGGACACCGGGGCCTCCCGGGCCTCCCACGCGCGCGTGCCCGCCGCTTCTCGTACCCGCTACTTCGCGTTCCTGGCCGTCGCCCAGGCGTGCTGTGCCGCCACGTCCGCCTTCACCTCGGCGAGCTGGACGGCGACCGCCTCCGGTGCCGTACCGCCGCGGCCGTTGCGGGAGGCGAGGGCGCCGGGGACGTCGAGGACCGAGCGCACCTCGGGGGTCAGGTGGGGGGAGATCTTCGCGAACTGCTCGTCGGTGAGCTCGTCCAGCTCCTTGCCCTCCGCCTCGGCGACCTTGACGCACTCGCCCGCGACCTCGTGCGCGACCCGGAACGGCACGCCCTGCCGGACCAGCCACTCGGCGATGTCGGTGGCGAGGGAGAACCCGGCCGGGGCCAGCTCCTCCATGCGCTCGCGGTGGACGGTGAGGGTGGCCATCATGCCGGTGAAGGCGGGGAGCAGGACCTCGAGCTGGTCGATGGAGTCGAAGACCGGCTCCTTGTCCTCCTGGAGGTCGCGGTTGTACGCGAGCGGGAGGGCCTTGAGGGTCGCCATCAGACCGGTCAGGTTGCCGATGAGACGGCCGGACTTGCCGCGCGCCAGCTCCGCGATGTCCGGGTTCTTCTTCTGCGGCATGATCGAGGAGCCGGTGGAGAAGGCGTCGTGGAGGGTGACGAAGGAGAATTCCTTCGTGTTCCAGATGATGATCTCCTCGGCGATCCGGGAGACGTCGACGCCGATCATCGCGGTGATGAACGCGAACTCGGCGACGAAGTCCCGGGAGGCCGTGCCGTCGATGGAGTTGGCGGAGCTGCCGTGCTCGAAGCCGAGGTCCCGCGCGACCGCCTCCGGGTCCAGGCCGAGAGAGGAACCGGCCAGGGCGCCCGAGCCGTACGGGGAGACGGCCGTCCGCTCGTCCCACTGGCGCAGCCGCTCCGCGTCCCGGGACAGCGCCTGGGCGTGGGCGAGGACGTGGTGCGCGAAGAGGACGGGCTGGGCGTGCTGGAGGTGGGTGCGGCCGGGCATGGCGACGTCCGGGTGGGTCTCGGCGAGCCCGATCAGCGCGTCCTGGAGGTCGGCGATCAGTCCGCCGATGATCCGGGCGTGGTCGCGCAGGTACATCCGGAAGAGGGTGGCGACCTGGTCGTTACGGGACCGGCCGGCGCGCAGTTTGC
The DNA here is from genome assembly GCF_014648075.1 of Streptomyces ruber. Taxonomy (GTDB): domain Bacteria; phylum Actinomycetota; class Actinomycetes; order Streptomycetales; family Streptomycetaceae; genus Streptomyces; species Streptomyces ruber. Next base: position 263,738 of record NZ_BMQK01000005.1, on the reverse strand, counting down.
CGCCGAGGTCGGGGCCGAGGCGCTCCAGCAGGCCCCGCTCCAGGGCGGTGTGCACGTCCTCGTCGGCGATGGTGCCCGTGAAGGAGCCGTCGGCGACGTCCGCCTCGAGCTGGTCCAGCCCGGCGATCATCCGGGTCAGCTCGTCCTCCGTCAGCAGCCCCGCCTTGTGCAGCACGCGCGCGTGGGCACGCGATCCGGCGATGTCGTAGGGCGCGAGCCGCCAGTCGAAGTGGACGGACGCGGACAGCTTCGCCAGGGCCTCGGCGGGGCCGTCGGCGAAACGGCCGCCCCAGAGCCGTACGTCACCGCTGTTGCTGCTCACTTGCGTTGCTCCTCGGTGGGTGTGGACGGGAAGAGAAGGTCGATGTGCGACCGCCTCCCCGCCACGGGGGCGGGGAGGCGGGTGTCAGGCCATTGCATGTGCGAGGGGACCGGTGCGGTCGCGCGACGCGCGGTCAGGCCAGGTCGCGCTTGGCGGCGATCTTCGCCGACAGGCTGTAGATGTCGATGAAGCCCTTGGCCGCGGCCTGGTCGAAGGAGTCGCCGGTGTCGTAGGTGGCGAGGTTGAAGTCGTACAGCGACGTCTCGGAGCGGCGGCCGGTGACGACGGCGCGGCCGCCGTGCAGGGTGAGCCGGATGTCGCCGTTGACCTGCTGGTTGGCCTCGTTGATGAAGCCGTCCAGGGCGCGCTTGAGCGGGGAGAACCACAGGCCGTCGTAGACGAGCTCGCCCCAGCGCTGCTCGACCTGGCGCTTGTAGCGGGCCAGCTCGCGCTCGACGGTGACGTTCTCCAGCTCCTGGTGGGCGGTGATCAGGGCGATGGCGCCCGGAGCCTCGTACACCTCACGGGACTTGATGCCGACGAGACGGTCCTCGACCATGTCGATCCGGCCGATGCCCTGGGCACCCGCGCGCTCGTTGAGCTGCTGGACGGCCTGGAGGACGGTGACGGGCTTGCCGTCGATCGCGACCGGGACGCCCTCCTTGAAGGTGATGACCACCTCGTCGGCCTCGCGGGGCTCGGCCGGGTTGGAGGTGTACTCGTAGATGTCCTCGATCGGTGCGTTCCAGATGTCCTCCAGGAAGCCCGTCTCGATGGCCCGCCCGAAGACGTTCTGGTCGATGGAGTACGGGGACTTCTTGGTGGTGGCGATCGGCAGGCCCTTGGCCTCGCAGAACGCGATGGCCTTGTCGCGGGTCATCGCGTAGTCGCGGACCGGGGCGATGCACTTGAGGTCGGGGGCGAGGGCGACGATGCCGGCCTCGAACCGCACCTGGTCGTTGCCCTTGCCGGTGCAGCCGTGGGCGACCGTGGCGGCGCCGTGCTTCTGGGCGGCGGCGACGAGGTGCTTGACGATCGTCGGCCGGGAGAGGGCGGAGACCAGCGGGTAGCGGTCCATGTAGAGGGCGTTGGCCTTGATCGCGGGGAGGCAGTACTCCTCGGCGAACTCGTCCTTGGCGTCCGCGACCTCGGCCTCGACGGCACCGCAGGCGAGCGCCCGCTTGCGGATGACGTCCAGGTCCTCACCGCCCTGGCCGACGTCCACGGCAACGGCGATGACCTCGGCGCCCGTCTCCTCGGCGATCCAGCCGATGGCGACGGAGGTGTCCAGGCCGCCCGAGTAGGCGAGTACGACGCGCTCGGTCACGGGTTTCTCCTCACAGTGCATTCGCTGACATGCATGAGTATGCAGAAGTCTGCATGGTTCGTCAATCCGGACCCTTCGGGGCGGCACCCGGTCGGCCGACTGAACGGGGGAACGCGCTTTCTCGTACTGATCTACGAAAACACGCAGGCGCCGCGTGTCCACCCCGACCGAGTGACGAGTGAGGCACCCACATGTCCAGGGCACTTCCGAAGTACCACAAGCGACGCATCGCGATGATCGGCGGCGCCGCCGCGCTGGTGATGTCCGGGGCGGTGATCGCGGGCTCCGCCCTGGCCGGGGAGAGCCCCGGCGCCGGGGCGGGCGACGGCGCCGGGGAGGGCGACGGCTCCGCCCCGGCGGGCGCCTCGCCCGGCACCATCACCTGCCCGGAGGTCGAGTCGAGCCTGCCGGAGATCCCCGCGTCCGCGCAGGCCGAGGTCGACCGCAACCTCACCCTGCTCGGCACCCAGGTCCAGGAGGCGAACCAGCGGCTGGTCGACACGGTGGGCCAGGGCGGGCCCGACCTCGTACGGAACGCCGTCCTCGGCCCCCTGGAGGACAAGCGCGTCGCGACGCTGAACCGCATCGAGACCGCCATCGGCCGCGCCGCCGAGAGGCCGGAGGGCCTGGAGGCCCTCGCGCCGTGCGCCCTGGGCGCGGGCGGGGCCGGAGGCGCGGACGATGCGGGCGGCGCCGAGGACACGGGCGACGCGGACGAGGCCGGGGCGGGCGCCGGGGACGAGGCCGGGGCGGGCACCGGCACCGTAGACGGAGCCGAGGCGGACACCGGGACCGGAACCGGAGACGAAGCGGGAACCGGGACCGCAACCGCCGGCGCCATCTCCCGCCCCGACGTCGCGTCGCAGCTCCCCGCCGTCCCCGCCTCCGCGCAGGCCGAGGTGGACCGCAACCTCGCCCGGCTCGACACCCAGCTCCAGGAGGCCAGCGAACGGCTCGCGAACCCCGTCGGTCAGGGCGCACCGGACTTCGTGCGGAACGCGATCCTCGGCCCGCTGGCCGGCAAGCGGAACGCCGCCATGCGCATCGCCATCTCCATCGGCCGCACCGCGGAGAAGCCGCAGGGCCTGGGCGTCCTGGCCACCTGCGCGCTCGACGGGTGACGGGCCGCCGTTGCCGTCCCGGGTCCCGGGGCGGCAACGGTGCGACGGCAAGGCGACACAAATGCTTAGACAGGCGAATGGTTAGGGACGATAATCGTTCGACATGGGAAAGACCTATGAACGCATAGACGGCCGGCTGCGCACGTTCATCGAAGCCCAGCCTCTCTTCTTCACCGCGACCGCTCCTCTCTCCGAGGACGGCACGGTCAACCTCTCTCCCAAGGGTCTCAAGGGCTCCTTCGCCGTCGTCGACGAACTGACCGTCGCCTACCTGGACTTCGCCGGCAGCAACGCCGAGACCATCGCCCACCTGCGGGAGAACGGCCGGATCACGCTCATGTGGTGCGCCTTCCAGGGCCCGCCCAACATCGTCCGCGTCCACGGCAGGGGCGAGCCGGTCTTCCGCGACGACCCGCGCTTCAAGGACCTCCTCACCCACTTCCCCGACATCGATCCGGCCCCGCACGGCCTGCGCGCGGTCATCGTCGTCCACGCCGAACTGATCCGCGACACCTGTGGCTACGCGGTGCCCTACATGACCTACGACGAGGAGCGGGACCTGCACGCCCGGCGCTTCGCGCGCGAGGACGACGCCTCGCTCGACTCCTACTTCCGGTCGAAACCACACATCGGAACCAGCCTGGACGGACTGCCCGGGCTGCCGTTGCCGCTGCCGCCCTCTACCGTCTGAGGCATGCGCCTCGGTGACCGTCTCAGCCCGCGTGCCGGTGTCGTCGCCCTCCTCGCCGCCGCCTCCCTCGTGCTCGGTGCCGTTCCCGGTGACGGGCCGCCGCTCCCCGAGCGCATGGCCGACACGGGCGGCGGTACCCAGCTGATCACCGCGGAGGCCGCGCGTACCTCCTCGACGACCGGCCGGGTCACCTGGTGGGACCGGCGCGGCGGACGCTGGGTGGAGGCGGGGTCGGCGCCCGCGCGCTTCGGCGCCGGCGGGCTCGCCGAGGGGCGCTCCCGCGAGCAGGGCACCGACACCACCCCGACCGGCCTGTACGACCTGCCCTACGCGTTCGGCATCGAGAAGGCGCCGCCGGGCACGGACGTCCGGTACCGCCCCGTCCGCCAGGACTCCTGGTGGTGCCAGGACAACGGCTCCCGTTCCTACAACCGCTGGACGGAACCCCGCCCCGCCGACTGCCGTGCCACGGAGGCCGAGCACCTGATCACCTACGGCACGCAGTACGCGTACGCCTACGTCATCGGCTTCAACTACGCCGCGCCCGTGCGCGGGCGCGGCGCCGGGATCTTCCTGCACGTCGACGGACGCGGCGCGACGGCCGGCTGCGTGTCCGTGCCCCGGGACGCCATGCGGCACATCCTCGCCTGGGCCGACCCGGAGCGGGCGCCGCACATCGCGATCGGCACGAAGGGCGGACCGACGGCGATCACGCGGTACTAGCAGTGGCCGGGAGGCGGTGCCGGGGACGGCACCGGCGCCCGTCCGAGGGCCGGCAGGGCAGGAGGTCTGCCCTGCCGTTACCTGCACGTATCTTCCGCGATGCCGCGCGGGCCGTGATGCTGGAGCACGCCGCCCGCCGTCGGAGCCGTCCACCCCACCGGAGTTGCCATGCGCGTTCGAGAGCCCAGCCGGGACCGCGGTGAACCGGAGCGGTCGGCACGGCACTCCGAGCCCGCCGCCCCGGGCCGCCTCACCAGGACCTCGCCGGACGGTACCGGCCCCGTACGGATACCGGGGACGTTCCGTCCGCAGCGCCTTCTCGCACTGCAGCGCGCCGTCGGGAACCGGGCCGTGACCGCGATGCTCGCGGAGCGGCACGGCCGGGACGACGGTCACACGCACCCCGGGGACCGCGCCCACGGGGAACCGGAGCCGGCCCAGCGTGCCGCCGCCGGCGACCACACCGACGAGGAGCCCGTCCGGCCTGCCGCGCACGCCGTGCTCCGGTCGGCGGGCCGGCCGCTGGAGGCACCGCTGCGCACCGAGATGGAGGCCCGCCTCGGTGCGGACTTCTCCCGCGTACGTCTGCACACGGGCATCTCCGCCGAGCGCTCGGCACAGGAGCTGGGCGCCCGCGCGTACACGTCCGGGGAGCACGTCGTCCTCGGTTCGCAGGGCGCCGACAAGCACACTCTGGCCCACGAGCTGACGCACGTCATCCAGCAGCGGCAGGGCCCCGTATCCGGCACCGACAGCGGTGGCGGACTGCGCGTGAGCGACCCGTCCGACCGCTTCGAGCGGGCGGCCGAGACGAACGCGAAGCGGGTCATGGCGGCGCCGCCGCCGTCCGTGGCCCGGACGGGGAACGACGGGCACACGGACGCGGCCGGTTCCCTCTCCCGTTCCCCGCGGGACACGGACGGGACCGGGACGCCCGCCGTGCAGCGCGCCGTCGGGTTCGAGTTCGAGGCACAGTGGAACGTGCGCAGGATCGAGGACGACTCCGAGGAGAAACACGCACAGCGCTCCCGGGAGCGTGAACGGCTGATCGACGCCAAGATCCTGGCGTCCTTCCTCCGCCCCACCTCCGCGTACCACCAGCGCCTGACGGAGGAGGAGAGGGCGCAGGTGGCCGAAGGCCCGGCTCGCGCCCAGGCGCTGCGGGACACGTGGTTCGGGACCGACGGCCTCCTGACCGACGCCGGCCGGCAGCGGCTGGCACAGCTCGACGTGACCCCCGGCGAACGCGCCATGTTGGTGCAGACCCTGTTGTGGCACGCGGAGGTGCCCGAGGAGCCCCTGGCGGGCGAGAACCTCGGCAAGGGACGAGTCGACGGACTCGTCGTGGCCGGCAGCAAGTTCGACCTGACAGCGGACGCCAGCCCCAGCGGCGGCTCCAACCTGGAATGGATCACCGACCCGCTCACCTCGCTCGCGGAGGTCGGGACGGTCATGGACGACGTGACCGCCATGGCCGGCTACCTCGACAGTCGCCGGGACGATCCGTACGTCCCCTCCGAGGAGGTGACCGCGGGCGGCGGGAGGCCCCGGCCCCGCCTGCGGATCTACCCGGACGGAAAGCCCCTGAGCTTCGCCCCGCAGGCGACGCTCGGGGCCCGCCTGGAGCAGCTGCCGAAACTCGTCGACTACCTGGAGAACCGCAGGCCGATGAGCATGGTGGAGCGCCTGCCCGTGCTGGGGTCGGGGCGGGTCGAGGGCCGCAGGCAGGCGGTCACCGACCTCGGCGGGCTCGGTGACCTCCCCGCGGCGCGGATCGGCGCGGACACCGCGGTCACGGCGCTGCTGCCCCGGCTCGGCCTCCGGGTGCCGAGGTCCGGCACCAAGGCGCTCACCGGCCTCGTCATGCACCTCGCCGCGTACCTGATGCAGGGGCAGAGGATCGAGCCGGGTGCCAACGCCAAGTCCATCGCCGGATCCGTGATGGCCCGGACGGACTTCGCCCACTCCTTCAGCCTGCTGCCGCAGGAGTTGAAGGGTCACTTCCAGGCGGATCCCGACGCGTTCGCCACGCTCGTCCTGGAGGCGGCCGGCATGGCCGGCCGCGGCGGCGAGCGGGTCTTCGGCAACGAGGTGGAGCGAGGTCTGGCCAACGACCGCACCCGGACCACCGTCCCCCTGACCCGCTCCACGTGGCTGCGTGCGCTGCCGTCCGGCACCGATCTGCTCAAGAACTGGGAGCACTTGACCACGGACGAGCAGCAGATGGTCGACGAGACCGGGGCGCGGGCCGTGCACAAGTCACTGGGCGCCCTCGGCACGCAGGAGAACCTCGTCGGGCCGCAGAACGAGTACCAGGCGGTCGTCGTCGAACTGCGGCGCATGAAGCAGGACGTACCGACGGCACGGCTGAAGCGGCTGGCCGTCGCCGTCTTCACGCTCGTCGAACAGCTCAACGCCCGTCGGACGCTGCGCTACGGGAAGGGCCGGTGACCCGGACGCCACGCTGAACGCTCCGCGGCCGTGGCACGTATGTGAGGGCCGAGGGACACCGCCCGCCCCTCGCGCCTCACCACGGAGGAACCGTGACCACCACGATCGCAGGCGGCCGTGCCGCACGGCGCCAGACGATGCGCCGTATCCGCCCCCGCCGCTCCCCCGCCAAGCCGCTGCTGCTCGTCGTCTCGGCGGGAGCGGCCGGGGTGCTCTGGCTGTGGTGGAGCAACACGCCGGCCATCGCGGACACCGCGGGCCGGGTGCTCGCCGCGGGCCGGATCACCGGGCTGCTCGCGGGCTATCTGATGGCGCTGGTGGTGCTGCAGATGGCGCGGGTGCCCGCGCTGGAGCGGCGGGTCGGCTCGGACCGGGTGGCACGCTGGCACGCGATGAGCGGCCGGTACACGCTCTGCCTGGTCGTCGCCCATGTCGTGCTGACGATGTACGGGTACGCGCTGCAGGCGGGGCTCGGGGCCGGCGGCATCGTGCGGCAGACCGTGGACTCGGTCGGCCAGCTCCCGGACATGGGCAAGGCCGCGATCGGCACGGCCGTGCTGGTGTTCATCGGGCTGGTCTCGATCGGTCCGGTGCGGCGGCGGATCCCGTACGACCTCTGGTACCACGTGCACCTGCTGACGTACGCCGCGACCTTCCTGACGTTCTGGCACCAGCTCTCGGCGGGCAACGAGTTCGCCGTGGAGCCGGTCGCGAGGACGGTCTGGTACGCGCTGTACGGGTCGGTGACCGCGCTGGTGGTCTGGTACCGGGTCATCACCCCGGTCCGGCTGAACCTGCGGCACCGGCTGCGGGTGGAGGCGGTCGTCGAGGAGGCGCCGGGCATCGTGTCGGTGCTGATGGGCGGCCGGAAGCTGCACCGGATGGGCGCGGAGGCCGGGCAGTTCTTCCGCTGGCGCTTCCTCGCGCCGGGCATGCGGTTCAGCTCGCACCCGTACTCCCTGTCGGCGGCGCCGCGCCCCAGCATGCTGCGCATCACGGTGAAGGCGATCGGCGACCACAGCTCGGCGCTGCGGGACCTGGAGCCCGGCACCCGGGTGTGGGCCGAGGGGCCGTACGGGGCGCTGACGGCGGACCGGCGCAGCCGGGGCAAGGTGCTGCTGGTGGCGGGCGGAGTGGGCATCACGCCGATGCGCGCGCTGTTCGAGACGCTGCCCGGCGCCGCCGGCGACCTCACGCTGCTGTACCGGGCCAACAGCACTCGGGACCTCGCCCTGTGGGACGAGCTGGCGGCCATCGCCGACGAGCGCGGGGCCCGGCTGATGTACGCGGTGAACAGCCCCGACGGAGAGCGCCCGGACATCTCACCGGAGACGCTGCGCCGCAAGATCCCGGACATCGAGGTCCACGACGTGTTCCTGTGCGGGCCGCCCGGGTTCGCCCGGCAGGTGTACGACGCGCTGCGCGGCGCGGGCGTGCCGGCCCGACGCATCCATCACGAGTCGTTCGAGATGTGAGCCACGGATCCCTTCCGACCAGGAGCCCAGGAGCGATGAAGCGATGAAGAAGAACCATCCCGTCCGGCGCGTCGTGCTGGCCGGCGCCGCCACGGTGTCCGGCATCGTGCTGCTGCTGTCGCTGAAGCCGGCGTCCGATCCCGCGGGTTCGGCGCAGGCGGCGGAACCGCAGCAGACGGCGGGCGCGCCATCGGCGCAGGGCGGGCTCGGTGCCGCGCCCGGTGCGCGGACCCTGACGGGCGACGTGGTCCGGACCGAGTACGGGCCGGTCCAGGTCCGCGTCACCCTCAGCGGCGGAGAGATCACCCGGGCCGAGGCCGTCCAGGCACCCACCGGCGGCCGCAGCACCCAGGTCAGCGACACCGCCGTACCCCGGCTCAACCGGAACGCCCTCACCGCGGGCAGCGCCGACATCGATGCCGTCTCCGGCGCCACCTACACCAGCGAGGGATACAGGAAGTCCCTCCAGTCCGCCTTGGACAACGCCGGTGGCTGAGCCGGCCGGGGCCCCGGCGCCGTCCCGGGTGTCCCGGGCCGAGGAGGTCATGGGCACCGTCTTCTCCTTCGACGTCCGGGGCGGCCGGGCGGAGGCGGTCGGGGCCGCGCTCGACGAGGCCGTGGCCCAGCTGCACGCCGTCGACGCGATGTTCAGCACCTACCGCGACGACAGTCAGGTCTCGCGGATCGCCCGCGGGGAGCTGACCGTCGAGGAGTGCGATCCGCTGGTCGCCGAGATCCTCGAGCTGTGCGGCGAGGCGGAGCGGGTGAGCGAGGGGTGGTTCAGCGCCCGTTACGAGGGCCGGTTCGATCCGACCGGCATCGTGAAGGGGTGGGCCACCGAGCGCGCCGCGCTGCGGCTGGTCGCGGCGGGCGCCAGCGGGGTCAGCGTGAACGGCGGCGGTGACGTGCAGCTCTACGGGGTGCCGGGGCCCGAGCGGCCGTGGCGGGTGGGGGTGTCCGATCCCCTGCGCCCGGGCGCCCTGGCCGCCGTGGTCTCCGCCGCGGGCGCCGAACGGCTGTCGGTGGCGACCTCGGGCACCGCCGAGCGCGGTACGCACATCGTCGACCCGCGCACGGGGAGGTCCGCGGTCACCGACCTGGTCGCCGTGACCGTCGTGGGCCCCCGGCTGACCTGGGCGGACGCCTGGGCGACGGCCGCGTTCGCGATGGGCTCGCGGCAGGGGCTGCGCTGGCTGGAGTCGCTGCCGGACACGGAGGCCCTGCTGATCACGGCGGGCAACGAGGTGCGCTGCACCGGGGGGCTCGCCGGCCGTCTCGGCTGAGCCCCGCCCGGGCCCGTACGACCGTCAGGTGCCGTTCTGCGCCAGCCGCAGCAGATGGTCGGCGAGCGCCTGTCCCCCGTCCGGCGCGCGGCTGATCAGCAGCAGCGTGTCGTCGCCCGCGATGGTGCCGAGGATGTCGTGCAGCTCGGCCTGGTCGATGGCGGAGGCGAGGAACTGGGCGGCACCCGGCGGGGTGCGCAGGACCACGAGGTTGGCGGAGGCCTCCGCGGAGATCAGCAGCTCCTGGGAGAGCCTGCGCATCCGCTCCTCCTTCGCCGACCCGCCCAGCGGTGCGCGCGGGGTCCGGAATCCGCCCTCGCTCGGCACCGCGTAGATGAGGTCGCCGTCGGTGTTGCGGATCTTCACCGCGTTCAGCTCGTCCAGGTCGCGGGAGAGCGTCGCCTGGGTGACGCTCAGCCCGTCGTCGGCGAGCAGCTTCGCCAGCTGGCTCTGGGAGCGCACCGGCTGCCGGTTGAGGATGTCCACGATCCGGCGGTGGCGTGCGGTGCGGGTCTGCGGCACGGCCGCCGCTCCCGTCTGCCCGTGGTCCTGCGCCTGGCTCATCGTCGTCTCATTCTCCGGATCGTCCGTCCTCACCACTGGTGTCGAGGATGCCGGGGAGTGCCCGCAGGAGGGCGTCCACCTCCGTGTCGCCGACGGTCAGCGGCGGCATGAGCCGTACGACATCGGGGGCGGGCGCGTTCACCAGGATTCCGGCGTCCTGAGCCGCCTGCTGCGCACGGGGCGCGAGCGGCTCGGTGAGCACGATACCCAGCAGGAGGCCCGCGCCACGGACATGGTCGACCAACGGGTGGTCCAGTGACTCGATTCCGTCGCGGAGCCGCTCGCCCTGCCGCTTGACGTTCTCCAGCAGTCCGTCGCCCTGGATGGTGTCCAGGACGGCGAGACCGGCGGCGCACGCGACGGGGTTCCCGCCGAAGGTGGTCCCGTGGTGGCCGGGTCCCATCAGCTCCGCGGCCCGCCCGAAGGCGACGGTCGCGCCGAGCGGCAGTCCGCCGCCGAGGCCCTTGGCGAGGGTGACGACGTCCGGCAGGACGCCCTCGTGGGCCTGGTACTCGAACCAGTGGCCGGTGCGGCCGACGCCGGTCTGCACCTCGTCCAGGACGAGCAGCGAGCCGGTGGCCGCGGTGATGGCGCGGGCCGCCTTCAGGTAGCCGGGGGGCGGGACGACGACGCCGTTCTCGCCCTGGACCGGCTCGATGATCACGAGGGCGGTCTCCTCGGTGACCGCGGCGGCCAGCGCCTGCGCGTCGCCGTACGGGACGTGGGTGACGTCGCCGGGCAGCGGCAGGAACGGCTCCTGCTTGCCGGGCTGGCCGGTGAGCGCGAGCGCGCCCATGGTGCGGCCGTGGAAGCCGCCCTGGGTCGCGACCATGTGGGGGCGCCCGGTCAGCCGGCCGATCTTGAAGGCGCCCTCGTTGGCCTCGGCGCCGGAGTTGCAGAAGTAGACCTTGCCGTCGCGGCCGAAGAGCTCCAGGAGCCGTTCGGCGAGCGCGACGGGCGGTTCGGCGACGAACAGGTTGGAGACGTGGCCGAGGGACGCGATCTGCCGGCTCACGGCCTCGACGACCGCCGGGTGGGCGTGGCCGAGCGCGTTGACCGCGATGCCGCCGACGAAGTCGAGGTACTCGGTGCCGTCGGCGTCCCACACCTTGGTGCCCTCGCCGCGGACGAGGGGCAGCCGCGGGGTGCCGTAGTTGTTCATGAGCGCGCCCTGCCAGCGGGCCGTCAGCTCCTGGTTGGTCATGCGGCTTCCCCCTCCTGCTCGTCGCCCGGCTCGTCGGGTACGACCATCGTGCCGATGCCCTCGTCGGTGAAGATCTCCAGCAGGATCGAGTGCTGGACCCGGCCGTCGATGACCCGGGCGGTGGTGACGCCGTTGCGCACGGCGTGCAGGCAGCCCTCCATCTTCGGCACCATGCCGGCGGACAGGTCCGGCAGCAGCTTCTCCAGCTCGGAGGCGGTGAGGCGGCTGATCACCTCGTCCGAGTCGGGCCAGTCCTCGTAGAGGCCCTCGACGTCCGTGAGGACCATCAGCGTTTCGGCACCCAGTGCCGCAGCGAGTGCCGCAGCCGCCGTATCAGCATTGACGTTGTAGACATGCCCCGAATCACCGTCGTCCTGACTGCGGGCGATGGAGGAGACGACCGGGATGCGGCCGTCGGCGAGCAGGGCCTCGATCGCGCCCGTGTCGATCGCGGTGATCTCGCCGACCCGCCCGATGTCGACGGGCTCGCCGTCGATCTCGGGCGTGTGCTTGGTGGCGGTGATGGTGTGCGCGTCCTCGCCGGTCAGGCCGACGGCGAGCGGGCCGTGCTGGTTGAGCAGCCCGACCAGCTCGCGCTGCACCTGCCCGGCGAGGACCATCCGTACGACGTCCATGGCGTCCTCGGAGGTGACTCTGAGGCCCGCCTTGAACTCGCTGACGATGCCGTGTCTGTCGAGGGCGGCGCTGATCTGGGGGCCGCCGCCGTGCACGACGACGGGCTTGAGGCCCGCGTGCCGCAGGAAGACGACGTCCTGCGCGAACGCGGCCTTCAGCTCCTCGTTCACCATGGCGTTGCCGCCGAACTTGATGACGACGGTCCTGCCGTGGTGGCGGGTGAGCCAGGGCAGGGCTTCGATGAGGATGCGGGCCTTGGGGAGGGCGGTGTGTTTGCGGGTGGAGGGCGTTCGCTCTTCTGAGTGATTGACCGTCATAGCCGACTTTCGGGGAAGAATTCGGATCAGCCGCCGGGCGGGCGGTGTTGGCCTGCGGAGGCGACGTAGGACTCATCCCGGACTTGTCCGGGGCAAGCGGTCGCCCGCGAAACAGGAACCCTCGTCGGCGACGACGAGGACCCGCGACAACCAAGCGGGCACGTCAAGAGGAGTACGCGCTGTTCTCGTGGACGTAGTCGGCCGTCAGGTCGTTGGTCCAGATCGTCGCTGACTCATTGCCTGCCGCGAGGTCCGCCACGATGTGGACCTCGCGGTAGCGCATGTCCACCAGCTCCCGGTCCTCCCCCACCGAGCCGTTCTTGCAGACCCAGACTCCGTTGATGGCGACGTTCAGCCGGTCCGGCTCGAAGGCGGCGGACGTGGTGCCGATCGCGGAGAGCACGCGGCCCCAGTTGGGGTCCTCGCCGTGGATGGCGCACTTGAGGAGGTTGTTGCGGGCGATGGAGCGGCCGACCTCGACGGCGTCGGCCTCGCTCGCGGCGTTCACCACCTCGACCTTGATGTCCTTGCTGGCGCCCTCGGCGTCCCGGATGAGCTGCTGCCCGAGGTCGTCGCAGACGGCGCGGACGGCCTCGGCGAACTCGTCGTACTCCGGGGTGATGCCGGAAGACCCCGAGGCGAGCAGCAGCACGGTGTCGTTGGTGGACATGCAGCCGTCGGAGTCGACGCGGTCGAAGGTGACGTTCGTCGCGGCGCGCAGCGCCTTGTCCAGTACGTCGCCGTCGAGGTCGGCGTCCGTGGTGAGGACGACGAGCATGGTGGCGAGGCCGGGGGCGAGCATGCCCGCGCCCTTGGCCATGCCCCCGACGGTCCACCCGTCCTTCCCGCTGACGACGGCCGTCTTGTGCACGGTGTCGGTGGTCTTGATCGCGATGGCGGCCTTCTCGCCGCCGTGCTCGGAGAGCTGGTCGGCGGCCGTCTCGACGCCGGGCAGCAGCTTGTCCATCGGCAGCAGCACGCCGATGAGGCCGGTGGAGCACACGGCGACCTCGACGGCGCCCCGCCCCAGCACCTCCGCCACCTTCTCGGCGGTGGCGTGCGTGTCCTGGAAGCCCTTCGGACCCGTACAGGCGTTGGCGCCGCCGGAGTTGAGGACGACGGCGGACACCTGGCCGCTCTTCAGGACCTGCTCGGACCAGAGGACGGGCGCGGCCTTGACGCGGTTGGAGGTGAAGACGCCCGCGGCCGCGCGGCGCGGCCCGTTGTTGACCACGAGGGCCAGGTCGGGGTTGCCGTTCTCCTTGATCCCGGCGGCGATGCCCGCCGCCGTGAATCCCTTGGCTGCCGTGACGCTCACGGTGCGACTCCGATCGTGGAAAGCCCGGTGGTCTCGTCGAGACCGAGGGCCAGGTTCATGCTCTGGACGGCACCGCCCGCGGTGCCCTTGGTCAGGTTGTCGATGGCGCCGATCGCGATGATGCGGTGCGCGGCCTCGTCGAGGGCGACCTGCACCTGAACGGCGTTGGAACCCTGGACGGACGCCGTGGCGGGCCACTGCCCCTCGGGGAGGAGGTGCACGAAGGGCTCGTCGGCGAAGGCCTTCTCGTACGCGGCGCGCACGGACTCGGCGCTCACTCCGGGCTTCGCCTTCGCGCTGCACGTGGCGAGGATGCCGCGGGGCATCGGCGCGAGGGTCGGGGTGAAGGAGACGGTGACGGGCTCGCCGCCGGCGGCGCTCAGGTTCTGCGTGATCTCGGGCGTGTGCCGGTGGCCGCCGCCGACGCCGTACGGCGACATGGAGCCCATGACCTCGCTGCCGAGCAGGTGCGGCTTGGGGGCCTTGCCCGCGCCGGACGTCCCGGACGCGGCGACGATCACGGCCTCGTTCTCCGCCAGGCCCGCCGCGTACGCGGGGAAGAGGGCCAGCGAGACGGCCGTGGGGTAGCAACCGGGTACCGCGATGCGCTTGGACCCCTCCAGCGCGGCGCGGGCACCCGGCAGTTCGGGGAGGCCGTAGGGCCAGGTCCCGGCGTGCGCGGAACCGTAGAACCGCTCCCAGTCGGCGGCGTCCTTCAGCCGGAAGTCGGCGCCCATGTCGACCACGAGCACGTCCGGTCCGAGCTGCTCGGCGACGGCGGCGGACTGCCCGTGCGGGAGGGCGAGGAAGACGACGTCGTGCCCGGCGAGCACCTCGGCCGTGGTCTCCTCCAGCACCCGGTCGGCCAGCGGCAGCAGGTGCGGCTGGAGCGCGCCGAGGCGCTGTCCCGCGTTGGAGTTGCCGGTCAGGGCGCCGATCTCGATCTCGGGGTGGGTGAGCAGCAGACGCAGCAGTTCGCCGCCCGCGTATCCGCTCGCTCCCGCCACCGCTGCACGTACCGCCATGAAATCCTCCTCCTGGAGGGCATGACTATACGTATCGCTGCACGTTTATGCAATCCTTGCCGTTCGAGCGCCCTCCCGGGACCGGCACACGACCCCACGATCGCAGGAACCATGCGCACTCTCGGTGCACGCGGGACGACACCCGGTGCGGTCGTCCGCACTCGCGCCCAACTGGGAGACGGCTCACGGGCGTTGGAGCGCTAGCGCGGTATGGTTCGTTCTCGGGACGGACCGAAGGAACCCACGTCGGCACACCGGAACCGTCATCCCGAGCAGAGAGTCCTGGACACGAGCCCCCTCACCACGGACGCCTGAGCCTCGACTGCCTGGAGGGCGTGTTAGGTGTACCCGCTGCAGCATTCCGACCCGACGAACATGGGTCGCTACCGCCTGATCGGCCGGCTCGGATCCGGCGGCATGGGGAGCGTCTACCTCGGCCGGACCCCCGGGGGGCGGCCCGCCGCGGTCAAGGTCGTCAACGCCCACCTCCAGGACGACTCCGCTGCGCTGCAGCGCTTCCGCCGCGAGGTGGAGACGCTGGGCACCGTCCGCAACGCGTTCACGGCGGCGCTCATCGACGCCGAGGTGGACACTCCGCCGTTCTGGATGGCGACCGAGTACGTGCCCGGCCCGACCCTGGCCGACGCGGTCGAGGCGTCGGGCCCCTTCCCCGTCGACCTGGGCCGTGCCGTGCTGGCCGCGCTGGCCGAAGGACTCGCCGACGTCCACGTGCACGGGGTGCTGCACCGCGACATCAAGCCGCAGAACGTCATCCTGTCGGCCACCGGGCCCCAGCTCATCGACTTCGGGATCGCCCGCAGCGACGAGATGACGAACATCACGCAGGTGGGCACCGCCATCGGCACCCCCGGGTTCATGGCTCCGGAGACCCTCACCCGGAACGAGGCCGGACCGCCGTCCGACGTGTTCGCGCTCGGCGTCACCATGGCCTACTGCCTCACCGGCCGTCCCCCGTACGGCCACGGCTCCCTGGCGACCGTCTCCTACCGCACCGTCCACGAGGAGATGGACCTCGCCGGGGTCGACACCGAGATGGCCGAGCTGATCGCCCGCTGCGGGCACAAGGACCCGGCACAGCGCCCCGGACCGCAGCGCATCGTGGAGCTCTGCGAGAGCGAGACCGACATCGTGAGCCATCCGGCCTACCAGCGGATCATCGCCATGGCGGCCGCCCCGGGCACCGTGGCCGCCCCGCCCACCGTGCCCGCTCCGCCGGTACCGGCACCGCCCGCGCCGGTCCCCTCCGAGCCGGCCGCGCCCATGTCGCCGGACGCGCCCACGAGGATCGGCGTCGCCACGCCCGCCCCGTCCGCCGCCCCGGGGCCGGCCCCGGCGACCGCTGTGCAGACCCAGTACACGGCGCCTTCGCCGCAGGCCGGAGCACCCGCCGCGGCCGCGCGCGACACGGGACCGGCCCGGCTCCGTCGCAAGCCGCTCGTCGCCGTCGGCGCCGTGGCCGCCGTCGCCGTCGTGGCGGCCACAGTGATCGCTCTGGCGGGTTCCGGTTCGAACGCCGAGGCCAAGGACCCGAAGGCGTCCACGAGCCACGGCGGCTCCGACCCGGGCGCGGGCGAGAAACCCGCGACGGACGGGCGCCTGCCGCAGTCGTTGACGGTCGAGGCTCCGCGCACGCTGGAGGCGGGCCAGTCCCTCGAGGCCGCGCACGTGAGACTGACCATGCTCGAAAGCGGCGATCTCGCCGCCCACGACGAGAACGGCAGACAGGTGTGGGCGGCCGGCACGTCCGGCGAGAACCACGAGGCGGTGTTCCAGGAGGACGGCGACCTGGTCGTCCGGGACGCCGACGGGAAGACCGTGTGGGCCACGCACACCTCGTCCCGGCAGGGCGGAGCCGTCCTCGAACTGCGCGCCGACGGCGTCGTCGCCGTGGCCAGGGGCGGCAAGGACCTCTTCCGGACCAGCCCGGACCCCGCACTCCCCCAGTCGCTGACGGTCCAGGCCCGGCGGACCCTGCTGGCCGGCGAGTTCGTGCAGGCCGCGCACATGAAACTGATCATGCAGGAGGACGGCAACCTCGTCGCCTACGACGAGGACAACCAGCCCACCTGGGCGTCCCGCACCTTCGGCGAGAACCACAAGGCGGTGTTCCAGGAGGACGGCAACCTCGTCGTCTACACCGCCGACGACAAGCCGGTGTGGGCCACCAACACGGGCTACCCCGACGGAGGCGCCGTCCTCCGGCTGCGGGCCGACGGCGCCTTCGCCATCACGAAGGACGGCCGGGACCTCTACCTGAGCAGCGAGCCGGCTTCCTGAGCAGCAAGCCGGCTTCCTGAGCGGCGAACCGGCTCCCTGAACGGTGAACCGGCTCCCTGAACAGCGGGGCGGTCACCGCTTCCTGAACGGCGGGGCGGTCACCGCTCCCCGATCCGCAGGAACGTCACCGAGTTCGCCGGGAGGGGAGGAACCGGTGCCGCGCTCCCGGGCTGAGGGGTCACCCGTCGGCACCCCGCCGATCCGCGCCCTCCGTGGGCCCGGTCCCGTACGAGCCGTACTTCTCCGACGGGGCCGCGGCCTCCTCCGGCGTCAGCAGCCGTACGGGGTTCTCCCCGAGGAGCAGCGGCAGCGCGGAGACCTCCTCGACCTCGACCGCCGCCTCGACCGCCGCGCGCAGCGAGGTGCCCGCGGTCACCGGGCCGTGGTTCTGCAGGAGGACGGCGCGGAAGGGGAACGGGAGCCGTTCCAGCACCACCACTCCCTCGGAGTCCAAGGTGGAGGTCAAGCAGGCCGCCATGGCCTCGGCCGCCAACTCCGTACTGGTGGCGGGCTCCGCCAAGTACGGCACCTTCGGCCGCTACCGGGTCGCCCCGCTCACCGCGTTCGGCACCATCGTCACCGACGCCGACCTGACCGACGCGGCCGCCGAGGGCATCCGCGCCGGCGGCTCGTCCCTCGTGCTGGCGCGATCCTGACCCGTCCGGCCGGGACGAACCCGGCCGTCCCGCTCGTTGTACCGGGGGACCGGCCGCCGCGGCGGCCCCTACGACGACGGAGAGGCGGAACCGATGGACGACGTCACGACGACCCCGCACCACGGCACACCGGTGAAGGAGGCGGTCGGACGGTACGGGATCTGGAACCTGGGCCTGTGGTCGGAGGACCCGGCGCGGCGCGGCGAGATCGCGGAGGCCGCCGCGGAACTCGAGGAGCTCGGTTACGGCGCCGTCTGGGTGGGCGGCAGCCCCGGCGTGCAGCACGCGGAGCCGCTTCTCGGCGCGACGACCCGGCTCACCGTCGCGACCGGCATCCAGAGCATCTGGGACTACGGGGCCGAGGACACCGCGCGGCGTTTCGCCGAGGTGGAGGCCGCCCACCCCGGCCGCTTCCTGCTGGGACTCGGCGTGAGCCATGCGAAGCTCACGGAGCACTACCGCCGCCCGTACTCCGCCATGGTCGGCTACCTGGACGCCCTGGACGCCGCGAAGGTGCCCGCCGAGCGCCGGGTGCTGGCCGCGCTCGGCCCCAGGATGCTGGAGCTGTCCCGCGACCGGGCCGCGGGGGCGCACCCGTACTCGGTGACGCCCGAGCACACCGCGCAGGCCCGCGAGATCCTGGGCGAGGGCCCGTTGCTGGCGCCCGACCTGAAGGTGGTCCTGGAGTCCGACCCGGAGCGCGCCCGTGACCGGGCCCGCGCCTACCTCTCCTTCTACCTGGACCTGCCGAACTACACCGGCAACTTCCTGCGGCTCGGCTTCACCGAGGACGACTTCCGGGACGGCGGCAGCGACCGTCTGGTCGACGCGGTGTTCGCCTGGGGCGACGAGGACCGCATCCGCGCCTCCGTCGACGCCTTCCACGCCGCGGGCGCCGACCACGTGGCCCTCCAGGTGCTCACCGACGACCCGCGGGAGGAGCTCCCGCGCGGGGGCTGGCGGCGCCTCGCCCAGTTGCTGGGCTGACGGCCGCGGGCGCGGCACCCGGCGGGGGTCCGCCGGGGCCGCGCCCTCAACCGGCGCTACCTCCGCTCGATCCGCAGGAACGTGACCGAGTGCGCCGGGAAGGTGTACGTGAAACGGTCGGCCACGCCGCCGACCACCGACTTCTCGGGCTTCACCGGTGTCTGTGTCTCCGTGTTCACCGCGTCGGGCGCGGCGGCCAGGGTGGTCACCCGCGCCTTGGACGCGACCTTCGCACCGCCCAGGTCGATCGCCGTACGGGCCGCCGCCGGCTGGGCGTTGACGACCTTGACGATCAGGTCCCCGGTCCTCGCGTCCTCGGTGACGACCTGACGGAACGGCTCGGCGGGCTTGTCGTCGGTGAAGCTGCCCCACTCCTCGCCGTCGAGGTACAGGGTCACCTGACGGCCGCGCACCTTGATGTCGATGTCGTAGGCACGGCCCGTCTCGATCGAGTGCGGCTTGGCGAGAAGCGTCGACTTCCCGCCGTCCACGGCCTGTTCCACCGCCGACGAGGTGTTGTTCCAGCCGCCGAGGTTCCACCAGTAGTAGTTGCCGGTGTCCTGGACGCCGAAGGCGATCAGGAAGCCCTCCTTGCCGGACATCTTGGTGGCCTGCACGCTCAGGTCGTAGTTCTGCCAGGACGTGTCACCGGCCGTCACCATGGTGTTCTCGGCGGCCTCGTCGGTCTGCACGTAACGGCCGTCCCGTACGCTCCAGCTGCCGCCGCCCGTGTGGGTCCACCGGGAGGCGCCACCGCCGAAGTCCTCGCTGAACAGCGTCTCGCCGTTCTCGCCCGTGACGGTCACGTCGTCGTACGCGGCCGAGGTCGCCCACGTGGACAGGCCGACGGCGCCCGTGACGGGACCGCTGACCGAGGGGGTGGAGGTGGCGGCCGACGGGACGACGCGGTCGCCGACGTTGGTCATGAAGAGCTTCTGCGTCTCGTAGTTGGCCGAACCCCAGGAGGCGTGGTTGTTGAACCAGATCATGTCGGGCGACCACTGCACGTAGTCCTCGTTGGCGAGCAGCGGGGCGTAGCTGGCGAGCTTCACGATGTCCGCGTTGCGTTCCAGGCCGGTCATGAACGCGGCCTCGGCGAGGGCGTTGCGCCAGGCGTTGCCCTGGGAGGCGTACTCGCCGAGGAAGACCTGGGGGCCTTCGCGGTCGTAGGAGTCGTAGCGGTCGTTGTTCTGCAGGAACCACTGCGGGCTGTTGTAGTAGTGCTCGTCGACCATGTCGACACCGGCCTCGCGGTTGAGCCGCCAGGCCGTGTCGAAGGTCGTACCGGCGTCGTCCGGCCCGGAGTTGGAGATGACGGTGATCTCCGGGTACTCGGTCTCGATCGCGGCGCGGAACCTCTCGAAGCGGGCGAAGAACTCGGCGGGGAGGTTTTCCTCGTTGCCGACCGCGAGGTGGGTGAGGCGGAAGGGCTTCGGGTGGCCCATCCGCGCGCGCTCGCGGCCCCACTCGCTGCTCACCGGGCCGTTGGCGAACTCGATCAGGTCGAGGGTGTCCTGGATGTGCCGTCGCAGCAGTTCCTCGTCGTCGGTGGCCCGGTTCTGGCCGCAGCCGGTGACGAGGGCGGGGACGACGGGCAGCGGCATGGCGCCGATGTCCTCGGCGAACTGGAAGTACTCGTAGTAGCCGAGGCCGTAGCTCTGGTTGTAGCCCCAGAAGTTGGCGTTGGTGGCGCGCTGCTCGACCGGGCCGATGGTGTCCTTCCACTGGTAGCTGCGCTTGCGCTGCCAGTTCGACTCCTCGCTGTAGTCCTCCATGGAGCCGGTGTTGACCAGGCAGCCGCCGGGGAAGCGGAGGAAGCCGGGCTTCAGTGCGGCGATCTTCTCGGCGAGGTCCTTGCGCAGCCCGTTCTCGCGGCCCTTGAAGGTGTCGCGCGGGAAGAGGGAGACCATGTCGAGGGCGGCCGCGCGGTCGGTGGCGACGGTGAGGCGGCCGGTGGTGCTGGTGCGGCTCGCGGTGAACGTCGCCTCGTACTTCGCCCAGCCGCCGCGCGCCGTGACCTTGCGGGCGGTGGCGAGCGCGCCCCCGGAGTCGGTGAGGGAGACGGTCAGGCTCGCCCGTCCGTCGGTACGGGCCCAGACCGAGAAGTCGTACTTCTCGCCGCGCTCGACGCTGATTCCGGTGTTGTAGCCGGAGTTGGTGACGGACGAGCCGGCGCCGAGGGCCAGGTAGGTGCGGTTGCGCTCGTGCAGGCGGCCCTCGTCGTCCAGGGTCTGCGCGGAGCCGGTGACGGACCAGGAGGTGAGCGGGGTGTAGGAGGCGTGGTCGGCGGTGGAGTACTCGAAGGAGCGGTTCTGCACGAGTTCGGCGTACAGACCGCCGTCGGCGGCCCGGTTGATGTCCTCGTAGAAGACGCCGTACATCGTGTCGTCGATCTTCGCTCCCCCGGCCTTCGGGTCGACGGTGATCGCGTAGTCGGTGACGTCCTCGGCGGCGTCCTCGGCGTGGGCCGGGCCCGGCACGACGGCCGACGCCATCAGCAGGGCGGACGCGGCGACCCCCAGTCTCCGGGTGGTGCGGGACCCCAGTCTCCGGGAGGTGCGGGACCGGGTGCGGGTGCGTGACATGGATACTCCGCGGTTCGGTGAATTATTCGATATATCGAACATCTGTCAGCACTTCGAACGGCAAGATAGGGAGGGGGCCGAAGGGCGTCAATGGGTCGTGCGACGACGGAAGGGACGGGGAGAGAGCTGATGGGTGAGTTCTGGCCGGTCGAGGACGTGCTGGCGCATCTCGCCGGGAGCTGGCGCGTGCGGCGGTCGGTGCGGGACCTGTCGTCGGGCGACGAGGGCGATTTCTCGGGGACGACCGCGTTCGAGGCGCTGGACGGTGGCGGGCTGCTGCACCGGGAGTCCGGCACCTTCGTCTGGCGGGGCGTCGCGCGGCCCGCCGAGCGGACGCTGCGCTTCCTGCCGGGCGAGGCCCCGGGCACCGCCGACGTACGGTTCGCCGACGGCCGCCCCTTCCACGACCTCGACCTCACGTCCGGCCACTGGATCACGGACCACCCGTGCTCGGCCGACCTCTACCGGGGCGAGTTCACGGTGTACGACGCGGACCGCTGGCGCACGGTCTGGCGCGTGGGCGGCCCGGCCAAGGACCTGCTGCTGACGACGGACTACACACGGCTGGACGGGTCCTGAGCACCCGGCCCGCGGGGCCGCGTCACACCGCTTCGCGGGCCGCCGTGCGCAGCCGCCGCACCCCCTCCGCGATCTCCCCCGCTCCCGCGACCGCCGCGTAGCTCAGCCGGATGTGGGCGGCCGGCGGTTCGGCGGCGAAGTAGGGGCGGCCGGCCATGACCGCCACTCCGGCGCGCAGGGCGCCCGCCACGACCGGCTGCTCGGCCGTGCCGTCGGGCAGCCGGAGCCACAGGTGGTACCCGCCGGACGGGATGTGCGGCAGGGCGTACGCGGGGAGCTCGCGCCGCAGCGCGGACGCCATCGCGTCCCTGCGCAGCCGCAACTCCCGCGCGACCGTCCGGAGATGGCGCGCCCACGCCGGCGATCCCACGAGTTCGAGCGCCGCCTCCTGGAGCGGGCGCGGCACGAAGAAGGTGTCGACGACCTGGATGGCCCGCAGCCGCTCCAGCACCGGCCCCCGGGCCGCGAGCGCCCCGACCCGGAAGCTGGGCGAGGTCGCCTTGGTGAGCGAGCACACGTGGACGACCACCCCGTCGGGGTCCTCGGCCGCCAGCGGGCGCGGCAGCGGCCCGGCGTCCTCGTGCACCAGCCGCCGTACGAAGTCGTCCTCGACCACGAAGGCCCCCGCCTCCCGCGCGATGCGCAGCACCTCGCCCCGCCGCCCGGCCGCGAGCACCGCGCCCGTCGGGTTCTGGAAGAGGGGCTGGCAGACGAAGACCCGCGCGCCGGTCGCCCGGAACGCGTCGGCGAGCAGGGCGGGCCGTACCCCGTCCGCGTCGACGGGCACCGGAACGGGCCGCAGCCCCGCGGCCCGGGCGATCGCGAGCATGCCCGGGTAGGTGGGCGACTCGACGAGCACCGGGGCGCCGGGCGGGGCGAGGGCCCGCAGCGCGGTGGTGAGCGCGGACTGGCCGCCGGCCGTGACGAGCACCTCGGCGGCGGTGACGGCGCCGCCGATCTCCCGGGCGAACCACTCGCGCAGGTCCGGCAGCCCCTCCATGGGCGGGCGCCCCCAGGCGCCGGGCCGGCGCCCGGCCCGCGACAGCGCCGCCGCCATCGCCTGCTCGGGCTGGAGCGAGGAGTGCAGATAGCCGCCGCTGAGCTCGATCACACCGGGCGGCGGAGCCGCCAGCGAGACCACCACGCCGGAGGCGTCCACCGAGCGGGGTACGAGGTCGGCGGCGCCGTCCGCGCTGAGCGCCACCTCCTGCCAGGAGGTGTCCCCGGCGGCCGCGACGGTGGTGCGCGGCCGTGCGCGGAACGCGCCGGCGCCGGGACGGGTGACCACCAGCCCGTCGGCGGCCAGCCGCGCCAGCGCGCGCGACACGGTCACCGGGCTCACCCGGAACCGTTCGACGAGGGCCCGGCTCGACGGCAGCTTCTCACCGGGTGAGTAGCGGTCCAGTTCGCTCCGCAGCCGATCGGCCAGTTCCCCGACACTGCTACGCTCATGCATGACAGCACAGAGTAGCGCTACCGCCTCACCCTCGATAACAGTCGCCACCGGCGGCGAGCGGCCGGGCCTCGGCACCCTCCAGGCCGCCCTGGGCGTCCTCGCCTTCTCCCTCACCTTTCCCGCCACCGCGTGGGGCCTGGAAGGCTTCGGACCCTGGTCGCTGACGGCGACGCGCAGCGTCCTCGCGGCCGTCGTCGCGGGCGGCTGCCTGCTGTTCCTGAGGGTGCCCCTCCCGGACCGCCGCCACTGGGCCGGTCTCGCCGTCGTCGGTGTCGGCGTGGTCCTCGGGTTCCCGCTGCTCACCACCCTCGCCCTGCAGACGTCGACCACCGCGCACGCCGCCGTCGTCGTGGGCCTGCTCCCGCTGACCACCGCGGTCTTCTCGGCGCTGCGCATCGGCTCGCGCCCCTCGCGGACCTTCTGGGCGGCGGCCCTGGTGGGCGCGGGCGCCGTGCTGGCGTTCACCGTGGGGCAGAGCGGCGGTGCCCTCTCGACGGCGGACCTGTACCTGTTCGGGGCCCTGGTGGTGTGCGCGGCGGGCTACACGGAGGGCGGCCGGCTGGCCCGGGTCATGCCCGGCTGGCAGGTGATCGGCTGGGCGCTGGTGCTGTGCCTGCCGCTCACGCTGCCGGGCGCGCTGCTGGCGCTGGCGCACGAGCCGGTCGCGCTGACCGCGCACAGCGTGACCGGGCTGCTGTGGGTCGCCCTGGGCTCCCAGTTCCTCGGGCTGGTCGTCTGGTACCGGGGCATGGCCGTGATCGGCATTCCGCGGGCCAGCCAGTTGCAGCTCGCGCAGCCCCTGCTCACACTGGTGTGGTCGGTGCTGCTCCTCGGCGAACGGCTCACCCTGGCGGCACCGCTGACAGCCGCCGCCGTACTGGTCTGCATCGCGGTCACGCAACGAGCGCGGAGCTGACCACCAAGGGTTCCCGGTGGAGCCGTCCGCCCTAGACTGGCAGCCACGGACCGCCACCCCCGTTCGTTACGAGGAGGCCTTCCCGATGCACGCAACCGTAGGTGACATCCTGCTCGTGCACGGCAGGATCGTCGGGCAGAACGACAGGACCGCGGAGGTCGTCGAGGTCCTGGGGCCGGACGGCACCCCGCCGTACCGGGTCCGCTTCGAGGACGGCCACGAGACCCTCATGTCGCCGGGTCCCGACACGGTCGTCCAGCCCCGCCAGGAGCCGACCATGTAACACCCGGCCGGGTCCCCGGCACCTCACCCGGGCGGGTTCGCCGGCTCCCGGTAGTGGTCGGCGGCCACCCGCGCCATCGCGCCGATCCGGTCCTGCGCGACCTCCTTGGCCGCGAAGAACACGTGTCCGCGCACCTGCGGATGGCCGTCGGCCAGGGTGAGGTGCCGGGAGAGCTCCGCCGGGTCCTGCCAGGCCTCCGGCTGAGCCGGGTCGCCCGCCTTGTACAGCGCCTCGCCCACGTACAGCCGGGTCCCGCTGCCCCCGGCCACCTCCGACCACCAGGGCAGCAGCTTCGCGTAGTCGGCCGCCCCGAAACCGATGTTCCAGTAGAGCTGCGGGCAGACGTAGTCGATCCAGTTCTCCCGGACCCACTTACGGGTGTCCGCGTACAGGTCGTCGTAGGTCTGCACGCCCGCGCGCGTGTCCGAGCCCTCCGGGTCGGTCGCTGCGTTGCGCCACACCCCGAAGGGGCTGATCCCGAACTGGGTGCCCGGCCGGACCCGCTTGATCTGGTCCGCCATCTCGCGCACCAGCCTGTCGATGTTGTCGCGCCGCCAGGCAGCCCGGTCCGCGAAGGCCCCGCCGTGCGCCCGGTACGCCGCGTCGTCGTCGAAGGTCTGGCCGGAGACGGGGTACGGGTAGAAGTAGTCGTCGAAGTGCACGGCGTCGACGGGGTAGCGGCGCACCGCGTCGAGCATCGCCTTCTGCACGAAGGCGCGCACCTCGGGGAGGCCCGGGTCGTAGTACAGCTTCCCGCCGTACGCGACGGCCCAGTCCGGGTTCCTCCGGACGGGGTGCGTGGCCGCCAGCCGCTCCGGGTCGGTGTGCCCGGCCACCCGGTACGGGTTGAACCAGGCGTGCAGCTGGAGCCCCCGCCGGTGCGCCTCCGTGACCGCCGTGCCCAGCGGGTCCCAGCCCGGGTCCTTGCCCTGGGTGCCGGTGAGGTACTGCGACCAGGGCTCGTACGGCGACGGCCACAGCGCGTCGGCCGCGGGGCGGACCTGGAACATCACCGAGTTGAGCCGGCGCTCCGCGGCCAGGTCGAGGATCTCCAGGAGCTCCGCGCGCTGTGCGTCCGCGGACAGGCCCGCACGGGAGGGCCAGTCACGGTTGGCGACGGTCGCGACCCACACCCCGCGCATCTCTCCCTCGGCCGCCCTGCGCCCCGGCCCGGCCGCCCCGCTCCGCGCGGACGCGCTCCAGGCGGAAGCGTCCCCCGCCGTGACGAGCCCGCCGAGCACCGTGGCGGCGAACAGCCGCCGTGACATCCGCCTCATCCCCACACCTCCGCAACACCTGGTGCCCGCCCGGTAGCGGGACGTGTCGGTGGTCAGCCTGCCACGCACCACCCCGAAAACCACTCACCTCGCGCCGCGGGTAACGTGCAGGTTCGGCGCAGGCACGGACCACGGAAGAATCCTGCGACAGACCGACAGCCCGTAGACCAGTGAAAGGGACGATGTGACCGACATCGAACGCGTCGGAGTGGTCGGCTGCGGCCAGATGGGAGCGGGCATCGCCGAGGTGTGCGCCCGGTCCGGCCTGGACGTGAAGGTCGCCGAGACCACCGGCGAGGCCCTGGAGATCGGCCGCACCCGGTTGTACAACTCCCTGTCCAGGGCGGCCGAACGCGGCAAGCTCACGGAGGAGGAGCGCGACGCCGCCCAGGCCCGGCTGGGCTTCACCACCGACCTCGGCGAGTTCGGCGACCGCGACCTGGTGATCGAGGCCGTCGTCGAGAACGAGCAGGTGAAGACGGAGATCTTCCAGGTGCTGGACCAGGTGGTGACCCGCCCGGACGCCATCCTCGCCTCCAACACCTCCTCGATCCCCCTGGTCAAGCTGGCCGTCGCCACCTCGCGCCCGGACCAGGTGATCGGCATCCACTTCTTCAACCCGGCGCCCGTGCAGCGGCTGGTCGAGCTGATCCCGGCGCTCACCACCTCCGAGGGCACGCTCAGCCGGGCCCAGCTGTTCGCCGAGAAGGTCCTGGGCAAGCACGCGATCCGCGCGCAGGACCGGTCCGGCTTCGTGGTCAACGCCCTGCTGATCCCGTACCTGCTCTCCGCGATCCGGATGTTCGAGTCGGGCATCGCCGGCCGCGAGGACATCGACAACGGCATGGAGCTGGGCTGCGCCCACCCGATGGGACCGCTGAAGCTGGCCGACCTGATCGGTCTGGACACCGTGGCCTCGATCGCGCAGAGCATGTTCGACGAGTACAAGGAGCCGCTGTACGCCGCTCCGCCGCTGCTCCAGCGCATGGTCGACGCCGGCCGCCTCGGCCGCAAGACGGGGTCCGGCTTCTACGTGTACCCCTGATCGTTCTCACTGAGCGTGAGGCTCCGGCCGCGTGGGCCCGGCACTCGGACGAGTGCCGGGCCCATTCCATTCACACACCGTGTGCGCACCGGGCACGCAGACATCCCCCACACACCTTCCCCACATGCCCACCGGGCGGTTTCACTGTGAGTGCGCATCGAACCGATGGCCGACTACAGAGAGGAGCTGGCAAGTGGCCACCGATCTTGAGCAGCCCGTGGTCAAGGGCGAACTCGCGGACTTACGCCGACGCCTCGACGTGGGACACGCCCACGTCGAGGGAGGGCTCGCGCTGCTCAGTCACCGTGCCGAACAGAACGCCAAGGAGATCGACGAGCTGAACGCACGGATCGTCGCCCTGGAACACACCCGCTGGCCGTTGCCCACCGTGGCGGCGCTCGCGACCGTGGGCGCGCTCGTCGTGGCGATCTGGCAGGCTCTGGGCCGCTGATGCGACCGGACGCCGACAGCTGATCAGGGCCTGGCGTCCTGCCCGAGCCTGAGATGGTGCAGGAGGAGCAGGGCGGCCGCCATGTTGGCGGCCGGGACCTCACCGCGGGCGACCATGTCGGGAACGAGTTTGAGGGGAACCCATTCCCGGCGGTCGGACTCGAAGTCGTCCACGGGGTGGCCGACATACTCTCCCTCGTCGGCCCAGTAGATGTGGTGCCGGGCGTCGGTGAGCCCGTTGGAGGGCTCGACGCTCATCAGGTGACGCAGGGGTCCCGGCCGCCAGCCGGTCTCCTCCTCCAGTTCGCGGGCCGCCGCCCCGGCGATGTCCTCGCCGTCCTCGACGACGCCCGCGGCCAGCTCCCACCCCCAGCTGTCGGTGATGAAACGGTGCCGCCACAGCAGCAGCACCTCGTTGGCCTCGTTGACGACGGTCGCCACGGCCACGGGGCGCAGCCGTATCAGGAAGTGGTCGAGATGCCGGCCGTCCGGCAGTTCGACGTCCGCGAGATTGACGCTGAACCAGCGATTCGCGTACACAGTTTGTTCGTTTAGTTTCGTCCACTGCACGGTTCTGCCACCTTCCGACGGGTAAGGGGCAATATCGCAGCAGGAGTTCCCCATCTTGAGGCGCGCAGTGATCGCACGGCGGGAGCGCGCGGGGCGTGGGAGGCGGACCGGGCGTGCGCAGGTTCCGCGCCGGGCGGGCGCGGTGCTCACCGCTACGAGCGCCGGGGTGCGCGCCGGTGTGGGTGGCGAGATGCGTGCCGACGACCGCCGGTACGCGTTCCGGTACGGGGCCCGCTACAGCGGTACGCGCAGTGCTCCCTCGATGAGCTCGGCGGCCTCGGCCGTACCCGTGGAACCGCTCCGGACCAGGTGTTCGCGCACCGCCCGCAGTCTGTCGCGCAGCCGCTGGGACTCCATCCCGCGGGCCTGCTCGGTCATCCGGACGGCGGTCACCACCGCCTTGTCGGCGTTGCCCTGGCGCAGCTCGATCTGGGTGAGCATGGCGAGCCGGTGCACGCGGCCCCGGTCGTGCGCCGGCGTGTCCACCGCGGCGGCGGCGTGCGCGGCGGCGGCCTTCAGATCGCCGAGGCTCAGCAGAGCCTCCGCCACCTGTACGTTGACCAGGCCGGGCTGGACATAGCCGGTCTCGTCCGGCTCGTGCCCGCGCCGGATGCGTTCGGCGGCCCGCTCGGCACGCCGGATGCAGGACAGCGCGCTGCTGCCGTCGCCCAGGTGCGCGTACGCCTTCGCCTGCATCGCGTACAGGTCGGAGGCGAGCGCCGGGGTGATGTGCCGGCCGGCGGCGCGCAGCGCGGCCTCGGCGAAGGCGACGGCCTGCCGGTAGTCCTTCATGAACAGCGACTGGTTGACGAGCAGCGCGATCACGTAGCCCCCGAGCCCCCGGTCCCCGCTGGCCTTGGCGAGCCTGAGGGCCTGGTGGAAGTACCGCTGGGCGAGCCCGTGGGCGTCGGAGTCGTACGCGCAGATGCCCGCGACGGCGACCAGCCCGCCGGTGGCGCGGTGCAGCTGGCGGCCGGTGGCGTCGGTGTAGCCGCCGCGCAGCAGGGGTGCGGCCTCCGCGTTGAGGAAGCCGACGATGCGCGTGCGGGTCGCTATGCCGCCCGCCTTGCGGTAGAGCTGCTCGTAGTGGGCGCGGGCGGCGCGCAGCATCTCGATGTCGGCGCCCGTGACCCGGTGCCGGCCGCCGCGCGAGACGTCCGTGTCCTCGGGCGGGTTCTCCCACTCCCAGACGGGCATCACCGCGGGGGTCCCGGTCACGGCGGGGGCGCCGAGGATGTGCGGGCGCTGCTGCTCGTCGGAGCGCCACAGGGCGGTGGCGCGCTCGACGAAGCCGGACAGCGAGGAGCCGTGCACGGCGACCGGTTCGCCGGGCACGCCGAGGCCGATGTCGTCGAGGGTGACGGTACGGTGCAGCCGGGCCGCGAGCACCTCGCAGATCAGGTCGGGCACCTGGCCGCGCGGTCGCTGGCCCTTCAGCCAGCGCGCCACGGCGGTGTGCTCGTATCTGAGCGACAGGCCGCGGGCCCGTCCCGCCTGATTGACATGGGCCGCGAGGCCCGCGTGGGAGATCCCTGCTTCGTCGAGGATGGCGTCGAGCAGAGTGTTGGGCTGCATGGGTGCCCTCCCGTTACTCGGTGCAGCCAGATTAATACCTCTCCGTGCATTCACCCTCTTTCCTTCACACGGGGTGTGAACGGAGTGCCCGCATCCGGGTCGTGTGCGCACTGCCGCGCCGCGTTTCGGCCCGATTGACTGAAATGCCTCGCAGGAGGCCGGACGGGTCGCCGGCTCCCCCTCGTACACAGTGCGGCGGCCCGTCCACGCCGTCCGCGCCGGGGCGACGGGGTCAGGTGACGCGACGGGCCACGGCGGGACCGGACCGGTGGCCGACGCGGCACCCGTCGTTCCCCAGCACCAGCAGGGTGACGTCGTCGGCCGGACGCCCCCGGGTGTGCCGCAGCAGCTGGGTGAAGACGGCTCGCAGCACCGACTGGGCGGTGAGCGGCCGGGTGCGCACCGCCTCGGCGAGCACGGCGGGCAGGGAGAAGAACCGGCCCTGGGCGTCCCGGGCGTCCTCCACGCCGTCGGTGTGCAGGAACAGCGCCTCGCCCGGCAGCAGGGGACCGCAGTCGGTGGCCGGCAGTTCGGCGGGCAGCGGGAACGGCCCCAGCGGGGGCAGCGGTTCACCGCCGTCGAGGGAGCGCACACCGCCGTCGGCGGTGAGCAGGTGGGGCCAGGGGTGGCCGCAGTTGAGGGCGAGCACCTCGCCGTCGCGCCGGATCTCCAGCAGCAGGACGGTCACGAACTCCTCGGCCACCGGGTCGTCCGGGTCCGGGCCGTCGAGGACCGCCCCGTCCAGCGGGTGCGGACCCCGGACGGAGAACTCGGCCCTGGACCGCTCGCGCAGATGACGGGCGAGGGCCCGGTCGAGCCGCCTGAGCACCCGCGCCAGCTCGGCCTCGTCGTGCACGGCCTCGCGGAAGCAGCCGAGCACGGCGGCGACGGTCCCGATGGCGGCCGGGCCGTGGCCGCGCACGTCGCCCATCACCACCCGCACACCCCGGTCGGTGGCGATCACCTCGTAGAGGTCCCCGCCGACCGCGGTGCCGCGGTCAGCGGACAACTGCACGGCGGCGGTGGCCAGCCCGCCGATCCGCGCGGGCAGCGGCCGCAGCAGCGCGTTCTGCACGGCCCCGGCGGCCCGCCGGGCCTGCCGCAGCTCTCCGAGCAGCGCCC
Organism: Streptomyces ruber; assembly: GCF_014648075.1. Lineage (GTDB taxonomy): Bacteria > Actinomycetota > Actinomycetes > Streptomycetales > Streptomycetaceae > Streptomyces > Streptomyces ruber. The sequence continues at coordinate 233,482 of NZ_BMQK01000005.1, read as the reverse complement.
GCCGCACGTGCAGCATGAGAGCGGTGCCGACGGCGAAGAAGACCGCACCGGTCACGAGCCGCGCACCGAGCGACTCCTGCTCCGCCGACGGGCAGACGAGCTTGTACGTGAGCGCCATGGTGCCCCACATCGTGGGCAGCCCCAGGGCGAGCACCAGCCGGACCGGCCGCCGGCCGGCACGGTGGGCCTTCCTGGTTCCAGCTGTGAGACGGTTCATGCCGATGGCCCCCCATGTAGGCCCCTGACAGCGCGCACTGCAGCGCACGGACGGCCTTGAGCGGCCGGTCCGATTGTGCCGACCAGATGCCCCGATCGACCTGAATCGCCCTAACTTGTCACCCGAACGAGTGAAGTGACTCCTGAGACACAAGGGGCGCGGGGAACCGCACGACCAGCCACGGACGACCTCAGCCGTCCGCACCGACCCGCAGCCCCCAAAGGGGCGCGGGGAACCGCACGACCAGCCACGGACAGCCTCAGCCGTCCAACCCGACACCAGCCCCCAAAGGGGCGCGGGGAACCGCACGACCAGCCACGGACGACCTCAGCCGTCCAACCCGACACCAGCCCCCAAAGGGGCGCGGGGAACCGCACGACCAGCCACGGACAGCCTCAGCCGTCCAACCCGACACCAGCCCCCAAAGGGGCGCGGGGAACTGCGCGACCAGCCACGGACGACCTCAGCCGTCCGCACCGACCCGCAGTCCCCCGCACCCGACCCGGAGAACCAGCGGAGCTACTACCCCCGCAGCACCGCCCCCGTCCGCTCCCCCGCCAGCGCGACGGCCGCGTCGCGGGCCGCGGAGGCCTCGTCGACCGTCAGGGTGCGGTCGGACGCGCGGAAGCGCAGCGCGTACGCGAGGGACTTCCGCCCCTCACCCAGCTGCTCCGCGTTCTCGTACACGTCGAACAGCCGGATCGACTCCAGCAGCTCCCCGGCGCCCTCGCGCAGCGCGGCCTCGACGTCCGCCTGCGGCACCGCCCCGTCGACCACCAGGGCGACGTCCTGGGTGGCGACCGGGAAGGAGGAGATGCGCGGCGCCTGCGGGGTGTCGTCGCCCGCCCGCTCCAGGACGTCCAGGTTCAGCTCCATGGCGCTGGTGCGCGCGGGCAGCCCGAGGGCCTTCACAACGCGCGGGTGCAGCTCGCCCGCGTGGCCCACGACCCGCTCCGTACCGTCCACGACGACCGCCAGCTCGGCGCACCGGCCCGGGTGCCACGGCCCGTACTGCCCGTTCCGCACGACCAGCTCGGCGCCGGCCTCGCGGGCGACGGTCCGGGCGGCCTCGACCGCGTCGGCCCAGTCGGCCGGGCGGCCCCTGCCCCACCAGCCGGCCTGCTCGCGGGAGCCCGCGAGGACGACGGCGACGTGACGCGGCTGCTCGGGCAGCGCGGCGTTCAGCGCCGCGATCTCCTCGTCGGTGGGACGCCGGTCGACGGGGAGCTGGGCGGCGACGTGCTGCTCCTGGCCCGGCAGGAAGACGAGACCGGTCTCGAACAGCGCCAGGTCGTGGCTGCCGCGGCCGTCGTTGCGGCGCAGCGCACCGAGCAGGCCCGGCAGCAGCGACGTGCGCAGCGCGGGCTCCTCGTCGTTGAGCGGGTTCGTCAGCTTCACGACGCGGCGGGCCGGGTCGTCGGCCGCCAGGCCGAGCTGGTCGAAGACCTGCTCGCCGACGAACGGGTAGTTCGGCGCCTCGACGTAACCCTCGCCCGCGAGGGCGCGGCCGACACGGCGGTGCAGCCGCTGCCGGCGGGTCAGCCCGCGGCCGGCCGGGGGCCGGGGCAGCGTGGCGGGCAGGTTCTCGTAGCCCTCCAGGCGGATGACCTCCTCCGCCAGGTCGTTCGGGTCGGTGAGGTCGGGCCGCCAGGACGGGACGGTGACAATCAGCTCGTCCTGCCCGTACACGTCGCAGCCGACCTCCTGGAGCCGCCGTACGACGGTCTCGCGGCCGTAGGCCACGCCCGCCACCTTGTCCGGGTGGTCCGCCGGGATGGTGATCGTGTGCGGCGCGGACGGCGCGATGACCTCGGTGACACCGGCGTCGGCGGTGCCGCCCGCGAGCAGCACCAGCAGGTCGACGGTGCGCTGGGCGGCGGCGGCCGCGGCCTGCGGGTCGACCCCGCGCTCGAAGCGGCGGGACGCCTCCGAGGACAGCCGGTGGCGGCGGGCCGTGCGGGCGATCGAGACCGCGTCGAAGTGCGCGGCCTCGATGACGACCTCGGTGGTCGGGGCGTCACTGTCACCGATCTCGGTGTTCGCGCCGCCCATCACGCCCGCGAGGCCGATGGGGCCGCGTTCGTCGGTGATGACCAGGTCCTCGGCGTCCAGCGTGCGCGTGACGCCGTCGAGCGTGGTGATCTTCTCGCCCGGCTCGGCGCGGCGCACGCCGATGGAGCCCTGGACCAGGTTGCGGTCGTAGGCGTGCAGCGGCTGGCCGAGCTCCATCATCACGTAGTTGGTGACGTCGACGGCGAGCGAGATCGGGCGCATGCCGACCTTCTGCAGCCGGCGCTGGAGCCAGATCGGGGAGCGCGCCTCGGGCTCGAGGCCGCTGACCGTACGGGCGGTGAAGCGGTCGCAGCCCATCGGGTCGGCGATCTTGACCGGGTAGCCGTACGCGTTGGGGCCCGGGACGTCGATGAGCGCCGGGTCGCGCAGCGGCAGGCCGTAGGCGGTGGCGGTCTCGCGGGCGACACCGCGCATCGACAGGGCGTAGCCGCGGTCCGGGGTGACGGCGATGTCGAGGACCTCGTCGACCAGTTCCAGCAGCTCGACGGCGTCGCGGCCGACCTCGGTCTCGGGCGGCAGCACGATGATGCCGCCGCTCCCGTCGTCGCCCATGCCCAGCTCGTCGCCGGAGCAGATCATCCCGTGCGAGACCTTGCCGTACGTCTTGCGCGCGGCGATCGCGAAGTCACCGGGCAGCACGGCGCCGGGCAGCACCACGACGACCTTGTCGCCGACGGCGAAGTTGCGGGCGCCGCAGACGATCTCCTGGGGCTCGCCGGTGCCGTTGGCGGTGCCGACGTCGACGGTGCAGAAGCGGATCGGCTTCTTGAAGCCCTCCAGCTCCTCGATGGTCAGCACCTGGCCGACGACCAGCGGGCCCTTGAGGTCGGCGCCGAGCTGTTCGACGGTCTCGACCTCGAGTCCTGCCGAGATGAGCTTGGCCTGGACGTCGCGCCCGGTCTCCGTCGCCGGCAGGTCGACGTACTCCCGCAGCCAAGAAAGCGGGACCCGCATCAGATCTCCATCCCGAACGGCCGGGTGAACCGGACGTCACCCTCGACCATGTCTCGCATGTCCTCGACGTTGTGGCGGAACATCAGCATCCGCTCGATGCCGAACCCGAAGGCGAAGCCGCTGTACCTCCCGGGGTCGACGCCGCAGGCGGTCAGCACCCGCGGGTTGACCATGCCGCAGCCGCCGAGCTCGATCCAGCCCTCGGAGGAGCAGGTGCGGCAGGGCCGGTCGGGGTTGCCGACGGACGCGCCCTTGCAGACATAGCAGAGCATGTCCATCTCGGCGGACGGCTCGGTGAACGGGAAGAAGTTCGGCCGCAGCCGGGTCTTCATGCCCTCGCCGAACAGCGACTGGACCATGTGGTCCAGGGTGCCCTTGAGGTCCGCCATGGTCAGGCCCTCGTCCACGGCGAGCAGCTCGACCTGGTGGAAGACGGGGGTGTGCGTGGCGTCCAGCTCGTCGGTGCGGTACACGCGGCCGGGGCAGATCACGTACACCGGCAGCTCACGGTCGAGCAGGGAGCGGGCCTGCACCGGCGAGGTGTGGGTGCGCAGCACGACACCGGACTCGGTGCCGCCCTTCGGACCCTGCACGAAGAAGGTGTCGTGCTCGCCGCGCGCCGGGTGGTCCGGGCCGATGTTCAGCGCGTCGAAGTTGAACCACTCGGCCTCGATCTCGGGGCCCTCGGCGACCTCGTAGCCCATGGCCACGAAGATGTCCTCGATGCGCTCCGAGAGGGTGGTCAGCGGATGCCGGGCGCCGGCGGGCACACGGTCGTGGGGCAGCGTGACGTCCACGGCCTCCTCGACCAGCACGCGCGCGTCGCGCTCCGCCTCCAGCTCGGCCTGGCGGGCGGCGAGGGCCTTGTTCACCGCGCCGCGGGCCATGCCGACCCGCTTGCCGGCCTCGGCCTTCGCCTGCGGGGGCAGCGCGCCGATCTCGCGGTTGGCGAGCGCCAGCGGCGAGGTGCCGCCGGTGTGGGCGACCTTCGCCTCCTGGAGCGCGTCGAGCGAGTCCGCCGCGGCGAAGGCGGCGAGCGCCTCGTCCCGCATACGCTCGATCTCTTCCGGTTTCAACGCCTCGACCTCGACAGGGTCGTACGACTTATTGGGTGCCGACATCTCTTCCCGTGTTTCCGGTTTGGCTGGCTGAGGGTCCCCGTCGTGACTCGTGGGCGTGTGCTGACGCTGACGGCCGTGGTCGACTGCGGACGCGAAGGTGCCAAAGGCCGAGTCTAACGGGGTGGGAGCGGCTGTCCCGAACGGGCGCCCGCCCGGAGGGCCGGACGGCGCGTGCGCGGGTGCTGCCGCTGGAGTACGGCGGAGCCCGTGGCCCCCGCCGGCATCACTGCAGGTACGCCGGGGTGCCCACGGGCAGGGTAAATCGGAACTCGGCGCCGCCGGCCGGGGCGCGGCCGACCGTGATGGTGCCGCCGTGGGCCTCGACGATGCCCTTGACGATGTACAGCCCGAGGCCCGTGCCGCCGCGCTTGCTGCCCCGCCAGAAGCGGGTGAAGACGCGGTTCATGGACTCCTCCGGGATGCCTGGGCCCTCGTCGCTCACGGTGACCGACGTGACGCTGTGCTCGTCGTCCCCCTCGCGCGGGGACGCCGAGGGCGTGATGTCGATGGTGACAGTTCCCTCGCCGTGGCGCACGGCGTTTTCGAGCAGGTTGCTGAGCACCTGGTCGATCTTGTCGGGGTCGGCCCAGAGGGCGGGCAGGGGCTGCTCGATACGGAGCAGGAACCGGTCGGCGGGCTGGCCGGCGGCGACGTACGCCTGGATGTGCCGTCCGACGGCGGCGCCTATGTCGACGGGCTGGCGGCGCACCTCCAGCCGGCCGGAGTCGATGCGGGAGATGTCGAGCAGCTCGGCGATGAGCCGGGTGACGCGGTTGGCATCGGCGTCGACGGTCTCCAGCATCAGCTTCTTCTGGTCGTCCGTGAACCGCTCCCACTTGGCCAGCAGGGTGGCGGTGAAGCCCTTGACGGAGGTGAGCGGCGAGCGCAGCTCGTGGGCGACGGTGGCGATCAGTTCGGCGTGGCTGCGTTCGGTGCGGCGGCGGGCCTCGGTGTCGCGGAGGCAGACGACGACGCGGCGCACGGGTCCGGTCGGCGCGGTGCGCACGTAGCGCGCGGAGACCAGCACCTCGCGCCCGCCGGGCAGCAGCAGGTTCCGCTCGGGCTGTCCGGCGCGGATGGCGAGGCCGCCGTAGGGGTCGGTCAGCTGCCACCAGCGGCGGCCCTCGAGGTCCTCCAGGGGCAGGGCCGCCTCGAGCCGCTGTCCGAGGGCCTCGGCCGCACGGACGGCGGTGACGCGCTCGGCGGCGGCGTTGAAGCAGACGACCCGGCCGTGCTCGTCGGCGACGACGAGTCCGTCGGGGAGGTCGTCGGGGTCGATGCCGAGCCCGGCCGGGTCACCGTGCCGGGCCGTGACCTGGGCGTGCACGTCCTGTGCACCCGGCGCTCTGCCCGTGCCGACGCTCATCGCCGTGTCCCCACCTCTCGTCCGGCGTCGGGGCAGCCTCCTGGAGCTCACGAGGGCCCCCCGCCCGGGCCTAGCCGGACGTGGGGTGAAGCCGAGAGTTCGGTGGCTTCCCCGGGCCCGTCACCCTACTAGCCGCCGACGGCGGAACGGCACCCTCCACGGCCGCGCTGGGCCCGGGCCGACGCGTAGAGACATACGGCGGCAGCGGTCGCGAGGTTCAGGCTCTCGGCCTTCCCGTGCAGGGGGACGCGCACGACGGCGTCGGTGAGCGCCCGCGTCTCCTCCGGGAGCCCCCATGCCTCGTTGCCGAAGACCCAGGCGGTGGGGCCGCCCATGGTGCCCTCGTCCAGCTCCTCGTCGAGGTCGTGCGCCCCGGCCCCGTCGGCGGCGAGGATCCGGACCCCGGCCTCCCGCAGCCCGGCCACGGCCTGTTCGACGGGGACGCCGACGGCGACGGGCAGGTGGAAGAGGGAGCCCACGGAGGCGCGTACGGCCTTGGGGTTGTAGAGGTCGACGGAGGCGTCGGTGAGGATCACGGCCTCGGCTCCGGCCGCGTCGGCGCAGCGCAGCACGGTGCCGGCGTTGCCGGGGTCCCGGACGTTGGCCAGGACGGCGACCAGCTTGGGCCGCTGCCCCAGGATCTCCTCGAAGGGGGTGTCCAGGAAGCGGCAGACCCCGACCAGTCCCTGCGGGGTCACGGTGGTGGAGATGTCGGCGATGACCTCCTCGGCCGCGAGGTGCACGCGGGCCCCGGCGGCGCGGGCCTCGCCGACGATGTCGGCGTAGCGCTCGGCGGCCTCCACGGTGGCGAACAGCTCGACGAGCGTGGCCCCGTCCCCGGTCCGGTGCGCGGCCGCCTCCCGCACGGCCTGCGGTCCCTCCGCGAGGAACAGCCGCTCCTTCCCCCGGAAGTTCCGCTTGGCGAGCCGCCGCGCGGCGGACACGCGGGGCGAGCGGGGCGAGATCAGCTCGGGAGTGGCGGGGGGCATGCGGTTCACCTTGTGCTTCGGCGGGTTCGGCGGTTCGGCGGTTCACGGGCGCGGCGGACACGACAGGACCCGCAGGCCGTGGCGGCCTGCGGGTCCGTTACGTCGGCTCAGTGCGAGCGCAGCGTCAGGCGGCCTTCGGCGCGTTGACGTCGCTCGGCAGCGCCTTCTGCGCGACCTCGACGAGCGCGGCGAACGCGTTCGCGTCGTTGACGGCCAGCTCGGCCAGGATCTTGCGGTCGACCTCGACGTTCGCGGCCTTCAGACCCTGGATGAAGCGGTTGTACGTGATGCCGTTGGCGCGGGCAGCGGCGTTGATGCGCTGGATCCACAGCTGACGGAAGTCGCCCTTGCGCTTCTTGCGGTCGTTGTAGTTGTAGACCAGCGAGTGGGTGACCTGCTCCTTGGCCTTGCGGTACAGGCGCGAACGCTGACCGCGGTAGCCGGAGGCCTGCTCGAGGATCGCCCGGCGCTTCTTGTGGGCGTTGACTGCCCGCTTGACGCGTGCCACTTTTTAACTCCTTGTAGCGGGGCCGCGGTGGTCGTCACGCGGCCCGGAATCGATTGGGTCCCGGTCCTGACGTACGGCGCGCGAGGCGCCGTACGTCACTTGCCGAGAAGCTTCTTGATCTTCTTGGCGTCGCCCGGGGCCATCTCGGCGTTGCCGGTGAGGCGACGCGTCACACGGGACGACTTGTGCTCGAGCAGGTGGCGCTTGCCGGAGCGCTCACGGAGCACCTTGCCGGAGCCGGTGATCTTGAAGCGCTTGCTGGTACCGCTGTGCGACTTGTTCTTCGGCATAGCGCCGTTCTCTCCTCGTCGTGGCGCTCCGGTGCCCGGTCGTGGGACCGGGCACGGTGAAGCGTCCTGTCTATCGGTTGGCACCCCCGGACCCGTGTCCGGGGATTCCCGGGGCTCGCGTCCCGGGTCAGGCTTCGGCGGATGCCTCGGCGGGGGTCTCGGCAGGGGCCTCGGAGACCGCCCCGTCCGCGGCGTTCTGCGAGCGGCCGGGGTTGGCCTTCGCTTCCGCCTTGCGGGCTTCCTGCGCCTGACGGGCCTCGGCCATCGCCTCGGTCTTCTTCTTGTGCGGACCGAGAACCATGATCATGTTTCGGCCGTCCTGCTTCGGGTTCGACTCGACGAAACCGAGGTCCTGGACGTCCTCCGCGAGACGCTGCAGCAGCCGGTAGCCCAGCTCGGGCCGGGACTGCTCGCGACCACGGAACATGATCGTGATCTTGACCTTGTCGCCCTGCTTGAGGAACCGGACGACGTGACCCTTCTTGGTGTCGTAGTCGTGCGGGTCGATCTTCGGCCGGAGCTTCATCTCCTTGATGACCGTGTGCGCCTGGTTCTTGCGCGCCTCACGGGCCTTCATGGCCGACTCGTACTTGAACTTCCCGTAGTCCATGAGCTTGCAGACGGGCGGACGGGCGTTCGCCGCGACCTCGACCAGGTCCAGGTCGTACTCCTGCGCAAGCTCCAGGGCCTTGGCAAGCGGCACGATGCCGACCTGCTCGCCGCTGGGACCGACAAGTCGCACCTCGGGAACGCGAATCCGGTCGTTGATGCGGGGCTCGGCGCTGATGGATCCTCCTCGGTAGCACCCCACGACGGTCTGGCGGACCGCCGCGTATGTCTGGCTGACATAGGGACCAACCATCGCGGCGCATGAAAAATGCCCCGGACGGGACGCAGGCGGGGCTCCATCATTGCCGGAGCACCGCCGCGGATCACCGCGGGGCGCAGTTCGGGCGACTCCACCGCCCGTACGGAACGGTGGGGTGCCTGACCGGTGACCTGCCGTCCCGGAGGATGGTCAGGTGGGAGTTCGGAGCCTCCACTTGCGGGCCGGGCACCAGGTGTGTCCGACCGGTCATCACCCAAGGTTAGCAGCTCACCGGAACAGGTGCGAACCGGCGTACGGGCGCCTCCCGCGCACGGGCGCGCGCCCTCCGGGGCCTATCGTGTGGGGCATGAGTGACACCTCCCCCTCGGACGCCCCCGAGACCTCCACGGACCCCGCCGGGGCCGCCGACTTCGACAGCATGGCCCGCGACATCGCGGAGGTCCCGGCGGTCGAGGTGCTCGTGACGGTCGCCGTGAACCTGATGAGCGCGGCGGCCGTGAAGCTCGGCCTGACCGAGGAGGGCGACGCGTACAAGGACCTGGACGAGGCCCGCAAGCTGGTGCACGCCCTCGCCGGTCTGCTCGACGCGAGCGCGACCGAGATCAGCTCCTTCCACGCGGCGCCGCTGCGCGACGGCCTGAAGTCGCTGCAGCTGGCGTTCCGCGAGGCGTCGCTCGTGCCGGACGAGCCGGGCCAGGGTCCCGGTGAGAAGTACACGGGACCGGTGTTCGGCTAGCGCGGCCGTACGTACAGGGGCTCGCCCGGGGGCGTCGTCCCGGCCGGCAGGAGTGCCAGGTCGAGGCCGCGGACCAGGCGGGCCCGCAGTGTCTCGTCGGCCGCGAGCCGTTCGGCCACGGCGCGGACGGCACCCGTCTGCCCGGCGGACGGGTCCAGGACCAGGGCGAGCGTGCCGTCCGCCCGGCCGGGGCCGAGGTGGGCGCGGAGCACGGCGGGCTCGGCGACGACGGCGGCGCGCACCGCCTCGACCACGGCGGGGTCGGCGAGTGGATCCGTCGTCGTCCGGCCCTCGGCGAGCGCGAGCAGCGCCGGACCCGTCAGTTCGAAGGCCACGGGCCCGGCCATGTCCAGCACGACCGTGTCGGCCCTCTCGTGCGCCGCGGCCTGCAGCGCCTGGTGCAGGGGTACGGCGACGGGGCGGGCGGCGGGGTCCCAGCGGGCCAGCGAGTCGGTGGACGTGAAGGCGGGCAGGGCGGTGCGGTCACCGGCCTTCAGCGTCGGCACGGCCATGTCGCTGGTCTTCTCCCGGCGCAGACCGTTCTCGTCCTCCTCGACCTCGCCCAGTACGGCGACGACGGGGACGAGCAGCCGGGCGCCCTTCAGCGCCTCGAGGACCGGCCCGACGGCGGTGCGGTCCTCGGCCCAGGCCGCCAGCGCCTCGCTCAGCCGCGGGTCGGCGGAGCCGTCGTCGTCGCGGAAGCCGGGGTCGGGAATGTTCTTGTTCGCCACGGTCACCGACCCTAGTCCAGGGTGTGAGCGGCTCGCCGCGGCCCCCCGCCGAGTACGCCCGCCGGCTCCCGGGCGCTGGGGAGTCACTCGGTGAGGTCGAGTGAGCGGAGTCCGGCGTCGAGCATGCGGATCGCCTCGCCGGCCCGTCCGGCGCCGTCGGGTGGCGTCTGAGCGCGTCGACCACGACCGGTGTGGCACGGCGCACCGTCCCTTCGAGGTGTCCGGCTCCGACGCTCCGATCGTCGCCGGCGACGAGTTCGGCCGCTCTGGCCGCATAGGCGCCGGCTTCCAGGATGTGCTTGACCTGGACGGCCTTGGCCAGCGGATGCAGTCAGGCGGCGCCTGCCGCGGACATCGCTGCCCACGCTGCCTCGCGCGCGGCCGCAGTGTGCGTGCTCTTGGCTGCCCCGAAGGCCGCCGACGCCGTGTCGCGCAGGGCTCTTCCGCGCTCGCCGCCCCGGGCGAGGGCCCACGCGGCGCCGATGGCAGAACGACTTCGCTCGCTCCCCTGTCATGCTTCCCTCCTCGACGACTCCCACCGGACAGCGCGGCGGTGAGGCGGTCCCGGCCGCCCATACCGGCCGCCCTCCGAAGCCGCCCTCCGAAGCAGACAGGATCGTCCTGCACCCCCTCCCCCCGGAGATGTCCATCGACGTGGGCGAGGGCGTTCTCCGGAGCGGGGGGCGGGGGCGCACACCGCTCACGGGGCTCATACGTTTCTCACCATCTCCTGACCCCTGTCTCGCCGTCACCCACGGAGCGCACAGGGCGTGCGTCGAGCATCGCCCCATGTCTTCTCGCCGTGCCCGCCGCCACGCCCGTCCGGCCCGGCGGCGTCCCCTCCTCTCCTCCGTGCTGGCCGCCGCCGTCGTCGTGTCCGGCACGGCCGCCGGAACCGTCCATGTGAAGCGAGAGGCGCTGGGGAAGGGGGGCGCCGTATCGTCGTCGCCGACATCGTCAGCGGCCCAGGCCGGGGAGGAGACTTCGGTGGAACCTGTGACGGCGCCCGAGGTGAACGGCGACGGCCTGCTCGCGGCCGCGCTCCGGGACGTGGCGGTGGAGGACGGCGCCGAGCTGTCCGTGGCCGTGCTGGACACGGCGTCCGGGCGGAGCGCGGTGTACGGGACGGCGCAGTGCGAGACGGCGAGCATCGTGAAGGCCGACATCCTGGCGGCGCTGCTGCTGCAGACCCAGGACGCGGGGCGGGAGCTCACCGCGCAGGAGCGGGAGTACGCCGCCGCGATGATCGAGGAGAGCGACAACGCGTCCGCGACCGCGCTGTGGCGGACGATCGGCGGGGCGGCCGGGCTCGACGCCGCGAACGAGCGCTTCGGGCTCACCGCCACCGAGGGCGGTCAGGACGGGCTGTGGGGGCTGACCCGGACGACGGCGGCCGACCAGCTCGTCCTGCTCCGGCAGATCTTCGGGGACGAGGAGGAGTCGGAGCTGAGCGCGGCCTCGCGCGGGTACCTCCAGGAACTGATGGGCGGCATAGCCGAGGGCCAGGACTGGGGGATCTCGGCCGCCGGGTCGGACTTCGCCCTGAAGAACGGGTGGCTGCCGCGCACCGCGACCGGGCTGTGGGTGGTGAACAGCGTGGGGCGGGTCACCGCGGACGGCGAGGAGCACCTCGTCGCGGTGCTGTCGCGGGGCAGCACCACGAAGGAGAAGGGCATCGCGATGGTGGAGGCGGCGGCGCGGGCGGCCGTGTCGGCGGTCTCGGCCCCGTAGCGGTCCCGGCCCGGCGGCGGTGGCGGTGGCGGTCTAGTAGTCGTCGGCGCCGTACGCGCCACGAGGCCCGGGGCGGCCCCGCCACACCAGCACCGACGTGCCGAGCAGCAGGACGCCGAGGCCGCCCGCGACCGGGGCCGCCCGGTCGAGGGCGCTCCCGTCGCCGTCCCCGTCGGGCCCCGCGCCGAAGTACTTCCGGTCGTACGTCGCCGCCGACAGCTTCTCGGGCGCCAGGCCGGCACCCGCCTCGATCGCGGCGGCCGGGTCGACGAAGCCGAAGCCGCGGGAGTCGTCGCGGCCGCCGTCGGGGGCGTCGCGGGCGGTGTCCTCCAGGAGCCGCTTGATCTGTACGGGGGTGAGGCCGGGGTGGGCCGCCCGGACGAGGGCGACCGCGCCGGAGACGAACGCCGCGGCGGCGCTCGTCCCCCAGCCCTGGTAGTACCTGCCGTCGGGGTCGGCTATGACCACGTCCACGCCGGGCGCGCTGACCGTGGCGTACCAGCGGCGGGTGGAGAAGGAGGCGCGGGTGCCGTACTCGTCGACGGCGGTCGCGGCGATCACGCCGGGGTAGGCGGCCGGGTACGAGATGTGGTCGCCCTTCTCGCCGCCGTTGCCGGAGGAGGCGACGACGACCGCGCCCTTGTCGAGGGCGTAGCGGACGGCGGCGTCCTCGGCGGGCTCGGGGTGGGCGGACTGGGAGTCGTCGCCGAGGGAGAGGTTGATGACGTCGGCGCCCTGGTCGGCGGCCCAGCGGATGCCTTCGGCGAGGGCGTTGCCACGGGTGTTGCGGGCCTCGGCGCGTGCGGGGTCCTTGTCCTCCAGGATGACCCGTACGGGCAGGATGCGGGCCTCGGGGGCGATGCCGAGGACGCCGTCGCCGTTGTCCGGCCCGTGTCCGTGACCGGCGATGATGCCGGCCATGGCGGTGCCGTGCCGGGCCCAGGCGCTGTCGCCCCGGCCCGCCCCGAAGCCGACCAGGTCCTTGCCGGGCAGCACGTTGCCCGCCAGGTCGGGGTGCTCGTCGTCCACGCCCGTGTCGAGGACGGCCACGGTGACGCCCGCGCCCTTCGTGGTGCGCCAGGCCTCCTCCGTGTGCATGGCCGCGAGGGCCCACTGCTGGTCCCGTATGCCGTCGGCGCGGGCGGTGGTCGGGGGGAGCAGGACGAGACAGGCGGCGATCAGCACGCCGACCCGGCCGGCCGCGCGGCGCGGCCCCGCCCTCACGAGGACTCCTCCGCCGCGGTGACGTCCTTGCGCAGGCCGCGCTCGATGCGGTCGGCGAGGCCCTTCGCCTCGTGGCCGAGGCCGGACTGGGCGGGCGCGGTGGTGGCGCCCGGCTCGACGGCCTCCCCGGCGGGCTGCGGCTCGCTGACGGCGCGGCCGTCGGCGAACCCGGAGACGGCGTACACGACGACCGGGGCGTCGGTGAGGACGGACAGGGTCCAGGAGGCGCGCTGGTCGTCGCCGAAGCCGGCCGCGGCGGTGTTCTCGGCGGCGTAGGGACGGGGCATGAGGTCGGTGCGCCGGTCGAGGCGGTCCTTCCGGAACCGGGACTTGAGGGATGTCATGGCGGCGGGGTCGGCCTCGGTGAACAGCAGGCCGACGGTGGTGACGTTGCTGCGGGTGGCGTCGGTGTAGGTGGCGCGCAGCAGGCGGGCGCAGCCGACGGGGGCGAGCGCCTTCTCCAGCAGCGGGTCGAAGGCGTCGGCGCAGCCGCCGTCGGGCGCTACGGCGATCCGCGTCCAGGTCCGGTCGGCGCCGCCGGGGCCCGCGCCGTCGCCCTCGACGGTCGGCGGGAACAGCCGGTCCACGGGGACGCTGTGCCAGAGCCGGCCGGCCGCCGCGAACGCCGAGTCGTTCCCTTCCTCGCCCGCGTCCCCGCTGACCAGGCTGCCGGCCACCGCCCCGCCCACGAGCCCGAGCCCGAGAACGGCACAGGCGGCCGCCGTCGCGATCCGCGCCCGGCCGGGCCGCGGCCGGATGTCGTCGTGGTACGCCCCGGGGTGGCCGGTGTCGGGCTGCGCGAAGGTCACGACGGGACGCCAGGGCGCCCGGCCGGCCGGGACGGGCCGCGGCCGGACCGTCGCGCCGACGGCGTCGGCCGTGGCGGGCGCGTCGGTACGGGGCGCGGCGCCCGCGCGTGCGCCGTCTGCGGGGGACGGCGGCGCGTCCGGGAAGCGGGCGGAGGCCGCGGGCGGAGGCAGCGTGACGGGGGCGGTGTCCTCCGTGGTCCGGCGGGCACCGGAGGGGCGCGGCCGTGGCGGGGTGCCGGTGGGTGCGGTCACCTGCGGGGTGGCGGGGGCGCGGGCGGGGCGCGGCGGGGGTACGGGTGTGCTGCCCACGGGTGGGTGCGACGGCGGGTGCGGTACGCGGGGGGCGTGCGGAGACGGCGGATGCGCGGTCGCGCCCTGAGTGGGGTGACCCGCCGGAGCGTTGCCCGCCGGGAGGTCCTCCGGTGCGGGCGGTGCGGCGGTGGTCCGCGGGTCGGCCGCTCGCGGGGGCGCCGGGGGGCGGGGCGGAGTCGTCGGGCGTGGGGGCACGGAGGCGCGGCGCGCGTCTGTACTCATGCTCCCCCGTTTCCGCGCACGACCGTCGTCCGGAGGCGGCCCGCCCGGGTCCCGCCCCGGGCATCCGTACCCGTGGCGGCGTGTCGCCATCCCGGCCGGGAGTCGTCCCCCGCGTGTCCGTCACTCTACGGGCTGACGCGTGCGGAGCGGGAACCAGTCCGCACGCCCGGTGCCATCTGCCCGGAACATCCCCCTACCTCGCGCTGATCGGCTCTGGCAGGCTTCGTGCATGACTGGCCGTGCCGCTGACCGAGCCCGTTACGACCGGGCGACCGCTCATCTCGACGCCCCCTGCGCGATCGTGGACCTGGACGCCTTCGACGCGAACGCCGACGACCTCCGCCGGCGGGCCGGCGGCAAGCCGGTCCGCGTGGCCAGCAAGTCGGTGCGCTGCCGGGCGCTCCTCGAACGCGTCCTGGCCCGCGAGGGGTTCGCGGGGATCATGTCGTACACCCTCGCCGAGTCCCTCTGGCTCGCCCGCTCCGGCTTCGACGACGTGCTGCTCGCGTACCCGTCGGCGGACCGCGCGGGCTACGCCGAACTGGCCGCCGACCCCAAGCTCGCCGCCGCCGTCACCGTCATGGTGGACGACCCGGCCCAGCTCCGGCTCATCGACGGCGCACGGCGGGGCGGCCGGGAGGAGATACGCGTCTGCCTGGAGCTGGACACCTCCCTGCGGCTGCTCGGCGGGCGGGTGCGGGTGGGCGCCCGGCGCTCCCCGCTGCATTCCCCCGCCGACCTCGCCGAGCTGGCCCGGGCGGTCGTCCGGCGGCCCGGCTTCCGGCTGGCCGGGATCATGGCGTACGAGGCGCACGTCGCCGGGGTCGGCGACGCGGTCGCCGGGCGGCCCCTGCGCTCGCGGGCCGTCCGGCTGATGCAGTCCGCCGCGAAGAAGGAACTCGCCCGGCGGCGCGCCGAGGCGGTGCGCGCCGTCCGGGCCGTCGCACCGGACCTGGAGTTCGTCAACGGCGGCGGCACGGGCAGCGTCCAGCACACCGCCGCGGAGGACGCGGTGACCGAGATCGCGGCCGGGTCGGGGCTGTACGTGCCGCGGCTGTTCGACGGCTACACCTCGTTCCGCGGCCGTCCGGCGGCGCTGTTCGCCCAGCCCGTCGTGCGCAGGCCCGGCGTCGGCGTCGTCACCGTGCTCGGCGGCGGCTACCCGGCCTCGGGCGCCCCGGGCCGCGACCGGCTGCCGGTGCCGTACCTGCCGGAAGGGCTGCGGTACGACGGGCAGGAGGGCGCCGGGGAGGTGCAGACGCCGCTGCTCGGGTCGCCCGCGGACGACCTGCTCATCGGCGACAAGGTGTGGTTCCGGCACGCCAAGGCCGGTGAGCTGTGCGAGCGGTTCGACGCGCTGCACCTGGTGTCGGGCGACGAGGTCACGGCGACCGTGCCGACGTACCGCGGTGAGGGGAAGACCTTCCTGTAGGGCCCTTCGTGCGCGCTACAGCGGCGTGACGTACGCGCCCGAGATCCCGCCGTCCACCAGGAAGTCGGTGGCGTTCACGAAGGAGGAGTCGTCGCTCGCGAGGAACGCGACCGCGGCGGCGATCTCCTCGGCGCGGGCGAACCGGCCGAGCGGGATGTGCACCAGCCGGCGCGCGGCCCGCTCCGGGTCCTTGGCGAACAGCTCCCGGAGGAGGGGCGTGTCGACCGGCCCGGGGCACAGGGCGTTGACGCGGATGCCCTCCCGGGCGAACTGCACGCCCAGCTCGCGCGACATCGCGAGGACGCCGCCCTTGGAGGCCGTGTACGAGATCTGCGAGGTCGCCGCGCCCATGCGGGCGACGAAGGAGGCCGTGTTGATGATCGATCCCCTGCCCTGGCGGCGCATGTAGGGGAGCGCGGCCTTGCAGCACAGGTAGACGGAGGTCAGGTTGACCTCCTGGACGCGCTTCCAGGCCTCCAGGCCGGTGTCCAGGATGGAGTCGTCGTCCGGCGGCGAGATGCCCGCGTTGTTGAAGGCGACGTCGACGCTGCCGTACGTGTCGTACGCCGCCTTGAACAGGGCCTCGACCTGGTCGGCGTCGGTGACGTCCACCTGTACGAAGAGGCCGCCGACCGCCTCGGCGGCCGCCTTGCCCGCCTCTTCGTCGATGTCGCCGCAGACGACGTGCGCGCCCTCGGAGGCGAGCCGGCGCGCGGTGGCGAGGCCGATGCCGCTGCCGGCTCCGGTGATCACGGCGGTGCGGTCCACGAGGCGGCGGCAGACGCTCTCTTCGGTCACGGTCACTGTGCGGGCCCCTCTGTGCTGACGGTGCTGATGAAGACGTTCTTGGTCTCGGTGAACGCGGTGAGGGCGTCCGGGCCGAGTTCGCGGCCGATCCCCGACTGCTTGAAGCCGCCGAAGGGGGTCCAGTAGCGGACGCTGGAGTGGGAGTTGACGGACAGGTTGCCCGCGCGGACGGCCCTGGAGACGCGCAGCGCGCGGCCGACGTCCCGGGTCCAGATCGAACCGGAGAGGCCGTACGGGGTGTCGTCGGCGAGCCGGACCGCCTCCGCCTCGTCCTCGAACGGCAGCACGACGGCGACCGGTCCGAAGACCTCCTCGACGGCCACGCGCGCGTGCGGCTCGACTCCGGTGAGGACGGTGGGCGGGAACCAGAAGCCCGGGCCCTCGGGTGCCTTGCCGCGGATGCCCTCGGCGTCCGGGTCGACGTACGACCGTACGCGCTCCCGCTGGGCCGCGGAGATCAGCGGGCCCATGTCGGTGCTCTCGTCGGCCGGGTCGCCGACGCGGACGGACTCGACCGCGGGTGCGAGCAGGGCGAGGAAGTCGTCGTACACGGAGCGCTGGACGAGGATCCGGGTGCGGGCGCAGCAGTCCTGGCCCGCGTTGTCGAGGAAGGACATCGGCGCGCTCGTGGCGGCGGCCGCGAGGTCGGCGTCGGCGAAGACGATGTTGGGGCTCTTGCCGCCGAGTTCGAGGGTGACGCGTTTGAGGTGCGCCGAGCCCTTGGCCAGCACCTGGCGGCCCACGGCCGTCGACCCGGTGAAGACGATCTTCGCGACGCCCGGGTGTTCGACGAGCGCGTCGCCCGCGACCGGTCCCTCGCCCGGCAGCACCTGGAAGAGGTGCTCGGGCAGGCCCGCCTCCAGGGCGAGTCCGGCGAGGCGCAGGGCGGTGAGCGGGGTGGTCTCGGCGGGCTTCAGGAGGACCGCGTTGCCGGCCGCGAGCGCGGGGGCGGTGCCCCAGGCGGCGATGGGCATGGGGAAGTTCCAGGGCGCGATGACGCCGACCACGCCGAGGGGTTCGAGGAAGGTGACGTCGATGCCGCCGGGTACGGGGATCTGGCGGCCGGTGAGGCGCTCCACTCCCCCGGCGGCGTAGTCGAGCAGGTCGCGGACGTTGCCCGCCTCCCAGCGGGCGTTGCCGAGGGTGTGCCCGGCCTCGCGGACCTCCAGCCGCGCCAGTTCCTCGACGTGGCCGTCCACGGCCGCGGCGAAGCGGCGCAGCAGCCGGGCGCGGTCGCCGGGTGCGAGCGCGGCCCATTCGGCCTGCGCCTTCGCGGCCCGTGCCACCGCCGCGCGGACGTCCTCGCGGGACGCGGCCGGGACGGTGGCGACGACCTCCTCGGTCGCCGGGTCCAGTACCTGGAGCTCGTGCTCGTACGACACGTACGCAACCTCACATGCGTTCGAAGGAGCGGCGCAGCTCCCAGTCGGTCACCGCGGCGTCGAAGGCGTTCACCTCGACGCGCGCCATGTTGCGGTAGTGCGCGACCACCTCGTCCCCGAAGGCGGCCCGCGCGATCGGGCTGTTCTCCCACAGCTCGGCGGCCTCGCGCAGGGTGGTCGGCACGTGTTCGTAATCCCCCGCGTACGCGTTGCCGGGGCAGGCGTCCGGCAGTTCCAGCTCGTGCTCGACGCCGTACAGCCCGGCCGCGACGAGTCCGGCGACGGCGAGGTGCGGGTTGACGTCCCCGCCGGGGAGCCGGTTCTCGAACCGCAGCGAGCGGCCGTGGCCGACCACTCTGAGGGCGCAGGTGCGGTTGTCGTGTCCCCAGGCGACGGCGGTCGGCGCGAAGGAGCCCGGCTGGAACCGCTTGTACGAGTTGATGCCCGGCGCGTAGAGGAGCGAGAAGTCGCGGAGGGCGGCGAGCTGTCCGGCGAGGAAGTGACGCATGAGGGGTGACATGCCGTGTCCGTCGCCGTCGGCCATGACGCTGTTGCCGTCCGCGTCCGCCAGGGAGAGGTGGATGTGGCAGGAGTTGCCCTCGCGCTCGTTGTACTTGGCCATGAAGGTGAGCGAGACGCCCTCCTGGGCGGCGATCTCCTTGGCGCCGGTCTTGTAGACGGCGTGCTGGTCGCAGGTGACCAGGGCCTCGTCGTAGCGGAACGCGATCTCGTGCTGCCCGGGGTTGCACTCGCCCTTCGCGGACTCCACCGTCAGCCCGGCGCCCGCCATCTCGTTGCGGATGCGGCGCAGCAGGGGCTCGACGCGGCCGGTGCCCAGCACCGAGTAGTCCACGTTGTACTGGTTGGCCGGGGTCAGGCCCCGGTAGGCCGCGTCCCAGGCCCGCTCGTAGGTGTCCTTGAAGACGATGAACTCCAGCTCGGTGCCGGCCATGGCGGTGTAGCCGAGGGCGGCGAGCCGGTCGAGCTGGCGGCGCAGTATCTGGCGGGGCGCGGCCACGACCGGGGACCCGTCGTTCCAGGCCAGGTCGGCGATGACCAGGGCCGTGCCCTCGTTCCAGGGCACGCGGCGCAGGGTGCTCAGGTCGGGGCGCATGGCGAAGTCGCCGTAGCCGCGTTCCCAGGAGGACATCGCGTACCCGTCGACGGTGTTCATCTCGGTGTCGACGGCGAGGAGGTAGTTGCAGCCCTCCGTGCCGTGTTCCAGCACCTCGTCGAGGAAGAACCGCGCGGCGAACCGCTTGCCCTGGAGGCGTCCCTGCATGTCGGGGAAGGCCAGCACCACGGTGTCGATCTCACCGCCCGCGACGAGGGCGTGCAGTTCCTCGACGGTGAGCGGGGGCGTGCGGTCTGCCACGGGGAGGGCCTCCTTCGGCGGGCCGGGGACCGAGGGCCATAAGGTATTGCCGGGAACCATTGCTTGGGAAGGGGGCACGGCGAGATGCCGGAGCCGGATGCGGACGCCTTCGACGGCCCGGACGGCCACGTGGACGACCGGCTGGCGCCGGTGCTGCGGCCGGTGCGCGCCGGCAACGGCTTCGAGGAGGCGCTGGAGCAGATACTGCAGGTCGTACGGCTCGGACTGGTCCCCGCGGGCGAACGGCTGCCCGCCGAGCGGGACCTGGCGCACCGCCTCGGCATCAGCCGGGTGACGCTGCGCGAGGTGCTCAGGGTGCTGCAGGACCAGGGCCTGGTGGAGGCGCGGCGGGGGCGGTACGGGGGCACGTTCGTGCTGCCGCGCGCGCAGGCGCCCGGCGAGGACGAACTGCGCCGCCGGGTGGAGCGGGTGGACCTGGAGGACGTGCTGCGCTTCCGCGAGGTGCTGGAGGTGGGCGCGGCCGGGCTGTGCGCGGCGCACGGGCTGGACGGCGAGCGCGCCGCCCGGCTGCGGGACGCGCTGCGGAGCACGCGGGACGCGCCCCTGACGGAGTACCGGCGCACGGACACGCTGCTGCACCTCACGCTCGCCGAGCTGTCGGGGTCACCGTCCCTCACCGCCCAGTACGCGGCCGTCCGCGCCCAGGTGAACGACCTGCTGGACTGCATCCCCCTGCTGGTGCGCAACCTGGAGCACTCGCAGCGGCAGCACGCCGCGCTCGTCGGGGCGGTGCTGGACGGGGACGCGGACGGCGCGCGGGAGATGATGCGGGAGCACTGCGGGGGGACGGCGGCGCTGCTGCGGGGGTTCCTCGGCTGAGCCGCACGCGGCGTCCCGTACGGCCGCCGCGGGTTTACGCGTGTTTAACGCACGGGTCTTGCGTTCCGGCCATCGGCACCGCAAAGGTATGCAGCCATTCCATTGAGCGCAGTGAGCGGGAGTCGCGCCATGCCTTCGGAAACATCCGGGCCCCCGGACCCCTATCTGCAGCGCAGGACCCTCCGCCGGGGAAGCGCCGGCTGGGTGCTGCTGACCGGGCTCGGCGTCGCCTACGTCGTGTCCGGCGACTACTCGGGCTGGAACTTCGGCCTGGCCGAGGGCGGCTTCGGCGGCCTGGCGATCGCGCTGGTCCTCATGGGCACCATGTACGCCTGCATGGTGTTCGCCCTCGCCGAGCTGTCCGCGATCCTGCCCACGGCGGGCGGCGGCTACGGCTTCGCGCGCCGGGCGCTCGGCCCCTGGGGCGGCTTCCTGACCGGTACCGCGATCCTCGTCGAGTACGTCCTCGCGCCCGCCGCCATCTCCGTCTTCATCGGCGACTACGTCGAGTCGCTGGGCCTGTTCGGCCTCACTTCCGGCTGGCCGGTGTACCTAGCCTGCTTCGTCGTCTTCATCGGCATCCACCTGTGGGGCGTCGGCGAGGCGCTGCGCTTCAGCTTCGTCGTCACGGGCGTCGCGGTGGCCGCCCTGGTGGTCTTCGCCGTGGGCGCGCTGCCGGAGTTCGACGCCTCGTCGCTGGACGACATCCCGGTCGACCCGGCCGCGTTCGGCGCGAGTTCCTGGCTGCCCATGGGACTGCTGGGCATCTGGGCGGCGTTCCCGTTCGGCATGTGGTTCTTCCTGGGCGTGGAGGGCGTGCCGCTCGCCGCCGAGGAGACGCGGGACCCAGCCCGTACGCTGCCGCGGGCGATCCGCTGGTCGATGGGCATCCTCGCGGTGCTGGCCGTGGTGACGTTCCTCGCCGCCGCGGGCGCGCGCGGCTCGGCCGCCGTCCAGGACGCGGGCAACCCGCTCGTCGAGGCGCTCCAGCCGGGCGGCGAGGCGACGGCGCTCAGCCGCGTCGTCAACTACGCCGGGCTCGCGGGCCTGGTGGCGTCCTTCTTCTCGCTCGTCTACGCGGGCTCGCGCCAGCTGTTCGCGCTCTCCCGGGCCGGCTACCTCCCCCGTTTCCTCTCCCTCACCAGCCGCCGCAAGGCCCCCTACCTGGGGTTGCTGGTGCCGGGGACGATCGGCTTCACGCTGGCGGCGGGCACGGGCGACGGGGCGCGCATGCTGAACATCGCCGTCTTCGGCGCCACCATCAGCTACGCGCTGATGGCCCTGTCCCACATCGTGCTGCGGCGCCGCGAGCCGGACCTGCCGAGGCCGTACCGCACGCCGGGCGGGGCGCTGACCTCGTCCGTGGCCCTGGTGCTCGCCTGCGCGGCGCTGGCGGCGACCTTCCTGGTGGACGTGACGGCGGCGTTCATCGCCCTCGCGGTGTACGCCGTGGCGGTGGCGTACTTCGGGCTGTACAGCCGCAGGCACCTGGTGGCGAGGGCACCGGAGGAGGAGTTCGCGGCGCTGGCGGCCGCCGAGGCAGAGTTGGCACGGGACTGAGGGCCCCGCACGACTCCGCCCGACGCCCGCGACGCCCGCGACGACTTGAGGAGCGACAGGTGACCAGGCCGCTGATCGGTGTGAGCACGTACTGGGAGTCCGCCGCGCGCTGGGGGATCTGGGAACTGGAGGCGGCCCTGCTGCCCGCCGGGTACCCGCGGCTCGTCCGGGCGGCGGGCGGGCTGGCCGCGATGCTGCCGCCGGACGGTCCGGCGTACGCCGCGGAGACCGTCGCCCGCCTGGACGGCCTGGTGATCGCGGGCGGCCCGGACGTCGACCCCGCCCGGTACGGTGCCGAACGCTCCCCGCGCACCGGTCCCCCCGCTCCGGAGCGCGACGCGTGGGAACTGGCCCTGATCGGCGCCGCGCTGGACGCCGGCACCCCGCTGCTGGGCATCTGCCGCGGCATGCAGCTCCTCAACGTCGCCCTCGGCGGGACGCTGGTCCAGCACCTCGACGGCCATGTCGCCGAGGTGGGCGTCTTCGGCCGGCACACGGTCAGGCCCGTGCCGGGCTCGCGGTACGCGGACATCTCCCCCGGGGACGCCTCGGTGCCGACGTACCACCACCAGGCGGTCGACCGGCTCGGCGAGGGACTGCGGCCGTCGGCGTACGCGGCGGACGGCACCGTGGAGGCGGTCGAACTGCCCGGCCCCGGCTGGGTGCTGGGCGTCCAGTGGCATCCGGAGATGGGCGAGGACACGCGCGTGATGGAGGCGCTGGTACGGGCCGCGTCCGCCTGAACCGGTCCGGGCGGTGTGCCGCTCCGGCCGCTCCGTACCGCGCTACTTGCGGGTCAGTGTCAGCAGGTCCCGGGCCGGGCCCGTCGGCCGGTGGCCCGTCGGCCAGACCGCGCGCAGCGCCCGCCGCAGGGACACGCCCTCCACGGGCACGCTCACCAGACGGCGGGCGGAGAGCTCCTCGCCGAGGGCCAGTTCGCTGAGGACGGCGGGGCCCGCGCCGCTCACCGCCGCGGCCTTCACCGCGGTGGTGGAGGACAGCTCGATCAGCGGGCGGGCGAGGCCGCCCAGTGCCGCGGTGAGGACCTGCCGGGTGCCCGACCCCTCCTCGCGCAGGACCAGCGGGGTCGCCGCCAGTTCCGCCGCGTCCACGGGCCTGCGGCGGCGCGCCCAGGGATGGCCGGGCGCCGCGACCACGATCAGGTGGTCGTGGGCGATGACCGCCGAGTCCAGGCCCGGCGGCACGCTCAGTCCCTCCACGAACCCGAGGTCCGCCTCGGCCGCGAGCAGCCGGTCCGCGACCACCGCCGAGTTGCCCGCCTGCAGCGACACCGCCGTGTCGGGGCGCTGCGCGCGCAGCGCGACGAGCCACCCCGGCAGCAGGTACTCCGCGATGGTCATGCTGGCCGCGACCCGCAGCCGGGAGTCCCTGCGGTCCCGCAGGGCCTGCGCGCCCGCGTCGAACACCTCGGCCGCCTCCACCACCCGCCGCGCCCAGTCCGTGACCAGCGCGCCGGCGTCCGTGAGCCGTGAGCCGCGCGGTGACCGGTCGACGAGGGCCACGCCCAGCTGCCGCTCCATGGACCGGATGCGGCTGCTCGCCGCCGGCTGGCTGACGCCCACCTCCTGGGCCGCCCGCCCCAGGGAGCCCAGCCGTGCCACGGCCAGCAGGAGTTCCAGCGCCCCGAGATCGGGCACCCGGTGCGCGAGTCCGCCCCGCGGTGCCGACGCGTCCGCTCCGGTCCGTCCCTGCCGCTCCGCCTCACTCATAACAGCAGCTTATGCCCCGTTCGGCGGAAACCCCTGATGGGCCGCGCGCAGAGCCGCGCGGAGCACCTGTGGCGCCTCGGCCAGCGAGGGGCCGTACCAGGTGAGGTGGCGCCCGCTGACCAGCGCGCACGGCAGCCCGGGGAACGCCTCGGGCCCGTCGTCGGCCGAGAAGCGGTACGGCTCGTCCGGCAGCACGACGACTCCGGGGCCCGCGGCCCGCAGCTCGTCGACGGGCACGCGCGGATACCGCTCCGGGTGCGCCGCGTACAGGTTGTCCACGCCCAGCCGGGCCAGGACGTCCCCGGCGAAGGTGTCCCGGCCGAGCACCGTCCACGGGCGCCGCCAGACCGGCACGACGGCCGTCGTACGGCGCTCGGGGGGCCGCCGGGCCACCTCGGACCAGGCCCGTGCCGCCTCGTCCAGCCAGCGCGGCCGCCCCGCCGTGCCGACAGCGGCGCCGCAGGCCCGCAGCACCCGCTCCAGCTCGTCGAAGGCCTGCGGGACGGAACGCACCTCGGTGACGAGGACCTCGACGCCCGCCCGGCGCAGGGCGCTCAGGTCGGGCGCGCGGTTCTCCTCCTCGTTGGCGATCACCAGATCGGGGGCCAGCCCGATGATCCGGTCCGTGTCCGGGTTCTTGGTGCCGCCGATCCGTGTCACGCGGAGACCGGCGGGGCGCTCGCACCAGTCGGTGGCGGCCACCAGTGCGCCGGGCACCGAGAGCGCCACGGCCTCGGTGAGCGAGGGGACCAGGGAGACGACGCGGGGGACGGGCACGGGCCTCACACGCCTCGCCGGTGCCGGTCCTCCAGGGCCTCGATGTGGTCGGAGACGGCCACCACGATCACGCGGGTGTCGGGCACCGTGGCCCGCCACCGGTGCCGTACGCCGCCGGTCAGGTAGAGCGTGTCGCCGCGGCCGAGCCGGTGGGCGCGGCCCTCCGCCTCCACCTCCACGGCGCCGTCGGCCACGTACATCAGTTCGTCGTTGCGGTGCTGGACCTCGCGGCCCTCGTCGTGGTCGCCGGTGAACTCGGTGGCGTGCAACTGGTGGTGACCGCGCACCAGGGAGCGCGCGACGGACTCACCGGGCGCGTGGGCGTCCGGTCCGGCGCGCACCATATCGACGCTGCACGCCGGGTCGGCCGCGGCGAGCAGTGCGACCGCCGTGGTGCCGAGGGCGTCGGCGATGCGCTCCAGGGAGGGGCGGCTGGGGCGCGCCCGCTCGTTCTCCACCTGGCTGAGGAAGGGCACCGACAGGCCGCTGCGCTCGGCCACGACGGCGAGGGTGAGCTCCAGTGTCCGGCGCCGCCGCCGGACGGCCGCGCCCACCCGAAGGGGCTGTTCTTTGTGGTCGCCCATAGCTCCGGCTCCCTCCTTCGCTCGTCGGTCCGCCGTCGGGTGCGCCACCGCTTCCCGTCGACCGCAGGCGCACTGCTCCTGATGACTTCTCTGCACCCTACGCATGTTCGGCAAACCGTTTCATGCGCCCGTCACATCGCTGCCACGTCGGTGAGAGGCGCGGGCCCACTGTTCCCGCCACCGGAGGGGCCGTCCGCCGTGTCGCCGCGCGGCGGTTCCCGGCCGGTGGCAGCGGGTGGGCGGCCGCCGGACGAGCCCCTCGGTGGTTGGCCGGATTCGTGCGGGCGGCCCTCCTCCTCGGCCGCCCCCGGACGGCGCCCCGCTCCCGTACAGGCCGCAAAGGGGTGGGCCCCGGCGCACACCTGCTCGTGTGCGCCGGGGCCCACCCCTCGGACAGCCGGTCAGGCCGGGGTCATCCGGTCCACCATGTCCGGGTGCTCCTCGAGCCAGGCGGAGACGGCCTCCTGCTCATTGCCCTGGCCGCGGTCCTTGATCTCGGCCTCCAGGCTGCCGAGCTCGTCCTCGCTCATGCGGAAGTTCTTGATCCACTCGGTGAGCTGCGGGTAGTTCCCGGAGAACTCCTTGTTGGCGATGGTGCGGATGGTGTTGCCCTCGCCGAACAGCTTCTTGTCGTCCTTCAGCTTGGTCAGCTCGTACTCGCTGTACGCCCAGTGCGGGGACCACAGGGCGACCGCGACGGGCTCCTCACCCGCGTAGGCCCGCTCGAGCTCGGTCAGCATCGCCGGCGTGGAGCCCTCGACGACCTCGTACTCCTTGTCCAGGCCGTAGCCCGGCAGGACGTCGTTCTTCAGCAGGTCCATCTGCCCGGTGCCCGGCTCGATGCCGATGATCTTCCCGTCGAAGAGGTCGGCCTTGCCCTTGAGGTCCTCCAGGGACTTCACGTCCTCGACGTAGGAGGGCACGGCGATCTCCAGCGAGGTCGGCTCGTACCAGGTGCCGAGGTCCTCGAGGCTGTCCTTGCTCTTGTCCCAGTAGTTCTTCTGGGCGTACGGCAGCCAGGCGTCGAAGTTGAGGTCGAGGTCACCGGAGGCCAGACCCGTGTAGACCGGGCCGACGTCCATCTGCTTGAGGTTCAGCCGGTAGCCGCGCTCCTCCAGGACGTTCTTCCAGAGGTGGGTCACGGCGACGCACTCGTCCCACGGGAACCAGGCCACGTTCAGGGGCCGCGACGCCTCGGCCGGGGTGCCGCCGGAGCCGGAGCCGACCGGGGCCAGCTCGTCGACGAGGCCCGGGTTGTCCTTCAGCCAGGTGCGGACGGCCTCCTGCTGCCTGCCCTTGCCGGCCTTGTTGATCTCGGCCTCGAGGCTGGTGAGCTGCTTCTCGCTCATCGTGAAGTCCTTCAGCCACCCGGCGACCGTGGGGTCGTCGTCGGAGAAGCCCTTGCGGGACAGCGAGTGCACACCGTCGCCCTCGCCCCAGGCGCCCTTCGGGTCCTCGAGCTTCTTCAGCTCGTAGTCGTTGTACGCCCAGTGCGGCGACCAGAGCGTGACGACGATCGGGTCCTCGTTCGCGTAGGCACGCTCGAGCTCGGCCAGCATCGCCGGCGTGGAGCTGTCGACGACCTGGTACTCGCCGTCCAGGCCGTACTCCCCCATGACCTTGCTCTTCAGGAGCTGCATCTCACCGGCGCTGGCCTCGATGCCGGTGATCCTGCCGTCGAACGTGCCGGCCTTGCCCTTGAGGTCCTCCATGGAGTCGATACCGTCCATGTAGGCGGGAACGGCCAGCTCCAGGGAGGTCTGGTCGTACCAGGCACCGAGGTCCTCGAGCTGGTCGCCGTACTTCTCCCAGTACGAGGCGTGGGTCGTCGGCAGCCAGGAGTCGGTCTGGAAGTCGACGTCGCCCTGCGAGAGCGCCGTGTACAGCGGGCCGGCGTCCATCTGCTTGGCCTCGACCTCGTAACCGCGCTGTTCGAGGATCTCCTTCCACAGGAAGGTGGAGGCGACGCCCTCGTCCCAGGGGATGTAGCCGATGGAGAGCTTCTTGCCCTGGCCGACGTTCTCGCCCGAGGCGGCCTGCCGGGTGTCGCCGTCGCCGCCGAAGACGCCCATGCCGCCCGCCACGAGGGCGAGGATCACCACGCCCACCGCGGCGACCTGCGGACGGAGCCGGTAGGACCAGATCTTGTAGCGCGCACCGGCGCGGGCCTTCGCCGCGGCGCGGCGGCCCAGCGGCGAGACCTGGGTGCCCAGGGCACTGGTCATGCGGTCCAGGTAGATCGCCAGGATGACGATCGCGATGCCCGCCTCCGCGCCGAGGCCGACGTTGAGCTGGCCGATGGCCTGGTTGACGGCGCCGCCGAGGCCGCCGGTGCCGACCATGCCGGCGATCGCGGCCATCGACAGACCGAGCATGATCACCTGGTTGACGCCCGCCATCACGGTGGGCAGCGCCAGCGGCAGCTGGACGCGCAGCAGGGTGTTGCGCGGCGTGGTGCCGAACGCCTCCGCGGCCTCGACGAGCTCCTTGTCGACCTGGCGGATGCCCAGCTCGGTCATGCGCACGCCCGGGGCGAGCGCGAAGACCAGGGTGGCCACGATGCCCGCGGGCGCGCCGGTGCCGAAGAACAGCAGCGCCGGGATGAGGTAGACCATCGCGGGCAGCGTCTGCATCAGGTCCAGGACCGGCCGGACGGCCGCGCTGACCCGGTCCGAGCGCGCCGCCCAGATGCCCAGCGGCACCGAGATCACCAGCGCGATGATCGTGGCGACGAGGAGGAGCGACAGGGTCACCATCGCGTCCTCCCACAGCCCGAGGGAGTCGATGAAGGCGAAGCCCGCGAAGGTGAGGACACCGGCCAGGGTGCCGCGCAGCCAGAAGGCCAGCACGGCGAGGATACCGGCGAGCAGCAGCGGCTGGGGGGCCTGGAGGACGGCGTCGATACCGTCGTAGGCGCCGGTGAAGAGGGACTTGAAGAAGTCGAACAGCCAGGCCACGTTGGAGCGCAGCCAGTCGACCGCGCTGTCGACCCAGTCGCCGAGGGGGATCCTAGGCACGGGCCATCACCTTCTCGCCGTCCTCGCCCTGCGAGGATTCGCCGGTGGTGGAGGCGGCGTCGGAGGCGTCCTGCTCCTCGCCCATGAAGTCGAGGAGGCGCTGCTGGGTGACGACACCGGCCAGCGCGCCCTTGCCGTCGAGCACCGCCACCGGGTCCGAGGCGCGCGCGGTGATGGCGCACAGCTCGGTGAACGGGGTGTCGAGGCTCACGGTCTCGCGGTCGCCGCCGCTCCTGCCGCCGCGCACGGCGCGCACGTCCCGGTCCATGACGGACTCGGCGGTCAGCACGCGGGAGCGGTCGACGTCCTGGGTGAAGGAGGCCACGTAGTCGTTGGCCGGGCGCATGAGGATGTCCTGCGCGGTGCCGAGCTGCACGATCCGGCCGTCGCGCATCACGGCGATGCGGTCGCCCAGGCGCATGGCCTCGTTGAGGTCGTGCGTGATGAAGACGATCGTCTTCTTCAGGGTCTTCTGCAGTTCGAGCAGCTGGTCCTGCATGTCGCGGCGGATCAGCGGGTCGAGCGCGCTGAAGGACTCGTCCATCAGCAGCAGGTCGGCGTCGGTGGCGAGCGCGCGGGCGAGGCCGACACGCTGCTGCATGCCGCCGGACAGCTCGTCGGGCCAGGACTTCTCCCACCCGGCCAGGCCGCACAGGGCGAGCGCCTCGTCGGCGCGGCGTTCGCGCTCGGCGCGGGGCACGCCCTGCACTTCCAGGCCGTAGGCGGCGTTGTCCCGGACACTGCGGTGCGGGAAGAGCGCGAAGTGCTGGAAGACCATGCTGATCTTCCTGGAGCGGACCTCGCGCAGTTCGCGGGCGCTGATCTCGGTCAGGTCCTGGCCGCCGAAGCGGACATGACCGGCGGTCGGTTCCAGGAGACCGTTGAGCATGCGGAGCAGGGTGGACTTACCCGAACCCGACAGGCCCATGACCACGAAGATCTCGCCCGGCTCCACGGTGAAGCTCGCGTCGATGACGGCGGCGGTGGTGCCGTCGGCGCGGAGTTCCTCCCGGTCGGCTCCCTGGCGCAGCCTCTCGACCGCTCGCTCCGGTTTTCTGCCGAACACTTTGAAGAGATGTTCGGCCTCAAGCCTGGCTGACACGCGTACCTCTTGGGTCGGGGACAAAAACACGGAGCGCCCGGCCGTATTCCATCCGTTGAAAATGCAACCGGTGTCGCTCCGGCGCGGCGCCTCCCCTGAATCATTCAGGTCAAACGAAAGAGTGACTTAGGTCACACTCGCGACCGGCGACGCGTGCGCCTCGGCGGGTCGTCGGACACGCCCGGATCTCGGCGGCCACTCGAAGGCCACGGACGAGAGCGCGTCCGTCGTGGTGCGGGCGATGCGGTGCCGCATCAGGACGTGCCCGGACCAGTGGACCAGGGCTTCGTGGCGGCGCTCCGGCAAGCGCTCGTGGCCGCACGCACCGGCCGCGTCGGCACACCCGTGCCGGGAGCCTCTCCGCGACCCGACGCCCCGGAAGCACCACGCAGCGCGAGCGTCATCGAGCGGCGGAGCAAGGTCGCCGTCGGTTCGTGAAGCCTGACGGGACGGTGAGGTGCCGCCGGGCGACAGCGACCTGACCACGGCTCTGCTCAGGCCGTCGGCCCGTCGGCCCGTCGGCCCGTCGACCCGCCGGCCCGCCGGGCCGACGCGTCGCGCGACACGCCGCGCCCACCGGCCGCTGGGCGCACCCGCACGCTTCCGTCCGACGCCATGAGGGCGTTTCCCGTTCTCAGCCGGCCTACGGGCATGCTGGTGCCATGACGACCAGGCCGAAGAAGCTGCTCCTGCTGGACACCGCCTCGCTCTACTTCCGCGCCTACTACGGAGTCCCCGATTCCGTGAAGGCCCCGGACGGCACCCCCGTGAACGCGGTGCGCGGGCTGCTCGACTTCATCGACCGCCTGGTCAAGGACCACCGGCCCGACGACCTGGTGGCGTGCATGGACGCGGACTGGCGGCCGCGGTGGCGGGTGGAGCTGATCCCCTCCTACAAGGCGCACCGCGTGGCCGAGACCCGTGAGGGGGCGCCGGACGCCGAGGAGGTCCCGGACACGCTGTCGCCCCAGGTGCCGGTGATCGAGGAGGTCCTCGACGCGCTCGGCATCGCGCGCGTGGGCGTCGCGGAGTACGAGGCGGACGACGTGATCGGCACGTTCACGGCCCGGGCGAAGGGCCCGGTCGACATCGTGACCGGCGACCGGGACCTGTACCAGTTGGTGGACGACGCGCGGGGGGTGCGTGTCCTGTATCCGCTGAAGGGCGTGGGCACGCTGCAGCTCACGGACGAGGCGGTGCTGCGTGAGAAGTACGGGGTGGACGGCCGCGGTTACGCGGATCTGGCGCTGCTGCGCGGCGACCCGAGCGACGGGCTGCCCGGGGTGCCGGGCATCGGCGAGAAGACGGCCGCGAAGCTGCTGGACCGCTACGGCGACCTGGCCGGGATCATGGCGGCCGTCGACGATCCGGCGTCCGGGCTCACCCCGTCCCAGCGCAAGCGGCTCGACGAGGCGCGCTCGTACGTCGCGGTCGCGCCCGGGGTCGTCCGGGTCGCCGCGGACGTACCGTTGCCGGACGTGGACACGGCGCTGCCGGGCGAGCCGCGCGATCCGGCCGGACTGGAGCGGCTCGCCGCGCGCTGGGGACTCGGAGGGTCGCTGCAGCGGCTGCTGGCGACACTCCGCGCCTGAGCGGACCAGGGCACGGACCGCCACGGACGCAGGGGGTACAACGGCGCCTCCGTGGTACTCACGCCCCTACGGGCCCGGACCCGCACTACCGGGTGCGAACGGTGTCGTAGACACACGGGAACCGCGAAGCGGCGGCCCGGAGGCTGGTCACGTCGTCCGTGGTCACTCGCGCCGCGCGTGTGGGGTGTTGCACGAGGGAAGGTGCTAAGTTAGGTAAGCCTTAGCAAGGTATTCAGGAGGCCCGCCATGACAGAGCGTCCGGCACGCAGGACACCGAAGGCCCACCGTGCGCGAGTCGTGCGCACCGAGCGGCTCACACCGCACATGCACCGCGTCGTCCTCGGCGGCGAGGGTCTGGCGGAGTTCTCCACCAGCGGCAACTCCGACCACTACGTGAAACTGCTCTTCGGCGCCGCGGGCGTGACCTACCCGGTCCCCTTCGACCTTGAGCGGATCCGCGCGGAGTTCCCGCGCGAGCAGTGGCCCGTGATGCGCACGTACACGGTGCGCGCCTGGGACCCCGCGCTGCGCGAGATGACCGTGGACTTCGTGATCCACGGCGACGAGGGCCTCGCCGGACCGTGGGCCGCGCGCGCCCGGCCGGGCGACGAGATCCACCTCCTCGGTCCCGGCGGCGCCTACGCGCCGGACCCGGAGGCCGACTGGCACCTGCTCGTCGGCGACGAGAGCGCGCTCCCGGCCATCGCCGCGTCGCTGGAGGCGCTGCCCGACGGCGCGCGGGCCCACGCCTTCGTCGAGGTCTCCGGACCCGACGAGGAGCAGAAGATCGCCTGCGACGTGGACGTCGTCTGGCTGCACCGCGGGGAGCGCCCGGTGGGCGAGGCCCTGCTCGAGGCCGTCCGCGCGCTCGAGTGGCCCGAGGGCCGGCTGCACGCCTTCGTCCACGGGGAGGCGGGCTTCGTGAAGGAGCTGCGCCGTCTGCTGCGCGTGGAGCGCGGCATTCCGCGGGAGGACCTGTCGATCTCCGGCTACTGGCGGCTCGGGCACAACGAGGACGGCTGGCAGGCTTCCAAGCCGGAGTGGAACGCCCGCATCGAGGCGGAGCAGGAAGGCGCGCCCGCGCACGCGTGAGCGCTGGACGGGGGGCGGCCGCCCCCGGCGCGCCGCCGACGCAGCCGCCCCGCCCCCGCCCTCGTACGCTTGCCCCTGATGAGACGCCGCACCCCGCCCCCGCCCTCCCCCCTGCCGCAGCGTGAGGGGATCGACCCGGTACGGGTACGGCTGCCGCCGAAAAACACCTGGGCGACCGTGCGGGACCACCTCGTGGAACGGCTCGCGGCACCGCCCGGGGTGGTCGACGGGATGCTGGACGCGGGCCGGATCGTGGACGCCGGGGGGCGGCCGGTGCCGCCCGGCGCGGCCTACGTGCCGGGCATGTACGTGTGGTTCCACCGGGATCTGCCCGCCGAGGAGCGGGTGCCGTTCGCGCTCGACGTCGTGTACCGCGACGAGCACATCGTCGTCGCGGACAAGCCGCACTTCCTCGCCACCACTCCGCGCGGCAGCCATGTCGCCGAGACCGCGCTGGCCCGGCTGCGGCGCGAACTCGGCCTGCCGACGCTGTCCGCCGCGCACCGCCTGGACCGGCTGACGGCCGGCCTGGTGCTGTTCACGGTCCGTCCCGGGGAGCGCGGCGCCTACCAGACGCTGTTCCGCGACGGCCGGGTGGCCAAGGAGTACGAGGCCGTGGCGCCGTACGACCCCGCGCTCGCCACGCCGCGCACCGTGCGCAGCCGCATCGTGAAGGAGCGTGGTGTGCTCGCGGCGTACGAGGTGGAGGGCGAGCCGAACGCCGTCAGCCACATCGAGCTGACGGACCACCGCCCCGGCGGCCCGGCACTCTACCGCCTCGTCCCGAGCACCGGCCAGACCCACCAGCTCCGCGTCCACATGAGCACCCTCGGCGTCCCCATCCTCGGCGACCCCCTCTACCCCGAGGTGACCGATCCCGTACCACCCGGCGACTTCCGACGGCCCCTGCAACTGCTCGCACGGTCGCTGGAGTTCACCGACCCGGTGACGGGGGTGGCACACCGGTTCCGGAGCGGGCGTGTTCTCGGCGCGTGGGGGGCGTACGAGGACTGGGCGACCTGATCGGCGAAGAGCACGTCAGCCCTTATCGGCTCTCGTCTTCGACCGCATGACCGGCGCATGACCGACTGAATCTGGCCGCTCTTGTCCTGGCATCGGGAAGCCAGTCCACGCCACCAGCCCAGCCCCCGCCCACATGCGCGACCTTCCCTCCACCGAAGGCGACAGGCGTCGCGCATACCCCACGAATTCACTTTCATAGCCATGACCGAACCAGAACCAACTCCTTCGGATCGGTTCGGCACATGACAACATTTCAACCAAGTGCGCCCCTCGTGTGCCGTCGTACGCTCCTCCTGTGCCTCTTCACGGGGACCTACGTCGCGCGCACGCTGGGGATTACGGCCAGAAGTGGGATGTTCTTACGGAGGCTCGGGTCATGGCAGCAAGTCGCGTCGAAGTCACGGTGGTAACCCCGGACATGCTCGCTTGGCAGGGCCCCGCGCAGGAGGCTCTGGAGCGGTTGTCAGATGCGCGCGGCATTCAGGAATTACTGCACCTTTCACACGAGCTGTGGTGCGGTACGGATTGCGATCGCAGCACGGCATGCACCTTC
The DNA here is from genome assembly GCF_014648075.1 of Streptomyces ruber. Lineage (GTDB taxonomy): Bacteria > Actinomycetota > Actinomycetes > Streptomycetales > Streptomycetaceae > Streptomyces > Streptomyces ruber. The sequence continues at coordinate 200,504 of NZ_BMQK01000005.1, read as the reverse complement.
CTGCATTACCCGCGGGACCCGGCGGCGGCGGTTCACCCGTCGACCACGAGGTCCCGCTACAACAAGCAGACCGCTCACCTGTACACCGTGATGGGCGCAGAGGGCTACGTAGGCCCGGTCGCGCAGTGCCACCGGATAAACGTGTGGCCGCTGCTGGAGAAGGTCGTGGAACGGTGGGACACGGTCGGGGGACGGCTCGGCGGCACTCCGGAACACTATTCCGACTGGACGAAGAAGCGTGACGCCAGCGCCGCTGTCACGGTGTCATGCGCATGTCGCGACACCATCCAGTGGATGGCCTGCTGGTGCGGCGAGCGATACGGCGCAGATCCACTGGGTCTTCACTACATCGCCTTCGCCACCATCCTCGACGACATCTGCATTCCCCCGCTCGACCTGGTCAGCGGCCGCTTCCGCATGTACGGCCGCTCCGTACGTGATCTGGTGCGGGCGATGGACTCGGCCGGCTGGGGGCGCGACGCGGTCCATGCACTGCTGTCGCTGATCAGACAGTCCATCGTCCAGTACGCGGAGAAGATGGACTTCCGCTCCGGGGACGAACACATCGGACTCCATGACGAGCTGAAGAACTCGCCGGACATGTGGGACGGAGTCATATTCCGGGGAAACACCGGAAATGCGTATGGCACCGCCATCATGGTCGCCCGGAACAGCAGGACGGGCCCGGTGTCCTTCCCCTGGCTCATGGACGGCGCCGTGTGCGACTGCCTGTCCATGGACCTGTGCAAGTCGGCGCTCGGCATCTACTCGGTCGACAACCACCAGCCGACTTCACATGGTCACCGGTCAGAGAAGAGAAAGGCCAGTTACCGGTCGATCTACCTCGACCTCATCGACGACTTGGTCTTCACCGGTGCCCCCGAGCCGTTGGTTCACTTCGGCCGCAGCGGTTTCCTCTTCGTACAGATCCAGGACCGATACCAGGAACGCAGGTACGGAAGGCGATTCCCGCTGGCTCCGCCGATGGCCCGCGAACTGAGGCGACTCTTCGGCGAAGTGCCGACAGACGAATGGCTCGACGAGGTGTTCCACAGCCGCGAAGCCGACGAAGCTCGCCCATTCGTGTGGTCACACCATCGCGCCGGCTGACGAGTACGGGGAGGACGGCCGCATCGGCCGGCACCGGCCGGTCTCCGGTACGGGCTGGACCCACCGGTGAAGCGCCCACGCGAACGCGGCCCGCGTGCTCGGCCCGGGCGATCCGCACCGCCCATGGCGACCGGACCCGTGCCGCGGCCGACGGCTCCCGGTGCCCGCGCCAGCTGCTGGCGCGGGCACCGGAGCTCACCGACCCGGTCGCGGAGGCGGAGTACCGGTGCGCAGGCACCCGAAAGCCCGATGCCCGGCCCTCCGGCACCGACGGAGCCGGTCAGTAGCCACGCCACCACCGCAGGAAACGCCGCCAGGCGCCCGCGGGGCGGGCCGGTTCCCCGGCTGCCGGGACGGGCTGCTGGGGCGGCACGGCCGACGGGGGCGCCGGAGCCGCGGCGGTCTGCTCGGGTTTCGGGGCGCCGACCTGCCAGTCGGTGCGCTGCGCCGGGACGAAGGCGTGGTCGGGCTTGGCCTTCACGTCCTGCTGCGGCTTCGGCTCGAAGCGGACCGGCAGCGCCACCAGATGCCGGTTCGAAATGGACGACCGCCAGCGCAACTGGTTCGCCGCGCCGTCGAGTTGTACGTCCGGAAGCCGGTTCAGCAGCGCGTCGACGCCGACGTCCGCGATGGCACGGCCGATGTCCTGGCCCGGGCACTCGTGCGGGCCGCCGCTGAAGGCGAGGTGCGAGCGGTTGCCCATCATGTTGGCCGACAGGTCGGGCCGGACGCGTGGGTCGACGTTGCCCGGTGCGATGCCCAGCAGGAGGCCGTCGCCCTCACGGATGCGCTGGCCGCCCAACTCCGTGTCCGTCTTGGCGAAGTAGGCGAAGACGGTGCTGAACGGCGGTTCGTCCCACAGGGACTGCTCCACCGCCTGGGGCACCGTCATCTGGCCCCCGTTGAGCTGGGCGCGGAACCCCGGGTCGGTGAGCACCAGTCGCAGCACATTGGCGAGGAGGTTGGCCGTGGCCTCGTACGCGGCCATCAGGACGACGCGCAGATGCTGGCCGACCTCCTCGTCGTTGAGCCGCGCCGAGTGGTTGATCAGATGGCTGGTGAAGTCGTCCTCGGGTTCGGCCCGGCGGCGGGCGGTGAGCCGCATCAGGACGTCCATGATGTACGCGTTGCTGGCGATGGAGGTCTCGGTGCCCTTGAGCATGTCGCGGGCGGCGTGCACGATCCGGTCGTTGTACTCGTCGGCCATACCGAGGATCTGGCACATCACAGCCATCGGCAGGTGCTCGGCGAACTGGCTGACGAGGTCGGCCCTGCCCTCCTCGCAGAACTGGTTCACGAGGTGCTGGGTCGCGCGGTTGATGTGGCGGCGAACGCCCCGGTGGTTGATGGTCGACATGGCGGCGGTCACCGCGCCGCGCAGCCGCACGTGCTCGTCGCCTTCGGCGTGGGCACAGATGGGCTGCCAGGCGAAGTGCGGCATGAGCGGGTGGTCGGGCTTGACCGTCCCGTCCTGCATGGGTCGCCACAAGCGATTGTTCTTGCAGAACTGCGCGGGCGCGCTCACCATGTGCAGGTTCTCGCTGTGTCCGAGCACCACCCAGATCGGCACGTCCTCGTGCAGCAGTGCCGGTGCCACGGGTCCGTGTTCCTCGCGGAGCTTCTCGTACACGGCTCCCAGGTTCTCCGCCTCGGGGCCGTACAGCCTGCGCAGCCCGCCGGGGCCGATGCCGTGCGCGGGGCAGCCGGGGGGCGGGCCGGCCAGGTGGTCCGGGCCGGGCGGGAAGGGGTGTTCAGACGTCACGTCGGTCGCTTTCGGCAGCTGGAGGCTTGGGGGCGGTCCGGTGTCCCGGGACGGGGGCCGGGCGAACCGGGGACGGGTCGTACGCCCTCCCGCGCGGGGCGTGGGGAGAGCGGGGCCGGGCGGTCATGCGCGCGCCTTCGCCGTCGCCAGCGCGTGCAGGAAGCGCAGCAGTGTCATCAGGACGTCCCGGCTGGCGGCGCGGCGCCGCGCGTCGCAGGTCACGATCGGGATCTCCGGGGCCAGGTCGAGCGCCTGGCGGAGGTCCTCGACGGGATGGCGCGGCGCGTCCGGGAAGTCGTTGACGGCGACGACGAAGGGCACGCCCTTCTCCTCCAGGCGCCCTATGACGTCGAAGCTGACCTCCAGCCGGCGGGTGTCGAGCAGGACGACCGCGCCGAGGGCGCCTTCGAACAGGCCGTTCCACAGGAACCAGAAGCGCTCCTGGCCGGGCGTGCCGAAGAGATAGAGCACCAGCTGTTCCGTGATGCTGATGCGGCCGAAGTCCATGGCGACGGTGGTGGCCGTCTTGGTGTCGGAGCCGTAGTTGTCGTCGACCCCTATGCCGGCCTGGGTCATGGTCTCCTCGGTCGTCAGCGGCTTGATCTCGCTGACGGAGCCGACCATGGTCGTCTTGCCGACTCCGAAGCCGCCCACGATGACGATCTTGACCGCGGTCTCCGCCGTGTGCGGCAGATGGTCCTCGGGCAGGGGACCCGTGACGGTGTCAGAGCTTTTGAAGTCCATGCATCACCGCTTCGAGAAGGGAACGGTCCGCCCGCGCCTGCTTCACCAGCGGAGCGCGCGCCTGGGCCAGTTCGGCCGCCAGCAGGTCGGTGAGCAGGACGGTCACCACGCTGAACGGCAGATCGAGATAGGCCGAGATCTCGGCCACGGACAGGGGGGCCTGGCAGATCCTGAGCAGCGCCGACTGCTCCGGTGCCGCGGAAGGCGGCGGCTCGGCGCGCGCCACGATCAGCGTCACCAGGTCGATGGGGGCCCGCTCACCGTCCCCGGCACCCGTGCCGGTGAGGATGTACAGCCGTTCGACCTCCTTCCGGTTCCCCGGAGCGGCCGCTTCCGGGCTGTCGGGAGGACTGTCCGGGAGCGGCGGGGGCGGCGGCGGGGGGAGCTGTTCCTCGGGGTAGCGTCGCCGGCGTCGCGGAGGCGTCATACTGTCTGCCCGTTGCGCCGGGGCGGACTCGTCAGATGCGAGCCGATGCGTACGACGAGGTCGCGCATGCGGGCGCTCATCAGCCCGGGTTCGGCGATCTCGTTGGCGAGGACCGCGAGATAGGCGTTGGGGCCGGCCTCCATCAGGTAGAAGTAGCCGCCGTGGATCTCGATGATGACCATGCGCATCCGGCCGTCGCCGGCGTCGATCTCGGTGGCGACGGCCCCGGCGAGGCTCTGCAGGCCGGCGCAGGCCGCGGCGACGCGGTCGGCGGCGTCCGGGTCGCCCCCGTGCCGCGCGATGCGCAGTCCGTCGGCGGAGAGCACCACGATCTGTTCGATGCCGGGAACGCCGTCGGCGAGCTCCTTGAGCATCCAGTCGAAGTTGGCTCGCGGCTGCATCACTTGAGGTCCCTCTCGTCGTCGGCCTCCACGGGGGCCGGCTGGTCGGTCGCGCTGAACGTCGGGGAAGACGACGGGTCGTCGGGGTTCCTGGTGAAGGCGGTCGGGTCCGGGTCGCTCCTGAGGCCGGCCATGAATGCCTCCACCCAGGCGCCGGGCGGGTCGATCTTCTGCGGCTCGTCCTCCCCCCACACGGGGGCGGCGGCCCGGGCGGCCTCGGCCGCGGCCTCCGCGGCGGCGGCCTCCGCCATGCGCTGGCTGAGCGGGGTGCTCACCCGGCTGCGGCGCTGCGGCAGCCCGCCCGGGGTCCACTCGGTGACGACGGGTACGTCGTCCTCGTAGCCCATGCCCATCGCCATCTTCTCGGCCGAGGAGCGGACGGGCGGGCCGGCGGTGGGGCGGCGCTTCTTGGCGACGCGGTCGGGTCCCTCGACGCCGTCGGTGTCCACGGTCGACAGGGAGGTGATGCCGATGCCGTGGGCCAGGCCGGGGACGCCCTCGTCGGTGAGCATGTCGCGCGGTACGACCATCACGGCGCGGACCCCGCCGTACGCGGACGGCCGCAGCGAGATCTGGAGGTTGAACATCGTGGAGAGGCGGCCGACGACGGCGAGGCCGAGGCGCGGGGTGTCGCCGAGGTCCTGGAAGTCCATGCCGGCCTGGGCGCGGGCGAGCATGCCCTCGGCCCTGGCGCGGCCCTCCTCGCTGAGGCTGATGCCGGCGTCCTCGATCTCGACGGCGATGCCGGTCTGCACCTCGACGGCGGTGACGTGCACCCTGGTCTGGGGCGGCGAGTAGCGGGTGGCGTTGTCGAGGAGTTCGGCCGCGGCGTGGATGAGCGGCTCGACGGACACGCCGGCCACGTTGACCTTGGCGATGGAGTGCAGCTCGATGCGGCGGTACTCCAGGATGCGGCACATGGCGCCGCGCAGCACGCTGTACAGCGGTACGGGCGCGGGCCACCGGCGGCCGGGGCGGCCGCCGCCGAGCACGGCGATGGAGTCGGCGAGGCGGCCGATCAGCGCGGTGCCGTGGTCGATGCGCAGCAGGTCGTCGAAGACCTCGGGGTTGCGCCCGTGGTCCTCCTCCATCTCGCGCAGTTCCTGGTTCTGCTGGTGGACGATCGCCTGTACCCGCCGTGCGATGTTGACGAAGGCGCGCAGCGAGGAGTCGCGCCGGACCTCCTCGCGGTCGACCAGGTCGATGATCATGCGGATCAGCGAGCGCTGCGACGGGGGCAGGTGGCTGTACTCGGGGTTCTCATCGATGCCCAGGCGGACCGCGTCGGCGGGGGACTCCCCGCTGTGCAGACGGTCCAGCATCGCGGGCAGGATCTCCCGGCCGAGACGCAGGAACTCCTCGTCGTGGGCCGCGACGCGATGCTCCAGGTAGCCGGTCCGGTGGGCGAACTCGGCGCGCAGGGCCCGGATCCGACGGCCGCGGCGGACCACCTGGGACGCGGTCGCCACGACCAGGACGGTCGCGACGGCCCCGCACCAGCCGATGGCGGTCCGGGCCGGCCCCGTCACCAGGGCCGCGGCGGCCCCGGTCGCCGCGGCCATCAGTATGGCCGGCGGCAGCAACACGCGTGCGTAGGGAAGTTCACGGCCACCGGGAGGCGATTGAACACTCACCATGTATGCCCTCTGGGATGAGTCGACGGGGAGTAGGGGGACGTGCTGTGGGTAGTGAGTTCCCAAACAGGGTCTTCGGTATTTTTGGGAACAAGCGCACGATTACACCTCAACTCGGTGCGCTGCGGGCGAGCTTAATCCGACCGGATCACCGTCGTGTCATATTGCGCAAGCACCTGAAATCGCCCAGCCACAGCGATACCCTCAAGCCCATTTACACACTGGGAACGCATTCGCACACCGTGCGTAACAGTGAACGGGCATACGAACGGCGCCGCTTCGAGAGGCCGGAGCACCTCTCTCCACGGCGCCGGATCGACAAGGCGGGGCAGGGGGCGGGGACAGGGGGACACCGCCTCCGGCACGGCTGCCGGAGGCGGTCGCGCTCAGCCCACCGACGAGTACGCCACGACCCCGCGCAGCAGCCCGTCCACCGCCCTGCGGGCGTTCTTCGTCACCGTCGAGCCCTCGGGCGCGGCCGCCGCGATCTGCCCGAGCACGTCGATGACCTGCTTGCACCAGCGCACGAAGTCGCCGGCCGGCATCTCCGCCTCGCGCAGCACCTCGTCCAGACCCGTGCCGGAGGCCCACATGTAGGCGGCCCAGGCGAAGCCCAGATCGGGTTCGCGCTGGCCGACGCCCTCGGTCTGGTTGATGCGGAAGTCCTCCTCCAGGGCGTCCAGGCGCCCCCAGATCCGCACCATCTCGCTGAGGGACGCCTTCGCCTTCCCCGAGGGCAGCTTCGGTGTGAACGCGTCGTCGCCGGCCCGGGACTCGTACACCAGCGCGGAGACGCACGCGGCGAGCTCCGCCGGGCCGAGCCCCTCCCACACCCCGGCCCGCAGGCACTCGCTGGCCAGCAGGTCGAGCTCGCCGTAGAGCCGGGCGAGCCGCTTGCCGTGCTCGGTGACCTCGTCGCCGCGCAGGTAGTCCAGCTCGGTGAGGAGGGCGACGATGCGGTCGAAGGTGCGGGCGATGGTGTTCGTCCGGCCCTCGATACGGCGCTCCAGCTGCGCCGTGTCCCGCTTGAGGCGGTAGTAGCGCTCGGCCCAGCGGGCGTGGTCCTCACGGTCGCTGCACCCGTGGCAGGGGTGGGCGCGGAGCGCGGTGCGCAGCCGGGCGATCTCCCGGTCGTCGGCCGCCGCGGACCGCTTCTTGCGGTGCCGCTCCGCGGTGATGTGCCCGGCCTTGGTGCGCAGCGCGGACGCCAGGTCGCGGCGCGACTGCGGCGAGCGCGGGTTGAACGACTTCGGGATGCGCATCCGCTCCAGTGCCTCCACGGGCACCGGGAAGTCGATGGACGCGAGCCGCTTCACCTGGCGTTCCGCGGTGAGGACGAGGGGGCGCGGGCCGTCGTGGTGGTCGAGACCCCGGTGGCCGTTGGTGCGGCCGGCGGGCAGCCCCGGGTCCAGTACCAGCGCGAGACCCGCGTACTTGCCCGTCGGCACGTGGATGACGTCGCCCGGCTTCAGCTTCTCCAGCGCCACGGCGGCCTCGGCGCGCCGCTGGGCCGCGCCCTGCCTGGCCAGCTCGGTCTCACGGTCCTTCAGTTCGCGGCGCAGCCGCGCGTACTCCTCGAAGTCGCCGAGGTGGCAGGTCATGGAGGCCTGGTAGCCGTCCAGACCCTCCTCGTTGCGCTGCACCTGGCGGGAGATGCCGACGACCGACTTGTCCGCCTGGAACTGCGCGAACGACGTCTCGAGCAGCTCGCGCGAGCGGTGCCGGCCGAACTGCTCGACCAGGTTGACCGCCATGTTGTACGACGGCTTGAAGGACGAGCGCAGCGGGTAGGTGCGGGTGCCCGCGAGCCCGGCCAGGTGCTCGGGGTTCATACCGCGCTGCCACAGCACGACCGCGTGGCCCTCGACATCGATGCCGCGACGGCCCGCACGGCCGGTGAGCTGGGTGAACTCACCGGGGGTGATGTCGGCGTGCTGCTCGCCGTTCCACTTGACGAGCTTCTCCAGCACCACCGAGCGGGCGGGCATGTTGATGCCCAGCGCGAGGGTCTCGGTGGCGAAGACGGCCTTGACCAGGCCGCGCACGAACAGCTCCTCGACGACCTCCTTGAACGTCGGCAGCATGCCCGCGTGGTGGGCCGCGATACCGCGCTCCAGGCCCTCCAGCCACTCGTAGTAGCCGAGGACGTGGAGGTCCTCGCGCGGGATGCTCGCCGTGCGCTCCTCGACGAGGGCGCGGACCTTGTGCCGCGCGTCCTCGTCGTTCAGCCGCAGGCCCGCGTACAGGCACTGCTGGACGGCGGCCTCGCAGGCGGCGCGGCTGAAGATGAACGTGATCGCGGGCAGCAGTCCCTCGGCGTCGAGCCGCTCGATGACCTCGGGGCGGCCCGGCGTCCAGACCCGGGAGCGCTGCCTGCGCTCGCGTTCGCGGTCGGCCTCGCGCATGGCGCGCCCGCGCCTGCGGTCCTGGTACGAGGGGCGGCTGGCCTCCAGTCTGGCCATGCGGGTCAGGTCGGGGTTGACCGCCCTGCGGTGGCCCTCCCCCTCCTCGAACAGGTCGTACATCCGGCGGCCGGCCAGCACGTGCTGGAACAGCGGCACGGGCCGGTGCTCCGAGACGATCACCTCGGTGTCGCCGCGCACGGTGTCGAGCCAGTCACCGAACTCCTCTGCGTTGGACACGGTCGCCGACAGTGACACCAGCGTCACCGACTCGGGAAGGTGGATGATCACCTCCTCCCAGACGGCGCCGCGGAACCGGTCGGAGAGGTAGTGCACCTCGTCCATGACCACGTAGCCGAGGCCGCGCAGCGTCTGCGAACCCGCGTAGAGCATGTTCCGCAGCACCTCGGTGGTCATCACGACCACCGGCGCGTCGGAGTTGACGCTGTTGTCGCCGGTCAGCAGGCCGACCTTGTCCGCGCCGTAGCGCCGGCACAGGTCGGCGTACTTCTGGTTCGACAGCGCCTTGATCGGCGTCGTGTAGAAGCACTTCATGCCCTGCCCCAGGGCGAGGTGCACGGCGAACTCGCCGACGATCGTCTTGCCGGAACCGGTGGGGGCGGCCACCAGCACGCCCTTCCCCGCCTCGAGCGCCTCGCAGGCCTCGATCTGGAAGGGGTCGAGGCCGAAGTCGTACATCTCGCGGAAGGAGCCGAGCGCGGTGGCCTGCTCGGCAGCCCGCTTGCGGGCTGCCGCGTACCGCTCGGCCGGTGAGAGGTCCTCTGTCATCGTGCTTTCGAGGTTACCGGCCCGCACCGACAACAGGACGATCATTATCCGGATCCATCCCTGCGGCACACGGGATCATCGCAGCTCAGTGCGGTTCCGTCCGGTGACGCGGAAGCGGCCGGCGGCGCCGAGGGGGCGCCCCGGCCGCGGGAGCTCCACGTCACGTCGGGACGGATCAGGTCACGTCGTCGTACCCGTTGACCCGGTCCCTGCCCTGGCCGTTGCCGCTCGTGCCCTCGGGCAGCGCGCGGCTCGCCGAGACGGCTTCGACCTCGCCGATGTCCTCGGGCGTCAGATCGAGCTCGGACGCCTCGTCGTCATCGGGACCCTCGGCCTCGCGGCGCGCCACGCGGCGGTCGTTGACGAGGGAGACGGCGACGGCGAAGAAGTAGAGGACCCAGATCGGTCCGGCGAGCGCCATCATGCTCAGCGGGTCCGTGCTGGGGGTGGCGATGGCCGCGAAGACCGTGATGCCCATGATCATGGCGCGCCACCAGCCGAGCATGCGCCTACCGGTGATCATCCCGGTGAAGTTGAGCATGATCAGCAGCAGCGGCAGCTCGAAGGCCAGCCCGAAGACGACCACCATGCGCGTGACGAGGTCGAGCAGGTCGTCCAGCGGCAGCAGGTTGTCCACGTTGGCCGGCGTGAACTCGATCAGCACCTGGGCGGTGGTGGGCAGCACCGAGTAGGCGAAGTAGGCACCGGCGAGGAACAGCGGGGCGCCGGTGGCGACGAAGGCGATCGCGTACTTCTTCTCCGCCTTGTGCAGACCCGGCGCGACGAACGCCCAGAGCTGGTAGAGCCAGACCGGCGAGGCCAGGACGACACCCGCCATCAAGGAGACCTTCAGCGCCAGCGTGAAGGGCGTCAGCAGACCGTTGATCGTGATCTGCGCGCACGTCTCGTCCTTGGTCCTCGCCAGTTCCTCGAAGGTCCTGGCACAGCCGACCGACTCCAGGATCGGCCTGGTGAGGAAGTTGATGATGTCGTTGTAGAAGAAGGCGGCGACGACCGTGACGAGGACGATGGCCAGCAGGGCCTTCGCGAGCCGGTTGCGGAGCTCACGGAGGTGCTCCACCAGGGGCATCCGCCCCTCTGGATCCTTCTCCTTCTTGCGGGCAGGCTTCAGCAACCCACGTTCCCATCTCGTGCGGCGGGCCGGGGGTCACCGGCCCTGCGTCAGCGCTTGGTCGTGTCCGTCGGCTCGGTGACCGGACGGGAGCTGGTCACGTCACCGGGCGCTGCCTGGATGGTACGCGCGGTCGCGGTCCCCTCCTGCGGCGGGGCGGAGGGGGCGGCGGAGTCGTCCTTGTTCTCCGACTTCATCGCCTTGGCCTCGCTCTTGAGGATGCGCGCGGACTTGCCGAGCGAGCGGGCCATGTCCGGAAGCTTCTTCGCGCCGAACAGCAGGATGATGACGACGAGGATCAGAATGATCTCGGGAGCGCCGATCCTTCCGAACATAAGCTTTTACCTTCTCACAGAGGCGGCGGGCGGGGTGCTGTCCGACCGGCCGGACATACGTCCGACGATCGCGCTGGCAGCGATCGTAACGCTCAGGGGTGAACGCAAGGCAATCCCTCTGCGTACTCCGAGTTGCGGCCCGCGCCTCCTGTATCGGGCCACGACCATGAGCGTACCTGCCCCCGGTACGGGGGTGACAGGGCGAAGCGGTCCGGAGCGCACGGCGTCCATGACACATGGGAAACCAACGGTGTGATCACAGCGCGTCAGCGGCGCGGGCCGTGCTCACGGCCGCCTGCTCCAGGTCCTCCGCGGCACGGTTGATGCGCCGCGCCGAGTCCGTGACCTGCCTGCCCAGCCGCTCGGCCTCGACGAAGACCCGGACAGCGAGGATCCCCAGCACGGTGAGTCCCAGGAACCCCAGAGCGATCGCGAACATCGGCCAGAACATGGACCGAGCCTAGCCCGCCGAGTGCAGCCGCAGTGTCCGCACCCCGCCTCCGGTCAGCAGCTCGACGATGCGCTCGCCCGCGGGCTTGCGGACGGTCACCCCGCACTCGGGGCAGACGAAGGAGTAGAACGTCGTCCTGCTGGTGGCGCCGATGGCGAGCCGCAGCTCACTCGCGCCGAGCTCGAAGCTGACCCGGCAGTCGGGGCAGCCCGCCTTGAACACCACGCCGGCCACCCGCCGCATGCCGGCGAACGCGACCTCCACGGACATCTCCTGCACACCGGACGTCGCCGATCCGCTCACAGTCCCTGCTCCTGCCTGTCGTACCGCCGCTCCCGCACTCCGAGGGGACCGCCGGTGGCTGTGCGGGGCCCACCGTGCGCCGACCGTGGACCCCCGTACGACGACGGCTCGTCGTGCACGGACCGCGGCCCGCCGTCGCCCGCGTCCGGCTCGTCGTACCCGCCCGGCAGCTCGTCGTAGGCGGCGAGCGCGTCCCGTGCCGCCTGGCGCGCGGCGTCCGCGAGATCCTGCGGCGCGACGATCCTGCCGTCGCGGCCGAGCCGCAGCGCCAGCCGCCGCAGCGAGGCGGGGTCGGGGGTGCGCAGGGTGATGCGCAGCCCGCCCTCGGGCAGCTCCTCGGCGCTGTCGTGCGGGTAGTACTCGGCGACCCAGCGCCCGCCGGGGCCGACCTCGACGACGACCTCCGGGTCCTCGGCCGCGGGCTGCACCAGCGCCTCGGACAGGTCGCGCAGCTCGATCTCGGGCGGCGCGGACGGCTCGTCGAGGACCTTGATCTCGGCGACCCGGTCGAGCCGGAAGGTACGGCGCGCCTCGGAGCGGCGGCACCACGCCTCGACATACGTGTGCCCGACGCTGACCAGACGGATCGGGTCGATCTCGCGCTCGCTGAGCTCGTCGCGCGCGGGCGAGTAGTACTTGATCCACAGCCGGCGGCGCTCCGAGATCGCCCGGTCGACGTCCGCGAAGACCCCGCCCTCCGACTCGAAGGTCACCGAGAGCCGGGAGCTGGCGCCCGCCGTCTCCCCCGCGGCCGTCTCGACCTTGGCGGTGGCCCGCAGCAGCGCCTGCCGGTCACCCTCGCGCAGCCCCGGCAGGGTGGCCACGGCACGGGCGGCCACCAGCAGCGCGGTGGCCTCGTCGGCGGCGAGCCTGAGCGGCTCGGCCGCCTCCGCCGCGAGCGCGGCCGGGTTGTGCCACCAGATGCGCTCGCCGTCGGTGTCGATGTCGAGCAGGTCACCGCCGCGGAAGCTGGTCCCGCACAGGGGCAGCACGTCGAGGTCGGAGATCAGCTCGTCCTCGGTGATCCCGAAGGCACGGGCGACGTCCTCGACACGGGCGCCGGGGCGCTCCCTCAGATAGGTCACCAGGGAGAGCATCCGCCGGGTCTGGTCGATGGCGTTCGCCGGCCTGGCCGGTTTTCCCACCACGTCCTCCTCGTCCCCTCAGCCCTTGGCCACGGCGCGCAGCCGGTCCACCACGTCGGCCCGCAGCTCGGCCGGTTCCAGGACCACCACGTCGGGCCCGAACTCCACCAGCCAGGCGTCCAGCCCGTGCCCGTACGGGATATCCAACTCGTCCCAGCCGTCACCGAGTTCCCGTACCGCGGTGGCTTTCGCCCGCAAGGGGTAACCGGCGCCCGTGCGCAGCCGGATCCGCGCGGAGCGGTCGGCGATCTCGCCGGCCCAGCTCGCGACGGTCTCCCGCACGGTGACGACATCGGGCACCTCGGCGGTGTAGCTGCCGCTGCGGGACCTGACCCTGCCGGTGATCCGCGACAGCCGGAAGACCCGCTCGGCGCCCCGGTCACGGTCGAATCCGGCCAGGTACCAGTGGCCGCGCCAGCACTCCAGCGCCCACGGCTCGACATTGCGTGACTCGGGACGGGCGGCGGTCGCCTTGCGGTAGTCGAAGACGACGGGGCGGCGGTCCCGGCAGGCGAGCATCAGCGGCTCGAAGGCCGCCTCGTGCACGGGGATACGGGGCTCCAGCGCGCTGTGGGCCCCGTACGGGTCGACGTCCTCCGGCAGGCCGGCCGCACGCAGCTTCTGCAGGGCACCGCTGGCGGCACCGGCGAGGCGGGCCTGCTGCCACACCTTCGCGGCGAGGCCGAGCGCGGCGGCCTCCTCGGCGTCGAGGGTGATGGGCGGCAGCCGGTTGCTGTCACGGCGGGCCAGGTAACCGATCTCGCCGTCGAGGCTCTCGACCGTCTCGATCACCAGGCCGAGCTCGCGCAGGTCGTCCTTGTCCCGCTCGAACATGCGGTTGAAGGAGTCGTCGGACCCCGCCTCCAGGTAGGCCTCGATGGACTCCCGCAGCTCGCGCTTGCTGAGCGGCCGCCGCGTCCCGAGCAGACACAGCGCCAGGTTCATCAGCCGCTCGGCCTTGGCAATGGCCATCGACGCCCTTCCCTATGGTGCTTCTGACGGATGACCGTACCGCCCCGGGGTACCACGGCAAAAGCCGAGGGTCGGTGCCCGCACGGGCATGGGCCCCGGGCGCCGGTCACGGCGCCGCCCGCCCGCTGCCCGGCCGCCCGCCGCGCGGCCACGGACCCGCGGCGGACGGCCGGCCGGAACGCCCCGCACCGTCGCGAGACCGGCATCCGGCCGGCGGGACCGGATCGGTGCCCGCACCCGCCGACCGGCCCGGTGCCCGTCACCGGAACGATCCCGCGCCGGCACCGGAGCGGTCCGGTGCCGGCGCGGGCGGCCCGGCGACGACGGCCGGCCGGTCGGCTACGGCGACCGGTCAGACGGCGACCAGGTCGCAGACGAAGATCAGCGTCTCGCCCGGGGCGATACGGCCGCCGCCGGCGCCGCGGTCGCCGTACGCCAGGTGCGCGGGGATGGTCAGCTGACGACGGCCGCCGACCTTCATGCCCTGCACGCCCTGGTCCCAGCCCGCGATGACCTGGCCGGCACCGAGCTGGAACTGCAGCGGCGTGCCGCGGTTCCAGGAGGCGTCGAACTCCTCGCCGGTGGAGAAGGACACACCCACGTAGTGGACGGAGACGGTGTCGCCCGCCTTGGCGACCGGCCCGTCACCCTCCCAGATGTCCTTGATCTCGAGGTCCTTCGGGGGCTCGCCGCCCGGGAAGTCGATCTCGGGCTTGTCGATGCTCACGTCTTGGGCTCCTGCCGGTGTGCGAATGCTTGTGTGCGCGTGCTCGCGTACGAACACGGCGACACGGACAGTCTTACATCCCGGTGGGGGGCACACGGTCGGCCCCCGTGGGGGTCACATCTTCGCCAGGATGTCCACGGTGAACACCATCGTGGAGTCCTTCTCGATGCCGCTGCCGCTCGGCGGGGTGTCGCCGTAGCCCAGCTCCGGCGGGATCACGATGACGATGCGGCTGCCGACCTTCTTGCCGGTCATGCCCTGCGACCAGCCCTTCACGACCTGCTGCAGCCCGAACGACGTGATCGCCTCACGGCCGTACGTCGAGTCGAACTCCTTGCCCGTGTCCCAGACCACGCCCTTGTACTGCACGAGGACGGTGTCGGAGGCCGCGACCTCCGCGCCGTCGCCCTCGATGACGTAGTTCGCGACGAGCTTCTTGGGCGGGTCCGCCTTCGGCACCTCGATGGAGGGCGCCTTGCCGTCGGTGTTCGTGCCCACCTTGGGCAGGGCGGTGTCGTCCTGGGCGACCGTCTCGCCCTGGGCGGAGCTCTTCGCGTTGAAGGCGTCCTCGATGTCGATCACGAAGACGAGCGTGTCGGTGCCCTCGATGCCCGCCTGCGCGTTGCCCTGCGTGCCGTAGCCCCACGTCGGCGGCACCGAGATCTGCACCCGGCTGCCGGCCTTCTTGCCCGCCAGCCCGTAGCGCCAGCCGTCGATGATGCCGCCCTGGGCGAGCTGGATGACCAGCGGGGTCCCGCGGTCGTAGGAGTTGTCGAAGACCTTGGCCGAGTCCCAGACCTGGCCCAGGTAGTGCGCCTGGACGTAGTCGTTCTCGGCCACCGTCCGGCCGCTGCCCGCGATGACCGTCTTCACCGCGAGGTCCTTCGACGGTTCGCCGCTGCCCTTGGCGACGGTCGGCTTCTCGCCGAACCCGGTACCGGCCGTGATGGCGGGCAGGGGGCCGTCCACGATGTTCGGCGGCTTCGCCGAGGCGCCCTCGGACGCGGACGGGCTGCTGCTGGCGTCGTCCGCCGAGTCGGACGAGTCGTCACCGCAGGCGGCGAGCGTCGCGAATCCGGCGGGTACGGCGATGAGGAGTGAGCGTCGGCGCACGGTGGGGGCCTCGTATCGGTTCGGGTTCGATCTTGCGTTGGCGTGCGCGCAACTCTACGACGTGAGAAGGGCGCCGTACGGCCAACGTACGACGCCCCTCGTCACGTTCCTCGGGAGCCGGATCACATTCCGGCGATCAGTTTCTCCACCCGGTCGTCCACCGACCGGAACGGGTCCTTGCACAACACGGTGCGCTGTGCCTGGTCGTTCAGCTTCAGGTGCACCCAGTCGACCGTGAAATCACGGCGCTGTTCCTGGGCCCGCCGGATGAAGTCACCGCGCAGCCGGGCCCGAGTGGTCTGCGGCGGGACGGACTTTCCTTCGAAGATCTTCAAGTCGTTGCAGACGCGGGTGGCCTGCCCCTTCTTCTCCAGCAGGTAATACAGCCCCCGCCGACGGTGAATGTCGTGGTAGGCGAGATCTATCTGGGCGACCCGCGGATTGGACATGGTCATGTTGTGCTTGGCGCGGTACCGCTCGATGAGCTTGTACTTCATGACCCAGTCGATCTCGGTGTCGATCCGGTCGAGGTCCTCCGTCTCGATCGCCTCGAGCGTCCGGCCCCACAGCTCCAGCACCCGCTCCACGGTGCCGGTGCGGATCCCGCGGCGCTCGCAGAAGTCCACGGCCTTCTCGTAGTACTCCCGCTGCACCTCCAGGGCGGATGCCTCCCGGCCGCTCGCCAGGCGCACCTTGCGGCGGCCCGTGATGTCGTGGCTGACCTCGCGGATCGCCCGGATCGGGTTCTCCAGGGTGAGGTCCCGCATCACCGTGCCCGCCTCGATCATGCGCAGCACCAGATCGGTGGCACCGACCTTGAGCAGCATGGTCGTCTCGGACATGTTCGAGTCGCCCACGATCACGTGCAGCCGGCGGTAGCGCTCCGCGTCCGCGTGCGGCTCGTCGCGCGTGTTGATGATCGGCCGGGACCGGGTCGTCGCCGAGGAGACACCCTCCCAGATGTGCTCGGCCCGCTGGCTGACGCAGTACACGGCCCCGCGCGGCGTCTGCAGCACCTTCCCCGCGCCGCACAGCAGCTGCCGCGTGACGAGGAACGGGATGAGGATGTCCGCGAGCCGGGAGAACTCCCCGTGCCGGGCCACCAGATAGTTCTCGTGGCACCCGTAGGAGTTGCCCGCCGAGTCGGTGTTGTTCTTGAAGAGGTAGACGTCGCCCGCGATTCCCTCCTCGTGCAGGCGGCGTTCCGCGTCGACCAGCAGCCCTTCGAGAATGCGCTCGCCGGCCTTGTCGTGAGTGACCAGTTCGATCACGTTGTCACATTCGGGTGTCGCGTATTCGGGGTGCGAGCCCACATCGAGATACAGGCGGGCACCGTTCCGCAGAAACACATTGCTGCTGCGGCCCCATGACACGACACGGCGGAAGAGGTACCGCGCCACCTCGTCGGGAGACAGGCGGCGCTGTCCCCTGAACGTACACGTGACGCCGTACTCGTTCTCCAGCCCGAAAATGCGGCGGTCCATGACTGAACATTACGCCCGATCCCCGGACCTGAAACGGGGTTCGACGGCACGATCCGGATCATTTTCGGATGAGGCCGCAACAACCCCTCCCCCGCGCGAATCCGCGAGCACCCGCCCCGTGACCAGCAGAACCAGCAGCGCCACGGCCCCCGCCGCACCCGGCACCGCGAAGCCCCACGGCGTCCCGCCCCACTCCACGACGGGCCCCGTGAGCCCGGTCCCCAGCGACTGGCCCACCACGAACGTCGTCACCAGCCACGAGAACGCCTCCGTGACGGTCCCCCGCGGCGCGTGCCGGTCCACGAGCACGAACGCGCACGCGATCGCCGGCGCGAGGAAGACGCCCGCGACGGCCGTCAGCCCCGTCATGGCCACCGGGCCGGGCAGCAGCATCAGCGGCAGGTAACACACCGCCAGCAGGGCCACCAGCACCCGCAGTCGGCGCTCCGGGGCACCGGTCCACTCCCGCGCCCCGTACACGCCACCGCCGACCAGGGCACCCAGCCCCAGCGCGGCCATCAGCCACCCGTACACCGCGTCCCCACCGTTGTCGTCCGCGTACGACTGCGCCGACAGCGTGATCGAACCGAGTGCGACCCCCACGAACAGGAACGCCGCCAGCAGCGCCAGCAGCCCCGGCGAGCGCAGCGCGCCCAGCCAGTGCGCCTCCCGGGGCGCCGAACGCCACGCGCGCGAGGGAGGCGACACGACGACGGACAGCGCGCCCAGCACACCGATGACGTTGAGCAGGACCAGTGCCGTCCGCGGATCCCACAGGGACACGAACAGCGTCACCAGCAGCGGCCCGACGGTGAACATCACCTCCTGCGCCACCGCGTCCATCGCGTACGCCGTGTGGACCCGCTCCTCCTTCCCCCGGAGCACGGACGGCCACAGCGCCCGCAGACCGCCCTCCAGCGGCGGCGTGAACAGACCGGCGACCACCATGGCCGCGTACGCCACCACGGGAGGTTCCAGCCCCACGAAGGCGAACAGCGTCATCCCGAGTCCCGAGACGACCGCGGCCGGCAGCTGGACACGCGGCTGCCCGTACAGGTCCACCAGCCGGCCCAGCAGCGGCTGCCCCACCGCGTTGGCCACCCCGTACACGGCGGCCAGCGCCCCGGCGAGGCTGTAGCTGCCGCCCTCCGCGCGGGCGAAGAGGACGATGGCGATGGCGGCGGTCCCGTTCGGCAGCCGCCCCACGAGCGTGCCGACGAGCAGCCGAGCGGCGTGTCTCGCTCTGAAGATCTCCGCATATCCGGAGGCCATGTCCTGCCCTTTCCTCTGCCTTCTCGTGTCCGGCGGGTGGCGGGTCCGGAGACCTCGAAGTTCCCGGAGACCGCGAAGTGTTACGTATAACGTCCGGCGTCATACGTACCATGTGCGTCGTCGACGAGTAAAGACTGCATGGACGAGCGAAGACAGCGTGAAGGAGCAGGCCGCCGGTGGCACGAGGCAGCACCCGCCCCACCAGCCGTGACGTCGCCCGGGCCGCCGGGGTCTCCCAGGCGGCGGTCTCCCTGGTCCTGGGCGACAAGTGGCGCGGACGCGTCTCCGCGGCCACCGCCGAGCGCGTCCGGCAGGCCGCCCACGACCTCGGCTACCGGCCCAACCTCGCCGCCCGCAACCTCCGCCTCGGCCACACCCGCACCGTCCTCCTCGTGGTCCCCGCCCTCACCACCGAGTTCTTCGCCGGCGTCTACACCGGCGCCGCCCGCGTCGCCGCGGCTCACGGCTTCGGCGTGGTTCTCTACCCCTCCCCCGAGGGCATCGGCCCCGCCCGCGACCCCTTCGCCTCCGCGCAGGCCGCCCTCGACGGCGTCATCGCCTCCTCCATGGCCGCCGACGCCCTCACCGCCATCCGCGGCGACCAGCTCCCCCTGGTCATGCTCGACAGCGACCCCGACGGCAGCCTCGGCGCCGCCACCGTCAACCTCGACATCGCCGACGGCGCCCGGCAGCTCGCCGACCACCTGCTCGCCCTCGGCCACCGACGCTTCCTGCACCTGGCCGCCGACATCGCCTCCTGGACCTTCGAGGTGCGTGCCCGCGAGCTCGCCGCCCGTATCGGCACGGTCGCCGGCACCGGGGTACGCACCGCGCGGGCGCCCATCACCATCGACGACGCCCGCGCCGCCGCCGAAGCCGCCCTCGCCGCCCCCGGCCCCCGCCCCACCGCCGTGATCTGCGACGACGACAAGCTGGCCGCCGGCGCGTACAAGGCGGCCCGCAGGCTCGGCCTGCGCATCCCCGACGACCTCTCCGTCACCGGCCTGGACGACCTCGCCCTCGCCACGGCCCTCGACCCGGAGCTGACCACAATCCGGCTGGACGCGGAGCTGTTCGGGGAGCGGGGGATGCTGGCGTTGCTGGCCGTGCTGGAGGGACGTGAGCCGGACGGCGGCGACATCCCGGTGGAACTGGTGGTACGCGGCTCGACGGCCGCACCGCGCTCCTGAAGACGCCGCGCGCCCGCCCGGGAACGCCGCGCGCCCCGGCCTGGAGCAGGCCGGGGCGCGCGGCGTCGATCGGTCAAGGTCGGCGCAGGGGCTACTTCCCCTCGTCGCCGCTCTCCTCCTCGGCCTCGGCGGCCGTCTCCGCGCCGCCCGCGTCCAGCAGCCGGACGAGCTGCCGGCCGGTGATCCGCTTGAACTTGCGCTGCTGCGGACGCGTACGGTCCAGCACCGCCACCTCCAGGCGCTCGGCGGGGATCTCCCGCTCGCTGCCGTTCGTGTCGCGGGAGAGGGCCTGCACGGCCAGCTTCAGCGCCTCGGCCAGCGTCATGCCGTCCCGGTGGCGCTGGTCCAGGTAGCCGCTGATCTGCTCGGCGTTGCCGCCGACCGCGACCGAACCGTGCTCGTCCACGATCGAGCCGTCGTGCGGCAGCCGGTAGATCTGGTCGCCCTCCGGCGTCTCGCCCACCTCGGCGACGACCAGCTCCACCTCGTACGGCTTCTCGGCCGCGGAGGAGAAGATCGTGCCGAGGGTCTGGGCGTAGACGTTGGCGAGGCCGCGCGCGGTCACGTCATCGCGGTCATAGGTGTAACCCCGCAGGTCGGCGTAGCGCACACCGCCGATCCGCAGGTTCTCGTACTCGTTGTACTTGCCGGCGGCCGCGAAGCCGATCCGGTCGTAGATCTCGCTGAACTTGTGCAGCGCGCGGGACGGGTTCTCGCCGACGAAGACGATGCCGTCGGCGTACTGCAGCACGACCAGGCTGCGGCCACGGGCGATGCCCTTGCGGGCGTACTCCGCCCGGTCGGCCATCGCCTGCTGGGGTGAGACATAGAACGGCGTCGACACCGGTTATCCGTCCCTTTCTGCTGTCGAGGTCACTGGATCACCTTGCAATAAGACGGCCGCGTCAGAGCAGCGCGGCCCGCGGGCCGTCCGGCTGCTCCAGGCGCCGCTCCAGGATCGAACGGGCGATCCCGGAGGACTCCTCCT
Organism: Streptomyces ruber; assembly: GCF_014648075.1. GTDB lineage: Bacteria > Actinomycetota > Actinomycetes > Streptomycetales > Streptomycetaceae > Streptomyces > Streptomyces ruber. The sequence goes on along the minus strand of NZ_BMQK01000005.1, from coordinate 180,123 downwards.
CCGTGAGACGGCGGAACCCGTCCTCGGTGATCACGGTGACGATCGGGTAGATCCGGCGGGCGACGTCGGGACCACCCGTCGCCGAGTCGTCGTCGGCCGCGTCGTACAGGGCCTGCACGACGAGCGTCGTGGCCTGCTCCTCGCTCAGGTCGTCGCGGAACAGCTTCTTCAGCGCGCCGCGCGCGAAGATCGAGCCGGAGCCCGTGGCCGCGTAGTTCTGCTCCTCGGAGCGGCCGCCCGTGACGTCGTACGAGAAGATGCGGCCCTTGTCGCGGTCCACGTCGTACCCGGCGAAGAGGGGGACCACGGCGAGGCCCTGCATGGCCATGCCGAGGTTGGAACGGATCATGGTGGACAGGCGGTTCGCCTTGCCCTCCAGGGAGAGCTGGGTGCCCTCGACCTTCTCGAAGTGCTCCAGCTCCAGCTGGAAGAGCTTGACCATCTCCACGGCCAGCCCGGCCGTACCGGCGATGCCCACCGCCGAGTACTCGTCGGCCGGGAAGACCTTCTCGATGTCCCGCTGGGCGATCACGTTGCCCATGGTGGCGCGGCGGTCACCGGCCAGCACGACGCCGCCCGGGAACGTCACGGCGACGATCGTGGTGCCGTGCGGCGCCTCGATCACACCTTGGGTGGGCGGGAGCTGCCGCTTGCCCGGGAGCAGCTCCGGCTGGTGATCGGAGAGGAAGTCCATGAAGGAGGACGACCCGGGCGTCAGGAAGGCAGCCGGTAGACGCCCGGTGCTACGAGTGTTGGCTTCCACGCGTTTCCTTCCACGTATGCAGCAGCCCGCCTTATGGCGTCGGGCCGGTCTTTGAGCTGCCCCAGTGCGGCATTGCAGCTGAAGCACAGTACGCCACGGACCTTACCCGTCCCGTGGCAGTGATCCACATGTTCGGGGACGGCCGCCGAACATATGCAGCAGACGCCGCCCTGAGAGGCGATCAACTCGTCGCGCTCGGCCTCGGTGATGCCGCACTGGCGCTTCAGGTGGTCGCGACGGCTCTGCGCCGCCCGGCACGTCTTGCAGCGCGTCGACAGGCCGTCTGACGCGGTCGCGTTCCGATGCCACTCACTGTGGGGCTTGATCTCTCCGCAGGTCCGGCAGAGCTTGTGCCCGGCCGGAACGTCCGCTTTCTCGCGGACCTCTTTCCCCTCGGACTCCCGGCGGCGCCGGTAGTGCGCGGCGCCGTACTCCGCCACGCACTTCCGGCACCGCACCTGCATCCCGTCACGCCGGTTCTTGTCCCGCGCGAACGCTGCGACAGGGAGCTCCCACTTGCAGCGAGTGCACACCTTCGCGCTCGGCTCGTCAGTCACCCTCAACCCCCGCCACCTTCGCTTCGAAGGCTACAGCGACCTAGCGCCCTTCACTCTCCACCCTTTTGCACGAATGAACGCACGAAATCCTCTGCATTTTCCTCGAGTACATCATCGATTTCGTCGAGCACCGAGTCGACGTCATCGCTCAGCTTCTCGTGCCGCTCCTTGACGTCCTCGCTGGCCTGCGCCTCGGGCGCCTGCTCCTCGACCTCTTCGTTCGAGCGCGTGGCCTTCTGCTGTCCGCCGCCGGTGTCCTTGGTCGCCATAACCCTCACCCCGCTCAGTTCGCCCGACATGGTCGGCATTGCTGCCGATCGTGATGATCAGACCCTACTCGCCGGGTCCGACATCGGCCCCGTAGTTGTCACAACGTCCGGGGGCCACCTCGATGATTCCCGGACGCCGCCCTTTCGCACCTCGCGCGAAAGGTCCCGTCCGGGTACCCCTCAGCCACCCGACAGCACCCTGACCAGGTCCTCCGCCGTGCGGCAGCGGTCCAGGAGCTCCTTCACGTGATTACGCGTTCCGCGAAGCGGTTCGAGGGTTGGAACGCGTTGCAGCGAGTCCCGGCCGGGGAGGTCGAAGATGACCGAGTCCCAGGACGCCGCGGCGACGTCGTCGGCGTACTGCTCCAGACAGCGGCCGCGGAAGTAGGCGCGGGTGTCCTCCGGCGGGCTCGTCCGGGCCCGTTCCACCTCCGTCTCGGCGAGCAGGCGCTTGACCTTGCCGCGGGCGACGAGCCGGTTGTAGAGGCCCTTCTCGGCGCGCACGTCGGCGTACTGGAGGTCGATGAGGTGGAGCCGCGCCGCGTCCCAGTCGAGGCGGTCCCGGCGCCGGTAACCCTCCATGAGCTCGCGCTTGGCGACCCAGTCGAGTTCACCGGACAGGCTCATGGGGTCGTTCTCGAGGCGGTTGAGGGTGTCCTCCCAGCGGCTCAGGACGTCCTTGGTCTGGTCGTCCGCGTCGGCGCCGTAGCGCTCCTCGATGTACTTGCGCGCCAGTTCGTAGTACTCCATCTGGAGCTGTACGGCGGTGAGGGTGCGGCCGCTGCGGAGGGTGATCAGCCGCTTCAGCGCGGGGTCGTGGCTGACCTGGTGGAGGGTGCGTACGGGCTGGTCGACGGCGAGGTCGACGGCGATGAAGCCGTCCTCGATCATGGAGAGGACCAGGGCCGTGGTGCCGAGCTTGAGGTAGGTCGAGATCTCGGAGAGGTTCGCGTCGCCGATGATCACGTGGAGGCGGCGGTACTTCTCGGCGTCCGCGTGCGGCTCGTCGCGGGTGTTGATGATCGGACGCTTGAGGGTGGTCTCGAGGCCCACCTCGACCTCGAAGTAGTCCGCGCGCTGGCTGAGCTGGAAGCCGTGCTCGTGGCCGTCCTGGCCGATGCCGACGCGGCCGGCGCCGGCGAAGACCTGGCGGGAGACGAAGAACGGGGTGAGGTGCCGCACGATGTCCGAGAAGGCGGTCTCCCGCTTCATCAGGTAGTTCTCGTGCGTGCCGTAGGAGGCACCCTTGTTGTCGGTGTTGTTCTTGTAGAGGTGGATCGGCTGGGCGCCGGGGAGCTGGGCCGCGCGGTCGGCGGCCTCCGCCATGATGCGTTCGCCGGCCTTGTCCCAGAGGACGGCGTCGCGGGGGTTGGTGACCTCGGGGGCGCTGTACTCGGGGTGCGCGTGGTCGACGTAGAGCCGTGCCCCGTTGGTGAGGATGACGTTGGCCAGGCCGATGTCCTCGTCGGTGAGCTGGCTGGCGTCGGCGGCCTCGCGGGCGAGGTCGAAGCCCCGCGCGTCCCGCAGCGGGTTCTCCTCCTCGAAGTCCCATCGGGCCCGGCGGGCCCGGTGCATCGCCGCCGCGTAGGCGTTGACGATCTGGGACGAGGTGAGCATGGCATTGGCATTGGGGTGGCCGGGGACGGAGATGCCGTACTCCGTCTCGATGCCCATTACTCGCCGTACGGTCATGCGGCCCTCCTTGCCCGGCGGCGCCCTCGTTCGGGGGCGGCGCTCAAGTACCGCTGGTGCTCCGGTGCGTGTGCGGTGCCCGTCCCCGCACTGCGCGACTCGGCGGTACGAAAGAGCCTAGAACGCCTTTGCGCTGGTGGGGAGATCATTTGCGTCATTGCCTTGGTATGGCTGTGACCCGAAAAACAGTCGGCTGCGGGTGCCCGGGAAGGGCACCCGCAGCCACCCCGTCTTTTACAGGTACTGTCCGGTGTTCGCCACCGTGTCGATGGAGCGTCCGGTGTCGGCGCCCTGCTTTCCGGTGATGAGTGTCCGGATGTAGACGATCCGTTCACCCTTCTTGCCGGAGATGCGGGCCCAGTCGTCGGGGTTGGTGGTGTTGGGCAGGTCCTCGTTCTCCTTGAACTCGTCCACGCAGGCCTGGAGGAGGTGGGAGACGCGCAGGCCCTTCTGGCTCTTCTCGAGGAAGTCCTTGATCGCCATTTTCTTGGCGCGGCCGACGATGTTCTCGATCATCGCGCCGGAATTGAAGTCCTTGAAGTAGAGAACTTCCTTGTCGCCGTTGGCGTAGGTGACCTCCAGGAAGCGGTTCTCCTCGGATTCGGCGTACATCTGTTCCACGGCGGTCTGGATCATGCCCTGGACGGTGATCGCCTTGTCGCCGCCGTGCTCACCGAGGTCGTCGGCGTGCAGCGGGAGGCGCTCGGTGAGGTACTTTCCGAAGATGTCCTTCGCCGCCTCGGCGTCCGGACGCTCGATCTTGATCTTCACGTCGAGCCGGCCGGGCCGCAGGATGGCGGGGTCGATCATGTCCTCGCGGTTGGAGGCGCCGATCACGACCACGTTCTGCAGGCCCTCGACGCCGTCGATCTCGGCGAGGAGCTGGGGGACGATGGTGTTCTCCACGTCCGAGCTGACGCCGGAGCCGCGGGTGCGGAAGAGGGATTCCATCTCGTCGAAGAAGACGATGACGGGGGTGCCCTCGCTGGCCTTCTCGCGGGCGCGCTGGAAGACGAGGCGGATCTGCCGCTCGGTCTCGCCGACGTACTTGTTGAGGAGCTCGGGGCCCTTGATGTTGAGGAAGAAGCTCTTGCCGGCGGCCTGGCCGGTCACCTCGGCGACCTTCTTGGCCAGCGAGTTGGCGACGGCCTTGGCGATGAGCGTCTTGCCGCATCCGGGGGGCCCGTAGAGCAGCACGCCCTTGGGCGGCCGCAGTTCGTGCTCCTTGAACAGGTCGGGGTAGAGGTACGGCAGCTCGACCGCGTCGCGGATCGCCTCGATCTGGTTGCCCAGGCCGCCGATCTGCTCGTAGCCGATGTCGGGGACCTCTTCGAGGACGAGTTCCTCGACCTCGCTCTTGGGCACGACCTCGTAGACGTAGCCGGAGCGGGGTTCGAGCAGCAGGGCGTCGCCGGGGCGGATGGTGACGTCCAGGAGCGGCTCGGCGAGCCGTACCACCCGTTCCTCGTCGGTGTGCCCGAGCACCAGGGCGCGTTCGCCGTCCTCGAGGATCTCCTTGAGGGTGACGATGTCGCCGACGCGCTCGAATTCCATGGCCTCGACCACGTTGAGCGCTTCGTTGAGCATGACCTCCTGGCCACGCCGCATCTCGTCGAGTTCGACGCTGGGGCTGACGTTCACGCGGAGTTTGCGTCCTCCGGTGAAGATGTCGGCGGTGCCGTCCTCGTTCGCCTGCAGGAAGACACCGAAGCCGGCCGGCGGCTGGGCGAGCCGGTCCACTTCCTCCTTGAGGGCCACGATCTGGTCGCGGGCCTCGCGGAGTGTGTTGGCGAGCCGCTCGTTCTGGGCGGACACGCCGGCCAGATTCGTCTGCAGTTCGACGATCCGCTCTTCGAGAATCCTCGTGTGTCGCGGCGAGTCGGCGAGCTTGCGTCGCAGGACGGCGATCTCCTGCTCAAGGTAGGCGATCTGCCCGGCCGGGTCGTCGGACCCTCGTCCCGGGCGGATGCCGCGGTTCATGTCGTCGTCGTGGGCTGCCACGGTCCTCACCTCCTCCAAGGGGAGCTGGACGCTTCCAGACCCTACCTGGGTGGGTGTCGATTGAAACCCCTAGATCACAAAGACTGTCAAGGTGTGTCCGATCTTCACCCTTGCGCTCTCCCTCACGCCAGGGGAATACCCACTGAACATGATTAGAAAGCTGGCAGAGGTAGGGTCGAAGTGTTCAACACCCGTCAGAGCTGGGCCGACTTATCGTGTGTCGGTTTGACCGACGGGGGAAATGGCAGGAGAGATGACCGTGCAGCAGGAGACCGGGACCGGCAGCGAGGCGCTCGAGGTCTGGATCGACCAGGATCTGTGCACCGGCGACGGCATCTGCGCCCAGTACGCCCCCGAGGTCTTCGAGCTGGACATCGACGGGCTGGCGTATGTGAAGGGTGCCGACGACGAGTTGTTGCAGGCCCCGGGGGCGACGACACCGGTTCCGCTGCCGTTGCTGACGGACGTGGTGGACTCGGCCCGGGAGTGCCCGGGCGAGTGCATCCATGTACGTCGGGTTTCGGACAGCGTGGAGGTCTACGGCCCGGACGCGGAGTGACCGGCGCGGCCGAAGCAACCGAAGTGACCAACTGAAGACATAAGTCACTTTTGTCTGTTTTCTCACACGCCGCGCGCTTCGGGCGGCGTCGAGCGGACGAACGCGCCGCCCTTCCACTGCCACTTGGCCCGCTCGGTGATGTCGGGGCAGCAACTCGGTACGTCGGGTGAGGAGTAGCCGAGCAGTGTGGCCGTGACGGCACCGTCCGCGACGGCGAAGCCGGTGACGCCGCGCCGCTCCTTCGGGTCGACGAGGGTGGCGACCACCCGGGGCCCGGCCGCGGTGCCCTGGGTGAGGACGTACACGCCGTTGGGCGGATTGCCGGAACCGGCGTCGCAGCGGACCACGGCGACCGTCTCGGGCCGGCCGTCGCCGTCGAGGTCGCCGGAGGCCTTCTGCTGGACCAGGGTCCCGACGGGACCGCACTCGATCGGGAAGTCGACCGCGGCGGGATCGGGGGCCGGCGCGGTGACCGGGGCGGCCGAGGCCTCCGGGCCCGGCTGGACCGCGGTCGCCGGGTCGGGCTCCAGTACGGAGGAGAGGGCGATGACCGCCGCCAGGGCCGTGGCGGTGGCGAGCCAGTGCATCGGACGGGTGCGGGCGTGGTCCAGTTCCGGGACGGCGGAGTGCTGCACGAGAGAGATGTCTCCTGTGAGGGCTGTGCCGGTGGGATGGACCGCATAGTGCCATACGTCACAGGGCGACGGTACGGCGGGGGCGGCACCGGGGCCGCCGGGGCGCGCGCGTGTGTGGTGCCGCCGCGGCGTGTGGGGTGTGGGGGACGGCGGGTGCCGGGGCGACGGGTGCCGTAATACAGGAGCGCCGTGGCGGAGTTCCCGGAAGTGTGGGGGAACTCCGCCACGGCGCCCGTACGTTGTGTGCGGCACCGGGCCGCCGTCAGCGGCCCGCGCCCCCGTCGGCGTTCGGTCCGGCGTAGTCCTCGCCGTAGGCGCCCTTGGCGGGGCGGCGGCGGCGCATGGGCGGCTCCACGCCGTCGGCGAGGCGCCGGGCGGTGAGCAGGAAGCCGGTGTGACCGATCATCCGGTGGTCGGGCCGGACGGCCAGGCCCTCGATGTGCCAGTTGCGGATCATCGTCTCCCAGGAGGTCGGCTCGTTGAAGCAGCCGATCTCGCGGATGGACTCGACGGTCCGGGCGAGCTGGGTGGTGGTCGCCACGTAGCAGCACAGGATGCCGCCCGGGACGAGGGCCTTGGAGACGGCCTCCAGGCACTCCCAGGGGGCGAGCATGTCGAGGATGACCCGGTCGACGTCGGTGTCGCTGAGGTTGTCCTGGAGGTCACCCACGGTGAGCTGCCAGGCGGGGTGGGGGCCGCCGAAGTAGCGCTCCACGTTGGCCTGGGCGATCTCGGCGAAGTCGGCGCGGCGCTCGTACGAGTGCAGCATGCCCTGGTCGCCGATGGCGCGCAGGAGGAAGCTGCTGAGCGAGCCGGAGCCGACGCCGGCCTCCACGACGCGCGCGCCGGGGAAGATGTCGGCGAAGGCGAGGATCTGCCCCGCGTCCTTCGGGTAGACGACGGCCGCCCCGCGGGGCATGGACAGGACGTAGTCGGGGAGCAGGGGGCGCAGCGCCAGGTAGGCGACGTTTCCGGAGGTGCGGACGACACTGCCTTCGGGTGCGCCGATCAGCTCGTCGTGCGGGAAGGAACCCTTGTGGGTGTGGAAGTTCTTCCCGGCTTCGAGCGTGAACGTGTAGTGGCGTCCCTTGGGATCGGTGAGCTGGACCTGGTCCCCGACCTTGAAGGGCCCGCGACGGCGGGCGGCACCGGTCGGTTCGGACATAGGACCAGCCTACCGGTCCCGGCGGGGGCCGCCGACCACACCGGGGCGGGCGGCGGCGCCCCGCGCGCGTGCGGGGTGTGTCAGCTGGTCCGGGCCATCGCCTTCACGAAGGCGTGCTCCACGTCGGCGGCCGAGAGGACGCCGTAGATCTCGCCGGACTCCTCCACGACCAGGTACTCGGTGGCCGGGGTGGCGCGGAGGGCGTCGAGGAGGTCCTCGCCGTTGAGCTCGGCGGAGACGCGCATGCCGTCGGTGAGGTCCTGTGCGAGGCCGCTGACGGCGACCCAGGGGCGGCGGTGTTCGGGGACGCCGACGATGGCGGCCTCGCGCACCAGGGAGAGGGGTTCGCCCTGCGCGTCGACGACGACGAGGGCGCGGGCGCCGGCGTCGTTGGCGCGGCGCAGGGCCTCGGAGAGCGGGGTGTCGGTCTCGACGGGGACGGCGCGGCGGGTGAGGGTGCGGGCGCGCAGCTCGGGCAGGTGCTCGCGGAGCCGGGCCATGCGCAGGCTGTTGCCGGCGCCGGTCCAGATGATCGCGGCGAGGATCGCGGCGAGCAGGGCGTCGGTGACGGTGTCCATGCCGCCGAAGTTCTCGGGGTCCGCGCCGAGCGCGCCGGAGTGGGTGAGCAGGGGCAGCCCGAGGAGGACCGATACGGCGAGTGCGCGGCCGACCCAGGCGGCGGCGACCGTGCCGCTCATGGGCTTGCCGGTGATCTTCCAGACGACGGCCCGGAGCATGCGGCCGCCGTCGAGCGGGAGGCCGGGCAGCAGGTTGAACGCGGCCACGATGAGGTTGGAGATCATCAGTCCGGCGAGCAGGACGCCCGGGACGGTGCCGGGTTCGACGCCCTGGAGGGCGAGGTAGAACACGGCCGCGAGGACGAGTGACAGCAGCGGGCCGACGAAGGCCAGGACGAACTCGCGGCCCGGTGTCTCGGACTCCTTCTCGATCTCCGAGACGCCGCCGAAGAACTGGAGCTGGATCCGGCGCACCGGCAGCTTGAAGCGCAGGGCGGCGACGGTGTGGGCGAGTTCGTGGACGAGGACGGAGGCGTAGAAGGCGACGGCGAAGAACAGCGAGACGAGGTAGCGGGCGCCGCCGAGCTCGGGCAGGACGCGGTCGAGCTGGCCGCCGAACACCCAGGTGATCAGCGCGGCGACGAGGAACCAGCTGGGCGCGACGTAGACGGGTACGCCGAAGGGTCGCCCCATGAGGATGCCTCCGCCCGGCTCCTTGGGGCGGTGCGGTGCCTGCCGGGGCCTGGTGGCGCCGGAGGAGGCGAGGGTGCGTGCGGGGTCGTCGTCGGGGGCCGCGGGGTTCCGGCGGATCGGCTGGGGGCCGGTACCGGGGCCGCTGTCCGGCGAAGCCGCGCGGTCCGGCCGGGGCGCGGCGTCCTGCGGGGCCGCCGGGGCCGTACCGGTCACCGGCGCCCGGGGGGCCGCCGGCTCGGGACGCGCCGGTCCGTCGGGGGCGGGGCCGGACTTCCGCAGCAGGTCGTCACGCACCGACGGCTCGGGGCGCGCAGGCTCGTCGTCGGGAACGGCGGCGGGGCTGGAGCCCGGCGGGCCGCCGTGCGGAACCGCCGGCTCGGGCCGCGCCGGCTCGTCGGGCCCGGCCGGCGGTACGTCACCATGCGCCGACGACTCGAGCCGCGCGGGCTCGTCGAGGTCGGCCGTTGAGCCGGCCCCGGGCAGGCTGCCGCCGTGACCCGACGATCCGGACCGCGCCGGCTCGTCGCGACCGGCCGCCGAGCCGGACACCGGCGGCACGCCGTCACGCACCGACGGCTCGGGGCGCGCAGGCTCGTCGTCGGGAACGGCGGCGGGGCTGGGGCCCGGCGGGCCGCCGTGCGGAACCGCTGGCTCGGGCCGCGCCGGCTCGTCGCGACCGGCCGCCGAGCCGGACACCGGCGGCACGCCGTCACGCACCGACGGCTCGGGGTGCGCAGGCTCGTCGTCGGGAGCGCCCGCGGGTCCCGGGCCCGGCAGGGGGCCGTCAGGGCGCGCCGGTCCGTCGGGGGTGGTCTTGGGTGCGGGGTGCTCTCGGGTGGGGGTGGTGTGGTCGGTCGTGTTCTCGGGGGTCGGCCGGTCGTCGCGCGGCTTCGCCTCGTGTGCGGTGTCCGCGGCCGGGGTCGACGGCCCCGCAGGGCGCTCGGCCGCCTCGTCGCTGCCGGATCGCGGCTGCCCGCTCCCGCCGCTCTCGTCCACGGTGTCCCCTCATTCGAAGCGTCCTCCGCCGTCGCTCATGCGGAGCGGAGGGGTTTGCGGTCGATGCTATGCGGTCGTTCCCGCTCGTTCCGCCCCGGCACCCCTTCCGTTCCCCGCGCTGTCGTACGGCGGCTCCCGCCCCGTGTGCGCGGATCCGGCCACGGTGCGGCCCGGCGGCACCGTCCGTGACCAGGTGGACACCGCCGCCCGCACAGGTACCCGCCGCCCCTCGCCGCAACCGTCCGTGACGGCGCGCACACCGGTACGCCTCCCGGTACGCCTTCCCGGGTGACCGCCGGGCGGGCCTTCTGTCAGTGGTGGGCCGTATGGTCTTGGGCATGGAAACCCGCACCGCCGACGGCACCGGCTCCCCCGCGTCAAGCGGTGCCGTGGCCGCCGCGCCCCCGTCGTCGCTGTCGCCCTCGCGCGCCGGCGACTTCATGCAGTGTCCGCTGCTCTACCGGTTCCGGGTGATCGACAAGCTGCCCGAGAGACCGACCGAGGCGGCCACGCGCGGCACGCTGGTGCACGCGGTGCTGGAGCGGCTCTTCGACGCGCCCGCCGCCGAGCGTACGGTGCCCCGGGCCACGGCGCTGGTGCCCGGCCAGTGGGAGCGGCTGCGCGAGGCGCGGCCGGAGGTCGCGGAGCTGTTCGCGGACGATCCGGAGGGCGAGCGGCTGGCCCGCTGGCTCGGCGAGGCGGAGCGGCTGGTCGAGCGCTGGTTCACGCTGGAGGACCCGACCCGGCTGGAGCCCGCCGAGCGTGAGCTGTTCGTCGAGGCCGAGCTGGAGTCGGGGCTGAGACTGCGCGGCATCATCGACCGGGTCGACGTGGCGTCCACCGGTGAGGTGCGGATCGTCGACTACAAGACGGGCAAGGCGCCGCGGCCGGAGTACGCCGAGGGCGCGCTGTTCCAGATGAAGTTCTACGCGCTGGTGGTGTGGCGGCTGAGGAAGGTGGTCCCGCGCCGGCTGCAGCTGGTGTACCTGGGCAGCGGTGACGTGCTGACGTACGACCCGGTCGTCGCGGATCTGGAGCGGGTGGAGCGCAAGCTGCTGGCGCTGTGGGAGGCGATCCGGCTCGCCACCGAGACCGGTGACTGGCGGCCGCGCCCCACCAAGCTGTGCGGCTGGTGCGACCACCGGGCGGTCTGCCCGGAGTTCGGCGGGACTCCCCCGCCGTATCCGCTGCCGGTCAGGGCGCCCGTGGCGGGCGGGGACGCCCAGGGCAGAATGGGGCGGGACTAGCGAAGGAGACTCCTGTGGCCATCCGTGTCCTACTGGTCGACGACCAGCCGCTGCTGAGAACCGGCTTCCGGATGATCCTGGAGGCGGAGCAGGACATCGCGGTCGTCGGCGAGGCCGGGGACGGCCTCCAGGCGCTCGACCAGGTGCGGGCGCTGCAGCCCGATGTGGTGCTGATGGACATCCGTATGCCGCGGATGGACGGTGTCGAGGCGACCCGGCAGATCACCGGGCCCGGCCGGGACGGTCCGGCCAAGGTGCTGGTGCTGACGACCTTCGATCTCGACGAGTACGTGGTGGAGGCGCTGCGGGCGGGGGCCAGCGGCTTCCTCCTCAAGGACGCGCCGGCGGGCGAGCTGGTGCAGGCGATCCGTGTGGTGGCGGCCGGCGAGGCGATGCTCGCGCCGAGCATCACGCGCCGGCTGCTGGACAAGTACGCGACGCATCTGCCCTCCGGCGAGGAGCCGGTGCCGGACGCGCTGCACACGCTGACCGACCGTGAGGTCGAGGTGCTGAAGCTGGTGGCGCGGGGGCTGTCCAACGCCGAGATCGCGGCCGATCTGTTCGTCAGCGAGACCACCGTTAAGACGCACGTGGGCCATGTCCTCACCAAGCTGGGCCTGCGCGACCGCGTGCAGGCGGCGGTGTACGCGTACGAGAGCGGGCTGGTCCGTCCCGGCGCCGCGCAGTAGTCCGTACGGCACCGAGGGCGCCCCTTCGCGGCGAAGGGGCGCCCTCGGTGCGTCTGGCCGGGTGGGGCGGCGGCGTGGTCCGGTCAGCCGGTGACGCCGCGGCCGAGCTCCCACAGCTGCAGGATGGCGGAGGAGTTGATGGCCCACTCCGCGCCCGTGATGCCGTCCCGCGCCGCGAGGTACTGCTTGCCCTGCCACAGCGGCAGGACCGGCACGTCCCTGGCGACGATGTCCTGGATCCTGTTGATGCTCTCCGCGGCGTTGAGGCGGTCGGCCGCGCGGCGGGACTCGGGGATGAGGGTCTTGCGGATCTCGCTGTTGTCGTACGGCGAGCCGAGCATGTTGTTCGCGTCGAGGAACGGGGCCGTGAAGCTGTCGGCGTCCGCGAAGTCGGGGAACCAGCCCATGCCGTAGACGGCGTACTCGCCGTCCATCTCGGCCGGGCGGAAGGTCTCCCAGGGGGTGCCCTCGATGTCGACGTCGAACAGCCCGCTGTCGTTGAGCTGCTTCTGCAGCTGCTCGAACTCCTGCTTGGTGGCGGAGCCGTAGTGGTCGGTCGTGTAGTGCAGGGTCAGCTTCACCGGGGTGGTGACGCCGGCCTCGGTGAGGAGTTCCTCGGCCTTGCCGCGGTCGGCCTCCCCGTACCTGTTGAAGAACGAGTTGGTGTGACCGGTGACGCCGGCCGGGACGAGCGAGAAGAGCGGCGCCGCCTGGGTGCCGTACACCTCCGTGATCAGCTTGCCGCGGTCGATGAGCTGGGCCATGGCCTGGCGGACGGCGGCGTCCTTGACCGGCTCGGCGGTGGTGTTGAAGCCGAGGTAACGAATCTCCAGACCCGACGTCTCGACCAGGTCGATGTCGCCGCCCGAGGACGCGGAGAGCTTGTCGATCTGCTCCGGCGTCATGCTGCGGGTCATCACCTGGATGTCGCCCTTCTCGAGCGCGGCGCCCATGGCGTCGGCGTCGTCGAAGGCGCGCAGCTCGACCTTGTCGTTCTTCGGCGTCAGGATCCCCTTGTAAGTGGGGTTCTTGGTGAAGACGATCTTGGCGAGTGCGCCGTTCTCCATCTCGGCCTTGAGGGTGTACGGCCCGGAGCCGTCGACCTCCACGCCGTCACGGAGCTTGTCCTTGGCGTAGTCCTTGGAGTTGACGATGCCCGCCACGGGGGTGGAGAGCTTGAACGGCAGGGTGGCGTCGGGGCTGTTGAGGTGGAAGATCACCTCGCGGTCGCCCTTGGTCTCCACGAGTTCGATCGTCGACAGCAGGGCGTAGACACCGCTGTCGGCCTCGATGGAGCGCGCGCGGTCGATGGAGAACTTCACGTCCTCGGCGGTGACCGGGTCTCCGTTCGCGAACTCCAGGCCCTCGCGCAGCGTGCAGGTGTAGCGCTCGTTGCCGCTGTCGGTGAAGCGGCAGCTCTCGGCCGCCTCGGGCTCGGGCTCGCCCTCGCCGCGGGGCTGCGCCATGAGGGTCTGCACGGTGTGCCGCAGGATGTTCCACGTACCGATGTCGTACGCGTACGCGGGGTCGAGCGGCGCCGGGGCTTCCTTGGACACGGTGAACTTGTCGGTGGTGCCCACGACGATCGCTTCCCCGCCGCCGCCCCCGCCGTCGGATCCGCCGCAGGCGGCGAGCACGGGAGTGAGCAGGCCTATGACGGCCGGCAGCACCAGGGTCTTGCGCTTCATGCTCGTGTTTCTCCAGAGCTGTCGATGGCGTGGACCCGGCGGCTGGGGTGTGCGGGCGGGTCACGGGGGTAAACAGTGTTGTCGCGACGACATTAGACCGAACCGTGAGCACCGCTTGCGGGCACCGGAGTTGATCCGTACTCACCTTCCATCACGCAGCGGAACCGGGTGTGGACGCACTGAACAGACACTCAGCCGCGCGATGGGCGCACGATGCGCCAATCGGGACACATGGGTGCACCGATCACCCCGGAACGGGACATGCGGGCACGCCCCGACAGCGATGTCGACCCCTCGTCGAGTGGCGAACGTCACAACGGCGGAGTGGATCGGCGGCTATCGGAATTCGGCCGGCCGGAGCCGCCGAATTCCGCGCGCCGGGGCCGTTCCGGCTTTACGGCGCATTCCCGTCCGTACGCCAGGTGATCACCTGGCGCATTTCCGTGATCAGCCCATCAGACCACAGTCGGGTCTCCTTCCGCCGCCATGAGGGCGCGGAGAAAGGGCAGATCGACTTCTTCCAGGGAACGGACGACCGTGCGCCGGGCGGCGGGGACGATGGGTGCCACCGAGGGGACCGCGACCACCTGGCAGCCCGCCGCCTCCGCGGCCGCGATACCGGTCGCGGTGTCCTCGACCACCACGCAGCGGGCCGGATCGGCGCCCAGCCCGGACGCGGCCAGCAGGTACGGGTCGGGGTGCGGCTTGGTCCGCTGCACCTCGTCGCCCGCGACGGTCAGGTGGAAGTGCTGGGGTCCCAGCGAGGCGAGGACCCGGTCGATGATGCGCCGGTGGGAGGCGGAGACCAGCGCGGTGGGGATGTCGTACGCGGAGAGCTCGGCGAGGAGCCGGGCGGCGCCCGGCATCAGCGGCAGGGTGCGCCCGATCCGGTCCTCGAACCCCTCGTTGAGCAGCACGGAGAGCTCGTCGAGGGTGATGTCCGCGCCCGTGGCCTCGATCAGGAACCCGGCGCTGCGGGTCATGGGGCCGCCGACCACGACATGACGCCAGGAGTCGTCGAGCGTGTGGCCGAGGCGCGCGAAGACCTCCACCTCGACGTCCCACCAGAAACCCTCGGTGTCCACCAGGGTGCCGTCCATGTCGAGGAGCACGGCCTGCAGCGCGGAGCCGTCGGTCGCACCTGTACCTGGCGCGGGGACCGTCGTCGTCATCCCGGCACACCTCCTTGGGGGACGAGCAGGCCGGTTCCCGTGCGGGGAACCGGCCTGCGATGGGCCGACCAGTGTACGACTCCGCCCGCCGCGGCGCTCGGTACGGCCGCGGCGCAAGAGGCGGGACACGGCCTCGCCCGGCCCGCGTCCCGCGGAGCGCTCAGCGCGCGTTGAAGTACTTCGCCTCGGGGTGGTGGATGACGATGGCGTCGGTGGACTGCTCGGGGTGGAGCTGGAACTCCTCGGAGAGCGTCACGCCGATCCGCTCGGGCCGCAGCAGGTCGGCGATCTTCGTGCGGTCCTCCAGGTCCGGGCAGGCGCCGTAGCCGAGGGAGAACCGGGCGCCGCGGTACTTCAGGTCGAACATGTCCTCGATCGCGGCCGGGTCCTCGCCCGCGAAGCCGAGTTCGGAGCGCACGCGCGCGTGCCAGTACTCGGCGAGCGCCTCGGCCAACTGCACGGACAGGCCGTGCAGTTCCAGGTAGTCGCGGTAGGCGTTGGCCTCGAAGAGCCTGGCGGTCTCCTCGCCGATGCGGGAGCCGACGGTGACGACCTGCAGCCCGACCACGTCGGTCTCGCCGGACTCCTCGGGGCGGAAGAAGTCGGCCAGGCACAGCCGGCGGCCGCGGCGCTGGCGCGGGAAGGTGAAGCGGGTGCGCTCGTTGCCCGACTCGTCCAGCAGGATCAGGTCGTCGTCCTTGGACACGCAGGGGAAGTAGCCGTAGACGACGGCGGCTTCGAGGAGGTTCTCGGTCTGCAGCCGGTCCAGCAGGCCGCGCAGGCGCGGGCGGCCCTCGGTCTCCACCAGTTCCTCGTACGACGGACCGTCGCCGGTGCGGGCCTGCTTGAGTCCCCACTGGCCCTTGAACAGCGCGCCCTCGTCCAGCCAGGAGGCGTACTCCTTGAGCTGGATGCCCTTGATCACGCGGGTGCCCCAGAACGGCGGCGTGGGCACGGGGTTGTCGGTGGCGACGTCCGAGCGCACGTGCCCTTCCTCGGGGCGCTCCTCGACGGCCGTCTGCGCGGTGGCCCGCACCCGGCGCTGCCGAAGCTCCGGCAGGCTCGCCCCGGGCACGCCGCGCTTGACCGCGATGAGGGCGTCCATCAGGCGCAGGCCCTCGAACGCGTCGCGGGCGTAGCGGACCTCGCCCTCGTAGATCTCGTGCAGGTCCTGCTCGACGTACGCACGGGTGAGGGCGGCGCCGCCGAGGATGACCGGGAAGCGGGCGGCCAGGGCGCGCTGGTTGAGCTCCTCCAGGTTCTCCTTCATGATCACCGTGGACTTGACCAGCAGGCCGGACATGCCGATGACGTCGGCCCGGTGCTCCTCGGCCGCCTCGACGATCGCGGAGACGGGCTGCTTGATGCCGAGGTTGACCACGTTGTAGCCGTTGTTGGACAGGATGATGTCGACGAGGTTCTTGCCGATGTCGTGCACGTCGCCGCGGACCGTGGCCAGCACGATGGTGCCCTTGCCCTCGGCGTCGGACTTCTCCATGTGCGGTTCCAGGTGGGCCACCGCGGTCTTCATGACCTCGGCGGACTGGAGCACGAACGGCAGCTGCATCTGGCCGGAGCCGAACAGCTCGCCGACCACCTTCATGCCGTCCAGGAGCGTCTCGTTGACGATGTCGAGCGCGGGGCGCTCCGTCAGGGCCTCGTCCAGGTCGGCCTCCAGGCCGTTGCGCTCGCCGTCGACGATGCGCCGCTTCAGGCGCTCGTCCAGCGGCAGCGCGGCCAGTTCCTCGGCCTTGGACGCCCGCAGCGACTTGGCGGTGGCGCCCTCGAACAGCGCCATGAGCTTCTGCAGCGGGTCGTAGCCCTCGCTGCGGCGGTCGTAGATGAGGTCCAGGGCGGTGGTGACCTGTTCCTCGTCGAAGCGGGCGATGGGGAGGATCTTCGACGCGTGCACGATCGCCGAGTCCAGGCCGGCCTTGACGCACTCGTCGAGGAAGACGGAGTTGAGCAGGATGCGCGCGGCCGGGTTGAGGCCGAAGGAGATGTTCGACAGGCCGAGGGTGGTCTGCACGTCCGGGTGGCGGCGCTTGAGCTCGCGGATCGCCTCGATGGTGGCGATGCCGTCCTTGCGGGACTCCTCCTGGCCGGTGCAGATGGTGAAGGTCAGCGTGTCGACGAGGATGTCCGACTCGTGGATGCCCCAGTTGCCGGTGAGGTCGGCGATCAGCCGTTCGGCGATCTCGACCTTCTTCTCGGGCGTACGGGCCTGGCCCTCCTCGTCGATGGTCAGCGCGATCAGCGCGGCGCCGTGCTCCTTCGCCAGCTTCGTGACCCTGGCGAAGCGGGACTCGGGGCCGTCGCCGTCCTCGTAGTTGACCGAGTTGATCACCGCGCGGCCGCCGAGCTTCTCCAGCCCGGCGCGGATGACGTCGACCTCGGTGGAGTCCAGCACGATCGGCAGGGTCGAGGCGGTGGCGAAACGTCCCGCCAGCTCCTCCATGTCGGCGACGCCGTCGCGGCCCACGTAGTCGACGCAGAGGTCGAGCATGTGGGCGCCCTCGCGGATCTGGTCGCGGGCCATCTCCACGCAGTCGTCCCAGCGGCCGTCCAGCATGGCCTCGCGGAACTTCTTGGAGCCGTTGGCGTTGGTGCGCTCGCCGATGGCCAGGTACGAGGTGTCCTGGCGGAAGGGGACGGTCTGGTAGAGGGAGGCGGCGCCCGGCTCGGGGCGGGGGGTGCGCTCGACCGGGGTGAGGTCACGGACCCGCTCGACGACCTGGCGCAGGTGCTCGGGGGTGGTGCCGCAGCAGCCGCCGACGAGGCTCAGTCCGTAGTCCTGGACGAAGTTCTCCTGCGCGTCGGCCAGACCCTCGGGGCCGAGCGGGAAGTGCGCGCCGTCCTTGGTGAGCACGGGCAGGCCCGCGTTCGGCATGCACAGCAGCGGGATGCGGGAGTGCCGGGTGAGGTAGCGCAGGTGCTCGCTCATCTCGGCGGGGCCGGTGGAGCAGTTCAGGCCGATCATGTCGATGCCGAGCGGCTCCAGGGCTGTCAGCGCGGCACCGATCTCGGAGCCGAGCAGCATGGTGCCGGTCGTCTCGAACGCCATCGACACCAGCAGCGGCACCTCGACGCCGGTGGCCTCCATGGCGCGCCGGGCGCCCAGGACGGACGACTTCGTCTGGAGCAGGTCCTGCGTGGTCTCGACGATCAGGGCGTCGGCGCCGCCGGCGAGCAGCCCCTCGGCGTTGGCCTGGAAGCCGTCACGGATCGTGGCGTACGGCACGTGGCCCAGGGTCGGCAGCTTGGTGCCGGGGCCGATCGAGCCGAGCACCCAGCGCTGCCGGCCGTCACCGGCGGTGAACTCGTCGGCCACCTCACGGGCCACCCGCGCGCCCGCCTCGGACAGCTCGTGCACGCGGTGGGCGATGTCGTACTCGCCGAGGGCCGCGTGGTTCGCGCCGAAGGTGTTCGTCTCCACGCAGTCGACGCCCACGGCGAAGTACGCCTCGTGCACGGAACGGACGATGTCGGGGCGCGTGAGGTTGAGGACCTCGTTGCAGCCTTCGAGGTTCTGGAAGTCCTCCAGGGTCGGCTCCTGGGCCTGGAGCATGGTGCCCATGGCTCCGTCGGCGACCACGACGCGCGTGGCGAGGGCGTGGCGGAGGGCGTCGGACCGGGTCCGGCTGTCGGGGGCGGTGTCCCCGGCGGCGGAGGCGGGGGCTGCGGGGGACGGGTTCGGCGACGAGGCCATGAAGGTGCTCCCTGGAGTGCGACGGCTGTCGGCTTTGCGGCTTCCCTCGGAAGGCGCACGCGGCCAGGGTAGCCCGGAGCGGCGCGATCCCGTCAGGGGCGTCCACGGGACGGACGTGCCTCGGCGCGCCCGCGACATGCGGTTTACTCCGACGACCGCCCTCGTCGCGCGGGGGCGGGGCCAGGTCCGTTCCAGGGAAATCCCGAACCTCCCCGCCTTCACCGCGGCGAGAATGCGGCGTCGGACATTGGCCGCGCCCTGACAGTCACGGGTAGTGTTCGGCATTGCCGAACGGTGTCAGTCGAGTCGCACACCGGCGGCCGAAGGGGACGGAGGCAGACGGCCATGGCACGGAACATCCAGTCGCTCGAACGGGCGGCCGCGATGCTGCGGCTGCTCGCGGGCGGCGAGCGACGGCTCGGTCTCTCCGACATCGCCTCGTCGCTGGGCCTCGCCAAGGGCACGGCCCACGGCATCCTGCGCACCCTCCAGCAGGAGGGCTTCGTGGAGCAGGACGACGCCTCCGGCCGCTACCAGCTGGGCGCGGAGCTGCTGCGCCTCGGCACCACGTACCTGGACGTCCACGAGCTCAGGGCGCGCGCCCTGGTGTGGGCGGACGACCTGGCCCGCGCCAGCGGCGAGAGCGTCTACCTCGGGGTGCTGCACCAGCAGGGCGTACTGATCGTGCACCACGTCTTCCGGCCCGACGACAGCCGGCAGGTCCTGGAGATCGGGGTCATGCAGCCGCTGCACTCCACGGCCCTGGGCAAGGTGCTGTCGGCGTACGACCCGGTCGCGCACAGCGAGGTGGTGGACAGCGACCGCAAGACGTTCACGGAGCGCACGATCAGCGGGCTGCAGGAGCTGGAGAACGTCCTGGCGCTCACCCGCGCGCGCGGCTACGCGGCGGACGTGGAGGAGACCTGGGAGGGTGTGGCGTCCATCGCGGCGCCCATCCACGACCGGCGCCGCATGCCGGTCGGGGCGGTCGGCATCACCGGCGCCGTGGAACGGATCCGCCGGGACGAGGAGCTGCGCCCCGAGCTGATCGCGTCGGTACGGGACTGCGCCCGCGCGATCTCCCGGGACCTGGGCGCGGCCCGGTTCTGACCCCGTACCGCGCCCACGGGGGCCGGGCCGCCGCACCGGGCGTCCCGGCCTCCCCTCTGCCCTCCCGCCCGCGCCCGTCCGCCCCTCTGCACGCACGTGCGTAACACGCCCAGGTGGGTATGAGGCCGAAGCGATCAATAACGATCGTGTTTTCAACAACGGAACTCTTGACGGATATGTGGAGACAGGACGAGACTCGCGTCCATCGGTCGGCATTGTCGAACACTTACCGGTAATACGCGTTACAGTGGGACAACGCCAAGGGCCGGATTCGCTCTCATCCCTGAGAGCGCGACGAACCACCGGAGGGACCCGCGGTTCACCCGGGGTTCGCCTCCCCCTGGACGAAGGACAAAGGAGTCGCGGGTGTCCAGCTCCGACATCTTCATCGGCGAGACCATCGGTACCGCCGTGCTCATCCTGCTGGGCGGCGGCGTGTGCGCCGCCGTCACTTTCAAGCGCTCGAAGGCGTACAACGCCGGCTGGCTGGCCATCGCGTTCGGCTGGGGCTTCGCGGTCCTGTCCGGCGCGTACCTGTCGAGCGGGGTCTCCGGTGCCCATCTGAACCCGGCGGTCACCATCGGTCTCGCGATCCAGGGCGGCACCAAGTGGAGCAATGTCCCGCTCTACCTGGCCTCGCAGCTCCTCGGCGCGATGATCGGCGCCGTACTGGTCTGGATCACGTACTACGGGCAGTTCCGCGCCCACCTGACGGACCCCGAGGTCATCGCCGCACAGCCGGTCGAGGAAGGCATGGTCGACCAGAGGACCGCGCCGAAGGCGGGCCCCGTGCTCGGCATCTTCTCCACCGGCCCCGAGATCCGCAACGCCGCGCAGAACCTCGCGACGGAGATCATCGCCACCGTGGTGCTCGTCCTGGTCATCCTGACCCAGGGCCTGAACGCGGGCGGCGACGGCCTCGGGGTGCTGGGCGCCCTGATCACCGCGCTGCTCGTCGTGGGCATCGGCCTCTCGCTCGGCGGTCCGACCGGCTACGCCATCAACCCGGTCCGCGACCTCGGTCCGCGCATCGTGCACAGCCTGCTGCCGCTGCCGAACAAGGGCGGCTCGGACTGGGCCTACGCCTGGATCCCGGTCGCGGGACCGCTGATCGGCGGCGCGATCGCCGGCGGCATCTACAACCTCGCCTTCGCGTGACGCGCCGGACAGCCGCCGTCACCACCCCGGATACGACTCCATGAGCGCCACGAGCCACCGAGAAGCAGGGAGCACACCCGTGACCGACGCCCACACCGCCGGACCCTTCATCGCCGCCATCGACCAGGGCACGACCTCGTCCCGCTGCATCGTCTTCGACCGGGACGGCCGCATCGTCTCCGTCGACCAGAAGGAGCACGAGCAGATCTTCCCGAAGCCTGGCTGGGTCGAGCACGACGCCGCCGAGATCTGGACGAACGTCCAGGAGGTGGTCGCCGGAGCCGTCGAGAAGGCCGGCATCACCCGCGACGACATCAAGGCCATCGGCATCACCAACCAGCGCGAGACGACGCTGATCTGGGACAGGAACACCGGTGAGCCCGTCCACAACGCGATCGTCTGGCAGGACACCCGCACCGACGCCCTGGTCAGAGAGCTCGGCCGCAACGTCGGCCAGGACCGCTTCCGCCGCGAGACCGGCCTGCCGCTGGCCTCCTACTTCGCGGGTCCCAAGGCGCGCTGGCTGCTGGACAACGTCGAGGGCCTGCGCGAGCGCGCCGAGGCCGGCGACCTGCTGTTCGGCACCATGGACAGCTGGGTCATCTGGAACCTGACCGGCGGCGTGGACGGCGGCCGGCACGTCACCGACGTCACCAACGCCTCCCGCACCATGCTGATGAACCTCCGCAAGATGGAGTGGGACGACCGCATCTGCGAGTCGATCGGTGTGCCGCGGCAGATGCTCCCCGAGATCCGCTCCTCCGCCGAGGTCTACGGCGAGGTCAAGGGCGGCCGCCTCGGCGAGCTGCTCGGCGGCATCCCGGTCGCCTCCGCGCTCGGCGACCAGCAGGCGGCCCTGTTCGGCCAGACCTGCTTCGACGAGGGCGAGGCCAAGTCCACGTACGGCACCGGCACCTTCATGCTGATGAACACCGGCGAGAAGGCCATCAACTCGTACAGCGGGCTGCTGACCACCGTGGGCTACCAGATCGGCGACAACAAGCCGGTCTACGCCCTGGAGGGCTCCATCGCCGTCACCGGTTCGCTGGTGCAGTGGATGCGCGACCAGATGGGCCTCATCTCCACCGCCGCCGAGATCGAGACGCTCGCGACCTCGGTGGAGGACAACGGCGGCGCGTACTTCGTACCGGCCTTCTCCGGCCTCTTCGCCCCGTACTGGCGCTCGGACGCCCGCGGTGTGATCGCCGGTCTGACCCGGTACGTCACCAAGGCGCACCTCGCGCGCGCCGTCCTGGAGGCCACCGCCTGGCAGACCCGCGAGATCACCGACGCCATGACCAAGGACTCCGGCGTCGAGCTGGCCGCGCTCAAGGTCGACGGCGGCATGACCTCCAACAACCTGCTGATGCAGACGATCTCGGACTTCCTGGACGCCCCCGTGGTGCGCCCGATGGTCGCCGAGACCACCTGCCTCGGCGCCGCCTACGCCGCCGGTCTCGCCGTCGGCTTCTGGGCGAGCACCGACGACCTGCGCGCCAACTGGCGCCGGGCCGCCGAGTGGACCCCCCGCATGGACGCGGAGACCCGCGACCGTGAGTACAAGAACTGGCTCAAGGCCGTCGAGCGGACCATGGGCTGGCTCGACGACGACGAAAACTGACGAGGAGCAAGACCCGAAATGACCAGTCAGTCCACCCTGCAGTCCGTGCCTGCCCTGGGAACGCGTCCGGCCGCCGGTACCGGCCCGAGCCGCGCCGAGACCCGGGAGCAGCTCTCCAAGGCGTCGTACGACCTCCTCGTGATCGGCGGCGGCATCCTGGGCATCTCCACCGCCTGGCACGCCGCGCAGTCCGGTCTGCGGGTGGCCCTGGTCGACGCCGGCGACTTCGCCGGCGCCACCTCCTCCGCCTCCTCCAAGCTCCTCCACGGCGGTCTGCGCTACCTGCAGACCGGCGCGGTGAAGCTGGTGGCG
The DNA here is from genome assembly GCF_014648075.1 of Streptomyces ruber. Classification (GTDB taxonomy): domain Bacteria; phylum Actinomycetota; class Actinomycetes; order Streptomycetales; family Streptomycetaceae; genus Streptomyces; species Streptomyces ruber. The sequence goes on along the minus strand of NZ_BMQK01000005.1, from coordinate 157,569 downwards.
GAGAACCACTTCGAGCGCCGCGCGGTCTCCCGCCAGGTGGCCCCCCACCTGGCGAACCCGCTCACCTTCTACCTGCCCGTGTACAAGGGCGGGCCGCACGGCGCGGCGAAGCTCGGGGCGGGCGTCTTCGCCTACTCCGCGCTGTCGGCGTTCGGTGACGGCGTGGGCCACCTGCTGAGCCCGGCGAAGGCCGCGCGGGACGTGCCGGAGCTGCGCACGGACAACCTGAAGGCCGTGGCCGTGTACGGCGACGACCAGATGAACGACGCCCGGATGGCGCTGATGACGGTCCGCGCGGCCGTCGACGCGGGCGCCGTCGTCCTCAACCACGCCGAGGTCACCGGGCTGCGCTTCACCCGGGGCCGGGTCACCGGCGCGGAGGTCAAGGACCGGCTCTCCGGCGACGAGTTCGGCGTGGACGCCCGGCTGGTGCTCAACGCCACCGGCCCCTGGGTCGACCACCTGCGCAAGCTGGAGGACCCGGGCGCGGCGCCGTCCATCCGCCTGTCCAAGGGCGCGCACCTGGTGCTCAGGCGCACCTCGCCGTGGAAGGCCGCGCTGGCCACGCCCATCGACAAGTACCGCATCACCTTCGCCCTCCCCTGGGAGGACATGCTGCTGCTCGGCACCACCGACGAGGAGTACGAGGGCGACCCGGGCGAGGTCGCGGTCAACGAGAAGGACATAGCCCAGATCCTCGACGAGGCGGCCTTCTCCATCCGCGACCAGCAGCTCTCGCGTGACCTGATCACGTACTCCTTCGCGGGCCTCAGGGTGCTGCCCGGCGGCCCGGGCGACACCTCCAAGGCCAAGCGCGAGACGGTCGTCACGGAGGGCCGGGGCGGCATGCTGTCCGTCGCGGGCGGCAAGTGGACCACCTTCCGGCACATCGGCCGCACGGTGATGAAGAAGCTGGAGGCGCTGCCGGGGCACCCGCTGGGCGGGGACTTCGAGTCCGTCTCCGCGCTGCCGAAGAAGCTGCCGCTGCCGGGTGTCGCCAACCCGCGCGCGGTCGCCCACCGGCTGCTGGTCGACCGGCCCGCGCCCGGCCCGCGCATGGCGGCGGACACCGCCCGGCACCTGGCCACCCACTACGGTTCGCTGGCCTTCGACATCGCCCGGCTCGCCAACGAGAACCCCGAGCTGGGCGAGCGCGTCCACCCGGACGCCCCGGAGATCTGGGCGCAGGTCGTCTACGCCCGGGACCACGAGTGGGCCGAGACGGCCGACGACGTGCTGCGCCGCCGCACCACCCTGACGATCCGCGGCCTGGCCACGGACGAGGTGCGGGGCAAGGTGCAGGACCTGCTCGACAAGAAGTGACGCGGGACGCGTGAACCGGGACGGGGCGGCCCCCTGCGGGCCGTCCCGTCCACGGCGCCGGGACCGGCGTCCGGTGGGGTGGCGCATAATGTCGACCCAGACATCGGATGTCTATCCCGGGAGGCGCGTATGGCTGTCACGGACGAGGCGATCGAGAAGATCAAGGGAATGATCGTCTCGGGCGCGCTGCGCCCCGGCGACCGCCTGCCCAGGGAGGCCGAGCTCGCCTCCGGTCTCGGTCTGTCCCGCAACTCCCTGCGGGAGGCCGTGCGCGCCCTCGCGCTCATCCGCATCCTGGACGTACGGCAGGGCGACGGCACGTACGTCACGAGTCTGGCCCCGCAGCTCCTGCTGGAGGCGCTCTCGTTCGTGGTCGACTTCCACCGCGACGACACGGTCCTGGAGTTCCTCGCGGTGCGCCGCATCCTGGAGCCGGCGGCCACGGCGATGGCCGCGCCCCGCATCGGCGAGCAGCAGCTGGACGCGCTGGCGGCCCAGCTGGACCGGCTCGGGGACGAGCCGTCGGTGGAGGAGCTCGTCGCCTGCGACCTGGACTTCCACCGGGGCATCGTGCAGGCCTCCGGCAACTCGGTGCTCTGCTCGCTGCTGGACGGCCTCTCCGGCCCGACGACGCGTGCCCGCGTCTGGCGCGGCCTCACCCAGGAGGACGCGGTGAGCCGCACCCTCCACGAGCACCGCATGATCCTCGCGGCGCTCCGCGACCGGGACGCGGAGGCGGCCCGCTCCTGGGCCACGGTGCACATCGCGTCCGTGGAGCAGTGGCTGCGCTCGACCCTGTGAGACGCCCCTGCCGGGCGCCCCGTGCCCGGTTCGCGCGCGGGGCTCGTTCCCGTGCTTCAGGTCGTCGCAGGGCCTGGTGACAGCTCCGATCAATGGGGGGTGTGTCGGCCTGGCGAACGGGGCAGTGATCCGTTCACTCCCCCGTGCACGGGGGCTGCGGAGGCCGACTCGGCACGCCGTAAGGTTGGGATGTACACGAGGCACGTCGGAAGGAGGCGCTGGGTGATCGAGCTGGAGGGGGTTCCCGAGCTGATCGACCCAGTCATGGTGGCCGCGTTCGAAGGCTGGAACGATGCCGGCGACGCCGCCTCCGCCGCGGTCGCCCATCTCGACCGGGAGTGGAAGGGCGAGGTGTTCGCGGCGCTGGACGCCGAGGACTACTACGACTTCCAGGTGAACCGCCCCACGGTGTGGCTGGACGGCGGGGTGCGCAGGATCACCTGGCCGACGACCAGACTCTCGGTGGTCCGCGTCGGCGGGGACAAGCCCCGTGACCTGGTCCTGGTCCGCGGCATCGAGCCGTCCATGCGGTGGCGCTCGTTCTGCAACGAGCTGCTCGGCTTCGCGCACGAGCTGGGCGTGGAGCTGGTCGTCGTCCTGGGCGCCCTGCTCGGCGACACCCCGCACACCCGTCCGGTGCCGATCAGCGGGGTGACCTCGGATCCCGACCTGGCCCGGCGGATGGACCTGGAGGAGACCAAGTACGAGGGCCCCACGGGCATCGTCGGCATCCTCCAGGAGGCGTGCACGCACGCGGGCGTCCCGGCCGTCTCGCTGTGGGCGGCGGTCCCGCACTACGTGTCGCAGCCGCCGAACCCGAAGGCCACGCTGGCCCTGCTGAACCGTCTCGAGGACCTCATCGACGTGCGCGTCCCCCTCGGTGAGCTGCCCGAGGACGCGCGGGCGTGGCAGGTGGGCGTGGACCAGCTGGCCGCGGAGGACAGCGAGGTCGCCGAGTACGTGCAGACGCTGGAGGAGGCCCGGGACACCGCGGAGCTGCCCGAGGCGTCGGGCGAGGCGATCGCCCGCGAGTTCGAGCGGTACCTGCGCAGGCGGGACGGCGGCCCGGGCGGGCACGCCACCGCGGACGGCGATGGCGCCTCGTACCTGCGGGACAACCCCGGCACCCGGCCCCGCCCCCCGAAGCCGCCGCAGCGGCCGGGCACCGACGACGACGATTCCTCCGAGGACTGACGCTCCCGGGACCGAGTCCGAGAACTCCGGGACCGAGAGCTCCGAGGGCTCGGGTACCCGACGGCAACGCGGGCGGAGGGGCGGCGCACACCGGGCACCGCCCCGGCCGCGTGATGCCGCATCCCCTCCGGTGCGTGTCTGCTTCGCCACACCACTCCCCCACAGCTCACAGAACGCCTGTGCCCCCGACCCCCACGGGCATCCCCGCGACGGCTCGACAGCTCATCGACAGCATCTGGCCGGTTTGGTGCGTGACATCTCTTTCGAGACGGATTGCACAGGTTACCCAATTCAACTTGTTTTGAAACCGAGTTGGCGACGGCGCCCTTTACGGGGCGTCCCGGGCGTGCTTGGTTGTGCTCCGGAGGCGCGGCCCGGGGGGCGGTACATGGCATCCCGCCCTCATGGCCCGGTCCGCTTCCGGGCCACCCGCTACTTGGCACCCGCACGGACCGGAAGGAGCGGTACCCGATGACCGACCAGGTACAGCCGGAGCAGGGCCCGGGGGCGTCCGGACCCGGACCCGACGGAGCGGGATTCACCTACCGAGGAGCCGAGCAGGAACTGATCGTCGTCGCCCGCCCCGAAGCCCGGCTGCGCGCCCGGCCGGAGGGCGTCCGTTCGGCGGCCGGTGCCGACGTCTCGGCGCTGAACATGTTCCTCAGCGACGAGCAGCTCACGCTGGAGCCGCTGTTCGGCAGCGAGGAACGGCTGCACACCACCGCCGCGAGCGGTGAGCACGTACCCGACCTCACCCTCTTCTACCGGGTCCGCGGCGGTGGCGACCGGGCCGAGGAGCTGCGGTCGAGGATCGCCGCGCTGCCGGGCATCGACACGGCGTACGTGAAGCCGGGCGCCGTACCCGCGTCGCTCGGCTCGGTGGGGCAGAGCTCCGACGACAACCGCAGGATCAAGGAGGGTGCTCCGGTCACCCCCGACTTCACCAGCCGCCAGGGCTATCTGCGCCCGGCGCCCGAGGGCGTCGACGCGTACTGGGCCTGGCAGCGGCCCGGCGGGACCGGGCAGGGCGTCACCGTGATCGACGTGGAGGGCGCCTGGCAGTTCGGGCACGAAGACCTGTCCGCGAAGCTCGCGGGTGTCGTGGCCGGCACCCCGCTGACGGACCTGGCCTGGCGCAACCACGGCACCGCCGTGATCGGGGTGATCGGCGGCGACCGCAACGAGTACGGCATCACCGGCATCGCGCCGGACGCGACCGCCGCGGCCGCGTCCATCCAGGACATCGGGTCCGCGGCCGCGGTCCAGGCGGCCGCCGACCGGCTCGGACCGGGCGACATCGTGCTGGTGGAACTGCACCGGCCCGGGCCCCGCAACGACTTCGAGGTGCGCGACGACCAGCGCGGCTACATCCCGCTGGAGTGGTGGCCCGACGACTTCGCGGCCATCCGGTACGCGACCGCCAAGGGCGTCCTCGTGGTGGCCGCGGCGGGCAACGGCGGGGAGTCGCTGGACGACGCGGTCTACGAGCGCCGTCCGGACTTCTTCCCCGAGTGGTGGCGCAACCCGTTCAACCCCTCCAACCAGTCCTCGGGCGCGATCCTGGTCGGCGCCGGTGCCCCGCCGCCGGGCACGCACGGCCGCGACCACGGGCCGGACCGCTCGCGCCTGTCGTTCTCCAACTACGGGGGACGCGTGGACGCGCAGGGCTGGGGACGCGAGGTCACGACGACCGGAGGCTTCTGGGACCGGCCCGGCGATCTTCAGGGCGGGGCGGAGGAGGTCGTCTGGTACACGGACACGTTCTCGGGGACCTCGTCCGCCTCCCCGGTGGTGGTCGGCGCCCTGGCCTGCCTGCAGGGCATGCTGAAGGCGTCCGGCCAGGACCCGATGTCCCCGGAACGTGCCCGTCAGGTGCTGCGGGCCACCGGCTCCCCGCAGCAGAGCGCGCCGGGCCGGCCCGCGTCCCAGCGGATCGGCAGCCGGCCGGACATCAAGGCGGCGGTCTCCCGTCTGCTGCCGGAGGCGGTCGGATCGGGCCAGGCCGAGAGGTACTGGGACGAGCTGCTGCCGTACCCGCGTGAGCTCCCGCCGAGGCTCCGGCTGTTCGTGGCCGGGACCTGGCGGAACCTGAACGACCCGTCCCCCGAGATCCGCCACGCGGTGCACGCCGCGTTCGCGGGGGGACGGCCGGACGTCCGGGTCTGGTACTCGGACGACGAGATCGTCGGTCTGGTGGTCACGGGCTGAAGAGCGCGGGCGGACATGGCCGCCCGCGGACCGAGGACGGACGGACCGACGGACCGACGGACCGACGCAATGCCAACAACATCCACGGAAGGTGGCACCCGCATGAGCACCACCCCGCAGATGAGTCACTTGGGACAGCAGCAGGGCCAGCAGTTCCCGAGCACGTCCCCGTTCCAGCAGCAGGGCCAGCAGCCGTTCGGGCAGCAGGGCTACGCCCAGCAGCAGCCGTTCGGGCAGCAGCAGTACGGTCAGCAGCCGTTCGCGCAGCAGCAGCCCTTCGGCCAGCAGCCGTTCGGCCAGCAGCAGCCCATGGGGATGATGGGCGGCTCGCTCGAGCAGCTCCAGCAGCTCGGGCAGCAGCAGCCCTTCCAGCAGCTGCTCCAGCAGATGGGCCAGCAGGGGCAGCAGCAGTACGGGCAGCAGCAACAGCAGCAGCAGGACCAGCAGGCGCAGCAGCAGGAGCAGCAGATCCAGCAGCAGCTCCAGCAGGTGCTGATCGCCGCGGTCCAGCAGGTCGTCCAGCACGTGCAGCAGCAGCGCCTCGCCTCGGGCGTGGCGGACGGCTTCATCAACGTCGTCCACCCGCTGCAGGGCCACTCGCGCCACATCATCCTGCGCATCAACGGCCAGCTCCGGGTCCTGCAGTCGCCGACCCCGGACGCCCTCGTGGAGGTCCAGCAGGCCTTCGCGACCCGGCAGCCGGTCGTCGGCGTCTGGGACACGCAGTCGCCGCACATCCTGCGCAGCCTGCGGATCCAGCACATCTGATCCACCGGCTCCCGGCTCCTGTGTGAGCACGTGAGCGACAAGGGGCGCCTCCCCGAGCGGGGAGGCGCCCCTCCTGCTGTCGCCGTCACCGTCGCCGGACGACGTCGCCCGGACCTAGAGGGCCACGCCCAGCAGCGCGTCCACCGCACGTGTCACCACACCGGGCGCGCCCGTGTCGGTGCCGCCCGCCTCCTGCTGGAGCGCCGCCCAGCGGTCGACCGCGGCGAGCGCGGCCGGGGCGTCCAGGTCGTTCGCGAGGGCCTCGCGCATCTCCTGGACCAGGGCCTCGGCGGGCGGGCCGTCGGGCCGGGAGACGGCGGCGCGCCACCGGCCGAGCCGTGCCTCGGCGTCGCGGAGGACCTGGTCGGTCCACTCCCAGTCGGCGCGGTAGTGGTGGGCGTGCAGCGCGAGCCGTACGGCGGCGGGGTCGACGCCGTCCTGCCGCAGCCGGGACACGAAGACCAGGTTGCCCCGGGACTTCGACATCTTCTCCCCGTCCAGCGCGACCATCCCGGCGTGCACGTACGCCTTGGCCATGGGGAACTCTCCGGTCAGCACCTGCGCGTGCGAGGCGCCCATCTCGTGGTGCGGGAAGACCAGGTCGGAGCCGCCGCCCTGGACGTCGAAGCCCATGCCGAGGTGCTCCAGGGCGATGGCCACGCACTCGATGTGCCAGCCGGGCCGGCCCCGGCCGAGCGAGCCGCCGTCCCAGCTGGGCTCGCCCTCGCGGGCGGCCATCCACAGCATCGGGTCGAGCGGGTTCTTCTTGCCCGGGCGGTCCGGGTCGCCGCCGCGCTCGGCGGACAGCATCCGCATCGCGGCGGCGTCGAGGCGGGAGACCGAGCCGAAGTGGGGGTCGGAGCCGACGGAGAAGTAGATGTCCCCTTCGAGCTCGTAGGCGGCGCCCGCCTCACGGAGCCGCTCGACCAGCGGGACGATCGCGGGTATCGCCTCGACGGCGCCGACGTAGTGCCGCGGGGGCAGCATGCGCAGGGCCGTCATGTCCTCGCGGAAGAGGGCGGTCTCCTGCTCGGCGAGGGCCGTCCAGTCGACGCCGTCCCGCTGCGCTCGCTCGAGCAGCGGGTCGTCGACGTCGGTGACGTTCTGTACGTAGTGGACCTGCCGCTTGGTGTCGAGCCAGACGCGCTGCACGAGGTCGAACGCGTTGTAGGTCGCCGCGTGCCCCATGTGGGTGGCGTCGTACGGTGTGATACCGCACACATAGATACGGGCGACGGGACCGGGGTCGAGGGTCACCTGACGTCCGGTCGCGGTGTCGTGAATCCTCAGGTCGCGGCCCTGACCAGGCAGGGCGGGGACCTCGGAAGCGGGCCAGGCATGCATGTCATGAGCCTAACCGGACGGATGTTCCGTATACGAACGGGACCGGGCCGGATGGCCGGATGGGCCCTCTTGCGCCCGCATCGTCCTGTGCGTTCTCCCTGGTCGGCGCCGGTGGGCGGCGCAGAGCCAGGGACACGGGGCGCCGGGGCGTGCCGCCGGGCGCCGGGGGCGCACGGCGGCAGCCGGGTCGCTCACACGGGCGGCCAGGGGATCGCCGGCCACTCACCGCCGGGCTCCGGGTGCCGGCCCGAGGCGAGCAGCGCGTCGACCCGCGCGCGCGTGGCGTCGAGTTCGGCGCCGGTGATCAGCTCCGACAGCGTCGCCGCCAGCGGCCCGCCGTCCGCCAGACCCTCCCGCAGGGTGGCCAGCACCCCGGTCGCCTCCGCCGTGAGCGGCTCGCCCGCCCAGCCCCAGAGCAGGGTGCGCAGCTTGTTCTCGGTGTTGAAGGTCACCCCGTGGTCGATGCCGTACAGCCGGCCCCCGGCGGCGGGCAGCAGGTGGCCGCCCTTGCGGTCGGCGTTGTTGATGACCGCGTCGAGGACGGCGAGGCGCCGCAGCCGCTCGTCGTCGGCGTGCACGAGGAGTGCCGTCCGGCCCTCGCCCACCTCGGCGAACCCGATCGCCTTCCAGCCCTCCCCGGGCTCCTCCCCGTCGACCAGCGCGAGCAGCCCGTCGTCGGGCCCGGGCTCGGGGTCCGGCTCGATCCAGAGCTGGCACATGCCCTCGCCGTACGGTCCGTCGCGCAGCACCGTGGGCGGCACGAGACCCCAGCCGGTGGCCTCGGACACCTCGTAGGCGGCGACCTCACGCCCGGCGAGCGTGCCGTCGGGGAAGTCCCACAGCGGGCGTTCCCCGGCCACCGGCTTGTAGATGCAGGCCGCCTCCCGCTCGCCCTGGACGACCGTGCAGTACAGCGCCGCGTTGGACGCCTCGCGGATCCGTCCGCGCACGGTCAGCTCGCCCTTGGCGAGGAGTTCGGCGGTGGTCCCCGGGCTCGGGGTCATGCTCCGCGGCGGTATCCGTTCTGGCGCGGACATACGTGTCCTTCCGGGTCGAGCGGCAGACTGCACAGCGGGCACGGCGGGCGCCCGGCGTTGACCACGTCGAGGGCGCGCTTGGCGAAGGCCCGGGCCTGGGCGCCGGTGAGCCGGACGCGCAGCATCGGCGGGCCGTTCTCGTCGTCCTGGAGCAGCCGCTCCTCCGCCTCGGCGAGGTCCTCGTCGGTGTCGGCCTCCAGCTCCACGAGGGCCTGCGCCTCGACGATCATGCGCTCTTCCTCGCCGTCCCAGGCCAGCGCCATGGTGCCGACCCGGAACTCCTCCTCCACGGGGGTGTCGAGGGGCGCGGTGTCCGAGACCTCCGCGGGGGCGACGGCCGGGACGGCGGCACTGCCGCCGCTGCGCCGGACCACCTCGTCGAGCAGTTCGTCCATGCGTTCCGCGAGCGCCGCGACCTGGGTCTTCTCCAGGGCCACACTCGTGACGCGGGGTCCCGAGGTGGCCTGCAGGAAGAAGGTACGGCGCCCGGGCAGCCCGACCGTACCGGCCACGAAGCGGTCCGGGGGGTCGTAGAGGAACACCTGACGGGACACGTCCTGTCTCCATTGGAATCGACGTCGGGGCCGGGCCGCTGCCGGCGCTCGAGGAGTTCGGCACCGCCGCGACCGCTTCACCCTACTGCGGTTGACGATCACGGTGCGCCCGCATCGCCCCCGACCGGTGCGTTGGGGCCGGGTGTCTCGTCCCGCGGTGCCAGGGATGTCAGGTCTCCGGTGTCCCCGAGGCGTACGAGGAACGGGCGCAGCCTGGTGTAACGGATCGCCGTGATGGAACACGGTTCCACGGAGATCCTTTGGAAGAGGTCGAGATGAAGCCCGAGAGCGTCCGCCACGAGGGACTTGATGATGTCTCCGTGCGAGCACATCAGGTACACGGCATCGGCGCCGTGGTCCCGTTCCACGCGCGCGTTCCACTCGCGCACCGCCTCCACCGCGCGTGCCTGCATGGCCCGCATCGACTCGCCGCCCGGGAAGGCGGCCGCGGAGGGGTGGGCCTGGACGACCTCCATCAGCGGCTCGTCCGTCAGCTCGGCGAGCTTGCGGCCGGACCAGTCGCCGTAGTGGGCCTCGCCGATCCGGTCCTCGGTGTGCGGGCGCAGTTCCGGGCGGGCGTCGAGGAGCGGCCGGAGGGTCTCCCGGCAGCGCTGCAGGGGACTGGTGACCACCTCGGAGATCGGCAGCGCCGCGAGCCGCCCGGGCAGCGCCGCGGCCTGCGCGGTGCCGCGCTCGTCGAGGGCGACGCCGGGCGTCCACCCGGCGAGCACCCCGGAGGTGTTGGCGGTGGACCGCCCGTGCCGGACAAGGATCAACGTGGGCATGCGGCCCAGCCTAAACGGGTGTCCCGGCTATTCCACGGGGTATTTCACGGCCCGGGACGCCTCCCGGGCCGTACGACGGGGCGCCACGTACCGTTCCGCACGGCGAAGGGACTCGCTCGGTGATCGTCGATTGTGCCGTCTACCGCGAAGGGCGCCGTACGGAGGGACCGGAGGACTTCTCCGAGGCGCTGAGCGCGGCGCGGGCCGCGGGCGGTTTCGTCTGGGTCGGGCTGCACGAGCCGACGGAGAAGGAGTTCGACCACGTCAGCAGCGAGTTCGCGCTGCACCCGCTGGCCGTCGAGGACGCGTTGAAGGCGCACCAGCGGCCCAAGCTGGAGGTGTACGAGGACTCGCTGTTCCTGGTGCTGAAGCCGGTCGTGTACGAGCCTGCCAGCGACTCCGTCTCCTCGGGCGAGGTGATGGTGTTCCTCGGCGACGGTTTCGTGGTGACCGTGCGGCACGGGGAGGGCGCGCCCCTCGCGGCCGTACGGCGCCGTCTGGAGCAGGAGCCCGAACTGCTCGGCAAGGGCCCGACGGCCGTGCTGTACGCGATCGCCGACGCGACGGTGGACCACTACCTGGACGTGGCGACCGAGCTCCAGAACGACCTGGAGGAGCTCGAGGCGGAGGTCTTCTCGCCGGACGACGGCGACTCGCGGCACACCGCGTCCCGGATCTACACCTTCAAGCGGCAGGTCCTGGAGTTCCGGCGGGCCACCGGTCCGCTCGCCCCGCCCATGAGCAGGCTCTCGGGTCCGGGCGGCGCCGCCGGGGCGGTGCCCTTCGTGGACGCCGGCGCCCATCCGTTCTTCCGTGACGTGAACGATCACCTCACGCGGGTCAACGAGTCGGTGGAGGGCCTCGACCGGCTGGTGTCGGACGTGCTGTCGGCCCACCTGGCGCAGATGGGCGTCCGGCAGAACGACGACATGCGGAAGATCTCCTCGTGGGCGGCGATGGCCGCGGTCCCGACGATGCTCGCGGGCGTCTACGGCATGAACTTCGAGCACATGCCGGAGCTGCACTGGACGTGGTCGTACCCGGCGGTGATCGCGGTGATGGCGGTTCTGGAGGTGCTGCTGTACCGGCTGTTCAAGCGGAGAGGGTGGCTGTAGGGCGCACGCGCGCGTGGCGTGCGGTCACGCGAACTCGGGAGCCTCGGGAGCCTCCGGGGAGACCGCGGCCGGCCCGCCCAGGGCGTCGCGGCGCTCCGGCATCCGCAGCGCCACCATGCGCCGCCAGCCGCCGAGCCGTTCGTAGAGATAGACACCGTGGATGCCCGCGGCGAGGACGGCCGCCTTGGCCCCCGGCCAGCGGAGAAGGCGGCCCATGGCGGCCGTCACGGCGAGGCTCACGTCCCGGTGGACGCGGATCTCGGCGAGGGCGCACTCCCGCAGGGTGCGCCGGATCGTCCGGCCGTGGCCCGCGGCGGCGAGGCGCAGCAGTTCCTCGTGGCAGTAGGCGAGGTGGGCGTCCTCGTCCTGGGAGATCATCTTCACCGCGCGGCCGATGTCGGGATGGTCGGCGAAGTGTTTGCGCAGGAGTGCCATCTGCTCGGCGGCGCGTTGTTCGGTGACCCTGCTGTGCGCGAGGTAGACGACGATGTCCCCGACGGTGAGCGGCCGGTCGGACCTGAGCCGGTCGTGGGCGAGACCGATGCCGCCGCGCTCCAGGAGCATCGTGTAGTCGGTGTCGGGCGGGACCTCGACGGGTTCGAGGCCGCGCTTCCTCAGGAGGGCGTCGAAGATGCGCCCGTGCTTGTCCTCGTCGGCGCCGTGCCGCGCGATCCTGGGTGCGAGGGCGCGCTCGATCTCCGGCACGAGGGCCGCGATACGGCCGTTCTCCCAGCCTCCCTGCGCCTCCCCGCCGGCGGCGATGGAGCAGAACAGCCGGAAGGACTCGTCGTGGTCGAGGATCTCCTGGAACAGGCTCTTGGCCGACAGCATGCTGGGCGCCTCTCTGCAGGTCTCCGCAGGGAAGGAGTCAAATGCGGCGGCAGGGGCAGTGCAACACCCGGGTCGGGCGAATCCGTCGAACGACGGACGGGACGGACTCCAGGGGGCGTAACCAACCGGGACGGCGGGGCGTTGTCCCGGTGCCGGCCGTGGCGGGGAAGACCCCCGAGCCCCCACCACGGCCGCGGATACCGCTCAGCGCCGTCCCGCGCGTCCCTCCCCGCCGCCCTACGCGAGCCCGGCCAGCTCCAGCGCCTCGGCGCCGGCCCGCAGCGAGGCGGTCCGCTCCTCGAGCGTGAGGCCCGCGGGGGCCAGCGTGAGCGTGGTGACCCCGGCCTCGGCGTAGGCCGTCATCCGGTCGGCGATCCGCTGCACCGAGCCGAGCAGCGTCGTCTCGTCGATCAGCTGGTGCGGGACGGCCGCCGCCGCGCCGTCCTTGTCCCCGGACAGGTACCTGTCCTGGACGTCGCCGGCCGCCTCCTCGTACCCCATGCGCCGGGCGAGCTGGTTGTAGAAGTTCTGCTTGCGGCTGCCCATGCCGCCGACGTACAGCGCGGTGTACGGCCGGAAGGTGTCGGCGAGCGCGGTGACGTCCTTGTCGTCGCCGACGGCGATCGGCACCGTCGGGCACACGTCGAAGCCGTCCATCGTCAGCCCCGCCCTCTCCCGTCCGGCGCGCAGGTGCCGCACGGCCGTGTCCTCCAGGTGCGCGGCCGAGGGGAAGATCAGCAGCGCGCCGTCGGCGATCTCTCCGGTCTGCTCCAGGTTCTTGGGCCCGATCGCGGCGATGTAGAGCGGGATGTGCTCGCGCTGCGGGTGGACGGTCAGCTTCAGCGGCTTGCCGGGGCCGTCCGGCAGGGGCAGGGTCCAGTGCTCGCCCTGGTGACTGAGGCGCTCACGGGTCATCGCCTTGCGGATGATCCCGACGTACTCGCGGGTCCGCGCCAGCGGCTTGTCGAACTTCACGCCGTACCAGCCCTCGGAGACCTGCGGGCCGGAGACGCCGAGGCCGAGGCGGAACCGGCCGCCGGAGAGCGAGTCGAGCGTGGCGGCGGTCATCGCGGTCATCGCGGGCTGGCGGGCCGGGATCTGGAAGATCGCCGAACCGACGTCGATGCGCTCGGTCTGCGCGGCGACCCAGGCGAGCACGGTGGCCGCGTCGGAGCCGTACGCCTCGGCGGCCCAGCACACCGCGTAGCCCAGCCGGTCGGCCTCCCGGGCGACGGCGAGGTTGTCCGCGTCCATTCCGGCACCCCAGTAGCCGAGGTTGATCCCGAGCTGCATGCCGATCCCCTTACCGATCAGTAACGTCGCTGTCGTCGCAGACACTAGCGCGCGGGCACGTGCCGTGGTGAGAGGGCGGTTCGCCCCGTGCGGACGGGGGCCGGCACCGGCGGTGCGGCCGGTTGTCCACAGGCTCCCCACGTCATGTGTTCAGGCCAGTAATGTCGCGTGCATGGAGCAGAGGCATCTCGGCCGGACCGGCCTGCGTGTGTCCCGGATCGGGCTCGGCACCCTGACCTGGGGACGTGACACGGACGAGCACGACGCGGCGGCCATGCTGAAGGCCTTCTGGGAGGCGGGCGGCACCCTCGTCGACACGGCCGACGTGTACGGCGACGGGGAGGCCGAGTACCTGCTCGGAAAGCTGATGGAGGGCCTGGTGCCGCGCCGGGACCTGGTCGTCTCGACCAAGGCGGGCAGCGTCCCCGACCCCGAGCACCGCTTCGACGGATCCCGTGGCCATCTGCTCTCCGCGCTGGACGCCTCCCTGGCCCGGCTCGGCACGGACCACGTGGACGTGTGGCACATCCACGCCTACGACCCCCGGACCCCGCTGGAGGAGACCCTGCAGGCGCTGGACCTGGCGGTGAGCAGCGGCCGCGCGCGGTACGCGGGCGTGTCCAACTTCTGCGGCTGGCAGCTCGCGAAGGCGGCGACCTGGCAGCTCACGGCGCCGGGCATACGCACCCGCCTGGCCAGCACGCAGATGGAGTACTCGCTGCTCCAGCGCGGCGTGGAGCGGGAGGTGCTGCCCGCCGCGCTGGATCTGGGCGTGGGCCTGCTGCCCTCCTCACCGCTCGGCCGCGGCGTGCTCACCGGCAAGTACCGGCACTCCACGCCCGCCGACTCGCGGGGCGCCTCGGAGCACCTGGCCGCGTTCGTCGCGCCGTACCTCGACGACGCGGCGAACAGCATCGTGGACGCCGTGCGGACGGCGGCGGACGGCCTCGCCACGACCCCGCTGCACGTGGCCCTCGCCTGGGTCCGGGACCGGCCCGGCGTCACCGCCCCGATCGTCGGCGCGCGCACCGCGCAGCAGCTCACGGCGGCACTGTCAGTGGAGAGCCTTACGCTTCCTGACGAGATCTGCCGGGCGCTCGACGACGTGTCGGCGCCCGTGCACCGCTATCCCGATCACGACTGGAGCACGCTGTGACCACGGACCCCGCGACCACGGAGCCGGCCGAGCCCGAGGGCCCGGGCGGCGGGGAAGCCGCCGCGGCCGGGGCGCCGGGGGCGGACACGTCGGACACACCGGAGACCCCGGACACGCCCGACGGCGGGGCGGACGCGGACGACGGCGAGGCGACGGAGGGCCCCGCGGCGGCCGGGGACGGCGCGGCGGCGGTCGATGACGGCACGCCCGAGCCCGGGGACGGCAGCGCGGAGCCCGGAAACGGCAGCGCGGCGGCCGGTGACGGTGCGACGGTGGCCGGTGACGGCACGCCCGAGCCCGGGGACGGCAGCGCGGCGGTCGATGACGGTGCGACGGTGGCCGGTGACGGCACGCCCGAGCCCGGAGACGGCACCGCGGAGCCCGGAGACGGCAGCGCGGCGGCCGGAGACGGCAGCGCGGCGGCCGATGACGGTGCGACGGTGGCCGGTGACGGTGCGGCGGTGGCCGGTGACGGCACGCCCGACGGCACCCCGGGTGACGCGTCCGACCTGTCCGAGGCGCAGGCCGAGCTGGTGGCGCAGCGGGTGGAGCGGGAGCGGATCGAGCGGCGCAAGGCCGAGAAGGCGGCACCGATCGACAGCGGGAGCAGGCTGAGCGGCACGGCCGCCGATCTGCTCGCCGCCGTACGGGCCGTGGAGAGCGGCCGGAAGCCCGTCTCCACCGCGTTCGCCGAGCCGGAGCCCGCGCCGCGCAGGGCCGCGCCCGAACCGGTGCGGCGCCCGCAGCCCGCGGCGCCCCCTCCCGCCGCCGCGGCTCCCGCGCGCGAGACCGTCGACGCCGTCCGCGCCGTACTGGCCCAGGGCGGCGCGCCCGAGTCGCTCGCCACGCCGGTCGCCGCGGCGCTCGGCGACGGCGCGGCCGGGGAACTACGGGCCGATCCCTGGCAGTTGCTGCGCGTCGCCGGGGTGCGGCCCGAGCAGGCGGACGGGTTCGCCCGGGCCCTGCTCGGCGCGGAGTGCGGCCCGGATGACGAGCGGCGGGGCCGGGCGCTCACCGTCCGGCTGCTGGAGCAGGCCGCGCTCGCCGGGCACACGGCGCTGGAGGTCCCGGCCCTCGCCGCGGCCCTCGGCCGGTACGCGGTACCGGATCCGGACGCGGCCGTGCGGAGCACCGTCGCGGAGGGCGAGGCCCTGGTCTTCCAGGACGCCCTCGACCCGACGGCCCCGGCTGCCGCCCCCGCGGAAGCCACACGATCCCCAGAGGACGACACGGAGGCCGCGGCGGACACGGAGGAGGAGCGCCCCGTCCGTGTGCTGATCGGTTCCGAGCGGTACGCCCTCGCCGAGGAGAGCCTCGCCGACGGGCTCGCCCGCGTCATCAACTCCCTGCCGAAGGAGGACCCGGCGGACTGGTCCGCGGCCGCCGCGTCGGCCCCGGGGGCCGCGGCGGACCTGATCCGCGCCGTCGCCGGCCACGGCCTGGTCCTGCACACCGGCGGCGAGGCGTCCCGCGCCGAACCGGCGGCCCTGCTCGCGGCGGCCCACACGCTCGGCCTGCGGGCCTGGGCCGCCGCGCACGGCCCGGACGGCAGGCAGCGGTTCGCACGGCTGCTCGCCGCCGCGGCGGGGGACGGGACGGGCGGGGCGCCCCGCGAGGCACAGGACGCCCTCCCGCCGGTCACCACCGTGGCCGGGCTGCTCTCCGGCGCGCAGGGGCCCGGGCGGGACGCGGACGGGGCGCTGGACCTCGACCTCCTCGTCGTGCTGGACGCCCCGCAGCTCGACGTGGAGACCGCGGCCGTGCTGGCCGAGTCGCTGCCCGACGGCGCCCGGCTCGTGCTGAGCGGCGATCCCGGCGTCCTGTGGTCCGCGGGCCCCGGGCGGGTCTTCGCCGACCTGCTCGCCGCTCGCGTCTGCCCCCAGGTCGCCTCCCGCACGCCCGACCCGGGGCCGCTCGGCGAGCTGGTCTCCGGCATCGGCATCGGCGAACTGAACCAGGTCGGCGCACCCGGCAAGGAGATCGTCATCGTGCCGGTGCGGGACGCCGGCGAGGCCGTGCACCGCACCGTCCAGCTGGTCGTGGACTCGGTGCCGCGGGCGATCGGGGTGCCGGCGGAGCACACCCAGGTGATCACTCCGGGCCACGGCGGCGCGGCCGGCACGCGTGCGCTCAACACCGCGCTCAAGGAGCGGCTGAACCCCGGTCCGGGCCGCTTCGGCGGCTTCGACCCGGGCGACCGGATCGCCTGGTCCCCCGCGCCGGGCCGTACGGTGCCCGGCCGTGTGGTGGGGGCCGACGCCGACGGGCTGCGCCTGGAGTGCGCGGGCGCACCCGTCGTCGTACCGAGGGAGCGCGTGGAGCGGTCCGTACGACACGGGTGGGCGCTGACCGCGCACCAGGCCGTGGGACAGCGGTGGCCGGCCGTGGTCGTGGTGCTGCCCGGGGACGCGGCCCAGGCGCTGACCCGGCCGTGGATCTACACGGCCTTCGGGCGGGCCGAGCGCCATCTGTCCGTGGTCCACGGCGTGGAGCAGGCGCTGCCCCGGGCGGTCGCCGAAGTGCCCGCGGCCCCCCGGACGACGCGTCTGGTCACGCTGCTCAAGACACAGGTGCCGACGGTCGGTTGACCCCCTCGGCCCGGCCACCGGCCATCGAACGCGGGCCGGGACACGGACGGGGCGGTCGCCGCGGTGCGGTGACCGCCCCGTGCCGGCCGTCCGGCCCGCTCAGCGATCGGCGTCCAGCGGCTCCAGGTCCTCGTCGTCGTCCAGTTCCCCGACGTACGCGGGCGCGCGGCGAAGGCCGCTCCCCAGGTCGTCGTCCTCGTCCTCGTCCTCGTCGAAGACGGCACTGGCGTCGAACCGGCAGATCACCCGGTCCTGCTCGGGCTGTTCGAAGGGGGCCTCCAGCCATTCACCGGGTTCGGCGGGCTCGTCCAGGACCGTGACCCAGAGCGTGGAGTCGCCCTCCTCCAGGCCGAACTCCTTGTGCCGTGAGGCGATCTCGTCCGCCTCGAACTCGCCGAACACGATGTCCAGCGCGTGCGCCGTACCGGCGCCGGGGTCCTCGCCGTCCGTCTCGTCCTCGACGGCCTCCACCCGCTGTGCCTGGGCCAGCAGCCGCTGGGGCTCCGCCACCGTGTAGTCGCGGCGGATCAGCACGCTGATGGCCTCGGGTTCCGGTCCGGCGTAGGGCGGCACCGTGCCCGGGATGTCGAAGGGCGTGACCTCGTTGTAACGCTGGAAGAGGAGTTCGTCGTAGGCCTCGGCAGCCGCGGCCAGCTCGTTGAACGCTTCGGTGACGGTCGGGGTGTCCTTCCCCGTCCCCCGCTCGACGGCCGCCAGATGGCGGTCGAGCGCGGTCTTGACCGCCTCGGCGGCGGCGCGTACCTCGGCAGCGGTCGGCTGCGCAGCATCAGACATAGTGCAGACGCTATCCGTACCGGGCCCCAGCCCGCACAATAGATGCGATGCCGGAATACGAATTTGTCGACGTGTACGTGCCGCGCGGGGTCTCCCGCAAGGAAGCGACGCGTCTCCTGACGGACCATGCCGAATACGGTCACTGGGAACTGGACCGCCTGAGCCTGCTGCGTGACGGGAGCCGCAGGGTGCGACTGCGCCGGCGGATCATCCGCCAGCTGCGCGCGACGTGGTGAGGACGGGCGGCCGAGGAACGGACGTGGCGGGCCCCGTGGGTACGGGGCCCGCCACGTCGTGCGCGCGCCCGTCCGTCACATGGCCGCGCGAGCCTTGCGGTAGAGCAGGGCCCCGCCGAGCAGCGTGCCCGCGCTCATCGGGATCACGGGACCGGGCGGCAGTCCCCCACCGGTCCGGGCGAGCTGCGCGGCGCCCCGGGGCCGGGTGACGGCCGGCGCATCCGTGGCGCTCCCCCGGCTGCCGCCCGGGACCACGGCACCGGCGCCGAAGGCCGCGGCGCGCGCTTCCCCGTCGCCGCCGGCACCTCGTGGAACCACGCCGCCCGGATCCTCGGCACCCGGCTCCTCGACGCTCGGCGCCTCGGCGACGGGGTGACCGAGATCACGGAACGGCTCGTGCTCCGGTCCGCCGGCCGCGGCGCCGTGAGGAGTGCCGGTACCACTCGGGGTCCCGGGCCCGCCCGGCCCGCCGCGGCCACCGGCCTGCTCCCGTCCGCCGGTTCCGGAGTCACCGGGAAGTCCGTGTTCATGCTCATCGGTGACCTCGGCGTCACCGGCGGCTGAAGGCCCGATGCCGATCCCGGGGTCCTCGGGGAATGCGCCGTCACCGCTCTCGCCTCCCTCGCCGCCCTCAGCACCGTCACCGGAACTCCCGGGCTCGTCGGACCGGTCCGCCCCCTCGGACCCTCCCGAGCGACCGGCACCGCCCGCGCTCCCCGGAGCCCCGGGGTCCGCCGGCCGCCCGCGATCACCCACCTGGTTCCCACGGCCGTCACCGGGTGAGTTCCCGTGGCCACCGCCCGGAGGTGTCCGACGGTTCCCGTCGAAGCCGTCACCGCACTCGTTGCCGGTGGCGGGGTCGTCGACGGCGACGGCGTTCACGCTGTTGCCGCAGACGTCGACCGGGGCGTCGACCGAGACCCGGACGCTGTTCCCCGAGCCGATCCCGGCTGAGTCGGCGGTCCGCGCCTCCGCTCCCTGTCCGCGCCCGTGGCCGTCCTCGTGTGCGCCGTCGCTCCGTTGCGTGCACCTGTTGCCCGTCGACGGGCTGAACGCACCCACGACACTCACGGTGTTGCCGCAGGCGTCGACGGGGGCGTGCACCGGCACCTGTACGGAGTTGCCCGCGAGCACACCGGGCGAGTGGGAGGCGGAGCCCTGGGCGCCGGAGTCGGCGCTCGCGTGGCCGCCGGTCGCGGCGATGACGCCCGTCGCGGCCGCCACGGTCATCAGGCTCTTGCGGGTGACCTGTCGCATTTCTGCAATTCCTGCTTTCACTGTTCGCTGACCTTCCGGAAAAGCCGGTCGGCCCCGGAGCGCATATCGCGCACTCCGGGGCCGACGGACTCAGACCCTCACGGGACGGGGCACAACGTCAGTTGGCGGAGCAGGTGTTGCCAACTGCGGGGTTCATCCCACCGACCACGTTGATCGTGTTGCCGCAGACGAACACCGGGACCTCGACGGGCACCTGGATGACGTTGCCGGAGACGATCCCCGGGGACTCGACGGCCGTGCCCTGGGCGCCGCCCGTGCTGGCGGCGGCCATGCCCGTACCCGCGAGAACGAGACCGCCCGTGGCAACAGCGACGGCGGCGACCTTCTTGATCATTATTCCTCCTAGTCGACCAACAGGATCCGAATATTCGGATCACATGATTGGCAACGAGGAGAACTGGAAAGGGATACGAGCTTACGGTCGCATTCACTCGGGCAGGTCGATCATCGTACGTGCTGACGAATAGCCCGTCAGGAGGCGTCGATGAAACGGTCGAGCACGCGCACGCCGAACTTCAGGCCGTCCACCGGCACCCGCTCGTCCACGCCGTGGAACATGCCGGCGAAGTCCAGCTCCGGCGGCAGCTGCAGCGGCGCGAAGCCGAAGCAGCGGATGCCGAGGTCGTCGAAGGACTTGGCGTCGGTGCCGCCGGAGAGCATGTACGGCACGGCCCGGGCGATCGGGTCCTCGGCGCGCAGCGAACTCTGCATGGCGTCGACGAGCCGGCCGTCGAAGTCGGTCTCCAGCGCCTTGTCCGCGTGCACGTCCTCCCGCTTGACCCGCGGGCCGAGGATCCGGTCGAGGTCGGCGAGGAACTCCTCCTCGTAGCCCGGCAGGAAGCGGCCGTCGACGTGGGCGGTGGCCTGGCCCGGGATGACGTTGACCTTGTAGCCGGCGCCCAGCATGGTCGGGGCGGCCGAGTTGCGCAGGGTCGTGCCGATCATCTTGGCGATGCCGCCGAGCTTGGCGAGCGTCTCGTCCATGTCGTCCGGGTCGAGCTCGGTGCCGAGCGCGTCGGACAGCTCATCCAGGAAGGCCCGTACCGTCTTGGTGACCCGCACCGGCCAGGTGTGGCGCCCGAGCCGGGCGACGGCGTCGCAGAGCTCGGTGATGGCGTTGTCGGTGTTGGTCATCGAGCCGTGCCCGGCCGTGCCGTCCACGGTGAGCCGCATCCAGTGCATGCCCTTCTCGGCGGTCTCGACGAGGTAGAGCCGCAGCTTCTCGTTGACCGTGAAAGAGAACCCGCCGACCTCGCCGATCGCCTCGGTGACGCCCTCGAAGAGGTCCGGGTGCTTGTCGACCAGGTACTTCGCGCCGTACGTGCCGCCCGCCTCCTCGTCGGCGAGGAAGGCCAGCACGATGTCGCGCGGGGGCTTGCGGCCGCTGCGCAGCCGGTCGCGCACGACCGCCAGGGTCATGGCGTCCATGTCCTTCATGTCGACGGCGCCGCGCCCCCACACGCACCCGTCGGCGATCTCGCCGGAGAAGGGGTGGTGGGTCCAGTCCGAGGCGTTCGCCGGGACGACGTCGGTGTGGCCGTGGATGAGGAGCGCGGGCCGGGACGGGTCCTCGCCCTCGATCCGGGCGACCGTGGAGGCGCGCCCCTGGTGCGACTCGAAGATCTTCGGTTCGAGGCCGACCTCGGCGAGCTTCTCGGCGACGTACTCGGCGGCCTTGCGCTCGCCGGGGCCCGAGTGGTCGCCGTAGTTGCTGGTGTCGATGCGGATGAGGTCGCGGCAGAGGTCGACGACCTCGTCCTCGCCGGTGACGCCCCTGGTCGTGCCCGTCTCGCTCACGGTGCTTCCTCCCGCTGTCGTGCTGGTGGTCCCGTCCATCCTCTCTCCGCTCCCCCGCCCGCCCAAGACGGGGCCCGGCCCGTCACACGCCGTTCACGCGGAACGCGGAGGACGACGGCCGAGCGGCGCCGGGGGGTGATCGGACGCCCTCGAAAGCCTGGTAATGTTTCCTTTGTCGCCGCGAGGGAAACCCCGCACGACAGACACCTTGTCCGGGTGGCGGAATGGCAGACGCGCTAGCTTGAGGTGCTAGTGCCCTTTATCGGGCGTGGGGGTTCAAGTCCCCCCTCGGACACCACGGCGAAGGCCCCGCTTCTCTTCGGAGCGGGGCTTTCGGCATGAGACCGCGGCAGCGCGGGCCGCTCAGGACGCGGGAACCCTCAGCCTGTCCCAGCTGGTCCGCCCGGGGATGCCGTCCGCGTCCCGGCCCGTGTACCCGAGCTTGCGCTGCCAGGCCGCGTACGACGTGCGGTCGGCCTCGGTCCACTCGGGGCCGGGGCCCTCCCGGTACCGGCCGCAGCCCTCGGCCACCAGACGGCGGCCCATGGCGGTGATCACCGGGGATCTGCGGCCCTCGCGGAACCAGCCACTGCCCGGGAACGGCTCGTACGCCGGCTTCGGGGCCTGCCCGCCGCTCCCGCCGTCGGGCCTGCCGCGCAGCCGCGCGCCGATGCGGGTGCGCATGCTCGCCATCGTGAAACCGCGCGGGTCGATCTTGCCGGGCTGCCACTCCAGGTGGCCGATGACGGACCGCTCGTTCCAGCCGTGATGGCGGCAGATCGCGGCGGCGACCTTCTCGATCGCCTCCTTCTGGACCTCGGGCCAGGGGTCCTTGCCGTCGCCGAGGTTGATGCACTCGAAGCCGTAGAAGTGCCGGTTGCCGTCGGTGTCGGCCTCGTTGTCGGGGGGCAGGGCCGTCTCGTTGACCACGGCGCGCAGGACGTCGCTGTCGCCGAGGCCCGCGTGGTTGGCGCGGCCGTTGCCGACGAGGTGGACGTGGCCCTGCTTGTCGATGACGCCGTGGCAGAGGGGGCCCGGCAGGCCGGAGTACCCGTCGTAGCAGAGGTTCACCGAGGCGGTGGTGCCCGAGGTGACGGTGTGGTGGATCATCACACCGTTGACCGGGCCCCAGGGGCCCTTCGCGTTGCGGTTGTGGGTGCGCCAGTTGCGTATCTCGTGCACGGTGAGGCCCTCCGCACGGAGGATCTGCACCATTCTCGAAGCGCTCAGGGGAGTGGCCATCACTTCTCTCCTTCCTTGGCGTGCCCCGCCCGCCGCGCGGCTCGCGACCGGCCGCGGGAGGGGGCGGCCTCCGCCGCCGGGACGTCGTCCGCCGCCGGAGCCACGACCGCCGCCGGGCCGAAGGCGAGCCGCAGGTCGACGATGTCGCCCTCGCCCTTGACCAGGGCCAGCGGGGCGTGGTGGCGGGCGATGCCGGCGGGGGCCCGCAGCAGGGGGCGGCGGGCCGGGTCGGCCGGCCATTCGACGCTTCCGGTGGCGGTGCGGGCGGGCACGATCCAGTGGTCGCCGGTGCGGTAGGCGCCGCCCTCGGCGAAGTACACCTCGACGCCGTCCTCCAGGGGCAGCCACTCCCCCTCCGTGACCGGGACCGCGCCGCCCCGCAGGGCGGTCGTACGGCCCTTGCGCCGCGGGCCCCCGCGGTGGTCCCAACGGCGCAGGAACGGGTGGCGCCGGGGCAGCCGTCCGACGCCCGGCGCGGGCTCGCCGGACAGCCGGACGCGGCGGCCCGGCAGGTCCAGCTCCTCCACCCGGAGCAGCGGCAGCGCCTCCAGGCGGGAGGCGTACGCGGTGTCGGTGAACTCGACGAGGTCGCCGACGTCGAGGCCGAGCCCGGCGTCGGGACCGAGGGAGGCCAGCTCCACCCAGGTCCCGTCCAGCGCGTCGACCGGGAAGACCACGGAGCCGTTCTCGCGGGACCACTTGAACGTGGCGTCCCCCGCCTCGCCGCCCTCGTGCACCTCGACGCGGTAGAGCTGATTCTCCGGGCCGCGGTAGCGGGCGTCGGGGGCGGCCGGGCAGGGGTCCTCGTCGGCGTGGCCGGGCCGTTCGGCGCGGGCGGCCATGCGGGCCGAGGGGGCCGCCTCGCGCTCGGCCCAGCGGGCGAAGGCCTCGCGGACCGCCTCCGCGGACGGATCGGTGTCCCCGATCCCCAGCTCGGCGAGGGACAGCGGCAGCACCTGCCAGACGACCTTGGCGCGGACGGCGGTGTCGGGCATGGCCGCGCCGAGCGCGACCTCGCGCAGCGCCGGGTCCTCGGCCGCGCCGACCGAACGTTCCCACACCCGCAGGCAGACCACGAACGGCGCCTGCGCGGGCGAGGGCAGCCGGTCACCGGCCCGCTCGGGGTCGCGGAAGCCGTCGGGCTGGTCCCAGTAGGTCCAGTGCGCGGGCGGGGCCGCGGACCGCTGCTCCTCCGTGCCGGCGTCCGTGTCCTCGTCGGGCACGGGGGTGCCGGGGGCGGGCCGGTCCGCGTCGCACAGGATGCCGTCGACGTAGTAGCGGCCGCCGTGGATGTTCAGACTGTCGATGTCCTGCTTGCCGCTCACGTACTCGATACGGAACCCCGTGGCGCCGCTCGGCCCGCCGTGCGGTCCGATCAGGTCGGCGGCGAGGGTGCGGGTCTGGTGGAGCTGGATGGCGGTCTGCTCGTTGAGGTCGGCGTCGAGCTGGACGCGGCCCTGCTGGGCGACGACCGCGGAGTAGTGCCGTTCCGGACGGAAGGTGGAACGGGAGAGGTCAGCGTGCATGAAAGGGGTCCCCCTGGTTCGAGAAGGTGCGGGTGGGTCGTACGGCGCGCCGCTCACGTCACGAAGAAGATCCCGGCGTCCGTGCCCGCGGGCGTGTACTCCGCGAGCCGGGCCCGCAGGGCGTCCTCGCGCTGCGGCCGGTACAGGTCGTGGAAGGCACCCATCTCGGCGCCGTCGTCCGCGCCGCGCCGGATCTCCTCGGCGCAGCGGTCGGACAGCAGGCCGTACCAGGGCGTCCCGTACCGCTCGGCGGTGAACAGCGGCCGTACGCGGGCCGCGTCCGCCGGGCCGGCCGGATCCGGCAGGCAGCGGTACCGGCGGGGCGTCCGGGAGCCGGCGGGGACGTACGAGTGGCGCAGGTGGCCGATGCCCCGGCGGGCGACATGGAGCCTGCCGGTGAGGACCGAGTTCTCGGCGATCCGCACGGCATGGGTGTGGATCTCGCCGATCACGGTGGTGCGGTGCAGGTGCAGCACGGCGTGGGCGTGGCGGCAGTCGGGGGCGGACAGGGCCACGCGGTCGTGTCCCGTGGCGTCGAGGACGCTGTCGCTCAGGTGGATGCCGAGGGGGTCCTCCGACACCTCGTCGCCGATGACCTCGATGGTGCCGAGGATGCTGTGCTCGGCCTGGAGGCAGGCGGTGGTGCGTTCCAGGACGATGCTCGGTTCGTCCGGGGAGTGCGGTGCGCACCCGGGTTCCAGGGACCAGCCGGGGACGAGCGTGCTGTGGCGGAGGACGACGGTGCCCATCGGGCCGGTGACGTTGACGCCGCGGCCGGCGACGAGGAGCCCGTCGAGGACGACGCGGGGCCGTTCGTGCGGGGCGCAGTCGTCGGAGATCGCGCGGATGTTGAGGGCGTCGGGGCGGTTGCTGTACCAGTCGAGCAGGCGGATCACGGGCCGGGTGCCCTCGGCGGCCCGCACCTCGAGCCGGTCGCCGGGTTCCAGGTCGAAGTCCAGCTGCTCCTGGAAGGCACCGCT
Organism: Streptomyces ruber; assembly: GCF_014648075.1. Classification (GTDB taxonomy): domain Bacteria; phylum Actinomycetota; class Actinomycetes; order Streptomycetales; family Streptomycetaceae; genus Streptomyces; species Streptomyces ruber. The sequence continues at coordinate 132,718 of NZ_BMQK01000005.1, read as the reverse complement.
GTGGGTGATCTCGATGATGCCGTCGGGGCCGGTGCGCCCGGCCCGGCGGTCGCTCCGCCAGGCGCGGTAGGCGTCCATGATCTGCCGGTGCGGCTGCCCGGGGCCGACCCGGTGGACGGCGGCGTCCGGGCGGGGCTCGCGGTCGCGCGCGTACTCGCCGCCTCCCATGTCGGCGGCGAACGCGTAGTGGTGGTCGACCCACACCCCCTGACGGGGCGCGGAGCGGGAGCCGAAGGCGATCCGGCCGAGTTCGGGATCGACGGCCACCTGATCCCGCCCGGGACGGTAGCGCCAGCCGGAGAGGTCGGCGACGACGAGGTCGGAGGGCGGTACGGGCCGGTCGGTGCCGTCGCGCCGGATGACGAAACTCCTGCCGGGACCGTAGAAGTCGGCCAGGCGGTCGTGGAGCAGGCGGCGGGTGATGAAACCGGGGACGTTGTCGACGGCTGATACGTGGGTGGGCGAGGGCTCCGGGACCGGCCGGGTGACCAGCGGGCTGTCGTTGCCGAGGAGGGAGAAGGTGTACAGGTTGCGGGCCCGGTCCACGCAGTAGGCCGGGGACGACGTCAGCGGGTACGCCTTCAGCCGCCACACGAAGAGCCCGACGCCGGCCGGGGTCCGGCCGCCCTGTCCGCGGGCGGAGCCGGCTCTGCGGACGCCGGCCGTGCGGGCCGTGGTGTCGAAGGGGCCGCCCGCGAGGGCGAGCGCGGCGCCGTCGCGGAGGTCGGCGAGGCGGCCGCGGCGGGCACGGTCCCCCGCGGCGCCGGTCCCGTACAGCCTGACCGGCTGGGTGTGGGCGACGAGGCGGGACAGTTCGACGGCGCGGGCGGGCCAGGCGGTGACCCGGCCGGCGATCTCCTCCAGCAGGTGGAGGGTGCCCTTGCGGCGGCGGCTCGCGACCGTGGCCGCGACGTCGGCGCGCGGCGCGACGGACTCGTGGCCGGGGAGGGTGCGGTATCCGACGAGGTCGCCGAGGTAGGGCAGCGCCCAGGGGGCCGCGGTCTCCACGAACAGGTCCTCGTAGCCCTGCTCCACGCCGTCACGGACGCGGTCGAGCTGCTCGTTGATCACCGCGAGGAGGGCGCGCAGCGGCTCGCCCTCCTCGGCGTCGCGCTGCCGGTGCCGGCGGGGCAGCAGTGCGGCCAGCGCGTCGGGGTCCCTGGTCATCGCTTGACCTCCGTGAGGATGAGGGTGTCCGCGACGGCCGGTGACAGCAGCGCGAGCCGGGCCGGGCGGATGCCGCGGAAGACGACCACCGACCGGCCCCGGGCCAGGCGCCGGGTGTCGGTGATGTCGGGGTTGAGGCGCAGGAGTCCGTCGAGCGGGACGCCGTACCGGGCGCTGACCGACGACAGGGTCTCGCCGTCCGCCGCGCGGACGGTGTGGGTCCGTTCGTCGTACGCCGCCGGGCGCGCCGGGACGGCCGGCCTCGGCGGGCCGGGCCGGGTGAGCAGTTCGGTGAGCTCCTCGGGCGTGGCGGACGCGGGGATGCCGGTGAAGACGTCGACGTCCACGTGGTCGACGCCGGGCACGGTGTGGGCCGTGGCGAGGACCTCGGAGAGGCGGGCCGGCTGTCCCAGTTCGCGGCCCGCGAAGCCGAGCCGGGCCAGCAGTGCCCGGCGCAGGCGTGGCTCGACGGTCTCCCAGGCGTGGCCGGGGGCCGTGCCGACCTTCGCGGCGACGAGCAGCAGGACCAGTTCGCGAACGTCCACGCGGACGGGCAGGCCCGGGTCGCCGTACTCGGTGAGGGCGGCGCGCAGGGCGCGGAGCGGCTCGGAGTCGTCCGCGAGCGGCGCGTCGTCCGCGCCCGCGACCGTCACGTGCAGCACGCGCCGCCGTCCGTCGAAGAGTTCGCGTGCGGCGGCCCGGCCGATGCCGGCGCGGGAGCGGGCGAAGTCCTCGTAGTCGGCCGGGGAGACGAGACGGTCGAGGGCGGACACGGCGAGCGGGACGGTACGGCGGGTCAGGGCGGGCCCGTCCGCGTCGGCGCCGCCCGTGGCCGGACGGGGGTTGGTGACCGCCGTGACACCGAGCGGCCGGGTGAGGGGCTGGGTGATGCGGTCGGCCGGCACGTTCGCGGCCCCGCCGGTGCCGAAGCGGTAGCGGGCCCGGACGTTGTCGTGGCCGGTGGGCAGCCGGGCGCCGTGCACGCCGTCCCCGAACGTCACCGTCGTACGGCCGTCCGCGGTGGTGCCGGTGACGTAGACGCGCTCGCGGGGCCCGCGCCCGGCGAGGCTGTCCGCCTCGTGCCAGAGGACGCCGTCGACGCGGATCTCCAGCACGGGCGCTGCGCCGAGGGGGCCCGGGTCCGCGAGCCAGGTGAGCGGGGACTGCCAGAGCGCGAACGTCTGGTTCGTCCGCCCGGAGTCGCCGCTGCCGACGGCCTCCTCGCGGGACTCCCCGTGGGTGGCCTCGACGACGTTGCCGAGGACGCGGACGGTGTCGCGGCGGTAGCGGTGGGCGAGGCCGGCGGTGAGGGTGAGCACGGTGTGGACGTGGTCGCCGGGGAGCCCGGGATCGACCACGGGGTCGGCGGCGGCGACCGTCACTACCTCGGTGGCCGTGACGCCCGCCGTGCCGGGGAGGTCGCTGCGCTCGCCGGTGACGACGAGGGTGCGGCCGGGTTCGAGTCCCTCGTACAGCTCGGCGAGTTCGATCTCGTTGCCGTGCACGTCCTCGCCGAGCGGTTCGTCCGCCGGGCGCAGCGGTTCGCCCGCCGCGTGCACGGTGGTGTCGCGGATGTGCGAGAGGAGCACGTCGGACTCGTCCAGCCAGGGGTCGGCGAGGGTGAGTTCGGTGCCGCGGCCGGTGATGCCGTACTGGGCGTACGCGGCGGTGCGCGCGGCGACGACGCGGGTGGTGACGAAGGCGAGCGCGGGGTCGCCGGGTACGCCGTTCTCCGCGCCCTTGGCGGGGCGCCGGATCGCGACCCAGCTGCCGACGGTGATGCCGCTGTGCACGGTGTCGAGCCGGAGCACGCGGCGGGCCGCGGGTTCCGGTCTGCTCGCGACGACGGCCTCGACGTTCGGTTCGGTGCTGCCGACGGTGTAGCGGAGGCTGATCTCGTACGCCCCGTGCGTGAACTGTTCGGCGGGGGCGCCGGGGCGCAGGGTGCGCTCCTCGGTGCCGTCGGTGCCGCCGTCGCCGCTGTCGCCGCCGGTGCCGACGGTCACGCGGACCCGGCCGTCGTCGCCGGGGTGCGAGACGGTGAGGGTGCGCGCGGGCAGGCCCTCGGTCAGCTCGGCCCTGACGACGGCGTCCGGCTCCTGCTCGCGCGAGGTCAGCCGCACCTCGCCCGCGCCGAGCGGAAAGGTCACCGGCTGGGCGACGGGCAGGTTCTCGGACCGCTGGTCGGAGCCGCTGCCCTCGACGTACTGGAACTCCGCCCGCACCGGGACCTTGCCCGCCGTGTCGTACACGACGCGCATGCTGACCAGGGAGGCGCCCGCGAGCGGCCAGCCCGCGGTGCGGACGACCCGGCCGCGCTCGTCCTGGACCGGCTTGAGGGGGGCCGTGGCGCCGAAGGGGGCCGCGGTGACGCGCATCGCGAGCAGTTCGCGCAGGAGTTGGGGGGTGTCGGGGGTGTCGGGGGTGCCGGGGGCTACGACGGTCGTGCGCCAGGCCTGGTGGAGGCCGCCGAGGGCGGGGTTCAGGGCGGGGAGGAGGCGGGCGGGGTCCGGGCCCCCCGGGCGGGAGGTGACCGTGGGGACGGGGGTGCGCAGGGCCGGGACGAGGGTGGTGAGGGTGCGGAGGGCGGTGGTGCGGGGGTCGGATGGCACAGCGGTGTGTGCGGTCACCGGGTCGGGCTGTACGGGCTGCGCGGGTGCCAGGTCCAGTGCGCGGTCGGCGAGTTCCGCGAGTACGGCCTCCAGCCGCGCGAACCACGCCGCCACGTCCTCGTACGGCGCGGCCAGCACCTGCGCCTCGCCGAGGCGGGCCACGGGCTCCGCCAGGCGGGCGGCGAGCCGTTCGGGCGTCGTCACCTCCTCCAGGTCCGCCCGCAGCGGGGCGAGCACCTGGTCGTCGAAGTCCCCGATCAGCCGGCTGACCGGACGCGGGTTGGGGACGTCGGGGGTGGGCGGTTCCTCGCCGGGCTCGCCCGGGGCCGTGGGGGCGGCGGTCCAGCGCCGTACCTCCTCGACGAGTTCGCCCAGCGTCGGCGGGGCCGAGGGAGGCAGGGAGACGACGGTGACCGCGTCGTCGCGGTCGACGTGGACGGATCGGACGGGCAGCAGTTTCCGCTCGCCGCCCGCGCGTTCCCCGAACACGAGGAGGAGCTGGTCCCCGGTGCGGAGGGAGGTGGCGGTGCCCTCGACGAAGAGGGCGGAGCGGCGCTCCAGGTCCTCCGGGGTGATGAGGGAGGGGCGGCGGCGCCGTACCTTCAGCTCGTTCAAGTCCCAGCGGGCCGTGAGGTCGCGGCCGGTCTCGAAGGTCAGGGTCTCCTCGTCGGCGGAGGCGGGCACGCTGTGGCTGCGCGCCCCGCGCGGGATCAGCACGGGGACGGCCCCGGCGCGCGGGTCTCGTTCGAGGGTGTACGCGAGGTGGGTGGACGCGGCCACGCCGGGGCGCGGACGGTGGCCGACGAGCCGGCCGAGCAGGACCAGCGAGCGGTGCTCGTCGGCGGTCCGCAGGTACGCCTCGTCGGCGATCCGCTCGGAGTGGAAGGTCAGCAGGTCACCGAGGACGGCGGCGGCGTCGAGCAGGCCGATCGCCGGGTCGTCGGGGGTACGGACCGTGAGTCCGTCGAGCGCGGGGTACGCGGGGGAGGCGAGCCGGTCCAGGAGGGCGGCGAGGAAGGAGCCGTACTCGCCGACGCGGTGGTCCAGGGCGGTGCGGCCCGGAGGGTTGTGCGGCGGGGCGGGGGCGAGGCGCTCGTCGTGGCCGGCGCGCCCGCAGGCGCCGCCGCACCCGCACCCGCCGCCGTCATCGTCGTGGAAGCCGCCGGTCGCGGTCATCGGGCACCTCCCAGGTCCAGGGATATCGACAGCCGGCCGTTCTCCGGCCGGTCGGGGTCGTTGTCGCAGGTGGCGATCTCCAGCGGGCCCAGCCGCAGCAGGCCGTCCGCCAGCTCTCCCCGGTCCGGCTCGAACAGCCGCCGCAGCCGGGTCACCCGGACGTCGTCCACGCCCGGGACCGCCGCGGCGACGGCGACCAGACGGCTGAGCCGGACCGGTTCGCCGAAGGTCAGCGCGTCCGGGTGGAAGGCGCCGAGCCGTCCGCCGGGCAGCCGGCCGGTGCCGAGGGCGCGGTACAGGTCGGCCAGGATCTGCCCGTGCCGATGGCCGGGCCGGGCGCATACGGTCAGCGCGATGTCGAGCGGTACGAGCCGGGCGGGCCCGACGACGAGGTCGTGGCCGATGCGGCGGTACGCCTCCAGCGACTGGGCGACGGTGGCGAGCAGTTCGCCGGACGGGGTGCCGGTGCCGTGGGCGTCGATCGCGACGTGCGCCTCCTGGAGGCTGCCGGTCCAGCGGATCTCGGCGGCGGCCCGCTGCACGCCGGGCAGTGCGGAGGCGAGGGCGGCGTAGTCGTCGGCGGTGACGGCGCGCAGGCGGGTGCGGCGCGCTTCGAGCGGGGCGAGCCGGCGGACCTGCTCGACGGGTTCGGGTTCGGTGCCGCCGGTGGCGGGGAGCGGGTTGCGGACGGCGGTGACGGGTGGGATCTCGCGGTCGTAGTGATGCTTGTGGTCGTAGTGATGCTTGTGGTCGTCGTGATGCTTGTGGCCGTCGTGATGCTTGTGGTCGCCGGGGAGGCGCACGACGAGGTGGGTGATGGCCTCGGCGCCGACGTTGCCCGCGGTGCCCCCGCCGAGCCGGTAACGGGCGGTCAGCCGGGTGCCGGGAGCGGGCCTCGCACCGTTGCGGCCGTCGCCGAAGCGCAGGGCGAGGCGGCCGTCGTCCTCCAGTTCGCCCACGAAGTGGCGGTCGCGGGGGCCGCTGGCGAGGAGGTCGCGGCGCGGCTCCCAGATCTCCTCGTCGTGAGGCGTGTCACGGAGGAGGCGCACGGCGGGCAGGGCGCGGCGCGGGTCCTGGGTGAGCGCGCCGGTCGCGGAGCCGCGGAGCACCGGATCGCCGGGGTGCAGCCCGGCCGCGTACGCCGGACCCCAGCTCTGCTCGATCTCCCAGACGACGTTCTCGTCGAGGACCGTGCCCGCACGGGCCCGCGCGGCGAGGATCTCGATGCGGCGCAGCTTGGCGGCGAGCAGGTGGTCGGTGCGGTGCAGCAGTTCGCGGAGGGCACGCACGGGGTGGCGGCGGAGTTCTGTGCGGTCGAGGACCTTCAGGCCGTAGACGACGGCGAGTTCGGCGATCTCGTCGCCGCCGAGCCCGTCGCGGTCGCGGGCGCTGCGCCACAGCTCGACGAGCCGCTGCCGTACCCGCCCCGGGATGGCGGCGATGCGCTCGGCCTGCCCGGCGGAGACGGTCCGCGGGTCGGGGAACGGTACGGCCTGGGTGACCGGTGCGTGGCCGAGGACGGGCCGGAAGCGGGGCCTGATCCCCGGGTGGGCGGACTGGGCGAGCAGCGTCCGGAGGGCTGTGGCCTGGGCGGGCGCCGTACCGGGGACGACATGGTCGTGCTGCCGCTGCCCGGCGCCGAGACCGAGGCCGGCGCGGGTGGTGGCGGGCTCGCCCACGACGTCGTGGAGGTCGCGGATGTCGTCGGCGGTGAGGGGAACGCCTCGCTCGGCCTTGTCGGTGAGGGAGGTGATGAGCCGGGCGGGCGCGCTGGCCCGTCCCCCGCCGCCGAACCCGTCCGGGCAGCCGCAGGCGGACGGGCCGCAGGGGGCGAGGACAGCGGGTACGGGTGGCACGGTGACGGTCTCGCGGAGACCGTGGAGGGTGCGCCCGTGGTCGACGAGGACGACGTTGCCGCGGGCGAGGGTGACGTCCTCGACGGGCAGGCAGTCGGGTCCGCCGCGGGTGGTGAGGCGGAGCGGGAAGCGGAGGGCGTCCTCGGCGGCCCAGGTGACCTCCAGCACCGGCTGGTCCTCGATGCGGTCGACGCCGGGGGTGACGGAGGTGAGCCGGACGGCCTGGCGGTGGGCGGGGTCGGCGTCGCCGGGGGTTCCGGTGCGCGCTCCCTTGACCTCCTCCAGGAGGAGTAAGTCCCCCGGCTCCAGTTCGAGTCGCCGCTCCCGGCAGGTCTCGGGGTCCCGCCACTCGTCGCGCAGGGTGGCCGAGGTGGCGCCCCTGGGTAACGCGCGGACCTCGCCGCCCCAGGTCCACAGGCGGATCGCGTTGTGGGCGACGCGCAGCTCCAGCGGATCGGCGGCGACGACCGGTTCGAACACTTCGACCGCCGCGCCGCGCTCGTCGAGGTCCGCGAGCTCGTCGTCGCCGATGACGGTGCCGGGCCGTTCGTGGTCGTGCCGGTTGAGGTCACGGACGTCGACGGAGGCGAAGCGGTAGGTGCCCGGGGCGAGCGTGTGATCGTCGGCGGTCTCGACGGTGACGTACGCGCGGGCCGCGCAGCCGTCGTGCATCGGGTAGTCGACGAGGCGGACGTGCCGGCGTACGGAGACCCGGCGGCGCGCGGTGTCGAGGTAGGCCTCGGTGGCCACGGCGTCCTGCTGGTAACCGATCCGGTCGCCGGCGTACGCGAGCAGTTCGACGAGCGTCACGCCGAGGTCGGCGGGGCTGCGCTCGACCCAGTCGGGGGTGGTGAGGGCGAGCCGGTCCAGGAGCAGCTTGCGGACGCTGTCGTAGTCGCGGGCCGTGTAGTCGATGACGGGGGTGTCGGGGAAGTCCGGCCGCGCCTGCTCCGCGTGGTCGTCCCTGTGGTGGTCGAAGGGTGTCGGACGGTCGGGGTGGAAGCCGAAGTGGGCGCGGTGGTAGCGCTGGTCGAAGCCGCGGTACGGCTCGGTGCCGGGCCGTCCGTACGGGTCGGCCTCCACGAGGGAGAGCAGGTAGCGGGAGGTGTCGCCGGCCCTGTCGAGGGTGACGTACAGCCGGTCGTCGAGCTCCGGGTCCTCCTCGCGCTCGACGCTGACGTCGACCGCGGTGATGCCGGTGACGCGCCGGCCGCCGTCGATGCGCACGTTCTCCGGGCCGAGGCCGCGCGGGGCCTTGCCGAGGAAGGTGACGGTGAGGAGCAGCCCGTCGTCGCTCACCTCGACGGCGTCCACGCCGTTGAGGCGGGCGGCTCTGACCTTGGCGCGCCGGGACGTGGCGGTGGTGCGGCTGGTCATGCGGCGGCCCTCCCTTCGAAGTCGTCCTCGCGCCGGGTCCCGGTGGCGCGGACGGTGTACGAGAGCCGGACGCGGACGACGTGGTCCTCGCCGGCCACGTCGAGGTCCTCCACGTCGATGAGGTCGCCGAGCCACCGCTGGAGGGCCGCCTGCACGGAGAGCTCGACGGTGCTGAGCAGCTCGGGGCTGCCTGCGGCGAAGACGAGATCGAGGAGGCCGCAGCCGAAGTCCGGCCGCATGACGCGCTCGCCGGGGCTGGTGAACAGCAGTTGCTCGATCAGGTCGCGGATGTGCTCGTCGGGGCGGGCGTGGGCGGTGCGGCCGCGGGGGTCGGGGTGGAAGGGGAAGGCGATGTCGGTGCGGGGGCGGGTGCCGGCGCTGGTACGGGTGCGTGGGTTCATGAGTGGCTCACCTGGCGGCTCGTCGGACGGTGACGGTGCGCTGCGCGGCCTGGACGACGGGCGGGCCCTGCGGCATGGAGGCCGCCGTCAGGCACTGGGCCGCCGAGACGTCCAGCAGTACCGGGGCGCCGCCGACCGTGATGCCGGTGTCGGCCGCGGTCCAGTCGACCGACACGCAAGGGGTGGGCACCCCGTCGACGGTGTGCGGGCAGCCGGTCACGACGTACCCGTGCGCCGCGGTGGCGACGGCGGCACCGGCGACGGTGACGTCCCCGGACAGTGTGGTGGCGGCGGTGACGCGGCCGCCGTGCGGGCAGCCGATGACGGCACCCGCGTCGAGCAGAGTCCCGGACAAGATGGTTCCCCCGTTGTCTGTCGCAGTTGTCTATCGCTTCGGGAGCACGGTCAACTGACCCTCGTTGATGGTCACTTCCTCACCGCGCAGCAGGATCTCGGCGCCCGCCCCGGTCGCGATGACCACGGCTTCGGCGGTGATGCGGATGTACGCGCCGCCCTGGGCCTGCAGGAGGATCCCCTGGTCGGCACCGGGCGTGTCGTTGAGCACGAGCTTGTGGTTCTGCGGTGTCTGCACGACGACCGGCTTGTGCGGCGAGGACGCCTGGAGCTCGCGTCGGGCGTCGGGCGGCAGCTCCTCCGCGGCCCCGTACCAGCATCCGGTCCACACCGGGAAGCTCGGATCTCCCTGCTCGAACTCCACCCACACGCCGGCACCGGGCGGCGGCACCACGAACTGCCCCGCCTCGGGTCCGGTGAACGGCAGGCAGGGCAGCGCCCACGTCGACGGCTCGTTGCCGAGGACGTCGGGGACCTCGACGGTGACACGGCCGATGCGCAGCGGGTCGTCGTTGTCGACGACCCGGCCGCGGAACTTGCCGAGGTGGCGGTTGCTGGGTGCTGCCATGTGAGGCGCTCCTGGTGGGGATCGGTCCGGTGTTCGTCGTCACGGCCGTACGTAGTCGCTGCGGGCTTCAAGCCCTTCCCTGGAGAGGGTGAAGTTCTGCTGGTACGAGCCCGGACGCAGGTTGTGCGTCACGGACTTGACGTAGTAGTCGCCGTCGTACGCCCGTCCGGCGCCGCGTACGCCGACGAGCTGACGGGGCTGCAGGATGTAGCCGTGCCGGTTGACGTCGAGCGAGCCGGACCCGGAGACGACGTCGGCGGAGACGGCGGCGCGTGCGAGGAGCTCGGCCTCGGCCTGTTCTCGCTGGTGCTTGGCGGTGCCGGGGAGTGTCCTGCGCTTGAGGGCGGGCGTCGGCCGTGCGCCGAGGGCCGGCCGCAGGGGACTGATCGCCGGCTGCGGGAGCAGGGTCGACCGGCGGGTGCCGGGATCCTGCCAGCGCGCCTGCGGCTCCTCGCGGGCGGTTCCGTCGTACGCGAACGTCAGCTGGTCGACGGTGGAGTGGGCGTCCATGTTGACGTTGAGGGCGTGCTGGCGGACGCCGAGCCGGACCTCGGGTCCCCAGCGGGCGGACGACCGGCCGGCGGTGGGCCCGGGCTCCAGGTAGAAGGTGTAGCCGTTGGCGCGGGCCAGCTCGGTGACGTACTGCAGGTCGGTGCCGGTCTGGTAGTGCACGCGGAGGTTCTGGTGAGGCGGCTGGGCGATCTTCTCGCGGTAGACGTCGGGCCGGATGCCGTAGTCGGCGTAACGGCGCAGGATCGCGAGGACGCGCTCGGAGGGTGACAGGTTGGGATAGCTCGTCGTGCGCTCCTCGAGGTCGAGCAGGAGGGAGAGGTCCTCGCCGGTGACGGTGAGGGTGGAGTGGCCGGGCTGGTTGCTGGCGCCGACCTCCTGGCGGACGACCAGACCGTCGAAGAGGACGGCGGTCGTGCCCCTGACGTTGACGGTGACGACGAGACGGGTCTTGGGATCGAAGAAGCCCTCGGGGAGCAGTCGTCTGCCGATGATCCCGTTCTTGGTGAGGTCGAAGGCGAGCTGGAAGCCGCTGCGCTCCCCCGCCGTGGCCGTGATCTGGGCGGACAGCAGGGCTTCGGTGACCTCGGCGGGGACGGGGCGGGCGGTCCGCGGGCCCATGAGGAGGGTGATGTGGACGGGGCCCTGACCCACGGGGACGTCAAACACGCCGACCGCCCTGCGGGAAGCCGCCGGCGAGCGGGATGCCGATGACCCGGCCGGGCTCGTCGGTCAGCTCGTCGGGGTGGAGCACGGGGTTGGCGTCGGCGATCTGCCACCACTGGGCGGGGTCGCCGAAGTAGCGCTGGGCGAGGAGGTCGGGGCGGTCGCCGGTGGTGACGGTGTGGGGCTGGACGGCGTCGCTGCCGGCGCCGTCGGTGCCGTCGACGGCCTGGTCGAGCGGGGGCAGTAACCGGCGTTTGGTGTAACGCACTTCCGTGCCGTCGGGCTGACGGTGAATCCCGATCTCGGCGTCGTGGTAGCGGCTGGTGCGGGGGTAGGGGTGGGTGCCGGGTATGGCGTCCAGGGCGGTCTCGTACGGTTCGATGTCGGCCATGGTGTGCTTCAGCCCCTTCCTGTCATGGCGCCGGGTCCTGTGATCCCCAGGGCCCCGAGACTCCCGAGGGAGCTCGGACCGCCCCCGCGCGCAGCAGCCGCGAGCCGCTCCTTCTGCGCGAGGTGCGCCATGTAGAGGTCGGCCCCGCGGTGCCCGGCGGGCAGGTCGCTGATGGTGAGGATCCTCATGCCGATGGAGAGGGAGGCCCGGATCGGGTTGAGATCGACGTCGAAGGCGGACTCGTTGACGGACAGCTCGGTGAGCCGTACCGGCAGGACCCGTTTGCCGCCCCAGGTGAAGAGGGTCAGCGGCATCTCGATCGGAGTGATCTCGATGGCCCCCCGCTGCGACAGCCGGGTCGCGGCGCGAAGCTGCTCGGTGGTCGGCTGGACGAGCATCTCGAGGGCGGCGAGCTGAGGGTGGATGCCGTCGGGCGCGGCGATCTCGAACTGGTCGGTGGCGTCGATCTCGGCGGTGAACTTCCAGGTCTCCTGGGCGGGGCCCTTGAGCCGGAGCGCTTCGTTGCGGTCACCGCTGCCGGTGCCGCCGCTGCCCGAGTCGCTGCTGTCGCCGGCGGACTGGGGGCTGACGCTCCGTTCGAGGGTGTCCGGGTTGAACTGGAGGACGATGACGCGTTGCGGGGTGCCGGTGTCGGGGTCGAGGGTGACCATGCCGGAGCGGATGGGTTTGGGGATGTCGGGGTAGCGGGTCACTGCTCGGCCACCCCAATCCGGTCGAAGGAACGCAGCGCACTGATCGCGACACGCCTGAGGAATTCGTCGGGGTCGCTCTGGGACGCCTGTCGCAAAGAGGCACGAAATGTGGGCCACTCGGCGTACGCCATGCCCCAGAGGGCGCCTTCGCGCACTGCCCCGTCGCCGGAGAACGCACCCGCCTCGAGCCGCTCGACAAAGCGCTCGTCCGGCTCGACGGGGGCGCCGAGTCCCGCCCGGGCGAGTGTCATGCCCTGCACGGGTGGAGTGTCGGCGGTGTCGCAACCGGCGATGAGTTCGTCGAACGTGAGCACATGTGGATGCGCGGCAAAGACCGCAACACATCCCTCGACTTCCTCGGCGCCGAGCGAGCTCGCAGCCATGGCGAACGACGTCTCGATGGTGGTCTTCTCCGTGTAGGAGACGGTGAGCCCCGGCAACACCTCCCAGTTCGCGAGCAGCGGGGTGTCGCCCTCAGCCGGCCGGTTGAGCGTCTGGCGCCAACCGGCGGCGTTCGCGATGCTCTGCACCTCCGCCAGTGCATGAAGGTCCCTGAAGACGAATCGCCGGGACCGAAAACCCCCGGGTCGTTCCATCACATTCATGTCAACAAGTCTCCACTAGGCTGCCACCAGGGGAATTCACGCTGCAGGCGCTCGACGATCTTCTTCTTCAGGAGCATCTCGGTCTCAGCAGCCTTTCCTTGGGATTCCGTATCGATCGCCCCGTTCGTGTTGAACCAGCTCTGTATCAGTGCTACCTCACGGTTGGCCAGTTTCTCGGCATCCTGTAGGCGTTCGAGATTTCTGAGCGAGTTGTACGACGTCCCCTCCCTGGTGCGGAACTGCAACTTTTCTCGACTCAGCTTCTTTCGGGCCACGGTCTGAGCCTTCTTGGCTTCGTCCAGCGCCTTCTGCGCATCCGCTGCTCTCTGCCGGTCGCTCGACTTTTCGGCTTCCCTGAGATCCTTTTTACGGCTGGCCACCGCGCCGCCTGCACGCTGAACTTGCTGCTCCGCCTCCCGGATCGACCGGGTGCGCAGCTGCCAGTGGGGATTGGCTCTGAGGTCCCCTTCGTACAGCGACGGATTGGTGCCGTTCTTCCGCATGTTCTTCTGGATCAGAGCCACCTGCTTGGCAATGGCGTTATCGAGGGATCCTGGCGTCTTCATATGCTTGTGCCACAGCGTAGCCGCACCTGCGGAGCCGACCGGCAGCATGGTCTGCCGCATATACGCCCGGATGAAGGCCCTGACCTTCTCCTGCCTGCTCGTCAGACCGGGAATTGTCCGGTAGAAGTCCTGGTGCAGCACCGAGAGCACCTTGGTACCAGCATTGCGAGCAGGCTCAGTGTTGTGTGCCAGATGCCCCAGAAGAGCCATCTCGGAGTTGTCGGCCCCGAAGTCGGTGGCCCGTCCGCTCTGATACGTTCCGAGCGACTGCGCACTCTCCTCGATCAACCCATCCTCGAGAATGCGCCTGAGTGCCGCGTCGTACGTGCCGCTCTCTCGCTGAATCTTCCCGTCCTGCCGTTTCTCCACGTACAACCGTGCAGCGCTGCTCCCGAGCTTCTTCGAGGAGATCTCTCCGCCGCCGGGCCCTTGGTAGTTGACGATGTTGTGCCTGCCCGGCTCCCCCAGTTCATCTTCCATGAGCAGACCGGCAGTCAGCATGTCCGTTCCCGGTCTCACCGTGCTCGTGGTCGTCTTGGCATCGTTCTGCTCCTGTAAGACGCCCGACGCCCCGCCCTGAAGCTGCTGCGCCCGTTGCGTGTCGATGTCGCGCTCGGCCTTCCGGATGAACCGAAGGACGGGTTCCGAGTCGAAGGTCGCGCCGTTGATGACGAGGCGCTGGGGGTTGAGCGAGGCGATGTCCTGGAAGGCCGATCCGCCGCTCAGGTCGAGCCCCGTGAGCCGGTACCAGGCACGCATGGCACCCAATGCCGCGGTGTGGAGGCGCCGTCCCGTGCCCCGGTTCAGCATCTGCCGCACCTTCGGCCGGATACGGGCCACGATCTTCGTCAGCCGAGCGTCTTTCGAATCCTTGGAATCCTCGTCCTTCTTTCGCCGCTCCTTCTGCGGCTTGGACTTCGGCCTGCCCGGACCGCTCCTCTCCGGGCGAGCCTTCGACGTGTCGAGGCCCTTCCCGCCCGGCTTGGACCCGGGTCTGTCCGCACCACCCTTGTCCGGCTTCTGTATCGGCTTGCCCGGAGTGTCCTTGTCCAGCTTCGACCTGAGGCCTCCCTTGTCGTGCATGGGCTTGGCAGGAGAGTCCCTACCATCGCCCCTGGGCTTGCTCGTGTCTTGGTTCTTCGGACTGTCCGGAGTTTCGCCGTCCGCGTCCTTGGACCTCGGCGTGCCCCCGGTGGTGTCCCTGGCGACCTTGGGCTCGCCCTGGTCCCTGCCGTCCGTGCTCCTCCGGTCGTCCTGCCCCCTGCCGTCGGTGCCCTTCGGCTTGGCGCCCGGCTCGGGCTTCGGCTTGGCCGGGGGCTCCGTCTTCGGCTTCGGCTTTGCCGTGGGGGCCGGCGCCGTGTCCGGCTTCCCGTCCTTGTCCTGTGGTCGGCCGTTCTTGTCCTTGCTCGTTACGGGTGCGGGCTTCTTGGCGTCGGCCTGAGTACCGGCCTTCCCGGGCGCGCCGTCCTTGCCCTGGCCCGGCTTCAGCGTCGTTGCCGTCTGGGTCTTCGGGTCCGTGGCGGGCCTCTTCGCGGGGTCGGTGGGGGGCTTCCCGTCCCCGCCCTTGTCGCCGCCCGGCTTGTCCCCCTTGCCTCTGCCGCCCAGCTTCGCGGCGACGTCCTTGAAGCGTCGGCCGACCTTTGCGACGTACTTGCCGATGCCGCTCAGCAGCGCCTCGTACGCCAGCTCCAGCAGCGCCACGATCCCCGCCGCCACCGCCTTGGCGAAGAGGACGCCGGCACCACCCCTGCGCACCGCCTTCAGCCAGTCCAGGACCGCGCCCATCGCGCGCAGGATCTCGCCGAGGGCGCCGATGGCCGTGCGGATGGCGTCGATGACCGCCATCACCCAGCCGGCGCCCGGGATCAGCTTGGCGATGACCTTGGTGATGACGATTTCGCCGATGATCACGGGGAGTTGGGGGACGATCGCGTCCCACGTCTCCTTGACGATCTGTTCGAGGGTGATGCCGCCCTTGATCAGCTTGTCCAGGATGGCTCTCGGTACGCCGAGGATCTCCTCGATCTTGGACTGGAACCAGTCCTTGACGGCTGCCTTGACCTCGCGGAACAGGTGGTTCTTCGCGCCGTCCACCGCGGAGTTCTTGGCGCCGCCCAGCCAGCCGCCGGGGTCGGCGAGGAAGTCGACCGCGATGAGCATGAAGTCGCCGAGCGCGCTCAGGAGGCCGGCGGCGAACTGCATGACCGCCTTCACCGCGTCCACGACTGCCTTGACCGCGGCCTGGAGCGCCTTCTTCAGGGTGTCGATGATGCTGCTGAGCAGCCTGCCGATGGCGTTCAGCAGGTCCGTGACGGCCTGCTTGAGCATCTGGGCCAAGCGGTTGACGAGGGCTATCGCCGCCTTGACCAGGGAAACGATCAGGTTGCGGACGCGCTTGGCCAGGTCGATGATCGCCCGGACCATCGCCTTCGCGAACTCGATCAGGTCTCTGATGAAGGTCCTGATCGCCTCGACGATGTTCTTGCGGGCCTCGTTGATCCAGCGCTCGACCGTGTCCTTGAAGTTGCGGATGAAGCCGACGACGGCGTCGCGTGCCGCGCGGATGACCCGGACGATCGCGTTCTTGATCTCGATGACCTTCTGCTTGATCCACTCGAAGGCCTTCGTGATCCAGTTGCCGGACTCCTGGACGGCGCCGTCCTTCTTCTGCTCCGCCTCCTTCTCCGCGCGGTCGCTCTCGTCCTTGATCTTCTTGTCGCTGCTCTCCTTCTCCTTCTCGACGTCGTCGTCTGTTTCCCGTTCCTGGTCCTCGACGTCCGTACGGACCTTGTCGTGGCGGTCGGTCTTCTTGTCGCCAAGGGTCTTGAGCTCCGCGTCCTGCTCCGTGCGCCACTCCTCGCGCTGGGCGGTGACCTCGGCCATCGCCTTCTCGCGCTCGCCCGCCTGCGCGTCGGTGCCGGCCGCGATCTCGGCGTCGACCTGCTGCCTGTGCTCGGCCTGCGCGCCACGGAAGTCGCGGTCCTTGGTCTGCCGACCTTCGGAGATGCCTTTCCGGCCCTCGGTGAACGCCGCCTGGAACTGCGGTCCGCGCTCGTGCTCGGCCACTTCGGAGGCCGCCTCGGGAGGTACGGCGCCCGTCGCTCCGCCGCCCGGCGCCCCGGCGCCCTCACCGCCACCGCCCTGTCGGCCCGGCACCCGCGCCGTCAACTGCTCCTTGGGCGCGTTCGGGTAGACCTGATCCTCGCCCATCCCGCGGCCCGAGTCGTCGCGTGCCGTCGTGACGGTCTCCTGGGCCTTCGCGTCGACGTGACCGTCCTGCTCGTCGGCCTTCTGGCCGGCCGCGCCCTGCATCTCCACACCCGGCGCGTTGCCCGCCTGTGCCTGCTTGAGCGCCTCGTCCTTCGTCGGCAGGCCGGCGAACTTGGCCGCCAGTTCCTGGGCGTCCACCTCGAAACCCAGCTTCTCCGCGACCCAGCCGATGCCGAAACCCAGGGCCATCTTGAAGGTGTCCCAGCCGCTCGGCTCCTCGGCCTTCTCCGCCTCGATCTGGCCTTCGGGCTCCTTCTCCCCCGTGACCTCCGCGTCCTCCCGGTCGGGCTCCTCCGCCTGCTGCGCCGGGTCCTGCGAGTACTGCGCCGGGGCGTCCGTGCTCGGATCGCCCTCCAGGGTGCGCGGGGCGCCCGCCGGGCGTTCCATTCCGGGGGGTGCGGAAGCCAGCGTCCGGTGCTCGTCGCCGACCGTACGGTCCACCGCGCCACCCACACCGCCCATGGCCTCAAGTGCCTTGTGCGGCTTGAGTTTCGAGGCGGAGGCCAGGCCCGCTTCCGGGGAGACGCCCGAGAGGTCGGGTGCCGGGCCGGAGTCCTTCTTGCCCTTGCCGGGCGCCGGGGCGGCCGCGCCGCCACCGCCCCCTCCCGTACGAGCGGCACCGCCGGACGGTGCAGCCGATCGGGGGGCCGGTTCGGTCTCCCGGGCGTCCTTCGCACCGGGAGCCGTCTTCGGGGCGGGCGCGGCGGTGGGCTCGGAAGGGGCGGAAGCCGGCCTGGGTGCTGTCGCCGTCACCGAAGGCTCCGGGCGCGCGCTCGGTTCGGCCCCTGTCTCCTGCGCCCCACCCGTCGTTGCCGTGCCCGACGCGCCCGAGGCGCCCGCCCCCGAACCGCTCGATCCACCCGTGGTCCCTGCCGCCTCCCGTGCGGGCGCCCGGTCCTGGGTGTCCGAAGTGCCCGCGTCCGCGCCTGCCGACCCGCTGGTACCGGCCTCGGACTGCGCCGACCGCCCGCCGGTCGCCTGCTGCGACTCCTTCTCCGGCGCGGCGGAGGTCCTGTCGCCGGCGGCGGGCGTACCCTTCTCCTCCTTGGCGGCCGGTTCCCTGACGTCGCTGCCGCCCTCCGACTTCCCGTCGGCCCCGCCCGGCGCCTCCTGCACCGTGGTCTGCGCGGCGACCGGGCCCGCCTTCGGGTCGTCACCGGCCTTCGGGTCGCGGGCCGCGGAGCCCGGTACGGGCAGCGCCGCGGCGGCCCGCTCCAGTACGAGACCGCCGAGTCCTCCGTCGCCGTCCGGTCCGCCCTCGGTCTCCGGTGCCGAGGATTCCGCCTCGGCGGCGAGAGCGTCACCGGTCTCCTCCTCCGCCTCGGCCTCCGCCGCCGCGTCCTCCGCGTCCTCGGCGTCCCGCTGCGCCTGCACCTCCTCGGCCCTGGTCGGCGGCGGCGCGGGGACCGACGGCATCGGCGGAGTCGCGGAGGAGGACGGATCCAGGTCGTCGGCCGTCGGTACGCCGGACACGTCGAGGTCCCGTTGCGGAAGGAAGTCCTCGGGCTGGAGCTTGATGTCCCAGGCGCTCGGATCCCCGCCTCCGGCCTCGACCTCCGACTCGCTGCCGGAGCCGAGGAGATCTTCCTCCGTCTCCTCCTCCATGCCTTCGAGGTCCTGGCTGCGCCTGCCCTCCAACGTGCTCGCGGCACCGGGCAGCCGGGTGTCCTGGCCTGCGACGGTCGGCGAACCGGTGGGCTGCTGCCGCCCCCGCTTGTCCTCCTGCCTGACCTGCTGCCCGGACACGGCCGCCTCGGCGGCGCCCGGACGGTTCCTGGCCGCGGACTCCTCCTTGCCGGCGGCGGGCGTCTCCTGCCTCTCGGTGGCCTCCTGACCGCCTTCGTCCTCGCCCTTCTCCTTGCCGGCCGCCGGGGCTGCGGACTGCCTCTCGCCGCCGCTGCGCTGCCCGGCGTCCGTCTTGTCCGCGGAGGCCGGAGGTGACGACGAGGTCTGTTCCGTCGGGGCGGCCGGTGCCGCCGCCGACGATCCCTGATCCGGCTCCCGCGGCGCGGCCCCGCCCTGCGGAGTTGTGCCGTGCTCCGGCGTGCCGCCGTTCTGCGGGGTGCTGCCCGGCGCGCCCTCCTCGCCGGGCCGTTCCTTCTCCGGCCCGGGTGCGAGGTCCGGCCGCTTCTCCTCCGCCCGCCCTTCTTCGGCGCGCTGCCGCTCGTTCTGCCGCTCGGCCCGTATGTCGTCGGCCGTGTCCGGTTCGATCGCCGGCGCGTCCTGCGTGTCCCGCTCCAGTCCCTCGGCCGCGTGGTCGTCGTACGCCTCGGCTTCGTCCACGAGGTCGAGCACCCGGTCGTACTCCGAGCCGAGCAGCTTGTCGTCCAGCCTGACGAGGACCCCGTCGAGCAGTTCCCCGGGCAGCCGGGCCAGTTGCCTGCGGGTGCGTTTCGACAGGTCCTCGGGATCGCCGCGCAGCGACCGCAGCACGGAGTTCGCCAGCCGGTCCACGAGCGTCGCCGGATCCACGGCCTCGGCGCGCAGCCGGTCGGCGTCCACCGTCGCGTACCGCAGCCAGCCCGGTGTGGCCTGCCCCTCCTCGACCGGTAAGGCGTCCTGCCGGGCGGACTCCCGCTCCGGTCGTACGGCCTCCCGTGCCGCCGACTCCGCCTCCCGCTCGATCCCCTCCTGCGGCAGGCTCACCGCCCCCAGCTCCCGCCCCGCCCGCAGCGTGCCCAGGCCGTGCGGGTTCTGGAGCGTGTGCAGGAGTTCGTGGGCGAGCAGGCGGCGGCCCTCGGCCGTGCCGGGTACGTACGCGCCCTCGCCGAAGAAGATGTCCTGGCCGACGGCTACCGCGTCGGCGCCGAGCAGGCGGGTCAGCTGTCCGGCGTCGCGGTCCGTGTGCAGGCGTACGCGGCCGAGGTCGTGGCCTAACTGTTCCTCCAGTTCGCGGCGGGTGCCGGGGTCGAGGGGCTGGCCGGCGCCGCTGACGACGTCCTTCGGTTCGGCGGTGCGGGACCTGGCCGCCCGTTCCCTGCGTCTGCGGCGGCGTTGCTCGGCGGACCGGTCGGTACGGTCCTGCCGGGCGGTGGACCGGGAACCGCTCATCGTGTCACCTCGCCCTCGCCGCTCAGCCCCGCGTGCACCGCGCGCGCCAGTTCCTGGCCGAGGCGGCGCGCGGAGAGGCCCGCGGGGAGGGGCGGCAGGCCGGAGAGGGTGTCGACGGACAGCGGGCCGGCCGTCGACAGTGGTACGCCGTGCTCCCGGACCAGCCGGGTCAGTTCACGTTCGAACGCGGCCGTGACCCGTTCCGGGTCGGCGCGGAAGCCCTGGAGGGAGAGTTCGGCGATCTCCACCCGGACGGCGGAGGGTTCACCGGGGCCTCTGGTCACAGCCATCCCCGTACCTCCGCGGGCGTCAGGGGCCGTTCCAGCTTGCGGTACTCGGTGCGGGCCGCCGCGAGCATGTGGCGCATCCCGAGGCGGCCGCCCTCCTCGGCGGCGAGGAACGCGCCGGAGAGGGCGATGTTGCGGATCGAGCCGCCGGCCACGGTGAGCTGGGCGAGCAGGCGGGTGTCGATGTCCTCGAGCGGGGCCTGCGGGGGCAGCACGCGGCGCCAGATCTCGGCGCGTTCGTGCTCCGCGGGGAACGGGAAGTCCACGACGAAGCGGATGCGGCGGAGGAAGGCCGTGTCCAGCGCTTGTTTCATGTTCGTGGTGAGGACGGCCAGGCCCCGGTACGCCTCCATGCGCATCAGGAGGTAACTGACCTCCAGGTTGGCGTAGCGGTCGTGGCTGTCCTTGACCTCGCTGCGCTTGCCGAACAGCGCGTCGGCCTCGTCGAAGAGCAGGAGCGCGCCGCCGCGTTCGGCGGCGTCGAAGACCTGGCGGAGGTTCTTCTCGGTCTCGCCGATGTACTTGCTGACCACCTGCGAGAGGTCGATGACGAACAGGTCGAGGCCGAGTTCCTTCGCCATCACCTCGGCCGCCAGGGTCTTGCCGGTGCCGGAGCCGCCCGCGAAGAGCGCGGTGACGCCCAGGCCGTGACGGAGGGCGGCGGCGAAGCCCCACTCCCGGTGGACGGTCGGGCGCTGCCGTACGTGGGCGACGATCTCGCGCAGGACGGTCGTCTGCCGTTCGTGCAGGACCAGGTCGTCCCAGCCGGCCCGGGGTTCGACGCGGCGGCCCAGCGCGTCCATGCCGATCCGGGCCTCCTCCAGGCCGGCCCGCCAGGCGAGGTCCGCCGCGACCGGTCCGGGCTCGTCCGTCTCGTCGCGCAGGTTGCGGCGTACGGTGGCCGCCGCCGAGCGTACGACGTGCGGCGGGAGGCGGAACTGCGCCACCAGGGAGTGGAGTTCGGTGTCCGTGAGGGGGAGGCCGGCGGTCCCGAACTCTCCCGCCCACAGCTCGAACTGCTCCTCGTCGTCCAGGTGCGGCACGCTCACCCGGGTTCTGTACGTCCGGTCCGTGCGCGACGGGTCCTCGCCCGACACGGCGACCGGTACGGCGGCCCGGGCGAGGAACGCCTCCGTCGCCGCTCTCTGGTCGCGGTCCGCGTCGCCGGTCTCGACCAGCAGCGCGGCGGGCAGCAGGATCGCCTCACGCTGCCACAGCCGGGCGAACCGGTCGCGTTCCGCGGGGTCGGCCGGGACGTCCTCGGCGCTCGTCGCGTACAGCCCGAGCCCGCAGCGGGCGGCCGCCGCGGCGGCGATGTCGGCCCGGCTGCGCGCGTCGCCGCCGGTCACCTCGGTGAGGGGTGGGGTGCCGGGGTCCGCCGCCGTCGTCCAGCCCGCCGCGAGCCGGTCCGCGGCCAGGTCGTACGAGCGCGGGAGCGTGCCCGGACCGGGGGCCGGGACGCGGCGCACCTGTCCGTGCAGGCGGGCGTCCAGGTAGGGCGAGCCGAGGAGGAAGTGGAGGACGCGTTCGTCGAGGCGGAGACGGGAGGTGGTGAGGCGGGATGTGGTCGGGCGGGGTTCGCCGTCGCCGAGTTCGACGATCCGCCAGCGGCGCAGCGGGGCGACCGGGGTGAGCGCGCTCCAGTGCGGGTCGGCCAGCGCGGCCAGCGCGAGCGAGAAGGTGGGGTAGGCGCGCCCGGGGTCGCCGCAGGCCGCCGCGCAGCGGGCAGCCGTGGTGGGGTCCAGTTCGTGGGCGGCCGTGAGGAGGACGACGTCCCGTTCGAAGGGGGTGAGGTCGAAGCAGGCGACGAGGGCGTCCAGCGGGGCGGTGCCCGGGCCGGGGCTGTGTACCACTGCCTCCGCGGGCCCGGCACGGGTGGGTCCCCGGGTACCGGTCGAACGCGCGGCGTGGGCGTCGACGCGGGCCAGGACGCGCCCGAGTTCGTCGGTCAGCGTCGGCGTGCCGCCCTGTGCGCCGCCCGTCCCCTCGTCGGGCTCTCCGGGTGTTCCGTACGCTCCCATGTCCTCACCCGCCCCCGTCGGTTTCATCCCGGTCGCCGTCTCAGCTCTCCGTGCGGGACGGCACCACCCGTACCGCGTGCCGTTCCACCGGCTTCGCGGGCACCGGTGTCTCGCGGCCCTCGATGAGGACCAGGGCCGCCTGGTAGACCACCGAGAGCGCGTACGGGGTCTGGTGGAGCATCCCCCAGAGCTTCGAGGTCTCGTCGATGTCCATCACGGTCGGCGTCAGCCGCACCCGCTGTGCCGTCGCCGCCAGGTCGCTGCCCGTGAGGTGCGGGCGGTCGGCCGCCTGGTCGAGGACGTCCTGCGGCAGGACCGGCATCTCGTGCAGCGTGCGCACCACGGAGCCGATGAGCCGCTGCCCCACCAGGGTCCGTTCCTCGCCGTAGGCGCTGATCAGGTAGTGCAGGTCCAGCGCGGCCGCGGCGCGGCGCACGAGGGTGCCGTCGGACGCGCGCGTGGGGAGGTCGTCGTTGCGCCGCGCGGTGTTGGGGGTGATCTGGTAGAGGAAGACGGTGATGGTGGGGTCGGTCGGCACCTGGGCCGGCGGCCTGCCCGGTTCGACCTTGACGCCCTCGTCCAGCTCCGGCTGGAGATGCGACGCGATGTGCAGGGCGAGGGCCTCGGTGACGTGGGCGATGGCGAGTGCGTTGCTCATGGCGTCGGTTCCTCAGCCCTCTCGTCCTCGGTCCAGGTACTGCGCCAGGCTCACGGTCGCCTCCCTGCGTCCCGTGCCACCGCGCCGCGGCCGGGCGTCGGCTCCCGCGGACGCCGCCGCCGTCACCTCCAGGCGGCCGATCCGTACGTGCACCACCTGTCCGGGCGCCCGGGCCGACCGGCGGGCGGCGGCCTGCCGTACGGCGTCCCGGGCCGCCGCCGTGTCCGCCTTGCTGGGATACGGGGCGGCGGACACGGCGGCGGGGGGTACGGCGTCCGCGCCCGGGGGGAGGGGCACGGGCGCCGCGTTCCGGGTCGCGTCCACGTCCGGGCGGGTCCGGGGCGCCGGTCGCCGGGCCGGGCCGGGGACCGGTCGGGTGGTCGCGGGCACGGGTGCGGCGGGGCGCAGCAGCGGGAGCTCCGGCACGGGTGGCGGGGTGGCGCGGCCGGCCGGGTCGGCGGGCGTCCGTCCGGTGCGTACGACGGTCCGTTCCCGTTCCGTCATCGTGGAGCGGGTCCCCGGGGCCGGGCGCGGGCCGTCCCGCTCCGGTACGGCGGACGGTGCGGCCGGGGGCCGGAACGGTGTGACGTCTCCCTCCGGTCCGGCGGCCGTACGGGCGCGCACCGCCTCGATGCGTTCGAACGGACCGGCCAGGCGCGGCCGTACCCGCACCGCGTCCGGGCGCGCGGCGGCCGGGGCGGTGTGCCGGGCGAGCAGCCGGTCGAGGAAGTCGGGCTCCGCGGGGCCCGCCGCAGGGCCTCCCGGGCGGCCTTCCGGCGGTACGGACGGTGAGTCAGTCATCCGCGCACAGCTCCAGGTAGTAGCGGCGCCGCAGCGGGCTGAGCGCCAGGATCTCCGGCTCGCTCCAGCCGTAGGCGGTGGCGAGCAGATGGACGTCGAGCAGCACGTCGCGCGCCCAGGCGTCCAGTTCGGTCCACAGGTAGGAGGCGATGTCCAGTTCGGCGCGGGTGGTCCCGCCGCACTCCGGGCAGGTGACGCCCAGCGTGACGTCGGCGCCGGGGTCGGCCGCCTCGACCGCCTCGGCGATCCGGCGCTGCACCGGGGCGGGCAGGGCGTCGGCGGCCACGGGCGTGCCGTCCCGGACCGCCGAGACCAGGCACCGGGCGAGCAGCGCGGCGCGCGGGTCCGCGGTCCGGGCCGCCGCCGTCAGGTCCGCGGCACCGGGCAGCCGGAACTCGACCTCCCAGCCGCTCTCCGCCAGCCGCACGACGGACTCCCCCGGGCCGTCCGGGGACAGCGAGCTGGCGAACTCCCCGGCGTCCAGCTCGAACTCCATGTCCTCGCCGCACGCCCCGCACGCGAGGCGCACCTGCATCCGCTCGCCGAACAGGGCCCGGCGCAGCGCGAACAGGTCCGCCTCGCGCTCGCCGACCGGCAGCGCCGACAGGGCGCCCGCGTCGGTGTCCGGGCGTGCCGTGCGGTGCAGTAGCAGCGCACGGCCGTCCGGTGCCTCGGCGAGGCCCGCCTCCCAGGTGGCCAGCAGGCCGGCGGCCCCGGTCACCGCCCCGGTGTTCCCCATGTCCTCCCCTCCTCCCCGCTGCCCGCCTGCCGTGCCGGACGTCGACGGCCGCCGGTCAGGCGGGGTTGAGGAACGCCGGTTCCTGCGGTTCCGGCACCTCGTAGTCCCGCTCCCAGCCCTCGCACTCGAGCTTCAGCGACTGGATCGCCACGGCGTTGGCGTTGGCGTCCAGCTCGCCGAGCACCTGGTACTCGCTGGGCCAGGTGCGGTAGAGCTTGTGGGAGACGGCGACCTGGCCGGCCTCGTTGAGGACCTGGATCACGATGTCCTTGCGGAAGTCGGCGAGGGAGACCTCGGCGCCCAGCCCCGCGCCGACCTGCCAGACCTTGTTGGCCCAGCGGTCGAACTCGGGGTCGTGGGTGACGCCGCGCTCCAGCGTGACGCCCTCGAACTCGGAGCGGCCGGGCGACTTGCGCGGGGAGGAGGGGTCGCCGCCGTGCCGGTGCTTGACGACCTCCGTGGTCCGCTTCAGCGGACTGATCTTGCTGATGCCGGCGACCGTACGTCCGTCCCAGAGGACCAGGAACTTGAAGTTCTTGTACGGGTCGAAGCGATGGGCGTTGACGGTGAACTCAGCCATCGGTTCTCCTCAGTGCTCCTTCGGCTCTCACGGTGCTCCTTCGGCGGGCCAGAGCGCGGCCTGTCCCGACGTCTGCTGGATCCGGACGATCACGAACTCCGCCGGGCGGACCGGCGCGATGCCCACCAGCACGTTGACCACACCGTTCGCGATGTCCTCGGCGGTGGTGGTCTCGTGGTCGCACTTGACGAAGTAGGCCTCGCGCGGCGTGCTGCCCTTGAAGGCGCCCTGCCGGAAGAGGGTGTGCAGGTACGCGGAGGCGCTGAGGCGGATCTGCTGCCACAGGTTCTCGTCGTTGGGTTCGAACACCACCCACTGCAGGCCGCGGTGGAGGCTCTCCTCCACGTGCAGGGCGAGCCGCCGCACGGGGACGTGACCCCACTCGCTGTCGAGGGTGTCGGCGCCCGCCAGGGTGCGTGCGCCCCATACGAGCGGGCCCGCCAGCGGGAGGGTGCGCAGGCAGTTGACGCCGAGCGGGTTGAGCAGGCCGGTCTCGCGGTCGGTGAGGTCGACGGTGAGCGCCTGCACGCCCAGGAGCCGTGCGCCGGTGCCGGCCGGGGCCTTCCACACGCCGCGCTCGGCGTCGGTGCGGGCGATGACGCCGGCGACCGCGCCGGAGGGCGGGAAGGAGCGCAGCCGTCCGGTGAGCGGGTCGGTGAGCCTCAGGTGCGGGAAGTACAGGGCGGCGTGGTCGCCGCGTACGGCGTCGAAGGCGGCGAGTCCGGCCCGGGCCGCGTCCGCGTCGGCCCAGCGGGCGGGCGCGTCGACGAGGAGGAGGACGCGGCGTTCCGCGCACAGCCGCTGGGCGGCCGAGACGACGGTGACCATGTCGTCCACCGAGTCGTACGCGGCGAGTTCGGGCAGGGTGAGCAGGTTGACGTCGGCGACGCCGCGCAGGGCCTGGATGCCGGTCCTGCCCGCCTCGCTGCCGATGAGGTCCTGCGGTCCGGGGGCCTCGCTGTCCTCGCCGCCCTTCAGCGGGAAGACGGGCGGGTTGACGGAGGCCTCCAGGCCCAGGTCGTTGGCGCACTCGCCGAGGAAGCGCACCACGTCACGGGGGTCGGTGGACCCGGCGACCACCCGCAGGCGCCGGCCGGAGACGGTGACCTCGGCGCCCGCGTAGGCGTGCCTGCCGGGCGCGTCGGGCAGGGCGCGCAGCTTGCGCTCCAGGAGCAGCGCCAGCTCGGCGAGGGTGCGCGGGGCCTCGCCGTCGCGGTCCGGGTCGTACAGGGTGAACTCCCGCTCGACCTCGCCGATCTTGACGGTGAGGTCGACGGCCAGGTCCGGCAGGTGGTGCCCGAACGGCTTGGAGACCGTGCCGGACGGGTCGGGGCGGCCCTCGCCGACGGCCTCGACGCGGATCAGCCGGGAGCCCGCGTCGATCACGGTCGGCGCGTGACGGTCGTGGTCGGGGTCCGCGGACAGGCCCGTGAAGCTCTCCCGGACGTTGCCCCTGGCGTCGTACACCCGCAGGTCGAAGGTCTCGTCGTGGTCGTGCGAGTCGTGGTGCCCGCCGTGGTGGAGCGGGTCGTGGTCGCGCGGGCCGTGGCGGCGCGTGCCGTGGTCGACGGCGATGCGCAGGGCGTTGCCCCACCGGCCGGGCTCTCTGGCGTACACCTCGAGCACGGGGTGCTCGCTGTGGTCCTCGGTGGACGCGAGGGCCGTGCGGGCGGTCGTGCCGCTGCCCGCCTTGGCGACCCGTACGATCACGGCGGTGCCGCCGCCGTTGGTGAAGTACTGGTGGACCGCGTGGGCGACGGCGGAGCGCGGGCCGAGGCCGCCGAAGAGGCGCTCGAACTCGGTGAAGCCGGTGACGCGCACGGGTTCGTCCAGGGGTCCGCGCCGGGTGTGCCCCACGAACGCGGTCACCGAGGTGGTCACGGCGGAGACGGTGCGGGTGGTGCTGGGGAGCTCTTCGACGTAGACGCCGGGGTAGGTCGGCCGGGCGGCGCTCACGTGTGTCGGCATTCCCCCTCCTAATCCCTTGTCGGGCCGGGTGGAGGCACCAAGAGGCGGCGTGAGGAGGGTGTCCCGTCCGGTGCGGGTGGAGGTGCCCGGGCGTGCGGCGGCACGGCCGGTCCACGGCACCGCATCAGTTTCCCCCGTCAGTACCCCGGGCGGACGGCCGTCCGGGTCAAGCAGCGCGCTTGTGACTCCTGATGCTTGAGTGCGCAATCCACCTTGGACAGTGGGGAGTTGAGCGAGCAAGGCGTGTTCAGGCCAGTCCTGCGGAGGGTCCGGTGGAGGGGGACGGACACGACGCGCACACGATGTGCGCGTGTCGGGACGGGTTCTTCACGGATCCCGCCCATGTGGTGTTGCAGCAGAATGGGGGCATGTCCCGACGCACTCCCCGGTCCCGCCGGCAGCCCGCTCCGCGCCCCGCGCGCAACCCCTCGTGCCCTTGCGGTCTTGCGGAGACGTACGAGATGTGCTGTGGCCGATTCCACCGGGGTGAGGGGGCGGCACCGACGGCCGAGGCGCTGATGCGGTCGCGCTACAGCGCCTTCGTCCGGCGCGACGAGGCGTATCTGCTGCGGACGTGGCACCCGCGCACCCGGCCCGAGGAACTCGGCCTCGGCGCCGGGCCGGCGTGGACCGGTCTGGAGGTGCTGGAGACCTCCGGCGGCTCGGCGTTCCACACCACGGGGACGGTGACCTTCCGCGCCTCCTACCGTGGCGGCGCGCTGCACGAGCACAGCCGCTTCGAGCGGGTCGACGGGGTGTGGGTGTACGTGGACGGGGACGTCAGGGAGTGAGCCGCCGGCCGTCGGCGCCCGGCCCGTCGCCGGCGCTCTACCCGTCGCCGGCGCTCAGCCCGTCGCCGGCGCTCTACCCGCCGCCGGCGCTCAGCCCGTCGTCGCGTGCCGCCCGTTCGGCGGCGCGAGGATGTCCAGCTCCTCGAGCGCGCCGAGCGTGATCTCCCGGGTGAGCTCCTCGGCCCGGGACGCGTCGCCCGCGCGGACCGCCTCGGCGACCTGGACGTGCAGGGTGACGGCAGCCGGGTCGGGGTCCTCGAACATCACCTCGTGCTGGGTGCGGCCCGTGAGGACCTCCGCGACCACGTCGCCGAGGCGGGCGAACATCTCGTTGCCCGACGCGTTGAGGATCACACGGTGGAAGGCCACGTCGTGGAAGAGGTACCCCTCCAGCCGGTGACCGCGTGAGTTGGCCACCATGCCCAGGGCGCACTCGGTGAGCTCGGCGCACTGCTCCGCGGTGGCGTGCCGCGCGGCCAGTCCCGCGGCGACCGGCTCGATCGCGGAGCGCAGCACGGTGAGCGAACGCAGCTGGCGCGGCCGGTCGGCGCCGGCCAGCCGCCAGCGGATGACCTCGGGGTCGTAGACGTTCCACTCGGCGGCCGGGCGGACCGTCACGCCCACCCGGCGGCGGGACTCCACGAGCTGCATGGACTCCAGGACCCGCACCGCCTCGCGCATCACGGAGCGCGACACCTCGAAGCGCTGCGCCAGCTCGTCGGTGCGCAGCACGCTGCCCGGCGGGTACTCACCCGCGGTGATCGCCGGCCCGAGGGCGTCCAGTACGTGTCCGTGCAGCCCCCGGCCCCGTGTGCTCATGAGCTCAGCGTACGAGGAAGGCGTCGGGCAAAAAAAGTCGGACTTATAAATCACAGGGTCTTGAATTTGTCGTACCTAATGAGTTTCAGTGTCCTCGACGTCAGGTGACGTCGATGTCGACGGAGACAGCACAGCGAGGTAGTCATGCGTACCCCCCACGTCGTCGTGGTCATGGGTGTGGCAGGAACCGGCAAGACCACGATCGGCCCCCTGCTCGCGTCCCGGCTCGGTGTTCCGTACGCCGAGGGCGACGACTTCCACCCGGCGGCCAACATCGCCAAGATGTCGGCCGGAACCCCCCTGGACGACGCGGACCGCGGACCGTGGCTCGACGCCATCGGTGCCTGGGCCCGCGAGCGGGCCGGGCTCGGCGGGGTGGTGAGCTGCTCGGCCCTCAAGCGCGCCTACCGGGACCGGCTGCGGGCGGCCGCGCCGGACGTCGTCTTCGTCCACCTCAGCGGCGACCGGGCCCTCATCGAGGACCGGATGGGCAAGCGGCAGGGGCACTTCATGCCGACGGCCCTGCTCGACTCCCAGTTCGCCACGCTCCAGCCGCTCCAGGCGGACGAGCGGGGCGTGGCGGTCGACGTCTCGGGCGGCCCCGAGGACATCGCCGACCGGGCCGTCGCCGCACTCGACGAGCTGGACCGGCCCGCTTCCTAGACCCGGCGGCGGTCAACGTCTCGGGCGGCCCCGAGGACATCGCCGACCGGGCCGTCGCCGCACTCGACGAGCTCGACCGGCCCGCTTCCTAGACCCGGCGCCCGACCCGGCCCTCCCCCACCTCCCTTTCCCCGTACTTCGTACTCCGCACTCGCAAGGAACCACCGTGACCAGACTCAGCGTCGAGATGCTGGCAGCGGACGCCGCCGAACCGATCACCTCGGCGGGCCACGCTCAGCTGGGCATCGCCGTGCTGGCGGGCATCGCCGTCATCGTGCTGCTCATCACCAAGTTCAAGCTGAACGCCTTCCTGTCCCTGACGATCGGCACGCTGGCGCTCGGCGCCTTCGCCGGGGCGCCCCTCGACAAGGCGATCTCCAGCTTCACCAGCGGGCTCGGCTCCACGGTCGCCGGCGTCGGCGTCCTGATCGCCCTCGGCGCGATCCTCGGCAAGCTGCTCGCCGACTCCGGCGGCGCCGACCAGATCGTCGACACGATCCTGGCGAAGGCGGGCAACCGCTCGATGCCGTGGGCGATGGTGCTGATCGCCTCGGTGGTCGGTCTGCCGCTGTTCTTCGAGGTCGGCATCGTGCTGCTGATCCCGGTCGTGCTGATGGTCGCCAAGCGCGGCAACCACTCGCTGATGCGCATCGGCATCCCCGCGCTCGCGGGCCTGTCCGTGATGCACGCCCTGGTGCCGCCGCACCCCGGTCCGCTGGCCGCGATCGACGCGGTCGACGCCGACCTCGGTGTGACCCTCGCGCTCGGTGTGCTGATCGCCGTCCCCACGGTGATCATCGCCGGTCCGCTGTTCTCCAAGGTCGCCGCCCGCTGGGTGGACGTCCCGGTGCCCGAGCGCATGCTGCCGCGCGCCTCCGAGGAGCAGGCGGACGGGCCCGTCGCCAAGGAGGACCGGCGCCGTCCCAGCTTCGGGGCGACCCTGGCCACCGTGATGCTGCCGGTCGTGCTGATGCTGGCCAAGGCCCTGGTGGACATCGTCGTCGACAACCCGGAGAGCACCGTCCAGCGCGTCTTCGACGTCATCGGCTCCCCGATGATCGCGCTGCTGGTGGCCGTGCTCGTGGGCATGTTCACCCTCGGCGGGGCGGCCGGCTTCAGCAAGGGGCGGCTCGCCGAGACCGTCGAGAAGTCCCTCGGCCCGATCGCGGGCATCCTGCTCATCGTCGGCGCCGGCGGCGGCTTCAAGCAGACGCTGATCGACGCGGGCGTCGGCGAGATGGTGCTGGAGATCTCCAAGGACTGGTCGATCCCCGCGCTGCTGCTGGCCTGGCTGATCGCGGTGGCGATCCGGCTGGCGACCGGTTCGGCGACCGTGGCCACCATCTCGGCGGCCGGTCTCGTCGCGCCGCTCGCGGCCGACATGTCGACGACGCACGCCGCCCTGCTGGTACTGGCCATCGGCGCCGGCTCGGTCTTCTTCAGCCATGTGAACGACGCCGGGTTCTGGCTGGTCAAGGAGTACTTCGGGCTCAGCGTCGGGCAGAACCTGAAGACCTGGTCGATCATGGAGTGCGTCATCTCCGTGGTCGCGGGCGCCCTGGTCCTGCTGCTGTCGCTGGTGCTCTAGGGAACGTTCCGGTACGGGCGGGCGGTACGGGTCAGCCGCCCGCCGTACGGTGAGCGGCTCAGCCGACCGCCCGCGCCGCCGCCCGGCCCGCCGCGCGCCCCGAGAACAGGCAGCCGCCCAGGAAGGTGCCCTCCAGCGACCGGTAGCCGTGGACGCCTCCCCCGCCGAACCCGGCCGCCTCGCCCGCCGCGTACACGCCGTCCAGGGGGTCGCCGCCCTCGGTGAGGACGCGCGAGGAGAGGTCCGTCTCCAGGCCGCCGAGGGTCTTCCGGGTGAGGATGTTCAGCCGCACCGCGATCAGCGGGCCCGCCTTCGGGTCGAGGAGGCGGTGCGGGGCGGCGGTGCGGATCAGCCGGTCGCCGAGGTAGGCGCGGCTGCCCCGGACCGCCGTGATCTGCAGGTCCTTGGTGTAGGGGTTGGCGGTCTCGCGGTCGCGGGCGACGATCTCCCGGCGCAGCTCCGCCTCGTCGACGAGGTTCTCCCCCGTGAGCGCGTTCATACCGCGGACGAGCGCGCCGAGGTCCCGCTCCACGACGAAGTCGACCCCGTGGTCCATGAAGGCCCGCACCGGGCCGGGGACGTCGGACCGGGCCCGGTCGACGACGCCCCGGACGGACCTCCCGGTCAGGTCGGGGTTCTGCTCGGAGCCGGAGAGCGTGAACTCCTTGCCGATGATCTTCCTGTCCAGCACGAACCACGTGTGGTCGTACCCGGTGCTCATGATGTGTTCGAGCGTGCCGAGGGTGTCGAAGCCCGGGAACAGCGGCACGGGCAGCCGTCTGCCGCGCGCGTCCAGCCACAGCGACGAGGGTCCGGGCAGGATGCGGATGCCGTGGTTCTCCCAGACCGGGTTCCAGTTGTGCAGGCCCTCGGTGTAGTGCCACATCCGGTCGCGGTTGATGAGGTGCCCGCCCGCCCGCTCCGCGATGCCGAGCATCCTGCCGTCCACGTGGGCGGGCACGCCGGCCACCATCCGCTTCGGCGGGGTGCCCAGCCGCTTCGGCCAGTGGGCGCGGACGAGGTCGTGGTCGCCGCCGATGCCGCCGGAGGTGACGATCACCGCCTGGGCCCGGAGTTCGAACGCGCCGGTGACCGTGCGGCCGCTGGCCCGTCCGCGCGCGACGTCCGAGGGCTCCAGGATCTCCCCCGTGACGGTGTCGACGGTGCCCGCGCTGCGCGACAGCCCGGTGACGCGGTGCCGGAAGCGGAGCTGTGCCAGTCCCCGGTCCACGCCCGCCCGCACCCGCCGCACGAAGGGCGTGAGGAGGCCCGGTCCGGTCCCCCACGTGATGTGGAAGCGGGGGACGGAGTTGCCGTGCCCGGTGGCGTCGTAGCCGCCGCGCTCCGCCCAGCCCACCACCGGGAAGAACCGCACGCCCTGCCGGTGCAGCCAGGCGCGCTTCTCCCCGGCGGCGAAGTCCACGTACGCCTCGGCCCACTTGCGCGGCCAGTGGTCCTCGGGCCGGTCGAAGGCCGCCGTGCCCATCCAGTCCTGGAGGGCGAGCGCGTGACTGTCCCTGATGCGCAGCCGGCGCTGCTCGGGCGAGTCGACGAAGAACAGGCCGCCGAAGGACCAGAAGGCCTGGCCGCCCAGCGACTGCTCGGGCTCCTGGTCGAGAACGATCACCGAGCGGCCCGCGTCGACGAGTTCCGCGGCCGCCGTGAGACCGGCCAGACCCGCCCCGATCACGATCACGTCTGCGTCGTACGCCATGGGGCGGCCCCTTCGTCGGTCGGCGCGGCACCGGACGTGATGACCGGTCGGTAAGTCGCTCCGGGACGGCATCCTTGGGCACACGGATGCGCCCGTCAACTGTTCGGACGCGTGCGTTCGCCGCGATCGGGTGGCCGGGTGCGCCGACCCCCCTGGTTGGATGGGCGCATGAGTGCCGCCGACGAGATCATCGACATAGTGGACGAGAACGACCGGGTCATCGGGCAGTCCGCCCGCGGCGAGGCGTACGCGCGCGGGCTGCGCCACCGCTGCGCCTTCGTCCTGGTGCGCGACGCGGACGGGCGGATCTTCGTGCACCGCCGCACCCCGGCCAAGCTGGTCTTCCCGTCCCTGTACGACATGTTCGTCGGCGGGGTCGTCGGCGCGGGCGAGTCCTACGACGACGCGGCCCTGCGGGAGGCGGAGGAGGAACTGGGCGTGAGCGGACTGCCCCGGCCCGCCTTCCTCTTCAAGTTCCCGTACGACGACGGCGCCGGCGGGGCGTGGTGGTCCGCCGTGTACGAGGTGCGCTGCGACCTGCCGGTGGACCCGCAGACGGAGGAGGTCGCCTGGCACGGCTTCCTGACGGACGACGAGCTCGAGGCACGGCTCGGCGCGTGGGAGTGGACGCCGGACGGGCTGGCCGCGTACGAGCGGCTCCGGGCGTACGGCCGCCGCCCGTGACGAGACGTACGACGTTCCTGCGCGACCTCCGGCTGTGGTTCGTGCCCCGGGCGGTCCGCGAGGAGGGCACGACGCCCGACTACCGGTTCTCGCTGGCGAACGAGCGCACCTTCCTCGCCTGGCTGCGCACCGCGCTCGCGCTGATCGGCGGCGGTTTCGCGGTGGACCAGTTCCTGCCGGACCTGCCGTGGGGCTGGCGGGTGGGCCTGGCCCTCGCCCTGCTGGCGTGCGGCGTGCTGTGCTCACTGCGCGCGGTCAACCACTGGGTGAAGGTGGAGCGGGCGATGCGGCGCGGCGAGGACCTGCCCGTGTCGCGGTTCCCCGCCCTGCTCGCGGTCGTCGTGGCCGTGGTCGCCGTCGCCATGGCCCTCGTGGTGCTGCTGGGGTGGGAGGGCTGAGCGGCACGGGTGATCCCCGCGACGGGCACACCGTGCGCGAGGAGCGCGACCCGGGACTCCAGCCGGAGCGTACGCGGCTGGCGTGGCGGCGTACGACGCTGTCGTGCACCGTCGCCGCCGTGCTCGCCGGGAGGACCGCGCTGACCGGCGGCCCCTCGGCGGCCGGCGTCCTGGTGTGCGCCCTGTGCGCGGCGCTGTGGCTGGCCTTCCTGGTCCTCGCCCACCTGCGGATGCGCGACCTGGCCGTGGCCCGCCCGGCCGCGCCGGCACCGCGCACCGTCGGCGCGGCCGCGCTGTGCACGGTCGCGCTGGCCCTGTGCGCGGCCGCCCTGGTGTTCTGAGAACGGACGCTGCCGCGGGGCCGGCGTCAGCTCACGGTCACCACGATCTTCCCCCGCGTGCTGCCCTCCTGGTTCGAGCGGTGCGCCTCGGCCGCCCGTTCCAGCGGGTACGTCTCCGACACGTGCACCGAGACCGCGCCCTGGGCGGCGAGGTCGGACAGGGCCTGCAGGTCGGCGGGGTCGGGGCGGACGAACCAGTACCGGCCGCCGTGCTCGGTGACGGCCGGGTCGGAGACGGAGGCGATCCGGCCCTCCGGAGCCAGCGTGTCCGCGAACTCCCTGAGGCTGTCGCCGCCGATCACGTCGAGGGCCGCGTCGACACCGTTGGGTGCCAGGGCCCGGACCCGGTCGACGAGACCGTCCCCGTACACGACCGGTTCGCCGCCGAGCTCGCGCACGAACTCGTGGTTGCGCTCGCTCGCGGTGCCGATCACCCGGGCGCCGAGGTGCCGGGCGATCTGCACCGCGAGCGAGCCGACGCCGCCCGCGGCCGCGCTCACCAGCACGGTCTCGCCCTGCCGTACGCCGAGCACCCTGGTGAGCGCCTGGTAGGCGGTGAGCCCGGCCAGGGGCAGCCCGGCCGCCTCCTCGAAGGAGAGGTTCGGCGGCTTGCGGGCCAGCGTGCGGACGGGGGCGGCCACGTACTCGGCGAAGGTGCCCCGGGACAGGGCGTCCTCGCGGACGTAGCCGATCACCTCGTCGCCGGGTGCGAACTCCGGTACGGCGCCGCCGGTGCGCTCCACCACGCCGGAGACGTCCCAGCCGGGAATGACCGGGAAGTGCGCCTCCAGCATCGGGTCGAGATACCCCTCGCGGCACTTCCAGTCCACCGGGTTCACGGCCGCCGCCCGCACCCTGACCAGCACCTGGTCCGGTCCGAGTTTGGGTTCGCCGACGTCTCCGTACGCCAGGACCTCGGGTCCGCCGTACCGGTTGTAGCTGATGGCCTTCATGCTTCGACCCTCCGGGGTACTCGTACGGTGCGCAAGCCGGGCGCACTGCGCCGAAACGGCGCATACGTCTTTGTGCGTGACCTAATGGGCCACGTCCTTCCTCACTACCCCCGAAGGTGAGCAGCATGACCACCGGCCACATGGAACACACCGCTCACGAGCACCCGCACGGTCCGTCCTGCGGCCACACGGCCGTGCAGCACGGCGACCACACCGACTACGCGCACGACGGGCACCTGCACCGGGAGCACTCCGGGCACTGGGACGAGTGCGAGCCCGCCGGGCACACCGCGCACGAGGGACACGACCACCGGCACGGCGCGACGTGCGGACACCGCGCGGTCGAGCACGGCGACCACCTGGACTACGTGCACGACGGGCACCGGCACGCGGCGCACCAGGGCCACTGGGACTGCCACTGACCTGTCCCCGACACCTCGCGGCTCCGTCCGGACGGCCGGAGACCCCGGTCACGTCGGGATTCCCCTCTGGACGACATACCGACCGGTCGGCATCATGGCAGGGTCCGAGAAAGGCCCGTTCCCCTCCCGCGAGGAGCCCCCTGATGCCCCCTGACCACCCGCCGGGTCTCGACCCCGGCCGGCTGCGCGCCCTGCTCGACGCCGAGCGGCCCGGCCTGGTGAGCGGCCCGCTGACCGGCCGGCTGATCGAGGGCGGGCGGTCCAACCTGACGTACGAGGTCACGGACGGCACCGGGAGGTGGGTCGTCCGGCGGCCGCCGCTCGGCCATGTGCTGGCCACCGCGCACGACATGCGGCGCGAGCACCGCGTGATCAGCGCCCTGTACCCGACGGACGTGCCCGTGCCGCGGCCCGTGCTGCTGTGCGAGGACGAGGAGGTGCTCGGCGCGCCGTTCTACGTCATGGAGTTCGTGCCGGGCACCCCGTACCGCACCGCCGAGCAGCTCGCCCCGCTCGGTCCGGAGCGCACCCGGGCGGTGGTCCTCGGGCTGGTCGACACCCTCGTCGAGCTGCACGCGGTGGACCCGGCGGCGGTGGGCCTCGCGGACTTCGGGCGCCCGGAGGGCTTCCTGGACCGGCAGCTGCGGCGCTGGGGCAAGCAGCTCGACGCCTCGCGCGACCGCGACCTGGCCGGCATCGACGAATTGCACGCCGCCCTGGGCCGCGCCCTGCCGCACTCCCCCGCGCCCACCGTCGTGCACGGCGACTACCGGCTCGACAACGTACTGCTGGACGAGGACGACCGGATCGCCGCCGTCCTGGACTGGGAGATGTCCACCCTCGGCGACCCGCTGACCGACCTCGGCCTGCTGGTCATGTACAGCGTGCCGCTCGGGCTGCCCGACTCCCCCGTCTCCACGACCGCCACCGCGCCCGGGCACCCGGACCCGGCCGAGCTGGTCGAGCGGTACGCGGCGCGCTCGGGGCGCGACGTGTCCGCGGTCTCCTGGTACACGGCGTTCGCGTGGTTCAAGCTCGCCGTGATCCTGGAGGGCATCCACTACCGCTACACGCTCGGGCAGACCGTCGGCCGCGGCTTCGACCGCATCGGCGACTTGGTGCCCGTCTTCATCGAGCACGGCCTGAACACCCTCCAGGAAGGCTGAGAACGGCATGGACTTCGCGTTCGACGCGCGCACCGAGGAACTGCGCGCCCGGCTGCTCGCCTTCATGGACGAGCACGTGTACCCGGCCGAGGCGGTCGCCCACGAGCAGCGCGCCCGGCTGGCGTCCCCGTGGGAGACCCCCGCCGTCGTCGAAGGACTGAAGGCCGAGGCGCGCCGGCAGGGGCTGTGGAACCTGTTCCTGCCGGACGCCGGGTACGGAGCCGGGCTCACCAACCTCCAGTACGCGCCGCTCGCCGAGATCACCGGCCGGTCCCCGCAGCTCGCGCCCACCGCGCTGAACTGCGCGGCGCCCGACACGGGCAACATGGAGGTGCTCGCGCAGTTCGGCGACGAGCGGCAGAAGAAGCAGTGGCTGGAGCCGCTGCTGGCCGGGGAGATCCGCTCGGCGTTCGCGATGACCGAGCCCGAGGTGGCCTCCTCCGACGCCACGAACATCACGACCCGTATCGAACGGGACGGCGACGACTATGTGATCACCGGGCGCAAGTGGTACATCTCCGGCGCGATGAACCCGGACTGCCGGATCTTCATCGTGATGGGCAAGACCGACCCGGACGGGGCGGACATCCGCCGTCAGCAGTCCATGGTCCTGGTGCCGCGCGACACCCCGGGTGTCGAGGTCCGGCGCGCCATGCAGGTGTTCGGGTACGAGGACCACTACCACGGCGGCCACGCCGAGGTGGTGTTCGACCACGCGCGCGTGCCGGTGTCGAACCTGGTCGGCGAGGAGGGCGGCGGCTTCGCCATCGCCCAGGCGCGGCTCGGTCCGGGCCGTATCCACCACTGCATGCGGCTGATCGGCATGGCCGAGCGGGCGATCGAGCTGATGTGCCGGCGGGCGGTCTCCCGCACGGCGTTCGGCAAGGCGCTGGGGCAGCAGGGCGTGGTGCAGAACTGGATCGCGGACGCCCGGGTGGCGGTCGAGCAACTGCGGCTGCTGGTGCTGAAGACCGCCTGGATGATGGACACGGTCGGCAACAAGGGCGCCCACACCGAGATCCAGGCCATCAAGATCGCCACCCCGCGCACGGTCGTGGACATCGTCGACCGGGCGATCCAGCTGCACGGCGCGGGCGGGGTGAGCCAGGACTTCCCGCTGGCCGAGCTGTACGCGGGCGCCCGGACGCTGATGCTCGCCGACGGCCCGGACGAGGTGCACCAGCGGTCGCTGGCGCGGCGGGAGCTGAAGAAGTACCTGTGAGGGCGCGCGGGCGCCCCTGGTTCCGCTAGGGGCGCAGCGCCCGCAGCAGCAGGTCCGCCAGGTGGTCCGCGACCTGCTGCGGGGTGAGCGGACCGTCGGGCCGGTACCAGGTGGACAGGTGGTGCACGGAACCGAAGTGGTAGTCCACCACCAGGTCCGCCGGGGTCGCCTTGGAGAAGACGCCCGACTCCTGGCCCTCCTCGACGAGCGCGCGGAAGCGCTCGTGGTACCGCCGGCGTTCGGCGCGCACCTGCTTGTTCTTCTCGGGGCTCAGGTGGTGCATCGAGCGGAAGAAGATCGAGGCGTCGTCGAGGTTCTCGATCGTCGTGACGACGACGTCGGCCGCGGCGCCCCGCAGCCGCTTCTCCACGGGCTCGTCGGCGTCCGCGAAGGTGTCCAGGCGCTCCTGCTGGACGCGGAGCACGCGTGCGTACACCTCGTGCAGCAGGTCGTCCTTGGAGCCGAAGTAGTGGTACAGCGCGCCCTTGGTGACGCCGGCCGCCTCCACGATCTCCTGCACCGACGTACGGTCGTAGCCCTGCTCGGCGAAGAGCCGGGTGGCGGCGGCCAGCAGCCGCCGCGGAACGGGTTGCCCGTCCGTGTCCGTCGTCCTGGGCACTGTCGCCACCTGCCTCTCCGCTCCGCTCACCGCTGCTGTGTGCTCCGTGTACGGAGGATCTTGCCATTGCCCGTGTCCGGCACGCCGGGCAGGGAGTCCCGGCCGTGCGGTCAGCCGGTGGCCTCCCACTTCTGCTGGATACGGTTCATACCGGTCAGCCACCGGTCCGGGACGGTGGCCCGCGCCTGGTAGAACTCGGCGACCTCGGGGTGCGGCAGGATCAGGAAGCGGTCCTCCTCGATGCCCTTCATCAGCGCGTCCGCGACGGCCCCGGGTTCGATCGCGGTCGGCGCGAGCACCAGGTCGCCCGCGCTCCCGGTGGCGGCCAGCATGTCGGTGCGCACGCCCTGGGGGCAGACCGCGTGCACCTTCAGGCCGCGGTGGCGGTAGGTGAGCGACAGCCACTCGGCGAAGGCGTACGCGCCGTGCTTGGTGACGCTGTACGGGGCGGCGCCGATCATGGTGAGCAGCCCGGCGGCGGAGACCGTGGAGACGAACCGGCCGCGGCCGCGCTCCAGCCAGTCCGGGAGCAGCGCCCGCGCCGCGCGGACGTGCGCCATCACGTTCAGGTCCCAGGCCCGCGCCCAGACCTCCTCGTCGGCCGCCTCGGTGCCGGCGGAGCCGAGGCCCGCGTTGGCGCAGTACACGTCGACGGTGCCGCCGAGGGCGTCCCGTGCCTCGGTGACGATCGCGGAGGCGTCGCCGGGCACCGCGACGCCGCCGATCTCGTCCGCGACGGCCCTCGCCCGGTCCGCGTCGAGGTCGTTGACGGCGACCCGGGCGCCCTCGGCAGCGAACCGGCGGGCCAGCGCGGCCCCGATGCCGCTCCCCGCCCCGGTGACGACCACTCCCGCATCCCGCACGGCTTCCACCACGGTCTCCTTCCGCACGGCTCCCGCATGACGCGGCTCGGCTCCGCCGGACAGACTAACCAGTCGGTATGTCCGGCGGAAGAGGCGTCCGTACGGTGCGGGTCGCGTCCGCCGCGTTCCCCGGCACCCGCCCCCGCGCTACCGTGCATGACCATGACAGTGACGAGACGGGGACTCCTCGCCGCCGGCACGGCCGCCGCCGCGCTCACGGCGGCTCCGGCCGTCGCCGCCGGGGACGGCGGGGACGGCGGCGGGCGGCGGCTGCGGACCGGCTTCGAGCGGCTGGCCGCCGACGGGTACGCACTGCTCGACGGGGCGCGGGTCGGTGTGGTCACCAACCCCACCGGCATCACACGCGACGCCCGCCACATCGTCGACGTCATGCACGCCGACGACCGCGTGGACCTCGTCGCCGTCTTCGGTCCGGAGCACGGCTTCCGCGGCACCGCTCAGGCGGGCGGCTCCGAGGGCCGGCACGACGACCCGGCCACCGGACTGCCCGTGCACGACACCTACCTCAAGAGCGGGCAGCCGCTCGCCGACATCTTCACGGCCGCCGGCGTGGACACCGTCGTCTTCGACATCCAGGACGTGGGCGCCCGCTTCTACACGTACATCTGGACGCTGTACGACTGCATGGAGGCGGCCCGGCTCGCGGGCAAGCGCTTCGTGGTGCTGGACCGGCCGAACCCGGTGACCGGGCGTTCCGCACAGGGGCCGGTCCTGCACCGGGAGTTCGCCACCTTCGTCGGCCGGGAGCCGATCGCCCAGGCGCACGGCATGACGGTGGCGGAGCTGGCCCGGCTGTTCAACGCGGAGTTCCTGAGCGCGCCGGTGCCGCTGGACACGGTGCCGATGTCCGGCTGGCGGCGCTCGGACTTCTACGACGCCTCGGGGCTGCCCTGGGTGCCGCCCAGCCCGAACATGCCGACGCCCGACACCGCCCTCGTCTACTCCGGCACCTGTCTGTTCGAGGGCACCAACCTGTCCGAGGGGCGCGGGACCACGCGCCCCTTCGAACTGCTCGGCGCGGAGGGCGTCGACCGGCGGTGGGCCGAGGAGGCGAACCGGCTTCAGCTGCCGGGCGTGCGGTTCCGGGAGGCGTACTTCGCGCCCACCTCCTCCAAGTTCCAGGGGAGGACGGTCGGCGGGGTGCAGCTCCACGTCCACGACCGGGCCGCCTTCGACCCCGTGCGTACCGGGATCGGCCTCCTGGTCACCGCCAGGAAGGCGTGGAGCGGCTTCGCCTGGCGCCCCGACCACTGGATCGACCGGCTGACCGGCTCCCCGCTGGTGCGCACGATGATCGACGCGGGCGCGGGCACCGACGAGGTCGTGGGCGGCTGGCAGCACGAGCTGGCGGCCTTCCGGCGGGTGCGGGGCCGGTACCTGCTCTACCGCTGAGCGCCCCCTCCGGACGTACGCGACGTATGGCCAAGCGCCGCCACCGGCGGGACCATGTGGATCGCACGGCGTACCGGGCCGAAGGGGGCTCGACATGGCGGACGCGGGCGGCATGAGCGTGTCTCCCTACTGGGAGCTGACGTTCGACGCGGACGGAGACGCGGACGACCGGCAGCGGGAACGGCTGCTCGCGCAGATCGTCCGGCACGGCGTACGGGACCTGGTCGTCTTCGCGCACGGCTGGCACAACGACCGGGCGGAGGCGACCCGGCTCCACAGCCGCTTCTTCGAACCGTTCCCCACCCTCGCCCTGCGGGCCGCTCTGGGGTACGTGGGCGTGCTGTGGCCCTCGATGCGGTTCTCGGACGAGCCGCTGCCCGGCCGCGCCCCGGCGGTGGCGGCGGCGGCCACGCGCCCCGTGCTCGACAAGGGCAGCCGGCACGCGCTCCTCGAGACGTTCCCCGGGCGGGCCACGGTCGTCGAGCAGCTCGCCCGGCTGCTGGACCAGCGGCCGGACGACGCGGGGGCGCTGGACGAGTTCGGGCGTCTCGTACGGCTCCTGGTGGAGGTGCGGCCGCAGGGCCCGCAGGCCGCGTTCGCGGCGGACATCCTCGCCGGGGGCGTGCCGCAGGGGGACCCCGAGATGCTGTTCGGCGACACCGTGTCGGTCTGCGGGGAGTTCGCCGGGGCGCTGGCCGAGGCGGAGGCCGGGGCGGGCTCCCGCGCCGCCGGACCGCCCCGGCTGTGGGACGGGGCGCACGAACTGCTCCGCCAGGCCACGTACTTCGCGATGAAGCGGCGCGCGGGGACCGTGGGCGAGCGCGGGCTCGGGCGGGCCGTGGGGCAGCTCGCGCAGGCGGCGCCCGATGTGCGGGTGCACCTGGTGGGGCACAGCTTCGGGGCGCGGCTGGTGTCGTTCGCGCTGCGCGGGCTGCCCCGGGGGGTGCGCACGGTGAAGGGCGTGACCCTGCTCCAGGGGGCGTTCTCGCACTACGCGTTCGCCGCGCGGCTGCCGCACGACGTCCGGGCCGGCGGGGTGCTGCACGGCCAGCAGAACCGCATCGACGGGCCCCTCGTGTGCTGTCACTCCCGCCACGACTCCGCGCTCGGCACCTTCTACCCGCTCGCCTCCCGCACGGCGGGCGACTCCCGCTCCCTCACGGGCCACGGGACCGGCGGGCTGCTGGGCGCCAAGTGGGGGGCGCTCGGGTACGACGGGGTGCGGGCGGTGCCGGACACCGTCGCGCTCGGGCTGGCCGACGCGATCGGGCCGCCCCTGCCCGCGTCCGGCTGTGTCAACGTCGACGCGGCGGCGGTGGTGCGGCGCGGCGGGCCGCCGGCCGGCGCGCACAGCGACGTCTGCCACCGGGAGCTGGCGCGGGTGGTGCTGGCGGCGGGCCGCGTCGGCTGACCCGCCGCCGGTCGTCCGTGGCCGGCCGTCCGGCCACCGGTGCGGCTACCGGTGCGAGGTGAACTCCACGACCTGCTGGTACGTCGGCCTGTTCTGCCAGCTGATCGGCGCGTGGCCGATGCCGCCCAGCTCGCGGTGGACGATCGCGTCGGCGCACCACTGGTCACCGGCCGCGCAGGTGTCGTCGCCCGGGTAGACCTGGGCCGCCGTCCGGCCGGCCGCCTCCTTCAGGGTGCCGGTCAGGACGTCGCGGCAGCCGCCGAGGGTGCCGCCGCCGCAGTACGTACGGGCGAGGGCGCCCTCCACCGGCTCACCGAGCACCGCTCGTACATCTTTGTCGACATAGCTCCACCAGCCGTACTGGAAGGCGCTGCCCGCGTGGGCGCCGGTCGGCCCGTGCGCGGCCGAGGGCGACTCGTCGACCGGCAGGTTCGCGGTGACCGCCGTGTAGAGGTCGTCGCCGAGACCCGGCGCGAACTGGGCCTCCACCAGCAACGGCCACCAGGCGTCCAGGAGACGGATCGCGTCGGCGTGGGCGTACTTCCGCGAACCCGGCGACGTCTCCGTGCGCAGCGCGCCGGCGGCCACCCAGTCCTTCAGCCTCGTCACCGCCGTGGCGACCGCGGGATCGGTGACCGGGGCGGAGCCGAGCACCTCCAGCAGTTCCGGCAGCACGTGCTCGGCCCGCAGGTCGGCGAGCCCGGCCTCCGCCATCGCCTTGACGAGCGACGCCCTGGTCACCCCGCCCTTCCCGGTCAGCTCCCGCACCCGGGTGTCGAGCAGGTCGCCGCGGTGCACGGAGCCGTTGCCCCAGGAGGCGGCGGGGTAGTCCGCGGCCTGCTTGTTGTTCCAGGAGACGTAGTAGTCCTGGCCGGTCGAGTTCGGGTGCTCGGCGGGCGGGGTGTACTCGGCGGTGTTCGCCCCGGGGTCCCAGCCGCGCCACTCGAACTCCGGCCGGGCCCACGCCGGGAACTCGGCGTCCACGTCCGTGGCCCGCACGGGGTTGTCGCCGCTGTTGTAGTACGCGGTGCGCTCGGAGTCCGCGTAGAACCAGTTGAAGGTGTAGTTGACGTGCTGCACGGCCCGCTGGAAGCTCTCCGGGCTGTTCACGTACTCCGGGTCGTTCAGCATCTGGAAGCCGATCACCGAGTCGACCTCGTGCAGGTAGGAGGAGCGCAGGGTGGTGTACGCGACCTTCTTCCCGTCGACGGTCGCGCGGTGCGTGACCGGGCCGTACGCGGTCCGCCAGACCTGCATGCGGTAGGAGCCCGCCGGAGTGGGGTCGGCGGTGGTCGGCCGCCACGCGTTGTT
The DNA here is from genome assembly GCF_014648075.1 of Streptomyces ruber. GTDB lineage: Bacteria > Actinomycetota > Actinomycetes > Streptomycetales > Streptomycetaceae > Streptomyces > Streptomyces ruber. The sequence goes on along the minus strand of NZ_BMQK01000005.1, from coordinate 90,003 downwards.
CCGCTCGACCTTCTCCATCGGCGTGCAGGTGCCCCGGTACAGGTAGTGGTGGTCGTCGCGGCACAGTTCGACGGCGTACGTGTCGATGACGTCCTGGCCCGAGGTGGTGGCGCTCCAGGCGTAGTCCTGGCCCCGGCCCAGTTCGACGTACATGCTCAGGCCCGCGAAGGAGGCGCCGCGGGCGCTGATGCCGGGCCCCTGGAGCTCCTGGAGAAGGAGCAGCTGGGGCGCGAAGTAGCCGGTCTGCGGCCCGAAGACGGCGATCGGATGCCCGCTCGCGGTGTGTTCGCCGCTCACCACGAGCGCGTTGGACATCCCGCGCCGGGCCGAGGTCAGGGCGCTCGCGCCGGCCGCGGCCGAGGCCCCGGTGGCCGTGGGGCCCGCGGCGCTGCCGGTGCGGTCGTGGACGAGGGGTTCCGCCGTCACCGAGCCGGGTTCCGGAAGAGCCCTGCCCCGTGGGTTGTCGGGCCGGGTCGCGTACGGGAAGCTGCCCTCGTGGACGGTGAGGACGGCCTCGGGGTCGTTGCGCATCCGGAAGGACTCCCACACCCGGGTGCCCTCGGCCACGCCGTACTTCGACTGGGCGGCCAGCAGCGAGAGCGCGTTGTCCACCTCGCCGCCGCCCCCCGAGCCGAACAGCGCGCCGATCACGGAGGCGAGCGCGACCAGGTCGGTCAGCTCGAAGCGCTCGATGGTGCCGGCGTTGGTGATCGCGTCCTTGTGGCCGGTCAGGACGTACTCGCCGGGGAAGTTCCGGGCGCGGTCGGCGGCGTCGATGTAGGCGTTGATGCCGTCGAGGTAGGCGGTCGCGTCGGCGAGGGCCTGTTCGCCGCGGGCCCCGTTGGTCTCGAAGACGCGGTCGATCTGCGCCCGGAGATCGGCCTCGGTGTAGGGCGCGCTCCGCCAGAACTGCTGCTCCAGGCCCTGGTTGGCCGGGTCGCCGCCGGCGAACGGGGTCAGCTCGCCGCGGCCCACGTGCCGGAACAGGTCCATCAGCCACAGCCGGTCCTGGGCGGCCGCATAGCCCGCTCCGAACTCGGTGCCGTATCGAGTGGTACCGGTGATGTGCGGCACACCGTTCCGCTTGTCGCGGACGATCGTGACGTCCGTGCGGCCGGCCGGGCGCACGGTGGAGGCGACCTGGCCGGCGGGGACACCGAAGGAGGCGTCGTCGAAGAACTCGCCGATCTTCGCGTCGGTGAGTGCGGGATACCCGGTGGCGAGGTCCGCGTACGGGCCGAGCCGGTCGCCCGCGTGCCCGGGCCGGGCGCCGAGGACCTGGTGGAGGAGGATCTCGGCGAGGGTGGCGCTGCCGTTCTGACCGGGCGGCAGTATTTCGGCGCACCGGCCGCCGCAGTGGTCCTCGGCCGCCGCTTCGGTCACCGTGGCCGATTCCGTGACGGCGGCCGCGGCCGATTCCGTGCCGGTGGAATATGCGCGGGCGGCCGCCGGGGACAGCGGGCCCAGAAGTACCGCCACGAGGACGCATACGGTGGCCGCTCCGAGGAACTCCTGGAATCGCCGGGGAGTTCTCGGTCTGACGAGGGCGGTGCATGGGGTGCGCCAGTGCATGACAGCTCCTCCCGACGGGGTGAGCCGGACGTTACCGCCGGTATCCCCGAGTTTGGAGATGAACATGCGTCAAATTTTCTGGAGGTGTCAACCCACCGCAGGGCCGCGGAAATCCCCGGTCACATGGTCAGGAGCGGCCGAGAACCGCTCGACGGATGCCTTATGGATGTCATCCGAAATCGGATGGAGCCGAATCGCGCGTCGATACGTCTATTCGGCGACGTCCGTACAACGACGCCGAAGTGACCGGAGTACAGGTGCAGGTGTGACGGAGGTGCAGGGCGATGGCCGGATTCCGGAGTCTGGCGAGACAGGTGCGCGACCCGAGGTGCGATCTGGCACTGCGGCGCTATTCACTGCGCAAGTGCCTCGAAAGGTTCGCCCCTTATGGGCATCGGGCGACCTGGGACCATTTGTGCTCCCGGGCCGGGTTCGGTCCCGAGGACCGGTCCCCCGATCCGGCGCGGCTCGTGGCCGCACTGGACGAGCTGGAGGAGGCCCGCTCCGTCTGGCTCGCGTACGAGGAGCAGTTCGCGCAGCGCCGTAAGAAGGAGAAGCACGACGGGCTGCGCAGGCCGGGCAGCGTGGACGACTGGCACCGGCTGACCTGGGGCGGATTCGGTGTCGCGTGGTGCGACGACCCGCGGGTCCACCCGTCCGGACCGATGGCCGAGGTGCTGCGCCGGCTGATCTCCGCGCTGGAGCGCGAGCCGGGCGTGGTCTGCCCGGTGTGCGAGGGCAAGCACCTCGTCTGGAAGTACGACCTGGCCCACGAACCGTCGTCGGGCCCGGTCTGCGCGGAGTGCGGGATCGTGGTGCCGCGCCCCGTGCTGACACCCGAGGCCCTGGCGGACGCCAGGCGCGGAAGGCTGCTCGTGCCGGCCTGAGCCGAAGGAGCACTGCGGTGTCGGGAGACCATGGGGGGTCCCTGCTCGGGGGGAGCCGAGCGCCGGTCAGGCGCTGACGGCCCGAAGGGCCGAGCACGGTCGAGCTCTCGACACCGGCGGTGACGCCGGGGTGAACCACCGAACCACCGAACCGTGCGGCGGGGGTGCGCCGGGGATGCCGCACCCCTTGCCCGAGGAACCCGGCCCCGTCGTGTGCTCACGGTGCAGGTCCGTCCCGACGGAGCCCGGAGCGCGCCGGACGGCGCCCTCAGCGGCGGTCCCCCGACTCCTTCCCGCGCGCCACTGACCGCTCGGCCATCAGCCGGGAGCCGCTCCGCCGTTCGCCGAAGACGTCGTCGGGATTGGACAGCACACAGCTCTCCAGCGACAGACAGCCGCAGCCGATGCAGTCGGTGAGATGGTCGCGCAGCCGGTTGAGCTGTTCGATGCGCTCGTCGAGCTCGGACCGCCAGGCCTCGGACAGCCGGGCCCAGTCCGCACGGGTCGGGGTGCGTTCCTCGGGGAGTTCGGCGAGGGCCTCGCGGATCGTGGCGAGCGGGATGCCGACGCGCTGCGCGGCCCGTACGAAGGCCACGCGGCGCAGCGCGTCACGGCTGTAGCGGCGCTGGTTGCCGCTGGTGCGGCGGCTGCTGATGAGGCCCTTGGACTCGTAGAAGTGCAGGGCGGAGACGGCGGCGCCACTGCGGGCGGACAGCTGGCCGACGGTCAACTCATGGATTCTCTCGGGGATCTGGGGCACCCGGCAGAGCCTACCGACCCCCTGTCCGTTGACAGAGGGTCGCACTCCCACCATGCTAAGCAGTTGCTTAGACACTGCGGGAGGACGGGACATGGCAGAGCCGAGGATCTTCACGTCCGCCGACGAACTCAAGGCGGCGGTGGGCGAACAGCTCGGACACAGCGACTGGCTGGAGATCGATCAGCAGCGCGTCGACCTCTTCGCCGACGCCACCGGCGACCACCAGTGGATCCACGTGGACCCGGAGAGGGCGGCCGCGGGCCCGTTCGGCGGGACCATCGCGCACGGCTACCTCACCCTGTCCCTCCTGCCCCTGCTGGTGCCGCAGGTGTTCCGGGTGGAGGGTGTGCGACTGGGCGTCAACTACGGCAGCAACAAGGTCCGCTTCCCCGCCCCGGTACCCGTGGGCTCCCGGCTGCGCGCCACCGCCGTCCTCACGGAGGTCACGGCGGTGAGCGACGGCGGGGTGCAGGTCACGGCAGCGGTCACCGTCGAGCGCGAGGGCGGGGCCAAGCCGGTGTGCGTGGCGGAGGCGGTGACCCGCTACTACTTCTGAGCGCCCACCATCCGCAGCACGAGGTCGGCGTAGAGCGCGCCGACCTCGTCGGGCGTGCGGGCACCGGCCGCGTTGAACCAGCGGGCCACGTCGATGCAGAGCGACAGCACGGCCAGCGTGGTGCCCCGCACGTCGGGCACGTCGAACTCGCCGGCCGCCACGCCCTCCTCGATGATCTCGCGCACGGTCGCGTCGTTCCGCCGCCGCAGCGCCACGATCTCGGCGCGCGCGTCCGGTCCTAGCGCGTCCAGCTCGTACTGCACGACCCGCGCCACCGTGTGCTGCCCGGCGTGCCAGCGCACGAAGGACCGTACGGCCTCGGCGAGCCGCTCGGTCGCGGTCCCCTCGCTCCCGGCCGCCGTCCGCAGCACCTCCAGGGCCTTCTCGTGCCCGATGCGGCTGATCCGGTGGAGCAGTTCTTCCTTGGTCCGGTAGTGGATGTAGAGCGCCGCCGGGCTCATGCCCGCGCGGCCCGCGATGTCCCGGGTCGTGGTCGCGTGGTACCCGCGCTCGGCGAACGCCTCCACCGCGGCGACGAGCAGCCGCCGGGCCGCGTCCGGGGTGACCTCGCCCCACGGCTGCGCCTCGTCGCCGGCCGTCTCCTCCGCCGTACTCATCGCTCGTCCGTTCCTTCCCGTGGCAGGGTGAACACCATACCCCGCGAGGTGAGCGGTTGCTTAGCGGGTCAGAGCTTCTCAGAGCTTCTCGAAGGGATCGTGCTCGGCGAGGATCTTCTCCAGCCGGGCCTGGTCGACACGGCTGACGATCCGGCCGGCCTCCTGCCGGTCGCGGATCACCTTGGCGAGGGTGAAGGCCGACGTCACCAGGTACAGCACGGCGACGGCGAGGAAGGCCCGCACCCAGGGGTCGGCCTCCAGCTGGAAGATGCCGACGGCGGTGGCCGCCAGGGCGACGGCGAACGAGGCGACGGCCTGCCCGTAGAAGGCGGCCGTGGACTCCTGCTTGACCGGTGTCTCACTCATGGGCACAGGATCGGCATCCCTCACCGAGGCCACATCCGTCCCCGTACTCATCCGCCTACTCAGAAGGCGGAGACCCCGGTCAGCGACCGCCCGATCAACAGCTTCTGGATCTGGCTGGTGCCCTCGTAGAGGGTCATCACCCGGGCATCCCGCAGCAGCTTCCCCACCGGGTACTCATCGACATAGCCGTACCCCCCGAACACCTGCAGCGCGTTGTTCGCGGCCCGCACGGCCGCCTCGGAGGCGAACAGCTTGGCCTTGCTCGACTCGACGGCGAAGGGCCGCCCCCGGTCGACCAGATCGGCGACCCGCCAGGTGAGCAGCCGCGCCGCGTCCACGTCCACGGCGATGTCACTGATCAGCTCCTGCACCAGCTGGTGCCGGGCGATGACCTTCCCGAACTGCTCGCGCTCGCCCGCGTAACCCACGGCGGCCTCCAGCGCGGCCCGGGCGATCCCGACACACCCCGCGGCGACCGACATGCGCCCCTTGGCCAGCGCGGACATGGCCACGGCGAACCCCTTGCCCTCGGGCCCGAGCAGGGCACTCGCGGGCACCCGCACATCCTCGAACACCAGCTCAGCGGTGGCCTGCCCGCGCAGCCCCAGCTTGCCGTGCACCGCCCGCCGGCTCAGCCCGGGCGTGTCCGCGGGCACCAGGAACGCGGAGACGCCCGCGTGCCCCGGAACGTCCACGGACCGCGCGAACAGCAGCACGACATCCGCCCAGGTGCCGTTGGTGATGAACATCTTGGTGCCGTTGACGACGAACGAGTCCCCGTCCCGCACCGCCCGCGTGGCGAGGGCCCCGGCGTCGGACCCCGTACCGGGCTCGGTGAGCCCGAAGCACCCCACGTACTCCCCCGAGGTGAGCCCCGGCAGCCAGCGCCGCTTCTGCTCCTCGTCCCCCCAGGCCGCCACGGTCTTGGCCACCAGCCCCAGCGACACCGAGACGATGCCGCGCACCGAGGAGTCCCCCCGTCCGAGCTCCTCGGTCACCAGGCAGTACGAGAGATGATCACCACCACAACCACCGTACGCCTCCTCGATGGTGAGCCCGAGGAACCCCACCTCGCCGAGCTTCCGCACGATCGAGCGGTCGACGGCCTCGGCCCGGTCCCACCCGGCGGCGTACGGAGCGACCTCCCCCTCGACGAAGTCCCTGGCGAGCCGCCGCACGGCGAGCTGCTCCGCACTGAGCTCAAGGTCCACGAGGCTCCCCCCAGAAAACTACCACCGCTAGTTTCAAGTAGCAGCCCTACTATGTGCGCCATGGCCCGCCCGCACAAGCCCCTCCTCAGCACCGACCGCATCGTCGCCGCGGCAGCGAACCTGGTCGACGCGGAAGGGCTGGCGGCCCTCTCCACCCGCCGCCTCGCCGCCGAACTGGGCGTCAGCGGGCCGTCCCTCTACAACCACTTCCGCACCAAGGACGAGATCCTGGAGGCGGTGGCCGACTCGGTGAGCGCGCAGGTCGACCTGTCGATGTTCGACGGCCGGGACTGGCGCACCGCGCTGCACGACTGGGCCGTCTCCTACCGGTCGGCCCTGCGCGACCACCCGAACATCGTCCCGGTACTGGCCCGTGGCCCCGGCCGCCGCCCGGCCGGCCTCCGCCTCGCCGACGCCGTCTTCGGCGCCATGGTCGAGGCGGGCTGGCCCCCGGCCCAGGCCACCTCCATCGGCGCCCTGATGCGCTACTTCGTCATGGGCTCGGCCCTGGGCAGCTTCGCCGGAGGCTTCGTCGACGACGAGACGGCGTACGACCCCGCCGACTACCCCCACCTCGGCCAGGCCCACCTCCTGGCCGACCGCCAGGACGAGATCGACGAGCGAGCCTTCGAGACGGGCCTGACGGCACTGCTGGACGGCCTGGCTCACCAGTTCGAACAGCTGAGGCGGACAGCCTGACAAACCCCCGACGGCCCGGCAGCCGCGTACGGCGGGGAGGGGGCGTGCCGGGGGGGTGTCCGCGCGCAGCGGCCGGCGCGGACCACCGGCCGCCCTCCCCAGGCGGACAGCCCGCCGGACCGAGCACGGACACCCCCCGGCGCGCACCCGCCCCACACCCCGCAACAGGCGCCCGAGCGACAACGGGGAAGCACCCGCCCTCCGGCCCGCACCGAATCCTCCATACCGCATGCTGAGGTGCATGAGCAGCAGCCACCCACCCCCCGGCGCAGCCGGACTCGCCGCGCTCGCCACCCTGATCGCCGACGAGACCCGCGCCACGTTCCTCCTCGCCCTGCTCGACGGCCGCGCCTGGACCGCGGGCGAACTGGCCCGCCACGCGGGCGTCGCACCGTCCACCACCACCGAGCACCTGACCAGGCTCGTCGCCGGCGGCCTGCTGGCCGAGGAGCGCCAGGGCCGCCACCGCTACGTACGCCTGGCCGACCCGCGCGTCGCCCACCTCGTGGAGGACCTCACCGCCCAGGCGACGCACACGGCCACCGCACACTCCCCCACCACACGCTCCCGCCGCCCCCGCACCCTCCGCGCCGCGGGCGCCGACTCCGCGATGGCACGCGCCCGCACCTGCTACGACCACCTCGCCGGCCGTCTCGGCACCGCCCTCACCGACGCCCTCACCCACCGCGGACTGCTGCGCCAGGACACGGGCTTCGCCCTCACGGAGGACGGCCTCGCCTGGTTCGCCGCCACGGGCATCGCCCTCGACCGCACCGGCCGCCGCCCCCTCGCCCGCGCCTGCCTGGACTGGACCGAACGCCGCCCGCACCTCGCCGGAGCGGCGGGCGCCGCACTGTGCCGCCACGCCTTCGACGCGGGCTGGTGCGTACGCATCGGCTCGGAACGGGCGGTGAAGGTGACCCCGACGGGCGAACGCGCCTTCGCGGACTTACTGGGCGTCGGAACAGAGACCACGACGGCGAGCACCCGAAACCCCTAGGAGTCCCCCTGGAAGACCACCAACGCCCGCCCGCCCCGCCCCGCCGCCATGTTCCCGAAGGCCCCCGGGATCCCCTCCAGAGCGATCCGCTCCGTGACCAGAACACCCAGGTCGAGCCGCCCCTCCCGGACGTGCCCGGCGAGGACGGGCAGATCCCTCGCCGGGTCGCAGTTGCCGTACACGCAGCCCGACAGCGTGCGGCCCCAGTGGAAGATCTCCAGGGCGTTGAAGGTGACCTCCTGGTCCTTGCCGCCGATGCCGACGACCGTGGTCCGGCCGCCGCGCCGGGTGGACTCCCACGCCGTACGGATGGTGCTCCCGCGGCCCACGCACTCCACGGCCACGTCCACGCCCTGCCGGCCGGTGAGCGCCCGGATCTCGCGGGCCGTGCCGTCGGACGCGACGACGTAGTCCGTGGCGCCCGCGGCGCGGGCCAGCCCCTCCTTCTCCGCGGAGACGTCCACCGCGATCAGCCGGGACGCGCCCGCGATCCGCGCCGCCTGGAGCGCGGCCAGCCCGACCCCGCCGACGCCGAACACCGCCACCGTCTCGTCCGGCCGGACCTTCGCCGCGTGGTGCACGGCGCCGTACCCGGTGAGGACGGCACAGCCGAGCAGGGCCGCGTCGGTGAGAGGAACGCCCTGCGGTGCCGGCAGCACACAACCGGCCGCGACCACCGTCTCCTCCGCGAAGGCGGCCACGTTCAGGCCGGGGTGGAGGGAGAGCCCGTCGGAGGCACGCCGCGCGTGGACGTCCGCGGCGCCGGTGAGGGCGTTGGCGCAGAGCCACACCTCACCGAGCCGGCAGGCGTGGCAGCCGCCGCACGCGGGCGCCCAGTTGAGGACGACCGCGTCGCCCGGCGCGACATGGGTGACGCCGGGCCCGACGGCCACCACGGTGCCCGCGCCCTCGTGGCCGAGCACCGCGGGCACCGGCAGCCGCATGGTCCCGTCGGACAGCGACAGGTCGGAGTGGCAGACCCCGGCGGCGGCCAGCCGGACGCGGACCCGGCCGGGGCCGGGCGTGGGCAGCACGATCTCGGTGATCTCCAGGGGCGCACCGACGGCGGGCAGGACGGCGGCGCGGACCACCGGTTCCACGGTTCCCATGGCGTACGGCTCCTCTCCGCTCAGAACTGCAGGGACTTGGTCTGGAGGTACTCGGAGAGCCCGTACGCGCCCAGTTCGCGGCCGACCCCGGACTGCTTGTACCCCCCGAAGGGCGCCAGCGGGTTGAAGCGCCCCCCGTTGATGTCGACCTGCCCGGTGTGCAGCCGGCGCGCGAAGGCCACCGCCTCCGCCTCCTCCGCCGCCCACACGGCCCCCGCGAGCCCGTACACCGTGCCGTTGGCGATGCGGACGGCGTCGTCCTCGTCCTCGTACCGCAGGACGGACAGCACCGGGCCGAAGATCTCCTCCTGCGCGATCGTCATCTCCGGTGTCACGTCGGCGAAGACGGTGGGGCTGACGTGGTAACCCCGCTCGTACGGCGCCTCGGGACCGCCCGCGACCAGCCGCGCCCCCTCCGCGACGCCCTTCTCGACGTACCCGCGCACCCGGTCCCGCTGTCCGGCGCTGACGAGGGGCCCGATGCGGTCGGCGTACTTGGCGGCGGCAGCGGCGGCGAGTTCGACCGCCTCCTCGTACCGGGACGTGTGCACCAGCATGCGCGTCCAGGCGCTGCACGTCTGTCCGGAGTTGGACATGACGTTGGCGACGCCGACGTTCACCGCCCTGGCCAGGTCGGCGCTCGGCAGGATCACGTTGGCGGACTTGCCGCCGAGTTCCAGGGCCACGCGCTTGACCGCCGCGCCGGCCGCCGCGCCGATGCGCCGGCCGACCGCCGTGGACCCGGTGAAGGAGACCATGTCGACGTCCGCGTGCTCGACGAGGGCCTGACCGGCGACGGGACCGAGGCCGGTGACGAGGTTGAGGACGCCGGCCGGGACGCCCGCCTCGTCGGCGGCCTCCGCGAAGTGCCGCGCCGTCAGCGGCGTGTGCTCGGCGGGTTTGAGGACGACCGTGCAGCCCGCGGCCAGCGCGGGGGCGGCCTTGGCGACGATCTGGTGCAGCGGGTAGTTCCAGGGCGTGATCGCGGCGACGACACCGACCGGCTCGTGCAGGACGGTGGAGTGCGCGACCTTCTCCTCGAAGGCGTACGACGCGGCCAGCCCGGCGTACGTACCGGCCACCGTGACAGGCAGCCCCACCTGCACCTTCCGCGAGAACGCGAGCGGAGAGCCCAGCTCGGCCGTGACGGTCGCGGCGATCTCGTCGGCGCGGGCGGCGAGCACGTCGCGCAGGGCGCCGAGCACGGCGCCCCGTTCGGCGGGCGGGGTGGCGGCCCAGGCCGGGAGGGCGGCGCGCGCGGCGCGTACGGCGGCGTCCACGTCCAGGGCCGTGCCCGCCGGAACGCGGGCGATCACCTGCTCGTCGGCGGGGTTCACGACCTCGATCGTGTCCGCCTGGGCGGCGGGCCGCCAGGCGCCGTCGATGTACATGCCGTCGTGTGCCTTCATCGTGTCCCTCCCGGGCGGGCGGCGTCGGTCCGGGACCTAAAGCTAGCGGTGTTAGTTTTCCGCTGCCAGCCCCCTGCCCGGCCGCCGGCACCTCCCGCTCAGCCCGCCGCCCCCGTCCCCGTCGTCATACCCGTTCCGGTGAGGTGCGCGAAGACGACGATGTTGCTGTCGTAGCCGCTCCTGCGGTCGTAGTCGCCGCCACAGGTGATCACGCGCAGCTCCGGGCGGCCCCGGTGGCCGTACACCTCCTCGTTCGGGAAACCGTCCTTGTGGTACGTCCGCACCGCGTCCACCGTGTAGACGGCGGTGCGCCCGTCCGCGCGCCGCACCTCCACGACACGGCCGGGCTCGAGCGCGCCGAGCGCCGCGAAGACGGCGGGGCCCCGCCGGGTGTCGCGGTGGCCGACCACGACCGCCGTACCGGTCCCGCCGGGCGCCGGGCCCTGCTCGTACCAGCCGACCAGTTCGGGCCTGCCCTGGTCGGGGGCGGGCAGCCGGCGCCGTTCGTCGAGCCGGAGCCCGGTGACGGGCGCCTCGATGCCGAGGTCCGGGATGTCGACGCGGACCGCGCGGGACGGCGCCAGCGGACGCGGCGCGCCGGGCTGCGCGGTCCGGGCGGACGTCCGCCCGGCCGGAGCGGACGGACCGGGGACCGGGGCCGACGGACCCGGGACGGTGGAAGCGGGAGCCGAGGGGGCGGGGGCCGAGGGGGCGGGCACCGTCCGCGGGGACTCCGACGCGCGTGGCGCCCCGGCACCACGCGCGTCGGTACGGCCCCCTGCCACCCCGGCGGGCCCGGCGGGTTCGACGGACTCGTCACAGACCCACCAGAAGCCTCCCACCACCAGCGAGACGGCCACCACGGCCGTTCTCGCCAGGCGGCAGGAACGCGTCCGGGACCAGGACCGCTGGGCTCCTCTACGCAGCGCCATCGGCGCGCCGGCGGCGCATCCGGAGGTACATGGCGCCACCGATCGCGGCGGAACCGACGGCCGCCGCGCCCGCGACCGTCGAGAAGTCCTGCGCGAGGCCGCCGCCACCGGCCGGCGGACCGCCGTTGGGGCCGATGGCGGCCTGCGGACCGGCGGAGCTGGGCGCCGCACTGGAGGGCACCGCGCCGGGACGGGTGGTCTGCGGCGCGGCCGTGCCGGGGCCGGCGGCACTGGGACGGGCTGCCTGGGGGGCGGTACTGGGGTCGGCGCCGGGTGCCGCGCCCGTACGTCCGGCACTGGGCGCCGCGCTCGGACCGCCGGCGCTCGGGCCGCCGGCGCTCGGGCCGCCGGCGCTCGGACCAGTGCTCGGACCGGCACCGCCCTGACCGCCCGGGTCGGAGCACTCCGCCTTGAAGTCCTTCTGCTTGCCCGCGCCCCCGCCGCCGAGGAGCTTCCAGGTGAGCCGGTACGGCCCCTCCGGGATCGTCATGGACTCGGACTTGCCCGCTCCCCCGACGAGGGAGAGGGAACCGGAGAGCGAGGTGCCCTCCTGCTTCGCGGGCTGGGGCTGGATGGTCCAGTCGACGCCCTGCACCGTCTCGAAATTGCTGGCCTCCAGCTGGAACCGGCAGACCGCCGGCTGGCCGTTCTGCGGGACGACGGCCGCGCCCTGCAGCCGGGGCGTGACCTCCCCGTTGTCGCCGGGAGCGGCGAGGGCGACGGGGGCGGCGAGAAGGGCGACGCCCGTGACGGCGAGCGCCGCGAGCCCTACGGCGCCGGAGCGTGCTCCCGCACGGTGCGGGAGGGACGAGGTGGACATGCGAGACCTCCGGGTCAGGTGATATTCACACAAATCGGCGTTCACCCGACTTTCCGTCCATTCACCCGCGCCGATGCGCGTGCCGCGCCTCACACCGGGTCAGATATCGCCCTTCCGGCCCAACGGCTCCCCGGTCCGCCGGACTCCGAGGGCCCCCTCGCTCGCGTTCTCCGGGCCGTCCTCCGTCCCCTCCTCCGCCCCGTCACCCGGCCCGCCGACCGGCCCGTCCCCCGTCCCCTTCCCGGGCTTCGCGGGCGACCGCAGGGCCGCGCCCGAGGAGAGCAGCAGCAGTGCGCCGAGCATCAGGAACGGCGCGCCCACGCCCGCGACCCCGGCGATCACACCCGCGGCGGCGGGCGCGGCGACCTGGCCGAGCCGGTTGCCGGTGAGCCGCAGGGCGAGCGCGGTGGACCGGGCGCCGTCCGGGGCGGCCTGCACGACCGTGGTCATGGACAGCGGCTGCCCGAACCCGAGGCAGAAACCGAGGACCGCGAGCATCACGGCGAGCGCCCACACCGGCACCGGCAGCGCGATCCCGGCGCACAGCAGGGCCGACAGCAGACAGGTCACGCTCAGCAGCGCGGTCCGCCCCACCCGCCGCAGCACCGGTGTCATCACGAGCCGGCACGCGATGGTCGCCGCCGCCCGCAGGCTGAGCAGCAGACCGATCACGGACGGCGCGATGCCCCGGTGTTCGCCCACCACCGGCAGGTACGCGGTGAGGATGTCCGTCGCGGACAGCACCGCCATGCTGAGGAAGATGCCCCCGGGCACGCCCCGGGCGCGCAGGATGCTGCGCACGGGGACCCGGGTGTCGTCCCGCGACCGGGACCCGCCGGCCGTACGGTGCTCGATGCGCCACAGCGACGTACAGGCGGCCGCCGCCCCGGCGGCCGCGACGAACAGCGCCAGCGCACTCGTACCCGCCATGTCGGGGCCGCCGATCAGCGCGCCCGCGGCGACCGGGCCGACGAGCTGGCCGAGGGACGCGCCGACGGTGAAGTGCCCGAAGTTGCGGTCCTGTTCCCGCGGCGCGGACTGACGGGCCACGATCGACTGTGCGCCGATCACGAAGCAGAGGTGGCCGAGCCCCATCACCCCGCTCCAGGCGGCCATCGCCGCCAGGGAGTCCACGACGCCGCTCAGGGCACAGCCGCCGGATATCAGGACGACCCCGACGGGCAGCAGCGGCGCACACCTTCCGTGGTCGGTGCGGCGGCCGAGCGGTACGGCGACGAACAACGGGAGCAGGGCGTAGACACCGGCTATCACACCGACCGCGCGCTCGTCGGCGCCCAGCGCGAGGGCCCGGTAGGAGACGGCGGGCCGGGCCATCGACACCGCCCCCTGCGCGAAACTGAAGGCGATCACGAGGCGGAGCAGCCAGCCGCGGTTCCCACCGGGCCTCACGATGACGTTCCTCCTTGCACGACGTACGACAGATGCGTGCCGTCGCTCTCGAACGACACCGATCGAATGACGACAACCATCGACAATGATCGGTCAGATAATGCCCATCAACACCCCGGCCACGAGAATCACCAGCGACGTCAGCGCCGCCCATTTGACGACAAAGCGGGTGTGGTCGCCGAATTCGACCTTGGCCATGCCGACGAGCACGTACACGGCGGGCACCAGCGGGCTGGACATGTGCAGCGGCTGGCCGACGATCGCGGCGCGGGCCATCTCCAGCGGCGTCACCCCGTGCGCCGCGCCGGCCTCCGCGAGCACCGGCAGGACGCCGAAGTAGAAGCCGTCGTTCGACATGAAGTACGTGAGCGGCAGGCTCAGGACGCCGGTGACGAGCGCCATGTGCGGGCCCATGCCCTCGGGGATGGCGCCGACGAGCCAGTCGGCCATGCTGTCGACCATGCCGGTGCCCTGCAGCACGCCGGTGAAGACGGCGGCGGCGAAGACCATGCCGGAGACGTTCAGGACGTTGTCGGCGTGGGCGGCGAGCCGGGCCTTCTGCTCCTCCATGCGCGGGAAGTTCACCGTCAGGGCGAGCGCGGCACCGAGCAGGAACAGCACCGGGATCGGCAGCAGCTCCATGATCATCGCGGCGAGGAGAGCCACGGTCAGCAGCGCGTTGAACCAGTACAGCTTCGGGCGCAGCGTCGGACGGTTCGGGTCGAGGCCCTGCAGCCGCCTGTCGTCGTCGGTGCCGCCGTCGTCGGTGCCGTCGGCGGCGCCGGCGTCCGCGGAGCCGCCCGCGGAGCCGGCGGCGGCCTTGGTGCCGCGTCCCTTGCCCGCCCCCGGACCGCCCTCGGCGGTGCCGGCGCCGACGAGCACCGTCTCGGTCGCCTGCGCGGCCCCCTCCCGGGTCCGCTCCCGCTCCAGGACGTCGTCCAGGCTCAGCACGCCGAGCCGCTTGCGCTCCCGCAGGCCGAGCCCGTACGCGAGGACCAGGACGAAGACGAGACCGGCGAGGAGCGCCGGGATCATCGGCACGAAGATGTCGGCGGCGTCGACGTTCAGCGCGGTGGCGGCACGGGCCGTCGGGCCGCCCCAGGGCAGGGTGTTCATGACGCCGTTGGCGGTGGCGGCGACACCGGTCATCACGACCAGGCTCATCTTCAGGCGCTTGTACAGCGGGTACATCGCCGAGACCGTGATCATGAAGGTCGTGGAGCCGTCGCCGTCCAGCGAGACGATCGCGGCGAGCAGGGCCGTACCGACCACGATGCGCATCGGATCGGCCTTGCAGAAGCGCAGGATGCCCCGCACGACCGGGTCGAAGAGACCGACGTCGATCATGACACCGAAGTAGACGATCGCGAACATCAGCATCGCGGCGGTGGGCGCGAGGGTGCCCACCCCCTCGATCACGTAGTCGCCGAGATGGGCGCCCTCTCCGACGAAGACGCAGAACAGCGCCGGGATCAGCACGAGCGCCGCGATCGGCGACATCTTCTTCATCATGATCAGGACCAGGAAGGTCGCGATCATGACGAAGCCGAGGATGGTCAGCATGAGTTGGACACCTAACGTTCACCCTTGAACAGCCACCGGGGACGGCGGATGAGGGCGACGTTAGGGCGCGCCAACAAGCGTTAACAAGACGTTGACACGTGAGCAATAAGCGCAGAACCCCAGGTCACAGACGTGTATCGACGGCTTCTCGACGGGTGTGGGAGGACGGGCACGGGGCAGCGCGCTCAGTCCAGCACCCACCCGAGATAGGCCCGCAGCAGCGCCCGCGTCTCCGCGATGATCCGCTCGTCGCCGTCCGGGGCGGCCCGGAAGGCGAGGTGGACCAGGCAGTCGGCGGTCTCCACGGCGACCAGGAAGACCCGGCGCAGGTCGTCGTCGGGCGCCCGGCCCAGGTGGCCGGCGAGGAGGTCGAGGAGGCGGTCGGCGACCCGGTGGTTGGGCTGGTCCCGGCGGGCGCCGACCGGTATCTGGTTGCCGAAGTCGACGAGGCCGAAGCCGGGGGCGGTGCGCTTCATGTCCAGGTACTCGTCGAGGACGACGTCCATGGCGGTGCGCCAGTCCCCGCCGCCGTCCCCGTCATGGCCCCCACCGTGCCCACCGCGGCCCTCGCCGTGCTTCCCGGCGAGGCGCCCGGCGACGCGTTCGGCGAAGCGGTCGAGGTTGCGCTCGGCGAGGGCGTCGGCCATCGCGCGCTTGTTGCCGAAGAAGCGGTAGACCGAGCCGATGGGGACACCGGCGCGCAGGGCCACGGCCCGGGTGCTCAGGTCGTCGTACCCCACCTCGTCGAGGAGGTCGGCACAGGCGTCGAGGATTCTGGTCAGTCGTTCGGCACTGCGGCGCTGCACGGGCGCGCGGCGCAGTGAGGTCGCCTGGTGAACGGGCTTCATGATCTCTTTCCGCCGGGGAGCGACGGGCGTCCGGCGCGGGCGCGCCCGTCGGGTGGGGCTTCGGTGCGGGCCCTGGCACGGGCCTTGTCGTGCGGGCCCTGTCGTGGGCCCGCGGACGAGGTGGCGGGTGCCGCCGGGAACGAGGTCACCGGGCTGCCGGTCCCCGGCACGCTCTCTTCGTCGGTCTCACGGTGGTGCGGTCCCTTCTCGTCCGTGCCGTCCGTCGGCGCGACGTACGCGCCTTACGACATGCCGGGGAGACTAGAGCACTCCTCTGACAAGCGGATCCCTCCCGGAGCCGGGTTCCGCCCGAGCCGGGCCGGGACCGGGGACCGGGGGCCGGAGCCGGGCCGACACCGCAAGTGGCGCACATGCCCCTTGTGTTCCGCGTGCCCGAATCCTACGGTCATGCAGAGGAATCAGGGGTGAGGGAGCGATCGTGACCGAGGACGCGAGGAAGACCGCCGGGGAACTCGACCACCTCAGCGGTTTCGGCAACGAACACAGCTCGGAGGCGGTGCCCGGGGCGCTCCCGGTCGGCCGCAACTCGCCCCAGCGCGCCCCCCTGGGGCTGTACGCGGAGCAGTTGAGCGGTTCGGCCTTCACCGAGCCCAGGGCGTCCAACCGGCGCTCGTGGCTGTACCGGATACGCCCGTCGGCCGCGCACCCGGCGTTCACGCGCGTGGACAACGGCGGCCTGCGCACGGCCCCCTTCACGGAGACGGTGCCCGACCCGAACCGGCTGCGCTGGGACCCGCTGCCCGAACCGCCCGCGGGCACCGACTTCCTGGCCGGCCTGTGGACCCTGGGCGGCAACGGTGACGCGATGCGGCGCACCGGCATGGCGGTGCACCTGTACCACGCCGACGCGTCGATGGAGCGGGTGTTCAGCGACGCGGACGGCGAGCTGCTGATCGTGCCCGAGCGCGGCGGGCTGCTGCTGCGCACGGAGTTCGGGCTGCTGGCCGCCGAGCCGGGGCACGTCGCGCTGGTCCCGCGCGGCGTCCGCTTCCGGGTGGAACTGCTCGACGACTCCGCCCGCGGCTACGTGTGCGAGAACTACGGCGCCCCCTTCCGGCTGCCCGACCTCGGTCCGATCGGCGCCAACGGCCTGGCGAACGCCCGGGACTTCCTGGCCCCGGTCGCCGCGTACGAGGACGTCGAGGGCCCGGTGGAGGTGGTCAACAAGTTCTGCGGCAACCTCTGGCGGGCCGAGTACGGCCACTCGCCGCTCGACGTGGTCGCCTGGCACGGGAACCATGTGCCGTACGTCTACGACCTGCGCCGCTTCAACGTGCTGGGCAGCATCTCCTACGACCACCCGGACCCGTCGGTCTTCACGGTGCTCACCTCGCCGTCCGACACCCCGGGCCTGGCCGGCGTCGACTTCGTCGTCTTCGCGCCGCGCTGGCTGGTGGGCGAGGACACGTTCCGGCCGCCGTACTTCCACCGCAACGTGATGAGCGAGTACATGGGGCTCGTCGAGGGCGCGTACGACGCGAAGGAGGCCGGAGAAGGGGGGTTCGTACCGGGCGGGAGCTCGCTGCACAACATGATGTCGGCGCACGGCCCGGACCGGGAGACGTTCGACCGGGCGAGCGCCGCCGAGCTGCGGCCGCAGAAGGTCGAGGACGGGCTGGCGTTCATGTTCGAGACCCGGTGGCCCCTGACCCTCACCCGGCAGGCGGCGGAGGCACGGCACCTGCAACAGCGGTACGACGACGTGTGGTCGGGTCTCCGGCGTCACTTCCAGCCGTTGCACTGAACGCTCACGACCGGTACGGATACCGTCGTGACGTCATTCGCGCCGGACTCGATCGTCCTGAACCGCAAGCTGCCTCTCTGGTATCAGGTCTCCCAGTCCCTGCGTGCCTCCATCCTCGGCCGGTCCCCCCAGGCCCCCCTGCGCCTGCCGACCGAGGAACAGCTCGCCGGGCACTACGGGGTGAGCGTGCTGACCATGCGGCAGGCGCTGAAGGAGCTGGAGGACGAGGGGCTGATCACCCGGCACCGCCGGCGCGGCACCTTCATCGAGCCGAGCGCGCGGCGCGGCACCCCCGTGCGGCTGCTCGGCTCGGTGGACGCGATCGTGGCCCAGCAGTCGGGCATGACCACCGAGCTGCTGGACCTCGGCACGGCCGCCCCGCCCGGCGAACTCGCCGCGTACTTCCCGGACGTCACCGAGGTGGCGACGTACCACCGGCTGCGCGGCGACGAGAGGACCGGCGAGCCGACCAACCACGCCCGCAACTACGTCCGTCCGGAGCTCGCCGCCCGCATCGGCCGCGACGACCTGGCCCGTTGGCCGATGACCAAGGTGCTGCGGGACGTGGTGGGCGTGGGCATCGCCCGCATCACGGACACCGTGGAGGCGCGCCTCGCGGACCCGGAGACGGCCCGGCTGCTCCAAGTGCCGCTGCTCAGCCCGATCCTGCACTACACGGGCGTGACGTACGGCACGGACGGCCGGGTGCTCGACGTCGCGGTCATCCACTACCGCGGCGACCGCTTCTCCTTCACGGTGACCCTGGACGCCCATTGATCCGGCCGTACGGTGACGGAGGCGTCGTACCATGCCGAGCGTGACGCACGACGACGCTCCGCTGCTCGCGGATCTCATGCCGTGGTCCGTCGCACCGCCGCGGCTCGGCCGGGGGTGGCCGGCGGCCCCCGACGCGGCGTCCCTCAAGGCCCGCTGGGACGCCCTGGTGAAGGCCGGGGCACCGGACCGCGAGGCCCTGTTCGAGCCGACGCGCTCCCGCACCCCGCACACGGCGGTGGGCCAGCTGCCGGGCCGGACGGGCGGCACCGGACGGCTGGCCCGCGAGACCGGACCGTGCCCGGAACCCGTACGCGTCCTCGCCGCCCCCTTCGACGAGCAGTGGCTGATCCCGGACCACCGGCTGATCGACGCGGCGCGGCCCGAGCTGTGGCGGGTGCTGGACGCGGAGCAGGTGTTCGTCGTCGAGCAGACGGCGGTGCCCGGCTCCCCGGGGCCGGTGCTGCTGGCCTCGTCCCTGCTGCCGCTGCACCCGCCGCACGGCCCGCGCACCGGCCGGGTCCGCCCGCTGTACCGGCGCCCGGGCGGCGCGGAACCCAACCTCGCCCCGGGGCTCACCGCCCACCTCGCCGGACGTCTGGGCGCCGCTCCGGCCCCCCTCGACGTGCTCGCCTGGATCCTGACCGCCGCCCGCCCGGGACCGGCGGGCATCGAGGTCCCGCTGACCGCGGAGGCCGACGTGTGGCACGCGGGCGTGGAGGCGGGACACCGGGCGCTGTGGCTGATGCGGCGGAACGGCGAGCGCCCCCGGCTGCCGGGCGGGCGCCGCCCGTACGTCCGCTCCCCGCTGCCGGCCCGGCCGCCGGCGCCCCTCTACGACCGCGAGGAGGAGGCCCTGCTGGTCGGCGAGGGCCGGATCGCGCCCGTGCCCGCGGCGGCTTGGGACTTCCACGTCGGCGGGGACCGGGTTCTTGAGGTCTGGTTCGCCCGCCGTACGGAACCGGTCGTACCGGGCACCCTGGAGGCGGTGCGCCCCACCGCGTGGCCGCAGGGCTGGACCTCCGAGCTGCTGGAACTGATCACCGTGCTGGCCCTGCTCGCCGAGGGGGGCCACGCGCGGGAGGTGGCGGCCGGGCGGGCCGGCCGGGACCCGGTCACCGCGGCCGGGCTGCGGCGGGCCGGAGTCCTGCCGGTACCGGACTCCGCCCGTCGGCCCGCCTCCGTGCTGGACCACCACGAGGAGGGCCCCGAGGGTCAGTTCACTCTCCTGTGAGGCTGTTGCGCGGGTGACGTGAGTGGATGCGTGTGACCGCGAGGGGCCGCCGGAGCGGCTGGGACGAGACACATGTCCTGCCCCGGGTCACGCGCCGGGCGGGGGCGGGGCGCGGACCGTTCGGGGACGTGGACCTCACGGGGGACACGGGAGGGAAGCGGTACCCGCGCCCGGTGACGAGCGGTGGGACGCGCTGCGCGGCCGTGGGGATGACGGACGGCAGGGGCGCGGCGCGGCGCCGGGACGGCCGTCCGGGCGCGGGTTCCGTACTGCGGGGCCCGACGGGTTCGCCGGAGCCGTGGGCCGTGGTGCTCAGCGGCCGCCGAAGAGCGAGCGGCGCAGGCGGGTCAGCGGGGCGAACAGCGAGACGCGGTGCACCCGGCCCGCCCTGACGCCGCGCCGGTGCGCGTCACGTGCGGTTATCTCACGCATCAAGGACGTCGCCTCGGCCGCCTCGTGCTGCGGCACGGCGGGTCCGGCCAGCACCGAGAGGTGCCGGTCGAGGCGCGAACTGGTCGCGCTGCTCCCGCAGGTGATCGCAGGGACTCGCGCCCTGCGCGCTGTTATCTGTTCCATGTCACTCCCCACCCGTACGAGTCCACCCGGCCCGGGCAGAGTAACCCTATCGCCCCCTTGGGGCACTCGTGTATCGCGGTCACGGTGTTCTTCTACCCCGCGAATCGGGAACGATCACTCTCCGAATCCGACCGCTCCCAGGGCGAGTTGGACAACTGGCTGACCAGTGGGTTGCGGTGACCCCCCGTCGGGTTCGACCGTCACGGCGAGTGACGACGCGTCGGCGGCCATCCCCCGCGCGACCAAGGGCGTGTCGCCCTCGAAGAGGCCCAGGGAGTGCGGTCGCGTGCCGGGACGCAGGAGCCAGAGCTGCCGCACCCGGCCGCCCGGCGGTTCTCCCATCCCGGTCAGGGTGACGACGGCGCTCCCCTCCTCAGCGGAGGCGATCACTCCGATTCCCCGGCCCGCCGCGTCCCGCGCACCCGTCGCTCGGGCGTCGGGAGCGGCGAGAACGTGGGCGATCTCACGCGCCCGGTCCCGCTCGGCGGCCGCCCGCTCCTGCGCCCGGTGCGCCTGCGCGCCGAACAGGGCCGCCACGACGAGCGCCGCGGCGGCCGTCGCGGCGGCCAGTGGGGCGAGGAGTGGACGCACGCGGGGGGCGCGCTCCGGGCGCGGGCGCGGGTCGACGTTCCCGGCGGGGACGGGGGGTCTCCGGGGGCGTGCGCGGGGCGCGTTCCGCGGCGGGGTCTCCTGCGGTGTGGTGCGGACCGCGGCGAGGACCCGGTCGCGCAAGGCCGGTGGCGGCGGGGCGGCCGTGGACCAGGCGAGCCGTACCGCGTCCTCGGACAGGGCGCGCACCTCGGCGGCGCACCGGGCGCACTTGGCGAGGTGCTTCTCGAACCGCACGCGCTCGTCACGCTCCAGTGCGTCCAGCGCGTACGGAGCGGCGAGCGAGTGCAGTGCGCGCCGGGACGGGCCGCCGAACAGGGTCATGCGGCGCCTCCCAGGCACTCGCGCAGCCGGGTCAGGCCGTCGCGCATACGGGACTTGACCGTGCCGAGCGGCAGGGACAGCCGCTCGGCGACCTCGCGGTAGGTGTACCCGTCGTAGTAGGCGAGGGTGACGGACTGCCGCTGGAGGTGGGTGAGCCGGTCCAGGCAGCGGCGTACCCACTCGCGCTCCAGGCCGGCCTCGACCTCCTCGGTGACCTGGTCGTAGGCGGGGTGGTGGGCGCGCCTGCCCTCGCGCTGCTCGCGCATCCCGGCCGCGCGGGCGCTGCGCACCCGGTCGACGGCGCGGCGGTGGGCGACGGTGAGGACCCAGGACAGGGCGCTGCCGCGGCGGGGGTCGAACCGGGGCGCGGTCCGCCAGAGTTCCAGCAGGACCTCCTGCGTCACCTCCTCCGACTGCGCGCGGTCCCGCACGATCCGGCGCACGAGCCCGAACACCGGATCGGACACCAGTGCGTACAGCTCCTCGAACGCCCTCTGGTCCCCCTCGGCGACCCGTATGAGAAGTCCGTCCGCCTCCACTGCCTCCCCCTCCGCCCGGGCCCGGCACGGCCGCCCCGTCGCGTAAGGCATTCGCATCGCTCCCACCTCCGGATGGAGGTACGGACGGGCGGGCCGGAAACGCGGGTCCGGCGCGGATTGCCCGAGGGGACCGATCCGGACCCGCGAGGGCTCCGAATCCCCGTGCGTCAGGCAGGTCGACGAAGAACGGAACCGAGGACGGACGGCATGACACCTTTTCTCACGAGCGGCGCGGGACGCGGCGCGGAACGCGGACGCGGCGCCGATCGCGGACGCGGCGCCGATCGCGGACGCGGCGCCGATCGCGGACGCGGCGCCGATCGCAGGGGCGTCTCCGCCCTCGTCTGCGGGGCGCTGGCCGCCGCGGGGCTCGCGGCCTCCGGTGTGTCCGCGCTGGAACCGGGGGCGGCCACCGCCTCCAGCCACCGGGAGGCCCCGCTGATCTCGGGGCAGCCGCAGTTCGACAACACGGACCTGTACGCCTTCGTCAGCCCGGACAAGCCGGACACGACGACGATCGTGGCCGACTGGATCCCGTTCGAGGAACCGGCGGGCGGGCCGAACTTCTACACCTTCGCCCAGGACGCCCAGTACGACATCCACGTCGACAACAACGGCGACGCACAGGGCGAGCTCGTCTTCCGCTACACCTTCGACACCCACACGCGGAACGAGAAGACGTTCCTGTACAACACCGGTCCGGTCGACAGTCTCGACGACCCCGACCTCAACGTGACGCAGACGTACGACGTCGAGCTGCTGCGGCTGAAGGACCAGCACCTGGTCTCCCGGACGAAGCTCGCGGACGACGTGCCGGTGGCGCCGTCGAACGTCGGGCAGGCGTCGATGCCCGACTACGGGAAGCTGCGCGACCAGGCGGTGTACCGGACGGCGGGCGGCGCGACGACGTTCGCCGGTCAGGCCGACGACCCGTTCTTCCTGGACCTGAGGGTGTTCGACCTGCTGTACGGCGGTGATCTCTCCGAGGTCGGCCGGGACACGCTCAAGGGCTACAACGTCAACTCGATCGCGTTGCAGCTGCCGAGCAGGATGCTCACCGAGTCCGCGGACCAGCCGGTGGTCGGCATCTGGTCCACGACCCAGCGCAAGGGCGCCGACGGGCACTGGCGGCAGGTCTCGCGCCTCGGCAACCCGCTGGTCAACGAGGTCGTCAACCCGCAGAAGGACAAGGACGCCTTCAACGCGTCGGCGCCGTGGGACGACGCGCGCTTCCTGAGGAACGTCACCGAGCCCGAACTGCCGAAGCTGGTCGAGTCGATCTACAAGATCAAGGCTCCGGCCGAACCGCGCGACGACCTGGTCGACGTCTTCCTCAAGGGCGTGAAGGGCCTCAACCGGCCGCCGCACGTGCGCCCTTCCGAGCAGTTGCGCCTCAACACCTCCGTCGAGCCGGCCGCCGAGCCCGAGCGGCTCGGGGTGCTCGACGGCGACAAAGCGGGCTTCCCCAACGGGCGCCGGCTCGGCGACGACGTGCTCGACATCGCGCTCCAGGTCGTCGAGGGCGAACTGGTGGGTGCGGAGAACGACCTGGGCGACGCGGTCGACGAGAACGACGAGAAGTTCGGCGACTCCTTCCCGTACCTCGCTCTGCCGACGGCCGGTTCGCGCGGGAAGACCGCCGGGGGCACCGGCGACGGCGTCCGCAACCAGCTCGGCGACAGCGTGCCGGCCGGCGCGGGCGGCGGCATGCACGGCACCAGGCTGATCGCGGCCTCGGCGGCGGCGGGCGCGGCCGGGGTCCTGCTCGTGGCCACCGGCGTGGTGTGGTGGCGCCGCCGGAGCGGCAACGGCCGTGCGTACTGAGGGGGCCGCGCCCGCGCGGCACCGGCGGGTGCGGACGGCGGCGTGCGCGGCGGCGCTGACCGTCGCGCTCACGTCGGGCGCCGTCGCACTGGGCACCGGCGACGGACAGGGCGCACGGACGACGGTGAGTGCCTCCACCGCTCCTGCCGCGCCGGGCGCGGGCGCCGGACTGCTCGCGGGCGGTGACCTGGACGCACAGGTCACCGCCCTCCAGAGCCATCTGCGCGACCAGCCGCGGGACGACGCCTCGTGGGCCGTGCTCGGCCTCGCGTACGTGGAGCAGGCGCGCGTCCAGGGCGACCCCTCGCGTTACCCGCAGGCCGAGCAGGCGCTACGGCGCTCGCTGGAGCTGCGCCCGGGCAACGACCCGGCGCTCGCCGCCCGGGCCGCCCTCGCCGCGGCCCGGCACGACTTCGCGGGCGCCCTGCGCGACGCGGACGCGGCGCTCGCGCGGAACCCGTACAGCGAGCGGGCGCTGGCCACCCGGATCGACGCCCTGGTGGAACTCGGCCGCTACGACGACGCGGGCCGGGCCGCCGGCGTGGCGGACGCGCGGCGGCCCGGTATCCCCGTCTTCGCGCGCTACGCCTACGTGCACGAGCTGCGCGGCGACACCCGGACCGCCGAGCGCGTGCTGCGGCAGGCGCTCGGCTCCGCGACCGCGCGCGGCGACGTCGCGTACGTGGCCACCCAGCTCGGGCAGCTCGCGTGGCGGCAGGGCGACGACAAGGGCGCCCTGGCGCACTACGCCCGTGCCCTCGCCGCCGACGACACCTACGTCCCGGCGCTGGAGGGCCGCGCCCGCGCGCAGGCGGCGGGCGGCGACCGGGCCGGCGCGATCCGCGCCCTGGAGCGGGTCGTCGCGCACCATCCGCTGCCGGGGCCGGTCGTCGAACTCGGCGAGCTGTACGAGGCACGCGGCGACAAGGAGCGGGCACGCGCCCAGTACGCCCTGCTGGACGCCTGGATCCCCCTCGCCCGAGCGGGCGGCGTCAACGTCGATCTCGACACCGCGCTGGCCGCCGCCGACCACGGCGACCGCGAGGCGGCCCTGCGCGCGGCGCGCGCCGAGTGGGAGCGCCGGCGCACGGTCCACACGGCGGACGCCCTCGCCTGGGCGCTGCACGTGAACGGCCGCGACCGGGAGGCGCTGCCCCTGGCCCGGCGCGCGACCGCCACCGGCTACCGGGACGCGGCCTTCCTGTACCACCGGGGGATGATCGAGCGGGCCGTCGGCGACCGCGCGGAGGCCCGCCGCTCCCTGCGGGCGGCGCTCGGCCTCAACCCCGGCTTCTCACCACTGGGCGCCGGCCGGGCCCGTACGGCCCTCGCGGAACTGGAGGGGGCCGAGTGACCGCAGTGACCGCCCGCCGACCGTCCGCCTGCTGCGCGGCCGTCCTCGTGGCCGTCTGCGCGCTGCTGCTCCTGCCCGCCGGGCCGGCGGACGCGCACCCGCTCGGCAACTTCACCGTCAACCGGTACGACGGGCTCGTCGCCGCGCCCGGCACGCTGCGCGTCCTCCACGTCGAGGACCTCGCGGAGATCCCGGCGGCCCAGGCCGCGCCCGACGTCGAGCGGCGGGGCAGGGAGGGCTGGGCCCGGGAGCGGTGCGCGACGGCGGCCCGGGAGAGCGAGGTGACGGTGGAGGGGAGGCGCGTCGCGCTGGCCGTCGGCTCGGGCCGTGCGCTGGTGCGGCCGGGGCAGGCCGGGCTGACCACCCTGCGCGTGGAGTGCCGGCTCACGGCGCCCCTGCCCCGGGACGGGTCCGTCCGGTTGCGCTTCCGCGCCGCCGTCGACTCCGGTCCGGGCTGGCGGGAGATCACCGCGCGGGGCGACCGGACGACGCTCACCTCCTCGGACGTGCCCGGGGAGTCCGTGTCCCGGCGGCTGACGCGCTATCCGCAGGAGCTGCTGTCCTCCCCCGCGGACACCACGGCCGCGTCCCTGCGGGTGCGTCCCGGCGGACCGGCGGCGGCCGACGGCCCGGACGGCGCGGCCGGCGGCCCGGAGGGCGCCCCCGGTGCCGCGGTGCTGCCGCGCGGTGCGGACCGCTGGACCCTGGCGCTGGAGGCACTGATGGCCCGTCAGCACCTCACCTCCGGTCTCGCGGTCCTGGCCCTGGCGGTCGCCGTGGTCCTCGGCGCGCTGCACGCGCTCGCGCCGGGCCACGGCAAGACGGTCATGGCCGCGACCGCCGCCGCCCGCGGCCGGGCCGGGTTCCGTGACGTGCTCCCGATGGTCGTCTCGGTGACCGTGACGCACACGCTCGGTGTGGTGGCCCTGGGCCTGCTCGTCACCGCCGGGTCCGCCGCCACGCCGTCCGTGATCGCGTGGCTGGGCGTCGCGAGCGGCCTGCTCGTGACGGCGGCGGGCGTGACACTCGTACGCCGCGCCCTGTCGCACCGCAGACACCCGCACCCGCATCCACACCCGCACCACAGCTCTCATGAGCACACCCACACCCACACCCACGGCGGCGTCACCCACGCGCATCCCGTCGCCCCCACCCTCCGCGGCACGCTCCTGCTCGGCTTCGCGGGCGGGCTGGTGCCGAGTCCCTCCGCCGTGGTCGTGCTGGTGGGCGCGGCGGCGCTGGGGAGGGCGTGGTTCGGGCTGCTGCTCGTGCTGGCGTACGGCGCCGGGCTGGCGCTGACGCTCACCGCGGCCGGGTTCGCCGTCGTGCGGGCGGGCGACGGGGTGGACCGGCTGCTCGCGCGGCGGCCCCGGTGGTCCGGCGGCCGGTCCGTCGCCCTGCTGCGCGGGGCCGTTCCCCTGGTGTCGGCCCTGGCGGTCCTCGTCCTGGGGGCCGGACTGGTGCTCAAGGGGGCCGCATCCGCGTTCGGCTGAGTTACTTTCGGGGGATGTCAGGCGGATACGAGGGAGGCGCCCGTGTCCGAGGGATCCGGCACCGAGCGGGTGGTCGCGGGGCGTTACCGCCTGCTGTCCCCACTGGGCGAGGGCGGCATGGGGACGGTGTGGCGGGCCCGTGACGAGGTGCTGCGCCGCGAGGTCGCCGTCAAGGAGGTGCGGGCGCCGGCCGGGCTGCCCGCCGCCGAGGTGGAGCGGATGTACGCCCGGCTGGAGCGGGAGGCCTGGGCGGCCGCGCGGATCGCGCACCGGGGCGTGGTCACCGTCTACGACGTGGTCATGGAGGACGGCCGGCCCTGGATCGTGATGGAGCTGGTCCGGGGGCTGTCCCTCGCCGACGTGCTGGACGCCGAGGGTGCGCTCCCGCCGCAGCGGGCCGCGACGATCGGCGCCGAGGTGCTGGCCGCGCTCCGGGCCGCCCACGCCGCGAGGGTGCTGCACCGGGACGTGAAGCCGGGCAACGTGCTGGTCGCCCATGACGGACGGGTCGTCCTCACCGACTTCGGCATCGCCATGGTCGAGGGCGCCTCCGCGCTCACCATGGCCGGGGAGGTGGTCGGCTCCCCCGAGTTCGTGGCCCCGGAACGGGCGCTCGGCCGCACCCCCGGCCCGGAGTCCGACCTGTGGTCGCTCGGGGTGCTGCTGTACGCGGCGGTCGAGGGCTTCTCGCCGTTCCGGCAGGACACTCCGCTGAACACCCTGCGCGCGGTCGTGGACACCGCGTTGCCCCCGCCGCTCCGGGCCGGTCCGCTGGCCCCGGTGATCGAGGGCCTGCTGCGCAAGGACCCGGCCGAGCGCGTCGGGGCCGAGCGGGCGGAGCGTGACCTGCGCCTGGTCGCCACCGGCGGCACGCCGTCACCCGCCGGCGCGGAGGGCCCGGCCCCGTACCCGCCGACGGTCGCCGCCCTCCCCGTACCGGGTGCCGGTGCGGGCGGGTCCGGACCGGCTGGCCCGGCGCACGCGGACTCCGCCGCCGCGGCCCGGACCCCGGACGCGCCGGACGGGTCCGGCCGCGGCCGCCGGGCCGCGCTGTTCGTCGCGGTGGGCCTCGCCGTCCTGGCCCTGGCGCTGGCCGGGCTGACGTACGCGCTGGTGAACCGCGGCGACGGGGGCGGGCGGACGGACGGCGCCGAGGGCGGCGCGCGGCCCACCGGCGGCACCGGGCAGGAGCACGGCGGGAAGGACCCGACCGGCGGCGGGGACGACGGCCGCACGGGCGGCACGGGCGGGACCGGCGGCACGGGCGGCACCGGTGACGACGGCGGCGGCGCGGGCGGTGACGGCCCGCCGGGTACGCCCACCGGGAGCCGTACGGCCACGGGGACGTCCGATCCGCCCGCCCAGTCCGTCCGGGTGACGGTCGCGGGCGAGCACACCGAGTACGCGGGGGCCTGTCCCCCGGCGGACGCGGACGTGCCCGCCTTCACGGCGACGTTCACGGTGGGGCGGGTGCCCGCCCAGGTCGAGTACCGGTGGGTGACGAGGCGCGGTGAG
Source organism: Streptomyces ruber (assembly GCF_014648075.1). Classification (GTDB taxonomy): domain Bacteria; phylum Actinomycetota; class Actinomycetes; order Streptomycetales; family Streptomycetaceae; genus Streptomyces; species Streptomyces ruber. The sequence continues at coordinate 62,237 of NZ_BMQK01000005.1, read as the reverse complement.
GTGTCGGACCCGGGCTGGCGCACCCTCTCGTTCCCCGCGGACGGTGACCCGACCGGGCGCGAGCGGGTGATCGTGACGACGTACGACACGGACGGCGCCTACGAGGACGAGATCGGTGTCGAGGTCCGCGGTCCGGTGCGTACGACGTCCAACGCGGTGCCGTTCTCGGTGACCTGCGAGGGGGAGACCCCGGTCGACGGGACCTCCCCCGGTACCACGGCCACGGAGCCGGCGTCGGCGCCGGGCGGAACGGTCAGGCCGCGTTCCTGAACACGGGCAGGTAGCCGCCCGACTGGCCCGCGGCCGTCGGGTGGTACGACTCGGTGATGTTCAGCAGGTTCACGCTGTGCAGCCAGGAGCTGCCGGAGCAGATCTCGTGGCCGGTGAACGAGGACCGCACGTCGCCGAAGGTGAAGCCGTGGTCGGCGGCCCGCTTGGCGATCGCGCTGTTCAGGTGGTCGGAGGCGGCGTTGATGGCGGAGCGCTTGGCCTCGGAGAGCCCGAGACAGGTCTGGCCGAGCTTGTAGAACCGGGGGTAGCCGAGCACGACGACGTGGGCGGCGGGTGCCTTGGACCGGATGGCCGAGTACACGGAGTCGAGCCGGGCGGGCAGGGTGGAGTCGACGAACGCCTTCGCGGTGTCGATACGGGACAGGCAGGTGCTGTCGGTGGAGGTGACGCAGGTGATCATGACATCGGCGAAGCCCGCGTCGTTGCCGCCCACGCTGATCGAGACTAGGCCCGTGGAGGCGCTCAGGGGGCCGAGCTGGCTCGCCAGGACGTCACTCGTACGGGCGCCCGAGCAGGCTGTGAAGTGGAAGGACGAGGGCGCGTTGGCGGTGGCCCACAGTCGCGGGAACGCCTTCGTGCTGCGCTTGCAGTTGCCGCCGGCGCTGTCGTAGCTGCCCGCGCCGACACCTGAGGAGTACGAGTCGCCGAGGGCCACGTAGCCGGTGGCCGCCGCGGTCGGGGACGCCTGTGCGGAGGCGGCCCCGGTGAGGGCGACGCCCGCCGCGAAGAGGAACGAGGTGACGTATGCCGTGAATCGGGTGCGTCTCATGGAACCTCCCTTAGCAGGATCTCTGCCATAACTTTGGTAGCAGCTACGCGTGTTGACTGGAAGTGTTCATGCCAACAATTTCCACGCCATACCAGGGCGCGCTCCGGACGTTCACCGCGCCGTTGATTACACGCGCGTGACAGGTACACGTCTCTTATGACAGGTGCGTGACAACACCCGAGGCGCTCTTGAGCCGCGCCCGCCGCACACCTGACGCTGTGTCCGGCCCCCGGAACGGAACACGACGCTCCGAGGCCGTGCGCGCGACGACGTGCGCACTCCCGCCTGCGCGCACCCCACCCCGGCGCGCGCTGCCTGGAGGAGGACTCCCTCGTAATGGCACAGCTGCGTACCAAGAAGATCCGCCTCGCCGCCCTCACCACCGTCGCGACCGCCGCCCTCGTCGGCGGCCTCACGGCGCTGCCCGCCCAGGCCGCCCCGGCCGAGGGCACGGTGCTCGCGGCCGGCTCCCCCACCGCGGTCGAGGGCAGCTACATCGTCACGCTCAAGAAGGGCGCGGCGGGTCTCAAGGCCACGTCCAGCCAGGGCAAGGGCCTGGTCAAGACGTACGGCGGCACGGTGAGGAGAACGTTCAGCGCCGCGCTGAACGGCTACACGGCGGAACTGACCGAGACCGAGGCCCGCAGACTCGCGGCCGACCCGGCGGTGGCCTCCGTCGAGCAGGACCAGAAGGTCCGGCTGACGGCCACGCAGAACAACGCCCCCTGGGGCCTGGACCGCGTCGACCAGAACGCGCTGCCGCTGAACCGCACGTACACCTATCCCGACTCGGCGGGCAGCGGCGTCACCGCGTACGTCATCGACACCGGCGTCCGGATCACGCACTCCGACCTCGGCGGGCGGGCCTCCTACGGCTACGACGCCGTGGACGGCGACACCGTCGCCTCCGACGGCAACGGCCACGGCACCCATGTGGCCACCACCATCGCGGGCTCGACGTACGGCGTCGCCAAGGCGTCGAAGATCGTGGCGGTCCGCGTGCTGAACAACAGCGGCTCCGGCACCACGGCGGGCGTCATCGCGGGCATCGACTGGGTGACCGCGAACCACAGCGGCCCCTCCGTCGCCAACCTCTCGCTCGGCGGCGGCGCCTCCACCGCGCTCGACACGGCGGTCCGCAACTCCATAGCCAGCGGCGTGACCTACGCGGTCGCGGCCGGCAACAGCAACGCGAACGCCTCCTCCTACTCCCCCGCGCGCGTCGGCGAGGCCATCACGGTGGGCGCCACCACCAGCACGGACGCCCGGGCGAGCTACTCCAACTACGGCTCGGCGCTGGACATCTTCGCGCCCGGCTCCTCGATCACGGCGGGCTGGCACACCGGCGACTCCGCGACGAGCACCATCTCGGGCACCTCGATGGCCACCCCGCACGTCGCGGGCGCGGCCGCCGTCTACCTCGCGGGGCACGCCTCGGCCACCCCGGCCCAGGTCGCCACGGCGCTGGTGAACGGCGCCGCGACGAACAAGGTGACCGGCCCGGGCACCGGTTCCCCGAACCGCCTGCTGCAGCTCGTCCAGTAGCACCGGTTCGCGTCAACCGGCCCGACCCGTACGGCAGTTCCCCGGAGGCAGCCGGCGCCTCCGGGGCGCTTCCGTATCCGGACTCCGCGTCTTGACGCCCCCGCGCCCCCTGAGCGACATTGAAGCCCGGCATCCGGCGCGTCGGGGGGCAAAGCGGGGAGCACAGTCGCCAATGCAGACCTTACGGATCAAGCTGCCGTCCTCTTCGGGGCCGCCGGGGGACGACGGCCGTCCACGGCCCGGTCCGCGCAAGGACCTGGCGGCGCTGCTCACGGGCGCGGCCACCGCCGTCGCGGCGGCCGGCGCGCTGCTCGCGCTCACCGACGCGGCCTCGCCGCTGCGCGCGCCGCTCACCCTGTTCTTCCTGCTCGCCGCGCCGGGTGCCGCCATCGGCGCCTCCCTGCGCGGACTGCCGCTCCTCGGCCGCGTCGTGACGTCCGTCGCGGGAGCGGTCGCGGTCGACCTGCTCGTCGCCCAGGCACTGCTGGCGGCGCGCGTGTGGTCCGTCCGCGGCGGGATCGTGGCCGTGACCGCGGTCAGCGTGCTCGTCCTCCTGCTGGTTCCGGTGCGCCGCCCGCGCGGCCGCCGTACGGAGAGAAGACGGACCTCCTGACGTGGACATCACCGTGTACCGCCCCGGTGAGCTGACCGCCGCCGACCGGGCCGCCTGGACCGCCCTGCAGTCCAAGGCCCATCTGCACGGCATGCCCGAGCTGGCGAACCCGTTCCTGTCGCCGGAGTTCGCCCTCGCGGTGGGCGCCTGCCGGCGCGGCGTGCGGATCGCCGTCGTACGGGAGGAGGGGGAGCCCGTCGCGTTCTTCCCGTTCCAGCGGACCGCCACGGGAGTCGGCCGGGCGGTCGGTCTCGGCCTGTCGGACTGCCAGGGCATGGTCCACCGCCCGGGGTTCACCTGGGACGCACGCGAACTGCTGCGGGCCTGCGGGCTGGCGGTGTGGGAGTTCGACCACCTGGTGGAGGGCCAGGCGGCGTTCGAGGCCCATGCCGGCGGTTCGTTCCCGTCCCCGGTCATGGACCTGGAGGAGGGCTACGAGGCGTACCTGGGCCTGGTGCGGGCGAGAGCGGGCGGGAAGTTCGTCCGGTCGACGCTGGCCAAGGAGCGCCGGCTGCGGCGGGCGACGGACGGCGAGGTGCGCTTCGAGTACGACGAGCGCGACCCGGAGGTACTGCGCACGCTGATGGACTGGAAGTCCGCCCAGTACCGCAGGACGGGGCGGAGCGACCGGTTCGCGCGCCCCTGGATCACACGCCTCGTGCACCGGCTCTTCCACACCCGCTCCGCGTCGTTCGCGGGGGTGCTGTCCGTGCTGTACGCGGACGGCAAACCGGTCGCGGCGCACTTCGGGCTGCGCTCGGAGCGGGTGCTGACGTGCTGGTTCCCGGCGTACGACCCGGCGTACGGGCGGTTCTCGCCGGGTCTGCTGCTGCATCTGCACATGGCGGAGGCGGCCGCCGCCGACGGCATCGCCCACCTGGACCTGGGGCGGGGCCAGAAGCAGTACAAGGACTCCCTGAAGACCCGTGAGATCAGCGTCTCCGAGGGGTGGGTGACCCGCCGTCATCCGGTGGCGCTCGGCCACCGGGCCCACCGGGCGCCGGTGCGGGCCCTGAGGAACACGGTGGTGACCCGCCCGGAGCTGTTCGCTCCGGCCGACCGGCTGCTCAAACGGATCGGGAGGGTCCGTTCGAGGGGTCAGGTAACGGACACAACAACAAAAACGTGAGTGCTTGTTTCAGGTCTTGCCATATAGTCTGAATCATCAATATCGTCGCACATATACCTGCATCGGCCTATCGTCATGCGGCTTCAGGGGAGGGCTCAGGGCCGCGATGAATTCCGGTGCGGGCGCGGTAGGGGGGTGCCGTGCTCGGTGACCGCACATCTTTGCCGAGTCGGGCCGCGCGACCGTCCGGTCGCGAACAGCCGGCCAGCCATGCCAGCTCGCTCCGGCATGCACGTGAGATCCACTTCGCCGTGCCGTGAGTGAGGACCCCCCTTTCGAACCGGACCAAGAACCGGACCGCCCAAGGGGCGGGCGGTCCACCGGACGAGAGGGACCAGACTCATGACCTCAGCTCTGCGCCCGGCGGTCTCCGGTACCACCACGGAGGAACCGTCCGCGGCGGTCGAGGCCGGCAAGTACCGGCCCGTCTCCACCCATCTGGCCATCGCGCCGCCGGTGAGCGTGGTGATCCCGGCCATGAACGAGGCGGAGAACCTTCCGTACGTCTTCAAGACGCTGCCGTCCTGGATCCACGAGGTGGTGCTCGTGGACGGCAACTCCACCGACGGCACCGTCGAGGTGGCGCGCGGACTGTGGCCCGACGTGAAGGTCGTCCCGCAGCGCGGCAGGGGCAAGGGGGATGCCCTGATCAGCGGGTTCGAGGCGTGCACCGGCGACATCATCGTGATGGTCGACGCGGACGGCTCGGCCGACGGCCACGAGATCCTCAGCTATGTCTCCGCACTGGTCTCCGGCGCGGACTTCGCCAAGGGCTCGCGGTTCGCCAACGGCGGCGGCACGGACGACATGACACCGGTCCGCAAGCTGGGCAACCGGGCACTGTGCGCGGTGGTGAACCGCAAGTTCGGCGCCCGCTACACCGACCTGTGCTACGGCTACAACGCCTTCTGGCGGCACTGCCTGGACAAGATCGACCTCGACTGCACCGGGTTCGAGGTGGAGACCCTGATGAACATCCGGGTCGTCAAGGCGGGCCTGCGGGTGCAGGAGATCCCGAGCCACGAGTACCTGCGCATCCACGGCACCAGCAACCTGCGGGCCGTGCGCGACGGGCTGCGTGTGCTGAAGGTGATCCTCAAGGAGCGCTCCAACCGCCGTGCCCTGCGGCGCCGTCCGCACGGAACGATGCTCTCCGTCAGGCGGGGAGAGGCGTCTTGAGGGAGCCGGACGTCTCGGTCGTCATCTGCGTCTACACCGAGGACCGCTGGGAGGACATCCTCGCGGCGGTCGCCTCGGTACGGGCGCAGTCCCGGCCCGCGCGGGAGATCCTGCTGGTCGTCGACCACAACCAGGTGCTCCTGGAACGGCTGGCCGAGGAGTACGAGAAGAGCGACGGAAGCGCGGGGACGGGAGAGGTGCGGGTGCTCGCCAACGCGGGCCCCCGCGGCCTGTCCGCCGGCCGCAACACCGGGATCGCCGCCTCCCGCGGCGAGATCGTCGCCTTCCTCGACGACGACGCGGTGGCCGAGCGGGAGTGGCTGCGGTACTTCGCCGAGGGGTACGCGGACCCGCGGGTGATGGCCGTCGGCGGGCGCACGGTGCCCGTCTGGGCATCGGGCCGCCGCCCGCTGTGGTTCCCCGAGGAGTTCGACTGGGTGGTGGGCGCCGCGTACAAGGGCCTGCCGCCCGGCCGCGCCCGGGTCCGCAATGTGCTCGGCGGCAACGCCTCCTTCCGCCGTACGGCGTTCGACGCGGCCGGCGGCTTCGCGACCGGCCTCGGGCGCGACGGCGGCGAACGGCCGCTGGGCTGCGAGGAGACGGAACTGTGCATCCGGCTGTCCCGGGCCAGACCGGACGCGGTGCTGCTGTTCGACAACCGCGCGGTGATCCACCACCGGGTGCCCGCGGCCCGGGAGCGCTTCGCGTACTTCCGCACCCGCACCTACGCCGAGGGCCTGTCGAAGGCGCTGGTCGCCCGGAGCGTCGGCGCGGACAAGGGCCTGGAGTCGGAGCGCCGGTACGCCACGCGCGTCCTGCCCGCCGGGGTGGCGCGGGGCCTGCGCGACGCGCTGCTGGCCCGGCCGGGCGGCGCGGGGCGGGCGGGCGCGATCGTCGCCGGAGTGCTGACGGCGGCGGGCGGGTACGCCGTCGGCAGTGTCCGGGCGCGCCGGAGCGGTACGACGTTCTCCGTCGTGGAGATCCCGGCGGGCGGGGTCCCGGCGGCCGAGGAGGGTACCGCATGAGCGAACCGGCCGTCCCCGTCCTGATGTACCACGCGGTCGCCACCGCGCCGAACGAGGAGACCCTGGGCCTGTCCGTCGCCCCCGAGGCGTTCGCCGAGCAGATGGCGCTGCTCGGCGACCGCGGCTTCACCCCGCTCACCACGGCCGGGCTGGCGCGCTGCTGGCGCTCCGGGAGCCCGCTCCCGGAGCGGCCGGTCCTCATCACGTTCGACGACGGTTACGAGGGCGTGCACCGGCACTGCCTGCCGGTGCTCGCCGAGCACGGCTTCACGGCCTCGCTGTTCGTCTCGACGGCGTGGATCGAGGGCGCGCACGCGGGCGGCGGCGCCCCCGACGTCATGCTCGACTGGGAGCAGGTCCGCCGGCTCGCCGACGCGGGCGTCGAGATCGGCGGCCACAGCCACACGCACCCCCAGCTCGACCAGCTCTCCGACGAGGCGCTCGACTCCGAGCTGCTGCGCTGCGCGGAGATCGTCTCGGACGAACTGGGCACCCGGCCCGTCTCGTTCGCCTACCCCTACGGCTACTCCAGCCGCCGGGTGCGGCGCGCGGTGCGCGCGGCGGGCTTCGCGCAGGCGCTCGCGGTCGGCAACGGCCTCGCCCGGCGCCGCCAGGGACCGTACGCCCTGCAGCGGGTGACCGTGCGGCGGTCCACCTCGGCCGACGAGTTCGAGCGGCTCGTCGAGGGCCGCGCCATCGGCCGCAACTTCGCCCGGGACCGCGCCCTCACCAAGGGGTACGCCGTGGTCCGCAGAGCACGACAGGTCCGGAAGGCCGTCCGTTCCCGTGTCTGACACGACCACCACCGACCGGGCCCGGGCCGCCACCGCCACGGAGGAGCACGCACAGCGGCCGGGCGGCGGCAGCCAGCTGCTCCGCAACGCCTACGCCCTGATGCTGAACACCGGCATCTCCGGGGTGCTGGGGCTCGGTTTCTGGCTGGCCGCCGCCCGCTACTACTCCGAGGCGTCGGTCGGCCAGGGCTCCGCCGCGATCGCCGCGATGAAGTTCCTCGCGGGGCTGGCTGCGCTGACCCTGACGGGTGCCCTGGCGCGGTTCATCCCCGTCGCGGGCCGGCACACGGGGCGGCTCATCTTCCGTACGTACGCGGGCAGTTCGGTGGCCGTGGCGCTGGCCGCGGGGGTGTTCCTGCTGACCCTGCCGCTGTGGGGGCCCAGTTACCGCTTCCTGCACGACCCCCTGTACGCGGTGGTGTTCGTGCTCGCGGTGGTCGCCTGGTCGCTGCTCACCCTCCAGGACGGGGTGCTGACCGGGCTGCGCAACGCGCTGTGGGTGCCGGTGGGCAACACCGTCTTCTCCGCGGTGAAGCTGGTGCTGCTGGTCGCGTTCGCCGGCGCGATCCCGGTCATGGGCGTGTTCGTGTCGTGGGTCGCGGCGATCGCGGTGTCGGTGCTGCCCCTGGGCTGGCTGGTGTTCCGGCGGCTGGTGCCCCGGCACGTGGCGGCCACGGAGGACCACGCGAGCCCGCCGTCGCTGCGGGAGATCGGGCGGTTCCTCGCGGGCGACTACACCGGCTCGCTGTTCTCGCTCGCCGTCGTCTACCTCGTCCCGGTGATCGTCGCCGCCAAGGTCGGCGCCGCCGACAACGCGTACTTCTACATCGCCACGACCATCGGCGGCACGGTCAACCTGCTCGCCATCAACATGGGCGCCTCGCTGACCGTGGAGGGCGCCCACGACCCGTCGAGGCTCGCCGCGAACACCCGGGCGGCGCTGCGCCGGATGGCCCGCATCATGCTGCCCGTCTGCGGGGTGATGTTCTTCGGGGCGCCCTGGATCCTCGCCGTGTTCGGGCAGGGGTACGCGGACGCGGCGACCCCGCTGCTGCGCTGGTTCGCCGTCGGGTCGCTGCTGCGGGTCGTGATGGAGACGTACTTCGCGGTGCTGCGCGCCCAGAGCCGTACCGCCGGACTCGCCTGGCTGCAGGGGCTGCTGTGCGTGCTGGTGCTCGGTCTGACGCTGCTGCTCCTGCCCCGGATGGGCCTGACCGGCGCGGGTGTCGCGGAGATCTCCAGTCTCACGGTGATCGTCCTGATCGCCGCGCCGAAGCTGTACGCGATCCTGCGCACCGCGCCGCCCGCCGTGCTGCCCGAGGACGCGCCGCCGGACGGCGACCTCGCCGACATGGGCGCGGTGGCGAGGCGGCCGGGCCCCAGCTGGGCGCGCCGCCGCGACGCGCAGACCCTCTCCCTCGGCCTCCACCTCGACCTCGACCACCTGGAGCGGCGGCCGGACGTACGCCCCGGCCCGGGCACCCCGCCGGCCGGGACACCCACCGGACGGACGGAGCACCGGCCGACGTGGGCGTTCCGGGCGCCGCCCGCGAAGGAACCGTCTTCCCCGCCGCCCGGGGAACCGCCCTCCGCGCGCGAGCGGACGCGTCCCACCCGGACGGGTGTGGTGCTCGGCTGTCTGCTCGCGTCCGCGCTGCTGCTGTACTGGGTGCCGGCGCTCACGCTCGGCGACGCCGCGCTGGACCGGATGGGCGGGCTCGGTCTGGTCTCGGTGCTGCCGGTGCCGACGCTGGCCGGCGCCGGGCTGCTGGCCGTGGTGTTCGCCTCGCTGCTGTGGACGGCCCGCGAGCACCGGGGGCTGCTGCTCGTCACGCTGCTGGCGACCGTGGTGTCGCTGCACGCGCTGCCCGCGGTGATCGAGGCGGAGCCGCGGTTCCCGACGGCCTGGCAGCACCTGGGGTTCCTCGACTACATCGGCCGGACCGGCGAGGCCGTGCCCGACCTGGACGCGCGCTGGAGCTGGCCGGGCTTCTTCGCGGCGGCCGCGTTCGTGGCGAGGGCCTGCGGGGTGACGGACCTCACCGAGGTCATCCGCTGGTGGCCGCTGACCGTGCAACTGCTCTACCTGGCGCCGATGTTCCTGCTCACCCGCTCGATGCGGGCGAGCTGGCGGGCCAGGTGGACCGGCGTGTGGATCTTCGTCCTGGGCGGCTGGGTCGGCCAGGACTACTTCTCCCCGCAGGGCTTCACCTACCTCCTCTACCTGGTCTTCGTGGCGATCCTGCTGGTGTGGTTCCGCGCCCCGCGCGTGCTGTGGGGCAGGGCCCGCCCGGGCGAGGCGGAGGTCGAGCGGACCGACCGGCGGCAGCGCACGGTGCTGCTCGTGGTGCTGATCGCGCTGTTCGCGGCGACCGTCCCGGCGCACCAGCTCACCCCGTTCGTGATGCTGGGCGTGCTCACGGTCCTCGTCCTGGCGGGCCGCTCGGAGCTGCGCGGGCTGCCGATCCTGTTCGGGGTGCTGGTCACCGCGTGGATCGGCTTCATGGCCGAGCCCTACTGGTCCGGGCACCTCGACGAGCTGTTCGGCGGGATCGGCGGCGTCGGCGGCAACGTCTCCTCGTCCGTCTCGGGCCGTATCGCCGAGGGCAGCTCCACGCACAAGCTGGTGCTGTACGCGCGCGTGGCGCTGGCCGGCACGGTCATGGCGCTGGCCTGCTGGGGGTGGTGGCGCCGCCGCGAGAACGGCTACCGCGAGCGGTCGCTGCCCGTGCTCGCCTTCGTCCCGTTTCTGGGCTTCGGCATGCAGTCGTACGGCGGCGAGATGGCGCTGCGCGTCTTCATGTTCGCGCTGCCCGGCGCGGCGCTGCTCGCGGGCCTCGCCCTGTTCCCGCGCACCGGGGTCACCGCGCAGGAGCGTGACAAGGACCAGGTGAGCCTCGCCCCGCTGGCCGCGGCTCTGGCCGGGCTCGTCCTGCTGGGCGGCTTCCTGGTGGCCCGCTGGGGCAACGAGGGCTTCGAGCGGACCCGTACGGGCGAGGTCGCGGCCATGGAGTACGTGTACGCGCACGACGATCCGACGGTGCGGCTGCTGTGGCTGAGCACAGATCCGGTGGACGACGTGACGCCCGCGATGCCGTGGGGCGCGCGGGACATGGAGAAGGTCCAGTACGTGCCCACGCTCGCGCCCGGCGATCCGGTGCTGGTGTCGGGCCTGGTCAAGGAGTTGAGGGACGCGGGACCCAACTCCTTCCTGATGGTCAACCGCAGCCAGGTGGTCTACCTCCAGCTCGACGCGGGCTACTCGGCGACGTGGGAGACCCGGCTGCTGCGCCACCTCGACCGGCGCGAGGAGCTGACGCGGGTGTTCTCCAACGAGGACGTCACGATGTACGCCCTGCGCGAGGAGCCGGAGGGGGAGGTGCCGCGGGCGGATCCCGGACCGGCCGGGCCCCGGGTGACGTGGACGCCGTGGTCGGTGGTGGGCGGACTCGCGGCCCTCGCGCTGATCGTGCTGCTGTCGGCCCGTGAGGTCGTCCGGGTCGCGGTGCCGCCGGGGGTCCGGCAGCTGCGGTGGCTCCAGGGCAGCTTCTGGTTCTCCCTGCCGCTGCTGGCGGTGCTGCTGGCCGCGCTGGTGCAGCGGTTCCTGACGATGGGGGGCGCCTGAGGCGCGCGTACGGGGTGCGGCGGCTCAGCGGCCGAGCCACCGCACGTCGTACGCGCCCATCCGGAGCCGCCGGCCGTCGACCTCCGCCTCTACCGACCGGTCGAGCGTGTTGACGACGAGCACCGCCTTGTCGTCGGCGAGGACGCGGACCGCGGCCCTGTCGCGGCCGGCCACGGACACGGACTCGTACACCGTCCCCGGCGGGAACTCCCCGCCGAACCGGGCGAGCAGGTCGTACATCGGCAGCGGCCGGCCGCCGCCCGGGGTGTTAGTCGGGGTCCACAGGCAGCCGGCGCAGCCGGGGCCGTTCTCCTTCTCCGGGTTCCAGTAGGAGGCGGAGCCGGCGCCGCCGCGGGCGATGGCCATGAGGCCGGCGGCGTGCACGGCGACACGGTGGGGCTCGGACCAGCCGTCGCGGTCGTCATTCGCGTCGGCGGGCTCGACGTAGTACTCGGCCCACCACAGGGGCAGGTCGCCGGTCCGCTCCCGCACCCAGCGGCCGACGGCCGTGAACTTGTCGGTGGCCGCGAACTCGTCGGGCAGCAGCTCGTCGTCCTTGGTGTAGCTGGCGCCGTCGACGACGACGAAGTCGGCGCCCGCCTTGTGCGCGTTCCAGTAGTCGAAGGCGTCGAGGACCCGGTGGTCCAGGGCGCCCCACGGGCCCTTCAGCGACGTGGACGCCTCGTGGTCGCGCGGGTCGAGGCTGTCCATCACCAGGTAGGGACCGCCCACCATGATCTTGTCGTCGACCTGTTTCAGGGCGTCGTGGACCCGGTTGTACAGCTCGGTGTAGCCCTCGTGGTCCCAGCGGTCCTCGGCGTCGTTCCAGAAGCCCTTGAACTCGTTCCAGACGATGAAGTGCCGTACGTCCGGGTAGCGTCGGGCGATGGTCGCGGCGAGCGCCGCGAAGTCGTCGAAGTGCTCCGGGTCGGGGGCCGACTCCAGGGACTTCAGGCTCCAGTTGGTGTTGCCGGAGCCGGACTCGCCGCCCTTCATCCAGTCCGGTGCGCAGCACAGGGTGACGACCGGGATGCCGCGGGAGGCCCGGATGAGGTCGACACGCCGGTCCAGGTCGTCGAAGTCGTAGTGCCCCTTGACCGGTTCGGGGTTGCCCGCGCCCCAGCCCATGATGTGCTGGATCTGCGGCACGGGCCGCTCGCCGAGCAGGTCCGTCACCCGCTTCGTGGCCTCGTCGCTGCCCCGGTCGGCGCTGAACTGGGTGTGGGTGAAGCCCCAGCCGACGTCGGGTCCCAGGTCCTCGGGCGGGACCGCCGGAGTGCCGTGCACCTTGTCCCCCTCACGTGAGGTGCCCGCGGTGCCGCCGCCGTCCCCGGGCAGGGTGCGGACCAGGGTCAGCACCAGGGCCAGGGCCACCACCGCCACGCCGAGCAACGCGGCGATCCGCCACCGCAGTTCCCCCGAGTCCCACCACTCATGACGTCCCATCGAGGGCAACAGTAACCGCCCGGAAAGGGACTGGGCAGGGCGAGCCGGGCGACAGGCTCGTAACGGCACGGCGCACCGGCAACCACCGGTCCCACGAGAACGGTTCCGGTGCCCCCGGTGCACGCGCGACACATCCGGCGCACTGGAGAAAGCGGATGCACGGGCGCGTCCCGTGGCGGATCATGGCGGCATGTCTGCGAAACCGCACGAGGTTCTGCCGATCCGGCTCACCGTCGACGACAGCGACTCGCCCTCGGACGTCGTCGACGCGCTGTTCCTCGGCCGCTTCGCCACGGGAGAGCAGCCGCACGCGCACGCGGCGAACATCGACCGGGTGCGGTCCGGGGCGTCCCTGCTGCCGCCGGACGCCCGGGTGCTGCGCTCGGCCCGTGACGACGACCGCAGCGCGACCCTCGCGGAGGGCGACGGCTGGACGCTGCTGGTCTCCCGCTGGAACCGGGGCGCCGACGTCACGGTGACGGCGACCACTCCGGAACTGGCCGCGAAGGTGCTCGGCCAGGCCACCGACGGCGCGGCGGACGAACCGGAGCCGCAGCCGGACAACGTGACGATGGGCTTCTGGTACGTGTCGCCGCGGCGCGGCCCGCACCGTACGACGCGCCGGATCTCGGCGGGCTCCTGGGACGAGGTCCGGGCGAACTACACGGCCCCGGTCGCGGACGCCCTGGACCGGCTGATGAAGACGACCCCGCAGGACATCGCGGGCCGGCTCCTGCTGCTGCACGGCCCGCCGGGCACGGGCAAGACCTCCGCCCTGCGCACGCTCGCCCGCTCGTGGCGCGACTGGTGCCAGGTGGACTGCGTCCTCGACCCCGAACGGCTCTTCTCCGACGTCGGCTACCTCATGGACATCGCCATCGGCGAGGAGGACACGGCGGGCGAGGGCAAGGGCCGCTGGCGGCTGCTGCTCCTGGAGGACTGCGACGAGCTGATCCGCGGCGAGGCCAAGCACACGGCGGGCCAGGCGCTGTCCCGGCTGCTGAACCTGACGGACGGCCTGCTGGGCCAGGGCCGCAACGTCCTGGTGGGCGTCACCACCAACGAGGACCTGGAGCGCCTCCACCCGGCCGTGGTCCGCCCCGGCCGCTGCCTCGCCCGCATCGAGGTCGGACGGCTCACCCGGCGGGAGGCGGTCGACTGGCTCGGCACCGAGGAGGGGGTGGGCCGGGACGGGGCGACCCTTGCGGAACTGTACGCGCTGCGCCGGGGGACACCTCCGGCGTCGCTGCCGGAGCCGCGGGACGGGGCGGACGCGGGGCTGTATCTGTAGCCGACGCGCCCCGAAGGGGCGCGGGGAACTGCGCGACCAGCCATGACGCACCCGCGGAGAACGTACCGGACCTCACCCCCGGTAAGCCGCCCGCAGGGCATCCCGCACCGCGGCGAGCGCGTCCGGCTCGCTCAGCCCGAGCCGCCGCACCCGCTCCACGAACACCTGCGCGGCGGCCGCGGCCTCACGGTCCGCGGCGGCGCCGGCCGCGGCGACGAACGTGCCGTTGCGGCCCCGCGTCTCGATCACCCCGTCCGCCTCCAGCGCGCGGTAGGCCTTGGCGACCGTGCCCGCGGCCAGCCCCAGTCGCTCGGCCAGGCCGCGCACGGTCGGCAGGCGGTAGCCGACCGGCAGCCCGCCGGAACGGGCCTGCTCGGAGATCTGGGCGCGTACCTGCTCGTACGGCGCGGGCCCCTCGGTGATGTCGATCTTCAAGGTCACGAGGCGATTGTCCCGCACCCGCCGGAAAATGAGAGGCACCCGCCCGCTCGTTCCCCGTAGCGTCCGGCCCCATGACCGTCATCGTGCGTGCTCTCCGTCCCGAAGTCCCGGCCGACGCCGAGGGCTTCACCCGGGTGCGGCGACTGGCCGTCCCCGCCATGCTCGCCACTCCGGAGTCCGTCGTCCACAGCCTCACCCGCGCCCACCCGGACGCCCGCTTCCGGCAGTTGATCGCCGAGGAGGACGGCGAGGTCATCGGCACGGCGCAGCTCTACGTCGCCCATGACAGCCCGGAGCCCGGCCAGGGCAACGCCAACGTGTACGTGCACCCGGGGCGGACACGGCGCGGTGCGGGCGCGCTCCTCGTCCGCGCCGCGGAGGAGCACCTGGCCGCGCACGGCGTGACCAGGGTCTTCTCCTGGGTGCTGGACGAGCCGGGGAACCGCGCGTTCGCCGAGCGGCGCGGCTACCGGGCGAGCCGTTCCGCGCACTTCCTGCGCCTGGACCTGGCGAACGCCCCCCTGCCGCCGCTCCCGGAGACCCCGCCGGGCGTCGAGGTGCGCACGGCCGCCGACTTCACGGACGATCCGCGCCCGCTGTTCGAGCTGGACGCGGAGGCGTCGGCGGACGAACCGGGCGACATCGAGCACGAGTTGGCGGACTACGAGGCCTGGCTCGACGAGACCTGGCGGCATCCCCTCCTCGACCGGGAGCTGACCTCGGTCGCGGTGGCCGGCGGCCGGCCGGTGGCCTTCAGCGTGGCCCACACGGACGGCGACGGCCGCTACCACTCCGGCATGACCGGCACCGCCCGTTCCCACCGCGGCCGGGGCCTGGCCAAGCTCGTCAAGAGCCACTCGCTGCACCGGGCGCGCGCGGCCGGCTGCACGGAGGCGTTCACGGGCAACGACGCGGGCAACGACCCGATGATCGCGATCAACAAGTGGTTCGGGTACGAGATCTGTGCGACGGAGGTACGGCATGTCCGCGAACTCGGCTGACGGCAAGGGCACCCTGGACGTGGTGCTCGTCAAGGCGGGCCGCACGAAGATCCGCTACCCCGCCGAGCTCCTGCACGACGACGGCAGCCGCGTCACGGTCCGCGCCCCGTGGGCGGGCGACGGCGTCCGCGACTTCGGCTTCGTACGGTTCGAACCGGGCGACGTCTTCACGGAGCACTACTGGCGCGACCGGTGGTACGCGGTGAAGGAGGTCCGCGACGGCCGGGGCGCTCTCAAGGGCTGGTACTGCGACGTCACCCGCCCGGCCGTGCTCTCCGGCAGGGAACTCGTCGTCGAGGACCTCGACCTGGACCTGTGGCGCTCCGCGGACGGCACCGCCGTACTGCGTCTGGACGAGGACGAGTTCGCGGCGAGCGGCCTCGCGGCCAGGGACCCGTCGGCCGCCGCGGCCGCCCGGGCGGCCCTGGACGAGCTCGAACGTCTGGCCGCGCTGGACGCCTTCGACACGCTGTGAGGCGCTCCCGGCGGCCGTACCGTCGGAGTGACGCCCGCCACTGACGGCCAGAGGGTGACACCCGCCACTGACAGGCCCCGGGCGATGGGGAAGCCTCCCGGAAAGGCCTCGCCCGGACAAGGCCTGCCGGAACGCGGGACCCGGGTGGGCCACGAGGAGGCAGTCATGCGCCGCAGCACCGTGCAGAAGCCCCTGAGGCGGCCGGATTCCCGCCGGGTGCGGGACGAGGCCGACGAGCGGCCGGATTCCCGCCGGGTGCGGGACGAGGCCGACGAGCGGCCGGATTCCCGCCGGGTGCGGGACGAGGCCGACGAGCGGCCGGCCGGGCGGCCGGAGGTGCGCGAGGACATCGCGCGGACCTGGTGGCCGGACGGCTGAGCCTGCCGCGTACACGAGCGTGCACACAGCGACACCTACCTGAGGGCAGCCTGATCGCTTCCTTAACGCCGCCATAAGGATCTCCTCCAGCCGCCTCGAACAGGCGATCCCGCGGTCCGGCGGGGCTAGCTTCGGAACATCCCCCCCACGGGATCCGCCCCGCGCGTCACCGCCCTGTGCGGCACCGCGCGGGGCGCATCGCCCATGGTTCCGCCGGCCCACCGGACCGTTTCCGTTCCGCACCGTTTCGAGGAGATTCGCATGTCCGCACGCCGCAAGGCCGTCACCGTCGCCGCCGTCGGCCTGACCCCGCTCGCCCTCGGCGCGCTGGCCGCCGCGCCCGCGTCCGCGCACGGTTCGATGGGTGACCCGGTCAGCAGGGTCTCGCAGTGTTTCGCGGAGGGCCCCGAGAACCCGCGGTCGGACGCGTGCAGGGCCGCGGTCGCGGCCGGCGGCACCCAGGCCCTGTACGACTGGAACGGCGTGCGGATCGGCGACGTCGGCGGCCGCCACCAGGAGCGCATCCCGGACGGGAAGCTGTGCAGCGCGGGCGACGCGGCGTTCGAGGGGCTCGACCTTGCCCGCGCCGACTGGCCGGCGACGAGCGTGAGCAGCGGCTCGTACACGTTCAGGTACCGGGTCACCGCCCCGCACAAGGGCACCTTCCAGGTGTACCTGACCAAGGACGGGTACGACCCGGCCCAGCCGCTCGCCTGGGACGACCTGGATCTGGCGAACCCGGTGGCGACGGCCACCGACCCGGCCGCGGTGGACGGCTTCTACACGTTCTCCGGCACGCTCCCGCAGCGCTCCGGCAAGCACCTCCTGTACGCGGTGTGGCAGCGCTCGGACAGCCCCGAGGCCTTCTACTCCTGCTCCGACGTGACCTTCGGCGGCGCCACCGGCAGCGGGGCGGCGGACACGGCGGACAACGTGGCTCCCGCGCCGTCCGCGTCCGCCCCGAGCGAGGCGCAGATCGAGGACGGCAACGACAAGTCGACCGTCGAGCACGGCGGCCACGGGGACGACGACCCCGAGACGACGACGGACCCGACCGCGGCGCACGAGGGCGCGCACGAGGGTGGGGACAGCGGCGAGGCGGCGGACGGGGAGTCCGCGCACGCCCTCTCCGACACGGACTCCGGCGCCGGGTCCGGGGCAGATGAGGCCGGGACGGACTCCGGCGCCGGTTCCGGCAACGACGTCCAGCCCGCGGGCGCCTCGGAGAACCTGGCCGAGACCGGCGGCGACAGCATGACCCCGTACGTGGCCGTCGGCGGCGCGGCCGTCCTGGCGGCCGGTTCCTCGCTCCTGTTCGCCACGGCCCGCCGACGCACGGCGACCGGCGGCGGCCGCCACAGCCGCTGACGCCGGCCGCGTGACGGCGTCACGCCCGGGGGCCGCCCGGCGGCTCAGGCCGGACGGCCCCCGCCCGTCGCCGCACCGGGACCCATCGCCGCACGGAGGCCGTGCCGCATCGAGGACCGGAACCCGGGGTCCCCGGGCCTCGGGCGCCGGGCCGGGCACAGGGTTCAGGGCCCGACTTCGGACTCAGGGCCCCGGGCTTCACCCCCGACCCGCAGGCCCCAGCTCCGGACTCAAGGTTCCGGGCTCCGGACCCCCGCCCCAGGCCCAGGCTCCGGACCCAAGGCTCCGGGCCCAGGACCACAGGCATCGCACCCGCCCCCCAGACCCCAGCTCCGGACTCAAAACCCCGAACTCCACCCCCACCCCCAGGCCCCGGCTGCAGGCCTGGGGCCCGGGCCCGGGCCTGGGCCCTGGCCTGGGCGCAAGGCCCCGGGGACACAGTCATCCCGCGCTCCCCGGGCTCCGGTGCCACAGCTTCCGCATCGCCGTCCCGGGCTCCTCGCCCGCGGGCTTCAGGTCCGCCCACGGATGCATCTCGTAGCCGGTGGACATGCGGATGCTGCGGGAGCGGACCGCCTCCTCCATCGGGTCCTGCGCCGCGGAGCCGGTCGGCGCGGGCAGGCCGTGCGAACCGGCGAGCCGGGCCCGGCGCGCGCCGTCCCCGGTGCCGCCCTCCGGGGCCCGTTCCGCCGCTCCCTCCGGGGCGTCCGCCCCGCGCGCGCCCTGGGCCAGCCGGGCCGCGACCGCCTCCACCCCGCCGGTGCGGCGCAGTTCGACGAGTTCCGCGAGGTTCCAGGCGACCGCCCCCACCACGCTGAAGCTGCGCGGTGCCCGCCGCTGCACCACCCCGCGCACCAGCAGCAGCCAGGAGTGGAAGACGGTGTGGGCGCAGGCGGCGTGGGAGTCCTCGAAGAAGGCGAGGTCGACCAGGCCCGTGCCGTCGTCCAGGGTGGTGAAGATGACGCGCTTGCCGGAGCGGAGCGGCGGGGTCTGGGTCGCCGCCTTGGCGCCCGCGACCAGGACCGTCTCCCCGTTCCGCGCCTCGCGCAGCCGCCGCGCGGACAGCACGCCGAGCTCGTCGAGGAACTCCTTGTAGTCGTCCATCAGGTTGTGCGAGGCGTCCATGGAGAGCACGCCCAGCTCGGCGCTGAGCCGCTCGGCCGAGCTGAGGTCCGGCAGTCCGGCGGACGCGGTGCGCCGTCCTCCGGCGAGGGGCAGCTGGTCACCGCCCGCGCCGAGGCCGCCGCCCCGTGCGCCCCGGTGCAGTTCGGTCAGGTGCAGTTGCAGGTCGCGCCGGTTGGCGCCGAAGGAGTCCAGCGCGCCGACCTGGGCCAGCCGTCCGGCCAGCGGTCTGCTCGGGCGGGCCCGTTCCCAGAAGTCGACCAGCGAGACGTACGGCTGTCCGTCCGCGATCCGCGCCGCCTCGGCCTCGTTGATGCCGTGCACGTCGGAGAGGGCCAGCCGGACGCCCCACTTCTCCGGTCCACCCGATTCCGAGTCAGACACCAGTTCGATACGGTGCGTGACTCCCGACCGGTTCACGTCCAGCGGCAGGATCGGCACCCCGCGCCGCCGCGCGTCCGCCAGCAGCAGCCGCTTCGGGTACATCCCGGGATCGTGGGTGAGCAGCCCCGCGTAGAAGGCGGCCGGATGGTGGGCCTTCAGCCACGCCGACTGGTACGTCGGCACCGCGAAGGCCACCGCGTGCGCCTTGCAGAAGCCGTAGCTGCCGAACGCCTCGACGATCTCCCAGGTCCGGGCGATCGTCTCCGCGTCGTACCCCCGGGCGGCCGCGGCCCCCGCGAACCACACCCGGATCCGCCCCTGCGCCTCCGGGTCCGACAGCCCGCGCCGCACCCGGTCCGCCTCGCCCCGCCCGCAGCCGGTCATCACGTCCACGATGTGGATGATCTGCTCGTGGAAGACCACCACCCCGTACGTGTCCTTGAGGTGTTCCTCCAGGTCCGGGTGCGGGTAGCGGGCCGGCGCCCGGCCGTGCCGGGCCTCGATGAACGGCCGCACCATGTCGGCGGCGACCGGGCCGGGCCGGAAGAGGGAGATGTCGACCACCAGGTCGTGGAAGGTCGACGGCTGGAGCCGCCCGACCAGGTCCCGCTGGCCCGGCGACTCGATCTGGAAGCAGCCCAGCGTCTCGGCGGAGCGGATGAGCCCGTACGTCTTCTCGTCGCCCGCGTCGATGTCGAGGGCGTCCAGGTCGGGCCGGGCGCCCGTGGCCCGTTCGACCTCGTCCACCGCGTGCGCCATCGCGGACTGCATCCGCACGCCCAGCACATCCAGTTTGAGCAGCCCGAGCTCCTCCACGTCCTCCTTGTCGAACTGGGACATGGGGAACCCCTCGCCGCCGCTCGGCACCACCGGCGTACGGGCGAGCAGGGAGGAGTCGGAGAGCAGCAC
Organism: Streptomyces ruber; assembly: GCF_014648075.1. Taxonomy (GTDB): domain Bacteria; phylum Actinomycetota; class Actinomycetes; order Streptomycetales; family Streptomycetaceae; genus Streptomyces; species Streptomyces ruber. The sequence continues at coordinate 42,452 of NZ_BMQK01000005.1, read as the reverse complement.
CCCGCACGGGTGCATGGCGATGCCGCGCGGGAGGGCGTCGAGCGCCTCGACCAGGTCCCACATCCGGCCGTACTTCTCCCCGCCCGCCGCGTCTCCCGCCAGCTTCTTCAGCTCCGGCAGCTCCTCCAGCGCCGCGCGCGCGTCACGGGCCCGGATGTGCGGGAAGGACTTGGCGATGTGGTCGATCTCGGCCGGGTCCATGCCGAGGGCGGCGCCGACGTCGCGGACGGCGTGCCGGACGCGGTACGTCTCCGGCATCGACACGGTCGCGACCCGTTCGGTGCCGAAGCGGTCGATGATCGCGCGGTAGACGTCGAGGCGGCGCGCGGACTCCACGTCGATGTCGATGTCGGGCAGCACCGGGCGCCGCTTGGACAGGAAGCGCTCCATCAGCAGCCCGTGCGCGACGGGGTCGGCGTGCGCGATGCCGAGCAGGTGGTTGACCAGGGAACCCGCGCCCGAGCCGCGGGCGGCCACCCGGATGCCCATGCCCCGGATGTCGTCGACCACCTGGGCGACGGTGAGGAAGTAGGAGGCGAAGCCGTGGTGGGCGATGACGTCCAGTTCGTCGTGCATCCGCTCCCAGTAGTCGCGGCGCCCGTCGTAGCCGCGCAGCACCATGCCCGCCGCGGCGCGGGAGGCGAGGACGCGCTGCGCGGTGCGCCCGCCCGCGCCGACGAGATGCGGCTCGGGGAAGTGCACGCTGCCGATGCCGAGGTCGTCCTCCGGGTCGACCAGGCACTCGGCGGCCGTGGCCTGCGTCTGTTCGAGGAGCCGGTACGCGGTCTCGCGGCGGAACCCGGCGGCCTCGACGATCCGCTCGGCGACGGCGAGCATCGTGTCCGCGTCCTTGAGCCAGGCCTCACCGGAGTCGAGTTCGCGGCTCGCGTCGACGGGCACGAGGCGGCGGGCGGCGTCCAGGACGTCGGCGACCGGGCCCATGCCGGGGTCGGCGTAGCGGACGGCGTTGGCGAGCACCGGCCGGACCCGCTGCTCGGCGGCGAAGCCGACGGTACGGGCGGCCAGCCGCAGCGAGCCGGGCCCGGTGCCCGTACGGCCGTGCCACACGGCTTCGAGGCGCAGGGCGTCGCCGTACGCCTCCCGCCAGGGCACGAGGAGCCGTGCGGCGCGGTCGGGGCGGCCCGCGGCGAGCGCGCGGCCCACGTCGGAGCCGGGGCCGAGCAGGACGGTCAGGCCCTCCGCGGCGCGTTGCCGCCAGGGCAGCACCGGCGGACCCTCGCCGCCGCCCGCGTGCGCCGCCGAGACGAGGCGGCACAGCTCGGCCCACCCCTGCGCGCCGTCCCGGGCGAGGAAGGTCACCCGGGGTGCCGACTCGTCGACGAAGGCGCCGCCCCGGACGGGCGTCCGGCGCCTCTCCCCCGCGGGCCTCCGCCCTCCTCCGGTGCCGCGCTCCTCCGCCGGCGCCTCCTCCACCGCGAGTTCCACCCCGAACAGCGGCCGCACGCCGGCCCGGGCGCAGGCCTTCGCGAACCGCACCGCTCCGGCGAGGCTGTCCCGGTCGGTGAGGGCGAGGGCGTCCATGCCCCGCTCGGAGGCACGCTCGGCGAGCCGCTCCGGGTGCGAGGCGCCGTGCCGCAGGGAGAACCCGGACACGGTGTGCAGATGCGTGAAACCCGGCACACGCACCTCCGTACTCCTCCGCGCCCGCGCTCCCTGCCGACGCTATCGAACACTAGTTCCCAATACCCCCACCCTCACCATACCTCCATTGTCGAACGAACGTACGACATCCGTTCAGACCCATCCCACCTGCGGAAACGCCCGGCGGCCCGGCTCTGCCACCGGGCTCGCCGTGACCCCGGTGACGGGCCCGCGCACGCGGCGGTGCGGGCCGGGGCGCCCCGCAACGCGACCGGCGCCGGTCACCGCCCGCGATGGGGGTGACCGGCGCCGGGCCGGTCCTTCCTCGGTCCCGGCCTCAGCCGATCGTGGCTCCGTAGGCCGAGAGCGCCTCGGTGACCGGCTGGAAGAACGTCGTACCGCCGGAGACGCAGTCGCCGCTGCCGCCGGACGTGAGGCCGATGGCGGTGTCGCCGGAGAAGAGCGAGCCGCCGCTGTCCCCGGGCTCGGCGCAGACGTCGGTCTCGATGAGCCCGTTGACGACGTCGCCGCTGCCGTAGTTCACGGTGGCGTCCAGGCCGGTGACCGTGCCGCCGTGGACCTGCGTCGTCGAACCGCTGCGGGTCACCTCCAGCCCGACGGTCGCCTCGCCCGCCCCGGTGATGGCCTGCGTGGAGCCGTCGTAGAGGTTGACCTCGCTCGGGTGGTCGGCGTCGGACGTGTACTTCACCAGGCCGTAGTCGTCCCCGGGGAAGCTGGAGTCCACGTTGGCGCCGATGTCCTGGCCGGAGGAGTCGGCCCAGGTGGTGGCCGTCTCGGTGCAGTGGCCCGCGGTCAGGAAGTGCGGCTCGCCGCCCACGTCCACGTTGAAGCCGAGGGAGCAGCGGCCACCCCCGTCGGTGGTGATGGCGTCACCGCCCGCGGCGAAGGTCTTGAACTCGCCCTCGGTGCGTCGCAGTTCCGCCTTGGCGCCGAGCCCCTCGACCACCTCGGCCAGCCGGTCGAGGTCGGCCCCGGAGACCGTGCGGTCCGCGGTGACGACGACCTTGTTGGTCCGCGGGTCGGTCGCCCACGAGGTGCCGGGGATGGTGGCGTCCTGCTTCAGCGTCGTACGGGCGCTCGCCAGCTCGGCGAGGGAGTGCTCCACGACTCTCGCCCGGGCGCCGGCCTGCCGGACGGTGTCGGCGGCCGTCTCGTCGAGCACGTTCACCACGAGTTGCCCGGTCTTCGTGTCGTAGTACGTTCCCGCGGCGTCGGAGCCCAGGTCCTGGCCGAGGGTCGAGGCGAGCTTTCCGGCCGCTGCCGCGGAGAGGGTGCGCGGCTCGGGGGCGGGACCGGCCTCGTTCGCGTTCGCAGTCTGGAAGGTGACTCCCGTGGCGACCAGTGCGGTGATGCCCGCGACCGCCACGGCGGCACGCCGCCCGGATATGCGTCGGTGCTTCAACTCACGTCCTCCTGTGGGGGGTTGACCGAAGGGCGGGTGGGGACGCGTCTTCGGTCCGAAGGCGTTCGGCACGGAGGCGACGGACCACAAAAAAAGCCGCGTCCATGCCAACTGTGCGGCGCCCACTATTCCTAGGGGCCCCAGGAGCACACAAGGTCGACTTCAGGCCGCGCGCCGAGTCACCGGGGCCTCGGGGGCGCACGCCCCCGAGGCCGCCCCGGTCCGGTGCCATCACCTTCCGGTAGCCATTGCAAACACGTGCCGCGATGATTCCTTCGACAGCGCGTGAGGTCTAGTCCTGTCTTGAACTCACCCCTCGACACCTGGTTCCGGCCGGGAGTCGGGTAATGCGCCCGGAGACGGAGGCCGCTCCCGCGGCGCCTCCGGGCTCGCGGCGGTCGGCACCTCAGGGCTCACGGCCGGGTAGCTCACGGCCGGGTCCCGCCGAGTGGCCGACGAAGCTCCGGGGTCGGACTGGGACCTCTCCAAAAAGCGCAGCAGTTCCACCGGGAACGGCAGGACCAGCGTGGAGTTCTTCTCCGCCGCGACCGCCACCACCGTCTGCAGCAGCCGGAGCTGGAGCGCCGAGGGGGTCTCCTCCATCTGCTGGGCCGCCTCGGCGAGCTTCTTCGACGCCTGCAGCTCGGCGTCGGCGTTGATGACCCGGGCGCGCCGTTCGCGGTCCGCCTCGGCCTGCCGGGCCATGGACCGCTTCATGGTCTCGGGCAGCGACACGTCCTTGATCTCCACCCGGTCGATGGTGACGCCCCACTCCACGGCCGGGCTGTCGATCATCAGCTCCAGCCCCTGGTTGAGCTTCTCCCGGTTGGACAGCAGATCGTCGAGCTCGCTCTTGCCGATGATGGACCGCAGCGAGGTCTGCGCCATCTGGGAGACCGCGAACCGGTAGTCCTCCACCCGGACGACCGCGTCGGCCGGCGAGGTCACTTTGAAGTAGACGACGGCGTCGACCCGGACGGTGACGTTGTCCCGCGTGATGCCCTCCTGCGCGGGGATCGGCAGCGTCACGATCTGCATGTTGACCTTGTGCAGGTGGTCGACCACGGGAATGATCATCGTGAACCCCGGCCCGCGCACCTTCGACCGCAGCCGGCCGAGCCGGAACACCACCCCCCGCTCGTACTGCTTCACCACGCGCGCCGCCGCCATCCCGTACACCGCGCCGACGCAGGCGAGGGTCACCCCCGCCGTCACCAGATCCTCGACCATGCCGGCCCCCCCGGCCCGAAGCGGACGTCTGAGGACAGTGCTTGCGTGTCGCGCACGCTCTTCGACCGTAGTCCCGGCGCCGGACGAGGGCGAGCCCCCGCGCGGCATGTGCCGTGCGGGGGCTCGCCTGCTGCTGGCTGCAGTCCAGTGGCAGTGGTGCGCGGGTGCCGGGACACGGGAGGTCCGGCACCGCCGGCCGGTCAGGTGAGGCTGACGCCGTAGGCGCTCAGGGCCTCGGTGACCGGCTGGAAGAACGTGGTGCCGCCGGAGGAGCAGTTGCCGCTGCCGCCGGAGGTCAGGCCGTAGGCGATGCCGCTGGTGCTGTACAGCGGGCCGCCGGAGTCGCCGGGCTCGGCGCAGACCGTGGTCTGGATCAGGCCGGAGACGATCTGGCCGCTGCCGTAGTTGACCGTGGCGTTGAGGGCGGTGACACGGCCGCTGTGGGTGCCCGTGGTCGAACCGTCGCGGGTGACGGTGGTGCCCACCGACGGGGTGGCCGCGCTCCGGATGTCGACACCGTTGGCGGTGCCCGGCTTGGCGATGGACGTGTTGCTGTACCGGACGATCCCGTAGTCGTTGCCCGGGAAGCTGGTGCCGGCCGCCGGGCCGAGGACCGTGGTGCGGGCGGAGTTGCCGTACCAGGTGCCCGAGCCGGAGGTGCAGTGACCGGCGGTCAGGAAGTAGTCGACCCCGCTGCTGCTGCGGACGTTGAAGCCGAGGGAGCACCGTCCGCTGCCGGAGTAGATGGCGTCGCCGCCCTGGATCAGCTTGCTGAACTTGCCCGGAGTGCGCTTGACCTCCAGGGCCCCGGCCTTGTCGCCGGCCGCCTTCTGGATCTTCGCGAGCTCCGCCTGGGAGACGGTGCTGTCGACGGTGACGAGGACCTTGCCGGTCTTCTCGTCGACCGCCCAGGCCGTACCCGCCACGTCGGCCTCGAGTATGGAGGAGCTGGCCTGCTTGAGCTCGTTGGTGCTGAAGGTCTGCGCGTCGCTCGCGCTCGCGGTGGGGACCGTGACGGCAGCCGCGGCCACGAAACCGGCGGCCACGGCGATCAGCCGGGTCCGTCTCGCGATGCCGCTACGGGGGGTGGTGCGCTTGATCCTCACTGTTCGTTCCCTCCTGGGGAAGTCGGGGGCCCGCTTGTGTGGGGTGGGGCCCGTGAGGCGCAAGTCAAGAAACGTGTCCGGATTACGAACACGCCGTGACCCTGACAAGGCGCTGTGGGGGAGTATTCGGCCGCATGACCGAGTGACGCAAGGGGGCCTTTCGGCCGCGCGGCGGGCAACCGGCCCGCCACCAGCGGACGTTGAGCCCGTCGACGCACATGTGAAGATTACGTGAGGGAACAAGGGGCGTACGGAGTGTTGTCTTTGCTTCGGTCGGCGCCGATTGCCCGCGCCCGGGGCGGATCGACGCGGATCGACGCGGATCGCACGCCGCCGGAACGACCGGCTGCCGCCGGGCAGGACGAGCGGCGATCCCGTCGTCACGGGCCCCGCGTGCTCACGCCCCAGACCTCTGTTCCGTTCCGCGCGAGGTCACGACGCCGCCCCCGTCACTCCCGTCTCCCCCACCGCGTACCGCTTCGCGGGCCGGGCCAGCCCGAGGTGCTCCCGGAGCGTGCGGCCCGGGTAGAAGGTGCGGAACAGACCACGGTGCTGGAGCAGCGCCACCGTTCCGTTGACCAGCCGCTCCAGGTCACGGCGCGGCTCGGCGGGCACCAGGTGGAAGCCGTCGACGACACCGGCCCGGTGCCAGGAGGTGATCAGCTCGGCGAAATCGACCGGGCCGCCCCGGTACAGCGGTCCGTGCGCGGTCCAGCGGGGCCCGCCCCCGCCGTGGCCCGGATCGGCCGCGTACTCGCCGCCGCCGAGGTCGACGACGAGGTGCGCGAAGACGCGCGGCGTGCCGGGGTCACGCCCGGACGCGGCCGCCGCGGACCGCAGTTCGTCCCGCACGGCACCGGCCCGCTCCGGTCCGTCGGCCTGGACGAGCGCGACGTCCGCGTACCGGGCCGCGACCCGCCGGGCGTGCCGGTCGGTGGCGTCGACGACACGGACGGGGTGCCCCTGCGGGGACCGCGGCACGATCGCGGGCCCTCCCACGGCGGACACGCCGCCGTCGACGTCGACGGGAAGCGGCTCGTCCCACAGCCGCGCGGCGACGTCGGCGACCTCACCGGCCTCCCGCCGGAGCGCCTCCGCCGCGGCCGTACGGCGGCGCCCGGCGGCGCGGGTCCCGCCCTCGGATGCCGCCACGTCGATCCGCCAGCCGGCCCGTCCCCCGCTCACCCGGTCCAGTTCCGCCACGGCCGCCCGCACTCGGAAGTGCTCGGTGTGCGTGGCGGGCACGGTCGGCACCAGGCCGATCCGGTCGGTGGCGGGCGCGACCCGGGCGAGGACGTCGAGCGCGTCCGGACCGGGGCGGGCGAGGGAGTCGTGCAGGGTCACGAAGTCCAGCGCGCCACGCTCGGCGAGCCGCGCCGACTCGGCGTACGCGCCGACGTCGTGCGCCGCCCGCTGGTCGACGGCGGCGGCCAGGCGCAGCAGCCCCCGGCCGTACGGTGCGGTCATGGGAGGGAGACCTTTCATCGGGGTAAGGGGCAGCGCGGTACGACGGGCAGGTACCGGACAGGGGCAGGGCCCGGACAGTGGCCGAGCTCAGGCAGCGGTACGACAGGACAGCGCGCCGAGGAAGGCGAGCGCGGCCCGCGCCGTCGCGTCGTTCTGCCGGAACGCCGGGCCGCCGGTGCGGGGCCGGGTGAAGGCGCCCGAGCCCCGCGCGTCGGTGTGCGGGCCCAGCGCGAAGCGCCGCGGATGCGGGGTGCCGGAGCGGTCGAGGACCCGTCCGTCGGAGGGGTCCACGGCGAGCAGTCCCCCGGCGGTGGCGGCGGCACCGTCGGCGTACAGGCCGCGCAGCAGCGCGTCACGGGTGCGTTCGACCGTGGGACCGGGCAGCCGCGCCTCGACCAGCGCACGGGCCTCGACGAAGTCCCCGGGCACACTGGCGCTGCGGGCCCGGAAGACCCCGTCGGCCGCCTCGACCGTCGTCCCGGCGCCGAGGAAGCGCAGCACCCCGGCCCGGGACAGCGCGAGCATCTGGCGCAGCCGGGGTGCGGGCGGCCCCGACGCGAGGCAGCTGAAGAACCCGTGCCACCAGGGCCCGACGTCCCCGAGCCGTACCAGTTGCCCGTACACGGACAGCAGCCCGAAGAAGACGGCGAAGTCCTGGCTGCGCAACGGGTTGTGCCGTCTGGCCAGGTCGTCCTCTATGTACGCGCGCAGCTCGCGCTGCGCCTCGTCGTACGACCCGTACCGGACGCCGTCCAGCGGGCGGTCCAGCGCGTCCAGGTCGAGCCGGTCCGCCGGGTCCGGCACGGCGGCCGCGACGAGCGCCGCCGCCCCGGCGGCGTCGCCGGCGGCCGCGTACCCCTTCTGGAAGTCCGCCCACGGCACGGTGGTGCGCTCGGGATGGGCCGTGAACAGCCGGTGGTAGTGCGCGAACCCGAGCTCCTTGGCGACCAGCGGCCACACGTCCCGCCGGAAGTCGAACCCGTCCGGGCGGGCGAGCAGGGCGTCGATCTCGGCGGGTCCGAGGAACCGGGGCAGGGGCGGCCGTTCGCCCTCCCAGTCGTAACCGATCTTGGAGTGGTACGGCACGCCGCGCCGGGACCCGACGTACAGCACGGGCTCCCGCCCGGAGGGCACGTACACCGGCTCACCGCGTCCGTCGTCCTGGTACCGGCCGCCGCGGCCCTCGGTCAGCAGCACCATCAGGTCCACGAAGGCGAGCCCGAAGCCTCGGACGAGGACGGGCTCGCCCGGCGCCAGGGCGGTGAGGTCGCTGTCGGCGGTGAAGTCCGGCGGCAGGTGGACGAGGCCGTGCTCACGGGCGTACGCGGCCAGTTCCCGCTGCTCGTCGTCGGGTTCGGCGTCGAGGTGCCCGAGCGTGAGCACCACGAGGTCGGCGAGCAGGGGCCGGGGGCGGCCCTCCAGCCACACCTGCTGCCGTCCCTCGCGCGGTCCGCCCACGCTCAGGGCGCGCCGGGCGTGGTGGTGGACGCGGACGCCCGGTGGCAGGGCGGCGACCGTCCGCTCGTACACCCAGGTCAGGTACGAGCCGAGCAGCCGGCGGTCGCTGAAGGAGCGTCCGTCGACGGCCGCCCACTCGTGCAGGGTGGGTCCCGGGCGGACGGGTCCGGCCATGTCCACCGTCTCGTCGGTGAACATGGTGATGTCCTGCGCCTCGGAGTTCGCCCACAGCAGCGGCGACTGCGCCCGCCGCCAGACACGGCCGGCGCCCGGCGGGTGCGGGTCCACGAGGTGCACGTCGAGTCCGGCGTCCGCGTACAGCTCGGGCGCGTTGGCGGCGATCCGTTCCAGCAGACCGGTACCGCGCGGCCCGGCCCCCACGATCACCAGGGACGGCCGCCCGGCGGCGGAAGCACTCATCGGGTGCGCTCCCGGACGGGCGCGGCGTGGGCGACGCGGGAGACGGCGTTACGGAAGGAAGCGACGCGGAAGGGGGCGACGCGGGCGGAAAGGCAGGGGGACATGCGAAGGCTCCGTGGCGCGACGGTCGGTACGTTGAGACGCGGTCGTCGCCTTCACACGGGGGCGCCCGGTGGGCGCCGTACGGCCGAGCCCCTCAGCAGGGCCGTCCGCCGAGAGTACGGGGACGTTTCCCCGCGCTGTCAAGGCCGTCCGCACTGTGAGCCGTACATCCCGGGCCGGTTGACGCGGAACCGGATGCCTGTTCAACTTGGCCCATGCATCCGCAGCAGTGGCTGGTCAAGCGCTCCCACATCGACTTCGGTCGCGTGTGGTCCTCCTCCTGTTGAGCCGACCCCCTGCCTGTACCGGACACCGAGCGGAACACACGAGCAGACCGCACAAGTGGACCGCACCGGAGATTTGCTCACGCCTTCACACGCTTTCCCTCCCCTCGCGCACCGTCCGTTCCACCGGGGCCGGAGAATTCTGAGCCTCCGTCAACACCGGAATGCCCGGCCCTCCCGTGAACGACACTCCTCCGCACCCCGACGCCGATCCGGTGTCTGCGCACCACGGCGGACCTGCGCCGATCACCCGGACGCACCGCCCGTCACCCGTCCGCCGCGAGAAATATTATTTCACTCACAGTCAGCAGCAGTGTGTGCGAAAGGCCTTGGGGCACACGGGCTCTGTACGGATCCGCTCTGCACCAGTACCGTCACGAAACCCCCGCGCGGCGTCTATCCACTTGGCGCGCCATCCGCATCATGGACGACCATAGGGGTGCGGAAAGCAGATAAAGACCGCTGTGAGAGGAGGCGTCCATGGGATCGGTGCGCAAGGCGAGTGCCTGGCTTGGCCTCGTCGACGACAACGATGACGAGCGTTACTACGACGACGACTACGCCGAGGGGCAGCAGGAGCAGGGCGAGGCCTGGGTCACCGACCCGCGGGTGAAGGTCGCGTCCGAATCGGCCCAGGAGAAGGGCCGCCGGATCGGCACGGTCGCCCCGGACAGTTTCCGGGACGCCCGTCACATCGGCGAGCTCTTCCGTGACGGGGTCCCGGTCATCATCAACCTGACGAACATGGAGGGCGCCGACGCCAAGCGCGTCGTCGACTTCGCGGCCGGCCTGATCTTCGGTCTGCGCGGCTCCATCGAGCGCGTCTCCAGCCGGGTGTTCCTGCTGACGCCCGCCGACACGGAGATCGTCAGCGGCCAGGCGGCGAGCCGCGGCTCGGACGGTTTCTTCAACCAGAGCTGAGGCGGGGCGGGTCACCGGAAGGCGTCGAGACCGGTGAGCGCCTTGCCCAGCACCAGCTGGTGCATCTCGACGGTGCCCTCGTAGGTGAGCACGGACTCCAGGTTGGTGGCGTGCCGCATGACGGGATACTCCAGGGAGATCCCGTTGGCGCCCAGGACGGTACGGGCGGTGCGGCAGATGCCGATCGCCTCGCGGACGTTGTTCAGCTTGCCGAAGCTCACCTGTTCGGGACGGAGCCGTCCCGCGTCCATCCGCCGCCCCAGATGGTGGGCGAGCAGGATCCCCTTGTGCAGTTCCACCGCCATGTCGGCGAGCTTGGCCTGGGTGAGCTGGAAGCCGCCGATGGGCCTGCCGAACTGTTCCCGCGACTTCGCGTAGCCGACCGCGGCCTCGAAACAGGTCCGGGCCGCTCCCATGGCCCCCCACACGATGCCGTAGCGCGCGTGCGACAGACAGCCGAGCGGCCCTTTGAGTCCGGTGACCTCCGGCAGTACGGCGTCCGCGGGCAGCCGTACGTCGTCCATGACCAGCTCACTCGTGACGGACGCGCGCAGGGACCACTTGTGCCTGATCTCGGGGGCGGAGAACCCGGGGCTGTCCGTCGGCACGACGAATCCGCGGATGCCGTCGTCGGTCCGCGCCCACACCACGGCCACCCCGGCGACGGACCCGTTGGTGATCCACGCCTTCCGCCCGGTGAGCACCCAGTCCCCGCCGTCGCGCCTGGCGTACGTCCGCATCGACGCGGGATCGGAGCCGTGGTCCGGTTCGGTCAGCCCGAAGCAGCCGATGACCTCGCCCGCGGCCATGCGCGGCAGCCACTCCCTCCGCTGCTCCTCGCTGCCGAAGCGGTGGATCGCGTACATGGCGAGGGAGCCCTGCACGGAGACGAGCGAGCGGATGCCCGAGTCGGCGGCCTCCAGCTCCAGACAGGCCAGCCCGTACTGCACGGCACTGGCGCCCGCGCAGCCGTAGCCGCTCAGGGACATCCCGAGGGCGCCGATCTCGCCGAGTTCCCGGGCCAGTTCCCTGATGCCGGGCAGTTCGCCCCGCTCGTACCACTCGGCGACGTGGGGCAGCACCCGCCGCGCCGCCCAGCCGCGCACGGTGTCACGGATCGCGAGGTCCTCCGCGTCCAGCAGGTCGTCGAGGCCGAGCGGATCGGCGGGGTCGAAGGGCGGCAGCTTCGGGGACGCGGTCATGGGCAGCCTCCGGGCACTCCGGGCGCACTGGAAACTAGCAGCGCTAGTAGCGGGTCGACGCCGACGGTACGACGCGGTCTTCCCGCACGTCCAGGGACGCGCCCCGCGGGAACCGTGGCAGCGGACACACCGTGAACGGGCCGCCCCGGCCCGACGCGCCGGTCCGGGGCGGCACCTCGGTCCGGTCGACGCACCGGTCCGGTCGACATCCCGGCCCGGTCGACGCACCGATCCGAGTCGGCACCCCGATCCAGGACGGCACCCCAATCCGGAGCGGGGCCCGGACCCGGCTCGACGCACCGATCCGGTCGGCACCCCGAACCCGGGCGGCACCCCAATCCAAGGCGGCACCCCAATCCGGAGCGGGGCCCGGACCCGGCTCGACGCACCGATCCGGGCGGCACCCCTATCCGGGACGGCGCCCTAATTCGGGACGGCACCCCGAACCGGTCGAAACCCCGATCCCGGGCGGCACCCCGAACCGGTCGAAACCCCGATCCCGGACGGCACCCCAATCCGGGACGGCACCCCGACCCGGCTCAACGCACGGATTCCGCGCGCACCTTCGCGGTCGCCTCCCGGGGCGCCGGCAGTTCGGCCGGGCCGACGGCCGCGGACGGCCCCGCGCCCTCCCCGGCCGGGCCGGCGGCCGCCTGGCCCTGGCCCTGGCCCTCCATGAACCGCGGCAACCGCAGTGCCATCGCCGCGCCGAGCAGCAGCAGACCCGCGCTGACCAGCAGCGTGACGTGCAGACCGTGCACGAAGGCGTCCTGGGCTGCCCGGCGCAGCGCCTCGCCGGACGTGCCGCCGAGCCGCCCCGCCACCTCGTACGCCTCGCCCAGCGAGTGGCCGGCCGCGGCCGTGGCCGGCCCGGGAACGCCGGGCACCGAGCTGAGGCCCGGTGCGTAGGCCGCGTTCATGACGCTGCCCAGCAGGGCGATGCCGATGCCGGCGCCGAGCTGGTACGACGTCTCACCGATCGCCGCCGCCCCGCCCGCCCGGTCCGGGGGCGCCTCGCTCAGCATCGACTCGTACGCCCCGAAGAGCGTCGTCTCCAGACCGAAGCCGAGGAACACGAAACCGGCGAGCAGCAGGACCGGCCGGTCCTCGTGGCCCATCGCCGTCAGCAGCACGACCGCCCCCGCGGTCAGGCAGAAGCCCAGCGACACCATGCGGCGCGGCCCGAAGCGCTGCAGCAGGTGCGAGCCGGCCAGTCCCGCCGCCATCGCCGCGACGGTGAGCGGCAGCAGCCGCAGGCCCGTCTGGAGCGGTGACAGGTCGAGGACGAGCTGGAGGTACTGGGCCGCGATCAGCTCCAGGCCGACCAGTGCGAGCATCGCCAGCACGATGCAGCCGACGGACGTGCTGAACGCGGGGCGCCGGAACATCCGCAGGTCGACCAGCGGGTGCGTACGCCGCCGCTGCCGCCGGACGAAGGCCAGCAGCAGCGCTCCGCCCACGAGGAGCGGCCCCGCGGTCCAGGGGTCCAGCGGCGACTCGCCGCCCCCGAGCCGCTTCACGCCGAGCACCAGGCCGAACAGACCGGCGGCGGCCATGAGCGCGCCCACCACGTCCCAGGGGCCGTCGCGGTCGCCGGTCGACTCGGGCAGCAGCCACCGCCCGACCGGCAGGCTGACCAGCATCAGCGGGATGTTGATGAGGAAGACCGAACCCCACCAGAAGTGCTCCAGCAGGAACCCGCCGAGCAGCGGGCCGACGGCCGCGCCGACCGCGGCCACGGCGCTCCAGATGCCGATCGCCAGCGCGCGTTCGCGCCGGTCGGGGAAGACCTGCCGCAGGATGGACAGCGTCGCGGGCATGATCATCGCGCCGCCGACCCCGAGCAGGGCGCGGGCCGCTATCAGCACGCCCGGATCGTCCGCGCAGGCCGCGAGTCCGGAGGCGACGCCGAAGAGGCCGTAGCCGAGGAGGAGGACGCGTCTGCGGCCGATCCGGTCGCCCAGCGTGCCGAAGAGGATCAGCAGCGAGGCGCAGACCAGCGGATAGACGTCGACCATCCAGAGCAGCTCGATGGCGCCGGGCTTGAGGTCCTCGGTGACGGCGGGCACCGCCACGTGCAGGACGGTCGCGTCGAGCGCGACGAGCAGCAGGCTGACGCAGAGGACGAGGAGGACGACCCAGCGGCTCGCACCGGGCCCGGCCTCCCGACGGCACCGCGCTGCGGCCGTGCTCGTCCCGGACATGTACGTACCTCCCAGATGTTCCCTCGCGTCCGGCGGGACCGCGGGTGGGGACTCCCGGCGGCTACGGCCCGGGCTGAGCGGCGTCCCGGACCCGCGCTACGAAGGCGAGTGAGCCGTCAGCGTACGCGAGTTCCCGCCAAGGTCGAGTGGCGGGCCTCTCATGGGACTTTCAGCAAAGGTGTGGTAGGGCCGATTCGGCAGGGGCCGGTCCGGTCGTCCACCGGTCGCCCTCCGGTCACTCGTCAGGGTCCATCACGTTCCGGCGCGGCCGTCCGGTTCCGTGCCGCACCGATAATCGAGCGTGTGACCGATCTTGATCTGCGTCCGGTGTCACCCCTGTTGCGCACGGTGCGCAGATCCGCCCCCGCGCTCCTCGGGTACGCCGCCGTACGCGTCCTGGGCCTGGCCGTCCTCACCGCGTGGAGCGCGGCGCGCGGCGAGAGCGCGCGCGCCCTGCTGTCGGCCCGCTGGGACTCGCTCTGGTACGTGCGCGTCGCCGAGTTCGGCTACGGGTACGAGGTCCGCCTGCCGAACGGGGAGGTGCACTCGAACCTCGCCTTCTTCCCGCTGCTGCCCTGGCTGGAGCGGGCCGTGTCCGCGGTGACCGGGCTGCCGTACGCGGACGCGGGCCTGCTCGTCACGGTCCCGGCCTCGCTCGCCGCCGCCTGCGGGATCTTCGCCGTCACGGACCGGCTGTACGGGAGACGGGCGGGGACGTGCGCGGTGCTGCTGTGGGCCGCGCTGCCGGTCGGGGTCGTGCAGTCGATGGCGTACACCGAGGCGCTGTTCACGGCGCTGGCCGCGTGGTCCCTGTACGCGGTGCTGACCGGCCGCTGGGTCGCCGCGGGCGCGCTGGCCGCGCTCTCCGGGCTGACCCGCCCGGTGGGCGTCGCGGTGGCCGCGGCGGTGTGGGCGGCGGCGATCGCCTCGTACGTGCGGGAGCGGCGGGCGCCCGGGAACGGCGGGGGCACGCGCGGACGGCGGCCGGGCGGCGCCTCCGTGCCGCGGCGCGCCCTCGGCATGCTGCTCGCGCCGCTGGGCGCGGCGGGGTACGTGCTGTGGGTCGGGCACCGCACCGGCGGCGGGCCGTTCGGCTACCTGGACGTACAGGCGGGCTGGGGCAACGGCTTCGACGGCGGTCTCGCCTTCGCCCGTTTCGTCGCCGGCCGGTTCGCCCTGCCCTTCCCGTCGGCGCTCGCCGGCCCGGCTCTGGTCGCCGGCGTCGCGCTGGTCGTCTGGCTGTACGTCATGGGCGTCCGGCGGCGGCAGCCGCTGCCGCTGCTCGTCTACTCGGGCGTGGTCGCGGTGCTCGCCCTGTGCGCGTCCGGCTATTTCGGCTCGAAACCGCGCCTGCTGATGCCCGCCTTCCCGCTGCTCCTCCCCCTCGCCACGGCGCTGTCCCGGCTGCGTACCGCCAGGTCGGCGCCGGTCGTCGCGGCGCTCGCGGCGGGGTCGGCGGTGTACGGGGCGCTCTGGCTGAACGGCTCGGGTCCGCCATGATCGCTCTCCGTCGCTCCGTGCACGCCGAGTGATCACCGAGGTAAATCAGCGCCATCCCCAGGTGAACGAATTGAAAAGCGATTCGAAACTGCAGGCGTCCGACACTCCACGGAAATGCAGGCCGCACTCGGCCGCTCAATAGCGAATCCATGAAAAAGGGCCGTGGCCTGAGAGGTTTCCCACATCACATCGTCATCACGAACCGAGTGATACGGACCGGATCGGAGCTCACTCGCTGTAACGTCGATTGACGTGCGTACCGAACGATCGCTGACCCGTCTGGAGCGGGTCTTTGCCCGGCTGGACCGCGAGCCGCAACGGCCGGCCCATATCGACGTGCCGTCGATGAGCCGGCACCGGGTCGCGCTCTTCCTCGCCACCCTGGGTTTCTACGCCGCCATCGTGTGGGCCGTCCTCATCACCTCGTGGCTGGTACGGCTCGACTGGCAGCTCATGTTCTTCCGGCCGTACCAGCAATGGCCGCAGGTCCACGCTTACATCGACTACTACGTGGTCCTGGGGCAGCGCGGACCCACCGCCGTCATGGTGGCGGCCTGGCTGGGCTGGCGCTCCTGGCGGCAGCGCACCCTGCGCCCGATGCTCGCGCTCGGCGTGTCCCTGCTGCTGCTGAACGCCACGGTCGGCGCCGCGAAGTACGGCATGGGCCGCCTCGGACCGCACTACGCGACCGAGATCGGGTCCAACGAGATGTGGCTGGGCGGTGACATATTTCCTTCGGGCCACACCGCGAACGCCGTCGTGACCTGGGGCATCCTCGCCTATCTCGCCTCCACTCCGAGGGCGCGGCGCTGGCTGTCCGCCCTCTCCGCCGTGATCTCGCTCGGCGTCGGCCTCAGCACGGTCTACATCGGTACGCACTGGCTGAGCGACGTGCTGCTGGGCTGGGCCGCCGGTCTGCTGATCCTGCTCGCGCTGCCCTGGTTCGAGCCGCTGATCGCCCGCGCCGAGGCCTGGATCCTCTCGCTGCGCGACCGTGTGCGCGGCCGCACGGCGGCCGCCCCGGCACCGGCCGCGCCACAGGCTCCGGCCGCCCCGCCGGTGCCCGCGCCCACGCTGCACGAGCCCGCGGCGGGACCGGCGCCCCGGGGCCCGGTCGAGCCCGCGCCGCGCGGGGCCGCCGGGGAACCCGCCGTCGCGCGCGACGGCTCCGTCGTACCGCGGTCCGTCCGTCCACCGCTGCACCACCTGGCACCGCCGGGCCCGCACCCGGCCCGTTCGGAGCGGTCGCCGGCCGCTCCGGGCGGCAGCCGCCGCCCGCCGCACTCGGACAGAGCACCGCGCGGCTCGGCCACGTCCCGCCCGCTCACGGGAGGCTGACACGAGGCGACGGGTCCGGCAGGTACACACCGGCGAAGGCCCGGCTCCCCTGGAGCCGGGCCTTCGCCGTCGTCCGGTACTAACCCTTCCAGCAGCGCGTCACCCGGCCGCCCTGCACCTCGAAGTTGAGCCGGCCCACGCGGTACTCCATGGTGATGATGGCCCCTGGTGGCAGCGACCTGACGGTGGACCAGCCGTGCTCACGGGCGCGGCGTTCCGCGCTCCCTTCGTCGAGTCCCACATAGGTGTCCAGGATGTCCTGCGGCTCGGGGGACGGGGGGAAATTGGGTGCCATGACGCCACGTTAGGCGGCGGGATGCGGCCGCGGAAGTCCAGGTCCGACACGAAGGGTCACCGCCGTGGGGTGATCACACTTGTGTCACAGAATCGCGACATGTGGTTTCGGCCGATCCGGGTCACACATACGGGCGGTTCCGTCATCTCCCCGCCGTCCTGTTCTCCATGAATTCCGGCCGCACACCGCACCGTCCGGAATAGCCCCGCGAATAGCCGGAGGCCACCGTACGGCCCACCGCTTTCCGTGCCGATTCCCATGAGGCCCGCGAGCCGCCCACCGGACGGGAATTGCGTGGCCCCGCGGACCGCCGCCGTACACCCCCTGTCGGAGCGCCGGGCGACGCGAGCATCATGGCGTGAGCTCGAACAGGCCCGGGACGCGACGCGAAGGGGCGAGCGATGGGCACGGACACCGCACAGGCGACGGCGCCACCGGTACCGGCGAAGCGGCCGGGGAGACTGGTGGTCGACTGGCTGACGACGACGGACCACAAGAAGATCGGGCACCTCTACCTCATCACCTCGTTCGCCTTCTTCCTCGTCGGCGGGCTGATGGCGATGCTGATGCGGGCGGAGCTGGCCCGGCCCGGCCTGCAGCTGATGGACAACGAGCAGTTCAACCAGTTGTTCACCATGCACGGCACGATCATGCTGCTGCTGTTCGCGACGCCCACGTTCGCCGGGTTCGCCAACGAGCTCATGCCGCTGCAGATCGGCTCGCCGGACGTCGCCTTCCCGCGGCTGAACATGCTGTCGTACTGGCTCTTCCTGTTCGGCGGCCTGATCGTGCTCGGCTCGATGCTGACGCCGTCGGGGCCCGCCGACTTCGGCTGGACCTCCTACACCCCGCTCAGCGGCCCCGAACGTTCACCGGGCATCGGTGCCGACATGTGGATCATGGGACTCGCGCTGGCCGGGTTCGGCACGATCCTCGGCTCGGTCAACTTCCTGACCACCATCATCGGCATGCGCGCCCCGGGCATGACGATGTTCCGGATGCCGATCTTCGTCTGGAACACCTTGTTCACGTCGATCCTGGTGCTGCTGGCGTTCCCGGTGCTGGCGGCGGCGCTGCTGGTGCTGGAGGCGGACCGGCGGTTCGGCGCGGTGGTGTTCGCCCCGGAGAACGGCGGCCCGCTGCTGTGGCAGCACCTGTTCTGGTTCTTCGGGCACCCCGAGGTGTACATCATCGCGCTGCCGTTCTTCGGCATCGTCACGGAGATCATCCCGGTCTTCAGCCGGAAGCCGATCTTCGGCTACACGGCTCTGGTCGGCGCGACGATGGCGATCACCGGGCTGTCGATGGTGGTGTGGGCGCACCACATGTTCGCCACGGGCGCGGTGCTGCTGCCGTTCTTCTCCTTCATGACGTTCCTGATCGCCGTCCCCACGGGCGTGAAGTTCTTCAACTGGACCGGCACGATGATCAAGGGGTCGCTGTCCTTCGAGACGCCGATGCTCTGGTCGGCCGGCTTCCTGGTGACGTTCCTGTTCGGCGGGCTGACCGGGGTGATCCTGGCCTCGCCGCCGCTGGACTTCCACGTCACGGACACCTACTTCGTCGTGGCGCACTTCCACTACGTGGTGTTCGGCACGGTGGTCTTCGCGACCTTCGCCGGCTTCTACTTCTGGTGGCCGAAGTTCACCGGCAAGATGCTCGACGAGCGGCTCGGCAAGATCCACTTCTGGACGCTCTTCATCGGCTTCCACACCACGTTCCTGGTGCAGCACTGGCTGGGCGCGGAGGGCATGCCCCGGCGGTACGCGGACTACCTGGCCGCCGACGGCTTCACGGCGCTCAACACCCTCTCGTCCGCCGGCGCGTTCCTGCTCGGCCTGTCCACGCTGCCGTTCCTCTACAACGTGTGGCGGACCGCGAAGTACGGCGCGAAGGTCGGGGTGGACGACCCCTGGGGCTTCGGGCGGTCCCTGGAGTGGGCGACCTCCTGCCCGCCGCCGCGGCACAACTTCGTCACGCTGCCCCGGATCCGCTCCGAGTCCCCGGCGTTCGACCTGCACCACCCCGCGTTCGCGGCGATCACACCGCCGCAGACCCGGTCCGGCCAGGAGCGGAGCACCCCGATCCACATGGGCCAGGAGCGGCCGGCGGACGGCCACGAGCCGCTCTGAGAGCCCCGGCCCTCCGCTCGTCACCCGGCCGCGACGACCACGATCGACAGGTCGTTGTCGGCCGTGTAGTACGGCCCGGCCAGGACGGCACCGTGCGCCGTCCCCAGGGTGACCTTCGGGTACGCGAAGATGTGCTTCTTGTCGGCGACGTCGTCCAGCAGCCGGGCGATCCGCACCCGCGGCCCGGCCTCCCCCGCCGGGCGCAGCCACAGGTCCCGGATGCCGGGAGCCGGTGACCCGAGGGGCACGGCGCAGCGGAACACGTCCCCGTCGGCGTCCAGTCCGGTACGCGCCGCGGGGGCCACGCCCGCCCGGTCGGCGGCCTCGACGTACGCGTCCGGCGTGAGCGACGTGCCGTACACCCGCCCGCGCACGCCCAGCTCCCGCGCACCGACACGGAGCTCGCCCGCCTCGGCGTGCGGGGCACGCAGCCAGCTCCGCACGGTGAGGTTGCCGTACTTGGTGGTGTACGGGAGACGCACGGCGACGGGAGCGCGCGAGTCGGCCGGCACCCGGTCGACCAGCGCGCGCAGGTCTTGGAGGCCGGCCACCAGACGCCGCGCCGCGCCGTCGGCCCGCTGGAGGTGGACGTCCCAGCGGCCCTCGGCGAGTTCGGCTCCGGCGGGCAGCACGCCGCGCAGCCGGCCGGCGCCGTCCGGGGTGAGCGGCAGACCGGTCTCCCGCTCGCCGCCGCGCAGCCTCAGCAGCAGACGGGCCGGCCCCGTGCCGCCGGGACCGGTGACGGTGAAGGTGATACCGCCCGCGCGGTCGGCGACGCAGTCGGCGCGCGGCGCCACGGCGGTGTCCGCGGCGCCCGTCTCCCCGGGGAGCCCGCCGGTGGCGGCGCGCGCCGCCCGCGGGGCCGTCGCGCTCATGCGCTGCGCCCCTTCCCGACCGCCTGGCGCCGGGCGTCCCGCACGGCGTACGCGCCGACGAGCAGCGCGCCCCGGGTGCGGTGCAGCGTGCCGCGCAGCCGTCCTCCGAGCCTCCTGCCGCGGCGTGCGGCCACGGCGGCGAAGAGCGACTCGTGGCGCTCGGCGATGCGGGGCGGGTCGAAGCGCTCGGAGGCCCGCAGCGCCGCGTGCGCCATCCGCTGCCGCAGCGCGTCGTCGTCGATCAGTTCGAGCAGTCCGGCGGCGATGGCGCCGACGTCGTTCACCTCGACCAGCCGGCCGTCGACGCCGTCGTCGATGATCTCGCCGGGGCCGTGCGGGCAGTCGGTGGAGACCACCGGCAGCCCGCAGCGCATGGCCTCGACGAGCGTCATGCCGAAGGACTCCATGCTGGAGGTGGCGACGGCGACGGCACCCTTGACCCACTCCTGCTCGATGGGGTGCACGGGGCCCATCAGATAGACGTGGTTGTAGAGGCCCATCTCGTCGATCAGTGACCGGAGCCTGCCCTTCTGGCCGCCGCCCCCGTAGATCCTCAGGCGCCAGTCGGGCCGCTGCGCGCGCACCTTGTCGAAGGCGCGGACGAGCAGGTCGAACCGCTTGACGGGGGCCAGACGCCCGACCGCCACGACCCACTTGCCGGAACCGTCCGCCGGCGGGATCACGGGGGCGGGCACCGGGTTCGGCACGGCCAGCACCCGGACGCCGGGCAGCCGTACGCTCCTGCGGTACGAGCGGGCGTCGGCCTCCGTGGTCGTGGTGAGCGCGTCGAGGCGCGGGTAGGCGTCGCGCAGCGTGGTGCGCAGGGCCGTGGAGTGGTTGTCGAGCGTGAGGTGCTCCTGGCCGACACGGACGGGGCCCGGGCGGGTCTGGCGCGCCAGGTGCACGTTCAGACCGGGCCGGGTGCCCACCACCACATCGGCGTCGACCGTGGCGAGGTACTCCGCGATGCGCCGGTCGCTGAGCGCGTTGTACTGCTTGTGCCGGCCGTCCGCGCTCGGGAACACACGGGCGGGCAGGGCCAGTTCGGGGTGGTCGCTGTCGGCGCCGTCCGGGCGGAGGTCGACGAGGTGGCGCATCCCGACCCGCGGGCCGGGAGTGAAGACGGGCGCCTCGCGGTGGCGGAAGACGGAGACGATCTCGACGTCGTGCTGCTCGGCGAGCGCTTCGGCGAGGTTGTACGTGGTCCGTATCGTGCCCCCGATGCCGTACGCGTTGTGGATGAGGAAAGAGATGTGCATACGTCCCCCGGCTTCCTCGGGTGCCCTCGGTCGGGCCGCACCACCGTCTGTCACGCTGCAACACCATCTTGTGTCAGAACAGACATGCGATGGGTAGCCCATTTCGGGAATGTTTCGCGTACCGCGCGAAGCCGCGGCGCCGGTGTGGGAACAGCGCCGCGGCTCCGTGGCGAACGCCGGCGAGGCGGCCGGACCGGTCCGGTCCGGCGGCCCGCAGGGATCGTCGGCGTTCACGAGGGTTCCGCCCGGTCGGCCCACCGGGCGGAACCCGTGCCCGGGACCGGGGGTCGGCTCAGAGGTCGAGCCGCTGACCGGGCACGATCGAGTGGGGATCGGCGCCGATGACGGCCTCGTTGGCGGCGTAGAGCTGCTGCCAGCTGGTCCCGTACCGGGCCGCGATGGCGCTCAGCGTGTCACCGCCGCGCACGGTGTAGTCACCGCGGGCGGTGCCGCGGTCCGTGTGGCCCGACGCGCGGGACGGGGCCTTCGCCGGCCGCTCGGCCGGCGCCGACCTGGGGGCCACCGAGCCGGTGGACGGCGCGGCGGGGGCGCTGCCGTACGCCCCGGCGCGTACCGAGCAGTTCGGCCAGGCGCCCCAGCCCTGGACCCGCTGGACCCTCGTGGCGACCGCGATCTGCTCGGCCTTGGTGGCCCGGTCGGCGGTGGGCGCGTAGGCCGAGCCGCCGAAACCGTTCCAGGTCTGCGCGGAGAACTGGAGTCCGCCGTAGTATCCGTTGCCGGTGTTGATGCTCCAGTTCCCGCTGCTTTCGCACTGCGCGATGCGGTCCCACACTCCACCGTCCGACGCCGCGGCGCTGCCCGTCGCGGCCAGGAGCCCCAGCGGGGCGAGCAGCGCGGCTCCGGCGAGGACCGCCGTGGTGCGCTTCCTACGGGTGTTGTCGTCGTGGGCGCTGTCGGCACATGCGGACATGTATTTCCCTCTCGACGGACCCGGGGTCCCCCTGAGCGGAACGCGGGCCACGTCGTACGGACGCGGCCGGTGCGCTCCGCCCGTCCGCCGGCGGTGGTGGTGCTGGCTGGCTGTCTGACGCGGCCGGCGGACGTACCCGAGCGGTGCTCGTTGCACACGGCCGAGGAATGTAGGGAGCCGCGACGCCCGTATCAACCAGCCCCCTGTCCCCACAGGCCAGTTCGCCATTACCGCAGGTATCGTCTATTTTCGGCCACCCACTTCATTCCCTGATTTCCGGATTTGTCGGCCACCGGTTCCGGTGATCTGTGACCCACCTCACCAGTCGAACTTGCTTGGAACTACAAGAAGTTGACGTGGAGTGAGTGATTCCGCCCCGGCTCTCACGGTGCGCTCCCGATGGTTCGATTCCGTTCGCGCCCGGGCGTGACTCCGGCCACAGATCGCCCGTTGTCTTCTGCATGAGCCGGGGCCCCCGCGCTCATGGGCCGGGAGCCGCCCGGCCCCGCCACGCACCACATCCCGAGGAGCCCCCCGTGCCGCGCATGCTCGACGTCAGCGACGAGGTACGTGCCGAGATCGGCGACGAGGAAGCCGACCGGCTGCTCGCCGGAGAGAACGCCCCGGGCAGTTACGACTGCACGTCCTGCCGCACCCCGGGCGACTCCGCACAGGAGCGCACCAGCACCGTGCTGTTCATCGGCGACGAGACCGCCGTCCTCGCCTTCGCCCACGCCACCTGTCTGCCCTCCCAGGTCGTCCAGGTCACCGAGGAGCAGCTGCAGGGCGCCGTCCGGTCCATCACGGCCGACGGCGAACCCGCCAGGACCTCGCCCGAGCAGGCCGTGCTCGGCGTCACCAGCGGACTGGTGCTGATCGGCGGCGAGCTGTACCCCGCGCTCGTGGTCGAGCCCACCGCCCCCATCACCCGCCCCGGCTCGTCCGGCACGGACGACGACTTCCTGCCGCTCCTCGTCGAGCAGGGCTTCGTGCCGCTGGACGAGGTCGAGCGCGTCCCGCCGGTCCTGCAGGGCTGGTCGGTGCTGCTCGCCGCGGGCCAGCTGCACGCCATCCTCCAGCCGGGCACCGACGGCGGTTCGCCGGTCGCCTGGTGGCAGGCGCACCAGCCGCTCCAGGCCGCCGACACCTGGCGGGCGGCCGCCGCCAAGCACCAGCGGGTGCTGCTGTTCGCCGCCCCGGTCGGCTCCATCGGCCGCCAGCCCCGCGAGGACCTGCTGCGGGACGCGCTCGACAAGGCCGCCGCGAACGGCAAGCTGGTGGCCGCCATGCTGCCGCTGGCCGGGACCTGACCGCCCCCGCCGGCCCGGGATGTGGGCCGTACGGGCGGCACCCCGCCGGGCGGCGCGGCCGGACCGCATCCCTTGCCCGGCGGGTTCGTTTGAGGTTACGTGCACGCTTACGACGTCCCCCGCCGCCAGTCCTACCAGCCGATTCCCGCCATGCGGTCGGCCCAGGACCCACCGGGCAGCCCCTCGGTCACACCGATCTACGACGCGCTCTACGCGGAGTGGAACAGGTCCTTCCGGGCCCTGCCCGGAGACCGCCACGGTGAGGAGGAGCTGGGCTTCACGGCCTTCGGCATCTCTCCGCACCTCGGCGGCGCCTACGGGTCGTACTCCACGGGCACGTACTCCATGAACACGTACTCCTCGGACTCGTACCCCCCGGGCACGTACTCCCCCGGTGCGTACGACGGCCGCCACGGCACCGCCGCGTACGCGACCGGGCGTCTCGCCGCCCAGCACGGCACCCGGCGCGAGCAGTCCGGTCACCCGCCCCAGGCGGCGTCCGTCTGGCAGCCGGTGGGCCGGATGCCCACCGGGCACACCGGCACGCACCAGTTCTCCGCCGCCGCGCTGCCACCGGGTCCCCGCCGCGGGCACTGACCGGAACACCCGAGGGCCCGCCCTGAAGGCCCCCGACAACCGGCCCGCCCCGCGATGACCGCACGGACGAGGGCGGCTCCCCGGAGTTTCCGGGGAGCCGCCCTCGTCCGTGCCCGTCTGACGCGACCCGCGTCTACTTCTTCTTGCCGCGCTTCTCGCGGACCCGCACCGAGATGTGCAGCGGCGTCCCCTCGAAGCCGAACTCCTCGCGCAGCCGCCGCTCCACGAACCGCCGGTAACCCGCCTCGATGAAGCCGGACGCGAAGAGCACGAACCGCGGCGGCTTGGTGCCCGCCTGCGTACCGAACAGGATGCGCGGCTGCTTGCCGCCCCGGATCGGGTGCGGGTGAGCGGCGACCAGCTCGCCCAGGAAGGCGTTCAGCCGGCCCGTGGGGACGCGGGTCTCCCAGCCCGCCAGAGCGGTCTCGATCGCCGGGACGAGCTTCTCCATGTGCCGTCCGGTGCGCGCGGAGACGTTGACCCGCGGCGCCCACGCCACCTGGCCGAGCTCCGTCTCGATCTCACGCTCCAGGTAGTAGCGGCGCTCCTCGTCGAGGGTGTCCCACTTGTTGAAGGCGAGGACGACCGCGCGGCCCGCCTCCACGGCCATCGTCACGATGCGCTGGTCCTGCACGGAGATCGACTCCGAGGCGTCCAGCAGGATGACCGCGACCTCCGCCTTCTCCACGGCGGCGGCCGTGCGCAGCGAGGCGTAGTAGTCGGCGCCCTGCTGGAGGTGGACCCGCTTGCGGATACCGGCGGTGTCGATGAACTTCCAGGTGACGCCGCCGAGCTCGATCAGCTCGTCGACCGGGTCGCGGGTGGTGCCCGCGAGCTCGTTGACGACGACGCGCTCCTCGCCCGCGACCTTGTTCAGCAGCGAGGACTTGCCCACGTTCGGGCGGCCGATCAGCGCGATGCGGCGCGGGCCGCCGACCGCGGCGGTGAAGGTCTGCTCCGGTGCCTCGGGCAGCGCCTCCAGGACGGCGTCCAGCATGTCGCCGGTGCCGCGGCCGTGCAGCGCGGAGACCGGGTGCGGCTCGCCGAGGCCCAGGTTCCACAGGTAGGAGGCGTCGGCCTCGCCGCTCGGGCCGTCGACCTTGTTGGCGCACAGCACCACGGGCTTGCCCGCCTTGCGCAGCAGCCGCACGACGGCCTCGTCGGTGTCGGTGGCGCCGACCTTGGCGTCGACGACGAACACGACCGCGTCGGCCGCGTCGATCGCGTACTCGGCCTGCGCGGCCACGGAGGCGTCGATGCCGAGGACGTCCTGCTCCCAGCCGCCGGTGTCGACGACCTTGAAGCGGCGGCCCGCCCACTCGGCCTCGTAGGTGACCCGGTCCCGGGTGACGCCCGGCTTGTCCTCGACGACGGCCTCGCGGCGGCCGATGATCCGGTTGACCAGGGTCGACTTGCCGACATTCGGGCGGCCCACGACGGCGAGCACCGGAAGCGGTCCGTGACCGGCCGCCTCGATCGCGCCCTCGACGTCCTCGACGTCGAAGCCCTCCTCGGCGGCGAGCTCCATGAACTCCGCGAACTCGGCGTCGCCAAGTGCCCCGTGCTCGTGCTCCGAGCCCTCGGAGGGAATGTGGTCGTTCATGAAGTGCGTACCTCGTTCATCGTGGTGATCGGTGGACCGCCCGGGGGCGGGAGATCCACTACTCAAGTGTCTCCTGGCGCCCGGTGAGGCGCCTGGCGTTTTCCAGGTGGGCGGCGAGCTGCTTCTGGATGCGCTCGGTCGCCTCGTCCAGCGCCTTGCGCGTCCGCCGCCCGCTGCCGTCGCCCGCGTCGAACGGCTCGCCGAAGACGACGTCGACCCGGCTGCGCAGCGGCGGCAGCCCCTTGATCAACCGTCCGCGCCGCTCGGTGCTTCCCAGCACCGCGACGGGCACGATCGGCGCCCCGCTGCGGACCGCGAAGTAGGACAGCCCCGCCCGCAGCGAGGCGAAGTCGCCCTCGCCCCGGGTGCCCTCGGGGAAGATCCCGAGGACGCCGCCGTTCTCCAGGACGCCCAGGGCCCTGGTGATCGCGGTCCGGTCGGCTGACGAGCGGTCCACCTTCACCTGCCCGATGCCGAGCAGGAACGGGTCGAGGGGACCGACGAACGCCTCCTTCTTGATCAGGAAGTGCGTGGGCCGCGGCGCCACGCCCATGACCATGGGGCCGTCGATGTTGTGGGAGTGGTTGACGGCGAGGATCACCGGGCCGGTCACGGGAACCTTCCAGGCGCCCAGGACGCGCGGCTTCCACAGCCCGTACATCAGGCCGACGCCGATGCGGCGGCCGACCTCGGCACCGCGTACCGAAGGCGCCTCGGTCACTTCGCGGCCCGCTTCTCCTCGACGAGGGTGACCACGCACTCGATGACCTGCTGCAGCGTGAGGTCGGAGGTGTCCACCTCGACCGCGTCGTCCGCCTTGGCCAGCGGGGAGGTCCTGCGGGTGGAGTCGGCCGCGTCGCGCTTGAGCAGCGCCTCCCGGGTGGCGGCCACGTCGGCGTCCTTCAGCTCGCCGCTGCGGCGGGCGGCGCGGGCCTCCGGGGAGGCCGTGAGGAAGATCTTCAGGTCGGCGTCCGGCAGCACGGTGGTGCCGATGTCCCGGCCCTCGACGACGATGCCGGTCACCGCGCCGGCGGCGATGGCGCGCTGGAGCTCGGTGATCCGGGTCCGCACCTCGGGCACCGCGCTGACCGCGCTGACCCTGGAGGTGACCTCCTGGGTGCGGATCGGGCCGGCCACGTCGACGCCGTCCACGGTGATGGTGGGCGAGGCCGGGTCGGTGCCCGAGACGATGTCCGGCTTGCCGGCCGCGGCGGCGATCGCCGAGGGGTCGTCGACGTCGATCCCGTTGGTCACCATCCACCAGGTGATCGCCCGGTACTGGGCACCGGTGTCCAGGTAGCTCAGCCCGAGCTGCGCGGCCACGGCCTTCGAGGTGCTCGACTTGCCCGTGCCGGAGGGGCCGTCGATGGCGACAATGACTGCCGGGGCGGTCCGGGCGGCGCCGTTTTCCACGGTCTGGAGACCTTCCTGGTGCAGGGGGGCGGTGTGCGCGGGACGCGAACGCGCCCCGCACAAGGTTACTTGTTCCCCGCCCGCCCGGTTCCCGGCCGGGTCACTGGCGGATCGCCCAGCCCCGCTCCCGCAGGGCCGCGGTCAGCACCGCCGCCGCCTTCGGCTCCACCAGCAGCTGGACCAGACCCGCCTGCCGGCCGGTCGCGTGCTCGATGCGGACGTCCTCGACGTTGACCCCGGCACGCCCGGCGTCGGCGAAGATGCGGGCCAGCTGGCCGGGCTGGTCGTCGATGAGGACGGCCACGACCTCGTACACGCGCGGGGCGCTGCCGTGCTTGCCGGGGACGCGGACCTGGCCGGCGTTGCCGCGGCGCAGGACCTTCTCGACGCCGGCGGCGCCCTCCCGGCGCTTGTCCTCGTCGGCGGACTGCAGGGCGCGCAGGGCCTGGACGGTGCCCTCGAGGTCGGCGGCGACCTCCGTGAGCAGGTCGGCCACGGGCCCCGGGTTGGCGGACAGGATGTCGATCCACATCCGCGGGTCGGAGCCCGCGATCCGGGTCACGTCGCGGATGCCCCCGCCGCACAGCCGTACGGCCGCCTCCTCGGCGTGCTCCAGACGGGCCGCGACCATGCTCGACACCAGGTGCGGCATGTGGGAGACCAGGGCGACCGCGCGGTCGTGGGCGTCGGCGTCCATCACGACCGGCACCGCGTGGCAGTGCGACACCAGCTCCAGGGCGAGGTTCAACACCTCCGTGTCGGTCTCCGCGGTGGGCGTGAGCACCCAGGGCCGGCCCTCGAAGAGGTCACCGGTGGCGGCGAGCGGGCCGGACTTCTCCCGGCCCGCCATGGGGTGCGTGCCGATGTACGCGGAGAGGTCGAGGCCGAGCGCCTCCAGCTCGCGGCGCGGGCCGCCCTTGACGGAGGCCACGTCGAGGTAGCCGCGGGCGAGGCCGCGCCGCATCGCGTCGGCGAGGGCCGTGGCCACGTGCGCGGGCGGGGCGGCCACGATCGCGAGGTCGACCGGGCCGTCGGGCGCCTCGTCGGTCCCGGCGCCGAGCGCGGCCGCGGTACGGGCCTGCTCCGGGTCGCGGTCGGCGAGGTGCACCGTCACACCGCGCTGGGCGAGCGCGAGGGCCGCGGAGGTGCCGATCAGCCCGGTGCCGAGGACGAGTGCGGTCCTCACTGGGCGATGTCCTTGCGGAGTGCGGCCGCGGCGCCGAGGTAGACGTGGGCGATCTCGGCGC
Source organism: Streptomyces ruber (assembly GCF_014648075.1). Lineage (GTDB taxonomy): Bacteria > Actinomycetota > Actinomycetes > Streptomycetales > Streptomycetaceae > Streptomyces > Streptomyces ruber. Next base: position 14,533 of record NZ_BMQK01000005.1, on the reverse strand, counting down.
GGGACCGGTCCGACTCGATGTGGGCGAGGATCCGCACGACGCGGGGCATGGCGCCCTCGACGTCGAGCTCCTGGGCGCAGATGAGCGGTACGTCGACGATGCCGAGCCCCCGGGCCGCGGCCGCGGGAAAGTCGCTGTGCAGGTCGGGCGTGGCCGTGAACCAGATGCTGATCAGGTCGTCCGGGGTGAGTCCGTTGCGCTCGAGTATGGCGGTGAGGAGCGCGCCGACCTGCTCGTCCATGTGACCGGCCTCGTCCCGCTCCAGTTGGACGGCGCCCCGGACAGCTCGTACCGCCACGGCTGTGCTCCTCGCTGATGTACGTACACGACTCGTCCCACCAGCGTAGTCAGCCCGGCACGCACCGGTGACGGGCGCCCGCCTGCCGAGACGGCGGCCGTACGGCTGCCGGGCGTACGAAACACACGTATCACCGATTTCCACCCGTATCACCGCAGCTTTCGCGTCCTTCGCTGCCAGGATGTCCCGCATGACGACGGGATCGACACGGCGCACCGTCCTGGTGACAGGCGCGGCGGTGCTGCTCGCGGGATGCGGCGGCGACGGTGACGGGGGCGGCGGGGAGTCCCCGGCCGAGAGCGAGGAACTGGCGAGAACGGACGACGTCCCGGTCGGCGGCGGGAAGATCCTCGGGGAACGGAAGGTCGTGGTCACCCAGCCCGAGGAGGGTGACTTCAAGGCGTTCTCCGCGGTCTGCACCCACCAGGGCTGCACGGTGACCGGCGTCTCCGGCGGTGCGATCACCTGCGGCTGCCACGGCAGCAGGTTCAGCGCCACGGACGGCTCGGTGACGGCCGGACCGGCGACGAGGGCACTGCCGGAGGAGAAGATCACGGTGACGGGACATTCGATCCGCCTGCAGTGATCGACCGCGTACGCTCCCGGGCATGCAGCCCGAGGCCCTGGTCCGCGACCACACGATCTACTCCTGTGTCATGGGCTCGCGCGCCTTCGGCCTGGCCACGGACGGCAGCGACACCGACCGCAGGGGCGTCTTCCTCGCCCCCACCTCCCTGTACTGGCGCTTCGAGAAGCCGCCGACGCACGTGGAGGGACCGGCCGAGGAGCAGTTCAGCTGGGAACTGGAACACTTCTGCTCGCTCGCCCTGCGGGCGAACCCGAACATCCTGGAGTGCCTCCACTCCCCACTGGTGGAACACGTGGACGCCACCGGCCGCGAGCTGCTCTCCCTGCGGGACGCGTTCCTCTCCCGCCGGATACACGACACCTTCGCCAGGTACGCCCTCGCCCAGCGCAAGAAGATCGACGCCGATGTCCGCACGCACGGCGCCCCGCGCTGGAAGCACGCCATGCACCTGCTGCGCCTGCTGACCAGTTGCCGCGACGCGCTCCGCACGGGCGAGCTCGTGATCGACGTGGGCGGGGATCGCGAGCGGCTCCTGGCGGTCAGGCGCGGCGAGGTGCCGTGGCCCGAGGCCGAGTCGTGGATGACCCGGCTGGCGGCGGAGACCGACGAGGCGGCCACCCGCTCCCCACTCCCGCCCGAACCGGACCGCGCCCGCGTGGAGGACTTCCTCGTACGCACCCGTCGCGCCTCAGCCCTGCGGGAGACCGTCCCCCTGGGGCCGCACCCGGACGACGAGGCCGTACAGGGCGTCGTACCCGACCGGGACGTCCGGCAGCCCTGAGGCGGCCTGCGGCTCGTCCAGCAGCACGTGCAACCGCTCCACGTCGGCCCGCACGCGCGCGTGGTCGACGTCGGCGGCACCGTGCTCCCGCTCGGCCTCGGCACGGACGAGGCCGGGCAGGTACGCGGGCGCGTCGACCTCCTCCAGCAGCGCGGGAAGATGCGCCCGCACCTCGCCGCTGCGCATCAGGTGGATACCGGTGAGCAGCACCCGGAAGGTGAGGAGCAGCACCCGGAAGGTGTGGACCAGCACCCGGAAGGTGAGGAGCAACGCTTCGGCCCGCCCGTCTTCTCGGACAGCCTCCACTGGGTCGTCGCGAAGCCCCGGTAGTGGTGGCCGTGGTGGCTGGTCAGGACACCGGGGGCCAGGGCGGCCAGCTCCCGGTGGGTGTCGGTGGTGTGCACGACCAGCGGGGAGAGCGACTGTTCGAGCACCTGACCGTTGCGCCTGAGCATCAGCCGGACGAACCTGCGCAGGGCGTGCGTGACAGGGGGCGTGACAGGGGATCGGGCTGCTCCGCGACGACGGGCGCGAGGTCGATGTCCAGGCCGGAGACCGAGAGGGCGTTCGTCATTTCTCAGGCGTCCCAGAGCGCCCCGAGCGCCAGGAGGTCGTCCCGGTACTCGATGCGGTCGGCCCATTCCGCGGGCCAGGCGTCCGGGCCGTGGTGGGCGCCCGCGAACGCCCCGGCGAGACAGGCGATCGAGTCCGAGTCGCCCGAGGTGCAGGCGGCCCGGCGCAGGGCGGTGACGGGCTCGTCGAGGAAGAGCAGGAAGCACAGCAGACCGGTGGCGAGGGCCTCCTCGGCGATCCAGCCCTCCCCCGTGGCCAGACACGGGTCGGTCTCGGGCGACGGGTCGCGCAGGGCCTGCCGGAGGCGGTCGAGGACGGCCAGGCACTCGTCCCAGCCGCGCGCGATGAAGTGCTCGGGGCCCGGGTCCTGGCTCCGCGTCCACAGGTCGCCGAGCCAGTGCTCGTGGTAGCGGGTGCGGTTGTCGTAGGCGTACGAGCGCAGCAGCCCGACCAGGCCGGTCGGCTCCGTGCCCGCGGCCAGCAGCCGGACCGCGTGCGCCGTGAGGTCGGAGGCGGCGAGCGCCGTGGGGTGGCCGTGGGTGAGGGCGGCCTGCAGCTGGGCGGCGCCCGCGCGCTGGTCGTCGTCCAGGCCGGGGACGAGCCCGATCGGCGCGACGCGCATGTTGGCACCGCAACCCTTGGAGTGGATCTGTGAGGCGTCCTGCCAGGGCCGGTCCCCGTCGCCGAGCAGACCGCAGGCGACCAGGCAGGTGCGGCCGGGGGCGCGGTTGTTCTCGGGCGAACGGGACCAGGCGACGAACTCCTCGCGCACCGTGCGCTCCAGCGGCTCAGGGGCGAGGGGGCCGCGCTCCAGGGCCGTCCGCAGCCCCCGGCCCAGCGCGAGCGTCATCTGCGTGTCGTCGGTGACGATCGCGGGTCTCGGCAGCTCCGTCCCCCGCCAGGGACCGCACTTGGCGAGGATCGACGGCACGTCGTGAAACTCCGTCGGGAAGCCGAGCGCGTCGCCGAGGGCAAGGCCGGCGAGCGCCCCGGTGGCGGCGCGCTTGGTCGATATCGTGCTCATGGGCGTCCTTCTCGGGGTGGTCGCAGCAGGGGCGGATGCAGGCCCGTGGCGGGGCCCGCGCGGTACAGCGCGGCGGGTTTGCCACGCCCGCCGGTCAGCCGGGCGGCACCGGGCACCGCCGCCACGAACCCGTCGGTGGCGAGGACCTTGCGGCGGAAGTTGGGCCGGTCCAGTGCCGTGCCCCACACCGTCTCGTACACCTGCTGGAGCTCTCCGAGGGTGAACTCCGGCGGGCAGAAGGCCGTGGCGATGCAGGTGTACTCGAGCTTGGCGCCGATCCGGTCGTGGGCGTCGGCCAGGATGCGGTCGTGGTCGAAGGCGAGCGGCCCCGCCTCGTCGTACGGCAGCCAGCGGGCGCGCGCCGCGTCCCCGCCGCCGCGCGGTTCGGGTGCGTCCGGCAGGAGGGCGGTGTACGCGACGGAGACGACCCGCATCCGTGGGTCGCGGTCCGGCTCGCTGTAGGTGCGCAACTGCTCCAGGTGCAGCCCGGAGACGTCCGCGAGGCCGGTCTCCTCGGCGAGTTCGCGCCGGGCCGCGGTCCCGGCGGACTCGTGGGGCAGCAGGAAGCCGCCGGGCAGCGCCCAGCGGCCCGCGTACGGCTCCTGTCCGCGCTCGATCAGCAGGACCTGGAGCCGGCCCTCCCGGATGGTGAGGACCGCCAGGTCGACGGTGACGGCGAAGGGTTCGAAGGCGTACTTGTCGTAGCCCTCCATGTCCGCCCCCTTGTCCGTGCCGCCGCCGGGCGCCGGCGCGCGGGACCGGGACCACCCCCGTGGGCCCTGCTCCCGCGCGCCGCGCCCGACGGCGGCACCATTAATGGTCGAGACGACTATAAAAAAGCGGACGGCTCACCACAAGCCCTGGAACACCTGAAGCGCCTGGGACACCTGAAGCGCCTGGGACAGAGGGGAGGAAGAGGGGGAGAGGAAGAGGGGGAGAGGAAGAGGGGGAGAGGAAGAGGGGGGAGAGGAAGAGGGGGGAGAGGAAGAGGGGGGAGAGGAAGAGGGGGGAGAGGAAGAGGGGGGAGAGACGGGGGACGGGGAACGGTAGACGGGGAACGGAGACATGCAGGAACGCGAACGCGCCTCGACGGCCGGTCGCGGAAGTCCGGGACCGGCCGTCGAGGCGCGTTCGCGGCGGGATGCGGCGGCGAGAGGAGCCGCCGCGTGCCCGTGCCTGCTACAGGTCCACCTCACGCATCAGCATGCCCACCTCGGTGTTGGACAGGCGGCGCAGCCACCCGGACTTCTGGTCGCCGAGCGTGATCGGCCCGAAGGCGGTGCGCACCAGCTTGTCGACCGGGAAGCCGGCCTCGGCGAGCATGCGCCGCACGATGTGCTTCCGGCCCTCGTGCAGGGTGACCTCGACCAGGTAGTTCTTGCCGGTCTGCTCGACGACGCGGAAGTGGTCCGCGCGCGCGTAGCCGTCCTCCAGCTGGATGCCGTCCTTGAGCCGCTTGCCCAGGTCGCGCGGGATGGGCCCGACGATGTGCGCGAGGTAGGTCTTCTTCACGCCGTACCGGGGGTGGGTCAGCCGGTGCGCCAGCTCGCCGTGGTTGGTGAGCAGGATGACGCCCTCGGTCTCGGTGTCGAGCCGGCCCACGTGGAACAGCCGCGTCTCGCGGTTGGTCACGTAGTCGCCGAGGCTCTGGCGCCCCTCGGGGTCCTCCATCGTCGACACGACGCCCGCGGGCTTGTTCAGCGAGAAGAACTGGTACGACTGCGTGGCCACGGTCAGCCCGTCGACACGGATCTCGTCCTTCTCCGGGTCGACGCGGAGGCCCTGCTCCAGCACGATCTCGCCGTTGACCTCGACCCGGGCCTGCTCGATCAGCTCCTCGCAGGCGCGGCGCGAACCGTAGCCCGCGCGCGCGAGCACCTTCTGCAGCCGCTCGCCCTCCTGCTCGGCTCCCGGGAAGGTCTTGGGCAGCTTGACGTCCTTCTTGCCCGCGTACCGCTCCCGGTTGCGCTCCTCGGCGCGCGCCTCGTACTCGCGGGAGCGCGCGGGGGCCGTACGGCCCTGCCCGGCGCCGCGCCGGGGCTCCTGGGGCCGCTTGGGGCCGCCCTTCGGGCCACCACGGGCCGCGCCGCCACGCCCCGACTTCGGGCCGTCCTGGGAGGCGCCGGGACCCACGTCGTAGCGGCGCTCCTCCGGGCGGGGCTTGCGGGGGCGGCCCTGCCCCTGCTTCTGGTCCCTGTTGTTGCCGGCGCCGCGGTAGTTACCGCGCCCGCCGCTCTTGCCGCTGCCGCTGCTTCGCATCAAAGTTCCGTCGTCGTCTTCGTCGGGTGATCGTCGTCTGCGTCCGGTGCGTCCGGATCGAACGACGGTACGCCCTCCTGGGTCTCGGCCTCGATCGCCTCCGCCTCGGGGAGGAAGGGCGCGAGCTCCGGGAGCTCGTCCAGGCCGCGCAGGCCCATCCGCTCCAGGAAGTAGTTCGTCGTCCTGTACAGGATCGCACCTGTTTCGGGTTCCGTGCCCGCCTCCTGGACCAGACCGCGCTGGAGAAGGGTGCGCATGACCCCGTCGCAGTTGACCCCTCGTACGGCCGAGACACGGCTGCGACTCACCGGCTGCCGGTACGCGACCACGGCCAGCGTCTCCAGCGCGGCCTGGGTGAGCCGGGCCTGCTGCCCGTCCAGGACGAAACGGTCGACGGCGGCCGCGTACGCCGGCCGGGTGTAGAACCGCCAGCCCCCGGCCACCGGCCGCAGCTCGAAACCGCGGCCCTGCGCGGTGTACTCGTCGGCCAGTTCCCGCAACGCGTCCGCGACCTGCCGCCGGGGGCGTTCCAGGATGCGCGCGAGGTGCTCCTCGCCGACGGGCTCGTCCACGACCATGAGGACGGCCTCCAGGGCGGGCTTGAGACCGAGGGCGGCGACGGTCTGCGGGCCGGGGCCCGCCGGATCTCCGGTGCTCTCCTCGCTCACGCCTTCTCCTCGCTCCTGCCGTTCTTGCTGTTCTTGTCGTTCTTGTCGTTCTTGTCGTTCTTGTCGTTCTTATCGTTCTTGTCGTTGCTGTCGCTCTTGCACTCGGACCCGCGGTCCTCGGGCGGCCGGTCGAACTCGTCCGTGACCTGCGGCGTCCCGTCCCCGTCACCGCCGGTCCAGCGCACCAGCAGCTCGCCGAGGGCGGCCTCCTGCTCCAACGCGACGGCCTTCTCCCGGTACAGCTCCAGCAGCGCCAGGAACCGCGCGACGACGGTCAGCGTGTCGTCGGTGTCCGCGACCAGCGTCCGGAAGTCCGCCTCACCGAGCTCCCTGAGCCGCGCCACGACGACCCCGGCCTGTTCCCGCACGCTGACCAGCGGCGCGTGGATGTGGTCCACGTACACCTGCGGTTCGGGCTTCGGCCGCATCGCCTTCACGGCGAGCCGCGCGAACCCTTCCGCGCCGATGCTGATGACGACCTCGGGCAGCAGCTCGGCGTGGTGCGGTTCGAGCCCGACGGTGCGGGGGTGCCGCCGGGCCTCCTCCTCCAGCCGCCCGCTGAAGATCTCGGCGATCCGTTTGTACGCGCGGTACTGGAGCAGCCGCGCGAACAGCAGGTCACGGGCCTCCAGCAGCGCCAGGTCGGCCTCGTCCTCGACCTCTGCGGCGGGCAGCAGCCGCGCGGCCTTGAGATCGAGCAGCGTGGCCGCCACGACGAGGAACTCGGTCGTCCGGTCCAGGTCCCAGTCCGGCCCCATGGCCCTGATGTGCGCCATGAACTCGTCGGTCACCCGAGAGAGCGCGACCTCGGTGACGTCCATCTTGTGCCGGGAGATCAGCTGGAGCAGCAGATCGAAGGGGCCTTCGAAGTTGGCGAGCCGCACCGTGAAGACCCCGTCACCGGATGCGTCGCCCGCGAGCTCCGAATCCGCCCCGTCCGCCCCGTCCACCGCGTCCGACGGGGCCACGGGCACCGTCCCCGACTCCGGCCGCACGCCGGAGGCCTCCGGAGCGGCGAGACGGCCAGGAGCCCCCGCCCCGGCACCGCCACCGGCGCCCCGGGACCCGGCCGCCCGCACACGCTCGCCCGCCTTGTCCGGCCCGTGCGCTCCGTCCGACGGGGCCACGGGCACCGTTCCATGCCCCGGCCGCACACCAGGAGCCTCCGGAGCGGCAAGACGGCCAAAGACGCCCGCCCCGGCACCGCCACCGGCGCCCCGGGACCCGGCCGCCCGCGCGGGCTCGTCCACCGCTCCGGACCCGTGCGCGGCCGTGGCCGGAGGCATTGGCGAACCGTCCTCGGCGGCCCGGGCCGCCGGGCCCTCCCCGTTCCCCTCCGCGTCCGCGTCCGCGTCCGGAGTCCCCTCGATCACGTACTCCGGCTCCGGCTCGGCCTCCCGCGGGGGCCGCGCGGGCGCGGTCCCGGGTCCGTGTCCCAGCGCGCGCCGACGGCTGGTGGCGCCGCCGGAGGCTGTCGTGTCGTGGGAGGTCATGGCGGTCGCAGGCTACCGCGTACGGTCCCTGAAGCCGACTACCGCCCTGTCCGCCCCCTGCCCGTGCGCCTACCGTCCGCGCAGCCTGCGGACGAGGATGCTCGCGTCCCCCCGGGACTCCAGGTCGGCCAGGACGACGGCGACGGCCTCCCGCACGATCCTGCCCCGGTCGACCGCCAGCCCGTGCTCGCCGCGCAGCACCAGGCGGGCGTGCTCGAGGTCCATGAGTTCCTCGGCGGACACGTACACCGTGATCTTCTCGTCGTGCCGTTCGCGCCCGCTGGGGCGGCGCGCGGGGTTGCGCCCGCGCCGCCGGGACGCGGGCGCGGCCGCACCGGTACCGTCCTGCGCCGGTTGCCGTCTCGCGGCACGTGGTGTGCCCGGCACGGCACCCGCGGTCTTGTCCTGCGGTTCGGCGGCGGCCCGGCTGCGGGACTCCCCCGCCCCGGCCGGCTCGGCCTCGGCGGCCGCGTGCTCGGTTCCGTCGCCGCCCTGGGCGGGCACCGACGGCGGCGCGTCCCCGTCGGCGGGATCGCTCTCCGCCGCGGGTGCGGGCACCCGGGCCTCACCATTGGCCTGGCGCCGGGGCGTGGACGCCTGGAGCGCCATGCCCCCTGTCGTACGGAAGAGTTCGTCGGCCCCGGGCAGACTCACTCGGCGTGACACCGGGCGAGCACCTCCCTGGCGAGCTGGCGGTAGGCGGCGGCACCGACGGAGTTGGAGGCGTACGTGGTGATCGGCTCTCCGGCGACCGTGGTCTCCGGGAAACGGACCGTGCGCCCGATGACCGTGTGGTACACGTGGTCGTCGAACGCCTCGACGACCCGCGCGAGCACCTCGCGGCTGTGCACGGTGCGCGAGTCGTACATCGTGGCGAGGATCCCGTCGAGCTCCAGCTCCGGGTTGAGCCGCTCCTGGACCTTCTCGATGGTCTCGGTGAGCAGCGCCACACCGCGCAGGGCGAAGAACTCGCACTCCAGCGGAACGATCACCTTGTGGGCCGCCGTCAGGGCGTTCACCGTGAGCAGGCCGAGCGAGGGCTGACAGTCGATCACGATGTAGTCGTAGTCCGCCATGAGCGGCTTCAGGGCGCGCTGCAGCGTCGACTCGCGCGCTACCTCGCTCACCAGCTGCACCTCGGCGGCGGACAGGTCGATGTTGCTGGGCAGCAGGTCCATGTTGGGGACCGCGGTCTTCAGCAGGACCTCGTCGGCCGCCATGCCCCGCTCCATGAGCAGGTTGTAGACGGTCAGGTCGAGCTCCATCGGATTGACGCCCAGGCCGACCGAGAGGGCGCCCTGCGGGTCGAAGTCGACCAGCAGCACGCGCCGCCCGTACTCGGCGAGCGCGGCGCCCAGGTTGATGGTCGACGTCGTCTTGCCGACGCCGCCCTTCTGGTTGCACATCGCGATGATCTTCGCCGGGCCGTGGTCGGTCAGCGGTCCCGGGATCGGGAAGTACGGCAGCGGGCGTCCCGTCGGGCCGATCCGCTCCCGGCGCTGGCGGGCCGCGTCGGGCGCGAGCGTGGCCGCGTACTCCGGATCGGGCTCGTACTCGGCGTCGGGGTCGTAGAAGTGTCCCTCGGGCAATTCGTCGTAGTCGGCGAAGTGGTCGCGGAGTTCGCCACTTCCGTCGCCGGCCATGGCGTTCACGTGATGGCCATCCATGCTCTGGTGTCCTGGCTGAGTCACCCCCGGTGTTTGGTGACCCTGGTGGGCTGCGAAGGTGCGCACAGCGACGGAGCCGACAGCCTGAAGCCCCGTGGGCCGATGACCCTGCGCGGGCGTTCCTGGTTCCCCACCCCCGGGAGCAAATGTCGACTCATTCACAAGTCGTCTTACCTCCTTGGTGACCAGGAAACATCTAGATAGGTCAGCGTGGCACCATGCCGACGGTTGGCGACTCTATGGCGTGTCACCGGTCCGCAGCAACACAATCCGCCGGACCCGGCCCGATGTGTCGGCATTGAAACATGGCGCTGTCAAGGGCGTACGGCCGTCGCATGGCAGGTTTCACCGTTGCGCGAAAGGGTTGAAGGGTTACGTTCGAGGCGAGTTGACCCGGCGCAGGTCAGTGAACATACACACATTCGGCCGGACCTTGTCGGGCAAGGTCCGGCCGGGTGGACGACGTTGACGCGCCGTGTTGACGTATCGCCTTTTGGTGCGGGTCGACCGGCCGCCCGAACGCGCGGGCGGGCCGGCCGACCGCGCGGCCTAGCCGAGCAGGGCGGCGAGCTCCACGTGGTCCAGCCCGTGCGCCTGGGCCACCTCCTTGTGCACCACCTTGCCGTCATGGGTGTTGAGGCCCCTGGCCAGCGCGGGGTCGCGGCGCAGCGCCTCCACCCAGCCACGGTCCGCCAGTTCCACGATGTACGGCAGCGTGGCGTTGGTCAGCGCGTAGGTCGAGGTGTTCGGCACGGCGCCCGGCATGTTGGCGACGCAGTAGAACACCGATCCGTGCACCGGGAAGGTCGGTTCGGCGTGCGTGGTGGGGCGCGAGTCCTCGAAGCAGCCGCCCTGGTCGATCGCGATGTCGACAAGGACACTTCCCGGCTTCATGCGCGCCACGAGCTCGTTGGTGACCAGCTTCGGCGCCTTGGCGCCCGGGATGAGGACGGCGCCTATCACGAGGTCCGCCTCCAGGCAGGCCTTCTCCAGCTCGAAGGAGTTGGAGACGACGGTCTGGATCCGGGTGCCGAACAAACGGTCCGCCTCACGGAGCTTGTTGATGTCCTTGTCGAGCAGGGTCACGTGGAAGCCCAGGCCGATGGCGATCTGCGCGGCGTTCCAGCCGGAGACACCGCCGCCGATGACCACGGCCCTGCCCGCCGCCACCCCGGGCACACCACCGGGCAGCACGCCGCGGCCGCCGCCCGGGCGCATCAGGTGGTAGGCGCCGACCTGCGGGGCGAGCCGGCCCGCGACCTCCGACATGGGGGCGAGCAACGGCAGCGCCCGGTTCGGCAGTTCGACGGTCTCGTACGCGATGGCCGTGGTGCCCGACTCCAGCAGGGCGTCCGTGCACTCCCTGGAGGCGGCCAGGTGCAGGTAGGTGAAGAGCGTCTGGTCCTTGCGCAGGCGGTGGTACTCCTCGGCGACCGGTTCCTTGACCTTCAGCAGCAGGTCGGCGGTGGCCCACACCTCGTCCGCGGTGTCGAGGATGCGGGCGCCCGCGGCGACGTACTCGTCGTCGGTGATGGAGGAACCGACGCCGGCGTTCCGCTCGACGACGACCTGGTGCCCGTGGCGCACCAGCTCGTGCACGCCGGCCGGGGTGATGGCCACCCGGAACTCGTTGTTCTTGACCTCGCGGGGGATGCCGACCTTCACGTGGATCACGGTCCTTGGCTCGTTAGGGGTGGGCCGGCACGCACGCGCACCCACGCGTCGCATGCCAGAACGTTGCAGACAAACCCGTACGCACAGGAGCGCACCGGGAGACACCGCGGAAGAACCGGCGGCGCACCCAGTCTAATGAAGGTCTTCTCCCTGTCTAGCCTTCCAATGCACCAATCTTCGCTGGACGCACTACAGGTTTCTTAGGCGTTAGCTTCGTGTTCCGTCGCGATCTCGCCGTCACCGACGCCGTCGCCGTGGTTGTTGTCGTTGTTCTCGCAGTCCTCGCAGTCCTCGTTGTTCTGGTTGTTCTTGTTGTCGTTGTCGCTGAGCTCTTCTCCCAGCATGCGCTCGGCCGTCCCCCGGTGCAGCCGGGCCGCCGCCGGGTCACCGAGCCGCTCCAGCGTGTCCGCGAGCCGGAGGTGCAGCGCCGCCTGCAACCGCGCGTCGTCGGCCCGCCGCGCCCACTCCACGGCCTCCTGGCAGGTGTACAGCGCCTCCTCGGGCCGCCCCGCGTACTCCTGCACCCGGGCCATCTCGCTCAGCGCCCGCGCCTGGCCGGCCACGTCGTCGAGCCGGCGGTAACCGGCCAGGGCCGACCGCCAGTTGCGCAGCGCCTCCCCGTAGCGGCCCGCGTAGGTGTGGGCGGTGGCGATGCGGCCGTGCAGCCGGGCGGCGTCGGCGCGCTCGTCGCGGGCCAGCCGCTGGGCGAGCGCCCGCCCGTACCAGTCGGCGGCCCGGTCGTGGTCCCCGAGATCCTGGTGGGCGCCGCCCACGGACTCCATCGCACGGCCGGTCGCGTACGGGTCGTTCGCCTGCCGTCCGGCGTCCAGCGCGGCCCGGTAACGGCGCAGCGCCGCGGCGGTACGGCCGGTGCGGGCGTCCAGGTCGCCCAGGTTCAGCAGTGCGGCGGCCTTCTCCCGGGGCAGGTTCCGGCGCTCGGCGACGCCGAGGACGAGCTGGTGGATGCCGTACAGGTCGGGCGCGGCGGCGTGGGTGCCGAAGTGGGCGACCATCGCCCGCACGAGCTGGGACATCAGGCGCCGGGCGAGGGTGTCCAGCTCACCGTCGGCCACCGCGAGCCGGGCCGCCGCCAGCAGTGCGGGCCGCCGCACGCGCAGCCAGTCCTCGGCCGCCCTGGGGCTCGGGAAGCGCAGCGCGCGGGGCATGCCGAGGAGCTTCTCGCGGGCCTGCGGGTTGTCGGTCTCGGTGATGGCCCGGCAGGACTGCAGCAGCCGCAGGGTGCGCTCCAGCATCCGGGCGCGGGCCAGCTGCAGCTCGGCCGGGCGGTCGTGGGTCTCGGCGAGGGGGCGCAGCAAAGGGTGCAGACAGCCGGGGACCTCGTAGCTGGGCAGCGGCGAGTCGACGGCGTGCAGGAAGCCGAGGTCCGCCAGGTCCTCCAGCGCGGCGCGGGCCGCGTCCACCGAACAGCCTGCCAGTCCGGACGCGGTCTGCGGATCGACCAGGCCCGCCGGGGCGAGCGACAGCAGCCGCAGCATCCGGGCGGTGGCGCCGGGCAGCGAGTCGTGGGAGAGGCGCAGCAGCCGGGTGAGCGGCGGGCCCTCCGCGTCCTCCGCGTGCAGGTGCCTGGTCAGGTCGGCGACGGCGGCCTTGGGGTGCGCCGCGAGCCAGCCCCCGGCGAGCGTCAGCGCGGCGGGCTGGGCCGCGCACTCCTCGACCAGGCTCTCCGCGGCGCGCGGGTCGACGGTGATCCGCACGGAACCGATGGCCCGCGTCAGCAGCTCCAGCGCGGACTTGGTGTCCAGCCCGCCCAGGGTGCAGGGGCGGACGTCGGCGATGCCGGTGAGCGGGCCGTCGGAGACCGCGACGACCAGGCACTCGGGTGTGTCCGGCAGCAGCGCGTCGACCTGCTCGGCGTCGGCCGCGTCGTCGAGCAGGAGCAGGGCCCGGCGGCCGGCCAGGGCCTCGCGCAAAGCCGCGGCGAGGTCGTCCTCGTCGGCACCGGCCGGGGCGGGCAGGCCGAGCGCGGTGAGCAGGTCGCGTGCGGTGCGCTCGGTCGGTACGGGCGTGCCGCCGGGCTCGGTCAGACGGGCGCGGAGGACGCCGTCGGGATAGCGGCCGGACACCTGCCGGACGAACTCCTCGGCCAGCGCGGTCCGGCCGTAGCCGGGGCGTCCCGCGATGAGGAGCACGCGCGCGCGGGGCGCCTTCCGGCCGGAGATGGTGTCGAGACCCGCGCGCTCGATGTCGGCGCACAGCTCCTTCAGCTCCCGTGTGCGGCCCAGGAACCGGTGCCCGGTCGTGGCGCCGTCGGCCGCGGCCCGTCCCTCCTCGGCCATCCCGGTGCTCTCCGTGTCGACCGCCTGATCCGTCACGGGTCACGCTCCCGTCCCACTGCACGTGCGAGCCCGCCGGGACTCCGGTCCGGGCGTTTGGTAGAGCCTAGTTCACGCTCTGCGACGAACCCGTGGAGCGCGGCGGAGAGGTCCCTCGATCGGATCAGCCGATCGTAGGACCGGCGGGGTCGGGCGCGTGGGCGGCAGCCCCGCGCCCGAAGCCGAGGGGCGCGGGGAACTGCGCAACCGGCCCCGCGGCGGAGCGCTCAGGCGTCGAACGGCCGTGCGGGCCATGGCGCCTCCGCCGGGCGCAGCGCCTCGAGCCCGTCCCCGCCGCGGGCGGCCACCAGCGACAGCACACCCACCACCAGGCAGTTGTTGTGCAGCTCGCCGGCGAGGACACCGCGCACGAGTTCGTCGACGGGCACCCGCGCCAGCTCCATGTCGGCCTCCTCGTGCTCGACGAGGAACCGCTCCCCCTCGGCCTCGGAGAGATCACGGGCGAGGAAGATCCGCACGGATTCGTCACAACCGCCGGGCGTGGTGTAGACGTCGGTCAGCACCCGCCAGTCCTCGGCCTTGACGTGGGCCTCCTCGTACAGCTCCCGCTGGGCCGCGTGCAGCGGGTTCTCGCCGGGGACGTCGAGGAGCCCGGCGGGGATCTCCCAGAGTTTCTGCCGCACCGGGTGGCGGTACTGGCGCAGCACCAGGACCCGGTCCTGGTCGTCGAGGGCGAGGACGGCCACGGAGCCGGGGTGCACCTGGTAGTCGCGGCGGACGACCGAGCCGTCGGGCATGACCACGTCGTCGGTGCGTACGGAGGTCTTGTTGCCCGTGAACGGCGTCTCGCTCGCCCGGACCTCCCACTCCTCGGCGGTGTCCTTGATGGTCATGCCCTGTCCTTCCGAGTGTGCCGGGCGGGCCGGCCGTGCAAAAAGTGAACCGGGGTACGCGCCCCGCGAAGGGCGCGTACCCCGGTCACCGTACAACTCTCGTGTCACCTGGTCTTACTCGGCCGTCGCGCCCGTCTTGCGCTCCACGGCGGCTTTGACCAGTCCGGCGAAGAGCGGGTGCGGGCGGGTCGGGCGGGAGCGCAGTTCCGGGTGGGCCTGGGTCGCGACCAGGTAGGGGTGGACGTCCCGCGGGTACTCGACGTACTCGACCAGCTTGCCGTCCGGGGAGGTGCCGGAGAACTGCAGACCCGCCTTCTTCT
>NZ_BMQK01000004.1:128047-595797 GCF_014648075.1 Streptomyces ruber | reverse complement strand
ACCCGGTACGACAAACTCGCCGTCCGCTACCAAGCGACCGTGCTGGTCGCAGCCATCAACGAGTGGCTGTGACCAGCACTTTCACAACAGGCCCTAGGCGACCAGGCTCTCCAAGGGCACGCGCGGGTCCGCGAGCCGCTCCGCGTCCACCTGCACACCGCTGCGGACCAGGCTCTGGATCGTCTCTGTGACGTCCCACACATTCACGTTCATCCCGGCCAGCACGCGCCCCTCGCGCACCCAGAACGCGATGAACTCGCGCTTCGCCGCGTCCCCGCGGATCACCACCTCGTCGTACGAGCCGGGCGGCGCCCATCCGCTGTACTCCATCCCCAGGTCGTACTGGTCGGAGAAGAAGTACGGCAGGCGGTCGTACACGGCGTCCCGGCCGAGCATCGCGCGGGCCGCCACGGGTCCGCCGTTGAGGGCGTTGGCCCAGTGCTCGACGCGCAGCCGCCGGTCGAAGAGGCGGTGCGGGAAGGACGCCACGTCACCGGCCGCGAAGATGTCGGGGTCCGACGTGCACAGCCGCTCGTCCACCGCGATGCCGCCGCCCCGCGCGCGGTCGGCGAGCGTGAGGCCGGCCGCCTCGGCGAGGGCGACGCGCGGGGCCGCGCCGATCGCGGCGAGCACGTCGTGCGCGGGGTGTTCCTCGCCGTCGTCCGTGCGGGCGGCGAGCACCATGCCGTCCTGGCCGACGATCTCGGTGAGCCGGGCGCCGAAGTGGAAGCGGACGCCGTGGTCGCGGTGCAGCTCGGTGAAGAGGGTGCCGATCTCGGGTCCGAGGACGCCGTGCAGCGGGGTGGGCTCGGGCTCGATGACGGTGACCTCGGCGCCGTAGCTGCGGGCGGCCGCCGCGACCTCCAGGCCGATCCAGCCGGCACCCGCGATCACGATGTGGCCGTTGTCCCGGCCGAGCGAGGCGAGCACGCCCCGCAGGCGCTCGGCGTGGGCGAGCCGCCGCAGGTGGTGCACGCCCGCGAGGTGGGTGCCCGGGATGTCCAGGCGGCGGGGTTCCGCGCCGGTGGCGAGCAGCAGCTTGTCGTAGTGGACGACGGTGCCGTCGTCGCCGAAGCGCACGGTCTTCGCGGCGCGGTCGACGGCGTCGACGGTCTGGCCGAGGTGCAGTTCGACGTCGTTGCGCGCGTACCAGGACGGCTCGTGCACGAAGACCTTGTCGCGCTCCTCCCTGCCGAGCAGGAAGCCCTTGGAGAGCGGGGGCCGCTCGTACGGGTGGTCACGCTCGTCGCAGATCAGTATCACGCGCCCGGTGAAGCCCTCCGCGCGGAGCGTCTCGGCCGCCTTGGCGCCGGCCAGCCCTCCTCCGACGATGACGAATGTCTGATCCGCGTCGACCACTTGATGCCTCCTGCGGGCGTGCGTGTGGGGGATGTCACATGCGAGCGTCCCGCACGGAGCGTGATGCGGGAAGGGGTTGTGGCCCGATCAGGCCACGGAGGGTCACATCCGGCCTCCGTCACGGTCGCTCACGGCACACGTAATCACACGGAATCCGTGCGGGCACATGGGCCACTCGGACCACGTACGGGTCACACGGGCCGGGTGAGCCCCGCGTGCAACGAGCGCGCCGACACGTCGGTGAGGGACGCGATCTGATCGACGATCACACGTTTGCGGGCGCGGTCGTCGGGCGCCGCGTCGAACAGCGCGCGGAACTGCGGCTCGAGGCCGAAGGGCGCGCGGGCGGTGAGCGCCTCGGCCAGTTCGGCGATGACGATCCGCTGGTCGGCGCGGAGCCGCTCCTGCTCGGCGCGCTGCATCACGTACAGGTCGGCGACGGCCTTGAGCACGGCGCACTCCAGCCGGGCCGCGCGCGGTACGACGAGTTCGGCGGCGTACCGGGTCAGGTGCCCGCTCCCCCACGCGGCCCGCGTGGCGCCCTCGGCGGCCAGGCAGAAGCGGCCGATGAGCTGGCTGGTGGCGTCCTTCAGCCGGGCCTGGGCGACGGCCGTGCCGTCGTAGCCGTGCGGCCACCACTCCTGGTCCAGGAGGCGGTCCAGGGCCTCGGCGAGCTCGGCGGGCTCGGTGCCGGCGGGGGCGTACCGGCGGACGGCGACGTCGAAGACCGCCCGCCGTTCGGGTTCGGCGTGCAGACAGGCCGGCTCGACGTGCCCGGCGTGCAGGCCGTCCTCGAAGTCGTGCACCGAGTACGCCACGTCGTCCGACCAGTCCATGACCTGCGCCTCGAAGCAGGTGCGGTGGCCCGGCACACCCTCGCGGACCCAGTCGAAGACCGGCCGGTCGTCCTCGTACACCCCGAACTTCGGGGAGGCGGGGTCGGCGGGGTGGGCGCCGCGCGGCCAGGGGTACTTGGTGGCGGCGTCGAGGGCGGCGCGGGTGAGGTTGAGGCCGACGCTCACGAGGTCGCCGCCGGCGGGGTCACCGGTGACGGGCTTGGTGGCGAAACGCTTCGGCTCGATCCGGGTGAGCAGCCGCAGGGACTGGGCGTTGCCCTCGAAACCGCCGCAGTCCTCGGCGAACTCGTTGAGCGCCTGTTCGCCGTTGTGCCCGAAGGGCGGGTGCCCGAGGTCGTGGGAGAGACAGGCCGCCTCGACGAGGTCCGGGTCGCAGCCCAGGGCGGCGCCCAGCTCGCGGCCGACCTGTGCGCACTCCAGGGAGTGGGTGAGCCGGGTGCGGGGGCTGGCGTCCCAGGCCGGGGCGGGGGTCCTCCCTGCTCGGGCGGAGCCGAAACCCTGGGGAAGGGTGCCGGGCGTGACCACCTGGGTCTTGCCGGCCAGCCGGCGCAGCGCCGCCGAGTGCAGGACGCGGGCGCGGTCGCGCTGGAAGGCGGTGCGGCCGGGGCGTTTGTCGGGTTCCGCGGCGAAGCGTTCGACGGCCGCCTCGTCGTAGCCGGGAAGGGCGACGCGGTGCTCATGGAGATCGTCGGCGTGCGGTGATGTCGTCTCGTGCCTGTCTGCCTGCGGTGCGGTGCCTGCCATGCCCCGACAGTAGACGCCCGGACCGGCGGACGGGACAGGGGGAACCGGCCGGTCAGACCGGTGTCAGGGCCGGTTCCGCGGGGGACCCGAGGGGCCCGGCGGCCGCGAGGGCCCCGTCGTAGCGGTGCAGGACGAGCCGGGCCAGGGCCGGGTGGGCGCCGAGCGGATCGGCGGCGATGCCGGGGGCCGCCTCGGCGCACTCGGTGGCGAACCGGCCGGGCGCGGTGAAGTACGAGGCGACGGCGGTCCGGTGGCGGCCGTGGGCGGCGAGGGCGCGCACCGCCCCGTCGACGGTGGGCGTGGCGGCGGAGGCGTACGCGGGGACGACCGGGACACCGAGGCGTTCGGCGAGGAGCGCGGCGGTGCGGCCGGTGTCGGTGGCCGCGTCGGGGTCGCGCGATCCGGCGGCGGCGAGCACGACGGCGCTCGCCGCGCGTTCGGCGCCGGTCGCCGGGGCCCGCCACCCGGCCTGCGCCAGCCGCTCGTGCAGCACGTCCACGAGGAGCGGGTGCGGGCCGAGGGGCGCGGCGATGCGGGCGCGTACGCGGGAGCCCGCCGCGATGTCCGGGATGTCCCGCTTGACGTGGTACCCGCGGCTGAGGAGCAGCGGGACGAGGACGGCCTCGCGGTCGCCGAGCGCGGCGAGGGTGCCGGGCAGCAGGGGCTCGTTCAGCTCGATGTGCCCGAGGTGCACGGACAGTCCGGGCCGCTGCCGGCGGACCCGCTCGGCCAGGGCCCGTACGGTCGACAGCGCGCGGGGGTCGCGGCTGCCGTGCGCCACGAGGACGAGCGCGGGCGGGTTGTCCGTCGCTGTGGCTGCCGGGGTCGCTGTCGGGGTCGCTGTCGGGGTCATGGGAACGGTCCGGGTCATGGGAACGATCCTCGTGAGGCGAGGTTGCCTGGCCGTTGCACGGGTGTCACGGAGCTTTTCCGGCAGTTCACGGTGTGCCGCCCGTGCGGTGTGAGCGACGGTGACCTGCGCTTGCGCGGTGCGGGCGTGAGCCTGGTCACGTACCGGGAGCGAACCGGACCGAACTGGATCTCCGGCGGTGGCGTCTTCGTTGACCGGACAGGGCGGCACGGGCCGGACAGCGACAGGGACACCAGGGGGCCACATCATGCATCTGCCACGCACCCGGACCGGACAGCGGCGGGCCGTGCAGGCGGTGATGCTGCTGTGCGTGCTGGCGCTGCTGCCCTCGGCGTGGCTGTTCACGGTCTCGTCCGACCGGCTGCGCACCGCCGAGGACGTGCCGCCCACCGGGGTCGCCGTGGTCTTCGGCGCGGGACTGCGCGGCGACGAGCCCTCCCCGTACCTCGCCCGCCGGCTGGACGCGGCGGCGCGGCTGTACCACGAGGGGCGGGTCGAGGTGCTCCTCGTCACCGGTGACAACAGCCGCGAGGACTACGACGAGCCGGACACCATGCGCGCCTACCTCACCGAGCAGGGGGTGCCCGACACGCGCATCGTCAGCGACTACGCGGGGTTCGACACCTGGGACTCGTGCGTGCGCGCCAGAAAGATCTTCGGCGTCGACGAGGCAGTGCTGGTCAGTCAGGATTTCCACGTCCGGCGCGCGGTGGCCCTGTGCGAGGAGGCGGGCGTGCGGTCGTACGGCGTCGGGGTCGCCGACCGGCGGAACGTGACCTGGTACTACGGGACCGCGCGGGAGGTCTTCGCGGCGGGCAAGGCGGCCCTGGACGCGGTGTTCCGGCCGGACCCCCGGTTCCTCGGGCCGGAGGAACCGGGGGTGGCGCGGGCGCTGGCCGACGCGGGGTGAGGGCGTGCGCCGCGCCTCCGAGCGGGACACCTAGGCGGGCGCCGCCCCGCTCCGTTCCGCCTTCTCGTGGCGCGCGGACAGCCGCGAGCCGGACTCGCGGCGCGCGGCGCGGCGCAGCAGGGGTACCGCGAGGAGGAACCCGAGGACGGCCCAGGCGGTCAGCACCAGGGCGACCATGGGCAGTTCCCAGGAGCCGGCCGGCTCGGCGGCCCGTGCGGCGTCCGGCAGCAGCGCCGAGCGCAGGCCCTGCGCCATCCACTTCAGCGGGAAGACGGAGGCCGCCTGCTGGACCGGCACGGGCAGCGAGGTGATCGGGAACACCGCGCCGGAGGTGACCAGCAGCGCCATCACGGGCAGCATGAGCAACGCCAGCGCCTCGCGCGGGTTGGGCAGCACGGCGCCGATGGCCGCGCCCAGCGGCACGACGGCGAGCAGCCCGAGCGTGGTGACCCACAGCAACGTCAGCCAGCCGCCCGCCCCGCGCGGCAGCGGCCCGTCCACCAGCAGCGCCGCGGCCCCCAGGAGCAGGACCAGGGTGCCGACCGCCACGACGACCACCAGCAGGCTCTTGGCGACGAGGTAGGCCGGTATCCCGCCGGGCGTGGCGCGCAGCCGCAGCAGGGCGCCCTCCTCCCGCTCGGTGACGAGTATCTGCGGGAGGTTGAACAGGCCGACCTGGAAGAGCAGGTAGGCGGCGAAGCCGGCGATCACCAGGTGGGCCATCGGGGTCTCGGTGCCGGGCACGTCGTCGCCGAGGAAGGCGGCGACCGCCAGCGCGGCGGCCACGTTGGACAGGTGCCCGGACAGCTCCTTGGGGTTGCGCAGGAGGTGCCGCAGTTCGATGCCGCCGCGGAGGAGGCCGGCCCGCCAGGGCAGGCGGCGGGTGGGGTGAGGTGGTCTGCTGCCCGGTGTGCCGTTCTCGTTCGTCATGCGTGTCCCCCTCATGCGGCCTGTGCCTCCCTGTCGCCGTCTCCGTCGACGTCCCCGCCCGTACCGCCGTCCTCCCGGTGCACCATGTGCAGATAGGTGTCCTCCAGCGTCGGGCGGCGGACCTCCAGGTCGGCGATCGGGCCGGTCGCGTCCCGGTGCAGTTCCCAGACCAGTCGTGAGGGGTCCGCGGTGCGTTCGCGGCGGGGCGTCCCGTCGTCGGCGGTCCAGCGGACCTCGGCCTGCGCGGCGGCCCGCCGGGCCAGTTCGGCCGGGGTGCCGCAGGCCCGGATCCGGCCGCCGACCAGCATGGCGATCCGGTCGGCGAGCCGTTCGGCCTCCACCAGGTCGTGCGTGGTGAGCAGGACGGTGACGCCCTCGTCGCGGGCCAGCCGCCCGACCAGGACGTGGAACTCGTGCCGCGCCTCCGGGTCGAAGCCGGTGGTCGGCTCGTCCAGGAAGAGGAGCTCGGGGCGGCCGACGATGCCGAGCGCGACGTCCAGCCGCCGGCGCTGGCCGCCGGACAGCCGGTCCACCTGCCGGCCGGCCTGGCCGGTGAGGCCGACCAGGGCCAGCAGTTCGGCCGGGTCCCGCGGGTCGGGGTAGTACGTCGCGAAGTGCGTCAGCAACTCGGCGACCCGCCAGCGGCGGTGGTCGCGCCAGGACTGCAGGACCAGTCCGATGCGGCCGCGCCAGGCGTCGTCGCCCCGTTCCGGGTCCGCGCCGAGGACGCTGACCTCCCCGGCGGAGCGCCGCCGGAAGCCTTCCAGGATCTCGACGGTGGTGGTCTTGCCCGCGCCGTTGGGTCCGAGCAGGGCGAAGACCTCGCCGCGGTGGATGTCCAGGTCGATGCCGTGCAGGACGTCGACGTCGCCGTACGACATGGTCAGGCCGCGTGCCTGGATGACGGGCCGGGCGGTGGTGTGCGATGTCATCGTCCTGCCTTCGCGTGCTGCTGCTGCGGTGGTGCCGTCGCCGCCGTGGGCCCGGGGGCGCCCTCGACGATCGCCCGGAGTGCCGCCACGTGTCCCTCGAAGGCGGTACGGCCGCGGTCCGTCAGCCGGACCTTCGTACGCCGCTTGCGGCCGCCGCCCTCCTTGTGGATCTCCAGGTACTCGGCCTCCTCCAGGGTGTGCAGCTGCTTGGAGAGGGCGGAGTCGCTGAGCGAGAGGCTGTCGCGGACGAACGCGAAGTCCGCCCACTCGGTGGTGGCGAGCAGCGCGACCACCGAGAGCCGGGTGGAGGGGTGGATCAGCTCGTCGAAACCGGCGGGGGTGCTCATCGGCCCTCCTCCGCACGGGCAGCCCGGTCGCGCAGTGAGCCGACCGCCCAGCGGTTCACCGGGCCGGAGACCAGCACGAACACGGCCGCGGAGGCCGTGGCCCGGATCAGGCCGCCGGTCATCGGCTCAAGTGACTCGACCAAGTGGCCGGACAGCAGAACTGTTCCGCCGGTCACCACCGCACCCCCGAAGAACAGGACGGTCGCCCGCCAGTCGTAGCGGGAGCGGTGCAGCCGCATCCGGCTCCTGCGGTTGAGGACCACGGCCAGCACGCTCAGCAGCGCGACGTACGCACCCATGGCCAGCCAGAGGCCCCACCGAGGCAGGTCCAGGCTGATGCCGACCAGGAAGACCCACATGATCGCGGCCACGGCGTAGGTCCCGCCCGGACCGCTCTCCGCGGACCGCTCGACCTCGTCGTACACGCGCTCCTGCGGTATCCGGATGCGCTGCAGGTCCTTCCACGCCTGTTCGGCGTCCACCGGTGTGCTCACGGCCCTCCCCTGACTGACGCTGACGGTCCATCCGACTTGCCTACCGGGAAAGTTACCTTCGGCTTTCCCATCAGGCAAGTCGGAACGAGACCCCCGCTACCTCACGCCGCCACCCCTCCCGCCGGGAGATCCCCGTCCCGGCCGCGTAACGGACGGCGTCCCGGTGCGTAACACACCCCCCGCACGCTGGTGGCCATGCAGACCTCCGTGACGCCCACCCACTGCCCGTACTGCGCCCTGCAGTGCGGAATGAACCTCACGCCCGCGCAGGAGGGCGGCGTCACGGTGGTCGAACGGCCCGACTTCCCGGTGAACCGGGGCGCGCTGTGCGGCAAGGGCCGTACGGCGCCCGCCGTGCTCTCCTCCCGGGTACGGCTGACCTCCCCGCTGGTACGGAAGGACGGCGTCCTCCGGCCCGCCTCCTGGGAGGAGGCACTGGACCGGACCGCCGAGGGTCTCGCCCGCACCCGCGCCAAGCACGGCCCGGACGCCTGCGGGATCTTCGGCGGGGGCGGCCTGACGAACGAGAAGGCGTACGCGCTGGGCAAGTTCGCGCGGGTGGTGCTCGGCACCTCGCAGATCGACTACAACGGGCGGTTCTGCATGTCGTCGGCGGCGGCCGCGGGCAACAGGGCCTTCGGGCTGGACCGGGGGCTGCCGTTCCCGCTGGAGGACATCCCGAGGACCGGCTGCGTGGTCCTCGTCGGCTCCAACCTCGCCGAGACGATGCCGCCCGCGCTGCGCTACCTCACCGAACTGAAGGAGAACGGCGGCCGGCTGATCGTCGTCGACCCGCGCCGCACCCGTACGGCCGAGCAGGCGGACCTGCACCTCGCGCCCCGGCCGGGGACGGACCTCGCCCTCGCCCTCGGCCTGCTGCACCTGGTGGTGGCGGAGGGCCGCACGGACGAGGAGTACATCCGCGAGCGGACGACCGGCTGGGAGGAGGCGCGGGCGGCGGCCATGGCGCACTGGCCGGAGCACGTGGAACGGATCACCGGCGTCTCCGTCCCCGAACTCCGCGAGGCGGTCCGTCTCTTCTGCGAGCCGGAGCACGCCATGGTGCTCACCGCGCGCGGTCCCGAGCAGCAGGCCAAGGGCACGGACACGGTCGGCGCGTGGATCAATCTCTGCCTGGCGACGGGCCGCGCGGGCCGCCCGCTGTCCGGCTACGGCTGCCTGACCGGCCAGGGCAACGGGCAGGGCGGACGCGAACACGGGCAGAAGGCGGACCAGTTGCCCGGCTACCGCAGCCTGACCGACCCCGAGGCACGGCGGCACGTGGCCGAGGTGTGGGGCGTCGACCCGGACGCGCTGCCGGGACCGGGCCGCAGCGCCTACGAACTCCTCGACGCGCTCGGCGGAGACGTACGGACCCTGCTCCTGATGGGCTCCAACCCCGTGGTGTCGGCGCCCCGCGCGGCCCACGTGGAGGAGCGCATCCGCGCACTGGACTTCCTGGCGGTGTGCGACGTGGTCCTCTCCGAGACGGCGGAGCTGGCGGACGTGGTCCTGCCGGTCACCCAGTGGGCGGAGGAGACCGGCACGACGACCAGCCTGGAGGGCCGGGTGCTGCTGCGCCGCCGGGCGATCACGCCCCCGGACGGCGTCCGCACCGACCTGCACGTCCTGCACGGACTGGCGTCCCGCCTGGGCGCGGAGAAGGGCTTCCCGGCCGACCCCGAGGAGGTCTTCGAGGAGCTCCGCCGGGCGAGCGCGGGCGGGATCGCGGACTACTCCGGGATCACCTACCGGAGGCTGGCGGAGGAGAACGGGGTGTTCTGGCCGTGTCCGGCGCCCCGGGGGACGACCGGCGGCGAGGAGGCGCCGCCGGCCGGGACGCTCGACGCCCCGGCGGCCTCCCCCGCCGTCCACCCGGGCACTCCCCGCCTCTTCCTCGACCGCTTCGCCACGGAGGACGGCCGGGCGCGCTTCGCCCCCGTCTCCCACCGTCCGATCGCCGAGGAGCCGGACGCCGAGTACCCGGTCCTCCTCACCACCGGCCGCGTGGTCGCCCAGTACCAGTCCGGCGCGCAGACCCGCCGCGTGGACGAGCTGAACGCCGCCGCGCCCGGTCCCTTCGTCGAACTGCACCCGCGCCTGGCCGAACGGCTCGGCGCGGCGGAGGGCGACCCGGTGGCGGTGGTGTCCCGGCGCGGACGCGCGGTCGCCCCCGCCCGCATCACGACCACGATCCGCCCGGACACGGTCTTCATGCCCTTCCACTGGCCGGGCGAGGGCCGCGCCAACACGCTCACCAACCCGGCGCTGGATCCGACGTCGCGGATGCCGGAGTTCAAGGCCTGTGCGGTGCGGGTGGAGGCGGTACGGGGCTGAGGGTCCCCCCCTCGCTCCATATGTCGCCTCGCGACATATACTGCGATCATGAGTAACCGTATGGCGCAGGGCCCCGCCCTGCTCATCCTCACGGCCCTGGCGGACGCACCCCGCCACGGCTACGGCATCCTCCAAGAGGTCACGGCACTGTCCGAAGGCCGCGTGCGCCTGCGCACCGGAACCCTGTACGGGGCCCTCGACCGGCTGCAGGGCCAGGGCCTCATCCAGGTCGAACGCGAAGAGGTCGTGGACGGCCGCGCCCGCCGCTTCTACTCGCTCTCCCCCGCGGGCCGGGCCGCGCTGACCGACGAAGTCGCCCACCTGCGCACCGTGGTCTCCGAGGCGCACCGCCGCCTCGGCGCCGGCTCGGAGGTGAGGTTCGCATGAACGTCCCGACCCGTTCACTGAGGCTGGCCCTGCGGCTGTATCCGCGCGACTACCGTGACCGGCACGGCGCGGAGATCGCCGCCGTCGCCGCCGACAACACGACCGGACGCGGCCGCGCCGCGCGCGGGCTGGAGGCGGCAGGCGTCGCCGGGCACGCTCTGCGGTTGCGCACCGGCCTCACCTCCGACCGGCCCGCCGCCCGGCTGGCCGCCGTCGCCGCACCGCTCGTCGTGGCCGTCGCCGCGGGCCAGCAGCTCGCCCAGGTGCTGCCCCTGTCGTCCGCCGAACCGCCGCTCACCTTCCCCTGGACGGGCGAGATCGGCGGGGTGCCGCACACGATCGCCCTGACGGCCGCCGTGCTGTGGTCCCTGTCGCTCCTCTCCGTGCTCGCCGGGCACTGGCAGCCCGCGAGGGCCGCCGGCGTCCTGTCCGTGCTCGCCGTGCTGGGCGCCCGGATCGACTACGTCAGCCACGCCTTCGCCGAGTTCGACGCGCTGCTGGTGCTGCACAACCTGCTCGTGGTGGGCCTGCCCCAGCTGCTGTGGGCGGTACTGCTCCTGAGCGCACCGCGCGACCTGCTCGTCACCTCCTGGTCCACCCGCGCCTGCGCGGCGGTGGTCACCGTGATCACCTTTCTCGCGGCGACGGCCGGCTGGCAGGAGGGCGCGCTCTCCGCGATCCCGGCCGTCATCGTCGCGCTGGGCGCCGCGCTCGCTCTCCTCACCCAGGACCGCGCCCTGCCCCCGGCCGTCGTCCTGGCCGCCCTGCCGCTGCTGTTCCTCACCTACGAGCAGACGCTGATGGGCACGGCCGGCGTGTCGGGCGCGGGACAGGACCTGGTCACGCTGCTCCTGACCCTGCCGCTGCTCGCGGTGGCGGTCGGGCTGCCCGTCCTCAACCGGCGGCGTGCCGACTCCGCGTGACACAGACGGCTCACATCACGGGTATCAGCCGCACCACGGTCACGGTGAGCACGGATCCGGAGACGTAGTAGAGCACGATGGCGCCGCGGACGGTGGCCTCCCGCCGGTCGCGTTCCCCCGCGACCCCGATCGAGCCGTGACCGTACGGGTCGCTGCCGATCGTCCGCCTCATCGCCTCCCTGAACGCCGGACCGTCGGACATCTTGGCGAGCGTGTCGTCCGCGGGCGGTGCGTAGGTGACGCGGTAGCTCAAGCGACGCCCCGCCTCTCGGCCTCGTCGGCGGCGAGTTTCGCCAGCAGCGCGTCCGCCGCCGGGTCGGGCACGGCCTCCAGCATCCAGTGCCGCATGACGGCGTGGATGTCCTGCACGCCGGCGTCGTTGATGGCCCGGTCGAACTCCGCGCGGCGCTCCTCGGGGAGCGCCGCGCGGATGTCGGGAATGCTGTTGGGCACCTTCACCTCGATCCCGTTGACGAGGGTCTTGAGCGGCTCGGCCATCGTCGTCCTCCTGTGGAGCCGGGGTTCGCAGGGCTCACGGTAGTGGGCGGCGGCCGGCTGTCGTACGGCATCCGCCTCGCACCACACGGACTTGCCGACCGTCAACTCGCTGACGCCCACCGGCCGGCCACCTCACGCACGATCACGAGTCCGCGGCCGGAGGTGTCCGCCCTCGCGGCGCGTCGCACGTACGGCAGTTGCCCGTCCCTCGGGTCGGAGACCGCGATGCGCAGGGTGCTTCCCCCAATGCGACCCTTCTGGTCCATCCCTTCGGCGCGGTCCGCACGTCGGGCTGAGCAGTTCTTTCAACGTCATATCGTTCGCCGGGCCCGGGGCCATGGACGTCGTGTACCTGGAGACTCCCTTCACCCGCCTGTGGATCGAGGGCGGTGAGGGCGCCGCGTCCCACAACGAACCGTACGAGACGATCACCGCACGTTGCTCGAACGAAGGCGATTCCCTCTCGTTCCTCCAACGCCTTCGTAAGGAGCTGTGAGTCAACTGCGAGCACCCGGCAGGGCCGTCCCTCCGGACGAGTCCGGCCTCGTGGACCGCCTTCACCGGCGCGCTGCTCGACGGTCACATGGCGTCCGGCGCCCAGGCGGCCTCGGGCGCCGCGTGGCACCGGAGGGACACGGTCCGTTTCAGCCCGCCCGCCCGAGAGGCAACTCGCCGACCGTCTCGCCCTCACTCACCTCGCCCGTCAGCCGGAAGCCGAGCCGCAGGTAGAACCGTTCGGGGCCGTCCTCGCCCGGATGCCACGTGGCGAACAGGCGGTCGCCGCCGCGGCGGCGGATCTCGGCGGCCACGGACTCCACCGCGAAGCGGCCGTACCCCCGGCCCTGTTCACCGGCCGCGATGTTGAGGCGCCACAGACCGGAGCGGATGTCGGTGCCCGAGCCGTCGCCCCGCCAGTCGGTGTCGAAGAACGCCATGAGGAAGCCGACGGGCCGGTCCCCGTCCAGGATGAGCCGGGGCCAGGCCGTAGCGGGGTGGACGTACGCCTCGGCCAGGGACTTCACGACCGGCGCCACCAGGTGCTCCTGGTCCGGCCGGACGCGCAGGCCGATCGCGGCCTCGAAGTTGTCCGGGGTGATCTCCTGCAGACGGAGTGCGTTCGTCATACAGGCACCCTAGAGGCGCGATCACGCCTCGGGATACCTGATTCCTTCGACGAGACGGGCGACGCTGTCCGCTCCGTGGCCCCTTTCGACCTGGCGATCGACGAGAGCGGCCATGGGCCTCATGACGTCAGTGGCGATGCCCCGTGCCTCGCTGATGCGGATGATGTGGTCCAGT
This sequence comes from Streptomyces ruber, assembly GCF_014648075.1. Classification (GTDB taxonomy): domain Bacteria; phylum Actinomycetota; class Actinomycetes; order Streptomycetales; family Streptomycetaceae; genus Streptomyces; species Streptomyces ruber. Next base: position 582,909 of record NZ_BMQK01000004.1, on the reverse strand, counting down.
CCGCCCTTGTTGAACTCCAGGCTCTGCTGATCGGTGGTGTAGTCACCCGCGTCGATGATCTCCGCCTGCCCGGGAAGGAACGTGGTCATCGCCTTCAGCCAGGGCACCGCCAGAGCCGTGAACTCCTCCGCGGTGACACCGTCCGTGCCCACCAGCGCCGTGCCGTGGTAGAAGCCGGCGAACATCGCGTACATGGACGCGAGCAGCCCGGTCTCCAGCAGGGAGGCACGTGCGGCGGAGTCACCGAGGTAGGTGGTGGCGCCGAGCAGCTCCAGCGCCGGCCGGTATTCGCGGAGCACCGTGTGCGAACCGGCGTACAGAATGGACGCCGCCTCCGGATCCCCGATGAGGTCCGGGGTCGCCATGATGGCGCCACCCAGGAAGGAGATGTTCCGTTCGGCCGCCCACTGCGCCATCTCCTCGGCCTCTTCGGGAGACAGGCTCGTGAGCACCGTCAGGCTGCGGCCCGCCAGCTCCGCTTCCACCGGCCCCAGAATGCCCTGAGCCGCTTCCCGGTCCAGCACACAGACCACGACCAGCCCACCGGCCCGGACCGCGTCAGCCGGAGAGTGCGCGAGGACGGCCCCTCGGGCGACCAGGTCCCGCCCCTTGGCGGCCGTGCGGTTCCAGATCGTCGTCGGGTGGCCACCCTTCAGGAAGGCGGCCGCCACGGCCTGCCCCATGGAGCCGAGCCCGATGACCGTGACAGGCGCGGCGGGCCCGGAAGCGTGCTCGTTCATCTCGTTTCTCCAGCTCGTCCAAGGGTGCGCATGGGTACGGATCGACCCGTCCAGGGCACGGGGCGACGGATCGATCGTTGCCGCACCGCGATCGCCTGCCAAGTACGGACATGCAAGTCACCACTCACCGAGTGGTAAGCGGTGCGTGTGGCCGTCTCACGGGTCATCCGGAGTCGCTCGCGGCGCGAGCCGGCACCACATGGCGCCAGTTAGATGCCAGGTGACGCCACTGCGGCACCTCAGCTCGCCATCGCACTGCACTCTCTGCAGCCGCTCGACGAAGAACTGCTGCGACACACTCCGAAGCGTCCTCGACTTCGAGGACTTGCCTATGGCGCCATGGTGGTGCCACTATGGCGTCATGGATCTCACGCCCTACGTCGACACCCTCCGCCGCGAGCTCGCGGTGGCCGCCGAAGCCGGCGGGGACGAAGCCCGCGAGCTGGCCGAGCGGCTCACCGCCCCGCTGGAGTCGGCGACCCGCCTGACCCTGCTCAACGTGCTCTCCGACGCCATGAACGAGATCACCCGCGAGCTCGCCCCCGGCTCCGTCGACGTACGGCTGCGCGGGCTCGACCCCGACTTCGTGGTGACACCGCCGCCAGGCGACGGCGCCACCACCCCCGCTGAGCCGGTCGCGCCCGTCGAGCCGCTCACCGCGTCGTCACCGGCACCGGTGCCCGCCGACGGTGAAGAGGGCGGCACCGCCCGCGTGAACCTGCGGCTGCCGGCCCACCTCAAGACGCGGGTCGAGGAGGCCGCGGGCCGCGAGGGGCTGTCGGTCAACGCGTGGCTCGTACGGGCCGTGTCGGCCGCGGTCGACGGTGGCAGCCGGCCGCCGCGTACGACGGAGAAGACCCGCACCACCGGACAGAGCTTCACCGGCTGGGTGCGCTGACCGCGCCCCACCCGCGTCACCACTTCCACCCAAGAGGACGGGACAGCCATGCCTTCTTTCGACACTCCCGAACCGATCTCGGTCACCGCACGTGTGGAGGCCGGTTCCATCCAGTTCACCGCGGGCGACCGCAACGACACCGTGGTCGAGGTGCGGCCCCGCGACCCGAAGAAGAAGCTGGACGTACGGGCGGCCGAGCAGACCGAGGTGACGTTCGCCAACGGCCTGCTGACCCTCAGGACGCCCAGGTCCAGCCCGTTCGGCCGCGACGGCGTCGTCGACGTGACCGTCGAGCTGCCCACGGACTCGTGCGTGGACACGACCGGCGCCTGGACGCAGGTGCTCGGTGAGGGCCGGCTCGGCGAGGTGTGGGTGAAGACCTCGGTCGGTGACGTCCGTCTCGACACGACGGGACCGCTGCACCTGAAGGTGTCGCACGGCTCGGTCACCGTGGACCGGGTCGACGGCGCGGCCGAGATCACCAGCAGCACCGGTGACGTACGCGTCGGCCTCGTCGACGGCCCCGCCGTCCTGAAGAACTCGCACGGCAGCACGACCGTCGGCGCCGCCACCGGCGACCTGCGCGTCAACGGCGCCAACGGCCCCATCGAGATCCGGCGCGCCGAGAGCTCGGTCACCGCCGTCAACGCCCACGGCGTCCTGCGCGTGGACGACGTCGCCCGCGGCACCGTCCAGCTGGAGACCGACCACGGCTCCATCGAGATCGGCGTCCGCGAGGGCACGGCGGCCTGGCTCGACGTCAGCTCGAAGTCCGGCCAGGTGCGCAGCGCGCTCACCGAGTCCGGGGCCCCGGAGGAGACCGAGGACACCGTCAAGGTCCACGCCCGCACCCGGCACGGCAACATCGACATCCGCCGCGCCAGGGTCTGAGCACCGGCCCACCCCGCAAGCTCCCACTCACCCACCCGCCTCACCTTCCCCACGGGAGGACTCCATGCCTTCGTCTGTCATGCCCACATCCAGGCACAGTGACGTCCCGCACGTCCCCGCCGCCGTCTCCGCCACCGGTCTGCGCAAGTCGTACGGCGACAGGACCGTGCTCGACGGCATCGATCTGCACATCCCCGCCGGGTCCGTGTTCGCGCTGCTCGGGCCCAACGGCGCCGGCAAGACCACCACCGTGCGGATCCTGTCCACGCTCATCGCCGCCGACGGCGGGCAGGCCACGGTCGCGGGCCACGACCTCGCCACCGACCCGCAGGCCGTGCGCGCCGCCATCGGTGTCACCGGGCAGTTCTCCGCCGTCGACGGGCTGATCACCGGCGAGGAGAACATGCTCCTCATGGCGGACCTGCACCACCTGTCCCGGCGCGAGGGGCGGCGCGTCGCCGCCGGACTGCTGGAGCGGTTCGACCTCACCGAGGCCGCGAAGAAGCCCGCCTCCACCTACTCCGGCGGCATGAAGCGCCGCCTGGACATCGCCATGACGCTGGTCGGCGACCCGCGGGTCATCTTCCTCGACGAGCCGACCACCGGACTCGACCCACGCTCGCGCCACAACATGTGGCAGATCATCCGCGAGCTCGTCACCGGCGGTGTGACCGTCTTCCTCACCACCCAGTACCTGGAGGAGGCCGACGAGCTCGCCGACCGCATCGCGGTGCTGAACGACGGCAGGATCGCCGCCGAGGGCACCGCCGAGGAGCTGAAGCGGCTGGTTCCCGGCGGGCACGTGCGGCTGCGCTTCGCCGGGCCTGCCGCGTACCGGAGCGCCGCCGGCGCGCTGCGCGGAGTCGTACGGGACGACGAGTCCCTGACGCTGCAGATCCCCAGCGACGGCAGCCAGCGCGCGCTGCGCTCGGTCCTCGACCGGCTGGACTCCGCCGGCATCGAGGCGGACGAGCTGACCGTGCACACCCCCGACCTCGACGACGTGTTCTTCGCCCTCACCGGCGGCGTCGTCCCCACCCAGTCCGAGGAGACCGTCCGATGAGCACCCCCCTGGCCCCCGCCCGCCCGGCCCGGATCTCCCTCGCCGTGCGCGACTCGTCCACCATGCTGCGCCGCAACCTGCTGCACGCCCGGCGCTACCCCTCCATGACGCTGAACCTGCTGCTCACGCCGGTCATGATGCTGTTGCTCTTCGTCTACATCTTCGGCGACGTGATGAGCGCGGGCATCGGCGGCGGCGGTGCGGACCGCTCCGCCTACATCGCCTACATCGTCCCGGGCCTGTTACTGATGACCATCGGCAGCACCACGATCGGGACCGCGGTCGCCGTGTCCATGGACATGACCGAAGGCATCATCGCCCGCTTCCGCACCATGTCCGTCCACCGCGGTGCGGTGCTCGTCGGGCACGTCGTCGGCAGCGTGCTGCAGTCGGTCGCCAGTGTGGTCCTCGTCGGCGCCGTCGCCGTGGCCATCGGCTTCCGCTCCACCGATGCCACCGTCCTGGAGTGGCTCGCGGCGGCCGGACTGCTCGGGCTCTTCGCCCTCGCGCTCACCTGGATCGCGGTCGGCATGGGCCTGGTCGGCCCGAACCCCGAGGCCGCCAGCAACAACGCCATGCCACTGATCCTGCTGCCGCTGCTGTCCAGCGCCTTCGTCCCCGTCGACGCCATGCCCGGCTGGTTCCGGCCGATCGCCGAGTACCAGCCGTTCACCCCGGCCATCGAGACCCTGCGCGGGCTGCTGCTCGGCACCGAGATCGGCCACAACGGCTGGCTGGCCGTCGCCTGGTGCGTGGGGCTGGCCGTGCTCGGCTACGCCTGGTCCAAGTCGCGGTTCGACCGCGACCCGAAGTAGTGGCCGGCCGGCTCCTGACCGCCCTGGTTCAGGCAGCCGGCCGCCACCCCAGTTCCGGCCCCAGTTTCGTCGCGATGTCCGTCAGGATCTGGACGTAGTCCTCGTGGTCGAAGCTGAAGGGGAGCGCGAAGGCGACCTCGTCGATCTCGCGGAACGCGGCGTGGGCGTACAGCTGCTCCGCGATCTCCGCCGAGGTGCCGACGAGGTCAGGGGCGAAGAGGAGCCGGGCCGGGCCCTGCGGGGTCGTGGTGCGGGGGAGGCGCTCGGCCGCGTACTTCTCGTACTTCGCCCGCTGCTCGGGGGTCGCGCCGTCCGTGGGGATGACCACCAGGCCCTGGGAGACGCGGGCCGCCTCCCCGTCCGGGTGGTGGGCCCGGAACTCCCGTACGTGGGAGAGCTGGATCCCGGCGAAGCCGTGACCGCCCGAGTGCGGTCCGGCTTCCGGCCCCTCCGCCTTCACCACGCTGCTGGTCAGGAAGTTCATGCCGTGCTCGCCCGCCCAGCGGGCCGAGTTCAGGCTGCCGCCGCCGTACCACATGCGGCGCCCCAGGCCCGGGGAGTGCGGCTCGACGCGGTCGGAGAACACCTCGAAGCCCTCGGTGCCGCTGAAGTCCGTGGCCGGCTCGCCGCGGACGAAGCCCAGCAGCCGGCGCACCCGCTCGTACCCGAACTCCTCGTTGCCGGCGGAGTCCGGGTACAGGGCCTCCTTGACCCGGTCGTAGTGCATCGGCGGGCCGACGCTCACGCCCGGGTTCAGCCGGCCCCCGGAGAGGACGTCCACCGTCGCCAGGTCCTCGGCGAGGCGGAGCGGGTTCTCCCAGCCGAGCGGGACGACGGCGGTGCCGAGCTCGATGCGCGTGGTGCGCTGGGAGGCCGCCGCCAGGACCGCGACGGGGGACGAGATGCCGTACTGGAGGTGCCGGTGCCGTACCCAGGCGCTGTCGAAGCCGAGCCGCTCGCCCAGTTCGATGATCTCCAGGGTGGACTCGTGACCCGGCCGCGGGTCGGCCCCGTCGAACAGCCCGATGGTCAAAAAGCCCAGCTTCCGCAGGGGGTGGGAGGGCAGTGGCACGGGTTCTTCCTCCATCCTCCGAGGCAGGCGGCGCAGCTGCCGCTCTCCCGCCTGCCGTACGTACGCCCGTGCGAACCCGGCATGGCCGCCGAATGTTCCCGTCGCGCGTCAGCCCCCGTACGGCCGCTTCTCCCTCGCCTCCCGCAGGGCCCGCGCCCACCACTCCAGCTGGTCCAGCATCACCTTCGCCGCCGCGTCCGGTCCGGTGCGGTCCTTCGGGCGGCCCCTGTCGTCGAAGGCCCCGTGCGCGTTGTGGAAGGACACCGTGTCGCGGACGGTGACCGCGTGCAGCTCGGCGAAGACCTGGCGCAGGTGCTCGACCGCGCGCAGGCCGCCCGCCAGGCCGCCGTAGGAGACGAGGGCCACCGGCTTGGCCCGCCACTCGCCGTAGTGCCAGTCGATCAGGTTCTTCAGGCCCGCCGGATAGGAGTGGTTGTACTCGGGGGTCAGGACGACGAACGCGTCGGCCGCCGCCAGGCGGGGGGTGACGGCGGCGAGCGCCTCGGCCGCCTCGGGGGACGGTGAGAGCGTCGTGGGCAGCGGCGCCTCCGCCACGTCCACGACCTCCGCCTCCATGCCGTCGCGGGCCCGCAGCCGCTCCAGCAGCCAGTCGGCCACCACGGAGCCGAAGCGGCCCTCGCGGTTGCTGCCGACGACGAGGGCCACGCGTACGGGGGTGTCGGTGCTGTCAGTCGTCTTCATGGCCACACACCCTCGTACCTCAACCTTTCTTCAGGTCAAGCCCTTCCCGGCTCGCCTCCCGGAGTCGGCCACCGGTCACCCGTTCACCCCCGCACTCCGCCCACTTCGCAATCTTCGCGGCCACAACCCGTCCGTACGCTCATGACCTGCTGGAACAGCACCGAGCAGGACCGGGAGCCGCACCTGCTGACGTGCGTTCACCTACTTTCTGACGGGTCATCAGCGAGCGGCCGGCGCCCTCTGCCACTTACCTCGGAGGCAGCCCACGGATTCCGGAACCGGCTCGGAGGAGCACGCGCCATGCGACATACCGCCCGGCTGCCCGTCAGCGCCGCGCTCGCCGTCATCGCCACGGGTCTGGCCGCCGCCCCCGCGTACGGTGCGGCGGCCGGCGCCGACCCGGCGGGGAAGGTCACGGTGTACCCGTCCGGCGTCGTCCCCGGCGCCGAGGTCACGGTCGGCACGGCGGCGTGCGGCCCGGACGGCGCCGCCACGGGCGACGCCTCCGCGGTCGGCGCGGGCACCTTCCCCCTGGTGCCGGGCGCCCGCGGCGAGGACGCGGCCGGGCGGTTCAAGGTGCCGCCGAGCGCCCAGCCGGGAACGTACGAGATCGTGGTGCGCTGCTCCGGTCGCGGCCGGAAGGCGGCCAGGGCGACCGGCGATCTCGTGGTCGCGCTGACGCCCCGCGCGCACGACACCCCCGGCCGGACGCAGACACACCCCCGGGGAAGCGTCAAGACGGGGGTCGGCGGCGCGCTCGGCCCCGACCCCGTGCAGACCGCGGCGGGCGTGACGGCCCTCGCCGTCGCCGCCGCGGGCGGTACCTGGCTCCTGCATCGCCGGGCGAGAGGCGACGGGATCTGACGGACGCCCTCCGCTGTCCGTCCGCCGGTACCGCCGCCCCTCCCCTCCGGGCTTCGCGCCCCCCGCCCGGAGGGGAGGACTCCGCCAGGAGGGCGAACAGGACAGTCACCGCACCAGGAGGCCGCGTGCGCTTCACCGACACGGTCATAGCCGGCGCCAGCCTGCTCGCCGCCTGCTGCGGCGTCTGGCTGCTGCACGACGGCACCGCCCCCGGCGTCCCGCCCCAGCCGTCGGCGGCCGAGGCCCACGGCAGCGCCACAGCCACCGCACCGGTCGCCACCACGGCCTCCGCCGAACGCGACGCCCCCGCGCTGCCGGCCGCACGCCCCGACCGGATACGCATCCCCTCCATCGGCGTCGACGCCCCGCTCATGGGCCTCGGCCTCACCCCGTCCGGCAGCCTCGACGTGCCGCCCGCCGCCGCGAGGAACCTCGCCGGCTGGTACGAGGCGGGCACGGCGCCCGGCGAGACGGGCACCGCGGTCGTCGCCGGACACGTCGACAACCGCGAGGGGCCCGCCGTCTTCTACGCCCTGGGCGCGCTGCACAAGGGCGCCCGCGTCGACGTCAGCCGCCGGGACGGCACCGTCGCCCGGTTCTCCGTGGACGCCGTGGAGGTGTACGACGCCCGGGACTTCCCCGACGAGAAGGTGTACGGGGCGGCCCCGCGCCCGGAGCTCAGGGTGATCACCTGCGGGGGCGGCTACTCCGAGCGGACGGGGTACCAGGGGAACGTCGTCGTCTTCGCCCACCTCACGGGCGCCGCCTGAACAGCGGGCCGGTGCCTCACGCCACCCACTGCTCGTACCCCATCTTCGCCACCAGCGAGAACACCACCACCAGCAGCACCACCCGCACGAACCCGCTCCCCCGCTTCAGCGCCGTGCGCGCCCCGACCATCGCGCCGGCCAGGTTGAACACCGCCATCAGCGCGGCCAGCTGCCAGTACACCGTGCCCGCCCAGGCGAACATCGCGAGGGCGCCCGCGTTGGTGCAGCAGTTGACGATCTTGGCGGTGGCGGAGGCGGTGACCAGGTCGAGGTGGAGCAGCGCGGTGAGGGCGAGGACGAGGAAGGTGCCGGTGCCGGGGCCGATCAGGCCGTCGTAGAAGCCGATGCCGACGCCCGCGAGGCCGATCGCGGCGAGGACGCGGCGCGCGGAGACGGGTCCGGCCGAGGGCACCGAGCCGAAGCCGGGACGCAGGATCACGAACGCGCCGACCGCGAGCAGGACGACCATCACGACCGGCTCCAGCACCTCCGTGCTCATGCCGGCCGCCACGAGCGCGCCCGCCGTCGACCCCGCGAGCGCCGCGAGCCCGATCCGTACGGCGGTGCGCACGTCCACCGGTGCCTTGCGCGCGTACGTCACCGCCGCGCCCGTGGTGCCGACGATCGCGACCGCCTTGTTGGTGCCGAGCGCGTACTGGGCCGCCGACGCGCCGCCCGGCAGGCCGAGCAGCAGCGCGGGGAGCAGCAGGAGCCCGCCGCCGCCCACCACGGCGTCGATCCATCCGGCCGCGAGGGCGGCGAGGCACAGGACGACTATCGAGGTCAGCGTTATGTCGGGCATGATCGCGACCTTAGGTCCGAGACGGCCGGACCGTCCAGGTCACGGCCCCTCACAGCCGCCCCCGCGCCGGGCTGAGGGCAGCGTTCCCGACGGGAAACAACCGTGATGCGACCGGGTAACACCGGCACCGCACGCTGCGGTGCATGACCTCGAATACGCGTGTGGTGGTGATCGGCTCCGGGCTCGCGGGCGTACGGCTCGCCCGGCGGCTCGGTGAGCTCGGCACGCCCGCGCTGGTCGTCGGCGAGGAGGAGCACCGCCCGTACAACCGGGTCCTGCTCGCCGAGGTGCTGGCCGGCCGCTACGGCCCCGAGGTGATCGCGCTGCCCGCGCCCGCGGAGCTGGTCCGGGCCCGGGTCACCGGCATCGACCGGGCGGCCCGGGAGGTGCGCTGCGCGGACGGCTCGGTGATCGCGTACGGCACGCTGGTCCTGGCGACCGGCTCCAACCCGGTGCTGCCGCCCCTGCGCGGCCTCTTCGCGACGGCGGCGGACACGCCGGGCCACGCGCTGCCCGAGGGCGCGCACGCCTTCCGCACCATGGACGACTGCCTGGGCCTGTCCAAGGCGGTGCGGCCGGGGGCGCGGGCCGTCGTCGTCGGCGGCGGGCTCCTCGGGGTGTCCGCGGCGCGTGCGCTGGCCGTGCGCGGTGCGCAGGTCGTCCTCGCCCAGCAGGCCGAGCGCGTCATGGAGCGCCAGCTCGACCCGGCCGCCTCGGAGCTGGTCCGCCGGCATCTGGGCGACCTGGGCGTGGAGGTGCACACCGAGTGCCGGGTGCGGGACGTGCGCTGCGTCGGCGGTGCGGTCCGCTCGGTGGAGCTGGCCGACGGGTACGCACTCGACGCCGACCTGGTGGTGCTGGCCTGCGGGGTCCGCCCGCGCGTCGGCCTCGCCCGGGACGCCGGTCTCGACGTGCGCGAGGGCGTCGTCGTCGACGACCGGCTGCGCACCTCGGACCCGCACATCCACGCGATCGGCGACTGCGCCCAGCACGACGGCACGCTGTACGGGCTGGCCGCGCCCGCGCTCGAACAGGCCGACGTGCTGGCCGGACTGCTGGCGGGCGACGCCGGCGCCCGGTACACCGGCACCCGTTCCCTCACCCGGCTCACCCTCACGGGACTCATGGGGAGCGACGGCTCGTACGACGGCCCGTACGGCGGTTCGAACGACGCTCCCTTCGACCTCGCCGCGTTCGGCGAGCCCGACCCCCGCCCCGGCGACGACGTGATCCAGCTCGCCGACGCCACCCGGGGCACCTACCGCAAGGTCGTCGTCCGCGACGACCGCCTGGTCGGCGGGGTGCTCGTCGGCGAACTCGGCACCGTCGGCGCGCTCGCCCGCGCCTGGGAGGGAGCCGAGCCGCTCCCCGCGCCCGGCGCCCCGCTGCTCCACCTGCTCACCAACGACGGAGGCTCCTGATGACCGCCACCCCGGGGGCCACCCCCACGATCGTGCTCGTCGGCCACGGCATGGTCGGCCAGCGTTTCCTGGAGGCGCTCGCCGAGCGCGGCCTGACCGCCACGCACCGTGTGGTCGTGCTGTGCGAGGAGCCGCGCCCGGCGTACGACCGCGTGCAGCTGACCTCGTACTTCTCGGGCCGCACGCCCGAGGACCTCTCCATGACCGACATGGGGTTCATCGAGAAGCACGGCATCGAACTGCACGTCGGCGACCCGGCGGTCGAGGTCGACCGCGCGGCGCGGACGGTGACCTCCCGCTCGGGGCTGGTCGTCGGCTACGACACCCTGGTCCTCGCCACCGGCTCGTACCCCTTCGTGCCGCCGGTGCCCGGCAAGGACGCCGAGGGCTGCTTCGTCTACCGCACGATCGAGGACCTGCTCGCGATCGAGGCGTACGCGAAGTCGCGGGCCACGACCGGCGCGGTGGTCGGCGGCGGGCTGCTCGGCCTGGAGGCGGCGGGCGCGCTGAAGGGCCTCGGACTCGCCACGCACATCGTCGAATTCGCGCCGCGCCTGATGCCGGTGCAGGTGGACGAGGGCGGCGGCGCGGCGCTGCTGCGCACCATCGAGGACATGGGCCTCACGGTGCACACCGGCACCGGTACGCAGGAGATCGTGTCCGGCGCGGACGGCTCCGTCACCGGCATGAAGCTGTCCGACGGCTCCGAACTCGCCACCGACATGGTGGTGTTCAGCGCGGGCGTCCGCCCCCGCGACCAGCTCGCCCGGGACTGCGGGCTGACGGTCGGCGAGCGCGGCGGCATCGCGGTGGACGAGCAGTGCCGTACGGTCTCCGACCCGCACGTGTTCGCGATCGGCGAGTGCGCGCTGGCCTCGGACGGCCGGGTGTACGGGCTGGTGGCGCCCGGCTACGAGATGGCCGAGACGGCGGCCGCGACGATCGCCGCCGACGAGGAGGCCGCCTTCACGGGCGCCGACCTGTCGACCAAGCTGAAACTGCTGGGCGTCGACGTGGCGTCCTTCGGCGACGCGCACGGCACCACCGCCGACTGCCTCGACGTGGTCTACGCCGACTCCCGCTCGGGCACGTACAAGAAGCTCGTCATCGGGCGTGACGGGGAGCTGCTCGGCGGCATCCTGGTCGGCGACGCGGAGGCGTACGGCACGCTGCGGGCGCTCACCGGCTCCGTACCGCCGGTCGCACCGGAGCAGCTGGTCCTCCCGGCCGGCGCGGGCGCCCCGGCGCAGCTCGGCCCGTCCGCGCTGCCCGACGAGGCGGTCATCTGCTCCTGCCACAACGTCACCAAGGGCACCATCCGCGGCGCCGTCACCGAGCACAGCTGCACCACCGTGCCCGAGGTGAAGAAGTGCACCAGGGCCGGTACCGGCTGCGGCAGTTGCGTGAAGGTGCTGGGCCAGCTGGTCACGGCCGAGCTGGAGGCGAGCGGCGTCGAGGTCGACAAGGGCCTGTGCGGCTGCTTCGCGCAGACCCGCGAGGAGCTGTACGAGATCGTCCTCGCCCTGCGCATCACCTCGTACCGGGAGCTGCTGGACCGCCACGGCCGGGAGGCGGCCCGGGGCGGTGACGGCTGCGAGGTCTGCAAGCCCACGGTCGGCTCGATCATCGCCTCGCTCGCGCCCACGATCGGCGCGGACGGCTACGTCCTGGAGGGCGAGCAGGCGGCGCTGCAGGACACCAACGACCACTTCCTCGCCAACCTGCAGAAGAACGGCTCGTACTCGGTCGTGCCGCGCATCCCCGGCGGCGAGATCAGCCCGGAGAAGCTGATCGTCATCGGTGAGGTGGCCCGGGACTTCGGCCTCTACACGAAGATCACGGGCGGTCAGCGCATCGACATGTTCGGCGCGCGCGTCGAGCAGCTGCCCCTGATCTGGGCGCGGCTGGTCGACGCGGGCTTCGAGTCGGGCCACGCGTACGGCAAGTCGCTGCGCACGGTGAAGTCGTGCGTGGGTCAGACCTGGTGCCGGTACGGCGTGCAGGACTCGGTCCGCATGGCCATAGACCTGGAGCTGCGCTACCGGGGTCTGCGGTCCCCGCACAAGCTCAAGTCGGCGGTCTCCGGGTGCGCCCGCGAGTGCGCCGAGGCCCAGTCGAAGGACTTCGGGATCATCGCCACGTCCAACGGCTGGAACCTGTACGTCGGCGGCAACGGCGGCGCCACGCCGCGCCACGCGGACCTGCTGGCCCAGGACCTGTCCGACGCCGAACTGGTGCGGCTGATCGACCGGTTCCTGATGTTCTACATCCGCACGGCGGACCGCCTGGAGCGCACGTCCACCTGGCTGGACCGCATCCCGGGCGGCCTGGACCACGTGCGGGACGTGGTGGTGCACGACTCGCTCGGCATCTGCGAGGAGCTGGAGTCGCTGATGCGGGACCACGTGGCGCACTACCGCGACGAGTGGGCGACGACCATCGAGGACCCCGAGAAGCTGGCCCGGTTCGTGTCCTTCGTGAACGCGCCCGACACCCCCGACCCGGTGGTCGCCTTCGTCCCCGAGCGCGACCAGATCAAGCCCGACCTGCCGCTGCTGTCCATCGGCATGCGCCCCACGACGCCCCTGACGGAAGACGCCCTGGAAGGAAGCGCCACACGATGACCCTGGCACCCGAGACGACGGACCTGATGGTGCAACTGCGCCTGGCGGACGACTGGTTCACGGTCTGCGACCTGGGCCGGCTGCTGCCGGGGCGCGGGGTGGCGGCACTGCTGCCGGACGGGCGGCAGGCGGCCCTGTTCCGCGACCGGACGGGCGCGCTGTACGCGATCGACAACCGCGACCCGTTCAGCGGCGCGGCGGTCCTCTCCCGCGGCCTGACCGGTACCCACCGGGGCCGGCCGTTCGTGGCCTCCCCGCTGCTGAAGCAACGGTTCGACCTGCGGACCGGACAGTGCCTGGACGACGAGTCGGTGCGGGTGGTGACGTACGAGGTGCGAACGACATAGGCACTCCTTCTTGACCGCACGTTCCAGATATCCATAGAGTCCCGCCCATGGCCAGGACCAAGGAGTTCGACCCGGACGCCGCGCTGCAGTCAGCCCTGGAGCTGTTCTGGCGGCGCGGCTACGAGGCGACGTCGATGTCCGACCTCGTCGAGCACCTCGGCATCGGCCGCGCCAGCCTCTACGCGACCTTCGGCAGCAAGCACGAGCTGTACCTGAAGGCGCTGGACCGCTACAGCGAGAACCAGAGCCCCCTCCTGTTGCGCGAACTGTCCCGGCCGGGACCGGCCCTGCCCGCCGTCCGCGCGGTGGTGCGCCGTTTCGCGACCGAGGCCGCGTCGGACGAGGAGCGCCTGAGGGGCTGCCTCGTCGTCAACACGGCCACCGAACTGGCGCCGCACGACGACGCGGCCGCCCTCCGGGTCGTGCGCAGCTGGGACCACCTGGAGACCCTGCTGCACGCGGCGCTGGCCCGCGCGCAGGCACAGGGCGAACTGCCCGAGGACCGCGATCCGCGCGCGCTGGCCCGGATGCTGCTGGTGCTGATGCAGGGGCTCCGGGTCGTCGGCAAGGCGTCCGCGGACCCGGCCCGGCTGCTGGACGCGGCGGACCAGGCCCTGGCACTGCTCGACTGAGCCAGCTCGGATCGAACCATCTCGTCGGCACATCCCGGCACCCCCGGCGGGCACCCTTCACGGCCTCATAATGGAACGCCCAGTCAAGATTAGGGGAGATCATGACAACTGACCGCTTCTCCGGCAGGACCGCCCTCGTCACCGGCGCCGGCACCGGCATCGGACGGGCCGTCGCCCTCGCGTTCGCCGCCGAGGGCGCGAACGTCGTCGTCGCGGGGCGGCGCCCCGGACCGCTGGACGAGACGGTGGCGCTGATCGAGCGGGCGGGCGGCAAGGCGCTGTCCGTCACCGCCGACGTCACCCGCGCCGCAGACATGGAGGCCCTCGTCACCGCCGCCGTGGACCGCTTCGGCTCGCTGGACGTGGCGGTGAACAACGCGGGCGTCTTCGAGGGCGGGCAGCCGGTCGCGGACCTCTCCGAGGACGCGTGGCGCCGGATGCTGGACATCAACGTCACCGGCGTCCTGCTCGCCCTCCGGGCACAGGTGCGCCACATGCGCACGCAGCCGCGGGGCGGAGCCGTCGTGAACATCGCCTCCAACCTCGGCGTGCACCGGCGCGTGGCCGGCGCCGCCGCCTACGCCGCCACCAAGGCGGCGGTGTCGGCCCTCACCCGGGGCGCGGCCCTGGACCACATCGCGGACGGCGTACGGATCAACGTGGTCAGCCCGGGTCCGACCGCCACCGGCATGTCGCTCAGGCCGGGCGAGACGGAGGCCGAGCGGGCAGAGCGCATGCGGACCGAGGCTCCGGTCGGCCGTGTCTCGACCGTCGAGGAGGTGGCGGCCGCGGTGCTGTACCTGGCCTCGGACGACGCGGCGTCGGTCGTGGGTACGGACCTGGTGGTGGACGGGGGCGCCACGGCCTGACGCCCGGCTGTCAGCCCGCCGCTCCTCCCAGCCCTTCGTACGTCACCCCGGTCAGCCGCTCCGACGCCTCCCAGAGCAGTTCCCCCGCCCGGTCGTCGAGCGTCCACGGGGCGCGCCGGCTCCGGGCGGGGGCGCCCCGCCAGCCGAGGAAGGACGGCCCCACGAAGTCGTCGGGCCGGACGTCGGGGGCGGTGGCCGCGTACAGGGCCGGGAGGGCACCGGCCTCCGCGGGCTGCGCGACCACGCGGTTGCCGAACTGCCACACGCGCTCGGACATCCTGCGCCCCCGCAGCCTGGGCGCCGCGGTCTGGAGGTTGGTCCGCGCGTACCCGGGGTGCGCGGCCGCCGCCACGACGCCGGAGCCGGTGGCGGCCAGCCGCCGGGCCAGTTCGTGGGTGAAGAGGAGGTTGGCGGTCTTGGACCGTGCGTAGGCGGTCCAGCGCCCGTACGAACGCCGGCTGTCGAGATCCGTGATGTCGATGTTGGCCAGGGCGTGCATGAAGCTGGAGAGGGTCACGACGCGCGCGCCGGGCTTGTCGAGCAGAGCGGGCAGCAGCAGGCCGGTGAGCGCGAAGTGCCCGAGGTGGTTGACCGCGAAGTGGGTCTCGTGGCCGTCCGCCGTGCGCCCCCTCGGCAGGGCCATCACGCCGGCGTTGTTCACCAGCAGGCCGATCCCCTCGTACCGCTTCCGGCACGCGGCCGCGAACTCCCGTACCGAGTCCAGGTCCCCGAGGTCGAGCCGTACGAACTCCGCCCGCGCGCCCGGCACCTCCCGCGCCAGCCGGTCACCGGCCTCCGTCCCGCGCACCTCGCTGCGGCAGGCCAGCACGACCCGGGCCCCGCGCCGGGCCAGTTCGCGCGCGGTGACGTAACCGATCCCGCTGTTGGCCCCGGTGACGACGGCCGTACGGCCCGTCTGATCGGGGATGTCGCCCGTGCTCCAGCCCGCCGTGCCCGCCATGTCCCGCACTCCTTCCACCGCACACCGACTCCCGCACACCGACTCCGAGGAGTACCCGGAGAGAAGAGAGACCACTCCTGTCACGAAATCGCAGAAAGTAGTCACAGAAGCATCACGAATCTTCCACAACATCGGTCATCGCTTTACGGTCATGTCTTTACGCAGCACCCAGGGGGGACAGACATGACCAACCCGTACATCCAGCCGCCCGCTCCCGGCACCGGCCACGGTTCCCGCCCCGGCCCCGCTCCCAAGTGGGCCCGCAAGCGGTACGTCCTCCCCGCACTCGCCCTGGCGCTGTTCGTCGGTGTCGGCATCGGCGGCAGCGACGGAGACACCACGACGACCGACGCCAAGCCCGCGGCCGCCGTCCCCGGGCCGACGACCACCGTGACGGCCACGGCCACCGAGACGGCGGAGCCGGAACCGGCCGAGACGGTGACGGCGACCGAGACGGTCGAGGTCGAGGTCGAGGTGACGAAGACGGTGACGGCCGAGGCGGCGGTGGACTACGGCTCCGGTTCCGGTGGGAGCGGCTCCGGCTCCGGTGGGAGCGGCAGCGGTTCCGGCGGTGGCGGCAGCGTCTACTACAAGAACTGCACCGCGGCCCGCGCCGCCGGCGCCGCCCCCGTGTACGCGGGCGACCCCGGCTACGGCGCCCACCTGGACCGGGACGGCGACGGGGTCGGCTGCGAGTAGGAACGGACGGCAGCACCTCCGGGCACCCGAAGAGGGCGGCACCCCCCGCACGGGGTGCCGCCCTCCGCGGTGGGCCGGGGCCGCCGTCCTGTCGGCGAGGGTGAGGAATGACGGGCGACGACCCCGGTGGTCGAACCGCGGCCCGGCCGGCGGGCCGACGGCGGTCGCTGCCGGAGGCTAACGGTGGTCGCTGCCCGGTGACCGCGTCGCCGCCCGGCCCGCCTCCAGCCGCGCCACCGGGATGCGGAACGGGGAGCAGGAGACGTAGTCGAGTCCCACCTCGTGGAAGAAGTGGACCGACTCCGGGTCGCCGCCGTGCTCGCCGCAGACGCCGAGTTTGAGGTCGGGGCGGGTGGCGCGGCCCGCCCTGGCCGCGGAGCTCACCAGGGAGCCGACGCCGTCCTTGTCGATCGTCTCGAAGGGGCTGACACCGAAGATGCCCTTCTCCAGGTAGGCCGTGAAGAACGAGGCCTCCACGTCGTCCCGGCTGAAGCCCCAGACCGTCTGGGTCAGGTCGTTCGTGCCGAAGGAGAAGAACTCCGCGGCCTCCGCGATCTGGCCCGCCGTCAGCGCGGCGCGCGGCAGTTCGATCATCGTGCCGATGGCCAGCTTCAGCGCCGTGCCCGTCGCCTCCTGGACCTCCGCGATGACCTGGTCCGCCTCCTCGCGCACGATCTCCAGCTCCTGGACGGTGCCCACGAGCGGGATCATGATCTCGGCGCGCGGGTCGCCCTTCGCGGCCTTCCGCTCGGCCGCCGCCTCCGCGATCGCCCGCACCTGCATGGTGAACAGGCCGGGGATGACGAGGCCCAGGCGCACGCCGCGCAGGCCCAGCATCGGGTTCTGCTCGTGCAGCCGGTGCACCGCCTGGAGCAGGCGCAGCTCGTTCTCGTGCGGTTCCTTGCGGGACTCGGCGAGCGCCACCCGGACCGACAGCTCCGTGATGTCGGGCAGGAACTCGTGCAGCGGCGGGTCGAGGAGGCGGACGGTGACCGGGAGGCCGTCCATCGCCTCGAAGAGCTCCACGAAGTCCCGCTTCTGGAGGGGCAGGAGCTGCTTCAGGGACTCCTCGCGCTCCTTCTCCGTGTCCGCGAGGATCAGACGCTCCACCAGTTCGCGCCGGTCGCCGAGGAACATGTGCTCCGTACGGCAGAGGCCGATGCCCTGGGCGCCGAAGCGGCGGGCCCGCAGCGCGTCCTCGGCGTTGTCGGCGTTGGCCCGGACGCGCAGCCGGCGCTTGCGGTCGGCGAACGCCATGATGCGGTGGACCGCCTCCACCAGCTCGTCGGCGTCGTCGGCGCCCGCGTGCATCCGGCCCTCGAAGTACTCGACCACCGGGGAGGGCACGACCGGGACCTCGCCCAGGTACACCCTGCCCGTCGAGCCGTCGATCGAGATGACGTCGCCCTCCTCGACGACCCGGCCGCCCGGCACCGTCATGCGGCGGCGCTTGGTGTCGACCTCCAGCTCCTCCGCGCCGCACACGCACGTCTTGCCCATGCCGCGGGCCACCACCGCCGCGTGGGAGGTCTTGCCGCCGCGCGAGGTGAGGATGCCCTCGGCCGCGATCATGCCGTCCAGGTCGTCGGGGTTGGTCTCCCGGCGGATCAGGATGACCTTCTCGCCGGAACGGGACCACTTCACGGCCGTGTACGAGTCGAAGACCGCCTTGCCGACCGCCGCGCCCGGCGAGGCCGCGATGCCCCGGCCGACCTGCTCGCTCCTCGCCTGCTCGTCGAAGCGGGGGAACATCAGCTGGGCGAGCTGGGCCCCGTTGACGCGCTGGAGCGCCTCCGTCTCGTCGATCAGCCCCTGGTCCACCAGCTGCAGCGCGATCCGGAAGGCCGCGCCCGCCGTGCGCTTGCCCACCCGCGTCTGGAGCATCCACAGCTGCCCGCGCTCGATGGTGAACTCGATGTCGCAGAGATCCTTGTAGTGGTTCTCCAGGGTCTCCATGATCTGCATGAGCCGGTCGTACGACGTCTTGTCGATGCGCTCCAGGTCGGCGAGCTGGACCGTGTTGCGGATGCCCGCCACGACGTCCTCGCCCTGCGCGTTCTGCAGGTAGTCGCCGTACACGCCCTGGTGGCCGGAGGCGGGGTCGCGGGTGAACGCCACACCCGTGCCGGAGTCCGGGCCCAGGTTGCCGAAGACCATCGAGCAGATGTTGACCGCGGTGCCGAGGTCGTGCGGGATGCGCTCCTGGCGGCGGTAGAGCTTGGCGCGGTCGCCGTTCCACGAGTCGAAGACCGCCTTGATGGCGAGGTCCATCTGCTCGCGCGGGTCCTGCGGGAAGTCACGGCCCGCCTCGGTCTGGACGATCTTCTTGAACCGGGCGACCAGCTTCTTCAGGTCCGCCGCCGCCAGCTCCGTGTCGTCCGTGACCTGCTTGGCCTCCTTGGCCGCCTCCAGCGCGTCCTCGAAGAGGTCGCCGTCGACGCCGAGGACGGTCTTGCCGAACATCTGGATGAGGCGGCGGTAGGAGTCCCACGCGAAGCGGTCGTCGCCGGCCTGCTCGGCCAGCCCCTGGACCGACGCGTCGGAGAGGCCGATGTTCAGGACGGTGTCCATCATGCCCGGCATGGAGAACTTCGCCCCGGAACGGACCGACACGAGGAGGGGGTTGTCGGCCTGGCCGAGCTTCTTCCCCATCCTCTCCTCAAGGGCGGCGAGGTGCCTGCTCACCTCGTCACGGAGTGCCACCGGCTCCGCGCCGCTGTCGAGGTAGACCTTGCAGGCCTCGGTGGTGATGGTGAAGCCGGGAGGGACGGGGAGGCCGAGATTGGTCATCTCGGCGAGGTTCGCTCCCTTGCCGCCGAGCAGGTCCTTGAGGTCCTTGTTGCCCTCGGTGAAGTCATAGACGAACTTCACGCCCTCAACACTCTGAGCCGTCTGGCGCACGTGGGGATCTTTGTTTTCCGACACGGGTCCCAACTCCTCGAGGACGCGGTGGCTGCCCTGACGGCGAGGAACATACCCAGATCAAAGGCGTCTGGGTACGTCCACTCGTGCGTCATGTGCCTGTAACCCGTCGCGCGCCAGCAGATCGAAAGTCAAGGCTTGGCAAGGAAGTGCACTGCCGTGCGTTCAACCCTCGAATGAATCTACTCTCGTAGATCCTCCGCACTGCTCATGTGAGCGGCATTTAACACGATTGAGTTCATTCGGTGAACGATCAAAGTGTGGCACCCAGTGCCACACTTTGAAGCTCCACACTCCCCCGAGATCCGCTCATCTGAGCGTAAGCCCTAACAGGCGTGGCGAGAATCACGCCGTCCGGCGGAGGCGCGTCCCACCATGCGGACCGTGACGCGGGCCGAAACCCTCCCGTCACGTCAGAAGCCCAGCGCCGCCAGCCGCTCCTCGGCCCGCCGCGGTGCGTACAGGTGCTCCACGACCAGCGCTCCCGCCCCGATCAGCCCGGCCCGCTCCCCCAGCCGCGAGGTCACCACGTCGAGGTGCGCGGTGGAGCGGGGCAGCGCCCGCTGGTACAGCAGCTCCCGCACCCCCGTGAGGAACGGCGTTCCGGCCAGATCTCCGGCGATCATCAGAACGCCCGGATTGAGCAGGGTCACCACCGTCGCGAGGACCTCGCCGACCCGGCGCCCCGCCTCCCGCGCGAGCGCCGCCGTCTCCGGGTGACCGGCCGTCAGCAGATCGCGCACGTCCGAGCCCGAGGCCGCGGGCACGCCCGCCGCGGCCAGCCGCCGCGCCACGGCGCCGCCGCTCGCCACGGCGGCCAGACAGCCGTGGGAACCGCACCTGCACAGCGCGTCGGCGCCGTCGGGAACGCGGATGTGGCCTATGTCCCCGGCGCCCCCGTCGATCCCCCGGTAGATCGTGCCGTCGACGACGACTCCCGCGCCGATGCCGGTCGACACCTTGACCAGGGCGAAGGCCGAGCAGTCCGGGTAGCCGGCGCGCTGTTCGCCGTACGCCATGAGGTTGGCGTCGTTGTCGACGAGGACGACCGTGTCCGCCCGCCCGCCCGCGTGCTCGGCGAAGGCGCGGGCCAGACCGCCGCACAGGTCGTGACCGTCCCAGCCGGGCATGATCGGCGGCTGGACGACGCGCCCGGTGTCCGTGTCCACGGGGCCGGGCACGGCCAGCCCGATGCCGCAGACCTCGTCCGCCCGCCGCCCCGCCTTCTCCAGCAGCGCCCCGAACCAGCGGCCGAGCCGGTCCAGGACGGCCCCGGGCCCGTCCTCCACGTCCAGCGCGCCCGAGTGCTCGGCCTGGACCTCACCGGAGAGCGAGAGGACCGCGGCGCGGGCGTGCCGGGTGTCCAGGTCGGCGGCGAGGACGACGGCGTGCTCGTCGTCGAACTCGAGGGTGATCGAGGGACGTCCGCCGAGCGGGGAGTCCACCGGCCCGCCGGCGCCCTCGCGCAGCCAGCCGGCCCGGAAGAGCCGGTCCAGGCGCTGGCCGACCGTGGCCCGGGACAGCCCCGTGGCCTGCTGGAGCGCTCCGCGCGTGGTGGCCCGTCCGCTGCGCACCAGGGCGAGCAGATCCCCGGAACCGGCTCGTCCGCCCGCCTTGGCGACCTGTCCGCTCATATACACCCCCTTGCGTTCCTCAACTCTGCATTACATATTGGGTTTTGCGTGTTAACTAGACGTAACCCTATGGTAGCCACCGCCGAACCGGCCGGATCGAACCCCTCGGGGAGCCCCGCGTGGACCGCACCACCCAGCTGACCGCACGCCGTACGGCCCCCACGGGTCCTGCTCCGACGCCGGACCTGGCCGTATACGACCCGTCATGCGCCCCGCCGTACGACCCGTCAGGACCCTCCGGACCGCTGGGCGCCAGAGCGGCGGCGGTGCTGGACGCCAACTGGACGGGGACCTCCACGGTGCCGTCCCGCGGCCTGTACCCGCACCAGTGGTCCTGGGACTCGGCGTTCATCGCGATCGGGCTGCGCCGTCTGTCGCCGTTACGGGCCCAGACGGAACTGGAGACGCTGCTCGCCGCCCAGTGGGGCGACGGCCGGATCCCGCACATCGTCTTCAACCCCTCCGTGCCCCTCGACGCCTACTTCCCGAGCCCGGACTTCTGGCGCTCCTCGGCCGCGGGGCGCACCGCGGGCGCCCCGCGCACCGTACAGACCTCGGGCATCGTGCAGCCACCGGTGCACGCGCTCGCCGCGTGGCTGGTGCACCGGGCCGATCCCGGTCTGTCCCGGGCCCGCGGCTTCCTGCCCCGGGTGTATCCGCGGCTGGCCGCCTGGCACCGCTACCTGCTGCACCGCCGCGACCTGGGCGGGGGCGGCCTGGCCTCCGTGGTGCACCCGTGGGAGCAGGGCATGGACAACTCCCCCTGCTGGGACGCCCCGCTGTCCCGGGTGGTCCCGGCCCCGGCCCGCTCCTTCCGCCGCGCCGACCTGGCGCACGGCGCGCCCGAGGACCGGCCGACGGACCTGGACTACGGGCGGTACGTGCGGCTGGCGGCGGATTACCGGGAGCGGGGGTACAGCGACCGTCCGGGCGCCCGGCCGGTCGGCTTCGCGGTGGAGGACCCCGCCTTCAACGCCCTGCTGATCGCCTCCGAGCACGCGCTGGCCCGGATCGCCAAGGAGCTCGGCGCGACGGGCACGGCCCGCCACGCGCGCGCGGAGCGGCTCACGACGGCTCTGGTGGACCGGCTGTGGGACCCGGCGGAGGGAATGTTCCTCTGCCGGGACGTGTACGGGGCCGCGCCCGGAGCAAGGCCGTCCGGCGCCCTCGTCCCCGAGCGGAGCGTCTCCGGTCTGATCCCGCTGCTGCTGCCCACCCTGCCGCGCACCGTCGCCCGCGCCCTCGTCCGCACGGCGTGCGGGCCGCACTTCGGCCTCGGCGGCGCGGCCCGGCTCGTCCCCAGCTACGACCTCACCGGCGAGGCCTTCGACCGGCACCGGTACTGGCGCGGCCCGGCCTGGTTCAACACGGCCTGGCTGCTGGAGCGCGGGCTGCGGCTGCACGGCGAGCGCGCGCGGGCCGACGCGCTGCGGGAGGACTTCCTGCGCACGGCCGGCGCGTCCGGGTTCGCGGAGTACGTGGACCCGTACACCGGCGCGGCCTGCGGGACGACCGGCTTCGGCTGGACCGCCGCGCTCACGCTCGACCTGCTCCACGAGGCACCGCAGGACAGCGTGCCCCTCGGACCCGACACGTACGGCGACAGCAGCGAGAAGGAAGAGGAACGGGGATGACGGACCGGCAGCATCTGCTCGTGCGCGGCGATACGTTCCTGGCCGTGGGGGACGGCGGGGACATCAGCGGGGTGCGCGGCGGCGGCTCCGCGCCGGACGGGCTGTTCGTACGGGACGCCCGGCACCTCAGCCGCTGGCAGCTCACCGTGGACGGTGCCGTCCCGGAGGCGCTCACCCCGGTGGGCGACGGCGACACCGCGCGCTGTGTGCTCGTACCGCGCGGCGGCCGTCAGGAGCCGCCCGCGTACACGCTCTTCCGTGAACAGGCCGTCGCCGAGGGCGCGCTGGTGGAGGCGGTGCGGGTGACGAGCAACCGTTCGGTGCCCACGACGGTGCGGATCGCGGTGACCGCGGACGCCGACTTCACGGACCAGTTCGAGCTGCGCTCGGACCACCGTACGTACACCAAGACCGGTGCCGTACGGTCCCGGAAGGTGCTCGACGAGGGGGTCGAGTTCGGCTACCAGCGCGCGGACTGGCGCTCCTCCACCACCGTCACGGCCGAACCCGCGCCGGACGGTGTGGAGGAGACGGGCACGGGCGCCCGGCGCCTGGTCTGGACCCTGCGGCTGGAGCCGCACGGGTCCGCCGAGGTGGCGCTGCGGGTCGCCGCCCGGCCGCACGGCACGGACGGTGCGGCGGACGTGCCGCCGTCCCCGTCCGCGGCGCGCGAGCGGCTGCGGGCGCTGGAGGCGGAGTTCGCGGAGGGCGTGCCCTTCCCGACGGGGTGGCCGGAGCTCGCGGCGGCCTGTGCGCGCGGGCTGTCCGACCTCGCCGCGCTCCAGGTGCCCGCGACCGGCCCGGACGGCGAGGCCCTGCGCGTCCCGGCGGCCGGGGCGCCCTGGTTCCTCACCCTGCTCGGCCGCGACGCGCTGCTGACCTCCCTCTTCGCGCTTCCCTACCGCCCGGACCTCGCCGCCGCCACGCTGCCCGCGCTGGCCGCCACCCAGGCGACCGGGACCGGGGCGGGCGAGGTGGCGCAGCCGGGGAAGATCGTGCACGAGGTGCGGCACGGGGAGCTGGCCCACTTCGGGCAGGTGCCGTACGGGCGCTACTACGGCTCGGTGGACGCGACCCCGCTCTTCCTGGTGCTCCTCGGCGCGTACGTGGAGCACACCGGCGACGCGGCACTGGCCCGCCGCCTGGAATCGCACGCGCGGGCGGCGATCGGCTGGATGCTGGACCACGGCGGGCTCACCTCACGCGGGTACCTGGTGTACCGCGCGGACCGGGGCGGCCTCGCCAACCAGAACTGGAAGGACTCCCCGGGCGCCATCTGCTCGGCGGACGGCGACCGTCCCACCGGCCCGGTGATGGCGGCGGGCGCGCAGGGCTACGCGTACGACGCGCTGCGCCGCACCGCCCAGCTCGCCCGCACGGTGTGGGACGACGAGGTGTACGCGGCGCTGCTCGAACAGGCGGCGGCGGACCTGCGCGACCGTTTCCAGCGGGACTTCTGGATGGCCGAGCTCTCCTTCCCCGCGCTGGCCCTGGACGGCGACGGCCGCCACGTCAACGCGCTCGCCTCCGACGCGGGCCACCTGCTGTGGTCGGGCCTGCTGGACAAGGAGTACGGGGAACTGGTCGGCCGCCGGCTGCTGGAGCCCGACTTCTTCTCCGGCTGGGGCGTGCGCACGCTGGCCGCCGGGCAGGCGGCGTACCACCCGCTGTCGTACCACCGCGGTTCGGTCTGGCCCCACGACAACGCGCTCATCACCCTGGGCCTGGCCCGCTACGGACTGCACGACGAGGCCCGCGCGGTCGCGCACGGCCTGGTGGACGCGGCGACGGCGACGGGCCACCGCCTGCCGGAGGTGCTCGCCGGCTACGACCGCGCCGGCCACGCGGAGCCGGTCCCGTACCCGCACGCCTGCGTACGCGAGTCCCGCTCGGCGGCGGCGCCACTGGCGCTGCTGACGGCGGTCGGGGGCGCCTGACCCGGACACGGGCCGCGCTCGGCCGCCCGGCGCCGGTCCGGTCCCCCCTGCGCCCCCTGCGATGCGCTGCTCGCCCGGCCGCGCCGCCGTCGGCGCTGCTGACGGCGGTCGGGGGCGCCTGACCCGGACACGGGCCGCGCTCGCCCGGGGCCGGTCCGGTCCCCCTGCGCCCCCTGCGATGCGCTGCTCGCCCGGCCGCGCCGCCGTCGGCGCTGCTCACCGCCGTACGGGGTGCCTGACCCGGGCGCGAACCGCGCCCGGCCACCCCGAGCCGGCCCGGTTCCCTCCCCCGGGCATGCGCCTCTCGTTCGGCGGCGCCGCCGCCGACGCCGTTCACCGCCGTGAAGGGTGCGTGAGGGAGCGGGAGCGCGGGACTCCCCTGTTCCCGGGCGCTCAGCCGCCGGACGTGTCCAGTTCCGCGTCCTCGCCGACGCCCGCGCAGTCGTACGGGTCCTTGAGCCAGCCGTCGGGGAGGACGACGCGGTTGTTGCCGGAGGTGCGGCCGCGGGGGCCGTCGGCGCCGGCCGGCCAGGGCTGGTCGAGGTCCAGTTCGTCGAGGCCGGCGCGCAGCTCCTCCAGGGAGGAGGTGATCGCGAGGCGCTTGCGCATCTCGGAGCCGACCGCGAAGCCCTTGAGGTACCAGGCCACGTGCTTGCGGAAGTCGATGACGCCGCGCGCCTCGTCGCCGAGCCACTCGCCGAGGAGCGTGGCGTGGCGCACCATGACGTCGGCCACCTCGCGCAGCGCCGGGCGCGCGATGTCCTCCGTACGGCCCTCGAACGCGGCGACCAGGTCCGCGAACAGCCACGGCCGGCCGAGGCAGCCGCGGCCCACGACCACGCCGTCGCAGCCGGTCTCGCGGACCATGCGCAGCGCGTCCCCGGCCGACCAGATGTCGCCGTTGCCGAGGACGGGAATCTCCGGCACGTGTTCCTTCAGCCGGGCGATGGCGTCCCAGTCGGCGGTGCCGCCGTAGTGCTGGGCGGCCGTGCGGCCGTGCAGCGCGATCGCGGTCACGCCCTCCTCGACGGCGATCCGGCCGGCGTCGAGGTAGGTGATGTGGTCGTCGTCGATGCCCTTGCGCATCTTCATGGTGACGGGCAGGTCACCGGCCCCGGTCACGGCCTCGCGCAGGATCGCGCGGAGCAGGTTCCGCTTGTACGGGAGGGCCGAGCCGCCGCCCTTCCGCGTCACCTTGGGGACCGGGCAGCCGAAGTTCAGGTCGATGTGGTCGGCGAGGCCCTCCTCCGCGATCATGCGGACGGCCTTGCCGACGGTCGCCGGGTCCACGCCGTACAGCTGGATCGAGCGCGGCTTCTCGCTCGCGTCGAACTTGATCAGCTGCATGGTCTTCTCGTTGCGCTCGACCAGCGCCCGGGTCGTGATCATCTCGCTCACGAACAGGCCTTTGCCCCCGCTGAACTCGCGGCACAGCGTGCGGAACGGCGCGTTCGTGATGCCGGCCATGGGTGCGAGCACGACGGGCGGCCGGACGGTGTGCGGGCCGATGCTGAGGGGGGAGAAGGACGTGGACATTCCCCCATTGTCGCGCACGCAGACCAGCTGTACCAGTCATTAGTTAGGCGCACTACTTAAATTGTTCTACGATGGACCTCATGCCCGAGCTCAGCCACCGCCGGCGTCTGCTGGTGCTCGCGATCTGCTGCATGAGCCTGCTGATCGTGAGCCTCGACAACACCGTCCTCAACGTCGCCCTGCCGTCCCTGCAACGCGACCTGGACGCGAGCGTCTCGGGCCTGCAGTGGACGATCGACGCGTACACGCTCGTCCTCGCCTCACTGCTGATGCTCGCGGGCTCGACCGCCGACCGGATCGGCCGCAAGCGCGTCTTCATGGCGGGCCTCGTCGTCTTCACCGCCGGCTCGGTGCTCTGTTCGCTCGCCCCCGACCTGAACTGGCTGATCGCCTTCCGCATGGTGCAGGCGGTCGGCGGCTCGATGCTGAACCCGGTCGCCATGTCGATCATCACCAACACCTTCACGGACCCGCGCGAACGCGCCCGTGCAATCGGTGTCTGGGGCGCGGTCGTCGGTATATCCATGGCGGCGGGGCCGCTGGTCGGCGGGCTGCTCGTGGAGTCGGTCGGCTGGCGCTCGATCTTCTGGATCAATCTGCCGGTGGGGCTCGCCGCGCTCCTGCTCACCTTCCGCTTCGTCCCCGAGTCGCGCGCGCCGAAGGCCCGCCGCTCCGATCCCCCGGGCCAGGTCCTGGTGATCGTTCTGTTCGGCTCCCTGACGTACGCGATCATCGAGGCGCCGCACGCGGGGCCCGGCACCGTCCTGCCCTTCGCCGGACTCGCCCTCGCCGCCCTCCTCGGCCTCCTCAGCCACGAGCCGCGCCGTGCCGAACCCCTCATCGACCTGCGCTTCTTCCGCTCGGCGCCGTTCAGCGGGGCGACGGTGATCGCGGTGTGCGCGTTCGCGGCGCTCGGCGGCTTCCTCTTCCTCTCCACGCTCTACCTGCAGAACGTGCGCGGCCTGAGCGCCCTGGAAGCGGGACTGTGGATGCTCCCGATGGCGGGCCTCACCTTCGTCTGCGCACCCCTGTCGGGCCGGCTGGTGGGCAGCCGGGGGCCGCGGCTGCCACTGCTGATCGCCGGGTGCGCGATGACCGTGAGCGGGCTGCTCTTCGCGCTCTTCGAGGCCGAGACGCGGAACGTCACCCTCGTCATCGGCTTCGTCCTCTTCGGCATCGGCTTCGGCTTCGTGAACTCCCCCATTACCAACACCGCCGTCTCCGGCATGCCCCGCGACCGGGCCGGGGTCGCCGCCGCGGTCGCCTCCACCAGCCGCCAGCTCGGCCAGACGCTGGGCGTCGCGGTGATCGGCGCCGTGCTGGCGGCCGGCATCCCCACGTCCTTCTTCGGGACGCGCGAGACGTACGCGGACTCCTTCGTGTCCGCCGCCCGCCCCGGCTGGTGGATCCTCACCGCCTGCGGCCTCGCCGTCCTGGCCGTGGGCGCGCTCACGACCGGCCCCTGGGCGCACCGGACGGCCGAGCGCACGGCGGAGCGGCTGCGGCACGCGGAAATCAGGGAGGCGGCGGGCGGCCGAAGGTGAGCACCCGTCCGGTTCGCAGTAGTCCGTCGTAAGTAGGAAAAGCGGTACCGATGCATCTGGCGTGCCACAAGGGACCTGCGTCACGCTGTGGCATATGACTGAGGCATCTGAAGGCTTGACCTCATCCACCGACACCGACGACGCGAATCCCCTGCAGCGACTCTCCCTCGGCCGGCTGCGGCAGCGTACGAGCATGAAGTGGCGGACCTACCCGGAAGACGTCCTGCCTCTGTGGGTCGCCGAGATGGACGTACCCCTGGCCGAA
Source organism: Streptomyces ruber (assembly GCF_014648075.1). Taxonomy (GTDB): domain Bacteria; phylum Actinomycetota; class Actinomycetes; order Streptomycetales; family Streptomycetaceae; genus Streptomyces; species Streptomyces ruber. The sequence continues at coordinate 555,267 of NZ_BMQK01000004.1, read as the reverse complement.
CCGGTCGCACGGGCGGTCACCGACGCGATCGCGCTCGGCGACACCGGCTACCCGGCCGGAACGGAGTACGCCGAGGCCCTGGCCGAGTTCGCCCGCAAGCGGTGGGACTGGGACGGCCTGGCCGTACGGCGCACGGCGATCGTGCCCGACGTGATGCTGGGCGTCGTCGAGATGCTCAAGCTGGTCTCCGGGCCGGGTGATCCGGTCGTCGTCAACTCGCCCGTGTACCCGCCCTTCTACCAGTTCGTCCGCCACATGGGACGCCCCGTGCTCGAGGCTCCGCTGGGCCCGGACGGGCGGATCGACTTCATCTCGCTGGAGGGCGCGTTCGGGCGGGCCGCCCGGGGCGCGAGCCGGAACACCGGCAGACCGGCGTACCTGCTGTGCAGCCCGCACAACCCGACCGGCACCGTGCACACCGCCGAGGAGCTGACCCGGGCCGCGCGGCTGGCGCGGGCGTACGGGCTGCGCGTCGTGGCGGACGAGATCCACGCCCCGCTGGTGTCGGGCGACACCACCTTCGTGCCGTACCTGAGCGTGCCCGGCGGGGAGAACGGGCTGTCCCTGATGTCCGCGTCCAAGGGCTGGAACCTGGCCGGACTGAAGGCGGCCCTCGCGATCGCCGGCCCCGCCGCGGCCGACGATCTCGCCCGCCTCCCGGAGGAGGTGAGCCACGGCCCCAGCCACCTGGGCGTCATCGCCCACACGGCGGCCCTGCGCGACGGCGGTGACTGGCTGGACGCCGTACTGTCCGGCCTGGACGACAACCGCCGGCTGCTGGCCCGCCTCCTCGCCGAGTACCTGCCCGCCGTCCGCTACGCCCCCGCACCGGGCACCTACCTGGCGTGGCTGGACTGCCGGGAACTGGGCATCGGCGACGACCCGGCGGACGTCTTCCTCCGGCGCGGCCGGGTCGCCCTGAGCTCGGGGCGCCACTTCGGCTCGGGCGGCGCGGGCTTCGTCCGGCTGAACCTGGCGACGTCTCCCGACCTGATCACCGAGGCGGTCCTGCGGATGACGGCGGCGGTCGCCGACACCGCGCACTGAGCGACCGGTCACCCGCCCCGACAACCGGCCTCCCGCGCGATTAGGGTCGTCGGACCGCCAGGTCGTCGGGAGGTCGGGGGACGTCGTGCCGAGGAGGAACACGAACACCGGCGAGGTGAGCCGCTGGGACCAGCACGGGCGCAGGCACACCGTCCGGGTGGGGCGCACGGGCGTGCGGCGCACGCTGACATGCGACACGTGCGGCTGGCACGCGGGCGCGCGCTTCCTCCCGTGGCCGAAGGCGGAGGAGCACCTCGCCCGGGCGCACCAGGCGACGGTGGACCCGACGGCGGCATGAGGCGCGGCCGGCCCGGCTCCGCTCTCCGCCGCCCGCGTCCCGGTCGCCGGCCGTCTTCCGCCACCTGGCGCCCTGAACGCACAACGGGGTTCCCGAACCGCACCGTTCGGGAACCCCTTCAAGGTTGCTACTGCGAGACCTGAGCGGTCCTCACGGTGCAAGCGCGGATCTACCAGGGGTACATGACGACCCACTGGCCCTGCTGTACGCAGTTGAAGCCGGACAGCTCGCCCGACTGAGCCAGTTTGTTGCCCAGCGTCTGGCACTCGAGGTAGGAGCTGGTGTAGTGAGGCAGCAGGTTGGTGTCCGCGGAAGCCGTACCGGCCGTAGCCAGCGGAAGGGCGAATCCGGCCGCGACCACAGCAGCGGCCGCGAGCGCCTTGCCGCGCTTGATCATGCGCATGCCACATCTCCAATTCATTTGCAATCAACTCTTCGTGCAGCCCGAGTGGATGGACCGGGGCACGCGAGAACAGTATTGCCCGGGATCATGTCCCGCCACCCTCGCTATCTTCATCCAACGGGACATTAAGGATGCGATCACGCTCCCTTCCCAAATTCTTCACCGACCACTCGGTCACGAAATGTCCGCCTCACCTCTGAGTCATTTCGTTCCGGGACAGGTGCATCGGACACCGTTCGGACAGTAGCGTTGTCGACCCAGGGCACGCGATGGCCTGGTGTGTCATTGCGTACCGTTTTTCCTTGACGGGAGGCTTGATGAGCACAAAAGGCGGGAATTGGTCCGGAATCTCCTGGCGTCGCGGGATCATCGGGCTGACGGCGGGGGTGTCGGCCACGGCGCTGTGCGTCTCGCCGGCACTGGCGGCCCCGACGACCGAGGAGTGGGCCGGGACGTCGCCCTACTTCCACATCTCCAACGCAGCGGGCGGAACGGCCGCCGTCACCTCGGTCGACGGCGCGAACGACGGCAGGGCGATGGAACTGCGGCTCAACGGACGCCCCGCGGCGGGACCGGGCGGCGGTGTCGAGATAGCGAGCAACACGACATACCAGTACGGAACGTTCGGTACCCGTATCAAAACGGCCGACTGTTCCGGCCAGGGCCGCGTGGGCGTGGTCACCGGTACGTTCACGTACTCCACCGACCACTCCGACGCCAACGGCAACGGACTGCCCGACAACGACGAGATCGACATCGAGGTGCTGTGCGCGCAGCCCAACGTGCTGTGGCTGACCATCTACACCGACTACGACGACGCCACCGGCCGGACCAGAAAAATTTCACGGGCCATCGACATGCCCACCGGTAAGGTCCTCTACAACTGCTTCACCACGCAACTCGGCGGCGAGTGCGAACCGCTGCTGCCGAACGAGAACACTCCGGCATCGGTGACGCCGGTCCCGAACTTCAATTCCTCGAAGCAGTTCCATACGTTCATGTTCGACTGGCAGCCCAATTCCGTGACGTTCTGGACCGAGGGTGCCAACGGGGAGAAGAACGTGCTCTGGGACTACCGCGGCCCTTCCGACCGCATCCCCAAGAAGCCGTCCCTCTTCCTGCAGAACGTATGGCACACCGACGCCTGGGACCCGCTGGACGGCCCGGCCCACGCCCAGCCGCAGTCCAACGTCTCGGCCTTCGTCGACTCCACCACCCTGCCCCGCTGACCGGTCCTCGTGGAGGGCGGCGCCCGCGGCCCTCCACGAGGCGGGAGTGACACTCGGCTCAGGCTTTCCAGGCTTCCGCCCGGTCGTACGGGTGGCACGGGCAGGTGCAGCGCGGTACGAGCACGATGCCGATGGCGTTCGGCAGGGGAATGTCGACGGTGCGGCGGCAGTCACGGTGCAAGCCGTCGTACCCGGGTCGCCGGGCGACCGCGCACTCGGCTGACATGGTCGACGTGTCCGCCCGGCCGGCCGATCCGGTCACAAGGCGCCCCGGCTGCGCGCGTTGACCTCTGCGAGCTTCGTACGCAGCGTGATACCGCTGCCGACACAACGGGAGCAGGAACACGGCGGGAGCACCGAGGTCGCGTCGGGCACCTCAGCCGGCTTCACGGTGTGCTTCTCACGGACCTGAGTGCGCGTGCCGGTCACCGGATCGATCCGGTACACCGCGATGGTCATCCCCACCGGGCGGCTCCCCACGGATCGACGTGGGCGCCTGCGCGGGCGGTCCGCAGTTCGGCGTCCAGTCGGGCGACGTAGGGCCGGACCAGGGCGCCCGGCGAGTCGTACGGCTCGGACGGCTGCGCCGTGGGGCCGGGGCGCAGGCCGCACGCTCCGGCCAATGGCGCTCCACACGGAATGTACGGGTGAAGCGCCGCATGAGCGCGCTTTCCGGGCGTTCGTCGGCCGAGCAGAACCGCTGCGCCCCATTCGAGAACCGTTCGGATAAGGTTCGTCACGTCATCGTTCCTTCGAAGCGGTGGCCAGCCCCCGGCCGGTCGCACGGTGCGGGGGCACTCGCGTCTCGCCATGGTGACGCCCCCTATAGGAGGTTTCGACGCAGAAGCGGCGACACCTGGAACTTCTCTTCGGTAGCGTGAGAGAACGCCCAAACGTCCCCGGGGGAAGTCTTGAACAGCGCACTGAGATCGGCTATGAGGTCGGCCAACCTGTCACCCAGGCAGCTAGCGGCACGGGTGGGCGTCTCCGGTAAAACCGTGGAACGGTGGGTGGCGGACGCCGAACTGATCCCGCACGCCAGAAATCGGGAAGACGTCTGCAAGGCGTTGGGAGTTGACGACGAGATGCTGTGGCCGAAGGCAGCGAAGGACCGGATCAAAACCGGTGGTGACCGCGAGATCATCCGCTCCTACCCCTACCGATCCTCCTGCCCATCGACGCTCTGGGCCGGACTCATCGGAAACGCCAGGACAGACGTACTGTTCGCCGGATACACGAATTACTTTCTCTGGATCGACCAGCCGGCATTCGTCTCGACGCTCCGCGAGAAGCTTGACAGCGGGTGCCGTGTGCGTTTCCTGCTGGGCGATCCCGACGGTGAGGTGACACGCAACCGCGAGCAGGTCGAAGATGTGGCACTCACCGTGTCCACGCGCATCCGGGTCACGCTTGAGCACCTGGGCAGACTCGGTGCACACGAGAACCTGGAGGCGCGTTTCTCCGCAGCGAGCGACGCGACCAACCACGTATCGCTGTCAGTCTTTCGCTTCGACGACGAGGCGCTGGTGACGCCCCACCTGGCGCGCCTGGTCGGGCATGACTCGCCGCTGCTGCACCTGCGGAAGTTCGGCGATTGTGGCATGTTCGCTCGTTTCGCCGACCATGCTGAGGAATTGTGGTCGAGGAGCGCTCCAATGACTTCTGCGGCCTAGGAAAACAGAAGAGATACGCCCATCCCATCGTTTCGCGTCCGGGACCGCGGCCACAGCAGACCGCCTCGCGGTCAAACACCCGAGCAAGGCGATGCTCGACGTCAACGGCACCGAAGGCCGAACGGCTTCGATGGACGGCGGGCCGATGCCGGGCTCATACCCGCAACCCCCGCAACACCAGCCCCACCACCGCCTCGAACTCATCATCGATCCCCGGCTGCTCCCAGTCGCGGACGTAGCACGGGTCGTGGAAGCGGCCCGTGGCGTCGAAGACGGCGCGCGCCGTGACGGCGGGGGACGCGGAGGCGAAGACGCCGCGCCGGACGCCGTCCTCCACGATCGTCGTGAGCTGGCCCGTCAGGTCGGCGATGTGCCGGTCGACCACCGCGCTGTGCTCACCGATCAGCACCATGTAGGTGGCGAAGAGCTCGGGGTCGTCGCCCGCCTTGTGGCGCTTGGCCTCGAACAGGGTCGTGAACCAGGTGCGCAGCCGCGCCTCCGGGTCGCCGTCCTCCGCGACGATGCCGGACAGGGACGCCGACGTACGGTCCAGCCACCGCTCGGTGACCGCCTCCCGCAGCGCCGCCTTGGTACGGAAGTGCCGGTAGACGCTGCCGTGGCTGACCCCGAGCGCGCGCGCCACGTCCACGACGGTGGCCTTCGCCGGGCCGTGGCGGCGCAGCACCTCCTCGGTCGCTTCGAGGATGCGGGCGGCGGTTAGGGGCTCGGACGTCGGTGCCATGTCACAGACGGTACCCGGCGGGTTCGGGCCGCCCGACGTCAGCGTTCGCTGTCCAGGTGGCCCATCTGGGCCTCCGGGTAGCGCTCGCCCGCCGCGGCACCCTCCGGCACCGCCTCCTCGATGGCCGCGAGGTCGGCCTCGTCCAGCGTGACGTCGAGCGCACCGAGCGCCTCCGTCAGCCGGTCCCGGCGGCGGGCGCCCACCAGCGGCACGATGTCCTCGCCGCGCGACACGACCCAGGCGATCGCGATCTGGGCCACGGTCACGCCCTTCTCCTCGGCGATCTTCCGCAGCGCCTCGACCAGGCTCAGGTTGTGCCGGAGGTTCTCGCCCTGGAAACGGGGCGAGTGGGCGCGGAAGTCGTTCGCGGCCAGCTGCCGGTCGGCCGTGAAGTGGCCCGAGATCAGGCCGCGCGACAGCACGCCGTACGCCGTGACGGCGATGCCCAGCTCACGCGTGGCCGGCAGGATGTCCCGCTCGATGCCGCGCGAGATGAGCGAGTACTCGATCTGGAGGTCGGAGATCGGCGCGGTGGCGGCGGCGCGGCGGACGGTCTCCGCGCCGGCCTCGCTCAGGCCGATGTGCCGTACGTACCCCTGCTCCACCAGCTCCGCGACGGCGCCGACCGTCTCCTCGATCGGCACGTCGGGGTCGACCCGCGCGATGCGGTAGACGTCGATGTGGTCGACGCCGAGGCGCTGGAGCGAGTACGCGGCGAAGTTCTTCACCGCGGCCGGGCGGCCGTCGTACCCCGACCAGCCGCCGTCCGGGTCGCGCAGGGCGCCGAACTTCACGCTGAGCAGCGCCTGCTCGCGCCGTGCCGCCGGGGCGGCGCGCAGCGCCTCGCCGATCAGCATCTCGTTGTGGCCCATGCCGTAGAAGTCACCGGTGTCGAGCAGGGTGATGCCCGCTTCGAGCGCGGCGTGGATGGTGGCGACGGACTCGGCCCGGTCCGCCTCGCCGTACAGCGCGGACATGCCCATGCAGCCGAGGCCGAGACGGGAGACCTGGGGGCCGGTGTTGCCGAGGGGAACGGTGCGCATGCGAGCTCCTTGGAATAGCCGTGGCGTGCGACGCGGGGGCGCCCCGCCGGATGACGTGTACCCACTGTCGCATGACAGGTGACAGATTTCAATATTTGTCAGCTGTAACGCGCTGGGTGGGCTCGCGCTTTGGTCATACGATACGTATCGTCTCGCAGTACCCCCACGATCCCGTCCGTCCCGGGAGGACCGTATGGAACGTTTCGTCGATGCAGCACCCGATGTACGCCTCTGGACCGAGAGCCTCGGGCCCGCCGACGCGCCCCCACTGCTGTTGATCATGGGCGCCCAGGCGTCCGGCCTGGGCTGGCCGGACGAACTGGTGGACCTGCTCACCGCGCGGCACCACGTGATCCGTTACGACCACCGCGACACCGGCCGCTCCACGTGGTCGTTCGCCGAGCGGCCCTACCGCATCACCGACCTGGCACAGGACGCGATCGCGGTCCTGGACGGCCTGGGTGTCGCGCGCGCCCACATCGTGGGCATGTCACTGGGCGGCATGCTCACCCAACTGCTCGTCGCGGACCACCCGGACCGGCTGCTCAGCGCCACCCTCATCGGCACCCACGCGCTCAGCACCGTCCCGTACACCCGCGCCGACGGCACCCGCGTACCGCCCGAGGAACTGCCCGGGATCGACGCCCGGCTGCTGGAGCTGTGGGCACGCCCGGTGGAGGAGCTGGACCTGGAGGCCGAGCTGGACCGGCGGGTGGCGCACTGGCGGCTGCTGAACGGCGACCGGCTGCCCTTCGACGCCGCGTACTTCCGCGAACTGGAGCGGAGGGTCGTCCGGCACACCGGGCATCACTCCGTGAACGACGCGCACGCCCGCGCCGATCCCTCGGGCATGGACCGGACCGAGCGGCTGGCGCGCACCGACGTGCCCACCCTCGTCGTATCGGCCCCGGCCGAGCCGGTCGCCCCGCCGCCGCACGACCGGCATCTCGCCCAGGCGGTCCGGGGCGCACGCGTCGTCGAGATCCCCGGCATGGGGCACGCGCTCCCGCGCGAGGTACACGGGCCGCTCGCCGCCGCGATCCTGGAGCACACGGAGCCCATCGGGCACACGCGCCGTCCGCTGAACGGAAACACCGGCTGAACGGAAACACCGGGCGGGCCGGAGACTCCGGCCCGCCCGGTGCACACGGGACCTACTGGATCAGCAGCCGATCAGCCGGCTCGCCAGGTACCCCTCGATCTGGTCCAGCGACACGCGCTCCTGCTTCATCGTGTCGCGCTCGCGGACGGTGACCGCGTTGTCGTCCAGGGTGTCGAAGTCGACGGTGACGCAGAACGGCGTGCCGATCTCGTCCTGGCGGCGGTAGCGGCGGCCGATGGCGCCGGCGTCGTCGAACTCGATGTTCCAGTGCTGGCGCAGCGCCTGGGCGAGGCCCTTGGCCTTCGGGGACAGCTCCGGGTTGCGGGAGAGCGGCAGGACGGCAACCTTCACCGGGGACAGGCGCGGGTCGAGACGCAGGACCGTGCGCTTCTCCATCTTGCCCTTGGCGTTGGGCGCCTCGTCCTCGACGTAGGCGTCGAGGAGGAAGGCCAGCATGGCGCGGCCGACACCGGCCGCGGGCTCGATGACGTAGGGGGTCCAGCGCTCGCCGGCCTCCTGGTCGAAGTAGGACAGGTCCTGGCCGGAGGCCTTGCTGTGGGCGCCGAGGTCGTAGTCGGTGCGGTTGGCGACACCCTCGAGCTCGCCCCACTCGCTGCCGCCGAACTGGAAGCGGTACTCGATGTCGGCGGTGCGCTTGGAGTAGTGGGAGAGCTTCTCCTTCGGGTGCTCGTACCAGCGCATGTTCTCCTCACGGAGACCGAGGCCGGTGTACCAGTTCCAGCGCTGCTCCATCCAGTACTCCTGCCACTTCTCGTCCTCGCCCGGCTTGACGAAGAACTCCATCTCCATCTGCTCGAACTCGCGGGTGCGGAAGATGAAGTTGCCGGGCGTGATCTCGTTGCGGAAGGACTTGCCCATCTGCGCGATGCCGAACGGCGGCTTGCGGCGCGAAGTGGTCTGCACCTGGGCGAAGTTGGTGAAGATGCCCTGGGCGGTCTCGGGGCGCAGGTAGGCGACCGAGCCGGAGTCCTGGGTCGGGCCGAGGTGGGTGGAGAGCAGACCCGAGAACTGCTTGGGCTCGGTGAAGGTGCCCTTGTTGCCGCAGTTGGGGCAGGCGAGGTCGGCGAGGCCGTTCTCCGGGGCGCGGCCCTTCTTCTCCTCGTACGCCTCCTCCAGGTGGTCCGCGCGGAACCGCTTGTGGCAGGAGGTGCACTCGGTCAGCGGGTCGGTGAAGGTGGCGACGTGGCCGGAGGCGACCCAGACCTCGGGGGCCAGGATCACGGACGAGTCGATACCGACGACGTCCTCACGAGACGTCACCATGTAGCGCCACCACTGGCGCTTGAGGTTCTCCTTGAGCTCGACACCCAGGGGGCCGTAGTCCCAGGCGGCGCGCTGGCCACCGTAGATCTCGCTGCAAGGGAATACAAAGCCACGGCGCTTGCTCAGGCTGACGATGGTGTCGATCTTGTCGGCGGCCACGGTGCTCTCTTCATTACGACGACGGAACCAACGGACGGCGTGAAGCGCCTCCACCAGGGTGGTGACCGGGTGACGGGCGGGCGCTCCAGAGCGAATGCTTCAGGGTACCGGCGGGGCCTCCCCCTCAACCAAATCGGTGCCCCGTCGCATCCTTTGTTGACAACGGTTTCCATATTTGTTGAAAATGGGTGTCATGAACGGCATACGACGCCCCCGACGACCCCTGATGTCCGGCACCGCGGTCGCGGCGGTCACCGCCCTCGGTATCGGCGCCCTCTCGGCCTGCGGCTCCTCCGGCTCCGGCGGCACCGCGCAGGGCGGCTCGGACAAGTTCGACGTGGTCGCGTCGTTCTACCCGATGCAGTTCCTCGCCGAGCAGATCGGCGGGGAGCACGTGAACGTCACCTCCCTCACCCAGCCGGGCCAGGAGCCGCACGACCTGGAGCTCAGCACCAAGCAGACCGCCGAGCTCGGCGAGGCCGACGCGGTGCTCTACCTCAAGAGCCTCCAGCCCGCCGTCGACGAGGCCGTCGCGCAGTCCGGCGTGAAGACCCAGGTCGACGCCGCCACCCTCACCGAGCTGGAGGACCACGGCGACGTCTCGCACGACCACGGTCACGAGCACGAGGGTGAGGAGGGCCACTCCGCGGAGGAGCACGCCGACGAGCACTCCGCGGACGAGCACGCCGACGAGCACGCGGAGGACGAGCACGCCCTCGACCCGCACGTCTGGCTCGACCCGGTGAAGTACGCCCAGATCGCCGAGGGCGTCGCCCAGGCCTTCGAGAAGGCCGACCCGGACAACGCGGCGGACTACAGGAAGAACGCCGAGGCCCTGGCCGGGAAGCTCGACGAGCTGAACACCCGGTTCGAGGACGGTCTGAAGAACACCGCCTCCAGGACGTTCTTCACCAACCACGCCGCCTTCGGCTACCTCGCCGAGCGCTACGGCCTGACCCAGGAGGCCATCTCCGGCGTCGACCCGGACAGCGAGCCGAGCCCCGCCCGGATCAAGGAACTCCAGGAGGAGGCCAAGGCGGACGGCGTGACCACGGTGTTCTACGAGACACTGGTGTCAGACAAGACCGCGAAGACCCTCGCCAAGGACGCGGGCCTCAGGACGGACGTGCTCGATCCGCTCGAGGGCATCACCGACAGGTCCAAGGGCGACGACTACTTCGAGGTCATGGAGTCCAACCTCAAGGCGCTGCAGACGGCCCTCGGCGCCAAGTGATCGTTACGGAGGCCCCCTCGTGAGCGAGCCCGTCATATCCCTGCGCGGCGTACGCGCCGAGCTGGGCTCGCGGCCCGTCCTGCGCGGCATCGACCTCACCGTCCACGGCGGTGAGGTCGTCGCGCTGCTCGGCGCCAACGGTTCCGGCAAGTCCACCGCCGTGCGCACCGTCATCGGCCAGGTGCCCGTCGCCGCCGGGGAGGTCGAGCTCTTCGGCACCCCGCGGGCCCGCTTCCGCGACTGGAGACGCGTCGGGTACGTCCCGCAGCGCACCACGGCCGCGGGCGGCGTGCCCGCCTCGGTGACGGAGGTCGTCTCCTCCGGGCGGCTCTCCCGCGCCCGCTTCGGGCTGCTGCGCAAGGCCGACCACGAGGCCGTACGGCAGGCCCTCACGCTGGTCGGCATGGCGGACCGCGCCAAGGACTCGGTGAACGCCCTCTCCGGCGGCCAGCACCAGCGCGTCCTGATCGCCCGCGCCCTCGCCTCCGAACCCGACCTGCTGATCATGGACGAGCCGATGGCGGGCGTCGACCTGGCCAGCCAGGAGGTCCTCGCCGGCACCCTGCGCGAGCAGGTCGGCAAGGGCACGACCGTGCTGCTCGTCCTGCACGAGCTCGGCCCGCTGGAGCCGCTGATCGACCGCGCGGTGGTGCTCCGGGACGGCTGCGTCGTGCACGACGGGCCGCCGCCGAAGGCCGTGGGCCAGCACGCGCTGCCCGGCCACGACCACGTCCACCCGCACGAGGCCGCCGACGCCGCCCCGATCCGCACCGGCCTGCTGAGCTGAGAAGGCACGCATCATGGAAATCCTGGACTACGCCTTCATGCAGCGGGCCCTGCTCGCCGCCGTCCTCGTCGGCGTCACCGCTCCCGCGATCGGCATCTACCTCGTCCAGCGCCGCCAGGCCCTGATGGGCGACGGCATCGGCCACGTCGCGATGACCGGCGTCGGCCTCGGCTTCCTGCTGTCGTGGTCCCCGGTGTGGATGGCGACGCTCGTCTCCGTGCTCGGCGCGGTGCTGATGGAGCTGATCCGCTGGTACGGCCGCACCCGCGGCGACATCGCGCTGGCCATGCTCTTCTACGGCGGCATGGCGGGCGGCGTGATGTTCATCAACCTCGCGCCGGGCGGCTCCAACGCCAACCTCACCTCGTACCTCTTCGGCTCGCTGTCCACGGTCTCCCAGGAGGACGTGACGGCGATCTGCCTGCTGGCGGCCTTCGTGGTGCTGGTCACCCTGGGCCTGCGCCGGCAGCTCTTCGCGGTGAGCCAGGACGAGGAGTTCGCCCGGGTCACGGGGCTGCCGGTGCGCGCGCTGAACCTGCTCACCGCGGTGACGGCCGCCGTGACGGTGACCGTCGCGATGCGCGTCGTCGGTCTGCTGCTGGTCTCCGCCCTGATGGTGGTGCCCGTGGCGGCGGCCCAGCAGCTCAGCCGGAGCTTCGCGGCCACGTTCGTCATCTCGGTGGCCGTCGGGGTCGCCGTGACCATCGGCGGCACGGTCACCTCGTACTACCAGGACGTACCGCCCGGCGCGACCATCGTGCTGCTCACCATCGCCGCGTTCGTCCTGCTCACGGCGCTGGCGACACCGCTGGCCAGACGACGGGCGAAGGCCGCGGGCCGGCCGGTGGCGGATCCGGCCGAGTGCGAGATCGCCGGCACCGGCGAACCGGACGGACGTACGCTTCCGGCCGGGCAGCGTCCCCCGGACGGGGCCGCCGTCCGCTGACGTCTGACCGGGCCCCCTCCGTCCTGGCACAATGGCCCGGCAAGGCGCGAACGTGAGGAGGAAACGGTGACGACCGCTGGATCCGTACGGGGCCGTTCCACCCGGCAGCGTGCCGCCGTGGCCGCGGCACTGGACGAGGTGGACGAGTTCCGCAGCGCCCAGGAACTGCACGACATGCTCAAGCACAAGGGCGACTCGGTCGGGCTCACCACGGTCTACCGCACCCTGCAGTCCCTCGCCGACGCCGGCGAGGTCGACGTCCTGCGCACCTCCGACGGCGAGTCCGTGTACCGGCGCTGCTCCACCGGGGACCACCACCACCACCTCGTCTGCCGCGTCTGCGGGAAGGCCGTGGAGGTCGAGGGCCCGGCGGTGGAGAAGTGGGCCGAGGCCATCGCCGCCGAGCACGGCTACGTGAACGTGGCGCACACGGTGGAGATCTTCGGCACCTGTGCGGAGTGCGCTTCGGCGGCGGACGACTGAAGCCCTCCGGGCGTACGCGGTACGCCTGCTACACCTCGTCGGCGACCGCTGCCGGCATCGGCCGCCGCACCGCCGTGAACAGCCGCGACAGCACCGCCGAGCGGCCACTGTCCGCCCCGGTGGGCGCGATCGCCGCCACCCCGTCCGCGAGCCAGCGGTCCCACGCGGGCCGCTGCGCCGGGTCCAGCCGGCCGTGCTCCTGCGCCATGTCCAGGATGCGGGTGCCGATCTCGGTCGCCATCGAGCCGCCGTGGGGACGGTAACGGCTGCTTATCTCGCCGAGGTGGCAGACGCTCGACCTACCGCCGGCCAGCGCGACGGAGATGTTGAGATACGCCTCGACCCCGAAGTCCGTCGGCAGCGGCGTGCGGACGAGACGGGTGCGGACCGCCCGGTACCCCGTGAGGGCGTTCGCCCCGACATGGCCGACCTCGGGGAAGAACCGGGCCGTCAACGGCTCCCAGATGGTGAAGGTCGTCGCCAGTATCGTCCCCGGGTAGTCGTACTCGAAGTCCCCGAACACCTGGTCCGCGGTGCCCCGCTCGGCGGCGTCACGGAGCAGGGCGGCGAGGTTGTGCTCCGACCTGACGAGGTCCGAGTCGAGGAAGCAGGTCCACTCGGTCGTCACGCCGGCGAGCGCCGCGTTCATCGCGGCGCCCTTGCCGAGCGGGCCGCGCAGCACCTCCGCCCCCGCCTCACGGGCCCGCCGCGCGGTGCCGTCGGTCGAGCCGCTGTCGACGACCAGGACGCGGTCGCCGGGACGGGCCGCCTCGCGTGCCTGGCCGACGATCGTGGCCACGGTGGGCTCTTCGTTGTGGGCGGGAATCACAAAGGTGAACAACGCGAACCTCGGTGCGAACTCGATCGCCAGGTATGGCAAGTACGACAGTTAACGAGTCCACAGCATTACATGACCGGTCAAACCCGATCACGTTCGCTCACGAGGTGGTCTGGTTCCCCTCCATGGCCAGCAGCTCCTCGTTCGGGATCGCCCCGCCGAACCGCCGGTCGCGGGAGGCGAACTCCACGCACGCACGCCACAGGTCACGCCGGTCGAAGTCCGGCCACAGCACGTCCTGGTACACCATCTCGGCGTAGCTCGACTGCCAGAGCAGGAAGTTGGACGTCCGCTGCTCGCCGCTGGGGCGCAGGAACAGGTCCACGTCCGGCATGTCCGGGTAGTACAGGTACTTCTGGATGGTCTTCTCGCCGACCTTGGACGGGTCGAGCCGGCCCGCGGCCACGTCCTCCGCCATCGCCCTGGCGGCGTCGGCGAGCTCGGCGCGCCCGCCGTAGTTGACGCAGAAGTACAGCGTCATCGCGTCGTTGCCCGTGGTCTGCTCCTGGGCGATCTGGAGCTCCTGCACGACGGACTTCCACAGCTTGGGCATGCGGCCCACCCAGCGGATGCGGATGCCCAGCTCGTCCATCTCGTCGCGGCGCCGCCGGATGACGTCCCGGTTGAAGTTCATCAGGAAGCGGACCTCCTCGGGCGACCGCTTCCAGTTCTCCGTGGAGAAGGCGTACAGCGAGAGGTTCTTGACGCCCATCTCGATGCAGCCCTTGAGCACGTCCATCACGACGCCCTCGCCGACCTTGTGGCCCTCGGTGCGCGGCAGCCCGCGCTCCTTGGCCCAGCGGCCGTTCCCGTCCATGACGATCGCCACGTGGTTCGGGACCAGCTCGCCGGGGAGCCTGGGCGCGCGGGCACCGGACGGGTGCGGCTCCGGCGTCTTGTACTCACGGCGCTGGCGCCCCAGGAACCCGCGTACGGCCATGTGCTTCACGTCTCCTAGCGATGATTCGATTCGTCGTGGTGCTCCGGGCCGCCGCCCCGCTCGGCGCTACTTCTCCACGTAGCGCAGCGACCGCAGCCCGCGTTCCAGATGCCAGTGCAGGTACGCGGAGACCAGTCCGCTGCCCTCCCGCACGTACCGCGCCTCGCACGCGTCGGCCGTCGCCCAGTCTCCCGTGAGCAGCGCCGCGAGGAGCGCGAGGGCCTGGGGAGACGGTACGACACTGCCGGGCACCCGGCAGTCCACGCAGACGGAGCCGCCGGAGGCCACCGAGAAGAACCGGTTCGGACCGGGCATTCCGCACCGGGCGCAGTCGCCGAAGCTGGGCGCGTAGCCGTTCACGGCGAGGGAGCGCAGCAGGAACGCGTCCAGCACGAGGTGCGGGGCGTGCTCGCCGCGGGAGAGGGTGCGCAGTCCGCCCACGAGCAGCAGGTACTGCTGGACGGCCGGCTCACCCTCGTGGTCCGTGAACCGCTCCGCCGTCTCCAGCATGGCCGTCCCGGCGGTGTAGCGGGCGTAGTCGGTGACGATCCCGCTGCCGTAGGCCGCGATCGTCTCGCTCTGCGTACACAGCGGCAGCCCGCGCCCGACCAGCTCGCTGTTCCGTGCGAAGAACTGCACGTCCACGTGGGAGAACGGCTCCAGCCGGGCCCCGAACTTCGACTTGGTCCGCCGCACCCCCCGGGCCACGGCCCGTACCCTGCCGTGACCCCGCGTGAGCAGCGTGATGATCCGGTCCGCCTCACCCAGCTTCTGGGTGCGCAGCACGATGCCGTCGTCGCGGAACAGACTCATGCCGTCCATTCTCGCCCACGGCGCCCGTGCTCCGGTCCGGGCGGGTGCTACAGCACCTCGCCCCGGCTGCGGGCGTTCTCGTACGACGTCACCGCGCCCAGCCGCTCGTGGGTGGTCGCGGCCCGCACGGCCTCGGGTTCGCAGTCCCACTCCCGCCCGCCGCCGACCGGCCGGAGCTGGACGTACGGACCCTCGTGGCCCATGACCCGGCCCACCTGACCGGTGCTGGTGTCGACGGCGTACGAGCCGACCGGCAGCCTCTTCCCGCCTCCCCGCCCGGTACTCATCGCGGCGCCGCCGCGAGGCGCGCCGCGCCGTCCGGGCGGCGGCCGCAAGTCGCCCGTCCGATCGCTGGTGCAGGCAACACAATTCCGGCGTCCCCGAGTTCCTGCCGCAATTCCTTCACCGTTTCCTCCACCTCTTCGGCGCATCGCGCCGCGTCTCGTCCCCCGGGTGCTCCGCGTACTTCCTTCACGGGTGCTCCCCTGTGTAATTGAGTTTCACTCATCACACTTCCAGGATGCCGCCCCGCCCATACACTCGGCGACGACGCGCGGGCCGTTGGCCTTGGCCAACGGTCCTCGCGGGGGTCGGCCGGGCGACCGGTGCCCCGTCGTATCAGGCGCTTATATCGGGCAGTCACGGCAGTCAGAGCAAACGTTTCGGAAGCCGCCACCGGAAATCCTCCGGCGTCTCCATCAGAACGGTAAACCGACGGCAAGGCCGGTAAACCGAAGGTAATGAAGAGAGACTGTGGCGAAAGCTGATCGACGTCAGACGATATGCGGAGAATTTTGTGCTTCACCCACGGAAGCGCCGTACATAGCGGCGTTGCCACGGCGTCTCCACCGCGCGCGGGGACCAGCGCTCGCGCACGTACGCCACCGCCTCGTCCGGGGGGACGCCGTCGAGGACGGCGAGACAGGCCAGGGCGGTGCCCGTGCGGCCGCGTCCGCCGCCGCAGGCGACCTCGACGCGCTCGGTGAGCGCCCGGGACCAGACGTCCCGCAGGACGCGCGCCGCCTCGTCCCGGTCGCCGGGCAGCCGGAAGTCGGGCCATCGGAGCAGGCGGGACTCCCAGGGCACCTCGGGAGGCCGGCCACCGAGGAGATACACCGCGTACGTGGGCTCCGGGCCCGGCGGCAGCGGATGGCGCAGACCACGACCGCGGACGAGGCGGCCGGAGCGGAGGCGCAGTACGCCGGGGGCGGCCGGGTTCCAGGGTTCCGTCACCGGCTCAGGGTAGGCAACGCTCCCGGGTCCACGAGAGCCGAACCGGACCCGCGAGGGACGGACCGGGCCCCGAGACACAGACCGGCCCCCGAAGGACCGACCGCACCCGTCAGCCGGCTTCGTCGGGTTTCCTGGTGGCGCGGGACTCGATGCCGCGGAAGTGGTCGGTCATGGCCCGTTGCGCCGCCGTGACGTCGCGGGCGCGCAGGGCCGTGACGATGGCGCGGTGGCGGCGGACGGTGAGCTCGGCCGGGTCGTCCGTCCAGCCGCGGGCGCCCGCGACCCGGCTGAACACCGTCCAGAAGGCCCCCAGCAACTGCGGCACGAAGGCGTTGCCGAGGGGCGCGTACAGCAGCTCGTGGAACTCGCGGTCCAGTTCGGGAAGGGGCTCGCCCGCCCGGCCGGCCGCCTCCATGCGGTCCACCACCGCCGCCAGCAGGTCCAGCTCCGCCTCGGTGGACACCGCCGCCACCCGGCGGATCAGGCCCTCCTCCAGCACCTCGCGCACCTGGAGGATCTCGGCGAGGGCACCCGTCCCGGTGTCGTCGGAGCGGGCGAGCGTGCGGAAGGTCAGGCCATCGGCCAGCGGGTCCAGGGACGCCTGGCCGACGTACGTGCCGTAACCGTGCCGGATGTCGACTATGTCGAGGGCCTGGAGCGCCTTGAGCGCCTCGCGGACCGAGTTGCGGCTCACGCCGAGGTCCGCCATCAGTTCCGTCTCGGTGGGCAGCGGCGCGCCCGGGCCGAGCCCGCGGTCGAGGATCAGCTGCATCACGTCGTGCTGGACCCGGCCGCTCCCCCGCCGCTCGGGCCGGCGCCGCCGGTCCCCGGTCGCTTGAGACATGCGCCGCATCGTACGCCCGGGGCGGACACGCCATTCCTGTGCGATGCCTTGACCCTCTCCGGGCCCCCTCCTATGGTCACGTAGCCCCCTATGACGTAGGACGTCGTACCTCCTCCCCCGCCTGCCGTACCTCCTCCCCCGCCTCTCGCTGCCCCGCCCTCCCTGGAGGAACCGTGCGCGACGTGACCGACGACGTACCGGCGCCGCGCCGCCGGGCGTTCCTGAAGTACTCCGGTGCCCTGGGCGCGGCCACCGTCCTCCCCGCGTCGCTGTCGGCGTGCTCCTGGGGGCCGGAGTCCACCATCTCCACGGGCGGCGGGGGCGGGAGCGGCACGCTGACCGCCGTGATCGGCTACGGCAACGACGGCAGCTGGGACCCCACGCAGACCGCGTCCGCCTTCAACATGGCGGCCAACAACCACATCTACGAGGGCCTGCTCGACACCGACCCGATCTCGCGCGAGCCGTACGCGGCACTGGCCACCGAGGTGCCGGACGAGGGCGCCCTGCGGGGCACGCGCTGGCGGTTCACGCTGCGCTCCGGCGCCACCTTCCACGACGGGAAGCCCGTCACCGCCGACGACGTGCTCTTCGTCTACGACCGCATCCTCGACCCGGACACGCAGACCCTCGCCAAGAACTTCTTCGCGAGCTGGCTCCAGGAGGTGCGGAAGACCGGTGAGCGGAGCGTCGAGTTCGTACTGAAGTTCCCCTTCCCGGACGGGCTCGCCCGGCTCACCCTCGCGAAGATCATGCCGAAGCACGTGTACGGACGGCCCGGCGGCTGGGACGACGCCACCGCGGGCAAGGCGATCGGCTCGGGGCCGTACCGGCAGGCCTCGCACCACCCGAAGTCCAACACCACCTTCGAGGCCTTCGACGCGTACAACGGCCCGCGCCCGCCCGCGTTCAGGACCATGAACTGGCTGACCATCGTGGACGCCGCCCCACGCGTCGCCAAGATCTCGGGCGGCAGCGCGGGCGCGCAGATCGCCGACAACATCCCGTACGCCAACATCGAACGGCTGGAGCGCGGCGGCCTGACCGTGGCGAGCGGCTTCGGGATCAACAACTGCTTCCTGATGTTCAACACGAAGCGCAGGCCGTTCGACGACGTACGGGTGCGGCAGGCCCTGCACTACGCCATCGACACGGAGAAGATGGTGGAGGTCGCCCTCAAAGGGCACGGGAAGCCCGCGAGTTCGTTCCTGAACGAGGCGAACCCCGCCTACCGGCGCGCCAGGACCGTCTACGACCACGACCCCGACCGGGCGCGGGCGCTGCTGAGGGAGGCCGGGGTCGGCGGACTGAAGGTGGACCTCCTGTCCGTCAACGTGAGCTGGCTCGTGGACTGCCTGCCGACCATCAAGGCGTCCTGGGACGCGGTCGGCGTCGAGACGACCCTGTCGCCGCAGGAGACCTCGGCCGTCTTCACCAAGATGGACCAGAAGCAGGACTACCAGGTGGTGGCGGCGGTCTCGAACCCGAACCAGTTCGGCCTCGACGCGGACCTGATCATGCACTACAACTACGGCCCCGAGAACCTCTGGATGGGGTACACCCGCTGGGCCGACGACCCCGTCGCGAGGCAGCTGTTCCGGGACATGGAGCAGGCGACGCGCGAGTCCGACCCGGACCGGAGGCGAGCCATGATCCAGGACTACATCGACGTCGTCGCCGAGCAGGCCGTGCTCTATCCGGTCGTCCACAACGAGCTGATGACGGCGTGGGACCCGACCCGGCTCGCGGGGGTCAGAGCGCAGCCCTACCCGGGGATCAACCTGCTCCAGGCCAAGTGGGCGTGATCGCGTGACCGCCGTCCTGAGGATCCTGCTGCGCCGGATCGCCCTGCTGGTCCCGCTGATGCTCGGCATCGTGCTGTTCGTCTTCCTCGTCATGCGGTTCTCGGACGTGGACCCGGCGTCGGCGTTCTTCCAGGGCGCCAATCCGACACCGGAGCAGCTGCACGACTTCCGCGAGGAGAACGGCCTGCTCGACCCCCTGCCGGTGCGGTACGCGGCGTTCGTCGGCGACCTGCTGCAGGGGGACATGGGCATCAGCGCGCTGACCCGGGCGCCGGTGGTCGACCAGGTGTTCACGGCCCTGCCGCTCACCCTCCAGCTCACCTTCCTGGGGCTGGGCGTCGCGGTGGTGCTCGCCCTGCTCGGCGGGGTGACGGCCGCGATCTACCGGGACCGGCTGCCCGACCAGATCATCCGCGTGCTGTCGCTGACCGGGGTGGCGGCGCCCGGGTTCTGGCTGGCGCTGCTGATGATCCAGTACCTGGCGGTGGACCACGGCTGGTTCCCGTCGGGCGGATACATCAACCCGGGCGACTCCGTCACCGGCTGGCTGAGGACGATGACGCTGCCCGCGCTCGCGCTGTCGCTGCCGGTGGCGGCCCAGCTCACCCGGATCGTGCGCACGGCGGTCGTGGAGGAGCTGGACAAGGACTACGTGCGCACCGCGATCGGCAGCGGGCTGCCGCCGGCGGTCGTGGTCGGGCGGAACGTCCTGCGCAACGCCCTCGTCAACCCGCTCACCGTGCTGGGCCTGCGCGTCGGCTACCTGCTGGGCGGCGCGGTGGTGATCGAGACGATCTTCTCGCTGCCGGGCATGGGCAAGCTGATGATCGACGCGGTGAAGAACGGCGACCCGGCGGTCGTCCAGGGCGTGGTGCTGACCACGGCGACCGGCTTCGTGGTCGTCAACCTCGTCATCGACATCCTCTATCTGCTGGTCAATCCGCGGCTGCGGGAGGCGACCTGATGGGCGGCCCGACGACACGCACGAGAAGGCCCCTCACGCGCGGGGGCCTCACGGACTCGCTGTCCCGGCCGGGCATCCGGCTGCGCGGCTGGCGGCGGCTGCCGCTGCTGTCCCGCATCGCGGTCTGCTTCCTCGCGGTCGTGGTGCTGACGGCCCTCCTCGCGCCCCTGCTCGCCCCGCACGACCCGCTCGACCAGCTGCCGCTCGCCGACGGCACCGGCGCCCCGTCCGCCGAGCACTGGATGGGCCAGGACAGCCTCGGCCGGGACATCCTCAGCCGGCTGATGTACGGGGCGCGCTGGTCCCTCGCGATCGGGCTGGGCGCCACCGCGCTCGCCCTGGTCGTGGGCGCGCTGATCGGCGCGGTCGCCGCGACCTCGCGCCGGGCGGTGGACGAGACGCTGATGCGGTGCCTGGACGTGGTGATGGCGTTCCCGGGCATCGCGCTGGCGGCGGTCCTGGTCGCGGTGTTCGGCGGCGGGATCACCGTACTGATCTGCGCGATCGCGTTCCTGTTCACCCCGCCCGTCGCCCGTGTCGTACGGGCGAACGTCCTCGACCAGTACGGCGAGGACTACGTGACCGCCGAGCGGGTGATCGGCGCGCGCACCCCGCACATCGTCCTCAAGCACGTGGCCGTCAACTGCGCCGCCCCGGTCCTGGTCTTCTGCACGGTGCAGGTCGCGGAGGCCATCGTGTTCGAGGCGTCGCTGTCGTTCATCGGGGCGGGGGTGCGGCCGCCGGACCCGTCGTGGGGCAGCGTGATAGCGGACGGCAAGAACATGGTGCTCACCGGCGGCTGGTGGGCGACCGTGTTCCCCGGGCTGCTGATGCTGGTCACCGTGCTGTGCCTGAACATCCTCTCCGAGGGCGTCTCGGACGCGTGGGCGGCGCCCGCGCCCCGCGAGGTCGAACCGGAGGCCGGCGAGCGCGACCGGCTGGAGACGCCCGAGCCGGGCACCGGCCGGGTGCTGGAGCTGCCGGGGCTGACGGAGGCGGCGCGGCGGCTGCGGACCAGGGCCCGGCCGCTGCCGGGCACGGCCGGCGAACAGCCCGTGCTCGCCGTCGAGAACCTCTCCATCGGCTTCCCCGACCGGCACGGGGGCGTGGACATCGTGGACGGCATCGGCTTCGAGGTGTACCCCGGCGAGGTGGTCGGGCTGGTCGGCGAGTCGGGCTGCGGCAAGTCGCTGACCTCGCTGGCCGTGATGGGGCTGGAACCGAAGGGCGCCCGGGTGCGCGGCCGGGTCCGGTTCGCGCAGCGGCAGCTGGTCGGCGAGCCGATGCGCCTGCGGCGCCGGCTGCTCGGCCACGAGATGGCGATGATCTACCAGGACGCGCTGTCCTCCCTGAACCCGGCGATGACGATCCGCGCCCAGCTGGGGCAGGTCGTCCGGCGGGGCGGCCGGCGCACCCCCGCCGAGCTCCTGGAACTCGTCGGGCTCGACCCGGACCGCACCCTGCGCGCCTACCCGCACGAGCTGTCCGGCGGCCAGCGCCAGCGCGTCCTGATCGCGATGTCCCTGTCCCGCGAGCCGCGGCTGATCGTCGCCGACGAGCCGACGACGGCCCTGGACGTGACCGTGCAGGCCCAGATCATCGAGCTGCTGCTGCGGCTGCGCGACGAGCTGGACTTCGCGCTGATCCTGGTCAGCCACGACCTGGCGCTCGTCTCGGCCGTCACCGACCGGGTGATCGTGATGTACGGCGGCCGGATCGTGGAGACGGGCGTGACCGCCGACCTGGTGGAGTCCCCGGCCCACCACTACACGCGCGGTCTGCTCGGCAGCGTGCTGTCCCTGGAGTCGGCGGCGGAGCGGATGACGCAGATCAGGGGCACGGTCCCGGCACCCGCCGGCTTCCCCGCGGGCTGCCGCTTCGCCGACCGCTGCCCGATGGCGTCCGAGGTCTGCGTGACCACGCGGCCCGGCCTGGCGGGCGGCCCGCGGCACCTGGCGGCCTGCCACCACCCCGCGGTCGAGATGGCGACGACGGAGAGCGAGGCCGTGACGTGACACCTGCCCCCGAGACCCCGCTCGTCGCCCTGTCCGACGCGCACGTCGTCCACCGGGCGCGCAGCGGCGGCCTGTTCAGCCGCGACCGCGTGTACGCCCTGACCGGCGCCGACTTCACCGTCGCGCCCGGTGAGACGGTCGGTGTGGTCGGCGAGTCCGGCTGCGGCAAGTCGACGCTGGCCAGGGTGCTGGTGGGCGCGCAGCGGCCGACGTCCGGCACCGTGCTCCTGCGGGGCCGCGACCTGTGGGCCATGAAGCCGGACGAGCGGCGCGCGACGGTCGGCCGCGGCACCGGCATGGTCTTCCAGGACCCGTCCACGGCGCTCAACCGCCGCCTGCCCGTCCGGCGGATCCTGCGCGACCCCCTGGACGTCCACCGGCGCGGCACACCCGCGGAACGCGAGGCGCGGGTGCGGGAGCTGATGTCCCTGGTCGGTCTCCCCGGGGCGCTCGCCGACGCGCTCCCCGGCCAGCTGTCGGGCGGCCAGCGGCAGCGCGTCGCGGTCGCCCGGGCGCTGGCGCTCGACCCGGACCTGGTGGTGGCGGACGAGCCGACGAGCGCGCTGGACGTCTCGGTCCGCGCCCAGATCCTCAATCTGCTGCTGGACCTGAAGGAGCGTCTCGGGCTGGCCCTGGTGTTCGTGTCGCACGACATCCAGACGGTGCGGCGCATGAGCGACCGCGTGGTCACCATGTACCTCGGCCGGATCGTCGAGGAGGCCCCGGCCGCCGAGGTCACCGACCGCGCCCGCCACCCGTACACACGGGCGCTGTTCTCCGCCACGCCCGGTCTGCTGGACCCCATCGACCCGATCCCCCTGGCGGGCCCGGTGCCGTCGGCGACGCGGCCGCCCAGCGGCTGCCCGTTCCGCACCCGCTGCTGGAGGGCGACCGACGTGTGCGCCGCAACACTTCCGGACAATTCACCCGGAACCACCCCGGGACATCGTTTCCGGTGCCACCATCCGGTGGAGGAAGGCCGGCCCACGCGGGAACTCGTCGCGCAGGCCACCGCCGTGGCCGGCCGACAGGAGCCGACGTAGCCCAAGGGAGTCCCCCATGCCCTTCCCCGCCCCCCTCACCGGTGTCGTCCCGCCCGTCTGCACCCCCCTGACACCGGAGCGCGAGGTGGACGTGGACTCGCTCGTCCGGCTGGTCGACCACCTGGTGGACGCGGGGGTGCACGGCCTGTTCGTCCTCGGTTCGTCGTCCGAGGCGGCCTACCTGACGGACCGGCAGCGCCGGCTGGTCGTGGAGACCGTCGCCGGGCACCTGGGCGGCCGGCTGCCCGTCCTCGCCGGGGCGATCGACATGACGACGCCCCGCGTGCTGGACCACGTGGCGGCCGTCACCGCGGCGGGCGCGGACGCCGTCGTCGTCACCGCGCCGTTCTACGCCCGCCCCCACCCGGCGGAGACCGCCCGCCACTTCCGGCGCGTCGCGGAGCGCTCCCCGGTGCCGGTCCTCGCGTACGACATCCCGGCGTGTGTGCACACGAAGCTGGGCGCGGACCTGGTCCTCGGGCTCGCGGCGGACGGTGTGCTGGCCGGGCTGAAGGACTCCAGCGGCGACCAGGCCGGCTTCCGCGCGGTGGTGACGGGCGCCCGCACCCGGCCGGACATCACCGGCTTCAGCGTGCTGACCGGTTCCGAGCTGCTCGTCGACACCTCGCTGGCGATGGGCGCGGACGGCGCGGTACCGGGTCTGTCGAACGTGGACCCGGCCGCCTACGTACGCCTGTACGACCTCTGCCGGGCGGGCGACCGGGACCGGGCCCGCGCCGAACAGGAGCGCCTGTGCGCCCTGTTCGGCATGGTGCGGGCGGGAGAGGCGGGCGGCCGGATGAGCGGCGGTTCGTCGGCCATCGGCGCCTTCAAGGCGGCGCTCCACCTGCGCGGCGTCATCGACTGCCCCGTCACGGCGGAACCGCAGACCCCCCTGTCCGCGGACGAGACGGAGCTGGTCGGCAAGTACCTCGCGGCGGCCGGCCTGCTCTGAGAGCCTGTGCCGGCGGGGCCTACAGGTCCCCGACCGCCAGCCGCCGGAACTCGATCCGCTCGTACGGCCGCGCGGCCCCGGTCTCGAACAGGATGCCCACCCGGCCGCTGCCCAGCGCGACCAGGTCGGAGTAGGCGGCCGGCTGCGTGGACAGGGTCGTGGCCTTCGTGTAGGTCCGCCCCGCGTCGTCGCTGCGCCAGACGGCCATGGACCGGCGGGCGGCCGGGTCGGACGGGCCGGAGTGGAGCAGCGGCCCGCCCGGCACCTGGAGGACGCTGCCCTGGACGACCGGCATGTCGTTCAGGCCGGTCTGGACGGTGTACGGGCGGTCCAGGCTCTCGCCGCCGTCGCTGGAGTAGGAGTCGAGGCGGTTGCCCGCGCTCGTGCCGTTCTGGTCGCGGGCGCTGAAGTACAGCCGCCCGTCGGACAGTTCGGCCGCCGTGCTCTCGTTGCTGTTGTCCACGCCGTCGTACGAGTCGTCGACGAAGCCGATGTCCCAGGTCCGGCCGCCGTCGTCGGAGTAGAGGGAGTGGGCGCCGTAGTACTTGGCCTCCTGGCCGGTGTCCGCCGAGCCGGCCGGGGGCGCGGCGGAGTGGTTCGCGGGGACGACCAGGCGGCCGGCGTGCGGGCCCTCGGTGACCGCGACGGCGTGGCCGGGGCCGGTCGCGTACCAGCGCCAGTCGTCCTGCTTCGCCCGGTGCGTGATCTCGCGCGGGGCGCCGAAGCTGCGGCCGTCGTCACGGCTCGTCTGTACGAACACGCGGCGGCTCTGCTCGGGCGTGACCTCGCCGCGCATGATCTCCGCCTCGGTCACCTCACCGCTGTTGTAGCTGGTGAGCAGCACGACCCGGCCGGTCTCCGGGTCCACCACGGGTGCCGGGTTGCCCCGGGTGTCGCCCTCGCCCGCCGTCACCACCTGCTGCCGCCCCCAGGTGCAGCCGCCGTCGGTGGACCGCCGGAGCACCACGTCGATGTTCCCGGTGTCCCCCGCGCTGTCGCGCCGGCCCTCGGCGAAGGCGAGCACCGTGCCCTTTCCGGTCCTGACCACGGCCGGGACGCGGTACGAGGCGTAGCCGGACTCACCCGCCGTGTACGGCACGGAGGACGTGCACTTGCGCGCGGACGCCGGCTCGGCCTGGTCCGCTCCGGCCTTGACCTGGACGGCGACGGCGGTGAGCACTCCCGCGGCGACGACCGCCACGACCGTACGGCTCCTGGTGGACAAGGCTGCTCCCCTGCGAGTGGGACATCGGATGCCCAGGGAACCTAATGCCTCCTCCCGAGACACGGCAATTCCTCACGTCACAGCAAACGCTGCGAATTTCCGCCGAACCGTGCCGAGGTGACGGAGCGTCAGGAAGGCGTCCGCGCCGCCCGGAGCAGCCGGTCCACGTCGTCCCCGCCGATGGTGAGGGCGGCGCCCACGGTGGCCAGCACGTCGCGCTCGGCCGGGGTGTACGGGCCGTCGGCCAGGGCGATGCGGGCGCCCTGGAGGAGGATGGACTCACGGCCCACGGCGGCGAGGTGCGGGGCCAGCGGGTCCAGCGCCTCGTGCAGCTCTATGGCGAGGCCCGCCCCGCAGGGCTCGCCGAGGACGCGGCCGGTGTCGGCGGCGAGGGCCGCGACGAGCGCGCCGAGCTGGTCCTCGGTGCAGTCGTCGAAGCCGGCGGAGCGCACCGCGCCCGCGGCGGTCGTGAGGGAGGCGGGGGCACAGGGGCTGCCTGCCGCGAGGACGGCCAGCGCGACCGTGTGCACGGCGTCGCGCAGCATGGCCGAGAAGCGGGTCGTGGTGGGGTGGTCCAGGGCGTCGGTGCCGTAGTGGCGGCGGCAGGCCGCGCACTCCACCACCGGGCCGGTCTCCCCGCGCCGGACGAGGGGGACCCCCGCGACGGCGAAGCGGCGCCGGCCCAGGAGGCGCTCGTAGTTGCGGTCACCCCCGCAGCCGGGGCAGAAGAACTCGCCGTCGCCGACGGCCGACCACGCGGTGCGGGTGCCGGCGACGCGCCTCAGGCGGAGCATCGCGCGGCTCCTCGTACCGAAACCCGGTGCGCGCGGCGTACGGCCCTCGCGGTCGTCCCGGCCGTACCGTCCCCGTCCTGGCAGCACGTCGCACCTCCGTCGCGGCCGCGGCTCCGTCGCCGCGCCTGGTGATGTTAGCCACATTGTTGAGGCGGAGTCAGCATTCCGGAAGAGACCCGTTCGTGATGTGGCGAACACTTGGCCGGTATCGGCCGGTCGACGACGTGGTCCCGCCCGCCGTCCAGGGCGGGCGGGACCGTGAAGAGCCCGGTCAGGCGGCCCGGCGGCCGGCGCGGTTGACCGCGGAGACGGCGGCCTTCAGCGACGCGCGTGTCGTGTTCGCGTCTATGCCGACGCCCCACAGGACCGTTCCGTCGATCGCGAGCTCGATGTACGAGGCGGCCGACGCGGACGCGCCCTCGCTCATCGTGTGCTCCTGGTAGTCCAGCAGGCGGGCGTCGATGCCGATGCCCTGCAGGGCATGGAAGAACGCCGAGATGGGGCCGTTGCCGGAGCCGACCAGCGTGGTCTCCACGCCGTCCACCTCGGCCTCGACGGTGAGGGTGTCCACGCCGTCCGTGTCGGTGGTGGTCTGGCCCTTCCGTACCTGGATACGGCCCCAGGGGTTGTCCGGGTTCGGCAGGTACTCGTCCTGGAAGACCGCCCAGATGTCCTTCGGCGTGACCTCGCCGCCCTCCGCGTCCGTCTTCGCCTGGATGATCTTCGAGAACTCGATCTGCATCCGGCGCGGCAGGTCCAGCTTGTGGTCGTTCTTCAGGACGTACGCGATACCGCCCTTGCCGGACTGGGAGTTGACGCGGATGACGGCCTCGTAGGAGCGGCCCACGTCCTTGGGGTCGATGGGCAGGTACGGCACGGCCCACTCGATGTCGTCGACCGTGACGCCGCGCTCCTTCGCGTCGGCCTGCATGGCGTCGAAGCCCTTCTTGATGGCGTCCTGGTGGGAGCCGGAGAAGGACGTGTAGACCAGGTCGCCCACGTACGGGTGGCGCGGGTGGACCTCCATCTGGTTGCAGTACTCGGCGGTGCGGCGGATCTCGTCGATGTCGGAGAAGTCGATCTGCGGGTCGACGCCCTGGGAGAACAGGTTCATGCCCAGGGTGACCAGGTCGACGTTGCCGGTGCGCTCGCCCTGCCCGAACAGGCAGCCCTCGACGCGGTCGGCGCCGGCCATCACGGCCAGCTCGGCGGCGGCGACGGCGGTGCCGCGGTCGTTGTGCGGATGGGCCGACAGACAGACGAACTCGCGGCGGGAGAGGTTGCGGCTCATCCACTCGAAGCGGTCCGCGTGCGTGGACGGCGTCGAGCGCTCCACGGTGGCCGGCAGGTTGAGGATGATCTCGCGGTCCGGACCGGGCTGCCAGACGTCCATCACCGACTCGCAGACCTCCAGCGCGAAGTCCAGCTCGGTGTCGGTGAAGATCTCGGGGCTGTACTGGTAGCCGAAGTGCGTCTCGGGGCCCAGCAGCTTCTCCGCGTACTCGACCACCAGGCGGGTGCCGTCCACGGCGATCTGCCTGATGTCGTCCCTGGAGCCGCGGAAGACCACCCGGCGGAAGACCGGGGCCGTGGCGTTGTAGAGGTGGACGGTGGCGCGGCGGGCGCCCTTCAGCGACTCCACGGTCCGCTCGATCAGGTCCTCGCGGGCCTGCGTCAGCACGGAGATCGTGACGTCCTCGGGGATGGCGCCGGGCTCCTCGATGATCGACCGTACGAAGTCGTGGTCGGTCTGGCCGGAGGCGGGGAAGCCGACCTCGATCTCCTTGTAGCCCATCTTGACCAGCAGGTCGAACATCTCGCGCTTGCGCGCGGGCGACATGGGGTCGATCAGGGCCTGGTTGCCGTCGCGCAGATCGGTGGAGAGCCAGCGCGGGGCCTTGGTGATCCTCTTGTCCGGCCAGGTGCGGTCGGGGATCTCGACCTGGTCGTACGGGCGGTACTTGTGGATCGGCATCGAGGTGGGCTGCTGGCGGTTCGCCATGGTGCGTGGGCTCCTCAGAGTGTCCGGTAGGACGGCCGACGGCGCAACGCCAGACTCCGCGGGGAGGGGGTCGGCCTTCGACTACAGGCCCTCGCCGCGGCAGCTAAGGAGAAGCAGCCCGAAACACATGGTGCTCCGCAGCCTAGCCGAGCCTCGCTCCGCAGGATGGCCCGTTTCAGTATGCGGGACGCCGGTGACATACGGGGTCAAGGGCACACCAAGCGACAGACGGTGTATACGCGACGCCGCATTCCTTACCACAGGAACCGAAGGACGGACCTTCAGTTTCCCGGCATTTCACCAATCAAGGTTGCACGTAGTGACATTGTCGTCACTCAGTGCAAATCTACGGGGCATGACCGGAAATCGAGGCCATGAGCCCGTCTTCTGCACCATCGTGCCGCCCCACGTCCTCGACGCCCTGGCCGGCGCCGAGGACCCCGCGCTCGCCAGAGCCGCCCGCCGCACCCTGGAGCGCGACGCGTACGAGCGGACCCGTCGCCGGCTGACCACGGTCCTCGGCGCCCCCGCCCTCGCCCGCGCCGCGGACCTCCCCGAGGACCAGCCGAACCGCACCGTGTACGACGCCGGGCACCAGCAGGAACTCCCCGGCGAGAAGGTGCGCGGCGAGGGCTCCGAGCCGGGCCGGGACGCCACCGTGAACCGTGCCTACGCCGGGCTCGGCGCCACCTTCGAGCTGTTCCTGAAGGCGTACGCGCGCAACTCGATCAACGGCGAGGGCCTCCCCCTGAACGCCACGGTGCACTTCGGCGAGGACTACAACAACGCCTTCTGGAACGGCGAACAGATGGTGTTCGGCGACGGTGACGGCGAGATCTTCCTCGACTTCACCATCCCGGTCGACGTCATCGGCCACGAACTGACGCACGGCGTCACCCAGTACACGGCCAACCTCACCTACTTCGGCCAGCCCGGCGCGCTCAACGAGTCGCTCTCGGACGTCTTCGGCTCGCTGATCAAGCAGTACACGCTCGGCCAGACCGCCCAGGAGGCCGACTGGCTGATCGGCGCGGGCCTGCTCGCCCCGCGCGTCACCGGCGTGGCCCTGCGCTCCATGAAGGCCCCGGGCACGGCGTACGACGACGACGTGCTCGGCAAGGACCCGCAACCGGCGACGATGGACGACTACGTGCGCACCGGCCGCGACAACGGCGGCGTGCACATCAACTCCGGTATCCCCAACCACGCCTTCCACCTGGTCGCGACCGCGCTCGGCGGGCACGCCTGGGAACGGGCCGGGCAGATCTGGTACGACGTGCTGACGGGCGGCGAGCTGAAGGCGCAGGCCCTGTTCGCCGACTTCGCCGCACTGACCGTCTCCGCCGCTCGCGCCCGCTACGGCGAGGGCGAGGAGCTCCAGGCCGTGCTGAAGGCATGGGAACAGGTGAAGGTGCGTGTCCAGGAGACGCCGGAAAAGACCCGGGCGTCGTAGCCGCGGCGGAGCCGGCGTACTAGACAGGGACCCATGCGGATTCAAGTGAGGCGCACGGGCGGGTTCGCGGGTATCGAGCGGTACGCCGAGGTGGACACCTCGGGCCGCGCCGACGCCCAGGAGTGGCAGGCCCTGGCCGAGAAGGCGCTCGCCGCCGGCCGGGGCACGCCGCCGATAGGGGTGCCGGACGGCTTCAGCTACCAGATCACCGTGGACGGGAGGACGGTGTACGCCGCGGACCCCCGGCTCACGGAGGAGCAGCGGACGCTGATCTCACGGGTGCTGAAGGCAGGGGCGTGACGGGGCCCCTGCACGGGACCCCGCTGCCGGGACCGGGACGGAGACCGGAGCCAGGGCCTCAGAACCCCAGCTTCCGCAACTGCTTCGGGTCCCGCTGCCAGTCCTTCGCCACCTTGACGTGCAGATCCAGGAAGACCGGCGTACCGAGCAGCGCCTCGATCTGTTTGCGGGACTTGATGCCGACGTCCTTCAGGCGCTTGCCCTTGGGGCCGATGATGATGCCCTTCTGGCTGGGGCGCTCGATGTAGACGTTGGCGTGGATGTCCAGGAGGGGCTTGTCCGCGGGACGGTCCTCGCGGGGCAGCATCTCCTCGACGACCACCGCGATGGAGTGCGGGAGCTCGTCGCGGACGCCCTCCAGCGCGGCCTCGCGGATCAGCTCCGCCACCATGACCTGCTCGGGCTCGTCGGTGAGGTCGCCCTCGGGGTAGAGCGGCGGGCTCTCGGGGAGCATCGGGATCAGCAGGTCGGCGAGGAGGTCCACCTGGCCGGCCCTTCGCCCACCACCGCCCTTGTTCGAGGGACTACGTCCCGCCCCTTCCGCGGCGGTCGCGGAGACCGGGACGATCTCCGCCCAGGTGATGCCCAGCTCCTTGCCGAGCTGGTCGATCGCGATCAGCTGCTCGGCCAGGGTCTTGGAATCGACGAGGTCCGTCTTGGTCACGATGGCGACCTTGGGGGTCTTCTTGATCCCCGCGAGCTCGCCCGCGATGAAGCGGTCGCCCGGCCCTATCTTCTGGTCCGCGGGCAGACAGAAGCCGATCACGTCGACCTCCGCCCAGGTGGTGCGCACCACGTCGTTCAGCCGCTCGCCGAGCAGCGTGCGCGGCTTGTGCAGCCCCGGCGTGTCCACCAGGATCAACTGCGCGTCGGGCCGGTGCACGATGCCGCGCACCGTGTGCCGTGTCGTCTGCGGCCGGTTGGAGGTGATGGCCACCTTCTGCCCGACCAGAGCGTTCGTGAGGGTGGACTTGCCCGCGTTGGGGCGGCCCACGAAGCAGGCGAAGCCGGCCCGGTGGGCGGCTTCGGAGGGCTCCGGGGGCCGCGACGGCTCGGACGGCCCGGATGACTGGGTACGCACGCTCATAGGGCCCATTCTCCCTGATCGCCGGAGCCCCGCCGCACGCACGGCCGCGGCCGCCGGACCGACCCGCCGGATCAGCCCTCCGTCAGCGTCGTCCGTACCTCGCCGTCGAGCCCGGCCACCAGGACCGGGGTCCCCGCGCCGCCGAGGTCCCGTACCGCCGCCACGTCCTCGGCCGGGACGGTCTCCGACTCCGTGACCACGGCCGCCGCCTCCAGTGACCTCGCCCCGGACGCCACGGCCATCGCGACGGCCGTGCGCAGCGCGCTCAGCTTCAGCGAGTCCAGGCCGACGGTCCCGGCCACGTACGTACGGCCGGTCTCGTCCCGTACGGCCGCGCCCTCGGGCACGCCGTTGCGGGCCCGGGCCGAACGGGCCAGGGTGACGATCTTGCGGTCCTCGGGGTCGAGCGCGCTGCTGTCGGTCATGCCCGAAGCATACGGAGCCCGCCGGAAAGGGCCGGAACCGGTGGGGTCAGGGCCGGTCCAGCCGGAGCCGCTGCGCGCGCGGCAGGCCCGCCACCACCAGGTCGTAGGAGTCCTCCACGAGCTCCCGGACCAGCCGGTCCGGGAGCCCCCCGTCGGCCGTGACCGTGTTCCAGTGGCGCTTGTTCATGTGCCAGCCGGGGACGATCAGGCCGGGGTGCTCCGCGCGGAGCCGGACGGCGTCGTCCGGGTCGCACTTGAGGTTGACCTTCAGGGGCCGCGCGTCCAGGTCCGTCAGGGCGAAGAGCTTGCCCAGCACCTTGAAGACCGAGATCTCCGGGTCGAACGGGAAGTCCTCCACGGCGGCGTCGAAGGACAGGCAGAGGGCGCGCAGCTCCTGGGGGGTCACTCGGGTTTCGGCTCCTCGTCCACCGGCGGGTCCGCGGGACCGATCGGCTCCACCAGCACCGTGACGACCTTGTTGCGGCGGCCGGCGGCGGCCTCCGCCGTGAGCCTCAGCTCCCGGCCGTCCGGCAGGGGCACGACCGAGGAGGCGCCGGCGATCGGCACCCGGCCGAGCGCCTTGGCGAGCAGCCCGCCGACCGTCTCGACGTCCTCGTCGTCGTACGCCTCCACGCCGTACAGCTCGCCGAGGTCGCCGATGTCGAGGCGGGCCGTGACCCGGTAGCGGTCCTCGCCCAGCTCCTCCACGGGCGGCAGCTCGCGGTCGTACTCGTCGGTGATCTCGCCGACGATCTCCTCGAGGATGTCCTCGATGGTGACGATGCCCGCGGTGCCGCCGTACTCGTCGATGACGACGGCGACGTGGTTGCGCTCCTGCTGCATCTCGCGCAGCAGGTCGCCCGCGTTCTTGGTGTCGGGGACGAAGGCGGCGGGCCGCATCGCCGTGGACACCAGCTCGGACTCGGCGTCCCGGCTGATGTGCGTCTTGCGGGCGAGGTCCTTGAGGTAGACGATGCCGACGATGTCGTCCTCGCTGTCCCCGGTGACGGGTATGCGGGAGAAACCGGAGCGCAGGGCGAGGCTGAGGGCCTGGCGGATCGTCTTGTAGCGCTCGATGACGACGAGGTCCGTACGCGGCACCATGACCTCGCGCACGAGGGTGTCGCCGAGTTCGAACACCGAGTGCACCATGCGGCGCTCCTCGGCCTCGATCAGCGACTCCTTCTCCGCGAAGTCGACCATCGCGCGCAGCTCCGCCTCGGAGGCGAACGGGCCGTGACGGAATCCCTTGCCCGGGGTGAGGGCGTTGCCGATGAGGATCAGCAGCGGCGGGATCGGGCCCATGATGCGGGCGAGCGGCACCAGCACGTACGCGGCCGCCGTCGCCGTGTTCAACGGGTGCTGGCGGCCGATGGTGCGCGGCGAGACGCCCACCGCGACATAGCTGACGAGGACCATGACGCCTATCGCGACCGCCAGGGCCTCCCAGGTCACCTCGAACGCCCGCAGGCAGCCGTACGTGACGAGGGCGGCGGCCGCCATCTCGCAGGCGACGCGGACGAGCAGCGCCACGTTCAGGTAGCGGGTCGGGTCCGCCGCGACCTGGGCGAGCTTGGCGCTGCCGCGCCGCCCGGACCGTACGGCCTCCTCGGCGCGGAAGCTGGAGACGCGCGCGAGGCCCGCCTCGGCGCTGGCGGCGAGCCAGGCGACGACGACCAGGGCGACGGCGCCGATCAGCAGGGAGGCGCTCATGACACGGTCGGGGCCGGGGACGGGCCGGTCAGGCCCTTCTCCGCGCGCCAGCCGTCCACGATGGCGGCCTGCAGACCGAACATCTCGGCCTTCTCGTCGGGCTCCTCGTGGTCGTACCCGAGGAGGTGCAGCACTCCGTGGACGGTGAGGAGCTGGAGCTCCGCGTCCATGGAGTGCCGCGTCGGCGCCTCGGCGCCCTGCTTGGCGGCGACCTCGGGGCAGAGCACGATGTCGCCGAGGAGGCCCTGCGGCGGCTCGTCGTCGTCCTTGGACGGCGGTCGGAGTTCGTCCATCGGGAAGGACATCACGTCCGTCGGGCCGGGCAGGTCCATCCACTGGATGTGGAGCTGCTCCATGGCGTCGGCGTCCACGACGATCACCGAGAGCTCGGAGAGCGGGTGGATGCGCATCCGCGTGAGCGCGTAGCGGGCGATGTCGAGGATCGCCTGCTCGTCGACCTCGGTGCCGGACTCGTTGTTGACGTCGATCGACATGGTGCTGCTCGGTCTACTTCCCCTTGTGTTGCCCGGACCGGCCCCGGCCCTTGTGCGCGCCGTTCTCGGTTCCGTGCTTGGTGTCGTACTTGTCGTAGGCGTCGACGATACGGCCCACCAGCTTGTGCCGGACGACGTCCTGGGACGACAGGCGCGAGAAGTGGACGTCCTCGACGCCCTCCAGGATCTCCTGGACCTGGCGCAGACCCGACTTGGTGCCGGACGGCAGGTCGACCTGCGTCACGTCACCCGTGATCACGATCTTCGAGTCGAAGCCGAGGCGGGTGAGGAACATCTTCATCTGCTCGGGGCTCGTGTTCTGGGCCTCGTCCAGGATGATGAAGGCGTCGTTGAGCGTGCGGCCGCGCATGTACGCGAGCGGCGCGACCTCGATGGTCCCCGCCGCCATCAGCCGCGGGATCGAGTCGGGGTCGAGCATGTCGTGCAGCGCGTCGTACAGCGGGCGCAGGTAGGGGTCGATCTTCTCGTAGAGGGTGCCGGGCAGGAAGCCCAGGCGCTCTCCGGCCTCCACCGCCGGGCGGGTCAGGATGATGCGGTTGACCTGCTTGGACTGGAGGGCCTGGACGGCCTTCGCCATGGCCAGGTAGGTCTTGCCGGTGCCGGCGGGGCCGATGCCGAAGACGATCGTGTGCTTGTCGATGGCGTCGACGTAGCGCTTCTGGTTGAGCGTCTTGGGGCGGATGGTGCGGCCACGCGAGGACAGGATGTTCTGCGTGAGCACCTCGGCCGGGGTCTCCTGGCCGTCGCTCTCCCCGTTCTCGCTCGCCCTGAGCATGGCGATCGAGCGTTCCACTGCGTCCTCCGTCATCGGCTGTCCGGTGCGGAGCACCAGCATCATCTCGTCGAACAGGCGCTGGACGAGGGCCACCTCGGAGGCGTCGCCCACGGCGCTGATCTCATTGCCCCGGACATGGATGTCGACCGCCGGGAAGGCCTTCTCGACCGCGCGCAGGAGGCGGTCTCCGGACCCCAGCACGGTCACCATGGGGTGCGCGGCCGGAACGGTGAACCGGGCCCTCGCCTGCTGCGCGGGGGTGTGAGCTGTGGGTGTCTGAGTCATGGGCCGGCTCTGTAGGCCTTGCTCGTCCTCCTCGATGCGTGTCGCCCGCCTCAGGGGCGGCCTGGCGCATTCCAGGGTACGCCGGGTGGCCGACATCGCCGTAGGACTTTTCGGCGCGGGACCCGGCACGGGCGCGGAGGTGGCGGCCGGACGGCGGCCGGGTGACACCCGGGAGCCGCGCGGGTGTCACGCGGACCGGCGGAAGCCGACCGTCGGAACGGCTCTGCGCAGTGGCCAGGGAGCGGTCCGCTGCTCCGGCAGCGCACGCAGCAGGTCGTCGAGGAACGCGTACCGGCGCAGCGCCGCCGGGTCCTGGGCGTCGAGCGACTGCACCCGGCGCCACCAGGCGGCGATCTCCGCCCAGCCCGGCGCCGAGAGGGACCCGCCGAACTCCTGGACCGAGAGCGCGGCGGTCAGACCGGCGAAGGCGAGCCGGTCCGCGAGCGGCCAGCCGGCCAGTGTGCCGGTGACGAAACCCGCCACGAAGACGTCGCCCGCGCCCGTGGGGTCCAGCGCCTCGACGGCGATGGCGGGCACCTCGGCGCTCTCGCCGGTGCGGGCGTCCACCGCGTACGCCCCCTCCGCGCCGAGGGTGACCACGGCGAGCGGCACGTGGTCGGTGAGGGCGTGGGCGGCGGCGCGGGGGCAGTCGGCGCGGGTGTAGCGCATGGCCTCCTCCGCGTTGGGGAGGAAGGCCTCGCAGTGCGCCAGGTCGGCGAGGCCCGCCAGGTCCCAGCGGCCGGTCTCGTCCCAGCCGACGTCCGCGAAGATCCGGGTGCCCTCGCTCGCCGCCTGGGCGATCCAGGGGGCACGGACGCCGGGCACCAGGGAGGCGACGGCGGCGCGGGCGCGCGGCGGACAGTCCGGGGCGGGCTCCTCCGGGGGCGGCTCGTGGCCGTGCGAGACCATCGTGCGCTCGCCCTCGTACGCCATGGAGACGGTGACCGGGGAGTGCCAGTGGGGGACGGTGCGGGAGGGGGAGAGGTCGATGCCCTCGTCGTGCTCCAGGGTGTCCCAGCAGTACTCCCCGTAGTGGTCGTCCCCGAAGGCCGCCGCGAGGGACGTGCGCAGGCCGAGCCGGGCCAGCGCGGTCGCCATGTTCGCGACGCCGCCGGGGCTGGAGCCCATGCCGCGCGCCCAGGACTCGGTGCCGCGGACCGGGGCGCAGTCGAGGCCGGTGAAGATGATGTCGAGGAACACGGTGCCGGTCAGGTAGACGTCCCACGGCGGATCGTCCGGTGTGCGCAGCCCGGCGAGCGGATCTCCCCGGCGGCACTGGTGACTCGGGTGGAAACCGGTCTCTAGCCGGCTGTCCGGTCGCTTCCCTTCGGACGCGGTCACGGTGTGCTCCCTGGCCTGACGTGGTGCGGATCAGGCCAGTGTGCACCAAGGGTCCGACAGGACGGTGCGGATCGAGCCGGGGTGGCTCCTCGGGTGGGTGTGCGGTGGGTGTGCGATGGGTGTCCGGTGGGTGCGGGCACCGCCGGACGACTCTCGAAGGGCGACGTTGCTACCCGATGGCGTCGACACCAAACAATATGTGCCCCAGATCACAGCTCGCGCGTTTCTTCGACCGACCGCGCGCTTGATACAAATTGGCCGCGCGCCCCTGTCCGTCGACAGCCGCGGCCCCTCTTCCCCCCGTGCTCACGTGGCACCTTCGCCTGCTCAGGAACGCCCGTGTCCCCCCGCTCCGCCCTGCCCTGGCCCCTCGTCGCCCTTTTCACGGCCGGGTATCTCGCCCCCTACCTGCTCCCCACCACCGTCGGCCGGCTCGACGCGTCCCTCCCGCTCAGCGCCACCCAGGCGGGAGCCGTCGGCAGCGCGCTGCTGATGGGGTCGGCGTCGGCGGGCTTCCTGCTCGCCTCGCGGGTCGACCGCTTCGGCCCCCGCACCGTCGCCCGCGTCGGTCTCACGCTCGCCGCCCTCGGCTACGGCGGGGCCGCCCTCACCGACAGCGTCCCCGCCGTCGTCGTGGGCGCGGTGCTCGGCGGGTTCGGCTCGGGCACCGCCACCGCCGTCGCCGCCACGGGCATCGCCGCCCAGCGGGACCCGCACCGGATCACCACCCTGGGTCTGCTCTGCGTCTCCGCCCTCGCGGGCGCCCTCTACCTGACGGTCCCCCACCTCGGTCCGGGCCACGGCCTGCCCCTGGCCGCGATCGCGCTCACCGCGCTCGCGGTGTGGCCGGCGACCGGGCGGCTCGCCGCGCCGGACCGGGTCCACCACGGCGACCACGCATCGCGCGGCCGGGCCCGGCTGCCCCGTCCGGGTGCCGGACTCGCCCTCGCCGCCGCCGTGTTCTGCTGGTCCCTCGCGCAGAACTCCCTCTGGGGGGTCAGCAGCCGCATCGGCCTGGAGCAGGCGGGTCTGTCCGAGGTCACGGTCGGTGTGGTCCTCGCCGCGGCACTGGGCGGCGGACTGCTCGGCGTCATCGGCGCGGGCGCGCTCGGCCCGCGCTTCGGCCGGGCCCTGCCCATCGGCGCCGGCACGGCGGTCATCGCCGGGTGCATCGCGGTGAGCGCCGCCGCGACCGACCTGGTGAGCTTCGCCGCCGGCGAGATCGCCTGGAACACGTTCTACCCGGTGGTGCTGTCGTACGTGCTCGCGCTGGGCGCCTCGCTCGACGCGCGCGGCCGCTGGGCGGTCCTGGTGGGCTCCGCCTCCTCGCTCGGCACGGCGTGCGGCCCGCTCACCGGCAGCCTGCTGTCCGCGCAGGCGGGCTACCCGGTGATGGGACTGGTCCTCGCGGCGGGCCTGCTGGTGGTCGCCGTACCGATGACGGCCGTCGCGCTGCGCACCACGCCCGCCAGGAGCACGGACCTCGGCACCGCCGTCCGCCCGGCGGCCCACCCGACGGCCGCCGCCGGGCACGACTACGAGCCCGCCGCCTGACCGGGGTGACGCGCTACCGCGTCACCGGAAGTCGTACGCCTCCACCTCGGCCAGGTACCTCGCCCGCCGCTCCTCGTCGTGCTCCAGGAAGGACGCGACGAAGGAGTTGCGGGCGAGTTCGCGCAACCGCTCCTCGCCGAGTCCGAGGGCCTCGCGGACCGCGTCGAAGTTGTCCCCCGCGTACCCGCCGAAGTACGCCGGGTCGTCGGAGTTGACCGTGCACAGCAGCCCGGCGTCCAGCATCGCGGGCAGCGGGTGCTCCGCCAGGGTGCCGACGGTCCGCAGCCGTACGTTGGACAGCGGGCACAGCGTCAGCGGCACCCGCTCCCGCACCAGCCGCTCCACCAGCGCGGGGTCCTCCATGCACCGCAGCCCGTGGTCGACGCGCTCCACGCCGAGCACGTCCAGGGCCTCCGTGATGTAGGCGGGCGGCCCCTCCTCACCGGCGTGGGCCACCCGCCGGAGACCGAGGGCGGCGGCCGCCTCGTACACCTCGCGGAACTTCGCCGGCGGGTGACCGACCTCGGCGGAGTCGAGTCCGACGCCCACGATCCGGTCGAGGTACGGCTCGGCGGCCCGGAGCGTCTCCAGCGCCGACTCCGCGGACTCGTCGCGCAGGAAGCACATGATCAGCTGGGTGGAGATCCCGTGCGTCTCCTCGCTGCGGCCGAGGGCCCGCCACAGCCCTTCCACCACGGTGCCCAGCGCCACCCCGCGCGCGGTGTGGGCCTGCGGGTCGAAGAAGATCTCGGCGTGCCGGACGCCCTGGGCGGCGGCGCGGGCGAGGTAGGCGTCGGCCAGGTCGGCGAAGTCCGCTTCCGTGCGCAGGACCGCCATGAGCTCGTAGTACAGGTTCAGGAAGGACTGCAGGTCCTCGAACCGGTACGCGTGGCGCAGGGCGTCCGTGTCGGCGTACGGCAGTTCGACGCCGTTGCGCGCGGCGAGCGCGAAGGCCAGCTCGGGCTCCAGGGTGCCTTCGATGTGGAGGTGCAGTTCGGCTTTCGGTACGGGCATCAGAGCATCGTACGGCGATCGACCCACCACATCGAAAACGGCCCGCTGCTCGAAGAGCAGGTCACCGCCGCTTCGGCACCGGCACCCGCAGCAGGTCGCGCGCCACGGTCAGCTCCCCCTCGTACCCCGCCGCCCGGGCCTGTCGCTCGAACTCCTCCGGCTCGGTGTAGCGCTGGCTGAAGTGCGTCAGCACCAGGTGCCGCACGCCCGCGTCGCGCGCCGCCCGCGCCGCCTGACCAGCCGTCAGATGGCCGTGCTCGACGGCCAGTTCCTCGTCCTCGTCGAGGAAGGTGGACTCGATGACGAGCATGTCGCAGCCCTCGGCGAGGGCGTGCACGCCCTCGCACAGCCGGGTGTCCATGACGAAGGCGAACCGCTGCCCGCGCCGCACCTCGCTCACCTCGGCGAGCGGGACACCGCCGAGGGCGCCCTCGCGCTGGATGCGCCCGATGTCCGGCCCCTTGATCCCGTGCGCCGCCAGCCGCTCCGGCAGCATGCGCCGCCCGTCCGGCTCGGTCAGCCGGTAGCCGTACGACTCGACCGGGTGGGACAGCTTGCGCGCCTCCAGCGTGTACGCCGAGGTCTTCGCGAGCACGCCGCCGCCCCCCGCGACCGGCGCCTCGGTCAGCTCCACGGTCTCGCGGTACGCGGTGGCGTACCGCAGCCGGTCGAAGAACCGCTGCCCGGAGCGCGGGTAGTGCGCGGTGACGTCGTGCGGGACGCGGTCGAGGTTGATCCGCTGGATCACTCCGGCGAGGCCCAGGGAGTGGTCCCCGTGGAAGTGCGTGACGCAGATCCGGTGCAGGTCGTGGGCGGCGACCCCGGCGCGCAGCATCTGCCGCTGCGTGCCCTCGCCGGGGTCGAACATGATGCCCTCGCCGTCCCAGCGCAGCACGTACCCGTTGTGGTTGCGGTGCCGGGTCGGGACCTGGCTGGCGGTGCCGAGGACCACCAGTTCACGTACGGACACGAGGACTTACCCGGGGGGCCACTGCAGGCCGCGCCCGCCGAGGACGTGCGCGTGGGTGTGGAAGACGGTCTGGCCGGCGTCGCTGCCCGTGTTGAACACGATGCGGTAGCTGTCCAGCTTCTCGTCCTCCGCGACGGCCCGGGTCTCGCGCAGCACGTCCGCCGCGAGCGCCGGGTCGGCGGCGGCGAGCGCGGCCGCGTCCTTGTGGTGCGCCTTGGGGATCACCAGGACGTGGGTGGGCGCCTGCGGATTGATGTCCCGGAACGCGAGGGTCGTGTCCGTCTCGCGGACGACCGTCGCCGGGACCTGTCCCGCCACGATCTTGCAGAACAGGCAGTCGTCCTGCGCGCCTGCCGACTCCTCCGCCATGCGGGTGCCTCCTCACGCTGGTTGATCGTTGACGAGGGCATCGTAACGGCCGTCGCCGTGCCGCCCGCACCTGCAGCTGCCCGCATCTAGAGCTCCGGTACCGCCGGCGGCGTCTTCGCCGGTGTGTGGGTCAGTGCCTCCAGCGCGATCCGGACCGCCTCGTCGAGCTGGACGTCACGTCCGGCGGCGTGGTCGTGCGGCGCCTGTACGACCACGACGTCCGGGTCGACACCGTGGTTCTCCACGTCCCACCCGTAACCCTCCAGCCAGAAGGCGTACTTCGGCTGGGTGACGAGCGTGCCGTCGACCAGCCGGTAGCGGCTGTCGATGCCGACCACCCCGCCCCAGGTGCGCGTGCCCACCACGGGACCGATGCCGAGCGCCTTGATCGCGGCGTTCACGATGTCCCCGTCGGAGCCGGAGAACTCGTTGGCGACGGCGACCATCGGCCCGCGCGGCGCGTCCTGCGGATAGCTGTACGGACGCATCCCGCGCGGCCGGTTCCAGCCGACGATGCGGCGCGCCAGCTTCTCCACGACGAGCTGGGAGGTGTGCCCGCCGCGGTTCTCGCGGACGTCCACGACCAGGCCCTCCCGGGCCACCTCGACGCGCAGGTCGCGGTGGATCTGGGCCCAGCCTGGCGCCTGCATGTCGGGGACGTGCAGATAGCCGAGCCGGCCGCCGGACTTCTCGTGCACGTAGGCGCGCCGGTCCGCGACCCAGGCGTGGTAGCGCAGCGGCTCCTCGTCGGCGACGGGGACGACGACCGTGTGCCGCGCGTCGCCGCCGCCCGCGGGCAGCACCGTCAGCTCGACCGGCTTGCCCGCCGTACCGACGAGCAGCGGGCCCGGCCCGGTCACCGGGTCGACCGGCCGGCCGCCGACGGCGACGATCGCGTCCCCGGCGCGCACGGCCACCCCGGGCGCGGCGAGCGGTGCCTGCGCCTCCGGGTCGGACGTCTCCGACGGCAGGATCCGGTCGATGCGCCAGCTGCCGTCCTCGTGCCGGGAGATGTCGGCGCCGAGCAGTCCCTGCCGCCGCTCGCCCCAGCCGCCCCCGCCGCGCGGGGTGACGTACGCGTGCGAGGTGCCGAGCTCGCCCTGCACCTCCCACAGCAGGTCGACCAGGTCGTCGTGGGTGGCGATCCGGTCGACCAGCGGCCGGTAGCGGTCCAGGACGCCCGCCCAGTCGGTGCCGCCGAGGTCGGGCCGCCAGAAGTTGTCCCGCATGACGCGGCCGGTCTCGTCGTACATCTGGCGCCACTCGGCGGCCGGGTCGACGGTCTGCCGGATCCGCGACAGGTCCACGGTGATGTTGGTGTCGCTGTCCTCGTCGCTCGCGGCCCGCCGGTCGCTGGGCACGACCTTGAGCCGGCCGTCGGTCCACAGCAGCACCCGCTTGCCGTCACCGCTGACCGCGAAGTGCTCCGCGTCGGCGGCGAGGTACTCCGTGCGCCGCTGGACGAGGTCGTACCGCTCGAGGACGGCCCCCGGCTCCGACGCGTCCGGGGTCGCCCGGGCGTGGCCGAGCACGCCGCGCACCGGGTGCCGCAGCCACAGCACCCCGTCCTTGGCCGCTCTGAGGGTCGTGTAGCGCGCGGCCTCGACGGGGAACGGCACGATCCGGTCGGCGAGCCCTTCGAGGTCGATACGGGTCGCGGGGGCGCCCTCGCTGTCGGGGGTCTCCTCCTTGTCGGGCGCGTCGAAGGGGCGCCCGTGGCGCTGCGGCCCGAAGGGGGACGGGGTGGTGGCGGCGAGTGTGATCAGGTGCGGCCGGGAACCGCCCACGAACGCCAGGTCGAAGACGTGCTCGTCGTAGACCGGGTCGAAGGACCGCGCCGACAGGAACACCAGATGCTTGCCGTCCAGCGTGAACGCGGGCGAGTAGTCCCGGAAACGCAGCGGGGTCGCCTCGGTCACCGACAGGTCGGCGGTGTTGGCGAGCTTGAGGTGGCGCAGCAGGCGGGGACCGGGGTGCGACCAGGCCAGCCAGGCGGAGTCGGGCGAGAAGACCAGCCCCGTCACCTCGCCGTCCTCGCTGCTGTCGACCTCCCGCACCTCCCCGCTCTCCCGCTCGACGAGCAGGACGCGTCCGTCGTGGGAGGCGACGGCGGCCCGGCTGCCGTCCGGGGCCATGGCGAGCCCCAGGACGCGGCCCAGGCGCCCCGCGGCGAGCCGGCGCGGGGTGGCGCCGGGTGCGACACCGGTCGCCGGGGCGAACTCCAGTGCGTCGTCGCCCTCCGCGTCCGTCACCCACACCGCCCACTCCTCGCCCTCCGCCCGGAAGGTACGGGGCAGCCGCGCGCGTACGCCGTGCTCGGCGGCGAGGGCGCGCGCGGGCCCCGAGCGGTGGGTGATCCAGTGGACGCCGCCGCGCACGGAGACGGCGCTGCCCCGCCCGGTGTGGTCGGGCGAGGCGGTCCCGAACCACCGGCCCGCGTTCACGGTGTACGGCTGCAGGTCGGTGCGCTGCCCGCCGAGCCGGACGTCCAGCCGCCGGGGCTCGGCGCCGTCCAGGTCGTCGAGGATCCACAGCTCACCGGCCGACGCGTACACGACGCGGGTGCCGTCGGTGGAGGCGTGGCGGGCGTAGAAGGAATCGACCGGTGTGTGCCGGCGCAGGTCCGACCCGTCCGCGAGTGAGGAGTACAGGGCGCCCACGCCCTCGTGGTCGGACAGGAAGGCGATGCGGTCGCCGACCCAGAACGGGTATTCGATGTTCCCGTCCAGCTCCGCGTGCAGCCGTACGAACTCCCCGGCGCCGGCCTCGCCCGCGGCGCCCTCGGTGCTCCGCTCGATCCACAGCTTGCCCGCCGTGCCGCCCCGGTAGCGCTTCCACCAGGCGGCCTCGCGGCCCATGGTCGCGGACAGCAGCACGGTGCGCGGTCCGTACGCGACGTCGCCGACGGGGCCGTACGGCAGGGTGCCGGCCGGCCCGCCGTCCAGCGGGACCGCACGTGCCCAGCTGCGGCGCAGGCTCGCCTGTCCCTGGGTGCTGATGGCGAGGACCTGCCCGTCGGGGGTCCAGCCCCGCACCTGGGTCCGCCAACTCCCCCAGTACGTCAGCCGCCTGGACGGCCCGCCGTCGAGGGGCGCGACGTGCACCTCGGGCGCGCCGTCGCGGGTGGACGTCCAGGCCA
The DNA here is from genome assembly GCF_014648075.1 of Streptomyces ruber. Taxonomy (GTDB): domain Bacteria; phylum Actinomycetota; class Actinomycetes; order Streptomycetales; family Streptomycetaceae; genus Streptomyces; species Streptomyces ruber. The sequence continues at coordinate 512,426 of NZ_BMQK01000004.1, read as the reverse complement.
CGGCGGTGCCGTCGGGCGAGATGCGCGGGTGGTCGACCGGAACCTGGTCGGCGCTGACCCGCCAGGCCCGGCCACCGCCGAGGGGCGCGACCCAGACGTCGTCCTCGGCGGTGAAGGCGACGAACTCGCCGCGCAGGTGCGGGAACCGGAAGTACGCCGGGGATGCCGATGAGACGGTGGCTGCGGTGGCTGCGGGTTCTGTCACCCGGTCACTCTAAGCAGCGTCAGGCGTCTGCGGGAGAGGGTGCCGCGCGATCAGTGCCCGCGGGGGCCGGGACGTCACTTGCCCTTGTGGTCGTCGGGGCAGTCGCAGTCGTCGCGGTGGTCGGCGTTGTCCTTCCAGTGGTCACCGTTGTCTTTGTGGTGGTCACCGTTGTCGTTCCAGTGGTCACCGTTGTCTTTGTGGTGGTCACCGTCGTTGTTCCAGTGGTCACCGTTGTCTTTGTGGTGGTCACCGTCGTTGTTCCAGTGGTCACCGTTGTCGTCATGGCGATCGCAGTCGTCGCCGTGATCGCCTTCGTTGTCGCCTTTGTTGTCGCCGTTGTTGTCGCCGTTGTTGTCGCCGTTGTTGTCGTCTTTGGCGGGCGGGGTGTCCTTGCCGTTTCCGTTGCCGTTTCCGTTGTTGTCGGAGTATTCGCAGTCGCCCAGCACGTCCGCGCTGAACACCCGCCTGTCGCCGACCTCGGCCGTCAGGTCACCGCGCACGCACCTGCGGTCGATCTCACGGTTCACCACGCCGTAGATGCGGATGCGCTCACCGTCGGTGGTCTCGCCCTTGCAGTCGACGTGCCGGACGCTGCCATGGTCCGACGACCGGTCGTCGTCCTGCCGCATCGCCCGCGCGCCGTACTGGTCGTTGTCGTCAGAGCCGTAGTTCCGGTCGCCGTCGCCGTTGCGGTCGCCGTTGCCGTCGTCGTTCTTCCTGTCGTACGCCGACGTGCAGGTGATCCACTGCACGTCGTAACCCTGCTCCTCCAGGGTCAGAGTCCCGGTGCGCTCGGTCGTGTAGGTCACGTTGGCGGTGTCCATCCCGTCGGGATCACACGCGGCGACACCGACGACGGCCCCCACCCCGAAAGCTATCCCCAGTAGCATTCGACGCCCGCCCAAGCGGTGCCATTCTTGCCTCAATGCCCCCATACCCATACATGGCAGCTTCCCACCGCACCGCTCCCGGCGATAGACGGCAAGCGGTCACGCATAGCCCTCCCGGGCACGCTCCCCCGTCCCCGACGTACCCTCCCGTCCCACGACGGGAGCGGAACACGGCCGGTCAGCCGCGCAGCAGCAACCACTTCGGTGCGCGACCGAATCTTTCGGGAGCACCGGCTCAGGACCAGCGGCCGGTACGGCCCAGCAGCAGCGCCGCCGCCGCGGTGCCGGCGGTCGAGGTGCGCAGGACGCTGTGCCCGAGCCGGTAGGCCCCCGCGCCCGCCTCCGTGAACAACGCCAGCTCCTCCGGCGAGACGCCCCCTTCGGGGCCGACGACCAGCACGATGTCGCCCGCGGCGGGCAGTTCGGCGGTGGCGAGCGGCGCGTCGCCGCTCTCGTGCAGGACGGCCGCGAAGTCCGCCTCCGCGAGCAGTGCCGCCACCTGCTTGGCCGTCGCCCCGTCCGCCACCTCCGGGAAGCGGACCCGGCGGGACTGCTTACCGGCCTCACGGGCCGTCGCGCGCCACTTGGCGAGCGCCTTCGCCCCGCGCTCGCCCTTCCACTGCGTGATGCAGCGCGCGGCGGCCCAGGGGACGATCGCGTCCACGCCGACCTCGGTCATCGTCTCGACGGCCAGCTCGCCCCGGTCGCCCTTGGGCAGCGCCTGGACGACCGTGATACGGGGCGTCGCCGGGGCCTCCTCCTGGAGGGCGCCCAGGTCCGTCACGATGAGGCGGTCCTTGCCCTCGGCCGCCTTCACCACGCCCTCGGTCCACCGCCCGCGCCCGTCCGTGAGGACCACTTCCTCGCCGGGGCGCAGCCGCTTCACGGACACCGCGTGCCGTCCCTCGGGGCCGTCGAGCACGAACTCGGGCCCCATGCCGTCCAGTCGGTCCACCACGAACACCGGCGCGGTCATCGGGCGTCTCCTCCCACTGTGTCGTCCGTACGTCCCGACAACGCCGTCGCCGCCGCGGCCAGTTCACTCATCAGTACCTCCACCAGCTCTCCCGCGGGCAGCTCCCGCGCCAGCCGGTGCCCCTGCCCCGCCCACAGCGACATGCCCTGCGCGTCACCCGCCCGGGCCGCCGCCGCGCGCAACCCGGAGGTCAGGTGGTGCACCTGGGGGTAGCCCGTCGGCGCGTACCGGCCGTGCTCGCGCACGAAGCGGTTGACCAGCCCGCGGGCCGGGCGCCCGGTGAAGGCGCGTGTCAGCTCCGTGCGGGCGAACAGGGGGTCGGTCAGCGCCTGTTTGTGCAGGGCGTGGGCGCCCGACTCGGGCGTGGCGAGGAACGCCGTGCCGAGCTGGGCGGCGCTCGCCCCGGCCGCGAGGACCGCGGCGATCTGGCCGCCCCGCATCAGGCCGCCGGCCGCGACGATCGGCAGCGCCACCGCCTCGCGGACCTGGGCGATCAGGGCGAGCAGTCCGATGCCCGCGCCGTCCCGTTCGGGGTCGTCGCGGTGGGTGCCCTGGTGACCGCCGGCCTCGACGCCCTGCACGATCACCGCGTGGGCGCCCGCCAGCTCCACGGCCCGCGCCTCGTCGGGCGTGGTGGCGGTGACGAGAGTGCGGGTGCCCTTGGCGGCGAGGGCACCGATCACGTCGGGGGCCGGGCAGCCGAAGTGGAAGGAGACGGCCGGGACCGGATCGTCGAGGAGGACGGCGAGCTTGGCCTCGTAGCCGTCGTCGCGGCCGCCGCAGCCCGGGTCGCCCAGCTCGGTCCCGTACCAGGACGCCTCGCCCGCGAGCTGCTCGGCGTACACCTCGACGGCGGCGGGGTCGGTGTGGTCCTCGGGCTGCGGCATGAAGACGTTCACCCCGAAGGGGCGGTCCGTGAGCCCGCGCAGCTGCTTGATCTCCTGGTACATGCCGTCGGCGGTCTTGAACCCGGCGGCGAGGAACCCGAGCCCGCCCGCCCCGGACACGGCGGCGGCGAGCCCCGGGACGGAGACGCCGCCCGCCATGGGAGCCTGCACGATCGGGTACCGGAGAAGATCGCTCAGTGCCAAGGCCATGCCCGCATCGTGCCATGCCACCGGGTCACGGCCGAATCGCGGTGGGGCCTCGGCCCGCGCCCCGCAGGGGGCGCGGAGAACTGGGCGCCCAGCCACGACGGACCCGCGGACGGAACGCGAACCCCGGCGAAACGCTCAGCGCCCGTTGAACGCGTCCTTCAACCGCGAGAACAGCCCCTGCTGCCCGGGCTGGAACTGCCCCGTGGGCCGCTCCTCGCCACGCAGCTTCGCCAGCTCGCGCAGCAGCCGCTCCTGCTCCGGGTCGAGCTTGGTCGGCGTCGTCACCTCGACGTGCACGATGAGGTCACCGCGGCCGCCGCCCCGCAGATGGGTCACGCCGCGCCCGTGCAGCGGGATCGACTGGCCGGACTGGGTGCCCGGGCGGATGTCGACCTCCTCCATGCCGTCGAGCGTCTCCAGCGGGACCTTCGTGCCGAGCGCCGCCGCGGTCATCGGGATGGTGACCGTGCAGTGCAGGTCGTCGCCGCGCCGCTGGAAGACCGGGTGCGGCAGCTCGTGGATCTCCACGTACAGGTCGCCGGCGGGGCCGCCGCCGGGGCCGACCTCGCCCTCGCCCGCGAGCTGGATGCGGGTGCCGTTGTCGACACCGGCCGGGATCTTCACCGTGAGGGTGCGGCGGGACCGTACGCGTCCGTCGCCCGCGCACTCGGGGCACGGGGTGGGGACGACGGTGCCGAAGCCCTGGCACTGCGGGCACGGGCGGGACGTCATGACCTGGCCCAGGAAGGACCGGGTGACCTGCGAGACCTCACCGCGGCCGCGGCACATGTCACAGGTCTGGGCGGACGTGCCCGGAGCCGCACCCTCGCCGTTGCAGGTGGCGCAGACGGTCGCGGTGTCGACCTGGATGTCCTTGGTCGTGCCGAAGGCCGCCTCGTCGAGCTCGACCTCCAGCCGGATCATCGCGTCCTGGCCGCGCCGGGTGCGCGAGCGCGGGCCGCGCTGGGACGCCGTGCCGAAGAAGGCGTCCATGATGTCCGAGAAGTTGCCGAAGCCGCCGGCGCCGAAGCCGCCCGCGCCACCGCCGCCGCCCGCCTGGGACAGCGGGTCGCCGCCGAGGTCGTAGACCTGCTTCTTCTGCGGATCCGAGAGCACCTCGTAGGCGGCGTTGATCTCCTTGAACCGCTCCTGGGTCTTCGGATCGGGGTTGACGTCCGGGTGCAGCTCGCGCGCGAGCCTCCGGAACGCCTTCTTGATCTCGTCCTGGGAAGCGTCGCGGCGCACGCCGAGCACGGCGTAGTAGTCCGTGGCCACTTACGACTCCGCCAGGATCTGTCCGACGTAACGTGCCACCGCTCGTACTGCTCCCATCGTTCCCGGATAGTCCATGCGGGTCGGTCCGACCACGCCGAGTTTTGCTACTGCCTCGCCGCCCGAACCGTAGCCCACCGAGACCACGGACGTGGAGTTGAGTCCCTCGTGGGCGTTCTCATGACCGATGCGCACGGTCATGCCCGAGTCCTTCGCCTCACCGAGCAGCTTCAGCAGGACCACCTGCTCCTCCAGCGCCTCCAGCACCGGCCGGATGGTGAGCGGGAAGTCGTGCGCGAAGCGGGTCAGATTGGCGGTGCCGCCGATCATCAGCCGTTCCTCGGTCTCCTCGACGAGTGTCTCCAGCAGGGTGGAGAGGACAGTCGAGACGGTACCGCGATCCTCGGCCTCGAACGCCTCCGGCAGATCCTGCACCAGAGGGGGCACGTCCGCGAAACGGCGGCCGGCGACCCGGCTGTTGAGCCGGGCGCGCAGATCCGCGAGTGACGTTTCTCCGAACGGCGCCGGGCAGTCGATCATCCGCTGCTCCACCCGGCCCGTGTCCGTGATCAGCACGAGCATCACGCGCGCGGGGGCCAGCGACAGCAGTTCGACGTGGCGCACCGTGGACCGCGTGAGCGACGGGTACTGCACGACGGCGACCTGCCGGGTGAGCTGCGCGAGCAGCCGTACGGTCCGGGCGACGACGTCGTCCAGGTCGACGGCGCCCTCCAGGAAGTTGTGGATGGCGCGGCGCTCGGGCGAGCTGAGCGGCTTGACGGCGGCGAGTTTGTCGACGAAGAGGCGGTAGCCCTTGTCGGTGGGGATGCGCCCGGCACTGGTGTGCGGCTGGGCGATGTAGCCCTCCTCCTCGAGGGCCGCCATGTCGTTGCGGACGGTGGCCGGGGAGACACCGAGCTTGTGCCGCTCGGTGAGCGCCTTGGAGCCCACCGGCTCCTCGGTGCCGACGTAGTCCTGGACGATGGCGCGCAGCACTTCGAGCCTGCGTTCGTTGAGCATCGCGCACACCTCCAGATCGTCCGTCCCGCGGCTCGTCCCCTTTGGCACTCCTCCCGGGTGAGTGCCAGCATTCCTATCAGTGTACGGCGGTCGGGTACGACCCCGGCAAGGGCGGCCGCGCGATGTCGTGCCGACGTGTACCGACGTGTCCTGCCATGTCGTACCAGCGGATTCCGCTGCCGCTAGCGTCGGCGCATGACAGTCGCCTGGGAAGACGTGGGATGGGAGGAGCTCGCCCCGCACGTGGGGCGGTGCCGGCTCCCGGTCTGGGACTGCACGGCCGGGCTGGCGGCCGGGGACGGCCGTGCCCTTCTGATCGACGCGGGGTCGAGTCCGCGGGAGGGCGCGCGGTTGCGCGAGGCGGCGCGGGAACTGCTGGGCGGTGACCGTCGTGTGACGTATCTCGCGCTGACCCATCCCCACTTCGACCATGTCTTCGGTGCGGCGGCCTTTCCCGATGCCGAGGTGCTCGGCGCCGCGGGCCTGGACACGGTCCTCGCCTGCGAGGCCGGGGAACTGCGCGCCGACGCCGTGCGCAACGGGCTGGACGCGCGCGTGGCGGCCGCGGCCGCGGACCGCCTCGTCCGTCCCGGCCGGCTGGTCTCCGGGGAGCTGGCGCTGGACCTGGGCGGCGGGGTGCGGGCACTGCTCGCCGACGTGGGGCCGGGCCACACGGCGCATGATCTGGCGGTGCTGGTCACCGGCCCGCCCGGCACCCCGGACACCGTGTTCTGCGGGGACCTGGTGGAGGAGTCCGGCGAACCGCAGGCGGGCCCCGACGCCGTCCCCGCGCGCTGGCCGGCCGCGCTGGACCGGCTGCTCGCGCTGGGCGGGGAGGACGCGCGCTACGTGCCGGGGCACGGGGCGGTGGTGGACGCGGCGTTCGTCCGGGCCCAGCGGGACGCGCTGGCGAGGCGCTTCGGCGTGTCTTAGCCGGTAGGGCACCACTGGGCGCGCATTTCTCCTATCGTCACTCGAATGCGCCAGTACTCCGCCGACCTGACCCCGCCGTGGAAGAAGTCCCGCCCCGTGCCCGAGGTGCCGGCGGAACCGGGACTCGTGGTCGAGGAGCCCGGGACCGGTTTCTGTGGTGCGGTGATCCGCTGCGAGGCGGGGACGGTCACGCTGGAGGACCGTTTCGGCAAGCACCGGGTGTTCCCGCTGGAACCGCGCGGGTTCCTGCTGGAAGGGCGGGTGGTGACCCTCGTGCGCCCCGCCGCCGCGCCGGTCCGCCCCTCGCGCACGGCGTCCGGCTCGGTCGCCGTCCCGGGCGCCCGCGCGCGCGTGGCCCGTGCCGGGCGCATCTACGTGGAGGGCCGCCACGACGCCGAGCTGGTCGAGAAGGTGTGGGGCGACGACCTGCGCGTCGAGGGCGTGGTGGTCGAGTACCTGGAGGGCGTCGACGATCTGCCGTCGGTCGTCGAGGAGTTCGCGCCCGGCCCGGACGCGCGCCTCGGCGTGCTGGTCGACCACCTGGTCCCCGGCAGCAAGGAGTGGCGCATCGCCGAGTCGGTCACCAGCGAGCACGCCCTCGTGGTGGGCCACCCGTACATCGACGTCTGGGAGGCGGTGAAGCCGTCGTCCCTGGGCATCGACGCCTGGCCGCGCGTACCGCGCGGGCAGGACTGGAAGACGGGCGTGTGCCGGGCGCTGGGCTGGCCGGAGAACACGGGGGCCGCCTGGCAGCACATCCTGTCGCGGGTGCGGTCGTACAAGGACCTGGAGCCGCAGCTCCTGGGCCGCGTCGAAGAACTGATCGATTTCGTCACGGCCCCGGAGTGACAGTCTCGGAGTGACGGCCCCGGCGTGACGGCCGGGTCCGTCGGACGGGTCAGTCCACCAGGTCCCTGACCACCGCGTCCGCCAGCAGCCGCCCCCGCAGGGTCAGCACGGCCCGTCCGTCCTCGTACGGCCCCGGCTCCAGCAGCCCGCTTCCGAGGGCCTTCCGGGACGCGGTCAGCCCCTCCTCGTGCAGCAGCGACAGCGGGCAGCCGTCCCGCAGCCGCAGCTCCAGCAGGATGCGCTCCACCCGGCGGTCCTCGTCGGTCAGCAGCTCGCGGCCCGCCCCCGGCGACCGTCCGGCCGCGAGCGCCGCCGCGTACGCGCCGGGGTGCTTCACGTTCCACCAGCGCACCCCGCCGACGTGGCTGTGCGCGCCGGGGCCCGCGCCCCACCAGTCGGCGCCGCGCCAGTACAGCTCGTTGTGGAGGCAGCGGCCCGCCTCGGTGGTGGCCCAGTTGGAGACCTCGTACCAGTGGAAGCCCGCCGCGGCCAGCCTCTCGTCGGCGATCAGGTAGCGGTCCGCGTGCACGTCGTCGTCGGTCATCGGGACCTCGCCGCGGCGGATGCGGCGGGCGAGCTGGGTGCCCTCCTCGACGATCAGCGCGTACGCCGACACGTGGTCGGGGCCCGCCCCGATCGCGGCGTCCAGCGAGGCCCGCCAGTCGTCGTCCGACTCGCCCGGGGTGCCGTAGATGAGGTCGAGGTTGACGTGCTCGAAGCCGGCCGCGCGCGCCTCCGCGACGCAGGCCTCTGGGCGGCCGGGGGTGTGGGTGCGGTCGAGGACCTGGAGGACGTGGGGGCGGGCGCTCTGCATGCCGAACGAGATCCGGTTGAAGCCGCCCTCGCGCAGGGCTGTGAGGTACGCCGGGTCCACCGACTCGGGGTTCGCCTCCGTGGTCACCTCGGCGTCGTCCGCGAGCCCGAACTCGTCCCGGACCGCCGCCAGCATCCGTACGAGATCGTCCGCGGCGAGCAGGGTGGGCGTGCCGCCGCCGACGAAGACCGTGCGCACGGGGCGCGGGTCGTCGCCGAGGACCTTGCGGGCCAGCCGGACCTCCTCGACCAGGGTCTCCGCGTAGTTGTCCCGGGAGGCGAGGACGCCGCCGGTGCCGCGCAGCTCGGTGGCCGTGTAGGTGTTGAAGTCGCAGTAGCCGCAGCGGGTCGCGCAGTACGGGACGTGCAGGTAGAACCCGAGGGGGCGGTCGGCGGCGCCCGCGAGGGCGTGCGCGGGCAGCGACCCGTCGTCGGGGACGGGTTCACCGTCGGGAAGTGCGGAAGGCATGCGTTCCATTGTCCCGTACCCGCGCCCGCGCGCGTGTCCTCGTCCGCGTCACTCGCGTCACTCCGCCTGGAGCACCAGCAGCGCCATGTCGTCGTCCGGCGGGCCCTCGCCGAACTCGTGCACCAGCCTCCTGATCCGCTCGGCGACGAGGTCCGCGCACAGCCCGGCGCAGCCGGACAGGGCCGCCGCGAGTCCGTCCCCGTCGTCGAACATGTCGGGACCCGAGCGCCGCTCGGTCACCCCGTCGGTCACGCCCAGCAGGATGTCGCCGGGGTGCAGCTCGAAGGTCTCCGAGGTGTAGGCGTTGTCCTCGATCACGCCGAGCAGGGTCTGCGGCTCCGCGGCGATGCGCACGCCGCCGTCGGGGTGGAGGAGCAGCGGCAGGGGATGGCCCGCGGAGGCGAGGGTGCAGCGGACGCCGCCGCCGAAGGGCACCAGCTCCCCGTACAGGAGGGAGAGAAAGCGGTTCTGCGGGCCCTCGTCGGTCTCCAGCCCGGTGCCGCCGGCCTTCACCAGGGCCCGCGCGGCCGCGTCCGCCGCCTCGGTCGCGTCGTCGAGGAGCAGCTGGTTGAGGCGGTCCAGGGTCTCCCCGACCTGGTAGCCCTCGCGTGCGAGCAGCCGCAGCCAGGGCCGGGCCAGCCCGATGACGACGGCGGCCTCGGGCCCCTTGCCCTGGACGTCGCCGAGGGCGAAGCACCAGCGTCCGTCGCCCGCCGGGAACAGGTCGTAGAAGTCGCCGCTGGGTCCGCCCTGGTCGCACGGTTCGTAGACGAGCGCGCTGCGCATCCCGGGGATCTCGGCGACCGCTCCGGGCAGCAGCCCGCGCTGGAGCACCCGGCTGATGGTGGCCTGGCGCGCGTACTGCCGGGCGGCTCCGATCGCGAGGGCCACCCGGCGGCTGAGGTCCTCGACCAGCCCCGTGACCTCGTCGGGGAACACGTCGATCCCGGCCCGTCCGATGACCAGCGTGCCCAGCGGCCGGCCGCCCGCGATCAGCCGGTAGGCGAACGCGGCCCCGGTGGCGTCCCGCTCGCTCAGGGCGTCGGCCGGCCAGGGCACGGGCACCGCGCGCGAGCGCACCGAGTCCGGCAGCCGGGGCGGGTCCTTCTCCAGGGCGCGGCGCAGCTCCTCGATGCGGTTCTCGCTGACGTGCCAGACCCGGGCGAGGCGGGGGCCGGTGACGCTGATCCCCTCGGTGCCGCGCCAGCCCATGCCCTCGTCCTCCAGCCACACCGCGCACCAGTCGGCGAGCCTCGGCACGAGCAGCTGCCCGGCGAGCGCGGCGACCAGGTCCTCGTCGAGCTGTCCGGCCAGCAGGTCGGAGGCCTCCGCCAGGAAGGACAGGGCGCCGTGGTTGAGCCACCCCTGGTCCCGCTCCACGTTCCGCCCCGGCCAGGGGGCGGGCTGCTCGGTGCCGCCCTCGCCGTGGTCGGGCCGGGCGTCGTCGTACGCCTCGGCGCCCTGCTCGGCGGTCGGGGTCCGGTCGACGGGCAGCCGCGCCCAGACGGTCTTCACGCCGGTGCGGTAGGTGATGCCCCAGGCGTCGGAGAGCGCGGCCACCAGCCGCAGGCCGCGCCCGTACTCCGCCCCGCCGTGGGGGCGGTCCAGACCGTACGGGCGGGCGACCGGGTACGGAGGGTGGGCGGCCTCGTCCCGCAGGGGGCGCGCGGGGTGGTGGTCGGACACCTCGATGACTATGCCGCCGGCGCCGCCGGTACCCGCGGGCGCCCCGGCGGAGTGTCCGGCGGGCTCCAGGCGGCACAGCAGCTCGACGTCCGTACCGGCGTGGACGACGGCGTTGGTGACGAGTTCGCTGGTCACGATGAGGGCGTCGTACAGAAGGCTCTCGCCGAGGGACTCGGCGCCGGGGAGGGCCAGCCGGGCCCATTCGGCCATGCCCGCACGGACGAAGCGGCGCGCGACACCGGCCGCCAGCGGACCGCCGGAGAGCAGCACATGTGCTTCCGCGCGCGTGTCCACATCCTGCTGCGCAGGCGTATCAGGAGCACGGGACGTGATGTCCCGTTGCGTCGGAATGGCCCCCACTGTACGGCTCCCTGAGCAGTTCGGACGAATAAGCCTCGGGTGGCACTGACAGAGTGACAGACTGGCCAGGCCCATATGCGCCGAGTAACCGAAGTGGGCCACCATGAGTGAGAACACTGCTATGCGCGTGCTCGAAGACGGTCAGAAAGACGAATGGATTCGGGCATCCGATCTGCGCCCTTTGCTCGCGGCCATGATCGCCGCTCGGGACGGCGACTACCGGAAGGCCCCCGACACGGGGCGGGGGCTGCCGGCCGAGCTGACGGCCGTCTTCAATCAGATCATGGACCGCAGCACCCACTTCACCGACGAAGTGCAGCGCGTCCGGCGGGAGTTGGTGCGGTACGGGCGGCTCGACGAGCGGCTGTCGGCGAGCCCGGGCCAGGGGGCCTGGGCGTCCCGGGTCGACGACGTCAACCACCTCCTGGACGCCCTGGTGGCCCCGGCGGCGAACGCCACGCGCGTGCTGGACGCGGTGGCCGGCGGTGACCTCACCCAGCGGGTCGACCTGCACGACGGCAACCGGCAGCTGCGGGGTGATCTGCGCCGGCTGGGCCGGGCGGTGAACAAGATGGTCGACCAACTGTCGCTGTTCACGGGCGAGGTGACCCGGGTGGCGCGGGAGGTGGGCACCGAGGGGCGGCTCGGCGGGCGCGCCAAGGCGCAGGGTCTGTCCGGGAGTTGGCGGGACGTGACCGAGGCGGTCAACACGATGGCCGCCCGGCTGACCGCACAGGTGCGGGACATCGCCCTGGTGACCACGGCGGTGGCGCGCGGCGACCTGACCCGTACGGTGACCGTCGAGGCCACCGGTGAGCTGCTGGAACTGAAGCTGACCGTGAACACGATGGTGGACCAGCTCTCCGCCTTCGCCGACGAGGTCACCCGCGTCGCCCGCGAGGTCGGCACCGAGGGCAACCTCGGCGGCCGGGCCATGGTCCGCGGCGTCTCCGGCGTCTGGAAGGACCTCACCGACAACGTCAACTTCATGGCGTCCAACCTGACCTCGCAGGTCCGCAACATCGCCCAGGTCACCACGGCCGTGGCCAACGGCGACCTCAGCCAGAAGATCACGGTGGACGCGCAGGGCGAGATCCTGGAGCTGAAGTCCACGATCAACACGATGGTGGACCAGCTCTCCGCCTTCGCCGACGAGGTCACCCGCGTCGCCCGCGAGGTCGGCACCGAGGGCAACCTCGGCGGCCGCGCCCAGGTGCGCGGCGTCTCCGGCGTCTGGAAGGACCTCACCGACAACGTCAACTTCATGGCCGACAACCTCACCTCACAGGTGCGCAACATCGCGCTCGTGTCGACGGCGGTCGCCCAGGGCGATCTCGGCAAGAAGATCACGGTCGAGGCGAAGGGCGAGATCCTGGAGCTGAAGTCGACCATCAACACGATGGTGGACCAGCTCTCCGCCTTCGCCGACGAGGTCACCCGCGTCGCCCGCGAGGTCGGCACCGAGGGCAACCTCGGCGGCCGCGCCGAGGTCCGCGGCGTCTCCGGCGTCTGGAAGGACCTCACCGACAACGTCAACTTCATGGCCGACAACCTCACCTCACAGGTGCGCAACATCGCCCTGGTGACCACGGCCGTCGCGAACGGTGACCTGTCCAAGAAGATCACGGTCGACGCGCGGGGCGAGATCCTCGAACTGAAGGACACCGTCAACACGATGGTGGAGCAGCTGCGCGCCTTCGCCGACGAGGTGACGAGGGTGGCGCGCGAGGTCGGCACCGACGGGCGTCTCGGCGGCCGCGCCCAGGTGCAGGGCGTGTCCGGGGTGTGGCGGGACCTGACCGACAACGTCGACTACATGGCCGACAACCTCACCTCACAGGTGCGCAACATCGCCCAGGTCGCCACCGCGGTGGCCCAGGGCGACCTCTCCAAGAAGATCGACGTGGACGCGCGCGGCGAGATCCTGGAGCTGAAGACGACCATCAACACGATGGTGGACACCCTGTCCTCGTTCTCCTCCGAGGTCACGCGCGTCGCCCGGGAGGTGGGCTCGGAGGGGCAGCTCGGCGGGCAGGCGCGGGTCGAGGGCGTGTACGGGACCTGGAAGCGCCTGACGACGAGCGTGAACGAGCTGGCGTCGAACCTGACCACCCAGGTCCGCGCCATCGCCGAGGTGGCCTCGGCCGTGGCCCAGGGCGACATGTCCCGGTCGATCACGGTGGACACCCGCGGCGAGGTCTCCGAACTGAAGGACAACATCAACCTGATGGTGTCCAACCTGCGCGAGACCACCCGGGCGAAGGACTGGCTGGAGTCCAACCTGGCCCGGCTCGCGTCCTTGATGCAGGGCCACCGGGACCTGATGGAGGTCGCCGACCTGCTGCTGCGGGAGCTGACACCGCTGGTGAACGCCCAGTACGGCGCCTTCTACCTGGCGGACCCGGAGACGGACCGCGCCGCGCTGCGCACCACCCCGCCGCACAAGGGGCTCGCCTTCATCGCCGGGTACGGCGCGGCGCAGGGCGCGACCGTGGAGACCGGCGGGCTGCCGGTGCACGGGCTGGTGGCGCAGGCCGCCCGGGAACGGAAGCGGATCCTGGTGGAGGAGGCCCCGCCCGACTACATCAAGATCAACAGTGGGCTCGGCGAGGCCGCTCCGACCACGATCGTCATCATCCCCATCCCCTTCGAGGACAAGCTCCTCGGCGTGATCGAACTCGCCTCGTTCTCACGCTTCTCGGATGTGCACCTGGCGTTCTTCGACCAGTTCGTGAACACGATCGGCGTCGCCATCAACACGATCATCGCCAACTCCCGTACGGAGTCGCTCCTCGGCGAGTCGCAGCGGCTGGCCATGCAGCTCCAGGAGCGGTCGGACGAGCTCCAGAAGCAGCAGGGCGAGCTCCAGCGCTCCAACGCCGAACTGGAGGAGAAGGCCGCCCTGCTGGCGACCTCCTCCCAGTACAAGTCCGAGTTCCTGGCGAACATGTCGCACGAGCTGCGCACCCCGCTGAACTCGCTGCTCATCCTCGCCCGGCTGCTCTCCGACAACCCCGACGGCAACCTCTCCGACCAGGAGGTGCAGTTCGCGTCCACGATCCACCGCTCGGGCTCGGACCTGCTCCAGCTGATCAACGACATCCTCGACCTGTCGAAGATCGAGGCGGGCCGGATGGACGTACGGCCGAAGCGGCTGCCGCTGATCAAGCTGCTCGACTACGTGCACGCCACCTTCCGTCCGCTCACCGCCGACCGCGGGCTCGCCTTCGAGGTGTCGGTCGGCGAGGACGTGCCGCGCGAGATGTACTCGGACGAGCAGCGCCTCCAGCAGATCCTGCGCAACCTCCTGTCCAACGCGATCAAGTTCACCGCGGCCGGCCGGGTCGAGCTGAGCGTCAGCCGTATCGAGGACCCGGACAACGAGTACACCCGCGACGACGCCGACGAGGTCATCGCCTTCGCGGTCTCCGACACCGGCATCGGCATCGCGCCCGAGAAGCTCCCCGTCATCTTCGAGGCGTTCCAGCAGGCCGACGGCACGACGAACCGCAAGTACGGCGGCACCGGGCTCGGGCTCTCCATCAGCCGGGAGATCGCCAACCTGCTGGGGGGCCGCATCGTCCCCGAGAGCGTGCCCGGCGTGGGCTCCACGTTCACTCTGTACGTCCCGGTCGTCAGCCCCGGGCACACGGTCGCCGGGGCGGCCTCCTTCGAGCGGGGCAACCCCCTGCCCGAGCAGCTCTCGGCCGAGCCGTACACCGGGCACGAGACGGACGAGAGCTGGCCGACGCCCACCAAGCTGGAGGCCTGGAAGACGGGCCGCGCGGGCCGGGTGCTGCCGGGCCGGCGGGTGCTCATCGTCGACGACGACATCCGCAACGTCTTCGCGCTCACCCATGTGCTGGGCCGCGTCGGCATGCCCGTCCTGTACGCGGAGAACGGCCGCGAGGGCATCGAGACCCTGGAGCGCACCCCGGACGTCGAGATCATCCTGATGGACATCATGATGCCGGAGATGGACGGCTACGAGACGATCGCCGTCATCCGCCGCACCCCGCGCTGGGCGGACCTGCCCATCGTCGCGCTGACCGCGAAGGCCATGCCGGGCGACCGCGAGAAGTCGATAGCGCGGGGCGCCAACGACTACGTACCGAAACCAGTGGACGTCGATCAGCTGCTCACGGTCGTCTGCGCGCTCCTGGACCCGGAGGGCGAGGACGGCGGCGAGCCGGACGACTGCGCCGGAGCGGTCCCCGGGACGGGCACGCCGGAGCAGACGGCGACTCCGCCGGCGACTGAGTGAGGCAGTCAGCATGAGCACTGAGACAACGGCCGGCGAGCGGGCCGGCATCCTCCTGGTGGACGACATGGAGGACAACCTGATCGCCCTGGAGGCCGTGCTGCGCTCCCTCAACGAGCCGCTGGTCCGGGCGCGTTCGGGCGAGGAGGCGATGAAGGCGCTGCTGCGCCGGCGCTTCGCCGTGGTCCTCCTGGACATCCGGATGCCGGGCATGGACGGCTTCGAGACAGCCGCCAACATCAAGCGGCTCGATCAGACCAAGGACATCCCGATCATCTTCCTGACGGGCACCGACGCCGACGAGGGCTACGCCTTCCGCGGCTACGCCACCGGGGCGGCCGACTACCTCACCAAGCCCTTCGACCCCTGGGTGCTGCGGGCCAAGGTCGCCGTCTTCCTCGACCTGCACCGCAAGAACCAGCAGCTGGAGAGGATGCTGGCGCAGGAGCAGACGCACCTCGCCCAGGTCGGCGACCGCCTGACCGCCCTGGACGACCGGCTGGCCGCCGACGGCCCGCTGGATCTGACGGGGCTGCGCGCACAGGTGCGTGACCTCCAGGCGCTGGTGAACACGTTCCGGCACGGCCGGAGGCCGTAGCCGTCGTACGCCGGCCGGGGGTGGCGTGTGCGGCGCCCCCGGCCGGCGTACGACGCTCTCCGGTCACGCTTCCCTGGTTCCCGCGTACATCTCGTCGATCAGGTGCTGGTACTCGCGCTCGACCACCGGACGCTTCAGCTTCAGGCTGGGCGTCAGCTCGCCGTGCTCGACGTCCAGGTCACGCGGCAGCACCCGGAACTTCTTGATCGTCTGCCAGCGCTGCAGCCCCTCGTTGAGCTGGTCCACATACCCCTGCACCAGCCGCTGGACCTCCGGGGAGGTCACCACGTCGGCGTACTCCTTGCCGCTCAGACCGTGCTGTTCCGCCCAGCCGAGGACGGCGGGCTCGTCCAGCGTGATCAGCGCGGTGCAGAAGTTCCGGTCGGCGCCGATGACCAGGATGTTGGAGACGTACGGGCAGACCGCTTTGAACTGTCCCTCCACCTCGGCCGGGGCGATGTACTTGCCGCCCGACGTTTTGATCAGGTCCTTCTTGCGGTCGGTGATGCGCAGGTAGCCGTCCACGGACAGTTCGCCGATGTCCCCGGTGTGGAACCAGCCGTCCGGCTCCAGCACCTCCGCGGTCTTCTCCGGCAGCCCGTGGTAGCCCTCCATGATGCCGGGGCCGCGCAGCAGGACCTCCCCGTCGTCCGCGATGCGCACCTCGGTGCCGGGCAGCGGCTTGCCGACCGTGCCGGTCCGGTACGCCTCGCCCGGGTTGACGAAGGAGGCGGCGCTGGACTCGGTCAGACCGTAGCCCTCCAGGATGTGGATGCCGGCGCCGGAGAAGAAGTAGCCGATGTCGGGCGCGAGGGCGGCCGACCCGGAGACACAGGCGCGCAGCCGCCCGCCGAACGCCTCGCGGATCTTGGCGTAGACGAGGACGTCGGCGGCCTTGTGCCGGGCGGCCAGCCCGAGCGGCACCGAGGAGCTCCCGGTGCGGCGGAAGTTGTCCTGCCGGACCCTGGCGTGCTCCCGGGCCACCTCGGCGGCCCACTGGAAGATTCTGTACTTGGCGGCGCCGCCCGCGCGTGCCTTGGCCGCGACCCCGTTGTAGACCTTCTCGAAGATGCGCGGCACGGCCGCCATGTACGTCGGCTGCACCACCGGCAGATTCTCGATGATCTTGTCGACGCGGCCGTCGACGGCGGTGATGTGGCCGATCTCGACGTGACCGGAGGTGAGCACCTTGCCGAAGACGTGCGCGAGCGGCAGCCACAGGTACTGCACGTCCTCCTCGCCGAGCAGACCGGTCGCGGCGATCGCCTTCGCCATGTACGACCAGTTGTCGTGCGGGAGACGGACACCCTTGGGACGGCCCGTGGTGCCCGAGGTGTAGATGAGGGTGGCCAGCTGGGTGGCGGTGATCGCGTCGACCCTCTTGCGGATGAGGTCGGGATTCTCCGTCAGGTACGCCGCGCCGCGCCGCTCCAGCTCGGCGAGCGAGAGGACTCCGTCGCCGGAGAGGTCGGCGCCGTCGGTGTCGATGACGATCACATGGCCGAGGTCGGGCAGCTCGGCCCGCTTCTCCTGGACCTTGGCGAGCTGGGCCGCGTCCTCCGCGATCAGGAACCGGCTCGCGGAGTCGGACAGGATGTACGCGCTTTCGTCGGCGTTCGTCTGCGGGTAGACGGTCGTGGTGGCCGCGCCCGCGCACATGATGCCGAAGTCGGCGAGGATCCACTCGATACGGGTGGCGGAGGCGAGGGCGACGCGCTCCTCGGGCCGGACACCCAGCTCGATCAGCCCGGCCGCGATGGCGTACACCCGGTCGGCGGCCTGCGCCCAGCTCAGCGACTTCCAGTCGTCCGGGCCCCGGCCGGACCGCGAGGGGACGGGGTAGCGGTAGGCCTCCGCGTCCGGTGTGGCCGCCACGCGCTCCAGGAAGAGGGCCGCCACGGACGGCGGACGGTTCTCGATCAGATTCTGTGTGTCGCTCACGACATCCTCCGGGCCCGCGACGGTGCGGCTGGCTCGATGCGGCTGATTCAGTGCGGCTGACTCATATGACTCATGGCGGCTGACTTCTGGCGGCTGACTTCTGGCGGCTGCTGTTTAACTCGCGAGTAACCGTCGAGTGGTGATCAGGGTAAGGCTCCGTTCGCCGGTGCGTAAGGGGCGGAAGGCCGTCACTTCGTACGGAGGCGTACCCGGTACGGCCGCGGGGACGACACCCCGCACGCGGACGACGCCCCCGCACGCGGACGGGCCCGCCGCGCCGAAGCGCGACGGGCCCGCACGTGTACGCGTCCCGGGAGGCCGGCTACTTCTTGCCCTTGCCCGAGCCCCCGCCCTCGTCACTGGAGAGGACGGCGATGAAGGCCTCCTGCGGAACCTCCACGGAGCCGACCATCTTCATCCGCTTCTTGCCCTCCTTCTGCTTCTCCAGCAGCTTCCGCTTACGGGAGATGTCACCGCCGTAGCACTTGGCGAGGACGTCCTTGCGGATGGCGCGGATGGTCTCGCGGGCGATGACGCGGGAGCCGATGGCGGCCTGGACCGGCACCTCGAACGCCTGCCGCGGGATCAGCTCCTTGAGCTTGGCGACGAGCCGGACGCCGTAGGCGTACGCCTGGTCCCGGTGGGTGATCGCGGAGAACGCGTCCACCTTGTCGCCGTGCAGCAGGATGTCGACCTTGACGAGGCTGGAGGTCTGCTCGCCGGTGGGTTCGTAGTCGAGCGAGGCGTAACCGCGGGTCTTGGACTTCAGCTGGTCGAAGAAGTCGAAGACGATCTCCGCGAGCGGCAGCGTGTAGCGGATCTCGACGCGGTCCTCGGAGAGGTAGTCCATGCCGAGCATGACGCCGCGCCGGGCCTGGCACAGCTCCATGATCGAGCCGATGAACTCGCTCGGCGCCAGGATCGTGGCGCGCACGACCGGCTCGTACACCTCCCCGATCTTGCCCTCGGGGAACTCGCTCGGATTGGTGACCGTGTGCTCGCTGCCGTCCTCCATGACCACGCGGTAGACCACGTTCGGGGCGGTCGCGATCAGGTCGAGGCCGAACTCGCGCTCCAGCCGCTCCCGGATCACGTCCAGGTGCAGCAGGCCGAGGAAGCCGACGCGGAAGCCGAAGCCGAGGGCCGCGGAGGTCTCCGGCTCGTAGACGAGGGCGGCGTCGTTGAGCTGGAGCTTGTCCAGGGCGTCGCGCAGCTCCGGGTAGTCGGAGCCGTCCAGCGGGTACAGCCCGGAGAACACCATGGGCTTGGGGTCCTTGTAGCCGCCGAGCGCCTCGGTGGCCCCCTTGCTCTGCTGGGTGATCGTGTCGCCGACCTTCGACTGGCGGACGTCCTTCACACCGGTGATGAGGTAGCCCACCTCACCGACGCCGAGGCCGTCCGCGCCGAGCATCTCGGGCGAGTTGGTCCCGATCTCCAGCAGCTCGTGCGTGGCGCCGGTGGACATCATCCGGATCCGCTCGCGCTTGTTGAGCTGCCCGTCGACGACACGGACGTACGTCACGACGCCCCGGTACGAGTCGTACACCGAGTCGAAGATCATGGCGCGCGCGGGGGCGTCGGCGACGCCCACCGGGGCGGGGACCTCGGCGACGACCTTGTCGAGCAGCGCCTCGACCCCGAGGCCCGTCTTGGCGGACACCCGCAGCACGTCGTCGGGGTCGCACCCGACCAGGTTGGCGAGCTCCTCGGCGAACTTCTCGGGCTGCGCGGCCGGCAGGTCGATCTTGTTGAGCACCGGGATGATCGTGAGGTCGTTCTCCATCGCCAGGTACAGGTTGGCGAGGGTCTGGGCCTCGATGCCCTGGGCGGCGTCGACGAGGAGGATGGTCCCCTCACAGGCGGCGAGCGACCGCGAGACCTCGTAGGTGAAGTCGACGTGTCCCGGGGTGTCGATCATGTTGAGGATGTGCGTCTTGCCCGGCTCGTCCGTGGGCGCCCAGGGCAGACGGACCGCCTGGGACTTGATCGTGATGCCGCGCTCGCGCTCGATGTCCATGCGGTCGAGGTACTGAGCACGCATCTGCCGCTGCTCGACCACACCGGTCAGCTGGAGCATCCGGTCGGCGAGCGTGGACTTGCCGTGGTCGATGTGCGCGATGATGCAGAAGTTGCGGATCAGAGCCGGGTCGGTACGGCTCGGCTCGGGCACATGGCTGGGGATCGCGGGCACGCAGGGTCCTGATTCTTGAGGCGTCCGCAGTGTCTGCGGTCTCGGGTCGGATCGTCACGTAGGCTCCATGGTCCCACGGACGCGGACCGGTGACCGGTTTGGGCCACTCAAGGGGCCGCTGGTAGTGTGGATGGCTGTGTCTCATGCCCTCTCAGCGCGAGGCACGTCTTCTGGAAAACCATCGGCACGGCTCCTGTCCGGTCCCGTGCCTGAACCTGAAAAGGCTCATTCGTGGCGAACATCAAGTCCCAGCTCAAGCGGATCAAGACCAACGAGAAGGCCCGGCAGCGCAACAAGGCCGTCAAGTCCTCTCTGAAGACCGCGATCCGCAAGACCCGTGAGGCCACGGCCGCGGGTGACGTGGAGAAGGCGAACCTGGCCCTGCGCGAGGCCTCGCGCAAGCTCGACAAGGCCGTCTCCAAGGGCGTCATCCACAAGAACCAGGCTGCCAACAAGAAGTCGGCCCTGGCTGCCCAGGTCTCTGCCCTCAAGGGCTGAGTCGGCCGAGTCCGCGGACTCGTCCTCACGACTCTCCTGACTTGACCGTCGGCCGGACCCAGAGCGGGCCCTCTCTCATCCGCTCCCGACCGGCACCCCGGACCCGTACGCGGCCTGCGTTCGCCACGCGGGTATGGGTCCACGAGCTTCACCCGGAGCCCCGGTCCCCGTTCTTCCCCGGAACGAGGGTCGGGGCTTCCGGCGTTCCGCGCTCGGGCTCTGGCGCGTGTTCCGGAGCTCGTCACGGCACTCCGAGGCGCACGGCGCGGTGCCGGGGCCTGCCCGGCTCCGGCCGTCACCGGCCGTCACCGGCCGCCGCAGGCTCAGCCCCGGCGCGACCGGGCCGCCCGCGCGATCGTCACGACCGCCTTCTCCAGCGCGTACTCGGGGTCGTCCCCGCCGCCCTTCACTCCCGCGTCGGCCTCGGCGACCGCGCGCAGGGCGACCGCCACCCCGTCCTGCGTCCACCCGCGCATCTGCTGCCGCACCCGGTCGATCTTCCACGGCGGCATCCCCAGTTCCCGCGCCAGATCGTTCGGCCGGCCGCCGCGCGCGGAGAGCAGCTTGCCGATGCCGCGCACGCCCTGGGCCAGCGCGCTGGTGATCAGTACGGGCGCGACCCCGGTCGACAGCGACCAGCGCAACGCCTCCAGCGCCTCCGCGGCCCGCCCCTCGACGGCCCGGTCGGCCACCTCGAAGCTCGACGCCTCGGCCCGCCCGGTGTAGTACCGCCCGACCACGGCCGCGTCGATCGTCCCCTCGACGTCCGCGCACAGCTGCGACACCGCGGACGCGAGCTCCCGCAGATCGCTGCCGATCGCGTCCACGAGCGCCTGGCAGGCCTCGGGCGCGGCGGACCGGCCCAGGGTGCGGAACTCCGCCCGGACGAATCCCAGCCGCTCGGCCGGCTTCGTCATCTTCGCGCACGCCACCTCACGGGCGCCCGCCTTGCGCGCCGCGTCCAGCAGCCCCTTCCCCTTGGCCCCGCCCGCGTGCGCCAGCACGAGAGTGATCTCCTCGGCGGGCGACCCGAGGTACGCCTTCACGTCCTTGACCGTGTCGGCCGACAGATCCTGCGCGTTGCGTACGACCACGACCTTGCGCTCCGCGAAGAGCGACGGACTCGTCAGCTCGGCCAGCGTGCCGGGCTGCAACTGGTCCGGGGTCAGATCCCGTACGTCCGTGTCGGCGTCGGCGGCCTTCGCGGCGGCCACCACCTCCTGCACGGCACGGTCGAGCAGGAGCTCCTCCTGGCCCACGGCAAGCGTGACAGGGGCGAGGGGGTCGTCGTTCGCAGTCTTCCTGGCCATCCCCCACAGCATCCCACGGGCCACTGACAACCCGGTCCGGGCGATGTCAGGGCTCCTCCCGCCATCCCTCCCACTCCCCCGCGAACTCGTCCAGCTCGGCCGGGTCGAGCCGCCCCCGCTCGTCGCGGAGGACCACGAGCCACTGCGCGTCCTCGGCGTCGTCCTCCCCGGCCAGCGCGTCCCGTACCAGCTGGGGCTCCTCGTCCACCCCGAAGCGGTCGGCCAGGGCCTCCACCACCTCCTCGGCGGCATCGCGGTCGGGCAGCACCAGGACATGTCTCACATCGCTCACCGTCACATTGTCCGACAGTCCCGGCGGGCCCCGCCCCGGCTCAGTCACCCGCCGCCACCCTCAGCTCTCCCGCCGTGCCGCTCACGGCGATCGCCCCGTCCTCGTCCGTGCGCAGCACCGTCGCACCGGTGGACCGCAGCGCCGCCAGGGTGCTCGGTGCCGGATGCCCGTAGGGGTTGCCGGCACCCACCGACACGAGCGCCAGCCGCGGGGCCACGACGCGTATGAGGTCCGGGTCCTGGTAGGCGGAACCGTGGTGGGCGACCTTGAGGACGTCCACCGGTCGCAGACCGGCGGCAACCGGTGATCTCAGCAGCGCCCGCTGCGCCGGGGGCTCCAGGTCGCCCAGTATCAGCAGGCTCACCGCGCCCGCCCCCGTGCCCGACCGCACGAGCATGGTCACGCTGGCGTCGTTCGGCCCCTCCGACCCGGGCCCGCCTCCCGGTGCGGGCGGTGGGGGCCCGAGGACCCGCCAGGCCAGGTCGCCCGTACGCCGTGCCTCTCCCGCCACCGCCCGCGACACCGGGACGCGCCGGGCCGCCGCCACTCTGCGGACGAACTCCGCCTGGTCCTCGGGCTCACCGAACGTGGTCGTCTCGATCGCGCCCACCGCACGTCCCCGCAGCACGCCCGGCAGCCCCGCCACGTGATCGGCGTGGAAGTGGGTCAGCACGACCAGGGGGACACGTGTGATGCCGAGGGCCCGCAGGCAGCGGTCGACGAGCACCGGATCGGGGCCGGCGTCCACGACCACCCCCGCCCCCTCACCCGCCGCGAGCACGGTCGCGTCGCCCTGCCCGACGTCGCACATCGTGAACCGCCAGCCCGGCGGCGGCCACATGGTGATCACCCGGGTCAACGGCGGCGGCTGCACGACGACCAGCAGGAACGCCACGAAGCACGCCGCGCACAGCCAGGGGCGGCGCGGCATCCGCCGTACGAGCACGACCGCGGTCACCGTCGCCAGGGCGAGGAGCAGCGCGCCCGGCCAGCTCCCCGGCCAGTCCACACCGGCACCGGGCAGCGCCGCCCCCGTCCGCGCGACGTCGGCGATCCAGCCCGCGGGCCGACCCGCGCACCAGGCAAGGGCCCTGGCCACCGGCATCGCCACCTGGGCGGTCGCCAGCGAGGCGAACCCCAGCACCGTGGCGGGCGCCACCGCGAACTCCGCCAGCAGGTTGCACGGCACGGCCACCAGGCTCACCCGGGCCGACAGGACCGCGACGACCGGCGCGCACACCGCCTGGGCGGCGCCGGCGGCGGCCAGCGCCTCGGCCAGGCGCGGCGGCACCCGGCGCCGGCGGAGCGCGGCGCTCCACCGCGGCGCGAGGGTGAGCAGGGCCCCGGTCGCGAGGACCGAGAGCAGGAAGCCGTAGCTGCGGGCCAGCCACGGGTCGTACAGCACCAGCAGCAGGACCGCGGTGGCCAGCGCTGGAATCAGGGACTTGCGGCGCCCGGTCGCGATGGCCAGCAGCGCGATCGACCCGCACGCCGCCGCCCGCACCACGCTCGGGTCGGGCCGGCACACGATCACGAAGCCGAGGGTCAGCACCCCTCCGGCGAGGGCGGTCGGCCGGAGGGGAATGCCGAGCCTGCGTGCGAGCCCCCGCCGCTCCGCCCGCTGCGCGAGCCCGGGCGGCCCGATGAACAGCGCGAGGAGGATGGTGAAGTTGGCCCCGCTGACAGCGAGCAGGTGCGTGAGGTCGGTCGCCTTGAACGCCTCGTCCAGCTCGGCCGGGACCCGTGAGGTGTCCCCCACGACGAATCCCGGCAGCAGGGCCCGCGCGTCCGCCTCCAGCCCGTCCGTCGCCTCCCGCAGCCCGCTCCGCAGCCGGCCGGCGAACCGCTGGGGTGCGGACGGGGCGCCCACCACCTCCGGTGCTCCCTCTTCTCCGTCGCGCACCCGCAGCGCCGCCGCGACACGGTCCCCACGGTCCAGGGCCGGTACGACGCGCGCGGTCACCCGCAGGCGCGTCGACGGCAGGAGGGACAGCCAGCGCCCGCGCCTCGACGCGGCCACGTCCACGATGACCAGGACCGGCGTACGCGTCGAGAGCACCGGGCCGCCCCGCCGCGTCACCCGCCGTACGTCCGCTTCGAGCAGGACGGCGGCCGGGGCCATGTGATCACCACTGAGCCGTGGCCGGGTGAGACGTGGATCGGCGGTCAGTTCGACGTCGGCCGTCACCTGTGCGTACTCCCGGGCCAGCGCGGGAACGGGTCCGCGCCGCACATCCGCGCCGTGCAGCCCGGCCGAGGCCGCCGCGGCGGCGGCGCAGAGCAGCACGGCGGCGACGGACGGCCTCGACCAGTGCCTGTGCCAGCGTCCTCGTTCTCTTTCGCCTCCTCGTTCTCTTTCGCGTCCTCGTTCTCTTTCGCGTCCTCGTTCTCTTTCGCGTCCTCGTTCTCTTTCGCGTCCTCGGCCTCGTTCGCGTCCTCGGCCTCGTTCGCGTCCCCGGCCTCGCCCGCTCCGGAGGAGGACGCACCCCACCACCAGGCAGACCGTCACCACCCCCACGATCCACCCGGCCGAGGCATCGAGCAGCGAAGCCGCCGTGCCCCAGGCGGCCGAGGCCGGTGGCACCAACCGCAGATCCGCCGGTCCCTCCTGCCGGGGGTGGGAGGCGCCGAGCCGGCTCCTCGCGGCGACGTGCACGGGGGCGCGGCGGACGGCGGGCGTGGCCGCGGCGACTCCCCTGCCGTTCGCCCCGGTCATGGCCGTACGAGAGGTCGCAGATCGGCGAAGCGGCGGTCACCGATGCCGTTGACCTCACGGAGCTCGTCGAGCGAGCGGAAACCGCCGTGCCGGGTGCGGTAGTCGATGATGTGCCGGGCCAGCACGGGGCCGACGCCCGGGAGAGTGTCGAGCTGCTCCGCGGAAGCCGTGTTGAGGGACAGCGGGGCCGCGGGGACGGCGCCGGCGGGCCCTCCCGTACCGGCTCCTCCGGCTCCTCCCGTACCGACCCCTCCCGTACCGGGCGCATCTGTGGCGGGGCCTGCCGCGGGTACGGGCGCGCCGACGACCACCTGCTCACCGTCCGCGAGCAGCCGCGCACGGTTGAGCCCCGTCACGTCCACGCCCGGACGCACCCCGCCGGCCGCCCGCAGCGCGTCGGCGACCCGGGACCCCGCGGGCAACCGCTGGATCCCGGGGCTCCGCACCTTGCCGCTGACGTCCACCACGATCTCGGGGCCGGCCACGGAGGCGGACGGTCCGGCTTCGGTACCGGGCACCGCCGGGCCCTGCGCGTCCGGCGCGTCCGGTGCCATCGGCAGGTCCCGCGCGCCGTGCGGGACCGACCGCACCACCTCGGGCGCGCTCACCGGTTGTGTCCCACCCGTCCAGAAGTGCTGTCCGGCGAGGATCACCGCCACGAGCAGCACCACACCGAGCGCTGCGACGCTCCTCCGCTCGAGACCGCACCTCGTCTGCAGCCACAACGGCATCCGCTCGCGCAGCGCGGGACCGATCCGCTCCCGTACACCCCGCAGGTCTGGAACGCCCGGCACGTCCGAGGAGTCCGGCCGCTCCGCCCGCGAACCGTCCTTCCCGCTCGACCCGGTCCGCTCAGTTCGCTCGGTTCGCTCAGTTCCCTCGACCCGCTCGACCCGCTCGACCCGCTCGTCCGGTTCGGCGGCGGCGAAGAGTGCTTCCGTGCGTCTGCGGAGCGCCTCCGCCGATGCCCGTCGGCGCGCTGCCCGCCCCCGGCGGTGGCGTACGCGGCGGCCCGGGACGGGGGCCCGGCCGGGGCCGCTCGTGACGGACGCTGTGCGTGGACGCGAATGCGATCGGAGTGCCATGTCCGGAGGATCGGGCACATCCGCACGCTCGCGATGATCTTGCGCATTTCCCGTGGACCATCACCGGGTTGTGGACAACTCCGTCACCCACTCGAGCACCGGACATCACCGAGGGCAACTCGGCCGGCAGTTCATCGCGGCGAGACGACAGCTCCCAGCAACCCCGGTCCCGTATGCGCCCCGATCACCGCGCCGACCTCGCTGACATGGAGGTCGGCCAGTCCGGGCACCCGCTCCCGCAGCCGGTCCGCGAGTGCCTGGGCCCGCTCGGGCGCGGCCAGGTGGTGGACGGCGATGTCCACGGTAGCGCCGCCGGCGCGTTCGGTGACGATCTCCTCCAGGCGGGCGATCGCCCTCGACGCCGTGCGCACCTTCTCCAGCAGCTCGATGCGGCCGTCGTCGAGCTGCAGCAGCGGTTTGACGGCGAGTGCGGAGCCGAGCAGGGCCTGAGCCGCGCCGATCCGGCCGCCCCGGCGGAGGTAGTCGAGGGTGTCGACGTAGAAGTGGGCGGAGGTGCCCGCGGCCCTCTTCTCCGCGGCGGTGACCGCCTCGTCGGCCGTACCCCCGTTCTCCGCGGTCTCCGCGGCGGCCAGTGCGCAGAAGCCGAGCGCCATGGCGACCATGCCGGTGTCGACCACGCGCACGGGCACGGGCGCTCCGCTCGCGGCGAGCACGGCGGCGTCGTACGTGCCCGAGAACTCGGCGGACAGGTGCAGGGAGACGATGCTCTCGGCGCCCGACTCGGCGACCTCGCGATAGGTCTCGGCGAACTGTTCGGGGCTGGGCCGGGAGGTGGTGACGGGCTGTCGCTTCTGGAGGGCCTGGGCCAGCGAACGGGCCGAGATCTCGGTGCCCTCTTCCAGTGCCCGGTCGCCGAGGACCACGGTCAGCGGCACCGCGGTGATGCCGTGACGCTCCATCTCCCGCTGCGGCAGATAGGCCGTTGAATCGGTGACGATCGCGACATGGCAGGACATGAGCTGGAGGTTACCCGCCGCGCCGCGCGGACGGCAGCCCGGGCCCTCCCACCTGCGGTCGGACGGTCGGAATCAAGTCGAGTCCCGGTACCGGAGCGGCGGGGCTCCGCCCGGAACTCCCTTCAGGTCAGGTCGCGTTCCCGGGCCGCGGCCTCTTCCGCACCGCCTCGTGCTCCCGCTCCGGGGTCTCCTGCCAGGGGTAGGAGACCTGGGGGCCGGGAGGTGTGATCGCGGGTCGCGCCGGTTCCTCGGACGTGTCCGCCCGGGGTGTCCCGGGCCAGGTCTGTCCGCCGGAGGCCGCGGCCTCCGGTGCGGGGGGCTCGGGCCAGGGCGGCGGTTCGGCCGGGGCGGCGTCCGCGGCTTCCGCCGGGGCGGCGTCCGCGGCTTCCGCCGGGGCGGCGGAAGAGGGCGTCCAATGCCGCAGCGCTCCCGCCTCGACGTCGATCTGCGCGCTGAGCGAGTCCAGGTCGTCGTCCGCGAAGCGGTGGGCCCGGTCGTGGGCCGCCCAGCGCAGGGCGTCCGCCGACTTCGTGATCCGCTCGGTGCGCTCGCGCAGGACGGGCAGCCGCTCCGTGAGCTTGGCCCGATCCGGCTCGGCCTCCATGCGCCGCAACTCGGCGTCCAGTTCGTGGCCGTGCGCGCTGAGCCGGGTGAAGAGGCCCAGCGTCTCCTTCAGGGACTCGTCCTCCGCCGCGCCCGCCTGCAGCGCGTCCTGAGTGGCCCGCATCGAGGTGCGCAGCCTCAGCCGGAGCTCGGCGATCTCACCCACGGGTCCCGGCTGGGCGAAGCTCTTGGCACGCAGCGTGGTGTCCTCGACCGTCCGGCGGGCCTGCGAGATGGTGCGGTCCACGCCTCGCTTGGCGGCTCCGACGACCTTCACCGTGGCGTACACGCCCAGCACCAGGAACAGCACGAAGACGAGAGCCACGATTGCGATGACGGT
Source organism: Streptomyces ruber (assembly GCF_014648075.1). GTDB lineage: Bacteria > Actinomycetota > Actinomycetes > Streptomycetales > Streptomycetaceae > Streptomyces > Streptomyces ruber. The sequence goes on along the minus strand of NZ_BMQK01000004.1, from coordinate 485,044 downwards.
CCCCACGACGCTCCTCCTCCGACGACCCACGACGCCCGGCCCACGACGCCAGACGCACGGCGTCCGGCCCGGGGCGTCCGACGCACGGCGTCCGACGCACGGCACAGCCGACGGCCCCGTGACGCCGCTCCTCCACGGTAAACGCAACGGGCAGGTCCGGAGTTCCGTCGGAACCCCGAACCTGCCCGCACACACATCCCCCAGGGGACCCGGACGACTTACGCCGGCACGATGTTCACCAGCTTCGGCGCCCGCACGATCACCTTGCGGATCCCGGCGCCGCCCAGCGCGGCGACGACCTTCTCGTCGGCCAGCGCCACCTTCTCCAGCTCCTCGTCGGAGATGGCCGGGGACACCTCCAGGCGCGCCTTGACCTTGCCCTTCACCTGCACCACGCACGTCACGGTCTCGTCCACGACGTACGCGGGATCGGCGACGGGGAAGTCCTGGTGGACGACCGAGTCGGTGCGGCCCAGCTTGCGCCACAGCTCCTCGGCGACGTGCGGGGCCAGCGGCGCGACCATCAGCACCAGTGCCTCGGCGACGGACCGCGACACCGGCCCGCCCGTCTTGGTCAGGTGGTTGTTCAGCTCGGTGACCTTGGCGATGGCGGTGTTGAACCGCATGCCCTCCAGGTCCTGGCGCACGCCGTCGATCGCCTTGTGCAGGGCCCGCAGCGTGTCCTCGTCGGGCTCCGCGTCGACCACGGTGACCTCGCCGGTCGCCTCGTCGACGACGTTGCGCCACAGCCGCTGCAGCAGCCGGAACTGGCCCACCACCGCGCGCGTGTCCCACGGCCGCGACACGTCCAGGGGGCCCATCGCCATCTCGTACAGGCGCAGCGTGTCGGCCCCGTACTCGGCGGCGATCTCGTCCGGGGTGACGGCGTTCTTCAGGGACTTGCCCATCTTGCCCAGCAGCCGCGAGACCTTCTCGCCCTGGTACCAGTAGGCGCCGTCGCGCTCCTCCACCTCGGCGGCGGGGACGGCGATGCCCCGGCTGTCGCGGTAGACGTACGCCTGGATCATGCCCTGGTTGTACAGCTTGTGGAACGGCTCGGAGGACGAGATGTGCCCCAGGTCGTACAGCACCTTGGACCAGAAGCGCGCGTACAGCAGGTGCAGCACGGCGTGCTCGGCGCCGCCGACGTACAGGTCGACACCGCCGTGCGGCCGGCCCTCGCGCGGGCCCATCCAGTACTGCTCGATCTCCGGGTCGACCAGCTTCTCGCTGTTGTGCGGGTCCAGGTAGCGCAGCTCGTACCAGCAGGAACCGGCCCAGTTGGGCATGGTGTTGGTCTCGCGGCGGTACTTCCGCGGACCACGGCCGTCGCCCAGGTCCAGCGTGACGTTGACCCAGTCCTCGTTGCGGGACAGCGGCGTCTCGGGCTCGGTGTCGGCGTCGTCCGGGTCGAAGGTGCGCGGCGAGTAGTCCTCGACCTCGGGCAGTTCCAGCGGCAGCATCGACTCGGGCAGCGGGTGGGCGACGCCGTCCTCGTCGTAGACGATCGGGAAGGGCTCGCCCCAGTAGCGCTGGCGGCTGAACAGCCAGTCGCGCAGCCGGAAGTTGACGGTGCCCTCGCCGATGCCCTCGCGCTCCAGCCACTCGGTGATGCGCGCCTTGGCGTCGACGACGCCCAGCCCGTCCAGGGACACGTGCTCACCCGTGGAGTTGACGATCTTCGCGTCGTACGAGGCGAAGGCGTCGTCCCAGGTGGACGGGTCGGTGCCGCGGTCGTCGCTCGGCTCGACGACGCAGCGCATCGGCAGTTCGAAGGCGCGCGCGAAGGCGAAGTCGCGGGTGTCGTGCGCCGGGACGGCCATGATCGCGCCGGTGCCGTAGCCCATCAGCACGTAGTCGGCGATGAAGACCGGGATCTGCTCGCCGTTGACCGGGTTGGTCGCGTACGCGCCCGTGAAGACACCGGTCTTGTCCTTGGCTTCGGCCTGCCGCTCGACGTCGGACTTGGACGCGGCCTGCGCGCGGTACGCGGCGACGGCCTCGGCCGGGGTGGCGTGCCCGCCGGTCCACGCCTCGCGGGTGCCCTCCGGCCAGACGGCCGGGGTGAACTTCTCGACCAGCGGGTGCTCGGGGGCCAGCACCATGTAGGTGGCGCCGAACAGGGTGTCCTGGCGCGTGGTGAAGACCGTGATCACCTCGCCGTCGACGGGGAAGTCGACACGGGCGCCCTCGGAGCGGCCGATCCAGTTGCGCTGCTGCAGCTTGATGGCCTCGGGCCAGTCCAGCTCGTCCAGGTCCTCCAGCAGCCGGTCGGCGTAGGCGGTGATGCGCATGTTCCACTGGCGCAGCTTGGCCTTGAAGACCGGGAAGTTGCCGCGCTCGGAGCGCCCGTCGGCGGTGACCTCCTCGTTGGCCAGGACGGTGCCCAGGCCGGGGCACCAGTTCACGGGCGCGTCGGAGGCGTACGCCAGGCGGTACTCGCCCAGGACGTCGGCGCGCTCGGCGGCGGTCAGCGCGTCCCAGGAGCGGCCACCGGGCACCTCGCGCTCACCGCTCTCGAACTGGGCGACCAGCTCGGCGATCGGCCGGGCCCTGCGGGCCTCGTCGTCGTACCAGGAGTCGAAGATCTGCAGGAAGATCCACTGGGTCCACTTGTAGTACTCCGGGTCGATCGTGGCGAACGACCGGCGCCTGTCGTGCCCCAGGCCCAGCCGGCGCAGCTGGCTGCGCATGTTCTCCATGTTCGCCTCGGTGGACACGCGCGGGTGCGTGCCGGTCTGCACCGCGTACTGCTCGGCGGGCAGGCCGAAGGCGTCGAAGCCCAGGGTGTGCAGGACGTTGTGGCCGGTCATCCGCTGGAACCGGGCGAAGACGTCGGTGGCGATGTAGCCCAGGGGGTGGCCGACGTGCAGTCCCGCGCCGGAGGGATACGGGAACATGTCCATGATGAACTTCTTCGGCCGGGCGGCCAGCTCGGCGTCGCCCGCCAGGTCACCGGTGGGGTTCGGCGCCTCGTACGTGCCCTCCGCGTCCCAGAAGTCCTGCCAGCGTGCCTCGATCTCCGCGGCCATGGCGGCCGTGTAGCGGTGTGGCGCTGCCTCCGCCGGTGTGGCGGGGGTGACCGCGGAATTCGTCTCGCTCATGATCCTCAAGCTCCATCGATCGTCTCTGCCAGCGACTGTGCCGCTCGGGCCGTGACACCCGAGAAATGAAAAATCCCCTCGCACAGGAGGGGACGCCGCGCCGATGCCGGCCACTCGCTTCTCCCGTGGCCGGGACTGATCAGCGCGGCTCGCTAAGCAGAAGGCGTACGGCACGCATGGGATCAGGGTACCGCAGCGGCCACAAGGGCCGCGACGAGGTCCGGGGAACCCGCACTATTTCGCATAGCAGTCGCTAAGGGGCATCACAGGTGGCGCATCACCGGTTGATAACAACGCAATAACCAAAACCACCTACCGGTCGGTTAGGCACCACTTAGAGTGCGACGGCGGGACCGCTCACCCGAACTGTTCGGAGTTCCCCATGAACCCTCGTCGCAGCAGCAGCTCGCTTCCCCGGCCGGGCCGGTCGGCCTATGGGGCGGCGACGGCTGCCGCTCTGCTGTTGATTCCCGCGATCGTGCTCCTGGGAGGTGACGGCGTCCGGGACTTCCTGAACTTCGGCGCCGGCGTGCTCTCGCTGGTCGCCCTGTCCTGCTCGGTCATCTGGGGTCTGGTCGCGACCGACCGGGTGTTCCTCAACGCGCGCCAGCGCATCGTCGCGCAGGCCGTGCACCGCACGACCGCCGTCTCCTCGGTGGCCTTCCTGCTGCTGCACGTCACGGTCAAGCTGGCGACGGACCACACGACACTCCTCGCCGCGCTGATCCCCTTCAGCCTCGGGGTGACGGGCAGCGCCGGCCTCATCGGCTTCGGCTCGCTGGCCGCCCTGCTGATGATCACGACCGCCCTCACCGGCGCGCTCCGCAGCGCCTTCGCCACCCCGGCACCGGTCGCGGCGCGCTGGCGGGCGTTCCACATGCTGGCCTACCCGGCCTGGTGTTTCGCGCTGATCCACGGACTCTACGCGGGTCGAGAGGCGAAGCCGGTCTTCGTCACGCTGTACTGCCTCTGCCTGGCCGGCGTCGCGGGCGCCCTGGCCCTGCGCTCCGCACCCCGCCCGTTCAAGCGCAAGGTGGCCGACCGGGTCATGGGCGTGCTCGGCACCGAGTCGCGGCCCGGCCGCGAGGAGCTGGACGCGAGCCGTGCCCGGGTGGCCGGCGCCGCCGCGGACACCCCGCCGGGAGCGGTCCCCCGCGCGCGGGGCGGCGGCTCACCGCTGCCCGGCTACGGCGCGCGCGGCGGCTCCGCCCCGGACGACCCGCTGTTCCCGGGCGGCTCGGCGATCCCGCCGCAGCGCACCCCGTCCCCGGACCCGTACGAGTCCGCCGTCCGGGCCGACGCCCCCGGCACCCGCCCCGGCTTCGCCGCCGCCTACCGCACCGTGTCGGCCTTCCCGCGCGCGGGGGACCCGTCGGCGCCCTGGACGGACCGGCCGGCGCAGTCGCCGCCGGCCATGCCGCCCACGCAGGCCGTGCCGCGCCTCGACGACGGCTCCACGGGCGGCCGCTGGCCCGTCCCGTCCCCGCCGCCGGTCGGCGAGGCGCCCCCGTCGGCGTACGACCCGATGCAGGACACCTTCGCGGGCACCTCGTTCCAGGCGGTCCCCGAGTTCCAGGCGATTCCCGAAAATTCTTACGAGACAGCTGAGACGACAGCCCCTTACGGCACGTACAACACGAACGACACGTACGACAGCGGTCCCGCAACCGAAACGCTGCCCGGCGGCTATGGCGCACCGGGCTCCGGCGAACCTTGGAACATGCCTTCCGGAGGCCATAAGTGAACGAGGCCCTTCCCGACGTTCCCGAAGTCCGTGTGGTGGGGCTCCCCCAGCTCACCTCGGGCTTCGACCTCGTCGAGAGGCTCGACCTCCCCATGCACCTGAAAGTGCACGGTCCGCTCGAACCGGTGGGCGGCGAACAGCTCGCCCGGCTCGCCGAACGGATCAACCTGAAGGGACGGGGCGGCGCCGGCTTCCCGTTCCACAAGAAACTGCGGTCGGTCGCCGAGTCGGCGATCAAACGCGGCATCCGGCCCGTGGTCGTCGTCAACGGAAGCGAGGACGAGCCGGCCTGCCGCAAGGACACGGTGCTCATCAACCGTGCCCCGCACCTCATCCTGGACGGCGCCCTGCTGGTCGCGGAGGCCCTGGGCGCCCGCCAGCTCGTGGTCGGAGTGACCCGCGAGTCCACCCAGCGCTCGATGGAGGCCGCCCTCGCCGAGCGCGGCCTCGGCAACCGGCGGGGCGCGGCGATCCGCGCGCGCGTGCAGCGCAACCCGGTACGGATGGTCACCGGTGCGGCCGCCTCGCTGATCCGCTCCATCGACGGCGGCCCGGCGATCCCCCCGGGCCGCAAGGTCAGCGCCTCCCGGAACGGCGTGGGCGGCGCGCCCACCCTGCTGTCGAACGCCGAGACGTTCGCCCAGCTGGCCGTCGCCGCCCGCATCGGCGCCGAGCGTTACGGCAACACCGGCCTGTACGACGAGCCGGGCACCGTGATGCTCACGGTCTCCGGCGCGGTCTCCCGCCCCATGGTGATCGAGGCCCCCACCGGCGTACCCCTGCGCTACGTGCTCCAGCTGGCCGGTGCGCCGCCGGTGCCGCAGGGCGTGCTGACCGGCGGCTACCACGGCAAGTGGATCGACGCGGCGACCGTGGACGAGGCGGTCGTCTCGCGCAACTCGCTGGACGCGGTGGGCGGTTCGCTCGGCGCGGGCGCGATCCTGCCGATCAGTCAGGAGACCTGTCCGCTGGGTGAGTCGCTGCAGGTGGCGAAGTGGCTGGCGGAGGAGAGCGCGGGCCAGTGCGGCCCCTGCTACCTGGGCCTGCCGGCCGCCGCACGCGGCATGGAGGACATCCTGAACGGCGGCGGTCCGGCCGCCCTGGAGGCGCTCAAGCAGGTCGCCAAGAACGTGAAGCGGCGCGGGGCGTGCTCGCACCCGGACGGCTCGGCGATGTTCCTGGAGTCGACGATCAAGGCGTTCACGGACGACCTGGCCGCGCACGTCCTCGGCAACGGCTGCGGACGGCCCGTGGAGGGCGTCCTGCCCCTGTTCGAGGGCGGCAGGGCGCCGACGGGCATTCCCGGCGGCGGCGCCCAGGAGGAGACCGGTCCCAGCCGCCAGAAGATCTTCGTCGACTGGACCCTGTGCCGCGGGCACGGCCTGTGCGCGGACATCCTTCCGGAGGTCTTCGAACTGGGCGCGGACGGCTTCCCGACGGTCGCCCAGGCCTCGGTGCCGCGTTACGCGGAGGCGAAGGCACTGCGGGCGGTGCGCCGCTGCCCGGCGCTCGCTCTGCGCATCGAGGAGGACACCCGTTCCGCCGCCCCGGCCCGCAACACCCTGCCGGTGCTCTCCCAGGTCCGGGGCCGCCGGGCCCTCGGCAGCGGCCGCTGAACGGCACGGCCCGCACGTACGGCCCGCCCCAGCACGGCCCCGCAACAGCAGAGATCCCGTCCGATCGGTGCGATCGGACGGGATCCTCGTCTGTGGAGCTAAGGAGAATTGAACTCCTGACCTCCTGCATGCCATGCAGGCGCTCTACCAACTGAGCTATAGCCCCTTGCGGTGTGTCCTCCGGGTTTCCCCGGCGGCGACGCCAACATTACACGGTCACCGGGGTGCACCACCAAATCGTTTCCGCTCCGTCCGGTATGCCCGTTTCTCCGGCGCTCCGGCGACTACCGGTCAAGCCGTCACGAACGAATAGAACCGTTTGAGCGTGCAGTGCTCCTCGAGGAGCCGACCGTAGATCGGCTCGCCCTCCAGCTCGCGGTACGTCTCGATGGGGTCGCCTTTTATGATCAGCGCCCGTGCGCATTCCTCGCACCAGTACTGGTAGTCGTGGTGGACCGGCTCCATGTCGCGGACGATCGGCGTACCGCTCCCGCACCAGTCGCATTTCCTCCTGTGCGCACCCATCGATCAGCTCCAGCTGTGGCCGCAGGTCGTGCACACGTACGAGATCCCCCCGTTGTCTCCAAGGACTTGGGCGACATGGAGCGACCCGCAGGAAGGGCAGTTCAGGAGAGTGGCCGTCCTCGGTGCCACCACCCGTCCGAGAAGGTGCTCGGCCTCCTCGCGGATGCTCCCGGGCATCGCCTCTCCCTCCCGTCGGGCCGCGCCCCCTTCCGGCCGTTTGATTCTGCCACGGCCGGACCAATACGGTCAGCGACGCCTTCGTACCAGTCCGGACACGGCCCCGGCCCCGCCGTTCCTACCGGCGCGCACGCGCACGCGAGAAGGACGTCCGTACAGGTATACGAGCGTGGGTACCGGGTGACTCAACCCAGGACACACGAAAGATCCCGTTCCCCCAAGAGGAACGGGATCTTCTGTATCGATCTGTGATCTTGTAGAACTGTGATCTTGTGGATCTGTGACCCTGTGGAGCTAAGGAGAATTGAACTCCTGACCTCCTGCATGCCATGCAGGCGCTCTACCAACTGAGCTATAGCCCCTTGCGTTCTTCCCGCTCGGCGGGGCGAACAAGAAGAACTTTAGCCTGCGACCAGCCGGAAAGTGAAATCCGGTCCGGCGGGCGCCCGGAGCGGGGCGCCGGCGGGCGTCAGGTGTCGTCGCCGAGCACCGGTTCCGGCAGGGTGCCGGCGTTGTGCTCCAGCAGGCGCCAGCCGCGGGCGCCCTCGCCGAGGACGGACCAGCAGCAGTTGGAGAGGCCGCCGAGGCTCTCCCAGTGGTGGGGAGCGAGCCCCAGGAGGCGGCCGATGGTGGTGCGGATGGTGCCGCCGTGGCTGACCACCACGAGGGTGCCGCCCGGGGGCAGCTTGTCGGCGTGCCGCAGCACCACGGGGGCGGCGCGGTCGGCGACCTCGGTCTCCAGTTCGCCCCCGCCGCGGCGGACCGGCTCACCGCGCTTCCAGGCCGCGTACTCGTCGCCGTACCGCTCGATGATCTCCTCGTGCGTCAGCCCCTGCCAGACGCCCGCGTAGGTCTCGCGCAGGCCCTCGTCGTGCGTCACCGCAAGGCCGGTGAGAGCGGCCAGCTCGGCGGCCGTGTCGACGGCGCGCCGCAGGTCCGAGGCGACGATGGCGGCGGGGTTCAGCGAGGCGAGCAGCCGGGCGGCACGTCGGGCCTGGCCGACGCCGGTCTCGGTGAGGTCGATGTCCGTGGTGCCCTGGAAACGGCGCTCCAGGTTCCACGCGGTCTGGCCGTGCCGCCAGAGGATGACGCGCCGCCCCAGCCGCGAGGCGGGGTCGGCGGCGTCTATGCCCGGGACCGCGTTCACCGCGGCTCCCCGACCGGCCCGGCCGCGTCCCCGTCGGCCTCCTGCCGGGCGTGCTCCTCGCCCTTGCCACGGGTGGCCTTGGCGTCGGCGGGCAGCTCCAGCTCGGGGCAGTCCTTCCACAGCCGCTCCAGGGCGTAGAAGACCCGCTCCTCGCTGTGCTGGACGTGCACCACGATGTCGACGTAGTCGAGCAGGACCCAGCGGGCCTCGCGGTCGCCCTCGCGGCGTACGGGCTTGGCACCCAGCTCCTTGTTCAGCCGCTCCTCGATCTCGTCGACAATCGACTTGACCTGGCGGTCGTTGGGCGCGGACGCGAGCAGGAAGGCGTCCGTGATGGACAGGACGTCGCTGACGTCGTACGCGATGACGTCGTGGGCGAGCTTGTCGGCTGCCGCCTGGGCAGCGGTGTTGATGAGCTCGAGAGAGCGGTCAGTGGCGGTCACTACGTGGCTTTCGGTCGGCGGTCGGTTACGCCCTCACGGGCTACCTCAAGGGTCTCACGGACCGCCGCGACCACCCCAGGGATTACCCGGGGGTGGTCGCTCACGCGGCGGAGCGGCGGTTCCCCGCCCCCCGCCTCTCCTCAGCCGGTGGGGCCGGTCACCTCGTAGTCCCGGCCGAGGACGACCGAGACGTCGGCGTTGGACGTGGTGCTGCCCTGCACGACGCTGCCGGTCGGCAGGCCAAGGGTCTTCGCGACCTCGACCGCGTCGTCCTTGCTCGCGGCGTCGGCGTACGTGACCGTGGAGGTCCCGGCCGCGGAGGCGGTGCCGGCGTCGAGGAAGGTGTAGCCGCCGTTGAGCAGGACCACGCGGGCCTGTTCGGTGGCGTCCTTCTCGCCGGTGGCGTTCCGGATGCCGACCCGGACGGCGTCGCCCGCCTCGGGGCTCTTCGCGGTGCCGCCGAGCAGGTCCTTCACCACGCTGTCCGAGGTCTCGGCGTCGAGCGTGCCGTCCTCCTGGACGGGCAGCGCGGCGGTCTCGTAGTCGCCGCCCTTGGCCCGCTCGGCGAGCCCCGCGAGGAAGGTGCCGAGGTCGCCGTCGGTCAGCGGCGGGTCGAGGATCTGCCCCAGGGTCTGCATGGTGACCGTGGCGGCCTGCGCGTCCGAGGACAGCTTGCGCAGCACGCCCTGCATCACCTGCCCGAACCGCTTCAGCTGCGCGCTCTCGGACTCGCCGGGCGCCCGGTAGGTGGCGTACGCGACGGCCATCTTGCCGCTGAGGGTCTGCGCCCCGCCCTTGTTGACCAGTGGCGCCTCGCCCTCCTTGCCGTCCGGGTCGGGCACGTCGGTGTCCGTGTCGATCTCGATGTTGCCGACGAGCTCGACGAGGTTGTTCAGGTAAGGGGTGTCGAGGCGCCAGGTGCCCTCGATGTCGGTGCCGAGCACGGTGTGGAGGGAGTCGCGGGTGCCGGCGGCGCCGTCGTCCTCGACGGACTTGGCGAGGGTGGTGGTGCCGCCGTCGTCGCCCGTCAGGGCGAGGGAGTTGGGCAGCAGCACGGTGGCGCCGCGCTCGGTGGTGGTGTTGTTCACGAGCAGCGCCGTGGAGGTCTCGTCCCCGCCCGTGTTGTGCAGGTGGACGACGAGCACGTCGCGCTTCTGGGCGGCCGCGGACGTCGTGGTGCCCGCCTTGTCCCCCTCCGAGGTGCCGGGCAGCTTCCCCGCGAACCAGAGGTAGCCGACGCCGCCGGCCGCGACCAGGGCGAGGACCACCGCCAGGGCGACGAGCCGGCCGCGGGCCCGGCGCTTGGCCTCCTCGCGGCGCTCGGTGCGGTTCTCGGTGAACGCCAGCCAGTCGATCACGTCCTCGGAGTCGCCGTCGGGCTCCTCGACGAAGGCGAACTGCTCGGTGTGGTACTCCCTGTCGCCGCCGTCCTCCGGCCGCTCACCGGACGGACCCGGGCCGCCCGGCCCGCCGTCCTCCTGCCCGGTTCTCGGAGGCCGGGCCTGGTGCGGGATGTACGCGCTCTGCTCGGTGCCGTGGGGCTGGGCGTCGGGCTGGGCATGGGGCTGGTGGACTGCGGTGTACGTCTGCTGCCCGGCGCCGGCCGTCTGCTGCCCGTACGGGTCGTAGCCGTCGTACCCGTGTCCGGCCGCTCCCCCGCCCTGGCCGTTCCCGTACGGGTCGTGGAAGTCATGGAAGTCGTGGGAGGCCTGCGGGGCCGGGGGCTGCTGCTGGGCGGCGGTCCCGTACGGGTCGTAGCCGTAGCCGTATCCCTGGGACTGCTGCGGCTCCTGCGTCCCGTAGGAGCCGTACTCCTGCGGGGAGTGCTGGGCGGGCACCTGGCGGTACACAGGCTGCCCGAACTCGTCGTAGCCGACGAGCTCGTAACCGTCGCTCCCGTGGCCGGCGTCGTATCGGTCGTTCACCCGGTGCCCCTCTCGGCTCACTCGCCGCGGTACAGCTCACGCTTGTCGATGTAGCGCACCACACCGTCCGGCACCAGATACCAGACGGGATCGCCCTTGGCGACTCTCGCACGGCAGTCCGTGGACGAGATGGCCAGAGCCGGAACCTCGACGAGCGAGACGCCTCCGGCGGGCAGGCCCGGGTCGGCGAGGACGTGTCCGGGGCGGGTGACGCCGACGAAGTGCGCGAGCGAGAACAACTCGTCCGTGTCGCGCCAGGTGAGGATCTGGGACAGCGCGTCGGCGCCGGTGATGAAGAAGAGGTCCGTGTCGGGGTTGAGTGCGCGCAGATCACGCAGGGTGTCCGTGGTGTAGGTGGGACCGCCGCGGTCGATGTCGATGCGGCTGACGGAGAACTGCGGGTTCTCCGCGGTCGCGATGACCGTCATCAGATAGCGGTCCTCGGCCGGGGACACCGACCGGTGGGACTTCTGCCACGGCTCGCCCGTGGGTACGAACACGACCTCGTCGAGGTGGAACTGGGTGGCGGCCTCCTGGGCCGCGACGAGGTGGCCGTTGTGGATCGGATCGAACGTTCCGCCCATGACGCCGAGGCGGCGTCGGCGCGGTTCCAGGGGACCGGCGCCGGGACCGTCCCCGGGGTGACTGGCCCGGCCGCCCGCGGTGGTCTGCTCCGGGCCGGTAGGCATTTCCTGCTCTCCCATGCGTGCAGACCCTACCGGCCCGTTCGACGGGTTCCGGTCGAACGTCTATTTGCGGGGGGTTCAGCGGTCCCGGTTGAAGCGGGTGGTGATGAACAGCAGGAGCATCAGGACGGCGAAGGCACCGATGCCGGTCAGGTAGGGGTTGAGGCTGTGGTGGTTGCCTCCGTGCTCCTCGCCCTCGGCGGCGAGGGTGACCAACTGGGCAGCGGTGCTGTGCAGGTTCATCGTCGGCTGGACCTATCCGGGTGTGGGATCGGGACAAGGGCTCCGGCATATCGTAAGCGGGCCCCCGCGCGGCGCCCACGCCGACTCCGCCTTGTGGCGGACGGAACCTCAGTCCTCGTCCTCGCGGTCGTCCTGGCGGTAGCCCCGCAGCAGGAACCAGCCGCCCAGCACACAGCCCACGAGCATCACGAGCAGGACGACGCGGAACAGGCCGCCGCCGAAGACGGGGCCCTCCGCGACGACGGTCGCGGCCCGGGGGAACCAGGTGGCCGGGGTGTGCTCCATGGGATCGCTCCTTACGTGTGCTGCCCTGTCACCGTATCTCCGCCTAGGCTGGTCCTCGCTTCGGGGGCACACTGGGCAATCAGACACATGGGGGAACACATGTCCGACGGCAGCCACGAGCGAGACGGTCACGGGAACGTGCCCAGCAGGAGCCGCAGGCGCTTCGAGGGCCTGTCCTCACGGGCGTACGAGCACCCCGCGGACCGCTCCGCCCTGGTGGCCCTGCGCAGGCTGAGCGGCTTCGACACGGTCTTCAAGGCGCTCAGCGGCCTGCTTCCCGAGCGGAGTCTGCGCCTGCTGTTCCTGTCCGACTCCGTACGGGTCTCGGACGAGCAGTTCGCGCACCTCAACGACATGCTGCGGGACGCCTGTTACATCCTGGACCTGGAGAAGGTCCCGCCGATGTACGTCAACCAGGACCCGCAGCCGAACGCGATGTGCATCGGCCTGGACGAGCCGATCATCGTCGTCACCACGGGGCTCGTCGAGCTGCTCGACGAGGAGGAGATGCGGGCCGTCGTCGGCCACGAGGTGGGCCACGCCCTCTCCGGCCACGCCGTCTACCGCACGATCCTGCTGTTCCTGACGAGCCTGGCCGTCCGGGTGGCGTGGATCCCGCTGGGCAACCTCGCGATCATGGCGATCGTGACCGCGCTGCGCGAGTGGTTCCGCAAGTCGGAGCTGTCCGCCGACCGGGCGGGCCTGCTGGTCGGACAGGACCTGCGGGCCTCGATGCGCGGTCTGATGAAGCTCGCGGGCGGCAACCACCTGCACGCGATGAACGTGGACGCGTTCCTCGCGCAGGCCGAGGAGTACGAGGCCGGGGGCGACCTGCGCGACTCCGTGCTGAAGATCATGAACGTGCTGCCCCGCTCCCACCCCTTCGCCACCGTGCGCGCGGCCGAGCTGAAGAAGTGGGCCGACTCCCGCGACTTCCAGCGGATCATGGACGGTCACTACCCGCGGCGCGACGAGGACAAGGACACCTCGGTGACCGACTCCTTCCGCCAGTCGGCGGCCGCCTACGCCAGCGACGTCAAGAACTCCAAGGACCCGCTGATGAAGCTGGTCAGCGACATCGCGGGCGGGGCGGGTGACCTCGGCGGCCGGGTGCGGCGCGGCTTCGGCGGCTTCACCGGCGGCGGTGGCGGCGGGACGGCGAAGGACCGGCCGCGGGACGAGCGTCCCGGCGCGGAGTGACGCGTCACACCCTCGGCTGGGCGGCCTCCGCCAGCGAGCCGCACAGGGCCGTGGCGCCGCCCGTCGCGTACGGGTCCGTGCCGGCCGGGCCGCCCGCCCCCGCCGTCTGTCCCGCGAGCAGCGGGCGCAGGTGGTTCGCCGTGTCCTCGGCGCAGGCGAGCGGCCCGGCCTGGACGTGGGCGACGGCGATCTCGGCCTGGTGGCTGCGCAGGTCGTCGTGGTCGAAGCGGAAGTGCAGCTCGCGCCGGACGGTGAACAGCGAGGCCGCGACCCCCTCGTCCGCGCCGGCGGGCCGCAGCGCGTACACGTAGACGTGGTCGGCGACGACCTCGAGGGTGTCGGAGTCGAACTCGACCGCCCGCAGGGTGCCCTGCACACGGATCCTGGAGTCGGCGAGTTCGGCGCGGGAGGGGTCGAAGCGGACCGTCCAGCCGGTGGGCGCGTGCCGCCCGTCGGCCGCGGGGTGGTCGAAGCTCTGGTCGAACTGGTCCAGGAGCTGCGGGTCCAGCAGGATGCGCGGGGACCGCACGGTCGTGCCGTCCAGTACCCGGGGGTCGAGCGCGGAGGCGACGAGGTAGTCCTTGGCGGTGGTCAGGGCCGCGACGACCTGGCTGTCGGAGAAGTTCGCCGTGCGCCGGGTGGCGGGCATGGTGATGCCCTCGGCCCCGATCCGGAACCGGGCGGCGGGGCTGCTCTCGTACAGGCGCTCGGCATCCGTGGAGCCGGGCACGGCGCCCTGCGGGGCGAGCGGGATGACCGTCATCCTGAGCGGCTCGACGGGGCCGGCGGCCGGCGCCTCGTACGGATGGCGCAGGCCCATGTAGATCGCGGTGCCGAAGGCGAGGGCGATCAGCATGACGAGGACCAGCGCCTGGCGGGACAGCCCGCGGCGCAGCGGCGCACGGCGGCGTACGGCGGGCGCGTGGTCGGCCATGCGCTCCCGGGCGGAGAACTCCTGGAGCCGGGCAGCGCGAACGAAGGACTCGTCGAAGACGACCGACCTGTACTCGTCCTCTCCACCACCGGGAGCGCCCTCGGGTGTCCCCTCAGGTGGGTCTCCTGGTCCGCCCATACCTCCAGAGTAGGTCCCGCGGGGCTGCGGTAAACGCCCTGGTACGCGACAACTTCTGACACGCGCTCACCGGGTCCGCAAGCGCTTGCGGATGCCCTCAGGGCGTGCGTGGCACCGCCGACACCGGTGGCGGGGAGTAGTCGGCGGAGGCGGAGGGAGCCGTGTCGACACCGTGTTCGACACCCGTGGAGGCGGGGGGCGGGACCTGCTCCTCGTGGCTGCCCGAGGAGGCTCCCCGGTAGACCGCCGTGAACGCGAGCGCGACCATGCCGATGCCCATCACCAGGGCGAGCACCCAGGCCACGGGCCGGTGCCAGCGGGGCTGCCGGCCGTAACCCTCCGGCGCCCCGTAGCGGCCGCCCTCGAACACCCCGCTGTCGTCCGGGTCGTCACGGTCGCCACCGGGGCCGAGGTCGAGGTCGTCGGGGCCGAAGCCGTCGTCGTACCGCTCGTCGTCGCCGCGTGGATGTCTGGTGTGCGCCCGGCGCGCCTCGGCCTCCTGCGCCTCGGCGCGGGCCTGGGCCGCGGCGAGCAGACGTTCGACGGCGGACGGCTCGTGCACGACGGCCGCCCGTACGAAGTCCTCGTCGAAGACCACGGAGGCGAACTCGTCGTCCCTGCCCCCGCGGTCGCGGTCGTCGTCGGGCTCCCAGCCGTCAGAGAACGGCATGCCCCCCACGTCCTCCGGCACGGAACCAGAGTAGACCTGGGGGGTCAATTTGGGCAGACGGAAAGGAAATTCGCCGGCAGTGCGGCACGGGCGCCCGCGGCGCTCACCGGGCCGTCAACGGCGCACGTGACCGTCCCCGGTGACGATGTACTTGGTGCTCGTCAGCTCCGGCAGCCCCATCGGGCCGCGGGCGTGCAGCTTCTGCGTGGAGATGCCGATCTCGGCGCCGAAACCGAACTGGCCGCCGTCCGTGAAGCGGGTGGAGGCGTTCACCGCGACCGTCGTCGAGTCCACCAACTGGGTGAAACGGCGGGCGGCCGCCTGCGAGGTCGTCACGATCGCCTCGGTGTGCCCGGAGCTCCACAGCCGGATGTGCTCCACGGCCGCCTCGAGCGAGTCGACGACGGCCGCGGCGATGTCGTACGACAGGTACTCGGTCTCCCAGTCCTCGGTGGTCGCCTCGACGACCGTGGCCCGGCTCTCCTTGGCGTGCTCCAGCACCCGCTCGTCGCCGTGCACGGTCACCCCGGCCCCGGCCAGCGCGTCCAGGGCGCGCGGCAGGAACGCGGCGGCGATGTCCTGGTGGACCAGCAGCGTCTCGGCGGCGTTGCACACGCTCACCCGGTGGGCCTTGGAGTTGACCAGGATGTCGACCGCCGTGTCCAGGTCGGCCTGCGCGTCGACGTAGACGTGGCAGTTGCCGGTGCCGGTCTCGATGACCGGGACGGTGGACTCCTCGACGACCGTACGGATGAGGGAGGCACCGCCGCGCGGGATCAGCACGTCGACGAGGCCGCGGGCGCGCATCAGCTCCCGTACGGACTCCCGGTTCTCGCCCGGGACGAGCTGGACCGCGTCGGCGGGCAGCCCGGCGCCGCCGACCGCGTCGCGGATCACCCGGACCAGCGCGGTGTTGGAGGCGTACGCGGAGGACGAGCCGCGCAGCAGCACCGCGTTCCCGGACTTCAGGCAGAGGGCGGCGGCGTCCACGGTCACGTTCGGCCGGGCCTCGTAGATGATGCCGACGACGCCGAGCGGCACGCGGACCTGGCGCAGGTCGATGCCGTTGGGGAGGGTGGAGCCGCGGACGACCTCGCCGACCGGGTCCGGGAGCGCTACGACGTCCCGTACGTCGGAGGCGATGGCGCGCACCCGCTCCGGTGTCAGCGTGAGCCGGTCGACGATCGCCTCGTCGGTGCCGGCCTGGCGGGCCCGCTCGACGTCCTGGGCGTTGGCCTCGACGATCTCGCTCGTACGGACTTCCAGGGCGTCCGCGATCGCCAGCAGCGCGTCGTCCTTGACGGCGCGCGGCAGCGGCGCGATGTCGGCGGCGGCCGCCCTGGCCCGGTAGGCGGCCTGGATGACCGGGGACACGGAGTCGTACGGCGAGAGCGTGGTCATGGGGGAAGGGTAGTGCGCGGGGCGGGCCGGTCACTGGTCGTCCCACTGCGCGAGACACGACGGTCACGCTGTGCGAAGGCCCCAGGGAGCCGGGAACCGTCAGAAGGGGTGCACGCCCACCGGAGCCGCCGGGAGCGGTCCGCAGCCCTCCGCGACGCGCTGGTGGTAGGTCTCGCGGTCGATGACCTCCAGGCCGACGATCTCCCAGGGCGGGAGCCGGGCGCTCTGCCGGTGCTCGCCCCACAGGCGCAGCGCGACGGCGGCCGCGTCGTGCAGGTCGCGGGCCTCTTCCCAGTAGCGGATCTCGGCGTGGTCGTTGGCGTAGCGGCTGGTCAGCAGGAAGGGGTGGTCGTGGGCGAGCTGTTCGAGTCCGCGCCGCACCTCCTTCAGCGGGGCCTCGCCGCCCGAGACGCTGAGCGTCACGTGCCACAGCCGGGCGGCGTCGTCCGGTTCCCGCCGGCCGGTCCCGCCGGAGGTCCGTCCCTCGTGGACGGCGTCGGCCCGGACGCTGGTGAGGGCGCGCTCCTCGCCGGCCGTGCGGGAGCTGCCGCCGGCGCGGGACGCCGCCGCCCCATGGCGCACTCGTCTCACGACGTCCTCCTTCTCGCAATGGTCGTGCAATTTCGCTGACACAAAGTTGAGCAGGCGGACCGGCTTCGCGGGGCGGTTTTACGGAACGTCCACCGCCGGAAGCCGGGAAGACGCCGGGAATCGTAGTTTTGCGGGCTCGAACGGTCAGGGACGCAGCAGAACGAGGTCATCGCGGTGTACGACCTCTCGTTCGTAGGCGGAACCGAGCTCGCGCGCCAGTTCTCGCGTCGAGCGGCCGATCAGCCGGGGGATCTCCTTGGCGTCGTAGTTCACCAGCCCCCGGGCCACCGCGCGTCCCCCGCCGTCGCGCAGTTCCACGGGGTCGCCCGCGGAGAAGGCGCCCTCGACCGACGCGATGCCCGCCGGCAGCAGCGACTTGCGTCCCTCGACGACCGCGCGCACGGCCCCGTCGTCGAGGGTGATCGCGCCCTGCGGGGCGGAGGCGTGCTGGAGCCACAGCAGACGGTCCGCGGAGCGCTTGCCCGTGGGGTGGAAGTAGGTGCCGGTGTCACGCCCCGAGAGGGCGTCCGCCGCGTGGCTCGCGCTGGTCAGCACCACCGGGATGCCGGCGGCCGCCGCGATCCCGGCGGCCTCGACCTTGGTCACCATGCCGCCGGTGCCGACGCCGGCCCGGCCCGCGCTGCCGATCTCGACGTGGGCGAGGTCCCCGGGCCCCCGCACCTCGGCGATCCGCGACGTGCCCGGCCTGCTGGGGTCGCCGTCGTACACGCCGTCCACGTCGGACAGCAGGACCAGCAGATCGGCATGGACCAGATGGGCGACGAGCGCGGCGAGCCGGTCGTTGTCGCCGAAGCGGATCTCGTCGGTGGCGACGGTGTCGTTCTCGTTGACGATCGGCAGGGCGCCCATCGCGAGGAGCTTGTCGAGGGTGCGGGAGGCGTTGCGGTGGTGGGCGCGGCGGCTCATGTCGTCGGAGGTCAGCAGCACCTGGCCGACCCGGACGCCGTAGCGGGCGAGGGAGGCGGTGTAGCGGGCCACCAGCAGGCCCTGGCCGACGCTCGCGGCCGCCTGCTGCCGGGCGAGGTCCCGGGGGCGCCGGCGCAGGCCCAGCGGCGCGAGCCCGGCGGCGATGGCACCGGAGGAGACGAGCACGACCTCCTTGCCACCTGCTTCGCGCACCTTGACGAGGACGTCCACGAGGGCGTCCACCCGGTCCGCGTCGAGTCCTCCGGAAGCCGTGGTCAACGACGACGAGCCGACCTTCACCACGATCCTGCGGGCCGCCACGACCCCGCCCCGTCCCTGCGTGTCCGCTGCCCCTGACACCTCTAGCGCGTCCTCACTCGTCTCGGCCCGGCGGGCCGGACGAACCGGCGCTCCACCTTTGCGTTCGTTCCGTCAATCTACGTCAGCGCGGTGCGCCGTGCCGCGGTGTCCGGCCCCCGGACGGCCGGAACGGCCGGGGCCGGCGGCCCGCGCGGGGCGGCCGGGACGTGGCGGAAAGAAGCCGGAGCGGAACGGGCGGACCGGCCCCGCCACAGCACGCCCACAGATTTTTCCTCTACTGTCTGCCACGCGACCGCAGTCCCGGTGACGAAGATCACTCCGAAATTGTCATCGGGACGGGCAACCATCTACGGTCTGTGGTCATCCGCGGCGCAGAGGCGCGCCTGGAGCCCATGAGACGCGCCTGGAGCTGCGGTCGGCCGCCCCACACGGTCCCCCCAAGTCCGCTCTGCCGTCAGGAGCCCAGCTAGTGCCCTCTGCCGGATCCGTGTCCCGTCGCGCGGTGCAGCTGACCTCGCTGCTCGTGATGACCGTGGCCTACGCCGCCCAGCTGCTGGGCGCCCTGGTGCCGCACGTCCCCCTCTTCGTCGCCGGGTCCGCGGTGGGTCTCGCCCTCGATCTGCTCCTCCAGCACCGCCAGCCGGGGCTGCTGTCCCTGCTGGCCAAGGTGCGCTTCGACGTGACGGTGCGGCAGCTGCTGCGGGACATGCTGGTCCTGGTGGGGCTGCTGCGGATCGACGGCATCGACCCGCTGAGCGGGCACGCGCCCCTGCTGGTCGGCCTGTGCGCCCTGTACGCGCTGCACTTCGTCTGCCAGGCCGTGGCCGTGCTGGTGCGCCGCACCCGGACCCTGCCGATCGTCACCCGGAACATCGACGCCTCCGCGCTGCGCCTGAGCACCGCCCCGCCGCGGCTGCTGGCCCGCCGCCAGGGTCACCGGCTGCTGACCTTCTCGCTGCCCGCCACCGCCGGCCTGCTGGTCACCGCCGTCACGGACGACGTGCTCTGGGGCGCCCTCGGGATCGGCGCGGCGCTGGTGCCGGCGCTGGGCGGTACGGCGTACCTGGCGACCTGGCTGCTGCCCCGGAAGCGGGCGGTGGGCGAGCGCCAGGTGATCGAGTGGTTCGACCGGTGGCTGGCCGACTACCGGCCGACCGTCGCCATGTACTTCTCCGGCGGCACGACGTCGGCGTACCAGGCCAACATGTGGCTGTCCACGCTGTCCCAGCTGGACGGCAGGCCGCTGATCGTGCTGCGTGAGCGCTTCATGATGCAGAAGATCGACGCGACCGACGTGCCGATCGTCTGCTTCCCGAAGGTCACCACGATGTTCTCCCTGGAGAACTCGACGCTGAGGACGATGCTGCACCCGGCGAACGCCGCGAAGACCTCGCAGGTGCTGCGCATCCCCACGATCAAGCACGCGTTCATCAACCACGGCGAGAGCGACAAGCTGTCGTCCTGCAACCCGTACGCGAAGGCCTACGACGAGGTGTGGGTCGCGGGGCCGGCCGCCCGCGAGCGGTACGCGCTCGCCGACGTCGGCGTCGAGGACAAGGATGTCGTCGAGGTCGGCCGCCCGCAGCTCGCCCCGATCCGCCCCTACTCGGGCGCGCCGACGGGCCCGTACACGACCGTCCTGTACGCCCCCACCTGGGAGGGGTGGGACGGCAACCCGGGCAACACCTCGGTGGTCCTGGCGGGTGAGAACGTCGTGCGCGGGCTGCTCGCCGACGAGCGCGTGCGCCTGCTGTACAAGCCGCACCCGCTGACCGGCTCCGTCGACCCGCGCGCGGGTGCCGCCAACGAGCGGATCAAGGCGATGATCCGTGAGGCCAACGCCCGCCGCTCCGGTGGCCGGCCGGGTCCGGAGGCCGCCGCCGAGCTGGCCCGGCGCACGGCCGAGCTGGACGAGCTGACGTCGGCGTCCTTCCGCCCCGGCGCGGACGAGATGGAGCGGATGCTGCTCCAGGGCGCTCCGCGCGGCGACCGGGAGGCGGCCATCGCGGAGGCCACGGCCGCCTGGGACAAGGCGTACTGGGCTTCCTTCCCGGAGTGGGAGCACCAGATCATCACGGACGCCCGGCCCGCGATCTTCGCCTGTTTCAACCAGGCCGACCTGCTGATCAGCGATGTCTCGTCGGTGGTCTCCGACTGGCTGTCCAGCGAGAAGCCGTACGCCGTCGCCAACACCTCCGGTCTGAGCGAGGAGGAGTTCCGGGCGGGCTTCCCGACCGTGTCGGCGGGAGTGATCCTCAGCCCCTCGGCCGAGGAGGTGCCGGCTCTGCTGGACTCGGTCCGCCATGTGGAGCGGGACCGGCTCGCCGCGGCCCGCGCCGAGCTCAAGAAGCACCTGCTGGGTCCGTCCGACCCGCCGTCGCTGGTCCGCTTCGACCGGGCCGTCGCCGCGCTGGGCGCGAAGGCCGAGGAACGGCGTGTCCGCATGAACGCCCGCCTCCTCCCGGAGATGCCGGCGCAGCGGGAGGGCACGGCGCAGGCGCGGGCCCGGGACGCCGCCGAGGAGGCCGGGCAGGAGCCCGGGGAGGACCAGGAGCCGTCCGACCCGGTGCAGGCGCCGGACGGGCCGGACCCGGTGGTGAACGCCTGACCCGGTGTACGGGCTCAGGCGGTGCCGGCCTCCGGGTGGCGCAGGCACCAGCCGGCCCAGGCCGAGGCGACCATGTCGCGCACGTCGTACCGCGCGGTCCAGCCGAGTTCCTTGGCGATCAGCTCGGCCGAGGCGACCACCCGGGCCGGGTCGCCGGGCCTGCGGTCCACCGTGCGGGGCGCGAGACCGCTGTGGCCGGTGACGGAACGGATGACGTCGATCAGCTCGGCGACCGAGACGCCCTCGCCCCGGCCGATGTTCAGCACCAGCGCGGCCGAGGGGTCGGCGTCGAGCCGGCGGACCGCCGCGACGTGCGCGGAGGCGACGTCCCCGACGTGCACGTAGTCCCGGACGCAGGTGCCGTCGGGCGTCGGGTAGTCGGCGCCGAAGATCTGCGGCTGCTCGTGCGCCGTGAGCTTCTCGAACACCATGGGGATGACGTTGAACACGCCCGCGTCGCCCAGCTCCGGCGAGGCGGCCCCGGCCACGTTGAAGTAGCGCAGGCAGGCGGTGGCCATGCCGTGCGCCCGGCCGACCGCGCGGACCAGCCACTCGCCGGCGAGCTTGGTCTCGCCGTA
Source organism: Streptomyces ruber (assembly GCF_014648075.1). Taxonomy (GTDB): domain Bacteria; phylum Actinomycetota; class Actinomycetes; order Streptomycetales; family Streptomycetaceae; genus Streptomyces; species Streptomyces ruber. The sequence continues at coordinate 463,781 of NZ_BMQK01000004.1, read as the reverse complement.
CGGGCTCATGGGGGCGCAGGGGGTCTCCTCGGTGACCAGCTCGGTGTCGGTCATGCCGTACACGGCGGCCGAGGAGGAGAACAGGAAGCGGCCGACACCGGCGTCGACGGCCGCCTCCAGCACCGTACGCAGGCCGTCGACGTTCTCGCGGTAGTAGCGCAGCGGCTGCTCGACCGACTCGCCGACCTGCTTCTTCGCCGCGACGTGCACGATGCCGGTCACGTCGTGCTCCCGCAGGGCGGCGTCCAGCACCGCGCGGTCGAGCACGCTCCCGTTCACCAGCGGGACGTCCGCGGGCACCCGGGATACGTCCCCGGTGGACAGGTCGTCCAGCACCACGACCGACTGGCCGGCGGCCCGCATCTCCCGTACGACGTGCGCGCCGATGTAGCCGGCGCCTCCCGTGACCATCCACGTCGTCATGCGTCACTGCTCCCCTGCGCGTTTGCGTCGACTGACCGGCGCCACCCTACGTCCACCGCGCCGCCCGCCCGGCCACGCCCGGCATTTTGGCACGTATCCGCGGTTCCTGGGCGCTTCGTGGGTGTTCGGGCGGTGAGGTTGACCGCGGCGCCCCGCGCCTGACAACCATAGGACGGATGAGATTGTCTTATCCGTTACCCAGAGTTTTCCCCACGGACATGTCCAGCGTGCCCCGGGCTTCGGGTCGCCGTCCGCGCAGGGAGTCTCCACGACGTGTCCCGCCCGTTCCCGCAAGCGATCCAGAGGTGGCCGTGTCCGTGCCCGCCAACAACGACACACCGGACATCAGCGTCGTCGTCATCGTCTACAACGACGCGGACCGGCTTCCCACGGCCGTGCGGTCCGTGCTCGGCCAGACGTTGCGCAACGTCGAGGTCGTCATCGCCGACGACTGCTCCACCGACGGCTCCTACGACGTGGCCCGCGCCCTCGCCGCCTCCTCGGACCGGGTCCGTACCGTCCGGCTGCCCGAGAACAGCGGCGGCTGCGGAGAGCCGCGCAACCAGGGCGTGGCCGTGGCCCGCGGCCGCTACGTGATGTTCCTGGACAGCGACGACACGCTGGAGCCCGACGCCTGCCGCAACATGCTGGACGCGGCCGAGCGCACCGGGGCCGACCTGGTCTCCGGGCTGTGCCTGCGGGTGCACACCGACAACCGCCACGGCAAGACGGCCCGCTGGTACCCCTGGCTCTACGAGCGGACCCGCACCCTGGACTCCATCACCGAACTGCCGGACCTGATGGTCTACGACACCCTGTCGACCAACAAGTGCTACCGGCGCGAGTTCCTGCTCGACGAAGGGCTCACCTTTCCCCGCGGCATCCACTACGAGGACCTGCTCTTCTCCGCCGAGGCGTATCTGGCGGCCGCCCGGATCACCCTGATCCCCCACACGGTCTACCACTGGAACGTCGTGGAGAAGGCCGAGGAGAAGTCGATCAGCAACCGGCGGCACGAGATACGCAACTTCGCGGACCGCGTGGAGATCCACCGCCGCATCGACGCCCTCCTCGCCCGGCTCGGCCACGACGACCTGAAGCTGCACAAGGACATCAAGTTCCTCAAGCACGACCTGGTGCTCTACCTGCGTCAACTGCCGTTCCTGGACCTGGAGTTCCGCACGCTCTTCGCGGAGCTGGCGCGGGGCTACATCCAGGACTTCCCGCAGGAGGCGTACGAGTCGCTGGCCCCGGTGCACCGGATCTGCGCCTATCTGCTGCTGCAGGAGGACTGGAAGAACCTCACGCCCGCGATCGACAGCCTGATCAACGGCAAGAAGGTGTCCACGCCGCTCGCCGTGCGCGACGGCCGCGTCCACTGGTGCGCCGAACACCTCGACGACCCGCTCGCCCGCGAGATCCTGGACGTCACCGACCTCGGCCACCACGACAGGCCGCTGGACCGGCTGTTCCTGCGCAACCGGCTGACCCGCTACACCGAGCGGCCGGCCGGGGCCGTCCTGGAGGGCAGCCTCGTCAACCCGCTCGGCGTCATCCCCCCGGACGCCGCCCTCGGGGCCGAGCTGGAGTTCCGGGCCCGCCGGCGCAGCCTGCAGACCTTCCGCTTCCCGGTGCAGGCGCTCCGCCACGACGGCACGCACCTCACGTGGCGGGCCGTGGTGCCGCTGGCCCGCAGGCTGCGTCCGCTGGGCATCGTGGACGAGGTGTGGGACGTCCGGATGCACGTGACCGCGGACGGCAGGCGCACCACCAGCCGTCTCACCGTCGCCGACACCGACCTCTCCGGCACCGGTTCGATCACCGTGCGGCCCCGGCTCGGCCGGGTCGTGGCCGACCGGATCAGACCGCACGTGTCGGCCAAGGGGCATCTGGCGTTCCGGCTCGACCAGCACGGCAGGATCGCAACACGGACCCGGGCCATGGTCGGCCGCAACCTGCAGAGCCCGCCGGCCAGGGCGGCCAAGACCGCCGTCCGCAAGGCCCGCAGGATCCGCAAGGACCTAAACTCCGGGCCCACGAAGATCCGGGGCTACCACCGCATGGTGCGGCTCCTCCCGGTCCGCAAGGGCACCGTGGTCTTCGAGAGCCACCTCGGCAGGCAGTACAGCGACAGTCCCCGGGCCATCCACGAGGAACTGCGCCGCCGCGGCACGCCGGTCACCGCGATCTGGTCCTACGCCGGGACCCGCCCCGAGGGCTTCCCCGACGACGTACGGCTGGTGCGCCGCTGGTCCTGGCCGTACCTCCGGGCGCTGGCGCAGGCCGAGTTCTGGATCGACAACCAGGGCTTCCCGCTGAAGCTGGCCAAGCGGCCCGGGACCACCTACATACAGACCTGGCACGGCTCGGCCCTCAAGCGCATGGGCTTCGACGAGCCGGGCCTGCGCATGCTGCCGGAGCACGAACAGCGCGCCTACCAGGCCGCCCTGGACCGGTTCGACCACTTCGTGGTCCGCGGCGAGCACGACGTGCGCACGCTGGCCCGGGCGTACCGCATCCCCGAGGAGAAGCTGCTGCGCACCGGCTACCCGCGCAACGACGCCCTGGTGCGGGCGCGCGACGCCAAGACCCCCGATCCGGCGGCCGAGGAGCTGGCCGGGCGGCTGGGCGTCCGCCGCGACCGGCCGGTGCTGCTGTACGCGCCGACCTTCCGCTCCCAGGAGGGCGGCGGCGTCGCGCAGTTCAGCTTCCCGTTCGACGTGGAGGCGTTCGCGGACCGCTTCGGCGACCGGTACACCCTGCTCGTCCGCACGCACTACCTCAACAGCGTCAGCCTGCCGCCCTCGGTGGCCGGCCGGGTCGTCAACGTCAGCGCGGAGCCGGACATCACCCCCGTACTGCTGCTCGCGGACGCACTGATCACCGACTACTCCTCGGTGATGTTCGACTACTCCCTCCTGCAACGCCCGATGATCTTCTTCGCCCACGACTGGGAGGAGTACGCGCAGGACACCCGCGGCACCTACTTCGACCTGCCGGGCCAGGCGCCCGGGCCCGTGGTCCACACCGCGGAGGAGCTGTTCGACACGCTCTCCGACCTCGGCGCCGTCGGCCGCGAACACGCCGTGCGCCTCAAGGAGTTCATGGACCGGTACGGAGAACACGACCACGGCGACGCGGCCGCGCGCATCGCGGACCGCTTCTTCGGCCCCGCCGGCCCCGCAGGAGCAGCCCGATGAGCACGACGAGCACGACCGGCACGACGGCACAGCGCGACATCTTCTTCGTGGCCAACGAGGTCGACGAACTCGGCGGGGTGGCCCGCTGGCAGACACAGATGGCGACGCTGCTCGCCGAGCGCGGCCACCGGGTGACCGTCGTCGGCATCGCGCCGGCCGGGGTGCCCATGGACCTGGGCGACGCCCCGCCGTTCCGGACGGTGACCCTGCACGCCGTCCGGCCGCCGGGACGGTGGCGGCCGAGGACCCTGCGCGACCGGGCCGACCTCGCGGCACGCCGCCGCGAGGCCGCGCGCGAGGCGTCGGTGCGGCAGGCGGTCGAGCGGCTGTCCGCGATGTTCCGGCAGGCCCGGCCCGGCGCCGTGATCGTGGTGACCCAGGTGTGGGCGATGGAGTGGGTCGCACGGGCCGACACCGCGGGCCACCCGGTCATCGGCATGAGCCACGAGAGCTTCGAGTCCTCCCGCAGGTCGTCCCGGTTCGGCCGCGTCCAGAAGTACTACAAGGACGTGGACCGCCTGCTGCTGCTCACCCAGGAGGACGCCGACCTGTGGGTCGGCAGGGGGCTCAACAACGTCGGCGTCATGCCCAACCCGCTGCCGTTCGTACCGGACACCGCGTCGCCGCTGACCGAGAAGGTGGTGTGCAGCATCGGCCGGCTCGAGTACGCGAAGGGCGTGGACATGCTGCTGGACGCGTGGGCCGAGGTCGCGCCCGGCCACCCCGGCTGGCGGCTGCGCCTCTACGGCACCGGTCCCGACGAGGCGGAACTGAGGCGACAGTGCACCCGGCTGGGCCTCATCAGCTCGGTGGAATGGGCGGGCCGGACCGACGACGTGCCCGGCGCCCTGCACGGCTCCTCGGTCTTCGTGCAGTCCTCGCGCGGCGAGGGTTTCCCGCTGGTCCTGCTGGAGGCGATGGCCACCGGAGTGCCGTGCGCTGCCTTCGACTGCGCCCCGGGCGTCCGCGAGATCGTCCAGGACGGCGTCGACGGACTGCTGGCCCGTCCCGGCGACATCACCGACCTGGCCGGGCAGCTCGGCCGGCTGATGTCGGACACGGAGCTGCGGGAGACCATGGGCCGTCGCGCCCGGGAGAACGTCCAGCGGTACTCGCCGAAGGCCGTCACCGACCGCTGGGAGGAGCTGTTCGCGTTCCTGGAGCGCTGAGCGGCCGCGCGGTAACGGGTGGGGGGCGCCGCACACGACTGTGTGCGGCGCCCCCCACCGTTCACGCGGACAGCGGCCCGGTCACGGTCACGGTCACGGTCACTCGAACGGGTCGAAGCCCCGGTACGCCTGCTCCGCCTCGTCGCGCTCCGCCTCGCGGTCCCTGCGGCGCTGGGCCGCGGGCCGCGGGGCCTCGAAGCGGTGGTCCTCGCCGCGCCGGCCGAGCATCTCCGCGCCGGCCATGACCGAGGGCTCCCAGTCGAAGACGACGGCGTTCTCCTCCGGACCGATGGCGACGCCGTCGCCGCCGCGGGCGCCCGCCTTCATCAGCTCCTCCTCGACACCGAGGCGGTTCAGCCGGTCGGCGAGGTAGCCCACGGCCTCGTCGTTGTTGAAGTCGGTCTGGCGCACCCAGCGCTCCGGCTTCTCGCCGCGCACGCGGAACAAGCCGTCGTCCTCGCGGACCACGGTGAATCCCGCGTCGTCGACCGCCTTCGGGCGGATGACGATCCGGGTCGCCTCCTCCTTCGGCCTGGCCGCGCGTGCCGTGGCCACCAGGTCGGCGAGCGCGAACGACAGCTCCTTCAGCCCGGTGTGCGCGACCGCCGACACCTCGAAGACCCGGTAGCCCCGCGCCTCCAGGTCCGGCCGCACCATCTCGGCGAGGTCCTTGCCGTCCGGCACGTCGATCTTGTTGAGGACGACGATGCGCGGGCGGTCGCCGAGCCCGCCGTAGCTCTTCAGCTCCTCCTCGATGACGTCGAGGTCGGAGACGGGGTCGCGGTCGGACTCCAGCGTCGCCGTGTCCAGTACGTGCACGAGCACGCTGCAGCGCTCCACGTGCCGCAGGAACTCCAGGCCGAGGCCCCGGCCCTGGCTGGCGCCCGGGATGAGGCCCGGCACGTCGGCGACCGTGAAGACGGTGGAGCCCGCGGTGACCACGCCCAGGTTCGGCACGAGCGTCGTGAACGGGTAGTCCGCGATCTTCGGCTTGGCGGCGGAGAGCACGGAGATCAGCGAGGACTTGCCGGCGCTGGGGTAGCCCACCAGCGCGACGTCGGCCACGGTCTTCAGCTCCAGGACGACGTCCTGGACGTCGCCCGGCACGCCGAGCAGGGCGAAGCCGGGGGCCTTGCGCCGGGCGGAGGCCAGCGCCGCGTTCCCGAGGCCGCCGCGGCCGCCCTCCGCGGCCACGTACGAGGTGCCGTGGCCGACGAGGTCCGCGAGGACGTTGCCCGCCTTGTCCAGCACGACGGTCCCGTCCGGCACGGGGAGGATCAGGTCCTGCCCGTCCTTGCCGGAGCGGTTGCCGCCCTCGCCGGGCTTGCCGTTGGTGGCCTTGCGGTGCGGGGAGTGGTGGTAGTCGAGCAGCGTGGTGACCGACTGGTCGACGACCAGGATCACGTCGCCGCCACGGCCGCCGTTGCCCCCGTCGGGGCCGCCCAGCGGCTTGAACTTCTCCCGGTGCACGGAGGCACAGCCGTGGCCTCCGTTACCCGCGGCGACATGGAGCTCGACGCGGTCCACGAAGGTGGTCATGTGAGGTGCCTCCAGCACGTTCGGTGAGTTACGGGGTTACGGGTCCAGCTCTTGGCTCACCCGTACTAACACGCGCGAGGCGGACCCACTTCCCGGCCCGGGAAGTGAGGTCCGCCTCGCGAGGTGATGCGTCCGGTCAGGCGACCGGGACGATGTTCACGACCTTGCGGCCACGGGCGGTGCCGAACTGCACCGAACCGGCCTGCAGCGCGAACAGCGTGTCGTCGCCGCCACGGCCGACGCCCGCGCCCGGGTGGAAGTGCGTGCCGCGCTGGCGGACCAGGATCTCACCGGCGCTGACGACCTGACCGCCGAAGCGCTTCACGCCGAGCCGCTGAGCGTTGGAGTCGCGACCGTTCCGGGTGGACGATGCGCCCTTCTTGTGTGCCATGTCTCCTCAGTCCCTTACTTCGCAGCCGCGGGGATCTCAGTGACCTTGATCGCCGTGTACTGCTGGCGGTGGCCCTGACGACGGCGGTAACCCGTCTTGTTCTTGTAGCGCAGAATGTCGATCTTCTGGCCCTTGTGGTGGTCCACGACCTCGGCCTGGACCTTGATCCCGGCCAGCACCCACGGGTCGCTGGTCACGGAGTCGCCGTCGACAACGAGCAGGGTCGAGAGCTCGACCGTGTCGCCAACCTTGGCGGTGGAAATCTTGTCAACCTCGACGATGTCGCCGACAGCAACCTTGTGCTGGCGACCACCGCTGCGCACGATGGCGTACACGCGGATCTCACTCTCTCGCTCGGGAACGGCACCCCCGCAGTCCAGCCGTCCGGCACGCGGTCGGCCTCTCCCACGGCGCCCGGCGCCCGGGAGGAAGAGGTTTACGGGGATGTGGCATGTCAGCGGACACGCCGAGGGTCAAGAGTACGGGGCCTGCGCCGAACGGGTCAAACCGAGCCGGCCGCGCCCGTCGGCGCTCACCTCCGCGCCCTCTCCCCGTCCGTGGGCAGTGGCCTCACTCCCCTGCACAGGGGCGTGCCGTCCGCCGTGCCGGGGTGGGCGGCCCGCACCACCCGGTCGAAATGAGCCCGGTACAGGCCGTGCACGGTGTCGTCGTCCACCTTGACGATCACCTCGTCGTTCTCGCGCAGCGCGGGACCGGTGTAGTTGCCGGAGCCGGTGAGAACGAGCCGGTCGCGCGCCCCGTCGTACACCCCGTCGACGAGGAGGTACTTCGAGTGGACGACGTACGGCGTGGTGAGCCGCCGTCCGGGGTGCAGCGGGTCCCGGTCGTCGTGGTGGCACCGCACGGTGGGCCCGCCGGGTGAGTGCAGCTTCTCCCACGTGCCCTTGGTGCCGTCGCTGCTCCCCGCACTGTCCGACTCGGCGTACACGACGCTCACGTGACAGCCGGCCCGCCGCAGCGAGACCAGCTTCGCGGCGACCGCCAGCCGGGTGATCTTGAAGATCGCGACCCGGACCCACGTCCTCCGGCGGACACCCGCCCCGTCCCGGTACACGCACGTGACGTCGTCGAGGACCGAGAACACGGTGTCGGTGTCGCGCCCCTCACCGGCCCGGGGGAAGAAGTACGCCCGGTACGGCCGCCCGCCGGCCGTCCGGTACCGCCACGCCTTCCAGTCCCCGGCGACCATCGTGTCGAAGTGGTGCGCGTAGGCGCCGTACATCGCCGGGTTGTCCGGCAGCACCAGGGCGTCGTTGAAGAACCGGGTGTGCGCGGAGGGCGTCGAGTTGGACGTGGTCTGCACGACGACGTTCCTGGCCCCCTTCACCGCCGAGAACAGCCAGAACTTGTTGTGCATGATTTGCCGTACCGGGGGTCACCGAGGCACGACCTGTCCGCGGGACAGGTGGCGACGTACGACCTCTTCCGGCGGTCCGTGCCGAGCGCCGCGGCCAGTCTCCGGTACGCCGTGTTCGCCGGCCGGTCGGTGACACTGGACCCGTCCAGGAGCACCCGCACGTGCACGCCCCGCGCCGCGGCGGCGGCGAGCGCGTCGGCGACCGTGGTCTCCCACAGGTGGTACACGGCCACCGTGACGGTCGAGCCGGGCAGCGCCGCGCCGGTCAGTTCCAGCAGTCGCGTACGGATGGCGTAGCGCTCGGCACGGGTGCCCAGCGGATCGTTGAAGAGGGGCCCCTCGGCCCGGCCGGGCGCCTCCACGGCCCGCGCGGTGCCCGCCGAGGCCGCGGTCTGCAGCCAGGCCGCCGACAGCACCGCCGTCAGCGCCACCGCCCGCCGTCCGGCCGTGAACGGCTTCGCGGCGCGCCGCCGCCCGCTGTCTCTCCGGTGCACGCACGCCATGCGGTCCACTCTCCGTCCCGGGCCGGGTGCAAGGGTCGCAAGCAGCGCACGGGACTCTACCCGCCCGCTCCCGGCGCGCACCGGGGCCGACACACCGGTGCCCCGGTCCGGTGGACGAACCACCGGACCGGGGCACCGGTCACCGGCTCCCGCGGAGCCGGCCGGGACCGGGAGGGTCAGCCCTCGTCGGACGACGCCGAGGCCGTGACCGTGGCGGACGTCTGCTCCGCCGCCGCGGTCTTCTTCGACACGGCCTTCTTCGACGTCGCCTTCTTGGCGGTCGTCTTCTTGGCCGTGGTCTTCTTCGCCGTCGTCTTCTTGGCCGCCGTCGTCTTCTTGGCGGCGGCCTTCTTCGTCGTCGCCTTCTTGGCCGTGGCCTTCTTGGCGGCGGTCTTCCGCGCGGTCTTCTTCACCGGCGCGGCCTCCTCCGCCGGAGCCTCCGCCGGTGCGTCCGCCGCCGCTCCCTCAGGAGCATCGGCGGGCGCGTCGGCAGGTGCGTCGGCCGGAGCCTCGGCGGAAGCGGACGGCACCACGACGACCGCCGTGTCCTCGGGCGCGGTCGGCGCGGCCGCCTTGCGGACCGCACGCCGGCGGGGCCGGGCGGGGGCCGCGCTCTCCGCGGGAGCGGACGCGGTCACCGCTTCCGGCGCCGCCTCCGGGACCGGCACCGTCTCCGGCACCGGCTCCGTCGCGGGCCGGGGCTCGGGAGCCGTCGCCGGCTCCGTGACCGTCACCACGGCGTCCTCCGCCGGGGGCGCACCCGCGGGGGCCGTCGCCTTGCGGGTCGCCCGCCGGCGCGTACGCCCCTTGGGCGCGGCCTCGGCCCGGTCCTCGGCGGCAGCGGTCTCCCCGGCCACCGTCCCGTCCGCCTTGTCCGCCTTGCTCGCAGGCTGGTCGCCCACCACGGACGGCGGCGTCTCCACCACGGGGTCCTCGATTGCGACGGGCTCCGCCTCGGCGGCCTCGCGCGACTTCGGCGCCCGGACCTCGGCGGTCCCGTCCTCCGGCTCGGTCCTGCCCTTGGCACGGTCGCCCTTGGGCGAGCCCGCGGGTGCCGACACCCGCCGGCCGGACCGGCGCCGGTTGCGTCCGCGCGCTGCCGCGGCCTCCGCCTCGGCGACGCTGCTGTACAGCTCCTCGTCGGGCGCGAAGGCGTCCGCCAGGGGCTGCGTGACGGGTGCCTCGGAAGCACCAGCCGGCTCGGCGGTCTCCTCGGCGACCGTCCCGGCCGCGCTCTCCTTGGCCTCCGCGGTGCCCGAGGGCTCCGTGGTCGCGGCGGTCACGGCCTCCGCGGCGGCCTCGTGCTCGTGCGCGTGCTCGTGCGTGTGCTCGGCACCTCCGCGTCCCCGCTTGCGGCGCTTGCCGCCACCGCCCGCGGCGGACGCCTGCTCCATGTGCACGATGACGCCGCGCCCGTTGCAGTGGACACAGGTCTCGGAGAAGGACTCCAACAGCCCCTGTCCGACGCGCTTGCGGGTCATCTGCACCAGGCCCAGCGAGGTGACCTCGGCGACCTGGTGCTTCGTACGGTCCCGGCCCAGGCACTCCAGCAGGCGCCGCAGCACCAGGTCCCGGTTGGACTCCAGCACCATGTCGATGAAGTCGATGACGATGATGCCGCCGAGGTCGCGCAGCCGGAGCTGGCGCACGATCTCCTCGGCCGCCTCCAGGTTGTTCCTGGTGACGGTCTCCTCGAGGTTGCCGCCCTGACCGGTGAACTTGCCGGTGTTGACGTCGACGACGACCATCGCCTCGGTCCGGTCGATCACCAGCGAGCCGCCGCTGGGCAGCCAGACCTTGCGGTCCAGCGCCTTGGCGAGCTGCTCGTCGATCCGGTACGTGGCGAAGACGTCGACCTCGCTCGTCCACTTGGACAGGCGGTCGGCCAGGTCGGGCGCCACGTGCGAGACGTAGCCGTGGATGGTCTGCCACGCCTCGTCACCGCTGACGACGACCTTGGAGAAGTCCTCGTTGAAGATGTCGCGGACGACCCGGACGGTCATGTCCGGCTCGCCGTACAGCAGGGTCGGGGCGTTGCCGCTCTTCGCCTTCTTCTGGATGTCCTCCCACTGCGCCTGCAGCCGTTCGACGTCGCGGCGCAGCTCGTCCTCGCTCGCGCCCTCGGCGGCGGTGCGCACGATGACGCCCGCGTCCTCGGGGACGATCTTCTTGAGGATGGTCTTCAGCCGGGCGCGCTCGGTGTCGGGCAGCTTGCGGCTGATGCCGGTCATCGAGCCCTCGGGGACGTACACGAGGTACCGGCCCGGGAGGGAGACCTGGCTGGTCAGACGCGCGCCCTTGTGCCCGATGGGGTCCTTCGTCACCTGGACGAGGACGGACTGGCCGGACTTCAGCGCGGACTCGATGCGCCGCGGGCCGTTGGCCATGCCGAGCGCCTCGAAGTTCACCTCACCGGCGTACAGCACGGCGTTGCGGCCCTTGCCGATGTCGATGAAGGCGGCCTCCATCGACGGCAGGACGTTCTGCACCTTGCCGAGGTAGACGTTGCCGACGTACGAGGTCGACTGCTCCTTGTTGACGTAGTGCTCGACGAGCACGTTGTCCTCGAGGACGCCGATCTGCGTGCGGTCGCCGTTCTGGCGGACGACCATGACGCGCTCGACGGCCTCGCGGCGGGCCAGGAACTCGGCCTCGGTGATGATCGGCACCCGGCGGCGGCCCTGCTCACGGCCCTCGCGGCGGCGCTGCTTCTTGGCCTCCAGACGCGTGGAGCCCTTGATGGACTGCACCTCGTCCGAACCGGTGCCGTGGTCGTCCTTCTTGCGCGGCTCGCGCACCTTGACGACCGTGCGCTCCGGGTCGCCGTCACCGGGCTCGGTGTCGACGGCCGAGTCACCGGCGCGGCGACGGCGGCGACGACGGCGACGGCTGCTGCTGGAGCCGCCGGCGTGGTCGTCGGCGTGCCGGTCGTCGCCCGTCTCCTCGGCGTCCGCCGCGTCCTCCGCGAACTGCTCGGCGGTGTCCTCGGCGTCCTGCGCGGCCTGCTCGGCCGCGCGCTCCCCGTCCTCGCGGGACTCGCCCTCCGCCTCGGCGGACTCGCCCCGGCGACGGCGACGGCCACCGCGGCGACGGCGACGGCGCGAACCGGTGTCCTCGCCGTCGTGGTCGTCGGCGTCGAAGTCCGCATCGGCGTCGGAGTCGGCGGCGCCGCCCTCGGCCGTGTCGTCCGTCCCGTCCGTCTCCCCGTCGTCCTCGGTCTCCTCCGCCACGTCGGCGGTCGCGGCCGGGGTCTCCTCCTCGGCGGCGCGCCGACGGCGACGGCGGCGGGAGCCGGTGCCGTCCTCCTCGGCGACCTGCGCGACGGGCTCCGTCCCGGGGGCCTCCTCGTCGGTCCGGGCGGCGGCTCCGGCGGCCTCGGCCGCCGCCGCGGCGGCGGCCCGCTCCGGGGTCTGGAACATCGGCTCGGCGAACACGGGCGGCTGGAACACGGCGACCGCGGGGCGCGCGGGCCGGGGTGCGCTCTCGCCGTTGTCACCGGCGCCGCGCCGGGGCGCGGGCTCGGAGAAACCGCCGGCGGCCTTGCGCACGGCACGGCGGCGGCCCCGGCGCGGAGCGGCGTCACCGGACTCGGCCGCGGGGGCGGGCTGCTCCTCCCGGGCCACCACGGCGGGGGCGGACCCGGTCCCGGTGGTGGTCTCGCCCGTGGTCTGTTCGGCGGCGGAAGCGGGCGCCTCCGTGCGCTCCTCGGCGGCACCGGCCGTCTCGGGCGTGCCGACGGGCGCGGACACCCGCCGCGTGGCGCGACGGCGCGCACGCCGGGGCGCGGCCGACTCGGCAGCCTCGGTCGTCTCGGCAGCTTCGGTCGTCTCGGCAGCTTCGGCCGTCTCGCCCGGCTCGTCGGCGGGAGCGGTCTGCTCCGTCGCCTCCACCGCCGGGGCGACCGCCTCGGCCGTCTCGGGCGCGTCTGCGGGCGCGGACACCCGGCGCGTGGCCCGACGACGCGTGCGAGCAGGCGGCGCGGCCTCCTCGGCGGCGACCGCAGTCACCTCGGCGTCGGCGGCGGACGCGGGCTCAGCGGCGGCCGGCTCGGCGGCAGCCGCCTCCGTCGCGGGCGCGGACACCCGGCGCGTGGCCCGACGACGCGTACGAGCAGGCGGCGCGGCCTCCTCGGCGGCGACCGCAGTCACCTCGGCGTCGGCGGCGGACGCGGCCGGAACCGTCTCCTCAACGGCCTCGGTCGCCTTGGGCGCACCGGTGGGCGCCGAGGCACGGCGCGTGGCCCGGCGCCGCGTACGAGCGGGCGCGGCCTCCTCGGCAGCACCGTCGGCCGTGGGCGCGGCGGTGACGGACGGCTCGGTGGCCGCCGAGGCACCGGCCGCGTCGGCGGACTCGTCGCCCGTCGCGGCCGCGGGCACCACGGTCTCCGCCGTCGCGGGCGCACCGGCGGGCGCCGACGCACGGCGCGTCGCCCGGCGCCGCGTACGCCCGGCGGCCGGGGCGGCTGCGCTCTCGGTGCTCTCGGCGGCGGGAACGCCGGCGGACGTCTCCGCGTCCACCGCGCTTCCCTCGTTCTCTTCCGTCTCCCCCGCCTCGACGTCCTGCGGCGCCTCGACGGTCGCCGACTCGTCGACGGACCGCGCAGGCGGTATGGCCGGCGTGACCGTCTCCGCCGGCGTCTCGGCGTTCACCGCGGGCGGGCCCGCGGGACGGGACGCGGCACGGCGGCGCCGGCGCGGCGGCAGGGTGTCGCTGGGGGTGCTGTGTTCGGAACCCTCGGTGGATTCGTTCTCTTCGAGCATGCGGGCGGTTCTCCCGTCAGGCTCCCGGGCGCCGCGCCTGGCCCGGCGATGCCGGTGACGTCCGCGGCTCGCGCGGTGCGCGGTGCCGCCGTCCGGGGCGCGGGCGCCGCACGGGAGCTCATCGTGTCCTGTCTCGCCGGTTCCGTACGCCATGTACGCACGGCCTGGCGAAAGTCTTCTGGTCGGTGCGCTGCCCGACCCAGGTGGCTCCCGAGTCCGAGGGCGGCGCTGTGACGTCCGTCCCTACGCGGAACCTTCCGGCGCCGGCGCCGTCGCGGCGGCAGCGGCCGTCTCGAGAAGCGGCGCTGCCTCGCGGTCGGGCGCGAGCGGGTCGGTCACCGTGCCGGTCCCTGCATCGATCGGCCCCTGCGCCAGCCTGGTCACCGCTGCGGGGACCGGCGGCGCCAGGTCGGCCACGGCACGGAGACCGGACAGGACGTCGTCGGGTCGTACGGCAGGCGTCACGTGCCGAACAACCAGGCGCAGTATCGCACAGGGCTGGTCGGTCGGCCTATCAGCCCGGAGACTGTGCGTCTCCGGGCTCAGCCCGAGGCTCACGACGGCGGAGCGGGCGTCGAAGGCCCGCATGCCCTTCTTGGTCTGGCGTTCGACCTCCACGGTCTCGGCCGCCTCGAAGGCCGCCACCGCGCGCCCGGCCTCCTCGGGATCCACGCCGTCGAGGCGCAGCTCCCAGACGGAGGCGGTGAGCCGGTCGGCGAGGCCCGGGGTGCGGGCCTCCACCGCGTCCACGATGTCGAGCCCGGCGGGCAGCGACTCGTCGAGCAGTTCGCGCAGCTTGTCGGGGTCGCGCGCCTCGGTGAGCGCGATCTCCAGGTACTCCGCCTCGCTGCCCGTGCCGGTGGGTGCGGCATTGGCGTACGACACCTTCGGGTGCGGCGTGAACCCCGCCGAGTACGCCATGGGCACCTCGGCGCGGCGCAACGCGCGCTCGAAGGCGCGCTGGAAGTCACGGTGGCTGGTGAACCGGAGGCGGCCGCGCTTGGTGTAACGCAGTCGGATGCGCTGCACCGCCGGTGCGGGCGGCGGGCCTTCGGGCTGTCGCTTGCCCAGTGTCGCTCAGTCCTTCGTGAGTGCGGTCGTACTGCTACCTAGAGTACGTGTCTCCGGGCCTCCGGGTTCCCCGTGGACCACTCGTCGATGCCTCTCGGGCCGCCGCGGGCCGCCGAGGAGCAGGCGCCGCACGTCGGCCCGGGCCCGCCGGAGGGAGTCGCGCACGGGGGCGAGCACCTGCCGCGCGGCGCGGCCCACGGCACGCGCGGCGGCGGCCGCGGGCCGCCACACCACGTCCCGCACCACGTGCCCGACCGGGGTCAGGACGGTCCGGTAGGTCCATCGCACCGGCTCGACGAGGATCCACCGGAAGAGGGTGCCGAGGAGCCGGCCGACGGCCCGCGACACGTACCCGGCGATCCGCCAGGCGTGCTTCAGCGCATCCCACACCTCACGGCCGATGACGGCGAGCACGCGGCCGACGGGCACGAGGACCCACCGCCAGAGGGCGAGCGCGGGCAGGACGAGCAGCACGCGCGCCGTCCAGTACAGGGCGACCCCGATCCCGTACCCGACGGGTGCCAGCACGTACCGGTACAGCCACCCGGCCGGCACCACGACGAGGACGCGCCCCAGCCACGCCAGGCCGCGCCCCACGGGCGTCAGCACGTACCGGTACACCCACCCGGCCGGCACCACGAGCAGGACGTGTCCGAGCCACCCGAGCGCCTTGCCGACGGGGACGACGACGTAGCGCCACAGGGCCACCCACGGCCACACGAACAGCGCCTTGCCCACCCACAGCAGCGCCCGCCCCAGCGGTCGCAGCACCCAGTCGCGCAGCACCCGCCCGATCGCGACCAGCGCGTCCCACACCAGCCGGACGGGTACGACGACCACGAGCGCCACGATCCGCACGGGCAGCCGTACCGCGGTGACCAGGCATCCCTCCGCGGGAGCTGCCTGGTTCCGGGCAGCCTTCTTCTCGAGTTCCATACCTGCCCGGACGCTCCGGGCTCCCCCCTGTTGTCGTGCTCCGGCCGTGTCAGCCGGTCGCCGCCGGCTTCTTCACCGTCAGCGGCAGCAGCTTCTTGCCCGTCGGGCCGATCTGGATGGACGTGTCCATGGCCGGGCACACACCGCAGTCGAAGCACGGCGTCCACCGGCAGTCCTCGACCTCGGTCTCGTCGAGGGCGTCCTGCCAGTCCTCCCAGAGCCAGTCCTTGTCCAGACCGGAGTCCAGGTGGTCCCAGGGCAGGACCTCCTCGTAGGACCGCTCGCGGGTGGTGTACCAGTCGACGTCCACGCCGAACGGGGCGAGGGCCTTGTCGGCGCAGTTCATCCAGCGGTCGTAGGAGAAGTGCTCGCGCCAGCCGTCGAAGCGGCCGCCGTCCTCGTACACCGCGCGGATCACGGCGCCGATGCGGCGGTCGCCGCGGGAGAGCAGGCCCTCGACGATGCCGGGCTTGCCGTCGTGGTAGCGGAAGCCGATGGAGCGGCCGTACTTCTTGTCGCCGCGGATCTTGTCGCGGAGCTTCTCCAGGCGGGCGTCGGTCTCCTCGGCGGAGAGCTGCGGGGCCCACTGGAAGGGGGTGTGCGGCTTGGGCACGAAGCCGCCGATCGACACCGTGCAGCGGATGTCGTTGGAGCCGGAGACCTCGCGGCCCTTGGCGATGACGCGGGTCGCCATGTCGGCGATCTGGAGGACGTCCTCGTCGGTCTCGGTGGGCAGGCCGCACATGAAGTACAGCTTCACCTGGCGCCAGCCGTTGCCGTAGGCGGTGGCGACCGTGCGGATCAGGTCCTCCTCCGAGACCATCTTGTTGATGACCTTGCGCATGCGCTCGGAGCCGCCCTCGGGGGCGAAGGTGAGGCCGGAGCGGCGGCCGTTGCGCGTGAGCTCGTTGGCCAGGTCGACGTTGAAGGCGTCGACGCGGGTGGACGGCAGCGAGAGGCCGATCTTGTCGTCCTCGTAGCGGTCCGCCAGGCCCTTGGCGATGTCGCCGATCTCGGAGTGGTCCGCCGAGGACAGCGAGAGGAGGCCGACCTCCTCGAAGCCGGTCGCCTTCAGGCCCTTCTCGACCATCTCGCCGATGCCCGTGATGGAGCGCTCGCGCACCGGGCGGGTGATCATGCCGGCCTGGCAGAAGCGGCAGCCGCGGGTGCAGCCGCGGAAGATCTCCACGGACATGCGCTCGTGGACCGTCTCGGCGAGCGGCACGAGGGGCTGCTTGGGGTAGGGCCACTCGTCGAGGTCCATGACCGTGTGCTTGGAGACGCGCCACGGGACGCCCGACCGGTTCGGCACGACGCGGGCGATGCGGCCGTCGGGGAGGTACTCGACGTCGTAGAACGCCGGGACGTACACCCCGCCCGTCTTCGCCAGGCGGAGGAGGACCTCCTCGCGGCCGCCCGGCCGGCCCTCCGCCTTCCACTCGCGGATGATCCGCGTCATGTCGAGCACGGCCTGCTCGCCGTCGCCGATGACCGCCGCGTCGATGAAGTCGGCGATCGGCTCGGGGTTGAAGGCGGCGTGGCCGCCGGCGAGGACGATCGGGTCGTCGACCGTGCGGTCCTTGGACTCCAGCGGGATGCCCGCGAGGTCCAGGGCGGCCAGCATGTTCGTGTAGCCGAGCTCCGTGGAGAAGCTGAGCCCGAACACGTCGAAGGCCTTCACCGGACGGTGGCTGTCCACGGTGAACTGCGGGACGCCGTGCTCCCGCATCAGCGCCTCCAGGTCCGGCCAGACGCTGTAGGTGCGCTCGGCGAGGACGCCCTCCTGCTCGTTGAGCACCTCGTAGAGGATCATGACGCCCTGGTTGGGCAGTCCGACCTCGTAGGCGTCGGGGTACATGAGCGCCCAGCGGACGTCGGTGGACTCCCACGGCTTGACCGTGGAGTTCAGCTCTCCGCCGACGTACTGGATCGGCTTCTGCACATGCGGGAGCAGAGCTTCGAGCTGCGGGAACACAGATTCTGCAGACTCTGCGGCCGCAGCGGCTTCGGCAGGCATCTCGCGGACCTTCGTGAGGGTACGGATTCGACAGGGGTGGCCATCAAGCCTAACGCGGAGCGCAGTACCGCTCGTACGCGTCCGGCAGCGCCGCCTCCGCCGCGGCGGCCCGCCGCTCCTCCCGGCCGTACAGCACGCCGTAGGTGAAGGCGCTCTCCCCGGCCGCGTGGGCCTGCGCCGCCACCTCGCGCAGGGCCTGCCGCGCCATGACGCTGTCCTGGTGTTCGCCGAGCAGCGTCTGCAGGGCCTTCATGCCGCGGACCCGTTCCGCGAAGGCGTCGTCCAGGCGCACGGCGGCCTCCGCCGCGTACCGGGCGCGCTTGGCCTTCTTGCGGGCCTCGTGCAGGGCGAGGTCGCGGTCGTCGCCGGGCGGTACGTCCAGGGCCTGCCGGACCAACCCGGACACGCGTTCGACCTCCCGGCGTACGGTCCGGCCGAGCACCTTCCCCGGGTCCTCGGCCGCGGCCCCGAGCAGCGGCGGGTCGGCGGCCAGCGCGTCCAGCGCGCCGAGCAGCGCCAGGTACCGCTCCCCGTCCAGTACGGAGATCACCCGGCGCCGGGAGCCGGAGCGGCGGGCGTGGGACCAGGTGCGCAGCCGGGTGCGCACCGGGCCGGCCAGGAGGGCGCGCGGCAGCTCGTCCAGGGCGGCCGTGAGGCGTTCGGCGAGCACCTCCTGGTCGCGCCCCGCGCCCAGCTCCTCGGCCAGCCACCTCAGTTCCGCGCCGACGGGGTCGGTGACGGCGCGGTCCAGGACCTTCGCGTACGAGCGGAAGGTGCTGCGCAGCCGGCGGGTGGCGACGCGCATGCTGTGCACGGAGTCCGGCAGGTCGCGGCGTACGGCGGGGTCGAGGGCGACGATCGCGTCGCGCTGGGCGCGCACGTAGGCGAGGACGGGGTCCGCGGCGGTGGCGGGCGGCGGGGGAGGTCCGGGCGGCCCGGGCACGTCGCGGACCGGTGCGGTCTCCCGCAGGGCCCGCACCAGTTTGGAGGGCGCCGCGGAGGGTTTGATGCCCGCTTTGCGCAGTTTCTTGTCCACCGTGTCAAGGAACGCCGGGTCGCCGCCGTCGGCCAGCTCGACCTCGATCTCGGACCACTGGGCGTCGCGTCCCCCACCGCCGAGCCGCTCGGCGCGCACGGAGTCGACGCTGATCTCGGCGAGGAGGACACCGTCCGCGTCGAGCAGGTCGCGGAGGTCGCGCGAGGAGCGGAGGCGGACGAGGGGCACCAGCTCCGCGTCACGGACCCGGGAGCGCACGAGGCGGGCGAGCGTACGGGGCAGGGTGCCGGAGAGCGGGGCGCGTATCTCGTCCCGTACCCCGGCGGAGACGGGGAACTTCAGGTGCCAGCCCGCGTCGTCGCCCCCGGTGCGGCGGCGCAGGGTGACCGAGGAGGCCGTGAGGCGTTCGTCGGGGGTGTCGTAGTAGACGGCGTCCAGCTCGGTGACGCCCTTGTCGACGACGGTGGCGATTCCGGCGACGCCCGTCAGGTCGGGCAGACCGCTCTCGTCGGACTCGTACTTGCGCTCGATCTCACGCTTGGTGTCCGCCATGTGCCGAATGTAGTGGCCTCGTCCGGCGGTTGGGCAGCCCGTGCCCGGACAGAGGCGGTGGCCGTACCCCCGGGGTACGGCCACCGCCCTCGCGCGGCGCCTACGCCGACAGGGGCCGCTGCACCCGGATCGACTGGAGCAGTCCGACGGCCACCCAGACAGCGAACATCGAGGACCCGCCGTACGACACGAACGGCAGCGGCAGACCGGCCACCGGCATGATGCCGAGCGTCATCCCGATGTTCTCGAAGGACTGGAAGGCGAACCAGGCGATGATGCCGGCGGCGACGATCGTGCCGTACAGCTCGGTCGTCTCGCGGGCGATGCGGCAGGCGCGCCACAGCACGATGCCGAGCAGCACGATGATCAGGGCGCCGCCGACGAAGCCCAGCTCCTCGCCCGCGACCGTGAAGACGAAGTCCGTCTGCTGCTCGGGCACGAACTGGCCGGTGGTCTGCGATCCCTCGCCGAGTCCGGTGCCGAAGAGGCCGCCGGAGCCGATGGCGATGCGCGCCTGGTTGGTGTTGTAGCCGACGCCCGCCGGGTCGAGCTCGGGGTTGGCGAAGGCGGCGAACCGGTTGATCTGGTACTCGTCGAGGATCTTCAGCTGCCAGACGGCGATCGCGCCGGCCACGCCCGTGCCGATCAGGCCGAAGATCCAGCGGTTGGACGCGCCGGAGGCGAGCAGCACGCCGAGCACGATGACGACCATCACCATGACCGAGCCGAGGTCGGGCATGAGCAGGGTGACCGCTATCGGCACGGCGGCCAGGCCGAGGGACTGCACGACGGTGCGGTGGTCGGGGAACTGCCGGTCGCCCGCGTCGACGCGCGCCGCGAGCAGCATCGCCATGCCCAGGATGATCGTGACCTTCACGAACTCCGAGGGCTGGAGCGAGAAGCCGCCGGGGAGCCGGATCCACGCGTGCGCGCCGTTGATCGTCGCGCCGAGCGGGGTGAGCACCAGCAGCACCAGCAGCACGGAGATGCCGTACAGGAACGGCACGGCGCCGCGCAGGGTGCGATGGCCGAGCCAGACCGTGCCGACCATCAGGGCCAGGCCGATGCCGGTGTTGAGGAGGTGCCGGACCAGGAAGTAGTACGGGTCGCCCTGGTTGAGCTCGGTGCGGTTGCGGGTCGCCGAGTAGACGAGGACCGTGCCGATCAGCGACAGGGCGAGGGCACACAGCAGTATGGGCCAGTCGAGCCGGCGCGCGAGCGAGTCGCGGGCGAACAGCCGGGCCCAGCCGGACCGCTCGGGCCCGTACCTGGAGACGGAGAAGCTGTTCGCACCGGTCATGCGGGGATCCTCCGCCTCCTGCTGTCCCCGTGGCGGGCCGATCGCCTGCGGGCGTCGCGGTTGCCGCCGGACGGGGTGTTCGCGGTGGCCGCCAGGGCGTCGGGGTACGCGGTGGTGGGCGCCGGGGCGTGGAACACCACCGGCTGCGCACTGGCCTCGGCGGCCTTCTTCCGGTCCTCCGGCGACGGGTACTCGTCGACCTTCGGCGCGTCGATCGACCCGTCGGACCCGATCTTCGGCAGGTCCTTCTGCGGCTCGGGCAGCAGGGCCTTCCTCTTGTCGATCTTCCCGTCCTCGGAGACGCCGTACAGCGCGTTGTAGACCTTGCGCACGGCCGGTGCCGAGGCGCCGGAGCCGGTACCGCCCTGGGAGATCGTCATGACGATGGAGTAGTCCTCGGTGTACGTGGCGAACCACGAGGTGGTCTGCTTGCCGTAGACCTCCGCCGTACCCGTCTTGGCGTGCAGCGCGATCTCGTCCTGCGGCCAGTCCTGGAACCGCCAGGCGGCCGAACCGCGGGTCACGACGCCCTCCAGGGCGCCGTCCACGGCCTGGAGCGTCTTCTGCGACATCGGCAGCTTGCCGTGCGCCTCGGGCTGGATCTCCCGGACGTTCTTGCCGTCCGCGCTGATCACGGCCTTGCCGACGGTGGGGTTGTAGAGCGTGCCGCCGTTGGCGAGCGCCGCGTAGATCGTCGCCATCTGTATCGGGGTGACGAGGGTGTCGCCCTGTCCGATGGAGTAGTTGACGGAGTCACCGGCGCGCAGCCGGTTGCCCTCGAGGCAGTTCTCGTAGGCGATCTTCTCGGCGTAGTCGCCGTCCTTCTTGCCGCTCTTGCACCAGGCGTCCTTGTTGGCCTGCCAGTAGTCGAGCTTCCACTGGCGGTCGGGGACGCGGCCGGTGACCTCGTTGGGCAGGTCGATGCCGGTCTCCTCGCCGAGGCCGAACTCGTGGGCGGTCTTGTAGAACCAGTCGTTGGCGTTCTTCTTCGGCTTGGTGCCGCCGTCCTTCTTCCACTCCTCGTGGGAGAGGCGGTAGAAGACGGTGTCGCAGGAGACCTCCAGGGCACGGCCGAGGCTGATCGGGCCGTACCCCTTGGACTCGAAGTTCTTGAAGACCTGGCTGCCGACCGAGTACGAGCTGGAGCACTCGTACGGGCCCTCGAAGGAGTAACCGGCCTGTATGGCGGCGGCCGTCGGGATGACCTTGAAGATGGAGCCGGGCGCCGACTGGCCCTGGATGGCCCGGTTCAGCAGCGGGTAGTTGGACTCCTTGCCGGTCAGCCTCGTGTAGTCCTTGGCGGAGATGCCGCCGACCCAGGCGTTCGGGTCGTACGAGGGGTTGGACGCCATGGCCACCACGCGGCCGGTCTTCGCCTCCATCACGACGAGCGCGCCGGAATCCGCCTTGTAGTTGGTGCCGGTGTTGCGGTCGTGCTCCTTGCGGGCCGCCTTCATCGCCTCGTTGAGCTCGTACTCGGCGATGCGCTGCACCCGGGCGTCGATGCTGGTGACGAGGTTGTCGCCGGGCCTGCCCGGGTCGTTCTCGGCCTCCCCCATGACACGGCCGAGGTTGTCGACCTCGTACCGGGTGACGCCGGCCTTGCCGCGCAGCTGCTTGTCGTACTGGCGCTCCAGGCCCGAGCGGCCGACCTGGTCGGAGCGCAGGTACGGCGAGTCGCTGTCCTGGGCCTGCTGGATCTCCTCGTCGGTGACGGGCGACAGGTAGCCGAGCACCTGGGCGGTGTTGGCGTCGCCGGGGGCCGGGTAACGGCGCACGGCCTGCGGTTCGGCGGTGATGCCGGGGAAGTCCTCGGCGCGCTCGCGGATCTGCAGGGCCTGCTTGGGGGTGGCCTCGTCGGTGATGGGGATCGGCTGGTACGGGGAGCCGTTCCAGCACGGCTGCGGGGTCTCGGCGTCGCACAGCCGGACCTTGTCCTGGACCTCCTTGGGGGTCATGCCCAGGACGCCGGCGAGCTTGGTGAGGACCGTCTCGCCGTCGTCCTTCATCTTCATCAGGTCGGTGCGGGAGGCGGAGACCACCAGGCGGGTCTCGTTGTCGGCGATGGGCACGCCGCGCGCGTCGAGGATCGAACCGCGTACGGCGGGCTGGACGACCTGCTGCACGTGGTTGCCCGAGGCCTCCTTGGCGTAGGTGTCGCCCTCGCGGATCTGGAGGTACCACAGCCGGCCGCCGAGCGTCGCCAGGAGGGAGACGACGAGGATCTGGATGACGACGAGCCGGACCTGGACCCGTGGGGTCCGCCCGGTCTCCGGGATGTTGGTCATGCTTCCCCCTCCCTGCGGTGCACTTGCCTGAGGTCCGCTCTGTCCGCCGTGGCCGTCCGCCGTGCCGTCACAGCCGCTTGACCCCCTTGATGCGTCCGGCGCGGGCCGTGCGCGCCCTGACCGTCCTCATCCGCCCGCCGCGCTGCCGGCCGATGCGCAGCCCGGTGCCGGAGGCCAGCCAGCCGGAGGAGACGTCGGCCGCCTTGGCGGAGTTCGCCTCGTCGAGCGGGTCGTTGTCGGCGCGCCGGGCCAGCGCCATGATCCCGGGGACCACGAACGGGGCGAGCAGCAGGTCGTACAGGGCGGCCGTGAACACCAGTCCGGGCAGGCCGACATGACGGGCGGCGGTGTCCCCGACGAGGGCGCCGACGCCCGCGTACAGCAGGGTCGTGCCGATCGCGGCGGCGGCCACGACGGCCAGCGAGGCGGTCGCGGACTTCAGCCGGCCGTTGTCCGGCTTCACCAGTCCGACGAGGTAGCCGACGACGCACAGCACGAGCGCGTAGCGGCCCGCCGCGTGGTCGGCGGGCGGGGCGAGGTCGGAGAGCAGGCCCGCGCCGAAGCCGACGAGGGCGCCGCCGACGTGCCCGTACACCAGGGCGAGGCCGAGGACGGTGAGGAGGACCAGGTCCGGGACGGCGCCGGGCAGCTGGAGGCGGGCGAGGACGCTCACCTGGAGCACCAGGGCGACGATCACCAGGGTGGTGGAGAGCAGGATCCGGTTGAGGCGCATGGGGTCGGTCTCCTACTGCTCTTGCGGAGTTCCGTCGGTGGGCGCCCCCGCGGACGGGGTGACCGTCACCGTCACGGTCGGCGTGGGCGTCGCCTTCGGCTGGGGCGGCAGGACCGTGTCGCGCGGGTCCTTGCGGGGCGCCTCGACGACGACGCCGACCAGGTCGAGCTTGGTGAGGCCGGCGAACGGCTCGACGTACACCGTGCGGGTCAGGTCGCCGCCGGAGGGGTCGACGCGGGAGACGGTCCCGACCGGCACACCGGGCACGAACGGCCGGTCGGCCTGGGAGCCGAAGGTGACCATCCGGTCGCCCTTCTTGACCTTGGCCTTGCCGTTGAGCAGCTCGACGCGCAGCGGCCGGTCGCCCTGGCCGGAGGCGAAGCCGAGCTCGTCCGTGGTCTCCATGCGCGTGCCGACCGTGAAGTCGGGGTCGTTGGCGAGGAGCACGGTGGAGGTGTCCGGTCCCACGGTGGTGACGCGGCCGACCAGCCCGTCCCCGTTCAGCACGGTCATGTCGCGCTCGACGCCGTCGTTCGACCCGATGTCGATGGTCACGGTCCAGGAGAAGCCCTGGGCCGCGCCTATGGCGATGACCTCCGCGCCCTTGATGCCGTACCGGCCGTTCGCGGCGGTCTTCAGCATCGAGTCGAGCTGCCGGACCCGGCTGCGGTTGCGGTCGTCGCTGCCCAGTTCCGCCTTCAGCGCCGCGTTCTCCTTCTCCAGCGCGGCGAGCCGGTCGTGGCGGGAACCGGAGTCACGGATCGCGCCGATCGCGTTGCCGATCGGGTCGACGGCGCTGGCGACCCCGTTCTCCACGGGTCCGAAGACCGCGGCAGCGGCCTGGCGGGCACCGTCGACCGGCGAGTCCTCCCCGCCGCGGATGTCCACCGTGATCAGTGCGAACGCGATGGCGACCAGCAGCACCAGGAGCAGCCGGCTCTCTCGTGTGTCCCTCACGTGCGACGGCCGTGCCTTCCTCGTCGAGTTCAGTCGTCGGGTTGGGTCGAGCTCGGAATGGGTCAGTGTCAATGGGGGGGCACACCCCGAGCGTGCAACTCGCGGTGGTGACGCGGGCGCTCTCACGGGTGTTGTGCGGAGCATATGCCTCGTAATCAACGATCCGCCGTACGAGAAGGGATCGTCTCGTACGGCGGAATCGAAGCGTTACGTCATCTGCGGGGCTGGGCGTCGAGCACCTGCTGCAACGCCTCGAACTCCTCGACGCACTTGCCGGAGCCGAGCGCCACGCTGTCCAGCGGGTCCTCGGCGATGTGGATCGGCATGCCGGTCTCCCGGCGCAGCCGCTCGTCCAGGCCGCGCAGCAGGGCGCCGCCGCCGGTGAGGACGATGCCGCGGTCCATGATGTCGCCGGACAGCTCGGGCGGGCACTTGTCGAGGGTCGTCTTGACCGCGTCGACGATGGCGTTGACCGGTTCCTCGATGGCCTTGCGGACCTCGGCCGCGGAGATCACCACGGTCTTGGGCAGTCCGGAGACCAGGTCCCGGCCACGGATTTCGGTGTGCTCGTCAGTGTCCAGGTCGTACGCCGAGCCGATAGTGATCTTGATCTGCTCGGCCGTCCGCTCACCGAGGAGGAGCGAGTACTCCTTCTTGATGTGCTGGATGATCGCGTTGTCCAGCTCGTCGCCCGCGACGCGGATCGACTGTGCCGTGACGATTCCGCCGAGCGAGATGACCGCGACCTCCGTGGTGCCGCCGCCGATGTCCACCACCATGTTGCCCGTGGCCTCGTGGACCGGCAGGCCGGAGCCGATGGCCGCGGCCATGGGCTCCTCGATGATGTGCACCTGGCGGGCGCCGGCCTGGGACGACGCCTCGATGACGGCGCGGCGCTCGACACCGGTGATGCCGGACGGCACGCAGACGACGACGCGCGGCCGGGCGAGGTACCTCCGCTTGTGAATCTTCAGGATGAAGTAGCGGAGCATCCGCTCGGTGATCTCGAAGTCGGCGATGACACCGTCCTTGAGGGGACGCACGGCGACGATGTTGCCGGGCGTCCGACCGATCATCTTCTTCGCTTCCGCGCCGACCGCGAGAATTCCACCGGTGTTCGTGTTGATCGCGACGACGGACGGCTCGTTGAGTACGATCCCGCGACCCCTGACGTACACCAGCGTGTTGGCGGTCCCGAGGTCGACAGCCATGTCACGGCCGATGAACGACATTGAGTTCCCCATCAGGATTCGTCTGGCCTTCCCAAAGTGGAGCACTGACGGCTTTTCGGGTCGGCGAAGTGGGTGCTGTGACGTGAAGGCTTACATCGTAGTCTCGCCCGCACGAACACTGCGCGAGGGTCTTCGCCATTGTCAGCAGATCACGTGTCGCCCCGCTTGTGGAGACGAGCGTTCGGGGGTTTGCGTTCCCCCGCACGCCACGCATATGCCGAACGGATGGGGGGATTCGGAGGGGATGTGCCTGATGAGGTGTGCGCCGGTCCCCTCGAAGGGGCGACAACACCCTGGAGGGACCTGCGCGCGGTGAGAGCTTTGCGGACAACTGCACGGAGGGTGCCGCCGGACGGTCCCGAGGACGCGGTGGGGCGCCGTGGGGCGGTGCGCGGCCCCCTCTGTACGGGGCCGGAGTCACCCTCGGCCCGACTCGCCCCTTGACGGACGTCCGACGACTCCCGCCTCCTTGGGAGACCGCTCGGCCTCCCGAGGAGGGGCGGCAGGCGGTCCGCCGAAGCCGGACCCACGCCGTTGACATACGAGCGGCCCGGCCCCCGAGGACCGGACCGGACCGAGCTGTGCCGCCCGGCGCCCGGCCGGGGCACGGCGCGACAGCGGACAGCCCGCCGGACCGGCTGCCACCGGCACCTCCGCCCCGGAGACCGAGACGGAGACAGGGCCGCCCCGCGGTCGGAGCGGGACAGGTCAGCCGCGGGGAGCGGAGGCCCGGCGGTGGCCGCTCCCCGCCGCCGCGGGCACTACGCCCGGCCGGGGAAGAAGATCTTGACCTCGCGTTCGGCGGACTCCTCCGAGTCGGACGCGTGAATGAGGTTCTCGCGGACGATGACCCCGTAGTCCCCGCGGATCGAACCGGGCGCCGCCGCGATCGGGTCGGTGGGACCGGCCAGCGCGCGCACGCCCTCGATGACCCGCTCGCCCTCCACGATCAGCGCTACCACGGGACCGGAGGACATGAACGCGACCAGCGGCTCGTAGAACGGCTTGCCCTTGTGCTCGCCGTAGTGCTGCTCAAGGGTCGCGGTGTCCAGGTCACGCAGTTCCAGCGCGGTGATCTGCCAGCCCGCCTTGCGCTCGATACGGCTGATGATCTCGCCGGTCAGGCCACGACGGACGGCGTCGGGCTTGAGGAGGACAAGGGTGCGCTGGCTCACGACGATGACTCCTTCATCTCACAATGTGCATGTGCGGAGCCATGAGGCTACAGGGCCGTGCCGATCACTTGTCACACAGCGTCAGCGTCAGCGTCAGGAGGCCTCGCCCGCCGCTCCCGGGGCCTGTGCCTCCGCCTGCGCGGCGAAGCGGGCCTTCGCCTCGTCGATCTTCCGCCCGTAGTGGATCGACGCCCACCACAGGGCGGCGAACACCGCGCCCATGAAGAACATGACGGGCACGAAGAAGCCGCTGGCGACGAGCGCGATCTGCAGCGCCCAGCCGAGCTGCACTCCGCCCGGCCGCGTGATCATCCCGCACAGCAGGACGGACAGGACCATCGCGACCCCGCAGACCGTCCACACCGTCGTCATGGACAGGTCCGGGTCCTTCATCGCGACCAGCCCGGCGAAGCCGATCACGAAGAACTCACCGATCAGCGTCGAAGCGCAGAGGACACGCATGCCGGACCTCAGCCCCTTCCCAGCAGCAGTCGGGCCTCGCCCACGGTGATCACGGAACCGGTGACGAGGACCCCGCCACCCGCGAACTCGCCCTCCTCCTCGGCCAGCGTGATCGCCTCCTCCAGAGCGTCGGGCAGCCGCGGCTCCACCTGGACCCGGTCCTCGCCGAACACCTCGACCGCGATCGCCGCCAGTTCGTCGGCGTCCATCGCGCGGTGGCTGGAGTTCTGGGTGACCACGACCTCGGCGAAGATCGGTTCGAACGCCTCCAGCATCCCCCGTACGTTCTTGTCACCGCTCGCGCCGACCACCCCGATCAGCCGGCTGAAGTCGAACGCCTCGCTGACCGCCTCCGCCGTGGCACGGGCCCCCGCGGGGTTGTGCGCCGCGTCCAGGACCACGGTCGGCGAACGCCGTACGACCTCCAGGCGGCCCGGCGAGGACACCGACGCGAACGCCTTGCGCACGGTGTCGATGTCGAGCGGCTGGGGCCGCTGGGAGCCGACGCCGAAGAACGCCTCCACGGCCGCCAGCGCCACCGCCGCGTTGTGCGCCTGGTAGGCGCCGTGCAGCGGCAGGAACACGTCCTCGTACTCACCGCCGAGGCCGCGCAGCGTCACCATCTGCCCGCCGACGGCGAGCTGCCGGGAGACGACCCCGAACTCCAGGCCCTCGCGGGCCACCGTCGCGTCCACCTCGACCGACTTCTTCAGCAGCACCTGCGCCGCGTCCACCGGCTGCTGCGCCAGGATCACGGTCGCGTCCTGCTTGACGATGCCCGCCTTCTCGCCGGCGATCTCGCCCGGGGTGTTGCCGAGGCGGTCGGTGTGGTCCAGGTCGATGGGCGTCACGACGGCCACGTCCGCGTCGATCACGTTCGTCGCGTCCCAGCTGCCGCCCATGCCGACCTCGACGACGGCCACGTCGACCGGCGCGTCCGCGAAGGCCGCGTACGCCATGCCGGTGAGGACCTCGAAGAAGGACAGCCGGTACTCCTGGGAGGTGTCCACCATCTCGACGTAGGGCTTGATGTCCCGGTACGTCTCGATGAACCGCTCGGCGTCGATCGGGGCGCCGTCCAGGCTGATCCGCTCGGTGATCGACTGGACGTGCGGCGAGGTGTACCGGCCGGTGCGCAGGTCGAACGCGCCGAGCAGCGCCTCGATCATGCGGGCGGTGGACGTCTTGCCGTTGGTGCCGGTGATGTGGATCGAGGGGTACGAGCGCTGCGGCTCCCCCAGCACGTCCATCAGCGCGGCGATGCGGCCGACCGACGGCTCCAGCTTGGTCTCGCCCCAGCGCGTGGCGAGGTCCGCCTCCACCTCGCGCAGGGCCGCGTCGACCTCGGGGTCGGCCGGGCGCGCGGGCACGTCGGCCTGCGGCGGCCCGCTCTGGGCGCGCAGGGTGCGGCTGCCCGCCTCGATGACCGCGAGGTCGGGGTCGCGGCTGGTCTCGGCCTCGATCAGCTCGTCGAAGTCGTCGAGCGGGTCGGGCCGCGCGCTGTTGTCGTCCGGGGGGAGCTCACTCACGGGGCCAGTCTACGGAGGGTCGCCGACAGAGGCGTGAGGCGGCTCGCGGCGTGGACGAGGGCCCCGGAACCGTTCGGTTCCGGGGCCCTCGTCCACGCCGACCGTCAACCCCCGCAGCGGCGGGGACCACCGGACCTCGTCCTTGTCAGCAGCGGCCAGGTCCGGGTCACCTCCGCGACGGCGGAGACAACTGGGGATCAGCCTGCCGGCAGCTTCGCCAGCTGGTTCTCGATCCGAGCGATGTCCTCGTCGGCCTTCGCCAGCCTGGTGCGGATCTTCTCCACGACGTGGTCGGGCGCCTTGGCCAGAAACGCCTCGTTACCCAGTTTGGCCTCGGCCTGCTGGCGCTCCTTCTGCGCGGCGGCCAGATCCTTGGCGAGCCGCTTGCGCTCGGCCGCGACGTCGATCGTGCCGGACAGGTCCAGTGCGACCTCGGCGCCCGCGACCGGCAGCGTGGCCGTCGCCGTGAAGCCCTCGCCCTCCGGCTGCAGGCGCAGCAGCTGGCGGATGGCGGCCTCGTGGGACGCGAGCGCCGTGCCGTCCAGGGTCAGGCGGGCCGGGACGCGCTGGCCGGGCTGGAGGCCCTGGTCGGCGCGGAAGCGGCGGACCTCGGTGATGACCTGCTGGAGGGTCTCGATCTCCCGCTCGGCGCCGGCGTCACGGAAGCCGCTGTCGGCCGGCCAGTCCGCGATGACGACCGACTCGCCGCCCGTGAGCGTGGTCCAGAGGGTCTCGGTCACGAAGGGGACGATCGGGTGGAGCAGGCGCAGCGTGACGTCCAGGACCTCGCCCAGGACCCGGCCGGACACCTTCGCGGCCTCGCCGCCGCCCGTGAACGTCGTCTTGGACAGCTCGACGTACCAGTCGAAGACCTCGTCCCAGGCGAAGTGGAACAGGGCGTCCGACAGCTTGGCGAACTCGTAGTCGTCGTAGAAGGCGTCGACTTCGGCGACCGTGGCGTTCAGCCGGGACAGGATCCAGCGGTCGGTCGCCGACATCTCCGACGGGTCCGGCAGCGGGCCCGCGACCGTCGCGCCGTTCATCAGCGCGAAGCGCGTGGCGTTCCAGATCTTGTTGGCGAAGTTGCGGGAGCCCTGGACCCAGTCCTCGCCGATCGGCACGTCGACACCCGGGTTGGCGCCGCGGGCGAGGGTGAAGCGCAGGGCGTCGCTGCCGTACTTGTCCATCCAGTCCAGCGGGTTGACCGCGTTGCCGAAGGACTTCGACATCTTCTTGCCGAACTGGTCGCGGACCATGCCGTGCAGGGCGATGGTGTGGAACGGCGGGGTGCCGTCCATCGCGTACAGGCCGAACATCATCATCCGGGCGACCCAGAAGAAGAGGATGTCGTAGCCGGTGACCAGGACGGAGTTCGGGTAGAACTTCGCGAGGCTCTCGGTCTGCTCGGGCCAGCCGAGCGTGGAGAACGGCCACAGGCCGGACGAGAACCAGGTGTCGAGGACGTCGGTGTCCTGGTGCCAGCCCTCGCCGGTGGGGGCCTCGTCGTCGGGTCCGACGCAGACGACCTCGCCGTTCGGCCCGTACCAGACGGGGATGCGGTGGCCCCACCACAGCTGGCGCGAGATGCACCAGTCGTGGAGGTTGTCGACCCAGTCGAAGTACCGCTTCTCCATCTCCTGCGGGTGGATCTTGACCCGGCCGTCGCGGACGGCGTCACCGGCGGCCTTCGCCAGCGGACCGACCTTGACCCACCACTGCAGGGACAGCCGCGGCTCGATGGTGGTGCTGCAGCGCGAGCAGTGGCCGACCGAGTGGACGTACGGGCGCTTCTCGGCGACGATCCGGCCCTCGGCGCGCAGCGCGGCGACGATGGCGGAGCGGGCCTCGAGGCGGTCCAGGCCCTGGAAGGGGCCGGGGACCGTGATGACCGCGTGCTCGTCCATCACGGCGATGTTGGGCAGGTCGTGGCGCTGGCCGATCTCGAAGTCGTTCGGGTCGTGCGCCGGGGTGACCTTGACGGCTCCCGTGCCGAACTCCGGGTCGACGTGGGCATCGGCGACGACCGGGATGGAGCGGTCGGTGAGCGGCAGGCGGATGAGCTTGCCGACGAGGTGCTTGTAGCGCTCGTCGTCGGGGTGCACGGCGACGGCCGTGTCGCCGAGCATGGTCTCGGCACGGGTGGTGGCGACAACGATGGTGTCGTCCCCCTCCCCGTACTTCATGGAGACCAGCTCGCCGTCGTCGTCCTGGTAATTGACCTCGATGTCGGAGATCGCGGTGAGGCAGCGCGGGCACCAGTTGATGATGCGCTCGGCGCGGTAGATCAGCTCGTCGTCGTAGAGCTTCTTGAAGATGGCCCGGACTGCCTGGGAGAGGCCCTCGTCCATGGTGAAGCGCTCACGCGACCAGGCGACGCCGTCGCCGAGGCGGCGCATCTGCCCGGAGATCTGCCCGCCGGACTCGCCCTTCCACCGCCAGACGCGCTCGACGAAGGCCTCCCGGCCGAGGTCGTGGCGGGACTTGCCCTCCTTGCCCAGCTCGCGCTCGACCACGTTCTGCGTGGCGATGCCGGCGTGGTCCATGCCGGGCTGCCACAGCGTCTCGTAGCCCTGCATGCGCTTGCGGCGGGTCAGGGCGTCGATGATGGTGTGCTCGAAGGCGTGCCCGAGGTGCAGACTGCCCGTGACGTTCGGCGGCGGGATGACGACGGTGTACGGCGGCTTGTCGCTCTTCGCGTCCGCCTCGAAGTAACCCCGCTCTACCCAGCGCTCGTACAGCTCCCCCTCTACGTCGGCCGGCGAGTACTGGGTCGGCAGTTCGGTGGTGGGCGCTGTGGGCTGCTGCTGAGGGTTCTCGGTCACGGGCCCAGTTTAGGGGTGTCACGGACCGGTCCCGAAACTCGTTTCTGTTGGTAACGGTGCGGCCCCCGGTGCGTACCGTGCACTGCCTCTGCGTCAGGATGTCAGCAACGCATAAGGCACCTGAGGGGGAACCCAGAGATGAGTCACAACCAGCCGGGCCCGTACGGCGGGCAGCCCCAGCAGCCCGGACCGTACGGCCAGCCGGGTCCCTACGGCCAGCCGCCGCAGGCGCCCCAGCCCGGCTACGGTTACCCGCCCCAGGCGCCGCAGCAGCCGCAGCCCGGCTACGGGTACCCCCAGCAGCCCCCGCAGGGCGTTCCCCCGCAGCAGCCCGGCCCCTACGGCCAGCCGCCGCAGCAGCCCGGCCCGTACGGCCAGCCCCCGTACGGTCAGCCGCCTTACGGCCAGCAGCCGTACGACGTCCCGCAGCCGCCGTCCGGTGGCGGCAAGAAGAAGACGGGCCTGATCATCGGCGCGGTGGCCGTCGTGGCCATGATCGCCGTGGGCGCGTATGTCGTCTTCGGCGCCGCCGGCGGCAGCGCCGACGGTGCGAACATTCCGGACGACGGGGCCCACAAGCTGACGACGCCGGAGACGGTGCTCGGTGGCGAGTACAAGATGGGCGCGGACTCGGGCTCCGCCGGCGGCTTCAGCGAGAGCGACATCAAGGACGCCGAGAAGTACGGGGTGACCGACCCCCAGGACGTGAGCGCCCAGTACGAGGCCGGGGACGAGAGCAACCCGCTCGCCGCGAAGATGCTCAATTTCATGGGCGTCTACGGCGAGATCGAGGACCCGGAGAAGGTCGTCGACGCGATGTTCTCCGAGCTGGAGAAGAACGCCGGGGAGGAGCCGGACGCCGGGGAACTGGTCGGCGCCCCCAAGGCCTTCACCCCGAGCGCGCTCGACGGTGCGGTGCTCAAGTGCCAGGAGATCAAGTCGAGCACCGGCCTGGGCGGCGGTGGCCAGTCCGGCCCCGCGGAGGTCAGCGTGCCGGTCTGCATCTGGGGCGACCACAGCACAATGGGGGTCGTCCTCACCGTCGACCTGGCGGACGCCATGTCGGGCAAGGCCCCGGACCTGAACGCCACGGCGGAGACAGCGGCCCAGCTCCGCAAGGAAGTGCGCGTCAAGGCCTGAGCGTCGCGCCGCACACGGCGGAGGGCCCCGGTCGGTCGACCGGGGCCCTCCGCCGTGAGTGCGTACGGGAGCTACGCCGTCTTCTGCTCCCCCGAACCCCGTCCGCGCGCGTCCCGCGGGATCAGGGTCGGGTTGACGTTCGACAGGACCACGTCCGCCGTGATGACCACGCGGGCGACGTCCTTGCGGGACGGGACCTCGTACATCACCGCCTGGAGGACCTCCTCCATGATGGCGCGCAGGCCGCGGGCGCCGGTCTGGCGGAGGATGGCCTGGTCGGCGATGGCCTCCAGGGCCTCGCGCTCGAAGTCCAGCTCCACGCCGTCGAGTTCGAACAGACGCTGGTACTGCTTCACCAGCGCGTTGCGCGGCTCGACCAGGATCTGCAGCAGGGCCTTGCGGTCGAGGTTGTGGACGCTCGTGATGACCGGCAGCCGGCCGATGAACTCGGGGATCATGCCGAACTTGACCAGGTCCTCGGGCATGACGTCCTCGAACTGGTCCTTGTTCTCCAGCTCGCGCTTGGAGCGGATCGTGGCGCCGAAACCGATGCCCTTGGCGCCGGCCCGGGACTCGATGATCTTCTCCAGACCCGCGAAGGCGCCGCCCACGATGAACAGCACGTTCGTCGTGTCGATCTGGATGAACTCCTGGTGCGGGTGCTTGCGGCCGCCCTGCGGCGGCACGGAGGCCGTGGTGCCCTCCAGGATCTTCAGCAGGGCCTGCTGCACGCCCTCGCCGCTCACATCACGCGTGATGGAGGGGTTCTCGCTCTTCCGGGCCACCTTGTCGATCTCGTCGATGTAGATGATCCCGGTCTCGGCCTTCTTGACGTCGTAGTCGGCCGCCTGGATGAGCTTGAGGAGGATGTTCTCGACGTCCTCGCCGACGTACCCCGCCTCCGTCAGCGCTGTCGCGTCGGCGATGGCGAAGGGCACGTTCAGCATGCGCGCGAGTGTTTGCGCGAGCAGCGTCTTGCCGGAGCCCGTGGGGCCCAGCAGGAGGATGTTCGACTTCGCCAACTCGATGGCGTCGTCGCGCCCTTGGGCGCCGCCGTTCTCACCGGCCTGGACCCGCTTGTAGTGGTTGTACACCGCGACCGACAGGGCCTTCTTCGCGGCCTCCTGGCCGACGACGTAGCCCTCGAGGAACTCGTAGATCTCGCGGGGCTTGGGCAGTTCCTCCCAGCGCACCTCGCTCGTCTCGGCGAGCTCCTCCTCGATGATCTCGTTGCAGAGATCGATGCACTCGTCGCAGATGTACACACCGGGGCCTGCGATGAGCTTCTTGACCTGCTTCTGGCTCTTGCCGCAGAACGAGCACTTGAGCAGATCGCCGCCGTCACCGATGCGTGCCACGGTGTGCTTCCCCTTCGCCTGGGAGACGCCTACGTCCAGCGGCTCCTGGTGCTGCCTTATGTCCGACGGTACCTTGCCGGGCCCCCCGTCCGGGCCCCCCTTGGCACGGTTCACTTTGACGTGCACCGTGTCAAACCGTGCCAAGGGGCGGCAGACGATACAACCTCCCCCGCGCTCCCGACCAGTCGTGAGCTGGGGAATCGTGCTCCGTCAGCGGACGGCTTCGTTGTTCATCTTCCGGGTGGAGATGATCTGGTCGATCAGGCCGTACGACAGCGCGTCCTCGGCCGTCAGGATCTTGTCGCGCTCGATGTCCTCGCGGATCCGCTCGATCGGCGTGGTGGAGTGCTTGGCCAGCATCTCCTCCAGCTGCGAGCGCATGCGGAGGATCTCGTTGGCGGCGATCTCCAGGTCGGAGACCTGGCCACGGCCGGTCTCACTGTACGGCTGGTGGATCAGCACGCGCGCGTTCGGCAGCGCCATGCGCTTGCCGGGCGTGCCGGCGGCCAGCAGGATCGCGGCGGCGGAGGCGGCCTGGCCCATGCAGACCGTCTGGATGTCCGGCTTCACGAACTGCATCGTGTCGTAGATGGCCGTGAGCGCGGTGAAGGAACCGCCGGGGCTGTTGATGTAGACCGAGATGTCACGGTCGGGGTCCATCGACTCCAGGCACAGCAGCTGTGCCATGACGTCGTTGGCGGAGGCGTCGTCGATCTGCACGCCGAGGAAGATCACGCGCTCCTCGAAGAGCTTCGCGTACGGGTCGTACTCGCGGACGCCCTGGGAGGTGCGCTCGACGAAGCGCGGGATGACGTAGCGGGACTCGGCCTGCGGGCCGGTGTACTCGGCGCGCGTACGGTCGTAGAGGCCGCTGCCGGGGAAGTCGTTCACTGTGGGTCTCCTGGGAGCCTTGAGAGGGGCTGAGGCGGTCGGCTGGAGCTTCAGGGGGCTTGCGGAGTCGGGGCCGGTCGCGGTGCACCGGCCGCGCGCCGTCCTGCATCGGCCGTACGCGGGTCCGGACCACCAGCGGTGCCGTGTCGGCCGTGGGAGCCGGTCCCGTGCCGTCGCAGAACGTCACGCGCCGGAGCACGCCGTGCTCCGACCCGCGCCGGTGTGCGCCGGTTACGCCGCCCCGGTGCCGCCGCCGCCCGGCATGCTGGCGGCAGAGGTGATCACGTCGTCGATGAGGCCGTACTCCTTGGCCTCGTAGGCGTCGAACCACCGGTCGCGGTCGGAGTCGCGGGTGATCTGCTCGACCGTCTGGCCGGTGTGGTGGGCCGTGAGCTCGGCCATGCGCTTCTTGGTGTGCAGCAGCCGCTCCGCGTGGATCTTGATGTCGGAGGCCGAGCCGGCGAGGCCGGCGGAGGGCTGGTGGATCAGGATCTCGGCGTTCGGCAGCGCGAAGCGCTTGCCCGGCGTACCCGCGCTCAGCAGGAACTGGCCCATCGACGCGGCGAGGCCCATGGCGATGGTCACCACGTCGTTCTTGATGAACTGCATGGTGTCGTAGATCGCCATACCGGCCGTGATCGAGCCGCCGGGGCTGTTGATGTAGAGGTTGATGTCCTTGTCCGGGTCGGCGGCAAGGAGCAGCAGCTGCGCGGTGATCTTGTTGGCGATGTCGTCGTCCACCGGCTGGCCGAGGAAGATGATCCGCTCGCCGAGCAGCCGGTTGTAGACCTGGTCGCCGAGGCCACCACCGATGGAGGGCTCGCCGGCGGCGGAGGGCATCAGATTCGTCACGTATCCACCTGCTCGTCTTACGACGGCGCCGGGCCGTCTCACGTGTTCTGCTGGGGCCTGGGACCCTGGGCGCACCCGCTGCCGGGCGGCTTCGGAGACTCCCCTGCCCTCGTATCCAAGGACCCTAACGCGCAGGCAGGCGGGTGCCATCCCGGTTTCCCGGACTGTTCGCTGTCAGCGCATGCCGCGCCGTCCGGAGGGGCCCGGTGACCGTGGCCGCCCGGGGTGGGCGGGGCGGTGGAGGCGGCGCGCGGACGGCGACTTGCGGTCACCCTCGCTCGCCCGGGCGATGCTCTCCGGGGGCTGCACGGGCGGGGGCCTCTGCCGCGCCGGCTTCTGCTCCGCCTGGAGCCCTGCTCCGTCACGTCGGGAGCTCTGCTCCGTCGGAGGCTTCTGCTCCGCCTGGAGCCCCGCTTCGTCACGTCGGGAGCTCTGCTCCGTCGGAGGCTTCTGCTCCGTCGGAGGCTTCTGCTCCGTTCGGGGGGCGGCGCTCGTCCGGAGGTTGGCGCTCCCCGGAGGTTCGGCGCTCCCCCGGAGGTTCGGCGCTCCCTCGGAGGTTTGTGGCGCTCCCCCCGGAGGTTAGGAGCTCCCCCCGGAGATTCGGTGCTCCCCCAAAATTCGGCGCTCCCTCAGAGGTTTGTGGCGCTCCCCCAGAGGTTCGGTGCTCCCCCATGGTTCGGCGCTCCCTCAGAGGTTTGTGGCGCTCCCCCCGGAGGTTCGGCGCTTTCCCAGAGGTTGGCGCTCTCCGGAGGCCCACGCTCCCCCGAAGGCCTCCGCCTCTCAGAGGCGGGCGCTTCTCCGGGCAGGGCCGGACGGCCCGGCACCATCGGCGGTCCGGGGACGCCTGCGGCCCCGGAGACCCCGACGGCCCCGGGTTCCGTTCCCGGGGCCGTCGTACTGCTTGGGGGTGACGCGAGGATCAGCCCTCGGTCTTCTCCGCGGCCTTGTCCTCGGCGGCCTTCTCCTCGGCCGGAGCCTCGGCCTCGGCGGCCTCCGTCGCCTCGGCGGTCTCGGCGCCGTCCTCGGCCTCGTCCTCGTCGCTCAGGTCGACGACCTCGCCGTTGGTGTCCTTGACCGTGACGGCCTCGACGACCACCGCGAGGGCCTTGCCCCGGGCGACCTCACCGACGAGCAGCGGCACCTGGCCGCCCTCGACGACGGCCTGGGCGAACTGGTCGGGGGACATGCCGGAGGAGGCGGCACGCCGCATGAGGTGCTCGGTGAGCTCCTCCTGGTTGACGTTCAGCTTCTCGCGCTTGACGAGCTCGTCGAGCACGAACTGGGTCTTGATGCCCTTGACCGCGGCCTCACGGGTCTCGGTCTCGAACTCCTCGGCGGTCTTGCCCTGGATCTCCAGGTACTTGTCGAGGGTCAGGCCCATCTGGCCGAGCTGGTGGTGCTCCAGGTTGTGCTTGCGGGTGTTGATCTCGTCCTCGAGCAGCTTCTCGGGGACGGGCACCTCGACGAGCTCCAGCAGCTTGTCCAGGACGCGCTCCTGGGCCTGCGTGGCCTGGTCGTACTGCTTGGTGTTCTCCAGGCGCTTACGGCTGTCCGCCTTCAGCTCCTCGAGGGTGTCGAACTCGGAGGCGAGCTGGGCGAAGTCGTCGTCCAGCTCCGGCAGCTCACGGGCGGCGACCTGGGTGACCTTGACGGTGACCTCGGCCTCCTTGCCCGCCGCCGAGCCGCCCTTGAGCTCGGAGGTGAAGGTGCCCTCGCCGCCGGCCTCCAGGCCCTTCACGGCGTCGTCGATGCCGTCCAGCAGCTCACCGGAGCCGATCGTGTAGGAGACGCCGTTCGCGATGCCGTCCTCCAGCACCTCGCCCTCGACCTTGGCCTCCAGGTCGATCGTGACGACGTCGCCCTCCTCGGCGGCGCGCTCGACCGGGCTGGTGGAGGCGAAGCGCTCGCGCAGCTGCTCCACCGCCTCCTCGACGTCCGCGTCGGTCACCTCGACGGCGTCGACCTCGACCTCGATGCCGGAGTAGTCCGGGATCTCGATGGACGGGCGGACGTCGACCTCGGCGGTGAAGGACAGCAGCTCGTTGTCCTTCAGCTCCTTGATGTCGACCTCGGGCTGGCCCAGGACGTCGATCTCGGCCTCGTTGACCGCCTCGGTGTAGAGCTTCGGAAGCGCGTCGTTGACCGCCTCCTCCAGGACCGCACCGCGGCCGAACCGCTGGTCGATGACGCGGGCCGGGATCTTGCCCTTGCGGAAGCCCTTCACCGTGACCTGCTGGTTGATCTTCTTGTACGCCGCGTCGAGGCTGTCCTTGAGCTCCTCGAAGGGCACCTCAACAGTGAGCCGAACCCGGGTCGGGTTCAGGGTCTCGACGGCGCTCTTCACGGTAGGTCTCCTTGTGGCTGACTTCTTGGGGTTCTGCTGCGCGCCGTTGCCGGTCGGGCGACCGGGCAGGGCCTCAGCGGATGTCGCGGGCCCCTGAGAGACCTGACAGTGCAGACACACGGGCGCGCAGCTTGCATAGTAACCGGAGGCACTACACGCCCCAAAAGGAGATCTTGAGGGTCCGGGGCCGTGGCGGAACCGCCTCGGTCCGTTCCGGCCGGTGGTCGGGGTGGCGGGATTTGAACCCACGGCCTTCCGCTCCCAAAGCGGACGCGCTGCCAAGCTGCGCCACACCCCGTCGGTGCGACACGTAGGGTACATGCCCGCAGGCAGTGGGGTCGCGGCATTTCGCGAGCGTCGCTCCGGCCTCGGCCCGAGGCGGGAACGGCTCGGCCCGACCGGGAACGGGGTGTGCGACGAGGGCGCACGACCCGCTACGATGCCTCCAGTGCCGCGTTCGCCGATCACCGGCGGGGCGCGGCGCCACGCGTGCGGGCGTAGCTCAATGGTAGAGCCCTAGTCTTCCAAACTAGCTACGCGGGTTCGATTCCCGTCGCCCGCTCCATACACATCAGGGCCAGGTCAGAGGATCGATCCTCTGCCTGGCCCTGATCGTTTCCCGGGGGCGTGTTCAGCCCTCCGCGTCCTCCGCGTGCCCCTCCGGGTGATCGCGTACCTTCCGGCCCCGGTCGACCAGGCCGCTCAGCGCGTCGGCGATCAGCCGGTCCCGGTCGGCACTGGCGTGCTGGTGGACCAGTGCCGCACGGGCGGCGCTGTGACCCACGCGCGCCATCACCTCCCGGGTGCCGGCTCCGGTGGACGCGGCAAGGGTGTTGCCCGTGTGGCGGAGATCATGGAAGTGCGGGCCCTTGATTCCGGCCACGTCGCAGACTTTGCGCCACAGTCGTTCGTACAGTGGCGCGCTCCACCTGGACGCCTGAACCGCGCCCGCTCCACGGCGTGTGGGTCGACGGCGGACGGGATGGGAGCTGGGGTGAGCGGCGGGTGAGGGCGGTGAGCAACGGACCGGCTCATGCCCTCTCGCCCGGAACTGCTCCGTCAGCCTCCTCGGACGCCTCATCCGGCGCGTCACCCTCGGTGCCGGGGAAGATCAGTCGTGCGCTGAGGCAGACCGTCACCAGAGCTCCCAGCATGAGGCCGGTACGAAGCCATCTCATATCGCCCTCCCAGTCCCGAGGGCTACCGAAGACCCTCCAGAGGACGACGGCGACACCGAGCAGGAACAGCGCAATGCCAACGAGGCGGCTTAACCGAGGATGCATGCGCTTCATGATGCACACCCACCGTGGCAGGTGTCATGACGACCACCAGGAAGGACACTGCCGGGCCGACAGGGCCGAGGAGAGCCACACGTGCCCCCTGCATGCCCGATCGCACAGCGACCGGCGGGAATCGAGGGCAACGTCGGCAAGCGCAGCAGGAACGTGCAGGCCGGCGTCCCGCCAGGTGAGACCGGATGCGGATACGCGATCTGCCGGACCGGCTACGCGGGTTCGATTCCCGCCACCCGCCCTGTACGGCTCGGGGCCGGGTGGAGAGTCTTTCCACCCGGCCCCCGGTCCTCCTCTGCAGCCGGTCCCTCCTCTGCAGCCGCTCTTCCATCGGCAGCGACGGCGTGGTCACGGGCAGGCCGCGGCCCGGCAGGGGCACACATGTCCGTACCGCGGGGCCGGCAGGGGCCGGGCCGGCGTCCGCGGCGCGTGCGCGACTGCCCCGGCAGGGCGGTCGCGGCCGTGACCGCGGCTAGAACTGGATCGAGTTGATGGTCTCGGCTATGGAGTTGAGGAACCGCTGTATGTCGTCGGCCATGCCGGTCGAGGCCAGGAAGAAGCCGAAGAGGATGGCGACGATCGCCGGTCCCGCCTTGAGCGACCCCTGCCGCAGGAAAATAATCAGGATGATCGCCAACAGCAGCACCACTGACAGCGAAATGGCCACAACTCATCACACCCTCGGTCGGTCCTCCCGGCCCGGGGGTGCCGACCCCGCGCACCCCCGCCAGAACCATCGTGCCACCAAGACGGCCCGCATATGCGGGCCGTGACGCAACGTCGGCCATCCCACACCCGGGACCCGCGCGTCCACATCTGGGACACCAGCCCCTCGCACAGCAATTCGACCGGCCGTCCGGAACGGAATTCGCCGTGATCACAGCCGGGCACGCACAAGGCGTTCGCAGGTAATTCGAATTACCGCCACAGACGCATCGGGAGCAGCTGAGAGTGACCTGAAACGGGTTGGCAAAAACCGACACAGCGGACATATCTCCAGCGCCACTTGCGACCGTTATGCCCTTTTGATTACAGGATGAACAGGGACAGAAGGGGTACATTTCCTCGGGCATACGAGTACGAACGGTGAAGCCCTGCGGGATGACCGCTTCCTCGAATACGGGTACTCGCGTCGCACTAATACCCCATTCACTGCGCATGTTTTACGGATTCCCGCGGACGACGCTAGGGTGCCTCAGATGTTCACCGCTGCCCCGCCCCCCGCACGCGCGGCGAGCGCGCGGACCGACCCGCCGAGCATCTGGCGGGAGGAAGGTCCGTGACGAATCCGCTGCGACCGCACGGCCGCTCCAGGGCGCCGCTCCCGCCGGCCGGACCGCCGGCGGACGGACTGCCCGCCCCCCGCTCGTCCGAGCCCCCGCGGCAGGCCGCCGGCGCCGCCGCGCCCGCGGCCGGAACGGGCGGACGGCGCGACGCGTTCTTCGACAACGCCAAGTACCTGGCCATCGTGCTCGTCGCGATGGGCCACGTCTGGCAGCCGCTCACCGGCGACAGCCGCGCCGCCGAGACGCTCTACATGGTCGTCTACACCTTCCACATGCCGGCGTTCGTCATCATCTCCGGCTACTTCTCGCGCGGTTTCGACATGCGCCCGGACCGGCTGCGGCGCCTGGTCACCGGTGTCGCCGTGCCGTACGTGGTGTTCGAGGTCGCGTACTCCCTCTTCAAGCGCTGGGGCGACGGCGACCCGGCGCATCCGATCAGCCTGCTCGACCCCTGGTACCTCACCTGGTTCCTGGTCGCGCTGTTCGCGTGGCGGCTGACCACCCCGCTGTGGAAGGTGGTGCGGTGGCCCCTCCCGCTCGCGCTGGGCATCGCCGTCCTCGCCTCCGTCTCCCCGGACATCGGCGACGACCTGGACCTCCAGCGCATACTGCAGTTCCTGCCGTTCTTCGTCATCGGCCTGCTCATGAAGCCCGAGCACTTCCGGCTGATGCGGCGCCGCGAGGTGCGCGTGCTGTCGGTGCCGGTCCTCGCGGCCGCCCTGGCGGTGGCGTACTGGGCGGGGCCGCGCATGAACTCGGCCTGGTTCTACCACCGCGACAGCGCGCAGGAACTGGGCGCCCCGTGGTGGGCCGGCATCGTCATGACGCTCGCGCTCTTCGGCTGCTCGATGGTGCTGACGGCCTGCTTCTTCGCCTGGGTGCCGGGCCGCAGGACGTGGTTCACGGCGCTGGGCGCGGGCACGCTGTACGGGTACCTGCTGCACGGCTTCCTGGTCCAGGGCTCCCGCTTCTGGGACTGGTACGACGTCTTCCCCTGGGTGCGTGAGCCGCTCGGCATGGTCCTCGTCACGCTGCTCGCGGCGGCCGTCGTCACCGCGCTGTGCACATCGCCGGTGCGACGGGCGTTCCGGTGCGTGATGGAGCCGGGGATGGAGTGGGCGTTCCGGCGGGGTGCCTCCGGCGGCTGACCGGTCGGCACGGGCGCGGGCCACGGCCGGGCGGCGGATCCTTCCTCCGCCCGGCTCTTTGCCGCACCCGCTTCACCTGCGGGTTCGCCGTGGCTGGTCGCGCGGTTCCCCGCGCTCCTACGGGATGCCTTCCTCCGCCGTCGCGCCGAGGCCGAGGAGACCGCGCATGTGCGCGTACTTCCGTTCCAGGCGGTCGCGGGTCGCCTCGTCGAGGAGTGCCAGCCGGGACGGGTCCGCGTTGTGCGCCAGGTCGGACTGCTTGACGAGGCGGGCGCCCGGAGTGGCGAGGATGCGCGCGGCGTACGCCTCCGGGGGCTCGCCCGCCCGCTTGGTCAGGGCCCGGACGATCCGCTTCGTACGCTCCGTGAGGGCGGCCTCGCGCAGCCACTCCTCCGACAGCGCGTCGTCCTCGACCGCGTCGTGCAGCCAGGCCGCCGCGATCTGCTCCTCGTCGCCGCCCCGGACGCGTACGCCCTCGGCGACGGCCCGGAGGTGCTCCGCGTAGGGGCGCCCCGCCTTGTCCTTCTGTGTCGCGTGGGCCGCGCGGGCGATGGTCTCGATCTCGGCGAGCGTCAAAGGGGTCACGGCTCCAGTGTCCACAAGCGCGCTGCCCGCGTCCGCAATACTTTGGTAAAGTAACTATTGACGCTTTCTTGACGCTTCCTTTGCACCATCCATACCCCGCGTCTCAGCGGCACCACTGACACCACTGACACCACGTACTTGCACATACATGTACCCCGTGCGCTCGTCGCACATGCCGAACTGGAGGTAGGGCCCATCGGACACGCAGACACCCTCATAGCCATGGGCGGGGCGTTCCTCGCCGCCGCCGTCCTCGCACGGCTCGGCAACCGCATCGGCCTGCCCACCATCCCCCTGTTCATCCTGGGCGGCATCCTGCTCGGCCCGCACACGCCCGGCGTCGTGCTCCTGTCCGACCCGCACGACCTGGAGATGCTCTCCGCGCTCGGTCTGGTGCTGCTGCTCTTCTACCTGGGTCTCGAGTTCCACCTCGACGACCTCAAGGCGGGCGGGCGCCGGATGGCGATGGCCGGAGGCACGTATCTCGCGCTGAACGTGGGCGCCGGTCTGGGCTTCGGCTTCGCACTCGGCTGGGGCACGTCCGAAGCCCTGGTGCTCGCCGGTGTGCTCGGCATCTCGTCGTCCGCGATCGTGACCAAGGTGCTCGTGGACACGGGCCGGCTGGGCAACCCCGAGACCCGGCCGATCCTCGGGATCATCGTGGTGGAGGACATCTTCCTCGCCCTGTACCTGGCGGCGCTGCAGCCCATCCTGTCCGGGGCCGACTCGCTGTCCGCCGCCGCGCTGGACGCGGGCAAGGCGTTCGGCTTCCTGCTGCTCCT
Source organism: Streptomyces ruber (assembly GCF_014648075.1). GTDB lineage: Bacteria > Actinomycetota > Actinomycetes > Streptomycetales > Streptomycetaceae > Streptomyces > Streptomyces ruber. The sequence continues at coordinate 420,669 of NZ_BMQK01000004.1, read as the reverse complement.
GGCGCTGGCGGCGCGGTTCGGCACGCGGATCGTGAGCCGGCTGTTCGCCACCCGGGACGACGAGCTGCTCGTCATCTCCTTCCTCGGTGCCGCGGTGTTCGTCGCCGGGGTGTCGGAGTGGTTCGGGGTGGCGGACGCGATCGGCGCGTTCATGGTGGGCCTGATGCTGGGCAGCACGGCCTCCGGCGAGCGCATACGCAAGCTGGTGCACCCGCTGCGGGACGCCTTCGGAGCGATCTTCTTCTTCGCCTTCGGACTGTCCATCGACCCCGGTGACCTGCCGCTGGTGGTCTGGCCGGTGCTGGCCGCCGTCGCGCTGACCCTGACGATGAACGTGCTGGCCGGGATCGCCGCGGCCCGCATGTACTCCTTCGGTCCGCAGCCGGCCGCGAACATCTCGACGACCCTGCTGGCGCGCGGCGAGTTCGCGCTGATCCTGGCCACGATGGCCGCGGGGGCGGCGCTGGACGAGCGGCTCTCGCCCTTCATCGCCGGGTACGTCCTGCTGCTGGCCGTGCTCGGCCCGCTGGTCGCGGTCCGCTCTCCCTGGCTGGCCCGCGTCCTGCCGGACTTCCGGGAGAAGAAGACGAGGACCCGCGATCCGGAACTGGTGGGGTGACGCCCGCCACCGGGAGGCCCGGCCGCGACCCGGGCCGTCGGGACCCCACCGGAGGAGCCGTCTTACCGCCCGTACCGCCCGACGCCGTACGGGCGGGGTGCCCGCCGCGCCCCGCCCGTACGGCGTCGTCGTCTCTCCCGGCGCCCTGGCGTGCCCGCCGGTCTCACCGTGCCGTGGGACCCTCGCGGCAGATCAGGAGCAGTGCCCGGTCGTCGTTGACGTCCTTGGCGACCGCCTCGATGAGGTGCCAGGCCGCGCCCCGGAAGCCGCCGGCGACATAGCGGTCGGCCTCGCCCGTCAGCCGGTCGATGCCCTCCACGATGTCCCGGTCGGACGTCTCCACCAGGCCGTCCGTGAACAGCATCAGCACGTCACCGGGGCGCAGCGAGCCCTTGACCGGGTCGAACTGGGCCCCGTCGTACACGCCGAGCAGCGGGCCCTCGGCCGTCTTCTCCTCCCAGCGCCCGTTGCCGGCGCTGAGCTGGAGGCCCGGCGGGTGGCCCGCGGAGAAGAGTTCGTAGTCGCCGGAGTCCAGGTCGAGCACGAGGTGGATCGAGGTCGCGAAGCCCTCGTCCCAGTCCTGGCGCAGCAGGTAGCCGTTGGCGGCGGGCAGGAAGTCGTGGGGCGGCAGCGATCCCAGCAGTCCGCCGAACGCCCCGGACAGCAGCAGGGCCCGCGATCCCGCGTCCATGCCCTTGCCGGAGACGTCGGTCAGGACGACCTCCAGGGTGCGGCCCCCGTTGGTGCGGGCCGCGACCACGAAGTCGCCCGAGAAGGACTGGCCGCCGGCCGGCCGCAGCGCCATCTCGCGGTGCCAGCCCGTCGGCAGCTGCGGCAGCTTGCTCTGTACCCGGATCCGTTCCCGGAGGTCGAACAGCATGGTGCCGCCCCGTCGCCAGGGCACGCCCACCCGGCTGCGGAACTGGGCGATCAGCAGGCCGAAGAAGCCGCAGGCCGCGACGACGAGGACGGTGCCGGGCGTCACCCGGGAGGGGCCCTCCGTGTAGGGACCGAGCTGCACGGACTCGACTATGAGCGCGGTCGCGGCGGCCGCGTAGAGCGCGAGCAGGCTGGCGGGGCGCAGCAGCAGGCCGCCCGCGACGATCGGCAGCACGAGCGCGGCCGGGGACACCCACACCGAGTTGATCATCGTGCAGGAGGCGATGACGGGGATCGTCAGCATCAGACCGGCCAGCGCGATCCAGTCCGAGCCGTCGCCGCGGAAGTAGTCCACGGCGGATTTGCGCAGGGCGGTGCGGGCCCGGTGGACCTTCTTCTTCAACCGGGCCGTGAGCGTGTCGGCCGCCGCGCGCCGCTCTCGTCCTTCTGCCATTGATTGGGGACCTTATCCAGCGGACCTGGTCCTGTGCACGGGAGGTCCCACTTGTCCTCCTTCCGAGGGCCCGCTCACGACGAATCTCACACGGATCCGGGCGCCGGCGGCGGGCGGACGGCCGCGGCCCCGGGGCGAAAATGGCTCGCCCGCCCCGGGACCGCCCTGGTAGGCATGGCCTCATGAAGACTGACGTGCGCGTGCTGCGGAAGCCCGACTGGGAAACTTGGTACGGCACGCTCAACCGGGCCTTCGGCGGCGCGCTGGAGTCCTCCAAGGAGCGCGAGCTGTGGGAGGCGCTCACGGAGCACGACCGGTCGATCGGCGTCTGGGACGGCGACACCTGCGTGGGGACGGCTGGCGCGTTCACCTTCAGGGTCACCGTGCCCGGCGGTGCCTCGGTGCCCGCCGCGGGCGTCACCATGGTGAGCGTCGCCGCCACGCACCGGCGGCGCGGGCTGCTGCGGACCATGATGCGGCGGCAGCTGGACGACGTCCGCTCCTGGGGTGAGCCGCTCGCCGTACTGACCGCCTCCGAGCCGGAGATATACGGCCGGTTCGGCTACGGCACCGCCACCCACCAGCTCAACGCCGAGGTGGACACCACCCGGGTACGGCTGTCCGTGCCGCCCGGCACCGACGACGTACGGCTTCGTTACGCGGCGCCCGCCGACGCGCTCGACGTGTGCGAGGCCCTGTACGCGCGCCGGGTGCCCGAGCGGCCGGGGATGCTGGCGCGGCGGCCCGGCTGGGAGCGGCTCGGGGTGCTGGACCCGGGGAACGACCGGGACGGGCAGTCGCCCCTGCAGTGCGTGCTGGCCGAGCGGGGCGCGGACGTCGTGGGGTACGTCCGCTTCCGGATCAAGCCGGAGTGGGACAGGTCGGGCCCGAGGGGCGCCGTGCACGTCAGTGCCCTGGAGGCGCTGGACCCCGCCGCGCACGCGGCGCTGTGGCGGTTCCTCTTCGGCATCGACCTGACGTCGACGGTGGTCGCGCCCGCGCGGCCCGTCGACGAACCGTGGCTGCACCTGGTCTCCGACATCCGCCGGTGCTCCGTACAGATCAAGGACGCGCTGTACGTCCGGCTGGTGGACGTGGGCGCGGCGCTGGAGGCGCGGACGTACCAGACGCCGCTCGACGTGGTGTTCGAGGTCGACGACGCGTTCTGCACCTGGAACGCCGGACGTTGGCGGCTCACGGGTGACGCGAAGGGCGCGAGCTGCAAGCGCACCGACGAGGCCGCCGACCTCTCCCTGTCGGTACGGGAGCTGGGGGCGGCCTACCTGGGCGGGGTGAGCCTGACGTCGCTGGCGGCGGCCGGGCGGGTGCGGGAGCTGCGGCAGGGGGCGCTGGCGGAGGCGTCGGTCGCCTTCGGGTCCGCCGTGGCGCCCTGGCTGCCGCACGGGTTCTAGGCCGCCGCCCGCTAGGCCTGCTGGCAGGCCGGACACCAGAAGAGGTTGCGGGCGGCGAGACCGGCGGTGCGGATCTCGCCGCCACAGATGTGGCAGGGGAGGTTCGCCCTGCGGTACACGTACACCTCGCCGCCGTGGTCGTCGACGCGCGGCGGGCGCCCCATGGCCTCGGGGGTGTGTTCGGGACGGACGGTGTCGATGCGGTTGTTGCGCACGCCCTCGCGCATGAGTTCCACGAGGTCGGTCCAGAGGGCGTCCCATTCCCGGGGGCCGATGTCCCTGCCCGCGCGGTACGGGTCGATGCCGTGCCGGAAGAGGACCTCGGCACGGTAGACGTTGCCGACGCCCGCGACGACCTTCTGGTCCATCAGCAGGGCGGCGATCGTCGTACGGCTGCGCGCGATGCGCCGGTACGCCACCTCCGGGTCGGCGTCCGGGCGCAGGGGGTCCGGGCCGAGGCGGGCGTGTACGGCGTTCTTCTCGTCCTCGGTGATCAGCGCGCAGGTGGTGGGGCCGCGGAGGTCCACGTACGACGTGTCGTTCGCGAGCCGGAGGCGGACCGTGTCGGTGGGCGCCGGGGCGGGTGCCGGGCCGAAGCCGACCTTGCCGAAGAGGCCGAGGTGGATGTGGACCCAGTTCCCGGCGTCCGCGGGGCCGAAGCGCAGGAAGAGGTGCTTGCCGTGGGCCTCCGCCGCGGTGAGCGCCGTGCCGTCGAGCAGGGCCGCCGCGTCCGTGAACTTGCCCTGCGGGCTGGTGACGCGGGCGGTCCGGCCGCCGAACGCCGCGTGGTAGTCCTGGGCCAGGCGGTGGATGGTGTGCCCTTCGGGCACGGGGGCCTCCGGTGGATGCGCGGTGCTGGGTGCTGGTGTTGGTGCTGCGGCCAGTGCTGGTGGGAGTGCTGGCGTTAGTGGGAGTGCTGGTGCTGATGCTGGTGGGAGTGCCGGTGCTGGTGCGGCGCTGGTCCGCGGTGCAGGCACATGCCCGTGGGTCCACGGTTGTGGGCCAACGGTTGTGGGCCGACGGTCGTGGGCCAACGTTCGTGGGCCCACGGTTGTGGACCGACGGTTGTGGGCCCACGGTTGCGGACCGACGGTTGCGGACCGACGGTTGTGGGCCAACGGTTGTGGGCCAACGTTCATGGGCCCACGGTTGTGGGCCAACGGCGTAGGTCCACAGCTATAGCTCACACATGCGGGCCAACGACCGTAGGCCCACGCGTGTGGGCCTACGGGGCGTGCCGCGGTGAGGGGCTCCTCACGCCTCCGGCGGCTGCGGGTGGTGGGCCGGGACCGGGGGCAGCTCGCCCGTCGTCTCGTAGCGCGCGAGCATCTCGATGCGGCGGATGTGGCGCTCGTCGTTCGAGAACGGCGTGCTCAGGAAGGTCTCGACGAACTTCGTCGCCTCGTCCTGGGAGTGCATGCGAGCACCGACCGCGATGACGTTCGCGTTGTTGTGCTCACGGCCCAGCGACGCGGTCTCCGCGCTCCAGGCGAGGGTCGCGCGGACACCCGCGACCTTGTTGGCGGCGATCTGCTCCCCGTTGCCCGAGCCGCCGATCACGACGCCGAGCGAGTCGGGGTCGGCGGCCGTGCGCTCGGCGGCGCGGAGGCAGAACGGCGGGTAGTCGTCCTGGGCGTCGTAGATGTGGGGTCCACAGTCGACGGGCTCGTGGCCGGCCGCCCGCAGCCACTCGACCAGGTGATTCTTCAGTTCGTAGCCGGCGTGATCCGAGCCGAGGTAGACGCGCATGGTCCGAGTGTGACACGCCCGTCCGGGCGGGGCCTGCCGGGGTGGCGAACCCCCGCAATACCCAGGTAACGCTGAAGAACCTCATGGAAACCTCAAGTAACGATCTTGATTCAAAGGTTCAGGAAATCGTTCGCCTCCGATTTACTGGATCGGCTTGTTAATGACCGTTCACCAGTCGCGGCACCGCGCGTGCCCGCGCGTCCCGCACAGCTGCACGAAGGAACCCCATGACCTCGCAGCCGACCATGACGGAGGCCCCGGGCGAGCCCGGCGGCCTTCAGACCGGCCTCAAGCCCCGCCATCTCTCCATGATCGCCATCGGTGGCGTCATCGGTGCCGGACTGTTCGTCGGTTCCAGCTCCGGTATCGCCACCGCCGGGCCGGGCATCCTGCTCTCGTATCTCCTCGTCGGCACGCTCGTGGTGCTGGTGATGCGGATGCTCGGGGAGATGTCGGCCGCGAACCCGACGTCCGGTTCGTTCTCCGCGCACGCGGACCGGGCGCTCGGGCGGTGGGCGGGGTTCTCGATCGGCTGGCTGTACTGGTTCTTCTGGGTCGTGGTGCTGGCGGTGGAGGCCACCGCGGGCGCCGTGATCCTGGAGGGGTGGATCCCGGCCGTGCCCCAGTGGGGCTGGGCACTGATCGTGATGATCGTGCTGACCGCGACCAACCTGGTCTCCGTGGGCAGTTACGGCGAGTTCGAGTTCTGGTTCGCGGGGATCAAGGTCGTGGCGATCGCCGTGTTCATCGTCGTCGGCCTGCTCGCCGTCTTCGGCCTGCTGCCGGGTGTCGACGCCGAGCAGGCGGGCCTCGCCAACCTCACCGACCACGGCGGCTTCCTGCCGCACGGGCCCGGCGCCATCCTCGTCGGTGTGCTGCTCGTCGTCTTCTCCTTCATGGGCAGCGAGATCCCGACGCTGGCGGCCGGTGAGACCGGTGACCCGCAGCGGGCGGTCACCAAGGCCACCAACAGCATCATCTGGCGCATCGCCGTCTTCTACCTCGGCTCCATCTTCGTCGTGGTGACGCTGCTGCCGTGGGACGCGAAGTCGATCGAGGAGGACGGCAGTTACGTCGCCGCGCTGGACTCGCTGGGCATTCCACACGCGGGCCAGATCATGAACTTCATCGTGCTGACGTCCGTGCTGTCCTGCCTGAACTCCGGCCTCTACACGGCCTCCCGGATGGCGTTCTCGCTCGGCCGGCGCGGTGACGCGCCGGGGGTCTTCGCCCGGACGAACGAGCACGGGGTGCCGGTCGCGGCGATCCTCTCGTCAGTGGTCTTCGGGTTCGTGGCGGTCTTCTTCAACTACGCCTTCCCGGACTCGGTCTTCCTCTTCCTGGTCAACTCCTCGGGCGCGGTGGCGCTGTTCGTGTGGCTGGTGATCTGCTTCTCGCAGCTGCGGCTGCGCAAGGTGATCGAACGGGAGTCGCCGGAGAGGCTCGTCGTACGGATGTGGCTGTACCCGTACCTGACCTGGGCGACGATCGCCTTCATCGTGTTCGTGCTGGTCTACATGCTGACCGACACCGAGCACGGCAACCGCGAGATCCTGCTGCTGTCACTGCTGGTGGCCGCGGGTGTGGTCGGTGTCTCACTGGTGAAACAGAGGCTCGACCGGAACAAGCAGCGGCTCACAGGGGTGTGAAGGTGTCCCGGACACGTTCGTAGACGGGGAGGGCGCGGGCCTCGGCGTCGGGGTGGTACCAGGTGTCGATCTCGTACGAGATGCCGCCGCTGCGGAAGCCGAGCGTACGGACGTGCCAGGGCCGCTCGTCGGCCGTGACGGTGTACTCCCACACCACCGCGGGCGCGTTCCGGAACGTGGTCTCCGCCAGCCGGATCCTCCGGTAGTCCCGGCCTTTTCCGGTGGACCGCCTCTCCGTGTCCTGCCACTGCCTCAGCAGGTCGCCGCGGGCCGGGGCGGCATTGGCGATGATCTCCTGTGCGCGGTCGGGCGAGCTGTAGGAGATCTTGGCGTCACTGCGCACGACGCGCTGCCAGTCCTCGGGCGGAACCCACGCGTACAGTCCGGCCTCGCGCCGGGCGCCCGCCGGGAGCGCCGGGAGGGTGGGCGGACGCGAAGTGCCCTCGACGGTGGGGGGCGGTGAGGTGGGGGTGCCGGTACGGGCGGACGGGGCCGCCGCCGACGGCGCCCGGGAGGCACCGTCACCGCTCCCGGGCGAGCCGCCGCCCAGCGCCGGGACGAGGAGTGCTCCGGCTCCGGCCAGCGCCGCTCCCACGACGGCCACGGCGATGCGCCGCCTGGTGCGCCTGGGGTCGGGGGACGGGGTCGGCCGGGTTGGCCGGCCCGGTGTGCCCGGCGGGGTCGGCAGGTCCTTCTGCGTGGGGGTGCGGACGGGTGGCGGTGGCCCTGTGGGGGCGTGTACCGGACCCGACGGCTGCTTGTCCGGCGCCCGGGCCGGGGGCGCGCCCTGGGAGGGGAGCTCGGGGGTGCTTTCCGGGGGCGCCTCGGAGGAGGCGTTCGCCGTGTGGGAGGTGCGGGAGGCGTGAAAGGCGGGTGCGGCCTTCGCGGCCGGCGGCTCCGGCGCGGGTGGGGGCTCGAATGCCGGCTCGGGTGGTGACGGGGGGTCGGGCGCGGGCTCGCACGGCATGGGCGGCAAGGGCGGCAAGGGCGGCAAGGGCGGCAAGAGGTCGGACGCGGGCTCGGGTATGTGCTCACGCGCTGGTTCGGGCGCGGGTGTGCGTTCGGGCGCGGGACTCGCTCCAGGCTCGGGTTCGGGCCCCGATTCACGCGCGGGCGCAGGCTCGGGCACGGGCGACGACCCGGGTGCGGGCGCGGAACGGGGGTCGGGCGCCGCCCCGGGCACGGGTACGGCACCAGGCCCAGGTGCGGGCCCGGGCGTGGGCTCAGCCCCGGGCACGGATTTGGGCCTGGACCAGGGCTCGGGCACGGACCCAGGCCCGGGCGCAGACCCAGGCGCGGACGCAGACCCACGCGCGGGTACGGCCCCAGGCGCGGGCACGGACCCGGGCCCGGGCACGGACCCACGCGCGGGTGCAGACCCACGCGCGGGCGCAGACCCAGACCCGGGCTCAGACCCAGACCCGGGCTCAGACCCACGCGCGGGCGCGGAACGAGGGTCGGGCGCTGCCCGAGACCCGGACGCGGCACCAGCCCCGGGCACGGACCCAGGGTCGGACGCCGCCCCAGACCCGGGCACGGCACCAGGCCCAGGTGCGGCACCAGGCCCGGACGCGGCACCAGCCCCGGGCACGGACCCAGGGTCGGACGCCGCCCCAGACCCGGGCACGGCACCAGGCCCAGGTGCGGCACCAGGCCCGGACGCGGCACCAGCCCCGGGCACGGACCCAGGGTCGGACGCCGCCCCAGACCCGGGCACGGCACCAGACCCGGCTACGGCCCCAGGTCCGGACGTGACCTCAGCCCCGGGCACGGCGCCGGCCTCGGGCCCGAACCCGGCCCCGCCCCGGGGCACGGACCCGCCCCCGGGCGCGCCCTCGGGCTCCGGCTCGATCAAGACCGTGGCGACCCCCGCCGTCGTCAGGGGTTCGAGGACGGTGGCCACCGCCTCCAGGCCGGGGCGGGAATCCGGTTCCTTCTGCAGCAGGGCGGTCAGGACGCCTCGTAGCTCGCCTGCCGCGGCGGGGATGTCCGGTTCCTCGTACAGCACCGCGTGCAGGGTGGCGAGGGTCGTCGCGCGGGCGAACGGGGAGCGGCCGCCGAGGGCCGCGCACAGGGTGGCGCCCAGGGACCACAGGTCCGAGGGCGGACCCTGGGGGCGGCCGGAGATGCGCTCGGGCGCCATGTAGTCGGGCGAGCCGACCAGCATCCCGGCCATCGTGAGCGCCTCCGCGTCCTGGATCGCGGCGATGCCGAAGTCGGTGAGCACCACGCGGTGGCCGTGGCCGTGCTCGACGAGGACGTTGGCCGGCTTGATGTCACGGTGCAGCACTCCCCCCGCGTGCACCTGCCCCAGTGCCGCCGCGAGCTGGAGACCGATCCGTGCCGCCTCGCGCACGTCCAGCGGGCCGTCCTCGCGCAGGATGCCCTCCAGGGAGCGCCCGCCGACGAGTTCCATGACGATCCACAGCCGCTCGCCCTCGTCCACCACGTCGTACACCCGCACCACGCCCGGGTGGTCGATGCGCGCCGTGGCACGGGCCTCCCGCAGGGTCCGCTGCCGGCGGGTGCGGCTGTCCTCCGGGTCGAGGCCGTCGATACGCATCTCCTTGACGGCCACCTGACGGTCGAGCATTTCGTCGGTGGCCCGCCACACCCGCCCCATTCCCCCTTGCCCGATACTCTGGACCAGCCGGTAACGGCGGTTCACCAATACTCCCGGAACACCGCCCCGCTTTATTTCCGGCACCTCCATGCCCCCTTCAACACCTATCACAGAAGAACCGCGAAGTAGCGTGTCGGTCACAACTTCGTGCCACACCAGCATAGTGCGGAGAAATCTTGTGGTACCTCTTCAAGGACCATGAATAAGGACTGTGAAATCGGCGCAGTCAAGGGGGACGCAAGGGGGATGGGCATGATTTCTCTCCGCACGACGGCCACCACGGGATCGCTGCTGGCTGCATCTTGTTCGGCGGCCATGGTCTTCGCCTGCACCGCGGTCGCGGATGACGGAGGAGGCATGAGCGACAAGGGAGGAAAGGCCGTCGACGAGGCACCCGCGGGTGTCGAACTGACGACCATGCTGCCGGAGAAGATCTCCGTCGACAACAGCTCCCGGAAAACCGGGATCACCGCCGCCGTGAAGAATGCAGGCAGCAAGGACAGCGGAAAAATCCGGCTGCTCGTGGTCGGATTCGACGGCCTTACGGTCAAGAATGTGAAGGGCTGCGCAAAAATTCCGGCGAGCGGCCTTCCCGAAGGCGCGAACAGCGGCTTCAGCTGCGCCGTCGACGATCTCGCGGCCGGCGCGTCGAAGTCGTACGCCGTCGACGCGACCTACGACCTGACGAAGCAGGGGAAGATCTGCCTGCCCGTCCAGACCGCCGACGGTTCGAAGACGTACTGGCAGCAGGGTCCGGTCCCGTTCGGCGCGAGCAACCCGTCGCCGAACGCCCCGGCCACCCCGCTGCTGCTCGGCACCGACAACAGCCCGGTCACCCCGGGCGGCGACGAGGCGACCCCGGGCGGCGGCACGCCGTCCCCCGGCACCCCGTCCCCCGGCACCCCGTCCCCTGGCGCGCCGTCTCCCGGCGCGCCGGCCGGTCCGTCGTCCCCCGGCAAGGACGAGCTGCCCCGGACCGGTCCCGCCGACCAGCTGGTGCCGTTCGGTGCGGCCGGGATGGCACTGGCCTCCGCGGGCGCGGCCGGCCTCTGGTGGTCCCGCCGCCGGCCGGCACGGCGGACCTGAGGACTCGCCGCCGCCACCGGAGTGCGACGGCGGCGGGAACATGCCGAGAAATGCCGGAAGGGCCCGCGGCGTGACGCCGCGGGCCCTTCCGGCAGACCGGAACGGTCGGAGTGCTCAGCCGCGCGCGGCGAACTTCCAGGCCGTCGGCAGCACGCCCATCGCCAGCGCCGCCTTCAGCGCGTCGCCGATCAGGAACGGGGTCAGGCCGGCCGCGACGGCGGCGGTCAGCGACATGTCGGTGGCGAGGGCCAGGTACGGCACGCCTATCGCGTAGATGATCGCCTCGCCGACGAGCATCGTGCCCGCGGTGCGCAGCGTCGAACGGTCACCGCCGCGCCGGGCGAGCGCGCCCACCACGGTGGCGGCCAGCATCATGCCGAGGATGTAACCGAAGGCCGGGGCGCCCATGCCCGAGCCGCCCTCGGCGAACCACGGCATACCGGCCATGCCGACCAGCGCATACAGGGCGAGAGACAGGAAGCCGCGACGGGCGCCGAGGGCGGTGCCCACCAGCAGCGCCGCGAAGGTCTGGCCCGTCACCGGCACCGGGGAGCCCGGGACCGGCACCGCGATCTGGGCGGCGACACCGGTGAGCACGGCACCGCCGGCCACGAGCGCGACGTCGCGGAGCAGGGCGGCGGTGCGGCCCTGCGCGGCCAAGGCCGAGAGCCTGGGGGACGGCAGCAGGTCGGCGAGAACCTCGCCCGGGCGGGCGGATGTGGCAGCGGTGCTCATGTTGGGGCTCACCTCGGCAAGGGAGACGGTCGGGAGACACCGTGACGCTATCCCAGGGCGGTGACGCCGACCACCATCACCGCTTGACAAAGGGTGGACGCACGGCTTGGTGGGCTCCGCACAAAGAGCACCGCTTACACCCGGCCCGGCGTGATGCCGGTCACTGAGGCAGGGACTCCGCGCCCGCGTGGGTGCGACGGACGGCGCCTGTAGGGTCCCGCCAAAGATCACCGTTCAGCACCGTCCGGCGGTTCTCATGACGTGAACGGACGTGAACATTCCGTAACGTGGACGTCCAGATGCTGGTCAGCTGTACCTTCCGGCCGTGCAGGCCCACCAGACTGGCCGCGTTTTTGCCCTAGTACAAGAAACCGCACACGTAACGGACGTCCCTCTATGCCCTCCCGCTCCTCTCGCACCACCCCCGAGGCCGCGCCGGAGCCCCCGGCCGCGGACGCCTCTCTTCCCCACGGCCTGAAGCAGCGGCATCTGTCGATGATCGCCCTGGGCGGGGTGATCGGCGCGGGCCTGTTCGTCGGCTCCGGGGCGGGCATCGCCGCCGCCGGCCCGTCGATCGTCGTCGCGTACGCGCTGTCCGGCCTGCTCGTCATGCTGGTGATGCGGATGCTCGGCGAGATGTCGGCCGCGTATCCGTCGTCCGGCTCCTTCTCGTCCCACGCGGAGCGGGCCATCGGCCCCTGGGCGGGCTTCACCGCGGGCTGGGCCTTCTGGGTGCTGATGTGCACCGCGGTCGGCCTGGAGGCCATCGGCGCCGCCAAGATCGTGACCGGCTGGCTGCCGGGGACGCCCGAGTGGGTGTGGGTGGCGCTGTTCATGGTGGTGTTCCTGGGCACGAACCTGGCCGCGGTGAAGAACTTCGGCGAGTTCGAGTTCTGGTTCGCGGCGCTGAAGGTCGGCGCCATCGTCCTGTTCCTGGCGCTGGGCGTGCTGGCGGTCGCCGGCGTGCTGCCCGGCACGGACTCGCCCGGCTTGAGCAACCTCACCGGCGAGGGCGGCTTCCTGCCGAACGGCAGCGAGGGCCTGGTCATAGGGCTGCTCGCGTCGCTGTTCGCGTACGGCGGACTGGAGACCGTGACGATCGCGGCGGCCGAGTCCGAGAACCCGGTCCGGGGCGTCGCAAGCGCGGTCCGTACGGCGATGTGGCGCATCGCGTTCTTCTACGTCGGCTCGATGGCGGTCGTCGTCACGCTCGTCCCGTGGGACTCGCCGGCGGTCGTCGAGCAGGGTCCCTACGTCGCCGCGCTCGAACAGCTCGGCATCCCCGGCGCCGGACAGCTGATGAACGTGGTCGTGCTGGTCGCGCTGCTGTCGGCGATGAACGCCAACATCTACGGCTCGTCCCGCATGGTCCACTCGCTGGTGCGGCGCGGACAGGGCCCGAAGGCGCTGGCCAGGCTCTCGGGCGGGGTGCCGCGCGCGGCTGTGGTCGCCTCCAGCGCGTTCGGCTTCGTGTGCGTCCTGCTGAGCTACTGGCGGCCGGACGACGTCTTCCCCTGGCTGCTGAACATGGTCGGCGCGGTGATCCTCGTCGTGTGGTTCATGATCGCGATCTCCCAGCTCCTGCTGCGGCGCCGGCTGGAGCGGGAGGCGCCCGAGAAGCTGGTCGTGCGGATGTGGGCGTTCCCGGTGCTCACCTATGTGGCGATGGCGGGCATGGTCGCGGTGCTCGTGCTGATGGCGCGGGAGCCGGACACGCGGGTGCAGCTGTACGCGTCGGGCGGGATGACGCTGGTCCTGGCGGCCATCGGGTACACGCGGCAGAGGGCGCGCGCGAAGAGCTGACGCACGCCCCTCCCTCCCCGGAACGCACAGTTCGACGTCAGCGACTCCGAAGGGCCCTCGCACGGTCGCGTGCGAGGGCCCTTTCGCGTGCGCGGGGGTCGTTCGTACGCGCCGGGTCCCGCCCCGCCCACCCTGTTGCTGCTAGCGTGCAGTTGCAAGTAGATTGCAATAAGAGGTCGGAGAGGACCTGCCATGCCCATCTACACACTCCCTGAACTGCCGTACGACTACTCCGCGCTCGCGCCCGTGATCAGCCCGGAGATCATCGAGCTGCACCACGACAAGCACCACGCGGCGTACGTGAAGGGCGCGAACGACACGCTGGAGCAGATCGCGGAGGCGCGGGACAAGGATGCGTGGGGTTCGATCAACGGCCTGGAGAAGAGCCTGGCCTTTCACCTCTCCGGCCACATCCTGCACTCCATCTACTGGCACAACATGACCGGCGACGGCGGCGGTGAGCCGCTGGCGGTCGACGGTGTGGGCGAGCTCGCCGACGCGATCGCCGAGTCATTCGGTTCCTTCGCCGGGTTCAAGGCCCAGTTGTCGAAGGCGGCGGCCACCACGCAGGGCTCCGGCTGGGGCGTGCTGGCGTACGAGCCGCTCAGCGGGCGCCTCGTCGTCGAGCAGGTCTACGACCACCAGGGCAACGTCGGCCAGGGCTCGGTCCCGATCCTCGTCTTCGACGCCTGGGAGCACGCCTTCTACCTGCAGTACAGGAACCAGAAGGTCGACTTCATCGAGGCCATGTGGCAGGTCGTCAACTGGCAGGACGTGGCCCGGCGGTACGAGGCCGCCAAGTCCCGCGCGGACGTGCTGCTGCTGGCTCCCTGAGGGGCCGCGAGTCGTCCTGCTCGTGATCGTCTTCTCACCGCTCACCGGGCAGGCGGAAAGGGGGGAGCCCCGCGAGGTCGTGACTCGCGGGGCTCCCTCGTGCGCGGTACTTCCGGTAGCCGCAGCTCCGCTGCATGGTGACGTCATGCCGATACTGCCGTGCCACACCTGCGACTCCCGGGAACCGCATCGTGAGCTGACCCGGGACGAGAAGGAGTGGCTCAAGGACCGCCTCGTGAAGAGGAACGTCGACGACTACCGCATGTGCGAGGCACCAGGGTGCCGGCACGTCCGCACGGGACTGCGCCAGTGCGCGGGCTACGGTGACCGGCACATCCGGATACCGGAACCGGACTGACCTGCGCCCGGCCGCTCACAGATTGCTGAAGTCCGGCCCCTTCGTGCGCGTGCGCTTGATCTCGTAGAAGCCCGGGATCGAGGCGACCATCAGGGTGCCGTCCCACAGCCTGGCCGCCTCCTCGCCCTTGGGCGCCGGGGTGACGACCGGGCCGAAGAAGGCGATCTGCTCGCCGTCGGCGCCGGGGACCGCGATGACCGGCGTGCCCACCTCCTGGCCGACCTTGTCGATGCCCTCCTTGTGGGAGGCGCGCAGCTCCTGCTCGTACGGGGTGGCGTCCCAGTGGTCCATCAGGGACTCGGGCAGGCCGACGTCCGCGAGCGCCCGGGCGACGACCTCCTTCTCGATGCCCTCGCCCTGGTTGTGGACGCGGGTGCCGAGCGCCGTGTAGAGGTCGCCGAGCACCTCGGCGCCGTGCTCCTGCTGGGCGGCGATGACGACCCGCACCGGGCCCCACGCCTTCTTCTCCAGCATCTCCCGGTACTCCTCGGGGAGCTCGTCGAGCTTGTCCTCGTTGAGGACGGCCAGGCTCATCAGGTGCCAGCGGACCTCGATGTCGCGGACCTTCTCGACCTCCAGGACCCAGCGCGAGGTCATCCAGGCCCACGGGCACAGCGGGTCGAACCAGAAGTCCACGGGGGTCTTGCCGGAGGAACCCGAGGACGTGGGGGAGGTCGTCGCGGCGGACTGCTCGGACATGGCGCTCCTAGGAAGACGGTCTTTTCTCCGGGCAACACCGTCACACGCCCGCGCCATTCCCGTGCCGTTCCCGCGCCGCGCGCCCCCGCCCGCTGTCCGGTGTCAGGAGCGCATGGGAGGATCGGCCCTGTCCACATGTCGTGCACCAACCGAGGGAGTGGCGCCGTGCCCGGTGAGAATCTGTCCCGCGACGAGGCCCGGGAGCGGGCCGCGCTGCTGTCCGTCGACGGGTACGAGGTGTCGCTCGACCTGCGGTCCGCCGTCGGTGACGCCGGACCGGGGCCGCGCACCTTCCGTTCGGTGACCACCATCCGCTTCCGGTGCTCGGACCCGGGCGCCACCAGCTTCGCCGACCTGATCGCGCCGAGCGTCACCGCGGTGTCCCTGAACGGCAAGGACCTCGACCCGAGCGAGGTCTTCGACGGCACGCGGATCGTGCTGGAGGACCTCGCCCCCGACAACGAGCTGGTGGTCGACGCCCAGTGCGCGTACTCCCGCACGGGCGAGGGCATGCACCGCTTCGTCGACCCGGAGGACGGCGAGGTCTACCTCTACACCCAGTACGAGCCGGCCGACTCGCGCCGGGTCTTCGCCAACTTCGAGCAGCCGGACCTGAAGGCTCCGTTCCGCTTCGAGGTCCGGGCGCCCGAGGGCTGGACGGTGTGGAGCAACGGCGTCGGTGAGCGGCACGACGGGGTGTGGCGGTTCGCGGAGACGAAGCCGATCTCCACGTACATCACGGCGGTCGTGGCGGGCCCGTACCACTACGTGACGGACACCTACGAGCGGACGTTCGAGGACGGGACGCGGCTGGAGATCCCGCTGGGCGCGATGTGCCGCAAGGGCCTCGCCCCGCACTTCGACGCCGACGACGTCTTCCTCGTCACCAAGCAGGGCCTGGACTTCTTCCACGACCACTTCGACTACCCGTACCCGTTCGGGAAGTACGACCAGGCGTTCGTGCCCGAGTACAACCTCGGCGCCATGGAGAACCCCGGGATGGTCACCTTCCGCGAGGAGTTCATCTTCCGCGGAAAGGTCACGCAGGCGTCGTACGAGCGCCGGGCGAACGTGATCCTGCACGAGATGGCGCACATGTGGTTCGGCGACCTGGTGACCATGGTGTGGTGGGACGACCTGTGGCTCAAGGAGTCCTTCGCGGACTTCATGGGCTCCTTCTCGATGGTCGGGGCGACCCGGTTCACCGACGGCTGGATCACCTTCGCCAACAACCGCAAGGCCTGGGCGTACCGCGCCGACCAGCTGCCCTCCACGCACCCGGTCACGGCCGACATCCCCGACCTGGAGGCCGCGAAGCTCAACTTCGACGGCATCACCTACGCCAAGGGCGCCTCCGTGCTCAAGCAGCTCGTGGCGTACGTCGGCCAGGACGCCTTCCTGGACGGCGCGCGGCGCTACTTCAAGCGCCACGCGTACGGCAACACGCGCCTCGGTGACCTGCTGTCGGTGCTGGAGGAGACCTCCGGGCGCGACATGACTGCCTGGTCGCGGTCATGGTTGCAGACCGCCGGCGTCAACTCCCTCACCCCGCAGGTGCTCCTCGACGCCGAGGGCCGGATCGACGAGCTGGCGGTCGTCCAGGAGGCGCCCGAGTCGCACCCGGAGCTGCGGCCGCACCGGGTGGCCGTGGGCCTGTACCGGCGTGACGGGAAGGGGTCCCTGGAGCGGTACGCGCGCGCGGAGGCCGACGTGCACGGGGCGCGTACGGTCGTGACGGAGCTGGCGGGGGCCGAGGCGCCCGAGCTGGTGCTGGTCAACGACGACGACCTCACGTACTGCAAGATCCGCTTCGACGAGGCGTCGCTGGCGACGCTGCGCGAGCACCTCGGGAACGTCACCGACCCGCTCGCCCGGGCGCTGTGCTGGTCGGCGCTGTGGAACCTGACCAGGGACGCGCTGCTGCCCGCGCGGGACTTCGTCGACCTGGTGCTGCGGTTCGCGGGGCGCGAGTCGGACATCGGGGTGCTGCAGATGCTGCACGCCTGGGCGCGGTCGGCGCTGACGCACTACGCGGCGCCCGGCTGGCGCGCGGAGGGCGGCCGGCTGCTCGCCGAGGGCGCGCTGCGCGAGCTGCGCGCGGCGGCGCCCGGCAGCCAGCACCAGCTCACCTGGGCACGCTTCTTCGCCTCGGTCGCGGCGGGCCCGGAGGACTTCCGGCTGCTGCGGGAGCTGATGGAGGGCACCGAGAAGATCGACGGCCTGGAGGTGGACCAGGAGCTGCGGTGGGCGTTCCTGGAGCCGCTGGCCGCGCACGGGGAGGCCGACGAGAGGGTCCTCGCCGCCGAGCTGGCCCGCGACGACACCGCGTCCGGCAAGCGGCACCAGGTGCGCTGTCTGGCCGCCCGGCCCTCGGCCGAGGTCAAGGCGCAGGCGTGGGCGCAGGTCGTGGAGTCGGACACGCTGTCCAACGCCCTCGTCGAGGCGACGATCGCGGGCTTCGAGCAGCCGTCCCAGCGGGAGCTGATCGCACCGTACGCGGAGAAGTACTTCGCGGCGATCGAGCGGGTGTGGCGGGAGCGGTCCATCCAGATCGGCATGGACGTGGTGCGGGGGCTGTTCCCGTCCCTCGCGGACTCCACGGACACCCTCGCCGCCACGGACGCCTGGCTGTCGGCGCACGAGGACGCCCCGCCGGCCCTGCGCAGGCTGGTGCTGGAGGCGCGGGACGACCTGGCGCGGACGCTGCGCGGGCAGGCCTGCGACGCGGCGGCGGCACGGTAGCCGTACGGCCGCGCGCGTGAGGCCGCGGCGGGGCACGCGAGGTTGACGCGCCGCCCCGCCGCGGCCGTTACGAAACACGGGCGCGGAGAGCCGTGACGTGCCCCGCTCCCCGCCCGGACCAGCGGCTCCCGGCACCCGGGCGCCCGGGTGCGGAGCCGCGCTTGTCCGGATCCTTCGACGAGCGTGTAACAGCGGTCGGAGAAGCCGGCGGGCTCGGGAAACTCCAGGTCATGAACCACGACGCCCCGCTGTCCCGCCGTCCCCGGACCCGCCTCACCGGCATCAGGCGCCAGGTGCTGACCACCGCCCAGCTGCGCACCCACGGCGTCACACCCGCCGAGACGAACGAACAGTGCCGCCCCGGCGGTCCCTGGCAGCAGATCCTGCCGGGGGTGTACCTGCTCCACCCGGGCCCGCCCACCCCGGAGGAGCGTCTGCACGCGGTCCTGCTGTACGCGGCCCGCTCACGGGAGTCCGGCGGGGTACCGGTCCAGCCCGGCGCCGGCGACCCGCGCGCCGGCGCCACCGCGGCCGCCGGAGCCACCGCAGCCGCCGACGCCGCCGATGCCGCCGAGTACACGGACGCGATGGTGACGGGCCTGGCCGCTCTCGCCCTGCACGGGTTCACCTGCGCTCCCCCGCTGCTGTCGCTGGAGCGGATCGACGTCCTGGTGCCCCGGCTGCGCCGGCTGCGCTCGACGGGCTGCGCGCACGTCCTGCGGGTTCCCGTGCTGCCCGCCCCGGTGCAGATCGCCGTTCCCCGGGTGTCCGGCCCGGCGCGGGCAGGGGGCGCCCACGTCCCGGTCGCCCCGGTGCCGCGCGCCCTCGCCGACGCCGTGGCGGAGCTGGACGACGGGGCCTCCGTACGCCGTCTGCTGACGGAGGCGGTCCGCGCGGGCCACTGCGAGGCGGCGGCGGTGGTACGGGAACTGACCCGGGCCAGGCTGCTGCACCGCCCCCACGTGGTGGACGCCGTCGACTCGCTGCTGGCCGAGGGCAGGGCCATCGCGGAGGACCGCCTCTACCGGATGGTCGAGGAGCACGGCCTGCCGGACCCGGTGTGGAACGTCGAGCTCGCGCTGCCGGGCGGCCCGCACCTGGGCGGCGTGGACGCGTACTGGCCGGAGCACGCGGTGGCCGTCGAGCTCGACACCCGGGCGCCCCGCCAGGACGACGACACCGACGCCGTGTGGTCGGAGTACGCCCGCAGGCGCGATCACCTGGAACGCCTCGGCATCACGGTCGTCCACATCACCCCCAGGAAGCTCCGCGACTGCCCGGACCAGCAGGCGGTGGTGGTCCGCACGGCCCTCATGGCCTCGACCGACCGGGAGCCGGCCCCGTACGTGGTGGTGGCCCCCCGGTAGCCGCGCCCGGTCAGGCCCGGCCCGCCACGTGGCCGGCGGCCGGGCGCTCCCGCCACAGCGTCAGGGCCGCGTCCACCAGGCTCACGCGCTCCAGGTCCGGCACCGTGTCGAGCGGGTGCCAGGCGGCCCTGTCGGTGGAGCCGTTCGTCTCGTGGCGCAGCTCGCCGCCGGTGACGCGGGCCTCGTAGACGATCCGCAGGCCGTGGAAGTCGGCGACGGTGCTGAAGCGGCGGGGGTAGTGCCGCGTCATGGAGTCGATGCCGAGGAGGGCTGTCGGCTCGACCGCGTACCCGGTCTCCTCGGCGACCTCGCGGACGACCGTGTCGTAGGGATCCTCCCCGTGGTCCATGCCGCCGCCCGGCAGCGTCCACCGTCTGCTGCCGTCCCGGCCGACCAGGCGGGCCAGCAGCAGCCTTCCGTCGCGTACGCATATCGCGTACGCCGCCACCCTCAACTCCTCACGCATGCGCGCAGACCTTACACAGAAGGTCCTTCGCAGGTGTGGACGATCGGCGGACATGTCCGTCCATCAGCCGCTATCAACTCCCTGAGAGGAAGCGGAATCACGTCACCACTTTGTTAACGTCACGATCACCCCTCCCCAAACTGCTGTTCTATGGGTAAGGCTGAGCGGTCGTCCGGTGCCACATTCCGGACGAGAGCGATCCGTATCGCCGCTCGGATCGCCGCCGATCGTTCCTTTACGCACAAGGGATGCCGATGACCCAGACCCCTCAGCGCACCCCCGCACCGGGTGCCAGACGCGTGGCCCGGATAGCCGTGGCCGCGGGACTGGTGGCCGCGCTGTCCGCCGCCGGGCCGATACCCCTGGCCTTCGCCGCGGACGCCCCCGCCACCACCACACCCGCCGAGGGTGAGCCGAAGTCCGCGCACGACAAGCTCGGTTCGGCCGACGCCGACCTGCTCGCCGAGGCCAAGGCGGACGGCGAGAAGAACATCACCATGATGATCGCCACCGAGCCGGGCGAGACGGACCAGGTGGCCGGGCAGCTGGACGCGGTGGACGGCGGCGCCGTGGGCCGCACCTACGACGAGCTCGGCTACGTCCGGGCCACCGTCCCCACGAAGAAGGCCGACGCCGCCATCGAGGCGGCCACCAAGCTGTCCTCCGTGCACGGCATCGACCTGCGGCACGAGATCCAGCTCGACGACCCGACGCCGGCCGGGGACACCGCCGAGGGCGCCGAGGTGTCGAAGGGCTCGAAGTCCAAGGCGTACCCCGCGCCCGGCCGGAAGACCCCCGCCGAGAACCCGTACAACCCCTCGTTCGAGACGGGCGCCGTCGACTTCGTGAAGCAGAACCCGAAGGCGGACGGCCGCGGCGTCACCATCGGCGTCCTGGACACCGGTGTCGACCTCGGTCACCCGGCGCTGCAGAAGACCACCACCGGCGAGCGCAAGATCGTCGACTGGGTGACGGCCACCGACCCGATCGTGGACGGCGACGGCACCTGGCGCATGATGAACACGGCGGTCTCCGGCCCGGTGTTCACCTGGGGCGGCGCCACCTGGAAGGCCCCCGCGGGCGACTACCGCATCCAGCGCTTCAGCGAGAACGTCACGGCCGGCGGCGACGCCAACGGCGACGTCGACCGCGACGGCGACACGACCGACAGCTGGGGCGTCCTGTACGACGCCGCGGCCGGCACGGTCCGCGTCGACCTGAACAACAACAACGACTTCACCGACGACACCCCGATGAAGCCGTACAAGGACGGCTACCAGATCGGGTACTTCGGCACGGACGACCCGTCCACCGAGATCGCCGAACGCCAGCCGTTCGTCGTGGAGATCCGCAAGGACGTGCCGACCGACCCGTACGGCGGCGCCTGGGTCGGCAAGACCGCCGACTTCGTCAACATCGGCATCATCGAGTCCGAGCACGGCACGCACGTCGCGGGCATCACCGCCGCCAACTCCCTGTTCGGCGGGAAGATGAACGGCGCGGCGCCCGGTGCGCAGGTCGTCTCCTCGCGCGCCTGCATCTTCGGCGCCGGGTGCACCAACGTGGCGCTCACCGAGGGCATGATCGACCTCGTCGTGAACCGCGGCGTGGACATCGTCAACATGTCCATCGGCGGCCTGCCCGCGCTCAACGACGGCAACAACGCGCGCGCCGAGCTCTACACCCGGCTCATCGACACCTACGGCGTCCAGCTGGTGATCTCCGCGGGCAACTCCGGCCCCGGCGCCAACACCATCGGCGACCCGTCCCTCGCGGACAAGGTGATCTCGGTCGGCGCGTCCGTCTCCCGGGAGACCTGGGCCGCCAACTACGGCTCCGAGGTGAAGAAGAAGTACAACATGTTCCCGTTCTCCTCACGCGGCCCGCGCGAGGACGGCGGCTTCACCCCGACCCTGACCGCGCCCGGCGCCGCGATCAACACGATCCAGACCTGGATGCCCGGCGCGCCCGTCGCCGAGGCCGGCTACACGCTGCCCCCCGGCTACGGCATGCTCCAGGGCACCTCGATGGCCTCGCCGCAGGCCGCGGGCGCGATGGCGCTGCTGCTGTCGGCCGCGAAGCAGAAGGACATCGACCTCACCCCGGCGAAGCTGCGCACCGCGGTCACCTCGACCGCCGACCACATCAGCGGCGTCCAGGCGTACGAGGAGGGCGTCGGCGTCCTCAACGTCGTCGACGCGTGGAAGTCGATCCGCAAGGGCGCGACCGCGCACGAGTACACGGTGAAGGCCCCGGTCGACACCGCGATCGACTACGCCCTCAAGACCCCGGGCTTCGGCACGGGCCTGTACGACCGCGAGGGCGGCCTGGAGGCCGGGCAGCAGAAGACGTACGACGTCACCGTCACCCGGACCACCGGCTCCGAGCGGCCGGTCCGCCACGAGCTGCACCTGGAGAACAACAGCGGCAAGACGTTCCGCATCGTCGGTGACGACGTGGTCTCGCTGCCGCTGAACAAGCCGGTCACCGTGAAGATCGCCGCCAAGCCGCGCTCCGCCGGGCTGCACAGCGCGATCCTGGAGGTCGACGACCCGCGCACCGAGGGCATCGACAAGCAGGTCATGAACACGGTGGTCGTCTCCGAGCCGCTGCAGCACACGTTCTCGGCCAAGGGCAAGGTCGAGCGCAACGATCCGACCTCGTACTTCGTGACCGTCCCCGAGGGCGCGAAGACGCTGGAGGTCGCGATCGGCGGACTGAGGACGGGCAGCCAGACCCGGTTCATCGCCATCCACCCGTACGGCGTCCCGGCCGACCCGACCTCGACGGTCAACTGCTACGACAACTACCTCGACGGCAACGGCTGCCGCCCCGACGTGCGGGCGTACGAGAACCCGCAGCCGGGCGTCTGGGAGATCGAGGTCGAGGCACGCCGCACGTCGCCGCTGCTCGACAACCCGTACCGGCTGGACGTCTCCGTCCTCGGCGCGACCTTCGACCCGGAGCTCGTGACGATCCCCGAGGCCACGGCCGGTGAGCCGACCGCCGTCTCCTGGAAGGTCACCAACGACCTCGCCCCGGTCGACGGCAGGCTCGTGGGCGGCGGGCTCGGCTCGTCGAGGACGGACCGGCCGGTCATCGAGGACGGTGCCCGGCAGACCTTCACGGTGGAGGTGCCCGAGGGCGCCGAGTCGCTCGACGTGGCCATCGGCAACGTCTCGGACACGGCCGCCGACCTCGACCTGGCCGTGCTGAACGCCGCGGGCACGCAGGTCGGCAGCTCCGCCGACGGCGACTCGGAGGAGTCGGTGTCGGTCAGCAGGCCGGCCGCGGGCACGTACACCGTCGTCGTGGACGCCTACTCGGTCCCGGGCGGGTCGACGGAGTACGACTACCGCGACGTGTACTTCTCGTCCACGCTCGGCGAGATCCGGGTGGACGGCACGTCGGTGCGGCTCGGCACGGGTGAGTCGGCGACGTTCTCCGGCTCGGTCGTCCCGGCCGCCCAGGCGCCGGAGGGCCGGGAGTTCTTCGGCCGCGTCCAGCTGGTGAACGCGCGCGGCACGGCCGCGGGCACCGGCAGCGTGGTGATCGAGAAGGTCACCTCGTAACGGGTCGGCCTTCACCCTGGGGCGGGCGTCCGGTCACGGGCGCCCGCCCTTTCCCGTGCGCCTCCTCCCCCGCCGCGTCCGAGTCGTACGTCACACCGCGGGTGCCCCGGGCCCGGGCGGGGCAGGCGGGCCGGGACCGCACGGCTTCCCGTTCGGGGCCCGCGCCGGGCGTGAATCCTGCGGGGCGGGGCGCGCGGGCGCGTCGAGCCTCCGCCCGGCGCGCCTCCCGCCGCCGCATCCGGCCCCCGGACCGCCGGGCAAAGGATTGGACACGTGGACCCGGGCGGGACGCATGATGGAAGGGCCACATCCCTGCCTCACGCAGGTATGCGCAGGTAGAAGAGCCGCTGAAAGAGCCGTACGCACCCAGAAGGAGTCGCCGTGAGGGTCGGAATCGTCGGAGCCACCGGTCAGGTCGGCACGGTCATGCGCAGGATCCTCGCGGAGCGGGAGTTCCCGGTCACCGAGCTGCGCCTGTTCGCCTCGGCCCGCTCGGCCGGGTCGGTGCTCGACGGCGTGACGGTGGAGGACGCGGCGACGGCCGACTACACGGGCCTCGACATCGTGCTGTTCTCCGCGGGCGGCTCGACCTCGAAGGCGCTGGCCGAGAAGGTGGCCGCCCAGGGTGCCGTCGTGATCGACAACTCCTCGGCCTGGCGCCGCGACCCCGAGGTGCCCCTCGTCGTCGCCGAGGTGAACCCGCACGCGGTCGCCGTGCGTCCCAAGGGCATCATCGCCAACCCGAACTGCACGACGATGGCCGCCATGCCGGTGCTGCGCCCGCTGCACGCCGAGGCCGGTCTCGAGGCGCTGGTCGTCGCCACGTACCAGGCGGTCTCCGGCTCCGGGCTCGCGGGCGTCGCGGAGCTGCACGGGCAGGCCCAGAAGGTGATCGCGGACGCCGACAAGCTGACCCACGACGGCGCGGCGGTCGACTTCCCCGAGCCGCAGGTGTACAAGCGCCCGATCGCGTTCAACGTGGTCCCGCTGGCCGGCTCGATCGTCGACGACGGCCTGAACGAGACCGACGAGGAGCAGAAGCTCCGCCACGAGTCCCGCAAGATCCTGGAGATCGAGGACCTGAAGGTCTCCGGCACCTGCGTGCGCGTCCCGGTCTTCTCCGGCCACTCCCTCCAGGTGAACGCCCGCTTCGCCCGCCCGATCAGTGTCGAGCGCGCCACGGAGCTGCTCGGCGGCGCCCCCGGTGTGGCCCTCTCCGACATCCCGACCCCGCTGCAGGCGGCGGGCCAGGACCCGTCGTACGTCGGCCGCATCCGCGCCGACGAGACGGTGGAGAACGGTCTCGCCCTCTTCATCTCCAACGACAACCTCCGCAAGGGCGCGGCCCTGAACGCGGTGCAGATCGCGGAGCTGGTGGCGGCGGAGCTGAAGGGCTGACGCCGGCCGGTCACGCGCGTGAGGGCGCCCGCCGATCCGGGCGGGCGCCCTCACCACTGGCCGTGGAAGGATGGCGCAACGCACACATACCGAGGAGATGACCGCGTGCCTGGCACAAACCTGACCCGTGAAGAGGCGCAGCAGCGGGCGAAGCTGCTCACCGTTGACTCGTACGAGATCGATCTCGACCTCTCCGGCGCGCAGGAGGGGGGCACCTTCCGGTCCGTGACCACGGTGCGCTTCGATGCCGCGGAGACCGGCGCGCAGTCCTTCATCGACCTGGTGGCCCCGACCGTCCACGAGGTGACCCTCAACGGCGACGCCCTCGACCCCGCGGAGGTCTTCGCGGACTCCCGCATCGCCCTGCCGGGGCTGCTGGAGGGGCGGAACATCCTCCGTGTCGTCGCCGACTGCGCGTACACGAACACCGGCGAGGGCCTGCACCGGTTCGTGGACCCGGTGGACGACCAGGCGTACCTGTACACCCAGTTCGAGGTGCCGGACGCCCGGCGGGTGTTCGCGAGCTTCGAGCAGCCGGACCTGAAGGCCACGTTCCAGTTCACCGTGAAGGCGCCGGAGGGCTGGACCGTGGTGTCCAACTCGCCGACCCCGGAGCCCAAGGACAACGTCTGGCACTTCGAGCCCACGCCGCGGATCTCCACGTACATCACCGCGCTGATCGCGGGCCCGTACCACTCGGTGCACAGCGTGTACGAGAGGGACGGGCAGAGCGTGCCGCTGGGCATCTACTGCCGTCCCTCGCTCGCCGAGTTCCTCGACGCGGACGCGATCTTCGAGGTGACCCGGCAGGGCTTCGACTGGTTCCAGGAGAAGTTCGACTACGCCTATCCGTTCGCCAAGTACGACCAGCTCTTCGTGCCGGAGTTCAACGCGGGCGCGATGGAGAACGCGGGCGCGGTCACCTTCCGCGACCAGTACGTGTTCCGGTCGAAGGTCACGGACGCCGCGTACGAGGCGCGCGCCGCGACGATCCTGCACGAGCTGGCCCACATGTGGTTCGGCGACCTGGTCACCATGGAGTGGTGGAACGACCTGTGGCTGAACGAGTCGTTCGCCACCTTCGCCGAGGTCGCCTGCCAGGCGTACGCGCCGGACTCGCGCTGGCCGCACTCCTGGACCACCTTCGCCAACCAGATGAAGACCTGGGCCTACCGGCAGGACCAGCTCCCGTCGACGCACCCGATCATGGCGGAGATCAACGACCTGGACGACGTCCTCGTCAACTTCGACGGCATCACCTACGCCAAGGGCGCGTCCGTGCTGAAGCAGCTCGTCGCGTACGTCGGCATGGACGAGTTCTTCCGGGGCGTGCAGGCCTACTTCAAGCGGCACGCGTACGGCAACACGCGCCTGTCCGACCTGCTGGGCGCCCTGGAGGAGACCTCCGGGCGCGACCTGAGGACCTGGTCGAAGAAGTGGCTGGAGACGGCCGGCATCAACGTCCTCCGCCCGGAGATCGAGACGGACGCGAACGGGGTCATCACCTCCTTCGGCATCCGCCAGGAGGCCCCCGCCCTGCCCGCCGGCGCCAAGGGCGAGCCCACCCTGCGCCCGCACCGCGTCGCGGTCGGCTTCTACGACCTCGACGACGCGAGCGGCAAGCTGGTGCGCGGCGAGCGCGTGGAGCTGGACGTGGACGGCGAGCTGACCGCCGTGCCGGAGCTGGTGGGCAAGCGCCGCCCGGCCGTGGTCCTGCTCAACGACGACGACCTGTCGTACGCCAAGGTCCGCCTCGACGAGCAGTCCCTCGCCTTCGTCACCGAGCACCTCGGCGACTTCGAGTGGTCCCTCCCGCGCGCGCTGTGCTGGGCGTCCGCCTGGGACATGACCCGTGACGGCGAGCTCGCCACCCGCGACTACCTGTCCCTGGTGCTCTCCGGCATCGGCAAGGAGTCCGACATCGGCGTCGTGCAGTCGCTGCACCGGCAGGTCAAGCTGGCGGTCGACCTGTACGCCGACCCGGCGGCCCGCGAGACGCTGCTCACCCGCTGGACCGACGCCACGCTGGCCCACCTGCGGTCGGCCGAGCCCGCCTCGGACCACCAGCTGGCCTGGGCGCGCGCCTTCGCCGCGACCGCGCGCACCCCGGAGCAGCTCGACCTGCTGCAGGCCCTGCTGGACGGTTCGCAGACGGTGGAGGGCCTGGCCGTCGACACCGAGCTGCGCTGGGCGTTCGTGCAGCGGCTCGCCGCCGTGGGCCGCTACGACGAGGCGGAGATCGCGGCCGAGTACGAGCGCGACCGGACGGCGGCGGGCGAGCGCCACGCGGCCGCGGCCCGCGCCGCGCGCCCGACCGAGGAGGCCAAGGCGGAGGCCTGGGCGTCGATGGTCACGTCGGACAAGCTCCCGAACGCCGTGCAGGAGGCGGTCATCGCGGGCTTCGTCCAGACCGACCAGCGGGAGCTGCTCGCCCCGTACACGGAGAAGTACTTCGAGGCGGTCAAGGGCGTCTGGGACTCCCGTTCCCACGAGATGGCCCAGCAGATCGCCGTCGGTCTGTACCCGTCGGTGCAGGTCTCCCAGGAGACCCTGGACCGTACGGACGCCTGGCTGGACTCCGTCGACCCGAGCCCGGCGCTGCGTCGGCTCGTCTCCGAGTCCCGCGCGGGCGTGGAGCGCGCCCTGAAGGCGCAGGGGGCGGACGCCGCGGCGAAGTAAGCCGCTCGCGACGTGCTGAGGGGCGCCCGGTGGCTCACCGGGCGCCCCTTGCCGTGTCCGTACGCGTCCCTTCGCCGTCGTCCGCGCCCAGCAGCAGGCGGGCGAGGCGCAGCATGGCGTGGACGTGCAGGGTCGTCTGCCGGCGCACGGGCAGCCAGCGGGCACCGAAGACGGTCTCCAGCTCCCGGGACCACCGCCGCACCATGTCGTCGAGCGCGCCCGCGGCCACCGGGTCGGCGGGCGGGTCGCCGAGTGTCTGCCGCAGCATCGCCGCCGCGCGCAGCGGGAGACGCCGGGCCGCGATGTCGAGGGAGACGGAGTTGCCCACGGTGGTGGCGAGTCCTACCCCGCCGAGGCCCTCGGCGAGATAGGTCGTCCAGGTGCGCACGATGGCGGTACCGACGCCGAGCAGTTCGCGGGCGGCCTCGTCGTACGGCAGCAGGTCGGCGGGCGGAGGGTCGCCCGGGCCGGGGCCGAGGACCGCCTCCACCTGCGCGGCGCGCTCCAGCAGGATCCGGCTCACCCGGGCGATGTGCTCCTCGGACGCGGCCGTGGGCCGGGGGTCGGCCACGGCGTCCACCGCCCACATCGGGGCCTCGATCACGGCCGAGACGGTGCCGTACCGCATGGGGTACGTCCAGGTCACCTCGGAGCGGAAGCCGGACGCGTCGCGCTCGCCCGCGGGTCCGGTGCCGGGCAGCACCAGCACGCCGGGGCCCTCGACGAACCAGTCCATGCCGTCGAAGGGCCGGTCCTCCACCGGGATCCGCAGGTTCCCGGCCAGTTCACGGAAGGCGCGGGCGGCGCCGGGCACCGCGCGGGTCAGCTGCAGGAAGGTTCCGCCAACCTCGATGCCGTGCAGCGAGAACTGGACGGCCGGCCGCAGTTCGTCGAGCAGGTCCACGAGCGCGTCGGACTCGGGCAGGGGCGCCCCCGCCCGGCCCCCGACGGGCCGGGACTCGGGCTGGCAGGTGAACTGCTGCCGGTAGAAGTGCCGGTAGTAGTGCTCGACGCCCCATTCCCCGTACGGCCAGCCGTGGCGCTCGCTCAGGGCCAGGCCGTCGGGGTCCAGGCAGAGCAGGACGTGCCAGGCGCAGTCGAGGGCGTCGAGCACGGCGGGGTCCAGGGCCAGCCGCTCGGCCAGGTGCAGCGCGGAGGCACCGCCGACGGGTTCGTTGGCGTGGGCGCCGGCGACCGTGAGCACGTCGCGCCGCCCGCGCCCGGCGGACAGCAGCCACAGCGGGCGGCCCGCGCGCGAGGTGCCGACGGCACGCAGCCGCAACAGACCGGGGTACGTGACGGCCAGGCGTCCGGCGTGCCGGGCGAGTTCGCCGGTGGTGGGGTAGCGCCCCGCGGTGACGGACCGGGCGACGGGGGACCCGGGCGCGGACTCGGGGGTGAAGAGTTCCCGCAGGCCTGTCGCGGGCGCGGAACCGGCGGTAGCAGCCACGCCAACTCCTTTGCCGGGAACGGACGGTGGTGTTCCGGGGCGGTCACGAGCGGGTTCTGCCCAAGGCTCGGCTGGCCGGTCGGGAGTGTCAAGCCCACCTTCGCGCACATCCTGGCGGCCGTCCGGAGGTCGCCCGGAGGCCCCTGGAGGCCACCCGCAGGCCACGGGGCATGACGGCCGTACGGGGCCGCGTAGGATACTCGCCCCATGAATCGCTGCGCCGACTCCGCCGACCCCCTTCACCCGGCCGGGGAACCCGCCAGGGACCCCGTCGACGCGATCATCGGCCAGTGGGCGGTGGCGCGGCCCGACCTGGACACCACCGCGATGGAGGTGTTCGGGCGGATCCACCGGCTCTCCCGCGCCCTGGGCGACCGCATGGACAGGGCGTACGCGCGGTACGGCGTCTCGCGCGGCGAGTTCGACGTGCTGGCCACCCTGCGCCGCGCGGAACCCCCGCACACGCTGTCCCCCCGGCAGCTCTCGGCGACGCTGCTGCTCACCACGGGCGGCATGACCGGCCGCCTGGACAAGCTGGAGCGCGCGGGGCTGCTGCGCCGCTCGCCCGACCCGCACGACCGGCGGGGACTGCGGGTGACCCTCACGGACGAGGGGCTGCGGCTGGTCGACGAGGCGGTCGTCGCCGGGCTGGCCGTGCAGAACGAGGCGCTGTCCCGTCTGGACGAGAAGCAGGCCGGGGAACTGGCCGATCTGCTGCGGGTGCTGGTGCGATCGAACGGGGCCTGACGCTCCGCGGGGTGCGCCTTGGGTGGTGCGGTGCGTTGTGGGGTGCGCCATGTAGTGCGTTGTGCGGTGCGGGTGCGCCGTGGCTGGTCGCGCCCGCGCGGCGGAGCCGTGTCAACACAGCCCCGCGTCCCTTCACGCTGCGCCCCGGCGGCCTCCCGCGGCCCTCAGGGCCGCCTCCACCGTCTCCGCGTCCGCCTTGTCGTCGTCCGTCGCCCAGGCCACGTATCCGTCCGGACGCACCAGCACGGTCGTGCGCCGGGCGCTCGCCCAGCGCTCCACGGTGAGGCGGTCCCCGAGGTGCTCGAGTCGCCCGGGGGACAGGGCCGCGGACGGTTCGCGCGGGACGATCAGTACGAACCGGCCGCCGCGCAGGGCCTCGTAGAGGCGACCGCCCTTCAGGGCGACGTCCGGGACGCGGGCGCCGGCCAGCCGGTGGGAGCCGCGGGGGGCGGCGTACCTGTACCCGACGGCGGTGATCCGGCCGAGCACGCGGGCGCGGACGGGGCCGATGCGGGTGAGGAGCGGGGGCAGCGCGGCCCGCAGCGTCAGCGTCCAGGGGCGCCTGGCCATCGCCAGCCGCAGGAGCCCGCCGCTGATGCGGAGCACGGACCGGCCGACGGGATGGCGTTCGGCGTGGTAGGTGTCCAGCAGGTCCGGGTCCGCGTGGCCGCCGACGACCGCCGCGAGCTTCCAGCTCAGGTTGGCCGCGTCCTGGAGCCCGGTGTTCAGCCCCAGGCCGCCGGCCGGGCTGTGGACGTGAGCGGCGTCCCCGGCGAGGAGGACGCGGCCGGCCCGGTACTCGGGGACCTGGCGCTCGTCGCTGTGGAAACGGGACATCCAGCGGGCGTCGTGCATGCCGTAGTCGTGGCCGGCGGCGAGCCGGACGACGGCCCTGACCTCGTCGAGCGCGAGCGGCTCGCTGTCGGGGACGTCGCGCCCGCGGTCCCAGCCGATGACCCGGTGGTACCCGTCGCCGAAGGGGATGAGCAGCGCGAAGGCGTCACCGGTGGCGTGCGCGCTCAGCGTGTCCGCGGGTGCCTCGTCGAGCAGCACGTCGGCGAGGACCACGGACCGGATGACCGACCGTCCCGGGAAGGGCAGGCCGACCGCCTCCCGTACGGCGCTGCGGTGCCCGTCGGCCCCGACGACGTACGCGGCGGTCAGCTCCTCCCGTTCGCCGCCCGGCCCCGTGACCCGCACGGTGACCGCGTCGGCGTCCTGGACCAGGCCGGTGACCTCGGTCTCGTACCGGAACCGCACCCCGGCCCCGGCCGCCCGCCGCTCGAGCACCGCCTCCACCTCGTACTGCGGGATCACGAGCACGTGCCGGAAGCGGGACGGCACGGCGTCGAACCGGAGGGTGAACCCGCCGAAGAGCCGGGCCCGGCCCACCGGGCGGCCGATCGCCTCCAGCTCGTCGGCGAGCCCGCGGGCGTCGAGCTGCTCCAGGGTGCGGGCGTGCACGGCGAACGCGCGGGAGAGGTTGCTGACCGTGTGCGGGCGCTTCTCGACGAGGGTGACGTCGACGCCCGCGGCGGCCAGGTCACCGGCCAGCAGCAGGCCGGTGGGGCCCGCGCCGACGACGATGACGTTGCGCGGTTCGGCGGCGGGATGAGGGAGGGAGTGGGGGAGGGAGTAGGGAACGGAGTGGGTGGTGCCGGTCATGGCGGCCTCCTGGGTGCCCTGGTGCCCCGAATGTGACGGGCGCCGGCCGGCGCGTACCGACCGACGACTGCTGGCCGACGACTGTTGGCCGAGGACTGCTGCCCAACGACTGTTGGCCGACGACTGCTGGCCGAGGACTGCCGGCCGACGACTGCTGGCCGACGACTGTTGGTCAACACCTGTTGGCTTATGCCTGTCGGCCGGCCCACGCAGGTCGGGCTACGACTGCAGGTCAACACTTGTTGGCCAACGCCCGTTCACCAACGTACGGCGGCCACGCTGGACCGTCAACACGTGTTGGCCTACGTTTGTTGGCATGGTCGACATGTCTTCCCCCACCCCGCCCGTCGCTCCCGCCCCCCGCCGCTCCGACGCCACACGGAACGCGATCCTCACCGCGGCGCGGGAGCGGTTCGCCGCCGACGGGTACGAACGGGCCACCATCCGCGCGATCGCGAGGGACGCCGGCATCGACCCGTCGATGGTCATGCGGTACTACGGCTCGAAGGAGGGGCTGTTCGCCGCGGTGCTCGACGTCGACCTGCGGCTGCCCGGGATGCAGGGGGTGGACCCGCGGGAGGTGGGCGAGGTCCTCGTGAGCCACTTCCTCGACCTGTGGGAGGAGAACAGGGAGGTCCTCACCGCGATGGTGCGCGTGGGGACGACGAACCAGACCGGCGCCGAGGGCGTGCGGCGCATCTTCCGCGACCAGATCGTGCCGCTGGCCCGCCAGGTGTGCCCCGATCCGGAGCAGGCCGCGACGCGGGCGGCGCTCACGGCGTCACAGATCATGGGCATGGCGCTCACCCGCTACGTATTGCGTCTGCCGCCCACCGTCGCGCTGAGCCGCGAGGAGATCGTGAAGTGGCTGGGCCCGACGGTGCAGCGCTATCTCACGGCGCCGTACCCGACGCCGTACCCGGGATGACAACGCGTCCAGGGCATCCACCGCACACGCGGTGCGGTGGATGCCCTGGACGGAGACGAGGGACGGACGAGCGGGAGATCCCGCCGCCGGCGTCAGGCCTTGGCCGGGGCCTTGCCCTTGGCCTTCGGCTGCCGGTCGGTCGACCGGTCGAGGACCATGACCAGGCCCGCGATCACCGCGAACAGGACGACCGGCGCCACGACGAACAGACCCACGGTCTCGATCACGCTCAGGCCGGTCCCCGGGTCGTCACCGTCGTCGCGCGTCAGCGCGAGCGCGGGGGACGACATCAGCAGCATCATCAGCGTCGTACCGGCGGCCAGGGCGCCGGCGCGCAGGGCGTTCTTCTTGTCCACGGTGCCAACGTAGCGAACGCCGGTGCGCACCGCGCGCCCGGGGTGCCGTACGGGCTCAGTCTCCCCCCGCGACGTCCCCCTTCGCCCCGCGTCCCCGCAACACGTCCACCAGCGCGTG
The DNA here is from genome assembly GCF_014648075.1 of Streptomyces ruber. Classification (GTDB taxonomy): domain Bacteria; phylum Actinomycetota; class Actinomycetes; order Streptomycetales; family Streptomycetaceae; genus Streptomyces; species Streptomyces ruber. The sequence continues at coordinate 388,281 of NZ_BMQK01000004.1, read as the reverse complement.
CAGCCGGGGCGACGCCGCCAGGTCCTCCAGACAGACCGGGCGCCCGGCGGCGTCGGCGATGGGCAGACGCCAGTTCGGATACTGGTCCCAGGTGCCCGGCAGGTTCTGCGGGCGCCGGTCGCCGACCGCGTCGGGCAGCCAGAGGCCGACCAGACGGGCCGGGGTGCGCAGCAGGAACCGGTGGACCGCCTGGATCTCGGCCTCCTCCGACGCGGCGGAGTGACCGCCGCTCGCGCCCTCGAGCAGCCCGAGCCGGCACAGCGAGGCCAGCCACTCCCCCGTGTCGGCGGCGGCAGCGGCGCGCTCCTCCTCCACCGGACGGGTGAGCAGGCCGAGGCGGGCCCGGAGCTCGACGTGGTCGCCGGTGAGCCGGGAGGCCGTGGACGGCAGGTCGTGGGTGGTGGCCGTGGCCAGGCAGGCCGCCCGCCAGCGCTCCGGCGGCAGCGGCAGGCCGTCGCCCTCCCAGTCCCGTTCGAACCACAGCACCGACGTGCCCATGACGCCCCGTGCGTCGAGCGCCTCGCGCACCCCGGGCTCGACCGTCCCCAGGTCCTCGCCGATCACCAGCGCCCCGGCCCGGGACGCCTCCAGCACGAGTATCGCCAGCATGGCCTCGGCGTCGTAGCGGACGTACGTGCCCTCCGTCGGCGCCTGGCCCTGGGGCACCCACCAGAGCCGGAACAGCCCCATCACATGGTCGATGCGCAGGGCGCCCGCGTGCCGGAACAGGGCCCGCAGCAGACGGCGGTACGGAACGTAGCCGGAGGCGTCCAGACGGTCCGGGCGCCACGGGGGCAGGCCCCAGTCCTGGCCGCGGGCGTTGAAGGCGTCCGGGGGCGCGCCGACCGACATGCCCGCGGCGAAGTACTCCTGCTGCGCCCAGGCGTCGGCCCCGTCCGGGTGCACGCCGACGGCCAGGTCGTGCACGAGCCCGACCGGCATCCCGGCGTCGCGCGCGGCACGCTGCGCGGCGGCGAGCTGTTCCTCGGTGAGCCAGGCCAGCCGGGAGTGGAAGTCGACGCGGTCCATCAGCCCGGCCCGCGCGCGGGCGGTCCCGGGCGAGCGGGGATCACGCAGCTCCGCGGGCCAGCGCCGCCAGTCGGACCCGTGCACCTCGGCCAGCGCGCACCAGGTGGCGTGGTCCTCCAGGGCCTCGCCCTCCTCGGCGAGGAAGTCGGCGTACGCGGCCCGCCGGCCGGGCCCGAGCGGTACGGCGCACACAAGCTCCAGCGCCTCGCGCTTCAGCTGCCACACGGCGTCCCGGTCGATCAGCCCCGCCTGCGACTCCTCCGTCGCCCCGCCCCTGTCCCCCTCCCCCTCGCCGAGCACCGAGTCACGCAGCCGCGCGGCCCGTTCCAGCAGCGCGCGCAGCCGCTCGCGGCCCTCGGCGTACGCGAACTCGGGGACGTCCTCGACCCGCAGGTGCACCGGGTCCGGGTAACGGCGCGAGGAGGGCCGGTACGGGGACGGGTCGGTCGGGGTCCCGGGCACGGCCGCGTGCAACGGGTTGACCTGTACGAAGCCGGCGCCGAGCGCCCGCCCGGCCCACGCGGTCAGCTCCGCGAGGTCACCGAGGTCGCCCATGCCCCAACTGCGCCGCGAGAGCAGTGAGTAGAGCTGGACGAGGACGCCGTACGCGCGGCCGGGCGGCGCGGGCAGTCTCGGCGGGGCGACGACGAGGTGGACGTCGGCGGTGCGGCCGTCGGGGGCGGTGGCACGCAGCGCGTGCACACCGGGTGGGAGGTTCTCGGCGGTGGAGCGGGATTCGCCCTGCTCGGTCTCGATGCGCAGCCGGGTGCCGTCCGGGAGGCCGGCCAGGGCCGCGGGCCCCTGCCCGCCCCAGCACACCACGGTGGGCGGCAACAGCCGCTCGCTCAGTTCCCGTTCGCGCGCGGCCAGGGAGTCCCGTACGGCCTGCGGGGTGCTCGCGTCGACGTCGAGGGCCGCGAGGGCCGCGACGACCGCGGTGTCGGAGGCGGCGACGACCCGGCCCGGTGACGGGCTGTAGGAGGTGTCGACACCGTGCAGACGGGCCAGCCGGGACAGCGGGGTCTCGTCCTCCGTGCCCTCCATCTACACCCCCGGGGGGTCGAAGCCCCAGGCGGCACCCGCGGGTGTCGGTTCGCTGGTCAGGGGCGTGGTGTCGGCGAGCGGCGGCTCACTGGTGAGGGGTTCGGCGTCGGGCAGCGGAGGCTCGCTGGTCAGCGGTGCCTCGACGCACGGGCCCTCCGCGCTGAAGACGCACACGTGGTGCTCGGGGTCGGCGGACGGTTCCGCCCCGGGTTTGGAACGAGCCGGAACCGGAAGGCGTGCGGCCACGAGGGCCTCCTTGTCGTCGTACGGCTGTACCGGGTCATCGCAGCCCTACCCCGTGGGCGCCGCCGCAGACGTGACCGGCCGGACAACGTGACGTTGGCCACAAACTCTCCGTCGCGCCGCCGTCACAGGGCGTGCAAGCCGGGCAATTCTGGCACATCGCCTGCGCCTGCCGATGCGCCCACCGTCCACTCCTCGGACTATTCACTCAGTACATGTACCGAGTACATAATGAGCGCTATCGGCGCTGCCGCTGCTCCCCTCGACGCTGCTCGCGGGTGCCGGGGGCATGGCGATCGGCACGTGGTACTCCGCGCTCGCGGCCGAAGTGGGCTCCGCGCCGTACTCCGCGCTGCTGGTCCCGCCGGCGGTCTACGCGGCCTGCCTGCTGGCCGCCGCCACCTCGCTCCCCCTCCTGCGCCGCACCGTGCGGCCGGCGGAGCTGCGGTACACGTGAGCGGGGGGCGCCGCACGAATCCGGCGCCCCGCCTCCGTCGTACCGTTCCGTGCTGTCCCCTGCCGCTACTTCGTCGTCGGCACGATCGGCGAGGCCGCCACCGACTGCGGGGAGGTGGCGGAGGCGTACGCGGACGGGGCCGCCACCCCCGCCGCCGGGTCGGCCGGCGCGTCCCCGTCCGCCTGGAGCGGGATGCCGCCCACGATCTGGATGTCGGCCGCGTCGAAGGCGACCTTGATGCGCCAGCGCAGCTCGCGCTCCACGGACAGCGCCTTGCCCGGCATGGTCTTGGCGGAGACGCGGACCACCATCTGGTCCAGCAGGACGCTGTCCAGGCCCAGCACCTCGACCGGCCCCCACAGGCGCTCGTTCCAGGGCTCGTCCCGGCTCATCTCCGCGCCGACCTCCACCAGGACCCGGCGCACCTTCTCCAGGTCCTCGTCGGGGCGCACGGTGACGTCGACGCCCGCGGTGGCCCAGCCCTGGGAGAGGTTGCCGATGCGTTTGACCTCGCCGTTGCGGACGTACCAGATCTCGCCGTTGTCGCCGCGCAGCTTGGTCACGCGCAGGCCGACCTCGATCACCTCGCCCGAGGCGACGCCCGCGTCGATCGAGTCCCCGACCCCGTACTGGTCCTCCAGGATCATGAAGACCCCGGAGAGGAAGTCGGTGACCAGGTTGCGGGCGCCGAAGCCGATCGCCACGCCCGCGACACCGGCCGACGCCAGCAGCGGGGCCAGGTTGATCTCGAAGGTGCCGAGGACCATCAGCGCGGCCGTCCCCAGGATGAGGAAGGACGCGACCGAGCGCAGCACCGAGCCGATGGCCTGGGAGCGCTGGCGGCGGCGCTCGGCGTTGACCAGCAGACCGCCGAGGGCCGTGCCGTCGACCGCCTGGGCCGTACGGTTCATGCGGTCTATGAGCTTGGTGATGGCCCGGCGTACCACGACTCTCAGCGCCACCGCGATCACCACGATCAGCAGGACCCGGAGCCCGATCGCGAGCCAGGTGGACCAGTTCTGCTCGACCCAGCTCGCGGCGTTCGACGCGTGCTCCTGGGCGTCCTGGAGCGAGGGCACGTCGGGCGTCGGCGCCTGCGAGGGCGTCGGCGACGGCTCGGAGCCGGCGGCCGGTGGGACGGCGTACAAGGACACGGCTGGTACCTCCAGTGCAACGGTCCGCTCCGGCCCGGCGACCAAGGTCACGAAAAGGTAACCGGACGGGCGGATGCACCACACTATCGGGGCATCGTGTGCAGATCGTCCCAATGTTCGAGGAAGGAACTGTGCCCACCCCTGGTGAACAGGAGGGATGAACCACGCGTGATCCTGGGGATGAATGAGGTGTGGTCGAAAACACTCTCAGCCCGTTACCGGGACATGGTGGCGCTTTCACCAGGCATGAGGGGAGACTGACTACGGATCGTCCCGGCGCGAGCCACGCGCCGCCGGCGTACAAGGAGGCATCCGTGCCGCATGTCCTGGTCCTCAACGCGTCGTACGAGCCACTCGGCGTCGTACCGCTCCGCCGCGCGCTCGTCCTCGTCCTCGAGAACAAGGCCGTCTGCCTCGAGGAATCCGGCGCCCATCTGCACAGCGCGACCGTCACGCTCCCCGCACCCAGCGTGGTCCGGCTGAAAAGGTTCGTGCGGGTCCCCTACCGGGGGCCCGTTCCGCTGACCCGCCGTGCGCTCTTCGCGCGCGACGGCGGCCGGTGCATGTACTGCGGTGGCGTCGCAACCAGCGTCGACCACGTCATCCCGCGCAGCCGCGGGGGCAAGCACGTCTGGGACAACGTGGTGGCGTCCTGCCGCCGCTGCAACCACGTGAAGGCCGACCGCCACCTCGTCGAGATCGGCTGGCGGCTGCGCCACAAACCCGCCCCGCCCACCGGCCTGGCCTGGCGCATCATCGGCACGGGCCATAGGGACCCGCGCTGGCTGCCATACCTGCAGCCGTACGGCGCGGACGACGCTCTGGCCCGGATCGACGGCATCTCCGCCTGACGGTCCGGGCCTTCGCATGTCCCGACTTCCGGCGCCCGGCGCCCGTACGTCGCACGGTCCGGGCCTTCGCGGGCGGCGGGGGTCCGGGGTCGTGCACCGGGGTGCACGCCGGGCGCCCCGGCCCGCGACGGCACTCTCGTGGAGCCGTGGGTTTTCCCGAGTTCTCCTAGGCCCCTGAGGCCCTTGAGCCCCCTTGAGGCCCCTGAGCCCCTGAGCCCCTGAGCCCCTGAGGATTCATGTGGTCTCGTGCGGCCCCTGACAGCCGCCCCGCCGCAAGTACCCCTGCAGACAGGCCCGCTGGATCTGTGCCTCCACCACGGGGCTGACCGAGGTCAGCACCAGCTCGACGCCCCGGCCCGCCAGCATCCGGCTCATGCCCAGCAGCACGTACAGGCCCGATTCGTCCGTACACCGGGCGATGCTGGAGAGGTCCACCAGCAGTCTGCGCCGGGGCGCCCCGACCGCGCCCGTCATCAGCCAGCGCGTCTCTTCCCGCAGTTCGTCGATGATTCCCACGCCCAGCGTGCCGGTCACGCACACCAGCACGCTGGCTTCCTCCGGGTCAGCGTCCGGGGAAGCCTGGTGAAGTCGTCGTACAGAGTGGCCCATCCGCGAGGTTCGCATCCTTCGTGTGACTAGTTGCTCGCCTGCGCGACATGCGCGGCACAGTCCGCGCTGCGAAGGGCCGCCACGACCGTGGGGTAGCAGGGCAGGAAACGGCCGGTCGCCGTTTTGGCGATCAGGCGTTCCAGGTCATGGTCGGGCCCGACGACGAGGAGCTTCACGCCCGCCGCGCGGGTCTTCAGGGCCAGGGTCAGCAGCGCGAAGAAACTGCGCCCCCACACCGGGCTCGCTTCAGTGAGATCGGCAAGCAGTACAGAGCGACTGGTTCCGTGCAGCACCTGTTCGCTGACTCGCGGGATCTCGTCGGCTTCGATATCGCCGACGAACCGGACGAGCACACACGCGGCGCCTACTGGGAACTCGATTCCAGCGCCCACGGTGACCTCCCGCGTTCACCGTGAAAGCTTCCACCGCTACTGGCCGAACGGTGCTGGGCACGTTGTTGATTCCCCCGTCGACACGATGGAAGCACACCGCCACGCTGCGTGTCCACGAGTGGAGAACGTGCCCTCTGCACAGGGCGGGCGTTCGCACCGGGCGCTGAACCCCGCCGCCCCCTCCGGCGTCCGGATCAAGGCGGCCGGCCGTTGCACCATCGCACCGGCGGTCTCGAAATGGCATGAGACGCGATCACTAACCGGGCGGAAAAAGACTGGCCTTCGCCATTTCCGTACGAATTCGAAGCTTGCCTGTATCAACAAGCAACCCGCGAGACGGTTACCGCGAGATAAGGCAATGCTTTCGCGCTCAGGAGGGTGGTGGGTGCGCGGCGCGCGAGCCGCCGGCCGTGGTCCCTTCCCGAGGTCTTCCGAGCGGCTCCCGCCCCACCGGCGTCAGCGTTGGTCCGGCGTGGAGCGAAGCCCCCTGCCCGATCCTGGTCGTGGACAGGAACGGCGGCATCGTCGAGGTCAACGAGGCCGCCCGGACACTGCTGTCCGGGACGGCGGGCGGCGACCGGCCGTCCTGGCACCTGCCGGACTGGCTGGCGGACGCGCACCGGTGCGTGACCGGCGGCCCCTCCACGACGTGCGCGCCCACCCGGTCCGGCCGCATCGGCGAGCGGATGTTCGAGGCATTTCCCACGCCGCACCCGGACGGGGACGTGGTGTGGTGGCTGATCGACGACACCGACCGCCGGCTGGCCGAGGAGACCCTGCGCAGGGCGCAGGAGCGCGCGGCCGTCCTCGCCGGGGTGTCCGGCACGCTGCTGTCGTCGCTGAGCGTGCAGACCTGCGTCGAGGCGGCCGCGCGTCTGGCGGTGCACCACCTCGCGGACGCCGCCGTCCTGATCTCCCCCGCCTCCCCCGCCGGGAGCGACCGCTTCCCGGTCACCTTCGCGCGGGCCGGCGGCCCCGTCACCGGGACCACCCGCACCGTCGACCCGGCGACCGTACCCGGTCTGGCCGAGGCGCTGCAGGGTCTCCCGTCCGTGCCGGCGTGCTGGATCGACCCCGGTGAGGTTCCCGCCTGGGTGATCCCCCAGGGGTTCGAGGGCCCGGTCGGCTCCGTCGTGGTGACGCCGCTGCCCGGCCACGGCGTCCCCGACGGCGCGCTGATCCTGCTGCGCTCCGTCGGCCGGCGGGCCTTCGCCGAGGACGAGGAGGCTTTCGCCGGCCTGTTCGCCGCGCGCGTGGGAGCCGCCCTGTCCTCGGTCCGCGTGTACGGCGAACAGTCCCGTGTCACCGCGTTGCTGATGCGGGAACTGCTTCCCCCGGCGCTGGGCACGGTGCACGGCGTCGAGTACGCCGGACGTTTCCGTCCCTTCCAGGACAGCGAGCGGATCGGCGGTGACTTCTACGACGTCCACCCCGGCGCCGACCCCGCCGAGGAGACACTCGTCGTCCTCGGTGACGTGGCGGGCAAGGGCCTGGACGCCGCCGTGCTGACCGGCAGGGTCCGCAACAGCCTGCACGCCCTGCGGCCGCTCGCCCACGACCACGGTCACGTCCTCGGGCTGCTGAACACCGCGCTCCTCACCTCCCCGCACGAGCGGTTCGTGACGCTGGCCCTGGCCTCGGTGCTCCGGCGGCGCGCGGGCCGGGTGCGGTTACGGCTCACCAGCGCGGGCCATCCCCCGCCGCTCGTCCTCCGCGCGGACGGCCGGGTGGAGGAGAGCGGGACGTACGGCGACCTGCTGGGCGCGATGCCGTCCGTGTCGTTCCGGACCGAGGAGCTCGTCCTCGCCCCGGGGGAGACCTGCCTGCTGTACACGGACGGCATCACCGAGGCCCGCGGCGGACCGGTCGGCGGTGAGCTGTACGGCGTCGAGCGGCTCGCGCGGGACCTCACGGGGCGCGCCGGCATGCCCGCGGAGGCGGTGGTGGAGCGCGTCCACATGCTCGCCGCGCAGTGGCTCGGCCGGGGCCGCCACGACGACATGGCGGTGGTCGCCATCGGCGCGCCGAGGACCGGTCCGCTGGCGGTGGTCGACGGAGACGGCCACGCGGACCGCCGGGGAGGCGCCGACCCGCACGTCGGCGAAGACGTCCGCTCCCCGAACACCCACTGGCGGCAGAAGAGAACCAGGAGAACCTGATGACCGACACCGGCAAGACCGCCGCCGATCTGCGCGACCGGCTGTGGAGCGCCGTTCTCGGCGGTGACGCGTACACCGCCACGGACACCCTGTACCAGGGACTCGACATCGGCCTCGACACGGAGACGCTGCTGCTGGACGTGATCGGCGCGGTGCAGGAGAAGGTGGGTACGGAATGGGCGGCCGACCGGATCACCGTCGCCCAGGAGCACGCGGCCACGGCCGTCAACGAGCGGGTCGTCACGGCGCTGGTCCCCTCCTCGCCCGTCCCGGCCGACACGGGCTGGGGCCCGAGCCGGGGCCGGGTGACCGTGGCGTGTGTGGAGGGCGAGTGGCACGCCTTCCCGGCCCGCCTGGTCGCGGAGGTCCTCGCCCTGCGCGGCTGGCAGGTGGACTACCTCGGCGCCCAGACGCCCGGACCGCACCTGATCACCCATCTGCGCCGTACCGGGGCGGACGCGGTGCTGCTCTCGTCCTCGCTCCCGACCAGGCTGCCCACCGCCCACGCCATGATCGCCGCCTGCCAGGCCGCGGGCGTGCCCGTGATGGTGGGCGGGAGGGCCTTCGGCCCGGACGGCCGCTACGCCCGTGCCTGCGGTGCCGACCGGTGGGCCGCGAACGCGCGGGAGGCCGCGACCGCGCTGGAGGGCGGACTGACGGCCGCGACCCCGTCCCCGGGTTCGACGACCGCCCGCCAGCCGGTGGACGACCTGCCGCACCTGGCCGACCAGGAGTACACGATGGTCGTGAAGTCGCGTACCCGGCTGGTGGAGGAGACGCTGGCGGGCCTGCGGGAGGAGGTACCCGCGCTGCGGCTCTACACCGACGTCCAGCACGAGCGGACCGCCGAGGACCACGCCCACATAGTGGACTTCCTCGCCGCGGCCCTGTACGTCGACGACACCGCCCTGTTCACCGGCTTCATCGGCTGGACCGCCGACGTCCTGGAGGCCCGGTCGGTCTCGCCGCGCTGCCTGGTCCCCGGGCTGCACCTGCTCGCCCGACGGCTCCACGACTTCCCGCGCGCCACGGCCCTGCTCCACGCGGGGGCCGCCACCGTGGCCGCCCGGCCGGGCACCGGTCCGGGGAACACCGCATGACGGCACCTGACCCGGAGTTCAGCCTCATCGTGACCGCCGTGGCGGACGTGCTGAGGGTGGAGATCGCCGGTGACCTCGACCAGACGGCGAGCGAGGAACTCGTCCGCGCCGTGGCCGGACATCTCACCCCGGGCACCGCCTTCCGCCACCTGCGGCTGGACTTCCGTCAGCTGACCTGGATCGACTCGATGGGCCTGGCGGCGCTGCTGCGGACCCGCCGCCTCACGAGCACCGCCGGCGTGCGCCTCCGCCTGGACAACCGGCCGGGCTTCCTGGACCGCCTGCTCGCGCTCACCGGTACGTCGGCCCATCTGACCGCCTCCGGGAGTACGGGCGAGGAGGTCACCGGCACGGGAACGGGCTGACCGCTTGGCGAAGCGCAACTCTCCGCCTGCGGACGGCGCTTGAGTACGCGCTTCCGTAAGGTGGGGAACATGTCGCCGGCTCGGATGAAGGACTGAACCGCACATGAAACTCACGGTGGTCGGCGGAGGTTCGACCTACACCCCCGAACTCATCGACGGATTCGCCCGGCTCAGGGACACCCTGCCCGTCGAGGAGCTCGTACTCGTCGACCCGGACGCCGAGCGGCTGGAGCTGGTCGGCGGCCTGGCGCGGAGGATCTTCGCGCGGCAGGGGCACGGCGGGCGGATCGTCACCACCGGTGAGCTGGACCGCGGGGTGGACGGCGCGGACGCCGTGCTGCTCCAGCTCCGGGTCGGTGGGCAGGCGGCCCGGGAGCAGGACGAGACCTGGCCGCTGGAGTGCGGCTGCGTCGGGCAGGAGACCACCGGTGCGGGCGGGCTGGCCAAGGCGCTGCGCACCGTGCCGGTGGTGCTGGACATCGCCGAGCGGGTGCGGCGTGTCAGCCCGGATGCCTGGATCATCGACTTCACCAATCCGGTCGGCATCGTGACCCGTGCGCTGCTCCGGGCCGGGCACCGCACGGTCGGGCTGTGCAACGTGGCGATCGGGCTGCAGCGGAAGTTCGCGGGGCTGCTGGGTGCGGCCCCCGCCGAGGTGCACCTCGACCACGTCGGGCTCAACCACCTCACCTGGGAGACCGGGGTACGGCTCGGCGGGCCGGAGGGCGAGAACGTACTGCCCCGGCTGCTCCGGGAGCACGGCGACACGATCGCGGCCGATCTGCGGCTGCCGCGTCCCCTGCTCGACCGGCTCGGGGTGGTGCCCTCCTACTACCTGCGGTACTACTACGCCCACGACGAGGTGGTGCGCGAGCTGCGCACCAAGCCGTCGCGGGCCGCCGAAGTGGCCGCGATGGAGCGCGAGTTGCTGCGGATGTACGCCGACCCCGCGCTCGACGAGAAGCCCGCACTGCTCGCCAGGCGCGGCGGGGCCTACTACTCCGAGGCCGCCGTGGACCTGGCGGCGGCGCTGCTCGGCGGGGCCGGCAGCCCGTACCAGGTGGTGAACACGTACAACGCGGGCACGCTGCCCTTCCTGCCGGACGACGCGGTGATCGAGGTGCCGGCGGCGGTCGGCACCCACGGGCCGTCCCCGCTGCCGGTGGCTCCCGTGGACCCGCTGTTCGCGGGACTGACGGCGAACGTGACGGCGTACGAGGACCTGGCGCTGGAAGCCGCGCTGCACGGGGGCCGCGAGCGGGTCTTCCGTGCGCTGCTCGCCCATCCCCTGATCGGCCAGTACGCCTACGCCGACACCCTCACCGACCGGCTGCTCGCCCACAACCGGGAGCACCTCGCGTGGGCGTGACCGCGTCCGGGGGCCGCCACGACGCCCTCCTGCTCGCCATCGACGCCGGGAACAGCAAGACCGACGTGGCCGTGGTCACGGACGCCGGCGAGGTCGTCGGCACCGCGCGCGGGGGCGGGTTCCGGCCTCCGGCGGTGGGGGTCGAGACGGCCGTGGACGCCGTCGCCGACGCCGTGCGGCGGGCTTTCGAACAGGCGGGAGGCGTGCGCTCGGTCGCCCATGTGTCGGCGTGTCTCGCGAACGCGGACTTCCCCGTGGAGGAGGAGCGGCTGGCCGCCGCGCTGCACGCGCGCGCGTGGGGCGCGGACGTCGAGGTGCGCAACGACACCTTCGCGATCCTGCGGGCCGGCATCGACGAACCGCGCGGTGTCGCCGTCGTCTGCGGCGCCGGTATCAACTGCGTGGGCATGCGGCCCGACGGCCGCACCGCGCGCTTCCCCGCCGTCGGCCGCATCTCCGGTGACCGGGGCGGCGGTTGGGACCTGGCGGAGGAGGCCCTGTGGTGGGCGGCGCGGGCCGAGGACGGCCGCGGGGAGCCCACCGCCCTGGCCCGTGCGCTGCCCGCCCACTTCGGACTCGGATCCATGTACGCGCTGATCGAGGCGTTCCACCTGGGGCACCTCGCGTCCGGCCGGCGGCACGAGCTGACGCGGGTGCTCTTCGCCACGGCGGCGGACGGCGATCCGGTGGCCCGCGGGATCGTGGACCGGCTCGCGGAGGAGGTCGTCACCCTGGCCACCGTCGCCCTGACCCGGCTGGGTCTCCTCGCCGAGGAGACGCCCGTGCTGCTGGGCGGCGGTGTCCTCGCCGCCCGCCCCCCGCAGCTCGACGGGCGCGTGCGCGAGCTCCTGGCCGCCCGGGCGCCCAAGGCCGTACCCCGGGTGGTCACCGCCGCCCCCGTCCTGGGGGCCGCCCTCCTCGGCCTGGACCGTGTGGGCGCCCCGGCCGACGTCCACGCGCGCGTGCGGACGTACTACGAAGGCGCCTAGCGCGCCCTCCCGGGTGGAGACCGCCGGGGAACCGAACCGGGGCCCCTCGCGTATTCACGGGCAGGGGGTGGTGCGGGAGGACTTGTGCGGTTGGGAGCCCCGACGGCCGGGCAGCGATCAGATCGCCTGCCGTGCGACGGTCCGAACACGGTCCGGCAAGGCTGGTGCGGATGTCGGTCCCGGCGACGATACTTGCGGCCGTGCACCTCGCTCGCTCGCCGGACACCGTGCGGCACACGCACCCCGTACGGCATCGCGCCGGGCGGCGCCGGACACCGGGCCGGGTGAGCAAGTGATGACCTGAGGGGGAGGTCGAGTGACGTACACGCCGAAGGGCGGCGCGGCATCGCCGCCGCGGACGGGACGCGTGGTCCCCGCCGTCCCGTCACAGGCGGCACGACCGTCACCGACGACGCCTCCGCCACCCGCCTCACCCCCGGCACCCGTGTCGACCGCGCCGCTCCCGTCGCCCGGCGGCCCTGTCGAACCGCCGCGCCGCACCGCGTTCATGGAGGGCGTGGACCGGCTGCGCGCGGCCGCGACGACCGAGCCGGGGCGGTTACGGGTCATCGGCGCCGCCCTCGCCCTCCTGGCCGTCCTGTTCGGCTCCGTGTCCGCGGTGCAGATGGACGACCGTGCCGACGCGGCCGACCACGTGCTCCACCGCAGTCAGCCCCTGAGCGTCGCCGCGGCCCGCGTCTACGGCTCCCTCGCCGACGCCAACACGGCCGCGTCCAGCGGTTTCCTCGCCGGCGGCCAGGGGAGCCCGGAGTCCCGCACCCGCTACCGGGACAGCATCGAGGCCGCCGCCGACGCCCTGGCCGAGGCCGCCACCGCCGCCGAGCCGGGGTCTTCCTCCGCGAAGGCGGTCACCGAGCTCAGCAAGCTGCTGCCGGAGTACAACGGCCTCATCGAGCAGGCCCGCGCCAACAACCGCCAGGGCTACCCGCTGGGCGGGGCCTACCTGCGGTACGCGAACGACACGATGCAGGAGAGGATGCTCCCGACGGCGGAGCGCCTCTACCAGAACGAGAACCGGCGGCTGCGCGGCGACTACGATGCCGCGACCCCCTACCCGTGGGTGGCGACGGGTCTCGGTGTCCTCGCCCTGGGCGCCCTCGGCTGGGCCCAGCGCCGCCACTACCTGCGGACGAACCGGGTGCTCAACCGCGGTCTGGTGGCCGCCACCGCCGCCTGCGGTCTGGCGCTGGTCTGGCTGGTCGCCGGCCACTCCGTCGCCCGCTCGGGTCTGGGCGACTCCTACGAGCACGGCGTGCACTCGCTGCACGTGCTCAACGACGCCCGGATCGCCTCCCTGAAGGCCCGCGGCAACGAGACGCTCACCCTGGTCAGCCGCGGCGCGGAGCTGACGAAGAGCGGCGAGGACGTGTTCGACAGGGCGTACCGGAGCGACATGGACGACCTCTCCGGACTCCTGGACGAGGCCGCGCGCATCGCCGACGACCGCGCGGGCGAGCAGCCCGTGCAGGCCGCCAGGGGCACCATGGAGACCTGGCGCGAGCGGCACCGGGCGGCGCGCGAGGCCGACGCCGCCGGCGACTACCAGGCAGCCCTGGACGGCATCGTCGGCGACGAGGACAAGCCGTCGACGGGTGAGTGCTTCGACGGCATCGACGGCAGCCTGAACAAGGCGCTCGCACACGAACAGGAGGAGTTCGAGGAGGCCGCCCACGCCGGCCGGCAGGCCATGCGCGGGCTGCCCGGGGGCACCGCCGCCCTCGCCGTGCTGGGCGCGTCGGGCGCCGTGCTCGGCATCGGCCGCAGGCTTTCGGAGTACCGGTGACAAAGGCGGTCACAACGGGGAAAGGGGGAGCGGTGATGAGTGCGATACGACGTCTGGGGTTCCGTACGAAGGGCTGGGGCGGCGTGGGCGCGATGGTGGTCGCCTGCGCCCTCACCGCGGCCCTCGCGCTGCTCCCGCTGCGTGGCGCGGGCGGGAGCGGCGGTACCGGAACGGGCGGGGCGGGCACCACGCGGGTGACGTACACGAAGGCCGAGACCTGCGAGCACCCCGAGAAGCGGAGCCCGGCGCCGTCCGCCGACGAGAGCGGTCCGGCGGTCCAGGAGATCAAGAGGCGCGGGTACCTGATCGTCGGCGTCGACCAGAACAGCTTCGGCTGGGGCTACCGCGACCCGAACAGCGAGAAGGGCGGCGCCGGACTGGAGGGCTTCGACATCGATCTCGCCCAGGAGATCGCCGACGAGATCCTCGGCAAGCGCGAGGACAACATCCGGTTCCTGGCCGTCACCACGGACCAGCGCTTCCCGGCGGTCCGCGACGGAACCGTGGACATGGTGGTCCGCACGGTGACGATCACCTGCACGAGCATGCAGGAGGACGTCGCCTTCTCCGCGCCCTACTTCCGGACCGGCCTGCAGGTGCTGGCACCCCGGGACTCACCCATCGAGGGATACGACGAGACGCTGGCGAACGGGCGCGTCTGTGCCGCCGAAGGCTCCGTGGCGCTGAACAGGCTGAGGGGGGACAAGAGGAACGGCAAGGCCGTGTCCGTTCCCAACCAGCTCGACTGCCTGGTGCGGCTCCAGCTCGGACAGGCCGACGCCGTCGTCACCGACGGCGCCCTCGCCGCCGGCCTGGCCGCGCAGGACCCCACGGTCGCGCTCAAGGGCGACCCCTTCACGGACGACTACTACGGGGTGGCGATGCGGCAGGGCGCCGACGACCTGGTACGCCGGGTCAACCAGGTCCTGGCGGACTACCGCGACGACGGCTGGCGGGCGTCCTACAAGAGGTGGCTGGCCAAGCCGCTCGGCGGCGACGCGTCGAAGTCGCTGCCGCCAGAGCCCGAGTACCGCTGAGCGGACCCCGGGCACGCACCCGCACCGACCACGACGAACGAGGACCCGAGCCGGACAACCGACCGGATACGACCGGAAGTCGCCCGAGCGCAGCGCGCGGGAGACGTACGAGAGCGAGAGGTGATCGATGAGCGTCGCGGGATCCACCGGGCCGGTGATGGACCGGGACGAGGTGGACCGTGCGCTGGCGCGGCTGGGCGCGGAGCACGAGGCCGTCGAGACCTCGCTGCTGGCCCTGCAGGACCACGCGGGCCGCCGGCTCCTGGAGGGCGCCGAGCTCACGGGCGTCACCAAGGAGCGCTGGACCGCCGCCGAGGCGTCGATCGGCCTGCTCTGGACCTGCTTCGACGCGTACACCGACGCCTTGCGCTCCGCCCGCGACATACGCGCCCGCCGCCGCTGGTCGAGCCGTGAGGACCTGGCCGAACTGACGGAACTGCTGCGCGGCGAGAGCGTCACGATCGCGGGCGGCGCCGTCGCGGCGGGCACCGGGAGGCTCAGCGAGCGGTTCACCCTGGCCGCCCTCGTGGACCGGATGAACGAGCTGTACGCGTCCTCGCTGGACCTCGTCGTGGCCGCGGACGCGGTCTGGTCGGCGCTGCCCGCCCGCATCGACCTGCTCTCCGCGGAGTTGCAGCGCACCCGCAGGCTGGCGCACTCCGTGGGCGTGCGCCCCGGCGAGCACCCGGCGGGCGACGACCTGGAGCGGATCACCCGCACCCTGGGTGCGCTGCGCGAGCGGGTGGTGTCGGACCCGCTGGCGTACTGGGTCCCCGCGCGCGGGAGCTCGGCGCCCGGCGGCGGCCGGCCGGACACCGCGACGTACGACCGGGAGGCGCGCGCCCTGGAGGACGTGCGGCGGGAGATCGACGCGGTGCTGACGGTGCGCCAGGACGCCGAGGCGCGCCTGGTCAACCTGCGGGACCTGCTGAGCCGTGCGGACCGGACGCTCGCCGAGGCCCGCAGCGCCCGCGGCGAGGTGCTCGCGAAGATCGCCGCGACGGAGGTGCCGGTGGTCAGCGGCCCGCCGACGGCGCTCCAGGAGCAGCTCGCGACGGCGGCCGAGTACCGCAGACACGCGCAGTGGCACCGGCTGTCCCCGCTCCTGGAGGCCCTGGAGCAGCAGGCCGAGGACGAACTGCTGCGCGCCCGCGAGTCGTTGACGGCGGTGACCGCGCCCCTCGCGGTCCGCGCCGAACTGCGCGGACGGCTCGACGCGTACCGGGCCAAGGTCGCCCGGCACGGCCTGGCGGAGGACCCGGAACTGATCGAGCTGTACGAGAAGGCGCGCCGCATGCTGTGGAGCGCGCCCTGCGATCTGCGCGTGGCCGAGCAGGCCGTGCTGCGCTACCAGCGGGCCTCCGCGGAACTGATCGGCGGACCCGG
Source organism: Streptomyces ruber (assembly GCF_014648075.1). GTDB lineage: Bacteria > Actinomycetota > Actinomycetes > Streptomycetales > Streptomycetaceae > Streptomyces > Streptomyces ruber. Next base: position 372,293 of record NZ_BMQK01000004.1, on the reverse strand, counting down.
GACGTGAGTGACAGGGGTGATGCGGCGTGAGTGAGCGGCAGGCATGCGGGCGCTCCGGCTGCGACGGGCGCTACGAGGACGTGGGCGGTGGCGAGCTGTACTGCGACACCTGCGGGCTGGCGCCGGAGTCGCCCGACCGCGGGGACGGCTCGCTCGTCTCCCTGGCCACGGGGGTCACCGGGGGCTCCCGTTCGGCTTCCTCGTCCTCCTCGTCCCGGTCGTCGTCCCGACCGTCGTCGCGGTCGTCGTCGCGGTCGTCGTCCCGTTCGTCGTCGCGGTCGTCGTCCCGGTCGTCGAACTCACGGCGGTCGGTGTCCGGGCGGCTGTCCCGCTCGCTGTCGGGCGGCTCCTCGGGCCGCTCGCTCTCGGTCCGCAGTTCCGGCTCGGCCACCGGTTCGTCCGGGCGGGCCCGGCTCGGCATGGGGCTCGTGCAGGTCCCGCAGGTCCCCCGGCCCGACCCGCGCGCGATGGTCCTGGAGAACCCCGAGGTGCCCGAGCACAAGCGGTTCTGCTCGCGCTCGGACTGCGGGGCGCCGGTGGGGCGGGCGCGCGGCGACCGGCCGGGGCGCACGGAGGGCTTCTGCACCAAGTGCGGCCACCCGTACTCGTTCGTGCCGAAGCTGCGGGCCGGGGACGTCGTGCGCGGTCAGTACGAGATCGTGGGCTGTCTGGCGCACGGCGGACTCGGCTGGATCTACCTCGCCGTCGACCACGCGGTGTCCGACCGCTGGGTGGTGCTGAAGGGCCTGCTGGACACCGGTGACCGGGACGCCATGGCCGCCGCGATCTCCGAGCGCCGCTTCCTCGCCGAGATCGAGCACTCCAACATCGTCCGTATCTACAACTTCGTGGAGCACCGCGACCCGCGCACGGAAACGCTCGACGGGTACATCGTCATGGAGTACGTCGGCGGGAAGTCGCTCAAGGAGATCGCCAACTCCCGCCGCACCCCGGCGGGCAGACGCGATCCGCTGCCGGTGGAACAGGCGTGCGCGTACGGCATCGAGGCGCTGGACGCGCTCGGCCACCTGCACAGCCGCAACCTGCTGTACTGCGACTTCAAGGTCGACAACGCCATACAGACCGAGGACCAGCTCAAACTGATCGACATGGGCGCGGTGCGCCGGATGGACGACGACGAGTCGGCGATCTACGGCACGGTGGGCTACCAGGCGCCCGAGGTCGCCGAGGCCGGCCCGTCGGTGGCGAGCGACCTGTACACGGTCGCGCGCACCCTGGCGGTCCTCGCCTTCGACTTCCAGGGCTACACGAACGTCTACGTGGACTCCCTGCCCGACCCCGGCACCGTCGAGGTGTTCCGCCGGTACGAGTCGTTCTACCGCTTACTGGTCCGCGCCACCGACCCCGACCCGGCCCGCCGGTTCGCCTCCGCGCAGGAGATGGCGGAGCAGCTCACGGGCGTACTGCGGGAGGTCGTCTCGCTGCGGACGGGCCGGCCGCGGCCGGCGCTGTCCACCCTGTTCGGGCCCGAACCGAGAGTCCCCGACACGGAGTTGTTCGCGGAGCTGGACGGGGACGTGTCCCGGCTCGGGGCCCGCCCCGTGCCCGCCCGCCCGGTGCCGATACGCCGCAACGGCTCCGCCACCCGTCCGCCGGTGCCGGCCTCGTCGCCGGCGGGGTCGGCGGCGGGGTCGGCGGCGGGGTCGGCGGCGGGGTCGGCGGCGGCCGGTCCGCCCGGGGCCGGTCCGCCCGCGGCCGGTCCGCCCGCGGCCGTCCCGGTCAAGCCGCTGGACACGGCCGCCGCGGCGCTCGCGCTGCCGGTTCCGCACGTCGACCCGGACGACCCGAACGCCGGGTTCCTCACCGGCCTCCTCGCCTCCGTGCCCGCCGAGCTGATCACCGCGCTGCGCGCCGCGCCCACCGGCTCGCCGGAGCTGCGGCTGCGGGAGGTGCGGGCGCTCCTGGAGATGGGCGAGTACACCGGTGCCGCCGACACGCTGGACGCCCTGGAGCGGGACCGCCCCGACGACTGGCGGGTCGTCTGGTACCGGGGCGTGGCGGCGCTCGCGACCGGTGACCACGAGGACGCGGCGCTGGCGTTCGACGCGGTCTACGACGCGTTCCCCGGCGAGCCCGCCCCGAAGCTGGCCCTCGGCCTGTGCGCGGAGCTGCTCGGGCAGCTGGACAACGCCACCGAGTACCACCACCTGGTGTGGACGACCGACCCCAGTTACGTGAGCGCCGCGTTCGGCCTGGCCCGGGTGCGGCTGGCGGCCGGGGACCGCGCCGGCGCCGTCCGGACGCTGGAGTCCGTACCGGAGTCGTCGATCCACTACACGGCGGCCCGCGTCGCCGCCGTCCGGGCGCGGCTGCGGCAGCGGGACCCCGCCGAGGGCGCCGCGAACGGAACGCCGTTCCTCGACGACCTGGTGGCCGCCGCGGAACAGGTCGAGGAGCTGGGCGGATACGGTCTGGGCCCGGTGCGCCGTGAGCAGTTGGCCACAGAGGTCCTTGGCTCCGCCCTGGACTGGGTACTCTCCGGTAGCCAGGGTTCAGCGCCTCCGGCGGGCGACGGACGTGCGCTGCTCGGCAGCCAACTGGACGAGCGAGGCCTCCGCTTCGGCCTGGAACGCTCGTACCGCGCGCTGGCCCGGCTGGCACAGCGCGGTGAGGAAAGGATCGACCTGGTGGAACGTGCCAACCGTTACCGCCCCCGGACGTGGGTGTAATTGATGTCGCAGATGCCCCAGCTGGCCGCCTGCCCGAGCTGTGAGTGGCCCCTCGAATCGGGTGACCGCTTCTGCGGTGCGTGCGGATACGACCTGTCGGTGGTCCCCGCACCGCCGCGGGACACCCCGACGCTCGCCATGAACGGGACGGCATCGCCCCCGCCGCCCGGCGGAACACCGGCAGCCCATGCGCCGGACGGCCTCCCGGGCACCGCCCCGGGCGACTCCTCCCGGACTTCGGGCGTCCGGTTCGACCGGCCGGCCGAGCCCGACGAGTACCCGCTGGCCCCGCCCGTCCCGTCGTCGCCACCCGTCCCGCCGGCCCCGCCGCAGCCCGTCGATCCGCGCACCGCCGGTCACGTCGCCACTCCCCCGGCGGGGGCGCCGACGGGCAGTCCGCCGGGCACTTTGCCGGGCACTTCGCCGGGCACTTCGCCGGGCGGTAGGAAGACCTGTGTCGCCTGTCGCGCGGGCCGGGTGGACCGGGACGGCTACTGCGAGAACTGCGGGCACGCCCAGCCCCGCGAGCGCGATCACATGGAGCTCGAACTGCACGCGGTGGCCGCGGTCAGCGACCGCGGGCTGCGCCACCACCGCAACGAGGACGCGTTCACGATCTCCGCCACCGCGCTGCCCGACGGATCGCCCGCGGTGATCGCGATCGTGTGCGACGGCGTGTCGTCCGCGACCCGCCCCGACGACGCGTCGCTCGCCGCATCCCGCGCGGCCGGCGAGGCGCTGCTGGAGGCACTGCCGCGCGGCGCGCACCCGCAGCAGGCCATGCAGGACGCGATCGTCACCGCGTCCGAGGCGGTCAACCGCCTGGCCGACGAGCCGCGGACGGCCCGTGAGCAGGCCCCGCACCAGAACGCGCCCGCCTGCACCCTGGTGGGCGCCGTCGTGACTCCCACCCTGCTGGTGGTGGGCTGGATCGGGGACAGCCGCGTCTACTGGATCCCCGAGGACCGCACCGCGCCCTCCGCCCGGCTGACCGAGGACGACTCGTGGGCCGCGCAGATGGTGGCCACGGGACTGATGAGCGAGGCCGAGGCGTACGCCGACGAGCGGGCCCACGCCATCACGGGCTGGCTCGGCGCGGACGCGTACGAACTGGAGCCGCACACCGCTTCCTTCAAGCCGGACCGTCCGGGTGTAGTGGTGGTGTGCACCGACGGGCTGTGGAACTACGCGGAGGCGCCCCGCGAGATGGCCGAGGCCGTGCCCCTCGACGCGGCATCACGGCCCTTGCACGCCGCCCAGGTGCTGGTGGGCCACGCCCTCGACGGCGGGGGCCACGACAACGTAACAGTGGCCGTCCTGCCGTTCCCGGCGGCGCCGCAGGGGGCAGGATCGGCCTGAGGGTGCCCACGTGGGCGCCGGCCCGGCCGGACGGGACCGCGGCCGTACCGGCGTCCGCCGACGGTGCGCTTCGGCGTTCGCCGCGGCGTGGGGTCCGTCGTCACGCTGGGTCCGTTTTCACGTGGGGCCCGTCGTCACGTGGGGTCCGTCGTCACGCGGGGTCCGTCGTCACGCGGGGTCCGTCGTCACGCGGGGATCCCGCGACGGACGGCTGTCGCGACGGACGGTCCTCGCGACGGACGGTCCTCGCGACGGACGGGAACGGCCGGGGGCGAAGGCCGGTCGAACAGTCGACGGACAGGCCGGCGCAGGGCGTCGGCCGACGGACCGGAGGGGACCGGTCCGGCTCACGCAGGCACAGTCATCGCCCCACGTCGCCGCGGGGGGCTTCGAGGGGGAGCAGAGAAGGCATGGCCAATTTCTCCAAGTCGAACGTGCCGCAGTTCTCGATGGACGTCTACCAGAACGAGTACCTGCCGGAGGGGGGCCGCGAGGTCAACGCGATCGTGACGGTCAGCGCGACCGGCGGCGGCACCGTCGGCAACGCGGTCACCGCTCCGCACCTGTACTCGCCGGGGCAGGGGCCGTCCGCGGCCGTCGCGATCATGGTCGACTGCTCGGGCTCGATGGACTACCCGCCGACGAAGATGCGCAACGCGCGCGACGCCACGGCCGCCGCGATCGACACCCTGCGCGACGGCGTGTACTTCTCGGTGATCGGCGGCACGCACGTGGCCAAGGAGGTCTATCCGGGCGGTGGCCGGCTCGCCGTCGCCGACGCCATGACCCGCGGCCAGGCCAAACAGGCGCTGCGCAGGCTGAGCGCCGGCGGCGGCACCGCGATCGGCACCTGGCTGCGGCTCGCCGACCGTCTGCTCGCCTCCGCGGACGTCGCGATCCGGCACGGCATCCTGCTCACCGACGGGCGCAACGAGCACGAGTCGCCCGAGGCCCTGAAGACCACGCTGGACGCCTGCGCCGGACGCTTCACCTGTGACGCGCGGGGCGTGGGCACCGACTGGGAGGTCAGCGAGGTCACCGGTATCGCGTCCGCGCTGCTCGGCACCGCCGACATCGTCGCCGATCCGGCCGGTCTGGCCGCCGACTTCACACAGATGATGGAGGCGGCGATGGGCAAGGAGGTGGCGGACGTCTCACTCCGGCTGTGGACACCGGTCGGAACGACGATCAGGTTCGTCAAGCAGGTGGCGCCCACGGTGGCGGACCTGACCGGCCGCCGGACCGAGGCGGGCCCCCGCACCGGTGACTACCCGACGGGATCGTGGGGCGACGAGTCGCGGGACTACCACGTGTGTGTGGAGGTCCCGCCCGGCGGCCTCGGCCAGGAGATGCTGGCCGTACGCGTCTCACTGGTGATCCCCGAAACCGACGGAACCGTACGGAACCTGGGCGCGCAGGGCCTGGTACGGGCGATGTGGACCGACGACATGACGGCCTCCACCTCGATCAACCCGCAGGTCGCGCACTACACGGGTCAGGCCGAACTGGCACAGGCCATCCAACAGGGGCTGGACGCCCGCAAAGCGGGAGACATCGACGGGGCAACCGCCAAGCTCGGACGGGCCGTTCAGCTCGCGAACGTCTCCGGCAACTCCGATACTGCGAAACTGCTCGCGAAGGTGGTGGACGTCGTCGACGCCGTGGCGGGTACTGTGCGACTGAAAGCGAAGGTCGCGGAGGCCGACGAGATGACTCTCGAGACACGGTCGACGAAGACAGTTCGTGTAAAGAAATAAGAAGCATCGAACAACGCAGCGAACAACAGCGAGACCGGACCCCGTCGGGGACCGGACAGCCGGCCACACTGGCCCACGGTGGCCGATCAACCCGGCCCGGACGGCCGGAAGGAAAGGGGGACGCGCCGACATGCCGACCTGCCCGAACGGACACCAGTCGGGTTCCGACGACTGGTGCGAGGTCTGCGGTCACCGCATGCCCGGTGCCGTGCCCCCGCCCCCGCCGCCTCCCCCCGCTCCCGGTTACGGCTACCCGCAGCCGCCCACCGCGGGCGGACGCCCGCCGCACCTGGCCAGCGCACCCGACTACGAACCGGAACTGTGCCCGCAGTGCCGCACGCCCCGTGAGGGCAGCGCGCCCTTCTGCGAGGAGTGCCGGTGGAACTACCTGACGAACACCGCCACCACGTACACCCCGGCCGCGCCCCGGCCCTCATCCTCCGGACCGGGAGGTCCGGGGCGGCCCGGAGGCCCGGCGGGCCACGGCCCCGGCCCCGGCTCCGCCGGCGCCCCGGACTCTCGCGGGCAAGGTGGTCAGGCGGGCTCCGGAGGCTATGGGGGCGCTGGAAACGCCGGAGGATTCGGTGCACCCGGATCAGGCGGGTCCGGGGGACCCGGAGGATCCGGTGGACCCGGAGGACCGGGGGGACCCGGAGGGTCTGGGGGGTCTGGGGGATCGAATCCGGCGCTCAGGTTCCAGCAGCCGCCGGGTCCTCCGTCCTTCGGCGATGACGCGTACGAGTACCAGGGTTCCCGGCCCTCGCAGGTGAACAGGCCGGCGGAGCCGATCCCGCCCGGTCCGCCCTTCGGCGACCCGTCCGGCGGGCCGGGTGGCCCGTCGGCGGGCTACGGCGACCCGTCGCGCACGCCCGGCGGCCCGGGCGGCCCCGGCCGACCGAGCGGCTTCCCCGGCCCGGGCGGCCCCGGCGGATCCGACGGCCCGGATGGCCCCAGCGGTTTCCCCGGCCCCGGCGGTCAAGGCGGTCCGAGCGGACCCGGTGGCCAGGGTGGACCTGGCGGACCGGGTGGCTTCCCCGGCCAGGGCGGCCCCGGCGGCCCCGGCGGGTTCGACCGCCCCGGCGGCCCCGGCGGCTTCCCCGGCCAGGGCGGATCCGGTGACTCCGAAGGCCCCGGCGGACCGAGCGGCTACCCCGGCCCGGGCGGACCCGGTGGGTTCGACCGTCCCGGCGGGCCGGGCGGCTACCCCGGTCGCGGCGGACCCGGCGGGCCGGGCGGCTCCGACGAGCCCGGCGGTCCCGGCGGCTACCCCGGACGGGGCGGATCCGGCAGCCCGAGCGGTCCAGGTGGCCAGGGTGGTACCGGCGGGCCCGGTGGCCCTGGTGGTCCCGGTGGATTCGACCGGCCCGGCGGTCCTGATGGTTTCGACCGGCCCGGCGGTCCCGATGACTTCGATCGGCCCGGCGGTCCGGGTGGCACCGGGGGGCCCGGGCTGCCGCAGGCGTTCCAGCAGCAGTCGGGGCCGTCCGCTCCGCCCGCGTTCCCGCAGGAGACGGGGCGCCAGGGCGGACCGGGCGGACCCGGCGGGGCTCCGCAGCGCGGTGGGCCGCCCTTCGGGGGCGGGAACGACGACTGGGTGATCACGCCGCCGCCGGGCGGCCCCGGTGGTCCGGCAGGTCCGGGGCAGGGCCAGGGCCAGGGCCGGGGCGGTTACGGGTATCCGCAGCCCGGTGCCACGCAGGCGCCGCCCGGTCCCGCGTACGCGCAGCAGCAGCCCGCGACCTGGACCGCGACGATCGGTCCGGACCGCGACTACTTCATGTCGATGATGCAGCGCTCGGGCCCCGAGGCCGCAGGGCTCAACCTGCCCGCGTACTCCCCGGAGCAGCAGCGCCGCCTCACCGGCAACCAGATCACCATCGGGCGTCGCCGGCACTCCACCGGTGACACCCCCGACATCGATCTGGCGGTCCCGCCGGAGGACCCGGGCGTCTCGCACCAGCACGCGGTGCTGGTGCAGCAGCCGGACGGCAGCTGGGCGGTCGTGGACCAGAACTCCACGAACGGCACCACGGTCAACGGTTCCGAGGAGCCCATCCAGCCCTTCGTGCCGGTTCCCCTGCAGGACGGGGACCGGGTCCACGTGGGCGCGTGGACGACGATCACGATCCGGCGCGGCTGAGGGACGGCGCGGGACGTACGCGTCTCACCGGAGGGGCCAGGCGTACGGCCCCTCCGGGTCGTCGAGCCACGCCCACGCGTGCTCACCGCTCACGGTGATCCCGTACCGCTCGCGCGCCGGCCGGCCCTCGTGGTCCCACAGGGCGAGGGCCTCGTGCGGGTCGAGGCTGCCCGCGACCAGCGTGAGCAGGAACCGGAACAGGTCGTTGCCGCCGGCCCGGTGCGGCAGCCCGCCCGGCTGCGGGCGGTCCGGCCCGGGTCCCTCGCCGGCGCCGCGCAACGGCACGAAGTACGCCGGCGTGTGCAGGAACCGCCCCTCGGCGTGCTCGGAGTCCCGTACCCGCAGCGCGACCAGGCCCGTACTCAGGGGTGTCAGGATGCGGGCGCCCGGGACGCACTGCGCGAGCCAGGGGCGCGGGATCGAGGACAGCGCGCAGGTCGCGATGATCCGGTCGTACGGTGCGCGCTCGGGCACCCCGCGCGCTCCGTCTCCGGTGACGACGGCCGGGTGGTAACCGGCGGCGTCCAGGTGCCGGCGCGCCCCCTCGGTGAGGTCGGGGTCCAGGTCGACCGTGGTGACCAGGTCGTCACCGAGACGACGGGCGAGCAGAGCGGCGTTGTAGCCGGTGCCCGCGCCGATCTCCAGGACCCGGTCGCCGTCCGCCACCTCCAGTTCCACCAGCATCTTCGCCATCAGCGAGGGCTGGCTGCTGGAGGAGATCAGTTCACCGTCGCGGACCCGGGTGGCGAGCGGGGCGTCCGCGTACGCCCCGCGCAGCCAGCGCTCGCGCCGCCGCGGGTCGCGTTCCTCGCCCCACAGCCGCTCGTAGCCGCCGCGGACGCCGATGAAGTAGCACGGTACGAAGAGGTGGCGCGGGACCGCCGCGAACGCCTCCCGCCAGACCGGGTCGTCGTCCCAGGCCCCGCTCGCCTCGATCTCGCGCACCAGGGCCGCGCGGGCCTCCGTCGCGAGGTCCTCCAGGCCGTGGTCGAGCGCGTGCGTGCCCATACGTCCACTGTGCTGCGCGATCCGTCCCCGGGCGAGTGCCACGGCCCGCCGGTCCGGAAGCGCTTCGTCCCCGCGGGCCGTGAGCGTTCCGGACGTCACAGGCCCGGGGGCCCGAGGCTCCGGTCCTCCGCCTCCCGGTCTGAGACGATGGAGGCGTGAGAGAGATACGGCGCGGCGAGCTTTCGGAGCAGACCTTCTACGAGCAGGTCGGCGGCGAGGAGACCTTCCGGCGTCTGGTACGCCGTTTCTACGAGGGTGTCGCCGAGGACCCGCTGCTGCGGCCCATGTACCCCGAGGAGGACCTCGGGCCGGCCGAGGAGCGCATGCGGCTCTTCCTCATCCAGTACTGGGGCGGCCCCACCACGTACAGCGAGCGGCGCGGCCACCCCCGGCTGCGGATGCGGCACGCCCCGTTCACCGTCGACCGGGCCGCGCACGACGCCTGGCTGAAGCACATGCGGGCGGCCGTCGACGAGCTCGGCCTCTCCGAGGAGCACGAGCGGACGCTGTGGAACTACCTGACGTACGCGGCCGCCTCCATGGTGAACGCCCCGGGCTGACGCCGTTCACCTCCTGATCACAATCGGATCAAGAACCGTGCACAGGCGCTGACAGCGGCTCCCCGCCTTCTGCGAGGATCTTCCGGAGACCCGGAAGGCGGCTGACGGGGGGGCCGGGTGACAGGGTTAGTGATCCTGCGTGCGCGGGCGCATCGTCTGCTGCTCGCCGCCGCGCTGTTCACCGTTCTGCTGACCACGGCAGTCCTGGCGGCCCTGACCGCGTACGCGGGCGCGATCGGTGACGCGGCCCTGCGCCGGACGCTCTCCTCTTCCGAGAACGCCGCCGGCACCGCGCTGATCGTCAGGGCGGACACCCCCGCCCCGGACGGGCGGGCCGCCGCCGAGAGCGCCGTACGGGAAGGCGCCCGGCGGACCTTCGACGGGCTGCCGGTGACGTTGCGCACGCTGGTGCGCTCCGGCTCGTACGCCCTGCCGCACTCCCTCCAGCCGGGCTCCGCCCCCTCCGACCGCCCCGACGACCGCCCCGACGACCGTCCCGACCTGACGCACCTCGCGGCGCTGGACCACTCGCAGATCCGGATCACCGAAGGGCGGCTGCCGCGCGCGCCCGGGAGCGGGGCCGAGATCGAGGTGGCCCTGCCGCGGTCCGCCGCCGCGCCGCTCGGGCTGCGGCCCGGCGCCCGGCTCACCCTCACCGACCGCCTCGGCGGACCGGCGGTGCAGGTGCGGGTCACCGGCCTCTACCGTCCCGCGGAGGCCACCGCGGCGTACTGGGAACTGGACGACCTGGGCGGCCGCGGGGTGCACACGGTCTCCTTCACCACGTACGGCCCGCTGCTCGCCGACCCCTCCGCGCTCACCGGCGGCCGGGTCGCCGCCGGGCAGTCCGCCTGGCTCGCGACCGCCGACTTCTCCACCGTGACCACGGACCGGATCGGCGCCCTGCGGCAGGCGGCGCGCGACGGTGCGGCCGCGCTGGAGGAGTCCGGCACGCCGGAGGGGACGGCCACCGCGACGACCGCCCTGCCCGAGGTGCTGGACCGGGTCGAACGCGCGCTGCTCGTGTCCCGCTCGACCCTGCTGGTCGCGGCGCTGCTGCTGGCCCTGCTCGCCGGGTACGCGCTGCTGCTGGTGGCCCGGCTGCTGAGCACGGAACGCGCGGAGGAGACACGGCTGCTGAGGGCACGGGGCGGGTCGCCGGGGCGGATCGCGGGACTCGCCGCGCTGGAGGCGCTGCTGCTCGCGGTGCCGGCGGCCGTCTGCGCCCCGCTGCTGGCCGGACCGCTCGCGGGGCTGCTCGCCGGGCAGGGGGCACCGGCCCGGATCGGGATGCGCCTCGACACCTCGGGCACCGGCCCGCAGGTGTGGCTGGTCGCGACCGGTGTGGCCCTGGGGTGCGCGCTGGCGGTGACCGTGCCGGCGCCCGCCTCGGGCCGCTTCCCGGTGCGCCGGGCGCGCGCCCTGCCCGGCGCGCTGCGCGCCGGGGCGGACATCGGGCTGCTGGTGGTCGCCGCCGTCGCGTACTGGCAGTTGAGCCGCCGGACCGGCGGAACCGTGACCGGCGGCTCCACGGAAACCCTGGGCGTCGACCCGCTCCTGGTGACGGCCCCCGCCCTCGCCCTGCTCGCCGGCACCGTCGTCACCCTGCGGCTGCTGCCGCCCGTGGCCCGGCTCGCCGAACGCCGCGCCGCTCGTGGCCGCGGCCTGCCGGCCGCCCTGGCGAGCTGGCAGTTCAGCCGCCGCCCGGCCCACGCCGCCGGCCCCGTCCTGCTCCTGGTCCTCGCGGTGGCCCTGGGCATGCTGGCGATCGGCGAGGGCGCCTCCTGGAACCGTTCGCAGGACGACCAGGCCGACTTCCGGGCCGGTACGGACATCCGCTTCCTCGGTACCGGCCAGGGTGGAACGGGCGGTGCGGGACTCCACGAGGACGTCGACGGCGTACGGGAGATCGCGCCCGCCGTCCGTACGGACCTGCCGCTGTCCGGCAACCGGACGGCGACCGTGCTGGCGCTGGACACGGAGCACGCGGCCGACGGGCTGCGCATGCGCCCCGACCTGGCCGCCGCGGGAGCCGGTCGCCCGCTGTCGGAGGGGCTCGCGCCGGAGGACGCGACGGCCGGGATGCCGCTGCCGGAACGGACCGCGCGGCTCCGGGCGACGCTGCGTCTGGGCACCGACCGCGCCGGCGGCACCGCGGCGGACGTCTCGGTCACCGTGGAGGACCGCCACGGTGTGCCGTACCGGCTCCCGGTCGGTGAACTCGCCGCCGACGGACGGCCCCACGACCTGACCCTGGATCTCGCGGCCACCGCCGGGGGCCCGGCGGGCCTCGCGGCCGGGCCGCTGGTGCTGACGGCCCTGCAACTGGACGTGGCGCAGCCGGCCGAGCGGTCCGAACGGCACCGTCTGACGGTCGAGGAGCTGACCGCCGTCGCCGCCGACGGGCGACAGCGGCCGTTGCCGGTCCCCGACACCTGGACGGCCGTCTCGCGCACCGACGGTTCCCCGGCGCCCCAGGACGCCGCCGCCCGTCCGGAGCCCGCGCGCGTGGAGACGGCACCGCCCGGTCCCTTCGTGGTCGTCTACGGCACCGGTCACCTCCCCCGCGGAACGGCCGGGACGGACGGTGCGACCGGTGCCACCGGGTCCGTGACGGTCCGGCTCCAGGTGACGCGGCCCGCGGCGGCCGAGGTGACGGGCGTCGCCACCGACCGGTTCATGGCGTCGGCCGGGATCACACGCACCGGGCAGCGGGTGGACGTGCCGTTCGGGAACTCCACCGTGCCGGTCCGGGTCGTGCGGACGGTACGGGCGCTGCCGACCACCGGGACGGGCGGCGCGGGTGACGGCGGCGCCCTGCTGGTGGATCTGCGGTCCGTGAACCGGGTGCTGCAGGACCGCGCCGGGGAGAGCGCCGGGCCCACCGAGTGGTGGCTGCGGACGGAACCGGGCGCGGCGGCACGGGTCGCAGCGGAGTTGCGCGCGCGGCCGGACGTCGATCCGTCGCAGGTCGTCGTACGGGACGAGATCGCGGACCGGCTGCGGGACGACCCGTTCGGGGCGGGCTCCGAGGCCGCGTTCGCCGCGGCGGCCGTGGTCGCCGCCGTACTGGCGGCGGTGGGGTTCGCGGTGAGCACGGCGGGCTCCCTGCGGGAGCGCGGGGCCGAGTTTGCGGTGCTGCGGGCACTCGGCACGTCCCGCCGCCGGCTCGCCCGGTCGATCGCCGCGGAGCTCGGGCTGCTGACCGCGCTGGCACTGGCGGTGGGCGTCACCCTCGGCACCGTCCTGACCCGGGCGGTGATCCCGCTGATCGTCCTCACCCCGCAGGCGGCCCGCCCGCTGCCGGAGGTTCTGGTGGAGCTGCCCGTGTCCCGTGTGGTCCTGCTGCTGGCGGCCGTGGCGGTGGTACCGCTCGTGGCCACGGGTGTCCTGGCGGTACGACGGCCGGACGCGGCGGTCTCCGGTCCGCGGCGGCAGGGAGGTGCGTGACATGGGCGCGTGGGTGCGCATCCGGTTGCGGGCCGCGCCCGGGGCGGCGTGTGCGCTGGCCCTGCTGGTGGCGTTCACGGCGTGTCTGGCGGCCGCGTTCCCGCGCGTGGTCGACCGGTACGAGGACACGGGGCTGCGCCGGGCCGTCGCGGACGCGCCGCCCCACCGCACGACCGTGCAGTTCGTCGATCCCTCCGCCGCGGGCGAGTCCCCTCCGGACGAACAGGAGTCGTCCCTGCGCCCCGACACCCTCCACGAGCGGTACACCGGCATCCTGGCCGCCGTCGAGCGCCCCCTCGCCGTCGACCGTGCCCGGTCGGCCCACGGCGTCAGCACCACCGAAGCCCTCGCCGTCCCCGACCCCTGGCTGCCCCGGCCGGCCGGGCTGCCCGCCCGGATGACGCTCGCCACACGGAGCGACCTCGCCGGCCACTCCCGGCTGCGTGAGGGACGCCTGCCGCGCACGGACGGGACCGTCACCGCGGCCACCGCCGCGGTGGAGGCCGCGGTGACCGCCGAGACGGCGAAGACGCTGCGCATCGAGGTCGGTTCGGTGATCCACGTCCCGCGTCCCGGGGACCCCCTCCCCGTACGTGTCACCGGCATCGTCACCCCGCTCGACCCCCGGGGCGCGTACTGGTCGGCGCAGCCCCTGCTGCGCGCGCCGTCCCTGGCGCGGCTGCCCGACGCGGGCCCCGACAGCATCTACTGGCACGGTGCCCTGCTCCTCGCCCCGGAAGCGGCCCCGGTCCTGCTCGGTACGGAGGGTGCCCCCTGGTCCTATTGGGATCTCGCCCCGGACACCCGGGCCTTGACCGCACGCGACCTGCCCGCGCTGTCCTCCTCCCTCGCCTCGCTGGTGTCGGGTCCCGGTCTGCGGGCGGTGCGTGAGTCCATCGGTGACTCGGCGTACGCGAGCACCGACCTCGACGAGGTGCTCGGGTCCCATCAGCTGCTGCGCTCCGGCGTCGCGCCGCTCGTCTCCGTGGCCGCGTCCGGCGCGGGGACCGTGGCGGCCGTGGTGCTGCTCATGGCGGGCGGCCTCGCCGCGGACCGCCGCCGCGCGGAACTCGCCCTCCTGCGCGCCCGCGGCTGCTCCCTGCCCGGTCTCACGGGGCGCCTGCTGGCCGAGACGGCGGTGGTCGCGGTCCCCGCGGGCGCGGCCGGTCTGGTGGCCGCCCTGCTCGCGGTCCCGTCGGGGCGCCGCGCGTACGCCGTGGCCGCCGCGGCCGGGGTCACCCTCGTCGCCTGTCTCTCCCTGCCCCTGCGCGCGGCGGCCCGGCACGCCGTCGTACGGTTCCACGGCGGCCGCGAGGACGTGACCTCCGTACGGCCGTCGCGGCGCCGTACGGTCGCCGAACTCACCGTGCTGGCGCTGGCGCTGGGCGCGGTCGTGACGCTGCGGATGCGGGGGACGGACTCCGCCGACCAGCTGGTCTCGGCGGCCCCTGTCCTGGTGGGCGTCATCGCCGCGCTGGTGCTGGCGCGGCTGTATCCGTTGCCTTTGCGCCTGCTGGCCCGGCCCGTCGGCCGGCTGCGGGGAGCGGTGGCGCATCTGTCGCTGGCCCGCGCGGGCCGTACGTCCGCCCCCGCCGTGCTCCCGCTGCTCGCCCTGCTGACCGCGCTGACGACCGTCGCGTTCGGCACCTCGGTGCTCACGGGGGTCACCGGCCTCCGCGACCGCGCGGCCGTCTCGGCGACCGGGGCGGACGCCCGGCTCGAGTCGTCCAAGCCCCTGCCCGGCGGCCTGGCGGAGCAGGTGCGGCGCGTCTCCGGCGTACGGGAGGTCACCGCGGTGAGCCGGGACGAGGCGATCCCCGACAACGGGGGCGCGAGGGTCCCGATGGCGGGCGTCGACCCCGAGGCATACGCGGAGCTCGCGCGGCGGACCGGGCTCGGCGCCTTCCCCGCACCCGATCTCACGTTCCCCGGGCCGGCGGGGGCCGCCCTTCCGGCGCTGGCGTCCCCGTCCGTCGCCGAACGCCTCGGGTCCCGCCCCTTCACCGTGAGTCTCTGGGGCGAACCCACACCGGTGCGGATCGTCCTGGTCCGCGAGACGACGCCGGCCGTGCTCGGCACCGAGTTCCTGGTGGTCGACCGCGCCGGGCTCACTCCCCGGCAGGCACGCCCGACGGCGCTGCTGGTGACCGGTGACCGGCTGGACGGAGCGGCGCTGCGCGCGCCCGCGGGGCCGGACGTGAGCGTCCGCCTGCTGTCGGAGACCCGGGCCCGGTACGTCGACTCGCCCCTGCAGTCCGGTGCCGAACGCGTCTACACGGCGTCGGTCGCGGCCGGCGCCGGTTACACCGCGCTGGCCCTCGTCCTCACCCTGGCCCGCGCGGCACCCGAACGCCGCGCCCTGCTCGCCCGGTTGCGCACCATGGGCCTGACCCGTGCGCAGGGCCGCCGGCTGCTGGTCCTCGAGTCCCTGCCGCAGGCCGTGCTGGCCGCCCTGGGCGGCATCCTCGCGGGCTGGGCCGCCGTCCGTCTCCTCGCGCCCGGCATCGACCTGACGGCCGTCGCCCTCGGTGACACGGTGTCCCCGCCACCCGCCGGCCCCCACCTCGGCACGGACGCCTGGTCCCTGCTCCTTCCCGCGCTCTGTGTCGTCGCCCTGACCACGGGCGTCGCGGCGGCACAGGCCTGGTGGACGGGCAGACGGGGAGCGGTGCGGGAGCTGAGGGTCGGTGACGCACGATGACTTCGAGCCCCCTCGCGCCGACCACCACGGGAGCCGCCCCATGACCAGCACGGGCCCCACCTTCGCCGACCTCGCCCACCGCGCGGCGGCCCACCGCGACCGCCCCGCCTACGGCCACGACGCCCTGATCACCTGCGACCGGCTGGTCCGGGTCTTCGCGACGGACGGGGTGGAGGTGCAGGCGCTCCAGGGACTCGACCTCACCGTGCGGGAGGGCGAGTTGATGGCGCTCGTCGGTGCCTCGGGCAGCGGCAAGTCCACCCTGATGAACATCCTCGCCGGTCTCGACACCCCGACGGCGGGAGCGGCCCGCGTCGCCGGCCGCGACCTGCTGACGATGACGGGCCGGGACCGCCTCCGCTACCGGCGTGAGGTCGTCGGCTTCGTCTGGCAGCAGACCGCCCGCAACCTGCTCCCCTACCTCACCGCCGCCCAGAACGTGGCGCTCCCCCTGCGGCTGAGCGGCTCCCGCACCCGACGCCGGGCCCGCGCCGCACGCGTCGCGGAGCTGCTGGAGCTGCTGGAGGTCGCCGACTGCCACGACCGCCGCCCGCACGAGATGTCGGGCGGCCAGCAGCAGCGCGTCGCCATCGCGGTCGCCCTGGCGAACTCCCCGGACGTGCTGCTCGCCGACGAACCCACCGGTGAGCTGGACTCCCACACCGCCGGGCAGATCTTCGCCGCGTTCCGCACCGCCAACGAGCACCTGGGCACGACCATCGTGATCGTCACCCATGACCAGGCGGTCGCGAGCGAGGTCCGCCGCACGGTCGCCATCCGCGACGGCCGCACCTCCACGGAGGTCCTCCGCCGCACCGAGGTGGACGCGGCCACCGGCGAGGAGGCGCTCGTCGCCCGCGAGTACGCCATGCTCGACCGCGCGGGCCGCCTCCAGCTCCCCGCCGAGTACACCGAGACCCTCGGCATGCGCGACCGCGTGGCGCTGGAACTGGAGCGGGATCACATCGGCGTCTGGCCCGACGACGACAACGGCAGCGGCGACGACGGCAGCGGCAGGACCGGCTGATCCGAAGCGCGGGCGCGACCGTCAGCGGCGCACGCTGACGTCCAGGGCACCCAGTCCCGCGCGGCGCACGGCGATCGACCCGTACGGCGTGCGCAGCCTCAGCCAGGCTCCCGACGAGAGGAGTCCCAGCTCCCCAGGGCCGCCGGGCGCGCCCGTGCCGCGGGGCCGCAGGAAGCCCAGTGCCTGCGCCGCGTGCGCGGCCCGCACCGGGAGACCGGTGGCGCCGATCGTCCGGGACCATATCTCCCGGCCGATCCGGTCGAGTTCGGCCCGGGTGCGGCGCTCGGGCGCCAACTCCCCCGTGCGCGACCGGAACTCCGCCACCACGGCGGCGACCAGGGTGCGCACGGCGTCGGGCTCCGGCAGTCCGGGCTCCGGCCGCCAGCCGCCGCGCGGGGGCAGCACCCCGGCCCACGGCGGCCCGGTGACCGCGGCCGGCACGGCCGCGGTGGCCGCCGTCTCGTCGACGGAGTCCAGCAGTTCACCGGCCGACACGGTCACGTCGAGGGTCTCGTCGAGCCCGTGCCCGTACGGCTTCGCCAGCCGTGCCGTCCGGATCGCGAGGACCTCGAACGACGGCGGCCGTCCGAACACGGCCAGCGTCGTGCCGGCCGCCTGGAGGCGCACCGCGGCCGCGCGGTCGTAGTGGAGCAGCCGCCCGAGGAAGGCGGCCAGGTCGGCCGCCTCCCCCTCGTCGGCGAGGTGGAGCACCGTCATGCCGCGACGGCCTCGTCCCCGTCACGGTCGGCGCCTGCGGCGTCCCGGGCTCCGGCGGTGCCGTCGTCCGTGTACTCCCGCAGGAACTCCTTCTCCTCGGCGGTGATCCGGCGCGGCCGCCCGGCCTCGAAGTCGAACGGCACTATCACCGTCGAGGCCCGGACGTAGACCTGGTCCGGGTCCTTGACCTCGTAGGCGAGCGTGAAGGACGCGGCCCTGATCTCCGTGACCCACAGCTCGATGTCCACCGGCGCGTGCCGGTGGACGAGCTGGCGCTTGTAGTCGATCTCATGGCGCGCCACCACGGACCCCTGCTGGAAGTCCTTGTCCGGGCGGAACAGGAAGTCGATACGGGCTTCCTCCAGGTAGCGGAGGAAGACCACGTTGTTGACGTGGCCGTACGCGTCCATGTCCGCCCAGCGCAGCGGGCAGCGGTAGAGGTGCCGCAAGATCAGCCCCGGGTCAGCTTCTTGTAGGTGGCGCGGTGCGGGCGGGCCGCGTCCGGGCCCAGCCGTTCGACCTTGTTCTTCTCGTACGACTCGAAGTTGCCCTCGAACCAGAACCACTTGGAGTCGCCCTCGTAGGCGAGGATGTGGGTCGCCACGCGGTCCAGGAACCAGCGGTCGTGGGAGACGACCACGGCGCAGCCCGGGAACTCGAGGAGCGCGTTCTCCAGGGAGGACAGGGTCTCCACGTCGAGGTCGTTGGTCGGCTCGTCGAGGAGCAGCAGGTTGCCGCCCTGCTTCAGGGTCAGCGCCAGGTTCAGGCGGTTGCGCTCACCGCCGGAGAGCACCCCGGCCGGCTTCTGCTGGTCCGGGCCCTTGAAGCCGAACGCGGAGACGTACGCGCGCGAGGGCATCTCGACCTGGCCGACGTTGATGTAGTCCAGCTCGTCGGAGACGACGGCCCACAGCGTCTTCTTGGGGTCGATGTTCTCGCGGGACTGGTCGACGTAGGAGATCTTGACGGTGTCGCCGACCTTGATGCTGCCGGAGTCCGGCTCCTCCAGTCCCTGGATCATCTTGAACAGGGTGGTCTTGCCGGCGCCGTTCGGGCCGATGACGCCCACGATGCCGTTGCGCGGCAGCGTGAAGGACAGGTCGTCGATCAGGACCTTCTCACCGAAGGCCTTGTGCAGGTTGCTGACCTCGACGACCACGTTGCCCAGGCGCGGGCCCGGCGGGATCTGGATCTCCTCGAAGTCCAGCTTCCGCATCTTCTCGGCCTCGGCGGCCATCTCCTCGTAGCGCGCCAGACGCGCCTTGGACTTGGCCTGCCGCCCCTTGGCGTTGGAGCGGACCCACTCCAGCTCCTCCTTGAGGCGCTTGGCGCGCTTGGCGTCCTTCTGTCCCTCGACCTTCAGACGAGTCTGCTTGGTCTCCAGGTACTTGGAGTAGTTGCCCTCGTAGCCGTGCAGACGGCCGCGGTCCACCTCGCAGATCCAGCCGGCGACGTTGTCCAGGAAGTACCGGTCGTGGGTGACCGCGACGATCGTGCCCTCGTACTTGGCGAGGTGCTGCTCCAGCCAGTTCACGGACTCGGCGTCCAGGTGGTTGGTGGGCTCGTCGAGCAGCAGCAGGTCGGGGGCCTCGAGGAGCAGCTTGCAGAGCGCGACGCGGCGCTTCTCACCACCGGAGAGGTTCACGACGGGCCAGTCGCCGGGCGGGCAGCCCAGGGCGTCCATGGCCTGCTCCAGCTGGGAGTCCAGGTCCCACGCGTTGGCGTGGTCGAGGTCCTCCTGGAGCCTGCCCATCTCCTCCATCAGCTCGTCGGTGTACTCGGTCGCCATCTGCTCGGCGATCTCGTTGAACCGGTCGAGCTTGCCCTTGATCTCGGCGACACCCTCCTGGACGTTCTCCAGGACGGTCTTCTCCTCGTTCAGCGGGGGCTCCTGGAGCAGGATGCCGACGCTGGCGCCGGGCGCGAGGAACGCGTCGCCGTTCGACGGCTGCTCGAGACCGGCCATGATCTTGAGGATGGTGGACTTACCGGCGCCGTTCGGGCCGACCACACCGATCTTCGCGCCGGGGAGGAAGTTCAGCGAGACGTCGTCAAGGATCACCTTGTCGCCGTGCGCCTTGCGCGCCTTGCGCATGGTGTAGATGTACTCAGCCAAGAGAAACCGTCCGGCAGCTTGATATACGGCAGTGGGCAGTACCACCCATCTTGCCGCACGGCCACCCCTCGACGGAAACCGGAGTCACGGGGTCCCCCGACGGCCACGGCCCGCGAAGGGCGCGGCCCCGGTCGCCCGAAGGCGTACCGGGGCCGCGTCGCCCGCCTGGGTCACCGCGCGGTCACTCGCTGTCGGTCACTCGCTGTCGAGTTGTCAAGGAGCGGACCGGAGGACCGGTGTCATTCCTCGCCCGGCGCCTTCCCCCTGCCGGCGATGATCAGTGCGGCTCCGCCGATGACGACGAGCGCGATGGCCGCGCCCCCGATCAGGACGGTCGCCCCGGAGCTGCCGGTCTCGGCGAGGTCGACCCCCGTGGCGGCGGGGGCGCCCGCCGCCACCGGGGTGGGCTCGCCGAGCGTCTGTATCCCGGTCCCTCCCTCGCTCGTCCCGGTGCCCGTCCCGGTGCTGGTCGCGGTCGCGCAGTCGAGCACGCCCTTGAAACGCTGCTCGAAGCCGTTCGGTCCCGTGATGGTGAAGTCGTACGCCTGGTCCTCCCCCACCGGGACCGTCACCGTCTCGGTCACGCCCGCGGCGACGGTGTACTCGGTGCCCATGAGCTCGAAGGAGAAAGGCTCGTCGCCCTGGTTGGCGGCCGTGATGTCCACGCCGCCCGCGGCGCAGTTCTTCTCCGCGGACAGGGCGGGTATCGCTCCCGTCGTCGCCCAGTTGGCCACGGCCGTCGCGGAGACCGTGGACTCGCTGGAACCGGCGAGTATCTGTGTCTGGCTGCGGGTCTCCGAGGCGAAGGCACGGCCGACGGGGACGGTGGTGGAGGCCTGCACCGTCAGCGCGGCCGAGCCGTCCGCGGCGTCCTCCGGCACGTCGAAGTACAGCTTGCTGCCGTCGCTCGCGGTGGTCACGGCCGCGCCGTCCTCGTCCACGACCCGTACGCCGTCGGCCGCCGCGTCCGCGGGCGGCGTCACCGTCACGGAGTCCGCGTTGGTGTGGACCGTGACCGGGCCGAGGCGCTCGCCGGCACGGCCGGAGACGGCGGGCGGGTCGAGGGTGAGGGACGCCTCCGGTTCCGCCAGGTCGCGTGCGTTCTCCTCCAGGTAGTCCGCGAGCTTCTCGGCCCGGGGGTTCACGGCGGTCACGTCGGCGCCGTCCGAGTAGCGCCAGATGGCCACCTGGGTGCCGGCCGCCGCGTCCTGCTCGGTCAGGCCGGCCGCCCCGGCCTTGTCGGCGAGCGCCGCGAGGTCGTTGACCTTCGGGTAGGAGTTCTGCAGGATCCAGCGGATCCTGCCCGCGTCCTCGTTGCCGTGCAGCGAGGTGCCGCTCCAGGGGGTCTCCTGGTACCTGGCGTCCCGCTGGGTCGGGGTGTACAGATCGACGCAGTACGTGTGCAGCGTGCCGCCGCCCTCGACGGACATCTCGAACAGCCCGGCGGAGACACGCTGTTCCTCGCCGTTCTCCCGGACCACGGCGGCCCCGTACGTCTTCAGGCCGCCCGACGTGGCGGTGGCGCCGCCGGGGCTCTGCGGGACCTCCTCCGCGGCGGCCGGGCCCGCGGCGGCGACCGTACCGGCGAGGACGATCCCGGACGCCAGCGTCACGGCGGCCAGACGGGCGGCGCCTCGTCTGTGTGAGGCCGACGCGGAGAACGAAGAAAACACAGGACTTCCCTTCGAGCTGGACCCTTTGCTGCGGCAGCGCTGTTCCCTCACCGGCATCAACAGCCCCATGAGCTTCGCCCGGCATCCTATGGACGGCGGCGTACCGCTCTTCCCGGTCCCCGGGTCGGACGACCGATCCGAATCGCAATCGTTATCGGATGCACAGACGGTTCACACAGGCGCTGAGCTGCACTTATCGAGAACTACATGGGGACCGTTCACTACGCCTGCCCCGATAAGCCGCACTCCGGTCAGCCCGGTCGAACCGGATGTGCCGTCACGTCACTCCGGCGTCCGCCAGCTGCTTCCGCGGTGTTCCGGCACTCTCGTCCGCGGGCGCCGTCCCCCAGTCGGGCTCCGTCCTGGTGTCCGTGGTGCCCTTGGTGTCCGTGCCGTCCCTGGCGTCCCTGGCGTCCCTGGTGGTGCGGCGGAACGCCGACGTGCCGCGCGTGAGGTCGTGACCGACCGCCGTCGCGTCGATGTCGGCCCAGGTGCGGCTCTCGCCCTCCTCCGTGCGCTCGGTGCGCACCCGCAACCGCCCCTGGACGACCACCGGGTCGCCCACGGACAGCGACGAGGTGACGTTCGCCGCGAGCGTGCGCCTCGACCACACTGTGAAGAAGTTGGTGTGCCCGTCCGTCCACTCGCTCTTCTCGCGGTCCCAGTACCGCGCCGTCACCGCCAGCCTGAACCTGGCCGAGGCGCCGAGGGCCGTCTCCCTCGACACCGGCCTGGTGGCCACGTTCCCCACCACGCACAACGTCGTCTCGTTCATCTCGATCCCCTCCTCCGCCCGGCGCCGGGGCCGGGCGGACACGCGTACGGGCCGGTCCCGTACGGCCGCGTCCGGTGCGGACACCGCGTCCGCCGTGTCCGTCGCGGTCGCCGCCGGATCAGACTGCCTCCGCCGGGCCGGGCCCGCCGCGCCCTGTGCACAGCCCGTGGCCTGTGGACAACTCCGCCACCCGGACGGGTCAAGCGGAAGAGGTGACCGGGATAGGTGAGTCGGAAGAGGTGAGCCAGAAGTGCTGAACCGGAAGTGCTGAGTCGGAAGTGCTGAGCCGGAAGTGCTGAGCCGGAAGTGCTGAGGAGGGAGGATCACCGCACCACGGTCGGCGCCCCCACCACCCGTCCGTACTGCTCCCGCACCTCCTGGTAGCGCAGCAGCTCCGCCGTCACCGGCTCCAGTACGCGTGTCCGTCCGCACCCGGCGGCCGCCTCCCGCAGCCGGCGCTCCGCCTCCAGCCCGTACCGCCGGGCCGGACCGCGGGCCGCCAGCCTGCTGCCCCACTCGACGACCGGGCCGCCTACGATGCCCGTCGCCATCAGCAGCGCCGGCACCCCGAGGTTCGGCGGCAGCACCCCGACGATCTGCCCCACCAGCCAGATCCCCCCGAGGACCTGCAGCACCGTCATGGCCGCCTGGACGAGGACCGCCAGCGGCCACCAGCCGGGCCGCGGCGGCCGCGCCTGTGGCCGGCCGGCCCGCGCCGCCAGCTCGTCCAGCGCCTCGGGAAGCCCCTGGGAGCCGCGCAGGGCCGCTTCGCGCACGGCCACGGCCCAGGGCTCCGGCAACCCCGTGGCGGCCCTTTCGGACAGCACCCGCACGGCCTGCTCGACGCGCTGCCGGGCGGTGGCCTCCTCGTCCTCGGGCGCGGGGACGGGCAGCCGCCCGGTGGGCGGGTCCCGGCGGTCCTGCAGCCACCGCCACAGCCGCAGCCAGGGCGTGCCGCACGCGCGGCCCGCATGGCGCAGCCAGGCCCGTTCCGCCGCCTCGCCCGCCGCCGTGGCACCGACGGCGTCCGCCAGCCGGGCGGTGAAGTCGTCGCGCGCCTCCTCGCCGAGCCCGGCGGGCCCTCCGGCCGCGTACGCGGGCCGCAGCCGCCGGGCGGCGGCCTCCAGGTCGGCGGAGAGCCGGCGGGCCGGGGCGCCCCGCTCCGCCACGAACCGGCCGAGCGCCTCGCGCAGCTCCCCGACCCCGTCCCCGGTGAGCGCGGACACCGCGTGCACGGCGGCGCCCGGTTCGCCGTACTCCCCCAGGGCGACCCCGTCCTCGTCGAGCAGCCTGCGCAGGTCGTCGAGGACCTGGTGGGCGGCCTCCCCGGGCAGCCGGTCGACCTGGTTGAGCACCACGAACATCACCTCCGCGTGGCCCGCCAGGGGCCGCAGATAACGCTCGTGGAGGACGGCGTCGGCGTACTTCTCCGGGTCGACGACCCAGATGACCGCGTCCACGAGCGCCAGGATGCGGTCCACCTGCTCGCGGTGCTGCACCGCCGCGGAGTCGTGGTCGGGCAGGTCCACCAGGACGAGTCCGCGCAGCGGCGAGTCCCCGTCCACGCCCTCGACCGGGCGCCGGCGCAGCCGCCCCGGGACGCCCAGCCGGTCGATGAGGGGCGCCGCCCCGTCGCTCCAGCTGCACACGATGGGCGCGGCGGTCGTGGGCCGGCGGACGCCGGTGTCGGACAGGGCCGCGCCCGTGAGCGCGTTGAAGAGCGTGGACTTGCCGCTGCCGGTCGCGCCCGCGAGGGCGACGACGGTGTGCTGCCCGGACAGTCTGCGCCGCGCGGCCGCCTCCTCCAGGACACGGCCCGCCTCCGCGAGCGTCCTGTTGTCGAGCCGCGCCCGGGAAACCCCCACGAGCTCCCGCAGCGCGTCCAGCCGCGACCGCAACGGCCCGTCGTGGGCGAGGGACGTCGTGGTGCGCGCGCCCATCGGTCCGATCTCCGCCCCGGCGGCCTGGTCGTCGGCGGCACGCCGGGCGATCAGCCCGTCGTCCCAGTCATGGCTCCCCTCCTGCTTCGTCTCCTCCGCCTTCCCCTTTCCCGTCTCCTCCCCCCTCCCCGCTCCCGTCTCCGCTCCCGTCTCCTCCCTCGCCCTCTCCGTACGGCCGTCGCGGGTGTCGTGATCGTCGTGCTGCACGCGCGCGTGGGCGTCCTCCTCTCCCCCGTCGTGGTCCGTGCGGTCGGTGACTGCGGTCACGGCGGTCATCTCTCCTTCAGCAGTACGGACAGGGCGGCGATCAGTTCGGCCTGGGGCTCGGGGGTCACGTCGAGGGCGTCCAGCGGGGCGAGACGGCGCTCGCGCTCGGCGCGCAGCACCCTGCCGACGTACTCGGTGAGCAGCCGCCCGGCCCGGTCGCGCAGCCGGAGGGCCCCGTGCGCTCCGATCAGTCCGGCGAGCCGCTCCCCCGCGGACCGCACCCGGCGCCCGCCCAGGAGCGCCGTCGCGACCAGCGCGGCCAGGACCTCGGGATCCGGCGCGGCGCCGCCGTCGAGGTCGCGCACCTCCTCCTCGGCGTACTCCTCCAGGACGCGCCGCCAGCGTCGTACGGCCATCCCGATGCGGTGCTCGGCGCTCTCCAGCACCGGGTCGCGGCGCGTCAGCTCCGGGGCGTCCGCGGCCGGTTCGCGCCGCCACGCCTCGGCGGCGGACTGGTCGGCGGCGATCGCGGCGCACAGCAGCAGCGCGGACAGGCTCTCCACGAGCGCGTCGAGCAGTTCTGCCGCGGTGCAGTCCAGCGGGTAGCTGCGCCACCGTTTCAGCGCGTCCCCCGCCAGCACGGCCCCGTTCTGCAGCCGCCTCTTCACGCGCGCGTGCTCCCTGTCGTACGCCGTGTCGACGGCCGTGGTGAGCCGCAGCGCGGCGGCGTACTGGGCGGCGGCCGCGCCGGCCAGTTCGGGCATCCGGGCCCTGAGCGAGTCGAGCACGCCGTGCGCGGTGCGCGCCATCGCCCGGTGCCGGGCCCCCGGGTCGGTCACCTGGTGCGCCAGCCAGGTGCGCAGCGGCGCGACGGCCGTGGCGGGCAGCAGCCCGCCGCCCCAGGCGGACTCGGGCAGTTCGGGCACGGTGAACCGCGGCACCTCGCCGAGGCCCGCCTTGGCGAGCAGCGCCCCGTACTGCCGCGAGACCTCGGACGCCACCTGGTGGGGCACCCGGTCGAGCACGGTGATCAGGGTCACCCTGTGCTGCTTGGCGGTACGCAGCAGATGCCACGGCACGGCGTCGGCGTACCGGGCGGCCGTGGTGACCATCACCCAGATGTCGGCCGCGGAGATCAGTTCGGCGGCCAGGACGCGGTTGTCGGCGAACAGCGAGTCGACGTCGGGGGCGTCCAGGAGGGCGAGCCCCTGGGGCAGGCTCTCCGCGGTCTCGATCCGCAGGACACGACGGCCGTCGCCCCCGAGCGGGTACTGCTCGTCGCAGCGCTCCCGCCGGGGCACCCACGCGCGCGTGAGATGGGGCAGCACCCGCATCCCGCTGAACCAGTGGTGGTCCCCCGGATGGCACACGAGTACGGGGGTTCGCGTGGTCGGCCGCAGCACCCCCGCCTCGCTCACCCGCCGGCCCACGAGTGAATTGACGAGGGTCGACTTCCCGGCGCCGGTCGATCCGCCCACCACGGCGAGCAGCGGCGCTTCAGGCTCTCTCAACCGGGGCACGAGGTAGTCGTCGAGCTGTGCGAGCAGTTCGTCGCGGTTGGCACGCGCGCGTGGGGCCCCCGCGAGCGGCAGCGGATAGCGCACGGCGGCGACACGGTCGCGCAGGGCGGAGAGTGCGTCGAGCAGCTGAGGCCGTACGTCCAAGGTGACCACACGCGAAGAATGCCCAATTTTGGCGGGATTCTGAAGCATATGTACACGTCAGCGCGCCGACAGAACACAAGGGACGGAAGGGACTACTGGGACGCAGGCATAACGAGTGCACAACACCCGTGGCCCGGGGCGCCAAAAGCGATGCACGATTCGTACCTGCCTGCGATTATCAGGACCGCTTCACCGAACCTCCACATTGAGCCACGGAGGGGAAGCAACAGGGTCGAGGACCGGGGAGCCCTATCCTTGTCCCCGGCAACGTCACGGATCAGCCCACACCCGGGCACCACGACACAGGCCACCACACCTGGCCCCCGTAGCTCAGTGGATAGAGCAGGCGCCTTCTAAGCGCTTGGCCGCAGGTTCGAGTCCTGCCGGGGGCGCCGCCGCCCGTTCGGCGTCCAGCCCTCCTCCGCGGAGGGCTTTTTCGCTGGCCGGACAGGGTGAGGGGACCTGCGGCCGGGCCGCGCGCAAGCTTGGCCGAAGGTCATCGGGCCGGGGGGACACCCCTGCACGGAAGAGGGCGCTCCGGGCAGATCAGGACAACTTCGGACGGGGCGCCGGACGCGGTGGCGGTCGCGCCGTCCCGTCGGCCGCGCCGCGGACCTCGGCCGGACGGCTTCCCCGCACCTTACGGGCCCGACGGGCCTTTCGGGCTCCGCGCCCTGCCGGGACAACCCAGGGAAACCCGGAGAACGCGGTTCAATTGGGGTGATCACGACCAAACGCCGTGACCCAAGATCCGCAGGCGCGTTGAAGGGCTGTGCGGCCGCGTACGGGCGGCCCGCTCACCGAACGAAGGAGAACGCGATGTCTCGCATGGCGAAGGTTGCCGCCGTCGCACTGGGCACGTCCGCCGTGATGCTCAGCGGCGCCGGCCTCGCGACGGCCGACTCGGGCAGCTCGGGCTCGGCCGCCCAGTCGCCCGGCATTGTGTCGGGCGACGTCCTGCAGATCCCCCTGGACGTGCCGCTCAACATCTGCGGCAACTCGATCGACGTCATCGGCCTGCTGAACCCCGTGTTCGGCAACGTCTGCGCCGATGTGGACGACCACCACGGCCACCACAACTCCGGTGGCTACGGCCGCTGACGTGCGCAGCCGCCGACGGCAGGGTCGGCGCGGAAGAGCCCCGGTGACGTTCCGTCACCGGGGCTCCGGCCTGCGACAGGGGTCGCGTCCGCGGCCGGGCCGCGTCCCGCGGCGCGCGTCGCCGCCACGGGTCACACGTACCGGTAGACGTCCTCGACGTCCTCCATCCGGCCGGGTGTCTCCTCCCACGGCGGCATGGGCTCGTGCCGCGCGACGACCAGGCCCTCCTGGGAGCCGGCCGGACCGGGCGGCCGGGCCGGCAGGTAGCGCGCCCCGGGGTGACGCCGCCGCCAGAGCGTCCACTGGAGGTCCACGAAGGCGTGGTGCAGCCAGAAGACGGGATCGTTGACGGAGGCGCCGCCGACCATGTGGCCGCCGACCCAGCGGTGCACCCGGTTGTGGGCGCGCCAGGACGCACTGCCCCGCCCGGACCCCCAGCCCTCCAGCTTGTTGCGGAAGCCCTCGCGGGACGTGGAGTCCCAGGGGGCGGAGTCGTAGACGGGGTCGGCCAGGGCCGCGTCGAGCTCGCCGCGCGTGGGCAGGTCCACCGGCTGCTGCGGGTGCCCGAAGTCCCGGGTGAGGTACTCGACGTCGGTGACCCCCACCCTGATCGTCCAGTCCCCGGTCGCATAGGCGAAGGGACCGGTCGTCACCTGGCGGTCCGAGCGGCGCCCGTTGCCCCCCAGCAGGTCCGCGGTCCAGGGCACCGACGTCGTCGTACGGTCCCGGGTCCAGTCCCAGTAGGGAACCGTCACCGAGTCGTCAACGCGGCGCAGCGCCGCTTCGAACTCCAGCAGGTACCGGCGGTGCCACGGCAGGAAGGAGGGCGCCATGTGGGCGGTGCGCAGACCGGTCTCGCCGTCGGCGACGTAGTGGTCGACGTGCGTGCGCACGAACTCGTCGTACTCGCCGCGCCGTTTGAGCGCGAGCACCGCGCCGACGAACCGGCGCCGCTCCGCGCGGGTCAGCACGCTGACGTCCTTACGCGTGTACGCCATGACCGTCTCCCCCGTGCTGTCCGGGTCCCCGCCGGCGCCCCGGCCCGGGACCGCGCGCCGGGGCGCCGGCGGCACGCGGCCGCTGCGTCGCCCCCATCTCGTCGACGGCGGCGCGCGTCGCCTCCAGGGCGGTGGGCCAGGACCGGTAGTGGTCCACCATGCTCAGGTACGTGCCGTCCGCGCGCCGCATCAGGTGCAGCGGCCGTCCGTCCACGGTGACCTGCCACCGGGCCGGGGCGGTGACGGTCGTGGCGGCGGGCACACCGCGGATGCGCCGTCCGCCGTACGTCTCGTCGAACCCGCCGTCGTCGTCGGCGGGTGCCGCGTTCCGGGGCCGGGACGCGGTGACGGCCGGAGCGAACACCAGGGCGGCCGCCGCCGCGAGCAGTGCCCGCGCGACGTCCCGGCGCCGCACTCCGCTGACGGACAACACACTCTCCCGGCTCGTGGCTCGTGGCTCGTTGCGGCTCCGCCCCCGTCCGCGGCCGCGCTCAGTCGCGTGGGCCGCGCGCCGGCAGGATGACGTGGGCGGCACCGGCCAGCGTCTCCGGGGCGCCCGCGAACGCGGCCAGCGCCTCGGGCTCGACGGACCTGCCGGGTGCCGCCTCCGGCCAGGGGCGGGTGACGACGAGGAGATGGGCGTACCCGCGCTCGGCGACGGCCGCGAGCCACTCCGGCGGAGCGGGGCACCGGGCGCTGAAGCACGGCATGGTGACGACCGCCCGACCGGCCTCGACGAGGAGGGTCACCGGCGGCTCCGGCCGGCCGGCGGTGCCGGTGGGCCGTGCGTCGGTCGAGCCGGTGGCGAGGCCGGTGTCGCGCAGCAGCCGGCCGACCGCCGCCGAGGACGTCTCCGGGCCGTTCTCGCCGTCTCCCAGGGGATAGGCGAGGAGGTGGGGCATGTCGCCGTCGGGTGTCCCGCCGGTCCAGGCCATGACGACGAGCGTGCCGAGATCTCCGGGACGGAAAGTGCGTGTATCAGTGGCAGTTGTGGCAGTCGAGGTCACCGCGTATCCCTGGAAAATTCTTAGGACTGAAGTGGGAGGCCACCGAGGAGCTGCAGCGGACTGGCGGCCGAATTGAGGGCCGCGGTGGCGCTTTTCACGCTGTGCAGCAGCGAGTCCTCGTTCTCGGTGTCGAGTGCGTTCGACTGCTGCTTCAGCGGGGAGATGTCGATGGGTTCCGCCACGAGCTTGTTCCAGGCGCCGGTGAGGCTCATGGGCGCCGCCTCCGCCGGGTCGAAGGCGAAGGCCGGGGTGGCGGCGCCGACCATGGCCACGGACCCCGCGACGACAGCGGCGGCCTTCAGTACTTTCATCGTGTTCCTCTCTTCGGCGACTCGCACCGCCGGGGAATGTTCCACTGCGCCCTGCACAACGAGTTCCGGTCGCCCCGGAAACCCGCGTCCCGGAAATTCCTCCGTTTCGCGTGACGGAACGGCGCGTCGCGCGCTCGTACAAATAGTTCCGCACGACCGCACGACAAAAGGAAAACAGGCGAAGAAGGGATGACGGGGGGCGGGACGCGAGTCGGCCGTCCTCCCCCCACGGGGAAGGACGGCCGGCGTCGGGCGGTGTGCCGTGATCTCAGTCGCTCAGGCAGTGGTTGCCGAACGCGGGGTTCAGCAGACCGATGACGTTGATGGAGTTCCCGCAAAGGTTGACCGGGAGATGGACCGGGACCTGGATGGCGTTGCCCGACACCACACCCGGCGAGTGGGAGGCGGCCCCCTGCGCGCCACTGTCGGCGACGGCGGCGCCGGCGGTGCCCGCCACGGCGGCGGCGGCAACGGAGGTCAGGGCCAGGCCCTTCGCGATACGCGACATGGAGAAGTGCTCCTTGGTGTTGACGCAGAACATCCGGGCAGTGCGCCCGACGCTGGCATCAACGCCCGGACGCGCGCGGGGTTGCGCGGCCGAAGGAGTGATATACGCAAACGCTCATCTTAGGCATGCCGACACAATTTTCGGGTTTCACCGATAAGTACGCATAGCGGGATAGAGTTGCGCTCCCTGCAGACCGCGAAAGGGCACCGCCGGTCATGCGCCATTCCCCGAGTCGTCCGCCGCACCGTGCGGTGGTGGGCCGCCGCCGTGCGGTGCGGCACAGCTCGTCCGTCGTGGACGACGCCCAGCAGTAACGCGCGCCCCCGGCGCCGTCCGCGAACAAGGAACCCGCATGCCACTGTCTCCCTCGCCTCCGTCGCCTCCCCCGTTCCCGTCCACGCCGCGCATCCTGCACATCACCCAGCCGGCCGACGGTGGGGTGGCCCGGGTGGTGGCGGACCTGGTACGGGCGCAGCTCACCGAGGGTTTCCAGGTCACGGTCGCCTGCCCCGACGGCGATCTCGCCCATGCGCTGGGGGCGCTCGGCGCGGGCGTACGGCGCTGGCGGGCGACCCGTTCACCCGGGCTCGCGCTGCCCGCCGAGGCGCACCGGATCGCGCGGATCGTCGCCGCGGCGCGGCCCGACCTGGTGCACGCGCACAGCGCCAAGGCGGGACTGGCCGGGAGGATGGCCGTCCGCGGGCGGATCCCGACCGTGTACCAGCCGCACGCCTGGTCGTTCGAGGCGGTCGGCGGCGTCACCGCGGCGCTCGCCCTGACGTGGGAGCGGTGGGCGGCGCGGTGGGCCGACCGGGTCGTGTGCGTGAGCGAGGCCGAACGGCTGACCGGGGCGCGCGCCGGGGTACGGGCGCGGTGGCAGGTGATCGCGAACGGGATCGACACGGAGCGCTTCCGCCTCGCGGGCCCGGCGGCGGGGACCGTACGGGCGGCACGGGCCGGGCTTCCGCTGCTCGCCGGGGTGCCCGCGCGGGCGCCGCTCGTGGTGTGTGTCGGGCGGCTGTGCCGGCAGAAGGGGCAGGACGTCCTGCTGACGGCCTGGGGCTCGGTGGTGCGGCGGGTGCCGGGGGCGCGGCTCGTACTGGTCGGCGACGGGCCGGACGCCGCGCGGCTGCGGGAGCTCGCCGGGGCGGGGGAGGGCGTGCTGTTCGCGGGGGCGGTCGACGACGTCGTGCCCTGGTACCGGGCGGCCGACCTGGTCGTCCTGCCGTCCCGGTGGGAGGGCATGGCGCTGGCGCCGCTCGAGGCCATGGCGTGCGGCCGGCCCGTCGTGCTCACGGACGTGGACGGCGCCCGGGAGAGCCTGCCGCCGGGACGGGTGCCGGTGCCCGTCGGGGATCCGACCGCGCTGGCCCGTGCCGTCACCCGGCTGCTGCTCGACCCGCCGTTGCGCGCGTCGCTCGGCCGCCAGAGCCGCCGGCACGTCCTGACCGCGCACGACGTACGGCGCACGGCGGAGGCGGTCACGGAGGTGTACCGGGAGGTGCTGGGCGCCGGCGCCCCGGAGGGACGGCGCGCGCCGGCGGGCGCCGCGCGGGCGGGGGCGCGTCACGGGCCGCCCGCCGTGCCCGGCGGTACGGCCCGTGACGTCCCGCCGTGCCGCGGACCGGCCGGGCGGCGTCTCCCCTCCTCCACGACCTCCGGGGCCTCCGTGACCTCCGCGACCCCCGTCTCCTCCGCCTCCCCCGTCTCCTCCGGGGACTCCGCGTGCGGTAAGGCCGGCCACCCGTGACCGCGGAACGTACCGTCCCCTCCCCCGCCGGGGCCGCCGGAACTGCCGGGGCCGCCGGGACCGCCGGGACCGCCGAAATCACTGGCCCCGGAAACGAGTGCGGAGGTACCACGTCCGTCTCCGTGGTTCCCCCGCGCGGCTCCGTCCGCGGTGCCGCCGGTGTTCCGGCCGACCGGTGGCCCTCCGTACGGGCGCGGTCCTCGACGTGGCCGCTGCTCGCCGCGGACGTGGCCGCCGCACTGCTCGCCGCCCCGGCGGTGACCGGCAGCCGGACGCCCGGACGTCCGCTGCTGGTCGCCGGGCTGCTGCTCACCGTCGTCTGCCTGAACGCGCGGGCCCGGCTGTACCGGCCGCCCGCCGTGCCCACGGCACTGGACGAACTGCCCGCCGTGTGCGGCCGGATCGTGGTGGCCTGGTGCGCGCTGGCCGCTGTCGTGGCCGCGTACGCCCCGGACCACGCGCTGCCCGTACGGGCCCTGCTCCTCGGCTGCGCGGTGCAGACGGCGCTGAGCTGCGCGGGCCGCGCCGCCGTGCACGGACGGCGGCGCCGGGACCTCGTCCGCAGCCCCGGCGCGGCCCTGGTGGTCGGTCCGGCGGCGGCCGCGCAACGCGTGGCCGCCGCGTTCCTGCGCCATCCGGGGTGCGGGCTGCGGCCCGTGGGGGTCGTCGCCGGCCGGCCCGCCGGGGACGGCGGCGGTCTGCCGGTGCTGACCACCGGCGAGGAGGTGCGGCGCGCCCTCGTCCAGAACGGCGTACGGACCGTTCTGGTCCTGGGCGTCTCGAGCGTTTCGGACCCCCGTCCCGAGCACGAGCCGCTGCTGCTGCGGGGGCTGGCCGACTCGGGGTGCGCGCTGTGGCACGTGGACGCGGACACGGACGCGTCGGCCCCGGCGCGGGCGCGGGCGTACGGCCGTGACGGCGAGCGGCTCGCCGGGTTCGCGTGCCGCCGCCTGGACGTGACGCCCTGCCGCGGCACCTGGGGCAAGCGGCTGCTGGACGTGTCCGTGGCGGGGGCGCTGCTCCTCCTCGCCGGACCGCTGCTGCTGGTCACCGCGGTGGCGCTGCGGTGGAGCGACGGGCCGGGCGTGGTGTTCCGGCAAGAGCGCACCGGCAGGGACGGGCTGCCGTTCACCCTGCTGAAGTTCCGTACCCACCGTCCGGCCGACGCCCATGAGGCGGCGACCCGGTGGAGCGTGGCCGACGAGCCGGAGATGAGCCCGTTCTGCCGTTTCCTGCGCCGGACCTCGCTGGACGAGCTCCCCCAGTTGTGGAACGTCCTGCGCGGCGACATGAGCCTGGTCGGGCCGCGACCGGAACGGCCGTACTTCGTGCACAGGTTCAGCCACGCGCACCCCGGCTACGCGGCCCGGCACCGCGTGCGGACCGGCATCACCGGGCTCGCCCAGATCCACGGGCTCCGCGGCGACACCTCGATCGAGGACCGCGTCCGCTTCGACAACGCCTACATCGACGACTGGTCGCTCTGGCAGGACGTCCGCATCCTGCTGCGCACGGCCGCCACGCTCGTCCGGCCGACGGGGAGCTGACCCGTGCCCCCGCCCCCGCCACCCGTCCCGCCACCCGTCCCGCCCCCCGTCCTGCCGGTGGTGGCCGTCGTCGCGGCGGTCGCGCTGCCCGCCGTCCCGGGCCTCCCCGGCGGGGGCGGCGTCGGCGGCGGGGCGACCGCGGCCGACGCCGTCTCCGGGCTGCTGGTGGTGTGGTGCGCGGTCCGGCTCGTACGCGCCCGGCGGCGCCCCCTGTCCCGTACGGCCGCCGTGGTGCTGGGGCTGCCCGTGGTGGGGCTCGCGCTCGCCGCGGCGGGAGCGGTGTCGCCGGGGGCCGGGCTCACCGGGTTCGCGCGGTACCTCCAGGTGTTCGTGCTGGTGCCGGCGGCCGTGCTGCTGAGCGTGCCGGGCCGGGCCGGCTTCCGGGCGGTGGCGTGGTCGTTCGTGGGGCTGGCGCTGTTCCAGGGAGCCGTCGGGGCGCACCAGTACGCCACCGGGACCGGAGCCTCGTACCAGGGGGAGGACGTCCGGGCGGTGGGGACCTTCGGGCCGTCGGACGTCATGGGGATGGCGACGGCCGTGTCGTTCGGGCTGGTGTGCGCGGTGGGGCTGGCCCTCGGGCCGGGCCGGGCCGGCCGGCGGGCCGCGGCGGCGGGGTGCGCGGCGGTGCTGGTGGTGCCGCTCGCGCTGTCGTTCAGCCGGGGGGCGTGGCTCGCCACGGCGGTGGCGTGCGGTCTGCAACTGGCGCTGGCGGGCCCCCGGCGGGCCGTCGCCGTGTGCGCCGCGCTGACCGCCGCGGGGGTGGTCCTCGCGGGTGGTCCCGGGGCCGGTCCGGCGTCGCTGCGGGAGCGCGTCACGAGCATCACGCAGGTCGTCGACGCGCCCGACCGGTCGGTCACCGACCGGTACACGATGTGGGCGGCGGCCGTGGGCATGTGGCGCGAACGGCCGCTGACGGGCGTGGGGCTGAGGGGCTTCCCCGAGTACCGCGACACACACGCCTCCCTCGCCCTGTCGTCCGGCAGCGACATCGCGGGCGCCGGGACCGCCTACCGGAGACAGCCGCTGCTGTCGCCGCACAACATGTACGCGCTGGTGCTGAGCGAGCAGGGGCTCGTCGGCCTGCTGTCACTGGCGGGTGGCTGGACGGCCCTGCTGGTGTGCGCGGTGCGGAGTCCGGCGCACGCGCCGCGGAAGCGCTGCCGGCACAACCGGCGTACGGACTGCGCGCTCGTCGCCTGCGGGCTCCTGGTCTGGATCCTGGCCGACTTCGTGTACGCCGACATCGGCGGCCCCACGACCGTGCTGACCGCCGTGGCCCTCGGGCTCGCGGCCTGGTGGGCACTGGCACCGACGGACCCGCGAGCGGATCTGCGGGCTGATGTGCGGGCGGACCCGCAGGCGGATCCGCGAGCTGACCTGCAGGCTGATCTGCGGGCTGATGTGCGGGCGGACCCGCAGGCGGATCTGCGAGCTGATCCGCAGGCTGATCTGCAGGCGGACCCGCAGGCGGATCTGCGAGCTGATCCGCAGGCTGATCTGCAGGCGGATCTACGGGCGGATCTGCGGGCCGGCCCCCGGACGGTGCCGCGATGACCATGGCACCACCCCCGCTGAACGGCCCGGAGGGTCTGGCGTCCGCGCCCGCCGCGGCCCCCACCGGCGTCGCCGCGCCGACCAGCCGGTTCCTCGCCCGGGCCACGCTCGTCACGGCCGCGCTCACCGCCGCCGGGTCGCTCCTGGGCCTCGGCCGCGACCAGGCGCTGTCGTACCTGTTCGGCGCCGGCACCGAGACGGACGCCTTCCTGGTCGCCTGGACCGTCCCGGAGTTCGCGGCGACGCTGCTCATCGAGGACGGGCTGGCCTACGTGCTCGTTCCCCTGTTCAGCGTGGCCGTGGCCCGCCGCGCGCAGGGGGCGCCCGGCGATCCGGTGCGCTCCCTGGTCGCCACCACGTTGCCCCGACTGGCACCGGCCTTCCTGGCGGCGTCCGCGCTGCTGGTGGCCGGGGCGCCCGGGCTCGTGGCCGCGCTCGCTCCCGGGCTGCCGGACCCCGGTACGGCCGTGGACTGCACCCGGCTGACGGCCGGCTGCGTGTTCACCTTCGGGCTCGCCGGGTACTGCAGCGCGGCCCTGCGCGCCCACCGCCGGTTCACGGCGCCCGCGGCGATCTACGTGGCGTACAACGCCGGGATCATCACCGCCATGTTCCTGCTCGGCCGGCACTGGGGGGTGCGGTCGGCGGCGGCCGGGGTCGCGGTGGGCGGGGCGCTGATGGTGGCCGCCCAGCTCCCGGCGCTGCTCCGGCAGTTGCGCCGCGGCCGGGTGACCGCGGTGCCGCCGGTCCCGGCGGCACCCGAGCCTCCGCTGGACCTGGTCCTCGTCGCCACCGTCCTGCTGTTCGCGCTCTGCCGTCAGTCGCAGGTCGTCGTCGAGCGGTTCCTCGGCTCGACACTGT
This sequence comes from Streptomyces ruber, assembly GCF_014648075.1. Taxonomy (GTDB): domain Bacteria; phylum Actinomycetota; class Actinomycetes; order Streptomycetales; family Streptomycetaceae; genus Streptomyces; species Streptomyces ruber. Next base: position 336,872 of record NZ_BMQK01000004.1, on the reverse strand, counting down.
CCTCCGGGGCCATCTCGCACCTCAACTACGCGCAGAAGGTGGCCCAGATCCCGATGACGTTCTCGCTGATGCTGTGCACCGTCACCTTCCCCGTGGTGGCGCAGGCGCTCGCCGAGGGCGACACCGGGCGGGCGCGCGACCGGGTGGAGAAGGACCTCGCGCTGGTCTCCTGCCTGGTGCTGTACGGCACGGCGGTGATCGTCGCGTGCGCCCCGCAGATCATCGAACTGCTCCTCCAGCGCGGCGCGTTCACCGCCCGGGACACCGCGGCCACCGCCGCGGTGATGCGCGTGTACGCCCTCGGGCTGCTCGGGCACGCGCTGGTGGGCGCCGTCGTCCGGTCGTACTTCTGCACCCGGCGCCCCACCTGGTACCCGCTCGCCGCGATGGCCGCCGGGCTCGTCGCCACCGCCTGGATCGGCGCGCTCGCCGTCGGGCCCTGGGGAGTGCTCGGGATCGCCGCCGCGAACGCCGCCGGCATCACCGTCACCGCGCTGCTCCTGCTGTGCGGCACCGGCGGACGCGCGGTGCCGATCCGCACTCGGCAGGTGGTGGCCGGCCTGGGCGGGCCCGTACGGGCGGCGCTGGTCGCGGGCGGTGCGGGGCTGTTCTGCGCGGACCGCGTGTCCGGGGCGGCCGGCTCGCCCGTGCCCGGGCTCGCCGTGGGCTGCGCCGTGGTGACCGCCGTCTTCGTCCCGCCGGCCCGGGCCCTGGGGTTCCCGGGCGTCCGGCCCGCCGTCCGTTCCGTCACCGGAGGACTCCCCCGCAGGCCCCCACGAAAGCTCGCCCGCAGTCTCACACGAAGACTTACACGAAGGCTCACGCATGCCCGTAACCATGCCCGCGACCGCTGACCCGACCCACCCGACCACCGGCCTGGTCCGTCCCCCCACCGGCGTCGGACCTGCCGCGCCCGCCTCCCTGTGGGTGGCGATGTACCACTCCGTCGGCGACTGCTCCGACGACCCGTACCGCATCACGGTCTCCCCGCACCGCCTGGAGCGGCAGTTGCGCTGGCTGCGCCGCCGGGGCCTGCGCGGAGTGGGCGTGGCCGAGCTGCTGGCCGCCCGCGCCCGCGGTGAGGGGGACGGCCTCGTGGGGCTCACCTTCGACGACGGGTACGCCGACTTCACCGAGCACGCGCTGCCGCTCCTGCGCCGGTACGGCTGCGGGGCCACCCTGTTCGTCCTGCCCGGCCGGCTGGACGGCGTCAACGCGTGGGACCCGGCCGGCGCGCGCAAGCCACTGCTCGGCAAGCACGGCATCCGGGCGGCCGCCGCCACCGAGGGCATCGAGATCGGCTCGCACGGGCTCACCCACGTGGACCTGACGAAGGCGGACGACAGGCTGCTGCGCTCCGAGGTGGCCGGCAGCAGGGCCGTCCTCACGGAGCTGGTCGGCGCCCCCGTCCGGGGTTTCTGCTATCCGTACGGCGCCGTCGACGCGCGGTCCGCGGACACCGTACGGGACGCCGGGTACACGTACGCCTGCGCCGTCGACCCCGGCCCGCTCGGCGGTCCGTACGCGCTGCCCCGCGTCCACATCGGCGAGCGGGACACCTCGTGGCGGCTGCACCTCAAGCACCGGCTCCACCGGCTGCGGCGCCACCCGGTCGAGGGGGTGTGAGATGACGGCTCCGCTGGACGCCCGGAAGACGACAGGACCGAAGACCGGGACGGAGACAGGACCGGGAACCGGGACGAAGGCAGGACCGGGAACCGGGACGGAGACAGGACCAGGAACCGGGACGGAGACAGGACCGGGAACCGGAACGGAGACAGGACCAGGAACCGGAACGGAGACAGGACCAGGAACCGGGACGGAGGCAGGGACCGGGACCGGAACGCGCACGGGGAACCCGGTGCGGGTTCCGGCGAGGGCCCCGGCGAAGGCCCTGCACATCATCACCGGCCTCGGCGTCGGCGGCGCGGAGCAGCAGCTCCGGCTGCTGCTGCGGCACCTGCCCGTCGAGTGCGACGTGGTCACGCTCACCGCGCCGGGCCCGGTCGCCGAGGGCCTGTCCGCCGACGGGGTCCGCGTCGTCCACCTCGGCATGGGCGGCAACCGCGACCTGACGGCCCTGCCCCGGCTGGTGCGGCTGATCCGCGAGGGCGGCTACGACCTCGTCCACACCCACCTGTACCGGGCCTGCGTGTACGGCCGGATCGCCGCGCGCCTTGCCGGGGTGCGCGCCGTCGTCGCCACCGAGCACTCCCTCGGCGACTCCCAGCTGGAGGGCCGCCGGCTCACCCCCGCCGTCCGGGCGCTCTACCTCGCCAGCGAACGGCTGGGCAGCGCCACGGTCGCCGTCTCCGCCACGGTCGCCGAACGGCTCCGCCACTGGGGCGTCCCCGGACCGCGCATCGAGGTCGTCCCGAACGGCATCGACCTGGCCCGCTACCGCTTCGACCCGGACCTGCGCGCCCGTACACGCCGCCGGCTCGGGCTGCCCGAGGGAGCGTACGTCGTCGGGGGCGTCGGACGGCTCACCGCGGGCAAGCGCTTCGACGTCCTCGTCCGCGCGCTGGCGCAGCTGCCCGGCGACTTCTGGCTGGTGCTGGTCGGCGGCGGCGCGGAGGAGAACGTGCTGCGCCGCACGGCCCAGCGGGCGCAGGTGGCGGACCGGGTGCTGTTCACCGGGGAGCGGCCCGCGGCCGGCTGTCCGGGCGCCGATCTGCCGTCGCTGCTGCACGCGATGGACGTCCTCGCCTCGCCCAGCGCCGAGGAGGCGTTCGGGCTGGCCGCCGTGGAGGGGCTGGCGGCGGGCCTGCCCGTGCTCTACGTGTCCTGCCCCGCGATCGACGACCTGCCGCCGGGGACCGCCGCCGGCGCCCGGCGGGTGCGGGGCAGCGCCGACTCCTTCGTCAGCGCCCTGCCGGCGGTCCGCGCCGAGGGGGCCGGGTCCCGCGCCATGTCCGCGGCCGCCCACCACTACTGCATCACCCGCAGTGCCGCCCAGCTCATGGACGTGTACACGGCCGCCGTCACCGGTGCGCCGGCCGGCCGTCCCTTCCCGGGAGTGAGTTCCACATGACCGACATCGCCGAGAAAGCGGAGCAGACGGAGGGGGCCGAGGCAGTCGAGGTGACCGAGGCGGCCGAGACACCCGAGGCTTCCGAGGCTTTCGGAAGGACCGGTGCGGGCGCGCCCGCCGCTCGCGGACCGCACCGCGACCGGTGGCCCCGGGCGTCCCGGGCGTCCCAGGCGTCCCAGGCGCCCTGGACGCGGCTCGTCGCCGGCCTCCTGCTCGGCGGCCTGGCCGGAGGCGTGTACGGCCTGGTCAAACCGTCCACGTACACGGCCACCAGTTATGTCGTCGCCGTGGCCGACCAGGGGACGGACGCGCAGTCCGCACTGGGTTTCGCACAGGCGTACGGACGGACCGCGACCCAGCTTGCGGTGCTCGGGGACGCGCAGGTGTGGGCCGGGGTGCCCGTGCGGACGCTGCGGGACAGCGTGCGCACGGCGACCTCGCCGGACGCCCCCATGGTCGCCGTCTCGGCCACCTCCACGCGTCCCGACCTCGCCGCCGACATGGCCAACGCCGTCTCCCGCGCCCTGACCCGCCACGCCGAGCACACCGGGCGGGCCACCCGTGTCGGCCTCGAACAGTTCGCCCGGGCCACCGAGCCCACCGAGGCGTCCTCCGCCTCCACGGCCGTGACGGGTCTCGTCGGCACCGGTGCGGGCGGCCTGCTCGGCGGACTGTTCCTGCTGGTCCGCCCCGGCCGTACCGCGTACGGACCGCTGTGACCGGCACGCCTCGACGGACCCTGGAGCGCGGCGCCCCGCGCAGCGAGATCTGCGCGGACGAGGCGGAGTTCGCGCGCCTCGCCGCGCCCTGGGGCCGGCTGTACCGGCGGTGCGGGGCGGCCACCCCGTTCCAGTGCCACGCCTGGCTGCACTCGTGGTGGCTGTCGTACGGCCGGCCCGGCGCGCTGCGGCTCGTGCTGGTCCGCGAGGGGGGCGAACTGCGCGCGGCCGCCCCGCTGATGCTCGTACGCGGTCCGCTGCCCACGCTCGTCCCGCTGGGCGGCGCCGTCTCCGACTACGCGGACGTGCTGATCGACGACGAGCACGCGGACCGCGCGGCGGCGGCGCTCACCGAGGGCCTGGCCGCCGCGGCCCGCACCGCGCTGATCGACCTCCGCGAGACACGGCCGGGCGCGGCGGCCGAACGGGTCTACGAGCGGTGGCGGGGCCCCCGCCGGAAGGTCGCCGACTCCGTCTGCCTGGAGCTGCCCGCGGGGACGCTGGAGGAGCTGCTCGCCCGGCTGCCGCCGGGGCGGGCCCAGCGGGTCCGCTCCCGGATCCGCAAGCTGGACGCCCTCGGGGTCGAACACCGTGCCGTACGGCGGCCCGAGGAGGTCGAGGCGGCGCTGCGGACCATGCTGGACCTGCACCGGCTCCAGTGGCAGGGCCGCGGGGTGACCGCCGAGCACCTCAGGCCGCGCTTCCGGGAACACCTGGTCCGCTCCGTGGTGCCCATGACGCGCACCGGGGACGCCCTGGTCACCGAGTTCCTGCTGGACGGCGAGGTGACGGCCGTGGACGTCACCCTGCTGTCGCGACGGGTGGCGGGCGGCTATCTGTTCGGCGCGCATCCGCGGCTGCGGGAGCGGAAGGCGGACATCGCCACCATGCTGCTGCACGCCTCGGCCGGTCAGCTGGGCGGCGGCGGGCAGGAGGTGCTGAGCCTGCTGCGCGGGACCGAGGCGTACAAGTCCCGCTGGCGCCCGGACACCGTGGTCAACCAGCGGCTGCTGCTCGCCCGGCGCCGCACCGCACCACTGCTGTCGGCGGTGCTGTGCGGCGCGGCCGTACGCGACCGGGGCAAGGAGCTGCTGCGTCAGCGGCTGAACGGCCAGTAGTCGTGGCGGACGCAGATGTCCCCGCCGAGCCAGTACTCGACCCAGCCGCCCAGACCCAACGGCGAGCACTTCGGCGACCGTGCGGGTTCGGCGGGGGTGGGGGCGGGCGTGGCGGAGGTGGGGGGCTTGGGGGGCGTGGGCGGCTTGGGGGGTTTGGGCGGCTTGGGGGGTGTTGGGGGCGTGGGCGGTGTGAACAGCGGAGGTGGGGGTGTGGGTGGTGTGGGGGCGGCAGGCGGCATGGGTGCCGCGGGCGGCTTCGGTGCCGCAGGCGGCTTCAGTGCCGCGGGTGGTGTGGGTGCCGCGGGTGGTGCGGGTGCCACGGGCGGCTTCGGCGCGGCAGGTGCGGGGATCGACGGGGTGGGCTTGGCGACCTCGGGCTCCAAGGAGCCGGGCTCCGGAACGTCGGGCTCCAGGACGTCGGACTCCGGAACGTCGAGCTCCGGAGCATCGGACTCCGAAACGTCGGGCTCCGGCGTGCCGGGGGCCGAGGGGGCGCTCGGTGCCAGGGGGGTGCTCGGAGGCGGTGTGAGGCTCGGAACCGGGGCGGCGCTCGAAGCCGGGACGGGGGTCTCCGGTGTGTCGGTGCGGCCCGTGAGCCGGGACCAGTACACCTCGGAGGCCTTCGGGTTCGCCGAGCACTGCCACACCCCGTGCGGGCAGTAGTCCGTGACGGTGTTGTACAGCGGCTTGTGCTCGTCCATCCAGGCGAGCATGCCCTTCATGTACTCCGCGTTGTCCCCGTTGCGGAACAGCCCCCACTCCGCGTACGACACGGGCTTGCCGTGCGCCTTCGCGAAGTCCACGTGCGCCTGGAGCCCGTACGGCTCCTCGACCTGCTCCTCGAAGGACAGCCCGTGCGGCTGGTCGTAGGCGTCCATGCCGATGATGTCGACCGTGTCGTCCCCCGGGTAGCACTCGGTCCACGGAACGGCGTCCCGGCCGCGGTTCGGGGTCCAGTCGAACCGGAGCTCCTGCCCCGGCACCGACCGCATGACGCCGACGATCCGGTTCCAGTACGCCTTCCAGTTCTCCGGGTCGGGCCCGCAGCGGTGGGTGTACGTGGTGCCGTTCATCTCCCAGCCGAGCACGACGACGGTGTCGGGCGCCCCCAGGTCGACCAGCCGCTCGGCCAGCTTGCGGAAGTGGCCGTCGAACTCGCCGTCCGCGCCGCGCGCCAGCAGCTCGCGCACCTCGGCGTCGGACGCGCCCGACTCGTTGCGCTCCAGCATCGGCACGTTGAGGACGAACGTCCGGTCGTCCCGTTCCCGGCGCCACTCCGCCCACTTCTCCAGGAACTCCGGCCGGCCCTCGATGTTGCTCCACCGGTCGCCCGGCAGATACGTGTGCGCGACGCTCAGCTCGGCCCCGTCCAGCCACTCGCCCAGCTCGGCGATCCGGGACACGCCCTCGGGGCCGTAGTCGAGGTAGGCGCCGAACGCGGAGGGGAGCGGGTCGGGGAGCGGCGGCCGGGCGCCGGAGCCCGCGGGCGGGGTCGGGCCGGTGGGCGCGGGCGGAGCCACCGGGGCGGCCGGCGACTCCTCGGCGCCCACGGCGTAGGCGTATCCGGGTCCCGACGCCAGGGCGAGCGACGTGACGACACAGGCCGCGACGCTCACACCTCTCGGCCGCGCCCTCCTGGACCACTGCTGTTGTGGGGGCTGTGGGGCCATGGTGCTCCTCCCTGACGTCGCGGCTCCGCGCGGTCCGCTGCCGGCCGATCACTTACTGACACATAGTCATATGAACGGTGACATCGCCAACCGGACTGCGGCCTTCGGGTGATCCGGTCGCCCGCACGAGTGATCGTGGGGGAGGGGGAGGGGGGCGGGGGCGGGGAGGGAGGAGGAGGCCGGGTGCCGGTCGCGGACGCGTCCGGCACCCGAAGGGTCACCTGCCGGGGACGGCCCGGCCCCGTCGGTACAGCAGGGCTCCGCCCGCGAGCAGCGCGGCGCCGACCGCCGAGGCCGCGATCAGGCCCTCGCTGTCCTCGCCCGTCTCCGCCAGGGTCGGGGCCGGTCGGGCGGCGGACGGCGTCCGGTGCGCGGTGCCCGGACGTCCGGCGGGCACCGACTCGGCCGGGGCGTGCGACGGATCGCGGGATCCGTCGGCGGACAGGTCGTACGACAGGTCGTACGACGGGTCGTGGGAGGCGTCGAAGTCGTCGCGGCCGTCCTCCTCGGTTCCGTCCGGTGTCCCGTCCGGTGTCTCGTCGGGCACCTCGTGCGACGGGTCGGCGTCGGCCGACGGATCGTGAGCCGGGGCAGGCCGCGGGGCGTCACCACCGCCGCCCGGCTTCTCGTCGCAGTCCTCGTCGGTGCCCGGCGCGTCCCCGTGGCCCTGCGCCGGCGCCTCGTGCCTCGTGGGCGGCTCCTGCTCGCGCCCGCCGGAGGGAGCGCCGTGCTCCCGCGGTGGCGCCTCGTCGTGCTTCCGCGGTGGCGCCTCGTCGTGCTTCCGCGGTGGCGCCTCGTCGTGCTTCTTCGGCGGCGCCTCGCCGTGCTCCCGCGGCGGCGCCTCGCCGTGCTCCCGCGGCGGCGCCTCGCCGTGCTGCTTCGGCGGGACGTCCTGCTCCTTCCGCCCCTGCTCCGTCCGCCCTTGCTCGTCCCGTCCCTGGCTCTGGGACGAAGCTTGCTGCTCCCGCTCCTCGGGAGGCGGCGCCTCGTGCTCCTCCCGCGGCTCCTCGCGCTCCTTCGCAGGCGTCCCGTGTGCCTGCGGGGGTGTCTCCGGACGTGCCGCCGGACGATGTGCCTCCGGACGACCGGCCTCCGGGGGCCCCTCGTCCCGTCCTCCCGACGCTTCCCCGCGTCCTTCCGCCGGCGTCCCGTGCTCCGCCTCCCCGTTGGCGCAGCCGTTGCCGAACACCGGGTTGAGCAGGGCGATGACGTCGATGGTGTTGCCGCAGACGTTCAGCGGGAGATGCACCGGCAGCTGCGCGCTGTTGCCGGAGAGCACGCCGGGCGAATGCTCGGCAGCCCCCGTCGCGCCCGAGTCCGCGGCAGCCGGACTGCCGTACAGGGACAGGATGCTCGTCGCGGCCGCCGCCGCGACCATTCCCTTGTTCAGGGTCTGTCGCACTCTTCTCGTCTTCCTGGTCGAAGAAGTGGGAAAAGGCCGGCCTCGGAGTCCGTGGTGACGGTCCGAGGCCGGCCATGACACAGCCGGTCGGCTGCTGCGTTACGTCAGTCGGCGACGCACTTGTTGCCGAACACCGGGTTCAGCAGTCCGACGACGTCGATGCTGTTGCCGCACAGGTTCACGGGAACGTGCACGGGAACCTCGATGACATTCCCGGAGATGACACCGGGAGACCCGACAGCGGCACTCTGGACGCCCGCATCGGCGACGGCCGGACCGGCCACGCCCATGGCCATGATCGCGCCGGCGGCGACAGTCGCGCTCTTCTTGAGCATCTCGTCTTTTCCCTTCTTAGCGGTCATGCCTCGATGACGGCCGAAACCGAGCGAGCCCAGCTGGATGACTCGCACCATGACCTGCAGCCTGTAAACGAGGAATAGACAAATCAAGAAACTACGGAACATGTGGCACGAGGGAATTCACTCGAATACTCCGCACCGCACCCGATCGGCGCGTTACGGAACGCCGGTCCGGTGCGCGGCCGCGCCACGGTCCGGCGGCATCCGACCACCCGGCCGGGTGCCGCCAGGGAAGAAGCCCGGGCGGCCGCACGACAACGACGGACCGCCCGGACCGCTCCGGCACAACTCTCAGTCGTCCTCGTGGCTCGACGACAGGATGTCCAGGTCCGCCAGGACCTCCGACAGTGCAGCGTCGCGGTGTGCCGACGTGGTGTTCTCGGCGCACTGCATGTCGTCGTCGGTGGCGATGATCGGGATGTCCTGGACGATGGCGCCGATGTCCTGCAGGCCCACGCACGGCTTGTTCAGCGTTCCCTGGATCAGCGACATCGGCGGGCTCATATCACCCTTGGCCCCCATGTTGCCGAACGACGTCGCGGCGCCGGCGCCGCTGGCCGTTGCCGGGCCGGAGTCGTCGCTGATGGCAAGCGCCTGGGGAGCCGCCGCCACCGACATACCGATGACAGAAGCGGCGGCCGCTGCGGCGACCATTGCCTTCTTGAGCACTTCGCGTTCCTTTCCTCGTAGCGACGCATGTCCTACGGCCTCATCAACCCGGCGCTTCATGATTGGTTGCGGGGGTTCACCCAATCGGCCCGCACCGCACCGGGAACACGTGGAAACGATCGCTCCCGACCGGCACGGGGGAATTCCCCCATCGGCCAACCGGGTGAACGCAAGAAACCAGGTTGCCCCCGTGCAGTTGATCAGAGCGCTCCGTTGACGGGGTTTCTCAGAGAGGACTGGTTCAATGATCAAAAAGGTTATGGCCACGGCGGCCCTGGCCGCCTCCGTCGTAGGGGCCTCTGCCGCCGCGGCTCCGCAGGCGATGGCGGTCGACTACGACATGGGACCGGCCACCGCGAGCGGCAACGCAGCGATGCAGAGTTTCGGCAACATGAGCACGTACGGCAACATGAGCCCGCAGATCGCGCTTATCCAGGGCTCGTTCAACAAGCCGTGCATCGCTATTTCGGACGTGGGTGTGCTCCAGGACATCCCGATCCTCTCCTCCGACGACGACATGCAGTGCACGGAGAACTCCACCATTGCCAAGCGTGACGGCGCGCTGTCGAATGCCTTGAGCGACCTGGGCATCCTCGCGTACGAGGCCGAGAACAATCACTGAGACCGAGCACTGATCCGACGCACGACGGAGCGGGCCGCCGAGGCGTTCGGCGGCCCGCTCCGTCGTGCCTCGCGCCGCTCCGTGCCCCTCGTGCCGCTGCGGAGCCCGGCCGTCACCCGTCCGGCCCAACGGCGAGCGGCCGACCCGCCGGAGAACGCCTGTGCGTAAGAGAATGACGGGAGAGAAGAGGAGAGAAGAAAGGGGGCGGCTCCACGGCACACGGCGGATGGAATGAGAGGTGCGCCATGCCGTCACACAGCGACAGCGCAGCAGTCACATGCCCTTTCGACTTCGGTCAGGGCCTCGACTTCGATCCCTCGCTCACGGACCTCATGGCCCACGGCTCCCTCCCCCGCGTCCGGCTGCCGTACGGCGATGCCGCGGCCTGGCTGGTCACCGGGTTCGAGGAGGTGCGGCAGGTGACCACCGACCACCGGTTCAGCCGGGCCGCGGTGGTGGGGTCCGACTATCCCCGGATGACACCGGAGCCGATCGTCTCCCCGGAGTCGATCAACGTCATCGACCCGCCGGACAGCAGCCGTCTGAGACACCTGGCCGCGCGGGCCTTCACACCCCATCACGTGGAGCGGATGCGGCAGGACATCGTCGCGCTCGCGGACGCCCTCCTCGACGGCATGGCCGGGCAGGGACCGCCGGCCGACCTGGTGCGGCACCTGTCCGACCCGCTGCCCCAGCACACCATCTTCGACGTGCTCGGGATCAGCCGCGACGACCGTCCCGTGCTGCAGGGGTACGCCCACGACCTGCTCGCCACCGGACCGGACAGCGGCCGGACCGCCGCCGCCGCCAAGGCCGAACTGCGGCGGTACTTCGAGGAGCTGGTCCGCCGGCGGCGCCGCTCCCCCGGCACGGACGTGATCAGTGTGCTGGCCACCGCCCCGGAGGGGGCGGACGCGCTCGACGACGCGGAGCTGGCGGTCATGGCGCTGACGCTGATGCTCAGCGGGCAGGACACGGCCACCGTCGAGATCAGCGACATCGTGTACGTCCTCCTCACCCGGCCCGAGGTGATGCGGCACGTCCGGGAGCGGCCCGGGACGCTGCCGGACGTCATCGACGAGCTGCTGCGCGTCATCCCCTTCCGCAAGGGGGTCGGCATCCCCCGGGTGGCGCTGGAGGACGTCGAGCTGGGCGGCGCGCTGATCCGCGCGGGCGACTTCGTGCACGTGTCGTACCTGACCGCCAACCGGGACCCGGAGCACTTCCCGGAGCCGGACGTCATCGCCCCGGACCGGCCCTCCGCCCCGCACATGACCTTCGGCTGGGGCGGGCACCGCTGCATCGGCGCACCGCTGGCCGTGGCGGAGCTGGAGGTGGCCGTCGGGAGGCTGCTGGAGCGGTTCCCCGGCCTGCGCCTCGCGGTGCCGCCGGAGGAGGTGCGCTGGGACACGGAGACGATCCGGCGCTTCCCGCTGGAGCTGCCCGTGGCCTGGTGACCCAGGGGCGGGACCCGGAAGCGGTGCCGCCGGGCCGTCCGCCGCGCCTAGCTGACGATGTCCTTCCGGGCGAACCCGCGGAACGCCAGGGCGAACAGCACGAGCGCGTACGTGACGGATATGGCCGTGCCCGGGATCATCCTGCCCCACTCGAGCTGCGGCTGGACGGCGTCGGTCCAGGCGTACAGCCAGTGCGCGGGCACGAAGTCGCGCCAGTCGCCGAGGGCGGTCACCTCGTCGAGCACCTGGCCGACGATGGTCAGGCCCACCGCGCCGCCGACCGCGCCCAGCGGCGCGTCCGTCCTGGTGGACAGCCAGAACGCGAGCCCGGCGGTGACCAGCTGGGAGACGAAGACGTACACCACCACGACGGCCAGGCGCTGGGCCGCCGTGCCGGTGGACAGCGCCCCGCCGACCGGGAGCTGCAGGGGACCCCAGCCGTAGGCCACGGTGCCGACGACCAGTGCGACGACCGGCAGCAGCACGAACGCGGCCAGGCTGAGACCGAGCGCGACGACGAGCTTGGACCACAGCAGGCGGGCGCGGGGCACGGGTGCCGCGAGCAGGTAGCGCAGCGACGACCAGTTCGCCTCGGAGGCGATCGTGTCCCCGAAGAACAGGGCCACGGGGATGACGAGGAGGAAGCCCGCGGCGGCGAACAGGTTCACCGCCGCGAAGTTGGCTCCCGACACCGTGGCGGTGTCCATCAGGCTCACCCGGTTGCTGTTCCCGCCCGGGGTGCCGCCGACCTGGAAGGCGACGAGGAGGACGACCGGCAGGGCGGCCAGCATCCCGAACATCACGAGCGTGCGCCGCCGTTTCAGCTGCCGTACGAGTTCGACGCGCAGCGGCAGGGTGCGGCCCGGCCGGTAGCCGGAGGCCACCTCGCGCGACTCGGCGAGCGTGCTCATCCGGAACCTCCGATCAGCGTGAGGAAGGCGTCCTCCAGGCGGCGGTGCGGGCCGAGGGACGCGACGGGGACTTCCAGCCGTACGAGCTCGACGAGGAGCCGGGCGGCGGCGGCCGAGTGCAGCACTTCGGCGTCGGTGGCGACGGCCTCGCCGTCCGTGGGGCCGGCCTCGCCGGGTGCCAGCCGTACCAGCAGACCGCCCTGGGCGCGTTCCGCCGAGACGACGCCCGGCAGGGTGGCCACCTTTTCCACCACCGGGTCGGCGACCTCGGAGGCCAGGCCGACGAGCAGGGTGTCGCCCGCGCCGATGATCTCGCGCACGGCCCCGGCCTGGACCAGGCGGCCGCGCTCCATGACCACCAGGTGCGTGCAGGACTGCTCGACCTCGGACAGGAGGTGGCTGGAGACGATGACCGTGCGCCCGCCGGCCGCGTAACGGATCATCACCTCGCGCATCTCGCGGATCTGGGGCGGGTCGAGTCCGTTGGTCGGTTCGTCGAGGATCAGCAGGTCCGGCAGGCCGAGCATGGCCTGGGCGATGGCGAGGCGCTGGCGCATGCCCTGGGAGTAGGTGCGCACCGCGCGGGCCAGCGCGTCGCCGAGGCCCGCGATCTCCAGGGCCTCGTCCAGGTGGGCGTCCTCGGCCGGCCGGCCCGTGGCCCGCCAGTACAGCTCCAGGTTCTCGCGGCCCGACAGGTGGGGCAGGAAGCCCGCGCCCTCCACGAAGGCGCCCACCCGGGACAGCACGGGGGCGCCCGGCCGGATCGCGTGGCCGAAGACGCGGATCTCGCCGCCGTCCGGCCTGATCAGGCCCATCAGCATGCGCAGGGTGGTCGTCTTGCCCGCGCCGTTCGGGCCGAGCAGGCCCAGCACCTGGCCGCGCTCCACGCGGAAGGACAGGTCCTTGACCGCGTACCTGTCGCTGGACTTCGCGTACCGCTTGCTCAGGCCGGTGATCGTCAGCGGGACGTCGGCCAGCTCCGGGTCGGGGGCGGGCGTCGCGGTCCGGCGGCGGCCCGTCAGCAGCAGGGCGAGGGCCACCAGGGCACCGGCCGGCGGCAGCCACCAGACCCACGAGGGCAGCAGCGCGTCCGCCGAGTCGTCGGACAGGGGCGCGGGCACCCGCAGGTCGCCCTTCAGGGAGACCGTGTACGTCGCCGCTGCGGCCGGTGAGGCGTAGCCGAGGTCGGTGGAGGCGAGGACCAGGCGCAGCCGGTGGCCGTCGTCCAGCTCGTGGTCGATGGCCGGGAGGGTGATCGTCACGTCCTTGCCGGCCCTGGCGCCCTCCACCTTGACGGGCTCGACCAGCTGTGCGGGGAGCACCGGCCGGGTGCCGTCGGGGCCGACGTCGTACAGCTTGGCGAAGAGCACGGCGTCGTCGCCGGTGGACTTCACGTGGACGGTCGCCGTGGGCGAGCCGGTGATCTGCAGGTCCTCGGCGAAGGGCGCCGACTCGAAGGCGGCGAACTGGCCGGGGAAGTCGAGGGAGAGGCTGAAGCCCAGCGCGGAGAGCTGGGAGAGGCCGCCGACGCCGCCGAGGCCCGGCAGGGCCGAGATGGCGGGCGGGCTGGCCCCGGCGGGGTTGTCGAAGGTCTGCTCGCGGCCTGCCAGGGCGACGTCGCGCATGCCGCCGCCCAGGCCGGGATACTCGTCCGCGCTCGCACCGGCCAGCGGCACGGTGCCGTCGCTGTCGGCGCGGCCCGCCTCCCGCGAGACCCGGAAGGCGGGGCCGGTGTCGGCGCCCGCGTCGTCCTTGAGGTAGCGGTCGAACCACGCCGTGACCCGGGACCGGACCCGGTCGGTCTCCATGTCGCCGCCGTCGTGGCCGCCCGCGACCCAGTCGACGGCCACGGGGGCGCCGTTCGCGCGGATCGCCTTCGCCGCGGCGTCGGCCTGGCCGAGCGGGAAGAGGGAGTCGGTCTGGCCCTGCAGCAGCAGCGTGGGCACCTTGATGCGATCGCCGACGGCGGAGGGGCTGCGCTCCTTCAGCAGTTCCACCGCCTCCGCGTCCGGGGTGCCGGACTCGGCGACCCGGTCGTACATCTCGCAGATGCGCGCCTCGAAGTCGTCGCAGCCGCCCCCGCTGCTGATGAAGTAGCCGGCCCACAGCTTCTTGAACACACCGTCCGGGAACAGGGCGTCCGCCAGGTCCCAGTACGTGATGGCGGGCGCGATCGCGTCCACCCGCCGGTCGTGTCCGGCGGCCAGCAGGGAGACCGCACCGCCGTACGAGGCGCCGGCGACGCCCACGCGCGGGTCGCCGTCCCCGTCGAGCTGCACCTCGGGGAGCGTCGCCAGCCGGTCGATGAGCCGGGAGACGTCGGCGACCTCGCCCTTGGGGTCGTTGAGCCCGATCTTCCCGGTCGAGTCGCCGAAGCCGCGCGCCGACCAGGTCAGGACCGCGTAACCGGCGCGGGCGAGGCCCTCGGCCTGCTCGCGCACGTCGTCCTTGCTGCCGCCGAAGCCGTGGGCGAGCAGGACGGCCGGGCGGCGGCCGCCGGGACCGGCGGTGAAGTACGACGTGTCGATCTTCACCTCGCCGTCCGTGCCGTCCGTGCGCTCGACGGACATCACCTCGTCGACGCGGCGCACCGTGGGCGCGTCGTCCGAGGCGGTGGCCGTCCACACGCCGGCGCCGGCGAGCACGGCGACGGCGGCGGCCAGCGCGGCGGCCGTCCTGCCCCGCAGCCGCTTCGTCCGGTGGGCAGGGGCGGCTTCCGCCGCGGTCCCGCGTGAACCGGGCAGTCGAAGATCCATGCGTCAACGGTACGGGCACCCACCGACAGCCCGTCAGCCGCCCGTCCGAACCCCCGCTCCGCCTACGGGCGTACACGCCCCGGTCGCGTACTGCGGACGCGGTACGTCCGCCGGGCGGGTGAGCGGGCGGGCGGGTGTGGAGCTCCGGCGCGGGACCGCGGCGGGCGGGGAGTCGTCGCCCGTTCTCCGCTCCTGCCAGGGCGGCGCGGCCCACCGCGCCGGAGACAGCGCGACGTACGGCTGTGCATCAAGGTTTAGCGGCATCCACGGACCCTGTCAATATTTTGTCCGGACATTCGGACCAGGTCTTGACACCCTTCCTCGGCCCCCCGCACGCTGACCGCCATGACGTCGTTGTCACCTCAAGGCTCGCTCTCCCGTATCCGGATCGGTTCGGCCCCCGACTCCTGGGGCGTGTGGTTCCCCGACGATCCCCGGCAGGTTCCCTGGCAGCGCTTCCTGGACGAGGTCGCCGAGTCCGGTTACGAGTGGATCGAGCTCGGCCCGTACGGCTATCTGCCCTCCGACCCGGCCGTGCTGGCCGAGGAGACCGGACGGCGCGGCCTGAAGGTGTCGGCGGGCACCGTCTTCACCGGCCTGCACCACGGTCCGGACGTCTGGGACAGGACCTGGGCGCACGTCTCGGACATCGCCGCGCTCACCCGGGCGATGGGCGCGTCCCACCTCGTCGTCATCCCCTCCTTCTGGCGCGACGACAAGACGGGCGAGGTCCTGGAGCCGGACACGCTGACGGCCGCGCAGTGGCGCCACCTCACCCGGCTGACCGAGCGCCTCGGCCGGGAGGTGCGCGAGCGGTACGGGCTGGAGATCGTCGTCCATCCGCACGCGGACACCCACATCGACAGCGAGGAGAACGTCGCCCGCTTCCTGGACGGCACCGACGCGGACCTCGTCTCCCTGTGCCTGGACACCGGCCACTACGCGTACTGCGGCGGCGACAGCGTCAAGCTGATCGAGACGTACGGGGAACGCATCGGGTACCTGCACCTGAAGCAGGTGGACCCGGAGATCCTCGCCGAGGTGCGGGCGAACGGGATGCCGTTCGGGCCGGCGGTGGCCAAGGGCGTGATGTGCGAACCCCCGGGCGGTGTCCCGGCGCTGGAGCCGGTACTGGCGGCCGCGCAGAAGCTGGACGTCGACCTGTTCGCGATCGTCGAGCAGGACATGTACCCGTGCGAGCCGGACAAGCCGCTGCCGATCGCGCAGCGCACCCGGGCGTTCCTCAGGTCGTGCGGGGCGTGACGTTTCCGCGCGTCAACCGCTCTCCCGCGCGCGTCACCCTCGGCCCCTCTCGCCGATTCGCCACTTCTGTCACAAAGTCAACTCCCTTGTCACGCATGTCACGTTACGGCAGCTCTTGGGTCACATCCGTCCCACAGCGACCCGTCCATGGTCACCGCGTGCCGTTGCGGGGAACAGCCTTGGTGATCGCCGACGCAGCGCCCCGGCTCCACCGACGGCCGGCCCCGGCCGCGACCGCGGCGCGCGCGAGGAGGTGCCCCTCATGACCAACGGCCTCTGGTCCTACAAGGAGATCGCCGCCCACATCCGCGTGCAGCCCGACACCGTGCGCTCCTACCGCAAGCACGGGCTCCTGCCGCCACCCGATCTCGTGGAGGGGGGAAGACCCTTCTGGTACGCGGACACCGTCCGTGCCTGGGTCGCCTCCCGCCCCGGGAACCGCGGGCGCAGAACCGATTGATCGGATCGTCGTTCCGCCCCGGTCGCGCCCCTGCGGCCGGGGCGGCACGCATGACGGTCCCGGCCGGTGCCCGCGGTCAGCTCCACGGCTCGACGACCGTGACGCCCGCCCCGGGCGCCGTACCCATCGCCTCCAGCGCGGCCGGCACCGCGTCCAGGCCGATGACGGACGTGACCAGCAGGTCGGGGCGCAGCACACCGGACCGCACCAGCTCCAGCATGGGCGGGTAGGCGTGGGCCGCCATGCCGTGGCTGCCCAGGAGTTCGAGTTCCAGGGCTGTGGCACGGGCCATGGGGACGGGAGTCGTGCCCGTCTCCGAGGGGAGCAGGCCGACCTGGACGTGGCGGCCCCGGCGGCGCAGGCCGTTCACCGAGGCCGCGCAGGTGGCGGGTGAGCCGAGCGCGTCCAGCGAGAGGTGGGCGCCGCCGCCGGTGAGGTCGCGCACGGCGGCGGCCGTGTCCGGCACCCGCGTGGCGTCCAGGCACTCCGCCGCCCCGAACGTCCGCGCCAGCTCCAGGGCGCGGGGCGAGACGTCGACCGCGACGACGCGCGCGCCGGAGGCCGCCGCGATCATCACCGCGGACAGCCCGACCCCGCCGCAGCCGTGCACGGCCACCCACTGGCCGGCCGCCACCCGGCCCTGGGTGACCACCGCGCGGAACGCCGTGGCGAACCGGCAGCCCAGTGAGGCCGCCGTGCCGGACGCGATCTCCTCCGGCACGGCCACCAGGTTCACGTCGGCGTGCTCCAGGGCGACGTACTCGGCGAAGGACCCCCAGTGCGTGAACCCGGGCTGCGTCTGCCGTTCGCACACCTGCTGGTCCCCCGCCGCACAGGCGGCACAGGTGCCGCAGGCGCAGACGAAGGGCACCGTGACCCGGTCGCCGGGCCGCCACCGCCGGACCCGGTCCCCCACCGCCGCCACCACCCCGGCCAGCTCGTGCCCGGGCACGTGCGGCAGCGTGACGTCCGGGTCGTGGCCCTGCCAGGCGTGCCAGTCGCTGCGGCACAGCCCCGTGGCCTCGACGCGCACCACGACGCCGCGCTCGTCCGGCGCCGGATCGGCGACCTCCCGCACCTGGGCCGGCTCACCGAACCGGTCGAACACCACCGCACGCATACGCCTCGCCCTCACCCTCTCCCGCCACGCGGGAAACACCGCGGAGAACACCGCGGGGAACACCGCGGGGAACACCGCGGACATCACCGTGTCGAACATCCTCCTTGGCCCATACCCCCTAGGGGTATAGTGTGGAGCAGAGGGAAGTGGAAGGAGGGGAACACGGAGGCCCCAGGGCACCGCCCCCCTCCCGCTCACCCGCACCCACACGCACGCGCCGACGAGGAGAACGCCATGACCGGCCAGACCGACACCACCCCGGGTTCCGTCACGACCGTCTACAAGGTGAGCGGGATGAGCTGCGGGCACTGCGAGGGGGCGGTGTCCGGGGAGATCTCCGCGATCCCCGGCGTCAGCTCGGTGAAGGCCGTCGCCGCCACCGGCGAGGTGACCGTCGTGTCCGCCGCGGCCCTCGACGAGGAGGCCGTGCGCGCCGCCGTCGACGAGGCCGGCTTCGAGCTCGTCGGCAAGGCCTGATCCCCGGGCTCCCACCCGCCACCCACGCACCGGGCCGTACCGGCCGGCCCCTCGCCGGTTCCGTACGGCCCGCCCCGTATCCTCCGCATCCGAGGAGCTCCGACATGACCAGTACCCTCACGGAGGCGCCCGCGGACGGGCCCCGCCACCAGGTCGAGCTGACGATCGGCGGGATGACCTGCGCCTCCTGCGCGGCCCGCGTCGAGAAGAAGCTCAACCGCATGGACGGCGTGACCGCCACCGTCAACTACGCGACGGAGAAGGCCAAGGTCGCCTACCCCGAAGGCGTCCAGGTCGCCGATCTGATCGCCACCGTGGTGAGGACGGGCTACACCGCCGAGGAACCCCCGCCGCCCGCTCCCCCGAAGGACGCTCCCGCCACCTCCGCCGCTCCGGACGCCCGCACCGCGGCCGGGGACCATGAGCTCGCCTCGCTGCGGCAGCGGCTCACCGTCTCCGCGCTCCTGGCCGTCCCGGTCGTCCTGCTCTCGATGATCCCGGCCCTCCAGTTCGACAACTGGCAGTGGCTGTCGCTGACGCTGGCCGCGCCCGTCGTGGTCTGGGGCGGGTTCCCCTTCCACCGGGCCGCCGCCACCAACGCCCGGCACGGCGCCGCGACCATGGACACCCTGGTGTCGGTGGGCACGCTCGCCGCCTTCGGCTGGTCCCTGTGGGCCCTGTTCCTCGGGCACGCGGGCATGCCGGGCATGCGGCACGGCTTCGAGCTCACCGTCTCCCGCACGGACGGCTCGTCGGCGATATACCTGGAGGTGGCCGCCGGGGTCGTCACCTTCCTCCTCCTCGGCCGCTACCTGGAGGCCCGCTCCAAGCGGAGCGCGGGCACGGCCCTGCGGGCCCTCCTGGAACTGGGCGCCAAGGACGTGGCGGTGCTGCGGGACGCAGGGACGGGCGTCCGCGAGGTCCGCGTCCCCGTGGCGGACCTGGCCGTCGGCGACCGGTTCGTCGTACGGCCCGGCGAGAAGATCGCCACCGACGGCGTCGTCGTCGAGGGCTCCTCGGCCGTGGACGCGTCCCTGCTGACCGGCGAGTCCGTGCCCGTCGACGTCACGGCCGGGGACACCGTCACGGGCGCCACCGTCAACGCGGGCGGCCGGCTGGTCGTGGAGGCGACCCGGGTCGGCGCGGACACCCAGCTCGCCCGCATGGCGCGGCTGGTGGAGGACGCGCAGAACGGCAAGGCGGAGGTGCAGCGGCTGGCCGACCGCGTCTCGGCCGTCTTCGTGCCGGTGGTCATGCTAGTCGCCGCCGGCACGTTCGGCGGGTGGCTCGGTGTCACCGGGGACCTCGCCGCCGCCTTCACCGCGGCCGTCGCGGTCCTGATCATCGCCTGCCCGTGCGCGCTGGGGCTCGCCACCCCGACCGCGCTGATGGTCGGCACCGGCCGCGGCGCCCAGCTCGGCATCCTCATCAAGGGCCCCGAGGTCCTGGAGTCCACCCGCCGCGTCGACACGGTCGTCCTGGACAAGACCGGCACGGTCACCACCGGCCTCATGACACTCCAGGGTGTGTACGTCGAGGAAGGTTCCGGGAAGGCCGCCGAGAAGGACGTGCTGCGGCTCGCGGGCGCCCTGGAGCACGCCTCCGAGCACCCGATCGCCCGGGCCGTCGCGACGGGCGCGGAGGAACGCGTGGGTGCCCTGCCGCCGGTCGAGGACTTCGTGAACGACCCCGGCCGCGGCGTGCGCGGCCGCGTGGCGGGCCGCGAGGTCGCCGTGGGCCGCCCGGACTCCGCCCCGCTCCCCGAGGCGCTGGCAAGGGCCGTGGAGGCCGCCGGGGCCGCGGGCGAGACGGCCGTCGTCGTCACCGTGGACGGGGCGGCGGCCGGTGTCCTCACGGTCGCCGACGCGGTCAAGGAGACCAGCGCGGAGGCGGTACGGCGACTGCGTGCCCTCGGGCTCACCCCGGTGCTGCTGACCGGGGACGACGAGCAGGTGGCCCGCTCGGTGGCCGCCGCCGTGGGGATCGACGAGGTGATCGCCGAGGTGCTGCCGCAGGACAAGGTGGACGTGGTGCGCCGGCTGCAGGGCGAGGGCCGGAGCGTGGCCATGGTCGGGGACGGGGTCAACGACGCCGCCGCGCTGGCCGCCGCCGACCTGGGGCTCGCCATGGGCACGGGCACGGACGCGGCGATCGAGGCGAGCGACCTGACGCTGGTGCGCGGCGACCTCCGGGTGGCCGCCGACGCGATCCGGCTGGCCCGCAGGACGCTCTCCACCATCAAGGGGAACCTGGTCTGGGCCTTCGGTTACAACGTGGCGGCACTGCCCCTCGCCGCCGCCGGACTGCTGAATCCGATGATCGCCGGTGCCGCCATGGCCTTTTCGTCCGTATTCGTGGTGACCAACAGCCTGCGTCTCAGGGCATTTTCATGACACGGGGACGAAAGTCCCTCTGGAGTCCAACCGCAGCCTCACATAAGCTCTTCACAAGGCTCGCGCATCATCCTTACGCTGGGTCCTCGATCAACACTTGGGGACTTCCGCGTATCTTCAGGGCATACGCACGAGACGCACGTCACAGTGTTGCGGACGTAACCATCGAAGGAGTTCGTGAGTCTAAGTTGGCGATGTCAGGAAGCGTCTTGGGGGGCGCCGACTGACATCTGGGGATGTCTTGGGGGACGTTCCCGGAGATTGCGTTGCCGGGGCACGTGCACCGGGGAGCTTTGAGCGGCCCTCCCGTACGTACGTACCCCGGCAGACCGCAAGGAGTGGGACACGGGGTTCCGCTCCCTGTGTTCGACGCTCAGCGATTCAGGCGCTGGCCCACCAGACGCCCGGCCGGATCCCGTGGGGGGAATCCGCACCGGGACATGGGAAGGCGCCCTGCTCGCCGGCCCGTGGGGGGACCGGTGGCGCAGGGCGCCTTCTGTATTTTTTGTGGCTTGCTCGCCTCCGGGGCGCCGAAGCCTGTGTCGGGAAGGCGAACGTGCTCAACCCTTCGGGCCTGCGCGCGATCGCCTTCCCGACACAGGCGCGCCCCTTCGGCTCGCAAGCCCTCGGGTTGCCGGGAGAGGGAACCCGGGCGTGAAGTGGCCGGCCTGCCGACGGACCACTGGCCGGCCACCTTGTCGCCGTGGCCGGCCAGTGACCGTGGAAGCGCGGAGCGCCTAGCGCTCCTCGACCGGGACGAAGTCCCGCTCGACGACGCCCGTGTAGATCTGGCGCGGACGTCCGATGCGGGAGCCCGGCTCCTTGATCATCTCGTGCCACTGGGCGATCCAGCCCGGCAGCCGGCCGAGGGCGAACAGGACCGTGAACATCTCGGTCGGGAAGCCCATGGCCCGGTAGATCAGACCGGTGTAGAAGTCGACGTTCGGGTAGAGCTTGCGCTCGACGAAGTAGTCGTCGGAGAGCGCGTGCTCCTCCAGCGCCAGGGCGATGTCGAGGAGCTCGTCCGACTTGCCGAGCGCGGAGAGCACGTCGTGCGCGGCGGCCTTGATGATCTTGGCGCGCGGGTCGAAGTTCTTGTAGACCCGGTGGCCGAAGCCCATCAGGCGGACGCCGTCCTCCTTGTTCTTCACCTTGCGGATGAAGGTGTCGACGTCGTTGCCGGAGTCACGGATGCCCTCCAGCATCTCCAGCACCGACTGGTTGGCGCCGCCGTGCAGCGGGCCCCAGAGGGCGGAGATGCCGGCCGAGATCGACGCGAACATGTTCGCCTGGGACGAGCCGACCAGACGGACGGTGGAGGTCGAGCAGTTCTGCTCGTGGTCCGCGTGCAGGATGAGCAGCTTGTCCAGGGCGGAGACGACCACCGGGTCGAGCTCGTACTCCTGCGCCGGCACCGAGAACGTCATGCGCAGGAAGTTCTCGACGTAGCCGAGGTCGTTGCGCGGGTAGACGAAGGGGTGGCCGACCGACTTCTTGTACGCGTACGCCGCGATCGTCGGGAGCTTGGCGAGCAGCCGGATCGTCGACAGGTGACGCTGCGTCTCGTCGAACGGGTTGTGGCTGTCCTGGTAGAACGTCGACAGGGCGCTCACCACGGACGACAGCATCGCCATCGGGTGGGCGTCGCGCGGGAAGCCCTTGAAGAAGTCCTTGACGTCCTCGTGCAGCAGGGTGTGCTGAGTGATGTCGTTCTTGAAGGCCGTCTGCTGGTCGACGGTCGGCAGCTCACCGTTGATCAGCAGGTAGGCGACCTCCAGGAAGGTGGACCGCTCGGCCAGCTGCTCGATCGGGTAGCCGCGGTAGCGGAGGATGCCCTGCTCGCCGTCGAGGTAGGTGATGGCGGATTTATAGGCGGCGGTGTTGCCGTAACCGCTGTCCAGAGTCACCAGACCGGTCTGGGCGCGGAGCTTCCCGATGTCGAAGCCCTTGTCACCGACAGTGCTGTCGACCACCGGGTAGGTGTACTCAGCGTCGCCGAACCGCAGTACTACAGAGTTGTCGCTCACGTCTTCCCTCACCGACATAGTTCCTCATCTTCGAGGTGCCCTGACTGTCTCTACCATCCCCCATTTGGCTCAGGAGAGTGCACTCGGGGTCGACCATTGGGCTCATTGGCGGCACTCAGTGCCGCCAGCCTGCCCATCCTGCCCGCTCCGTTCCAGCCATGGAAGTGCTGTGTGACGTTTCCGACTGGATTGATCGATCAATTTTTCCGAGGGCCGTCCGGACCTTCTTCGTGCCCCTTCCGGACCGCTCTCCCGGGCCGCTCGCACCTCTCCCGGAGCAGGTACCCGGCCTGTCGCGGAGCACGTCCTCAGCCGTCGAGCGAGCGGGGCGCGAGGCGGAAATCGAGCGCTGTGCAGCGCCGCCCGGCCGACATGGTGCGGACCGCCTGGCCGATCGCCCTGCGGGAGCCGACGAGGACGACGAGCTTCTTGGCGCGGGTCACCGCCGTGTAGAGCAGGTTGCGCTGGAGCATCATCCAGGCACCCGTGGTGACCGGGACGACCACCGCCGGGTACTCGCTGCCCTGGGAGCGGTGGATGGTCACCGCGTACGCGTGCGCCAGCTCGTCCAGCTCGTCGAAGTCGTACGGCACCTCCTCGTCCTCGTCGGTCAGGACGGTCAGGCGCTGGTCGACCGGGTCCAGGGCGGTGACCACGCCGACGGTGCCGTTGAAGACGCCGTTCTCGCCCTTCTCGTAGTTGTTGCGGATCTGGGTGACCTTGTCGCCGACGCGGAAGACCCGGCCGCCGAACCGCTTCTCGGGGAGGTCCGGGCGGGCCGGGGTGATGGCCTGCTGGAGCAGGCCGTTGAGGGTGCCCGCGCCCGCGGGGCCCCGGTGCATCGGGGCCAGGACCTGGACGTCGCGGCGCGGGTCGAGGCCGAACTTCGCCGGGATGCGGCGGGCCGCCACGTCGACGGTGAGCCGGCCGGCCTCCTCCGTCTCGTCCTCCACGAAGAGGAAGAAGTCCTTCATGCCGTCGGTGACCGGGTGCTGCCCGGAGTTGATCCGGTGGGCGTTGGTGACCACTCCCGACTGCTGGGCCTGGCGGAAGACGCGGGTGAGGCGGACCGCCGGGACCGGGCTGCCGTCGGCCAGCAGGTCGCGCAGCACCTCGCCGGCGCCGACGCTCGGGAGCTGGTCGACGTCGCCGACGAAGAGCAGGTGGGCGCCCGGGGGCACCGCCTTGACCAGCTTGTTGGCGAGGAGCAGGTCGAGCATGGACGCCTCGTCGACGACCACCAGGTCCGCGTCCAGGGGACGGTCCCGGTCGTAGGCCGCGTCTCCGCCCGGCTTCAGCTCCAGGAGGCGGTGGACCGTGGAGGCCTCGGCGCCCGTGAGCTCGGCGAGGCGCTTGGCGGCGCGGCCCGTGGGCGCGGCCAGCACCACCTTGGCCTTCTTCGCGCGGGCGAGTTCGACGATCGAGCGGACCGTGAAGGACTTGCCGCAGCCGGGGCCGCCGGTCAGCACGGCGACCTTCTCGGTGAGCGCGAGCCGGACCGCCGCCTCCTGCTCGGGCGCCAGCTCCACGCCCGTACGCCCCTTCAGCCAGCCGAGCGCCTTGTCCCAGGCGACGTCACGGAAGCCGGGCATGCGGTTCTCGTCGGTGCGCAGCAGGCGCAGGAGCTGGGCGGAGAGGGAGAGTTCGGCGCGATGGAAGGGGACCAGGTAGACGGCCGTCACCGGGTCGCCGCCGTCGGGGCCGGGGACCTTCTCGCGGACGACGCCCGGCTCCTCGCCCTCCTCCGGGGGCGCGGCGAGTTCCGCGAGGCACTCGATGACCAGGCCCGTGTCCACCTGGAGCAGCTTCACGGCGTCGGCGATGAGCCGCTCCTCCGGGAGGTAGCAGTGGCCCTGGTCCGCGGACTGCGACAGGGCGTACTGCAGGCCGGCCTTGACGCGCTCCGGGCTGTCGTGCGGGATGCCGACGGACTGGGCGATCCTGTCGGCGGTGAGGAAGCCGATGCCCCAGACGTCGGCCGCCAGGCGGTACGGCTGGTTCTTGACCACGGAGATCGAGGCGTCGCCGTACTTCTTGTAGATGCGGACCGCGATGGAGGTGGAGACCTCGACGGTCTGGAGGAAGAGCATGACCTCCTTGATCGCCTTCTGTTCCTCCCAGGCGTCGGCGATCTTCTTGGTGCGCTTGGGGCCGAGGCCGGGGACCTCGATCAGGCGCTTCGGCTCCTCCTCGATGATCTGCAGCGTGTCCAGGCCGAAGTGCCGGGTGATGCGGTCGGCGAAGACCGGGCCGATGCCCTTGACCAGGCCGGAGCCCAGGTAGCGGCGGATGCCCTGGACGGTGGCGGGCAGGACGGTGGTGTAGTTCTCCACCATGAACTGCTTGCCGTACTGCGGGTGGGAGCCCCAGCGGCCCTCCATGCGCAGGGACTCGCCGACCTGGGCGCCGAGCAGCGCGCCGACGACCGTGAGCAGGTCACCGGCGCCGCGGCCGGTGTCGACGCGGGCGACCGTGTAGCCGTTCTCCTCGTTGGCGTACGTGATCCGTTCCAGCACTCCCTCGAGTACGGCCAGGTGTCGCGCCCCGTTCCCCGCCTGCTGATTGGACATGATCCGACGCTACCGCCGAGGTGTGACATCGCGGAGCGGCATCCCCCCACCGCTCGTTCGAGCTCACTTCATCACAATCAGGTTTCGGCGCTCCCGGCACTCTTGCCCCGCGGTCGTGTAATCGATTCCAATCGTCCGTGTAATCGATTCCACGGGTTCACGAGGAGGTGATCCCGATGGCGGGCATCAAGGATGTCGCCGCCGAGGCGGGGGTCTCCGTCGCCACGGTGTCCCGGGTGCTGAACGGCCACCCGTCGGTCAGCCCGGAGGCACGCGCGCGGGTACTGGCCGCCGTCGACACCCTGGGCTACCGCCCCAACGCCGTCGCCCGCTCCCTGCGCACCGACCAGACCCGCGCCCTCGGCCTGGTCATCAGCGACGTGCTCAACCCGTACTTCACCGAACTGGCCCGCGCCGTGGAGGAAGAGGCCCGCGCGCTCGGCTACAGCGTCGTCTTCGGCAACGCCGACGAGCGGCCCGACCTCCAGGACCACCACGTACGGACCCTGCTGGACCGCCGCATCGACGGCCTCCTGGTCTCCCCCACCGACGGCGGCTCCCCGCTGATGCTGGACGCCGCGCGCGCGGGAACACCGATGGTCTTCGTGGACCGGTGGATCCCGGGCGTGGACGTGCCGGTGGTCCGGTCGGACGGGCGGGCGGCCGTACGGGACCTGGTGGCACACCTGCACGGGCTCGGGCACCGGCGGCTCGCGATCATCGCGGGTCCGGCGGCGACCACGACCGGCCGGGAGCGCGTGGAGGCGTTCCGGGAGGCGCTCGCCGCGTACGGTCTCGACCTGCCCGACGCCCGCATCGGCCAGGGCGACTTCCAGGCCGGGAGCGGGCGCCGGGTCACCGAACGGTTCCTGGAGTCGCCCGAGCCGCCCGACGCCGTCTTCGCCGCCGACAACCTGATGGCGCTCGGCGCGCTGGACGCCATCCGCGCGCGCGGGATGCGGGTTCCCGACGACATCGCGCTCGCGGCCTTCGACGACATCCCGTGGTTCGTGCACACCGACCCGCCGATCACCGCGGTCGCCCAGCCGACGGGCGAGCTGGGCCGGGCCGCCGTACGCGCCCTGGTCGACCGCATCGAGGGACGTCACCCGGAGTCCGTCACCCTGCCCGCCCGGCTCGTCGTACGCCGCTCGTGCGGCGAGCCGGCCCCCGCATAGCCCCTCCTCCCCCATCACCGCACAACCCCCGCACAGCCCCGTACGAAGGAGTACGACGTGTCCGACCCCGACGAGGTCCCGCGCGACGACGGACCGCCGCGCGCCGACGCCCCGCGCGCCGGCGCCCCGCACAGTGAGCTGCTGCGCATCGAAGGCATCCGCAAGGCCTTCCCCGGTGTGGTCGCGCTCGACGGTGTCGACTTCGAGCTGCGCCGCGGCGAGGTGCACGTCCTGCTGGGCGAGAACGGCGCGGGCAAGAGCACGCTGATCAAGATGCTGTCCGGTGCCCACCGCCCCGACGCCGGGCGGATCCTCGTCGACGGCGAGGAGGTGCGCATCCAGAACGCGCAGGACTCCGAGCGCCTCGGGATCGCCACGATCTACCAGGAGTTCAACCTGGTCCCCGATCTCACGGTCGCCGAGAACATCTTCCTGGGCCGACAGCCGCGCCGGTTCGGGATGATCGACCGCAAGCGGATGGAGGCCGAGGCGGCCACGCTGCTGGAGCGCGTCGGCGTGCGGGTGTCCCCCCGCGCGCGGGTGCGCGAACTCGGCATCGCCCGGCTCCAGATGGTGGAGATCGCCAAGGCGCTGAGCCTGGACGCGCGCGTGCTGATCATGGACGAGCCGACCGCCGTACTGACCTCGGAGGAGGTCGAGAAGCTCTTCACGATCGTGCGCCGGCTGCGCGAGGACGGCGTCGGCATCGTCTTCATCACGCACCACCTGGAGGAGATCGCCGCCCTGGGCGACCGCGTCACGGTCATCCGGGACGGCAGGAGCGTCGGCCGGGTGCCCGCCGCCACGCCCGAGGACGAGCTCGTCCGTCTCATGGTGGGCCGCTCCATCGAGCAGCAGTACCCCCGTGAACGTGCGGCGGCGGGCGAGGTGTTGCTCAAGGTCGAGGGCCTCACCCGCGACGGCGTCTTCCACGACGTGAGCTTCGAGGTGCGGGCCGGAGAGGTCGTCGGCATCGCGGGCCTCGTGGGGGCCGGCCGTACGGAGGTCGTCCGCGCGGTCTTCGGCGCCGACCCCTACGACAAGGGGACGGTCGAGGTCGCGGGCAGCGCACTGCGCCGCCACGACGTGAACGCGGCCATGGAGGCCGGCATCGGGCTCGTGCCCGAGGACCGCAAGGGCCAGGGCCTCGTCCTGGACGCCTCCGTCGCCGAGAACCTGGGCCTGGTCACCCTGCGCGGGGCGACCCGGGGCGGGTTCGTCGACCTCAAGGGGCAGCGGGAGGCCGCGGCCCGGGTCGCCGGGCAGCTCGGCGTCCGCATGGCCGGGCTCCACCAGCACGTGCGCACCCTGTCCGGCGGCAACCAGCAGAAGGTCGTCATCGGCAAGTGGCTGCTCGCCGACACCAGGATCCTCGTCCTCGACGAGCCGACGCGCGGCATCGACGTCGGCGCCAAGGTCGAGATCTACCAGCTGATCAACGAGCTGACGGCCGCCGGGGCCGCCGTCCTGATGATCTCCAGCGATCTGCCCGAGGTGCTCGGCATGAGCGACCGGGTGCTGGTCATGGCCCAGGGGCGGATCGCGGGCGAGCTGCCCGCCGCCGAGGCCACCCAGGATGCCGTGATGGCGCTCGCCGTCAGCACGCCCACCACCACTACCACTCCTACTACTGACTCCGTGACCGAAGTGGAGGCCCCCCGTGGCCGCTGACACGCTCAAGAGCACGACGGGCGCGACCGGCGCCTCGGGGCTTCGCCGCCTGCTGCTCGACAACGGCGCGCTGACCGCGCTCATCGTCCTCGTCATCGCGATGTCGGCGCTGTCCGGCGACTTCCTGACGGCGGACAACCTGCTGAACATCGGCGTCCAGGCGGCCGTGACCGCCATCCTCGCCTTCGGCGTCACCTTCGTGATCGTCTCCGCTGGCATCGACCTGTCGGTCGGTTCGGTCGCCGCGCTGTCGGCCACCGTCCTCGCCTGGAGCGCCACGTCGGAGGGCGTCCCCGTCTGGCTGGCCGTGATCCTGGCGGTGGCGACCGGCATCGCCTGCGGCCTGGTCAACGGCGTGCTGATCTCGTACGGGAAGCTCCCGCCGTTCATCGCCACGCTCGCCATGCTGTCGGTGGGCCGCGGTCTGTCGCTGGTGATCTCGCAGGGCAGCCCGATCGCGTTCCCCGACTCGGTCTCGCACCTCGGTGACACGCTCGGCGGCTGGCTGCCGGTGCCCGTCCTGGTGATGATCGTCATGGGTGTGATCACGGCCGTGGTCCTGGGCCGTACGTACATCGGCCGCGCCATGTACGCGATCGGTGGCAACGAGGAGGCGGCCCGGCTGTCCGGCCTCCGGGTCAAGCGGCAGAAGCTCGTCATCTACGCGCTGTCCGGGCTGTTCGCCGCCGCCGCGGGCATCGTCCTCGCCTCCCGCCTCTCGTCCGCGCAGCCGCAGGCCGCGCAGGGCTACGAACTGGACGCGATCGCCGCGGTCGTCATCGGCGGCGCCTCGCTCGCGGGCGGCACCGGCAAGGCGTCCGGGACGCTGATCGGCGCGCTGATCCTGGCGGTGCTGCGCAACGGGCTCAACCTCCTGTCCGTGTCCGCGTTCTGGCAGCAGGTCGTCATCGGTGTCGTGATCGCGCTGGCGGTGCTGCTGGACACGGTGCGGCGCAAGGCGGGGGCGACGCCGGCGGCGGCCGGGGCCGGTACGCCCGGCGGCAGGCGGAAGCAGGCGGTCACGTACGTACTCGCGGCGGTGGTCGCCGCGGCGATCGTGGGCGCCATGTCCTTCCTGCACAGCGGCTCCTCCACCGGTAAGTCCGAGCGGATCGGCCTGTCCCTGTCCACCCTCAACAACCCCTTCTTCGTGCAGATCAGGGAGGGCGCGCAGGAGGAGGCCGACAAGCTCGGCGCCGACCTGACGGTCACCGACGCGCAGAACGACGCCTCCCAGCAGGCCAACCAGCTCCAGAACTTCACCAGCTCGGGCGTCGGCGCGATCGTCGTCAACCCGGTGGACTCCGACGCGGCCGGGCCGGCGGTGCGCGGCGCGAACAAGGCGGAGATCCCCGTCGTGGGCGTCGACCGCGGCGTCAACAAGGCGGACACGGCCGCGCTCGTCGCCTCCGACAACGTGGAGGGCGGCCGGCTCGGCGCCGAGGCGCTGGCGGAGAAGCTGGGCGGCAAGGGCACCATCGTCATCCTCCAGGGCCAGGCGGGCACCTCCGCCAGCCGTGAGCGCGGCGCGGGCTTCGCCGAGGGCCTGAAGGCCTACCCGGGCATCAAGGTGGTCGCCAAGCAGCCCGCGGACTTCGACCGCACCAAGGGCCTCGACGTGATGACGAACCTGCTCCAGGCCCACCCCGACATCGACGGTGTCTTCGCCGAGAACGACGAGATGGCCCTCGGCGCGGTCAAGGCGCTGGGCGCGAAGGCCGGGAAGTCCGTCGCCGTCATCGGCTTCGACGGCACGCCCGACGGACTGAAGGCGGTCGCGGACGGCACGCTGTACGCGTCGGTCGCCCAGCAGCCGTCCGAGCTCGGCCGGATCGCCGTCCGCAACGCGCTGAAGGCCGCCGACGGCGAGGAGCTCGACGAGACGGTGATGGTTCCGGTGAAGGTGGTCACGGCGGAGAACGTGGCCGGTTTCACCGGCTGACGTCCGCCGTCCGGGACGTACGCGCCACCTCACCTCACAAGGGAGACAGTTCATGTACGACTACGACCTGCTGGTCGTGGGGTCGGCCAACGCCGACCTGGTGATCGGGGTCGAACGGCGGCCCGCGGCCGGGGAGACCGTGCTCGGCTCCGACCTGGCCGTCCACCCGGGCGGCAAGGGCGCCAACCAGGCGGTGGCCGCCGCCCGGCTCGGGGCCCGTACGGCCCTGCTGGCCCGGGTGGGCGACGACGCGCACGGGCGGCTGCTCCTGGACTCGCAGCGGGACGCGGGCGTCGACACCTCCGGTGTGCTGGTCGGCGGGGCGCCCACCGGGGTCGCGCTGATCACGGTCGACCCGTCCGGGGACAACAGCATCGTGGTGTCGCCGGGCGCCAACTTCCGCCTCACCCCGGAGGACGTCCGGGCGGCGGCCGGTCTGCTGCGCTCCTCCCGGGTGGTCTCCACCCAGCTGGAGATCCCGCTGGAGTCGGTCGCGGAGGTGGCGAGGGCCGTACGGGACCTGCCGGACGGCACGACGCGTCTGGTGCTCAACCCCTCGCCGCCCCGGCCCCTGCCGGAGGAGGTCCTCGCGGCCTGCGACCCGCTGATCGTCAACGAGCACGAGGCGCGGGTCATCGTCGGGGGTGATCTTCAGGGCGCCCCGGAGGACTGGGCGCGGGCACTGCTGGGGCTCGGCCCGCGGTCCGTGGTCGTCACGCTGGGCGCGGAGGGCGCGCTGGTGGCGTCGGCCGCGGGCACCGTACGGGTGCCCGCGGTGAAGGTGGACGCCGTGGACACGACCGGGGCCGGGGACGCGTTCACCGCCGCGCTGGCGTGGAGGCTCGGGCAGGGCGAGCCGCTCGCCGAGGCCGCCGCGTACGCCGCCCGGGTCGGGGCCGCCGCCGTCACCCGGGCCGGGGCCCAGGAGTCGTTCCCCACCGCCGAGGAGGTCGCGGCGCTGTGAGGAGGTCCGGAATCCTGAACCGCCATCTGTCGGGCGCCCTCGCCGAACTCGGCCACGGGCACGAGGTGCTGGTCTGCGACGCGGGCATGCCGATACCGGCGGGCCCGCGCGTGGTCGACCTCGCCTTCCGTGCCGGGGTGCCGTCCTTCGCCGAGGTGCTGGACGGTCTGCTCGACGAGCTCGTGGTCGAGGGCGCGGCCGCCGCACGCGAGGTCCAGGACGCGAATCCGGAGGCGGCGGCCCTGCTGGAGACCCGCCTGCCCGCCCTGGAACTGGTCCCGCACGAGCGCCTGAAGGAACGGTCGGCGGACGCGCGGCTGGTCGTACGCACCGGGGAGGCGCGGCCGTACGCGAACGTGCTGCTGCGGTGCGGGGTCTTCTTCTGAGCGCCGCCCGGACCCGTAACGCTTCGAGGGGCCCGGTCGCGACCGGGCCCCTCGGCATCTCCCCCGACGGAACCGCCGAATCCCCCCGGATTCCACTCCGGCGGTCCCGATGCCAAGTACGACCCATGGGGTGCCGCGGGGGTTGCACGGCCGCCGAGGATTTTCCGGGACCGGTACCGGGGTCCGGTCCGTTGGCCGGATGCGCCCCACCGGCAAAGCGGTGCGCGGGTGCTACGCCGAGCAGGTCGAGTACGTCCGCGCCGTGTCCGGTGCCTCCCAGGAGCGGAAACCGTCTTCGGTGCCTCCCAGGAGCGGAAGAGGAGAAGCGGAAACGGGGAGACCCGGAACGGCCGGCCTTCTGCTGCACGGCCTCTCAGGCGACTCGGGTGTCGTAGGCCTCGCGGTGGGCGAGCACGTCGTCCATGTGCACCTCGGCCCAGGTCTTGAGGCCGCGCATCGTCTCGTACAGCGACAGGCCGAGATCGGTCAACTCGTAGGAGACCGTGACAGGCACGGTCGGTACCACGGTGCGGGACACCAGGCCGTCGCGCTCCAGGGAGCGCAGCGTCTGGGTGAGCATCTTCTGGCTGACGCCGGCCAGCAGGCGGCCCAGCTCCGAGTAGCGCATCGCCCGGGGCCCGCCGGAGCAGTCGGTACCCGGCCGGTGCGCGCTGTCGCTGCCGAGCGCGGCCAGGATCAGCGTCACCCACTTGTCGGAGAGCCGGTCCAGCAGCTTGCGGCTGGGGCAGGCCGCCACGAAGGCGTCGTACTCCACCTTGGCCTGCGCCCTCCGCTGCGCCGCCGTCATCGTCGCCATCTGCCGCTCCTCTCGCCCGCGAGTGCTTCGCACCCCACATCACCCACTTCCTTCCGGGAAGCTGCACAACCATCATGGCGCAAGGCGCTATCGAGTACGGCCCTATGGCGCCGGCGGCGGGCTTCCCCCTCTCCCGAAGGGAGAAGCCCTCGCGCGCCGTCGTCAGCGGCCGATCCTGTCCAACTCGGCGAGATCCTCCTCGGAGAGCGAGAGGCCCGCGCCGGCGATGTTCTCGCGCAGGTGCGCCACCGACGAGGTGCCCGGGATCAGCAGGATGTTCGGCGACCGCTGCAACAGCCAGGCCAGGGCGACCGACATCGGCGTCGCGTCCAGCCGGGCGGCCACGGCCGTGAGCGCCGAGGACTGTAGCGGGCTGAAGCCGCCCAGCGGGAAGAAGGGCACGTAGGCGATGCCCTGCTCGGCGAGTTCGTCGATCAGCTCGTCGTCCTGGCGGTGGGCGAGGTTGTACATGTTCTGCACGCACACGATCGGCGCGATCGCGCGTGCCTCGGCGACCTGCTCCGCGGTCGCGTTGCTCACGCCGAGGTGCCGGATCAGGCCCTGCTGCCGGAGTTCGACGAGCGTCTCGAACGCCTCGGTGACCGGGCCGGGCCGGGGACCCTGGGCATCGCCGAGCCGAAGGTTGACCACGTCCAGCCGTTCGAGGCCGAGGCGGTCCAGGTTGTGGTGGACGGCCCGGCGCAGATCCTCGGGCTCGCGGGCCGGGGGCCAGCCGCCCTGCTCGTCCCGGAACGCGCCGACCTTGGTCACGATGCGCAGCGCGTCGGGGTAGGGGTGCAGCGCTTCGCGGATCAGCTGGTTGGTGATGTGCGGCCCGTAGGCGTCGGCGGTGTCGATGTGGGTGATGCCGAGGGCGACAGCCTCGCGCAGGACGGCGAGTGCGCCGTCGTGATCGGCGGGCGGGCCCATGACCCCCGGGCCGGCGAGCTGCATGGCGCCGTAGCCGAACCGGGTGACGGTCAGATCGCCCAGGGACCAGGTGCCGCCGGGAAGCGTGGCGGGAATCGTGCTCATTGCTCGGCCTTTCGTAAGAAATCGGTACGGAGTCAGAAGGGGGTGTCTGACAGCGCCTCGCACCATCCTGGGAATGCAGCTCCCCCTCGGGAAGAGGGCACTTCAAGGTGCGTAAGGCACCCGTAGGTGGGCGGAGCGCCGGACGGCGACGAGGACGGCGGCCCAGCTTGTTCCTCGACCTGGCAGGTCACGTTCGGTGCTCAGCGGTTCAGGTCCATGACCCCGGCCCCGAGCCGTTCATACAGCTCCGGTGTCACCGTGGCGATCAGCGCGGGTCATGACGTCGGACATGCGAGACCCCGCACCGCCACGCATACGTGACGTATGCGTGGCGGTGCGGGGTCTCCTCGACTACAGCGCGTGCTCCACGAACCGCGCCGCGGTCTCCGCCAGCAGTTCGCGTCCGTCGCGGGCCCACAGCTCGTCGTTGAAGAGCTCGACCTCGATGGAGCCGGTGTAGCCCGCCGCCTCCACGTACCCCTTCCACTCGCGCATGTCGACCGAGCCGTCGCCGATCTGGCCGCGCCCGTTCAGCACGCCCGCCGGCAGCGGGGTGATCCAGTCGGCGAGCTGGAAGGTGTGGATGCGGCCCGAGGCTCCCGCGCGGGCGATCTGCGCGGGCGCGTCCTCGTCCCACCAGATGTGGTAAGTGTCCACCGTCACGCCCACCTGCTCCGCCGGGAAGCGTTCCGCGATGTCCAGCGCCTGCTTCAGCGTCGACACCACGCAGCGGTCCGAGGCGAACATCGGGTGGAGCGGTTCGATGGCCAGGCGGACGCCGTTCGACGCCGCGTACGGGCCCAGTTCCGTCAGCGCGTCCGCGATGCGCTCGCGTGCGCCGCGCAGGTCCTTGCTGCCCGCCGGGAGGCCGCCCGAGACGAGGACGAGGGTGTCCGTGCCCAGCGTGGCCGCCTCGTCGACCGCGCGGCGGTTGTCGTCCAGGGCGCGGGAGCGCTCCTGCGGGTCGATGGCCGTGAGGAAGCCGCCCCGGCAGAGTGTGGTGACCGCCAGGCCCGCGTCGCGGACCAGTTTTGCCGCCGCGTCCAGGCCGTACGACCGGACCGGCTCGCGCCACAGGCCGACCGCCGGGATGCCCAGCCGGCCGCATTCGTCCACCAGTTCCGGCAGCGACAGTTGCTTCACCGTCTGCTGGTTGACGGAGAACCGGGTCAGGTCCGGGCCGCTCATCGTTCCTGCTCCACTCCGTACACGCGCAGCAGGTCCTTTATCCGCGCCTCCGCCAGCGCCGGGTCCGGGAACAGTCCGAGCCCGTCGGCCAGTTCGTACGCCCGCGCCAGGTGCGGCAGCGAGCGCGCCGACTGCAGGCCGCCCACCATCGTGAAGTGGGACTGATGGCCCGCCAGCCAGGCCAGGAACACCACGCCCGTCTTGTAGAAGCGGGTGGGCGCCTGGAAGAGGTGGCGGGACAGGTCCACCGTCGGGTCGAGGAGCTTGCGGAAGCCGGTCACGTTCCCCGTGTCCAGGACCCGTACCGCCTCCGCCGCCAGCGGGCCCAGCGGGTCGAAGATGCCGAGCAGGGCGTGGCTGAAGCCCTTCTCGTCGCCCGCGATCAGCTCGGGGTAGTTGAAGTCGTCGCCCGTGTAGCAGCGCACGCCCCGGGGGAGCCTGCGGCGGAGGTCGATCTCGCGCCGGGCGTCCAGCAGGGAGACCTTGATGCCGTCCACCTTGTCCGAGTGCGCGGCGAGCACCTCCAGGAAGGTGTCCGTCGCCGCGTCCAGGTCGGACGAGCCCCAGTAGCCCTCCAGCGCCGGGTCGAACATCGGGCCGAGCCAGTGCAGCACCACCGGTTCCGCCGCCTGGCGCAGCAGGTGGCCGTAGACCTCCAGGTAGTCCTCGGGACCCGAGGCCGCCGCGGCCAGCGCGCGCGAGGCCATCAGGATCGCCTGCGCGCCCGACTCCTCGACGACGGCGAGCTGTTCCTCGTAGGCGGCGCGGATCTCCGCCACCGTGCCCGAGGCGAGCTGGTCGGTGCCCACGCCGCAGGCGATCCGGCCGCCCACCGCCTTCGCCTCGGCGGCGCTGCGGCGGATCAGCTCCGCCGCGCCCGCCCAGTCCAGGCCCATGCCGCGCTGGGCGGTGTCCATGGCCTCGGCGACGCCGAGCCCGTGCGACCACAGGTGGCGGCGGAAGGCGAGGGTGGCGTCCCAGTCGACGGCGGCGGGCGAGTCGGGCGACACGTCCGCGTACGGGTCGGCGACGACGTGGGCCGCGGAGAAGACCGTACGGGAGGTGAAGGGCGCGCCGGTGGTCACGGCGAGGGGTTCGGCGCGGGGGGTGTAGGTGCGGAGCCCGCCGTCCGCGCCCGGGAGTCGGATCGTCACAGCGTGATCTCCGGTACGTCGATGCGGCGGCCCTCGGCCGAGGACTTCAGGCCCAGTTCGGCGAGCTGGACGCCGCGGGCGCCGGCCAGCAGGTCCCAGTGGTAGGGCGCGTCCGCGTAGACGTGCCTGAGGAACAGCTCCCACTGGGCCTTGAAGCCGTTGTCGAACTCGTCGTTGTCGGGGACCTCCTGCCACTGGTCGCGGAAGGAGTAGGTGGCCGGGATGTCCGGGTTCCAGACCGGCTTGGGGGTGGCCGAGCGGTGCTGGACGCGGCAGTTGCGCAGGCCGGCGACCGCCGAGCCCTCGGTGCCGTCGACCTGGAACTCGACCAGTTCGTCGCGGTTGACGCGGACGGCCCAGGAGGAGTTGATCTGGGCGATGGCGCCGCCGTCGAGCTCGAAGATGCCGTACGCGGCGTCGTCGGCCGTGGCGTCGTACGGCTTGTCCTGCTCGTCCCAGCGCTGCGGGATGTGGGTGGCGGTGAGGGCCTGGACGGACTTCACGCGGCCGAAGAGCTCGTGGAGGACGTACTCCCAGTGCGGGAACATGTCGACGACGATGCCGCCGCCGTCCTCCGCGCGGTAGTTCCAGGAGGGGCGCTGGGCGGGCTGCCAGTCGCCCTCGAACACCCAGTAGCCGAACTCGCCGCGCACGGAGAGGATGCGGCCGAAGAAACCGCCGTCGATCAGCCGCTTGAGCTTCAGCAGGCCCGGCAGGAACAGCTTGTCCTGGACCACGCCGTGCTTGATCCCGGCGGCCTTCGCGAGGCGGGCCAGTTCCAGGGCGCCGTCCAGGCCGGTCGCGGTGGGCTTCTCGGTGTAGATGTGCTTGCCCGCGGCGATCGCCTTCTTGAGCGCCTCCTCGCGGGCGGAGGTGACCTGGGCGTCGAAGTAGATGTCGATGGTGCCGTCGGCGAGGACGGCGTCCACGTCCGTCGACCAGTGCTCCAGGCCGTGCTGTTCGGCGAGCGCCGTGAGGGCGTGTCCGCGGCGGCCGACGAGGACCGGTTCGGGCCACAGCACGGTGCCGTCGCCCAGGTCGAGGCCGCCCTGTTCGCGGAGGGCCAGGATGGACCGGACGAGGTGCTGGCGATAGCCCATGCGTCCGGTCACGCCGTTCATGGCGATGCGCACCGTCTTGCGTGTCACGTCGTTCCCTTCGTCCATGCGCCGCCCGCGGGCGGCGCGTCAGTACGGCGCTGTCGTCCGTGCGTCCCGTGTCCGCGGCGGGCCGGCGCTCCTTCGCGTCCGGCGCCGCGCACACCTCACCCGCCCGGCTGAGCGGGCCCGGCCGATCGTGACAGCAAGCGCTTTCTACGCCATGAGACGCTAGCCTCTGTGCGTCGGATCGGACAAGACCGCGCACGGCGGGAGATGCGCGGGTTCGGGTACGACTTGGCTGCGGGCGGCGTGCGGGTCGATCGTGGACGACGGCGTACGGGTCGGCTGCGGGCGGCGTGCGGGTCGGCTGCGGGCGGCGTGCGGGTCGGTCGTGGGCGACGGCGTACGGGTCGATCGTGGACGACGGCGTACGGGTCGGCTGCGGGCGGCGTACGGGTCGATCGTGGACGACGGCGTACGGGTCGGCTGCGGGCGGCGTACGGGTCGATCGTGAGCGGTGCTCGCGCGGCGCACGCCCGTGACGGCAACCGGCGTCGCCGTACGGGCGTCTGTACGGCTGGCCGTGCGGTCGTACCGGTGCCCGGGTCCGTACGGGCGCCTGTACGACCGCACGGGCCGTACGAACCGTACGGACGTACGGACGTACGGACACGACCGTCCGAGCGGCCCGCACGGCCCGAGGACGAGCAGACGCGGCGAGACACGACCGGAGGACGAGGAACGATGACTGTGACCCTGGCGGACGTGGCGGCCCGCGCGCAGGTGTCCCCCGCGACCGTCTCCCGGGTGCTCAACGGGAACTACCCGGTGGCCGCGTCCACCCGGGAGCGGGTGCTGCGGGCCGTGGACGAGCTGGACTACGTCCTCAACGGCCCCGCGAGCGCGCTGGCCGCCGCCACCTCCGACCTGGTCGGCATCCTGGTGAACGACATCGCCGACCCCTTCTTCGGGATCATGGCGAGCGCGATCCAGTCCGAGATCGGCGGGCCGGGCGGGCGCGCGGGCGGGGAGCGGCTGGCCGTCGTCTGCAACACGGGCGGCTCCCCGGAGCGCGAGCTGACCTACCTCACCCTCCTCCAGCGCCAGCGCGCCGCCGCCGTCGTCCTCACCGGCGGCGCGATCGAGGACGCGGCACACGTCACCGCGGTCGGCAGCAAGCTGCGCAAGCTGGTGGACGCCGGCACCCGGGTGGTGCTGTGCGGGCGCCCGCCGGCCCCCGAGGCGATCGCCCTCACCTTCGACAACCGCGGCGGCGGCCGGCGGCTCACCGAGCACCTCATCGGCCTCGGCCACCGGCGTCTCGGCTACATCGCGGGACCCGAGGAACGCACGACCACCCGCCACCGCCTGGAGGGCCACCGCGACGCGCTCGCCGCCCACGGCATCGAGGACGACCCGCGGCGCACGGTGCACGGCCGCTACGACCGCGCCGCCGGCTACGAGGCCACCCTCGAACTGCTGCGCCGCGACCCGTCGATCACGGCCGTGGTGGCGGCCAACGACACGGTCGCCCTGGGCGCGTGCGCCGCGCTGCGGGACTCCGGGCTGCGCATCCCGGACGACGTCTCGGTGGCGGGCTTCGACGACCTGCCCTTCAGCATCGACGCGGTGCCCGCGCTGACCACGGTCCGGCTCCCCCTGGCGGAGGCGGGCGCCCGCGCGGGCCGTATCGCCATGGGCCGCGAGGAGCCTCCGGCGGGGGGCATCGCGACGGTGGGCGGGGAGCTGATGGTGCGGGGGTCGACCGGGGCGCCCCGGGAGTGACCGGAGAGGCCGGCGGGCAGCGGCCGCCGGCCGGGACGACGGCCGTGAGGACGCGATCGTGTGCGTGACGGCGGGGCCGGGGGGACGTACGCTCGCGGAGGCCCCCCCGACCGAGCCGGCGATCCCCCTCGGCGACGGACGAGGCCGGCCCGCGCGCCGAACTGTCGCCGGACTCGGGGTGCCGGAGCCCGCACAGCGGGCAGGAGTGACGGGTACCGTCCGCCGCGTGCCGTGCGCAAGCCACGCCGCAAACCTCCAGCGAGGTGGGATTTCGTGAAACTGGCCTTCTCCACTCTCGGCGTTCCCGGGCTGCCCCTGTCCGAGGTCGTCCGGCTGGCCGCCGACCACGGTTACCACGGCGTCGAACTCCGCACCCACCCCGAGGAACCCGTGCACACCGGGCTCGGCGCGGAGGAACGGACCGCCGTCGCGGCCGGGTTCAAGGCGGCGGGCGTCGAGATCCTCGGCCTCGCGGGGTACGTGCGCGTGGCGGCTCCGGGCGACGACGAACCCGTCCTCGCCGAACTGCGCGACCTCCTCGACCTGGCACGCGACCTGGGCGCCCCGTACGTACGCGTCTTCCCCGGCGGCGGGGAACAGTCCGCCGACGAGGCGGACGCGACGGCGGCCCGGCGGCTCGGTACGGCCGCGGAGTACGCCACCGACGCAGGCGTGCGCATCCTGCTGGAGACCCACGACTCGCACCGCACGGGCGCCGACGCCATGCGCGTCCTCGGACTGGTCGGGCACCGTCAGGTCGGCGCGCTCTGGGACGTCATGCACACCTGGCTGGGCGGCGAGCAGCCCGCGTCGAGTTACGCGGCGCTCTTCCCGTACCTGGGCTATGTGCAGGTCAAGGACATCGCCTCGGCCGAGGACACCACCCCCCTGCCGCTCGGCGCGGGCGTGCTGCCGCTCACCGAGTGCGTCGACCTGCTCTCCCGGGAGGGCTGGGACGGCTGGCTGTGCTGGGAGTACGAGAAGCGGTGGTACGAGGGGGCCGAGCCGCTGCCCGGGCTGCTGACGGCGGGGCGGGAGCACCTGGCGCGCCTGCTGAACGAGGCGGCGTAGGGAGGCGCGTACGGGTCGGCGTGTGAGCGGCGGCGTGCCGGGCCGCCGTTCCGGCACGTGCCCGACGCGCGGCTGCGCCGCGTGGTCCGTTCCGTCCGCACCGGGGGGTGCGGAAGCCGGGCCGGCCCGTGCTCGGCGCCGCCTCGACCGGGTGCGGCGTCCGGACGGTGCGCTTCATCGGCATGATCGGCTTCCGGGTCCGGGAGACCCGGATGCGCCACGCCGTGGGGCTCGCGGTGCTGAGCCTGGTGGTGGCGGTCGTCGTGGTGGCCGTCGGCGTCT
Source organism: Streptomyces ruber (assembly GCF_014648075.1). Lineage (GTDB taxonomy): Bacteria > Actinomycetota > Actinomycetes > Streptomycetales > Streptomycetaceae > Streptomyces > Streptomyces ruber. The sequence goes on along the minus strand of NZ_BMQK01000004.1, from coordinate 297,272 downwards.
TGCCGTGGGCCGCCACGGGGCCTCCCGCCGCACGCTGGCCGCCGCGGGCGTCCTCACCGGCCTCGGTGCCGCCTCCGCCACCATGCGTTCCCCCCCCCCCCCCCCCCCCCCCCCCCCCCCCCCCCCCCCCCCACACACGAACCACCGCACGGGGGCGTCCCGGCGCCCGGCGATCGCGGAGACGGTGCGGACGCTCCAGGACCACTGGCCGCGGGTGTCGGCGTACGCGCCGGTGCTCCGGAGTGACCCGGCATCCCGCTGATTCACCCCTGTACCGACTCTGTACCGACTTCCGGAAGTCCGGGAATTCCGGCGGAATTCCCGTAAGAAGCGGGGAACCCCGAGTCGCCCTCCCCCGTCATAACGGCATGCTGCCGGATGAGTCTCCGCAGTGCGGTGTCGGCTTCGCTGCTGGCTGCGATCGCTGACCACCCTCTCCGCCGTCTGCGGCCGGCAGCACGCCGTCACCGGCGCGCCCCCCTCCGACAGCGCCGGTGACGGCCCCTCACGCCTGTTCCCGCGCCGCCCCCGCCGCGGAATTGCGCGGTCCCTTGACTGGCAGAAACCTTCCCGTTATTCGTGAGGCCTCGGAAGTTTCCTTCATCAGGCCTTCGCGAGGGAAGGAGTACCCATGCGCGACTCCACCGGCACGGGTGGCACCGCCAGGCCGTCCAGACGCACCGTCCTCGCCACGACCGCGGGCGTCACCGCCGCCACCGCCACCACCGTCCTCACCACTCCCACGGCCCCCGCCCGTGCCGCCGCTCCGCCCGCTCCGTCCCCCTCGTCCGCCAGGTCCCGTCCCGACGACGGGAAGCTCCGCGCGCTCGTCTCCCGTATGACGCTGGAGGAGAAGGTCGGCCAGCTCTTCGTGATGCGCGTGTACGGTCACTCGGCGACCGCACCGGACCCGGCCGACGCCGAGGCCAACCTCGCGGAGACGGGCGTGCGGTCGGCCGCCGAACTGCTCGCCCGGTACCGCGTCGGCGGCATCGTCTACTTCAACTGGGCGCGCAACATACGCGACCCGCACCAGGTCGCGGACCTCTCGAACGGCATCCAGCGGGCCTCGCTCGCCCTGCCGCGCGGTCTGCCCGTGCTCGTCTCCGTCGACCAGGAGCACGGCGCGGTGGCGCGGATAGGGGCTCCCGCCACCCTGTTCCCCGGCGCGATGGCGCTCGGGGCCGGCGGCTCCCGGAGCGACGCCCGCGAGGCCGCCCGGATCGCGGGCGCCGAGCTGCGCGCGATGGGCGTCCACCAGAACTACGCCCCGGTCGCCGACGTCAACGTGGACCCGGCCAACCCGGTGATCGGCGTCCGCTCCTTCGGCGCCGACCCGCGGGCCGTGGCGGACCTCGTGGCGGCCCAGGCGAAGGGGTACCGGAGCGCCGGGGTCGCGGCCACCGCCAAGCACTTCCCCGGGCACGGCGACACCGACCTGGACAGCCACGTCGACTTCCCCACCATCGGGCACACCCGCGAGGAGTGGGAGCGGCTGGACGCGCCGCCGTTCCGGGCCGCCGTCCGGGCCGGCGTCGACTCGGTCATGACGGCGCACCTCGCGGTCCCGGCCCTCGACCCGTCCGGCGATCCGGCCACCCTCTCCCGGCCGATCCTCACCGGCGTCCTGCGCGGGGAGCTCGGCTACGACGGCGTCGTGGTGACGGACTCCCTCGGCATGGAGGGCGTGCGGAAGAAGTACGGCGACGACCGGGTGGCGGTGCTCGCCCTGAAGGCGGGCGCCGACCAGCTCCTCAACCCGCCCTCCCTCGGCATCGCCTGGCACGCGGTCCTGGACGCCGTGCGCGAAGGCGAGCTCACCGAGGCGCGCCTGGACGAGTCGGTCCTGCGCGTGCTGCGGCTGAAGCGGCGGCTGGGGCTGTTCGAGAGGCCGTACACCGGCGGGGCGGACGTGGGCCGGGTGGTGGGCGCGCGGAAGCACCTGGCCGCCGCCGACCGCATCGCCGGGCGCACCACGACCCTGCTGGCCGACGAACGGCGGCTGCTGCCGCTGTCCCGCCGTACGCACCGCGACATTCTGGTCGTCGGCGCCGACCCGGCCTCCCCGTCGGGCACCACGGGCCCGCCCACCACCGTCCTCGCGGACGCCCTGACCGAGCTGGGCTTCACGGCCACGGCCCTGTCCACCGGCACGGCGCCCGCCGCCGCGGCCGTCGACCGGGCGGTGGCGGCGGCCGGGGGCAGGGACGCGGTGGTCGTGGTGACGTACAACATCACGGCGGCCAGTGCGCAGCGCACGCTCGTGGAGCGGCTGGTCGCCACGGGCGTCCCGGTCGTCGCGGTCGCCGTCCGCAACCCGTACGACGTGGCCCACCTGCCGGGCGTCGGCGCCTTCCTCGCCACGTACGGCTGGACCGACGTCGAGGTCAGGGCCGCCGCGCGGGTGCTGGCCGGACGCGTGGGGCCGCGCGGGAGGCTGCCGGTGCCGGTGCAGCGGGCGGACGATCCGGCGCAGGTGCTGTACCCGGTCGGGCACGGCCTGACGTACTAGACCTACGCCGCACATCGGGCAGACCACCACCAGTCAACGCAAAGCGTTCCCCACATCTGGCGTGACTCCCCGCGCGGGCGTCACGCTGGACCGGGGGTGCCCCGAGGGGCGCCGGGGGGACGGTGGTCATGCGAGGTGTTCAGGTGGTTCGACCCGCGGTGGCGGCGGTCGTCCTGGCGGCAGCGGCGGTACTGGCCGGCTGTCACCAGTCGTCGGGGGTGGCCGGGGCGCCCGGGACATCGGCGGCGCCGGGGGCCGGCCCGGGGCTGGACGGGACGGCTCCGGCGGCGACGCGGACCTCCTCCCACCGGTCCTACGGGGCGGTGTTCCTCGGGATCGACGAGTGCAGCTCCTTCGGCACCACCAGCTTCACCGAGGTGTCCTGCGCGGGCGAGCGGGCGGCGGCGCGGGTGGTGGCCCGGCACGACGGCAAGGTCTCCGAGGGACCGCCCTGCCCGGCGACCACGGACTTCGTCCTGCACATCAGCGAGTCCGGCTCCTCCTACGACGAGTACGACGAGGACGGCGACGGCAGGGTCGTCCGGGGCTACGCCTGTATGCGCAGGCTCCAGCCGCCGCACCCCGGCGACCCGGGCGCCGGGGGCGGGCCCCGCACGATCCCCGGCGACTGCGTCTACGGCGCGGGCAGGGGCGAGGTCCGCGAGACGGCCTGCGACGGCGGAGGCAGGAACGCCCCCGAGTACAAGGTGACGCGGGCCGTCACCGAACGCGCGCGGTGCCCCGCGTCGACCACCCTGTACGTCGATCTCGGCGGCCCCGAGCCGGTGGGATGCGCACGGCCGTTGTGACGGCAGGGGGTGTGCGATGGTGCGGCCCGGCCGACCACCCGGACCGCACCACCGCACCACCGCCTGCCTATGCCGCCGGTACCGCCGACGCGACCGCGACCGTCACGGCCGCAGCCTCCGCTCCCGCTCGACGTCGTGCCGGTCGAGCTGCGCGTCGTACGCCGCCAGCGGCCGCGCGGCCTCCGGGTCGGCCTGGACCGCCGGTGACGCCACGCCCGCCCACTGCTGGATCCGCGCGGTCGCGAGGTCGCGCTCGGACTTCACCAGACCGGCCACGTTGGCGCCGTGGTTGGCGCCGGGGGCGGTGAAGACGTACGAGTCGCGCGCCTTCTTCCCGAGGCGGAACGGTTCGGCACCCCACGGGTCGTTCTCGCCGTACACGAAGAGCATCCGGTGCGCGTTGTTCCGCACCCAGGTGTCCACGTCACGCATCGCGTTCGGCTGGAACTTCATCCCTATGTCGCGGGGCACGAAGTTCCGCGGCGGCTGGTAGCCGTAGCGGATGTACTTCTTCTCGATGTGCGGGAAGTGGATCGTCGGCGCGCCCAGCTGCGTACCCGCCTGGTAGTAGTACGGCGTGTACGCGCTCAGCCCCTGGTCGGTGTAGGCGGAGAAGCCGGAGACCGTGTCGATCGACGCCCATATCTCCTCGTCGCTCGCGTCCGCGGCGTCGGCCGGGACGAGGTCGCTCTCGCAGTCCGCCGGCGTGCTGTACTGCCAGAAGCCCCACACGTAGTCGAGGACGACCGCCTCGTACGCCCGGTCCAGGCCGCCGATCGTGTCGAAGGTGTAGCCCTCGGCGGCCGCGTACGCCTCGTACTTCTCCTTCAGCGGCGCGCGGCGTACCAGGGCCTCGCGCTGCACCGCGTTCAGCCGGTCGCGGCACTCCTCGGTGCCGACCCGCCGGAAGAACCGGTCGTACGCCGAGTCCTCCTTGTTGTTCACGTCGTTCGGCGCGACGTACGCGACGACGCCGTCCATGTCGCGCGGGTAGAAACGCTCGTAGTACGTGGCGGTCATGCCGCCCTTGGAGCCGCCCGTCGCGATCCAGTTCTCCGGGTAGACCGGCTTCAGCGCCCGGAAGAGGCGGTGCTGGTCGCTCGCCGCCTGCCATATGTCGAGCTTGGACCAGTCGGCCGGGTCGGGCCGGGACGGGGTGAAGAAGCGGTACTCCATCGAGACCTGGTTGCCGTCCACGATCTGGGTCGGCTCGCGGCGGCTCGGGTTGGCCGAGACGTTGTATCCACCGGTGTAGAAGACCGTGGGGCGGCTGGTGTCCTTGTGCAGCACGGTGATCCGCTGCTGGAACGTGCCCTCGGACGGCCGCCGGTGGTCGACCGGCTGGGTGTAGTTGAGCACGAAGAAGCGGTAACCGGTGTACGGCTTCTCCTCGATCAGGCTCATGCCCGGGATCGCGAGCAGCCGGTCCTTGATGTCGGCGGAGGCCGCCGTTCCGGTGTCACCGTCGACACCGATGCCACCGATGTCGTCCGTGCCACCGAGGGCACCGGCCGTCGCCGGCTGAGCGGCGACCGCCACCCCGGCCGTGCTCGACGTGCCTATGAGCACCGTGAGGGCCAGCAGCGATCTGAGCGCCTTGCGCATGGACTCTCCCCTGTGAAACAACTGTGCGCCGGAACCTAGCGGTCGCCCGGCGCGCGCACCAGAGGGACCGGCGCCAACCGGAGCAGTCCCGGCCGTGTCGGCCGGGGCCAGGGGGGCGCCTCAGCAGAGGGTCCAGCCCGAGCGGACGCTCCCCTTCCCCACCACGCCCTCGACCCACACGCAGCGCCCTCCGGCGTGCACGGTCACCGGTCCCGCGTGGTACCGGAACCGCCCCCGGTCCACCACCGGCCGCCCGCCGCGCGCCCGCACGCTGACGGACATCCACTGCCGCACGCCCTGTTTCCCGGCCACCGCGATGGCGCAGACGTACCCCCGGCGCTTGTGGACGTGGACGGTCCCGGTGGAGAAGGGGAGCGTGCGGACCACGCGGCCCGCGCAGGGCCCGGCGGCGGCCTGCGCGTCGGCCGGGTCCGCGATCAGGAGCAGGCCGGCGGCGGTCAGCAGGGCCGCCGCGAGTGCCGCGCTCCTGCGGAGCGCACCGCGGACTCCTCTCGGTCCACAACTCACTGCCGTCCCTCCCGCCACACAGACGTACTGCTGTACGGACGCACAGCGGACTCCGCATGGTTGCGCCACCGGGCACCGCGGCGGACCTGGGCCGTGGTGGTCGCACGCCGCCGTGGTGGTCGCACGCCGCCGTGGTGATCGCACGCCGCCGTGGTGATCGCACGCCGCCGTGGTGATCGCACGCCGCCGTGGTGGCCGCACGCCCGTGGTGGCCGCACGCCGCCGTGGTGACCGCACGCCCGTAGTGGCCCGCACGCCGCCGTGGTGACCGCACGCCCGTGGTGGCCGCACGCCGCCGTGGTGACCGCACGCCCGTAGTGGCCGCACGCCCCCGTAGTGGCCGCACGCCGCCGCAGCGGCCGCCCGCCGCCGTGGCCTCAGCCCGCCGCCGTGGTGGCCGCCGGCTCCCCCACGAACGTCCGCCACAGCCGCGCGTACCGGCCGCCCCGCCGCAGCAGCTCCTCGTGCGTGCCGTCCTCCACCACCCGGCCGTGGTCCATCACGACGACCCGGTCCGCGCGGGCGGCCGTCGTCAGCCGGTGGGCGACGACCAGGGTCGTACGGCGGCCCGCTATCCGGTCGGTGGCCTGGTTGACCTGGGCCTCGGTGGCCAGGTCCAGGGCGGCGGTGGCCTCGTCGAGGAGCAGGATGTCGGGGGCGACGAGCTCCGCGCGGGCCAGCGCGATGAGCTGGCGCTGCCCGGCGGAGAGGTTGCGGCCGCGTTCGGCGACCTCGTGCAGATAACCGCCGTCCAGCGTGGCGATCATGTCGTGGGCGCCGACGGCCCGGGCCGCGGCCTCCACCTCGGCGTCGGTGGCGTCGGGCCGGCCGTACGCGATGGCGTCCCGGACCGTGCCCGGGAACAGGTACGCCTCCTGCGGGACCACCCCGAGCCGGTGCCGGTACGAGGTCAGGTCGAGCTCGCGCAGGTCCGTGCCGTCGACGGTCACCCGGCCGCCCGTCGGGTCGTAGAAGCGGGCGACCAGCTTCACCAGCGTGGACTTGCCCGCGCCCGTCTCGCCGACGAAGGCGACGGTCTGCCCGGCCGGGATGGTCAGGTTCACCGCGCTCAGGGCCTCCTCCTCCGCCCCGTACGCGAAGTGCACGTCCTCGAAGGCGATGTCGCCGCGCAGGGAGGTGACCTCCCGCGGCTCCGCCGCCGCCCCGGTGGACGTGGGCTCCCGCAGCAGTTCCTGGATGCGGCCGAGCGAGACCGTGGCCTGCTGGTAGCCGTCGAAGACCTGCGAGAGCTGCTGCACGGGCGCGAAGAACAGGTCGATGTAGAGCAGGTACGCGACCAGCGCGCCGGTCGTCAGCGTCCCGGCGTCGACGCGTCCCGCGCCCACGATCAGCACGGCCGCGGCGGCCACGGACGACAGCAGCTGCACGAACGGGAAGTACACGGAGATCAGCAGCTGCCCGCGGACGCGCGCCCGGCGGTAGCCGTCGCTGCCCGCCGCGAACCGCGCCCCGCCGTCCCGCTCGCGCCGGAACGCCTGGAGGACGCGCAGCCCGGCCACCGACTCCTGGAGGTCGGCGTTGACGCCGGACACGCGCTCACGGGCGAGCTCGTACGCCTTCACGCTCGCCCGGCGGAAGAAGAAGGTGCCGACGGCCAGCGGCGGCAGCGTCGCGAAGACGACCAGCGCGAGCTCCACGTCGATCACGAGCAGCGCGGCCATGATGCCGAAGAAGGTGACGACGGAGACGAATGCGGTGACCAGACCGGTCTGCAGGAACGTCGACAGCGCGTCGACGTCGGTCGTCATCCGGGTCATGATCCGCCCGGTCAGCTCGCGCTCGTAGTAGTCGAGACCGAGCCGCTGCAACTGGGCGAAGATCTTCAGCCGGAGCGCGTACAGGACCCGCTCGCCCGTCCGCCCGGTCATCCGGATCTCACCGGTCTGCGCGGCCCACTGCGCGAGCACGGCGAGCAGCCCGAGCGCGGAGGCGGCCCACACGGCGCCGAGGGCGAGCCGGCTGACCCCGTCGTCGATGCCGTGCCGGATCAGCACGGGGAGCAGCAGCCCCATGCCCGCGTCGACGGCGACGAGCAGCAGGCTGAGCAGGAGGGGCCGCCCGAAGCCGCGCAGCAGCTGCCGCAGCCCGTACGCGCCCGTCCCGTCCTTCCCGGACTCCGGGCGGACCGCCCGGGCCTCGTCGACGTCGGGCGTGTCGGTGGCCGGGGGCAGCGCCTCGACCTGGGCGAGGAGCTCCGGGGTGGCGGGCGTCCCGGAGAGGGCGGTGTCGCGCGGCTCCCGGTCGCCGGTCCACAGCCGGGGGGTGATCCCCCGCTCGGCGTCGAACTCGGCGTCCAGCTCGTCCCTCCCCCACTCTCGGAAGGGCTCGAGCGGGGGGACCCCCATGGACACGTCCTCGGCCGGCGCGGCGGGCTGGACGTGCCCGGGCGAGACCCCGCCCAGCTCGTCGGGGTCGGTGAGCAGCCGCCGGTAGAGGGCGGACCGCCGCTCCAGCTCCTCGTGGGTGCCGATGTCGGCGAGCCGCCCGCCGTCGAGGACGGCGACGCGGTCGGCGAGGTTGAGGGTGGACCGGCGGTGGGCGATGAGCAGGGTCGTCCGCCCCGCCATGACCTGCCGGAGCGCCTCGTGGATCTCGTGCTCGACCCGGGCGTCCACGGCGGAGGTGGCGTCGTCCAGGACGAGGAGCCGGGGGTCGGCGAGGATGGCGCGGGCGAGCGCGATGCGCTGCCGCTGGCCGCCGGAGAGGGTGAGGCCGTGCTCGCCGACCTTGGTGTCGTACCCCTCGGGCAGCTCGGCGATGAACCGGTCCGCCTGAGCGGCCCTGGCAGCCGCCTCGATCTCCTCCTGGGTGGCGTCGGGACGCCCGTACGCGAGGTTGGCGCGCACGGTGTCGGAGAAGAGGAACGAGTCCTCGGGCACCAGCCCGATCGCGGCGCGCAGCGAGTCGAGGGTCAGCTCCCGCACGTCGTGCCCGCCGACGAGGACGGCGCCGCGCGTGACGTCGTAGAACCGCGGCAGCAGCAGCGACACGGTCGACTTGCCGGATCCGGAGGCCCCGACGACCGCGAGGGTCTCCCCGGCCCGGATCTCGAAGGACAGCCCGTCGAGCACGGGCGGCTGCCCGGTGTCGTAACCGAAGGAGACGTCGTCGAACTCGACGGTGGCGGGGGCGTCGGCGGGCAGGTCCTTGCTGCCGTCCGTCATCACCGGCCGGGTGTCGATCAGCTCCAGCACCCGCTCGGTACCGGCGCGGGCCTGCTGCCCGACGGTGAGCACCATCGCGAGCATGCGTACGGGCGAGACGAGCTGGGCGAGGTAGCTGGAGAAGGCGACGAAGGTGCCGAGCGTGATGTGCCCGTGCACCGCGAGCCACCCGCCGAGCGCGAGCATCGCTACCTGCCCGAGGGCGGGCACGGCCTGGAGGGCGGGGGTGTACCTGCTGTTCAGCCGGATGGTCCGCAGCCGCCCGGCGAACAGCCTGCGCCCGACCTCCCGCAGCTTCCCGGTCTCCTGCTCCTCCTGCCCGAACCCCTTCACCACGCGTACGCCGCCGACGGCGCCGTCGACCACACCGGCGACGGCGGCGGCCTGGGCCTGCGCGTACCAGGTGGCGGGGTGCAGCCGGGAGCGGCTGCGCCGGGCGATCCACCAGACGGCGGGCGCGACGGCGAGGGCGACGAGGGTGAGCGGCGGCGACAGCCACGCCATCACCACGAGGGAGATCACGAAGAGGGCGATGTTCCCGATGGTCATCGGCAGCATGAACAGCAGCCCCTGGATCAGCTGCAGATCACTGGTGGCCCGCCCGACGACCTGCCCGGTGGACAGCTCGTCCTGCCGCCGCCCGTCGAGCCGGGTGACCGCGTCGTACATCTCGGTACGCAGGTCGTGCTGGACGTCGAGGGCGAGACGGCCGCCGTAGTAGCGCCGTACGAAGGTGAGCGCGTACACGAGGACGGCGGCACCGATCAGCAGCCCGGCCCAGGGAGCCATCTCGCGCGTGCCGTCCCCGATCACGTCGTCGATGATCACCTTGGTGATGAGCGGCACGAGGGCCATGACGGCCATACCGGCGAGCGAGGCGCCGAGCGCGAGGACGACGTCCTTGGGCCGCCGCCAGGCATAGGCGGCGAGCCGCCGGGCCCAGCCCGGACCCGTAGGTCTCCCCGCCCCGCCCTTACAGTGCTCGTCCCCCTGCTGCGCTGCCACCCGGGTGCCTCCCTCATCTGCTGTTCTGCCCGCTGTCTGCCGGAAGGCACCAACGCGGGCGGGGCGGGATTTCATCCCGCTGCAACAATCGGCCGGGGCCGCCCCTCGTCCGGGCGGTGGCGCAGGTGTTCGGGCCCGACAGGCTGCCGCGCTGGAGGATCATCGCGCCCGTGCCTGACGTCCCCCAGCCCGCTGCCACGGTCACCACGCTCCGGCAGGCCGTCAGCCAGATCGCGCCTGCCGCGCTTCCGGCCTTCACCCGGGAGCCGGACCAGGCGGCCGACCGGTCCCGCCAGGGCTCCGACCCGGCACCGTTCCAGCGGTTCGTCGCCCAGTGGGCCGTCCATGTCCACGTCCGGCGTCAGCCCGGCCTGGCAGCGGACCTCCGTCACTGGGTGGACACCGCCAGGACGGGTGACGCGGACCGGGCACGACGGGCCGCCTCCGAGATCGGACGGATCCTGGACGCGGCCCACGCGGCCGTCGGCCTGTCGGCGCGGTGAGCAGAAGCACGATGCTTGCGTTCGACGCGTTGTATCCGCTTCACCGCACGTCGCTCGCGCCTCGGCGCCGTGCACGGTTAACGCGAATATCGGTTGGCCATGGTCACCGATACGTGTAGCTTCCGAGCATGGTGAGGCTGGAGCGGCTCCGAAGTGATCACGCGGCGGCCCTGCTGGCCTTCGAGCGGGAGAACCGGGAGTACTTCGCCCGGTCGGTGCCGGATCGCGGGGACGCGTACTTCGCCGGGTTCGCCGACCGCCACCGTGCGCTGCTGGCCGAGCAGGACGCCGGGGAGTGCCACTTCCACGTGGTGTTGGACGAGGACGGCGAGCTGATCGGCCGCGTCAACCTCGTGGACGTGGGCGCCCAGGAGGAGGGCAGCGCCGAACTCGGCTACCGGATCGGCGAGCGCGCGGCGGGCCGGGGTGTGGCGACGGCAGCGGTGCGGGAGGTGTGCGGTTCGGCCGCCACGGCGTACCGGCTGTCCTCACTGACCGCGGTCACCACGCTCGACAACGCGGCCTCCATGACCGTGCTCGGACGCACCGGGTTCACCGCGGCGGGGTATGTCGACGTCGGCGGGCGGCCCGGGGTCCGATTCGGGCGCCGGCTCGTGACGACACACTGACCAGCATCACTGACGCCGTACCGGCAGCTCGCGGAGACAGGACCGGTCAGGGAAGAGCTCCGGCCCGGGCGTTCCGGCGCCGCCGTCGAGGTCCTCCGGCGATGCGGCCCGAAGGGGATCCGGTCATGTGGCGGCCCTCACGGGGGCACGGCGTGCCAGGGTCCGTCCAGTCCGGAGCGGGTGTGGACCGCCGGCCGGCGCACCGGTGCCGGGGGACGGGAGATGGGAGGGGCCGGGAGGGATGGCGCGAAGAGGACCGGCGTACCTGCACGTGGCAGCCGGTCGTGGTTCTCTGGCGTCAGGCCCCCTTCCCCCGAACTCGGGAGACGGAGACGTGAGCGCGTCGTGTCCGAGGGCCGTGTCGGCCGATCGCCGACGCCCGCGACGTACCTCGGCGCCGGTGCACCACACGGCGCCCGCGCACCCGCGGCGACGCCCGCCTGTCCGCCACATCCGCGGACCGGCGTCACGGCACCCCGCACACGCCGCACCCATGCCGATCGCCGGCTCTCCGCGCGGTTCGGCGTACCCGGGTGTGGTCGGCGCCGGTTCCGGTGCCGACCGTTCCGTACGAGGAGGGAGGACCGCGGATGCCCGTCTTCCTGCCGGCGACGCCGGCCGGCCCGCTCGCCGAGCGGATCACCGGTCGCCTCGCCCGCGCCCTGCTGGCCGCCGCCGGTCGGCTGACCAGCCCGCTCACCCCTGACGACTACCTCGGCCTGATCGACCCGCTGCTGTCCGCGCGGCACCCCGCGGGCCGCGTGACGGCCGTACGTCCCGAGGGGCCGGGTGCCGTCACGCTGGTGATCCGGCCGGGGCGGGGCTGGGCGGGACACCGGGCCGGCCAGTACCTGCCGGTGGGGGTCGAACTGGACGGCGTACGGCACTGGCGTACGTACTCGCTGACCTCCCCGCCGGAGGACGGCACGAGAAGCCGGGTGCTGACCGTCACCGTCAAGGAGGACCCGCGGGGCGCGGTCTCCCCGCACCTGGTGCACCGCACGTCCCCGGGGACGGTGCTCCGGCTCGGGCCCGCGCAGGGGGAGTTCGTCCTGCCCGAGCCGTCGCCCGCCCGGATGCTGATGGTGACGGCCGGCAGCGGCATCACCCCGGTGATGGGAATGCTGCGCACGCTCGCCCGCCGTCCGCCCCCGGCCCGGACCGACGTCCTCCTCCTGCACAGCGCACCCGGTCCCGGCGACTGCCTCTTCCGCGCCGAACTGACCGGGCTGGCACGCCGGGCGCCCTGGCTCCGCCTGCACCTGCACTACACCCGGTCAGCCGGCCGGCTGACCGCGGAGCACGTCGGCCGGCTGTGCCCCGACTGGGCGGCCCGGGAGACCTGGGCCTGTGGTCCCGCCGGGCTGTTGGACGCGCTCCGGGCACGCTGGGACGCGGCCGGCGCGGCCCGGCGTCTGCACGTGGAGCACTTCCGGCTCCTGCCCCTCGCCCCGCTCGCGCCCGCCGCCGACGGCGGCGGCCGGGTGCGGTTCGAACGCAGCGGAGTCGAGGCCGAGTCGGCGGCGTCCGTCCCCCTGCTGCACACCGGTGAGGCCGCCGGTGCCGTGCTCCCGTACGGCTGCCGCCGGGGCATCTGCTTCGGGTGCCTGGCGCCGCTGCTCCACGGCCGCGTACGGGACCTGCGCACCGGTGAAGTGCACGGCGAACCCGGCGAGTTGATCCAGACCTGCGTCAACGGAGCCGCGGGCCCGCTCGCCCTCGACCTGTGAACCCGGTGCCCGCCGGTGCCGGTCGTCCCAAGGAGCCCCCATGACCTCGACCCCCGCAGCCCTCCCGCCCCTCTCCCCCGCCCGCGCCGAGGAGTTCGGCGCCGCGCTCGACCGTATCCGCGCCGAGGTCGTCGCCACGCGCGGGGACGAGGACGCCCGTTACATCCGTACGGTGATCGCCGTGCAGCGCGGCCTGGAGGCCGGCGGACGTCTCGCGCTCGCCGTCTCGCTGCTGCCGCCCGCGTGGTGTGCGGGCACGGCGATGCTCACCGTCGCCAAGACCCTGGAGAACATGGAGCTGGGTCACAACATCCTGCACGGCCAGTGGGACTGGATGGGCGATCCGGCGATTCACTCGACCACCTGGGAGTTCGATTTCCTCACCCCCGCCGACGCCTGGAAACACACCCACAATCACCTGCACCACACGTACACCAACGTCGTCGGCCGTGACCGCGACCTCGGTTACACGATCCTGCGCATGAGCCCCGAGCAGCCCTGGCACCCGGTGCATCTGCTGCAGCCGCTGTACGCCGCCCTGCTCGCCCCCGTCTTCGAGTGGGGCATCGCCCTGTACGACCTGGAGGCGGACGCGGTCACCGACGGTCGCAAGAGCGTGCGGGCCTTCCTCGGTGAAGTCGCGCACCTGGCGCGGAAGGCGGTGCGCCAGTGCGCCAAGGACTATGTCCTCTTCCCGCTCCTGGCCGGCCCCTCCGCCCTGCCCTGCCTGCTCGGCAACGTCACCGCGAACGGGCTGCGCAACGTCTGGGCGCACACCGTCATCTTCTGTGGCCACTTCCCCGGGGACGTGCGGACCTTCACCGAGGAGGAGATCGAGGACGAGAGCCGCGCCCAGTGGTACCTGCGGCAGGTCCAGGGCTCGGCGGACTTCGAGGGAGGTCTCCTCCTCCGTGTGCTCAGCGGGAACCTCGGCCACCAGATCGAGCACCACCTCTTCCCCGACCTGCCCAGCAACCGTTACGCCGAGATCGCCCCGCGGGTACGCCGACTCTGCGAGAAGTACGGCGTTCCCTACGCGACCGGACCGCTGTGGCGGCAGTACGCGTCGATGTGGGGGCGGGTGCTGCGGCACGCCGTGCCGTGGGACCTGCGGCGCTGATCGGCGGCGGCGGTCCTCGGCTGCCGCGTGCCGCGCCGCTCGGGCGTCCCGTCGGCGAGGCGCGGAAAGGACGGGCCGGTCCGGGAGTCCCGGAGCGTCCCGCCCCGGGTGACGGCCGGGTGTCAGTCGAGCTGTGCGGTCGTCGTCCGCCAGGGGGCGAAACGGTACACCGGCGCGGCGGGCGGGGCCGGATGACAGGTGAAACCGAGCCTGGTCAGCGCCCTGCGCATCTCGCTGGTGGTGATGTCGCGGCGGTCCTGCCTGGTGATCACTTGCCCGACCTGCATGACGGGGTAGGTGCGGCGGCAGATGGTCACGGACATGCCGGTGACGGGTTCGGGTCTGACGCCCCCCATCGACTGCTCCACTTGGCCCTTGGTGAGGTCGAAGGGGAAACCGGCGATGACACAGCGCATGATGCCTCCGGGAGTGAGGGAGTGAGGGAGTGAGGGAGTGAGGAAGTGAGGGAGTGGATCGCCGGACCGGTCCGACGCCGTGGGGGATCAAGGGAGGAGGGCGAGGGTGCCCAGGGTGTAGCCGTTCTCGTCGACCACGGGGGACAGCCCCAGTGTCCGCTCCCGCATGGCGGTCTCCGCGTCGCCGAGTGCGGCCGAGGACGAGGTGAACGGCCCTCGGTCGAGCGCGATGTCCCGCAGGCATGTCCGGTCGCGGTACCACGTTCCACCGCGGTGCGCGGCGAGCTGGGCCCGGGTGACCAGGCCGGCACACCGGCCTTCCTCGTCGCGGAGGAGCAGGTGCGTGACGTGGGCGCCGAGAAGAACCGACAGTGCCACGTCGACGGCCATGTGGTCCTCCACCTGGAGTCCAGGGTTGTCCATGGCGTCACCGGCCGTCGGGACGGCGCCGAAGGTGTCATCGGCTCGCTGGGGCCACGGTGTTCGATCGGACGGCGTCAATGGTTGCTCCTTCTCCATGGGATGGGCGGGGACGGCCGACGTCTCGATACGGCACCTGTCGGAGAATTGCCGTAGGCGGTCGCAGGCGGCACAGAACCGAACCGTGAACGAGGACCGATACACCGAGGTGAAATTGGCGGGTGTTTCGCGGATGCGGCGAAGAGGGCTCCGATGCGTATCAGCCTCGGCGGCCGATGTATTCCCACGGGAAGAATCGAGGGAACGGATAAACGCAATGAACCGGGGTCCGCACCCCAGATGTGCGGGCCCCGGTCGTACGGAAAGCTGTGGTGTCAGGCGGCAATGATGTTGCCGGCCTGCGGACCCTTTTGACCTTGCGTGAGGTCGAAGGTCACCTTCTGGCCCTCCTGGAGTTCACGGAATCCCGAGGCGGCGATGTTCGAGTAGTGGGCGAACACGTCGGCGCCGTCACCATCCTGCTCGATGAAGCCGAAACCCTTTTCCGCGTTGAACCACTTCACTGTGCCGGATGCCATGGCGAATCTCCCTTGGGGCACTGCCCGAGTCCACGCTCTGCGGACCTGAAGTCGCCGCAATGATCGCCCTTCCGGGCAACATCCGAGAAGAAACGGAAATCACAGGAAAGGCAGGAGTGCTCATCGATGGAAATCGTACGAGCATTCGATCTTTCCAGTGACCAGAACTGCAACTTTTATCAAGGTAGCACAGGTCCCAGCAAAGGGCCTACATGCGTCTGCTATTACGTCCGCCGGTCCGGGAAAATCTGCGGGGATCCGCCCGCAAATCCGCACCGTCCGCAGTACGTCGAATGTCGGCCCCCACGCCTCTCACTTCGCCGTGCGCACCCGCAGTGAATAGAACCGCGTCGTCTGGGCCGCGTTCTCGTTGTCGTCGCTGGCGAGGAGGACGTCCAGGCGGCCGCCCTTGCCACGGCCCGTGACCGTCATGGCCTCGATGTTGTCGAGGAGCGGATTGGGCTGGGGCTGCTTGGCGGTGGCGCCCAGGGTCGGGCAGTTCACCAGGTCGGCGAGGAGCGTCTTCCTGATCAGTCGCACGCCCCGCTGACCGGTCAGCGTGTCGACGCCACCGACGTCCGTGGCGTGCCGCGGGTCGGCCAGGTAGAGGCGGACCGTGTTGCCGACGCCGGCGGTGAAGCCGCGTTCCAGGACGAGGAGGCGGCCGTCCGGAATGGCGGTGACCTCGGGGACGCCGAGGCCGGGGTCGGTGCGGTAGGCGTACTGGGCGGACAGCCGGAACTGTCCACCGCGCGCGTTCTCCTTTCGCTGCCAGGTCTGGAAGCGCACGATGTCCGTGCTGTCACCGGAGATCGCGTACTCCATGGCGGCGAGCAGCGTGCGGTCGCCGGGCAGCATGGTCAGGCCTTCGAAGGTCCCGTTCGTGGTGGCGCGCCCGGCCGGGGCGACCCGGAGTCCGGCCGGTACGGGCAGTTCCTCCAGGACCCGGCCGTCGCGGGCGTGACGTCGTACGGCGGGCCCGGTCTCGTCGCTGATCAGCCGCGTACCGTCACGGTCGACGACCAGGCCCTCGGCGTCCAGCGCGGTCCCGTTGCCGTCGGCGAGCTGCACGACACCGGTCGGCCGGAGGCTGCGGCGATCCAGCGAGAACAGGGCCGACCGGTCGGAGACCGCGAGGAGGCCGCCGTTGCGGTCCATGGCGAGGGCCGAGAAGTTGCCGACGTACGTGTTCTCGTACGTCGTCTTGTCGAGGGCGTCGGAGAAGCCCTCGACGGAGACGGCGGGCGAGCAGGCGTTCACGGTACGGGGGCCGCTCGCGGCGGCCGGTCCGGCGGCCGTCAGCGTGGTGGCCGCCGTGAGGCCGGCGGCCAGGGTCGCGAGGAGAAGTCTCAGACGCATGGCGTCACCGTAGGCCGGGAGGGGTGGTCCGCAGGTGGACTCACCGTGAACGCACGGGTGTTCAGCTTCCGGGCGGCACGGGTACGTACGCCTCTTCCGGTTCGTCCGGGGGCTCGTACCGACGCCCTCCAGGGGTGGCGGGCACGAGGTCCGCGTGGACGGCTCGGGCTATGCGCTCGATCGTGGCCACGCCGTAGTTCATGGTGCTGTTGCCGTGGGTCAGGACGACGATCGTGTAGTCGTGCCCGTTTCCCCGGAACGCCCCGATGCTGTGCACGCGCCATCCGTACGCCGACCGGCACAGCCACCCGTTCTTGACGTGCACCGAGACGTCGGCGGGCGCCCCGGCGGGCGTGCCCCAGCGCTGCGAGGGGATGACCTCGCCCATCAGTTCGAGGATGTACGCGCGGTTGTCGTTGCTCAGCACGGAGTTCTCCGTGGTGATCAGCACGAGGAGCTTCTGCTCGTCCCGGGCGGTGATCTGGGTGAGTCCCCAGTAGCCGCCTGTGCCCGCCCTGGTCTCGGTCATTTCCGCCGCCGTGAGGAAGCCCCTGATCTTCGTCATGCCCAACTGCCGCCACAGCGCGCTGGTGGCCGCGTTGTCGGACCTGGTGATCATGGCGGTGGAGAGCTTCTTCTCGCGCTGTGTGAGCATGCGCCCCTCTCTGCGCGCGTCCCAGAGGAGGGTCGCCAGCACGGTCACCTTGACGACGCTCGCCGAGTCGAAGGCGGTGTCGGCGCGCAGGGTGCAGGTGGTGTCGGTGGCCCGGTCGCGCAGGCCCACCGCGATCGTGCCCCTGCGGTGCGCGAGCGCGGTGGTGATGTCCCGACGCAGGGCGGCGGCCAGGCCCGTCCGGGCCGACGTGCACTGGAGCCGCGGTACGTCGCCTCCCCCGGCCGGGCCGGCGACGGCGGCGGTAGGTACGAGCAGGGCGGCTCCCACAGCACCGACGACGGCCATGCGTGCGTGTGCGAGCTTGCGGTGAGTCATGAGGGGTCCCCTCTCCCTGCCCCCCGCCGTACTCGCCTTCTCGATGCACCGCAATGACCGAGTGTGCTGCGGATACGTGGCGCAGCGGTTACCGGTCAGGCTTCGGGCGGGCGCCTCGGCTCTCCGCGATGCGGTGTACGTCGGCCAGCGCCTCGTACATGCGTGCGAGCAGGTACCGGAGCTGCGAGGACGTCGCGCCGCGGTCGGCGAGCATGTCGGCCGCGTGTCCGAGGATGTCGCCCGCCATCCCCATCTGCACGGTCTCGATCGTGTCGGCCACCCGTGAGAGATGGCCGGTTCCGTCGGTGATCAGGTAGCAGCGCTTGCCCTCCGGGCCCGACCAGGGCAACAGGCGGGCCCTTTCCATGCCGCCGTCACTCATGCCGCCGCCTCCACCCCGTCGAGGTGCGCCAGGACATACGGACGCACCAGGTGGTTGTCCTCGCCGCGGAGGGGGCGCGAGCCGACCCGGTGGACGGTCGGCATGTCCGGGTAAGGGGTGAGCGGCGGCGGGACGGACCGGACGGCGGTGCGGCGGTGCCGTCCCCGGCCGGGGAACAGCAGTCGCAGCAGCGGCTCGACGAGCCAGGCGATACGGTGACTCATGTCGTCAACTCCTTTGGTTGCCTTGATGACCACGCCCCCGGACCGGTCGCTCGGTCGCGGGGGTATCGCTTTGTGTAGCGATGCACTCACAGAGTGAGGCGGCTGTGGCTAGGCTCGCCAGAGGGCTGTTGGTGACAAAGCGGCTGTCACACGGGAGTTGACACGTTGAGCGATATCTACGGCGACTGGCTCAAGGAGCGGCGCGAAGCCGCGGGATTGACTCAGCAGGAGTTGGCCGACGCAGCGACCATGACGCGTTCGCACATCGCGCACATCGAAGCGGGCCGCAGAATCCCGTCGAAGGAGGACGCGCGGCGGCTGGACGAGGTTCTGAACACGGGGAATGTGCTGAGCAGCTTCCTGCCGCGGGAAAAGGCGGCAGTCGCCGACTACTTCGAAGCGGCCCGGCAGTTCGAACAACAAGCGGTGATGATCCGCGAGTTCGCTCTGTCACTCGTCCCCGGGCTCCTGCAGACGGAAAGGTACGCGCGTGCGGTACTCAGCGCGATGTTCCCTCCTGTGAGTGAAGAGGCGTGTGACAGACGCCTTGTCACACGCCTTGAGCGCGCGGCGATTCTGGACGATCCGGTGACCCCTGTCGTCTGGGCGTTGCTGGACGAGGCGGTGCTGCGCCGCGTCGTGGGTGGGCGAGAGGTGATGGCGGAGCAGTGCGAGCACCTCATCCGACTCGTGGACCACAGGCGGGTGCGCGTGCACGTACTGCCGTACGGAGTCGGCGCGTACCACTTGTTGCAGGGCATGCTCACGCTGATGCACTTCGAGGACCAGCCGCCGATCGCCTACTCGGAAGGGGTCCACGTGGGCACGGTGCACGACTCCCCAGCCGTGGTCACCAGGCTTCAGGGCGCCTACGATCTGGCACTGAGCGACGCTCTCCCCCTGAAGGAGTCCGTCGCCATGCTGAAGACGACAGTGAGGGAGTACGAGCGCCGTGGCTGAGCGAACCAGGTGGCGCAAGTCGTCCTACAGCGGCCCCGAAGCCGGCAGCTGCCTCGAAGTCCTCGACCACCACCCCACAGGCATCCCCGTCCGGGACTCCAAGGTCCCGGACGGCCCCGCACTGCTCTTCCCCCCAGCCCCTTGGGCGTCGTTCGTCACCGCCGTCAAGAACGGCGAACTGCCCGCCTAGGACGAAAGCTTTCGGCGCGCGAACAGCGTCGCGTCATGGGCGTGGACGGTCTCGCCCTCCCGGTTCAGCTCCCGTGGACGCTGTTCCGCGACCAGGACCTCGAAGTCGTCCGGCAGGCCGGGCAGCAGTTCCTCGGCGAGGAACATCGCCTTGCGGTGGCTCGCGGAGAGCTCGGCGAAGACTCCCGACGGCGCGTGGCCGACGACCAGCAGGTGACCACCGGGGGCCACCGCGTCGGTGAGGCGGCGGGTGACCTCCACCATTCCGCCGTCCGGTGCGTGCAGGTAGTGGGTGGTCACCAGGTCGTACGAGCGTCCGTCCGCCGTGAGGGTCCGGGCGTCGACCTGCCACCAGTCGACGCGGTCGGCGACCCCGGCCTCCGCCGCGTGCCGGGCGGCGCGGGCGAGGCCGTTGGCGGAGAAGTCGGCGCCGGTGACCTTCCAGCCCTGGCCGGCCAGCCAGACCACGTCACCGCCCTCACCGCAGCCGACGTCCAGCGCCGTTCCCGGGGTCAGCCGGGAGGCGACGGCGACGAGCTGCGGGTTGGGGTTCCCTCTCCAGAACCTCTCCTCGCCCGCGTACCGCTCCTCCCAGGCCGACGGCTCGAACATGTCGGCCGCCTCCTCGTGCCTGTGCTCGTGCTGGGCGACATCGTCGTGAGTACTCATGCCGCGATGGTGCACGCGACCCCGGAGGACCGTCACGAAAGATTGCCGGAACGGCAAAGCCTGAGGCGCGCGCCGCCCGCGCTCAGACCGTCTCGCCGGCGGGGCCACTCGTCCCGGCCACGACGTCCTCGGGTCCGAGGGGCTTGCCCTCCCACAGCAGCGCCCGCCAGCCCTGGTCGGGTGAGCCTTCGAGGACGACGATGCCGGTGTTGCGCAGCTCGTGGGTGGCCGCGTAGTCCATGCCGACGTTCCGCGCGCGGGCGGCGACCCACATGCGTATCACCGCACCGTGGCTGACCATGGCCACCGTCTCCGCTCCGGTGGCGGCGGCCTCCTCGACGACGGCGTCGTAGCGCGCGAGGGCCTCCACGCCGTTCTCCCCGCCCGGCATGCGGAGCTCGGTGTTCCCCGCGGACCAGGCCAGGGCGGTGGCCATGTAGGTGTGGGCGGCCTCGTCGTCCCCGCGCATCTCCAGGTCACCGGCGGAGACCTCCCGGATGCCGTCCCGGACACGGGGCTCCAGCTGCTTCGCGGCGGCCAGCGGGGCGGCCGTGAGGTGGGTCCGCACCAGCGTCGAGACGTACAGGGCGTCGATCTTCTCGTCCGCCAGCGCCTCCGGCAGTGCGGCTGCCTGCTCCTGCCCCAAGGGGGTCAGCCCGGGGCCCGGCTCCGCGGTGTCGAGAAGGTGCTTGACGTTGGAAGGGGTCTGGCCGTGGCGGATGAGCAGCAGGCGCATGTAAGGGTCTACCTCCTGGAAGGCTGGTCACGTCCTTCCACTCTGCCAGTCTCCGGCCTCGCCCGATCGTCCGGCTCCTCTCACCCGGATGGCCGCGCGTTTACAGATACCTGCCGCGGGACTCCACCGGCCGAGGACACGGTGTCCCCGCGACGCGGGCCACCGTGTCGGCACGGCCCCTCGCCCTGCGCGTTCCGGTGCGGGGCACCTCGCCACGCGCATACCGCTATCCCACCCCCCGGAAGGTGTTGCGGTATGCGCGTGGCGACACGCCGAGCACGTCCCGGAAGTGCTGGCGCATGGCCGTTCCGGTGCCGAAACCCACCAGGGCGGCGATCCGGTCCACCGGTTCGTCGGTGCGTTCGAGGAGCCGCCGGGCCTGCTGGAGGCGCTGGTGGGCCAGCCACTGTGCGGGGGTCATGCCGGTCTCCTGGCGGAACTTCCGGCTCAGGGTGCGCACGCTGGCCGATGCCTCCCTGGCCAGATCGGAGAGCGTGACGGGGTCGCCGAGATGGCGCAGGGCGTAGGTACGGGCGGCGGCCGTCGAGGTGTCGTGGGGCTCGCGGACGGGCTGTTCGATGTACTGGGCCTGTCCGCCCTCGCGGTGCGGCGGCACGACCGTGCCACGGGCCACCGTGTTGGCCACGTCCGCGCCGTGGTCGCTGCGGATCATGTGCAGGCACAGGTCGATCCCGGCGGCCACGCCGGCCGAGGTGAGGACGCCCCGGTCCTCGGTGTACAGGACGCCGGGGTCGACGTCGATCTCCGGGTACAGCGCGCGCAGTTCGTCGCACGACTTCCAGTGCGTCGTCGCCCGTCGGCCCGCCAGCAGGCCGGCGGCCGCGAGAACGAACGAGCCCGTGCAGATCGAGGCCAGCCGCGCGCCCGCGGGGACGCGGGCGAGAGCCTCCCGCACCGGTCCGGCCAGCCGCCCCCGCTCCTGCGGCACGTAGTCCTCCGACGCCGCGGGCACGATCACCGTGTCCGCGTCCGCCAGCACCTCGGGTCCGTGGGCCACGTTGACCGTGAAGTCCGTGTCGGTGGTGACCTCGCCGGGCACGGGCGTGCAGGTGGTCACGGAGTACAGCCGCTCTCCCGCCGGCCCGGCCGCCGTCGTGAACAGACGGTGCACGATGCCCAGTTCCATGGGCAGCAGCCCGGGACGGACCAGCACCGCCACGCGATGTAGACCCTCACTGCTCATGGCCGGATTCTTTCAGTACCTGTCCAGGTGGCCAGTGGCAGGGGCATGCAGACACCCGAAGGATGACATCCATGGAGACGACGACCGGACATCCCCGTACCGCTCTGGGCCACCGTGCCTGGTGGGTGGCTGCCGCAGCCGGAGTATCCATCGTGGTCGCCGGGGCCTTCTCCACGATGCCCGGGATCCTCCAGGCACCGCTCCAGCAGGAGTTCCACTGGTCCCGGGGCTCCATCGGCCTCGCCTCGTCGGTGAACATGGTCCTCTACGGCCTCACCGCCCCCTTCGCGGCCGCCCTGATGGACCGTTTCGGCATCCGCCGCGTGGTGCTCGCCGCCCTGAGTGCCGTCGCGGGTGGCGCCCTTCTCACCACAGTCATGAGCGCCTCGTGGCAGTTCGTCCTCTTCTGGGGCTTTCTGGTCGGACTGGGCACGGGTTCGCTGTCCATGACCCTCGGCACCACCGTCACCAACCGCTGGTTCGTCAGGCGTCGCGGACTGGTCACCGGAATCCTCTCCTCCGGCAGCGTTCTCGGGCAGATGGTCTTCCTCCCCGCGCTCTCCTGGATCATCGACCACCACGACTGGCGGCCGGCCCTCGTGACCCTCGCCCTGGCCGCACTGGCCACCGCGCCCCTGATCCGGCTGACCCTGCGCGACCATCCCGCCGACACCGGTCACCGCCCCTACGGCAGTGACACCTTCGTGCCCAAGCCGCCCCCGGTCACCGGCGCGGCCCGCCGCACCCTCACCGTCCTCCGGGACGCCGCCCGCACCACCCCGTTCTGGCTGCTCGCCGCCGTGTTCGCCATCTGCGGCGCCTCCACCAACGGCATCATGTGGACCCACTTCGCCCCGGCCGCCCACGACCACGGCATGCCCGTCACCACCGCGTCCACGCTGCTCGCCCTCATCGGCGTCTTCAACGTCGCAGGCACCATCGGCTCCGGCTGGCTCACGGACCGCACGGACGCCCGCCGCCTGCTCGCCGTCTACTTCATGCTCCGCGGCCTCCTCCTGGTGAGCCTGCCGCTGATGCTGGCCGCGACCGTCAACCCGCCCATGATGTTCTTCGTGTTCGCCTTCGGCCTCCTCGACCTGGCGACGGTCCCGCCGGTCATCGCCCTGTGCCGGCACTTCTACGGAGCGGACAGCGCCATCGTGTTCGGCTGGACCAACGCCGCCCACCAGATCGGCGCGGCCCTGGCCGCCTTCCTCGGCGGCGTCGCCCGCGACGTCTTCGGCAGTTACGACCCCGTCTGGGTGGCCCTCGGCGCCGCCTGCGCGGCCGCCGCGCTGCTCTCCCTGGTCATCCACCGCGCCCGCGCACCGCGGAGCACCGGCGCCGAGGAGAAGGAAGCCCCGGAGACCGTGACCGCGCCGTAGAGCGGACCGCCCCGGCCGGCCGGTGGCTGTTCCGGCGTCTCGTCCCCGGACTCATCTCCGGACCGACGCACCCCGTTCATCTGTGCGAGTACTTGGGCATGTCACCCTTCGCCCTGTCGGCTGCTCAGCAACTCGCGCAGAACGGACCGCCCATGCCCGCCACGCACATACGCCGCCCCCTCCGCACCCACGGCCGGAGAACGCCGGCCCTGCTGCTCTCCGCCCTGCTGGCCGGCCTCGCCGTGCCGACCGCCGCGGCGTCCACCGCGCCCTCCGCCGCCTCCCCCGCTGCCGCGACCACCACCGCGTACGACGACACGTACTACGCCGACGCGGCCGGCAAGACCGGTACCGCTCTCAAGGCATCCCTGCACGACATCATCGACGACCACAGGACGATCTCGTACTCGGCGGTCTGGGAAGCGCTGAAGGTCACCGACCAGGACCCGGCGAACAGCAACAACGTCAAGCTGCTCTACTCGGGCCTCTCCCGCAGCAAGTCGCGCAACGGCGGCGACGTCGGCGACTGGAACCGCGAGCACGTGTGGGCCAAGTCCCACGGCGACTTCGGCACGACCACCGGACCCGGCACCGACCTCCACCACCTGCGCCCGGAGGACGTACAGGTCAACTCCGTCCGCGGCAACAAGGACTTCGACGACGGCGGCAGCGCGGTCGCGGGCGGCGGCGGCAGCCTCACCGACTCCGACTCCTTCGAGCCGCGCGACGCCGTCAAGGGCGACGTGGCCCGGATGATCCTGTACATGGCCGTCCGCTACGAGGGCGACGACAGCTGGCCCGACCTGGAGCCCAACAACACCGTCTCCAACGGCAGCGCCCCGTACCACGGGCGTCTCTCCGTCCTGAAGCAGTGGAACGACGAGGACCCGCCGGACGCCTTCGAGCGGCGTCGCAACGAGGTCATATACAGCTCCTACCAGGGCAACCGCAATCCGTTTATCGACCACCCGGAGTGGGTCGAGGCGATCTGGTGACGACCGTCGGGGCGATCTGCTGACCGGCCCGCCGGCGCGTCCGGGCCTACTCGCCCGGACGCGCCGGCGCGAACTCCCGCAGCACCGCCGGCAGCACGACCACCGAAGGACCCGGCCGTGACAGCGCCTCGCGGAGGTCCGTCTCCAGTGCCCCGGGGCTCGTCCGTACACCCGGTACGCCGAACGACTCCGCCAGCGCCACGAGGTCCGGACGCGTCGGCTCCGCGCCCGTCGGCTCCCCGGACGCGTCCGTCGTGGACTCGCGCGGGCTGTCGTGGCCGCCGTCGTCGACGATCAGCCAGGTGACGTCCAGGCCGTACCGGCGGGCCGTGGCCAGCTCGGCGATCGAGTACAGCGCGCCGCCACCGTCGGAGACCGCGAGGACCGGCTGCGTCGGGTCGGCCACCGCCGCGCCCAGGGCGGCCGGGAAGGCGTAGCCGGGGCCGCCCGCGCCCTGGGCCGCGTGCATGGTGTTGGGGTGGCGGGCGTCGAAGGCGGACCAGGCCCAGTACGTCAGGGCCGTCATGTCCCAGAAGGAGGGCGCCCGGGGCGGCAGCGCCCGGCGGACGGACGCCGGCACGTCCTGTTCCACGGCGAGGTCCCGCGCGGCGATCCGCTCCTCCACCCGGTCCAGCAGGGCCCGTACGCGCGCGGGCGCCGTGTCGTCCTCGCGCGTGCCGGCCGTCTCCAGCAGCGCCTGGAGCGCGAGGCGGGCGTCCGCGTGGATGCCGAGGGCCGGGTGGCCGGACTCCAGCTTGCCCGCGTCGGCCTCGATCTGGACGACCCGGCCGCGCGGGGTGAACGGGCGGTGGCCGGCGGTGAGTCCGCCGAGGCCCGAGCCGATCACCAGCAGGACGTCCGCGTCCTCCAGGAAGTCCGTGGTGGGGCGGTCCGCCGGCCAGGACCGCAGCGACAGCGGATGGTTCCAGGGGAACGCGCCCTTGCCGCCGAAGGTGGTGACCACGGGGGCCGACAGCCGCTCGGCGAGCTGCCGCAGCTTGCCGGCCGCGTCCGCCCGTACCACTCCGCCACCGGCGATGATCGCGGGCCGTTCGGCGCGCGTCAGCAGGTCGGCGGCGACGGCGGTGAGCTCGGGGCGCGGCGGCAGTTCCTCCGGTGTCGCGTCCACGCCCGTCACCACCGGGATCGCCGTCCCGGCCCGCAGGACGTCCTGCGGGACGCCCACCCAGACCGGGCCGTGCGGGGCGGTCAGCGCCGACTGCCAGGCGGCGGCGAGCGCCGAGGGGATCCGGGACTGGGTGCGGACCGTGTGGACGGACTTGACGACGTCCCGGAACGGGGCCGACTGGTCCGGGAGCGCGTGCGGGTGGCCGTGGGGGCCGCCGCCCGGGCCCACCGTGGGGACCAGGCTGCCGACCGCCAGGACGGGGGCCGAGGCCATGGCCGCCTCCTGGAGCGCGGCGAGCGCCGTCAGCGCGCCCGGGCCGGCGGGGAGCAGCAGCGGCGCCGCCTCGCCGGTGATCCGGCCGTACGCGTCCGCCGCGAAGCCCGCGTTGCTCTCGACGCGCAGGCCCACGTAGCGCAGGTCCGCACGGCGCAGCGCGTCGGACATGCCGGACGCGTGCCGGCCGGACAGCCCGAACACGGTCGTCGCGCCGAGCCCGGCGAGGGTCTCCATGACGAGGTCGCCGCCGGTGCGGCCGGCCGGCGGGTTCAGTGCCGCCTCCGTCTGGGCGGGCGTCGGACGGAGTACCAGGTCGTGGTCGTGGGTCACTGGGCGCGTGCCTTTGCGGTTCGGCGGGTCATGAGGGTCGTGCGTGCGTACGCCGGGCGGGACGCGGCCACCGACGTGATCTCGGCGCGATGGTACGCGGGCGCCGCCCCGTCCACGGTGACGCGCGTCCCAGCGGCCGGGAGGCCGGGCCCCCGCACGGGTGTCTGCCCCACAATGGGAGGCATGCCGATACCCGGGACCCCCAGCCGCGCCGAGCTCGTCGACCACCTCGTCAGAACCCGTATCGCGGGCGACGTCGCCACGCCCCGCGAGAACAACCTCGACCACTACCGCAAGCTCGCGAACGGCGACCGCCACTACTGGCTGGGCCTGGAACTCGGTGACCGCTGGACCGACGAACAGGACGTCCTCGCGGTGATGGCGGAGCGCGTCGGCGTGGTCGACGACCCCGAGCACCGTCGCGGGCAGGACACCATCGACCCGGAGCTGACCGTCGACGCCCTGGAGCGCATGGCGGCGCGGCTGCGCAAGGCGGCCGACGGCGAGCAGCGCGTCCTGTTCGCCACCGGTCACCCGGGCGGCCTGCTGGACGTGCACCGCGCCACGGCCGCCGCCCTGCGCGCGGCGGGCTGCGAGATCGTGGTGATCCCGGAGGGGCTGCGGACGGACGAGGGATTCGTCATGCAGTTCGCGGACGTGGCCGTCCTGGAGGCCGGCGCCACCCTCTGGCACACCCACTCCGGCGACCCGATGCGGGCCATCCTCACCGGCCTCACGCGCGAGGGCCGCCCGCTGCCCGACCTGGTGGTGGCCGACCACGGCTGGGCGGGGTACGCGGGGCAGCACGGCGTGGACTCCGTCGGCTACGCCGACTGCAACGACCCCGCCCTCTTCCTCGCCGAGGCCGAGGGCACCGTGCAGGTGACGGTGCCCCTCGACGACCATGTGCTGAGCCCGCGCCACTACGACCCGATGACGGCGTACCTGCTGGACCGGGCGGGGCTCACCGGCTGAGCCGCTAGCACACGGTCACGCGGGACACGCGGGGCGCCGTACGGATCACCTGGGTATCCGTACGACCCCCTCCTGGATCACCGATACGGCCAGCCGCCCGTCCTGGGTGTAGATGCGGGCCTGCCCGAGTCCCCGGCCGCCGTGCGCGGACGGGGACTCCTGGTCGTACAGGAGCCATTCGTCGGCGCGGAACGGGCGGTGGAACCACATCGCGTGGTCCAGGGAGGCGCCGACGACGTCCCCGACCGCCCAGCCGCCGCGCCCGTGCGCGAGCAGGACGGAGTCCAGGAGCGTCATGTCGGAGACGTACGTGGCGAGGACGACGTGCAGCAGCGGTTCGTCGACCGCGCCGCCGAGCTTGCCGTTGGTGCGGAACCAGACCTGGGAGCGCGGTTCACGGGGCTCGCCGAACCGGCCGTACGGCGGCTCGTCGACGTAGCGCAGGTCGACCGCGGCGCGCGCCTCCAGCAGCCGCTCCACGACGTCGGGGGCGAGGTGGCCGTAGTCGCGCAGCCGGTCCTCGCCGGTCGGGAGCGTGACGGGGTCGGGTGCGGGCGGCATCGGCGCCTGGTGGTCGAGGCCCTCCTCGTACCGCTGGAAGGACGCGGACAGCGTGAAGATCGGTTTGCCGTGCTGGACGGCGACGACGCGGCGCGTGGTGAAGGAGCGGCCGTCGCGGAGCCGGTCGACGTCGTAGACGATGGGCGCGCCCGGGTCGCCCATGCGCAGGAAGTACGCGTGGAGCGAGTGGGCGGGCCGGTCCGGGGGGACCGTCCGGCCGGCCGCGACGAGTGCCTGGGCCGCCACCTGTCCGCCGAAGACGCGGGGGACGACGGCGGACCGGGACCGGCCGCGGAACATGTTCTCCTCGATCTGCTCGAGGTCGAGCAGATCGAGGAGATCCTGCAGTGCCTGGCTCATGGGACGAGTCTGTCAGCGAGGTGTGACAGCGGGGTGTACGCCGGTCACAGCCCCATGTCCTTGGCGATGATCGTCTTCATGATCTCGCTGGTGCCGCCGTAGATGCGGTTGACGCGGTTGTCCGCGTACAGACGGGCTATCGGGTACTCGTTCATGTAGCCGTAGCCGCCGTGCAGCTGGAGGCAGCGGTCGATCACGCGGTGCGCGACCTCGGTGCAGAACAGCTTGGCGCTCGCGGCCTCGGCCGGGGTCAGCTCGCCCGCGTCCAGGGCCTCCAGGGCGCGGTCGGCGACGGCCTCGGCGGCGTCCACCTCGGCCTGGCAGGCGGCCAGCTCGAACTTGGTGTTCTGGAAGTGGGCGACCGGCTTGCCGAAGACGACGCGCTCCCGCACGTAGTCCTTGGCGAACCCGACGGCGGCCTTGGCCTGCGCGTACGCGCCGTAGGCGATGCCCCAGCGCTCGGAGGGCAGGTTGGCGCCGAGGTAGTGGAAGCCCTTGTTCTCCTCGCCCAGCAGGTCCTCGGCCGGCACCTTCACGTCGACGAACGCCAGCTCGGCGGTGTCGGAGGTGCGCAGGCCGAGCTTGTCGAGCTTGCGGCCGACGGAGTAGCCCTCGGACTTCGTGTCCACGGCGAAGAGGGAGATGCCGTGGCGGCGGTCCTCGGCGGTCGGGGCGGCGGTGCGGGCGCAGACGATGACCTTGTCGGCGTGGACGCCGCCGGTGATGAAGGTCTTGGCGCCGTTGAGGACGTAGTGCGAGCCGTCCTCGGAGAGCTTCGCGGTGGTCTTCATGCCGGCGAGGTCGGAGCCGGTGCCCGGCTCGGTCATCGCGATGGCCCACATCTCCTCGCCGGAGACGAACTTCGGCAGGTACCGCTTCTTCTGCTCGTCGGTGGCGAGCATCTTGATGTACGGCAGGGCGAGCAGCACGTGCACGCCGGAGCCGCCGAAGGTGACGCCCGCGCGCGCGGTCTCCTCGTACTGGATCGCCTCGAACTTGTGGGTCTCCAGGCCGGCGCCGCCGTACTCCTCGGGGACGTTGATGCCGAACAGGCCCAGCTCGGCGAGCTTGTAGTAGAACTCGCGCGGCACCTGGCCGGCCGCGAACCACTCGTCGTGGACGGGGACGACCTCGGACCGGATGAAGTCCCGCAGGGTCTCCCGGAACGCCTCGTGGTCCTCGTTGAACACGGTACGGCGCACGCCGTCCACCTCCACTGCGTACGTTCGGGCACGTCTAAGCGCTTGCTCAGCCCAACCGTACCGGCCGGTACGAGAACCCGTCCAGACCCGTCCGGACCGGCCGTCCCGTAACGCTCGTCACGCCCCGGCCGCCGCGAAGGCCCCCTTCGCCATCCGGTGCAACAGGGCCGCCGTCGCGCCGCGCCCCGGCAGCGAGCCCGCACGCCCCAGGTGCGGTGTCGAGTTCAGCAGCCCGAAGACGGAGTGCACCGCCGAGCGGGCGGCGGGCTCGGACAGCTCCGGGTGGACCTCGCGGACGACCCCCACCCAGATCTCCACGTACTGCCGCTGGAGCTGGCGCACCAGCTTGCGGTCGCTGTCCCGGAGGCGGTCCAGCTCACGGTCGTGCAGAGTGATGAGAGGACGGTCGTCGAGCGCGAAATCTATGTGCCCCTCGATGAGCGAGTCGAGGACCTTCTCCGGGTCGCCCGCCGACTCGGCCAGCCGCCGCTTGCCCCCCGTCAGCAGTTGCCCGCTGATGCCGACCAGCAGCTCGGCGAGCATCGCGTCCTTGCCCGCGAAGTGCCGGTAGAGGCCGGGACCGCTGATACCGACGGCCGCCCCTATCTCGTCGACGCCGACGCCGTGGAAGCCGCGCTCGGCGAAGAGCCGGGCGGCCTCCTTGAGGATCTGTTCGCGGCGGGTGGGGGCGTCGGTTCTCGTGGCCATGAGAACAATTCTAGACAGGGAGGTTAGCGGTCGTTAACCTGAAGGGAATGCGTTAACGCTCATTAACAAAGTGAGGGGACCGCGGGATGGACCAGGCACCGGAGCTGACGACCGCGGCGGATCCCGCGTCGGACGCCTTTCGGGCCAACGAGGCCGCGCACCGCGCGCTCGGCGAGGAGCTGCGGGAGAAGCTGGCGGCCGCCCGGCTCGGCGGGGGCGAGAAGGCGCGCGAGCGGCACACCGCGCGCGGCAAACTGCTCCCGCGCGACCGCGTGGACACACTGCTCGACCCGGGCTCGCCCTTCCTGGAGCTGGCCCCGCTGGCGGCCGACGGGATGTACGACGGGCAGGCACCGGCCGCCGGGGTGATCGCGGGGATCGGGCGGGTCAGCGGCCGGGAGTGCGTGATCGTCGCCAACGACGCCACGGTCAAGGGCGGCACGTACTACCCGATGACGGTGAAGAAGCACCTGCGGGCCCAGGAGGTGGCGTACGAGAACCGCCTCCCCTGTGTGTACCTGGTGGACTCCGGGGGCGCGTTCCTGCCCCTCCAGGACGAGGTGTTCCCGGACCGCGAGCACTTCGGGCGGATCTTCTACAACCAGGCGCGGATGTCGGGCGCGGGCATCCCGCAGATCGCGGCCGTGATGGGCTCGTGCACGGCGGGCGGGGCGTACGTCCCGGCGATGAGCGACGAGGCCGTGATCGTGCGGAACCAGGGCACGATCTTCCTCGGCGGCCCGCCCCTGGTGAAGGCGGCGACCGGCGAGGTCGTGACCGCCGAGGAGCTGGGCGGCGGCGAGGTGCACGCGCGCGTGTCGGGTGTCACGGACCACCTCGCGGAGGACGACGCGCACGCCCTGCGGATCGTGCGGACCATCGTCTCCACGCTCCCCGCGCGCGGGCCGCTGCCCTGGGCGGTGGAGCCGTCCGTTGAGCCGAAGGTGGACCCGTACGGGCTGTACGGGGTGGTACCGGTGGACTCCCGCACCCCGTACGACGTGCGCGAGGTCATCGCGCGGGTGGTCGACGGCTCGCGGTTCGCGGAGTTCAAGGCCGAGTTCGGGCAGACGCTCGTGACGGGCTTCGCCCGCATCCACGGTCACCCGGTCGGCATCGTCGCCAACAACGGCATCCTGTTCTCCGAGTCGGCCCAGAAGGGCGCGCACTTCATCGAGCTGTGCGACCAGCGCGGCATCCCGCTGGTCTTCCTGCAGAACGTCTCCGGCTTCATGGTGGGCCGCACCTACGAGGCCGGCGGCATAGCGAAGCACGGCGCCAAGATGGTGACGGCGGTGGCCTGCACGCGCGTGCCGAAGCTGACGGTGGTGATCGGCGGTTCGTACGGCGCGGGCAACTACTCGATGTGCGGCCGGGCGTACTCCCCGCGCTTCCTGTGGATGTGGCCGGGCGCCAAGATCTCGGTCATGGGCGGCGAGCAGGCCGCGTCGGTCCTCGCCACCGTCAAACGGGACCAGCTCCAGGCGCGCGGCCAGGAGTGGACGGCCGAGGCGGAGGAGGACTTCAAGGCCCCGGTCCGCGCCATGTACGAGCGCCAGGGGAACGCGTACTACGCCACCGCCCGCCTCTGGGACGACGGCGTGATCGACCCGTTGGAGACCCGGCAGGTGCTGGGCCTGGCCCTGACCGCGTGTGCGGGCGCACCGCTCGGCGAGCCCGGCTTCGGCGTCTTCCGGATGTGAGGGGGGCCTGCAGACCATGACGACGACGATGTTCGAGACGGTGCTCGTCGCCAACCGGGGCGAGATCGCCGTACGGATCATCCGTACGCTCAGAGCGCTCGGTGTGCGTTCGGTGGCCGTGTACTCCGACGCCGACGCGGACGCCCGGCACGTCCGGGAGGCCGACACGGCGATACGCATCGGCCCGGCCCCCGCGGCCGAGAGCTACCTGTCGGTGGAGCGGCTGCTGGCCGCCGCCGCCCGCACCGGGGCGCAGGCCGTGCACCCGGGCTACGGCTTCCTCGCGGAGAACGCCGGCTTCGCGCGCGCGTGCGCCGACGCCGGGCTGGTCTTCGTCGGCCCGCCCGCGGAGGCGATCGCGCTGATGGGCGACAAGATCCGCGCCAAGGAGACCGTGCGGGAGGCCGGGGTGCCGGTGGTGCCCGGCTCCGGCGGCAGCGGGCTCAGCGACGCGGAACTGGCCGCGGCCGCCCGGGAGATCGGCATGCCGGTGCTGCTCAAGCCCAGCGCGGGCGGCGGCGGCAAGGGCATGCGGCTGGTGCGCGACGCGGACCGGCTGGCGGACGAGACGGCCGCCGCCCGCCGGGAGGCCCGCGCGTCCTTCGGGGACGACACGCTGCTCGTCGAGCGGTGGATCGACCGCCCCCGGCACATCGAGATCCAGGTCCTGGCGGACGGCCACGGGAACGTGATCCACCTCGGCGAGCGCGAGTGCTCCCTCCAGCGCCGCCACCAGAAGATCGTCGAGGAGGCGCCGAGCGTGCTGCTCGACGCCGCCACCCGGGCGGCGATGGGCGAGGCGGCGGTCCGCGCGGCCCGTTCCTGCGGGTACCGGGGCGCGGGCACGGTGGAGTTCATCGTCCCCGGTGACGATCCCTCGTCCCACTACTTCATGGAGATGAACACCCGCCTCCAGGTCGAGCACCCGGTGACCGAGCTGGTCACGGGCCTGGACCTGGTGGAGTGGCAGTTGCGGGTGGCGGCGGGCGAGCGGCTGCCGATCACCCAGGACGACGTGACGACGACCGGGCACGCCGTCGAGGCGCGGCTGTACGCGGAGACGTTGTCCGTCAAGGAGGGCGCGCGCGGCTTCCTGCCGTCGGGCGGCACGGTGCTCGCCCTGCACGAGCCCGAACGGGAGGGGATACGCACCGACTCGGGCCTCAGCGAGGGCACCGAGGTGAGCAGCCTCTACGACCCGATGCTCGCCAAGGTGATCGCGCACGGCCCGGACCGCGCGACCGCGCTGCGCAGGCTCCGCGCGGCCCTGGCGGAGACGGTCACGCTGGGCGTGCCGACGAACGCGGGCTTCCTGCGCCGCCTCCTCGCGCACCCGGCCGTGGTGGCGGGCGAGCTGGACACCGGGCTCGTGGAGCGGGAGACGGACTCCCTGGTGCCCGACGGGGTGCCCGTGGAGGTGTACGAGGCGGCGGCCGCCGTACGGCTGGACGCGCTGCGGCCGCGGGGCGACGGCTGGACGGACCCGTTCTCGGTGCCGGACGGCTGGCGGCTCGGGGGCGAGCCGAGGCCGGCCGCCTTCTGGCTGCGGGTGCCGGGCACGGACCCGGTGCGGCACGTCCCGCGCGGCACCCACACCGTGACGGACGACCGGGTCTCGGTCACCCTGGACGGCGTCCGTCACACCTTCCACCGGGCCGGTGACTGGCTGGCCCGCGAGGGCGACGCGTGGGAGGTGCGCGACCACGACCCCGTGGCCGCCTCGCTCACCGGGGCCGGCGCGGGCGGCGCGGGCTCCCTGACCGCGCCCATGCCCGGCACGGTGACCGTCGTGAAGGTGGCCGTCGGCGACGAGGTGGCCGCCGGGCAGAGCCTGCTGGTGGTCGAGGCGATGAAGATGGAGCACGTCATCTCCGCGCCGCACGCCGGCACCGTCGCCGAGCTGGAGGTCGCCCCGGGCACGACCGTCGCGATGGACCAGGTCCTCGCGGTGATCGCACCGCACCACGAGGAGGCGGAGGCATGACGACCCGGGAACTGCCCATGACCGTGCCGTCCGAAGGCCTGCCCGCGCGCGTGCGCATCCACGAGGTCGGCCCCCGGGACGGCCTGCAGAACGAGAAGGGCACCGTCCCCACGGCGGTCAAGGCGGAGTTCGTCCGCCGGCTGGCCGCCGCGGGCCTGACGACCATCGAGGCCACGAGCTTCGTCCACCCGGAGTGGGTGCCCCAGCTGGCGGACGCGGAGCAGCTGTTCCCGCTCGTCGCCGGTCTCCCGGTGGCGCTCCCGGTCCTCGTCCCCAACGAACGCGGCCTGGACCGCGCCCTGTCCCTGGGGGCGAGCCGGATCGCGGTCTTCGCCAGCGCCACCGAGTCCTTCGCCAAGGCCAACCTCAACCGGACCGTCGACGAGGCACTGGCCATGTTCGAGCCGGTGGTGGCCCGCGCCAGGGCGGCGGGCGCCCATGTGCGCGGCTATCTCTCCATGTGCTTCGGCGACCCGTGGGAGGGCCCGGTGCCGGTCCCGCAGGTCGTACGGGTGTGCAAGGCGCTGACGGACATGGGCTGCGACGAGCTGAGCCTCGGCGACACGATCGGCGTGGCGACGCCGGGCCACGTTGGGGCACTGCTGACGGCGCTGGCCGGGGCGGGCGTGCCCGCCCCGGTGATCGGCGTCCACTTCCACGACACCTACGGCCAGGCGCTGGCCAACACGTATGCGGCCCTGCAGCACGGCGTCACGACCGTCGACGCCTCCGCGGGCGGCCTCGGCGGCTGCCCCTACGCCAGGTCCGCCACCGGCAATCTCGCCACCGAGGACCTCGTGTGGATGCTGCGGGGCCTCGGCATCGACTCGGGGGTCGACCTCGGCCGTCTCACCGCGACGAGCGTGTGGATGGCCGGGCAGTTGGGCCGGCCCAGCCCGTCCCGCACGGTAAGAGCCCTTTCGCAGCAGCAGGAGCAGTGACAGCGATGGATCACAACCTCACCCCGGAACTGCAGGAACTGCGCCGCACTGTGGAGCGGTTCGCCCACGACGTGATAGCCCCCCGGATCGGCGCCCTCTACGAGCGCCACGAGTTCCCGTACGAGATCGTCAGGGAGATGGGCCGCATGGGCCTGTTCGGGCTGCCGTTCCCGGAGGAGTACGGCGGCATGGGCGGCGACTACCTGGCGCTGGGCATCGTGCTGGAGGAGCTGGCCCGCGTGGACTCCTCGGTGGCGATCACGCTGGAGGCGGGGGTCTCGCTGGGCGCGATGCCGATCTACCTCTTCGGCACGGAGGCGCAGAAGCGCACCTGGCTGCCGCGCCTGTGCACGGGCGAGATCCTGGGCGCGTTCGGCCTGACGGAGGCGGACGGGGGCTCGGACGCGGGCGCGACCCGCACCACGGCCCGGCTGGACGAGTCGACGAACGAATGGGTGATCAACGGCACCAAGTGCTTCATCACCAACTCCGGCACGGACATCACGGGCCTGGTGACGGTGACGGCGGTGACGGGCCGTTCCCCGGAGGGCAAGCCGCTGATCTCCTCGATCATCGTCCCCTCGGGTACGCCCGGCTTCACGGTCGCGGCCCCCTACTCGAAGGTCGGCTGGAACGCCTCGGACACCCGTGAGCTCACCTTCTCGGACGTGCGGGTCCCGGCGGAGAACCTGCTGGGCAAGGAGGGCCGGGGCTACGCGCAGTTCCTCCGCATCCTCGACGAGGGCCGTATAGCGATCTCGGCACTCGCCACGGGCCTGGCCCAGGGCTGTGTGGACGAGTCGGTCAAGTACGCGAAGGAGCGGCACGCCTTCGGCCGCCCGATCGGGTCCAACCAGGCCATCCAGTTCAAGATCGCCGACATGGAGATGAAGGCGCACACGGCCCGCCTGGCGTGGCGGGACGCGGCCTTCCGGCTGGTCGCCGGGGAGCCCTTCAAGAAGGAGGCGGCGCTCGCCAAGCTGTACTCCAGCACCGTCGCGGTGGACAACGCCCGTGACGCCACCCAGATCCACGGCGGCTACGGCTTCATGAACGAGTACCCGGTGGCCCGCATGTGGCGCGACAGCAAGATCCTGGAGATCGGCGAGGGCACGAGCGAGGTGCAGCGGATGCTGATCGCCCGGGAGATGGGGCTGGCGGGCTGAGACGCCCTCCCCGCACGGCCACCGGGGCGGCCCCTCGGATCCGGGCCGCGGGAGACAGGACCCGGGGGCGGCACCACGGCGCCCCCGGGTCCGTTTTCATGCCCTTCCGAGCCATGGAAAGGTTAGGCTAACCTTCGTTTCCATTGCCGTCCTTCACCGCCCCGCCCCCTCCTCCGACCTCCACCCAGGACCACAGATGACCACGGCCGTAGTCACCCCGTTCCGCTTCTTCTCCCTGCAGGTCACCCGGACGGAGCGGCTCGGCCCGTCCCTCGTCCGCGTCACCTTCGCCGGCCCCGACCTGCTCGGCTTCCACTCCGACGGCCGGGACCAGTCCCTGTCGCTGTTCCTGCCGCACCCGGGACAGCCCGAGCCCGTCGTGCCGATGGAGTACGGGGACCAGTGGTGGCAGGCCTGGCGCGAACTCCCCGAGGACGTACGGGCCGTGATGCGCTCGTACACGCTGCGGGCGCTGCGCCGGGACGCGGACGGCGACACCGCCGAGATCGACATCGACTTCGTGCTGCACGGGGTCGGGCCGGGGGCGGGCGCCCCCGCCGGCCCCGCCTCCCGCTGGGCGGCCACGGCCGCCCCCGGCGACCGCGTCGCGCTGATCGGCCCCGCGGTCGCCGACAACCGGGCGATCCGGTTCCGCCCGCCGGAGGGCACCGACCTGGTGCTCATGTGGGGCGACGAGACGGCCCTGCCCGCCGCCTCCGCGATCCTGGAGTCCCTGCCGCCGGGCCTGCGTGCCCGCGTGTGGCTGGAGGTGCAGCACGCGGAGGACATCCAGGAGCTGACCACCGCGGCGGACGTCGAGATCACCTGGCTGGTGCGCGCCGCCGGCGCCCCCGCGGCGCTCGACGAGATCCGCGACGCCCGGCTTCCGTACGCGGAGCGCCCGTACGCCTGGATCGCCGGTGAGGCGGGGCGGGTCAAGGAGCTGCGCCGCCATCTCGTGCGTGAGCGCTGCGTCGACAGGCGGGCCGTGACCTTCGTCGGGTACTGGCGCGAGGGCCTGACGGAGGAGCAGCTGCGCGCACGGGGTGAGTGAGCGCGCCCGGGCCGCGTGACCGCGAGACGCACGGGAGCGACGTGACGGCGGTCACGGATGGGGCGCGTTTCGGCGACGTAACGTTAGGTTAGGCTTGCCTAAGTTGAAGCCGCGCGACTTCGTCCCCACCCCGTCCCGCACGGACTGTCTCCCACCCGGAGGACCCCCACCATGCGCTCGCACCTGCTCAATGACACGACCGCGGAGCAGTACCGCCGCTCCGTGACCGAAGGCGTGGAGCGGGTGGCGGCCAAACTCGCCACCACCGACCGGCCGTTCACCGGTGTCACCGTCGACGCCCTCGCCCCCCGCATCGAGCAGATCGACCTCGACCGCCCCCTCAACGACACCACCGCGGTCCTGGACGAGCTGGAGGACGTCTACCTCCGGGACGCGATCTACTTCCACCACCCCCGTTACCTCGCTCATCTCAACTGCCCCGTCGTCATCCCGGCAATCCTCGGCGAGGCGATCCTCTCCGCCGTGAACTCCTCCGTGGACACCTGGGACCAGTCGGCGGGCGGCACCCTCATCGAGCGCCGGCTCGTCGACTGGACCGCCGGGCGCATCGGCCTCGGCCCGGCCGCCGACGGCGTGTTCACCTCCGGCGGCACCCAGTCCAACCTCCAGGCACTGCTGCTGGCCCGGGAGGAGGCCAAAAGCGGTGACCTCGCGAAACTGCGCGTCTTCGCCTCCGAGGTCAGCCACTTCAGCGTGAAGAAGTCCGCGAAACTGCTGGGCCTCGCCCCCGACGCGGTGATCTCCGTACCGGTCGACCAGAACAAGCGGATGCAGACGGTCGCCCTCGCCCGCGAGCTGGAACGCTGCCACCGGGACGGCCTCGTCCCCATGGCCGTCGTCGCCACCGCCGGCACCACCGACTTCGGCTCCATCGACCCGCTCCCCGAGATCGCCGAGCTGTGCGCCCGGTCCGGGACGTGGATGCACGTGGACGCGGCCTACGGCTGCGGGCTGCTCGTCTCGCCGGCGCGCCGCCACCTCCTCAAGGGCATCGAGCGCGCCGACTCGGTGACCGTCGACTACCACAAGTCCTTCTTCCAGCCGGTCAGTTCCTCCGCCGTGCTGGTCCGCGACGCCGCCACGCTGCGCCACGCCACCTACCACGCGGACTACCTCAACCCGCGCCGCATGGTGCAGGAGCGCATCCCCAACCAGGTCGACAAGTCCCTGCAGACCACCCGCCGCTTCGACGCGCTGAAACTGTGGGTGACACTGCGCACGATGGGCGCCGACGGCATCGGCCGGCTCTTCGACGAGGTGTGCGACCTGGCGGAGGAGGGCTGGAAGCTGCTCGCCGCCGACCCGCGCTTCGACGTGGTGGTCGAGCCGAGCATCTCCACGCTCGTCTTCCGCTACATACCCGAGGCCGTCACCGACCCGGCCGAGATCGACCGCGCCAACCTGTACGCCCGCAAGGCGCTGTTCGCCTCCGGTGACGCGGTGGTCGCGGGCACCAAGGTGGGCGGCCGCCACTACCTGAAGTTCACCCTGCTCAACCCCGAGACCACGGCCGACGACATCGCGGCCGTCCTCGACCTCATCGCCGGCCACGCCGAGCAGTACCTGGGAGACTCCCTTGACCGCGCTTCCTGAACGCACCGCACCCGTGAGCGGCGTCCACGACTTCGTGGGCATCGGCCTCGGCCCCTTCAACCTCGGGCTGGCCTGCCTCACCGAGCCGATCGCCGAGCTCGACGGGGTGTTCCTGGAGTCCAAGCCGGACTTCGAGTGGCACCGGGGCATGTTCCTCGACGGCGCCCACCTCCAGACCCCGTTCATGTCGGACCTGGTGACACTCGCCGACCCGACGTCCCCGTACTCCTTCCTCAACTACCTCAAGGAGCGCGGGCGGCT
This sequence comes from Streptomyces ruber, assembly GCF_014648075.1. GTDB lineage: Bacteria > Actinomycetota > Actinomycetes > Streptomycetales > Streptomycetaceae > Streptomyces > Streptomyces ruber. Next base: position 258,874 of record NZ_BMQK01000004.1, on the reverse strand, counting down.
GTACTCGTTCTACATCCGCGAGAACTTCTACCCGCTGCGCGTCGAGTACGACGACTACTGCCGCTGGGCCGCGTCGAAACTGGGCAGCATCCGCTTCGACACGACGGTCACCGAGGTCACCCACGACGCGGCGGACGAGCTGTACACCGTCCGCACGGAGGCCGGCGACACCTACCGCGCCCGCCACCTCGTCCTCGGCACCGGCACGGTCCCGTACATCCCCGAGGCCTGCCGGGACCTGGGCGGCGACTTCTTCCACAACGCGCGGTACACGGACCGCAAGGCGGAGCTGCAGACGAAGAAGTCGATCACGATCGTGGGCAGCGGCCAGAGCGCCGCGGAGATCTACCACGAACTGCTCGCCGAGATCGACACGCACGGCTACCAGCTGAACTGGGTGACGCGCTCCCCGCGCTTCTTCCCCCTCGAGTACACCAAGCTGACGCTGGAGATGACGTCCCCGGACTACATCGACTACTTCCGCGCGCTGCCCGAGGAGACCCGCTACCGGCTGGAGAAGGAGCAGAAAGGCCTGTACAAGGGCATCAACTCGGACCTCATCGACTCGATCTTCGACCTGCTCTACCAGAAGAACGTCGAGAGCGGCGGCCGTCCGGTCCCCACCCGGCTGCTCAGCAACTCGACGCTGAACACCGCCCGGTACGAGGACGGCGTCTACCACCTGGGCTTCCGCCAGGACGAGCAGGGCAAGGACTTCGAGATCACCACCGAGGGCCTGGTCCTCGCGACCGGCTACCACTACCGGCGGCCGGCCTTCCTGGAGCCCGTCCGCGACCGCCTGCGCCTCGACGGCCACGGCCGCTTCGACGTGGCCCGCAACTACGCCGTCGACGTGACGGGCCGGGGGATCTTCCTCCAGAACGCGGGCGTCCACACCCACTCGGTCACCTCGCCCGACCTGGGCATGGGCCCCTACCGCAACAGCTGCATCATCCGCGAGCTGCTCGGCACCGAGTACTACCCCGTGGAGAAGACGATCGCGTTCCAGGAGTTCGCCGTATGAGCGCCACCGGTATAGGCACGTTCACGTTCCGCCCCTTGGACCCCACGAAGGACGCCGAGCTGCTGCACGACTGGGTGACCCACCCCAAGTCGGCGTTCTGGATGATGCAGAACGCGAAACTGGAGGACGTCGAGCGGGCCTACATGGAGATCGCCGCCGACGAGCACCACCACGCGTACCTCGGCCTGCACGACGGCGAGCCCGCCTTCCTGATGGAGCGGTACGACCCGGCCCAGCGCGAGCTGGCCGGTCTGTACGAGCCCGAGCCGGGCGACGTCGGCATGCACTTCCTGGTGGCGCCGACCGACACCCCCGTCCACGGGTTCACCAAGGCGGTCATCACCGCGGTGATGGACGAACTCTTCGCCGACCCGCGGACCCGGCGGGTCGTCGTCGAACCCGATGTACGCAACAAAGCGGTGCACGCGCTCAACGAGGCCGTCGGCTTCGTGCCCGCGCGCGAGATCGACAAGCCGGAGAAGCGCGCGCTGCTCAGCTTCTGCACCCGCGAGGACTTCCTCGCCGCCCGAGGAGTGGCCGTATGACCCTGTCCGACGCCGTGGCGCACCTGTCTCCCGACCGCTGGGCGCGGGCCAACCGCCTGCTGATCCGCAAGGCGCTCGCCGAGTTCACGCACGAGCGGCTGATCACCCCGGAGCCCCTGGGCGAGGAACGGGAGAACCGGTACCTCGTCCGCAGCGACGACGGCCGCATCGAGTACGCCTTCACCGCCGTCCGGCGCGCCCTGGACCACTGGCAGGTCGACGCGGACTCCATCACCCGGCACCGCGACGGCACCGAACTCCCCCTCGCGGCCCTGGACTTCTTCATCGAGCTGAAGGAGTCGCTCGGCCTGAGCGACGAGATCCTGCCCGTCTACCTGGAGGAGATCTCCTCCACCCTCTCGGGCACCTGCTACAAGCTCACCAAGCCCCAGGTCCCGGTCGCCGAGCTGGCGGCGAGCGGCTTCCAGGCCATCGAGACCGGGATGACCGAGGGCCACCCGTGCTTCGTCGCGAACAACGGACGGCTCGGCTTCGACATCGGCGAGTACCGCGCGTACGCCCCCGAGGCCGCGAACCCGGTCAGGCTGGTCTGGCTGGCGGCGCACCGCTCCCGGGCCGCGTTCACCGCCGGCGTGGGCATCGAGTACGAGACGTTCCTCCGCGACGAGCTGGGCGCGGAGACCGTCGACCGCTTCCACGCCGTCCTGCGCGAGCAGGACCTCGACCCGGCCGACTACCTGTTCATCCCGGTCCACCCCTGGCAGTGGTGGAACAAACTCACGGTCACCTTCGCCGCCGAGGTCGCCCGCCGCAACCTGGTCCTGCTGGGCGAGGGCGACGACGAGTACCTGGCCCAGCAGTCGATACGCACCTTCTTCAACACCTCGCACCCCGCGAAGCACTACGTCAAGACGGCGCTCTCGGTGCTCAACATGGGCTTCATGCGCGGACTGTCCGCCTCCTACATGGAGGCCACCCCGGCGATCAACGACTGGCTCGCCCAGCTGATCGAGGGCGACCCGGTGCTGAAGTCGACGGGCCTGTCCGTCATCCGCGAGCGCGCCGCGGTCGGCTACCGGCACCTGGAGTACGAGGCCGCCACGGACAAGCACTCCCCGTACCGCAAGATGCTGGCCGCGCTGTGGCGCGAGAGCCCGGTGCCCTCGCTCCAGGACGGCGAGTCGCTCGCCACCATGGCGTCCCTGCTCCACGTCGATCACGAGGGCCGCTCCTTCGCGGCCGCGCTGATCGAGCGCTCCGGGCTCACCCCCGAGGAGTGGCTCTCCCGCTACCTGCGGGCGTACTTCGTGCCGCTGCTGCACAGCTTCTACGCGTACGACCTCGTCTACATGCCGCACGGCGAGAACGTCATCCTCGTACTGAAGAACGGCGCCGTGGAGCGCGCGGTCTACAAGGACATCGCCGAGGAGATCGCGGTGATGGACCCGGACGCGGTGCTCCCGCCCGAGGTCGCCCGCATCCGGGTCGACGTCCCCGAGGACAAGAAGCTGCTGTCGATCTTCACCGACGTCTTCGACTGCTTCTTCCGCTTCCTCGCCTCGAACCTCGCCGCCGACGGCGTCATGGAGGAGGAGACCTTCTGGCGCACGGTCGCGCGGTCCGTCCGCGACTACCAGGAGGCGGCACCGGAGCTGGCCCACCGGTTCGAGCAGTACGACATGTTCGCCCCGGAGTTCGCCCTGTCCTGCCTGAACCGGCTCCAGCTGCGCAACAACAAGCAGATGGTCGACCTGGCGGACCCGTCGGGCGCCCTCCAGCTCGTCGGGAACCTGAAGAACCCGATCGCGGGGCTGTAGGACCCGGGGCCGCGGCCACGGAACGGGCGGGCACCTCGGAGTACGGTCCTCCGAGGTGCCCGCCGTCATCCGGGAACGCGTCCGTGCCGTACGGTCACCGGTCGGGCCAGGGCACGTCCGGCGCCCGGTGGTAGCCGATGCCCAGCGCGTCCCAGCGCGGGCCCTGTGCCGCGAGCCGCTCCCGGTAGGCGTCCCAGCCGTGCGTGGACGCCGGCGACCAGCCCAGCTCGGCCACGCCCGCGAGCCGCGGGAACGCCATGTACTCGAGGTCCCGCGAGTCGTCGAGCGTCTCGGTCCACAGCGGCGCCTCGACCCCCCGGACGGCCGACGCCGGAACGCCCGGCAGATAGCTGCCCGGGTCCCAGTCGTACGACCGCCGCACGTCGACGAGACCGGCCCAGTCCAGGCCGAGCGGAGTGTCCTCGTCGTACTTCATGTCGAGGTAGGACCGGTCGGCGGGCGAGACGATCACCCCCGTGCCGTTCCGTGCCGCCGCCGCGACCTGCTCCTTCTCCTCCACGGTCGCGCGGTCCGTCCCCCAGTACTGCACGAGCGCGCCGGGCGCGGGCCCCGCCCCGGCGAGCTGGTGCCAGCCGATCACGGTCTTCCCGTACTTCGCGACGACCGGCTGCACCCGGTCCATGAACGCCACGTAGTCCCCGTGGCTGGTGGAGTGCGCCTCGTCGCCGCCGATGTGCAGGTAGCGGCCCGGCGTGAGCGCGGCCAGCTCCCGGACCACGTCGTCCACGAAGTCGTACGTGACCTCCTTGCCGACGCACAGCGAGCTGAAGCCGACCTCGGTGCCGGTGTACAGCGGGGGTGCCACGCCGTCGCAGTTCAGTTCCGGGTACGAGGCGAGGGCCGCGTTGGTGTGGCCGGGCATGTCGATCTCGGGGACGACCTCCAGGTGGCGGGCGGCCGCGTACCGCACGATCTCCCGGTAGTCGTCCTTGGTGTAGTGGCCGCCCGGGCCGCCGCCGACCTCCGTCGAGCCGCCGTACGCGGCGAGCCTCGGCCAGGAGTCGATCGCGATGCGCCAGCCCTGGTCGTCGCTGAGGTGCAGGTGCAGCTTGTTGAGCTTGTAGAGGGCGAGCTGGTCGATGTACCGCTTGACCTCGTCCACGGAGAAGAAGTGCCGGGAGACGTCGAGCATCGCGGCGCGCCAGGCGTAGCGCGGGGTGTCCTCGATGGTGCCGCCCGCGACGAGCCACGGGCCCGGCTGCCGGGAGTCCTCCTCGACGGCCGCGGGTAACAGCTGGCGCAGGGTCTGCACCCCGTGGAACAGCCCGGCGGGTTCGCGCGCCGAGATGGTCACCCCGCGCCGGCCGCTGTCGAGGCGGTAGCCCTCGTCACCGAGGGAGGCGTCCCCGCCGCGCAGGGTCAGCCGGATGGCGCCGCCGTCCCGGTCCCGGCGGTCCGTCACGGGCAGCCGGTAGCCGGTCGAGGGCCGCAGGACGTCCGCGAGGTAGCCGCCGATCCGGCGCACCTCCCACGAGTCGTCCACCTGGATGCGGGTGTCCCCGGTGATGCGGTACGGCGCGCCGCCCGCCGTCACGGAGGCGGGGGCCGGGATCACCCGGTCCAGCGAAGTGGTGTCCGCGCGGTCCGGCGCCGCGGGCACCGGGGGTGCCGCGCCGACGGCCAAGACCCCGGACGCCGCCACGAGCAGCAGCGTCCCGAGAAGGCGAGTCGTTCTGCGGTGCTGTTTCACCTGCGCTCCCTCCTGTACGTCCTTCTGGGCGTCACCCATCCCCCGAATGGGTATAGACCACTCTCCCGCAGCACCGATGGGAGAATCACCCCCATGGCGGAAATCATCCAGCGGGACGGCACATGGGCCTTCGACGGTGACGCGCTGCGGATCACCCCGGGCCGCGACAAGAACGTGAGCCTGCTGCGCAAGACGCTGGGTGAACTGACCGTGCCGCTGGGAGCGTTGGCGGGCGTCTCGTTCGAGCAGGGCAGGAAGTCGGGCCGGCTGCGGCTGCGGCTGCGGGACGGCGCCGATCCGCTGCTGCAGGCGACCGGGGGCCGGCTCACCGAGGGCAACGACCCCTACCAGCTCATCGTCGAGTCGGACCGGTACGGCGTCGCCGAGTACGTCGTGGACGAGATCCGCGGCGCCCTCTTCCTCGACCAGGTCCCCGCCGACGCCGTCGACGCGTACCTGCTGCCGGGGCCCGCCGTCCCGCTCTCCGTCTCCGCCGGGGACGGCACGGCGAGCTTCGACGGCGAGCACGTACGGCTGGAGTGGAACTGGAAGACGGAGGACGCGAAGGCCGCCGCCGGTGCCCGCACCCTCGCGCTCGGCGACATCCAGGCCGTGGAGTGGCAGCCGGCGGTCGGCCTGGACAACGGCCACCTGCGCTTCTCCGTGCGCAACGCGCCCACCAAGGCCCCGCCGAAGTACGACCCCAACTCCGTGGAGCTGTGGGGCTTCAAGAAGGACCCGCTGATGGCCCTGGTCGCGGCGGCGGTCCAGGCGCGGCTCCCGCACCCGGCGGCACCGGCCCCCGCGCCCGTGCCCGTGCCGCCCCGGGACCGCAAGCCCCTCCCGCCGCCCCCGCCCGCACCGGCCCCCGAGGACGACCACGACGCCCTGCTGCGCCGACTTCGCGAACTGGGCGAACTGCACAAGTCGGGCGTACTGACGGACGAGGAGTTCACCCTGGCCAAGCAGGCGGTCCTCAAGCGCATGTGACACCGCACACCGGTCCTCCACCACCCCTCCGCCTCCCCTCCCTCGCCCGCCTGCCCGATATCGGGCAGATTTCTTGCGAAACGGCCCCCTGGTACCTCAGGATCATCGAGTGCACGACGAACTCGTTGATCACCTGACGCGGTCCACGCCCCTCAGCCGGGGCGAGGCGGCGCGCGTGGTCCAGGACGTGCTCGCCTACTTCGACGAGACGACCGAGGAGTTCGTCCGCCGACGCCACCGCGAGCTCCAGGCCCAGGGCCTGGTGAACGCGGAGATCTTCGAACGGATCGGGACGGACCTCACGTACCGCGCGGTCGCACCGCCGGAGCTCACCCTCCGGCAGCTGCGCCGCATCGTCTACGGCTGAGGACCGGGCCCCTACGGGGAGACAAGGAAAGAACGATATGTGCGGAATCGTCGGTTACATCGGCAAGCGCGATGTGGCGCCCCTGCTACTGGAGGGTCTGCAGCGGCTGGAGTACCGCGGCTACGACTCCGCGGGCATCGTCGTCACCACCCCCAAGTCGTCCGGGCTGAAGATGGTCAAGGCCAAGGGCCGCGTCCGTGACCTGGAGGCGAAGGTCCCCGCGCGCTTCAAGGGCACCACCGGCATCGCCCACACCCGCTGGGCCACCCACGGCGCCCCCTCCGACGTGAACGCCCACCCGCACATGTCGGCGGACAACAAGGTCGCCGTCGTCCACAACGGCATCATCGACAACGCCTCCGAGCTGCGGAGGAAGCTGGAGGCGGAGGGCGTCACCTTCCTCTCCGAGACCGACACCGAGGTCCTCACCCACCTCATCGCCCGCTCCCGGGCCGAGAAGCTGGAGGACAAGGTCCGCGAGGCGGTGCGCCTGGTCGAGGGCACGTACGGCATCGCCGTGCTGCACGCCGACTTCCCCGAGCGCATCGTGGTGGCCCGCAACGGCTCCCCGGTCGTCCTCGGCATCGGCGAGAAGGAGATGTTCGTCGCCTCGGACATCGCCGCCCTGGTCACCCACACCCGGCAGATAGTGACCCTCGACGACGGCGAGATGGCCACCCTCAAGGCGGACGACTTCCGCACGTACACCACCGAGGGCACCCGCACGACGTCCGAGCCGACCACCGTGGAGTGGGAGGCCGCCTCGTACGACATGGGCGGCCACGACACCTACATGCACAAGGAGATCCACGAGCAGGCCGAGGCGGTGGACCGCGTGCTGCGCGGCCGCATCGACGACCGCTTCTCCACCGTGCACCTGGGCGGCCTCAACCTGGACGCCCGCGAGGCCCGCCGGATCCGCCGGGTGAAGATCCTCGGCTGCGGCACCTCGTACCACGCGGGCATGATCGGCGCCCAGATGATCGAGGAGCTGGCGCGCATCCCCGCCGACGCCGAGCCGGCCTCCGAGTTCCGCTACCGCAACGCCGTCGTCGACCCCGACACCCTGTACGTCGCGGTCTCCCAGTCCGGTGAGACGTACGACGTGCTGGCCGCCGTGCAGGAGCTCAAGCGCAAGGGCGCCCGGGTCCTCGGCATCGTCAACGTGGTCGGCTCGGCGATCGCCCGCGAGGCCGACGGCGGCATGTACGTGCACGCCGGACCCGAGGTCTGCGTCGTCTCCACCAAGTGCTTCACCAACACCACGGTCGCCTTCGCGCTGCTGGCGCTGCACCTCGGCCGCACCCGTGACCTGTCGGTCTCCGACGGCAAGCGGATCATCGAGGGCCTGCGCAAGCTGCCCGCGCAGATCGACGAGATGCTGAAGCAGGAGGAGCAGATCAAGGAGCTGGCCGCGGAGTACGCCGAGGCCCGCTCGATGCTCTTCATCGGCCGGGTCCGGGGCTACCCGGTGGCCCGCGAGGCCTCGCTGAAGCTGAAGGAGGTCTCCTACATCCACGCCGAGGCCTACCCGGCCTCCGAGCTCAAGCACGGCCCGCTGGCGCTGATCGAGCCCGCCCTGCCGACGGTGGCGATCGTCCCGGACGACGACCTGCTGGAGAAGAACCGCGCGGCCCTGGAGGAGATCAAGGCCCGCAGCGGCAGGATCCTCGCGGTGGCCCACCAGGAGCAGGAGAAGGCCGACCGGACGATCGTCGTCCCGAAGAACGAGGACGAGCTCGACCCGATCCTCATGGGCATCCCGCTGCAGCTCCTCGCCTACCACACGGCGCTGGCGCTGGGCCGGGACATCGACAAGCCGCGCAACCTCGCCAAGTCGGTGACGGTGGAGTAGGACTCCCGCGCCGGCCCGCGCGACGCGCCTCGCGGACGGATGGGAACGACCCCCTGTGTGCCACCCGCACAGGGGGTCGTTCCGTGTGGGACCGGGACCGCCCAATGCCCCGGCCCGCCGGGGGTGCCTCAGCCGGTGGCCGTCACTCCCCGGCCGGCTCCTTCCCGTCGCGCCCGTGTCGCGTTCTCGCCGTGCGGATGCACGTGCGGATGCTCGGTGACCGATATATGCCCTTCACAAACACACAAACACCTGTACGCGTCAGTAGGTTCGCCAATGGCTCGAAAGCGCGACGAGAAGTGTGACGAGAGCTCAGGGAATGACGATCACGGGGCGCTGCGCGCGCCGGGCGAGACGGCCGGCGACCGAGCCGAAGATGCGGCCGACGATGCCGTGCGTGGAACCGACGACGATGGCGTCCGCCTCGTACTCCCGGCCCACCTCTTCGAGTTCGTGGCAGATGTCGCCGCCGCGCTCCACCAGGATCCAGGGGACCTCGGCGAGATGGTCCGCGCAGGCCAGCTCCAGACCGAGCACCTCGGTGCGGTGGTCGGGCACGTCGACGAAGACGGGCGGCTCGCAGCCCGCCCACACCGTGGTCGGCAGCCGGTTGGCCACGTGCACGATGATCAGACCGGCGCCGGAACGGCGGGCCATGCCGATGGCGTAGGCGAGGGCGCGTTCGCTGGACGTCGAGCCGTCGAAGCCGACGACGACGCCGTGTTTGAAGGCGGGGTCGCACGCGGGGCGCGACTCCTCCGCCGCCAGGGGATCGGCCGCCGTCGGGTCGGCGACCGGCCGCTTGCGGTCAGCGGGATCGAAGAATTCGTGACCGGCCATGGGTGTCTCGGCGTTCGGATCCTCGGTGGGTGGGACAACAGTGTGCGGCGGAGCTGTGTCCGGGAATCATCTTCCCAACCCCATACCCCCAAGGGTACGGCGGCACGCCTCCTTGAGCCCAGACCCGCGCACGCCGCACGGGGGTTCCCCGGAGCATGCACGAGCGGACGCCCGTAACGCAATGGTTGCTGCCTCGTACAGGCGGTTCGCACAGGGTTCACCGATCATCGGCACACTGTGTCCGTGGAGGCAGGAGGGACGGTGAGCGGAGCACGCACCGCGGTGACGGCCGCTCCCGCCTCGCGGAGGCGAGCGTTGCGGCGCGCTCCCGTGCGCCCGGTCCCGCGCCCCCGGACACGCCCGGCCGCGCGGCCCGGCAGTGACCGACCGGTCGAACAGGCGTTGAACCCGGGTAAGCCATCCGCACCGAGAGGACGCCGTGCCGTGCCCGGACATCGGACCGCATCCCGGCCCGCCTCCCCCGCCCCGGGGCCCGCGGAACCCCCCGCCGTGGACACCGCGAGCGACGTCATCCGCTGGGCGGCGTTCAGCTGCGTGCTCGTCCCCGTGACCCTCGTCTGGTACGGCACCTCGCTGGCGGGCGCGGCCGGGACGGCCCTGGGTCTCGCGGCCGTCACCGGGGTCTGCCGGCTGCTGCTGCGGCAGTCGGAGCGAGTGGCGGCGCGGTCACTCGCGGAAAAGGCCGTTCCGCACCGCGGCCGGCATGGCAGAAGCGGTGCCGGGGCACACCGAGGTGGGCGTCGTTCCGGGGGTCATACTTCGGTCGACTGACCGGTATGCGCACACGCTTCCGCTTCTTTTCAGCCAACTTCACCTTCCTGGGCATGCCTTGCGGTAACACCCCCCCTCCCCACCCCCGACCTGCGCTGAAAGGGGCCCGCCGGGCGCGCACACCCTACGGGGACCGGCCACCGCGACAAGGCGCACTTCCCTGAGCGTCGCGTGGGTGCAACGCTTCGTGATCGAATGCTTCACGCCAAGTTGCCATGTCGACAATGTGCCGGGTGGAGAACTGGTCACGCCGGTACGCCACGACACAGTAGATTCGATCTTGACTGTCTTTACGGCGGGGGACTCGTGCAGGACCGAGGGGAAACGTGCAGGAGCGACACAACCGAGGAGCCGCGACCACCGAGGGGGGCTTAGCAGCATGAGCCACGACTCCACTGCCGCGCCGGACGCAGCGGCCCGGAAACTCTCCGGGCGACGTCGCAAGGAGATCGTCGCGGTGCTGCTGTTCAGCGGCGGCCCGATCTTCGAGAGTTCCATACCTCTGTCGGTGTTCGGCATCGACCGCCAGGACGCCGGGGTACCGCGCTACCGACTGCTCGTGTGCGCCGGCGAGGACGGCCCGCTGCGCACCACGGGAGGACTCGAACTCACCGCACCGAACGGACTGGAGGCGATCGCCCGGGCGGGCACCGTCGTCGTGCCCGCCTGGCGGTCGATCACCTCACCGCCACCGGAGGACGCGCTCGACGCGCTGCGCCGGGCGCACGAGGAGGGTGCCCGGATCGTCGGGCTGTGCACCGGCGCCTTCGTCCTGGCCGCCGCCGGCCTGCTGGACGGACGCCCGGCCACCACGCACTGGATGTACGCGCCCACGCTGGCCAAGCGCTACCCGTCCGTCCACGTGGACCCGCGTGAGCTGTTCGTGGACGACGGGGACGTCCTGACCTCCGCGGGCACGGCGGCGGGCATCGACCTCTGCCTCCACATCGTGCGCTCGGACCACGGAAGCGAGGCCGCGGGCGCGCTCGCCCGCCGGCTGGTGGTCCCGCCGCGCCGCAGCGGCGGCCAGGAGCGCTATCTCGACCGCTCTTTACCCGAGGAGATCGGCGCCGATCCGCTCGCCGAGGTCGTCGCCTGGGCGCTGGAGCACCTCCACGAGCAGTTCGACGTGGAGACGCTCGCGGCGCGCGCGTACATGAGCCGGCGCACCTTCGACCGCAGGTTCCGCTCACTGACGGGGAGCGCTCCCCTGCAGTGGCTGATCACCCAGCGGGTGCTCCAGGCCCAGCGGCTGCTGGAGACGTCGGACTACTCGGTGGACGAGGTGGCGGGCCGCTGCGGCTTCCGCTCGCCGGTGGCCCTGCGCGGCCACTTCCGCCGGCAGCTGGGGTCGTCCCCGGCGGCGTACCGGGCGGCGTACCGCGCCCGGCGGCCACAGGGCGACAAGCCCGACATGCCGGACGGCGCACCGGGAGCCTCGGGGCCGGGCGGTCCGCCGTCGATGCCGCAGGAGGCCGCGCCGGTGCCGTTCCAGACCCGCCGCACGGCGGCCGCGGGCGCCCTGGCCGGGGCGGGCTCGCTCTCCGCGGAGGGCGCCAAGCCTGAGCTCTACGCGACGGGCCGCCTGCCCGGCCAGCGCAGCGCCCCGTAGCGCGAACGGCACCCGCAGACCGTACGGCCCGGCACCGCCCCGAACCCCGGACGCGGCACCGGGCCGTACGGCTCGCACGGGCCCCTCGCCGGCCGCCCACGCGCAGGCCCCGTCCCGCCCCCAGGCGCACGGCCGGGCCGGACCGCTCGGGTGGGCCGTAAGGTGAGACACATGAACGATCGCATGGTGTGGATCGACTGCGAGATGACCGGGCTCTCGCTGTCCGACGACGCTCTCATCGAGGTGGCCGCGCTGGTCACCGACTCGGAGCTGAACGTGCTCGGCGAGGGCGTGGACATCGTGATCCGCCCGCCGGACGCGGCCCTGGAGACGATGCCCGAGGTGGTGCGGCAGATGCACACCGCGTCGGGCCTGCTGGCCGAGCTGCCGGGCGGGACGACCCTCGCGGACGCCGAGGAGCAGGTGCTCTCCTATGTACGGGAGCACGTCAAGGAACCGGGCAAGGCCCCGCTGTGCGGCAACTCGGTCGGCACGGACCGCGGCTTCCTGTTCCGTGACATGCCGACCCTGGAGGACTACCTCCACTACCGGATCGTGGACGTCAGCTCGGTCAAGGAGCTGGCCCGCCGCTGGTACCCGCGGGCGTACTTCAACAGTCCCGAGAAGAACGGCAACCACCGCGCGCTCGCCGACATCCGCGAGTCGATCGCCGAGCTGCGCTACTACCGCGAGGCGATCTTCGTCCCCCAGCCCGGTCCCGACTCGGACACGGCCAGGACGATCGCCGCGAAGCACGTCCTGCCTGCGCAGTAGCCCGCCCGGACGGCCCCGCCCGGCCCCACGGAAAGCCGGGCGCGAGCACCCCTTCGGACCCTGTACACTTTTTCTCGGCCGGTCGGTGAACCGCACGGAGAACCGCCGGTCATGGTGGGTGTAGCTCAGCTGGTAGAGCACCTGGTTGTGGTCCAGGATGTCGCGGGTTCAAGTCCCGTCACTCACCCTGATCGATGAAGGGCCGACTCGCGGAAGCGAGTCGGCCCTTCATCGTCTCCCGGCGGTCCCGGGTCTCGGGCCTCAGGACGAAGCCCGCGCCACCAGCTCCGTCGGCAGCACCACCTGGCGCCGCTCCAGCCCCCGCGACACCGCCGGGCGCCGGTCCGCGATCTCGTCCAGGAGGAGGCCGAGCATGGCACGGCCCATCTCCTCTATGGGCTGGCGGACGCTGGTCAGCGGCGGATCCATGTGGCGGGCGATCGCCGAGTCGTCGTACCCGACGAGCGCCACGTCGTCGGGTATGCGGCGGCCGGCCTCGCGGAGCACCTGACGGGCCCCCGCCGCCATCACGTCCGACTCGGCGAAGACCGCGTCCAGGTGCGGACAGCGTTCGAGCAGCTCGGTCATCGCCCGGCGGCCGCCCGCCTCCGTGAAGTCCCCCGGCACGATCAGCCGCTCGTCCACCTCGCGGCCCGCGGCGAGCAGCGCGTCCCGGTAGCCCTCGATGCGCCGCTGGGCACCGTACACGTCGAGGCGGCCGGTGATCGTCGCGATCGTCGACCGGCCGCGGGCCATCAAATGCTCCACCGCCGAGCGGCCCCCGCCGTAGTTGTCGGAGTCCACCGACGGCAGCGTCTCGTGCTCCGAGCGCGGGCCGCTGATCACCGCGGGGATCTCCAGCTGGCCCAGCAGATCGGGCAGCGGATCGTGGGCGTGCACCGAGACCAGCAGGACGCCGTCCACCCGGTGCGCCGCGAGGTACTGGGCCAGCCGGCGCCGCTCCCGGTCGCTGCCCGCGAAGATCAGCAGCAGCTGCATCTCGGTCTCCGACAGCGCGGCGCCCACGCCCCGGAGCATGTCGGAGAAGTACGGCTCCGCGAAGAACCGGGTCTCCGACTCGGGCACCACCAGGGCGATCGCGTCCGTGCGGTTGGCGGCCAGCGCGCGGGCGGCCGTGTTCGGGACGTAACCGAGCTCCGCCACCGCCGCCTCGACCGCCGCCCGGGTCGCGTCGCTGACCCGGGGCGAGCCGTTGATCACTCGGGAGACGGTGCCGCGGCCGACACCGGCCCGTGCGGCGACCTCCTCCAGCGTCGGCCGCCCGCCGCTCCGGCCCCGCCCACCGTGACCTGCCATGGTCGCCTCCTGTCGCACCCCGCTGGCGTGGAATCTAACAGTCCCGGCCCTCGTACGGCGTTCGGGAGTGTTCGCAACGTTTCCGAACCGCTTCCGATACTCCGCGCCGTGTCAACTGCCGATGCCTGCCGCGTTAGTTAACAGGCCGATAACCGAAGACAACTTGCCGCGTCCGTTCCCTTGACACCCCCGCACGAACCGACGACTCTTCAACCAATCACCTGTGGGAGCGCTCCCACGGTACCTGACACATACACAACCCGCACGTTCCCCGCCCGAGCCGCAGCATGAAAACACGGGTCCAACAACGCAGTTGGCCGGGGGGTCGGCACGTCAGGGCAACAGGAGGACGCAATGCGAGCACGTACCCTCCCCCACCTCCGGCTTCGGGGCAACGGAAGGTCGTCGGCCGCCCGCAGGGCACTGGCCGTCGCGGCCGTGGTGTCGATGGGCACCGGGCTGCTGGCAGGCTGCGCCGACGACGGCGACAGCGGTTCGGACGGGTCGTCGGGCGACAGCGCCGGCAAGACCACGATCACTCTGGGCCTGTTCGGGACGCAGGGCTTCAAGGAGGCGGGTCTCTACGCCGAGTACGAGAAGCTGAACCCGGACATCAAGATCGCGGAGACCGTGGTCGAGCGGAACGAGAACTACTACCCGGCTCTCGTCAACCGCCTCACCAGCAACAGCGGTCTCCAGGACATCCAGGCCGTCGAGGTCGGCAACATCGCCGAGGTCGCCACGACCCAGGCCGACAAGCTGATGGACCTGTCCAAGGTGGAGGGCGTCGACAAGGGCGACTGGCTGGACTGGAAGTGGCAGCAGGCCACCACCAGGGACGGCGCGACCATCGGCCTCGGCACCGACATCGGCCCGATGGCCATCTGTTACCGCAAGGACCTCTTCGAGCAGGCGGGGCTCCCCACCGACCGCGAGGAGGTGGGCAAGCTGTGGGCCGGCAGCTGGGACAAGTTCGTGGAGACGGGCCAGAAGTACCAGGAGAAGGCGCCGGACGGCACCACCTTCCTGGACTCGCCGGGCGGTCTGATCCTGGCGATCCTCAGCGGTGAGAAGGAGAAGTTCTACGACGCCGCCGGCGAGGTCGTCTACAAGGACAACCCCGCCGTGAAGAACGCCTTCGACCTCACCGCCCAGGCCGCCGAGGACGGGCTGATCGGCAACCAGACCCAGTTCCAGCCCGCCTGGGACCAGACGATCGCCAACAACAAGTTCGCCGCGGTGGCCTGCCCGCCGTGGATGCTCGGCTACATCAAGGGCAAGTCGCAGCCGGACGCCGCCGGCAAGTGGGACGTGGCCGCCGCGCCCAAGCCCGGCAACTGGGGCGGCACCTTCCTCTCCGTGCCGAAGTCCGGCAAGAACGCCGAGGAGGCGGCGAAGCTCGTCGCCTGGCTGACCGCGCCCGAGCAGCAGGCCAAGCTGTTCGCCAAGCAGGGCAGCTTCCCGAGCGCCCCGGGTGCGTACGAGCTGCCGCAGGTCACCGGCGCGAAGAACGAGATGACCGGGGACGCCCCGATCGGTGAGATCTTCGCCAAGGCCGCCGAGGGCGTGCCGAACCAGCCCATCGGCCCGAAGGACCAGATCATCCAGCAGGGTCTGACGGACAACGGCGTGATCCTGGTGACCCAGGGCAAGTCGCCCAAGGAGGCCTGGGAGACGGCCACGAAGACCATCGACAACAACCTGGACCAGTGACCGACATGTCGACCAGGCACGACACCGCCGCGCCCCCCGTGAAGGAGGGGGGCGCGGCCCCTGGCCACCGTCCGTCCGGCACGGTGTCCGACGAGGCGGCGAAGAAGCGGGCCCGGCTGTCCCGTCGCTGGCAGCGGGACATGCGGTGGAGCCCGTACGCGTTCGTCTCGCCGTTCTTCCTGCTGTTCGCCGCGTTCGGGCTGTTCCCGCTGATCTACACCGGCTGGGCCTCGCTGCACCAGGTGGAGCTGACCGCGCCGACCGACATGTCGTGGGTGGGCCTGCGCAACTACACCCGGATCTTCGACGACGACTTCTTCTGGAACGCGGCGCGGAACACCCTCACCATCGGCGTCATCTCCACCGTCCCGCAGCTGCTGATGGCGATGGGCCTGGCCCACCTCCTCAACTACAAGCTGCGCGGCTCGATGTTCTACCGCGTCGCGATGCTGGCCCCGTACGCCACATCGATCGCCGCCGCCTCGCTGGTCTTCGTGCTGCTCTTCGGCCGCGACTACGGCATGATCAACTGGGCGCTCGGCTTCGTCGGCATCGACAACATCGACTGGCAGAACGACCACTGGGCCTCCCAGTTCGCCGTGTCCACGATCGTCATATGGCGCTGGACCGGCTACAACGCGCTGATCTACCTGGCGGCGATGCAGGCGATCCCGCAGGACCTGTACGAGTCGGCGGCGCTGGACGGCGCCAACCGGTGGCAGCAGTTCCTCCACGTCACGCTGCCCTCGCTGCGGCCGACGATCCTGTTCACCGTCGTCGTGTCGACCATCGGCGCCAGCCAGCTGTTCGGCGAGCCGCTGCTGTTCGACGCGAACAAGGGCGCGTCGGGCGGTTCCCAGCACCAGTTCCAGACGCTCGGTCTGTACCTGTACGAACAGGGCTGGGTCAACCAGCACCTGGGCCGCGCCTCGGCGATCGCCTGGACGATGTTCCTGATCCTCATCGTGATCGGGCTCGTCAACTACGTCATCTCGCGCCGGCTGCGCGCCAGCAGTAGCAGTGATTAAGGAGACGGCCGTGACGACGACCCTGACGAAGCCCCCGGCCGATCCGGTCCCCGAGAAGAGCAAGCGCACGCGGGGCCCGAAGTCCGCGCGCGCGGGCGGCCAGATGCACGCGGGCCCCGTCGCCTACGTGATCCTCGTGCTGTTCACCCTGGGCTCGCTGTTCCCGCTGGTGTGGTCGGCGATCGCCGCCTCCCGCGACAACCAGCGGCTCGCGGAGACCCCGCCGCCGTTCTGGTTCGGCTCCAACCTGATCAAGAATCTCGACCTCGCCTGGAACGACGCCAACCTCGGCGAGGCCTTCCTCAACACCACCATCGTGGCGGGCGTCTCGGCGGGCACCATCGTCTTCCTGTCGACGATCGCCGGGTTCGCCTTCGCCAAGCTGAAGTTCAAGGGCCGCGGCGCCGCGATGCTGGTCGTGGTCGGCACGATGATGGTGCCGCCGCAGCTCAGCGTCATCCCGCTGTACATGATGGTGGCCGAGCTCGACTGGGCCGACCAGCTCCAGGCGGTGATCCTGCCCTCGCTGGTCAGCGCGTTCGGTGTGTTCTTCATGCGGCAGTACCTGCTGCAGGCGCTGCCGAACGAGATCATCGAGGCCGCCCGGGTCGACGGCGCCAGCAGCTGGCGCGTGGTGTGGCACGTGGTGTTCCCCACCGCGCGGCCCGCCATGGCGGTGCTCGGCATGCTGATGTTCGTCCAGACCTGGAACGACTTCCTCTGGCCGTTCCTGGTGCTGACCCAGCACGGCAACCCGACCGTGCAGGTCGCGGTCGCCGGACTGGGCCGCGGCTACACCCCGGACCAGTCCCTGATCATGGCGGGCGCGCTGCTGGGTACGCTGCCCCTGCTGCTCGTCTTCGCGATCTTCGGCAAGCAGATCGTGGGCGGCATCATGCAGGGCGCCGTGAAGGGCTGAGCACCGCTTCCACCCGTACGTCCGCACGTCCGCACGTCCGCGGGGCCGGGCCGGCGCCGCCCCGGCCCCGCGCCATCCGCCCCGCGCCGTGATCGCTTCCCCCTGCCCCTCCTCCACCGACGGTGGGTCCCCATACCCCCGTCCCGCCTCATGGGAGCGCTTCCATGCCTGATACAGCTACTTCGGCCAGTACGGCCGCCCCGGTGACCTTCCCGCCCGCCTTCCTCTGGGGCGCGGCGACCTCGGCGTACCAGATCGAGGGCGCGATACGGGAGGACGGGCGCACCCCGTCGATCTGGGACACCTTCAGCCACACACCCGGCAAGATCGCCGGCGGCGACCACGGCGACATCGCGGTCGACCACTACCACCGCTACCGCGACGACGTGGCGCTCATGGCCGAGCTCGGCCTCAACGCGTACCGCTTCTCCGTCTCCTGGTCGCGGGTGCAGCCGACGGGCCGCGGCCCCGCCGTCCAGCGCGGTCTGGACTTCTACCGCCGGCTGGTGGACGAGCTGCTGGCCAAGGGCGTCAAGCCCGCCGTCACCCTGTACCACTGGGACCTGCCGCAGGAGCTGGAGGACGCGGGCGGCTGGCCGGAGCGCGAGACGGCGCTGCGCTTCGCCGAGTACGCGGCGATCGTCGGTGAGGCCCTCGGCGACCGCGTCGAGAACTGGATGACGCTCAACGAGCCGTGGTGCAGCGCGTTCCTCGGCTACGGGTCGGGCGTGCACGCTCCGGGCCGTACCGACCCGGTGGCCGCGCTGCGCGCCGCGCACCACCTCAACCTGGCGCACGGCCTCGGCACGTCGGCCCTGCGCGCGGTGATGCCCGCCCGCAACGCCATCGGGGTCAGCCTCAACACCCATGTGTTCCGGGCCCTGACCGACGACCCCGCGGACCAGGCGGCGCTCAAGCGGATGGACGACCTGGGCAACGGCGTCTTCCACGGCCCGATGCTGCACGGCGCCTACCCGGACAGCCTGTTCACCACGACGAAGTCGCTGACGGACTGGTCGTTCGTCGTGGAGGGCGACCTGACGCTGATCCACCAGCCGCTGGACTCGCTGGGCATCAACTACTACACGCCGACGCTGATCTCGGCCGGTGACCCGGACGCGGCCGGCCCGCGTGCCGACGGGCACGGGAACAGCGAGCACTCGCCCTGGCCGGGCGCCGACGACGTGCGCTTCCACCAGACGCCGGGCGACCAGACGGAGATGGGCTGGACGATCGACCCGACGGGACTGCACGAGCTGCTCATGCGGTGGACGCGGGAGGTGCCCGGCCTGCCGCTCTACATCACCGAGAACGGCGCGGCCTACCCGGACCGGCCGGACGCGGAGGGCCGTGTCCACGACCCGGAGCGGATCGCCTATCTGCACGGCCACCTGCGGGCGGTGCGCCGCGCGATCGCCGAGGGCGCCGACGTCCGCGGCTACTACCTGTGGTCGCTGCTGGACAACTTCGAGTGGGCGTACGGGTACGAGAAGCGGTTCGGCGCGGTCTACGTCGACTACGAGACCCTGGCCCGCACCCCGAAGTCCAGCGCCCACTGGTACGGACAGCTGGCCCGCACCGGAGCCCTGCCGCCGCTGACGACGGCGGAGTGAGGCGGTGGGGGCCCGCCGGAACCGGTGCGGCGGGCCCCCACCGTACGGCACGGGGCGCGGCGCACGGAGGGGAGCGCCGCGCCCCTGCCGCCGCACTCCTCACCAGCGGGCGGCGCACACCCACCAGCGCGCGGTGCACTCCCGGCAACGGGCGGTGCGGGACCTCGCCGGGCGGCTCCGCTCCGGGTACTCAGCGCAGTGCCGTGGGGCGGTCGGCGGCGGAGCCGCGCGGGCCGCTCCGGCCGCGCCGCCGCACCGTCCCCCGGTGCCCGCGCCGGCCCGGCGTCCCCTTCCGGCCGTCCAGCTGGATCCAGATCCGCACCTCGGTGCCGCCCAGCACCGAGGAGCCGATCCGCACGTCGCCGCCCGTCGACTCGGCGAGCCGCCGCACGATGTCCAGGCCGAGCCCGGTCGAGCCGTCGCTGCCGGAGCCGCGTCCGCGCGCCATCGCCGCCTCGGGGTCGGCTATCCCGGGTCCCGCGTCCGAGACGAGCACGATCACCGCGTCCTCGGCGTTGTGCACGTCCACCGCGAAGGCCGTGCCCTCGGGGGTGTGCCGGAAGACGTTGCCGAGCAGGGCGTCGAGCGCGGCGGCGAGGTCGGCGCGGGCCACGGGTATGCGCACCGGCCGATCCACGCCCGCGACGCGCACCTTGCGGTCCTCGTCCTCCGCCAGCGCCGACCAGAACGCCATGCGCTCGCGCACGACCTCCGCCGCGTCGCACCCGGCGCCGGGCCCGGGCGCCACCGTCTGCGGCTTGGACTCGCGGGCCGTACGGATGATCGTGTCGACCTCGCGCTCCAGCTGCTCGACCGCGGTCCGGGTCTGCTCGGCCGCCGGTGTCTCGCCCAGCGAGGCCGCGTTCAGCCGCAGCACCGTCAGCGGCGTCCGCAGCCGGTGCGACAGGTCGGCCGCCAGCTCCCGCTCGTTGGCGAGGAGCTGGACGACCTGGTCGGCCATGGAGTTGAACGCCACCGCCGCCAGCCGCAGCTCCTCGGGCCCCTCCTCGGGGACCCGTGCCCCCAGCTTCCCCTCCCCCAGTTCGTGGGCACCCTCGGCCAGGCGCTGCGCGGGCTGCACCATCCGGACGCCGAGCCGGTCGGCCACCGCGACCGAGCCGACGACCAGCGCGGCACCCACCGCAGCGAGCACCGCCCAGGCCGTGTTCACGCCGTTGGTGACCTCTGCCTGCGGGACGTAGACCTCGACGACCGCGATCTGACCGGAGCCGATCGCGGTCGGCTGGAGCAGCGTGTGGCCACCGGGCACCTCCGTGGTGGAGGCGCGCCCGAGCCCGCGCACGGTCGCGATGTCCTCGTCCGAGGCCCGCTGCCGGCCGATGTCGAGGGCCTGCTGGCCCTGGCCCTCCGGTAGGTGCACCGCCATCCCGTCGTCCGAGCCCGCGGCGGCGACGACCCGCTCCAGCTCCGCCCGGTCGGTGGTGATGGACAGCGCGGGAGCGACCGCGGCGGCCTCCCGCTCGGCGCCCGTGAACGCGCGGTCGCGTGCCATCTCCTTGACGACCAGACCGAGCGGGACCGCGAAGGCGACGACGACCATCGTCGTGACCGCCACGCACACCTTGACCAGCGCCCACCTCATGGCAGCGGCTCCGCCACCGGAGGCTCCAGCTTCACGCCGACGCCCCGCAGGGTGTGCAGGTAGCGCGGGCGCGCCGCCGTCTCGCCCAGCTTCCGCCGCAGCCACGACAGGTGCACGTCGATGGTCTGGTCGTCGCCGTACGACTGCTGCCACACCTCGGCGAGCAGTTCCCTGCGCGGGACGACCACACCGGGCCGCCCGGCGAGGAAGGCGAGCAGGTCGAACTCCCGCCGGGTCAGGTCCAGTCGCACGCCGTCCAGTTCCGCCTCGCGGCGCAGCGGGTCTATCGCGAGGCCCCCGACCCGTATGACCTGGGGCGGCGGGACGTCACCGCCGCCCGCCCGAGCCCGGCGCAGCACGGCGGCCATGCGCGCGGACAGGTGCTCGACCGAGAAGGGCTTGGTCAGGTAGTCGTCCGCGCCCGCGTTGAGCAGCCGGACGATCTCCGTCTCGTCGTCCCGTGCCGTGGCGATGATCACCGGGACATCGGTGATCCCGCGCAGCATCTTCAGCGCCTCGGACCCGTCGAGATCTGGCAGCCCGAGGTCAAGGACGACCACGTCGAAGCGGAAATGGGCGACCTCGCGCAGCGCCTCCAGAGCCGTACCGACGCTGCGCACGGTGTGTGCGGCGTCGGTCAGATGCCGGATGAGCGCGGAGCGTACGAACTGGTCGTCCTCGACCACGAGCACACTTGCCATGGGCGGCACCGTACGCCATCCGGGCGACAGCGGTCCGGGCCTGTGGACAACTCCGGCAACTCCCCTGCCCCGGGCGGCCGGACGGGGCTGTAGGACACCTGTGCGACTCGTGGTGCAGTATGGCCGCGATGCACAGAGGACTCGTACACGTACTGGCCTGGCTGCTCGCCACGGGCGCGGCCGTCACGCTGTCGTGGTGGGGCGTCCACACGGTGATGTCGGGCACCGCGTACGACCCGCCGCGCGCCCTGCCCATCTCGGCGGGCGGCGCGACGGCCGGTGCGTCGGCGGAAGTGGGTTCGGCGACCTCCACCCCCGCGCCGTCGCCGAGCCCGGAGGAGTCCGGCGGGGAGCGCACGAGCGCGCCGCCCAGCCCGTCCCCCTCCCCGTCACGGTCGGCGCCCGCCTCCGCGCCCGCACCCGCCGGCTCCGTCCCCGCGCCGGCTCCGCCCGACTCCGGTCGGGTCGCCGGGCAGGCCGCCGGACAGGTCGAGAGCTACGACACCGGGGGCGGCCGGGCGGTCTTCTCGCTCGGTGAGGCGTCCGCCGCGCTCGTCTCCGCCACGCCGGCCGCGGGCTGGTCGATGCAGGTATGGAAGACGGAGACGTGGATCCGCGTGGAGTTCGCCTCGGGCGCGGACCGGGTGTCGGTGTTCTGCACCTGGCACGACTCGGCGCCGCGGGTGGAGGTCAACGACTACTGAGTCCCTGCCGTCCCTGCCGTCCCGGCCGTCCCGGCAGTGCGCAGTCCGCGCCGTCCGTGGCAGGTCAGTGGAACACGGACGGCGGTGGCGCCGGTGACGCCACCGCGGCCGCGTCCGTGACCGGCGGCGCGCCGCCGGTGAAGTCGGTGAGGGACGTGCCGTGCTCCACGCGCGCGGGTTGCGGGTCGGAGGCGGCCCGGCGGGTGAGTTCGGCGATCGGCAGCGGCCGGTCGGAGCCGACGAGGATCGCGTTGCCGAAGCGCTTGCCCCGCAGCACGGCCGCGTCGGCGATCAGCGCGAGCTCGGGGAAGACGGTCGCGGCGGTGGCGATCTGGCCGCGGAGGTGGGCGAGCGGGGGGCCGTCGGCGAGATTGGCCGCGTAGGCGCCGCCGGGCTTGGTGACGCGCCGCACCTCGGTGAGGAACTCCGTCGACGTCAGGTGTGCCGGCGTGCGGGCCCCGCTGAACACGTCGGTGACGACCAGGTCGGCCCAGCCGTCCGGCACCTTGCCGAGCCCCTCGCGGGCGTCGGCCGACCGCACCCGTATGCGGGCGCCCGGGTCGAGGGGGAGTTCACGGCGGACGAACTGGACGAGGGCGGCGTCCCGTTCGACGACCTGCTGGGTGGAGCGGGGGCGGGTCGCGGCGACGTACCGGGCGAGGGTGAGGGCGCCGCCGCCGAGGTGCACGGCGTGCACCGGCCGGCCGGGCGGGGCGATCAGGTCGATGACGTGGCCGATGCGGCGCTGGTACTCGAAGGAGAGGTACGCCGGGTCGTCGAGGTCCACGTGCGACTGCGGGGCGCCGTCGACCAGCAGGGTCCAGGCCCGCGCCCGGTCCCGGTCGGGCACCAGCTCGGCGAGCCCGCCGTCGACCGTCTCGCTGACGGCCTCGACGGCCGCCCGCGCGCGCCGCGTCCTCTGTGCCCTGCCCGACCTGCCCATCACCTCATTATCGGGGACCGCGGGGTGCGGGCCTAGCGGCAGTTGTCCGCCGCCTCGATCAGCCGTGCCGCCTCGCCGAGGGCCGCCCGCAGGTGGGCCGGGTCGGTGGCGGGGTCGGCCTCGCCGGGCGGGAGCAGCCAGTCGGCCCCGTCCCGCGGCGCGAGGACCGTGCCGCGGCCGTCGGAGTGGACGCAGGTGCTGCCGGGGACGTCCCACGCGTCGGCGGTGCCGGGCGGGACGAGGAAGCCGAGGACGTCGCAGCCGTCGTCGTGCAGGACGGGTCCCACGGCGAGCGGATCGGGTCCGGGGGCGTCGACGGCGCCGCGGCGGAGGATGTCGACCGCCTCCAGCCCCTGCCGGGCCGGGACCGTCACGAGATCACAGGCGGAGGCCCGCTGCGCGGACGACGGACCGTACTCGGGGGCCGGCCAGTGGTGTGCCGTCGTGGACGTACTGGGGGTCGGCGTACACGGTTCGGTGCGCTCCATCGCGGCCTCCACCAAGAATCCCGTCTGCCCGGCGAGCGGTGCCCGGCGGACGGTTCCCGGGCACCCTGTGAAACGTCCCGCGGACGTCATGGGCTACGGCGGAGTCGCTTCGCACAGGATGGCAGTTCATGGCAGATCATGGATGAGATATCCGGTTTGTAGCCAAACCTCGCGTCACGGCGCCGGTGGGACGGGTACGTTCTTGCCTCGCCGGACACAGGGAACGAGCCGTACGCCACACGGACAAATCCCCCACCCGTCCGGCACGGTTCCACGGCACGCAAGAGAGGGCCCGCCCATGGCGTCGTCATCGGTGACCCCGTCCCAGTCCCCGCCGCCCGCGCGGCCGAACCTCGCCTTCCGCGAGCTGCGCGGACAGCGCTCACCGGCCGAGTTCGCCGCGGCCGTGCGACGAGCCGCGCGTGACATCGGCGAACGGGTGAGCTGCGACGCGCGGTACATCGGACGGGTCGAGTCGGGGGAGATCCGTTGCCCCAACTACGCCTACGAACGGGTGTTCCTGCATATGTTTCCCGGCCGGACGCTGACCGATCTGGGGTTCGTCCCCCGATCGGCGGTTCGGGGCCGTGGGGCGCGCGCCGTCGACGAGGCGCCCGCTCCACGGAGCGAGAACCCCGTACACGCCCCTGCCGGGACGGGAGGGGCACACACGTCGCACCACTCGCACCACTCGCACCACCCGAACGAGAACCACGAGGAGAGCGACGTGCGGCGTCGCGCATTCATGACCGGCGGCACCGCCACGATGGCGGCCGTCTCGCTGGGCCCCCTCACGCTCGGCGGAGCCGCCCAGGCGGCGCAGCGGCCCGGCCACCGGCCGGGCATGTCCGAGGCGGGGGCGCTCGAGGAGGCCGTACGCAAGATCCGGCTGCTCGACGACCGGCACGGGGCGGACGGGCTGTACCGGAGGGCGGCGACGCCGCTGCGCACGGCGTACGCGCTGCTGGACGCGGGAGCCACCCGGCAGCCGGCGACCGACCGGCTCTACTCGGGCGCGGGGGAACTCGCCATCTCGGTGGGCTGGCTGGCGCACGACTCGGGACGGTTCGACGACGCGCGCTCGCACTACGCGGAGGCGCTCGCGACGGCCCGGATGGCGGGTGACGCGGCGCTCGAGGCGCACGCCTTCTGCAACACGGCGTTCCTCGCGCGCGACGCTGGCCGGCCGCGCGAGGCGGTACGGACGGCGCAGGCGGCGCAGCGCGCGGCCCGGCCGCTGGGCTCGGCGCGGCTGATGTCGCTGCTCGCGATGCGGGAGGCGGGCGGCTGGGCGGGGCTCGCCGACCGCACGGGCTGCGAACAGGCGCTGGCCCGCGCGCAGGCCCTGTACGAACGCGGCCCCGCGGATCCCGACCCCGAGTGGATGTCCTTCTACGGGGAGGCGGAGCTGGAGGGCCTGGAGGCGCAGTGCTGGTCCATGCTGGGCGACTGGCAGCGCGCGGCCCGGCACGCCCGGCACGCCGCCGGCCTGCAGAAACCGCACTTCACCCGCAACATCGCCCTCTACAAGGCCGAGCTGGCCGACGACCTCGCGCGCGGGGGCTGCCCCGACGAGGCCGCCGCGGTCGGCATGGAGGTGCTGGACCTGCTGCACGAGGTGCAGTCCTCCCGTATCCAGACGATGCTGGCGGGCACCGCGCGGGTGCTGCTGCCGCACCGCAGGGCGTCCGCGGTGTCGGCTTTCCTCGAACGGCACGCCTCGCTGCCGCGCCCGGTATAAGGCCTGTTGCGAAGGTCCCGTCGTGCGCCCGGCAGGCGGGACTTCCGCAACAGGCCCTGGCGGGCGGGCGTCTCACACGGTCAGGTGCCCGGTGTCGTTCCACGACTCGACGGCGGGCTCCCCGTAGGCCCAGCCGAGCACCGACAGGGACGTCGGGCTGAGGCGGACGCGGGCGGCGAAGTCGAGGCCGAACCCGAGCCAGCGCGCGGCTATGGACCGCAGGATGTGCCCGTGGGCGAAGACCAGCACGTCGCGGTCCGCGGAACGGGCCCAGTCGACGACCTCGTCCGCGCGCACGGCGACCTGCTCCAGGGTCTCGCCCTCGGGGACGCCGTCGCGCCACATGAGCCAGCCCGGCCGGATGTCCTGGATCTCCTTCGGCGTCAGGCCCTCGTACGCGCCGTAGTCGACCTCCATGAGCGCGTCCCAGTGCTCGGCGCGGTCGCCGAACCCGGCCAGCTCGCACGTCTCCCGCGCGCGGGACAGCGGGCTCGTCCGCACCTCGACGCCGGGGAGACCGTCCAGGGGCGCCCGGTGCAGGCGCTCGCCGAGCAGCTTGGCGCCGCGCCGCCCCTCGTCCAGGAGCGGGATGTCGGTCCTGCCGGTGTGCCTACCGAGCAGGGACCACTCGGTCTGGCCGTGCCGGGCCAGCAGGATGCGCGGTGCCATGTGACTCAGGAACCTTTCTGGGGAACCGGTTTCCGAAGGTGTGGAGAAACCAAGACGGACCCAGCCATCATCGCGCACGCTTGCGCGGGGCAACCCGGGGGGCGATCTCCGCGTCTTGGTCATCCGGGATCGCAGGAGTCGCAGGGACCGGCAGGACGACCAGTGCCGCAGACCGACACGGCGCGCACCGGGACCGCGTCGCCCACCCGGCTCCGCTGGTGGTCCGAGCTGCCGTTGATCCTGGTGGTGTACGCGCTGTACTCGGCGGGCCGGCTCCTCGCGCGCGGGGACACGGGCGACGCCGTGGGCAACGGCCTCGCCCTCCTGCGCGCCGAGAAGGCGCTGGGGCTGAACGCCGAGCACCCGCTGAACCGCCTCTTCGCCCGCGAACCCTGGCTCGGGATACCCGCCGACTTCTGGTACGCGTCCCTGCACTACCTGGTCACGCCGGCGCTGCTGGTGTGGCTCTTCCTGTGCCGTTCCGCCGTGTACCGGGCGGCCCGCACCTGGCTCATGACGTCCACCCTCATCGGCCTCGTCGGCTTCGTCGGCTTCACGCTCGTGCCGACCTGCCCGCCCCGGCTGCTGGACGCCGCCCACGGCTTCGTGGACACGATGGCCCGGTACAGCGCGTACGGCTGGTGGGGCGGCGAGGCGAGCGCCCCGCGCGGTCTCGGCGGCCTGACCAACCAGTACGCGGCGATGCCGAGCCTGCACGTCGGCTGGTCGCTGTGGTGCGGGGTGGTCCTGTGGCGGTACGGCGGCTCGCGCGCCACCAGGATCGCGGGCGTGGCCTACCCGCTGGTCACCACCGTCGTCGTGCTGGGTACCGCGAACCACTACTTCCTCGACGCGGTGGCGGGCGCCGCCGTGATGGGTGCCGGGCTGCTGCTGACTCCGCTGGTGACACGCCTCGCGGACCGGTCGGGGGCGGTCCCGCGCGGGCCGTTCGGAGGGCGCGCCGGGGTTCCCGGCGCCGCGCTCGCCGGAGCCCCGGGCGCTCCGGTCGCGGGCGCCTCGCCGGACGCACCGTCCCCGATTGTCAGTGGCGGATGCCAGACTTCCGCGGGTGAGCGATTACCACGGCAGCGCGAGTCCAGGGCCGAACCGGGTGCCGCCCCCGCGGACGCGGGAGACGGCACCGGCGCTCCGGCACCGGCTCGCTGAACTGCGGGGGCCGGACGTCCCCGCGAAGGCGCTGGACGCCCGCGCCCTCGCGGCCCTGGCCGCCAACCCCGGCTGCAGGCGACGCGCGCTCCTCGACGGGGCGGGCGTGAACAAGACGGAGCTGGCGAGCGCGCTCGGTTCGCCCTCCGCCTTCGGCCAGTCCCAGTTCGCCTTCATGCGGGGCGACGCCTTCGAGGCGCGCGTGAAGGCGGACGGCGGCACCGAGCTGCTGCGGCTGGTGCACGAGAGACTCGACCCCTCCGCCGAGCCGCCGTCCGGTGCGCACGTCCCCGACCTCGCCGCGGCCGGCCCCGAGGGGCGTACGGCCCGCACGGAGCTGGCACTGCGCGAGGCCACGGAGTCCGGCGGCTGGACGCTGCTCGACCACCCCATGCTCGCGCTGGACGTCGCCGGCTCGCCCGCGTTCCTGGAGCCGGACGCGGTGGTGGTGCACCCGGACGGGACCTGGACGGTCGTCGAGATCAAGTCCTTCCCGATGCTGGACGGCGCGGCCGACCCGGCGAAGGTGGGCGCCGCCGCCCGGCAGTCCGCGGTGTACGTGCTGGCGCTGGAGGACGCCGCCGCCCGCGTCGATCCGGTTCCCCAGGTGCGCCACCGGGTGCTGCTGGTCTGCCCCAAGGACTTCACCAACCTGCCGACGGCCGCCGCGGTGGACGTCCGCAAGCAGCGGGCGGTCACCCGCCGCCAGCTGACCCGGCTCACCCGCATCGAGGAGATCGCGGACGCGCTCCCCGAAGGCACCTGTTTCGCCCCGGACCTCCCCCAGGAGCGGCTGACCGCCGCCGTCGAACTGCTGCCCGCGACGTACGCCCCCGAGTGCCTCGCCGCGTGCGAGCTGGCCTTCCACTGCCGCGCCCGCTCCCGCGCCGCGGCCGAGGTGACGTCCGTCGGCCGGTCGGCGCGGGCGGAGCTGGGCGGCCTGACGACGGTCGGCGACGTGCTGGCGGCGGCCCACGGGACGGCCGGCGACCCGGCCGACCCGGCGGTGGCGGCGCTGCGCAGGGCGGCGCGGCTGCGGGCCGAGGCACTGGCGTCCGCCGGGTACGGCGCGAGGGATGAGGTCCTCGTGGACGGTGAGGTTCCGGCGGGCGCGGAGTCCCAGGACATGGCCGGCGCCAGCGCGGGGGGTGCCCCGTGTCACTGATCACCACGCTCGCCCGGCTGGAAGCCGTGAGCAGCGGCCGCGCGCGGCCCGTCGCCACCGTGCGCCACCGCCACCTGTCCGAGCGCCCGCTCGTGTTCGTCCCGCTCACGACCGCCGGTGAGGCCGGGGCGCCGCTCGGGGCGCTCGTCGGTACGGACCGGCACGCGCCCCGGCTGCTCGTCGTACCGCAGCCCCGCGACCGCGACCTGCGGTTCGCGTTCCTCGCCGAGCTCGCGGACATCGTCCTGCCGTACGTGGACGCGTACACGGACACCGTGGAGGCCGCCGAGCGCACCGAGACCGACCCGGAGACCGGCAAGCGGGTCAAGGTGGTGGTCGACCTGTGCGCGGACGCCCCGCAGCTGATCGTGCCGAGCCGCGCGGGCGTCGACTTCGTACGGCTGCTGGGGCGCTCCATGCGCTTCCGGCGCACCGCCGAGCAGGACCCCGACACCCCGCATCCGGCCCCGCCCCGGGTCCCGCTGCTCGGCCGCTGGCTGACGCACTTCGGGGAGCGCGCCCGGATGCCGGGCTCCTCGCTGCTCCTGGCGGTCACGGACCTGCTGGCGCGGCACTGGGCCACCGGCCAGTCCAGCGTGGAGGACCAGCACCTGGGCTCGCTGCTGGCGTGGATCGATCCGCCCGGGGACGAGCCGGGGGACGTGGCCGCGCACCGTGCCGAGCTGGCCCGCGACGCCGACGGCCAGCTGCTGTGCCCGCCCGCCGGACCCGCCACCGACCCGGCCTTCGACAACAAGCTGCTGGCCCCGGCGATCGAGGCCTACGACCGCGCGCGGAGCGCGCTCGCCGCCGCCGAGGACGGGCTGGAGGCCGACGACCGGTTCGGCGCCCTCACCGCGGCCGAGCAGCGCGTCCGCGATCTCGTCGAGAGCCGCACCCGGCCCACCTGGGACGCGGTCTGGCACGGGCTCGACCTGCTGCGCGCGCTGCCCGAGGGCGCGCAC
The DNA here is from genome assembly GCF_014648075.1 of Streptomyces ruber. Lineage (GTDB taxonomy): Bacteria > Actinomycetota > Actinomycetes > Streptomycetales > Streptomycetaceae > Streptomyces > Streptomyces ruber. Next base: position 229,850 of record NZ_BMQK01000004.1, on the reverse strand, counting down.
GTGCCCGACCGTTGGACCCGGGACCGCTGGTCGTTCACCGCCCACCGGGACCGGATCACCGCCGGTGAGCCCCCGCAGCCGCGCGTGGACGACGCGGTCACCGCCGCGAACAAGCTCGCCGCGCGCGAGCGCGAACAGGCCCGGCTGGACGCCCAGGAGGCCCTGGACGACCCGCTCGTCATGGCCGGCCGCCGCCTCGCGGGCGAGGCCTTCGCGGGCGAGGTCACGGACGTGGTGATGGCGTACAGCGAGGGCAGGCGGCCGAGCCCGCGCCCGCTGGTCACGGTGCGCACGGAGGACCTGCCGCACCTCGGGGAACGCGCGAAGGTGTACCGCTCGCTGGGCGGCAAGCCGCAGGCCGCCGAGTTCGTGGGGCACGCGGGGAGGGACGGCATCGGCACCGGAGACCCGGACGGTGACGGGAACGTTCTCGTCGTGCTGCGTGTGCTCGACAAGATGGGCCGCGGCAAGGAACCGGAGCCCGGCTCGGTCCCCGAGAAGGGCGACCGCGTCTGCTTCACGCTCTTCGAGCACGACCAGCGCGGCGGGGCGAAGCTGCCGGATCCGGAGGAGACCCCCTGGACGCACGGCGGCCCGCCGGGCGACCCGGAGGCCGTGCCGCTGCCGGATCCCCTGACGGAGGAGGACGTCCTGTGACCACCGCGCTCGACCCGCACGCGGAAGGCGGCGTCCCGGGAGTGTTCGATCCCGGCGCGGCGGCCGGCCGGGCCACCGAGGCGATCCTGCGCGACACGCTGCACGGTACGCACCGCGGTGTCGTGGTGGACTCGCCGCCGGGCGCCGGCAAGTCCACCCTCGTCGTCCGCGCCGCGCTCGAACTGGCCGCCGCCGGACGTCCGCTGATGATCGTCGCGCAGACCAACGCCCAGGTGGACGACCTGGTGCTGCGGCTCGCGGAGAAGGACGCCGACCTGCCGGTCGGCCGTCTGCACAGCAGTGACTCCGACCCGTACGACAAGGCCCTGGACGGCCTGCCGAACGTCCGCAAGTCGACGAAGGCCGCCGATCTCGCCGGGCTCGACATCGTCGTCTCGACGGCCGCGAAGTGGGCACATGTCAAGGGCGTCGAGCCGTGGCGGCACGCGATCGTGGACGAGGCGTACCAGATGCGGTCGGACGCGCTGCTGGCCGTGGCGGGCCTGTTCGAACGGGCGCTGTTCGTGGGCGACCCGGGCCAGCTCGACCCCTTCTCCATCGTGGGCAGCGAGCAGTGGGCGGGGCTGTCGTACGACCCGTCGGCCTCGGCGGTGACGACCCTGCTGGCCCACAACCCCGAGCTGCCGCAGCACCGTCTCCCGGTGTCCTGGCGGCTGCCGGCCTCCGCCGCGCCCCTGGTGTCGGACGCCTTCTACCCGTACACACCGTTCCGCAGCGGCACCGGCCACGGCGACCGGCGGCTCGCGTTCACCGTCCCGTCCGACGGCTCGGGCCCGGACCGGGTCATCGACGAGGCCGCCGAGGCGGGCTGGGGCCTGCTGGAACTCCCGGCCCGGCACACGCCCCGCACCGACCCGGAGGCCGTCCGGGCGGTCGCGCAGGTCGTACGGCGGCTGCTGGACCGGGGCGGTGCGGCGGTCTCGGAGCGGTCGGAGGAGCCGGTGCCGCTGACCGCCGGCCGCATCGCCGTCGGCACGGCCCACCGCGACCAGGCGGCCTCGGTACGGACGGCGCTGGCCGGACTGGGGGTCACCGACGTGGTCGTGGACACGGCTAACCGGCTGCAGGGGCGCGAGTACGACGTGACGGTGGTCCTGCACCCGCTGTCGGGCCGGCCGGACGCGACCGCGTTCCACCTGGAGACGGGCCGGCTGTGCGTGCTCGCCTCCCGGCACCGGCACGCGTGCATCGTGGTGTGCAGGGAGGGGGTGTCGCAGCTGCTGGACGACCACCCGTCGACGGAGCCGGTGCAGCTGGGAGTCACGGTGAAGTTCCCGGACGGCTGGGAGGCGAATCACGCGGTGCTGGCCCGGTTGTCCGAGCACCGGGTGGCATGGCGGCCGTGAGAAAGGGGGAAGGGCGCAGTGGTGGTGTTCCGGATGCCGATGGTGCGTGAGAGCGCTGTAGGTGTGCCGCGAGCGCCCCTGGTCCGCGCTTCCGGGCCCACTTGCACGGGCGGGAGACAATGGACGGTGGCCCGTGGCCCCGGACAGCGGACCATTGGACGTCCACGAGAAGGAGTAGACATGGCGGAGCCCACGCCGCACCGGAACGAACCGCGGCGACGCCCCGCGCCCCTGCTCTTCGAGCCCGCCGAGGCGGCGGCCGATCCGGAGCACTTCTTCGATCTGGAGTCGATCGACGACCCACGGGCGCTGCTCTCCCGCGCGACCGAACTGACGCACGCCTTCCGCGCCGCGGCGGACCGGGCGGTGGAGTACCAGGCCATGGCGGCCGCCCAACTCGCCGACCCGCGCCGCTTCGACCGCCTGACCGCGGCGGACATCGCCGAACGGGCCGAGTGGACCGAGGACTACGCCCACAAGATGGTCGAGTTCGGCCGCGACCTGATGCGGGGCCGCGACGGCCTCGGCCCCGACACGATCTGAGTCCCGGGCGACCGGAACGGTTGGCCTCCGGCCGGGGCCGGGTGGTCGTGAGTGGCTGCGGACGGGACCCAGATGATCGCGGGCCGGGCCGGGCCGGGGTCACCGTAGGGCAGGTTGAGGTGACTGCAGGGCCGGACTGATAACGCAGGTCAGGTTGGGGGGCGTGGGCCGGGCCGCAGGCCGAGGCGGGGCGCGCGGGCCGGATCGGTAGGGTCGCAGGCCAAGCCGGGGGCGGCGGCGGGCCGGATCGGTGAGCCGCAGGCCAAGCCGGGATGACCCGGGCCGGGCCAGGGAGGCCGCAGGCCAACCCGGAAGGTCGTAAGCCAAGCGGGGATGGCCGCAGGGCCGGATCGGTGAGCCGCAGGCCAAGCCGGGATGACCCGGGCCGGGCCAGGAAGGCCGCAGGCCAACCCGGAAGGTCGTAAGCCAAGCGGGGATGGCCGCAGGGCCGGATCGGTGAGCCGCAGGCCAAGCCGGGATGACCCGGGCCGGGCCAGGAAGGCCGCAGGCCAACCCGGAAGGTCGTAAGCCAAGCCGAGATGGCCGCAGGGCCGGATCGGTGAGCCGCAGGCCAAGCCGGGATGACCCGGGCCGGGCCAGGAAGGCCGCAGGCCAACCCGGAAGGTCGTAAGCCAAGCCGAGATGGCCGCAGGGCTGGATCGGTGAGCCGCAGGGCCAGTCAAGGTGACCGCGGACCAGGCCGGAAGGCCGCAGGTCAGGCTCGCGTTGGCTCGGGGTCGGTTCGTGTGGCCGTGGTTGACCCAGCCAGTCAGGTGGTCGTGGTCGGTTCGCAGATGGTTCGCGGTCCGGGTCTGGGCCTGATTCTCGTCGGACGGCGGCTGGTGGGTCCCCCTCCTGGTCGGGCTGCGGGCGGCGAACGGTCGGGGTTCTGCCGGGTCGGGCCGAACCGTGGCCGGAGTGACGGGGCGTTCCGCCGTGATCGCGATCGGAGTCCGGGCGACCGGTTCCGGGGGGCCGCGATTCCGGTCCGGACATGGCCGGACTTCGGCGGCTCGATCGCGGCGCTCCCGTCCGAGTGCCGTCGGCCGGGCGGGGCCCGCGCGTGGGGCGCGCCCGTGCACCGGGAGAGCGGTCGCTTTGCTCGAACAACCGTTGCATCCTCTCCCGGCATATACCAATTTCGGCGCTTGCTTCACACCAGCAACAGGAGTTTCGGAATTCCGCGACCGACGGGAACGGAGCGCTCACGGGCGGTAAATGTAGATCCCATGAGCCAGCAGACCTTTACCGTGAGCAAGCGTTCCTGCAACCACTCCGGCGCCCTGGGCACAGCCCCCGCGGGCATCGCCGCGTCGGTGCACTCCGCCCCGGACGCGTCGGTCGCGGACGTCACCGCGGAGGGGGCCGCCTGGCTCGCCTCCGCAGGAACGTATCCGCGAAGCACGCTCGCCCTCTGGGAGGAGCAACCCACCGCCCCCGTCGTCCTGCCCTGCGGCACCGTCTTCGACATCGTCAACATTCCCGCGATCTTCGGTCGGCGGATGCTGGACCGGCTGTGGGCCGAGGGACCGGGCACGGGCCCCGTCGCCACGTACCGGGGCCGCATGCTGATCTTCGCCGCCCCCGGCACCGCCCAGCGGTTACCCTCCCTCATGAAGTGGGAGGAATGGGGTTCACCCGGACGGACGGGTGCGATACCTCCCATCCTGTGCCACGGCACCGGAGACGCGGTGACCGTCCCTCCCCTGCGTTCGACCGCCCCCACCGGACCCACCGGCCGGGCGGCCTCCCGCTGGCTCGTCGCCCCCGACACCAGGCAGCCGTGGCTCCCCGGGCCCGAGGTACTGCTCTGGGCGGCCGTCCGCGCGGCCCGCGACGCCGCCTCCGCCGCCGTACGGATATCGATTTCTCCAGCCGCCGATCAGGGTGCTAATGTCTACGACGTCAGCAGGCGCCGCTAGCTCAGTTGGTTAGAGCAGCTGACTCTTAATCAGCGGGTCCGGGGTTCGAGTCCCTGGCGGCGCACAGACACGATGTCGGGGCGGAAGCGCGGAAGCGTTTCCGCCCCGACATCGTCGTAGCCGTTCACCCTGTCACGATCTTCACCGTCCACGCTCCGGACGCCGTACGGCCCTCCACCTCCAGCCGCACCCTCTCCCCCGGCACCGTGAAGGTCTCGCCCAGGTCCACGGGCGCGTCGGCGAGTGGCGGGTAGACCGAGTCGCCCCAGCAGGCTTCGGTGTGCGGGTGGGCGTCCACGACCTCGATCGGACCGTCGCCGGACTCCGTGCCGCTGCGGATCCGGTAGACGAGGATGCCCTGTGAGCAGACCGAGGCGTCGTTGCCCACCGGGCCGCGCGCCTCGAAGCCGAGCGCACTGTCGGGTCCGGTGGGGACGACCGCCAGCTTCGTACCGCCTCCGGAACCGAAGACAGCGGGACCGGCCGCGGAAACGGCCGCGGCACCAACCCCGGGACCGCCCGCGCCACCGGCCCCGGGATCGGTCGCCGGAACGGCCTCAGGACCGGCCGCCGGGACAGCCATAGGACCGGCCGCGGGGATGGCCCTACCTCCGGCCGCGGGGACGGCCCTACCCCCGGCCCGTCCTCGTGCGGCACCGGTCGCCGCTCCCCCGGTGCCGCTCCACCAGCCGCCGTTCCACCTACCGCCACTCCACCCGTCGCCCCCCGGACCCGTGTCCGTCGCCGGTCCCGCCCCCAGGGGCTCCAGGGTCAGACGCGTGGCCCCCGGGCCCCGTACGCAGGCCACCTGTCTCGTCCCCAGCCAGCCGAGCTTCCACTTGTGCCAGCCGAACAGGTCGGGGGCGAGGCCGAACTGGCTGCCCATGAGGTCCCAGTCACCGACGTACGTGTCCCAGTCGCCCTTGCCGTCGGACGGGCGGTGGTACAGGTCCGGCAGGTCGAAGACGTGGCCGGTCTCGTGGGCCAGGACCAGGCGGTCCGGCGGGTGCCTCTCGAAGACGGTGACGATCCGGTGCACGTCGGTGCCGTCGACGTGGAGGGGCCGCTCCAGGTTCACCACCTTCGTCGCGTCCGAGTCGACACCCGGCGCGTCCGGGTCGGCGACGAAGTACACGATGTCGTAGCGGGAGAAGTCGATCCGGGCGTCGGCCTCGGTCATCGCGTCCCGCAGGTAGGCGGCGCGGTGCTCGGCGTCCCAGTCGCGCTCTATGACGTACGCCGTGGACGGCCGCGGCATCTCGATCCACTCCGGCCGCGGATGCGCGCGCAGGCGGAACCTGCCGTACGAGGCACGCTCGTAGAAACGGCTGGTGGCCGGGAAGTGGTCGGCGGCCAGTTCGGCCGGGGTGGCCAGCGGGGCCGCGTCCGGGAAGGACAGGAAGATTAGTACCGCGTCGAGGGCCCGGGTGGGCCGCGGGTAGGAGCGGTTCCAGGTGTCGACGCCCTCCGAGTGGTGGGCGTCGGTGCGGTTCAGGACGCACGCGGCCGACAGCGGTACGGCGACCGACGGGACCGCGACCAGGGACGTGGCGGCCAGGGCGGTCAGCGAGGTGAACACGGCCGCCGTACCGCGCAGGCCCGGCAGCCGGCCCGCCCGCGCCCGCCCTCTCCGGCAGCGGGCGGAACCCTTGCTGAGCAGCGGGTGCGAGCGCGGGCGCGGCACATCGACCTCCGGACGCGGACTTCGGGGACACCGCACCCAGACTGTGTGAGCTTGTAGTACTTTGCCTCGTTAGTCTCCTCCGGACGAGTGAGTGCACCCCGGTGACGTCAGCCCGCCCATTCACGGAACGTCACAACTGGTCCGGGCAGGCAAAGAAGCCGTCCAGGGAGTGGCAGAAACGATCTGTCAGGAACGGAGGTAGTTCAGGGACACTGGAGAATGGCTGGAAGGGCGTGAGACCAGCCTCTATGATCGGCACAATTTCCTGCACGGACACGGCTTGAGCGGCTGACCGACCCGGACCGCCGCTCCGACGAGACATCACGAGACCGTACGAAGAACGAGTGCACTGCGGGAGCGAACGGTGAGCGGAATGTCCAAGGGGCCGGCGCCCGCGGTGGACCTCGTCCGGCCGATCGTCACAGAGCGTGACATCGATAGTTCACGCCAGGTGTTGACGCCTCTCACAGCACTACACGCGTCACGGGAGTCCCACACGTTCCAGGCGGCGTTCGCTGCGGCGCCCCTCGCCATGGCCGTGGTCGACCGGCAGGGGCGGATCGTCACCGCCAACGACGCGATGGGCACGTTGCTCGGGGGCGGTACGGCGGGACTGGTCGGACGGGTCGCCGCGGATCTGGTGGACCTGGCGTCGGACGCGCGCACCTGGCACGCGTACCGCGAGGTGCTGCGCGGCCGGCAGGCACGACTGCGCTGCGCGCGGCGGCTGAAGCATCCCGACGGGCACTACCTCTGGGTCCAGGTGATGGTGAACCCGCTGCCCGCGACGCCCGGAGGTCTCGCGACGCCCGGAGGTCTCGCGACGCCCGGAGGTCTCGCGACACCCGAGGGCCCCGCGACACCCGAGGCCCTCGCCCGGGCGGACGGCTCCCCGGCGCCGGTTCCCCAGGACACCCCGGCGGACCGTCGCCCGGAGCCCGCCGTCCTGCTCTCCCTGCACGACATCAGCGCCCGCCGGGAACTCCAGGCCCGGCTGCGGCACCTGCAGATGCACGACCCGGTGACCCGGCTGCCCAACCGCACCCTCTTCTTCGAGCGCCTGTCGGCCGCGCTGGAGGCGGAGTCGTACGACGAGGGCGGCACCGGCCGGATCGGGCTGTGCTACCTGGACCTGGACGGATTCAAGGCGATCAACGACACGCTGGGGCACCGGGTCGGCGACCGGCTCCTCGCGGCCGTCGCCGAGCGGCTGACGCGCTGCGCCGACGAGGCCGGGTACGGGAGAGCCGCGGCGCCCCTGGTGGCCCGGCTCGGCGGGGACGAGTTCGCGCTGCTCGTGGAGGACTCCGCCGGTACCGACCAGCTCGCGGACCTCGCCGAGGCCGTGCTGAAGGCCGTGCAGGCGCCCTTCGACCTGTCCGGCCAGCGGCTGTCCGTCTCGGCGTCGATCGGCGTCGTGGAGCGGCACGCCGCGAACACCACCGCCACCGGACTGATGCAGGCCGCCGACACCACGCTGTACTGGGCGAAGGCCGACGGCAAGTCGCGCTGGACGCTCTTCGACCCCGAGCGCAACGCCCACCGCATGACCCGCCAGGCCCTGTCGTCCACGCTCCGGCCGGCCGTGGAGCGCGGTGAGTTCGCCCTGGAGTACCAGCCGCTCGTCGACATGGAGGGCGGCGAGGTGCGCGGGGTCGAGGCGCTGGTGCGATGGAATCATCCTCAGTTCGGCACACTGACGCCGAATCGGTTCATCGGACTGGCGGAGGAGGACGGTTCGATTGTTCCGCTCGGGCGGTGGGCGCTGGTCACCGCCTGCCGGCAGGCCCGGCGGTGGCAGCTCGACCACCCGGGCCGGGACCCGCTGTTCGTCAGCGTGAACGTCGCCGTGCGCCAGGTGTGGGACTCCGACCTGGTCGCCGACGTGGCCGAGATCCTCAGCGAGACCGGGCTCGCCCCGCACCTGCTGCAGCTGGAGCTCACCGAGTCGGCCGTCATGGGCTCGGCGGGCCGCCCCCTCCAGGCCCTGCAGGCGCTGAGCGACATGGGCGTGCGCATCGCCATCGACGACTTCGGCACCGGCTACTCGAACCTCGCCTACCTCAGCCGGCTGCCGGTCTCCGTGCTGAAACTGGACGGCGCCTTCGTGCGCGGCTTCCAGTACGAGGCCGGCGAGAAGGGCGGCGACGGCAAGGGAGCCGGGCCCGAGCCGACCCCCGCCGACGAGGTGATCGTCGAGGCGCTCGTCCAGCTCGCCCACCGGCTGGGGCTCACGGTCACCGCGGAGTGCGTCGAGACGACGGACCAGGCCACCCGGCTGCGCCGCATCGGCTGCGACACCGGCCAGGGGTGGCTGTACTCACGGCCCGTGCCGCCGGAACGCATCGCCGAACTGCTGACGGCGGCCGGCTCGCGGGGCTGAGCGGAACAGCCCCGCCCGCACCCACCCGCAGGGCCGAGCCGCTCAGGCCGTCGGCAGTCCGTACGCGTCCGCGATCAGTTCGTACGAGCGCACGCGCAGCTCGCCGCTGTGGGCGTGGCTGGTGATCATCAGCTCGTCGGCGCCGGTGCGCTTCTGCAGGTCGTCCAGGCCGGTGCGGACCTCGTCGGCGGTGCCGTGGATGACGTCGGAGTTCCAGGAGGCGATGAACTCCCGCTCGGCCGCGCTGAAGTCGTACGCCTCCGCCTCCTCGGGGCTCGGCACCAGGCCGGGGCGGCCCGTGCGCAGCCGGAGCATGTTCAGCGCGGCGGCCAGGACCTGGCGGCGGGCCTCCTTCTCGTCGTCCGTGGCGAGGGCGGAGACACCGATGAGGGCGTACGGCTCGGACAGGACCTCCGACGGGCGGAAGGTCTCGCGGTACAGGTCGAGCGCCGGGATGGTGTTGCGCGCCGAGAAGTGGTGCGCGAAGGCGAAGGGCAGGCCCAGCTCGGCGGCCAGCCGGGCGCTGAAGCCGGAGGAGCCCAGCAGCCAGATGGGCGGCCGGTGCGGGGACTGGACGCCGCCGGGCGAGGTGCTCTGGACCGGCCCCGGCACGGCGTGGATCCGGCGGTAGGGGTGGCCGTCGGGGAAGTCGTCGTCCAGGAAGCGGATGAGCTCGACGAGCTGCTGCGGGAAGTCGTCCGCGCCCTCGTGCAGCCGCTCCGTACGGCGCAGGGCCGCCGCGGTGGCGCCGTCCGTGCCGGGCGCCCGGCCGAGACCGAGGTCGACGCGGCCGGGCGCCATGGCCTCCAGGGTGCCGAACTGCTCAGCGATGACCAGGGGCGCGTGGTTGGGCAGCATCACACCGCCGGAGCCGAGGCGGATGCGCTCGGTGTGGGCGGCGAGGTGGGCGAGGATCACGGCGGGCGAGGAGGAGGCCACGCCCGGCATGGAGTGGTGCTCGGCCACCCAGTAGCGGTGGAAGCCGCGCGACTCGGCGAGCCGGGACAGGTCCACGGCGGTGCGGAGGGCGTCCGTGGCGGTGCGGCCGGCTCCGACCGTGACCAGGTCCAGGACCGAGAGGGGTACGGGCGCGCTGCCCTGCGCTGCGCCTCGGATCTCGTCTGCCGCCACGGTGCCTCCTGTGTTTCGTTGCCGTCGCAATGCTCGGCTCCGCACAACAGGAGGCCGACTCCGGTTATTCCCCCGGGATGGCGTGCTCCGGGCGCCGTCTCACACCTGCACCACCGGCTCCCGGGTGAACAGCGCGCCGAGCTGCGGCGCGTTCACCCGGCGGTCGGCCAGCCGGAGGGCCTCCCAGACCGTGACCTGGTTGGCGGTGAGGACCGGCTTGCCCAGCGTGGTCTCCAGGGTCTTCAGGTGGGAGACCGTGTGCAGGGCCGTGTCCGGGACCAGGACCGCGTCCGCGTCGGGATGGTCGGCCGCGCGGGCCAGGGCGAGGACCTGCTCGCCGTCCCACCTCCCGGCCTCGGCCGCCGTGCCCACGCCGGCCGCCGCCACGGACACCGCCTCCAGACCGGCGTCCTTCAGGAACGCGGCGAACAGGGCCGCCACGTCGTCCGGGTACGTCGCCGCGACCGCGACCCGCTGCGCCCCGACCTCCCGGGCCGCGTGGACGAAGCCGAAGGAGGTGGAGGAGGCGGGCAGGCCGGCGGTCCGGGCGAGGGCGCGGACCTGCTCGTGGGCGCCCTCCCAGCCGTACACGAAGCTCCCGTGGGTGCAGGCCCAGACCACCGCCTCGGCGCCGGACAGGCGCAGTTCCTCGGCGCTCGCGGCGAGCCTTTCGGGCGTGCCCATCTCCCGCAGCGCGTCCTCACGGCGGGCGTCCTCACCGATGTCCGTGTGGATCAGGGGGAGGCGGATGTCGCTGCCCAGGAGCTGTTCCATGCGCGGGTAGTCGTCCTCGGCGGAGTGGCCCGGGTAGAGGAATCCGAGTGCTGTCATGTCCTGCCTTTCCTACTGCTCTGGTGCCGGCGGTACGGGGCTCCGGCGTGCCGTCTCCTGCAGCAGCGCCTGACAGGGGCCCACTGCCCGGGTACCCAGGCGACGCAGTGCCGCCCACACTCCGGTAGTCCTTCTGGGCGCAGTGCTCCGCGGTTCCGGGTGGACCACGGCTCGCGGTCGGGGGCGAAGCCGGACGGCGCCACCACCCCGACGCCGTGCTGCTCGCGCGGTCCGCCGGAGGGGCAGGGGCGGGGATGCGGGTACGGGCCCCGCTTGAGGAGCGTCCGTGGCAGGCACCGGCCTCACAGCGGGAGTCACAGCGGGACGAAGGTCAACGACTGGGGTGCGCGGCCGTGTTGACGAAGGTAGGTTCGGGTGCGAGCGTGGGCCGATCCGCGCACTTCGGGCAGATCCGGCTCGTCCGGTGAGGTTCTCGCCGGAGTCTCACCGGCCTTCCGGCCTTGGAGAATCAAAAGAAGCGGACGCGCATTGCGAGAGGGTTCCCCGACGATGTCCGGTACCACCACCCTGCTCGTCCTGGACGCCGAACCGTCACCCCGGCTGGGCCGTCTCACCGGGCGGGCGCGGATCGTGCACGCGGACGAGACCTCGCTCGCCGCACACCTGCCGGACGCCGACGTGCTCCTCGTCTGGGACTTCGCCTCGCGCGCGGTCCGCGACGCCTGGCCGGGCCCCGGCCCGCGGCCGCGGTGGGTGCACACGGCGAGCGCGGGCGTGGACCACCTGCTCTGCCCGGAACTGGCCGCCTCCGACACGGTGGTGACCAACGCCCGCGGCGTCTTCGACCAGCCGATCGCCGAGTACGTGGCCGCGCTCGTGCTGGCGATGGCGAAGGACCTGCCGCTCACCTGGCGCTCGCAGAACGCGCGCGCGTGGCGGCACCGCGAGACGCGGCGGGTGGCCGGGAGCCGGGCGGTCGTGGTCGGCTCGGGACCCATCGGCCGGGCGATCGCGACCACGCTCAGGGCGCTCGGGGTCACCGCGGCGGTGACGGGCCGCGCCCCGCGCCCGGGCGTCCACGGGCCGGAGGACCTGGACCGGCTGCTGTCGCGCGCGGACTGGGTGGTCGCGGCGGCTCCGCTGACCCCGGAGACGGAGGGCATGTTCGATGCCCGCCGCTTCGGCATCATGCAGCCGTCGGCCCGCTTCATCAACGTGGGGCGCGGCCGGCTCGTGGTCGAGAAGGCACTGGTGGAGGCGTTGTCGAAGCGGTGGATCGCGGGCGCCGCGCTGGACGTCTTCGAGCGCGAGCCGCTGTCCCGGGAGGACCCGCTGTGGGACGTCCCGAACCTGCTGATCTCCCCGCACATGAGCGGCGACACGGTGGGCTGGCGGGACTCGCTCGCCGCCCAGTTCGTGCGCCTGTACGAACGCTGGGAGGCGGGCGAGCCCCTGCCGAACGTGGTCGACAAGAAGCGCGGATACGTACCCGGACACTGAGCTGCCCGGACCTGGAGGGCGGATGAGATGACCGAGCTCGCCGAACTGACCGCGTCACGGCTGGTCGACGGCTACCGCAAGGGCGAGTTCAGTCCGGTCGAGGCGGTCCGGGCGGCCCTGGAGCGGGCCGGGCACGCACAGCGCACGGTGAACGCCTTCGTCCGCCTGGACGCGGAGGAGGCCCTGGTCCGGGCCCGCGCGTCGGAGGAGCGGTGGCGGCGCGGCGAGCCGTCCGGGCCGGTGGACGGGGTGCCGGTGACGGTGAAGGACGTCCTGCTGATGAAGGGCGGGCCCACGCTGAGGGGCTCCCGGACCGTCTCCCCCGAGGGCGCCTGGGACGAGGACGCCCCCTCCGTCGCCCGATTACGCGAGCGGGGCGCGGTCTTCCTCGGCCGGACGACGACACCGGAGTTCGGCTGGAAGGGCGTCACCGACTCGCCCCTGACCGGGGTGACGCGCAATCCGTACGACACCTCCCGCACCGCGGGCGGCTCCAGCGGGGGCGCGGCGGCGGCCGTGGCCCTCGGCGCCGGGCCGCTGGCGCTCGGCACGGACGGGGGCGGCAGCGTGCGCATCCCCGCCTCCTTCTGCGGCACGTTCGGGCTGAAGCCGACGTACGGCCGCGTGCCGCACCACCCCGCCGGCCCCTTCGGCACCCTCGCCCATGTGGGGCCGCTGACGCGGGACGCCGCCGACGCCGCGCTGCTGCTGGACGTGATCAGCGGTCCGGATTCCCGGGACTGGTCCGCGCTGCCTCCCGCCCCCGGGTCGTACGCGGACGCGCTGGGAGGAGGGGTGCGGGGACTGCGCGTGGCCTACTCGCCCTCGCTCGGCGGCCAGGTGGCCGTGCGGCCCGTGGTCGCGGCGGCGGTACGGCGGGCCGTGGAGTGCCTGGCCGGGCTCGGCGCGTACGTGACGGAGACGGACCCCGACCTCACGGAGCCCGTCGAGGCGTTCCACGCGCTGTGGTTCGGCGGGGCGGCCCGGGTGGTGCAGTCGCTCGGGCCGCACCAGCGGGAGCTCCTGGACCCGGGGCTCCGCGAGATCGCCGCGATCGGGGCGCGCCTGACGGCCCTGGACCATCTGGCCGCGCTGGACGTCCGCGCCGGCCTCGGGCGCCGCACGGGCCGCTTCCACGAGACGTACGACGTGCTGGTGACGCCGACGCTGCCGATCACCGCGTTCGAGGCGGGCGTGGAGGTCCCCCGGGGGTCGGGGCACCACCGCTGGACGGGCTGGACCCCGTTCACGTACCCCTTCAACATGACCCAGCAGCCGGCGGCGACCGTCCCCGTCGGTCTCGACGGGGACGGACTGCCCATAGGGATGCAGCTGGTGGCCGCCCGGCACCGGGACGACCTGGTGCTGCGGGTGGCGCACACGTTGTACGAGGCGGGGATGGCGGGAGTGGAGCGGCCGCGCCGGGTGTGACCCGCGGGGAAGCGGTGGTGGGTCACGCCGGCGTCACGCCGGCGTCACGCTCGCCGGAACGAAAGGATCTTCTCCGGCGCGCCCGGCCGCCACGGGCCGTCGCACGCGTCGGCCGTGCCGCCGGGAGTCCCGCCTCCGCGAACGCCGGGAAAGCCGGGAGTGCCGGGAAAAAGGCGTAGATCTCGTTGCGGGCGTATTTGGCATGGTAGGCGTCACCGGTGAGCGGGAGCGCGTTCCGGATCGTTACACGAGTGCGCGGAGCGCGCTCGTCGAGCAGCTCGGCCGTGGCGTGCACGTCACGGTTGACCAGCGGTATCCAGATGAAGCGAGCAGCCGCGCACGCCATGGTTCCGCCGGTGCTCCCGCCGCGGTCGGGGGCACCCTCCGTGAACAGGGCGGAAAAACACCTGAATAGAAGGCATGGAGTCGGGTAGCTGCGCGCCCATGGCTCCACCACATCGGAACGAAACAGACGTACTCGCCCGCATAAGACGCCCGAGCCGCCGATCGCTGCTGGCCGGAATGTCGGCGCTCGGCGTGCTCGGCGCCACCGGCTGCACACGCGTCGCGGCGAGCGCGTCCGGCACGGAGGGCGGTGACCTCCTCGACCGGCTCCGGGCCCAGGGCGTCGTCCGGCTCGGCATCGCCGGCGAGATCCCCCACGGCTACATCGACCGCGACGGCGAGGTGACCGGCGAGGGCCCCGAGCTGGCCAAGGTCATCTTCAAGCGGCTCGGCATCGACCGGGTGCAGCCCGTGCCCACCGAGTTCGGCTCCCTGATCCCGGGGCTCAACTCCCAGCAGTTCGACGTCGTCACCGCCGGCATGTACATCACGGCCGAGCGCTGCGCGCAGGTCATCTTCTCCGACCCCGACTACCAGATGCTCGACGCGTTCGTCGTGCGCAAGGGGAACCCGCTGGGTCTGCGCAACTACGAGGACATCCTCCGCGAGGGGGCGAAGTTCGCCACCGGCACCGGGTACGCCCAGATCGACCACGCCGTCGCGGCCGGCTACCCGCGCGGTGACATCCTCGTCGTGCCCGACCAGGTCGCCGGGCTGAACGCGGTGGAGACGGGCCGCGCCGACGTCTTCGCCGGGACCGCGCTCACCGTGCGCGAGGTCGTGAAGAAATCGTCCAAGGCGGAGGCGACCGAGGCCTTCGCGACCGTGGTGGACGGCGAGGAGCAGGTGGACGGCGGCGGCTTCGCGTTCCGGCCGACCGAGACGAAGCTGCGCGACGCCTTCAACGCCGAGTTGCGGAAGATGAAGGACAGCGGCGAGGTCTACCGCATCCTGCGGCCCTTCGGGTTCACCGAGGACGAGATGACCGATCTGACCGCGAAGGAGCTGTGCGGCGGATGACCTCCGGACTGTGGGAACTCGTACTCCAGGGCGTCTGGGTCACGATCCAGCTCCTCGTCCTCAGCGGACTGCTGGCGACGGCGGTGTCCTTCGTGGTCGGCGTCGCGCGCACCCACCGGCTGTGGATCGTCCGCTTCCTGGCGGGCCTCTACACCGAGGTGTTCCGCGGCACCTCCGCGCTGGTCATGATCTTCTGGGTGTTCTTCGTGCTGCCCCCGGCCTTCGGCTGGCAGCTGGTGCCGCTGTGGGCGGGCACGCTGGCGCTCGGCCTGACGTACGGGGCGTACGGCGCGGAGATCGTGCGCGGCGCCCTGCAGGCGGTGAACCCGGCGCAGCGCGAGGCGGGGATCGCGCTGAGCTTCACGCCGTGGCAGCGGATGCGGCTGGTGCTGCTGCCGCAGGCGGTGCCGGAGATGATCCCGCCGTTCTCCAACCTGCTCGTCGAGCTGCTCAAGGGCACCGCCCTGGTGTCGATCATGGGCATGGGCGACCTGGCGTTCAGCGGCAACCTGGTGCGTCTGGCCCTGCAGGAGAGCGCGGAGATCTACACGTACCTGCTGCTCATCTACTTCGTGATCGCCTTCCTGCTCACCCGTGTGATGCGCGGGCTGGAGTCGAAGCTGAAGGCCGGGGTCGGGAAGGCGCCCGCGCGCAGGCGTGACGTGAAGCCGAAGCTGCCCGAGGCGACCGCCGTGGGAGGTGGCGTCCGATGAACTGGAACTGGAGTGCGGTCTCCGACTTCATGCCCCATTTCTGGGACGGGCTGCTGGTCACCCTGCAGATCCTGGTGGTCGGCTCGCTGATCTCCTTCGTCCTGGGCCTGGTGTGGGCCCTGCTGATGCGGGTGCCGAGCCGCTGGGTGACCTGGCCGGTCGGCGCGGTCACCGAGTTCGTACGGAACACGCCGCTGCTGGTGCAGCTGTTCTTCCTCTTCTACGTGCTGCCGGAGTGGGGTGTGACCGCCTCGGCGATGACGACGGGCGTGGTCGGCATCGGGCTGCACTACTCGACGTACACGATGCAGGTCTACCGGGCCGGCATCGAGGCGGTGCCGGTCGGCCAGTGGGAGGCCGCGACGGCGCTGAACCTGCCGCTGCGGCGGACCTGGACCGCGGTGATCCTGCCGCAGGCCGTCCGCCGCGTGGTGCCCGCCCTCGGCAACTACGTGATCTCCATGCTCAAGGACACGCCGCTGCTGATGGCGATCACCGTGCTGGAGATGCTCGGCGAGGCGCGGCTGTTCTCGCAAGCGAACTTCCAGTTCACCGAGCCCCTGACGGTGATCGGCGTGGCCTTCGTCGTCCTGTCCTACCTGGCCTCCCTTCTCCTGCGAGCCCTGGAGCGTCGCCTTGTCCATTGAGACCCGCCCCACCCCCGAGACGAACACCGTGGAGTCCTCCTCCGAGCTGATCCGCCTGGAGCAGGTCACCAAGCGGTTCGGGGACAACACCGTCCTCGACCACCTCGACTTCTCGGTGGACGCCGGCAAGCACGTCACCCTGATCGGGCCGTCCGGCTCCGGCAAGACGACGATCCTGCGCCTGCTGATGACCCTGCTCAAGCCCGACGAGGGCACGATCACGGTCGACGGGCAGAGACTGTTCCCGGCCTCCGACAAGGAGGTCCGCGAGGTCCGCAAGAAGATCGGGATGGTCTTCCAGCAGTTCAACCTGTTCCCGAACATGTCGGTGCTGCGCAACATCACCGAGGCGCCGGTCACCGTGCTCGGCATGTCCAAGGACGAGGCGGCGGAGCGGGCCAGGGGACTGCTCGAGATGGTGGGCCTGGCCGACAAGTGCGACGCCCGCCCCACCCAGCTCTCCGGCGGCCAGCAGCAGCGGGTCGCCATCGCGCGGGCGCTGGCCATGCGGCCCCAGGTACTGCTCCTGGACGAGGTGACCTCCGCGCTGGACCCGGAGCTCGTCGCGGGCGTCCTCGACGTGCTGCGGGACATCGCCCGCTCCACCGACATCACGATGCTCTGTGTGACGCACGAGATGAACTTCGCCCGGGACATCTCCGATCAGGTTCTGATGTTCGATTCCGGCCGGGTCATCGAATCGGGTCCGCCGGAGAAAATCTTCACCGAGCCGGAGCGTGACCGGACGAGGGAATTTCTCAGCGCGGTGCTCTGATCACAGGGCGTACGCGGGGAACGGCCGAGGTCGGCACGCTGGTTCATGACTCTGGCATATGCCAGCGTGCCTGCGCCCCTGTTGAGGGGCCCGTGATGTTCGCGGATTTTCCTCGAACACCCCCTCCCCGCCCACCCCCCGGCCCGTATCGTGGAGGCGGCAAGCTGTCCGAAAAGGGCCCGAGACGCAGGGGGCACCGTGACGCTCAAGCACGAGCCGACCGCGCCGTACCACTCGGCCCAGGACGCGCTGCGCGTCCTGGAGACGGTGACACGACGCTCCACCGGCGTCATGGACGCGGAACTGAGCCGCCGGACCGGCATGGGCGGCGAGCGGCTGGCCTCCCTGCTGCGGATGCTGCGGCGCGAGGGGTACGTCGAGCAGACCGCCGACGGCGCGTACGTCGCCGGGGACGCCCTCGGCCGGCTGGGCTCCGTCCACCAGCGGGACCGCTCCCTGCGGGACAGGCTCCAGCAGACCCTGGAGCGGCTGCGCGACTCGCTGGGCGCCGCCGTCTACGTCAGCCGGTACGTCGACGGTGAGATCAGCGTCACGAGCTGCGCGGAGAGCCCCACGGCCCCGGCGGTCAACGAGTGGTTCGACTTCCGCTCGGCCGCCCACGCCAGCGCGATCGGCAAGAGCCTGCTCGGACAGCTCGACCTGAACGGCCGCCGCGACCACCTCTCCCGGCACCGGCCGACCCGTCTCACCTCCCGCACGATCACCAGCGAGCGGCTGCTGCTCACCACCCTGGACGCACAGCGGCCCACGGTCCCGGTGCTCGATCTCCAGGAGTACGCGGTCGGCACGGTCTGCGCGGCCGTCCCCCTCACGGCCGGCTCCGCCGTCGGCTGCCTCGCCCTCTCCCTGCCGGTCCAGCACGCGCACCGGCTGCGGCAGGCCGCGGACACGCTGAACCGGGGGGCCACGCCGGTGCTGCTGTCCCTGACGATCTAGCCCGGCCCGCCCGGACGGCGTACGGGGGCGGGTGGGCGGGCGGATGGTTCGGAGCACCCTTGCGGACCAGGTAGTATTTCTTTTGCCGCCGAACGCGAGAGCGGAAGGCGAGAGTCATGCGCCGCTAGCTCAGTTGGTTAGAGCAGCTGACTCTTAATCAGCGGGTCCGGGGTTCGAGTCCCTGGCGGCGCACCGCCCGAAGGGCTCCTCACCTGGGTGGGGAGCCCTTCGGGCGTTCGGAACGAAAGTGATCAGGACGTTCAGAAGGTGACGTCGGAGCAGGCGTAGAACGCGTTGCCCGTGTCAGCGATCGTCCACACACCGAGGATCACGTGGTGACCGCTCTTGCCGGTGGGCAGCGCGCCGCTGTGCGAGATCGTGTAGGGCGGGCGGCCGCTGTAGGGGACGGTCAGGAACGGCGTGAGCTCCAGGTCGGCACGGGTGAGCGCGCGGTTCTGGTTCCAGCCGTTCTTGGTGATGTAGTACTTGAAGTCGGTCGTCGAGTGCGACGCCGTGAGCTGCCACCGGAACGTGTAGTTCTGCCCGCCGGTCACCTTGGTGGTCGGCCAGGCACCGCCGTCGGGCTTGGTGGGCGAGTTCAGCTGGTTGAACTGGCCGAGCCCGGCGGAGCAGAGCTGGCCGTCGGCCGGACCCGCGGCCGGGAAGCCCTTCGGCCCCTCGACACTCTGCGGCTCCCACTGGATGTTCCCGCAGTTGGCCACGGTGCCGTTCTGGCAGAACTTCTGCCGGCTGACGGGCAGGTCGGTGTAGCCGTGACTGCTCGCGCCGCCACTGGAGACCATGAGGGCTCCCGTGGTGGCGAGGCCGACGACGGCCGCCGACCACTTGGTCTTCTGACGCATGCTGCGCTCCTGAACGTGTGGGGGTTCCCTGAGCCGTGCGTGCATCGATGCGGAGGATCGGGCGACTGAGCACCCAGGTCTAGACCAAGCTCACGGTATTACCGCGTGTTGAACATGTCCATACCAATTTCACAGGTTCACGTCACAGGTCTCTCACGCCGTGGGCTCGCCGCGCCCCGTCCAGAACGCCACCGTGAGGTCCTTGACCAGCGCCTTGCGCTCGTAGTCGTCCAGCTCCACCAGGCCGCGCGTGGTGAGCCTGGTCACGGTGTCCTCGACCGAGTCGACGACCGAGGTGAGCACCGTGTCCCGGTGCTGGGCGTCGAGCGCGGCGATCCGGCGTCGCTGCATGACGGCGGCCACCTCCGGCGCGTACGCGATGCGGGTCGGCTGCACGGAGAACACCTGCAGCCCGACCGCCGCCGCGTCCGCCGCCACCAGCCGCGTCAGCCGCTCGCCCACCGCCTCCGTGTTGCGCAGGGTCATGTCCCTGACGATGGCGGCCGGCGGTACGTCCGCCGGCAGCCGCGCGAGCACCCGGGACAGCGCCGCCTCCACGCACTCCCGCAGGTACCGCTCGTGGTCCTCGGTCCCGAGCACCGCCAGCGCGGTGTCCCGCACCCGCCAGGCGACGAGCACGACGACCCGCAGTTCGACCCCGTTGGCGTCGACCGCCGGCATCGGCTCGCTGCGCCAGTGCCGCAGCCGGACGTCGACCCGGCGGCGCAGGAACAGCGGGTTCAGCCACATGAGCCCCGTACGCCGCACGGTCCCGCGGTACCGCCCGAACAGCCCGAGCACCCAGGCGCGTCCGGTCCGGCCCCGCGCCAGCCCGCCGAAGCCGAACAGAGCGAGCGCCCCGGACCCGGCGTACGCGGCCCACTGGGCCGGCCCCAGCCCGGGGTCCGCCGGAGCGGGCAGCCGCGCCGCCGCCAGGGCCAGCCCCGGCAGCATCCCCGCCCACCAGGAGGTGAGCGCGCATCCGGCCACCCCGCAGACCCCGACCAGCACGCCCGCCGCACCGGGCAGCACCCGTGCCGGGCGCTCCACCAGGATGGAACCGGAGTCGGCGGGAGACTCGGGTTCGGCCCGCACCGGCCCGGGCCGTACCCGCGGCTGCTCCCCCGTGCCCCGCCGCCCCACCACGGCGGGGGCGACCGGTACGGACACCGGGTCGGGCTCGTCGCGGAAGAGCAGGTGCACGGGGATCTCGGTGGTTCCCTCGGTGTGGATGAGCCGGGCCGGTCGGGCGAAGCCCTCCGGCTCCGGCGTCTGCGCAGTCGTCGAACTCATCCGTGCCTCCAGCCACCGCGCGGGACGCGCGGGGCGAAACGTGCCGTCATGAGAAGAGCCGGCGCCAGGTCTCCGGCCCCGGATAACCGTCCGCCGCCGCGCCCCGCCACCCCTGAGCCCGCTGGAACGCCGCCACGTTCCGCCGGTCCGCCTCGCTCCAGCGCCGGCCCGGCCCCGTGGCGTAGTACCGGCCGAACCCCTTCTCGACCAGCCGTCTCCCCAGCCGGTCCACATGGTGGTTGACCGCGCCCGGCCGGAACATCCCACGTCCCGGGTAGGGCTCCGGGCGCCCGGCCCCGCGGGGCCCGGGACCGGTGGTGTGGGAGCGTGTCCCGCCCCGCCGTACGAGCATGCGCCCCGGCCCGGTCACATGGCCGTCGTGCGCGCCGTTCCCGAAAGCGGGGACGCCCGGGAAGTGAGCGGTCCCCGCCCCCTCCGGCTCCGGTGCGCCCCCCGCGCCCGCCGGTACCGTCCCGGCTCCCGCGCCGCCCGGCACCAGCCCCTTGTAGCGGTACGGCACATAACGCTCCGAATTGCTCCAGTAGGCATAGGGTGTGGACTGCTTCCGGGTGTGCGGGCGGGTCTGTTCGTAGGCGATGTAATGCGTGTGCGTGTAGTCCGTCCAGCCACCGAAAATCACCACGTGCGAACCGTTCTGCGGATCCTCCGGGTTGTGGAAGAGGAGAATGTCGCCGGGTTGCAGCTCGTCCCGGGAAATCGGATCTCCGTAGGCGGCGAGCGAGCCCGTCCATTCGTTCAGGCCGAGATTCCAGGCCATCGACACATAACCCGAGCAGTCCTGCCGGTATCCGTCCGGCCGATATGCGGTCATGCTGTACGGGACCTGCTCGGTGACCCAGGTCTGCGCCCGGTTGATGATGTCGGTCCGGGTGGTCGCCGGCGGATCGACCACCGGCGCCGGGGTTCCCACGGACGCCGGACGACCGGCCGGACCATGCAGCGGCTCCTTCTGCCCCTGCGGCGTACCAGGCCCATCACCTGCGGGAACACCTGGTTCGGCGGGCGCGTGCACGGCCACGGCCGGTCCGCAGTGCCCTGCTCCCAGGGCGATGCCCGCCGCCACGGCCAGCACGAGGGCGCTCCGGGCCGTGGACCGGCCGGTACCCGCCGGCGCGGCGGAACACGGCGGGACGCGTCGCCCGAGCACGCACCCGGGGCACGCGCAGCCGCCGGCGGGATCACTCTCCTCGAATGCCGGAGTCTCCATGCGACCGCCCTCGTGTTCCGGCTCGTGTTCCGCCCTGTGTTCCGCCTCGTGTTCCGGATGGGAATGTCCGCGCTGCTGCACGGTCGCCAGTTTCTCAACGGTGGCCGGATGTCGCATGCTGACGGTCCGAATGATGTACGGCGCCGCCCGGCGGCGTACGCCGGAGATCGGCGCCGGCGGCCGACCGGGGGCCGTGGTCGGGAGCACCGCGCGGTATCGGGTAGAGTTCTTCCGTCAGCAGGCGCCGCTAGCTCAGTTGGTTAGAGCAGCTGACTCTTAATCAGCGGGTCCGGGGTTCGAGTCCCTGGCGGCGCACGACACGAAAGAGGCCTCCCGTCGAAGCGGGGGGTCTCTTTCGTATATACGGCTCAGCCACACCCACAGATGCCCACCGTTAGAACAGAACACCACTCAAGGAACAGGCGTACGACACCGTCGAGCACGTACCTGCCCGATAGTGCGCATTCCGGTATCCCAATGTGCGCGTATGACCGGTAAACACCTGGTATCCCATCTTGCGATCATGATGAACGCCGTAGAACCCTGGGCCGTAAGAGACTGCGGATACAGGGCAGTTGGGGGGCTTGGGCCGGATTCGGCCATCGGGGGAAGCGGGGACCCCCGTTCATGAACGGATGCCGAGGGGGGCATCATGCAACCGGAAGGTCGGCGTCCTGTGTCTCTATGGTGGAGATGACATGGCGACACCGACCCGCCACTGATACGTCCGTGCCGGTCGAGGGGGACCGCTCGGACGGAGGACCGACGACCACGCATTGACCGTGCGTGCGGGGGGATGACTCATGACGTCGACGCCGACGGGCGCCCGGAAGGACTTCGACCCGTCCGAGACCACCCAGCTACGGGTGCCGTCGCACCGGACCGGCACGTTCCGCAGGATCAAGAAGACGCTGCCCAGATACGACTACGAGCACTACAGCCGGCTCGCGGGGCCCCTCACCCAGCCCGACCCGAGCAAGCCGTACAAGGTGCAGTACCGCTCGCTGATCTCGCAGGAGCCGCACCGCATCCGGGTCGCCCTGATGCTGGCCGCGGCTCCGGTGCTCTCCCTCGTGCTGCTGTTCTGGCTGCTCCAGCCGGAGCACTGGACCGAGCGGGACTACCCGGCCTTCGACTGGCTGCCCGCGCTCGACGTCGTGATGCTCGTCTCGATCGGCCTGATCGAGTTCTTCCGCTGCATGAACGTGCTGTCCAACGCGCACGCCACGCTGGTCGCCCGCGACCCGGTCCCCGTGGTGCCCGAGACCGGCACCAGAGTGGCCTTCCTCACCTCCTTCGTGCCCGGCAAGGAGCCGCTGGAGATGGTGACGAAGACGCTGGAGGCCGCGGTGAAGATCCGCCACCGTGGCCTCATGCACGTCTGGCTGCTCGACGAGGGCGACGACCCGGAGGTGAAGGCCGTCTGCGAGCGTCTCGGCGTGCACCACTTCTCCCGCAAGGGCGTCGCGAAGTGGAACCAGGCCAAGGGCCCGCACCGCGCCAAGACCAAGCACGGCAACTACAACGCCTGGCTGGACGCCCACGGCGACGACTACGACTACTTCGCCTCCGTGGACACCGACCACGTGCCACTGCCCAACTACCTGGAGCGGATGCTCGGCTTCTTCCGCGACCCGGACGTCGGCTTCGTCATCGGCCCGCAGGTCTACGGCAACTACGACAACCCGATCACCAAGGCCGCCGAGTCGCAGCAGTTCCTCTTCCACGCGCTGATCCAGCGCGCCGGCAACCACTACGGCTCCCCGATGTTCGTGGGCACCTCCAACGCCGTACGGATCAAGGCGCTCAAGCAGATCGGCGGTCTGTACGACTCGATCACCGAGGACATGGCGACCGGGTTCGAGATCCACCGCCACAAGAACCCGGCCACGGGGAAGAAGTGGAAGTCGGTCTACACCCCCGACGTGCTCGCCGTCGGCGAGGGGCCGAGCGCCTGGACGGACTTCTTCACCCAGCAGCTGCGCTGGTCGCGGGGCACGTACGAGACGATCCTCAAGCAGTACTGGAAGGGCTGGTACTCACTGCCCCCGGGCAAGCTCTTCAACTACACGATGATGATCATCTTCTACCCGATGTCCGCCCTGAACTGGATCCTGGCCGCGCTGAGCTGCGCGCTCTTCCTGGGTCTGGGCGCCTCGGGCGTGAACATCGACCCGACCGTGTGGCTGATGCTGTACGGCAACGCCTCGGCGCTCCAGATCGGCCTGTACGTCTGGAACCGCCGGCACAACGTCTCCCCGCACGAGCCGGAGGGCTCCGGCGGTGTGGCCGGCATGGTGATGTCGGCGCTGTCGGCACCGCTGTATGCGCGCGCCCTCCTCGACTCCGTGCTGCGCCGCAAGAGCAAGTTCGTGGTCACCCCGAAGGGCGACTCGGCGAGCCCGGACACCCTGTTCGGGACGTTCCGCATCCACTGGTGGTTCATCCTCGTCTTCGCCGGCTCGATCACCGCCGGTCTCGTGCTGGGCAACTCGCACCCCGCGATGATCATCTGGGCCACGTTCGCCCTGCTCATCACCGCGTCCCCGATCTTCGCGTGGCGCTACATGCTGCGGGAGGCGAAGAAGAAGGGCGGAGCGCACGCCGCGTCCGCCACCACCGGCGCTCCCGGACAGCCGCAGGACGCCGTACCGCCGACCCTGTCCATGCCCGCCCAGGCGGGCCCCGACGTGAGCTACGAGCCGCAGGCCGGGCACGGCCCGCACCCGGGGCACGGACCGCAGCAGAAACCGAGCTGGGCGGCCTCGGACGGGGGCAACGACCAGACCATGCAGATCGCCCTTGGGGGACGTAAGAAATGAGTGACCGTGCAGGCCGCCGTCGCGCTCGCCGTCTGGCGATAGGCTCGGCGGTGGTTCTGGCGCTGGCCGGGATGAACGGGCCGTGGCTGTACCGGTTCGGAACGGAGCAGTACCACGCCTACAAGATCAACCAGCCGGAGTACAAGGCCGAGAACGGGCGCTGGGAGATCGTCGAGTTCCCCGAGGAGTACCGGCAGAACACCATCCACGCGGCCCTGCTGCACACGGGCAAGGTGCTGCTGATCGCGGGTTCGGGCAACAACCAGGACAACTTCGACGCGAAGAGGTTCGACACCCGGATCTGGGACCCGGTCAAGGGCACGATCAAGAAGATCCCGACGCCCAACGACCTGTTCTGCACCGGCCACACCCAGCTGGCGAACGGCAATCTGCTCATCGCGGGCGGCACCAAGCGCTACGAGAAGCTCAAGGGCGACGTCACCAAGGCCGGCGGCCTGATGATCGTGCACAACGAGAACCCGGACAAGCCGATCACGCTGCCCGCGGGCACCCGGTTCACCGGCAAGGAGAACGGCAAGACGTTCGTCTCCAAGGACCCGGTGCTCGTACCGCGCGCCGAGAAGAAGTTCGACCCCGCGACCGGCGCGTTCCTGCGCAACGAACCGGGGCTCGGCCGCATCTACGTCGAGGCCGAGAAGAGCGGCCAGAAGTACGAGACCGGCACCCAGGACAACTACCGGATCCAGGGCCTGACGGGCGTCGACGCGCGCAACACGTACGGCATCGCGGAGAAGCTGGCGCTCGACAAGAAGGACTTCCAGGGGATCAAGGACGCCTACGAGTTCGACCCGGTCGCCGAGAAGTACATCAAGGTCGACCCGATGAACGAGGCGCGCTGGTACCCGACGCTGACCACGCTCTCCGACGGCAGGATCCTGTCGCTGTCCGGCCTCGACGAGATCGGGCAGCTGGTCCCGGGCAAGAACGAGGTGTACGACCCGGAGACCAAGAAGTGGACGTACAGCAAGGACGTCCGGCAGTTCCCGACCTACCCGGCGATCTCCCTGATGCAGAACGGCGAGCTGTTCTACTCGGGCGCGAACGCGGGCTACGGCCCGGACGACGTCGGCCGTGACCCGGGCATCTGGGACCTGAAGACGAACAAGTTCACCAAGGTCCCCGGCATGAGCGACGCCGACCAGCTGGAGACCGCCGGCACGGTGCTGCTGCCGCCCGCGCAGGACGAGAAGTACATGGTGATCGGCGGCGGCGGGGTCGGCGAGTCGCCGAAGTCCAGCGAGAAGACCCGGATCATCGACCTGCTGGCGGACGACCCGAAGTTCGTGGACGGCCCGTCCCTGGAGAAGGGCACGCGCTACCCGCAGGCCTCGATCCTCCCCGACGACACCGTACTGATCTCGGGCGGCTCGGAGGACTACCGGGGACGCGGCGACAGCAACATCCTCCAGGCCCGCATCTACGACGCGAAGACGAACGAGATGCGCCGGGTGGCCGATCCGCTGGTGGGCCGCAACTACCACTCCGGGTCGATCCTGCTGCCCGACGGCCGGGTGATGTTCTTCGGCTCGGACTCGCTGTACGCGGACAAGGCCAACACCAAGCCGGGCAAGTTCGAGCAGCGCATCGAGATCTACACGCCGCCGTACCTGTACGGCGACTCGCGGCCCACCCTGTCCGGCGGGCCCAAGACCATCGAGCGGGGCGGCTCGGCGACGTTCTCGACGCAGCACGCGTCGTCCGTCAAGACGGCCCGCCTGATCCGCCCGAGCGCGTCCACCCACGTCACCGACGTGGACCAGAGGTCCATCGCCCTGGACCTCAAGACGTCGAAGGACGGCCTCACGGTCACGGTCCCGAAGAACCGCAACCTGGTCCAGTCGGGCTGGTACATGCTGTTCGTGACGGACGACCAGGGGACACCGAGCGAGGCGCAGTGGGTGAAGGTGCCGTAGCGCCCTTGAGAAGCGAGTGGGCCCCCGCGCTGTGCGCGGGGGCCCACTCGCTTCTCAAGGGCGCGGGCAACTGCGCGCCGGCCACGGCGGACCCGCAGCGGCCAACGCACCGCAAGCACCCCTACGACATGCTCACCCCTCGGAGGCCCGCGCCAGCGAAAGCGCGTACTCGGGCCACCACTCCCCCGCCCGGGGCCCCCCCTTGCACTCCCCGTCCGACTCCCCCGGCCGCTTGATCCACAGATAGGCGTCCACCAGCGGATCGGCCGTCTCGGTCGTCGGCGCCTCGCCGAGCGCCCGCCCCGGCGGGTTGCACCAGCGCTCGCTCTCGTCGCCCTCGGTGTACGGCCCGTTGCCGTTGCGGCTGGTGTCGATGACGAAGGGCTTGTCGCCGACCTTCGCCGAGAGCTCCTTGCCGTAGGCGATGGAGTCCTCGGTGGTGTAGAAGTTCGACACGTTGACCGCGAAGCCGTCGGCCTGGTCGATGCCGGCCCACTTCAGCGGCTCGAAGATCTGGTCCGGCTGCCCCCAGCCCGCGTTGCCCGCGTCCAGGTACACCTTCGTGTTCTCCAGGGCGCCCAGCTTCGCGATCGCGCCCTTCAGCAGGTCGTACCGCTCCTCGTGGAACTCGTCCGGGGTGCAGCCGTCCACCAGGTGCAGCACCGCGTCGGGTTCCAGGACGACCGTGGCCGGCCGGTCACCGATGCCCTTGGCCACGCTGTCGACGAACGCCCGGTAGGCGTCGCCGTCCGCCGCGCCGCCGCCCGAGTACTGGCCGCAGTCGCGGTGCGGGATGTTGTAGAGGACCAGCACCGCGTCGCGGTCCGCCTGCTGTGCGGCCTCGGTGTACCCCTTGGCCTCCTGCTCGGGGTTCTCCGTGCCGATCCACTCGGCGGTGGGCTGCTCGGCGATCTTGCGGATCTGTTCCGCGTCCGCGTCCTTGCCCGCCTTCTCGTACTCGGCGACCGCGTTCGCCGCGTTGCCGTCCGGGTTGACCCAGAACGGGTCCACGTTCTTGGGCTGCTGGGTGATCCCCGCGGACGAGTCCTTGCCGTTCTTGTCGCCGCCGTCCCCGCCCGAGCAGCCGATGAGCAGCAGTGCCGCCCCCGCCACTGCCACGGACGCCCGCGCCGTCGCCGGGAGAGTCCTCGCCCCCCTGCTGCCGTACATCCAACTCCCCCTTGGGTGCACCGTCGTAAGTCCCAATCCTGACATACGGTCCGCCCGGCTCACGAGGGACTCCGCCCCTTGTCGGAGAGCTCTTGCCGGTGGCGCCCGCCCGGCCGGGAGGCGTGCGCGGGAGGGGCGCCGGGCGGCCGGAAACGATTGCCCCGGCCACGTACCGGTGCGATGCCCGGCGGTACGGCCCCGGACCCTCACGCCCAAGGCTGCGCGGCGGCACGAGGGCGGTCGGGAAAGGGCGTGAAACGTTCGTGGAACGTTCAATGTAACCGCTTTCAGCTGCACGTATCACCGACAGCCACGGACCGGGGACTTGGCGTCAAACAGCCTCTAGGCCGGAGCGCCCATCCGTTCTAGAGTTGCTTCGGACGGCCCCAGCCCCCGGCCGGACTCACCATCCGCGATGTCCGGATTGGCCCACAAGCCTCCCGCGCCGGCGCCGGGTTACTCCCGCGGCCCGAGCGCGCGCGGTCGAGGACCAGCCCGGTCGGCGGCTCCGGGGGGAGCGGGTCGCCGATCGGGCCAGGTGGGGCTAGTCCGTGTGGCCCGTCAGATACGCGGAGACGATCACGTTCGCCGTGTAGCCGCCGGACGCCCGGTCGAACGTGCCGCCACACGTGATCAGCCGCAGCTCGGCCCGCCCCGGCTCCTGCGCTCCGTACGCCTGCCCGGCGTCGAAGCGGTCCCGGTCGATCACCTGGACGTCGTCCACGGTGAACTCGGCGACCGTCCCGTCGTCGCGGGACACCCGGACCGTCTCGCCGATCCGCAGCGCGCTCAGCTTGTAGAAGACGGCGGGCCGGGTCTCGGTGTCGACGTGTCCCACGAACAGCGCGGCGCCGGCCGCCCCGGGTCGCACACCGGCCTCGTACCAGCCCACGGTTCCCGCCCGGCCGAACGGCGGCGCATCGACGGCCCCGTCGCCGTCCAGACCGCGTGCGACGACCGGTGCCCGTACGCCCATGGACGGGATGTCGAGTTGCTGCGGCCGGGCCCCGTCCAGGGGTTCGGCGGCGGGCGGGAGTTCGGCGTCCCCGGGCCGGCCCACCGCCGCCACGTCACCCGTGGTCGGCGCGGACACGCCCCGCCGTACGTCGGTCACCTCGCGCCCCCACAGCCAGAGCCCGAGCAGCAGCACGGCCCAGGCGATACCGGTGGTGAGACGGCCGGTGCCGGTGGGACCTCCGGGGCCGCCGGAGTCTCCCTCGTCGACGCCTCCCGGGTTCGTCGCTTCTCCTTCTCGGTCGGACATCGGGTCATCTCCCGTCGGTCACTCCGTGCCGCGGCCCCGGCGCGTGCTCCGCACCAGGACGACGATCGCGGCGACTCCCGCCAGGACGATGCCGATGACGGCGTGCCGGAGACCGGGGCCGTCGTCCCGGGCCTCGGCGGAGAGGTGCGCGGTACCGCCACCGCCCGCCCGTACGGGCGCTACGGGGGATGCGTGCGCGGGAGGCTCCGGCGGGGCCGCGTGCGTGGGAGGGGCGTCGGTGGCGGGCGGGTGCGCGGGGCGCCGGTTCTCGTCCTTGCCTGCCTCGTCCCTGCCTGCCTCGTCCCTGCCTGTCTCGCCGCTGCCCGGCTCGTGTCTGTCCGACTCGCGGCCGTCCGACTCGCCGCTGCCCGACTCGTGTCTGTCCGACTCGCGGCCGTCCGACTCGCCTCTGCCCGACTCGTGCCTGTCCGACTCGCGGCCGTCCGACTCGCGGCCGTCCGCCTGGCCCCGGCCCGCCTCATCCCCGTCCGCCTGGCCCCGGCCCGTCTCGTCACTGCCCGCCTGGTCCTTGCCGGCCGCGGCCGCGGCCGCGCCCGCCTTCCTGGCGACCTCGATCCGGCCCTCGACCTTGTCCTCCCGGCCGTCGCAGGTGACCCTCACCCCGTACGTGCCCGGCTTGAGGGAAGAGCGGACGCGGGTCTCGCCGACCAGCGGGCCGCTCCCGCGGGTCAGCAGCGCGTCCGCGACGAACGCCTCCGACGCGGCGGTCCCCGTTTCCTGCTCGCACCCTTCGACGCTCAGCCGGATGTCGCTGCCGGGCGCCGGCGGGGACGGCGCCACCGAGACCGCGGCGGTGTCGCCCGCGTACGCCACCGTCACCGGCAGGGTCAGCGGGTACGCCACCGGAGTCAGCACCCCGGCGACCACGGCACCCGTACGGAACGTGAGACGTAGTGAACCCATCGTGAAACCTCCAGACAACTGGAGGCTCCCCTTCCGGCCGCCGCGACGCATCCTGAGAGGGCCTGGTGCTGCTCCGTACGGGTCGAAGAATCACGGACGCGTTTGAACGCGAGGCCGTTCGTGGGCGGCCTCGGGCGACCCCGGGTGATCTCGGGCGACCCCGGGTGATCTCGGGTGATCTCGGGTGATCTCGGGTGGTCCGGACGGTCTCAGACCAGGTCGACGATGTCCGCGATGGAGCTCACGACGTGGGAGGGGCGGTACGGGAAGTGGTCGATCTGTTCCGGCCGGGTCAGGCCCGTGAGCACCAGGAAGGTCTGCATCCCGGCCTCCATGCCGGCCAGCACGTCGGTGTCCATGCGGTCGCCGATCATCGCGCTGGTCTCGGAGTGCGCGCCGAGGTTGTTCAGGCCGGTGCGCATCATCAGCGGGTTCGGCTTGCCGGCGAAGTACGGCTGACGGCCCGTCGCCTTGGTGATGAGCGCGGCGACCGCTCCGGTGGCGGGCAGCGGGCCCTCGGTGGACGGGCCGGTCTCGTCGGGGTTGGTCGCGATGAACCGCGCGCCGCCCTGGATCAGCCGTACCGCCTTCGTCATGGACTCGAAGGAGTACGTACGGGTCTCGCCGAGCACCACGTAGTCCGGGTCGTGGTCCGTCAGTACGTACCCGATGTCGTGCAGCGCGGTGGTCAGGCCGGCCTCGCCGATGACGTACGCCGTGCCGCCCGGCCGCTGGTCGTCGAGGAACTGGGCGGTGGCGAGGGCCGAGGTCCAGATGTTCTCGACGGGGACGTGCAGGCCCATGCGGGACAGCCGGGCGTGCAGGTCACGGGGCGTGTAGATGGAGTTGTTGGTGAGGACCAGGAAGGGCCTGCCGGACTCCCGCAGCTTCTTGAGGAAGGCGTCGGCACCCGGGATCGGCACGCCCTCGTGGATCAGCACGCCGTCCATGTCGGTGAGCCAGGACTCGATGGGCTTGCGCTCTGCCATGTGCGTTCTCCTGCCGTACGTCCGTGAGACGCGAGTGTGCTGGGGCGCCGGACGTCTGTGTGCCGACGGCTTCCACCCTAGTGACGGGTGTCCCGAAACAGGAGGGGGTGATCACGGCTGGTGCCGGTCAGTGGTGGTTCCTGTGGTACCTCCGCCGGGAGAGGGCGCTGAGCAGGGCGCCGACGGTCAGCAGGGCGAGCGGGAGCAGCGTGATCGCGTACGTCGCCACGGTCGGCCCCGTGTCGGCCAGTTCGTCGGCGAGCGGCCTGTCCTCCGTCGCCGCGTCGCCGTTCCCCTCCTCGCCGTCGACGATCCGGAACCGGTAGTCGTCGGACTCGCCCACCCACTCGCCGTCGTCGCCGCGCCGCTGGACGACGGCCGCGTTGGCCACGACGTCGTTCGGGGTGCGTGCCGCCGAGTTGACGGCGAGCCGGAGCCGGACGGTGAGGGTACGGCCCGGGGCCACGGTGAATCCGGGGAAGCCCTCGTGGTCGAGGACGCCGACGAGTTCGTCGGCGTCGGTACGGGTGAGGGCGACCGGGTGGGGGCGGGCCCCCTCGTAGAACTCGAGCTGCGGATGCTCCGTGCCGAGCACGCGTGCATCGTCGGTGAGGACGATGACCGGGTGGATGGCGCGGCAGGTGTGCGTGGTGGTGTTGGTGAGATCGAGGGACCAGGTACGGAAACCGCCGCCGGCCTCGTAACGGGTGGGGCCGCCGTGGATGCGGGTGCGCAGGGGGAAGTCACCGGCGTCGGGGGCGGCGCAGAGGGGGGCCGAGGCGGAGGCGGGGACAGCGGCGGGGACAGCGGCGGGAACGGGAGCGGGGGCGGAGACGGAAGCGAAGGCGGGGACGGACGCGAAGGCGGGGACGGACGCGACGCCGCACGCGAGGGCGGCTGCGGTGGTGAGGGTGGCAACGGTGAGGGCCGGGCGCGCCACGGGTCGCAAGGACAGTCGCATGCACTCATGCCTCCCATCCGGCCGCCGCCGTCGCCCCCGCCACGCGACCTGTGCCCCTTACGGGCGCGGAAGTGCCCTCCATCAGCCGAGCGGCCGAGCCCGCCGAGCGTGCCGGTCCCGGCCCTGCTGAGGCCCCCTCAGCCGTCACCCCGTCCGAAGAGCGGCGCCAGCAGCAGTTGGGCCGCCCCCTCCGCAACACCGCGCGCCCCACCGGGGGCGACCCGGACGGGTACGGCCCGGTCGGCGCCCTCGCGCCGGGCGCGCTCCTCGATGACGGCGCCGACCCCCCGTACGAACTCCTCCTCGTGGGCGGCGACGGTACGGCCCCCGAGCAGCAGCACGTCGATGTCCAGCAGCGCGACCAGGTTGGCGGCGGCCACGCCGAGCACCCGCGCCGCCCCGGCCACGTCGCCCCGGTCCACGGCCGCGAGGCACAGCGCCTCGACGCACCCGCGGTTCCCGCACTCGCAGGGCGGCCCGTCGAGCTGGACGACCTGGTGCCCGAACTCCCCCGCGCCGGTGCGCGCGCCCCGGTGCACGGTGCCCCCGAGCACGAGCCCGGCTCCCAGCCCCGTACCGAGGTGCAGGCAGGCGAAGGAGGCGGACGGGCCCGCTCCCCGGACCGCCACGTCCAGCGCCGCCGCGTTGGTGTCCTTGTCCACCACGACCGCCGTGCCCAGCCGCCGCGCCAGCACGTCCCGCAGCGGGAACCCGCTCCACTCGGGGAAGCCGGTGACCCGGTGCAGCACGCCCCGGGTGTGGTCCAGCGGTCCGGGCAGCGCGACGCCGACGCCCAGCAGCGCCAGGGGGGAGCCGCCCGGCAGCGCCAGGGGGGAGCCCGACAGCGCCTCCACCTCGCGCGCCGCGCCCTCCACCACCGTGTCCGCGCCGGCGCCCAGGTCCAGCGGGGCGCGCCGTTCGGCCACCACGGCGCCGGTCAGGTCGCAGAGGACGGCGGTGAGTTCGTCACGGTCCAGGTGCAGGCCGACCGCGTGCCCGGCCTCGGGCACGAGGCGCAGCACCGTACGCGGTTTGCCGCCCGTCGAGGCCCGGCGCCCCGCCTCCGCCACGAGGCCGTCCAGCCGCAGCCGGGCGGTGATCTTGCTGACGGCCTGCGGGGTCAGCCCGGTCCGCTCGGCGAGCTCCAGCCGGCTGATCCCGGACGGGCCCGCCGTACGCAGCAGGTCGAGCACCAGCGCGGTGTTGTGGCTGCGCAGGGCGCCGAGGTTCACCCCCGACGCGCCCAGCCCCGTCGCCCCGTTCGCGCTCCCGCTCCTGTGTGTCCTCGCGTGTGTCCTCGCGTGCGTGCTCCCGTGCGTGCTCCCGTGTGCGCTGCTCACCCTCCCATTGTCGGGGACGCTTGCACTTTGGCAACAGCGTTGCTTAAGTGGGACGCATGACTGGCACTGGCACTGCTCCCCTCCGTGTGGCCCTCGTCGGTTACGGCCTCGCGGGCTCCGTCTTCCACGCCCCGCTGATCGCGGCCACCGAGGGACTGGTCCTCGACACCGTGGTCACGGCCAACCCGGAGCGGCGCGCGCAGGCCCGCGCCGAGTTCCCGGACGTACGGTTCGCCGACGCGCCCGACGGCCTCTGGTCCCGCGCCGGCGAACTGGACCTGGTCGTCGTCGCCTCCCCGAACAGGACGCACGTGCCGATCGCGACGGCCGCCCTGGAGGCGGGCCTCGCGGTCGTGGTCGACAAGCCGGTCGCCGGGACGGCGGCCGAGGCACGCGAGCTGGCCGGCCTCGCCGAGAAGCGCGGCCTGCTCCTCTCGGTCTTCCAGAACCGCCGCTGGGACAACGACTTCCTGACGCTCCGCAAGCTCCTGGCCGAGGGTGGGCTGGGCGACGTCTGGCGCTTCGAGTCCCGTTTCGAGCGGTGGCGCCCGCAGCCCAAGGGCGGCTGGCGCGAGTCCGGCGACCCGGCGGAGATCGGAGGTCTGCTGTACGACCTCGGCAGCCATGTCGTGGACCAGGCCCTGGTCCTCTTCGGCCCGGCCACCCAGGTGTACGCCGAGTCGGTCGTCCGCCGCCCCGGCGCCGAGGCCGACGACGACACGTTCGTCGCGATCACGCACGAGAACGGCGTCCGCTCCCACCTGTACGTCTCCGCGACCGCGGCCCAGCTCGGCCCGCGCTTCCGCGTGCTCGGCTCGCGGGCCGGTTACGTCAAGTACGGCCTCGACCCGCAGGAGGGCGCCCTGCGCGAGGGCCTGCGCCCGGGCCGGGGTGAGGGTTGGGGCACGGAGTCCGAGGAGCTGTGGGGCCGCCTCGGCGCCGGGGAGTCCCCGCTGTCCGGCGGCGGCGACCCCGTACCGACCGAGCCCGGTGACTACCCGGCGTACTACGCGGCCGTGGCCGCCGCCCTGCGCGACGGCGCGCCCAACCCGGTGACCGCCCTGGAGGCCGCCGCCGCGCTCGACGTCCTGGAGGCGGCGAGGCGCTCGGCCCGCGACGGCGTGACGGTGAAGCTGTGACGAAGCCGGTGCCGAAGCCCGTGACGAAGGAGGCCGGCATGGAGACTCCCGAGAACACCCCGCAGATCGTTCCGAGCGTGGCGGAGCTGGAGGCCCAGGAACGCCGCCTGGTCCTTCCGCGCTTCACCCACGAGGACGCGTGGGCGCTCGGCTCACTGCTGGTGGAGCTGGCCCGGGAGCGGCAGGCCCCGGTCGCCGTCGACATCCACCGCGCCGGCCAGCAGCTCTTCCACGCGGCCCTGCCCGGCTCCACCCCGGACAACGACGCCTGGATCGCGCGCAAGCGCCGGGTCGTGGAGCGCTACGGCTCCGCGTCCTACCTGGTCGGCGCCCGCTTCCGGGCCAAGGGCACGACGTTCGAGGACTCCTCGCGCCTCGACCCGGACGTGTACGCGGCCCACGGCGGCTCGTTCCCGATCACCGTCGAGGGCGTGGGCGTCATCGGCGCGGTCACGGTCTCCGGCCTGCCGCAACTCCAGGACCACGCGCTGGTGGTGGAGGCGCTGGAGCGGTTCCTGGAGCGCCCGTAGAGAACGTTCGCGCGGAGCCCGCGGAGCCGCCCGCGGGCTCATCGCTTCGCCGTGGCCTGGTGGGCGAGGAGCTTCCAGGTGCCGTCGGCGCCCCGGGCCCACACCCCGAGCGCGCGGTTCTCCAGTTGCCTGCGTATCCCACCCGCGGTCATATTCACTCGCATGTGCCCGATCACCACGGCGGTGTCACCGACCACGGACACTTTGTCGACGAGGTGATCGATGCGCTGGTAGACGAAATAGCCGCTCTCGCATTTCGCGACGAACGATTCCAGCGTATCCACGGTCCCGCTCGAATGGATGTAGGCGAGATCGGGGTGGGCCAGTCCGGCGAAATCATCGAGGTCACGTTCCACTACGGCCCGGAAACGACGCTCCTCCAGTTCCCGCACGACATCCGCGTCGGCTCCGCGCACACCGTCCATGTCGGCTGACGTCATGTTCCCCCCCTCCGGTTCCGCCACCGCTTCCGCCACCGTCTTCTCCTCGGCCGGAGCAGCGCACGCCCGTAAGTCTGCACGTCGTACCGGTGGGTGTCCTGCGCCCTTCGGACTAGTCCGATGTGCGGAGCGCCGTCATCCCGAACAGGCACAACAGGTGAGGCAGCCGCCTTTCCCCGATCCCTAGGATCCGGCAGCAGGAATGTCCTGGCCATCGAAGGGAATCACCGGTGCCGAAGCGAGTCCTGCTTTCCGAGACCGATCTGCCCGACAGCTGGTACAACATCCTCCCCGATCTGCCCGCTCCCCTTCCCGGACCGCTCAACCCGGTGACGCTGGCCCCGCTGCAGCCCGCGGATCTCGCCGACCTCCTCCCCCAGAAAGTCATCGAGCACGAATTCACGCAGGACCGCTGGGTGGAGATCCCGGAGCGGATACGGGACGTCTACAAGATATGGCGGCCCTCCCCGCTGGTCCGGGCGGAGCGGCTGGAGCGTGCGCTCGACACCCCGGCACACATCTACTTCAAGTTCGAGGGCGTCTCCCCCTCCGGCTCCCACAAGCCGAACACGGCCGTCGTACAGGCGTACTACGCCGCCGAGGAGGGCGTCCGCCGGCTGACGACGGAGACGGGCGCCGGCCAGTGGGGCTCCGCGCTGTCCTTCGCCGGGGCGCTGTTCGGGCTCGAGGTGAACGTCTACATGGTGCGCGCGTCGTTCGAGCAGAAGCCCTACCGCAAGTCGCTGATGCGGAGTTGGGGCGCCCAGGTCTACTCGTCGCCCACCCGGCGCACCGAGGCCGGGCGCAAGATCCTGGCCGAGAACCCGGACTCGCCCGGCAGCATCGGCATCGCCATCAGCGAGGCTGTGGCCGACGCGCTGAGCCGGGAGGACACCAAGTTCGCGCTGGGCTCCATCATGAACAACGTGCTGCTGCACCAGACCGTGATCGGTCTGGAGGCGAAGAAGCAGATGGAGATCATGGGCGAGTACCCCGACGTGGTGATCGGCTGCGTCGGCGGCGGTTCCAACTACGCCGGGCTCGCCTACCCGTTCCTGGCGGACCGGCTGAGCGGGGAACGCCCCCGGACCCGGTTCGTCGCCGCCGAGCCCGAGGCCTGTCCCACCCTCACCCGGGGCAAGCTGGCCTACGACTACCCGGACACCACCGGTCTGACCCCGCCGCTGTACATGCACACGCTGGGTCACGACTTCATCCCCGGTTCCATCCACGCCGGCGGGCTGCGCTACCACGGCGACGCGCCCAGCCTGTGCCTGCTCAAGGAGCACGGTCTGGTGGAGGCACGGGCCTTCCCGCAGACCGAGGTCTTCGACGCGGCGGTGCGCTTCGCGCGCACCGAGGGCTTCGTCATGGCGCCCGAGTCGTCGCACGGGCTGAAGGCGGCGCTCGTCGAAGCGCTGGCCGCCCGTGAGGCCGGGGAGGAGCGGGTCGTGCTGTTCAACATCTCCGGGCACGGCAACTTCGACCTGGCCGCCTACGACTCCTTCCTGGCGGGGACGCTGGAGAACCCGACGGTCACGGACGAGCAGATCGCAGCGAGTCTGAGCGACCTCCCCTCTCCCGCCGCCTCGGCCTGAGGGGTGGTGGTGACCACGCGTCCCGAACTGCGGGGCACCTTCGGCGCGGTGTCCTCGACGCACTGGCTGGCCTCGGCGGCCGGCATGGCGGCCCTGGAGGCCGGCGGCAACGCCTTCGACGCCGCGGCGGCGGCCGGCTTCGTGCTCCAGGTGGTCGAACCCCACCTCAACGGGCCCGGCGGTGACGTCCCGATCCTCGTCTTCGACGCCGCCTCGGACCGCACCCAGGTCATCTGCGGGCAGGGGCCGATGCCGCAGGCGGCGACGCCGGCGGCCTTCCGGGCCCTGGGCCTGTCCCGGATCCCGGGCTCCGGCCTGCTTCCGGCCACCGTGCCGGGGGCGTTCGGGGCCTGGCTGAGGCTGTTGGAGGAGCATGGCACGATGCGCCTGGCGCAGGTGCTCCAGTACGCCGTCGGCTGCGCGGCGGACGGTTATCCGGTCCTGCCCAAGGCCGCCGAGGCCATCGGTGTCCTCGCGGACCTGTTCCGCGAGGAGTGGACGGAGTCCGGCCGCACCTACCTGGTGGACGGCGCGCCACCCCGTCCCCGCTCCCGGTTGCGCAACCCGGCGCTGGCCGAGACCTACCGGCGGATCCTGAAGGAGGCCGAGGCCGCCGGATCCGGTCGTGAGCAGCAGATACGCGCCGCACACCGGGCGTTCTACAGCGGTTTCGTCGCCGAGGCGATCGACGCGCACCTGCGCGGCACCGACGTACTGGACGCCACCGGGCGCCGGCACCGGGGTCTGCTCACCGGTGACGACATGGCCCGCTGGCAGCCGCGCACGGAGGACACGGTGAGCCGTGTCTACCGGGGCCTGGAGGTGCACAAGCCGGGCCCGTGGTCGCAGGGCCCGGTCTTCCTCCAGCAGCTGGCCCTGCTGGAGGGGTTCGACCTGGCCGCGATGGGGCTGGACAGCGCCGACCACCTGCACACCGTGATCGAGTGCGCCAAGCTGGCCTACGCGGACCGGGAGGCCTGGTACGGCGACCCGGACTTCACCGACGTACCCCTCACGGCGTTGCTGTCCGAGGACTACACCGACGAGCGCCGTCGGCTGGTCGGCGACCGGGCCTCCGGCACCCTGCGCCCCGGCGCCCCGGCGGGCCGGCCGCCCCGGATACCGGCACTGGACCGGGCGGAGCCGCCCGCCGGACCGTACTGGCAGGGCCAGCTGTACGACGGACTGCCCACGGTGACCGCTCCCGCCGTTCCGGTCCCTTCCGTCGTGGCGGCGACCGAGGCGCGCGGGGACACCTGCTGTCTGACGGTCACCGACCGGCACGGCAACATGGTGGCCGCCACGCCCAGCGGCGGCTGGCTGAAGAGTTCCCCCGTGATCCCGGGGCTCGGCTTCCCGCTGGGCACCCGGGGTCAGATGGCCTGGCTGGAGGAGGGGCACCCCAACTCCCTGGCCCCGGGGAAGCGGCCCCGTACGACGCTGAGTCCCACCCTCGTGCTGCAGGAGGGCCGGGCCCGGTTGGCGTTCGGCACCCCGGGCGGGGACCAGCAGGACCAGTGGACGCTGGGGTTCTTCCTGGCCCACGTCGACTTCGGGCTGGACCTGCAACGCGCCGTCGAGACCCTGGCCTTCCACTCCGAGCACGTGCCGTCCTCGTTCACGCCCCGCACTCACCGGCCGCTCGCCGTACGGATCGAGAGCCGCCGCTCCGACGCGGTCGCGGCCGACCTCGCCCGTCGCGGGCACGCACCCGTGACCGTCCCGGACTGGTCGCTGGGCAAGGTGTGCGCCGTGGGTGTCGAGCCGCGCGACGGCCTGCTCCTCGCCGCCGCGTCACCGCGCGGTGAGCAGGCGTACGCGGTCGTCCGCTGAACCGGGCGGGCGGGGCCGCGTCGCTCGCCTGCCGGGCCACCGGGGACGAACCCTCCCGCGCTCCCACGAACCATCGGAAAGGATGCCGAACCGTGCCCCTCCCCGTGCACGACACCTCACCGCCCGGTCGCGCCCCACGGGCCGGACTGCACCACCTGGCGGTCGAGACCGCCGACCTCGACAACTGTGTCGCGTGGTACACCGACTTCTTCGGCGGCAGCGCCGCCTGGACCCTCGACACCTTCTCCGACCTGACCCGCGAGCGGCTGCCCGGCATCACGCGGCTGACGGAGGTGGTGGCCGCCGGCACGCGGTTCCACGTGTTCAGCCGTTCGGCCGCGTACGCCCGCCCGCGCCCGGACACGCCCCAGTTCCAGCACGTCTGCCTGACCGCCTCGACGGCGGAGGAGTTACGGCGGTGGCGGGACCGCTGGCACGAGCTGTTCGACTCCGGACGGTACGTCTTCGCCCGCCCCGAGCCCCCGACGGACATCGTCGTGGACTCCGACGGGGTGAGCAGCTTCTACGCCTACGACGTCAACGGCCTGGAGTACGAGTTCACCCACATACCGGCGGAGGCCGAGGGCCGGTGAGCGCGCTGGAAGGCAACTCGACCACCGCGTTGCTGGAGGCCGACGTCGCCGAGTTCGGCGGCCGCGACTACGGGCTCGAACCCCTGGTGCTGCCGCCCGACCCGGTGCACAGCAGCGGCGACGGCCATCTGGCCCGACGGTACGCGGACCTTCTCGGCGCCGGTCCGGAGCAGGCCGCCGGAGCCTCCGGTGCCCCGAGAGCCCTGGGCGCCGCCGACTCCATGGAACAGCTGTTCTGGTTCAGATGGATAACCGGACACCAGCTCACCTTCATGCTGTGGCAGGAACTGGGACGGCGGGCCGCCGAGGCCGCCGCCCCGGCGCCACCGGACGACATGGCCGCCGCGGCACGGCTGGTGCGCGGCTACTCGGCCATGCTGCTGTACACGGCATCCTGCTCCCGGGACGTCTACCACCGGGTCA
Organism: Streptomyces ruber; assembly: GCF_014648075.1. Classification (GTDB taxonomy): domain Bacteria; phylum Actinomycetota; class Actinomycetes; order Streptomycetales; family Streptomycetaceae; genus Streptomyces; species Streptomyces ruber. The sequence continues at coordinate 190,639 of NZ_BMQK01000004.1, read as the reverse complement.
TCCGGCCGAGCATGGCGCTGCACCACCCGGCGTTCAGCGGTGCGTGGGCCCGTGACTACGGGCCCGTGCGGACGCTGCTCCGGGGCCGGCTCCCCACCGCGTGGGCCGGCCGCGCCGACGCCGTGCGCGAGGAGTGCGCGCTCAACACGGCCGTGCACGAGGGCATCGCCGCCAAGCTGGTGCCCGACGCTCCCTCGCTGCTCCAGTCGGCCGCCGGCGGCACCCGTCCGCTGCCGCGCGACGTCCGGGCGGTCCTGTTCGACACGTACTTCCTCACCCTCCGCGCGCCCTGTTCGCCTACGGAGATCGCCGCCCAGCTGCTGCGCCGGGTACGGGTGGTGCGCGACGACCTGGTGGTCAACGGCCTGTACCCGGCCGCCACCACGAGCCGGGCGGAGAAACCGGACGCGCTGCGGACGGAGCGGGTGGAGGACATCGAGCGCACCCTCCCCGAACTGCTCGGCAGCATCGCCCGCGACTCCGTACGGCGGACCGCCCCCGATCCCGGTGCCCACGCCCTCTCCCCCGCCCACGCGAACGATCATCCGTTGGAAGGAAGCTGATCCCATGGCGCATGACGTGATCGTGGTCGGCGGCGGCATAGCGGGGTGTGCCGCCGCCGAACGACTGGCCGGGCAGGGTCTGAGCGTGCTGCTCCTGGAGCGCGGTCCGCTGGCCGGCGGTGCGACGGGCCGCAACCAGGGCGGTCTGCTGCCCAGCCCGCTGCCCGCCTGCGGCGGGCTGTTCGCCGAGGCGGTCGCCTACTACGCACGGGCCGAACGGGAGAGCGAGGTGTCCTTCCGCTTCCGTCCGCACGGCTACCTGCTGGTCGCCGCGGACGAGGAGGGCATGGACCGGGCCCGCGGCCACGGGCGGGCGCTGACCGAGGCCGGGTTCCCGACCCACGAGGTCGGTCCCCGTGAGCTGCGGGAGCTGGAGCCCGGTCTGGCACCCGACCTGGCGGGTGCGGTGGTGGTCGAGGGCGCGCACGCCCTGCACCCCGTGCTGGCGGCCACGGCTCTGGCCGCGCGGGCCGCCCGCGCGGGTGCCGAGATCCGCACGCACACACCGGTCCGGGGTCTGACGGCGGACGGCGGCCGGGTCACCGGCGTGGTCACGGACGACGGTCCGCTGGCGGCGGGCGCGGTGGTGCTCGCGGCGGGGCCGTGGTCGCGGAGCCTGGCCCAGCAGGCTGGGAGCGATGTGCCGGTCTTCGGGGCCCGTGGCTGGCTGGTGCGCACCGTACCGGTCACGGGCGCGGTGTTCCGCCACACGCTCATGCAGTCCACCTGGCACGGCCCCGTCGGGCTGAAGCGCAACGGCCCGCCCCTGCTGGCCGACGTCGCCGCGCCCGCGGCCACGGCCACCCAGGTGGTCTTCTCACTGCAGCCGTTGCCCGGCGGGGAGGTCGTGCTGGGTTCCAGCAGCGGCCCGGCACTGCAGCTCGACGACGTGCGGGACGGCGAGGAGGCGGTCGCGCTGATCGCGGCGGCCGCGGCCCGGCACGCCCCGGTGCTGGCCAAGACTCCGGTGCGTGCCGCCTGGTCGGGCGTCCGCCCGATGTCCCCCGACGGACTGCCCGTCGTCGGCCCGGCGGCCGGGGCGCCCGGGCTGTGGCTGCTCACCGGCTTCGGCATCGACGGCATGCCCCTGGCACCCGGCGCCGCCCGGCTGCTGACGGAGCACCTGGTGTCCGGCACCCGCCCGGTGGCCGCCGAACCGTTCGCACCGGAACGATTCCACGAGGACGGCTGACCACGAGGACGGCTGAGCCGGACGGAGGAGACGGCTGAGCCGGACAGTAGTGAGGCGGTGCGGACCGGAGGAACATCCGGTCCGCACCGCCCCGCCGTTCCGCTGTCTCCCTGTCCTCCCCGTCAGTTCACGAGGACAGCTCCTCGACCCTCGGCCGGACCAGCTCGATCAGCCGTGCGGCCTCGACCACCACGGTCCGGTCGGCCCGCCCGCTGCCGCAGTACACCGTGCCCATGGACGCCACCGACGCGTCGAAGACGGTCACCACGTCCGGCAGGTCGCACACGGGGCTCGCGCCGCCCGGCTCCATGCCCAGCAGGCTCAGCTCGTCGGGCCCGGCCTGCCGGAGCCTGGCACGGGGAACGCCCGCCGCCCGGGCCAGCCGGCCGTAGTTGACGCGTCCGGTGACGGGCAGGGCGGCGAGCACGAACCCGCCGTCCGTCACACGGAAGACCATGGTCTTCAGTAACTGCTCGGTGGCTAGGCCGAGTCGGTTCTCCGCGTCCTCCCGCCCCACGACGGGGACGTGGTCGAGAACGGTGAAAGGCACTCCGGACCTGCGGAGCACCTCCTCGGGCGACAGCACACCGGTGGCTTCTCCGGGCTGGGACGCGTCGGACGGCTGGGTCATCTCACTCCTCGTCGGCCGGGTCCGGCCGGGAGCGGCCGGGCTCGGCCACGCTACCCCCCGACGGCCATGCGGCGTACCGGCGCAACCCGTAGAGCAGCGGCGCCCGTTCGGGTCCGGTACCGACGCTGACCCGGACCACCCGTCCGAAGACCACGCTGTGGTCACCGACCCGCCGCACCCCGTCGACCCGGCAGTCGCTCACGGCGTGCGCGGCGTCCCGCAGGTGCGGCCCGGCCGCCGTCGCGTCCGGCAGGTGCCAGGCCGTCCGCCGGAACCGGTCCGGGTCACCGGAGGCGAACAGTTCCGCCACGTCCCGGGCCTCGTCGTGCAGCAGGTTGACGCTGAACGCCCCGGTCCGCTCCAGCGCGGCCAGCGTCGGGCTGCCGCTGCGCACACACACCAGCAGTGTGGGCGGGCTGAGCGAGACGCTGCACAGCGAGGAGCACGTCATGCCCCAGGGCCGTCCGCTGCCGTCCAGGGCCCCGACCACTGCGACGCCGGTGGGGAACAGCGACATCAGAGCCCTGAAGTCACCTTCCGTCACGCCTGCTCTCCCCACGGCCGCGGACGCCGTGGCGCTCGTGTCAATCCTCGTCATGGGACAGCTCCTCGGACGCGGGCCGGGACGGAGGGCCGGCAGCGGGGTGGGCCGGTGGGCGGGCGGCGGGACGGAGCGGTGCCCAGGTGGCGGTGCGGGCCGGCGCGGTGGCGGCGACGCGAGGGCGTGCGCCGGCGGTGAGGCGGCCTCGGTCCGTGACCGACAGCAGCGGTCCGGTGGCGGCGGTGGTCACCAGCGCCATCAGCACCAGGGCGAGGAAGAGCCCGGGGGACAGGATCCCGGCCGACAGCCCGGCCTGCAGGACGGCGATCTCCGTCAGGCCGCGGGTGTTCATCAGCACTCCGAAGCGCAGCGCCGTCCGGGCGGGCAGCCGGGCGGCGCGCGCACCGGCGTAGCCGCCGCCGACCTTGGCCGCCGTGGCGAGCAGCAGGACCAGGCCGAAGGTCGTCCAGGAGAACCCGTCCGGACCGTCGACGGACACCTGGAGTCCGGTCGTCACGAAGAACACCGGGACGAGCAGCAGCCCGCACCGCTCCACGCTCCGTACGGCCCTGTCGCGAGGACCGCGTCCGCCGTCCCGCGTTCCCGGCTCCCCGTCCCGTGGCACGGCGAGCCCCACCAGCACCGCCCCGAAGATCGCGGTCAGCCCCGCCCGCTCCGTCGCCAGGGCGGCGGCGATCGCGACCGCGCCCAGCACGGCCGCGGCCGCGGTGGGCCACCGGGCGGACAGTCTGCCCACGCTCTCCCGGCGGAGCAGGTGCCGCAGCAGCACGGCGGCCACCGCCCCGCCGGCGATCACCGCGAGCGCCCGGACGAGCCGCCCGCCGCCACCGGCGGCGACGGCCAGCGCGGCGGTCAGGACCAGCCAGGTCAGGGCGTCGATGGAGACGGCGACGAGCACGGACAGCCGGCCCTCGGTGGTGTCGGTGAGAGACCGGTCGGTGAGTATCCGGGCCAGCACCGGCACGGCCGTGACGGCGAACGCGGCAGCGAGCAGCAGCACCAGCGCCGTGGTGGGCGCCGTACCGCGTTCGCCCGGTACGCCGCGCCGCACCACCCACACGGCCAGCAGTACGCCGGCCACCAGCCCCGGAAGCAGCGAGCCCGCCAGCAGCCGGCCGTACGAGCGGGGCGAGACCTCGCCCCGGCGCGGCCGTGCGCCGTGCCCGACGCCGGTCAGGTACAGCGCGAGCCCGGCCAGGCCGACGGTGTGCAGATGACCGGTGACGCCGGACGGCAGCAGGGTGCCGACGAGACCGGGGCCGGCCGCCGCCGTCAGGGCGGGTACGGCGACCAGGCCGAGGGTGATCTCCCCGATGACGGCGGGCTGCCGGGCCAGCGTCGCCGCCCGGCGGGCCGGCCAGGCCACGGCGAGTACCACGGCCAGCACCGCCAGGGCCTGCACGGCGTCGGCCATCAGCGCAGTTCCGCCAAGTACTCCGCCTGGCCGGGCAGCGTGTCGACCAGCTTGCGCGCCTGCGCCCGGACCCGGGCCAGCTCGGCCCGTGCCGCGCGGGAGTCGACCAGGTCCAGCGCGGGCGGATGCCGCAGCGGGAGGCCGCCGAGGCCGAGGGCCATGCAGACGTAGCTGTAGGGCTCGAAGGCGTGGTAGTAGGGATAGGTGGTGTCGTTGTCGGGGAGCTTGCTCTGCCACTGCTCGAGACGCATCGCCATGTCGTCCGGCACCTTGCGTTTCTTCGCGTCGCGCCAGTAGTCGTTGTCCGCGCGGGCGGCGCCCCGGTAGTGCAGGATCAGGAACTCCCGCACACCCTCGATGGCCCGGGCGACGCTGACGTTGTAGGTGCCGCGCAGCACCGGGTCCCGGTCGGTGCCGGGGAAGTACCTGACGAGTTGTTCGATCGCGTGCTGGATGAGGAAGATCCCGGTCGACTGCAGCGGTTCGACGAAGCCGGCGGACAGGCCGATGCCGACGCAGTTGTTGACCCAGGCCCGCTCGGAGCGGCCGATCCGCATGCGGATGTGGTTGGCCTCCAGGTCCGCCGCGGCGGGTCCGACGAAGTCGCGCAGCGTGCGCTCGGCCTCCTCGGGCTCGCAGTACTCGCCCGAGTAGACGTATCCCGTGCCGATCCGGTCGTACAGCGGGATCGTCCAGATCCATCCGGCGTCCTGGGCGGTGGCCGTGGTGCACGGCCGGATGCCCGTCACGGCGGTGTCGACGGGGACCCGCAGGGCCACCGCGCGGTCGTTGGGGAGGGCGTCCTGGAAGGAGACGAACGGCTCCTCCAGCGCCTCGCCGAGCAGCCGGCTGCGGAAGCCGGAGCAGTCGACGTAGAGGTCGCCGGTCAGGTCGCCGTGCTCGCGGGTGACCAGGCGGTCGATCCAGCCCCGCTCGTCGAGGCGCACGTCCACGACGTCGTCGACGACCCGGCGGACGCCGCGCTCGACGGCGTACCGGCACAGGAAGTCGGCGAGGAGGGAGGCGTCGAAGTGGTAAGCGTAGGGGAACTGGGTGTTCTGCTCGGCGAGGGTGGTCCGGTACAGCGGACGGCCGGGATCCTCGTCGAAGTCCTGCTCGAAGAGCCGGTGATCCAGGTATCTGGGGGAGGCCTTGGCGTCGCACAGCCAGGGGATGAGGAAGCAGTCCTGGTCGAAGCGGTCCGTCTCGCCGACCTTCTGCCACCAGTCGGTGAGCGGCACCCCGTCGACGACCCGCATCCGTTCGAACGGGTGATAGAAGTACGTGCCGGGTGCCCGCCAGTTCTCCAGGCGGACCGCCAGTTTGTAGGTGGCGTTGCATTCCGGCATCCAGTCGGCCTCGCTGAGGCCGAGGTAGTCGAAGAAGTGACGGACCGTGCTGAAGGTGGCCTCCCCCACCCCGATGGTGCCGATCCGCCGGGACTCCACCACGGTGACGTCGACGCTGTCCGCGAAGGCCGCTCGCAGGTAGGAGGCGGTCATCCACCCTGCCGTGCCACCACCCAGGATCACCACGCTACGTGTCATGTCTGGTGACCCTAGGTGTGGCCGCCGGGCGGTGTCTTCGGTAGATCGGACCGATCACGGCGGTCCGGGCGTCGAACGGACTAGGCCGAAGTGACGGTCGACCCGGTGTCCCCGCCCTTCAAATGTGGCGAAAAAGTGTGCGCTACGGGTGAAAGCCGTGGGACAAGATTGAGGTGCTGTTCGCATCTGTCCACTGCCGCGCCTCACCGCGCAGGGGGGCTCGTGACCGTAGCCACGTCCGACCAGAATCCGATTCCGAGCGACGCGGTCGGCAGCGAGGAGCCGAAACCCTTACGCGTCTTCCTCATCGACGACTCCAGCCTGGCGCTCGCCGGCCTGGTCCACATCCTGCACGGCCACCCGGACCTGGACTTCGTCGGCAGTGCCCGGGACAACCCGACGGCGCTTGAGGCGACGCTCGACTCCTCGCTCGACGTGCTCGTCATCAACACCGCCTGCCGCTCCATCGACGTGCTGAACCTGATGCACCGGGCGGTCCACTACTCCGGTGCCGGGATCTCACGCATGCTGCTGCTGACGAACGACGCGAACGATCCCGTCCACGCCGAGGCCGACAAGCTGGGTGCCGGAGGTGTGGTGCTGGCCTGGGAGGAACCGCAGTTCCTGGTGTCCGCGATCAGACTCGTCTCCGGGGGCTACCGGATCGGCGTGCCCTGCCAGGGGGAGGCCGACCGCGGCCGGATCCGCCGGCAGTCCATCCGGCACACGACACTCGACCTGCTCACCCTCCGGGAACGGCAGGTGCTCACACTCCTGGCGCGCGGCATGAAGAACGCCGAGATCGCCGGAGAGCTGGTGGTCAGCGAGAGCACGGTCAAGACGCACGTACAGAACCTGCTGGTCAAACTCGGCCTGCGGAACCGTGCCAGCGCGGTGGCGGTCGCCTACGAACTGGGGATCACCCGCGTCGAGAGGGCGGGGTGACACGCCGGAGGGAGACCGGCCGAGGCGCCGCACGCGTCGGCCACGCCCTCGGGCCCGGCCCGCGCCCTCGCTGCCGGCGCCGCCGGTACGGCTCGCCCGCTTCCCGCCGCCGGTACGGCTGGCCGGCGTCCGCCTGCGGGACCTCCGGAGCGAACGGCTCGCCGTCGAGGACACCCGCTGAGGACGGACCAAGCCCGAGCGTGCCCGGGCCGGTCCGGCTCAGTCCCGCCCGCTGACCGCCAACTGGACCCCCAGACCGACCATCACGATGCCCGACGCCCCGCCGATCAGCGACAGGCGACGCGGTGACCTGGCGAGCCAGTTGCGGGCGGTCCCGGCGAGAAGTCCCCAGGTCGCGTCGGAGATCAGCGCGATCAGCACGCAGATCATGCCGAGCAGCAGCAGTTGTACCTGCACGTTGCCCGCCATGGGGTCGACGAACTGCGGCAGCACCGCACCGAAGATCAGCAGCCCCTTGGGATTGCTCACCCCGACGATGAACCCCTCCCGGAAGGCCCGCCCACCCGGACGGCCCGTCACCGGCTCGCCCTGCTCCTGCACGGCCAGCAGCTTGCGGTGCCGCCAGGCCTGGACACCCAGGTACACGAGGTAGAGGGCACCGGCGAACTTGAGGAGGGAGAACAGCAACTGGGAGCGGGCGAGCACCTCCCCGAGCCCGAGGGCCACGAGGACCACCTGCACGAGCAGTCCGGCCTCGTTCCCCACCGCCGTGGAGACGGCCGCCCGTCGGCCCAGCGCGACTCCCCGGCTCACCACGAACAGGACGCTCGGTCCCGGCACGGCGATCAGTACGGTGACGACGGTCAGGAAGGCCACGAGATGCTGTAAGTCAATCACCTCCGTAGCATATGCATCACCGCCCTCGGCGCCCTTGCCGTTCGGCGAACAAAGCGGTCGGCGAACGAAGCGGCTGGAGATCCGCGCGCACCGTACCCGGCGGAGTGCTCACGCGTCCCTCAGCACCTGCCGCTGCCGCCCCAGCCCCCCGATCTCCAGCTCGACCACGTCCCCGGCCCGCAGGTACGGCTTCGGCTCGGGCCGCCCCATGGCCACCCCGGCCGGCGTCCCCGTGTTGATGACATCCCCCGGGTACAGGGTCATGAACTGGCTGACGTACCGCACCACTTCCCCCACGGGGAAGATCTGCTCGGCGGTCGTGCCGTCCTGCTGCAGCTCGCCGTTGACCCACAGCCGCAGGGACAGGTCCTGCGGGTCGGGCACCTCGTCCGCGGTCACCAGCCACGGCCCCAGCGGGTTGAACGTCTCGCAGTTCTTGCCCTTGTCCCAGGTACCGCCGCGCTCGATCTGGAACTCGCGCTCCGAGACGTCGTGCGCCACCGCGTACCCCGCGACGTGTCCGAGCGCCTCCTCCGCCGAGCCGAGGTAGCGCGCCGTACGCCCGATGACGACCGCGAGCTCGACCTCCCAGTCGGTCTTCGTCGACCCGCGCGGCACGAGCACCGTGTCGTTCGGTCCGACCACCGTGTCCGCCGCCTTAAAGAAGATCACCGGCTCGGCGGGCGGCTCGGCACCGGTCTCGCGCGCGTGGTCGTGGTAGTTGAGGCCGATACAGACGATCTTGCCGATCCGGGCGAGGGGCGGACCGATCCGCAGCTCCGCGCCGTCGGCACCGTCGGCCCCATGGGCGCCGTCGGCACCGTCGAGCACGGGGAGTTCGCCGGGGGCATCCGCCGCCGCCCGCACCCGCCCGAGCGCCTCCTCGTCCGCGAGCAGCGCCCCGTCGATGTCCGGTACGACGCCCGACAGATCCCGCAGCACCCCGTCGGCGTCGAGCAGCGCGGGCCGCTCCGACCCCGCCGCACCGACTCGCAGCAGCTTCATGATCCCCATCTCTCTCAGTGGCCGGCCAGTGGTCGGAGGACTGGTCGATCGTCCAAGGCGATGGTCCGGTCCGCAAGACCTCACTCACGGACCGGACCCGGACCGGCCCCGCAGCCGCGCGCCCTGCCGTCACGGATGGAGCAGCGCCCGCTCCACCGCGCTCCACGTCGTACTGGTCACCACGTACAGCGCGGCGGCCAGCGGGACGACGGCGACCGTGACCAGGGTCAGGAAGGACATGAACGGCATCACCTTGGTGACCGGGGCGAGGCCGGGCAGCTGCTCACCGCCGCCCCCTGCGGAAGCGGCGGCGGCGCTCGATGCCAGCGACCGCTTCGTACGCCGGTAGGTGAACGCGGCGACCCCCGCGACGATCACGAACAGCCCGGCGTACACGAGCCCGGACGCGCCCAGCACTCCCCCGTCGCCCAGCGCGTCGGTCCAGCGGCCGCCGAGCGGCGCGGCGAACAGCGAGTGCGACAGCAGGGTGTTGCTCTCCCCGCCGATCGTGGAGCTGGAGAAGAGTGAGTAGAGCAGGAAGAACGCCGGGATCTGGCACAGGCTGGGCAGGATGCCGGCCAACGGCGACACCTTCTCCTCGGCGTGCAGTTCGAGCAGCGCCGTACGCAGCCGCTCCGGACTCCTCCCGTGCTTCCTCCTCAGCTCGGCGATCTTCGGCTGCAACGCCGTCCGGGCCCGTTGCCCACGTGCGGCGGCCCGGGACAGCGGGAGGACGAGGAGCCGTACGAGCGCGGTGAACAGGATGATCGCGGCGGCGGCCGCGGAGGCGTGGAAGAGCGGCTGGAGCAGTGCGGCGAGCTGCTCCACCAGGGTGGCGAAGGCGGACAGGACAGCGGACATGGGTGAGCCCTCCGGGGGTCTCGTCGTGCCGGATGAGGTGGCGGCATGACGACCCGCGCGGGGTCACCCACAAGGCCCACGAGTGACCGGCCCGAGACCGGCCCGACGGTGGATGCCCGACGGTGGATGCCTGACGGTGGATGCCCGACGGTGGATGCCCTACGCGGCGGTCGTCCGGAGGACACGCCCGGGCGCCCTGGGCCGCGTCCGGCCCCTGGCGTCGGGATCTCGCTGGGGCAGGAACGCCGTACGGCGCTCGCGGTCGCGCATCGCCGTCCGCACGCGCGTGGGCGCCACGACGGGCGCGCAGCGCGCGGCGATGAGCGCGCAGACGGCGAGTGCCGAACCGGCCGCGGCGGTGGCGGCGAAGGCGACCGCGGCGGAGAGGGAACCGGCGTCGGGGACGGCGCCCTGGAAGAAGAGGGGAAAGAGAAGGAGGGAGCAGAGGACGAGGGGGAACAGCAGCACGGGAACGGGCTGCAGAACGGCGCGGCTACGCATCAAGGCCCCTCCCCTTCTTGCCCCTTGGCCCTTGCCCCTTGCCCCACAGAAACACGTGCAGCAAGCACACGATACCGGGCTACGCCCACCCGATCACCGGTTCACCAAACACCCGTTCAACCGGATCACCCGATCACCGATCGCTCGATCACCTGATCGCCCGGAAAGCGCCGTCACACACCTCGACAACCACACACCTCACCCCCGACCCGGCCGGGTCACCGGCTGCTCCGGCGGCGCGCTCCGCCGCCGGCACACGGCCGCCTCCCCGTCCGGCGACGACCGACGACGACGCACACGCCGCACGTGGTACGGCTCTGACCCCTACCGGTCTACGGCAGTACGGTGTCCGCATGCGCCCCGACACCTCCCCCGAGAACGTCGACCACACCGCCGAAGCCGCCCGTCTGGAACGCACCGCCCGCCTTCACCCCGAGGACGCCGAACACCTGCTCGTCCAGGCCGCGGCCCACCTGGAACTGTCCGGCGCCCGCGCCGAGGCCTCCGCCCTCTACGACCGCCTCCTCTCCGCTCCCGAAGCCCTGGACCACCCCCACCTCGTACGGGCCCTGAAGGCCTCCAACCTGTGGGAGTACGGCCACGAGGCGGAGGCAAGGGCGATCATCGACGGCATCCGCACCGCCGCCCCGCGCGACCCGGCCCCCTGGGTGATCGCGGCGGAGTCCCTGGAGGCCCACGACGAACTGGAGGCGGCGCAGGAGACGTTCACCGAGGGCGCGACCCTGCTGCTGAGCGGCGTCACCGAGCCGCCCTACTCAACCCACCCGCTCCTCTTCGGCCGCCACCGGGTCCGCAGAATGCTGGGCGCGGCGCACGACGACTGGGACGCGCTGGCGGACACGCTGCACGCGGCGTCCGTGTCGTCCGTGCCCCTCGACGAGCTCCACGACCCGAAGCGCGTCTGGTCCCTCGGCTCGGACAACCCGGCGGAACTCAAGGCGGAGATCAGCCGCCTCCGCGCGGAACTGGGCACGTACCGCACGGCCCTCTCCCGCCCCTTCCCGGTCGCGGTCCTGCACTGGCCGGAGGACGAACTGGAGGAGCTGCTGACGGCGTACCCGACCCTGTCCGCGGAGTACCCCTCCCACGACGAGCACCTGACGACGATAGAGCGCAGCCTCCGCGAACTCGCCGCCTCCGGCACCCCGAACCTGGGCATCGTCTCGGGCACGGTCCCGTCGTACGAGGCCTTCGCAGCCTCCGAGTCCTCGTCCCCCTCGGACACCGTCCTCCTGCCCCAGTACGCGACGACGCTCGCGGCGCGGGGACGGGCGGTGGAGTGGCCGCCGCAGAAGGGGGCGGGGTGCTGGTGCGGGTCGGGGCGGGGGTACGGGGAGTGTCACGGGACTCCGGGGACGGCGACGGCCTGACCGGATTCCCGTGATCGATCGGCTTCGGGAACGGGATCGGGATCGACCGAGGAGGACTCCGTGACGCTGCGTACGAGGATGGCCGCTCAGGCTCTGCTCCCCTTGCTCGCGGTCATGCTGTCCGCGGTCACGGCCTGCGGTCCCCAGGAGGACGACCGGTCCCCGGGAACATCGCAGGAGCACCGCCTCCCGGAGGAGCCGCAGCCCGTCATCAGCAGCGGAGAGGCGTACATCCCGGCTGACTGAAAACTCGTCGGCGGTGCCGGTACCAGTACCAGTACCCGTGCGGCTGCACGCCGTCAGCCGGAGTTGTACCCCCACCGGGCCCGGCCGTCCTTGCCCATGAAGCACTTGGCGGGCCGCCCGTCGGCGGTCGTCACGGTGGCTCCCACGGGAGAGCAGAACTGCCCGAACTGAACACCGGCCCCGCCGCCGGTGGAGCCACCGTTGCCGCTGCCGGACGAACCGCCGCCGCTGGCGCTGCCCCGACCGGTACTGCCTCCCGTACTGCTTCCCGTACTGCTTCCTGCGGAGCCTCCCGTGGAACCGTAGGAGGGCTGAGGGTCCGGCTTGGGCTTCGGCTCGGGCTTGGGCTTCGGTTCCGGCTCGGGTTCGGGCTTCGGGGTCGAAGTCGGGCTGGGTTCGGCACAGGCTTCACCGGCACCGATCAGCCACAGTTCGACCTGCGTGTTGATCGAGACCTTGACCCCCGCGTCCGGCTGCTGTCGGCACACCTGCCAGCCGTCCGGATCCATTTGCCCGTCGTCCAGGCGCTTGCCGGTATGCGCATGGAGACGGACCACCCGGTCGAGTCCGAGGTCGTTGAGGGCGCGCGTCGCATCGTCGAACCGCTTGCCGACGAGATCGGGCATCACCACCTGGCGCTGGCCGTACAGCCGCGTTGGGCACTCCTCCTGCTCCGGGACCGCGTACAGCGTCAGCACCCCGCCGGATGGGCGGACCGTCTCGTCGCGGGACGGGGTCTGGAAGCAGACCCGCCAGCCGGTATCAGTGGTCTCCACCGACCGAAAGGCGGACGACGCGTCAGCCGCCGCCACCTTCAGCCAGGGGTCACGGCCGGCCTCTGCAACAGCCGCGGGAAGAGCAGCCCCCTGGAAGTCGGACACGACCACCTCCCGCTGCGCGTCCGCACGACTCTGCGCCACCGCCTCCTTCCCGTTGGACGCCCCGCCGGACGCCCTGGTGGAGGAGTCGTCGGACGGGCCGCCCGCCATGCCGGAGAGAGCCATCGCGACCACGGCCGTGGACATGAGAAGATGGTGCCGACGCACCCACGTGAGCAGCCTTGTTCCCTGCCCGGGGCGCAACGGAGAGTACGGAGGCAGCACTTCCCCCGCGCCTTCGAGCAGCTCCCCCTCCGGATCGAGCTTCGACCCGTGCAACTTGTGCGGCTTCCCGCCGATGAGGATCTCGGTGGACTTCAACAGGCCGTACCCACGCCGGAGAACCAGCAGTGGCCCAGGCACTCGCGTCGCCTTGGGCGCCACCAGGTTCCGGAGGAGAATGAGCCCCTTCTCCGTGAGCACGGCGTAGCCCCAGCCGTTGTGATAGATGGCCCGCACCACTTCACTGCGCCCGAGCTCCTGCAGCAGCACCTTCGCGAAGTCATCGGAGAGGGAGATGGTCTCACCGGCAGCGGCGGTGGCGGTGCGCGGGTCCTTCGCCAGGAGGCGCTGCGCGGCAGTCTCGGACATGCGGGGATATTAACGGCTTCCGGCCTGCGGACGATCATCAGCACGGACCATCCCATATGCCCCACCTGAACCGACTCTGCCGCCCGATACCGCCACGGCCGCGGTCTCAGACCTTCGGCTGGGTGAAGCGGATCCGGTTGCCGAAAGGATCGCGGAGCCCGCAGTCGATCCCGTACGGCCGCTCCGTCGGCTCCTCGGTGAACTCGACGCCCCGTTCCAGCAGCGTCTCGTACGTCTTACGGCAGTCGTCCGTGGTGAGGATGAGCCAGCCGCCCATCGCCCCCTTGGTCACCAGGTCGCGGACCTGCTCCGCCGTCTCCTCGGACATCGCCGGAGCGCCCGGCTTCTCCAGCAGGATCTGCCGCTCGGGGTGACCGGGGACGCTGACCGTCAACCAGCGCATGAAGCCCATGTCGATGTCTGCGGTGACCTCCAGGCCGAGCGTGCCGGCGTAGAAGTCGAGGGCCTCGTCCTGGTCGAGGACGTATATCTGTGACTGCGTGATGGCGTTGAACATGGGGACGACGCTAGTGGGCGGGCAGGACGAAGACTTATCCAGAACTGCTCAGCTCACAGCCTGCTCAGCCCACAGCCGCGGAAAGCGGACGGCCATCAGTCACTCGGCCGCGTCCAGGCCATCGTGAAGCACGTGGGCACCCCCGCCGCCACCGCTGCCCTGCGGTACTCCCTCGGTGACCGGCCGACGATGTCGCGGAACGTCCGGCTGAAGGTCCCCGTGCTGTTGAAGCCGACCTCGAAGCAGATGTCCGTCACGCTCCGGTCGGTCTCCCGCAGCAGGAACATCGCCCGCTCGACCCGCCTCCGCTGCAAGTACCGGTGCGGCGTCTCACCGAACACGGCCCGGAAGGTCCGCGAGAAGTGCGCCTCCGACACATGCGCGATCCGGGCCAGGGCGGGCACGTCCAGCGGCTGCGCGTAGGCCCGGTCCATGGCGTCGCGGGCGCGGAGCATGCGGCGGTTGGTGTCTTCGGTGGAGCGGGGCACGGGGGTATCAGATCACGGCTCAGTGCCGACCGTACTCGGACGACAATGCACGGCTCCCCACCCACGATCCGCTACCAGGCCCCGCTCGTGAACAACCCCCGCCTCCCCCGCCACTCAGGCCCCACCGCTGCCCGGCCCCCAACATCTCAGACCATCACCTCGTCCGTGGCTCCCTGATGGTGCTCCGGTACTGTTCCGTCGATCCACGCCGCATTGTGGTCGTCCGTACGCGGAAGGCGCACACGCCGACGGAGAGCCAGGTGTAGGAGGCGGTGATGTGTGCATTCGGGGTGGCCTTCGCGATGTGATCGTTGATGTGAGGTACGAGCTGGACGGGGAAGGACGTCTGCAACAGCCGACGAACGACCGACAGAATCACTTGCGCCGAGGCAGCTCACAGAGGTCTACCCTGTGAGACGTGTCCGATGATCCACAGTGGGAAGCACCGGCAGGTTCCTGGGCTTCATCCGCGGCCCGCCGCCGAAACATGCAGGCGATCCGCAGCCGTGACACAAAGCCCGAGAGGCTGATTCGGCAGCTAGTCCATGCCCGCGGGCTCCGCTACCGCGTCTCTGCACGCCCCCTGCCACACCTTCGCCGGACAGCAGATCTGGTCTTTCGCCCGGCGAAGGTGGCCGTATTCATCGACGGCTGCTATTGGCATGGTTGCCCCGAGCACTACGTGCCCCCGAAGACGAACTCCGGCTACTGGTCGGAGAAGGTGCTGCGCAACGTAGAACGTGACCGGGACACCGATCGGAGACTCACTGAGGCGGGCTGGCTTGTACTGCGATTCTGGGAGCACGAATCAGCAGAGGAATGCTCCAACGCAGTCTGTAAAGCAGTCACCTCACGGAGAACAGCCCGGTCTGAGCGTTCCTCGAGGTCGAGTGCGGCACGCGTGCATACGAACAACGCCGACTCCGCAGAGCCCTGAGCTTCTGCTTTCGGTATGGGGGCACGTGTCATGAGTGTCCCCTTCTCCCCTACTCTGTCATCTCGAGCGAGCACAGCACCATGAGTCACTCTCGCGAAGCAAGCTGAGTGGCTGACGCATGAGGGCCACAGAGAGTACGGACGATCCATCCAGGTCCGTACGGGAAGGTGGGGGTAAGGGATGGCGGTTGAGCGCACAAACCGGGATGTCCGAACACTTATCTCGCAGATTGCGGCTGGGGAGATCATGCTCCCCGAGATCCAGCGCGGATACGTGTGGAAGGCGTCACAGGTGGCTCGGCTTATCGAGTCGCTGTACCGCGGGTATCCGGCAGGTTCCCTTCTCTTCTGGAAGACCGGGCAACCTGCGGAGACCCGGGAGGCAGCACTTGGGGCTCCCCAAGAGCTACCGAGCGTGATGCCCCTCTACCTGCTGGATGGGCAGCAGCGCCTCACCTCACTATTCCGGGTCCTCACCGACCACCCGGAGGCCCAAGTTGTTTTCAACATTGAAACGGAGGCCTTCCAGAATCAGAGTGCCGCCACGCGCCGTAATGGTAAGTGGATCAAGGTATACGACGTAGTCGGCCCGGACGCTGACATCTTCGCAGTTCACGGCGAACTTAAGAGGGTTGGGCTCGCCATCCCAGACTCGGAGATCGGACGCCGCCTGAACGCGCTGCAGAAGATTACTCAGCGCGACTTTCACATGGAAGTGCTGCACGATTTCGAGTACGAGGAGGTAGCGGACATCTTCGTGCGGGTGAACAGTGGTGGACGGGCGCTTAAGACAACGGACCTTGCCCTCGCGACGCTATCCGCACGCGCTCCTGGCTTCCTTGGGCAGGTGGAAGCCGAATCTGCCCACTGGCACGATCGCGGTTACGGGGCACTGGACGTCAGCTTCCTCATCAAAGCCCTAACTCTTAGTCTGTCAATCTCCGGTAAACGGCTCTCGTCTGTTGCGAAGCTGACGACGGCAAGTAAGGAGTCAGTTGAGTCCGGGTGGGCAAACGTCCGACGTGGGCTTACCCACGTCATACCTCTGCTTCAGGAGAAGCTCCTCATACCGACGACAGCACTGCTTCCGTCACTCGCCGCACTTCACCCCCTGATCGTCTACTACGGGCGTCAGCCAGAAGCAGTAAAGGTCGACAGGGAAGTTGAGGATGGCCTCCTGTACTGGTTTATGGCCGCGACGGCCCGGAACCGGTATGGTGGCTCGACCGACACTGCGCTCACACAGGACATCAAGGTGCTTGACACCGAAGCCCCCGTGAGAGAACTGCTCTCGAATCTCGGCATCGGTGAGAACGGTGTTGCCGTAAGCGCCCGGGATTTGGCCGGACGAAATCACCAAAGTCCCTACCTCATGTTCTGCTATTTGGCCGCTGCTCATGCCCGGGCCACCGACTGGTGGGATGGCCGCCCAATCTCAGACACAGTCGACGAAGCAGGTAAGCCGCAGTACAGCCTTATTCACCCTGCTGCGGAACTGCGCAAGAACGGCAGTAACTATTCCTCGACGGAAATCAATGACCTTGCGAACATTGCTTTCGTCTCTCAGGAAACAGCTAAAAATATCATCGGCAACCGCTCCCCTGCCGCCTACCTGCAGAGTGTCTCCGCTGAGGACCGCAAGGCCCATGCGATTCCGGACGATCCCGCTGTCATGGAAGCCGACGGGTACCGCGGATTCCTCACAGCCCGCAGGACGCTGCTGGCCGCACGAATCACTGAGCTCCTCGACCAGTTCAAGCCCAGCTACCTGACGCGGGATAAGGTGACGGACGACTCGGCCGCGTCACGGTCTCTAGTATTCACTGGGTATGCCGGAGCTGGACGCAAGGTGCTGGTAGCTACAGCGGAAACTGGTGACCGAAGCTGGACCGGATGGATTGATCCCACCGATTTCGAGACGGCGCTTGGCGCTGCCGCCGCAGGACTCGCCAGCGATATCGCCGTTGGTAGCGAAGCAGCACCAGTGCGAGTCGACCAAGAGGGAAGTGTAACCGTATCTCTTGGTCCTTACCTCATTCGCGGCACATTTGACCAGTGGAGGACCGCCGTTGAGGACGCCCTTGAGGAGGCACAGCCTCTCGCGGAATGCCCTGAACCGAATGATGATCAATGGCCCGGTGATCCTGCGGAGTTTCTGCTCTCGGACGCCGGAGTACGGCTGCCTTAAGGCGCATAACCGCCGATCAGCACCTCCTTGAGTAGCTGCGGCGCCGCCTCTCGCAGCATAGGAACAACGCTAGGGATACCTGGCACTGGCACTTCAGAAGGTACCTCCAGCCGGCACGACTCCCAGTGTCCCCGCGAACTTCTATCCGCGGGGACATGTGCCACAATCCACTCCTTCGGCATAACTGCAACAGTTTTAAGTTTCAAATTCGGGCTCAGGCAGACAGTTACGAGCTCCCACGCCTGGTCCCGCAGCATCGTCTCGTATTCATTCCGCGAGAGGTGAAAAGCGAGACGGTGCCGACGAAGGGTGCTCTTCACCTCCAGATGGGCACTGCGCTGTCCAGTGTGCACAACTATGTCGTAGCCATAACCATCGGACCATGCGGCAACGTGTTCCACTCGAGCGTTTACTGAGACTTCAAGCAGTTCGACCAGGGCAAGCTCGCCGGCCGCCCCAATGCGCGTGCGCTCCTCGGTATCGACTTTGCCCCACGTCGCGTGCACCTGCGCGTACGCTTCCTCTGCCGTAAGCCCCAGCGCCTCAGCTGCGCGCAGTGCGTCCTCCGGTAGTTCGTCAGCTTCACGAACGAGGGAATCGGCGTCTTGGAACCAAAATGCTCCGCTGCTAACCATCGCGGCGTCGAAGACCATGTGTGACGCGGGCTTACCGCTGCTTAAGTCGGTGATAAGCCCGGTCTCTTCAAGCCATTCGTAAGCGGCGTCGTACTGAGTCGGCGTGATGTCACTGAAGTCCGGGTGATTCAGGAAGAGAGCACGGATACGCGAAGCGCCGCTGGCGGAAAGCCTGTCCAGCCAGCGGACCGCTGCGCGCAGGACCGGATTAGGCGGTACGGGCACGGAGGTGCCCCATCAGTGCCTGGAGGTCACGTTGGTCCAAGTTGCCGCCCGCTGCCGGCTCTTCGTCAAGGTCGCCGAGCTGCCGGACGGAAGGATCGTCAAGAATGGAGCCCATAAAGTGAAGCTTGTCATTCAACCTCTGGGCGACCACCTCGTCGATGGTTCCTTCAGACGCTAGGACTGTCACCCTAGTCTCCGTCTCGGGCGGCAGACCAAGGCGATGAATTCGGTCGAGACTCTGCAGGAAGCGCCCTGCGGCGAAATCCCGGTCGACATAAACAGCGTCGTGACAGTGATGGTGCAAGCTGATGCCTTCACCAAGCGTGGCGGGATTTGACAGCAGCACCATGCAGTCTGGATCGTTCCGAAACCTATCGATTTCTGCTTCGCGATCCTCTGTGCCTCCGTGGACCATCGCGGGCGAGAATTCCCCGAGTATACCCCTTAGGGTATTGAGACTCCGGATGAAGGTCGACCAAACGAGCGTCTTACGTCCGCAGGCTGCATTCTCGGCAACAATCGCCAGGACCTCGCGATATTTCGGCGACATCTCATAGCTGGGCAGGTCTCGCATCAAGTCGAACAGCGGAGTTCCTTCCGGTACGGGAAGCGGCGGTACCTGGTAGGCCAGCGGTTCGTGCCGTGTCGTTCCAACAGCAAGCAGGGCGGGACTTGTCGCAGCCATTAGCATATAGACGCTAATTTTTCCCAAGGCGAGGAAATCTCCCTCTGCCCCCGCAGCTCGGGCAGAGAATCGCCCAATGAGCGCCTCGTACGCTTCTCGATGGATGGGAGGCATGGGAACGGTTCGCAGGCTCGTGGCTACAGGCGGCAGACTGAGCTCACCTTTGGTGGTGCGGGTGAACAGGGGGCGCAGCACCTGGCTTGCCTTAACGAGATCTCCTCCGGCAACAGCCTGAATAACCTTTTGGCGCCCATGGCCAGGCCATACGAAGCCGAAGAGATTTTCCAGGTCTTTCACGCCGTTTGGAGCCGGAGTACCGGTAAGAATGAGGCGATGCCGACTGCGAGGCCCCAGAGCAAGACACGCCGCCCCATCCGTACCATCGGCTCCACGCTTCATTCGGTGCGCTTCGTCAAGCAAAAGCATCGATGGCCGAGCAGCGAGCCACTGACCTAGCTCATTAACATACCCCTCCTGACGCAAACGCTCGTAGTTCACAATGAGCGACTCCGCAGCGGGATCAGCATCCCGGGCGAATACACTCATGTTCAAGGGATCAGCCAGGCACTGCTGGTTCTCATATTGCCACGACTCATAGCAAGATTTCGGGCCGACAATAAGCAGCCGCTCGATACCTTTGTTACGCCTCAATGCATGGAAGACAGCCAGACCGACGCGGGTCTTGCCAGCACCTGGGACGGAGAAGTTCGCTCCGTGGCGGAGGGATAGAAGCTTGGCGATGTCTCTGCGCTGGAAAGCAGTGAGGCCAGCTATCCAGCCAGGGCCAAGGAGGTCATATACCTGCTGAGGGTCTACCTCTCCATCGGTGTCGGCAGCTGGGTCCAGTCGCTTTGCAACAGCCTGCGCATCGAGTGCGGAGTCCTTCGCCAGTACAGCCAGCTGGGAATCCCAAGCCACACTATTTGGCTCGGGCCATGTGGCGAGCGCGACCAGGTTCGTGAGAAGGTCGTCGATCTCCACCTCCATAGTCCCAGGCGAGCGCTGCACACTGCTATTGAACCGGAGGGCAAGGCGGCGCAGTTCGCTTTCGTACCCAGTGCCGGCCCGGAGGCGCGCACGCGTTACGACATCAGCGAAACCGATCTCCAGGGTAGGCCCGAGGGGCAGCTCCGCCATCAGTTCTCCCGCGTGGCCTCGAGCAGCCAGGCAACGCCGTCGCCAGGGGAGCTGAACGTACGCCCGGCCTGCTTCGCCAACCGGGCTAGGCTGGCTTTGAGAGTGAGTAGCGCGTCATCGAAAGCGTCCTCGTCCAACGCCCGCTTGCTCTTGGCCTCGGCGAACTCCGACGCACACTGGCGTACGTGTTCCGCGGCGTCCGTCAGCCTCTCAGGAACAGCTATCTGGCGTTTACGCAGCTCGGCGTTCGTTCCCGCCAGCTTGACAGCGACATCGAAGGTCTTACGCGCTGTCTTGATGAGAGCGTCAGCCTTTGTTGCAGCGGGCTCATGCTCGCTACCGCTCTGCGCTGCAGCCTTCGCCTGGAGGAGGGTGTCCGTGAGCGCACGGACAGTCTTAACAGCCGAAGTAGCGTCCGGTATCGCAACTCCCGTCAGACCTGGGATGGACACCGCAGTCGACTCCTGAGCAGCAGGCCTCAGCTCATCAGGCAGGCGCTCGTCGAGGTACCGGCTGTGGAAGTTGGCCTCCGCGAGGCGCACTGTCGTCTTGGGGTAATTGAGAAGCACCAGGGCCAGACGCGACTCCTTGAGCTGTTCCGCAGCGTCCGGGTCGGTCTTTGCCAACTTGGCGTGGTCACGCTGGAGCTCGCGGAGCTTCTCCTGCTGCTCCTCGAAATCTACGAAGCGCAGCGCGGTACCGCTCTCGGTCGTGCTGCGCTCGATCGCGTCATTGATCAACTGGTAGACCCAGCGGTCCTGCAGAAGCGTGGACCTCTTGATGTTCCAGTCCCGGGCGACATCCTCTTCACGCCGCCCGGCCTTGAGCTCGTCTTCAATAGCGATGAGACGGTTGATGTAGGAGTACTCACGACGCTGGTCGCGACGCAGCTGCAAGGCCAGTTCGACATTGTTGATGTCGCGCCGCGATGTGTCCGCCGGCAGAACGCCAACCCGGATGTCCGGTATGCCGAGATCCCTGAGCGCCGCGCACCGGGTGTTGCCATCGACGAGGATGCCATCCGGGCTGATGATCCCGGGCTCCTTCTGGCCGAAGTCATCCAGCTCGTCCTGCAGCGCGGTGTACTCAGGGTCGGTCTGGTTCGGGTTTGAGGGCCGTCGGCGCAGAAGGTCATGCAGATACGTTTGCGCAGCTTCGCTCCAAGGCGACTCCTCCAGGATCCGGTTGCGCTTCGGGTCCAGGGTGCGCTGCGCGCGGATGCGGTGAGTGTCCGGGTTGAAGTAGAGCATGTCGACCGGCATCGAGATGACGTGCAGGTGCTTCTGCTCACCGCGCCAGTCCACGGTGATCTTGGCACCGTTCTCGGTCATGGCCTGCTTCAGCCGCTCCTCCACCAACGAGCGGATCCTCTCGCCCTCCGGCGGAACACCGAACTTCCCAGCCATACCAGAACCTCCCAGGCGCCCAACGCGTCTCTCACTCTGCATCATGACAGGGCCTACTGACAGCAAGGGCCCCGTCGATCAACAACCAGCGTCGCAAGAGCGTCTGAGAAACGGAGCACGAGGTGTCACAACCTGCCTGGGATGACCCCAAGCTCAAGGCCGGAACCATGATTCGCGGTGCACTCTGGCTCGTCCAGGTGATCGGTGAGGGCGGCAGTTTCACCAAGGAGGACATCCGCAAGGCGTTTCCGGGCATCTCTCAGGCTGACCGACGCATCCGCGACCTCCGCGACTACGGCTGGGTCATGCTCACGAGTGCCGAAGACGCGACACTCACGGCCGAGGACCAGCGCTTCCTGAAGGCCGGCGTCCCGGTCTGGGATCCTGCCGCCCGACGGGCCGCAGCGCCCCAGAAGACCCTGTCTAACAAGGAGAAGCAGGCCGTTATGGCCCGCGACGACTTCATGTGTACGGTCTGTGGCATATCAGGAGGAGAGTCGTACCTCGACGACTCTAACCAGAGCGCGGTTCTCTCCGTCACCCGCCGACGGACCGTCCTTCCTGACGGCGAAGAGAAGACCCTGCTGGTCACCGAATGCAAGCGCTGCCGTGCCGGCTCTGATGGCACCCCCGCCCGCGCCGACGAAGCGCTCGCAGCGATCAGGAATCTCGACCCCCGTGAGCAGCTCCGCCTTCTCCGGTGGATCGAGCGCGGACGTCGCGGCTCTACCCCGCTGGAGCGCGCCTGGAACACATACCGGCGGCTGCCTGCTGACGCCCGGGACGAGGTCCGGGCTGCCCTCAGAGGCTGACGTATCCACGCACTCCGCCAAGACGCACGAGACGGGTGCTTCTGAAGGGTGTCGGTGGCTGGCCGTAGACTTCACAATCCTGCTCCGGCTTGCCGTATCGATCGCATCCCCGTGGTCAAGGCCTGCGGCTATGGTGCTGCCGCAGGCTTCACCTGCAGCCGGATACCTGTTACGTCTACGGGGCCGAGCATGTGCACTGCTCCCCCCTGCGCTGACCTAGCCAGCGCATTCGGAAGGAGATCGACATGTCGGCGTCGCGGAGCGAGGGACGACTCGAGGTCGTTGAAATCTGCGCCGGCGCCGGCGGCCAGTCGCTTGGGCTGCACCGCGCCGGGTTCACTCACCGGCTTGCGGTCGAGCTGGATCACCAGGCAGCTCAAACACTGGACCACAACCTTCGCAAGCTACTCAAAGAAGATGGCGTAGACCTTCCGGACGATCACAAACTTGTGGCGATCGGTGATGTAGCGAGCCCAGATACCTGGAATCCCGACGAATACAGGAACGTCGAACTTCTAGCAGGTGGCGTGCCCTGCCCACCCTTCAGTATCGCGGGGAAACAGCTGGGAAGCAGTGATGAGCGTGACCTTTTCGCCTGGGCTATCGAGCTTTGCGGCAGGATGAGGCCGAAAGCACTTCTTCTCGAAAACGTGAGGGGTCTGAGCGCCAAGCGATTCTCAGGGTACAGGCAAGCCGTTTTGGATAAGCTACACGACTACGGCTATATCGCCACATGGAAACTGCTCAACGCTTCCGATTTCGGCGTACCACAATTGCGACCCCGGTTCGTGCTCGTCGCACTACTACCCGAGTACGCCAAACACTTTGACTGGCCTAAGGGCTCAGGCGAAGCCCCTACAGTCGGTGAAGTGCTTCGTGACCTTATGTCCTCTAACGGCTGGGGCGACAAGGAAGTAGAGGAATGGTCGGCTAAGGCGAATAGCATCGCACCTACCATTGTCGGAGGGTCGAAAAAGCACGGCGGCGCCGACCTTGGTCCAACCCGCGCCAAGAAGGCATGGGCGGCACTTGGGGTAGACGCCATGGGTATCGCTAATGATGCGCCCGACGCCGGCTTCGCGCCTACTGAAGGTGTCCCAGGCCCGAAACTGACGACTGAGATGGTCGCTCGAATTCAGGGTTGGTACGGCGAAGAATTCGAGGATTGGGAATTCACTGGCCGTAAAACCTCGAAATACCGTCAGATCGGCAACGCCTTCCCTCCGCCTGTCGCGAAGGCGCTAGGAGAAGCTATCAGGGACGCACTTCTTCAGAAGGGCGACCCGAAGCCTCTTATCGAAAACTCCAGCACTGTGCATGACCCTGTGTACAGTCTCCTGCGTCTCGCCAATCGACCCCTTACCGTAGAACAAATCATCATGAAGCTCGCGAAGAGCGGTGTGTCGATGGAGCAGAGCGAGGTTGAACGTCACCTCAATCATCTGGGACACGATTTCGAGCTGAGCAAGACGGAACGTGCGTCAGGCGAACTTGTCTACAGCCTCGGGGAGTTCAAGGCGTTCGTGGGCCAGGACGATCACCAACGCCACGCCTTGTTCACCCAGCACCAGGCTAGGATTAGCTGAGATTTCGAGTTGCAGGGTGCGATCGCCAGTGCAACGCAAGCGGAGCGCATGGCCTTGACTGAGCCCCCGCACCCAACAACAGTTGTGGCTAACTACGCTGCTTGGGCATCTGCCTCGTGCTGCATCTGAGCCCGATCCAGGATGTCGTCCGGATCCAAACCTCGCGCGGCGGTCCAGTGAAGCAGGTCGGCAATCAGCTTGACCGCTGACTCCTCGAGCCCGATTACACGTCGACCACCGGGCAGGCTGACACCGCCGTCGAGGTTCTGGTACCTCTCCAGGACCTCGACCGCCCTCTCAACGCGACGGCAGCCTCGTCGGGGGGGAAGTGCAATCTCGCACCAGACCGCTTTGCCTGCGGCCGTCAGAACCGTGCCCCAGTCGACAGCCAGGGCCGTGAGCAGATGCAGGCCACGGCCGCACTCTTCATCGCAGTGGGCAGCCCTCAGCGACGGAACGGCGCGACTTCTGTCGTGGACCTCGACACGGAGCCGCTGGTCTTGCGCTTCGAGGATGAGGGTCGCCGATGCGCCAGCTCCGACGTGCTTGAACACGTTCGAAGCCAGCTCGGTGACTAGCAGTTCCGCTTCTTCGGCAGCCTTGCAGATACCCCACTGACCGAGCTGCGCGACGGTCGCCTTTCTGAGCAGGCGCACCTCCGCCGGCTCCGCCTCAAAAGGGAAGACGCAGCGGAGCCGGGCATCGGTGACTTCACGACCAGCCATGGTTACTCCTCCTCGTCGGCCACGCGCATGCCTGCGCCAGCCGTATCCGTACGGCTGCACTGCGTAGCGACCTGGTGACGAGCATGGCACAGAGAAGTCTCGCCGTGTAACTTCTCACAAGAACCCATCGGGTGAATCTGCTGGTACGCCAACTCACGGGCCGCCTAGCCTGCTTCAGGTCTCCGGGCAGGCGCCCGGCGCAGGCGTGAAGGAGTCACATGTCCGTACGGGCCACCACACGACGTCGCCAGCTAGGCGCGACGATGCGCAAGCTACGGGCACGCAAGGGGCTGACCCTTGAGGAGGCCGGAAGGCTCGTCGGCGTCTCGAAAGCAACGGTGAGCAGGTACGAGACGCAGGCCGGCCCGGTCAAATGGCTTGTGATCGATGCGCTTTGCCGTGAGTACGGAGCGACCGAAGCTGAGCGGGAAGCTGTCGTTAGCCTGGCCAAGGACGCCAAGCAGCAGGGCTGGTGGAGTCCCTACGCCGACTCCATCTCGGAAAGCCTGAATCTGTTGCTCACCCTGGAGGACGAGGCCGTACGCGAGGATCACTTCTGCTGCGTCTACGTTCCCGGACTTCTGCAGACCCGTGGATATGTCACTGCCCTGCAGCAGGCCAACGAGGTGCGCTTGGAGCCCGCCAAGATCGAGCAGCTCGTGGACATCCGCATGAAGCGGCAGGAGATTCTCGCGCGGGAGAAGCCCCCTCATCTGTGGGCCATCATCGATGAGTCGGTGATCCACAGGGTTGTCGGATCACCGCAGATCATGAAGGAGCAGCTCAGCCGATTGCTTGAAGCCAACGAGTCGCCCCACATCACACTCCAGGTGCTCCCGTTCTCGAAGGGCGCCCACTCCGCCGCTCTCGGCAGCTTCGTCATGCTCGGTGGCCGTGAACCCGCCCTGGACGTTGTCTACGTTGATCTCCATGCTGGATCGCTGTTCCTGGAGAAGGACGAAGAGCTCGAACGGTACCGGCTTGCGTTCGAGTACCTCCGCGCACAAGCGTTGGACATGGAGGCTTCCTCCGCCATGATCCAGCGAGTCCGCAAGGAGCTGTGAATGCCCGCCGTCCCGCAGTCTGTCTCCGATCACGCCTGGTTCAAGTCGTCCTACAGCGGCGGCAACGAGACGGAGTGCGTGGAGGCCGCGCCCGTAGCTGCTGGTGTGCTGATACGGGACTCGAAGCGTCCGGATGGCCCGTGCCTCTCGGTGCCAGCGGAAGCTTGGACCAGCTTCATCGCCAACGCCTTGGATTAGCGCAACTTCCGGTTCAGCGAGAACAGTGAGGCAGCAGACTCGTAGAAGTTCATGCAAGCCAGTGGCGCTGCAGGAGCATCCGACGCAAGTCTGGCCACGTCGCCCTCACTCACGACCTCGGAGGACAACATGACGTTGCACCGGCTGGGCAAAGACCCCGAGAGTCCCAACAACGGGTCCCCGACCGTGTACCTGGACGACGAGACCGGCAACTACATCCTGCAAGGATGGCGGGTGACGGATGCCGAGCGCCTGGCACAGATGGACATCCCGGATCATGAGACGGTGATCGAGTTCCCGCGGCGCATGATGCAGTTCTTCCCGGAGGTGAACGATGGCGGCGGAATCGGCGTTTGAAGGGCTGTTCCGCTCCGCTCGGCGCAGCGCGTACCACCTGGAGATGCGTGACGCGTACGGGCTTGACGCCGACTATCAGGAGTGGGCTTCGGGTAACCGATTCGACCCGGCGGAGCGCTGGCCCTGGTGGATCGAGCTGGTCTCCGCAGCAGTCGGTCGCGGCGTGGCCGTACATCGCGCGCGTATCGTCTCCGAACCGGTCTCCCCGTACGTGCGGTACGAGTACGAGCTGACGAGCGGGCACAACGTCAAGGCCGGCGAAAGCGTGCGCTGGCTGCCTCGTCGGCGGGCTTCCGGGCTGGCGCTGCCCGGTAACGACTTCTGGCTGTTCGACGGCGGGTCGGTGCTCTTCAACCACTTCGCCGGAGACGGGACGATGACCGGTGAGGAGCTGGTGACCGACCCGGGCGTCGTGGCCCTGTGCGTCTCGGCGTTCGACGCCGTGTGGCAACGTGCGACTCCGCATGAGGAGTACCGGCCCTCCTGACCGATCGCACTCGGAACAATCGACGTGACCTCATCGTCAAGCATTCAGCAAGCCCGGGATGCCTTGGGTAAGCGCCTGCGCGAGATCCGAAAGGACTCGGGTCTGACAGCGCGGGAACTGGCCTCTCGGGCAGGCTGGCATGAGAGCAAGTGCAGCCGCATCGAGAACGGCCGCACGGCTCCCGCGGACGACGACTTGCGTGTATACGCGCTGCACTGCGGCGCCGTCGATCAGACAGCCGATTTGATCGCCACGGCCCGCAACATAGAGGGCTCGTATGTCGAGTGGCAGCGCATGGAACGGTCCGGGTTGCGCCGTGCCCAAGAGTCAGTCCTGCCGCTCTGGGAACGCACCCGGCACTTCCGGGCCTACTCGTCATGGCTCGTTCCCGGTCCCCTGCAGACACGCGCCTACATCACAGCGTTACTCAGTTCCATTCGTGACCGGCGGGGGTTGCCGGACGACTTGGAAGCAGCCGTTCAGGTGCGTGTGGGCAAACAACGGGTCCTGTACGAGGGGTCCCGCCGGTTCGCGGTGCTCCTGGAGGAGAGCGCACTGCGGCATCGCATCGGCGGCAGTGAAGCCATGGCAGGGCAACTCGGTCATCTGCTGACCCTGGCCACCTTGCCGAACGTCAGCCTGGGTGTGATTCCACTCGGTACTGACCGGACCGCGCTATGGCCCGTGGAAGACTTCTGGATTTTTGATGGGTCGCAGGTCAACGTCGAGCTGGTCTCTGCCTTCCTCACCATCACGCAACCGAACGAGGTCGGCATGTATCTGCGGACTTTCGCTTCTCTGGCGGATCTGGCGGTTTACGGTGCCGCTGCCCGGACATTGATCACAGCCGCCATCGACTCTGTCGAATGACCGCTTGCAAGTTCGCGCACGTTCGTTGAGGCTGCTTCCCCGCCGCCCCTAGCCTGTTCTCACATACCGCGGCCAATAGAGGGGCGAGCGTATATCTCACCAGCGACATCTACCGATCGGACAGTCATGGCAGGCATCGAATACGAGGCGAAGGCTCTCAACATCGACCCCGCGAAAACCGCGCGCCTCATCGTAGAGGCCGGCGGCATCCAGCAGGCTGAGCCGCGGCTCATGCGCCGCTACGTCTACGACACCATTCCAGCCGTCCCCGGCCGGTGGGTACGTCTGCGCGATACTGGATCCGGCATCACCCTGTGTGTCAAGCAGATCGCCACGGACACCGTCGACGGCACCCACGAGACGGAGGTGTCGGTCGATTCGTTCGAGGAGGCAAGCGCGCTTCTGCGCCTGATCGGCCTGACGCCGCGCAGTTACCAGGAGAACCGGCGTACCTCCTACACCCTCGGTAGTGCGCGTCTGGAGATCGATGAATGGCCTCGAATTCCGCCGTACCTGGAGATCGAGGCCGACGACGAGTCGCAGGTATGGGATACAGCTGCTGTCCTCGGCATTGACCGCGAGCACCTGACGTCCATCAACACGACCAAGGTCTATGCACTGTACGGAATTGACCTCGATGCCATCGCTGACCTGCGGTTCGAGTAGTCGGCGGTTGTTGGACCCGGCCGCAGCACCATGCCCCGGCCGGTACGGAAGGAGGCTTCATGCATGACATCAGAAACCTGCCGGTCGAGGTCAGACCGGACCGCACCTTACGCGTGAAGATTATTGACGCCTGTGGCCTCGCCTGCTCGTTCTGCCACAATGAGGGCACGCCCGTCGCCAGCGATAACGCTGGACGCTCCGCTGGCCAGTTCACCGGAGCCGCGGGCCGCTCCGGCCGTGTGTCGATCTATCTCAAGACCAACGGCGCCAACTTCCTGCCTGCCCGCATACCCGCCGACACCGATTTCGCTGTCGCGCTCGCCGCAGTCTGTGGCAGTCTCCCAACCAACGAGGTGCATTTCACTGGCGGGGAACCAACCCTGCACCCCGATTTGCCCGGCTTGGTCAGTATCGCCCGGCGCCTCGGGCTGACCGTCGGCCTCACCTCGAACGGCGAGAACGGGGCAGCGGTCCTGCCCGAAGCCGCAGCCGCCGGTCTCGACCGAATCAATCTCAGCGTGTTCGGGACCACTCCCGACGAGCTCGCCGCAGTCCAGGGGCCCCGTCTCGCCTCCCCCAAGCTCGCGGCGCGGAAACTGGATGCGCTCGCGAAGACGATTGAGGTCGCCCGCGAGCACGGCATCAAGGTGTCCGCGAACATCGTCATCCCCGACCACCACCACGTCGAGCGAGTGCTTCGTATCATCGAGCAGCACGGCCGGTCCGCCGAGGTGCGCATGCTCGTCTCGCTGGAGGACGACGGCGCATCGCTTGCCGCCATGCAAGAAGTCGTCAACCACCTCGGCGCTATCCCTACCCGGCGGATTGTCACGGCGGGCGCATCGGATCAGCGGGTTCGGTACCGGCTGCCGGACGGGCGAACGCTGTATGCGAAGAGCATCCGGCCCGTACGCCTGCCGGAGACCTGCGCCGACTGCCAGTTCAACAACCCCGACGACTGTCAGGAGGGGTACTACGGAGTCCGCATGTACCGCGCCATCGACGGTCCGTTCATGGTCGGCGTGTGTATCCAACGGATGGACCTCTGCCTACCGCTCGGTGAGTTCGTCATGAGCCAGAGATGCCAAGAGGTCGCCACCTTCCGCGAGGACGAAGCCGCGCGGCTCGCCCGCCTGCATCCCACGAAAGCAACGGTCGGCGGCGCGTAACCAAAGCGCGCTACCGGCCCGCGCCGGTGGACGAGCCGCAGGCGATGAGGGCTGCGACGGCGGTGCTGGTCAGGAAGGCTTGGCGGCGGCGGGAGCGCCGCCGGTCGCCCCCGTGTCAGGCGCCGCACGCGAGTCCGCTCAGGCGCCGCCGCGTCTCGTGGAGTTCGGCCTGCTTTGCTTCCAGGCGGGCGGCCAAGGCGTCCAGTTCCGCCCGCAGGGCCGGGCACATCTCCAGGGACGTGCCGTGGTCGCCGGTGCGGGCGCAGTCCAGGTAGGTGCGGATGGTCGCGGTGTTCAGGCCGGCGGCGATCATCGTTCTGATCTGGGCCACGCGGACCGCGTCCGCCTCCGAGTAGTCGCGGTAGCCGCTGCTGGTGCGGGTCGGGATCAGGAGTCCTCGGTCCTCGTAGTGGCGCAGTGCTCGCGCGCTCACGCCGGTCAGTTCGGCGAAATCGTTGATCAGCACCGGTGACTCCCCTGCCCCTTGTCCGCTCGTTCCTCCGCCGCTTGACCTTCACACGGGCGTGAACCCCTACCGTCCTGCGGCATGACGACTGCGACAACTGCGCGACGTGCCACGATCATCCACGGTTACGGTGCGACTCCTCAGGACCACTGGTTCGGCCGGCTCGCCGAAGAGCTTGGTGCGAGCGGCATACCGGCCGCTGTCCCGGCGCTTCCGGAACCGGCCGACCCGGACCCCGGACAGTGGGCGGAGGCCGTACACGCCGCGGTGGGTGTCCCGGACGGGAGCTCGTTCGTCGTCGCGCACAGCCTGGGGTGTCTGGCCGTGCTGCGTCACCTGCGGTCGCTCTCGGGGCCCTGGCGGCTCGGCACCCTCGTGCTGGTCTCCGGGTTCGTCGACCGGTTGCCCGCGCTGCCGCGTCTGGACCCCTTCGTCGGTGACGGCTGCGACCTGGAAGGACTCGGCGACCGTGTCGACCGGCTCCTGGTCCTCCGGTCCGACGCGGATCCGTACGTTCCGCCGGGTCACACCGACCGTCTCGCCGCGCTGCTCGGGACGTGCGCGGAGGTGATCCCCGGAGCCGGACACTTCCTCGCGTCCGACGGGGTCACTTCGCTGCCCTGGGCTCTCGCAGCTGTCGCTGCGGTGTCGTCGCCAGGGGAGCACGGGGGCGGTGCGCGCTCGCTCCGGCGCGACGGGACGGGGAAGGGTGAGGGTGAGGGAGGCGTCGCCGCCGTGTGATCACTCGGCCGGGGGCGTGCCGGTGAAGGTGACGACGGTCGCACCCATCGGGGTAGCGGTGATCTTGAGTCGGCCGGACAGATCCTGCACCGTCTCCAGGTCCGGTCCGTCCGGGGCTGTTTCCGTGCCGGGCGGCCGGACGGCACCGGTCTCGTCGGCGTGACACGGGGCCTCGCCGGTCACCTGGCAGTGCAAGGCGCCGTGTTGCTCGTACAGGCGGAGCACTCCGGCGCCTCCGCCGCGCAGAACGCTCCTGGACACCACCTCGTGGACGGCCAGTACGAACTCCTCACGGCGTTCCCGGGGCAGGCCCGCGCCGATGGCCCACTCCCCGGCGTGGAGACGCACCTGCGTGAGGAGCGAGGGAGTGAAAGGGATCTCCAGCAGACCGTTCATGGCAGATGTGCGGTTCCCCGAGGTGGCAGTCACTGTGAGCCCCCCACGGAACGGGGCAGTACGAGGTTCTTCAGTGCGCCTCCACCCACTGCGTCCAGCAGGCGCGCCTGGAAAGGCGAACAGCGGACGTCCACCCACCTGACGTCCTGGGCGCTCGCGACCCGGTGAACCAGGGCCCGTGCGCAGGTCACCGACAGGAAGCACATGCGTGTCAGGTTCAGCAACAGGCGGCCCGACGTGGCGGCTCGGGTCAACGCGTCCTCAAGAGCGGCGTCGAGACGTGAGGCTGTTGCCGTGTCCGCGTCACCGATCACATGCAGGCCGTTGACGCTGTGATAGGTGGCCAGGTCACCGAGGCGCTCCAGCAGGACCATCGGATGGCCGACCCTCATGGCCTCCAGCACGCCCGGATCGAAACGGCGGCGGTCGTAGGTGCAGATCTCCGCGTAGCTGCGGTCGGTGAAGAGGGCGTCCGCGTGGGTCTCGCGGAACATCACTCCCTCGACGTCCATGCCCAGATCCTCCACCCAGGCCATGTCGATCACCGAGCGCAGCCCGGCGTAGCCCTCCTGCCGGGCGCGCACGCTCTCCTCCCACAGGCGGCCGATCTGCCGCTGGGCCGTGAAGCGACGATCCGGGTGGATGAGGGCCCGCATGCTGGTGATCTCCAACTGGCCCTTGGAGTACGCCTTCTCGACCGCCGGAGACCACATGGACAACCGCTCGAGCACCTCCTCGTGCTCGACGGCCGGGTCCGCCAGGGCGATGACCTTGTCGCCATTGGTGAGCCCGGACCGGGTGAAGGCCGACAGCACTTCCCAGCGGTCGTCGTCGTCGGCGTAATGGGCGAAAGCATGATCCCCCAGCCCCATGTCCTGTACAGCCCTGGTGCGGGCATCGACCGCGACCGGCATGATGCTTCCTTCCCTGGTCCCGCCTGACGTCGTGCCGCCTTTCGTTGCAGCGGGCGGGACGACGGTTAAGCACGGCAGGCTAGCCAGTCGGGTGGACACGGCGCGGTCGGTACGCGCACTCCGCGGGAAGTTGACACGAGCCTGTCCGAGGCCGACCTCTCGGTGACTGACCGGCAGTACATGGTGACTGACCGGCAGTACATGTGGATCGTTTGCCACGGTCACGGGTGCACGGGTGCACGGGTGCACGGGTGCACGGCGAGGAGCTTCCGGCGCGGCGATCACTGCGCCCGGCGGTCGGTGTGCGCGAGGGTGATGCCGTCGGGGGAGGTGCGGCGGCCAGTGGCGGTGCCGTCGGAAGGTGTGGCCGACACTGGCCGTTCGCCTCCGCCGGGTGTCAGCCGGCCGGGAGCAGCTGCGGCCGGCCGAACAGCAGCGCGTAGCCGGACGGGAGCTCCGCCAGGACGCGGTCGATCAGGGCGTCGTCCACGAAGCGCGGCAGGGCGCTCAGCACGGAGCTCACGTCCCAGCGTGCCGTGGCCGGGGTGGCGCCGTCGATACGGGTCGCGATCCGGTCCACGAACTGGGCGGCGGTCAGCGGCTGGGTCACCGGGAGCTGGGATGCGATGAGCCGGCCCGCCGTCTCGGGCAGCCGCTGGGCCAGCTCGACGCGCTCGTCGCCGACGACGTGCCCGCCCAGCGCGGCCAGGACGATACGGGTGACGTGGGCGGCCTTCTCACTGGTCGGGTACTGGCCCGTCTCGCGAACCGCCTCGACGAGTTGCTCCCAGGTCGGCCTGGTGCCGTGGGGAGAAGCCTCACGGGAGGCCTCGGAGGAGGCGACGGGGCCGGTCGGGGCGAGGGTGGCGGTCGGGATGAGAGGCGTCGTCGGTACGGGGGCGGGGGTGGCGGCGGGGGCGGTGGTGCCGAGGGCGCTCGGGGCGGCGGCGGTCGCGGTGTTCACGGTGCTCCGGGTGGTCGTCGCGCTCTGCGCTTCGATGGCGGGGGTCGCGGTCATGATCGGGGGTTCCTCCGGTTCCGGTCCGGTACCCGTGGGGGCGGCGCGCGGGAACCGCGCATCCGGGTACCCCGATCCGTCGGGATTCGGACCGTTCGTGCACATGCGGGTTCCTGTGTCCCGGCTCACGTATGCCAGTGATCCGGGCCACATGGCCGCGCCCCCGGTCGGCGTACGCGTCCGCGGTGGCGGGGCGTACGCGCTCGCGAGGGCGCGGCGCGGTCGGTGAGCGGGTGGTGGGCGGTCAGCTCCCGCACATGAGCCGACCGGCCCTTCGGCTTCCGAGCCGGCCGGCCGTTCAGCTCTTGAGCTGCTTCGGGCCGCTGCCGCCGGCGATCTGGATGCGGCGCGGCTTGGCCTTCTCGGTCACCGGGATGCGCAGGGTGAGGACGCCGGCGTCGTACGAGGCTTCGATGCGTTCGGTGTCGAGGGTGTCCCCGAGGAACAGCTGACGGCTGAAGCTGCCGGAGGGGCGCTCGGACACGATCAGCTCGGCGCCTTCGGGGGCCGGGTTGCGGCGTTCGGCGCGTACGTTCAGGACGTTGCGCTCGACGTCCAGGTCGATCGACTCCGGGTCGATGCCGGGGAGGTCGAAGTGGACGATGAAGTCGTCGCCGGACCGGTAGGCGTCCATGTGCATCGCCGCCGGACGGGCGGAACCGAAGACCTGCTGCGCGAAACGGTCGAATTCGCGGAAGGGGTCCGTACGCATGAGCATCACAGGCCATCTCCTTTCGGGGTGGGTTCGAGGTGCGATGCCCTTACGTGTTCTTATATAGCTCGGAGACAGAAAGTTGACAAGCTCCGACTCAAGTCAGCCGAATCGAGCCGGGGCCGGACAACTGCAATGGACAACTGCGACGGACGACTGCAGGAGGCAGGGATGGCGAAGGTTCCCACGGCGGCGATGGCCGCCGGCGGGCTCATCGGCGGGTACGGCGTGGCCCGTTGGACGCGGAAGCGCCAGCTCGGCGGGGCCGTTCTGGTCCTCGCCGGGGCCGTGGCCGCCGAGCAGTGGCGGCGGGAAGCGGGAGGGGTGGCCGCCTCGGCGCTGACCGTCGCGTACGGCGCCGCCTTCGCGGGGGCGCATCCGCTGGCCAAGAAGGTGGGGGCGTGGCCCGCGGTGTTCGGGGTCGCGGGGGGTGTGGCGCTGGCGTCCTGGCTCGTGGCCGACCGCCGCTCGTGACACTGCGCGTCGGAGGGCGGTGGCCGGGTGCGGGTGGGTGCGTTGTGGCTGGTCGCGCAGGTCGCACAGTTCCCCGCGCTCGTTGACGGCGCTAGTGGCACCCCTCGCTCTGGTGCGCCCGGAACACCCAGCCCTCCGCCGCCCGGTCGCGTTCCGCCCCGAACGTGAAGCGGCGGGCCACGCTCGCCGCGACCAGCACTCCCGCGCTGATGACCAGCGTGAAGAGCGCCCACGCGAGCGGCCACGCCACCGCCGCGTCCGGGGTCTCGGGGTGGGTGCGGAAGGAGATGTACATCAGCGTCACCGGCGGTGCCGCCACCACCAGCAGGGGCCAGGCCAGCGCGTCCCGGTGGCCGAAGTAGGCGGCCAGGGCGAGCAGGACCACGGCGAGGACGGCCACGCCCGGTCCGGTCACCGGGGTCGTCTCGGTGATCGAACCGGGCGTCTCCGCGCGGTTGCGCAGGTCCCAGGGAAGGCAGAGGCCGTACGCGGCCGCGGCCACGGCGGCGCCGAGCAGGCGGGTCAGCCAGCGTTCCGGCCAGGAACACGTGCGCAGGGGACGGAGCAGCTTGCGGGAGCGGAGCAGCTTCTCGGTCATGCGTAAGAGGGTGTCCGGGCGGACGGCGGGGCGACAGAGTACGCGTACTCAGTCACCCGTACTCAGACGTACTCAGACACGGGGCGTGTCCGCCGTACTCAGACACGGGGCGTGTCCGCCGTCCCCGGACACGGGGCATGTCCGCGCCCTGCCGTCGCCGTCGCCGCTGCCGCACCCTGCAGATCGTCTGCGGGTCCCCTGCAGATCGCCTGCGGGTCCCCTGCAAATCACCTGCGGATCCCCTGCAAATCGCCTGCGAGTCCCCTCAGGATCCCGAGGACCCGGCGAACCGCCCGGCGCCTACGCCGCCGACAGCGGCTGGGCGATGTCCTCCAGCGAACGGCCCTCCGCCCGTACCGCCAGGAACGCCGCCACCAGGCCCGCCGCGCACATCAGGCCCGCGCCGATCTGGAAGGCGAGGACCGTGTCCCCGACGACGCCCGACTCCGTCAGCGTGGAGAAGATGAGCGGGCCGCTGATGCCGCCGGCCGCGGTGCCGATCGCGTAGAAGAAGGCGATGGCCATCGCGCGGGTCTCCATGGGGAAGATCTCCGAGACGGTCAGGTACGCGCTGCTCGCACCCGCCGACGCGAAGAACAGCACCACGCACCAGCAGGCCGTGAGGGTCGTCGCGCTCAGCGAGCCGCGGTCGAAGAGGAAGGCCGTGCCGAACAGCAGCACACCGGAGAGCAGGTACGTGCCGGAGATCATGATCCGGCGGCCGACCGTGTCGAAGAGGTGGCCGAGCAGCAGCGGGCCGAGGAAGTTGCCGGCCGCGATGAACGCGAAGTAGTAGCCGGTGTGCCCCGTCGGCACGTCGAAGAAAGTGGTGAGGATCGCGCCGAAGCCGAACGTGATCGCGTTGTAAAGGAACGCCTGGCCGATGAAGAGGGAGAAGCCGAGGGTGGCGCGCTTCTTGTAGGTGGAGAAGACCGTACGGGCGATCTCGCCGAAGCCGATGCTCCTGCGCTGGTGGATGGTGATCTCCCGGGTGGCCGGCGGCAGCTCCTTGCCGGTCTCCGCGGCGACCTCCTTCTCCACCCCGGACACCAGCTTCTCCGCCTCCTCCGTGTGGCCGTGGATCAGCAGCCAGCGCGGGCTCTCCGGCACGTGCCGCCGCACGAGCAGGATGACCAGACCGAGGATCACGCCCATCGCGAAGGTCAGCCGCCAGCCGACGTTCATCGCGAAGACGTCCGTGTCCAGGGCGACGATCGACAGCAGCGCACCGCCTATGGCGCCCAGCCAGTAGCTGCCGTTGATGATGATGTCGACGCGGCCCCGGTACTTGGAGGGGATCAGCTCGTCGACCGCGGAGTTGATCGCCGCGTACTCACCCCCGATGCCGAAACCGGTCAGGAAGCGGCAGATGAAGAACCACCAGGGCTCGAACGAGATGGCGGTCAGGGCGGTGGCCCCGAGATAGACCATCAGCGTCACCATGAACAGCTTCTTGCGGCCGTAAATGTCCGTGAGGCGGCCGAAGAAGAGTGCCCCCGCGCACGCGCCCGCCACGTACAGAGCCGCCGCGATGCCTGTGACCTGGGCGGACGAGATCGGCAGGCCGCTGCCCTCCTCGGAGAGGCGGCCCGCGATGTTGCCGACGACCGTGACCTCGAGGCCGTCGAGGATCCATACGGTGCCGAGACCGATGACGATCATCCAGTGCCAGCGTGACCAGGGCAGCCGGTCGAGCCTGGCGGGGATGGATGTGGTGACGGTGCCGGCCTCGTGGCCGGCACCGGAAGCTGCCTGTGGTGCGGAAGCGGTCATGGGCTCCCTCCTCGGGTCCTCGGGGTCTCCCCCTCGTTGCTGGGGACCGCGAGCGGCGTGGCCGCGTCCGCGTACTGAGCTGTTCACCGGGACACCGGGACGGTGGTCCTCACTGAAGCAGTACGCGCGGCACGGCCACGGGGCTGGGCGGACACGCCACCGTGTGCCCCGGGAGGCCGAGCATTACGCCCGGGGTGCCCGCGGCGGCGTCACGCCCCGAGCGCCTGCGACAACGTGTAGATCAACAGGCCGGCGAGGGAGCCCACCACCGTGCCGTTGATGCGGATGAACTGGAGGTCGCGCCCGATGTGCGCCTCGATCTTCTTCGTGGTGTGCTCGGCGTCCCAGCCGGCGACCGTGTCCGTGATCAGCGAGGTGATCTCCCCGCGGTAGGTCGTGACGACGTACACCGCCGCGCCCTCGACCCAGCCGTCCACCTTGGACTGGATCTTCGGGTCGGTGGCCATGCGGGCGCCGAGCGACAGGAGCGAGGCCCGGACGCGCAGCCGCAGTTCGCTGCGCTCGTCCTCGGCCGCGGCGACGATCATGGACCGTACGGCCGTCCACGCGGACGCGATCAGGTCCTGTACCTCGCCCCGGCCCAGCACCTCGCCCTTGAGCCGCTCCACGCGCGCGCGGGTCTCGGTGTCGGACTGGAGGTCGGAGGCGAAGTCGGAGAGGAAGCGGTCGAGGGCGCCGCGGGCGGGGTGGGAGGGCGAGTCCCGCATCTCGGTGACGAAACGGAGCAGCTCCTTGTAGACGCGCTCGCCGACCTTCTTGTCCACGAACCGCGGGGTCCAGCCGGGGGCGCCGCCCTGCACCGCCGCCATGACCTGCTCGTCGTGGAGGACCAGCCAGTCGTGGGCGCGGTTGACGACCAGGTCGACGACCCGCCGGTGGCCGCCGTCGGCGACGATCTTCTCCAGCATCTTGCCGACGCCGGGGGCTATCTCCTGGGCGTCGGCGCGCCGGGTGATGGCCTCGCCGACCACGGCCTGCACGTCGGAGTCGCGCAGCACGGTCAGCGCGCCGCGCAGCGCGGTCGCGAGCTCGGCGGTCACCCGGTCGGCGTGCTCCGGTACGGCCAGCCAGGCGCCGAGGCGGCTGCCTATGCCCACGGCGCGCAGCCGCTGCCGTACGACCTCCTGGGAGAGGAAGTTCTCCCCGACGAACTCGCCCAGGGAGACCCCTAGCTGGTCCTTCTTGGTGGGGATGATCGCGGTGTGCGGGATGGGGAGGCCCAGGGGGTGCCGGAAGAGCGCGGTCACCGCGAACCAGTCGGCGAGGGCACCGACCATGCCGGCCTCGGCGGCCGCGGCGACGTATCCGGCCCAGGCGCCGGCGCCCTGGTGCTCCGCGAACGTGGCCAGGACGTAGACGAGCGCCACGAGGACGAGCAGCCCGGTCGCGGTCGCCTTCATCCGCCGGACGCCCCGCCGCTTCTCCTCGTCGGCGGCGCTGAAGGCCGCCATGGAACGACGCGGCACGTCGGCGGGTGCCGCCTTCCCGGCGGGTGCGGCGGGGGGTACGGGACCGGGCGCGCCGACGTGCTCCGTGCGGGTGCGTCCCGCACGGGTGTGCTCCGTGCTGCCGTGGTCCGTGCCGTGGCGGTCCGTGCTGCCGTGGTCCGTGCCGTGGCGGTCCGTGCCGTCGTGCTCCGTGCCGTCGTGGGGGCGGTCGGCCCGGGCGCGGCCGTCAGGGCGGCCGTCAGGGCGGCCGCCGATGGCCTCCGGTCCGGGCCGGAGGCCCTCCGTGTCGGGTTCTTCCGGTTTCCTGCGGTCCATTCACTCCACCCGTTCGCGTCCCCCGTGTCCCATTGTCCCTTCATCTGCCCGCATCGGCCCGGGTCAGCCCCTGTTCCGAATCGTCGCCCCGTCCGCCTTCCCGGCCCTCACCACGCCCCCCTCGCCGAGCCCCCGCGCCCGTTCGTGAAGTCTTCCTACTCCTACTCCCGGAACGGAACAGGAGTTCCCGGTGTCTGTCCGGTCGGGGGAACCCGCGGGGGTCACCGAGGCGCCTCCCGACCTCATGACGCATGATGAGGTGATCACATCGGAGCCTCGGGAGCCTCGGGGCTCCCTACGCCGAGGAGAAGCGCACCGCATGACCAAGCGTCACGGTTATGCCTTGCTCGCCGCGATCTGCGCGCTGATCGTGGCCGTGTCGACCGCGATATACGTCGGTGCCGCCGGTACCGGCCCCGGCGGCAGAACCGACGACGACGGAACCGGCCACCGCCCCCTCGCCGGGAGCCGGCCGCACAACTCCGCCGCCCCCGCCTCCACCGGTACCTGGGTCGGCACCTGGTCCGCCTCCCCGATGGGCGGTGAACCGGGCACCGAGATGCACGGCTGGGCGGGCCGCTCGGTACGCAACGTGGTGCACGCGGGCGCCACCGGTACGAGTGCCCGCGTCACGCTGTCCAATCTCTACGGGCAGCAGCCGCTGACCCTCTCCCACGCCTCGATCGCGGTCGCCGCCGCCGGGGGCGCCCCGGCCGCGGCCGCCGGCACCATGCGCCGCCTCACCTTCGGCGGCAGCACCTCCGTCGTCGTTCCCGCGGGTGAGCAGGTCGTCAGCGACGCCGTACGGCTCACGGTCACGCACGGCACCGACCTGCTGGTGACCACGTACTCCCCCACCCCGTCGGGCCCGGTCACCTACCACCCGCACGCCCGGCAGACCTCGTACACCGCCGAGGGCGACCGCACCGAAGACGTCAGCGGGAAGGCGTACACCACGAAGACCCTGTACTGGCGCTACGTCACCGCGGTCGACGTGCTGAGCAACGAGTCGGACGGCACCGTCGTCGTGTTCGGCGACTCGCTCACCGACGGCTCGACCTCCACCGTGGACGCCAACCGGCGCTGGACGGACGTCCTCGCGGCCCGGCTGCGCGACGCGTCGGGCACCTCGGGCGTGCCCCGCTACACCGTGGTCAACCAGGGCATCAGCGGCAACCAGGTCCTCCGCCACGGCACCGGCCGGCCTGCCGAGAACCCCAGTGGCGTCTCCCGCTTCGCACGCGACGTGCTCGGCCGTACGGGCGTCGAGGCCGTCGTCATCGACCTCGGCATCAACGACATCCTGCGCAGCCGGGGCCGCCCCGACGCGGATGCCGTGCTGAGCGGGCTGCGGAGCATGGTCGCCCAGGCGCACGCGCGTGGGCTGCGCGTCGTCGGCGCGACCCTGATGCCCTTCCGGGGCCACCGCGGCTACCGGGAGGACCGCGAGGCCGCACGGCAGGCGGTCAACGCGGAGATCCGCGCGGGCAGGGTCTTCGACGCGGTGGTCGACTTCGACAAGGCGCTGCGGGACCCGTACGACCCACGCCGGCTGAAGGCCGAGTACGACTGCGGGGACCATCTCCACCCCAGCGACCGGGGGTACGCGCGCATGGCGGAGGTGTTCGACCTGCGGACGCTGAAGGGGGCGGCTCCGGCGGAGCTGTGAGGGCGCGGGGGCGCGGGGGCGGGACGTGGGGGGCGGGACGTGGGGACGCGGAGGCGCTCCCCGTCAGTACTCCCCGTACTTCCCGTCCCGCCGCCGCTCCCGCTCCTCGCGGCGGGCCTCCCGCTCCTCACGGCGGACCTCGCGGCGTTCGCGCTGCCACTCGCGGTGGTCCTCCATGGCCTCCCGGACGGTCTCCATCGCCTCGCGATGGGCCTCGCGGGTGGTCTCCATGGCCTCGCGGTGGACCGCGCGGAAGTCGTGCATGTGGTCACGGCCCGCGGCGGGGAGCTCCTCGCGGTCGCGGGCGGAGCCGTCGAGGTTCTTGCGCGCGGCCCTGCGCTCCAGCTTCTCCTGGCGGCGGGCCTCCTTCTGGCGCTGCCGCTCGGCCCGGGACAGCTTGCGGGTGACGCCGACACCGCCCCAGAACGCGAAACCGGTGATGACCACGCGCGGTGCGCCGGGATCGCCCGGGACACCCTCCTCGCTGTGGTCGAAGCCGCCCATGACGCCTATCCCGCGCACGACGACCTCGACGCCGGGCGGCACGATCACCTCCATGCCGCCCATGACCGCCACACAGTTGAGGACGACCTCACGGTCGGTGAAGTCCGCGTCGCGCAGGTCGATGACCCCGCCGCCCCAGAACGCGAAGGAGTTGAACCGCTTCGGCACGATCCAGCGGCCCTTGCGCTCGAAGCCGGACATGACCGCCACGCCCCACGTGGACGAGCCCTCGCCCCCGACGATGCGCCGGTCCCAACCGCCGCCCGGCTCCGGGGCCTTGGACAGCGACACCACCGGCGGGGCCACGACCCCCGGGCCCGGCAGGTCACGGGTGATCGGCGCCAGCTCGCCGTAGGTGCGCGCCGCGTACGTCGCCTCCAGGCGTTCCTCGAACTCCTGCATGTCGAGCCGGCCCTCGGCCAGGGCGTCCCGCAGTCGCTCGACGACCTGGTCGCGGTCGGCGTCGGAAGCCCGCAGACCGTCCGCGGACGGAGTGCCGCCGGCAGCCGAAGTGCCGTCCGTGGCCCGGAGTTCAGGGAGTTCGTCGGTCATGGAGCCAGCCTACGAGCAAGTAGTGCGCCGGGCTACGAGACCGCCTCCGTCGCCTGACCGCCTCTTCCCACCCCGCCCTCCTCGTTCACCTGTCCGGACCGTTCCGTCCGCTCCGCGTACATCTTGGCGATCACCGCCTCGATGTCCGGTTCCCGCACGGACAGGTCCACCAGCGGGTAGGCCGCCGCGATCCGCGCCACCAGTGGTGCCGCCGACTCCGACGCCGGGAACGCGAGCCACTGCCGGGGCCCCTCCACCCGCACCACGCGCGCGGGTGCCGCCTCGATCGGCGGCAGCTCCCGCTCCAGGTCCACCACCAGCGTCCGCTCGCTCTCCCCCACCTCGTGCAGGGACGCGAGCGGACCGTCGTACATCAGGCGCCCGTGGTCGATGACCATGACCCGCCGGCAGACCTGCTCGATGTCCTGGAGGTCGTGCGTGGTGAGCAGCACGGTCGTGCCGCGCTCGGCGTTCAGGTCCCGCAGGAACTCCCGCACCCTGGCCTTGCTGATCACGTCGAGACCGATGGTCGGCTCGTCCAGGTACAGCACCTCGGGGTCGTGCAGCAGCGCCGCCGCGATGTCGCCGCGCATCCGCTGGCCGAGGGAGAGCTGCCGTACCGGCACCTCCAGCAGGTCGCCCAGGTCGAGGAGCTGGACGCAGCGGTCCAGGTTCTCGCGGTAACGGGCGTCCGGGATGCGGTACATGCGGTGCATCAGCCGGTACGAGTCGATCAGCGGGAGATCCCACCACAGGGTCGTGCGCTGGCCGAAGACGACACCGATGCGGCGCGCGAGGCGGGTCCGCTCACGGGAAGGATCGATGCCCGCGACGCGCAGCCGGCCGCCGCTCGGGGTCAGGATGCCGGTGAGCATCTTGATGGTGGTGGACTTGCCCGCGCCGTTCGGCCCGATGTAGCCGACCATCTCGCCGCGCGCCACGGCGAACGAGATCGAGTCGACCGCCCGCACCTCGTGCCGCTCACGGCGCAGGAACCCGGTCTTCCTGCGGACCTGGAAGACCTTCTCGACCCGGTCGAGCCGGATGAAGTCGTGCGCGTCACTCACCATGTGCGTCCAGCTCCCCTGACTTCCTAACTGCCCGTACTCCGGTAGGTGCGCAGCCCCGCCCGCCAGGCCAGGCCCGCCAGCGCGCAGCAGCCCGCCGCTACCAGGGGCGACGCGAACGCCGTCCAGCCCGGCAGGTCGAGCGGATACGGCCGCTCCAGCACGTACAGCGCGGGCAGCCAGTTGACGAAGGCCAGCGGCAGCACGAAGGTCACCCCGCGCACCAGCTCCTTGGCGAACACCGTCGGCGGGTACTGCGTCAGCGTGGTGCCGCCGTACGTGAAGGCGTTCTGCACCTCGGAGGCGTCCTGCGCCACGAACTGGAAGGCACCGCCCGCCACGAACACCGCCCCGAAGATCAGACCGCCGCTCAGCAGCATCACGGGCACCATCAGCACCTTCAGCGGGGTCCACGCGATGTCGAGCACGGCGACGGCGTACCCGAGGACCAGCAGCCCCTGGGTGACCCGGCCGAGCCTGCGCAGCGCGAACCGGTCCGCGGCCACCTGCGCGAGCACGGGCACGGGACGCACCAGCAGTGTGTCCAGCGTGCCGTCGCGCACCCGCCGCCCGAGCCGCTCCATGGACCCCACCGCCAGGTCGACCAGCCCGAAGGCGGTGCTGGTCAGGCCGTACAGGAAGGCGACCTCGGGCAGCGTGTAGCCGCCCAGCCGGTCGACCTGCGAGAACATCAGCATGATCGCGACGAAGTCGAGCACGGTGCCGGCGAAGTTGCCGAACGTGGTCATCGCGAAGGAGAGCCGGTAGGCCATGGTGGAGCGGATCCACATCGCGGCGATCATCCGATAGGCGCGCAGCCCTTCCCGGAGCCGCCGGTACGGGGTGTACAGGTGGTCCGGGGTGCTCGAGTCGTACGGTCCCGTGGTCGTCGGGCTAGCCACCCTGCACCACCACCCTCCGCGTCGCCGCCGCCTGCAGCAGCCGGCCGGCGGCGAGGAGCGCCGCCGCCCACGCGCCCTGGAAGGCGAACGTGCCCAGCGGATCGGCCTGCCCCAGCAGGACGTCCGCGGGCCGCTGGAGCAGCGACGACCACGGCAGCGCCCGCGCGACCTCGCCCAGCGCCCCCGGGAACACG
This sequence comes from Streptomyces ruber, assembly GCF_014648075.1. GTDB lineage: Bacteria > Actinomycetota > Actinomycetes > Streptomycetales > Streptomycetaceae > Streptomyces > Streptomyces ruber. The sequence continues at coordinate 147,539 of NZ_BMQK01000004.1, read as the reverse complement.
TTCAGCGGGAGCAGCATCCCGGAGAAGAAGATCCCGCACAGGCCCGCGAGCTGCGCCGCGCCCATGCCGTCCAGGAGCCAGAACGCGCACAGCGCGACCAGGAAACGGATCGCGAAGCCGACGACGAGACCGAGGAGGACGGCGACGAGAAAGAGAAGCCACGTGAACGGATCGCCCGGCAGCGCGAGTTCGAAGACCAGCGCCCCGAACGCCAGCGGCGCCACCCCTCGCCCGAGCAGCTGGAACGCGGCCCGGCCCAGGTCCCCGGACAGCCACCACAGCTGGAGGTCGACGGGCCGGTACAGGTCCACGGCGATGTCCCCGGTGCGGATCCGCTCGATCAGCTCGTCCTCGAAGCCGCCGCCCATGACGGACATCACGATCAGCAGCGCCTGGCCGATCCACACGTAGGTCAGCGCCTGTGCCTGGTCGTACCCGCCGAGTTGGGGCTTCTCGTTCCAGAGGGCGATGTAGGTGTATGCAAGGATGAGCCCGAAGACGGTGTTGGTGAACACCCCTGCCGCGGTGGCCGCCCGATACGTCGCGTACCGCCTGAAGCCACCGGCGGCGACGGCGGCGTACAACCGCCCTGTCCCCACGAGGAACCTCCCACCGCTGCGAAATGTTGTACCGGAAGTAGTCGAACGAGCCGAACGAGCCGGAAGGCCGCCCTCCGGGCCGGTTCGGGCCGAAGCGCAGGAGCCTAGTACGCGAGTGATCGGCGGGCCACAGGTTTTCGGTCGCGAAACGTGCCGGGACCGGCGCAACGGTCGGGGTGGTGCAAGAGTCTTCAGGTGGGGGCCAGAAGGCGTACGACGACGTACGGCGACGTAGGACGCGAAACAGGAGCACGGCAGCTTGAACAGCGACGAGCCGCAGCCGCAGCGGAAGAGTCAGGGCCGGGCGCCCGGGGAACCGGAGCCCGGCACTCGGCCGGCGGCCCGCAAGCAGGGCCCTGCCGGGCCCACCGGCAACCACGGGTCCGCCGGCGCCACGGGGGGTGGCCCTCGCGGAACCCGCGGTGGCCAGGTCCATGGTGGCTTCGGTGACCGGGACCAGGGTGCCTCCGGTGGCCAGGGTGCCTCCGGTGGCCAGGGCCACGGCGCCACTGGAGGCCCGGCCCACGGCGCCTCCGGTGGCCCGGGCGGTCGGGATGGTCGGGGTGGCCGGGACGGCCAGGACAACCGGAACGGCAACGGCCGGAACAACCAGGACAACCGGGACAACCAGGTCGGCCGGACCAGCCGGGACGGCCGGGGTGAGCGGAACGGCCAGGACGGTCCGGGCGGCCAGGACGGCCGGGGTGGCCCCGGTGGGCAGACCCACGGCGCCTCCGGTGGCCAGGGCGGCCGGAACGGCCGAGGTGGCGAGACCGGCCGAAACGGTCAGGACACCTCGGGCGGCCGAGGCGGCCAGGACGGCCGAGGCGGCCGGAACGGCCAGGACGGTCCGGGCGGCCTCGGTGGGCAGACCCACGGCGCCTCCAGTGGCCAGGACGGCCGGACCAGTCGGGGTGGCCAGGGTGACCGAAACGGTCAGGACACCTCGGGCGGCCGAGGCGGCCAGGACGGCCGAGGTGGCCGGAACGGCCAGGACGGTCCGGGCGGCCGGAGTGGCCAGGACGGCCGGAACGGCAGCCCGGCCGGCCCGGACGGCCGCAACGGCCGGGGGAGCCGGAATGGTCAGGACGGCACCGGCTCGGCCGGGGGCCAGGGCTTCGGTGCGGCCGGTCCGGTGAGAGCCCGGGGCGGCGAGCCGGGCGGGGCCCGGGGCGGCGAGCCGGGCAAGGCTCACGGGGCCGGCTCCGGCGGGGCCCGGGGCGGCGACTCCGGCGGAGCCCCGCGGAACGGGTCCGCCACCGGTGCGGGAGCGGGAGCCACGGCTTCGGGGCCGACGGCCCGCGCATCCGGCACGCGCCCGAACGGCGCGCCCGCGGGCACCCGCGGCGGAGCGGGGACCGGTCGTCCCGGCGGCCAGGGTTCGGCTGCGTCGGCCGCATCGGCCAAGGGGGCGAAGCCGGGTGGCGGAGGCGCGAACGGCGCGGGCAAGAAGGGCGACGCGGGCAACGGCTCGAACGCCGGTTCGGACACGCCCACGACCGTCCTCGCCGCCGTCTCCCCCGGTGACGGCGGCGGCAAGAAGGGCACCGCAGGCCCGGGCAAGGGCCCGCGCGGCGGTTCGGGTGACGGTTCCGGCGACGGCTCGGACACGCCGACGACCGTCCTCGCCGCCGTCACTCCCACCCCCGCGAAGCGCACCGCGTCCTCCCCCGGCGGAGCCGGCGGCGCGGCGACCGGCGACACACCGGACACCCCCACCACCGTCCTCGCCGCCGTCACCCCCGCCGCCGCGGCCCGGAACAGCACCACGCCCGGCACCGGGACCGCCACCCAGGTCACCGCGCAGGCCGCCGCCTCCGGCGGCAAGAAGCCCAAGCGCCCCAAGCGCACCGGCTGGCGGCGGCTCCTCCCGACCTGGCGGATGGTGCTCGGCACCTTCCTGGTCGGGGCGCTGCTGGTCATCGGCGGGCTCGTGCTCGGCTACCAGCTCGTGGAGATCCCCGCGGCGAACGCCGCCGCGACCAAGCAGGCCAACGTGTACCTGTACGCGGACGGCAGCCAGCTCGCCCGCGACGCCCGCGACACCGTCAACCGCGAGAACGTGACACTCGCGCAGATCTCCAAGGACGCCCAGCACGCCGTGCTGGCCGCCGAGGACCGCGACTTCTACACCGAGTCGGCCGTCGACCCGACCGCCATGGTCCGCGCGGCCTGGAACACCGCGACCGGCAAGGGCAAGCAGTCCGGCTCGACGATCACCCAGCAGTACGTGAAGAACTACTACCTGGGCCAGGAGCAGACCGTCAGCCGCAAGGCCAAGGAGTTCTTCATCGCGATCAAGCTGGACAACGAGAAGTCCAAGGACGAGATCCTCGAGGGCTACCTCAACACCAGCTTCTTCGGCCGCAACGCGTACGGCATCCAGGCCGCCGCCCAGGCCTACTACGGCATCGACGCGGACGAGCTGACGGCCGCCCAGGGCGCGTACCTGGCGTCCCTGCTCAACGCCCCCAGCATGTACGACGTGATCGCGCACCCCGAGGGCAAGGAAGCGGCCCTGGCGCGCTGGAACTACGTCCTCGACGGCATGGTCAAGGAGGGCTGGCTGTCGCAGGCCGAGCGGGACAAGACGGAGTTCCCGACGCCGAAGCAGACCGTGTCGTCCTCCACCGGCATGTCCGGCCAGCGCGGCTACCTCGTCGAGGCGGTCAAGCAGTACCTGGACGAGAGCGGCGTCCTCGACGAGGAGACCCTCCGGTCCGGCGGCTACCGCATCACGACCACCCTGGAGAAGGACAAGCAGGACGCCTTCACCACGGCCGTGAACGAGCAGGTCATGGACAAGCTGGACAAGGAGAACAACAAGGTCGACAACTACGTCCGCGTCGGCGGCGTCTCCATCGACCCGAAGACCGGCAAGGTGCTCGCCATGTACGGCGGCATCGACTTCACGCAGCAGTACATCAACAACGCGACGCGCCGCGACTACCAGGTCGGTTCGACGTTCAAGCCGTTCGTGTTCACCTCGGCGGTCGAGAACGGCTCGCACACCCAGGGCGGTCAGCCGATCACCCCGAACACGATCTACGACGGCACCAGCCAGCGTCCCGTGGAGGGCTGGAGCGGTGGCCTGTACGCCCCCGAGAACCAGGACGACGTCGACTACGGCGACCTCACCGTCACCGAGGCCACCGACAAGTCCGTGAACTCGGTGTACGCGCAGATGGCGGTCGACGTCGGCCCGGAGCGGGTCGAGAAGACCGCGATCGCCCTGGGCGTGCCGGAGAACACCCCGAACATGGACCCGTACCCGGCCGTCGCCCTCGGCACCGCCACCGCGAGCGTGCTGGACATGACGGAGGCGTACGCGACCCTCGCCAACCACGGCAAGAACACCCCGTACACCCTCGTCGCGAAGATCACCAAGAACGGCCAGGAGATCACGCTCCCCGAGCGGAAGACCCGGCAGGCCGTCGACCGGGAGGCCGCCGACACGACGACGTCCGTGCTGCGGTCGGTCGTCCAGAACGGCAGCGGGACGGCGGCCCAGGCCTCGGGCCACCCGGCGGCCGGCAAGACGGGTACGGCGGAGCAGGACAAGGCGGCCTGGTTCGCCGGCTTCACGCCCGACCTCGCCACCGTGGTCACCGTCATGGGACAGGACCCGGACACCGGCGTGCAGCAGCCGCTGTACGGGGCGATGGGCCTGCCGCGCGTCAGCGGCAGCGGTCCGCCCGCCCAGATCTGGGCCCAGTACACGAAGGCGGCCCTGGAGGGCGAGCCCGTGAACGACTTCGACCTGGAGATCCAGGACGGCGCGGACGTGATCCAGGCCCCGCCCTCCGAGCCCTCCGACGACGCCCCGAGCGCGCCCGGCGAGCAGGAGACCGGCGGGACCGCCACGGGCGGCGACACCGAGGCGCCCGGCGGGGACACCGGCAGCCAGACCCCGCCCAGCACGGACCCCGGCACCGGCCCCGGCGGCGGGGACGGCGGCACCGGCACCCCGGGCTCGGGCGACTCGACCGGCTCGGACGGTGACTGGTCGGGCCCGGGAGGCGTCCCGGGCCCCGGCGGTGACACGACCGGCTCAGAGGGCGGCGGTTCGGCGGGAACCGGCGAAACCGGCGGACCCGGCGGCCCGGCGGACGGCGGCTCGGCCGGCACCGGGGACACGGCGGGCACGGGCCTCACGGCGGGCGCGTTCATGCGCATGCCCGAGGACTACTGACCCGACCACGCCGTAGGGACACGGGAGGGGCCCGCACCGGAGCGATCCGGTGCGGGCCCCTCCCGTACTCGGGTGAGCGCGGCGGCCCGGCTCAGACGCCCAGATCCTTGATGATCTTCGCGACGTGCCCGGTCGCCTTCACGTTGTACAGCGCCCGCTCCACCTTGCCGTCCTCGTCCACGACGACCGTGGAGCGGATCACACCGGTGACGACCTTCCCGTACAGCTTCTTCTCGCCGAAGGCGCCGTACGCCGTGAGGACCGCCTTCTCGGGGTCGGCGAGCAGCGTGACCTTCAGGTCCTCCTTCTCGCGGAACTTCGCGAGCTTCTCCGGCTTGTCCGGGGAGATGCCGATCACGTCGTAGCCGGCGCCCGCCAGGAGCTCCAGGTTGTCCGTGAAGTCGCAGGCCTGCTTGGTGCAGCCCGGGGTCAGGGCGGCCGGGTAGAAGTAGACGATGACCTTGCGGCCCTTGTGGTCGGCCAGCGAGACCTCGTTGCCGTCGGCGTCCGGCAGGGTGAAGGCGGGGGCGGTGTCGCCGGGCTGAAGTCGCTCGCTCATCGGCTGGTCTCCTCGGTCGTGCGTGTTCGGTCGGGAATCGTGCGGAAAGAATGCCGTCCCCGAGCGTAATCGGGGGTCCTGACGGTGCGCCGTCGCGCCGAGCTGACAAACTGTCGTCAACAGGCTTCGACGACGGACCACGGAGGCAGCGCGGTGGCGGACACCCCGGACACCAGAACACCTGCTCAGATCGAGGCGGACATCAGGCGGCGCCGCGAGCGGCTCGCCGAGACGCTCGACGAGATCGGCGTCCGGGTCCACCCGAAGACCATCGTCGGCGACGCCAAGGCCAGGGTCGCGTCCAACATCGACCACACCCTCGGCCGGGCGTACGTAGGCGTGAACCGGGTGGTGACCGACGTGAGGGGCCAGCTGGTGGGAGAGGACGGCGCGCCCCGGCTGGAGCGCATCGTGCCGGTCGCCCTGGTGGTCGTCGGGGTCGTCGGGCTGCTCGCGCTGAGCGCCCGCCGCCGCAAGGACTGACACTCCCTGCGGGAACCGACCTCCCTGCGTGCGACGAGTCACGGGAAGGCAGGTAAATTCGGGGCGTGAGCGAGAAGACCAACGACGACAAGCTGCCCATCCGCATGCTGCACGACCGTGTGCTCGTGCGGCAGGACACCTCCGAGGGCGAACGCCGCTCCGGCGGAGGCATCCTGATCCCGGCGACGGCGGCCGTCGGCCGACGCCTCGCCTGGGCCGAGGTCGTCGCGGTCGGCCAGAACGTCCGCACGGTGGAGCCCGGCGACCGCGTGCTGTACGACCCCGAGGACCGTGCGGAGGTGGAGGTGCGGGGCACCGCGTACGTCCTGATGCGCGAACGGGACCTGCACGCGGTGGCGGCGGACCGCTTCGAGGGCTCGGAGGACTCGACGGGCCTGTACCTGTAGCAGCGCACGTGAAGAAGTCGAGGGGCCGGTGACCGTGGTCACCGGCCCCTCGCACAGCCGTACGCACCAGGCGTTGCTACTCTGAAGAGACACCCCGACGAGACGCGCCGTACCGGGTCACAGGAAAAGACGACGCACCACGAGAAGCCCGTCTCGTTTCCCGGAGGTGCCTGTCATGGCCTGGATTCTGCTGATCATCGCCGGTCTGCTCGAAGTCGGCTGGTCGATCGGGATGAAGTACACCGACGGTTTCACCCGCCTCTGGCCGAGCCTCGCCACCGGCGCGGGCATCGTCGCCAGCATGCTCCTGCTCTCCTACGCCGCCCGCACCCTGCCCATCGGCACGGCGTACGGCGTCTGGGTCGGCATAGGCGCCGCAGGCGCCGCCGTCCTCGGCATGGTCGTCCTCGGCGAACCGGCCACCGCCGCCCGGATCTTCTTCGTGTGCCTGCTGGTGGTGGCGGTGGTGGGGCTGAAGCTCACTTCGGGTCACTGACGCCCCTCGGCAGCCGGCGCGGTCGCGGCCGGCTCGCGCACCGCGCCGGCGATGGCCGGACACAGCGCGGCGGGGAGATCGTGGCCCACACCGGGGAAGGTCACCAGCCGTGCGCCGTCGACGGCACGGGCGGTGGCGCGCGCCGCGGTGACACGCAGGATCGGATCCCGCTCACCGTGCAGCACCAGCAGCGGACGGCGTAACGCGCCCAGCTCCGGACCGTGCCACTGGGCGCCGATCTGACGGCTCTGCGCCCTGGTGTCCCGGGGCCCGCTGTCGACCTCGACCTCGGCCTCGGCCCAGGCCCGGGCGGCGGCCTCGGCGAAGGGGTGACCGGGAGAGGCGATGCCGCACCGGACCGCCAGGCTCGCCTCGACGTCCCCCTCCCGCCCCTCGGGGAACCCGGTGCGGGCGAGCCTGGCCAGCAGGCCGAACCGCAGGTGGCGCGCCGCCCCGAACCCCGAGACATCGCTGGGCAGCGCTGCCGAGGACGTCACGCTGAGCACCCGGTCCGGGTGGCGCAGGGCGAGCCCTGAGCACCCGGTCCGGGTGGCGCAGGGCGAGCCGTTGGGCGATCACCCCGCCGAGCGAGTGCCCGAAGACGTGCGCCCGGTCCCAGCCGAGCGCTCCCAGCACCGCGACGGCGTCGTCCGTCATGTCCTCGGAGGTGCAGTACACCCGAGAACGATTGGTCGAGGCCGCCGGCAGCTGCTCCGGCCTCGATGAGGTCATCGCCTTCTTCGGCGCTGAGCCGTACGACAAGCTCGGCCGCTACCTCCTGAAGCGCTTCGCGCACTTCGGGATCGACATCTCGCACTTCGATAACCGCGGTCGGCCGCCCCGTCCCACGACGGAGGAGCTGAGGAAGGCGGTCGCCGAGTCGATCTCGTTCACAGGGGTACTGCGCCTCCTCGGCCGCCCCGACAGCGGTAATCAGCGGGTGCTCCTGCGGCGGTGGATGGCCGAGGACCGCCTCACGACCGCTCACTTCCTGGGGCAGGCGCATCAGCGAGGCAGACCAAGTCCGACCCGGGTCAGGCGCCACGAGAGCATCCTGGTCAAGCACGACCGCAGTCACCGCACAAGGACTCATATGCTCCGCCGCGCGCTGCAGGAGGCAGGCGCACCGGAGACGTGCGACGAATGCGGTATCGGCGCGTCGCGGCTCGGGAAGCCGATGACCTTGGTGACCGATCACATCAACGGTGACTGGAGTGACGATCGGCAGGGGAACCTGCGCTTGCCCTGCCCCAACTGCCATGCAACGACCAGTACCTGGTGTCGAGGCGGGAACAGAGACCGCGCATGGACACTGTTCCCGTCACGGGTAGCATGGCCTGGCACGCGGCCGTGGCGAAATCAGGCAGTACGCGAGGGTTTTAGGTGCCCTTGGGAGAAATCCCGTGTGGGTTCGAATCCCACCGGCCGCACTGACCATGCAATAGAAGGCCCGGGGCGTCACACGACGACCTGGGCCTTCGACATGCGCTCAGCCCAACAGCTCCCGCACCACCGGCACCAACGCCCGGAACGCCTTCCCCCGATGGCTGATCGCGTTCTTCTCCTCGGCGGTCAGTTCGGCGCAGGTCCGGGTGTCGCCCTCGACCTGGAGGATCGGGTCGTAGCCGAAGCCGCCCGTGCCGGCGGGGGCGAAGCGCAGGGTGCCGCGCAGCTGGCCCTCCACCACCCGTTCCGTGCCGTCCGGCAGGGCGAGGGCCGCCGCGCAGGCGAAGTGGGCGCCTCGGTGCTCGTCCGCGATGTCGGAGAGCTGGGCCAACAGGAGATCCAGGTTGGCCCTGTCGTCGCCGTGGCGGCCGGCCCAGCGGGCGGAGAAGATGCCGGGGGCACCGCCCAGGACGTCCACGCAGAGGCCCGAGTCGTCGGCGACGGCCGGGAGGCCGGTGGCCTGCGCGAGGGCGTGGGCCTTGAGGAGGGCGTTCTCGGCGAAGGTGACGCCGGTCTCCTTGACGTCGGGGACGTCGGGGTAGGCGTCCGCGCCGACGAGGTCGTGCGGCAGACCTGCGTCGGCGAGGATGGCCTTGAGTTCGGTGATCTTTCCGGCGTTGCGGGTGGCGAGGATCAGGCGGGTCATGGCCGTAAGTATTCCGGCTCGGTCTCCCGGGCGCCGCCCGGCCCTCGCATCACGCCGCGTTACGGCGTGCACACCTTCGTCAGCTCCCCCGCCGCGTCCGTGATCGGGCTGACGTCCGGGGTCGCGTCGCCGTTCTCGACGGACTGGCGGACGTTGGTCACGGCCTGCTGGAGGTCGTCGACGGCCTTGTTGACGTCGGCGTCGTCGGTCTTGTCGCCGAGTTCGGTGAGGTTCTTGTCGATCGAGGTGAGGGACTCCTCGATCCGGGTGGGGTCGTCGGAGACCGCCTCCACGGCCTGCTGGAGCTCGGTGACGCTGTCGGCGACGGCCTCGGCGGTCTGCACGCAGTCCAGGGCCTTGTCGACGGCGTCGCAGCCCGTGGCGAAGCCGACCGTGAGCGCGGCTGCGGCCACGGCTGCGGCGATGGTCGTACGGCGTCGGCGACGGCTCGCGGCCATGTGAAGTGTCCTCCTGCCCCTTCGGGCCTCACGGCCCCCGTTCGGTGTGGCCGGGCGTGCGGTGGTGTGCCGCACGCCCGTACCGGTGAGGACGCCGGGACGGTGCGTCACGGTTGCCCGCGACGCCCGCCTTTCTTGGTGCGTCCTTTACCTTTCGAGGACGGTATCAAGCGCCTTGCGCTGAAGGGCGGCCAGCTCTCCGCATCCGGCCACGGCCAGATCGAGCAGCGCGTTCAGCTCCTCGCGGGCGAACGGCTCGGCCTCGGCGGTGCCCTGGACCTCGACGAAGCGGTCGTCGCCGGTGCAGACCACGTTCATGTCGGTCTCGGCCCTGACGTCCTCCTCGTAGCGGAGGTCCAGCAGCGGCACGCCGTCCACGATGCCGACCGAGACCGCGCTGACCGTGCCGGTCAGCGGCTGGCGGTTCGCCTTGATGAGCTTCTTGCCCTGTGCCCAGGCGACCGCGTCGGCCAGGGCGACGTACGCGCCGGTGATGGCGGCGGTGCGGGTGCCGCCGTCGGCCTGGAGCACGTCGCAGTCGAGGACGATGGTGTTCTCGCCGAGGGCCTTGTAGTCGATGACCGCGCGGAGCGAGCGTCCGATGAGGCGGGAGATCTCGTGGGTACGGCCCCCGATCTTGCCCCGGACGGACTCGCGGTCGCCGCGGGTGTTGGTGGCGCGCGGCAGCATCGCGTACTCGGCGGTGACCCAGCCCTCGCCGCTGCCCTTGCGCCAGCGGGGGACGCCCTCCGTGACGGAGGCGGTGCAGAGGACCTTCGTGTCACCGAAGGAGACGAGGACGGAGCCCTCGGCGTGCTTGCTCCAGCCGCGTTCGATGGTGACGGGGCGGAGCTGTTCGGGCGTACGGCCGTCGATTCGAGACATGGCGCCGAGCCTAGCCGCACATACGGAAGGGGCTCCTCCCGCGGCGGTGCCCGGACGTGCCCGGACGGTGTCCGGACCAAGAAGGTCCCCCGGGACCAGGACAGGTGGTACCGGGGGCTTTCCAGCGTACGCGGCTCCGGGCCCCGGGCGACAGCCGGGCTTCCCGTACCGGGGTCACACCGGCGTTCCGCCGGGGTCCTGCCGGGGTCAGATCTCGTACGAGGTCCGCGGTGCCGCCACCTCGACCGGGCCGTCGTACACCGTGCGGGCGTCGGCGAGGTTGACCCGGGGGTCGGTCCACGGCGGGATGTGGGTGAGGACGAGGCGGCGGGCGCCGGCGCGGGCGGCCGTCTCGCCGGCCTCCCGGCCGTTGAGGTGGAGGTCGGGGATGTTCTCCTTGCCGTCCGTGAACGCGGCCTCGCACAGGAACAGGTCGGTGTCGCGGGCGAGTTCGTCCAGGGCGGGGGTGACACCCGTGTCCCCGGAGTAGGTCAGGGCGCGGCCGCCGTGCTCGACGCGGATGCCGTACGCCTCCACGGGGTGGGCGACCCGCTCGGTGTGCACGGTGAAGGGGCCGATCTCGAAGGTGCCCGGCTTGACCGTGTGGAAGTCGAAGACCTCGCTCATCGAGGAGGCGGACGGGGTGTCGGCGTAGGCGGTGGTCAGGCGCTGTTCGGTGCCTTCGGGGCCATAGACCGGTATGGGGTCGCAGCGGCCGCCGTCGTGGCGGTAGTAGCGCGCGACGAAGTACGCGCACATGTCGATGCAGTGGTCGGCGTGCAGATGGCTGAGGAAGATCGCGTCGAGGTCGTAGAGACCGCAGTGGCGCTGCAGCTCGCCGAGGGCGCCGTTGCCCATGTCGAGAAGCAGCCGGTAGCCGTCGGCCTCTACGAGGTAGCTCGAGCAGGCCGATTCCGCGGACGGGAACGACCCCGAGCAGCCGACGACGGTGAGCTTCATAGAGCTGGAACCTCCGCGCTGGCGAGTTGGCGACGGGAACGGGGGTCGGGAAAAGGGGGTCGTGCGGTCCGTCGAGCGTAAGGCGCAAAAGGTCGGGTGGCTCCTCCGGCAGGGGCCGTTGTGGGCGAACTCACCTGTGGTGTCACCGGTTCGGCTGGAAGTGGGGCGCGCGAGGTCGAGGGGGGCGTGCGGGGGGCGTGTACCCGGTGGCCGAAGGGCCGGAAGGACGGGTGCGCGGCAGCGCGGAGCGCGGGGTGCGCCGGTACCGTCGTGCGTATGGACACGTCCTGGTGGCCGGCGCTCGCGGCGGTGGTGCTGTTGGGTCTGGTGGCGACGTTGGTCGACGGCTGGGGCCGGCGGGGCCGCCGCCCGGCCCGGCGGACGCGTCCGGCTCCATGGCCCGGGCGGCCGGAGGGAGCGGGGCGGGCGGTGCGGCGGCCCCGGCCGCGGCCCGCGGAGATCTGGTGGACGCGGGTGCCGCACGGCGACGGGCCGGACGGTTCCCCGGGCGGGGACGACCGGCCGTGTCTGGTGCTGTCGGTGCGCGGGGACCGGGCGCGGATCGCCCGGATCAGCACGAAGTTCCGGGAGGAGCGGGCGGGGGTGATCCCGTTGCCGCCGGGTTCGGTGGGCGAGGCCCGCGGCCGCACGAGCTTCCTGGAGACGGACGAGCCGAGGGACGTCCCGGTACAGGACTTCCGGCGGCGGGTGGGCGTGGCGGACCCGCTGGTGTGGGACCAGGTCCGGCACCTGGCGGACTGAGGGGACCGCCGGCCGGGGAGCGGTGGACGGACGCTTTCCCGGCCGGCGTGCGCGTCGCCGGCGCTACGCCCAGAGCTGGCCGTGCAGGGTCTCGATCGCTTCCTCCGTCGTGGCCGCCGTGTAGACGCCCGTCGAGAGGTACTTCCAGCCGCCGTCGGCGACGACGAACACGATGTCGGCCTGTTCGCCGGCCTTGACCGCCTTCTGCCCCACGCCGATCGCGGCGTGCAGGGCGGCGCCCGTGGAGACGCCCGCGAAGATGCCCTCCTGCTGGAGCAGCTCGCGGGTGCGGGTGACCGCGTCGGCCGAGCCGACCGAGAAGCGGGTGGTGAGGACGGAGGCGTCGTAGAGCTCGGGGACGAAGCCCTCGTCGAGGTTGCGCAGGCCGTAGACCAGGTCGTCGTAGCGCGGTTCGGCGGCGACGATGCGCACGTCCGGCTTGTGCTCGCGCAGGTAGCGGCCGACGCCCATGAGGGTGCCGGTGGTGCCGAGGCCGGCGACGAAGTGGGTGAGGGAGGGGAGGTCGGTGAGGATCTCGGGGCCCGTCGTGGCGTAGTGGGCGCCCGCGTTGTCCGGGTTGCCGTACTGGTAGAGCATCACCCAGTCGGGGTGCTCGGCGGAGAGTTCCTTGGCGACCCGTACGGCGGTGTTGGAGCCGCCCGCGGCCGGGGAGGAGATGATCTCCGCGCCCCACATGCCGAGCAGGTCGCGGCGCTCCTGCGAGGTGTTCTCGGGCATCACGCACACCATGCGGTAGCCCTTGAGCTTGGCGGCCATGGCCAGCGAGATGCCGGTGTTGCCGGAGGTGGGCTCCAGGATGGTGCAGCCCGGGGTCAGGCGGCCGTCCTTCTCCGCCTGTTCGATCATGTGGAGGGCCGGGCGGTCCTTGATCGAACCGGTCGGGTTGCGGTCCTCCAGCTTGGCCCAGATGCTGACGTCGGCGGACGGCGAGAGCCGCGGCAGGCGCACCAGGGGGGTGTTGCCCACCGCGGCCAGCGGGGAGTCGTAACGCATGGGTCCCGGTGGCCGATCAGGCCATGCCACCGGCGACCGCCGGCAGGATCGTCACGTTGTCGCCGTCGGACAGCTTGGTCTTGATGCCGTCGAGGAAGCGGACGTCCTCGTCGTTCAGGTACACGTTGACGAAGCGGCGCAGCTGGCCGCCGTCGACGATGCGGGCCTCGATGCCGGTGTGCCGGGTCTCGAGGTCGGCGAAGAGCTCGGCGAGGGTGTCCCCGTTGCCCTCCACCGTCTTCTGGCCGTCGGTGTACTGGCGGAGGATGGTCGGGATGCGGACCTCGATGGCCATGGCTGAGCTCCTGTCGGGACTTCGTGGGTACGTCGGGTCGGTGTGCGCGCGGCGGCGCGGGAGCGTGTCGGTGCGCGGTGCGGGACGCCGCGGCGCACGGCCGTACGGCGGCGGGGACCGGTGTCAACAGATGGCGCTGGCGAGCCTGCACAGGTCGACGTGCAGCCGCGCCACGAGCAGTGCGCCCGGCGTCGTTTCGCTCACGTCGTACAGAACCATGCGGTCATCGTAACGATTCCCGGTCCGGTGTCCGGAAGCGCATCTCGCATGGTGGATGAATAGCGACCGAACTCCGGGACAGGTGGCTCGTCCGCTGGTCAGTACGTCTCCACCACCTCGACCTCCTCCTCGGTGACCACGCCGTCCACGATGCGGTAGGAGCGGAACTGGAAGTCGCCGAGGCCGTCGGTGTCCGCGGTGGAGACGAGGACGTAGTGGGCGCCGGGTTCGTTGGCGTAGCTGATGTCCGTGCGGGAGGGGTACGCCTCGGTGGCCGTGTGGGAGTGATAGATCACGACCGGTTCCTCGTCACGGTCGTCCATCTCGCGGTAGAGCTTGAGCAGGTCGCCGGAGTCGAACTCGTAGAACGTGGGCGAGCGGGCCGCGTTCAGCATGGGGATGAAGCGCTCGGGGCGGTCCGTGCCCGCGGGTCCCGCGACGACGCCGCACGCCTCGTCGGGGTGGTCCTTGCGCGCGTGCTCGACGATCCGGTCGACGAGGGCCTGGGTGATGGTCAGCATGCCGGTCAGGATAAGCAGAGGGGCAGGGACGCAGAACGGCCCCGTACCGAGGAGTGGTACGGGGCCGTCCGCATGCCGGTCCGTGGTGCCGGCCGGCGCTCGCGGGTCAGCCGGTCTTCTCGAGCTCCGGTCCGCTGCGGCGCGCCGTGACCTCGGGGTTCCGCTGCTTCAGCACGAGCCAGCCGATCCCCAGCGCGACCGCCCAGCCCGCCATCACGTACAGGCAGATGCGGGCGTCGGCGTCGTAGGCGATCATGCCGGTGACGCCGAGCAGGAAGACGATGGCGATCCAGCTGCACACCGAGCCGCCCGGGGCCGGGAAGGAGGAGGCGGGCAGCCGGCCCGCGACCACCTCGCGGCGGTACCTGACGTGGCTGATCAGGATCATCAGCCAGGTCCAGATGCCGGCCGCGGTGGCCACCGAGGTGACGTAGCCGAAGGCCTTCTCCGGGACGGTGTAGTTCAGGACCACGCCGATGCCCATGAAGAGCACGGAGACGGCGATGCCGAGGGCGGGCGTCTTGGTGCTGGAGAGCTTGTTGAAGACCCGCGGGGCCTCGCCGCTGTCGGCGAGGTTGCGCAGCATGCGGCCCGTGGAGTACATGCCGGAGTTGCAGGACGACAGGGCCGCGGTGAGGACCACGAAGTTGACGATGCCGGCGCCGGCCGGGATGCCGATCTGCGCGAAGGCCGCGACGAAGGGGCTCACGTCGGGCCCGAACTCGGTCCACTTGACCACGCAGAGGATGACGGTGAGGGCACCGACGTAGAACAGCGCGATGCGCCAGGGCAGAGTGTTGATCGCCTTGGGAAGGGTCTTCTCCGGGTTCTCCGACTCACCGGCGGTGACGCCGACCAGCTCGACGGCGAGGTAGGCGAACATGACGCCCTGGAGGGTCATCAGGGACGAGCCGATGCCCTTGGGGAAGAAGCCGTCGAACGCCCAGAGGTTGGAGACGGAGGCGGTGTCGCCGGCCGCGCTGAAACCGAAGGTGAGGACGCCGAGACCGATGACGATCATGCCGATGATCGCGGTGACCTTGATCATCGAGAACCAGAACTCGATCTCGCCGAACAGCTTCACCGAGATGAGGTTGGCCCCGAACAGGACCACCAGGAAGACCAGTGCCGAGACCCACTGCGGGATCTGCGGGAACCAGTAGTTGATGTAGATCGCGGCGGCCGTGAGCTCGGCCATGCCGGTGACGATCCACATCAGCCAGTACGTCCAGCCGGTGAAGTACCCGAAGAACGGGCCGAGGAACTCCCGGGAGTACTCCGCGAAGGAGCCCGAGACCGGCCGGTAGAGCAGGAGCTCGCCGAGCGCCCGCATGATGAAGAAGATGATCACGCCGGCGAGGGCGTACATCACGATGAGGCTGGGGCCCGCCTTGGCGATGTTCGCCCCGGCCCCGAGGAAGAGCCCGACACCGATGGCGCCGCCGATCGCGATCATCTGGACCTGGCGGCTGTTGAGGCCGCGCTCGTACCCCTCTTCGGGGGCGTCGCCGCCCACGGCCCCGCTGCCGTCGTGACTCTTTCCGACCTGCGCTGAGGTCATGTGTGGTGCGCCTTTCTCCACGTCGATCCGGGCCGTCGGCGGCCACGGATCGGGTCCCGATCCCCCCGGATGTGATGGAGCTGGTGCCTGGCCGGCGGTCGGCCGGCTCGGTGGCGCACCCGACAGGGCATGGGTGGTGTCCCGCGGGCGATCGTGAAGATTTATCACGCTCGTCATCCGCGGGACAGGAGACCGGTGTGGCGTGCGCCACGAGGAGAGGCTCACAGAAGGGCACCAAAGGGGGCGCATCGGCCCCCCGCGGTGACAGGATCGTTATCCGGATTTGAGTGTTCGTTGAGCGAACGCCGAATGCGTGCGAAACGGCGTGCAATACGGAGGAAACGTGACCGTGGACACCACCGGGGCCGTCAGGGCATCAGCGTCTCGACGAGCGTCTCCTGGAGACCGCCCAGCCACAGGTACGCCATCACCATCGGCTTGCGCGGGTCCTCGTCCGGCAGCCGGAAGAGGAGGTCGGTGTCCTCCTCGTCGGTGACGTCCAGCCGGGCGCCGATCGCCAGGCGCAGGTCGTTGAGCGTGCCGAGCCACTGCCGGGAGTCGTCCGGCGTCAGCTCCAGCACGGCGCCGCCGTCGCCCGCGGCGTCCAGGCGGTCCAGGGAGCGGATCACCGCGAGGGCGTTGTGGCGCTTGCCCGCCCGCAGGTCGTTCTCGGTGAAGCGGCGGAACTCCGCCGAGTACGCGCGCTGCTCCGCCGCCTCCTCCGGCGAGGCCGCGTCCGCGCCGGGGCCGCCGTAGGCGTCCGGGAGGAGGCGCTGGAGGACGGGGTCCTTGGGCGGTTCGCTCGGCCCCTCGGCGAACAGCTCGGCGAGCGGGTCGTCGCCTGCCTCCTCGGCGGGGCCGGGGCCGATGAGCTCCAGGAGCTGCACGGCCAGCGAGCGGATGATGGAGATCTCGACCTCGTCGAGCGCGACGGCCGCGCCGCCGCCGGAGATCGGTTCGAAGTGTCCTGGCATGGAGTCGGTTCGCTGCTTCCGGCGTGCTGGAGGGTGGTGCTCTGTCCGGTCCTGCCGGGGGTCCGCCGGGTGCGGTCCCGCCGGGTGGCCCGCTAGTTGCGGTCCTGCTGAAGGGTGGCCCACAGACCGTAGCCGTGCATGGCCTGCACGTCGCGTTCCATCTCCTCGCGCGTGCCGCTGGAGACCACCGCACGGCCCTTGTGGTGCACGTCCATCATGAGCTTGGTGGCCTTGTCCTTGGGGTAGCCGAAGTACGTCTGGAAGACGTACGTCACGTAGCTCATGAGGTTGACCGGGTCGTTGTGCACGATCGTCACCCAGGGAACGTCGGGCTCGGGTACGGCGAAGGTCTCCTCCGCCGACTCGGTCTGGTCGATCTCTAGGGGTGCGGGCGCCGTCACACCGCCCATGCTGCCACCACAACGGGGCACCCGCACAAACGGACCCCATAAATCCGAACGGAGCCATAAATCGTCAGACTGACGAAATCCGAGTACGATCGTCATACGAGGCCGTGTCGTCCAGCAGGATCGACCGACGGCCGGATCAGTCGCACAGTCGGACGAGGAGAGCTTTGGTGGGCGTAGCGGATCTGGGGCTGCCGGTGGACGTGCCCTCGACGGCGCTCTTCACGGACCATTACGAGCTGACGATGGTGCAGGCCGCCCTGGCGGCGGGCACGGCGGAGCGGCGCTCGGTGTTCGAGGTCTTCACCCGGCGGCTGCCCGAGGGGCGGCGCTACGGCGTGGTGGCGGGCACCGGGCGCGTGCTGGACGCGGTGGAGAACTTCCGCTTCGACGCGGACGTGCTGAACTTCCTGCGCGAGCGGGCCGCCGTGGACGAGGCGACGCTGGAGTGGCTCGCCTCGTACCGGTTCAGCGGTGACATCTGGGGCTATCCCGAGGGCGAGGTGTACTTCCCGGGGTCGCCGATCCTGCGCGTGGAGGGCTCCTTCGCGGAGTGCGTGCTGCTGGAGACCGTGATCCTGTCGATCCTGAACCACGACTCGGCGATCGCGGCGGCCGCCTCCCGGATGGCCTCCGCCGCCGGGGACCGGCCGCTGATCGAGATGGGTGCCCGGCGCACCCACGAGCTGGCGGCGGTGGCCGCGTCCCGCGCGGCGTACGTCGGGGGCTTCACCTCCACCTCCGACCTGGCGGCCGGCTTCCGGTACAACATCCCGACCGTGGGCACCTCGGCGCACGCCTTCACCCTGCTGTTCGACACCGAGCGCGAGGCCTTCCGGGCCCAGGTGAACACGCTGGGCGGCGGCACCACGCTGCTCGTGGACACCTACGACGTCACCGAGGCCGTACGGGCGGCCGTGGAGGTCGCCGGGCCCGAGCTGGGCGCCGTGCGGATCGACTCGGGCGACCTGCTGCTGGTCGCGCACCGGGTGCGGCAGCAACTGGACGAGCTGGGCGCGACGAACACCAGGATCACCGTGACCTCGGACCTCGACGAGTACGCCATCGCCTCGCTGCGCGCGGCGCCCGTGGACGCGTACGGGGTGGGCACCCAGCTGGTGACCGGGTCCGGCCACCCGACGGCCTCGATGGTCTACAAGCTGGTCGCCCGCGCCGGGTCGGCGGACGCCGACGCGCCGCTGGTGCCGGTGGCGAAGAAGTCGAGCGGGGGCAAGACCTCCGTCGGCGGCCGGAAGTGGGCGGCCCGCCGGCTGGACGACCACGGAGTGGCCGAGGCCGAGGTGATCGGCACCGGGCGGGTGCCGCAGGAACTGCAGGACCGGCTGCTGCAGGTGCAGCTGGTCAAGGGCGGCGAGGTCGTCGCCCGGGAACCACTGGACGTCGTACGGGACCGGCACGCGGCCGCACGGGCCGGGCTGCCGCTCTCGGCGACGCAGCTCTCGCGTGGGGAGGCGGTCATTCCGACGGAATACGTGTGAGCCGACCCCGCCACGGAGGACGACGGCGTACAGGGGGCGCATCCCGGCCTCCGGCCGCCCCGGTCAGCTGACCGGCGCCCCTGTACGACCGTGCCGCGACGGACGGCCCGCGGGCCCGCACGGCGGCGCGACCAGCGCACGGTCCGGCCGCCGCATGCTCCCTTCCCGTTCCGTCCGCCGCATCCCTAGGCTCGGTGGTCCGTGCCGCGTCCCGCCGTCCGAAGCGGTCCGTGACATGCCCGCCGGGCCCCGCCCCGCACCATCTCAGCCGAAGGACACCGACCATGCGCCGCGCCTTGATCGTCGTCGATGTGCAGAACGACTTCTGCGAGGGAGGCAGTCTCGCGGTCTCCGGGGGTGCCGACGTGGCCGCCGCGATCACCGAACTGATCGGCCAGGCGACCGCCGGCTACCGCCACGTCGTGGCGACCCGTGACCTCCACATCGCGCCCGGCGGGCACTTCGCCGACAACCCCGACTACGTCCACTCCTGGCCCGCGCACTGCGTGGCGGGCACCGAGGGCGTGGGCTTCCACCCGAACTTCGCGCCGGCCGTCGCCTCCGGCGCCGTCGAGGCCGTCTTCGACAAGGGGGCGTACGAGGCGGCGTACAGCGGTTTCCAGGGCGCGGACGAGAACGGCGTCTCCCTGGCCGACTGGCTGCGCGCCCGTGAGGTCGACGAGGTGGACGTGGTGGGCATCGCCACGGACCACTGTGTGAAGGCCACCGCGCTGGACGCCGCGCGGGAGGGCTTCCGCACCCAGGTGCTGCTGGACCTGACCGCGGGAGTCGCCGAGGAGACCACCGAGCGGGCCCTGGAGGAGCTCCGCGAGGCGGGTGTGGAACTGGCGGGCAAGCCGGTGGTCTGAGGGGCCTCGGGAACTACGCCCGCGCCGCCCCGCGGGCGCCGGGAGGCCGCCCCGCCGGTGCCGGGGGCCGTTACGCCGGTGCCGGAAGGCCGCCCCGCGGGTGCCGGGGGCCGTTACGCCGGTGCCGGAAGGCCGCCCCGCGGGTGCCGGGGGCCGTTACGCCGGTGCCGGAAGGCCGCCCCGCGGGTGCCGGGGGCCGTTACGCCGGTGCCGGAAGGCCGCCCCGCGGGTGCCGGGGGG
>NZ_BMQK01000004.1:0-127950 GCF_014648075.1 Streptomyces ruber | reverse complement strand
CGGGTGCCGGGGGCCGTTACGCCGGTGCCGGAAGGCCGCCCCGCGGGTGCCGGGGGCCGTTACGCCGGTGCCGGAAGGCCGCCCCGCGGGTGCCGGGGGGGCAGCCCCGCGGGTGCCGGGGGGGCAGCCCCGCGGGTGCCGGGGGGGGGCAGCCCCGCGGGTGCCGGGGGGGGGCAGCCCCGCGGGTGCCGGGGGGCCGCCCCGCAGGTGCTGGAAGGCCGCCCCGCCGGTGCCGGGAGGCCGCCCCGCCGGTGCCGGGAGCCGTTACGCCGGTGCCGGGAGGCCGCCCCGCCGGTGCCGGGAGCCGTTACGCAGGTGCCGGGAGCCGTTACGCCGGTGCCGGGAGCCGTTACGCAGGTGCCGGGGGCGCCGCGGGCCGGCCCAGCAGTGCCCTGATCGGGTGCCAGAGTTCCGTGACGGTCACCGTCTCCGGGGTGGGGGCCGTGCGCCATATGAGGCCGTCGGGATGGTGGAGCACCGCGGTGATCTCGTCGGGGGTGGGCGGGGCCATGTTGCCGCGCAGGTAGACCGGGCGGAGCCCCAGGTTGCGCAGCCGGGTCAGGGCCCTGGAGCGGTTCGCCGCGTGGACGAGCACGCGCACTCCGCCGGAGCCGTCGGCGCCCGGTCTGGGCAGGTTCAGCGCCACCACCACACTGCCGCTGGGCAGCTTGCAGAAACCTCCTGCGGCCATGAAGTCACATCCCTGTGCGTACCGGTGTCAATAAGAGAACCACAGGACGCATCTGAACACGATCGGCCGCGACCCGCCAAGGGGCCGCGGCCGATACGCGTCTGACCTGCGAGAACGCTAACTACTTCCGCGCGGGTCCGACCTGGAGCGAGATCGTGGAGCCGTCCTTGGCCTCCTTGACGATCTTGATCTTGGTGTTGGTGTCAGTGATCCTGACGCCACCGGTCGGGTTCGACTCGTCGTAGTACGTGTTCCGGCTGTCGTCGAACGTCGACACCCCCTTCTTCGAGGGGATCTTCGTCGCGGCGCCCGCCTGGTGCAGCGTGATGCCGTCCGTGCGGTACGTGCTGAACGGCGAGTCGTAGGCCTGCACCCGGTTGCGCATCAGGGTGCCGTCCTTCCAGCGGAGCGCCTCCGGGTGGGCGTCCACCGGCAGGACCAGGCCGGTGCCCGGGTGCACGCTGGTGTTGTTGTCCGCCTGGGAGGTGTCCCACTTCCAGATCAGCAGGCCGTTCTGGTACGGGTAGTGCTCCACCCAGTCCGGACGCGTCGTGGACCAGCCGAAGTTGTACGGGCCGGTCTTCAGGACCTTGTCGTACGACACGTACTGGCGGTTCTCGGCGATGTAGTACTGGGCGTAGTCGTCCGTGATGGACGCGCCGACCCGGGAGAAGCCGTCCGCCGTCCAGGCCGCGTCCGCGCTCTCCGCGTCGTCCGTGAAGAGGGCGGAGCCGTCCGCGGTGACGGTGATCGAGTCGGCCGCGAAGCCCTTCTGGGCCACCCCGCCGTCCGTCTGGTAGCGGAAGCGCAGGCCGATCTCCTGGCCCGCGTACGCGTCGAGCGGGTACTCCAGCTTCTTGTACGTCCCCGACGAGCCGTCCAGCGCCGGCTTGCCGCTGCCGTCCCGGCTGATGGGCTCGCCGTCCGCGGTGCCGTCCACGGCCGTCCAGTTGGCGCCGCCGTCGGTGGAGACCTCGGTGTAGAGGTAGTCGTAGCCCGCCTCGATGTCCCACCAGCCGTCGAGGGTGAGGGCGGCGGAGGACTTGCCCGTGAGGTCCACGGTCCGGGTCAGCGTGTTGGACAGGTCGTCGCCGCTGCCGCTCCACCACTGGGACTCGCCCTGCGCGGGCTCGACGATCTCGTTGGTGACCGTCTTCTCCGGCAGCTCGACCACCAGGGCCTGCGGGTTCTTGGTGTTGTACTCGGCTACGCCCAGCTTGTGGTCCGACTTCTTGCCGGCCTTGGCCGTCTCGTAGTCGAGCCAGCCGAGCTGGAGCTTGTCCCAGGCGGTCATGTCGCCCGGCAGGTCGCCGATCTCGCCCTTGCCCGTGCCGAGCCAGGAGCCCGAGGACATCAGGGTCCAGAAACCGGTGGAGTTCTCGCCGCCCGCGGTGTCGTAGTGGTCCGGCAGACCGAGGTCGTGGCCGTACTCGTGGGCGAAGACGCCGAGTCCGCCGTTCTCCGGCTGGATGGTGTAGTCGCCGACCCAGATGCCGGTGTCGCCGACCTGGGTGCCGCCCAGCTTGTTGCCCTCGGGGCCCGTGGCGCCCGCGTCGGTGCCGAACGCGTACCAGCGGTGGGCCCAGATCGCGTCCTCGCCCTGCGCGCCGCCGCCCGCGGACTCGTCCTCGCCGGCGTGCACGATCTGGAAGTGGTCGACGTAGCCGTCGGGCTCGTTGAAGTCGCCGTCGCCGTCGAAGTCGTAGCGGTCCCACTGGTCGTACTGGGCCAGGTCCGCCTTGATGTCGGCGTCGGTCTTGCCGGCCGCCTTCTGGTCGGCCACGTACGCGGTGAGGCCGTCGCTGACCACGTTCCACACGCTGTTGCAGGTGGACTGGCCGCAGGCG
Organism: Streptomyces ruber; assembly: GCF_014648075.1. Taxonomy (GTDB): domain Bacteria; phylum Actinomycetota; class Actinomycetes; order Streptomycetales; family Streptomycetaceae; genus Streptomyces; species Streptomyces ruber. The sequence goes on along the minus strand of NZ_BMQK01000004.1, from coordinate 125,412 downwards.
TTGTTGCCGTAACGGGCCTCGTTGAAGGGGACCTTGACCCAGTCGCTGACCTCGCCGTCGATCGAGTAGCGGCCCGAGGACTGCTTCTCGTAGTACTTCTTCATCGACTCGGTGTTCTTGCCGGTGCCGAAGTACAGGTTCTCGTAGTGCTCGCGGTCGTAGTCCGCCTGCCAGGCCGTGGAGTTGTCCTGGGCCGGGTCCGGCTGGGCTATCTGGTTGTGCAGCGGGCCGGGCGTGCCGCCGTAGCGGCTGTCGATCTGGTCACCGAACTCGACGAGGATCGTGAAGATCTTGTCGGTCTTCTCGCGGCCGAGCTCGACGTACTTGCTCTTGTCCTTCTTGCCCTTGCCCTTGTCCTTGCCCTTCAGCTCCACGACCTGCGAGCCGTCGCGCCTCTGCACGTCGGCCTCGCCGGATATGACCTGCCGCAGAGCCTCCTCGCGCTGGGCCTCCTGAGTCTTGCTCAGCGGCCCTTCGAGGTCGTGCTCGACGTGCTGGTGCTCCGCCGGGTCCTGCCGCTCCACGGCGGCCGGGGCCGCACCCTCGGCGGCCTGCGCCACCGTGAAGGTGGAGAACGTCGCGGCGGTCGCCGCGAACGCGACGCCGACGGCGGCCGCCCTGAACGTCCAGGGTCTACTCGTCACTTGAGGTCCTCCCCCGCGTCCGGTCGCGCGGAAGGGGGGTCCGGTCCTGATGACGGGGGATCCGCGCGCGGTATACGCGTGTAGCCAAGTGACGTCATTCGATCTGACTTTCGAGCGAAAAAACAGACCTTGACTTGAACAAGACAAGTGCGTTATGCGAGACACCCGTCCGTTATCCGGACGTTTCCGCCGTGTTTCGAACCGGCGCGCGATTCCGTCCGGTTGCTGGACAGGATGACTCCGTGCGCCCCCCATGCACCGCGGCCGGGGCCGGGCTCGTGCTTACCTCCGGTTCCCCTCGGGCACCCTGGCGAATAGAGTCGATTGGCGGAACTGCCTGTTGTCGGCGGATTGCCAAGCCGACACCGTTGCCACACCTTTGATTCGTATATCCGCTTCGCCATATCCGCCCCCTCCCCCTTGAGAGAGGCACGGGGAGACCCCACCCGAGGACACGATTGCCATGCCTCGTCCGACGACCGCACAGCTCGCCTACGGTTCCTGCACCGTGATCCTGTCCACGCTAGCCATGCTGCTGTTGTCCCAGACGAGTTCGGGCGCCGCGATCGTCCTGATAGCGGTCGCCGCGCTCGCTCTCGGGCTGCTCGTCGCGATGACCGTCCCGCAGCCGCGGACGGCCGGGCGGGGGCGCCCGGTCCCGGCGGCGTCCTCCGCGGAGCAGGACGCGCCGGCCCGGCGCGAGGAGGCTTCGCTGTCCGCGTCGCGGGCGGTCAACCGGTACTGACGACCACCGTCCGGGCCGCCTTGTCGTGGAGGCCCTGCCGGTACGGCCGGTCGAAGAAGCTCCAGCCGCCCGTGATCGCGATCCAGAAGCAGGCGCAGCAGAACGCGAACGGGATCCACAGCACGGCCGCGCGGACCAGCGCGACCCGCACGGAGGGCGTGGAGCCGTCACCGAGCTCCGCCGTGCGCAGCCGCATCAGCCGCTTCCCGGGGGTCTGCCCGTTGCGGGCGGTGAAGAAGGTGTCGTACGCGATGTAGAGCACGGCGGCGAGCACTTCGTGGCCGAGGTTGCGGCCGTGGTCCAGGTCGTCCGCGTCGATGGAGTAGATCGTGCTGCGGAAGAGGGCCCAGCCCAGCAGCACGAGCACCACGCCGACGAGGATCATGTCGATGACGCGGGCGAGCACCCGTTTGCCGCCGTCGGCGAGCGGCGGCATCCCGGCGAGGGGGTCGTCGCCGTGGGGGCCGCCGCCGTACGGTCCGCTGCCGTAGGGGTCACCACCGTACGGGCCGCCGCCGTACGGGCCGCCGCCGTACGGGCCGCCGGGGCCGCCCGCCCCGTACGGGTTGCCCCCGGCGGGAGGGGGCTGCTTCCGGAACGGGTCGTCGTCCGGGGGCTGACCGGAGCCGGGGGGCGGCGGTTCGGTGCTCATGGCCCGAGTCGACCGCGAACCCTCCGGCTCCGCATCCGGCGGGAGGCCGTCCGGAGTACGGGATCAGGTACGGGACCGGCGCCGGCGCGGCCTACGACCGCCCGGCCACGAACGTGTGGGCCGCCTTGTCGTGCCAGCACTGGTGCCAGGGCCGGTCGAACAGACACCACAGGACGCCGACGATCCCGATGCCGAGCACGCCCGGCACGCTGTAGACCAGCCAGCGGCGCAGGGCGAGGGCGAAGGACGGCGGCTCGTGACCCTCTATGTCCCGGACCTCCAGGCCGAGCAGCTTCTTGCCGAGCGTGTGGCCCCACTTGGCGGTGGGCAGCGCCTCGTAGAGGGCGCCGAAGACGAGCAGCACGGCGAGCACGATGCCGAGGTAGACCGAGGTCGTGCCGTCGAGCAGCCAGACGGTGACCTGCTCGCCGGAGAGCTTGGCCGCGTCGATCTTGCCGTTGACGTGGTCGAGGGCCTTGCCGCCGAGCGGCACCGCGGCCACGGCGGTGACGGCGCCGACGACGAGGGTGTCCAGCAGCCGGGCGGCCAGCCGCTTGCCGAGACCCGCCGGCCGGGCGGCGGCCTGGTTCAGGACCGCGGCCGCGAACGGGTCCTGGACCACCGGCTTCCAGGGCGCGACGGGCTGGTCGCCGCTGCCGGCCGGGGTGCCCGCGGCCGCGGGACCGCCGGCGGCGAGGTGGTGCACCTGCTGGGCCCAGGAGTGCTGGCCGCCGCCGGGGCCGGGTGTCATGGGCGTGGGGACGGGGCCGCCGCCGGGCTGCTGGTGACCGGGGGTGGGCGGAGGAGTCTGGGCGGGTGCCTGCGGGGCCGCCTGCTGGGAGGCCTGTTGCGGGACCTGCTGGGAGGCCTGTTGCGGGACCTGCTGGGGGACCGGCTGGGGAGCCTGCTGCGGGCCGGCCGGGGTCGTCGGCCGGGCGGGCGACGGTGCCGCGGGCGGTGTCCGGTCCCCGGCCCGGGCTGGGGCGCCCGTGTTCCCGCCCTGCCGCCGGGCGCGCGGAACGGCCCGGAACGTGAGGGTGCCCTCCTGCTGCGCGGCCTCGGGGGCCTGCGGCTGTGCGCCGGCCGCCGGGCGGCGGAACACGAAGGTGCCCGGCTGGGCGTCCTGGTCCTGCGCCTGCGCGGGAGGAGCGGCCGCCGGGCCGTCGTCGCCCGCCGTACGCGCGGCCTCGCCGGCGCCCTCCTGCTGCGCGGCCGGCTTGCGCGGGTCGGCGCCCCGGGGCGCGCCCCAGGAGACCCTGCGGTCCTGGTCACCGCCGAAGCCGGACTGCCGGGCACGGTCGGCACCCCACGCGGACGCGGGCTCGGGCCTGCCACCGTGCGGGCCCCCGGCCGGGGGCGCCTGCTCCGGCTCACCGGTGGAGGTGGCCGGCGCGGCGGGGGCGGTGGGGGCGGTGGGCCCCACGGGTGCGGCGGACCCGGCGGGCCCGGCCGCCCCGGCGGACGAGGCCGCGCCCGGCGCCCCACCGGACGCGGGGTGACCGGCAGATGCGGCATGCCCGGCCGTTCCGCCGGATGCCACGTGCCCGGCAGACCCGGCGGCCCCGGCGGCCCCGGCGGACGAGGCCGCCCCTGGCGACCCACTGGACGCGGCATGACCAGCAGATGCGCCGAACCCGGACGCCCCGCCGGCCCCGGCCGGCCCAGCCGCCCCGCCGGATGCCACATGCCCAGCGGCCCCGGCCGACCCGCCGGACGCGGCCTGACCGGCAGCCCCGGTCAGCCCGGCAGAGGAGGCGGACCCTGCCGACACACCGGACCCGGCCGACGCACCGGACCCGGTCGGCGCACCGGACCCGGTAGACCCCGCCGTGCCGGGCGCGGGCGTCCCGCCGGGCTGCGGGTCCTCGTCGAAGAAGTGCGGACCCGTTTCTTCCACGGGTGCCGGTTCGGTGGGGCGTGCGCCCGGTGGTGGGGCGAGCGTTTCGCCGTCGGCGGGTGCCGGGCGGCTCGTACCCGGCACCCAGGCGGCGCCGTTCCAGTACCGGACGTATCCAGGAATGGAGGGGTCCGGGTAGTACCCGTCGCGGGGCCTGTCGTCGCCTGGGGCCGGAGTGGGGGCGCTCATGGCCGTCGTCCCGTATCTGCTCGGAAGTTGGTAGAGAGGTCACCACATCTACCAGACCGGCGCAGGAGTCTCGCCCCCTCCCGCCGTACCCACCCCTTTCGAGCACCGTTCTGCTACGGGGCCGCCCTGTGAAACGGGCGTCAGAACAGCTTGCCCGGGTTGAGGATGCCCAGCGGGTCGAACACCGCCTTGACCGCCCGCTGCATCTCCACGCCGACCGGGCCGAGCTCCCTGGCCAGCCACTCCTTCTTCAGGACACCCACACCGTGCTCGCCCGTGATCGTGCCGCCGAGTTCCAGGCCGAGGCTCATGATCTCGTCGAAGGACTCGCGGGCGCGCCGCGACTCGTCGGGGTCGGCGGCGTCGAAGCAGACGGTGGGGTGGGTGTTGCCGTCGCCCGCGTGGGCGCAGACGCCGATGGTGAGCCGGAACTTCGCGGCGATGGATCCGATGCCCTCGAACAGCTCGCCGAGTCGCGAGCGCGGCACGCACACGTCGTCGATCATCGTCGTGCCCTTCACCGCCTCGAGCGCGGTGAGGGACAGCCGCCGCGCCTGGAGGAGCAGTTCGGACTCGGCCGCGTCGTCGGCCGGGACGACCTGGGTGGCACCCGCGGCCTCGCACAGGGTGCCGACCGCGGCGAGGTCGGCGGCCGGGTCGGGGGTGTCGAAGGCGGCGAGCAGCAGCGCCTGCGTGGACTCGGGCAGGCCCATGTGCGCGAGGTCGTTCACGGCCTTGACCGTCGTATGGTCCATCAGTTCGAGGAGGGACGGCGCGTGCCCCCGCTCCATGATCCGGCAGACGGCGTCGCAGGCGGCCTCCGTGGACGCGAACTCGGCGGCGAGCACGAGCTGCTGCGGCGGCCGGGGCCGCAGGCCGAGGACGGCCCGGACCACGATGCCGAGCGAGCCCTCGGAGCCGACGAAGAGCCGGGTGAGGTCGTACCCGGCGACGCCCTTGGCGGTGCGGCGGCCGGTGGACATGAGCCGCCCGTCGGCGAGGACGACGTCCAGGCCGAGCACGTACTCGGCCGTCACCCCGTACTTGACGCAGCACAGTCCGCCGGAGGCCGTGCCGATGTTGCCGCCGATGGTGCACATCTCCCAGCTCGACGGGTCCGGCGGGTAGTACAGGCCGTGTTCGCCGACCGCGCGGGAGAGGACCGCGTTGATCACGCCCGGCTCGACGACGGCGATGCGGTCGACGGGGCTGATCTCCAGGATGCGGTCCATCTTGGTGAGGGACAGCACGATGCAGCCGTCGGTGGCGTTGGCGGCGCCCGACAGGCCGGTGCGGGCGCCCTGCGGGACGACCGGGACGCGCAGCTCGGTGGCGGTGCGCATGACGTGCTGGACCTGCTCGACCGTGCGGGGCAGGACGACGGCGGCCGGGGCGCCCGCGTCGCAGAAGCTCGCCATGTCGTGCGCGTACGAGGCCGTGACGTCCGGATCGGTGAGGACCGCCTCGGCGGGGAGGCCGCTGCGGAGTCGGTCGAGGAGGTTGCCGGTGAGTTCGTCGCGAGGCGCTTCGATACGGCTCATGATCAGAGCGTGACACCCGGCGGCCATCGGTGTGAATACGTCGGCGGGGGCCTTTCGGTGCCGGGCTGCGGCGGCCGCCCGGACGCACAGTGAGCGGCATGGGAAGCGAAGCACGGGCGGGACGGGTGGGACGGCGGACGCTGGTCCGCGCGGCGCTGGGGTGTGCCGTGGCGGGCGGGGCGCTGACGCTGCTGCCGGACGGGAGCGGGAGACCGGCCGGGCCGGCCGCGGGGCCCGAGGCGCGGGCGCGGTCCGTGGCCGCCGGCGGGCTGCCGGCCGCGCTGCCCGACCTGGTCGCGCTGATCTCCGACCTGGAACCGTACCTGCGCGACCGGCCCAGTGACGGGCGGGCGTGGGCGGTGCTCGGCACGGCGTACGGGGAGCGGGGCCGGCGTACGGGCGGGCTCGCGGACTACGCACGCGCCGAGGACGCGCTGCGCACCTCGCTGCGGGTGCGGCCGCGCGCGAACCCCGAGGCGTTCGGCGGGCTGGCGGAACTGGCGGTCGCGCGCCGCGACTTCCGGGCGGCGAAGCGGTGGGGCGAGGAGGCCGTGCGCCTGGCACCGGACCGGTGGCTGTCGTACCCGCCGCTGGTCGACGCCTACGACGGGCTCGGTGACCACCGGGCGGCCCGCCGGCTCCTGGTCCGGCTGTCCGGTCTGCGCTCCGGCCCCGTGGTGCCGGCGCTCGCGGCCCGTGCGCGGGGGGACCGCCGGGCGCGCGAGGACGCGGCGGCGGTCCTCGCGGACGCGGCCGCCCGCGCGAAGGACCCGGCCGAGCGGGCCGCGCACCTGCTGCGGGCGGGTGAGCTGGCGTGGGAGCGGGGCGACCGGGAGCGCGCGCTGCGCTGCTGCGCCGCCGCGCTGCGCGATGCCCCCGACACGCACGCCGCCCAGGCCGGGCGGGCGCGGGCGCTGGCGGCGCTGGGCCGCGTACGGGAGGCGACGGGCGCCTACCGGGCGGCGCTGCGGAGCTACCCGGCGCCCGGTTACGCCCTGGAGCTGGGTGAGCTGTACGAGGCGCGGGGGCACCGTGAGGCGGCCCGGGAGCAGTACCGGGCGGTGCGCACGGCGGTGCGGGAGGAGGCGGCGGCCGGGGTGAACGGGGCGCTGGTCCTCGGCCGGCTGGAGGCGGACCACGGCGACCCGGAGGTGGCGGTGCGCGGACTGCGGGCCGAGTGGCGGCGGCAGCCGGGGCTCGCGGTGGCGGACGCGCTGGGCTGGGCGCTGCACCGGGCGGGCCGCGACGAGGAGGCGCTGCCGTACGCGGGACGGGCGACGGACCGGACCCGGACGGGCGAGGTGCGCGGCGCGCCGTACCTCCACCACCTGGGCACCATCGAGGCCGCGCTGGGCCTCGACGGCCCGGCCCGCCGCCACCTCACCGAGGCCCTGCGCGTGAACCCGTACTTCTCCCCCCTGCACGCCCCGGCGGCCCGCACGGCACTGGCCCGCCTGGGCGAGCCGCCGGAGGTGGGCCCGGCGGTGGACCTGCCTGGGTAGGTGACGGCGCGCGGCCCCACGGCCGTCAGGTTCCGTGGGGCCGCGGCACACCGGCCCGGGCGTGACCAGGGCTACAGGTTGCCCCGCTTCGCCTGCTCCCTCTCGATCGCCTCGAACAGCGCCTTGAAGTTGCCCTTGCCGAATCCCATCGAACCGTGCCGTTCGATGATCTCGAAGAAGACGGTCGGGCGGTCCTGGACCGGTTTGGTGAAGATCTGGAGCAGATAGCCGTCCTCGTCCCGGTCCGCGAGGATCTTCAGTTCGCGCAGGGTGTCGACCGGCACCCGGGTCTCGCCGACCCACTCCCCCAGCGTGTCGTAGTACGAGTCGGGCGTGTCCAGGAACTCGACGCCGGCCGCGCGCATCGTGCGGACGGTCTGCACGATGTCGTTGGTGTTGAGGGCGATGTGCTGGACGCCCGCGCCGCCGTAGAACTCCAGGTACTCGTCGATCTGGGACTTCTTCTTGCCGACGGCGGGCTCGTTGATCGGGAACTTGACCTTGAGCGTGCCGTCGGCGACGACCTTGGACATCAGCGCGCTGTACTCGGTGGCGATGTCGTCGCCCACGAACTCCTTCATGTTCGTGAAGCCCATGACCTTGTTGTAGAACTCGACCCATTCGTTCATCCGGCCGAGCTCGACGTTGCCGACGCAGTGGTCGACGGCCTGGAAGGTGCGGTGGGCGGGCGGCTCGACGATCGGGTCGGCGGCCGCGTAGCCCGGCAGGTACGGGCCGTCGTAGCCGGTGCGCTCGACCAGGGTGTGCCGGGTCTTGCCGTACGTGGCTATCGCGGCCAGGACGACGGTGCCGTGCTCGTCCTTGACCTCGTACGGCTCGGCCACCGGGCGGGCGCCGTGCTCGACCGCGTAACGGAACGCGGCGCGCGCGTCCGGCACCTCGATGGCGAGGTCGACGACGCCGTCGCCGTGCTCGGCCACGTGGTCGGCGAGGAAGCGGCCCCAGTCGCCGGCGGGCTTGATGACGGAGGTGAACACGAAGCGCGCGGAGCCGTTCTCCAGCACGTAGGACGCGGTCTCGCGGCTGCCGTTCTCCGGTCCGGAGTAGGCGACCAGCCGCATGCCGAAGGCGGTCGAGTAGTAGTGGGCGGCCTGCTTGGCGTTGCCCACGGCGAAGACGACCGCGTCCATTCCCTTGACCGGGAAGGGGTCGGCCTGCCGGGTGCTCTCGGGGGTGTGGTCAGTGGTCTGCGTCATATGCGAAGCGTCACCCCGGCCTCGCAAGGTGCGCAATAGTTCTCGTGATGGCTGGGCATTCTGCATAGCGGAGGTCCCGTTCCGCCGGGCTTTCTGTACAGGATGACCACCGGAGGAGCATCGTCCTGGAGGCTGCCGTGGGGATCGATCGTCTGGACGGGCGGATCATCGTGCTGCTGGCCCGCGAGCCGCGCATCGGGGTGCTGGAGATGTCCCGGCGGCTCGGTGTGGCGCGGGGCACGGTGCAGGCCCGGCTCGACCGGCTTCAGTCGAATGGCGTCATCCGCGGATTCGGTCCGCAGGTCGATCCGGCGGCCCTCGGCTACCCGGTCACGGCGTTCGCGACGCTGGAGATCCGGCAGGGGCAAGGGACGGACGTACGGGCGCACTTGGCGACCGTGCCGGAGGTGCTGGAGCTGCACACGACGACCGGCAGCGGGGACATGCTGTGCCGGCTGGTGGCCCGCTCGAACGCGGATCTCCAGCGGGTGATCGACCGGGTCGTCGGCTTCGATGGGATCGTCCGGGCCGCCACCGCCATCGTCATGGAGAACCCGGTGCCCCTGCGGATCATCCCGCTGGTGGAGCAGGCGGCCGAGGAGCCGTAGCACCCGTACGCGGCCGAGGCCGGCCGGCCCGAGACCGGAGGTGACCGCGTGGACTTCTGGGAGTACCTGGGCAACCGGCACGAGCAACTGCTCATGGACGCGTGGCAGCACGCCAGCGCGGTGTTCCAGTGCATGGTCCTGGCGACCGTCATCGGGGTGCTGATCGGGGTCGCGACCTATCACAGCGGCTGGGCCTCGGGCCTGGCCACGACCGGTACGTCGGTCATCCTCACCATCCCGTCGCTGGCCCTGATCGGTCTGCTGGTCCCGATGGTGGGCCTGGGCGTGCCGCCGACCGTCGTCGCGCTGACCCTGTACGGCCTGCTGCCGATCGTGCGGAACTGCGTCGTGGGCCTGCGCGGGGTCGACCCCTCGCTGGTGGACGCGGCGAAGGGCATCGGGATGTCACGGCTCGCCCGGCTGGTGCGCGTGGAGCTGCCGCTGGCCTGGCCGCCGATCCTGACCGGCATCCGGGTCTCCACGCAGATGCTGATGGGCATCGCCGCGATCGCCGCGTACGCCTCCGGGCCGGGCCTCGGCAACGAGATCTTCCGCGGTCTCGGCTCGCTCGGCAGCAGCAACGCGCTGAACCAGGTGCTCGCCGGGACGCTCGGCATCATCGTCCTCGCACTTCTGTTCGACGCCGCGTACGTGCTCGTCGGGCGGCTGACCATCCCGAGGGGGATCCGTGCCTGAGACGTCCGCGTCCCCCGCGTCCCCCGAGCCCGGCGAGGTCCTGCACACCGGCGCCACCATCGAGCTGGAGAACCTCACCAAGCGGTACCCGGGCAGCCCGCAGCCGTCCGTCGACTGCGTGAACATGGAGATCCGGGCGGGTGAGACGGTGATCTTCGTGGGGCCGTCCGGCTGCGGCAAGTCCACCACGCTGAAGATGATCAACCGGCTGATCGAGCCGACGAGCGGCCGGATCCGCATCAACGGCGAGGACGTCACCCACATGGACCCGGTGCGGCTGCGCCGGAAGATCGGGTACGCCATCCAGTCGTCCGGGCTGTTCCCGCACATGACGGTCGCGCAGAACATCGCCCAGGTGCCGAGGATGCTGGGCTGGAACAAGGCGCGGATCAGGGACCGCGTCGAGGAGATGCTGGACCTGGTCGGGCTGGATCCGGGCGAGTTCCACGGCCGCTACCCGCGCCGGCTCTCCGGCGGCCAGCAGCAGCGCGTGGGCGTGGCCCGGGCGCTCGCGGCCGACCCGCCGGTGCTGCTGATGGACGAGCCGTTCGGCGCGGTGGACCCGATCACCCGCGACCACCTCCAGGACGAGCTGATCCGGCTGCAGCACGAGCTGCACAAGACGATCGTGTTCGTCACGCACGACTTCGACGAGGCGATCAAGCTGGGCGACCGGATCGCCGTCCTGCGGGAGCGGTCGCACATCGCGCAGTTCGACACCCCGGAGGCGATCCTCACCAACCCGGCGGACGACTTCGTGTCGGGCTTCGTGGGCGCGGGGGCCGCGCTGAAGCGGCTCAACCTCACCCGGGTCGGGGAGGTCGAGATCACCGACGTGCCGACGGTGACCGTGGACGACCCGCTGCAGAACATCTTCAACCGCTTCCGCGGCAGCGGCATCAACGAGATCCTGCTGCTCGACCGGCGCGGACGGCCGTACAAGTGGCTGCGGCGCGGCGACCTCATGCGAGCCCGCGGGTCCCTCGCCCGGGCGGGGACACCGGTCGTCGACACCGTGACCCGGGACGCCACCCTGCACGACGCCCTGGAGGCCGTGCTCACGGACGCCGGAGGGCGCGTGGCGGTGACGGGGCGGCGCGGACAGTACGAAGGCGTGGTCGACATGGAGACGCTGATGAACTCCGTGCACGAACTGCTGGAGGCCGACCGGCTGGACGCGCTGGCCCACCAGCACGACCTGGAGGAGGCGCGGACCCAGCAGACGCACACCGAGCAGGAGGGCTCGGCGGGCGGGGACAGCGGGGAGGCGAGGGCGTGAGCGACGACCCGAGAAGCCCCGGCAGACCCGGGACCTCGACGGACACCGAGCCGGAGGACACGTCGGGAGGCACGCCGGGAGACACGTCGGCGGAGGACACCGAGATGGCGGAGACCCGCCCGGCCGCGGCCCGGCCGCCCCGGGTGACCTGGCGGAAGCTGACCCTGCTGCCCGCGGTGCTGGTGGTCCTGCTGCTGGTCACCTGGCTGTGGTTCCGGCAGGCGGACCTGGACGCCATCTCCCGCAACGCGCTGTCGGGCGGCCAGGTGGCGAAGGCGCTGCGCCAGCACGTCGAACTGACCGTGATCTCCACCTTCTTCGTGCTGGTCATCGCCATTCCGCTGGGCGTGCTGCTGACCCGCCCGGCCTTCCGCCGGGCGGGCCCGGTGGCGATGGCGTTCGCCAACACGGGGCAGGCGACGCCCGCGATCGGGCTGCTGTCCCTGCTGGTGATCTGGCTCGGCACCGGCCGGACGGCGGCCCTCGTCGGGATCATCGCCTACGCGGTGCTGCCGGTCCTCTCCAACACCATCGCCGGTCTGAAGGCCAACGACCCGACGCTCCTGGAGGCCGCCCGCGGCATCGGCATGTCCCCGGCCGGCGTCCTGACCCGGGTCGAGCTCCCCCTCGCCGTCCCGCTGATCCTGGCGGGCGTGCGGACGGCGCTGGTGCTGAACGTGGGCACGGCGACACTGGCCACCTTCGGCGGGGGCGGCGGGCTCGGCGTACTGATCACCACCGGGATCACCAACCAGCGCATGCCCGTGCTGGTGCTCGGCTCGATCCTGACCGTCGCCCTCGCGCTGCTGGTGGACTGGCTGGCCTCGCTGGCCGAGGTGCTGCTGCGGCCCCGGGGGCTGGAGGCGGGCGCGTGAGACGGCGGTACGCGTCGCTCACCGCCGCCGCGGCATCCCTGGTGGTCCTGGCGGCCGGCGGGGGCTGCGGGCTGCGGAGCGGCTCCCCGATGACGGACGACGTGCGGCCGGGAACCGTCGGGCGCGGCGAGCCGCTGAAGGGCGCCGATCTGACGGTGTCGTCGAAGGCGTTCACCGAGAGCCTGATCCTCGGCGCGATCATGGGCATCGCGTTCCAGGCGGCGGGCGCGGAGGTCCTGGACCGAACGGGCATCCAGGGGTCGATCGGCGCGCGGGAGGCCGTGCGGACCGGGGACGCGGACGCCCTGTACGAGTACACGGGCACGGCGTGGATCACGTACCTGGGCCACAGCGAGCCCATCGCCGATCCGCGCCGGCAGTGGGAGGCGGTGCGCGACGCGGACGCGAAGGAGGGCCTGACCTGGCTGGCGCCCGCGGCCCTGAACAACACCTACGCGCTCGCCATGAACCGGTCCCACTTCGAGAAGTACGGCACGCGGACGCTCTCGGACGTGGCCGCGCTCGCGGAGTCGGACCCCGGCGCCGTGACCCTGTGCGTGGAGAGCGAGTTCGCCAACCGCGCGGACGGGCTGCCGGGCCTGGAGGAGGCGTACGGGATGGACCTGCCCGCCCGCAACCGCACCCAGATGGACACCGGCATCGTCTACACGCAGGCCGCCAAGGGCAGTTGCACCTACGGGGAGGTCTACACGACGGACGGGCGGATCAGCTCGATGGACCTGGTGGTCATGGAGGACGACAAGAAGTTCTTCCCCAACTACAACGCCTCCCCCATGATCAACTCAAAGACCTACGAGCGGTATCCGGAGATGGCCGCCGTCCTGGCCCCCGTCACCGGCAGGCTCGACAACGACGTGGCCCGGAGGCTGAACGCCCGGGTGGACGTGGACGGCGAGGACCCGCATCAGGTGGCGCTGGAGTGGATGGTGGAGGAGGGGTTCGTGGTGGAGGAGGACTGAGCCGGGAGCGCCATGACGGGCGCCGGCCGCGTGTCGGCGGCGATGCGCAGGGCCTCCACCAGTTCCCGGTACAGGGCGTCCGTCCTCAGCAGTTCGTCGTGGCGGCCCTGGGCGCGGACCCGGCCCGCCTCCATCAGCACGATGGCGTCCGCGTCGATCACGGTCGACAGCCGGTGGGCGATCGTGACGACGGCCCCGGTGGCGGCGCGGGCGCTGATGCAGTCGTGCACGGCGGCCTCGGTCAGCCCGTCGAGCTGGGCGGTCGCCTCGTCCAGGAGCAGCACGTCGGGGGTGCGCAGCAGGGCGCGGGCCAGGGCGATGCGCTGGCGTTCGCCGCCGGAGACGGTCGTGACCGACAGCGGTGTGTCGAGCCCCTCCTCGAGCGAGTCGATCTTCTCGTCGAGCCGGACGTCCCGCAGGACGCGGGCCAGTTCCTCGTCGCTCGCGTCGGGGCGGGAGAGCAGCAGGTTGTCGCGGACGGTGCCGGGCAGGACCGGGGTGTCCTGCTCCACGTAGGCCAGCCGGGCCCGGACCTCGTCGTACGAGCGGTCGCGGTACGGGCGGCCGTCCAGGAGCAGTTCGCCCTCGGTGGGCTCCAGGAACCGCAGGATCAGCGAGAAGAGGGTCGTCTTGCCCGCTCCCGACGGGCCGACGATCGCGATGTGCCCGCGCCGGGGGACCGTCAGGTCGACGCCCCGGACGGCGGGTGCGGCGTCCGGGCCGTACGCCGCGGTGACGCCGCGGAGTTCGAGGACGGGGAGGGTGTCGTCGCCGTCACCGTCACCGTCGGCGGTGGCGGCGGCGGCGGTGTGCGAGGCGGAGGCCGGTGAGCCGGCCGCCGGCGCCGTGGGGTCCTCGGTCCGCTGGCCGTCCTCGGTCCGCTGGCCGTCCTCGATCCGCTGGCCGTCCTCGATCCGCTGGCCGTCCTCGATCCGCTGGCCGTCCTCGATCCGCTGGCCGTCCTCGATCCGCTGGCCGTCCTCGATCCGCTGGTCGTCCTCGATGCGGAGGTCGTCGGTCTCCCGTATGCGTTCCGCGGCCGCCATGCCGGCCTGCAGTGCGGTGGCGTTCTGGCCGAGCTCGGCGATCGGGCCCATCAGCCCGAACGCGTACAGCAGGAACGCGATCAGGGTCGAGACGTCCAGCCGGCCCTCGGCGACCCGCCAGGCACCCACACCGAGGATCACGATGATCGCCACCTGGATGCCGGACCAGGTGATGGTCCCGGCCAGCGCCTGGCGCCGGATCGCGCGGATCCCGTACTCGGCGGAGGACCGCGCGTCGGCCACGATCCGCTCGGCGGTACGCTCCTCGGCCCGGCTCACCTTCACCGTGCGTATCGCGCGCAACGTGCCCTCCAGCACGCCGCCGAGCTGCCCGAGATGCTCCTGGGCCTGCCGCTGCGCCCTGGCGATGCCCGGCATCAGCGCCGCGAACAGCGCGCCGACCACGACCACCGCGGCCACGGTGGTGCCGAACAGCACCAGGTCGAGCACGGCCATCAGGACCAGGGTGCCCACCAGCATGACCGTGCCGTTGATCAGACCGACCGGGGCGCTGGTCGCGGCCTGGCGCAGCAGTACGGTGTCCGAGGTGACGCGGGTGACGAGCTCGCCGGTCGGGCGGCGGGTCACGGCGGGCACCGTGCCGCGCAGGAAGCGCCGCACCATCGACTCGCGCGCCCGGAACACCACGCGCTCCCCCAGCGCGCCCATCATGGTCCACTGCCAGTACGTGACGGCGCCGCCCACCACGGCCAGCGCCAGCAGCGCGAGCACGGGGCGGGCCAGCGACGAGGACTCGCCGAGCGCGTCGAGCACCCACTTGGTGACCAAGGGCGTGGCGAGCCCGAGCGCCGACCCCAGCAGGGCCAGCGCCAGTGCCCCCAGGAGCGCGCGCCGGTGCGGCCGGGCGAACGACCATACGATCCGCAGCCGCGGCGCACGCGCTGCACGAGGAGCGGAAGAGGCGGGATCGGAGGAGGGGGCGGTGCGGCTTCCGGCATCAGTCATGACTGGAGTGGAACACGAGTTCTGACGCCGCCGCATCCCTGTTCTGACGGGCGCCGGCCGCCCTGCTCAGCAGCTGGGCACCGAGCCCTTGCCCTGCTCCAGCGCCACCAGCGAGCTCACGGCACCCTTCAGGGTCGTCACCGGGATCAGGCGGAGCCCCTTCGGCAGTTCGGACTGCGCGTCGGCGCACTCCGCCCGCGGCACCAGGAAGACGGTGGCGCCGTCGCGGTGGGCGGCCTGCGTCTTGAGGGCGACCCCGCCGACCGCGCCGACGTTCCCGGCGGTGTCGATCGTGCCCGTACCGGCGATGACGCGGCCGCCCGTGAGGTCGCCGCCGCGGCCGTCGCCGTCCAGCTTGTCGATGATGCCGAGCGCGAAGAGGAGACCGGCGCTGGGGCCCCCGACGTCGGACAGCTTCAGGTCCACCTCGACCGCGTCCTCGTCCTCGCCCAGGTACGACAGCGCCGCCCGCGTCGCCAGGTCCTGGGACTTGTCCATCTCCGCCTGGTTGTACCGCTCGATCTCGGCGATGTCGCCGCCGCTGGGGTAGACCGAGTCGCGCGGCATCACGGCCTGGTCCGTACGGAACCAGGCGTCGACCACGTCCGTGACGCCCACGCGCGTGTCGTACGTGGTCGCCTCGATCGTCGTCATCCGGAGCTGCCCGCTCGTCCCCCGCGTCGCCGCGCCGTTGATCGTGATCACCGGATCGCCCTTGTTCTCGCCGAGGACGTCCACCGTCAGGCCGGGCTGCGCCACGGAGAACGGCAGCGGCGCGAACGCGGCCGTGGCGAGCAGGGCCACGACCGGCAGGAAGCAGACGGCGACGGCCTTCGGACGCGGAAGGCGGGAGAGGCGAGACAGCACGGGATCAATCTAACGCGAGGGCGCGGGGGCGCCGCCTGCCGGTGGGCACCTCGGACACCGACGACACGGTCCGGCGGCGCACGGCGGGCACAGCGGGTGCACCGGCACGGCCCGGCTCAGCGCAGCGCCTCGGCCACTTCCCGGGCCGCGTCGACCACGCGTCGGCCCACCCGCTCCGGTACGGCGTCCGCCAGCATGACCACGCCGACGCTGCCCTCGACGCCCGTCACCCCCAGCAGCGGGGCGGCGGCCCCGCTCGCACCGGCCTCCAGTTCGCCCTGCGTCAGCGTGTAGCCGGGCTCGGCGACCGGCTGCCGCCGGGCCTCCAGGATGGCGCGGCCCGCGGCGCCCCGGTCCAGGGGGTGGCGGAAGCCGGGGCGGTAGGCCACGTGGTAGTCGGTCCAGGTCGGCTCGACGACCGCGACGGCCAGCGCCTCGGCGCCGTCGACGAGGGTGAGGTGCGCCGTCGCCCCTATGTCCTCGGCCAGCGCGCGCAGCGCGGGCAGCGCGGCCTCGCGGACGAGGGGGTGCACCTGGCGGCCCAGGCGCAGGACACCGAGGCCGACCCGGGCGCGGCCACCCAGGTCACGGCGGACGAGCGCGTGCTGCTCCAGGGTCGCCAGCAACCGGTAGACGACGGTCCGGTTCACACCGAGGCGGTGCGAGAGCTCGGTGACGGTCAGTCCGTGGTCGGTGTCGGCGAGCAGTTTCAAAACGCGCAGTCCCCGGTCGAGGGTCTGGGAGGTCTCCGCGGTCACGACGCCCACTCCTTCGTGGTGAGGGCGGCGGCCCCCTCCGCGGCGGATGCGCCGCCGGTCCCTTCGGTGACGCGCGTCAGAGGCCGCCGGTCGGCTGAACCCGGAGGTGGTGCTCCGGGCGGAGTCGCTTCACGGCTGCGCTTCGCGGCGGCGCTGCCACGTAGCGTTAGCGTGTGGGGACAGTAGCGAGCCGGTCCGCTCAGCGGAAGTCACCGTCCAGAATCCGGTCATCGACCGGTACGGATCATCGATGTTTGTCCCGAAATAGCACAGGGCGCGCGGCACTCGCCGCGCGCCCCATTCACCACTTCTCACACGCCGTACGCCCCGACGCGACGGCCGTCACCGCATCCGGGTCGCCCACTCCTGCACCTTGGCGATCCGCTGGCTCAGCTGTCCCGCCGTGGCCTCCGCGCTCGGCGGTCCGCCGCACACGCGGCGCACCTCGTTGTGGATCACGCCGTGCGGTTTGCCGGACTGGTGCGAGTAGGCGCTGACCATGGTGTTGAGCTTCTTGCGCAGCTCCATCAGTTCCTTGTGGGTGACGACGGGCCGCCGCTCGGCCGGCAGCTCCATCAGGTCGGCCTCGGCGGCGGGCTTCTTCCTGCTGTGGGCGATCTGCCGGGCCTGCCGCTTCTGCAGCAGCATCTGCACCTGGTCGGGCTCCAGCAGTCCCGGGATGCCGAGGTAGTCCTGCTCCTCCTCGCTGCCCGGGTGGGCCTGCATGCCGAACTCGGCACCGTTGTACATCACCCGGTCGAAGACGGCGTCGGACTCCAGCGCCTCGAAGGGCAGCATGTCCTGCTCGCCGGTGTCCTCGTCCTTCTGCTGCTCCGCCTCCTTGAGGAGCTTCTCCTCCTCGGCGTACGGGTCCTCCTCCTCGCCGGCCTTCTTGGGCTTGTCGAGGACGTGGTCCCGTTCCCGCTCCATCTCGTTGGCGAAGGAGAGGAGATCGGGCACGGTCGGCAGGAACACCGACGCGGTCTCGCCGCGCCGCCGGGACCGTACGAAACGGCCCACGGCCTGGGCGAAGAACAACGGCGTGGAGATGGTGGTGGCATACACCCCGACCGCGAGCCGCGGCACGTCGACGCCCTCGGACACCATGCGGACGGCGACCATCCACCGGTCGTCGTTGTTGCTGAACTGGTCGATACGGTCCGAGGCCCCGGCGTCGTCGGACAGCACCAGGGTCGCGCTGTGCCCGGTGATCTCCCGGATGAGTTTGGCGTACGCGCGCGCCGAGTCCTGGTCCGAGGCGATCACGAGCGCGCCGGCGTCCGGTATGGCCTTCCTGACCTCGGTCAGCCGCTGGTCGGCGGCGCGCAGCACGCTGGGCATCCACTCGCCGCGCGGGTCGAGCGCCGTACGCCACGCCTGGCTGATGGCGTCCTTGGTCATGGGCTCGCCGAGCCGGGCCTCGATCTCGTCGCCCGCCTTGGTGCGCCAGCGCATGTTGCCGCTGTAGGAGAGGAAGATCACGGGGCGGACGACGTTGTCGGCGAGGGCGGACCCGTAGCCGTACGTGTAGTCGGCGGCGGACCGCCGGATCCCGTCGGACCCCTCCTCGTACGTGACGAAGGGGATCGGGTTGGTGTCCGACCGGAAGGGCGTACCGGTGAGGGCGAGCCTCCGGGTGGCGGGCTCGAACGCCTCCAGACACGCCTCGCCCCACGACTTGGAGTCACCGGCGTGGTGGATCTCGTCCAGGATCACGAGGGTCTTGCGCTGCTCGACCCGGTTGCGGTGCAGCATGGGCCGGACGCCGACACCCGCGTACGTCACGGCGACGCCGTGGTACTCCTTGCCGAGCGGTCCCGCGCTGTACTCGGGGTCCAGCTTGATCCCCACCCGCGCGGCGGCCTCCGCCCACTGCTTCTTCAGGTGCTCGGTCGGCGCGACCACGGTCACCTGCTGCACGACGTGGTGGTGCAGCAGCCAGGACGCCAGCGTGAGCGCGAAGGTCGTCTTGCCGGCGCCGGGCGTCGCCACGGCGAGGAAGTCACGCGGCTGCTGCTGGATGTACTTCTCCATCGCCCCCTGCTGCCAGGCACGCAGCCTGCTGGCGGTACCCCAGGGCGCGCGGCCCGGGAACGCGGGCGACAGATGGTGGGAGGAGGGCGTTGAGCTGGCGGCGGTGGTAGTCACGGTCTCCGGCTATGGGGGTAGAGCGGCCTGGTCACGTATGACAACCGGGCCACCTTACCGGCGCGGCGGGGACGCCTCCGTGCGAACGGCACGGGGGGTGAGGTGGATGGGATTCAGCTCACACACGGGGCCGTCAGCGCGCGAACCGTGGCAGCTGGGCAGCGATCTTGGGTACGTCCAGGGCTCCCTGGCAGACATCCAGTACGAATGCCTCGGCCTCGTCCACGTCGAAATCCGCGTCCAACGGGTGTCCGTTCAGGTGCAGGAACACCCAGGTCGCGTACCAGGAGAGGCGCTTGTTCCCGTCTACGAGGGCGTGGTTGCGTGCGAGGGACTCCATAAGGGCCGCAGCCTTCTGCCACACGTCCGGATAGGCGTCCTGCCCGAACACGCTCGACTGCGGCCGGGCGAGAGCCGAGTCCAGGAGCCCGTAGTCCCGCACCTCGGCCGCCCCGAGCCGCTCGGCGAGGTTCAGCAGCTGGGGCAGCGTGAGGTAGTGCATCAGGCGAGCCTCTTGTTCAGCTCGGCGCTGGCCTTCAGCACGTGGTCGGCCGCCTCGTCGAACAGTCGTGAGTGCTCGTTTATGGCCGCCATCACCGCGTCGTGCGCGAAGGTCTGCATACTGCGCCCCTCCGCTGCCGCACGCTCACGCAGCGCGTCCAGTTCTTCGTCCGTGAATCGCAGGTTCAATCCGGCCATAGCGTAACGGTACCGCGCGGTACCACCCGGTGTCAGCGAGAGTCCGCCCGCAGCCGCGTCGTCACCCACGCCCCCACCAGCGCCACCGCCGCCATCGGCAGGAACACCGCCGCGAACGCCTCCGGGTGGGAGCCCGTCGTGGCGGTGGCGGTGGTGACCGCGTGGCCCGCCGCGCCGCCACCGAGGGCCGCGAAGGCGGCGCCGCCCGCGGCGAGGAGCAGGACGTTGGACAGCCCGTCGGAGATCTGCAGCGCGGCGGAGTTCGCGCCCGCCTGCTCCGGCGCCGACAGCTTCAGCAGCAGCACGCTGGTGGAGGAGATGTTCAGCCCCATCCCCAAGCAGCCGAAGCCCCAGGCCACGGCCACGGTCCACACCGGCACCGCCTCGATCAGCACGCTCGGCGCGGTCGCGATCGCGGCGGCGACCAGGACCATGCCGGCCGTCATCAGCCGCTCCCGGTACGGCTCCACGCGCGGCCGCGACTGGAGGTACGACCCCAGCGCC
Source organism: Streptomyces ruber (assembly GCF_014648075.1). Classification (GTDB taxonomy): domain Bacteria; phylum Actinomycetota; class Actinomycetes; order Streptomycetales; family Streptomycetaceae; genus Streptomyces; species Streptomyces ruber. The sequence goes on along the minus strand of NZ_BMQK01000004.1, from coordinate 105,599 downwards.
CAGGTGGCCCCGCCCGCCGCCAGCGACAGCCCGGCGAGCGTGGGCGACAGCCCCCGCTGGGTGACCAGCATCAGCGGTACGAACGACTCCGCCGCGATGAACGACCCGGCCGCCAGCCCGCGCAGCAGCACCACGGACGGCAGCCCGCGCGCCGCCCGCCAGGTACCGCGCGGCAGCAGCCCCAGCACCGCGGGTACGAGCAGCGCGGCACCCGCCACGCCCGGCAGCACGGACAGCCACCGCAGGTCCTGCGCGGCGTACTGGAGCAGCCCGGCGCCGATCGAGATCGCGAAGGCGAGACGGATGCGGCGCCGGTCGAGGGCGGCGGGCACGGCGCCCTCGGGAGGCCCGGCCGCCAGCCGCCGTATCCGCGGCAGCGCGAGCGCCAGCGGGAGGAGCACGAGTACCGGTATGCCGAGGAACACCCACCGCCACCCCAGGTGCTCGGTCACCGCGCCCGAGGCGAGCGGCCCGATCACGGACGGCAGCACCCAGCACGCCGCGAAGGCCGCCATGATCGAGGGCTGGAGCCGTGGCGGGTACGCCCGTCCGACGACCACGTACAGCGCGACGATGACGAGTCCGCCGCCGAGTCCCTGCACGGCGCGCCCGAGGATGAACAGCCACATGGTCGAGGCGGTGCCGGACAGCAGCAGTCCCGCCCCGAAGGCGGCGATACCGGTCGCCAGCGGCCCGAGCGGCCCGCGCCGGTCGGACCACTGCCCGGCGAGCACCATCCCGAACAGGCTCGTCGTGAAGTACCCCGAGAACGCGAACGCGTACAGCGACACCCCGTCCAGCTCCCGCGCGGCCACCGGCATCGCGGTCCCCACAGCCGTCGCCTCGAACGCGATCAGCAGCACGACGGAGACGATGCCGATGCTGAGGGAACGGTAGGACCGGCCGAGCACGCCTTCGAGCCCGGAGGTCGCGGGCGCGGGATCAGGCGTGGGATCGGACGGGGGTTCGGCCTTGTCCGCGACGTCTGTGTCGCGCGGTTCGCGGGTGCTCATAGCCGTCAGGGTAAGGGGCGCCCAAGGGATTGACTCCTGTCGGAGGTCGGCGTTCCCCCGGGACCTTGGTCGTACGACCGCCGCGGCCCCGTCCGCTCGTCCGCGAACGGCGCGCCGAGCCGCATGTGCACGAGTTGCCCGGAACGCTCCGCGTCCCGGGCGGCGTACGTGGGCGCAGCCGCGAGCTCCTGAAGTGATCGCGAGCCTCGGCCGTATCAGCTCGCGGCCGTGGGCTTCCCCGACTCGGCGGCGCGGCGGTATTCGGCGTTTATGCGCCGGGCTTCTTCGAGCTGGTCCTCGAGGATGATGATGCGGCAGGCGGCTTCGATGGGGGTGCCCTGGTCGACGAGCTCACGGGCGCGGGCCGCGATGCGCAACTGGTAACGGGAGTAGCGGCGATGTCCGCCCTTGGACCGGAGCGGGGTGATGAGGCGGGCCTCTCCTATGGCACGGAGAAAACCCTGGGTGGTGCCGAGCATCTCGGCGGCCCGGCCCATCGTGTAGGCGGGGAAGTCGTCGTCATCAAGACGGTCGTACGAGTCATCTGCTGTCATTCGCACCTCTCTGTGAAACGCGTGGAGGGGCCTTGGTGCCGTACGGCACCAAGGCCCCGAAGGAACTGCTAGACCATCTGTCGGCCTCGGTACTGCGCCGACTTCCTGTTTCCGCCGGCCCGACCGTTCTTCTGCCGGGCGTGCGGGGATCGCGGTTGCTTGACCGGAGACCACCTCACTGTCGATGTCCTGCGGTACCCGGGCCCAGGACTTCGGCCCGGGCGATCCCGATGGCGCGGGTTCCTCCGTCCTTCCCTCAGTGATCAACTACTTACCGAACGGGTTACTGCGTACTGCTGGTGCTGCGGTACTGCTCACGGCGGCCCCTGATCACCGCGGGCCACCCGGTGCGGCCGTCAGCCCCGTCGCCGTCATGAAACAGCCCTGGCTCCGGAACTCCACCGCCGCACCGTCCTGCGTGCGAACTGCACGTGCGTGTACTGCTGCCCGGCAGTTCGTCTCTGCCGGGCCCTGTATCTCCCTGGGGTACGTAAGAAACCATAACCGTGCCATCTACGAATGTCTACTCCGGCCACCATAGATTTTCTCGTGTGTCCGGAGCTGGCCGCGCGAGCCGCGGGCGGAGGTGACGCTGCAGCCGGTTCATTCATGAACGGTGTATGGCAGTCGCATTGCAGCGCGGCCCGCACCCTTGAGCGGCCGGGCGGCCCCGCCTACGGTCGTGACATCGAGTTCGAGAGCGGAACGATCGGCTTCGCTCCCGGCCCGGCCGTGTGCCCGAGTGGTTCAGGGGCTCGCCTGCGCTGCATCCGACAGCGGGCTCCGCCCGCGGGGAGTTACGTGGGTCCGATCCCCGCCACGGCGACGAGACGGGGTCGGACTTGATACGGCCGTGTGCCCGAGTGGTTCAGGGGCTCGCCTGCAAAGCGAGTTACGTGGGTTCGATTCCCGCCACGGCCTCCACTGTCTGACCAGAGGCGAAAGAGCGGGGCGGCGGCCGGAACCCTCCGGGCGTCCCTCGCCTCCGCCGAACGCCGCCACCCTCGCCATCACTCCGCCGGTCGCCGGACCAGGAACTGGCGCAGCAGACCGGGCGTCGCCCCCTCGGCGAAGCGCAGTCCCTCGGGCAGCAGGACGTCCTTGACGTGGTACGCGCCGCGCCCTCCCGCCGTGGTCGCGGTGACCCGGCTCAGACCCGACCGGCGGTGCCACGCCCACCGGGTCACCTTCCAGCCGATGACCCCGTCCCGGCGGAGCGCGATCGTGCGGCGCTTGAGTGAGCCGTGCCGGGTGACCAGGTAGCGGCCGGTGATGCCGTGGCCGAGGGCGCGGAAGGCGTTGACGGCGAACAGCGCGCCCACTGCCCAGACGGCGAGCGCGGACACCCAGCCGACGTGGAGCAGCGGCACCTCGGCCAGCCACACGCCCAGCCCGACCGGTACCCCCGCGACCAGCGCACCCATGAGGAACGCCAGACGCAGTCGCCGGACCAGCGCGTGCCGGGTGTGCGGCACGAGCCGTACCGACACCGTGGGGCAGACCTCCTCGCGCAGCACCTCGGCCGTGACCCGGTGCGCCTCGCCGAGTGGGGCGGGCGGCAGCAGGGCGCTCCTGTCGGCGGAGCCGGCCTCCTCCTCGGCCGTTCCCGTCCCGGTGGCCACGGCGTAGGTGTACGCGCCGCCGCCCCCGCGCAGCAGCAGCGGCTCGGCCAGCTCCACGCCGCGCAGCCGCTCCTCCTCCAGGGTCACCGACCGTGTGACGACCAGCCCCCGCGTGACGCGCAGCGCACCGCCCGGCTCACGGACCAGCCGGAAGCCCCACCACATCTCGGCGTAGAGGCCGAGTGACCCGATCGCCCCCACCAGCAGCAGGGCCAGCGCGGACAGCACGACCACGGGGAGCGGGTCCGCCGTGGACAACCAGTCCCACAGCCGGGGGATCAGTACGGTGTCCGGCTGGGCGCCGACGAGGTCGAGCAGGTTGTAGAGCCCGCCCACGGCGGCGCCGCCCAGCAACGGCACCGAGGCCGACAGGACGGCGAACCGCAGCCATCTCCAGTCGATCCGCGCGAGGGTGTCGTACGCGTGCGTGCCCTCCTCCCCGCCGCGCACACGGCCCAGCAGCTCCTCGCGGAGGGACGCGGCGTCACCGGCGGCCAGCGCGTCCAGGGTGAGCGTGGCGTCGTCCGGGGAACCGGCCCGGTGCCCCGTGCCCACCCTCACGGTGGCGATGCCGAAGACCCGGTGCATCGGCTCGGCCGTGATGTCCACGCTGCGCACGCGCTCGCGCGAGACGAACCGGTGGCTGCGCACCAGCACACCCGTCCTGACCTCGATGCGTTCCGGGGTGAGCCGGTAGTGGGTCCTGTGCCAGCGGAGCCGTTCGTAGCCCAGCGCGCCGAGGACCGGCACCGGGACGGACGCGTGCAGCCACCACGGTGCCCCGCGCCACCACATGACGGCGGCGGCTGCGACGATCACCAGGGCGCACCAGGCGCCGAAGGCGCGGACGACGCGCGGATCGAGCCGCAGCCATGCGCCCTCCGTCTCCGTTCCGGCTGGTTCGGCCACCTCGCGCGTACTCATGTCGCGTCACCGGCAGTGGCCTGGGTGACCTTGGTCAGCTCGTCCACCAGATCGCGTGCGAACCCGTGCTCCAGGCCGTCGATTCTCACGGCGCCGGCCGCCGAGGCGGTGGTGACGGTCACGGTGGCCAGCCCGAACAGCTGTTGCAGCGGCCCTCGTACGGTGTCCACCGTCTGTATCCGCGACAGGGGCGCGATCCGCCACTCCTGACGCACCCACCCGGCGCGTGTATACACCGCGTCGCCCGTCGTCTCCCACCGGTGCACCCGGTACCGCCACACGGGCATGACCACCGCGGTCACCGCACCCGGCACCCCCACGATCGCCGCCGACAGCAGCAGCCACGGCCGTGCGGGCTCGATCAGCAGGGCCAACAGCACCAGCACGAACACCGGCGGCACCACGACCCCCACGGCCTGCGCGGCCCACCAGCCGATCGACCGGCGCTCCACCCGGTTGCTCGGCGGGCGCAGCACCAGCTCATCGGCGGTGGGGCGGGGAAAAGCCATCATCAGCTCCGGAGTCGGTTCACGGGTGGACGAGCTCACACCTTTACAATGCAGCTGCACTGTAACCGGGCTCGGACCCCGAAGCAATGCGTCCGCATGGCAAAAGTTCAGAGGGAGGCCCCATGCCCAGGATCGTGGATCACGAGGAACGCAGGAAGCGCCTGGTCGAGGCCGTCTGGGCGCTGTCGTTCCGGGGCGGCATCGAGCAGGTGACGCTGCGCAAGGTCGCCGACGAGGCCGGTGTCTCCATGGGGCAGGTGCAGCACTACTACCCCTCGATGCAGGCGCTGGTCCGCGACGCACTCGAACGTGCCGTGCAGGCGGTGAACGCGACCATCGAGGACGCGGTCCGGGCGGCCGGCGCGACGGACCCGGAGACCTTGCTCCGCGCGTGCCTCTACGCGCTGGTCAGCCCGGCCGAGGAGAGTCTGCGGCTCATGCGGTTCGGCCTGGCCGCGGCCGGGCGGGCGGCCTCCGACCCGACGATGGCCAGGCTCCTGGCTCCGGGCGACGACGACCTGATCACCTTCACCGCCGGTCTCCTCAGCGAGGCCCGCCGGGAGCGAGGGGGTGAGCCCCGGGGCACCGAGCACCTCGACGCCGACATCTGCTGGTCCGTCACCCTCGCCCTCGGCGTGGACATCGCCCTCGGGCACCGCTCACCGGACGCGGCGAAGGCCCTGCTGGACCATCACATCGAGCAGGTCCTGGACCCCGAGCGCCCCGCACAACACGCGGCAGCCGACTGCGGGAAATAAACCGGGAGATGAGCGACCGCATCCCCTGTTATGGTGCGCCGATGTCATCGGTCAAGCAGGTTCAGGTCACCTTCGACTGCGCGGAACCCGAGCGTGTCGCCCGCTTCTGGTGCGAGGTGCTGGGGTACGTCGTGCCGCCGCCGCCCGAGGGGTTCGCCTCGTGGGACGAGTTCGATCGTTCGCTGCCGCCTGAGCGGCAGGGTTCGGCGTTCGCCTGCGTCGATCCCACAGGTGTGGGTCCGCGGCTGTTCTTCCAGCGCGTTCCCGAGGGCAAGGTCGTCAAGAACCGGGTGCACCTCGACGTGCGGGCCGGCACCGGTCTCGTGGGGAAGGAGCGTCTCGCCGCGCTCGAAGCCGAGTGCGCGCGGCTGGTCGCGCTCGGCGCGACCCAGGTGCTGGTGCAGCATGCCGATGGGTTCAACGAGTCGTGCATCTGGATGCAGGACGTCGAGGGCAACGACTTCTGTCTCGACTGAGCGGCCTCCGTACGAGACTCCGTACGAGACAGAAGGGCGGCACCCGTACTCGGGTGCCGCCCTTCTGTGACGGGTCAGGCGCTCGGGACCTTCTCCGCCTCGTCGGCGGGAGCGACCGTGCCGTCCGTCGCCGTCGCCGGTGTCTCGTGCGAGACCACGTACCGGCCCAGCTTCTTCTTGCCCGGCATCAGGGCGCCGCTGACCAGGGCCGCGACCAGGCTGATGGCGGCCGAGACGACCAGGGCCGTGGACAGGCCGTCCATCCAGGCGGAACGGGCCACGTGGAGGAAGGAGTTCGCCGCCTCGCCGCCCGCCGACTGCTGCAGGGCCGGGAAGACGCCCTGCAGGGCGCCGGCCAGGCTGCTGTCGGCCACCTCACCGAGCTGCGCCGGGAGTGCGCGGACCGTGTCGGCGATCCCGTCGGAGTAGCCAGAGGAGAGCAGGGCGCCGAGGACGGCGATACCGATGGCGCCGCCCAGTTCGCGGGAGGTGTCGTTCATGGCCGAGCCCATGCCGGAACGGTTGCGCGGCACGCTTCCCATGACCAGCTCGGTGGCCGGGGGCATGGCCAGCGACATGCCGAGCGCGATCACGATCATCGGCAGCATCACGGCCCAGTAGCTCACCCCGGCGTCCCAGAAGGAGGCCAGGAAGAAGCCGGCGGCCATGAGGGCGAGACCCGCGGTGATGGTCCAGCGGGCGCCCCATGCCTTGACGATCACCGGGACCAGCGGGGCCAGCAGCATCATCGGGATCATCATCGGCAGCGACAGCACGGCCGCCTTCAGGGTGCCGTAGCCCAGGACGAGCTGGAAGAGCTGGCTGATCGCGTACATCGAGCCGATCAGGGCGAAGAACGCGATCAGGCAGGCGATCGTGGAGATGCTGAAGACGGGGTTCTTGAACAGCGTGAGGTCGAGCATCGGGTGCTTGACCTTGGTCTGCCACCACAGGAACAGGCCGAGGCCGACGACGCCCGCGATCAGGCCGGTGAGGACGAGCGGGTCGGAGATGCCGTGGGACGGGCCCTCGGTGATCGCGTAGACGACGCCGAGGATGCCGATCGTGGTCAGGAGGCCGCCCAGCCAGTCGACCGGGGTCTCGTGCTCGTCCCGGGACTCCGGCGCCAGCAGCTGGTTGGCCACGAAGGCAGCGAGGCCAAGGACGGCGCTGAAGACGAAGACCGAGTGCCAGGAGTAGTGCTCCAGCAGGACGCCGGAGAGGACCGAGCCCAGCCCGGCGCCGGCGCCGGCGACACCGGTCCAGATCGCGATGGCGCGGGCCCGCTCGCGGCGCGGGAAGACGTTGTTGATGACCGACAGCGTGGTCGGCATGACCAGCGCCGCCGCGATGCCCATCAGGCCGCGGGCGAAGATGACCTCGCCGCCGGAGTCCGCGAAGAAGCCCGCGTAGACGGACGCCACGGTGAAGCCGGCGAGACCGGCCTGCATGAGGATCTTGCGGCCGTAGCGGTCGCCGACCGAGCCGCAGGTGAACAGCAGCGCGGCGAACGTCAGCGCGTACAGGTGCATCGCCCACGTCTGCTGCAGCGTGGTGAGCCCGAGGTCGGCGCTCATGCCGGGCAGGGCGAGGGTGAGGCTGCCGTTGGCGAGCATGACGGTCAGCAGGCTGACGCACATCGCGCCGAGGATGCGCCAGCGGCGGTGGAAGACGTGCGGCGCGATGCCGTCCATGTTCTCGGCGTGCTCGGTCGTGGCGGTGCCGCCCCGGCCGGGCGGCTGCCCGTTTCCGGATATGTCGGTGGCGCTCAAGGGTGGTGCTCCTATGGAGGGGGAAACGAAAGCACCGGGTCCGGCGCGCTCTTCGTCGTAACGCGTCGGTCCCGGCTGGGCGGTGGCGCCGGCCTTATGCCAGCAAGGTGGTGCGCAGGGTGGTGAGTGCTTCGCTCATCGAGGCGGCCAGATCGGACGGCTTGCCGCCGCTGTCCGGCCCGTCCGGTGCGTGCAGCCAGCGCTGCAACGCGACCCGGACCACGGCCGTCACCACGGCGGCGACCAGTTCGGCGTCCAGGCTGTGCCCGACCCGTTCCGCCCGCGCCTCGATCACCGTGATCAGGCACCGGTCGAACTCCTCGAACCGTTGCAGCAGGACGGGCAGCAGCTCGGGGTTGCCCTCGACCAGCCGGTGCGACCGGACGATCTCGGCCCGCTCCGTCATGACCTGCCGCACGTGCCGGAGCATCAGCCACTTCAGCGCGTCGAGCCAGGACGACTCGGTGTCCGCGGCGAACGCTGCCGCGTCCTCCGGGGCGAGGGGCGGGGGGCCGTGGACGAGGGCGTCCTCCTTGGCGTGGAAGTAGTTGAAGAACGTACGCCGTGACACGCCCGCGGCGGCCGCGATCCGGTCGACGGTGACCGCCGCGGCTCCACGCTCCAGGGCCAGCCCGACGGCCGCCTCGGTGATCGCCGCACGCGTCTGCCTGCGGCGCACGGCCCGCAGATCCTCGCGTACGACATCCGTCGGCATGACCGTTCTCCTCGCTTCGCCCCGGTTCTGCTTGCACTCAGTGCAACCCCTGCACGGTGGGCAACGACTCCGTCGGGTATCCACATTCCCGGACGGTTCAGTTGTGTCGCACGTCACTACACCAGGGGAGCGCGCGTCTCGGCGCCGACGAGAGGGGTGGGCTACTTCTCCGCGACGAACGAACCCTGCCCGAGGACGGTGTACAGCAGCCCCTCTTTGCGCAGAGCGACCACGGCCTTCTGGGCCGTGGACTGGCTGACCTTGAATTCGGCGGCGATGTCCACCGTGCCCGGGAAACGCTCACCGGCCGCGTACCGCCCCGCGTCCAGCCTTCGGCGCAGTTCATCCGCCACCTGAGGCCACACAGGCACTGAGCGATCGATGTTCATGGAACAAGGTTCCGCGCTTACACGATTCTGAGCTACCGCGCTAGTGCGGTAGTGCGCTATCGCGGTAGCGCGTAAGCTGCAGCAGACAGAACCCCGGCGACAGCGCCAACTGTCCCGGGGCGTGGCCGATCACCTCAGGAGTGACCGACAAGTGCGAACCCTACTCACTTTCCTCCTCGCGTGGCTCCTGCCCTCGACCGGCAGGCACCGCGCCCCCAGCCACCCACCCCTCACCGCTCCACGACACGCGCGCCGTCCCCTCCCCACCCCGTGCTCCCCGTACTCCCTCGACCTGGACACAGTGATCCACGCCGACGGCCTCCCCCTCGTACGGCCCTACCTCACCCACCGGGCGGCAGCCGCATGAACCACTCCCCCACGCACCTCCGCCTCCTCCCCTGGACCGGCCCGGAGGGCAAACCCGCTCATCTGGTCACCGACGGCACAGCCACCCCGCTCGCCCTGCTGGCGGACGACATCGAAGAACAGCAGATCGAGACGGCTGTCGTCGTCCTCGGCCTGGCGCGGCCGATGCTCGAGGAGACGGCGAGCCTCACGACCGGCGAACTGCGCTTCGTCGTCCGGCGGCTCTGCGAGTCGCTGACGGACGTGCTCAACGTCGCCGAGAGCCGGGGGCAGCGCGTTCCGCCGTACGAACCGGACGGCGGTGCCGTGGTGTGATGTCGGGCCGTCAGGTCGTGTCGTCGCCGATGTCCGCCTCGGGGGTGATGGTTCCGGCGAGGACCTGTTCGGCCACGTGGAGGAGGGGGGCGTCGTGGGCGTAGGCGTAGGCGCGCAGGCAGGCGCTGGCGGTTGCGATGTCGGTGTCCAGACGGGCGGAGAGCGCGCCGATGGCCTGGTGGACCAGGACGGGGAAGCCGTGGGGACGCGGGGAGGCGGGGGGAGTGGTGGTGGGCAGGGATCGGTGCAGTAGCACGGTGCCGTGTTCGCACAGTGCGGCCAGGGTGAACAGCTGCGTGTACGCTGCGGCGTTCCCGCGATCCCCGTCGCTGAAGGGGCCGGGTTCGTGCCGGTAGTAGGAGACACAGCCGATGCGCGCCGGGCCGATGCCCAGTGGACAGGACAGCGTGGCACGTGCGTCGAGCGGGGCGGCCAGGGTGAGGTAGGCGGGCCAGCGGTCCCGTTCCTGGGCCAGGTCGGGGACCATGACCTGCCGGTTCTGGCCGAACGCATCGGTGCACGGGCCTTCGCCGGCGATGAGCTGGGCGTCCTCCAGGCGGTGACCGAGGTCGTCGGTGGCGAAGGCGACCTCGCGGATCTCCGCAGCATTGATCAATGTCACCACGACGCTGTCGGCCGGCAGCATCTGGGCGGCGACGTGGCAGGCCAGGCCAACGGTGAAAGCCGAGCCGTCCTGTTGGGCGGCCTCGGTCAGTAACAGGCGCCACAAGCGCATGGCTCGGTTGTTGTCGTCCATCTCGGGCTCCGGTGGCTCGCGCGGGTTCCGGGGCGTGCCGGGCGGTGCTCCCACGAGGAACGAATCAACTACGACCAGGGGGTCAGTGATCGCGGTGGTACACGCGCATGTCGCGACAGTGAACCGGTGAGCACAGTACGAACCGTCCGTTGCCCGACGATTCTCCGCTCTTCGTGTCAGACCCAGTCTACGGCGACGACAGGGATGGCGGATGGCCGGAGAAGCGAGTAGAAGAGGTGGGAGGGTCAGTGCGTGGCCGGGTGGTCTCCACCCAGTCCCCGTGCGTGCTTCCGGTCTCGGTCGCTGACACCGATGACGTGAAGGCGCTCCTCTCATGCCCGGATCCACGCCCGGCCCGCCGGAAGGGCAAGAGTCCGCGGAACTGCCGCGTGTGCGGCGGGTGGCTGACGCACTGATCGATCTGGCCGATGTCCTGGCCGCCGACTTCGATCAGGCGGATTTCCTGTACCGCGTCGCCGGGCACTGCATGGACCTGCTCGACATCAGTGACGCCGGAGTGATGCTCGCCGCGCCCGGTGAGCGCCTGCGGCTGGTCGCCGCGTCCTCGGAGCGCATGCGGCCGGTGGAGCTGTTCGAACTGGACGCGGGTGAAGGGCCCTGCTGCACCGCCTATCACGACGCCACGCCCGTCGACCACACGATCAGCGACGCGCCGCAGCCCCGCTGGCCCCGTTTCACCAGTCGCGCCCACCGGGCCGGTTACCTCTCCGTGCACGCCGTCCCGATCCGGCGGCGCGAGGACGTCATCGGCGTGCTGAACCTCTTCCGCGCACTGCCGGGCGCCCTGCCCGAGGAGGACCGGCACCTGGCCCGGACGCTGGCCGACGCCACCGCCATCTCCCTGACCCAGCGGGCCGCCCTCGACCACCACCGCACCCTGAACCGCCAGCTCCAGCACGCCCTGGACAGCCGTACCACCATCGAGCAGGCCAAGGGCTTCCTCGCCGCCACAGCCGGCACCGACGTCGATGCCGCCTTCCAGCGGATGCGCGCCCATGCCCGTCGGCACCAGATGCGCCTGGCCGACCTGGCCCGTGCGATCGTCGCCGGAACCATCATCCTGTCCCCGCCCGGCGCGGCCGGTGATCAGCCGTCCGGGCCCACAGGGGAGGTATAGATCATGGGCGGTGGTGTACGCGTCCGGCCTGCGAACATTGACGGAGCGCGCCGTCCGGGCGGACCGTGCGGCAGGGTGGTGGCGCGTGCGCGCTGTCGGGGCGCTGTGGGGGCTTCTTTCTGGGCGTGCCGGTCCAAGTGCAGTGCCGGCGGCGCGTGGATGGCAGGCACTCGCTGTTCAGCCGGGCTCGCGGGAAAGTGTCCGGACATCCTGTGTTTGGGAGCGGCGGCTTCGGGGAAGCCGCCGAGTGGAACCGTGAGGCCGTCCAGTGCCGGGGTGGAGCCGACCGCGCGATGGTCTCGGACGGGCGAGCCAAGAGAGGGGGCGAGCCGGAGCACCCTCCCGTCAGCGGACACGATCTTGCCTTCGGGTGAAGGCCGGTTCACTTTTTTCATTCCGCCGCCGCCTGGCGGAGTTGCCCGGACCCTGCGACCGTCACGGAGACGGACCCAGCGATGGGCGGTCCCCCCATGCACAACACCGAGCGCGACGCGCGTATCGCGCGAGCCGTCTACGACCTCGCTCACCGTCCGGCGGACTTCGATCCGCTGGAGTTGCTGCACGACCTGACCTCCCAGGCGGTGGAACTGCTCCCGGTGCGCAGCGCGAGCATCACCGTTCTGGACAACGACCGGATCAGCTACATCACCGCCTCCGACGAGATGACCCGCGAGCTGACCGAGGACCAGGTCGAACTGAACGAGGGCCCCTGTCTGGACAGTGCCCGTACCCGAAAGGCACTGGTCCCGACCGAACTGGACGAACGCTGGCCCAACTTCGCTCCCCGGGCCCACGCGGCCGGCATCACGGCGATAGCCGCGGTGAGCCTGCGCCTGCCCCAGATGCTGCTGGGCGCCCTCAACCTGCTCATGACCCAACCGCCCTACATGGGTACCTCGGACATGGAGTTGGCCCAGACCCTGGCCGACACCACCGGCAGCACTCTGGCCCACCGGCATGAACTGGCCGACAAGAACATTCTTCTGGCTCAGTTGCGCACCGCACTGGACAGCCGCGTGACCATCGAACAGGCCAAGGGCATGCTCGCCGGCCGCTTCGACATCGACATGGACGAGGCCTTCACCCGACTACGCCACCACGCCCGCTCTCAGCGGCGGAAACTGTCCGACCTGGCGGCCCAGATCGCCCGCGGGAACGTGCCCAGCGAGTTTTACTCGGTTCGGTGAGGCCCGGCCCAACCATCGCCGGACTTCTTTCACCCCTTCCTCCACCCGCCGTCTGCCGGAAGCCGTCTCGCCTCCGGTCTCTGCCGCTGCGGGCGAGGAAGCCTACGGCTGCCCGCCGGGGGGCACGATGTCCCGCGATGAGTTCACCCGCCTTCTCAAACGCCTGCGCCAAGCCGCCCATGACGGACACGATCTGTCCACCGTCTCCGCCGTCTACGCCGCCCGCCTGCTGCACCTGCAGGCCCTGACCCTGAACCTGCGCGCCGAGTCGGGCGCGCTGGAACTGCTGTGGGGCACCCTGGCCGACGGTCATCTCGGCGCCGACCTGGAAGACCTGCAGTACACCCTCGGCGAAGGCCCCACCCTGGATGCCGCCCGCACCGGGGAGGCCGTCACCGAGACCGATCTGACCACCCAGGCCGCCGCCGAGCGCTGGCCCGCCTTCACCGCCGCCACCCACGACACATCGGCCCGCGCCGTCATCGCCATCCCCCTGCTCCTGGGCGTGGCCACCACCGGCGTCATGACCGGCTACCGCACCACCACGGGCCTCTTCCCCATGGAGCAGCGCCTCGACCTCGAAACCTTCGCCCACACCGCTTTGCACCTGCTGTTGAACACCCCGCCCAAGGCCCTGGCCGCCGACACCGACCTCGAGCCAGTACCGCGACCGGACCTGTCCCTGCACCACGCCGTAGTCCACCAGGCCGCGGGCTTCCTCAGCAGTCGGCTCGACATCCCCATCGCGGACGCCCTGCTACGGCTGCGCGCCCACGCCTTCAGTCACAACCGTCGCCTGGTCGACGTCGCCCGCGACGTCCTCGACCAGCGCCTCGACCTCACTCCTGACTCCTGACACCACCAGGTCCTCGGCCCGCCGCCCGCCGCGGCCCGCGACCACTCACCCCCGAGTGATCTCAGTCCCGAGTGATCTCAGTTCCGAGTGATCCCGGTGGCGACGGCCGTCAGGTACGACTGGAACGGCGTCAGGTCGTAGTTCACGTCGAGTCCCCGCTCGCGGTGGACCAGCCACACCGTGAAGGCCAGCGTGGATATGTCCGCGTTGAGCGGGCGCAGCGTGCGGTCGGGCTCGCTCCAGCACAGGATCGTTCCTGTCGCCCCGTCGACGACGAGGTGCGTGTCCGGCGTCAGGCGGCCGAGACGAATCAAACGGTCCGCGTGCGCGGGCAGTTCGGTTCGCGGCGGCGGGGCACACGACTCCGCGTAGTACTCGGGGAGCGTCGGCAGCGCCACCTCCGCGTCGAGCTGGAACAGGAAGCCGTCCTCCGGCAGGCCGACCTCCCGGAGGAAACGGCGCGTCGGCTCGTGCGTGAGCGTCGCCGGGAAGTCCAGCTCCTCGAAGCGCACGGTCTCGCCGGCGCCGGGGCCCCCGCCCCCGGTGAAGGGGCGGGTCAGCGTGGCGATACGCCAGTACGGCGCGAGGTCCCCTTCGGGCCGCGCGGTCGTGGCCGCCGCCGCGAGTCGCAACACACCCTCCAGGGACGGGGACAGCGGGAACATGTTCGTCAGGCCGAGCACGCCGCACAAGGGCGCTGCCGGGGGCCGGGGCGCGGTGCGCTCGCCGCGGACCACCGCCTCCAGGTCCCTGTCCAGCGTGCGCAGCGACCCGAGCACCAACTGGTCCCGCAGCTCCCGCGCGAGCTCCCCGGCGCGGTCCACCAGCTCTGCCGCCCGGCGCGGCGCGCCCGGCTCCGAGCGCGTGAATGTCACCGTCCCGGTGCCTGCCACCGTCGTACCCGTGCTCATGGCGCCCCCCGCGCGTGTGCGTGTGATGTCCGTCGTGCCGCCTGCCCCCAGGCCGGGACACTGCGCCGACGCGACTGTCCCCCACTGACCGAAAACCTTACGCCGCCCCACTGACAACGCCGGGGCAGCACACGCCGGGAACCCCCGGCACGTGCGGGTACCTTCGGGCACCCACAAGATCGCGATGCTCGACGGACGCGCCTACGCCCCCGTCACCACCGCCGCCTGCGGCCGGATCGGCAGGCGGTTGACCGGGCGGCCCGTCGCCGCGCGGACCGCCGAGGCGATGGCCGCAGGGGAGGTGACGACCGGTACGGCGCTGACCGCCTTCGCGCCGAAGGGGGCGACCACGTCGCGCTCCTCGACCAGCTTCACGATCCGGATGTCGGGGGCGTCCAGGGCCGTGGGGAGCGAGTAACCGGTCAGGTCCGGGTGGCGGATCAGGCCGCGGGCCGTGCGGAGGTTCTCCGTGAGGGCCACGCCGACGCCCTGCGTGACGCCCGCCTCGATACGGGCGGCGAGCTGGGCGGGGTTGAGGACCCGGCCGACGTCCTGGGCCACGGCCAGCTCCACGACGCGTACCAAGCCCAGTTCGATGTCGACGTCGACCACCGCGCGGATCGCGCAGAACGCCATGCCCACGAACGCGTCGCCCTGGCCCGCCCCGTCGAGCGGTTCGGTCGGGTGGGGGCGGCACTGGGCGGTGGCCCACAGCTCCTTGCCGTCCATCGCCTCGGTGACGGTGGTCGACAGGACTCCGTCGTACGAGGTGATCTTGCCGTCGGCGATCTGGAGGAGCTCCGTGGAGAGGCCGAACTTGTGCGCCAGGGGCTGGAGGAGCTGGGTGCGGACCATCTTGGCCGCCCGCTCCACCGCGCCGCCCGAGACCCAGGTGTGCCGGCCCCGGCTGCCCGCGCCCGCCGGGGGCTGGTCCGTGTCGACGGGGGCCACGTGCACCTCGTCGATGCCGAGGGTCTCCTGGACGATCTGCCGGGCGAGGGTGGCGAAGCCCTGGCCGCTCTCCACGGCCGCGCACAGGACCGTGGCCACGCCGTCCTGGACCTTCACCGTGGCCGTCGAGACCTCGTCCGCGCCCTCGGCGCCCAGCATGTGCACCATGCCGAGCCCGTAGCCGACGCCCCGGCGCACCGCGCCCGGCTCGCCCGCGCCCTCGGGCCCGCCCGGGAGCAGCCAGTCCTCCTCGGGGGTGTCCTTGGGGAGGGCGGGCAGCGGGAAGTCCTGGACGGCCTGGAGGAGTTCGGCGACCGGGGCCGGGCAGGTCACCGTCTGTCCGGTGGGCAGCACGTCGCCGGTGGACATGACGTTGCGCATGCGCAGCTCGGCCGGGTCCGTGCCCAGCTTCTTCGCCAGCTTGTCCATCTGCGCCTCGTAGGCCGCGCAGACCTGCATCGCGCCCTCGCCGCGCACGTGCCCGGAGGGCGGGTTGTTGGTGCGGACGGCCCAGCCCTCGATGAACGCGTTGGGCACGACGTACGGGCCGCAGGCGAACGCCACGGCGGCGGCCAGCGCGTCGGCGGAGGTGTCCGCGTACGCACCCGCGTCCAGCAGGATCTGCGCCTCCACCTTCACCAGCCGGCCCTCGGCGTCCGCGTGGTGGCGGTAGCGCAGCAGGGTGGGGTGCCGGTGGGCGTGGCCGAGGAAGGACTCCTCGCGCGTGGCGGCGAGTTTGACCGGACAGCCCGTCCGCAGCGCGAGGAGGCCGAGCGGGAGCTGGAAGCCCTGGTCCTCGCGGTCGGCGGTGGCCCCGGGGACGCCCGTGACGACGATCTTCACCTGTTCGGGGGCCAGGCCGTAGCAGGCGGCGGCCGTGTCGCGGTCGTTGTGGGGGTCGGTGGAGGCGAGGTACAGCTCGACGCCGCCGTCGGGGCGGGGCACGGCGAGCCCGGCCTCGGCTCCGATGGGCGCCGGGTCCTGGCGGCCGATGCGGTACAGGCCCTCGACGACGATGTCACCGGACGCGGCCGGATCGCCGTGGTGCAACGGGATGTGGCGGATCAGGTTGCCGTCGGGGTGCAGCGGCTCCGCCTCGAAGGCCTGCTCCGGGTCGGTCACCGGGTCGAGCACCTCGTACTCGACGATGACGGCGGCCGCGGCCATCCGCGCGGTGTCGGGGTGGTCGGCGGCCACGGCCGCGATGGGCTCCCCGTGGTGCCGGACGACCTCGGAGGCGAAGACGGGCCGGTCGGCCTTGCCCCGGCCGTGCACCGGCACGCCCGGCACGTCCTCGTGGGTGATGACGGCCCGCACGCCGGGCATCTCGCGCGCGTGGGAGGTGTCGATGGACAGCACGCGCGCGTGCGGGTGCGGCGAGCGCAGGACGGCGGCCCACAGCAGGCCCTCGGCCCACAGGTCGGCCGCGTACGGGAAGGTGCCCTCGGCCTTGGCGCGGGCGTCCGCGGACGGCAGGGAGGCGCCGAGGCCGTGCGGCAGCTGTTCGGGGACCGGTGCGGCCTCCGCGAGATCCGCGGTGGCTGCTTCGTTGCTCACGCCTGGCCTCCTCCGTCCTGGCCGTACGTCTGGTCGCGCTGCGCCGGGTGCTGCGGGGGCTGCCCCTGCGGGTCGTACCCGGACGGGTCCTGGTACGCGGCCGGGTCCTCGTAACCGGACGGCTCGTCGTACCCGGGCTGGTCCTCGTACCCGGCCTGGTCCTCGTACGCGGACTGCTCCTCGTACGCGGCCGGGTTGACGCCGCCCGCGCCCGGGCCCGCCTGGTGCGGGATGCGGGCCTCTTCGGCGTCCTGCGCGGTACCGGACCCGTCGGCGGCGTGCGTGTGCGCCTCGCGCTCGGCGACGACCTCCCGCACGGCCTCCAGGACGCCCCGGTAGCCCGAGCAGCGGCACAGGTTGCCGCACAGGGCCGCGCGCGTCTCCAGCTCGGTCGGCTCGGGGTTGCCCTCCAGCAGGTCGTGCACGGTCATGGCCATGCCCGGCACGCAGAAGCCGCACTGCACGGCACCGCACCGGGCGAGGGCCCGCTGCACGTCCGAGGGCTGCCCGTCCTCGGCGAGCCCCTCCACGGTGCGGACCTCGCTGCCGGCCGCGGTGACGGCGGGCACCAGGCAGGAGGCCACGAGCCGGCCCTCCACCTGCACGTTGCAGGCGCCGCACTCGCCCTGCGAGCAGCCGTCCTTGGCGCCGGCGAGACCGAGGCGCTCGCGCAGCACGTACAGCAGCGACTCGCCGATCCAGGCGTCGGTGACCGGACGGTCCGTGCCGTTCACCCGCAGGACGTACGAGGCGAGGGGGTGGTCGTCGTGCACGGCCACGGGGGACTCGGCCGCCGGCTCGGCGTCGGCCGGGCCCTCCGGCGCGCCGTCCTCGACGGGCTCCGCGGGCTCCACGCCCTCCACGGTCACGGCGGCTTCGGCGACCTCGACGACTTCGCCGGGAGCGTCGGGCGCGGGAGCGTCGGGCACGTCGACGGGCGCCGGTTCGTCCTCGGCCGCGGCGGGGTCGTCGGTGGGGTCGAGCGTCCCGGGTGCCGTGGGCGCGACCTCGGCTTCTTCGGAGGCGTCGGTGACGTCCGCGGTCGCGGTCGCGGCTTCGGGGACCTCCGCGGCATCGGGGGCGTCCGGCAGGGCGTCCGTGGTCTCGGGAGTCCTCGGCGGCAGCTTGGACAGCGCCGGGAACCTCAGCGTCTCCGCGGGATCCGTGCCCGGCGCGAACACGGAGCCCTCAGTGGCCTCCTGAGCGCTTCCGGGACCCTCGCCGGGCATCTCGGCCGGTGCGCCCCCGTACGGCTCGGCAGACGGCTCTCCGGGCGCCTCCCCGGGCGCCGCGGGCGGCGGGGCCGTCCACGCCGTGCCGATCGCCTCCGTCGCCCACGGCGCGGGCGCGCCGCCCGGCAGTGTCGCCGGAGGGGTGCCGCCCCACTGCTCGACCAGCGCCGACTGGGTGAACTCGCCGGACTCGTCCGGCAGCTCGCCGCCGGCCACGGGGATCGACCACTGGCCGGTCACGTCGTGCCCGGGGGCCGGGTCGCCCTCCTGGCCGGTCTCCTCGTACGGGCCGGGCTCCTCGTACTGCCCGGGCCCCGCGTAGGTCCACTGGCCCGCGCCGCCCGGCTGGTACCCGTACGCGTGCTCGTGGTGCTCGTGCCCGCCCGGTTCCTGGGGCACCGCGTGCGGGTCGGGCCACTGCGCGCCCTCGGCCGGCATCGTCCAGCTGCCCGTGGCCGCCGGGTCGGTGCCGGCGGTCGTGGCGGGGGTGACCGTTATGGGCGGGGGCACATAGCCCTGGCCCGGCGCGGCGAGCGGGGTGTTCGCGGCCAGCAGCGCGTCGATGCCCCCTTCGGGCAGCTGGACGAAGGTCGTGGCGCCGTCGTCGTAGTCCCCTTGGGGCAGCCGCTCCCAGCCGCCGTGCCCGCCCTGCCCGGGCGTGCTCTCTCCGTGCTGGTCGTCGGTCACGACAGCGCCCTCCCCAGTGCTCGTCGGGCCAGTACGGCGACGGTGCGCCGCAGTTGCAGTACGGCGGGCGGAAGCGGTGGTACGGAACCGTCCTCGGCGGGGGCCGGGTCGGGGATGCAGGCGGCGGCGACGTACTCGCCGAAGGCTTGCAGCGCCTCGGGCACGAGGGTGCGCCCGCCGTCCCAGTCGATCAGCTGGGCCACCCACGCCTCGGCGTCCAGGGGCCGCAGCGGCATGGGCGCTATGGCGCCGACGGCGCACCGCACCCCGCGCCGGGCGGGGTCGAGGACGAGCGCCACGGACGCGGTGGCCCGCCCGGGTCCGGTGCGTCCGGTGGCCTTCAGGAAGACCTGCGGGGCGTGCAGCAGCGGCACGCGCACGTAGCCGATGAGTTCGCCGGGTCGCAGCATCTCCATGCCGGCCAGCAGGTGGGAGACGGGGATCTCGCGACGGGCGCCTTCCGGGCCCGCGATGACCACCGTGGCCTCCAGTGCGGCCAGCACGGGCAGCGCGTCGCCCGTGGGCGCGGCCGTGGCGATGTTGCCGCCGAGGGTGCCCGCGTTGCGGATCTGCGGCGGGCCCGCGGCCCGGGCGGCGGCGGCGAGCGCGGGGATGAGGGCGGCGAAGTCCGGGCGCCCCATGCGCGCGTGCGTGAGTCCGGCGCCCAGCAGCGCGTGGCCGTCCTGGTACTGCCAGCCGCGGATCTCGCTGATCCGGCCGAGGCCGACCAGCGCCGCGGGCCTGAGCTGCCCGGAGTTGACCGCGGCCATGAGGTCGGTGCCGCCCGCCACGGGGACGGCGGCGGGCATGGCCGCGAGGGCCGCCACGGCGTCGTCCAGAGAGGCGGGCAGCGTGACGGACTGCGCCGCCTGCGGTGCGTGCGTGGTCAAAACCGGCTGCCCCTTCCCGCTGCCCCACCTGGTCCCACCTGTGCTGCCGTACGGTACGTGCTGACAGGGCGGACGTGGCAACTCTGGCACATTCTCGCGGAACCCGAACGCGGGGGTCCGGTAGGAGGCATACGCCCATCTCAGCACGGTGATGGCCGGTTTTCACCCGGCATCTCCCGTGACTTCGGATTGGCACTCTACGGTGATCTTTGAGCGTCCGTTCCCTTGCGGGCCGGTGAATTCCCGGATCACGGGCGGCCGCCGGACGCGCGTCCGGGGCGTCGGGCGCACGTCCGGGTCGTCGGGCGCACGTCCGGGTCGTCGGGCGCACGTCCGGGCCGGACGGGCGTACATGCGGGTTGTACGCCCGGACGTCAGCTCACGGGGCGGGCGGCGGCCCTTCGATCGGGCGACCGGGCACACCGGGGCGCCGCTGCCAGGGCCGGGGTCCCGTGGGCGGCCGGTAGGCCACTCCGAGGGCGTCGAGCCGCCGGTAGTGGACCGCCATCCGCCGCTCGAAGTCCGTGAAGTCCCGGTCGGCGGGGGCCGGCAGCGCGCTCCACGCGACCTCGGCGAAGGCCGCGAGCCGCGGGTACGTCTGGTAGTCCACGCGCGCGGCGTCCTCCATCACCTCGGTCCACACGTTGGCCTGCGCGCCGAGGACGTGCCGCGCCTCCTCGGGGGTCAACTCGGGCGGTACCGGCTCGAAGCGGTAGACGTCCTCCAGGGTGCGCACATAGCCGATGGGCACCGGTTCGTCCGGGCCCGCGTCCTGCCGGTGGTCGAGGTAGACCTCCTGCTCCGGGCACATGACGACGTCGTGGCCCGCGCGGGCCGCCGCGATCCCGCCGCCGTGCCCGCGCCAGGAGGACACCGCGGCGCCCGGCGCCAGGCCGCCCTCCAGGATCTCGTCCCAGCCGATCAGGCGGCGCCCGCGCGCGGCCAGCCAGGTGTCGAAGTGCCGGACGAACCACGACTGCAGCTCGTCCTCGTCCGCGAGCCCGAGCTCCCGTATGCGCGCCTGGGCGGCCGGTGAGCGCCGCCACTGGTCCTTGGGGCACTCGTCGCCGCCGATGTGGACGAACTCCGAGAACGCGGCGGCGTCCGCCGGGAACAGGTCCAGGAGTTCCTCGAACACCCCCTCGTAGAAACGGAGGGTGTTGTCGGTGGGGGCGAGTACGTTGTGGGAGATGCCCCAGGTGTCCCAGACGGTGAGGGAGGTCGTGTCGATGACGTCGGTGTTGCCGAGTTCCGGGTACGCGGCGATGGCCGCCTGCGAGTGTCCCGGGATGTCGATCTCGGGCACGACGCTGATATGCCGCTCGGCGGCGTAGGCGACGATCTCCCGGATGTCGTCCTGGGTGTAGTGACCCCCGTGCGGTTTCTCCTCCCACAGGGGTGAGGCACGGTGGCCGAATTTCGTGCGCGGGCGCCACGAGGCGATCTCCGTGAGCTTCGGGTAACGCTCGATCTCCACACGCCAGCCCTGGTCGTCCGACAAGTGGAAGTGGAGGACGTTGAGTTTGTGCGCGGCCATCAGGTCGAGTTGGCGGAACACCCCCTCCTTGGGCGTGAAGTGCCGCGCGACGTCGAGCATCATGCCGCGCCAGCGGAAGCGCGGGGCGTCCTCGACGGTGCCGGCGGGCACGCGCCAGGCGCGCCGCGCGGTGACCGGCGCCCGCCGGAAGGCGTCGGGGCCGAGGAGCTGGCGGAGCGTCTGGGCGCCGCGGAACACGCCTGCCGCGCTCGCCCCTTCGACCGTCAGGCTCCGGGCGTCGGCGTGCAGGCGGTACGCCTCCGGGCCGCCCGTCCTCTCGGCGAGCCCCGGCACGATCCGCAGCAGCAGAGGGCTCGGGCCGTCGCCGTCGCGGTGCGGCGGCAGCGGCAGTCCCGTCGCGGCGCCGACGGCCGTGCGCAGCCAGCGCGCGACGCCCTCGGTGCCGGATTCCGCCCGGATGCCGGTCGTGTCGTCGAGCACGAAGGCCTCGTCCGCTCCGGATGTCCCGGATGCTGCGGACGGTGCGGACGTCATGCGGCGCGGGGCCGGTATCAGCGCGATTTCTGTCATGTCCTCAGTCCTTCACCGCTCCGCCGAGACCGGAGACCAGTCGTCGCTGTACGAGTACGAAGAACACCAGCACCGGAATCGTCATCACCGTGGACGCCGCCATCACTCCGCCCCAGTCGGGATCGTCCGGCTTGTAGAAGACGAGCAGGGCCATCGGCAGGGTCGACTGGGAGGTGTCGCTGATGATGAACGACTTGGCGAACAGGAAGTCGTTCCAGGCCGAGATGAAGGAGAACACGCTGGTGGCGACCAGCCCCGGGAAGACCAGCGGGAAAAGGATCTGCCACAGGAATCGCGCGCGGCTCGCGCCGTCGAGGTACGCCGCCTCCTCCAGCGCCTCGGGAACGGCCCGCACGAATCCCCGCAGCATCCAGATCGCGAACGGCAGCGAGAAGGCGATGTGCGGCAGGATCAGCGCGCCCAGGGTGTTGAGCTGGCCGGCGTCCCGCAGCAGGAAGAAGAGGGGGATCGCCAGCGCCTCCACGGGCACCATCTGCGCCACCAGAAACATGATCAACAAGGTGGTGCGGAAACGGAAGCGGAATCGGGTCACCGCGGTCGCCGCGAGGAACGCGATGACCGCGGAGACGATCACCACGGTGCCCGCCACGACGAGGCTGTTGAGGAAGTAACGGCCGAATTCCTGCTGCCCGAAGACACGGCGGAAGGAATCCAGCGTCGGCGACAGCGTCCACGGCCGCGGTTCGGACGACTCGATCTCCCCGGCCGGTTTGAACGCGCTGAGCACCATCCAGTACAGCGGGAACGCCACCACGACGGCGATGACCAGCGCGGACGCCTCCGCGGCGAGCCGCCAAGGACGCCGTACGAAACGCCTTCCGGAACTCGCCCCGGAACTGGCCCCGGAACGTCGTCCGGAATCACGGACAAGTGCCGTGCTCACAGTTCCTCCCCCTGTCTGCGCAGCAGCCGCAAATAGCCGAGCGTGATCGCCAGCAGAATCAGCAGCATCACCACGCCGATCGCCGAACCGAGGCTGTACTCGGAGGACGCGAACGCCTTTTGGTAGGCGTACACGTTGAGCACGAGGTTCTGCCCGGCGATGCCGCCGCCGTTCGTCATGACGTAGATCTGCGTGAAGACCTTGAAGTCCCAGATGACGGACTGGATGGTGACCACGACGAGGATGGGCCGGAGCATCGGCGCGAGCACCGAGCGCCAGATCCGCCACTGCGAGGCGCCGTCCAGCGCGGCGGCCTCCAGCACCTCGTTCGGTACGGCGCGGATGCCGGCGTACACCGTCACCATGACGAACGGGAAGGAGCACCAGACAACTTCGAGCAGGACGAGGGCGAAGGCGCTGAACCGCCCGTACGTCCACGAGTGGTCGCCGAGCCCCAGCACCCGGTTGACCGGCCCGAAGTCGGGGTCAAAGAGCAGCAGCCACACCGTCGAGCCGGTGATCGCGGGGGTCGCCCACGCGCCGAGCGCGGCCAGCATCAGGGCGAGCCGCGGCAGGGCCCGTATCCGGGTGAGCAGGACGGCGAGCGCGCAGCCGACGGCCAGCGTGCTCACCACACAGGCCGCCGCGAACAGGACCGTCGCCAGCAGCACCGGCCAGAACTCCGCGTCCCCGAACAGTTCCGCGTAGTTGCCGAAGCCCCGGAAGGTGGTCGGTTCACCACCGCTGACCTGGGCCTGGGTGTACTCCAGGAAGGAGATCAGACCGAGCTGGTAGATGGGATAGACGAGCAGTCCGGCGAGGACGACGAGGGCGGGCGCGAGATAGAGCCACGGCGTCCAGCCGCCGCGTCCGCGCGACGGCGCACCGTCCGCACCGCCGCGGGGGCGCCCGGCACGCCGCGCCACCGGCGTCACCGGGCCGGCGGCGGGCGGCACGGTGGCCGCCGGCGGGGTCACCGTCGTGGTGCGGTTCTCCATCGGGCTCACTCCGCGGAGCGGAACGCGTCGTCCATCTTCCGCGCCGCGTCCGAGGAGGCGGCCGGGACGTCCTTCTTGCCGGAGACCACCTCCTGGAACATCGTCGGCAGGACGAGGGAGGCGTCGATCCGGGCCCAGGCCGGCGAGGCGGGGACGAACCGGGCGCCCGCGTCGAGCGTCTTCACGAACGGCTCGACGAACGGCTCCCGCTCGGCGGCGTCCGCGCGGACGTCGGTGAACGTCGGCAGGAAGCCCATGGCGTCGAAGAGTTCGCGCTGCGTCTCCTTCGACGCGAGCCGCTTCATCAGGTCGACGGCGAGCGTGCGGTGCGCGGTGCTCTTCAGCACGCCGATGTTGTTGCCGCCCGCGAAGGCCGGGGCGATCTCGCCCTCCTTCACCCCGGGCAGCGGCACGACCGCGTACTTGCCCTTCACCGCGCCGGCCTCGATGGCCGCGTGACTGAAGTCGCCGCCGATCGCCATGCCCGCCTTGCCGGCCGCGAACGCGGTCACCGTGTCGTTGCCGCCCATGCCCGCGCACTTGGCGGCGGGACAGTTGTCGTCGCCGAAGAGGGAGGTGTACGCCTCGATGCCCTTCCGCGCGGCCGGGCCGTCCAGGGCGGAGGTGAACGATCCGCCCTCCTCCTCGGCGAGTTCGCCGCCGTGGGCCCAGAGGAACGGCAGCGCGCCGTAGGTGTAGGCGCCGCCGACGGCGAGGCCGTACAGGTCCGGCTCGGCCGCCCGTATCGCGCGGGCCGTCTCGATCAGTTCGCCCTGCGTCCCCGGGACGTCGAGGCCCAGGTCCTCGAAGACGTCCGTGCGGTAGTACAGGGCGCGGACGCCGACGAAGAGGGGGGCGCCGTAGACGCGGCCGTCGACGGTCACGGACTGCCGGGCCGTCCCGTCCGCGTCCTTCGCCTCGCTCCAGCCGTCGAACTGCTCGGTGACGTCGAGGAGTCCGCCGTCCTTCACATAGCCGGCGGTGTCCGTGTTGCCGTACTCGATGACGTCCGGGGCGCTCTCCGGGTCGTTGAAGGCCGCCTTGATGCGCTGCGCGCGGGTCTCGACCGGGATGTACTCGACGGCGACGTCCACGCCGTCGTGCTCCTTCTCGAAGGCGGCGACCGCGTCGTCGACGACCTTTTCCTTCGGCTCGTTGCCGACCTCCTGGAAGAGCCAGACGCGCAGGGTGCCGGACTTCTCGTCCTTCCCCGAGGAGGAGGTGCCGGAGGTCTGCGGGGCGCAGGCGGTGGCGGTGATCCCCGCGAGGACGAGGGCCGCGAGGGGAGCGGTCAGGCGTGCCCTCAGGCGGGCCCGGACAGTGAGGACGGCAGGCTTCATTCAGCTCTCCTCCGAGCGTTGCAGCATACGCAATGGCGGTTTTGCTCTGCACAACTTGGGAGGAGGCTAGGGACGACCGGAACGTACCCACAAGAGGTCTCGACCAATCTGTGACCCGTCGGCTCCGGCTCCGGCTCCGGCTCCGGCTCCGGCTCCGGCTCCGGCTCCGGCTCCGGCTCCGGCTCCGGGCACAGCGAAGCCGCGGTCCCCGCTCAGCAGGGCCGCGGCCGTGTCCTTCGTCCGGTTCGGGCGCCGTGGCGGCGCGGCGGCGTTACTTCTTGCCGCCGCCGTTGCCGCCGTTGCCGCCCTTGCCGCCGTCGCCCCCGGCACTCATGGACTCGTAGATCTCCTTGCACATGGGGCACACCGGGTACTTCTTCGGGTCGCGGCCCGGGACCCACACCTTGCCGCAGAGGGCCACGACGGGCGTACCGTCGAGGGCGCTGGCCATGATCTTGTCCTTCTGGACATAGTGGGCGAAGCGCTCGTGGTCACCGTCGCCGTGCGACACCTGCGGTGTCGGCTCCACGAGGGTTCCCGTACCGGTACCGCGCTCGGGCTCGAGAGTGCTCATAGCGCCAAGGGTACTGAAGCCCGCGCAGATCAGTTGAGCGTAGGGTCGTCCGGGTACGTCGCCACCATCGCGAGTTCGCTGCGCTGGCGGCGGAGCACCTCGCGCCACAGCCGCTCGGGTGCCGGCGAGGAGACGTCCCCCGGCTCCGACTCCACCACGTACCAGGCGCCCTCCGTGAGCTCGTCCTGGAGCTGACCCGGCCCCCAGCCCGCGTAACCGGCGAAGATCCGCAGCGAGCCCAGCGCCGAGGCGAGCAGTTCCGGCGGGGCCTCCAGGTCGACCAGCCCGATCGCCCCGTGCACGCGCCGCCAGCCCAGCGGCGCCCGCTCGACGGACGCCCCGCCCGGGATCACCGCGACACCGAGCGCCGAGTCGAGCTGGACCGGTCCGCCCTGGAAGACGACGCCGGGCTCGCCCGCCAGCTCCGCCCAGCCCTCAAGGATGTCGCCGACGCCCACCGGGGTCGGCCGGTTGAGGACGACGCCGAGCGAGCCCTTCTCGTCGTGGTCGAGGAGGAGCACCACCGCGCGGTCGAAATTGGGGTCCGCCAGAGCGGGCGTGGCCACGAGCAGCCGCCCTGTCAGCGAGGACACCTCGGTCATGCCTGACATGATCCCGCATCTTCCCCGTGCGTGGGGAGCCAATGCGCGGGGAGCCAATCACCGTACCCACGGGTAGGCGGAGCGGGACGCGCGGGCCGTGACGAAGGGTGTCCGGCGGGGAACGGTTCGTGTTGTGGCGAAACCATGACGTACGTCGTACCTGCGCGGGCTTACTTGACAGGTGCGGGAGGCCATTACGCTTGCTCTTCGGCTCACGCCGCTTCGGCCCGCCCCACGGGCCGTTCGGGTGCCGACACCCCCTGCCCGACCCCACGGAACGCGAGATCCATGACCGTCAACGGCTCTGACGACGTACTGCTTGTCCACGGCGGAACCCCGCTGGAGGGCGAGATCCGGGTCCGCGGTGCGAAGAACCTCGTACCCAAGGCAATGGTCGCCGCGCTGCTCGGGAGCGCTCCGAGCCGACTGCGCAACGTCCCCGAGATCCGGGACGTGCGCGTCGTACGCGGCCTGCTGCAGCTGCACGGGGTGACGGTCCGCCCGGGTGAGGAACCGGGCGAACTGGTGCTCGACCCGACCCACGTGGAGAGCGCCAACGTCGCCGACATCGACGCCCACGCCGGTTCCTCCCGCATCCCGATCCTCTTCTGCGGCCCTCTGCTGCACCGTCTCGGCCACGCCTTCATCCCGGGTCTCGGCGGCTGCGACATCGGCGGCCGGCCCATCGACTTCCACTTCGACGTGCTGCGGCAGTTCGGCGCGAAGATCGACAAGCGGGCGGACGGCCAGTACCTGGAGGCCCCGCAGCGGCTGCGCGGCACCAAGATCCGACTGCCGTACCCGTCGGTCGGCGCGACCGAGCAGGTGCTGCTGACGGCGGTGCTCGCGGAGGGCGTCACCGAGCTGTCGAACGCCGCGGTGGAGCCCGAGATCGAGGACCTCATCTGCGTCCTGCAGAAGATGGGCGCCATCATCGCGATGGACACCGACCGCACCATCCGCATCACGGGCGTCGACAGCCTCGGCGGGTACAACCACCAGGCGATCCCGGACCGCCTGGAGGCCGCCTCCTGGGCGTCCGCCGCGCTGGCGACCGAGGGCAACATCTATGTGCGCGGCGCCCAGCAGCGCTCGATGATGACCTTCCTGAACACCTACCGGAAGGTCGGCGGCGCCTTCGACATCGACGACGAGGGCATCCGCTTCTGGCACCCCGGCGGCCAGCTGAAGTCCATCGCGCTGGAGACGGACGTCCACCCCGGCTTCCAGACCGACTGGCAGCAGCCGCTGGTGGTGGCGCTCACGCAGGCCACGGGCCTGTCGATCATCCACGAGACGGTGTACGAGTCCCGGCTCGGCTTCACCTCGGCGCTCAACCAGATGGGCGCCCACATCCAGCTGTACCGCGAGTGCCTGGGCGGTTCCGACTGCCGCTTCGGCCAGCGCAACTTCCTGCACTCCGCGGTCGTCTCCGGGCCGACCCGGCTCCAGGGCGCCGACCTGGTCATCCCCGACCTGCGCGGCGGCTTCTCGTACCTGATCGCGGCGCTCGCGGCGCAGGGCACGTCCCGGGTCCACGGCATCGACCTGATCAACCGGGGCTACGAGAACTTCATGGAGAAGCTCGTGGAGCTGGGCGCGAAGGTGGAGCTGCCGGGCAAGGCCCTGGGCTGAGCCCTGTCGCCCACGACGAGGGGGCGGCCACCCGGTCCGGGTGGCCGCCCCCTCTGGCGTCACTGCGCCCCGTACGCCCCGCGACGGCGGCGGCGTACGCACGGCAAGGTCACTTGCCCTTGGCGGCTTCCTTGAGCTTGGAGCCCGCGGAGACCTTCACGCTGTAGCCGGCCGGGATCTCGATCGGGTCGCCGGTCTGCGGGTTGCGCGCGGTGCGAGCGGCACGGTGGGTGCGCTCGAAGGTGAGGAAGCCGGGGATGGTGACCTTCTCGTCGCCCTTGGCGACGATCTCGCCGACGGTCTCGGCGAACGCGGCCAGCACGGCGTCGGCGTCCTTGCGGGTCACCTCGGCACGGTCGGCCAGCGCGGCCACCAGCTCACTGCGGTTCATGTTGTTACTCCCGTGTTCTTCTTGCCGTTGAGGCGTGCCACGCGGCGGAGCCGCATGTCGGGCACGGCGAAGCCGATGCTGTCAGGGCCCTCGGTGAGGTCCCGGCCCCGGGTCCGTCGTCAGACCCTTGCGCCCAGGGAGGCATCCTGCCCCTACCTGCGGCGGGAAAGCCAATCCGGCACCCGGGGGAGTCACACGAACACCCAAGGGAGTCACACGAAAAGCGCCACGCGCACGCAACGGTGACGCTGCGCTCGCGGAGGGTGCGCAGTCGTATGTCCTGACAGATACGATCCGGCCGCCACACTAGAGGACGCCGGACCCCCGAACTCGCCACGACGCGCCGATGAGCCGCCCCGCCGTGGCCACCGTCACACCTCGAAGCCCCTGGTGCGAGGGCCTCTGGGGCCGGTGTCCCCGGCCCCGCGCGCCTAATGCGCCCCGCTGCCCCGTACACCGCTTTCCGGCCACGCGACACCCCACAAGCCCGCGACTGGTGCCAGGGCGTCGGCAGGGCGCGAGCACACGGGCGGCGCGCCCGGCTCAGGCCGCCCGGCGCGGGGCGGATCCGAAGCGCCGGGCAGAGCGCGGCACGGGCCGCCGTGCGACCAGGGTCCTGTGGCGCCCGCTCAGCCGGACAACCGACCACCCGACACGGAACCACCACACGCCACCCGGCACGGGACGAACCCGAACCACCGGGCCCTGCCCGGGTACGGGCCGCCCCGCACGGCCGGAGTCCCATGGCGCCCGCTCAGCCGGACAACCGACCACCCGACACGGAACCACCACACGCCACCCGGCACGGGACGGACCCGAACCGCCGGGCCCTGCCCGGGTACGGGCCGCCCCGCACGGCCGGAGTCCCATAAGCGTCCGCTCAGCCGGACAACCGGCCCCGCGGCGCGCCGTGGCCCCGGGCGCGCCGGGTCCGGGGACGGTTCCCCGGGCTCAGCGCGGCCCGGAACCCGCTCAGCTCGACGCAGTCGCCCCCGCGGACTTGGCCGCGTCGCGGACCGCGCCGGCCACGGCGCCCGCGACCTTGTCGTTGAAGACGCTGGGGATGATGTAGTTCGGGTTGAGCTCGTCCTCCGTCACCACGTCCGCGAGGGCCGCCGCCGCGGCCAGCATCATGTCCGTGTTGACCGTGCGGGACTGGGCGTCCAGCAGGCCGCGGAAGACGCCCGGGAAGACCAGCACGTTGTTGATCTGGTTCGGGAAGTCGGAGCGGCCCGTGGCCACGACCGCCGCCGTCTGGCGGGCGACCGTGGGGTCGACCTCCGGGTCGGGGTTCGCCAGCGCGAACACGATCGCCCCGTCGGCCATGGCCGCCACGTCGTCGCCGTCGAGCACGTTCGGGGCCGAGACGCCGATGAAGACGTCGGCGCCGCGCACGGCCTCCTTCAGCGTGCCGGTGAGGTTCTCCGGGTTGGTGTTGTCGGCGATCCAGCGCAGCGGCGAGTCCGGCGTGAGGTCCACCAGGTCCTCGCGGCCCGCGTGCACCACACCGCGGATGTCGGCGACGACCGCGTTCTTCACCCCGGCGGCGAGCAGCAGCTTCAGGATCGCCGTGCCCGCGGCGCCCGCGCCGGACATCACCACGCGGATGTTCTCGATCGCCTTGCCGGTGCAGCGCAGGGCGTTGGTGAGGGCGGCGAGGACGACGATGGCCGTGCCGTGCTGGTCGTCGTGGAAGACCGGGATGTCCAGGGCCTCGCGCAGCCGGGCCTCGATCTCGAAGCAGCGGGGCGCGGAGATGTCCTCCAGGTTGATGCCCGCGAAGCCGGGGGCGATCGCCTTGACGATCTCCACGATCGCGTCGGTGTCCTGGGTGTCCAGGCAGATCGGCCAGGCGTCGATGCCGGCGAACCGCTTGAAGAGCGCCGCCTTGCCCTCCATCACGGGGAGGGCGGCCTTCGGGCCGATGTTGCCCAGGCCCAGCACCGCCGAGCCGTCCGTCACGACCGCGACGGAGTTGCGCTTGATGGTCAGGCGGCGCGCGTCCTCGGGGTTCTCCGCGATCGCCATGCACACCCGGGCCACGCCCGGCGTGTAGACCATGGACAGGTCGTCACGGTTGCGGATGGGATGCTTCGACGCCATCTCGATCTTGCCGCCGAGGTGCATCAGGAACGTACGGTCGGACACCTTGCCGAGCGTCACGCCCTCGATGCCGCGCAGCTGCTCGACGATCTCGTCGGCGTGCGCGGTCGAGCTGGCGGCGATGGTGACGTCGATACGGAGCTTCTCGTGACCGGAGGCCGTGACGTCGAGGCCGGTCACCGAGCCTCCGGAGGACTCCACCGCGGTGGTGAGCTGCGATACGGCCGTTCCGCTCGCAGGCACTTCCAGCCGGATGGTCATCGAGTAGGAGACGCTGGGCGCCGTTGCCATGGCCGACTTCCTCTGCTTTCACCGTGTCTTGCTGTGTCGCGCCGGGCGCGATCGTGCCGTCCGATCGTCGCACCTACCGCCGAGTACGCGGTAGCCGCCCCGGATTGCGAACGTTTTGTTCGTGTCGCTCCGTGTCGTACGGACGCGCCCGGCACCCTTCCGGGTTCCGGCAGCGTACCGGCGTCGGCGGGCCGAATCCCCGGCGGGAGCGGGATGAACCTCCGGGACGGGAATTGCCTTGCGGGGATCGTTTGTTACCTTGGATGTGGCACCGGCCCGATCCAAGCCCCCGGGCCCAACCTTCGTCGCTACGAGCGACCACTTGCCGCGAGGCGAGCATGGCGGGTCGGTGTCACTCAAACGGAAGAGGCGGGGCCCCGCACCGGCTGGTGCGGGGCCCCGCCTCTTCGGTGTCTCCCTCAGTCGCGCGGAGCAGGCCGATCAGTCGCGGAGCAGGTCCGGCACCCCTGCCGCGTCCGGCTCGTCCCGCTCGCCCGAGACCACGGTGAGCTGCTGGGTCGCCCGGGTCAGCGCCACGTACAGCACGCGCAGCCCCGCCGGGGACTCGTCGGCGATCTCCGCGGGCGAGACGACGACCGTGGCGTCGTACTCCAGGCCCTTGGCCTCCAGGCTGCCGAGCGCCACCACGCGGTCGCCGAGCCCGGCGAGCCAGCGGGCGGCCTCCTCGCGCCGGTCCATGGCGACGACGACGCCGACCGTGCCGTCGACGAGGTCCAGCAGCCGCGCGGCCTCCCGCCGGACCGTACGGCCGAGCGCGCCCTTGCCGCGGTCCTCGCCGCGGCCGTCGCCGTCACCCGTCGTCACGAACCGTGGCCGTACGCCCGTGGAGCGCACCGCCGACGGGGGTTCGGAACCGGGCATCGCCAGCGCCAGCACCTTGGCCGCCAGCTCGGCGATCTCGGAGGGGTTGCGGTAGTTGACGGTGAGGGTGAAGCGGCGGCGGGGGCGGGTGCCGAGGGCCTCCTCGCGGGCCTCGGCCGCCTCGTCGGGGTCGGACCAGGAGGACTGGGCGGGGTCGCCGACCACGGTCCAGGTGGCGTGCCGGCCGCGGCGGCCCACCATCCGCCACTGCATGGGGGTGAGGTCCTGGGCCTCGTCGACGATGACGTGCGCGTACTCGGTGCGCTCCCGGGCCAGGCGCTCGGCGCGCTCCCGCTGCGACTCCTCGCGGACCGGCATCAGCTCGTCCAGGCCGGTGAGCTGGTCGAGGGGGTCCAGCTCGCGCTTCTTCCGCGGGCGGGCGGGCAGGCCGAGGATCGCGTGGAGCTCGTCGAGCAGGGCCACGTCGTGCACGGTGAGCCCGTCCCGCCGCAGCGACCGCGCGACCCTGCGGACCTCCCCGGGGTTCAGGGTGCGCCGGGCCCAGCGGCCCAGCCGCTTCTCGTCGGCCATGGCGGTGAGGACCTCGCGCGGGGTGAGCTCGGGCCACCAGGCGTCGAGGAACGCCGTGAAGTCGTCCTCGCCCGTCACGTCCTCGTCGAAGGAGGAGCGCAGTTCGGCGGCCAGCTCCGGGTCGGAGTGGCGGCCGGCCGCGCCGGAGCGGGCCCACAGGGCGTCCAGGAGCAGCTTGCGGGCGCGCGGGCGCAGCAGGTTGACGGGGGCTGTTCCGGAGAGCGCGGTCTGCCGGATCCGGTCCAGTTCGCCGGCCTCCAGCTCCAGCCGGCGGCCCATGGCGACGACCCGCAGCCGGGACGGCGAATCGGTTCGCTCCAGTGCTCCGCGGGCGGCCTTGCGCAGCACCTTCAGCATGCGGGAGGAGCCCTTGACGCGGGCCGCCGCCGGGGAGTCGTACAGCGTGGCCTCCATGCCGTCGGCCAGGGAGCCGAGGGCGCGGATGGCGACCTGCCCCTCCTCGCCCAGCGACGGCAGGACGCCCTCGGTGTACGCGACGAGCAGCGGGGTCGGGGAGACGACGAGGATGCCGCCCGCGTACCGGCGGCGGTCCTGGTAGAGCAGGTAGGCGGCGCGGTGCAGGGCGACGGCGGTCTTGCCGGTGCCGGGGCCGCCCTCCACGTACGTCACCGAGGCGGCGGGCGCCCGGATGACCATGTCCTGCTCGGCCTGGATGGAGGAGACGATGTCCCGCATGGAGTGGCTGCGGGCCCGGCCGAGCGCGGCCATCAGGGCGCCGTCGCCGACCACGGCCAGCTCGTGCCCGTCCAGGGAGGCCGTCAGCTCGGGGCGCATCAGGTCGTCCTCGACGCCGAGCACCCGGCGGCCTTTGGAGCGGATGACGCGGCGGCGGACCACCCGGCCCGGGGCGACGGGGGTGGAGCGGTAGAAGGGGGCGGCCGCCGGTGCCCGCCAGTCGATGACCAGCGGCGCGTAGTCCTCGTCCAGGACGCCCATGCGCCCGATGTGCAGGGTCTCGGCGATGTCGGCGGTGGCGTCGTCGCGTACGGCGCCCTCCGCGGGCTCCACCGCGGTGTACGCGCCGTCCGGGCCCTTCTCGCCGTCCTTGCCGAGCAGCAGGTCGATGCGGCCGAAGAGGAAGTCCTCGTACTCGTTGTTCAGCCGGTTGAGGTGGATGCCCGCCCGGTACACCTGGGCGTCCCGCTCGGCGAGGGCGCCGGGCGTGCCGACCTGGCCGCGCTTGACGGCGTCGTCCATCAGGAACTCCGCCTCGTGGATCTTCTCCTCGAGGCGGTGGTACACCCGGTCCAGGTGTTCCTGTTCGATGCCGATCTCCCGCTCACGAACCGAATCGTGAGCCGGGCCGACCGCGGCCTCCTGCTGAACCTGAGCGGCCACCGGGCCCCCTTCTGACGTGCTGGGCAGCCGTCAACCGTACGCGAAGGGAGCCCCGGGAGGCTACGCGTCCTCCCGGGGCGTGTTCACCGGCCCGCCGCGGAATGCCGACACCGTGCCCACGGGGCGCACACGTCCCGCCTACATGTCCACCTCGACGAGCTTCTCGCCGTCGAAGGTCATCACCTCGAAGTGGTCGATGTCGTTCGGCTCCATGGCGACGCCGCCCTGCACGTAGAGCGGGTCCCTGGCCGGTTCGTCGGTGGCGCCCGGGATGCCGTAGCCCCAGGCCGGGACCGACCAGGTGGTCGCGGTCTCGCGCTCGCCGTTCTTGCCGACGGCGATCAGGGAGCACTTCTCGGGGCCCTTGACGTTCTTCAGCTCCAGGACGGTGTCGGTGCCCCAGGCCTTGGGCTCCACGGCGACCGTGGCGCTGACCCGGGTGCCCGTGTCGGTGGCGGTGACCCTGTCGTCCCGGTTGAGGAACGCGTCCTTGGCCGGGCTGGTGGCGTTGAGCGTCTCCCCCGCCCGGACGTTGCGCGGGTCCTCGTTCCCGCCGGTGACCGCGATCGCGGTGACGGGGCCGCCGACGATGAGGGCGGCCGCGGCGGCGACCATGTAGAGGTTGCGACGACGTTTCTGCGCGCGGCGCTCGGCCACCTCGTCGACGAGGCGCTCGGTGAGCCGCGGGCTCGGCCGGGCGGCGAGGATCTCCCCGACGGCCGGGCTGCCCTGGGAGCCGGGCAGGTCCGCGAGCGCGGCCAGCATCGGCTCCATCCCGGCGAGTTCGTCGAGTTGCTGCGCGCACCACTCGCAGCCGGCGAGGTGCGTCTCGAAGCGGGTCGCCTCGGCGTCGTCGAGGATGCCGAGGGCGTAGGCGCCCACGGTCTCGTGGATGTCGCCGGGGCCGTCGCCCGGCTGTACGCCCCTGAGCGGGCCGGAACCGCCACCGGTCCCGTATCCCCCGTACCCGTCTCCCCCGTACCCGTTGCTCATGCCGTCACCCCGCGCTCCTCGAGAGCCAGCTTCATCGACCGCAGGGCGTAGAACACCCGTGAGCGAACCGTGCCGCTGGGGATGCCGAGCGTCTGGGCCGCCTCATTGACGGTACGTCCTTTGAAGTACGTTTCCACCAGGACCTCCCGGTGGGCAGGGGTCAGGTCGTCCAGTGCGTCCGAGAGTGTCATCAGCCACAGCGCCTTGTCGATCTCGTCCTCCGCGGGGATGACCTCCAGCGGCGACGGGTCGACCTCCTGCGGCCGGGCCTGCCGGCTGCGGTGGCCGTCGATGACGATGCGCCGGGCGACCGTCACCAGCCAGGGGCGTACCGAACCGGTCGCTCGATTGAGCTGACCGGCGTTCTTCCAGGCACGGATGAGCGTTTCCTGCACCACGTCCTCGGCGCGTTGCCGGTCTCCCGCGACCAGCCGCAGCACGTACGCGAGCAAGGGTCCCGCGTGTTCCCGGTAGAGCGCGCGCATCAGGTCCTCATCGGGCTCGCCCGAGGACTGTGACGCTCGATGTCGGGCCCTGTGCGGGCGTTCATCGGCCACAGCGGAATCCTTGCGCACGGCTACCTCCGGTGTCCCCGATTCGACCGGGGTCCCCCAGTCGGTCGCTCAACCCGAGGTACGTGGACGACCGGCCGTGTGTTCAAAGAGAGCGCACAAATCTGTGATCCGTCCGAGACCTAAGGGGGACAATGGCGCCTATTTCCTACGTTGGAACCCTGCGTGACCAGGGGATCCGTGATTGGTTTCCTTCACATCAGCAGATGCCGACCGAGTCGAATGCCCCGTTGTCGCGGACTTCGAGCGAAAAGCACGCACCGCCCGGAACGAATACCCTTCACGCCTTTTCGAGAAAGAGCACGGACGGTCAAATCACGAGCAAGAACGGCATTCTCACGCGCGCGCCAGAGCGGCCCGCCTACGGTGCCGCGCCACCCGCTCCCGGTTGCCGCACGTCTCGCTGGAGCACCACCGGCGGCGCCGCCCCCGGGACGTGTCGACGTACACGAGGGGGCAGTTGTCCCCCGCGCACTGCCGCAGCCGCGCGCACGCCACCGGATCGGTCAGCAGTTCCACGGCGTCCCGGGCGACCACCGCCAGCAGCGCCGCGCAGCCCGGCGGTTCCTCCAGCACCCGGACCAGCGTGCCCTCGTCGGTCCGTACGGCGAGGGGCGTCGGCGTCGCGGCCCTGGTGAAGGCGTTGACCCGGGCGAGCGCCGTCTCGTACGGACGGGAGTCCCGCGCGTTCGGGCCGGGCGCCCCGCCCGGTACCAACAGGCCGACGCAGGTCCGCAGTTCGCGGAAGCCCGCCAGCCAGGACGTGTCGGTCTCCGCCAGCGGTGTCCCCTCCGGGACCAGGCCGGCCCCGACGATCCACGCCCGCAACCGGTCCGGCGAGTGGAGCTGTTCGGCGGGGTGCGTGGTGGCGAGGAGGTCCAGACAGAGCCTCCCGCAGTCGAACCGCGGCTCGTAGGGCTCCGTGGCCCTGGCCGTGCCGGTTGCCATGCGCCTGTCACCGCCTTCGGCGAAGTGCCGGTGAGTGCCGTGCGAGGTCCTGCCCGAGGTTCTGTCCGAGGTTCTGCCCGAGGTTCTGTCCGAGGGGCCGTCCCCTCTACAGTGCCCGCAGGCGCAGCGGACCGGAAGGCCGCGCACTCACTTCGGCCGTGCACCGCCCCGTGCCCGGCCCCTCGCCCGTACGCCCCTCAACCGTCCGCGTACTTGGCGTCCGCGGCGGGGTCCAGTGCCAGCCGGTACCCCCGCTTCACCACCGTCTGGATCAGCTTCGGCGTGCCGAGCGCCGTCCGCAGCCGGGCCATCGCCGTCTCCACGGCGTGCTCGTCGCGCCCCGCCCCCGGCAGCGATCGCAGCAGGTCCGCACGGGACACCACCCACCCCGGACGCCTGCACAGCGCCCGCAGCAGCGACATCCCGGCGGGCGGCACGGGCCGCAGCGCCCCGTCCACGAGCACCGCGTGGCCGCGGATCTCCAGCCGGTGGCCGGCGACGGGCAGCGTACGGGCCCGCCCGGGCAGTTCCTGGCAGAGCAGCTGCACCAGCGGCCCGAGCCGGAACCGCTCGGGCTGCACCGTGTCGACACCCCGGGCCTGCAGGGGCAGCGCCGTGACCGGGCCCACGCACGCGGGCAGCACGTCGTGGTGGAGCGCGGCGAGCAGTTCGGGCAGCAGCCCCCGGTCCTCGGCCCGGGAGAGCAGGGAGGCCGCCGCGGGCGCGCTGGTGAAGGTGACCGCGTCCAGACCGCGGGCGACCGTCGTGTCGAGGAGCCGGTCGACGGGGCCGAGGTCCTCCGGGGGCATCCAGCGGTAGACGGGGACGCCCACCACCTCCGCTCCCCCGGCCCGGAGCGACTCGACGAAGCCGGGCAGCGGCTCACCGTGCAGCTGGACGGCCACGCGCCGGCCCTCGACGCCCTCCTCCAGCAGCCGGTCGAGCACCTCCGCCATGGACTCCGACGAGGGCGACCACTCCTCCGTCAGCCCGGCGGCCCGGATGGCGCCCTTGACCTTGGGTCCGCGGGCGAGCAGTTCCACCTCGCCGAGCCGGCCGAGCAGGGCCTCGCCGAGCCCCCAGCCCTCGGCGGCCTCGATCCAGCCGCGGAAGCCGATGGCCGTGGTCGCGACGACGACGTCCGGTGCCCGGTCGAGGAGGTCCTTGGTGGCGGCGAGCAGTTCCCCGTCGTCGGCGAGCGGCACGATGCGCAGGGCGGGGGCGTGGAGGACGGACGCGCCGCGCCGCTGGAGCAGTGCTCCGAGCTCGTCGGCCCGCCGGGCGGCCGTCACACCGACGGTGAATCCGGCGAGAGGCCCGTGGTCTGGTCGCTGCTGTTCGTCGTGCATGCCTCGTCCCGCGGTCGACTTCCTGCGCCTGCGTCCTGCCTGCGCTGCTCCTGCCCTACGCCTGTGTACCGGAACCGAGCCTGTCAACGGCGCGTGACGGACTCGGTTCCGGTTCATGTCGGCGGCGTTACAGCAGGAGCCGGGCCCCTTCCGTACCTCTCACACCTCGGCATAACTGAGCTGCGGCTTCGCCTCGGTGGTCGCCGTGGCCTCCGGACGTGCCCCCACCGGCCGGCGAAGGTATACGGCCCAGGTCACGGCGAGGCAGACCGCGTAGAAGGCGAGGAAGGCGACGAAGGCGCCGGTGCCGGAGCCGTAGGAGAGGAAGGACTGGCGGAAGGCCAGGTTGATGCCGACGCCGCCGAGCGCGCCCACCGCGCCGATCAGTCCCATCGAGGCACCGGAGAGCCGGCGGCCGTGGGCGGCGGCCTCCTCGCCCGTGAGCCCCTTGGCGAGCGCCTTGGTGTGGAAGATGCCCGGGATCATCTTGTACGTCGAGCCGTTGCCGACCCCCGTGAGCACGAACAGCACCACGAAGGCGGCGACGAACAGCGGCAGCGACTCCCGCATCCCGGCCACGATCAGGACGGCGGTCGCGACGGCCATGCCGACGTAGTTGAGGAGGGTGATCCGCGCGCCGCCGTGGCGGTCGGCGAGCCGGCCGCCCAGGGGCCGGACGAGGGAGCCGAGCAGCGGCCCGATGAAGGTGAGGTACGCGGCCTGCAGCGGCGTCCGCCCGAACTGGTTCTGCAGCACCATCCCGAAGGCGAAGCTGTAGCCGATGAACGATCCGAAGGTGCCGACGTAGAGGAAGGACATGATCCAGGTGTGCGCGTCCTTCGCGGCGTCCCTGGCGGCTCCGGTGTCGTTCCTCACGGACGTGAGGTTGTCCATGTACAGCGCGGCGAGGGTCGCGGCCACGACGATCAGCGGGATGTAGATGCCGAGCAGCAGGCGCGGACCGCCGCCGGCGCCGATGATGGCGAGCGCGATCAGCTGGATGACGGGGACGCCGATGTTGCCGCCGCCCGCGTTGAGCCCGAGGGCCCAGCCCTTCCTCCGCAGCGGGAAGAAGGCGTTGATGTTGGTCATGGAGGAGGCGAAGTTGCCGCCGCCGATGCCGGCCAGCAGGCCGACCAGGAGGAAGGTGGAGAAGGAGGTGCCCGGCTCCATCACGGCGAAGGCGGCGACGGTCGGGACGAGCAGCAGACCGGCGGAGACGATGGTCCAGTTGCGCCCGCCGAAGACCGCGACGGCGAAGGTGTAGGGCACCCGGACGACCGCGCCGACGAGCGTCACCATCGACGTCAGCAGGAACTTGTCGGCCGGTGTCAGCCCGTACTCCGGCCCCATGAAGAGCACCAGCACGGACCACAGGGTCCAGACCGAGAACCCGATGTGCTCGGACAGGACGGAGAAGAGGAGGTTGCGGTTGGCGATCCGCTCGCCCTTCTCCTTCCAGAACGTCTCGTCCTCGGGATCCCAGTGCTCGATCCAGCGGCCTCCCCTGCTCGGTGCGGGGGTCGTGCTCGGGGCTGTCATGACGCCTCCACGGTGCTCCGGTGCTCGCCTGTACTCGGGTCGAGGGGTGACGAGTCCCGAAGGTAGGGAGGCCGCGTTTCGGCACTGTGGCTGTGGGTGACCGGAAGGGAACGTTGCTCTCACCGGCGCGCGGGGACGGCGGTGAGGTGACTCCTACGGCCGCTCCACGGCTGCTACGACACCGACCCGAGGTAGGCGAGGGTGTTGCTGCCCCCGTCCTCCCAGGTGATGACCACGTCGTCGCCGTCGCGGCGCACCGTGCCGTAGACCAGGCCGGACTCGTCCTCGCTCTTCGAGCCCATGGGTTCGAGGGCGATGCGGAAGGAGTCGTCGTCGAGGTAGGCGCCGAGACCGGTCATGATCCCCTTGCCGCCGAGGGCGTCTATGTAGGAGAGCGCGTACTTGCCCTTCAGGTCGCCGGACTCGTACTTGGAGCCGATGGTGAGCGTCCTGGCCTGCTCGTCCTGCCACTGGCCCTCGACGCCCTTCGCGGGCGGGGTGCCGGCCGCCTCGTCGTCGTTGTCGTCCGCGATGCCGCCGGAGCCGTACGGAGCGTCCGTGGTCCTCCCGGCCCCGGCCGAAGGGGCGTCGACCGGCTCCTCGCTGCCGCTCGCGGACACGCTCGGCGGGGCGGAGGCGCTGCTGTCGGCGCCGGGTGCGCCGCCGTCGCTCCCGCCCTGGGTGGCGAGGAGGATGCCGCCGCCGCACAGGGCCACGATCACCGCGGCGGCCACGACCACGAGGGCCGTCTTCTTCCGGCCCGAGCCGTCCCCGGGCGGCGGGGGCGGGTAACTCCCGTAACCGCCCGCGCCGTACCCGGGCGCGCCGTACGGAGCCGGAGGCGGGGCCTGGCCCGGGTACGCAGGCGGTACGGGTGCGCCGCCGTAGGGCTGGGGCGGCTGCTGCCCGGCGTACGGCGCCGGGTACGGCGGCTGCTGCGCGGACTGCGGCGGTTGCGGCTGCTGAGGCGACTGGGGCTGTGGAGGCTGGAGGTTGTAGTCGTCCTGCGGCGGGCCGGGCGGGCCGGGGGGCTGGGTCATCGGCGGGTGTCACTCCTCGGGTACGTCGGCACACGTCGGCGGCAGTTGCCGTAACACCCGCCCCGGACGATCCAAACAATCACCACGCCGAACGCGCACGCAAGTGCGTCCCGTACTCGGTTACACGCTCGCTACCTGCCGTGGGGCGCGCCGGCGCGTCAGGGCCGCGCGTCGAGTTCGGAGGGGACGGCCCCCTGTGCGACGCGGGCGGCGAGTTCGCTGAGTTTCTGCCGCCGGGAGCGGGCGTGGGAACGCAGCAGGACGAACGACTCCTCCACGCCGATGCCCAGGCGGGCCGCCAGCGCGCCCTTGGCCTGTTCGATCACCACACGGGTGTTCAGGGCCGTCTGCAGCTGTTCGAGCACCTCGTCCTTGGTACGCAGCACCTTCCGCTGCCGCAGCCAGGCACCGGCGGCGTCGGCCAGCGACTGGGCCAGGCGCAGGTCGCGCCGGGTCGGCGGGAAGGGGCCGGCGCCCATCAGGTCGACGGCCCCGACCGTGTGCTCGCCGACGCGCAGCGGCACGGCGGCGACGCTGGTGATGCCGACGCGCAGCGCCCGGGGGGCGAACCGGGGCCAGCGCCGCAGCCCGGTGCCCGGGGGGTGCAGCACGACCGGTGTCAGGACGGCGCCGCTGCGCGTGCTGTCCACGCACGGACCCTCGTCCAGTGCGAGCTGGCCCTCCTCCAGCCGCCGGAAGTCCTCGTCGGAGGCGGCGAGGTGGTCCACCTGTCCGGCCCCGTTCATGATCATCGCTCCGGCGGCGCGGATGCCCAGCAGGGTGACCAGATGTGCCGTGAGATCCTGCAGGAGGTCCAGGACGTCGCAGTCGCCCGTACGGGCCGCCAGGTCGAGCACCGCCTCGGCGACCAGCGTTTCGCGTTCCGTGCTTGGCATGCGAGTTCCTCCGGCCCGGCTTGTTCCGCACACCGTGCAGTCAAGTCCGGTACCGGGCGGCCGTGACATGCCGAGAACGCAGCGGGGCCGCCGGGCGTACAGAAAACGCAACGCGCCGTGTGCCGTGTCAGGGACCGCGGTGCAGCAGGGTCTCGTGCGGGGTGGTGCCGTAGGCGGCGCGGTGGGCGGCGGCGAACCGGCCGGGCTGGAAGAAGCCCCACCGGTTGGCGACGGCGGTGACCGTGACGCCGGTGGTGGGGTCGGCGGCGAGCAGCTCGGCGTGGGCGTGGGCGAGGCGGACCCGGCGCAGGTAGCGCATCGGCGTCGTGTCGAGGTGCCGGCGGAAGGCGCACTGCAGGGTGCGGATGCTGACGTGGACCGCCGCGGCGATGTCGGCCACGCAGAGGTCCGTGTGGGCGTGCTCGTCGATGTAGGCGACGGCGCGGCGCAGGGTCGCCGGGTGCGCGTCGTTGCGGTCGCCTGCGGTGGGGTCGGTGAGCGCGGTGTTGGGGAAGGTGCTCAGCACGCCGGCGGCGACGTACTGGGTGGCGGTGGAGACGAGCAGCGGCTTACCGGGCAGGTCGGGGTCGGCGCGGACGGCGTTGCGCAGGTGGCCGATGGTGTGCCGCAGGTGCCGGGCGGCGGCCGCCGAGACCGGCCGGTCGCCGGTCAGCCGCACCGGTACGGGCCTGCGGCCGGGGACGCCGGCGGCCACCCTGTTCAGCAGGTGGGGTTCCAGCATGAGCAGGTTGTAGCGGGACCGGTGGATGACGCCCGCGTAGGACTGGTCGTGGGGGGTGTACAGAAACACGTCACCGGGTCCGAAACGGCCCTCGTCCCCGTCGGGGAAGTACTGCCGGACTATGGCGCCGGACTGCACGCTGCACACGCAGATCCGGCCCATGACGTCCGCGTCGTGACTCACGTCGAAGCTGAACTCGAGCTGGTCGACGCCGACCGGCCCCAGGACGTCGCGGGTGACGTGCGCCCGGGTCCGCTCGCCCTCGCCA
This sequence comes from Streptomyces ruber, assembly GCF_014648075.1. Taxonomy (GTDB): domain Bacteria; phylum Actinomycetota; class Actinomycetes; order Streptomycetales; family Streptomycetaceae; genus Streptomyces; species Streptomyces ruber. Next base: position 63,992 of record NZ_BMQK01000004.1, on the reverse strand, counting down.
CCGAGCCGCATTCTGGTGTAGGCCCTGCTGAGGACCTCCTCGGTCAGCTCCAGGTCGTCGCTGTCGAAGTCAAGCGGTTCCATGGCGGTTCCCGTCGATCGGTCACGATTACGGCTGGGGCGGGACACTCCCGCCCGCAGGACCAGGACCCACCGGCCCGTCCGCGCCACTGGCCGAATCGAACCGGCGTCCCCACGCTACTCCGGCCCGGACGGCCGGGCGGCGCCTTTCGGGGATCCGGCGGGAGCGGCGGGCGTGTCACCGCACGGCCACGCCCCGCCCGGCCGGATCAGCCGTCCGGTCCAGTCCCGACACGGGTGCCCGCCTCCCTCAGCCCCTGCGCCGCCCGGTTCCCCGCCGCGACCCGTCCGGCCACAGCCTCGGCCTCCGCTTCGCGGCGATGTCCTCGACCCAGCCCACCGTCACGATCGCCAGCCCGATCAGCGGCCAGGTCAGGATGAACATCCACATCGTGTACGTCGTGGACAGCGCGTCCATCATCCGCTCGTCCATGAACGGCAGCTCGTAGAACTTGTCGACGATCAGGACCGTGCACGCGATCAGCAGGTTGTGCCAGAGGTAGATCGTGACCGCCCGGTTGTTGGCGAGCGTCACCAGCCTGTCCCACTTGGCGAGCCGGCCGGGCAGCTCCTGCCAGGACGGCGAGTACAGCAGCAGGATGACCACGAAGCCGAAGGACCAGGTCGCCTGGGCGAGCGGGATGCTGTTCAGGTCCCAGCCGTCGGCGGTGAGGTGGCCGGACGCCCACCACAGGCCGAAGGCCATGACCAGCGCCGCGAGCGAGACGGCGAGGTAGCGGGGCACCTTCGTGAGCATGCCCTCCTGGTGGGCGAAGCCCAGCACCCAGCAGCTGCCGTAGACGGCGAAGTCGGTGACGGCGTTGCCGGTCTCGCCGGGGATCCTCACCAGTCCGGTGCCCACGACCGCCGTCAGCGCCATCGGCGCGAGCAGCGTCACCCACGGCGCCCGCCGGAACGCCCACAGCAGCAGCGGGGACGCGAGCACGAACCACAGGTAGGTGCGCAGGTACCACAGCACCTCCGCCGCCTGCGCCGCCCAGGTCCCGTCCAGCAGCCCGCCCGGGAAGCCGGCCTCCTCGGGGTAGGGCGGGGCGCCGAGCGGGAACACGTAGTTCAGCACGCTCGCCAGGCTCCAGGTGCCCCCGTCGGCGGGGTTCCAGCCGCCCACGAACAGCAGCGTCAGCACCAGCGCGCCGAACGCCCACAGCGGGGGCAGCAGCCGGCGGATCCTGCCCCGGATCACACCCCACGCCGGGCGGCTCAGCGAGCGCGCCATCAGCGAGCCCGCCAGCGCGAACATCACGCCCATGGACGGGAACACGATCGACAGCCACGCCCAGCCGAAGACGTGGTAGACCACGACACGGACCAGCGCGATGCCGCGCAGCAGGTCGAGGTAGCGGTCGCGGCCGGGCTTCGCGGGCTTTCCGGACTGCGGCGGCGCGGCGGGTCCGTCCTCCGCCCGCGTCCCGGTGTCCTCGGGCAGCGGCGGCTCCTCCGTCCGCTGCCGGGGGAGGCCGTACTGGCTCGCGTACGACCGCGCGTACGGGTTCTCCGTACCGGCGGCCCCCTGGCCGCCCTGTGCACCCTGGTGCTGCTGTGTCATCCCACCGGCCTCCGTTCACCAGCGCTCTGCGTCCGCTGTGCCGGCATCGACGCCTCCGGCGGGGGCGCCCCCACCACGCCCGTACGGCGGAGCTTCTGCCAGCGCAGGCGGCCGCCGGTGAGCGCGGTGATCCAGGACTGGAGCAGGACGACGTACATCAGCTGCCGGTAGAGGACCTGCTGGAGCGGGAGCGAGATGAGGTGGGTCATGCGTTCCCGGTCGAGGCGGAAGGCGTAGGCCGCGCAGACCGCCTGGACGGCGAGGACGCCCAGCCAGGCGCCGATCGTCTTGCCGGTCGGGCCGAAGATCAGGCCGTAGACGAGAAAGACGTCGATCAGCGGGGCCAGCAGGGGGGCCACCACCATGAACAGCGACACGAACGGCAGGCCCACCCGCCCGAAGCGGCCCGACGGACCCTTCTCGACGAGCGCCTTGCGGTGCTTCCAGATCGCCTGCATCGTGCCGTACGACCAGCGGTAGCGCTGCGACCAGAGCTGCTGGACGGTCTCGGGGGCCTCGGTCCAGGCGCGGGCGTTCTCCGCGTAGACGACGCGCCAGCCGTCGCGGTGCATCGCCATCGTGATGTCGGTGTCCTCGGCGAGCGTGTCGTCGCTCATGCCGCCCACCCGTTGCAGGGCCGACCGCCGGAACGCGCCGACCGCGCCCGGGATCGTCGGCATGCAGCGCAGCACGTCGTACATCCGGCGGTCCAGGTTGAAGCCCATCACGTACTCGATGTGCTGCCAGGCGCCGATCAGGGAGTCCTTGTTGCCCACCTTGGCGTTGCCCGCGACCGCGCCCACGCTCGGGTCGGCGAAGGGCTGCACCAGCTCGCGGACGGTGGACGGCTCGAAGACCGTGTCGCCGTCCATCATCACGATCAGGTCGTAGCGGGCGTTGGCGACGCCCCGGTTGAGCGCGGCCGGCTTGCCCGCGTTGAGCTGGCGCACGACGCGGACGTTCGGCAGGCGCAGGTTCTCCACGATGCGCGCGGTGCCGTCGGTCGAGCCGTCGTCGATGACGATGACCTCGACGGGGTGGTCGCTCGCCATCAGCGAACGCACCGTGTTCTCAATGCACTTGGCCTCGTTGTACGCGGGCACCAGCACCGACACCGGTTCGGTGACCGGGCCCCTCGGCCCCCAGCGGAAGTTCTTCTTCCGTACCCGGCGCGCGTGGATGCCGGACAGCACGAGCATCAGGCCGAAACGGGCGAAGACCAGGACGCCGATCACAGCTAGCCCCACCGTCAGGACGTCGGTGACCCGCATCGACGCCTGGACCAGCACGACCCACGCCTTGCCCTTGACCGCCTCCAGCCCCGCCACCTTCGTGTGCGCGCTGGGCGCGCCGAGGGCCTCGGTGAGGTTGTCGAACTCGTAGCCCTGGTCCGCGAGGTCGGGCAGGAACCGGTCGAGCGCCGCGACGGTCTGGCTGCGGTCGCCGCCGGAGTCGTGCATGAGGACGATGGCGCCTTCGCCGTTCTCCGGCGTGGCCCGGCGGATGATCTCGCCGACGCCCGGCCGCTTCCAGTCCTCGCTGTCGGTGTTGTTGACGACGGTGAGGTAGCCGAGGCTGCCGATGTACTCCGTGACCGGCCACGACTTGTTGTCCATGGCGTCGGAGAACGACGAGTACGGCGGCCGGAACAGCGAGGTGCGGATACCGGCGGCGCCCGCGAGCGCGAGCTGGTTCTGGGACAGCTCCCAGTCGATGCGCGCCTGCGACTGGTACGACAGGTCAGGGTGGTTGAAGGTGTGCAGGCCGATCTCGTGGCCCTCGTCGACCATGCGCTGGACGAGGTCCGGATGGCGCGAGGCCATGGCACCGGTGATGAAGAACACCGCGTGCGCGTCGTGCTTCTTGAGGACGTCCAGGACCTTGGGCGTCCAGGTGGGGTCCGGGCCGTCGTCGAAGGTCAGGACGAGCCGGCCGTCCGGCACGCTCAGGGTGCTGGGCGTGCCGTCGCGGGTGTCGATGACCGGGCCGCCCTCCAGGACCTCCTGCGGCACCTGGTCGGTGGCGGCCGGGGGCCGGACACGGTGGTCGGCGAGGATCTCGCTGTGCACGTACCCGCGCAGCATCAGCATTGCCATCAGGGCGGTGAGGACGAGGACGGGCAGCAGGTAGCGCAGGGGGAGCCGACGGCGCCGGACACGTGGTGCGGCGCCGTGACGGGAGGAGCGGGCCATCAGATGACGTTCTCCGGGGGCGTTGAGTCAGGGGAGGCGGCGGGGTGGGCGAGGGTGCGCGGCTCGTAGGGCGCGCGGGATGCGGGACCGCCGGCGGCGGTGCGGGACCGGTCCCCTGCGGCGAGTTCGTCGGCCGGCGCCTCGTCGGCGGGCAGGCCGTCCGTGGTGCCGGGCGAACTGACGGGTGAGCCGGCCGGGTCCGGCGGCTCGGCGGTCGACGGGCCGGTGGGCAGTACGCCGGTGACCGGCGCGCTGTCGGTGGGCTGCGGGTCGGTCTCCTCGCCGGCCGACGGCACGAGGCCGGTGGGCACCTGCGGGTCCGGGACGCTGTCCGACGGGGCCACCACGACGGCACTGGACCTGGGTGCCGGTACGGTGCCGGCGGTCTCGGCCGGGTCGGTGCGCGGCGAGACGTCCTCCGCCGCGGTGGGGTCGGCCGGCTCGGTGGGCTGCGGGGAGGTGTCCGCCTGGCCGGCGGGCCGGTCGCCGTCCTGGCCCTCCACCGGCAGCCAGGGTGCGTTGGAGTCGCCCGACATGAGGGTGGCGACGATGACGACGGCGAAGACCGCGCAGGCGACGCCGACGAGTATGCCCAGCCGCCGCAGCACACCGCGTCGGCGGCCGGACTCGTCCACGAAGACCGGACCGTCGGAGTCGCCCCCACCGGGCGCCCCCTTGGCCTGCCGGACGAGCCAGTCCTCCATCTGGGGGCCCACTACGTCCATCTGGACGGTGACCTCGTGGGGGTCGTGGGTGTGACCGGCATCCCCGGCTCCGGTGCCGTTCCCGGGCTGCTCGCCCAGGTCCGCGTCCAGGGGGCTCCTGGGGGCGGTCGGGCGCAGCCGCAGCTGCCGGGTGTCCGGGTCCACGAAGGCCCGCCCGGCCGCCGCCCGGCCCGCCCGCGCGTCCGCCCTCTTGCCCTTGGGCACGTCCGGCCACCCGCTGGGCTGCGGGGCCGACTTGCCGGCGGAGGGTGCGGAGGGGGTCTCGGCCCGGTGCGGGGCCGGAGAACCCGCCCGGTGCGCGGTCGGCGTCTCGGCGCCGTGCGCGGTCGGCCCGTCGGCCCGGTGCGGGGCCGGAGAACCCGCCCGGTGCGCGGTCGGCGTCTCGGCGCCGTGCGCGGTCGGCCCGTCGGCCCGGTGCGGGGCCGGGGAACCCGCGCGGTGCGCGGTCGGCCCGTCGGCCCGGTGCGCGGCCGGGGAACCCGCCCGGTGCGGGTCCGGCGTTCCGGGTCGCCCGGTGTCCGGCGCCTCGGCCCGGTGCCTGCCGGGGTTACGGGGCGACTCGGCCTCGGCGAAGGGCTGGAGGGGGCTCGTCTCCGGGAGGGGGAGGGGGCGCGTCTCGGCGGCCGGGAGCGGACGTGTCTCCGGTGCCGGTGCGGGGCGTGGCCCCGAGGTCTGGACGGGGCGGGTCCCGGCGGCCGGGAACGGCCGGGTCCCGGGCTCCGCTATTCGGCGTGGCTCCGCCTCCGGTATCAGCCGCGTCTTCGCCGCCGGGTCGTACGACGGCTCCTCGGCCCGCGGCCTGCCGGTGGCCCAGGAAGGGCCGGGCCCGGAAGGTTCGGCAGCGGGCAGCGGCCGGGCCCCGGGCTCCGCCGTCAGCCGGGTCTCCGCCTCCGGTATCAGCCGCGTCTCCGCCGCCGGGTCGTACGACGGACCCTCGACCCGCGGTCCTCCTGGCCTCTGGGGCGCACGGGGCGGCCGGGCCTCCGGCCAGGTCACGCTCCGGCCGTCCCGTTCGGGACGGCCGCCGGGCCCGTCGTCGCCGCGGTTCGCGGAACCGTCACTGCGCCCAGCGGACGGCCAACCGCCATCGGGCCGCTCCGGTTGGGTGTCTTTTCGCCAGTTCTCCACACGCACGCACATCCCCCCAAGGGACACCGTAGGGCGCGCGTACGATTCCGGGCACTTCGCACCTTGTTGTCCGGATCGAGACCCCCACCCGATCCGAGCGCCCCTTCACATCCCACGCGCCCGGCCCACGAATGTAGCGCACGTGAGGGGAGTGTGCGTGCGGTGCCCTAGGTGCGACCCGCCATGACGAGGGCGTCGATGGCCGGAATCCATCCCCCGGCGGGTCTCCGCAGCCACCCCTCCCCGGCCGCCAGCTCCCCCGCCGCACGTCTGAGCGCCTCAAGACCCGGGTGCGCCAACTCCCGCCGCCACACCAGCGATACGGGCGACAGCGGCACCGGGTCGACCAGCGGCCGGATCACCGCCCCCGGCATGGCCGGAAAGTCCACGACGGCGAGCACGGGCGTCCTGGACTTGGCCATGATCCGCTGGAACTCCTCGACCCCGACGGCGAGCGGCGCGGGCGGCGCGAGGGCGATGCCGCGCCCCTCGAAGAGCAGGCGGGCCAGGTCCGTCCACTCCGGCGTCCGGGGGTTCCCCGCGCCCGCGTACACGGTCTCACCGGCGAGCGCGGCCAGCGGAACCTCGTCCCGGGCGGCCAGCCGGTGGTCCGCGGGCAGCACGACCGCCATCGGCTCGTACCGCACGGGCTGCTGCTCCAGGCGGGCGCGTACCGCCGGGTCCAGCCCCGCGTACCGGCCGAACGACACGTCGAGCCGGCCCGCGAGGATCTCCGCCGCGGCTCCGGTGAGGCCGCTCTCGAAGCGGGTCATCAGCTCGTCGTCCGGGGCGAGTTCGCGGGCGCGGGCGAGGATCCGCCCGCCGACCAGGCCCGGGCTGTTGACGTCCACCAGCAGCGGCCGTCGCGGGACTCCGCCGGCCGGCCGTCCGCCCCGCCCGAACGCCGTCAGCAGTTCCTCCTGCGCCTGCAGCACCCGGCGCGCGTACGGCAACAGCCGCGCCCCGTCGGCCGTCAGGGACACCTGCCGGGTCGTCCGGACGAAGAGCGCGCAGCCCAACTCCCGCTCCAGCCGCCGGATGTCGCGGCTGAGCGCCTGCTGGGCGACGTACAGCCGGGCGGCGGCCCGCGTGAAGTGCAGTTCCTCCGCGGCGGCGACGAACGACCGCAGCAGGCGGGGCTCCACGGCGGGATGCACGGTGACGGCTTCGGCAGGCATCCCGTGAACTTACAACCCAGGTGCGTGGATCACCACGGAGCAGGTGTTGGACGGCCGTTCACGGTCCGGGCGACCGTGATCCCATGCCCCAACCACCCACCCGGGAACTCCCCGCACACCGCCCCGGCACGGGCCCGCTCGCCCCGTACCGCCGTCTCTTCGCCCTCCCCGGCACCCGCGCCTTCACCCTCGGCAACCTGCTCGCCCGGCTGCCCTCGGGCATGTTCAGCGTGAGCGCGGTCGTCATGATCGCCAGTGAGCGGGGCTCGTACGCCCTCGCCGGTGCCGTCACCGCGACGGGACTGGTCGCTACGGCGCTCGTCGCCCCCTTGGTCGCGCGGCTGACCGACCGCCACGGGCAGGCCCGGGTGGCCGTACCCGCCGCCGCGCTGGCCGTGCTGGGCAGTCTGTCCCTCGTCCTGTGCATGCGCTTCGACGCCCCGGACTGGACCCTGTTCGCGGCGTACGCGGCCACGGCGACGACCCCGAACACGGGCGGCATGTCCCGCGCCCGCTGGGCCCGCCTCCTGCGGGACGACCCGGCGGCACTGCACACCGCGAACTCCTTCGAACAGGCCGCCGACGAGCTGTGCTTCATGCTCGGCCCGGTCCTCGCCGCCTTCCTCTGCACCTCGGTCTTCCCCGAGGCGGGCACCCTGACCGGCGCGCTGCTGCTGATGACGGGTGTGCTGATCTTCGTCGCCCAGCGGTCGACGGAACCGCCCGCCCGGGGCCGCGCGGCCGTGTCCCGCTCCCCGCTGCGCACCCGCGGCATGCCCCCGCTGGTGGCGGTCTGCCTGGCCACGGGCGCGGTCTTCGGATCGATGGAGGTGGTCACGATCGCGTTCGCGGACGCGCGGGGACAGCAGTCGGCGGCGGGGCTCGTCCTCGCGCTGCAGGCGGCCGGTTCGTGCGCGGCGGGGCTGCTGTTCGGCGCGCTGCGGCCGACGGGCCCGGACGGGCGGCGGCTGCCGCGGTGCGTCGCCGCGATGACGTCGCTGCTGGTCCTGCCGCTGCTCGCGGCCTCCCTGACCGGTTCGCTCGTCGTCCTGGCGGGCGCCCTCCTCGTCGCCGGCATGGCCACGGCGCCCACGATGATCACCACCATGGCCCTGGTCCAGCGGCGTACCCCCGAGGGCCGGCTGAACGAGGGCATGACCCTCGCGGTGACCGGGCTGCTCGGCGGCATAGCCGGCGGCTCGGCGGCCGGCGGGTGGCTGGCCGAGCACGTCTCGGCGACGGCCGGGTACGCGGCTCCGGTGACGGCGGCGGCCGTCGCCCTGGTCCTCGCCCGGGCGGCCGCCCGCGTTCCCCTCCCGTCCGGTTCCCGTTCACCCCATTGACGCCCTCACGACGCACCCCTACCTTCCGGATCGAAACGCTTCAACGCCCGACGCCTGTACTCCGTTCGCCCTTGAGCCCGTACGCCCGTCGACGGAACCGGAAGCGGGATCCCTGTGATGGTGAAGATCACCGATGTGGCACGGCACGCCGGGGTCGCCCCGAGCACCGTCTCGTACGCGCTCAGCGGCAAACGCCCGATCTCCGCGGCGACCCGGCGGCGCGTGGAGGAGTCCATCCGCGCCCTGGGCTACCGGCCGCCCCTCGGCCTGGGCGGGGCGGGCCGCCGCGGATCGAACGTGCTGGCGCTGGTGACGCCGTTGCGGGCCGGTGTCCCCGCGCCCGCCGCGATGGAGTACGCCCTGGCCGCGGTGACCGCCGCCCGCGGGCACGACCACGACGTGCTGCTGGTCGTACGGGAGGAGGGCGAGGAGGCGCTGCGGCAGGTGGTGGAGAGCACGCCCGCGGACGCGCTCATCGTGACGGGCGGGCAGGCGCGGGACGCCCGGGCTCCCCTGCTGTCCCTGCTGCGGCGCCACGGCCGGCCGTCCGTACTGGTCGGGTCCCCTGCCGACCCCACCGGGCTGACCTGCGTCGACCTGGATCACGGCGCGGCGGGTGAGCTGTGCGTCGAGCATCTGGTGGGGCTCGGGCACCGCGTGGTCGCGCTCGTGGGGGCGCCGCCGGAGGCGTATCTGCGCGGGACCGGGGCCGCGCAGCGGATGGTGCGGGGCTTCACCGCGACCGCCGACCGCCATGGGCTGTCGTCCGCCGTACGGCCCTGCCCGGCGTCGCCCGCCGCGGCCCGCGCGGTGGCCGAGCGGCTGCTGCGCGAGCGGCCCGCCCTGACCGGGGTCGTGGTGCACAACGAGGCCGTCGTGGAGCCGCTGATCGAGGCGTTCGAGGCGCTCGGGCTGCGGGTGCCGGCCGACCTGTCGCTGATCGCCGTCCGCCCGCCCGGACCGGCCACCACCAGCCGTTCGCCGGTCACCTCCGTGGACGTCCCGGCCGCCGAGGCGGGCGCCGGCGCCGTCGACCTGCTGATGCGCAAGCTGAACGGAGCCCACGTACCGGAGACGACCCTGCTACCGCCCCGTCTGACCTTCCGCACGACCACAGGCCCCCGCGCAACCCCCTGATCGCACAGAGGACGGCGAAGCCGCGCAGAAAACGACGAAGGCGACGCGGCCCACGCTTTCCGTGGGCACACGCCGCCTGTCGCGTTCGTGGAGATGGCGGGAATCGAACCCGCGTCCAACGGTGCGGAACCAGGGCTTCTCCGTGTGCAGTCCGCTACGTTTTTCTCGGCCCCGGAGATCACGCGGACAAGTCTCCGACGGGCTCAGTCACTGTTTGGTTTCCCTCTTCACCCCGTGACCGGGATCGAGGTTTAGTTCCCTAGTCGATGCCAGGATCCGGGTCGGGAACAGCCCCGGGCTGACACTCCCTTAATAGGAGGCTCGCGGTCGCTACCTGAGATCAGGCAGCGAGGGCGAAGGCCTGCTGGGAGGAATCGCGCTTGGTGTTGGCGATTATTTTTTTCGGCCTGTGGTTTACGAGATCATGGCCGCTTCCTCGACACGCTTCCCCTGCTTCGACAGCCGCTGTCGAAACCGATCATCCCCATGTTGATTTTTCAAACGGCGCCCCTCGCGAGGAGGGACTCACACCTGCACGGTGCTGACGCCATCGTACGTGACCAACGCACGTCCGTGCCAGCGTATTCCCCGGCGGCCCGGTGACCCGGCGGCCCGGCGGCCTGGTGACCCGGCGGCCCGGTGACCCGGGCGGCGCCGCCGCGGCGTCACGCCCGCTGCCGCCGCCGTACCGCCGAGATCGCGCGCTCCGCCTCGCGCCGGTCCTGCTTCTCACGCAGCGTCTGCCGCTTGTCGTACTCCTTCTTGCCCTTCGCCAGCGCGATCTCGATCTTGGCCCGGCCGTCCTTGAAGTACAGCGCGAGGGGCACGATCGTGTGGCCCGTCTCCTGCGACTTCGACTCCAGCTTGTCGATCTCCACGCGGTGCAGCAGCAGCTTCCGCTTGCGCCGGGCGCTGTGGTTGGTCCAGGTGCCCTGGCTGTACTCCGGCACGTGCACGTTGTGCAGCCAGGCCTCGTGCCCGTCGAGCTGCACGAACCCGTCGGCCAGCGAGGCCCTCCCCTGGCGCAGCGACTTCACCTCGGTCCCGGTGAGGACCAGGCCGGCCTCGTAGGTGTCGAGGATGTGGTAGTCGTGCCGCGCCTTCTTGTTCTGCGCGATCAGCTTGCGCCCTTTTTCCTTAGCCATAGTGCTGGCCATTTTGGCACCACGGGGACACCGCACGGGAAGTCGTTTACGCGGACCGCGCGCCGGAGGGCCGCACGCCGGAGGGCCGTGCACCGGCGGGCCGTGCGCCCAAGGACGGACCCGGCCGGACTACGAGGGCGCGCCCAGCCCGCTCAGCACCGTCTCCGCCCGCCGCAGGGCGTCCTCGTCGGTCTCCAGGTCGGGGGTGATCCCCCGGCCGTCGACCTCTCGCCCGGACGGAGTGCGGTAGTGCCCGACGGTCAGCTCGGCGACGGAGCCGTCGGGGAGCCGGCCCGGCATCTGCACCGAGCCCTTGCCGAAGGTGCGGGAGCCCACCACGACCGCGCGGCCACGGTCCTGCAGGGCGCCGGTCAGGAGTTCGGCCGCGCTCATCGTGCCGCCGTCGACGAGCGCGACCAGGGGTCTGGAGATGTCGGCCCCGGGCTCGGCGTGCAGGGCGCGCTGGTCGCCGTCGACGTCGTACGTGGCGACGAGCCCGCCGTCGAGGAAGGCGGAGGCGGCGGTCACGGCCTCCGCGACCAGTCCGCCGGAGTTGCCGCGCAGGTCGAGCACGATCCCCGTGTCCGCGCGGGCCCGGTCCACGGCGGCGCGTACGAGCTCGCCCGAGCCCTTGGTGAAGGCGGCGACCCGGACGACGGTGACCCCCGCGGCGGTCTCGCGGACGGTCACCGGGTCCGTGGAGAGCCTGGCCCGGCGCAGCGTCTCGCTCCACGCGCGCGCGTCCCGCTCCAGGCCCACCGTGACGGCCGTACCCGCGGCCGCGTCGTGGTCGTCGCCGCGCAGCAGGGAGACGACCTCCGTGACGGGACGGCCGTCGACGTCCCTGCCGTCGACGGTGCGCAGCCGGTCGCCCTCGCGGATGCCCGCCCGTGCCGCGGGCGAGCCCGCCCGTACCCGGCTGACCTCGATCCGCCCGTCGCGCTCGCGCCGGGCCCCCAGGCCCACGCCCGTGTACTCGCCGTCCAGTGCCTCCTCGAACGCCTCGTACTCGCCCTCGGAGTACACCGCGCCCCAGCGGTCCCCGCTGCGGCTCACGGCGCGCTCGGCGGCCTCCGTGGCGGACTTGCCCTCGGCCAGCGCCTCGGCGGCGGCCTCGGCGACGTCCTCGTGGTGGCCCGTGGGGGCGGAGTGTTCGATGCTGACCGGCCTGTCGCCGGCGCCGGCGCTGTCGACGGGTCCCGGTGCCCCGAACGATCCGGTGGCGGCACCCGCGGCGAGGACGCCCGCGAAGACGATGGTCAGGGCCGCTCCGCGGCGCACGCGGCGGGGCGGACAGCACATATCTCGGCCCGGCATGCCGGTGAGTCTAGGACAAGGGAGAGGGCCGTACGGCCGGTTGCCCGTACGGCCCTCTTGGCGTGCGTCACACCTTCAGGTACTTGCGCAGAGCGAAGGAAGCCGCCAACGCGGGCATCAGGAAGCTCGCCGCGAGGATGAGCGGCAGCTTGGTGAGGACGGCGTCCCAGCCGACGAAGTTGATCAGCGGGAGCTTCTCCGAGAGGGTCACGCCACCCTCGATCACGAACTGTTGTCCCAGTACGAGGGAGGCGCAGGCGATGGTGCCGCCGATGAGACCGGCGACCGCGGCCTCCATGATGAACGGCGCCTGGATGTAGAACCCGGAGGCACCCACCAGCCGCATGATCCCGGTCTCGCGGCGGCGGCTGAACGCCGAGACCCGCACCGTGTTGACGATCAGCATCAGCGCCACGGCCAGCATGACGAACATCACTCCGCGCGCGGCCCAGTTGAGGTAGCCGAGGAGGGTGAAGAGGTTGTCGAGGGTGCCCTTCTGGTCCTGGACCGACTGCACGCCGGCCCGGCCGTTGAAGGCGCTCGTGATGACCTGGTACTTCTCCGGGTCCTTGAGCTTGACCCGGTACGACTCCTGCATCTGGTCCGGGGTCAGGGAGCTGGCCAGCGGCGAGTCGCCGAACTGCTCCTTGTAGTGCTTGTACGCCTGGTCCTGCGACTCGTACGCCACCGTGTCGACGACCGGCATCTTCTCCAGGTCGGCCTTGATCTGTTCCTTCTGCTCCGTGGTGACGGCGCCCCTGGCACAGGCGGGGTCGGACTCGGCGTCGCTCTTGTTGCAGAGGTAGATCGAGACGTTGACCTTGTCGTACCAGTAGCCCTTCATCTGGCTGACCTGGTCGCTCATCAGGAGCGAGCCGCCGAACAGGGCCAGGGAGAGGCCGACGGAGACGATCACCGCGAAGGTCATCGTCAGGTTGCGGCGGAGACCGACACCAATCTCCGAGAGAACGAACTGCGCGCGCATGGCGTCTTCTTCGGGCCTTTCGTGGACGTGAGGATCAGTGCTGGTAGCCGTAGACGCCGCGCGCCTGGTCGCGGACGAGACGGCCCTTCTCCAGCTCGATGACGCGCTTGCGCATCTGGTCCACGATGTTCTGGTCGTGGGTCGCCATCACCACGGTCGTACCGGTGCGGTTGATCCGGTCGAGCAGCTTCATGATGCCGACGGAGGTCTGCGGGTCGAGGTTGCCGGTCGGCTCGTCGGCGATCAGCAGCTTCGGCCGGTTGACGAAGGCGCGCGCGATGGCGACGCGCTGCTGCTCACCGCCGGACAGCTCGCCGGGCATCCGGTCCTCCTTGCCGCCGAGCCCGACGAGGTCGAGCACCTGGGGCACGGACTTGCGGATCTCGCCGCGCGACTTGCCGATCACCTCCTGCGCGAACGCCACGTTCTCGCCGACGGTCTTGTTCGGCAGCAGGCGGAAGTCCTGGAACACGGTCCCCAACTGGCGGCGCATCTGCGGCACCTTCCAGTTGGAGATGCGCGCGAGGTCCTTGCCCAGGACGTGCACCTGGCCCTGGCTGCACCGCTCCTCGCGGAGGATCAGCCGCAGGAAGGTGGACTTTCCGGAGCCCGAGGACCCCACGAGGAAGACGAACTCGCCCTTCTCGACCTCCAGGGAGACATCCCTGAGGGCTGGACGGTTCTGCTTGGGGTAGACCTTGGACACGTTGTCGAATCGGATCACGGATGCACCACGGGTCGCCGGGGGTAGATGAGCGTGACCATACGCGAACCGGGAGCACGGGCGCAGGCGACGGTCACTTCTTCGTGAGGGTTGTTCCTTTTGTACTGGCCGGAAGGCGGCGCTCCGGCCGGGGCACGGGGGAAACCGTGCGCGACCGCGGCAGACCTGCGGCGCCCGGGAGTCCCCGGCGGCGCCTCACCGGGAGCGTTTCCGGCCGTCGCTCCGGGGCCGCGCCGAATTCCGCGGAACCTGGCACAGTGGAGAGGAACGGTCGCGGATCGCGACGCGTTGTGCATGCACGAAAGGCCACTGCGAGGAGGGCGGGCGCATGACGTACGACCGGTTGGTGTGCGCGAACTGCGCGGCGCCCGTGAGCGAGGGCCGCTGCCCGGTCTGCCGGGCCAACCGTGAGCGGTTGCAGCAGGAGAGCCCCTTCGCGGGACTGAACCCGACGGCGCTCATCGCGCTGCTCGCCGTGCTGATAGCGGCCGTGGCGCTGGTGGCGGCCCACCAGACGGCGTGACGGCCGCGGGAGCCGTGACGGGCGCCTGAGGGCGCCCAGGGCGTACGGCAAGGGCCTGGAGTGAGCGCTCACTCCAGGCCCTTGCCGCGTGTCCGGCCCGTCTCACCGTCCCACCGCGCCGGCTGCGCGGCAGGACGTCACGCGCTCAGTCTCAGGCAGCGGCGTTGCGACCGGCCGCGATGCGCGGCAGGAAGCGGAAGCCGATGCCGCCGGCGATCATCGTGGCGGCGCCGATCAGCAGGAACGTGGTCTCGGCGGCACCCGTCTCGGCGAGCTCCTCACCGGAGCCCTGCGCGGCGGTGTTCTGCGTGCCGGTCTTGGTCAGGGCGGAGGTGCCCTGGTTCTGCGGGACGGCGTTGCTGCCGCCGCCGTTGGTGTCGGCGTTGTTGCCGCCACCGCCGGTGCCGTTGCCGTTGCCGTTGCCGTTGCCGTTGTCACCGCCGCCGTTGCCGGTACCCGGGGTGGTCGGGTCCTGGCCGGCCGGGGGCTCCTCGACCGGGTCCTCGGAGGCCGGGGGCTCCGAGGTCACCGGCGGTTCGACCGGGTCCTCGGTGACCGGGGGCTCCTCGGTCACCGGGGGCTCCTCGGTGACCGGCGGCTCCTCGGTGACGGGAGGCGTCGGGACGCCGACGCCGTCGTCCGGCTCGCTCGGGTCCGGGTCGGGCGTGGTCGGCGGCTCCGTCGAGTCGTTGTTGCCCACTCCGACCTCGATACCGATGCCGAGGTCGAGGGCCGAAGCGGCGCCTGCGGCACTCAGCGAGGCGCCGGCCGCAATCACGGCACCCGCGGTGACACGCGCAAGGCGGATCCGCGTCTTCCTGGTCATATGTTTGCTACCCCCAGTAGCTCTTCGTCAGTGGAGCAGCGCCCGGGGACACGGCGTCAGAGGCAGCCCAAGGAAAGAATGAAGCCCCCCGCGTCACATGCGTCCCCGTAGACAGCGCATGCCTCGGTCACCCTCCCTACTTTTCAGGCCACCGTCAAGCACATTGCGCGCGCAATGTCTGCTTCGCAGGCATATGCCCGTCGAGAGGAGATGTGAGCGTGACGTAAAACCCGGACATGGCAGGCAAACACGACAACTGCCGCCTCGTGAGCGACAGTTGTTATGTCGACAAAGCACCCCAAACGCGAACGCCCGTGCCGGGCGCCCGCCCGCGGTTACTTCTCCTGCTGCTTGCGCCAGCGAATACCGGCCTCCAGGAAGCCCTGGATCTCGCCGTTGAACACGGACTCGGGGTTGCCGACCTCGTACTCGGTGCGCAGGTCCTTGACCATCTGGTACGGGTGCAGCACGTACGAACGCATCTGGTTGCCCCAGGAGTTGCCGCCGTCGCCCTTGAGGGCGTCCATCTTGGCCTGCTCCTCCTGGCGGCGCCGCTCCAGGAGCTTGGCCTGCAGGACGTTCATCGCGGTCGCCTTGTTCTGGATCTGCGACCGCTCGTTCTGGCACGAGACGACGATGCCGGTGGGGAGGTGGGTGATGCGCACGGCCGAGTCGGTGGTGTTGACGCCCTGGCCGCCGGGCCCGGAGGACCGGTAGACGTCGATGCGCAGCTCGCTCTCGTCGATCTCGACGTGGTCGGACTGCTCGACGACGGGGAGGACCTCGACACCGGCGAAGGAGGTCTGGCGCCGCCCCTGGTTGTCGAACGGGGAGATGCGCACCAGACGGTGGGTGCCCTGCTCGACGGAGAGCGTGCCGTAGGCGTACGGGACCTGCACGGCGAAGGTGGTGGACTTGATGCCCGCCTCCTCCGCGTACGAGGTCTCGTAGACCTCGGTCTTGTAGCCGCGCTGCTCCGCCCAGCGCAGGTACATGCGCTGGAGCTTCTCGGCGAAGTCGGCGGCGTCGACGCCGCCCGCCTCGGCGCGGATGTTGACCAGCGCCTCGCGGGAGTCGTACTCGCCGCTGAGGAGGGTGCGGACCTCCATCTCGTCCAGCGCCTTCTTCACGGCCGCGAGCTCGTTCTCGGCCTCGGCGCGGGTGTCCGGGTCGTCCTCCTCCTCGGCCATCTCGAAGAGCACGCCGAGGTCGTCGATGCGACCCCGCAGCGCCTCGGCCTTGCGGACCTCCGCCTGGAGATGGCTGAGCCTGCTGGTGATCTTCTGCGCCTCGTCGGGGTTGTCCCACAGGGACGGCGCGGCCGCCTGCTCCTCGAGCACGGCGATGTCTGCCCTCATCCTGTCGAGGTCCAGGACGGCCTCGATCGACTCCATGGTCGAGGAGAGGGACTTGAGCTCTTCGGAAACATCGACGACTGCCACGCCCTCCAGCCTAACGGCTGTGGCAACCGACCCGGGCGCGGCCGTCTCCGCCGGGGAGTGCGCGGGGGCGCCCGCGCCGTGCCGATGCGCCGTTCTCCGCCACCGCAGATCCGTGGTCCGGGACCGTTGCCGCGGCCCGGTGCGCCGGGTCAGGGGGACCCGGGGGCCGAGCTCTCCGTGCCGTCCGTGGGGGTGCCGCCCGGGTCGTCGCCCGCGCCGGCCGCCCAGGTGCCGATGCCGGCCGCGGCGACGAGGACCACGGCCGCCGCGCCGAGGGTGATCCGTCTGCGGCGGGCCGCGGCGCGGTTGCGGGCCGAACCCGGCCGGGGGGCGCCGGCGGTGCGGGGGGCCCTGGCCGTGCCGCGGGCGCCGCCGGCCAGCTCGTCCGGGGCGGGCACCCGCATGGAGGTGTGCGTGTCCCGGTTCGAGTCGGGCTTGGCCCCGGGGACCAGCGGCACCGCGCCGCGCCGTACGCGCTCGCGGGGCGCGGGCGCCGCAGCGGTCGCCTCCTGCGGCTCGCCGCCCGGCTCCGCCTCCGGCTCGTCCACGTCCAGCGGCGGGAGCCCCGCCAGCGCGGGCAGCTGCTCCCGCAGCCGGGTCGCCAGCTCCGAGGCGCGCAGCCGGGACGCGGGCGCCTTGGCCAGGCACTGCACCAGCAGCTGCCAGAGCTCCTCCGTGATGCCGGGCAGCGGGACCACCGTCTCGGTCACGTGCCGGCGCAGGACCGCGCCCGGATGTCCGCCGCCGAAGGGCGTGAACCCGGCGAGCAGCTCGTACAGCACCGTGGCCAGCGCGTAGATGTCCACCGCGGCCGTGGGCGGCAGGCCCTCGACGATCTCCGGGGCCAGGTAGTCGGGGGTTCCGATGATCTTCGTCGCGCGGGTGCGGCGCGGGGTGTCGATCAGTTTCGCGACGCCGAAGTCCGTCAGCAGCGCCGGGTGCGCGCCGCCCGGGCCGAGCGGTCCCTGCATGTCGAGCAGGATGTTCTCCGGCTTGACGTCCCGGTGCACCACTCCGGACGCGTGCGCGGCGGCCAGCCCGTCGGCGACGTCCGCCGTGATCGCCACCGCCGCCTCGGGCGCCAGCCGCCGCTCCCGGTCCAGCCGGGTGCGCAGGTCGGTGCCCCGGACCAGGTCCATGACCAGCGCGAGGTCGTTGCCGTCCACCACGAGGTCCCGTACGGACACCACGTGCGGATGGTCCAGCTTCAGCAGCGCCGTCCGCTCCTGGACGAAACGCCCCACGAGTTCCTCGTCGGACGCGAGGTCCTCGCGGAGCAGCTTGACGGCGACGGGCCCCTCCGGTCCCTCGCCCAGCCACACCGTGCCGGCGCTGCCCCGCCCCAGAATCTGGTTCGCGGTGTACCGGCTCCCGATCTTCCGTGCCAAAACTGCTCCTACGGCCGCGTGTTGTCGCCAAAACTACGCGGCCGAGGCCCCTGCCTTCACCGACCGGGCCGAAATCACCCGTCGGATGTCGACAAATCCCCAACCCCGGTCACCGGTCGCGGGAGGGGCGGGTCGCCTCACCGGCCCCCTACCCGGAGAAGGTGTTCCCCAGGTTGCTGATCCAGTCGGAGACGTCACCGACCCAGGTGGTCAGCTGGTCCCAGTACCCCTTGCCGGTCCCGATCCACTCCTGCAGCGGGCTCAGCTCCCAGACCAGCCAGCCGGCGACGAACAGGATGACGAGGGTGAACAGGCAGCCCTTCAGGCAGCCGAGCCCGGGGATGCGCATCGGGTTGGCGCTGCGCTGCCGCGGCGGACGGGGTTCACGCGGCTCGCGGGGCGGGCGGGGCGCGGGTGCCCGGGGCCGCTGCGGGGCGGGCGGCGCGTACTGCTGCGGCTCGGGCTGCGGCGTGACCTGGCGCCGCTGCGGCTGCGGGGGGTACTGCTGGGGCTGCTGCGGCTGGTACGGCTGCGGGGACTGGTACGGCTGCTGCGGGTAGCCGTACCCCGGGCCGGGCTGCGGGGGCTGCGGGCGCCGTCCCTGCGGCGGCTGCTGCTCGGGCCGTGCGGCCTGCCGCCGGGGGCGGCGGCGCAGCGGGTCCTCGCCCGGGTCGAGGTACTGGACCTGCGTCTGCTCGTTGCGGTCGCGGGCCGCGCGGAGCTGGTTCTGCCAGGGGTGCGGGTCGTCGCCCTGCCCCGGGCCGCCCGGACCTCCCGGACCGCCCTGCGCGTCCGGTCCGCCGGGCTGGTGCTGCGGCATGACGGCGGTCGGGTCGGCGGCCCCGTGCTGCGGCAGTACGGCCGTGGGGTCGGCCGCGCCCGCCGGACCGGAGGTGTGCGGCAGCACGCTGGTCGCGGCGTTCGGGTCGTACGCGCCCGCGCCCCCGTCGGCACCCGCGCCCTGCGGCAGCACCTGCGTCGGGTCGGCGGCGCCGGCCGGCCCGGGGGTGCCGGGCACCCGCGCGGGGGCCGGGTCGGGCGCGAGCAGGACGCCCACGCCCTCGGCGGCGGCGATCTGCGCGGAGCTCGCGTGCACGCCCACGCCCTCGGCGACGACCCGCAACGCGCGCGCGAGGCTCGCGGCACCGGGCCTGTCGTCCGGGTTCTTGCGCAGACAGCGCTCGATGACCGTCCACAGCGGGTCCGGGACGGTGGACGGGCGGCGCGGCTCGGCGCTCAGGTGCTGGTGCAGCACCTCGAGCGCGGTCTGGCCGGAGAACGGCGGGCGCCCGGTGACCAGCTCGTACAGCAGGATGCCGGCGCCGTAGATGTCGACGGCGGAGGTCTGCGGGCGGCCCTCGGCGGACTCGGGGGCGATGTACGCGGGCGTGCCGACGAACTCGCTGGTCCGAGTGAGCCCCGGGGAGTCGGCGAGGCGGGCGATGCCGAAGTCGGTGAGCATCGGGTGCATCTCGCCGCCGTCCTGCTTCAGCAGGACGTTCGCGGGCTTCAGATCGCGGTGCACCACGCCGTCGGCGTGGCTGGCCGCGAGGGCGTCGGCGATCTGGGCGGTGAGCAGGGCCGCGGCGACGGGCGTGAACGGACCGTTCTCCCGCAGGTAGCGGTGCAGGTCCGGGCCGTCGACCAGGTCCATGACCAGGGCCAGCAGCTCGCCCTCGACCACCAGGTCCCGCACCCGCACGATGTTCGGGTGGGTGAGCCGGAGCAGCACGGACCGCTCGCGCAGGAAGCGCATCACGATGTCCGGATCGCTCGCCAGCTCCTCCTTGAGGACCTTGATGGCGACGGTCTCGCCGGGCTGGCCGGCCACCGCCGCCTCGGCGCCCGCGGTCTCCCGCTGGCGGGCGCGCCAGACCGTGCCCGTGGCGCCGCGTCCCAGCGGCTCCTCCAGGAGGTACTTGCTCCCTACCGGCCGCACGTCATGCGCTCCCTGCTGCTTGCTTGCCTGGTCCGTGGTCCTCGCCGGCGCCCTGGGGTTCCGGCGTGTGTTCGACGTGTGTTTCCGACCCACTGTAGTGCCGCCGTGTACGAGACCGGCCGGTTCGCTCCCGGTGCCCGGGCGGGTCGGCCGGGCGGCCGGGCACACCCTGTGCGTGCCGTGTGCGCGATGCCTGCCTTTACGTATGCCTCGCCATGGCCGTTCGCCATTCTTTACAGATCCCGCGCCCTGTACACGTGGCATGGATCCGGCCGCCCGGCCCGGTGCCGGGCGCCGCTCGCTCCCTTCGCGAGGGCCTGGGCCACGGCCTGCGAGGGCTTCCGCGCGGGAAAGACGCCGGACTCGGGCGGTTGGTTGCCCGATCCGGACGCGACCGATCCCAATCGGACAACTGTCGCGCACTGGTCAGGCACTTTTGCGGGCAGAGCCGACCAATCAAGATCACTTGCCGTTGGGAGGCGGGCGTGTTGTCAGCGGCAGGTGCGAGGATGCCTACTGATACTGGCCGACGTGCCCGTGTGCGGTGGGGGAAGTCTGCGGTGGGGACCGCGCAGGCTCGTCCCCGTCTCCGTCTCCGGGCGCCCGCGCGGAAGGGACCGCTGACGGCGATGCAGATCCGGCTGACCGTCGTAGACCCGCTGGGGCAGCCCTCGGAGGCGCGGGGGCACACCACGGCCTGCGATGTCCTGGTGACGGCACCGTCGGGGACCGCGCTGGCCGCGGTGGCTCCGGGCCTCGCGGCGGCGGTCGGGGGAGGAGCGGGCGCCGTACCGCCCGAGAGGGGCCGCGAGTCCGGGACGGGGCCGGTCGTGCTCTACGCGGGAGCGGAGCGGCTGGACGCACAGCGCTGCACCCTCGGCGAACCGCCGCTGACCGACGGCGCCGTGCTGTCCCTGGGCGCGCCCGCCGAGCCGGGCCCCGAGGTGGACGAGTCCGCGCCCCGGCTGCACGTGGTGGCCGGCCCGGACGCGGGCGGCGTGCATTTCCTGCACGGCGGCAGGATCGACGTCGGCCGCTCCGCCGACGCCGACGTCCCCCTCGACGATCCGGACGTGTCCCGCTTCCACTGCACGGTGATCGTCGTCGACGACGGCCGCGTCTGGGTCGCCGACAACGGCTCCACCAACGGCACCGAGCTCGACGGCACGCGCGTGGACGACCGGCCGGTGCGCTTCCCGGCGGGGTCACTGCTGCGGATCGGCGAGTCCGCGCTCCGGCTGGCGCCGCCCGGGGCCGCGCGCGTGCTGGACACGACGCCCGACGGCGAAGGACACGTGCGGGTGGTGCCGCGAGGTGGCTCCTGTGAGGGGGAGGACGTTCCCGACGCCCGCGGTTCGTCGGTGGGGGTGACGGCCGAGCCGAAAGAGCCGAAGGTGTCGCCGCGGCTGCCCGCACAGGCCGGAACGGCGCCCGCTTCGGACGGGGGCACCCGGGCAGCCACCGGCTCGGTGGCGGCGGGGGCGGGTGTCCCGGGTCAGGGTGGCGCGGGCGGTTCCGCGGCGACGACGGGTGCGGTGCCCCACGCGCGCGCGGAGGGCGACGACGGGCACGCCGCCGGGGGCGGCAGCGGGGCGCGCACGGCCTCCGGTGCCCCGGCTCCGGCTCCCGGGGCCGCCACCGGCGCGTGCGGGCACGCGACCGGGCACGGGGCCGTCGTACCGGGCCGAAGCGCGCCCCGGAGCGGCAGCGGAGGCAGCACGCCGGAGGCCGGCGGGAAGGGGCGTACGGGCACCGACGGCGGCACCGGCTCGGCGGCTCCCGGCGGCACCGGTGGCGGGTACGGGACCGAGGGCGGCGTCCCCGGCCCGGGCGGCACCCGGAAGGGCACGCCCCTGCGGGGCACCGACGCCCCCCGTGAGCCCCGCAGGCGCGGCGGGTTCACCGCCTGGGCTCGGCGGCTGACCGGCGGGCGCGGCGACCGGACGGCCGACGACCGCGATCCGTACGACGTGGACGACGTGGACGACGCGGCCGAAGACCTCGCCCCGCGCCCCCCGGTCTCCGCGGGAGCCCCCGAGACCTGGCCGGACCCGGCGGCCCTGCTGCTCACGGCGCTCGGCCCGGGCCCCCGGCTCTGGGAGCGGACGCCCGGCCACCCGGAGCTGCTGACGGTACGGCTCGGCACGGCCGACCGCACGGCACCCGACGGCACGGGGGTGCTGCCCGCGGTGCCGGTGACGACCGGGCTGCGCGAGGTCGGCGCCCTGGGACTCGCCGGTCCGCGCGCGCGGCTGACGGGTCTGGCCCGCGCGGTCGTCGCGCAGCTCGCCGCGCTGCACTCCCCCGACACCCTGGAACTGGTACTGATCAGCGCGGACCGGTCGCGTCCCGTGGACGAGCGCACGGCCGAGTGGGCCTGGTTCGGCTGGCTCCCCCACGTCCGCCCCGGTCACGGCCAGGACTGCCGTCTCCTGCTGGCGTACGACCACGAGCAGGCCACGGCCCGCACGGACGAGCTCCTGCGGCGCCTGGAGGACCACCTCGCCGACACGGGTCCCGCCGACGGCACGCACCAGGAGGGGGCGCCCGGTGCCCGCGGTGCTGTCACGCCCGCGTCCGCCGGGCCGTACACCGTGGTGCTGGTGGACGGGGACCCCGGTGGCGCCGATGTCCGGGAGGCCGTCGCGCGGCTGGCGCTGGACGGTCCCGTGGCGGGCATCCACGTGATCTGCCTCGCCGAGACGGACGCCGCGTCGCCCGCGTCGCCGGTGACGGAGACGTACGAGGCCGCGTGCGCGGCCTCGCCGGTGTTCCGCGCGTGCGGGGCCGTGGCGCTGCTCAGCGGGGACGTCGCCACGGCCCTGCGGCTGATGCGGGTCCCCCCGGCCCGGCCCACGGCGCGGGACACGAGCGCGGCGGCGGCGCCCCGGCACACCGGGCCCGACGGCCACGCGCGCGCCGCGGACGCCGACGGCCAGGCGCCCGCGCGGACCGCCGCCCACGGGCCGGCCGGCTCGACGAACCCCACCCGGCCGGGCGGCGACCACCGCGATCCGCGCGACCGACGCGCCCCGCACGAGCGCCACGAGCGCCACGAGGACCGCGAGGACCGCGAGCTCCGCGCACCCCGAGCGGACCGTGACCGGCCCGATCCCGGGAGCGGTTCCACCGCCGTCCCCCGGCCCCGGTCCGTGCCCCGGACGGACACCGGGCGCACGAGCCCCACGCACGTCGGCCTGACGGCCCGCCCGCCCGCCGACGCCCCCGGACACGCCCGCACCGGCAGGCCGGACGCTCGGGGCTCTGCGGGTGCTCCGGGTGCTCGGGGCTCCGCGGGTGCTCCAGGTGCTCCGGGCTCTGCGGGTGCTCCGGGCACGTCCGGCCCGGTCACCCCCGGCACCGTCGCCGCCGTCGACGCGGTCTCGGCGGAGTGGGCCGAACGGTTCGCGCGGGCACTGGCACCGCTGCGGGCGGGCGGCGCCGTGGGCGAGCGGCACGCGCGCGTGTCGGCCCCGTTGCCCCAGTCCGCGCGTCTGCTGGACGAGCTGGGGCTGGCCCGGGCCACCCCGGCGTCCCTGCTGGCCCGCTGGGCCGACGCGGCCGACGACGCCTCGGCCGTCGGCGGGCGGGCCCGGGCCGTGCTCGGCGCCGGCCCGCGCGGTCCCGTCTGCGCGGACCTCGTCGCCGACGGCCCGCATCTGCTGATCGAAGGCCCGCCCGGCAGCGGCCGTACGGAGCTGCTGCGCTCCGTCGCCGCCTCGCTCGCCGCCGCCGAGCGCCCCGGCCGGCTCGGCATCACCCTGGTGGACGGCCGGGACGGCACCGGCCGGCTCCCCGGCGACGGGCTGGGCGCCTGCACCGACCTCCCCCACGTGGGCACCCACCTCACGGCCACCGACCCGGTCCGTATGCGGGAGTTCGCCCAGTCCCTGAGCGCCGAGCTCAAGCGCCGTGCCGAGCTGCTCGGCCGTCTCGACTTCGTGGAGTGGCACACGAACCGCGAGGTGTCCGACCGTCTCGTCGGCCAGCGCGCGGCCACCGGCAGAGGGCCGGGCAGGGCCGCGGGTCCGGGCACGAGCACAGGCACGGGCACGGGCACGAGCCCGAACCCGGGCCCAGGCACAGGCACGAGCACGGCGACGCCGCGCGGTGCGTCCACGGGGACGGCGCCGCCGGCCGGACCGGTCCTCCCGGCCGGCGCCGCGGAGCCCGACGCCCCGTCCACCGCCACGATCCGCCTGCGTCCCGCCGCGGGCCGGGAGCGTCCGGAGCCCGGCCCGCCGCTCGCCCGCCTGGTATTGATCGTCGACGACCTGGACACGCTGCTCTCCCCGCCGCTGGGCGCCCCGGGCCGTCCGGCCGCCGGCTCCGTCGTACGCGCCCTGGAGGCCGCCGCCCGGGAGGGCGCCCGGCTCGGCGTGCACCTCGTCGCCGCCACGGCGGGCGGCGCCCGTACGGCCGAGACGGTTCTCGCCCGCGCCGCCACCCTCCGCGTCACGCTCGACGCCCCCGCTCCCGGCCCGGACGAACCGGCGGCGGGGCGCGGCCGTCTGACCGTCACGGACGGCACGGCTCCCGTCACCTCTCCCACCACCGCCCCCACCACCGCTCCCGGCGCCGATCCCGTCACCGACCCCACCGGTCGCACCATCCCCTTTCAGGCGGGCCGCGTCACCGGCCGTATCCCGCGTACGGCCACGCTCCGGCCCACGGTCGTCCCCCTGGAGTGGGCCCGCATGGGCGATCCCCCCGCCCGCCGCCCCGTGCGTGAGCTGGGCAACGGCCCCACGGATCTGGCGCTGCTGGCCAGCGCCCTGGACCGCGCGGCCCGCTCCGTCGCCGCCAAGGAGGTGCCCTCTCTGCTCTGAGCGCCCGCGCGCGTGTGTGTGCGCCGTGTGTGCGCACCTCGTGTGCGAGCGCCCACACCTCCTCCCGCTCCACGTCACGAGCCGATTACGATCTTGGAACGGAGGCCGCAGACGCCCTTGCCGCTGCCGGTGACGCGGCGTAGACCAGAGCGACGGGACAGCCGCTCGGACGTTCAACGCGGAACGCAGAACGGGGCAGTGATGCGCAGCACTCTTCGTACACGCAAGTGGCCCAGAAACACGCCACGCACCACCTCGCACAACACCAGGGCCAGAGCCGGGAGGGCCGTCGCGGCACTCGCCGCCGGAGTCCTCGGCGTCTCCCTCACCGCCTGCGGTGGCGGGGACGACGGTGACGACGGGACCGGTTCGGGCGGCGGCGGCGAGGCCAGGGTCACCGTGCAACTGCCCAAGCTGGACGGGCAGAAGCTCGAGGTCGCGGCCGTCTGGACGGGCGCGGAGCAGGAGAACTTCACCAAGGTCCTCGACGAGTTCGAGAAGCGCACGGGCGCGGAGGTCGCCTTCGTGCCGACCGGGAACAACACCTCGACCTTCCTCGGTACCAAGATCCAGGGCGGCCAGCCGCCGGACGTCGCGTTCCTGCCGCAGGTCGGCGTGTTGCGCCAGTTCGCCGAGAGCGGCTGGCTGAAGCCGATCGGCGCGGAGGCCGAGGCGCAGCTGAAGAAGAACTTCTCCCAGGGGTGGCAGGACCTCGGCGCGGTCGACGGCACGCAGTACGGCGCGTACGTGAAGGCCGCGAACAAGTCGCTGGTCTGGTACAACACCGAGGCCTACGAGGCGGCCGGCATCACCGAGGAGCCCAAGACCTGGGACGAGTTCGTGCAGACCGCGCAGACGGTGTCCGACGCGGGCTACCCGGCCGTCTCCGTCGGCGGCGCGGACGGCTGGACGCTCACCGACTGGTTCGAGAACGTCTACCTCTCGCAGGCGGGCCCGGAGAAGTACGACCAGCTGGCCAAGCACGAGATCAAGTGGACGGACCCGTCCGTGAAGGACGCCCTGACCACGCTGGGCGAGCTGTGGGGCAAGGACGAGCTCCTCGCGGGCGGCCGCAAGGGCGCGCTGGGCACGGAGTTCCCGAAGTCGGTCACGCAGACGTTCTCCGGTGACGCCCCGGCGGCGATGGTCTTCGAGGGCGACTTCGTGACCGCGAACATCAACGCCGACACGGACGCGAAGATCGGCACGGACGCCAAGGTGTTCCCGTTCCCCGCCGTCGGCGACAGCTCCCCGGTGGTCAGCGGCGGCGACGTGGCGGTGGCGCTGGAGGACAACGAGGGCGCGAAGGCGCTCCTGACGTTCCTCGCCTCCACCGACGCGGCCGAGATCTGGGCGGCGCAGGGCGGCTTCATCTCCCCCAACAAGGAGATGGACATGGGATCGTACCGGGACGACGTCACCCGGGACATCGCCGAGGCGCTGCTCGCGGCGGGCGACGACTTCCGCTTCGACATGTCCGACCAGGCCCCGGCGGCCTTCGGCGGCACCCAGGGCATCGGCATGTGGAAGGACCTGCAGGACTTCCTGCGCAACCCCGGCGACGTGGCGGGCGCCCAGCGACAGCTGGAGGCCGACGCGGCGAAGGCGTACGGGAAGAACTGACGGCTCGGGATGGCCAACTCCGTTGCGAAGTCGACGGAGGGTGCGGGCGCGCTGCCCACGCCCTCCGTCCCCCCGCGCAAGAGCGTGACGGGCACCCGGCTGTGGGTGGCGGTGCTGTTCCTGCTGCCCGCCCTGGTGCTGCTCGGCTCGCTCGTGGTCTACCCGATCGGGTACTCGGTCTGGCGCAGCCTGTACGACGCGGACGGTTCCGGGTTCGTCGGGCTCGGCAACTACGTCGACGTCTTCACCGACGACGCCACGCTCACCGCCGTGCGCAACACGGCGGTCTGGGTCGTCGTCGCCCCCGCGGTCGTCACCGCGCTGGGCCTGATCTTCGCCGTGCTCACCGAACGGGTGCGCTGGGGCACGGCGTTCAAGCTGATCGTCTTCATGCCGATGGCGATCTCGATGCTCGCCGCGGGCATCATCTTCCGGCTGGTGTACGAGGCGGACCCGGACCGGGGCGTCGCGAACGCCGTGGTCACCTCGGTGCACGACACGTTCTCCGACGCGTCGGTCTATCCGAAGGCCCGGCCGAACGCCCAGGTCAGCGATTTGAAGGCGTCCGGCGAGGGCTCCTTCACGACGACCGGCACCGTGTCGGCGGGCTCCCCCGTGATGCTGCCCATGGTCGGCATCGCCCCCAACCGGCTGCCCGGCGACCCCGTGGACGCGAAGCCCGCGGCCCCCGGAGGCGACCGGGTCACCGGCACCGTCTGGCTGGACTTCCGGCTGGGCGGCGGCGGGGAGAAGGGCGCGATCGACGAACGCGAGAAGGCGCTGAAGGGCGTCAAGGTCGAGGCGGTGAAGAACGGGAACGTCGTCGCCTCCACGACCAGCTCCGCCGACGGCACCTTCAGCCTGCCCGCCGAGGCCGACGGGGCGCAGCTGCGACTGCCGGGCTCGAACTTCGCCGCGCCCTACAACGGCATCGACTGGCTGGGCCCGGCCCTGGTCACGCCCGCCATCATCGGCAGTTACGTCTGGATGTGGGCGGGCTTCGCGATGGTGCTGATCGCGGCGGGGCTCGCGGGTGTCGACCGCAACCTGCTGGAGGCGGCCCGCGTGGACGGCGCCAACGAGTGGCAGGTGTTCCGGAAGATCACCGTGCCGCTGCTGGCACCGGTCCTGTCGGTCGTGCTGGTCACACTGATGATCAACGTGATGAAGGTCTTCGACCTCGTCTACATCATCGCGCCCCAGCCCAGTCAGGACGAGGCGAACGTGCTCGCCCTCCAGCTGTACCTGTCGTCGTTCGGCGGCGGGGGCGACTACGGTCTCGGCAGCGCGCTCGGTGTGATCCTGCTGCTGCTCGTCCTGCCGGTGATGTGGGTCAACATCCGGCGACTGCGGAAGGAGCGCCAGCGGTGACCGCTCTCGACACCCCCGCGCGCGGGCCGTCCGGGCCCGCCGGAACCGATGCGCCGAACACCTCCGTACGCCCCGAACGCTCCCTCGCCTCGCGGGTGGCGGGCCGGGCGGCGGGCGGTGTGCTGCGCGTCTTCCTGGTCCTGGTGGCGCTGTTCTGGCTGGTGCCCACCTTCGGCCTGCTGGTCTCGTCGTTCCGCGACCCGAAGGACATCGCCGACTCCGGCTGGTGGACGGTCTTCAGCGCGCCGGCGCAGCTGACCGCCGCCAGTTACGAGTCGCTGCTGAAGAACGACCAGGTCACCAGCGCCCTGTTCAACACCGTCTGGATCACGGTCCCGGCGACCCTGCTGGTCATCGTCATCGGCGCGATGGCGGGGTACGCCTTCGCGTGGATGGACTTCAAGGGCCGCGACTGGTGGTTCATGGGCGTCGTGGCGCTGCTGGTGGTGCCGGTGCAGGTGGCGCTGATCCCGCTGTCCAGTCTCTTCGGCACCCTCGGGATCTTCGGCGACATCATCGGCGTCGTCCTCTTCCACGTCGGCTTCGGACTGCCGTTCGCGATCTTCCTGTTGCGCAACTTCTTCGCGGAGATCCCGCGGGAGCTGCTGGAGGCGGCGCGGCTGGACGGGGCCGGGGAGGCGCGGCTGTTCCTGACCGTCGTCATGCCGCTCGCCGCTCCGGCGATCGCGTCGCTCGGCATCTTCCAGTTCCTGTGGGTGTGGAACGACATGCTGGTCGCCCTGGTGTTCTCGGACTCCGGCTCCCAGCCGCTGACGGTCGCCCTGCAGCAGCAGGTACGGCAGTTCGGCGCGAACATCGACGTGCTGGCGCCGGGCGCCTTCATCTCCATGGTGATCCCGCTGATCGTGTTCTTCGCGTTCCAGCGGCAGTTCGTGTCCGGCGTGATGGCGGGCGCGGTGAAGTAACGGCGGACACACGACACGTACGCACCGAGCGGGGGCGGGCCGGACACGGCCCGCCCCCGCTCCGTACGCCCCCGCGCTCCCGCATCCCCCGTATGCCGCGCCGGGCGTGACCCGTGTGCGCGACAGGTCGTTGCCGGGCACGACTGCCGCGCCGACCCTTGGATGCCGCTTTGCCCAGGTTCAGTGTCATCGTCCCCGCGCACGGGGTCCAGGCGTACCTGCACGAGTGCCTGGACTCCGTACTGACCCAGTCCTTCACCGATCTCGAACTGATCGTCGTGGACGACTGCTCACCGGACGCCTGCGGCGCGATCGCCGACGAGTTCGCGGCCCGCGATCCGCGCGTACGCCCCCTCCACCTGCCGGCGAACGGGGGGCTGGGACCGGCGCGCAACGCGGGACTGCGCCTGGCGACCGGGGACTACGCGGTCTTCCTGGACGGCGACGACACCCTCACCCCGGACGCGCTGCGGGCGATCGCCGACCGGATCAAGGAGACCGGCGACCCCGATGTCGTCGTCTACGACCACGCGCGCGTGCTGTGGTCCGGCGAGACCCTGCGCCACCAGCGCGCCCCGCGGCTCACCGAGCAGGGCCCGGCGCCCTTCCGCCTCGACGACCGCCCCGCGCTGCTGTCGGCGCCGACGGCGGTGTGGAACAAGGCGTGCCGCCGGGAGTTCCTCGAGCGGGAGGGCCTCCTGTTCGCGCCCGGCTTCTACGAGAACGTGCCGTGGACCTACCCGGTGCTGATGGCGGCCGGCTCGATCGCCACCCTGGACCGCGTCTGCGTGCGCTACCGCCAGCGCCGCCGGGGCGGCATCCTCGGCACGACCAGCCGCCGCCACTTCGACGTCTTCGAGCAGTACGACCGGCTCTTCGCGTACGTCGACGCCCGGCCCGCGCTGGCCCACTGGCGCCCGGCGCTGTTCCGCCGCATGGTCGACCACTTCGTGACCGTGTTCTCGCGGCGTGTGCGCCTGCCGCACGGTGCCCGTGCCGAGTTCCTGCGCCGGGCGCGCGCCCACTACGCCCGCTACCGGGTGCCCGGTGTCCCGGTCCGCGGCCACCGGCGGCTGCGGCACCTGCTCGTCCGGCTGGGCGCCCACCGCACGTACCAGGCGCTGTGGCTCGCGGCGCGGGCGGGCCGACGCTGCGGACAGGTGCTGTCGTCGGCGCTGCGCGCGGCCGGGCGGGGCGCGCTCGCGCTGCACTACCGCGTCCAGCGGCTGCTGCCGCTGCGCGCCGACCGCGCCCTGTTCTCCGCGTACGGGGGCCGCGGCCACTGCTGCAACCCGGGCGCGCTGGAGGAGGCGTTCCGGGAGTTCGCCCCGCACGTGCGCACCGCGTGGGCCGCGCATCCCGAGCACCACCACACGCTCCCGACGGCGACCCGGCGCGTGGTCCCGGGCTCGGCGGCGTACTGGACGGCGCTGGCACGCGCCAAGTACCTCGTCACCAACGCCGAGTTCGACACCCGGCTGGTGAAGCGCGCCGGGCAGGTCCTGGTGCAGACGCAGGCCGGCACCCCGGTCAAGCGCATGGGCCTGGAGCTGCGGGGCCGTCCGGCCGCCGCCCGCGGCGCGGACACCGCGGGCCTGCTGCGGGGCGCCGACGGCTGGGACTTCGTCCTGTCGGGCAACCGGCACTCCACGCTGGTGTGGGAACGGGTCTTCCCCGCCGGCTACGAGACGCTGGAGTACGGGCTGCCGCGCAACGACGTCTTCCAGCGGGCGACCCGGACCGACGTGGACCGGCTGCGCGCCTCGCTCGGCATCCCCGAGGGCGCGGTCGCCGTCCTGTACGCGCCCACGTACCGCGACTACCGCGGCGACGCGCGCACGGCGCTGGACCTGGAGCGCGTCCTGCGCGGGCTCGGCCCGCGCTTCGTCCTGCTGGCGCGGACCCACCACGCCCACGACGCCCCGCCGTCCGGTCCCGCGTACGACTCCCCGTCGGCCCGCGCCGGCGGCGGGCGGCTCCTCGACGTGACGGGTCACCCGAGCGTCGAGCACCTGTGCCTGGCGTCGGACGCGCTGATCACCGACTACTCGTCGCTGATGGTCGACTACGCCAACCTGGACCGCCCGATCGTGCTCCTCGACGACGACCGGGAGGTGTACGAGGCGACGCGCGGCACCTGCTTCGACCTCCGCTCCGCCCCGCCGGGCGCGGTGGCGCGCGGTGAGGACGAGCTGATCGACATCTTCACCAGCGGCCACTGGCGCGGCTCCCGCTCGACCCAGCTCAGGGCGGCGTTCCGGGAGCGCTTCTGCCCGTACGACGACGGGCGCGCGGCCGAACGGGTGGTGCGCCGGGTGGTGCTGGGCGAGACCGCGGCCCGGACCGGCGCCGCGGTCACGGGGCTGCCGCCGGTCGTGCCGCTCGACCGGCGGCACCCGGTGCCGTCGGCGGCGGCCCGTCCGGCGGCGTCCGTGCCCGGGCCCTCGCCGTCGTTCCCGCCGGCGTTCCCGGCGGCTCCAACGTCCTTGATGCGTCCGTGAACCCACCCGAGCCCTCGCGCCGGTTCCCCGGACCGTCCGAACCGAAAGCAGGCCCATGCGCGCGACGTCGCACCCCACGCCGACCCGGCCCCCGACCTGGCGTCCTCCCACGGGACGGCCGGGCCGGCCGGGGCGCTGACGGATCGCGCCGGACCGGCCGCCGCTACTCGACGACGAGCTCGACCGGGATGTTGCCGCGGGTGGCGTTGGAGTAGGGGCAGACCTGGTGGGCCTGCTCGACCAGCTTGCGGCCGGTCTCCTGGTCCACCGTGTCCGGCAGCTCCACGCGCAGCGTCACCTTCAGGGCGAAGCCCTCGCCCTGCTTGCCGATGCCGACCTCGCCGGTCACCGCGGCGTCACTGACGTCGACCTTCGCCTGGCGGCCGACGAGACCGAGGGCGCTGGCGAAACAGGCGGCGTAGCCGGCGGCGAAGAGCTGCTCGGGGTTGGTGCCCTCGCCGTTGCCGCCCATCTCCACCGGCATCGCCAGCTTGAGGTCGAGCTTGCCGTCGGAGGTGACGGCGCGCCCGTCACGGCCGTGGGTGGCGGTGGCGACGGCGGTGTAGATCGCGTCCATGAATGATCATCCCTTGCGCAGTCGGTCGTCGCGGCGGCCGGGTCCGGCCGCCTCACCAACGAGTACAGCACACAATTTAATTGCACACAACTTAATCACGGTGCGGAGTTACCCTGGTGTCATGACCACGAGCCGCGCCACAGCCGACGATCTCCTCCGTCTCGACCAGCAGATCTGTTTCTCGCTGAGCGCCGCCTCGCGCGCCTTCAACGGCCTGTACCGGGTGCTCCTGAAGGACCTCGGCCTCACCTACCCGCAGTATCTGGTGATGCTGGTGCTGTGGGAGCACGGCGAGCTGCCCGTGAAGAAGGTCGGCGAGCACCTGCGGCTCGACTCCGGCACCCTGTCGCCGCTGCTGAAGCGGCTGGAGGCGGCGGGACTGGTACGGCGTGAGCGCAGCGCGCGCGACGAGCGGTCGGTGGAGGTGCGCCTCACCGAGAAGGGCGTGGCCCTGCGCGAGCGGGCGCTCCAGGTGCCGCGCCGGATCGCGGCCGCGACCGGTCTCGGCCTCGACGACATCCTGGAGCTGCGCACCCGGCTGGACAGCCTGACGGCCGCTCTGGACACGGCGGCGCTGGAGGGCGCACAGGACCCGGAAGGGCTCCCTTAGGGCCCGGAAGCACCGAAGGCTCCTTTAGGGCCCGGAAACACCGGAGGCTCCCTTAGGGCCCGGAAACACCGGAGAGCTACAGCGCCTTGAGTGCCGCCGTCGTCGCCCGGGCCAGAGCGGGCAGATGCCCCTTCGGCAGCTTCGGGCTGCGGACGACCACCGCACGCCAGTAGAGCGGGCCCGAGATCAGATCCAGGGCCAGGTCCTCGTCGATGTCCGCGCGGATCTCGCCCCGTTCGGCCGCCGCCCGGACGATCCCGCTCGCGACGCTCTGCTGACCCTCACGGAGCGCCTTCTGCATGGCCTCGGCGATCTCCGGGTTGCGGGCCGCCTCCGCCTGCAGGTCGGGAATGATCTGACCGGCCACCGGGTGCCGCAGGGCGCGCGAGGTCACCTCGTACAGCAGCCGCAGATCGGTCTCCAGCGAGCCCGTGTCGGGCGCCGGCAGGCCCTGCACCGCCACGGCCGAGACCAGGTCCAGGACCAGGTGGAGCTTGGAGCGCCAGCGGCGGTAGACCGCCGTCTTGCCGACACCGGCGCGGCGCGCGATGCCCTCGATGGACATGCGCGCGTAGCCGGCGGCCGCAAGCTCCTCGAAGACCGCGGCGCGGATGGCCTCGGTCACGTCCTCCCGCAGCACGGCCGCCCCCGCGGGAGCCCGGCGGCGCGCACGCTGCGGCTGCGCCCCTGCGGTGTCGGCTCTGCTCGTCATGGCGTCCAGCATAGGGCGTTACGACGAAACGGTTGCGTTCCGACGTAGCTTGGCCCTACGCTCGCGTTGCGACGAAACGGTCCCGTCCCGACGTACAACCGGCGCTCGACGAGACACGCCGGGCAGGGACACCTCCCCCCTCCCCGAGCGAAAGCAGCGGATGTGAGCCAGGTCCTCGACACGCCGCCCCCCACGAAACCCACCGCGCCCGCCGCCACCGAGTCCCCGGCGGAGCTCGCCGCGCGGTACGGCCTCGGCGTCAGCGGCGCCCGCCCCTCCCTGCCCCAGTACGTGCGGCAGCTCTGGGCACGCCGGCACTTCATCACCGCGTTCGCCACCGCCAAGCTCACCGCGCAGTACAGCCAGGCGAAGCTCGGCCAGCTCTGGCAGGTGGTGAACCCGCTGCTGAACGCGGCGGTGTACTACCTGATCTTCGGCGTGCTGATGGGCACCAGCCGCGGCGTGCCCGACTACGTGCCGTTCCTGGTGACCGGCGTCTTCGTGTGGACGTTCACGCAGAGTTCGATCATGGCGGGCACCCGGGCCGTCTCCGGCAGCCTCGGGCTCGTCCGCGCCCTGCACTTCCCGCGGGCGTCGCTGCCGGTGTCGTACTGCCTCCAGCAGCTCCAGCAGTTGCTGTTCTCGATGGTCGCGCTGGCCGTGATCCTGCTCTGCTTCGGCGTGCCGGTCGCCGCGTCCTGGCTGCTGATCGTGCCCGCGCTCGCCCTGCAGTTCATGTTCAACGCGGGCGTGGCGATGGTCATGGCCCGCGTCGGGGCGAAGACGCCGGACATCGCGCAGCTGATGCCGTTCGTGCTGCGCACCTGGATGTACACGGCGGGCGTGATGTTCAGCATCGATCACGTCCTGGCCGGGAGGGACGTCCCGTCCTGGGCGCGGCTCCTGCTGGAGTACAACCCGGCGGCGGTCTACATCGACCTCGTACGGTTCGCGCTGATCGACAGTTTCCAGGGAAGCCAGCTTCCCGACCACGTCTGGGCCGTCGCCCTGGGCTGGGCCCTGCTCGCCGGCATCGGCGGCTTCATCTACTTCTGGAAGGCTGAGGAGACGTACGGCCGTGGCTGACACCATCACCCGTCCCGACCTGGACCCGGCGGACGGCGCGCGCGGCGCCGCCCCCGCCGAGCGCGTCCCCACCGTGATCGCCGACCGCGTCGACATCGTCTACCGCGTCAACGGCACCGGCGCGGGCCGCGGCAGCGCCACCGCCGCCCTCAACCGCATCCTGCGCCGCAAGAAGTCCGAGAAGGCGGCGGGCGTCCGCAGGGTGCACGCCGTGCGGAACGTGTCCTTCACCGCGTACCGCGGCGAGGCGATCGGCCTGATCGGCACGAACGGGTCGGGCAAGTCCACGCTCCTCAAGGCCGTCGCCGGCCTGCTGCCCGTGGAGAACGGGCACATCTACACCGACGGCCAGCCCTCCCTCCTCGGCGTCAACGCCGCGCTGATGAACGACCTCACCGGCGAGCGCAACGTCCACCTCGGCGGTCTCGCGATGGGCATGACCCGCGAGCAGGTCAGGGCGCGCTACCAGGAGATCGTCGACTTCTCCGGGATCAACGAGAAGGGCGACTTCATCACGCTGCCGATGCGCACGTACTCCTCCGGCATGGCGGCGCGGCTGCGGTTCTCCATCGCCGCCGCCAAGGACCACGACGTCCTCCTCATCGACGAGGCCCTCGCCACCGGTGACCGCTCCTTCCAGAAGCGCTCCGAGGACCGCATCCGCGAACTGCGCAAGCAGGCGGGCACGGTGTTCCTGGTCAGCCACAACAACAAGTCGATCCGCGACACCTGCGAGCGGGTGCTGTGGCTGGAGCGCGGGGAACTGCGGCTGGACGGGCCGACGGAGGACGTCATGAAGGAGTACGAGAAGTTCACGAACGGGAAGAAGTAGCGCCGGCGAACACCCACGTCCGGTAGACGAGGAAGCGGAACGCCGAGGCGAGCGTGATCGACAGGGCCTTGGCCAGGTTCGAGCCGACCGGTCCGTCCAGGGCCAGGCCGTGGTGGGAGACGTAGAACAGCCCGCTCTCCACGAGGATGCCGAGGCCGCTGAAGACGAAGAACAGGGCGATCTGCCGCGGGACGCGCACCGCCCGGTCGCGGTAGGCGAAGAAACGGAAGCCCAGGTAGTTGGTGGCCATGGCGAGGCAGCTCGCGATCACCGTGGCGGCCATGGGCGGTGCGGCCCCGCCGTGCAGCAGGGCGTTGAACACCAGGAAGTTCACGGCGACACCGCTGCCGCCGACGATGCCGAACTTCACCACCTCGACGGCGAGACGACGGGTCCGTCCGCGCGCCGGGCGGGCACCGGTGCCCCGGGCGCGCACCCGCACGTCGGCGAGGTTCAGTGTCACGGGCCCGCTCCCTCCCTGTTCACCGGCCGAACGACTCTCGACACTCTTCGGACAATCGGGGCAACGATAACCCGAATATCCCGTATGCCACGGAAAGGTACTCCCCGCGCGCCGGGACACGAGAGCGCCCCCGGGTCCACCAGGACCCGGGGGCGCGCCCTTTTCCGTTCCGTCACGAGCTGCGCAGCAGCGTCCTCATCGTCCGCATCGCCACCGACAGGTTCGCCAGGTCGAACGAGTCCGAGCCGTGGATCTCCTCCAGCGTCGTGCGCGCCCGGCTCAGGATCGCCGCGTTCTTCTGCTCCCACACCTTGTAGCGCTGCTCGGGCGTGGACGAGCCGTTGCCCGCGGACAGGACGTCGGCCGTGAGCGCCGCGTGCGCCGCGTACAGGTCCTCGCGGATCGCCGCGCGGGCCATGGACTGCCAGCGGTCGGCGCGGGGCAGCTCGATGATGCGGTCCATGAGCTGCGCGATCCGCAGCCGGTCACCGAGGTCGTAGTAGACCTCGGCGACCTCGATCGGGTCCCGGTCGACGCGGTGGGCCACCGTGACGATGTCGAGCGTCGGGAACGCGGAGGAGAACCCGGCGACCCGCGTGGCGAGTTCACCGGGGACACCCGCGTCCGTCAGCTCGTCGTAGATCTTCTGGTACCACTCCAGGTCCGCGCCGCGCAGCAGCTTGGGCAGCTCGGCCCAGACCCGGTCCACGCCCTCCTCGAAGAACGCGATGGTCCCGCTGAGCTCCAGCGGCTGCGGCCGGTTGTTGAGCAGCCAGCGTGTGCCCCGCTCGACCAGCCGGCGCGAGTGCAGCCGGATGCGGGTCAGCACGGCGGCCTCGACCTTGTTGTCCAGGGCCTCGACCGCGTCCCACACGGCCGACGAGCGGAAGATCGCGCGGGCCGCGGTCTGCGCCCGGACGATCTCCTCCAGCGAGGCGCCGGTCTCCTCGCGCAGCCGGTGCAGATACGTCGTACCGCCCGTGTTGACCGTGTCGTTGACCAGCACCGTCGTAGTGATCTCACGGTGCAGCGGGTGGTTGTCGATCCGGTCCGCGAACCGTTCCCGCAGCGGCTCCGGGAAGTACGCGTGCAGCAGACCGCGCAGGTAAGGGTCGTCGGGCAGCGAGGTGTGCAGCAGCTCCTCGGCGACCGTGATCTTCGTGTACGCCAGCAGCACGGCCGTCTCCGGGCCGGTCAGACCGTGCCCGCCGGCGAGGCGCTCGCGGATCTGCCGGTCGGTGGGCAGGAACTCCAGCGCCCGGTCGAGATGGCCCTCGCGCACCAGGTGACGGATGAAGCGCTGCTGGGCGTGGAGCATGTCCTTGGACTGGGCGAGGGCGTTGGCCAGCGCCATGTTCTGCGCGTAGTTGTTGCGCAGCACCAGGGAGCCGACCTCGTCGGTCATCTCGGCGAGCAGCTTGTTGCGCTGCTTGACGGTCATGTCGCCGTCCGCGACCAGGCCGTTGAGCAGGATCTTGATGTTCACCTCGTGGTCGGAGGTGTCCACGCCCGCGCTGTTGTCGATGGCGTCGGTGTTGATCCGGCCGCCCTGCCGTGCGAACTCGATCCGGCCGAGCTGGGTCAGGCCCAGGTTGCCGCCCTCGCCGACGACCGAGACCCGGAGGTCCGCGCCGTCGACCCGGATGGCGTCGTTGCCCTTGTCGCCGACGTCGGCGTGCGACTCGGTGGACGCCTTGACGTACGTCCCGATGCCGCCGTTCCAGAGCAGGTCGACCGGCGCCTTGAGGATGGCCCTCATCAGGTCGGCGGGGGTCATCTTGCCGACCCCCGCCTCGATGCCGAGGGCCTCGCGGATCTGCTTGTTCAGCGGGATCGACTTCGCGGTGCGGGGGAAGATCCCGCCGCCCGCCGACAGCAGCTTCCGGTCGTAGTCCTCCCAGGAGGACCGCGGCAGCTCGAACAGCCGGCGGCGCTCGGCGTACGAGGTCGCCGCGTCCGGGGCCGGGTCGATGAAGATGTGCCGGTGGTCGAAGGCGGCCACCAGTCGGATGTGCTCGGAGAGCAGCATGCCGTTGCCGAACACGTCACCGGACATGTCACCGATGCCGACCACCGTGAAGTCCTCGGCCTGCGTGTCCACGCCCAGCTCGCGGAAGTGGCGCTTGACCGACTCCCAGGCACCGCGCGCGGTGATGCCCATGCCCTTGTGGTCGTAGCCCGCGGAGCCGCCGGAGGCGAAGGCGTCCCCGAGCCAGAAGTTGTAGGCCTGCGCGACCTCGTTGGCGATGTCGGAGAATGTCGCGGTGCCCTTGTCCGCGGCGACGACGAGGTAGGTGTCGTCCTCGTCGTGCCGGACGACGTCGGCGGGCGGCACGACCTCGCCGGCCACCATGTTGTCGGTGATGTCGAGCAGGGCGGAGATGAACGTCTTGTAGCTGGCGACGCCCTCGGCCATCCAGGCGTCCCGGTCCACCGACGGGTCCGGGAGCTGCTTGGCGACGAACCCGCCCTTGGCGCCGACCGGCACGATGACGGTGTTCTTCACCATCTGCGCCTTGACCAGGCCGAGGATCTCCGTACGGAAGTCCTCACGCCGGTCGGACCAGCGCAGACCGCCGCGCGCGACCTTGCCGAACCTCAGGTGCACGCCCTCCACACGCGGCGAGTACACCCAGATCTCGTACGCCGGACGCGGCGCCGGGAGGTCGGGAATCGCCTGCGGGTCGAACTTCATGGAGACGTACGTGTGCGGCCTGCCGCCACTGGCCTCCTGGAAGAAGTTGGTCCGCAGGGTGGCCTTGATGACGGTCAGGAAGGACCGCAGGATGCGGTCCTCGTCGAGGCTCGCCACCTGGTCGAGGGCGCTGTCCAGCTCCTCCAGGAGCGCGTCGACGAGCTCGTGACCGGCCTTCTGCCGGTCCGGCGACATCCGCGCCTCGAACAATGACACGAGCAAACGGGTCGTGTGGACGTTGTGACGGAGGGTGTCCTCCATGTAGTCCTGGCTGAAGGTCGAGCCCGCCTGCCGCAGGTACTTCGCGTACGCCCGCAGCACCATGGCCTGCCGCCAGGTCAGCCCGGCGCTCAGCACCAGCGCGTTGAAGCCGTCGTTCTCGGCGCGCCCGGTCCAGGTCGCCGCGAACGCGTCCTGGAACCGCTCGCGCCCGTCGTCGCCGAGGTGGTCCCCGTTCCCGTTCGCCGCCTTGGGCACGCGCAGCCCGAAGTCGTAGATCCAGGCGGTCGTACGGTCCGCGCAGCGCAGCTCGTACGGCCGCTCGTCGACGACCTCGACGCCGAGCCGGCTGAGCACGGGCAGCACCGCGGACAGGGAGACGGACCCGCCCTTGCGGTAGATCTTGAAGCGGCGCTCGCCGGGGCCCGCCCCCACGGGCTCGTACAGGCTCAGCGCGAAGTCCGTGCCGTCCTCCGCGGTGCCGAGCTCCTCGATGCGGGCGAGGTCCGCGACGGCCGCCCGCGGGGAGTGGTCGGCCTTGTACCCCTCGGTGAAGGCGCCCGCGTAGCGGCGCAGCAGCTCGGCCGCGCGCTCCTCGCCGAACTCGGCGTTCAGCGCCTCGCCGAAGCCGTCGGCCCAGGAGCGGGTGGCCTCCACCAGCCGCGCCTCGATGCGCTCCTTGTCGGCGGCGCTCAGGCTGGGCAGCTCGGTGCCCTGCGGGACGCGGACCACGAAGTGCAGCCGGGAGAGGACCGACTCGGTGTTCCAGGCGGTGAAGTCGACGCTGGTGCCGCCGAGCTCCTCCTTGAGGATGTCGATGATCCGCAGCCGGACCGCCGTGGTGTACCGGTCGCGCGGCAGGTAGACGAGGGCGGAGTAGTAGCGCCCGTACTCGTCCTGGCGCAGGTAGAGCCTCAGCCGCCGGCGCTCCTGGAGGTAGAGCACGGAGGTGACGACGGGGAGCAGTTCCTCGACGGACGTCTGGAACAGCTCGTCGCGCGGGTACGTCTCCAGGATCTGCAGCAGGTCGCGCCCGTCGTGGCTGTTGGACGAGAACCCGGAGATCTCGAGCAGCGCCTCCACCTTGCGGCGGACGACGGGCACCCGGCGCACGGACTCGGTGTACGCGGCGGACGAGAACAGTCCGAGGAACCGCCGCTCCCCCACCACGTTGCCCTCGGCGTCGAACTTCTTTACGCCCACGTAGTCGAGGTAGCTCGGCCGGTGCACGGTGGCGCGG
Organism: Streptomyces ruber; assembly: GCF_014648075.1. GTDB lineage: Bacteria > Actinomycetota > Actinomycetes > Streptomycetales > Streptomycetaceae > Streptomyces > Streptomyces ruber. The sequence continues at coordinate 24,669 of NZ_BMQK01000004.1, read as the reverse complement.
CTGTTGGCCTTGGTGAGCACGAGCAGTCTGTGCTCGCGGGCCTTGGCGCGGGCGTCGGCCGGGAGCCGCTCGAAGGACGGGCTGACGGGGTGGTCGTCCTCGCCGTGGTGCGTCGGGTCGGCGCGCAGGATGCCGAGCCCGGTGCCCGCGACGGCGGCGAGCGAGTCGTCGTCCCGCAGGCGGTACTCGCGGTACCCGAGGAAGGTGAAGTGGTCCTCCGCCAGCCAGCGCAGCAGCTCGCGGGCCTCCTCGATCTCCTCCCGGCGCAGGTCGCCCGCCACGGGCTCGGCGGGCAGCTCGTCGGCGATGCGGACCGCCGCGTCGCGCATCTTCTCCCAGTCCTCGACGGCCTCGCGCACGTCGGACAGGACCCGCAGCAGATCGGCGGTGATCTGCTTCAGGTCCTCGCGGTCGGTCTCACGGTCGATCTCGACGTGGATCCAGGACTCGACGTGGGCGTCGTGCGGCAGCTCCGCGGCGGCGGCCGGAGTCGTGAGGACCTCGATCAGCCTGCCCGTCACGTCCCGCCGGACGACGACCTGCGGGTGGATGACGACGTGGATGCCGCGCCCCTGCCGCGACAGCTCGTTGGTGACCGAGTCGACGAGGAACGGCATGTCGTCCGTCACGACCTCGACGACGGAGTGGCTGCAGGTCCAGCCGTTCTCCTCGACGGTCGGGGTGTGCACCCGCACGCTGGCCGTGCCCTGGGGGCGCGTCTCGGCCAGCCTGTGGTGCGAGAAGGCGGCTCCGAAGATGTCGACCGGGTCGCGGTCGGCGAGATCCTCCGGGGCGGTGTGCAGGTAGTAGCGCTGGAGGAAGGCGAGTACGGCGTCCTGGTCCGGTGCGCCCCCGCCCGTCGTCCCGGTCGGGAGGGTTCCCCCGGCCGGACTGTTCTCAGCTACCCGGGCGGCCCGTTCGAGCAGCTCGGCCTTGGCTTCGTCCAGCTTGGTCTGCATTGTCCTCTGGCTCCTGTCGCGCGCCGTTGCGTGACGTTGAAGGAAGTACGGTCTCTCGCCTTCCGACACGACGCCCGGACGCGGGGTCTCCGGTCTGATCCGACGCTATGCCGCAAGGTGAGACGAGCGAGGGGTTATCAGCCATTTCCGGCGTCCCCGAAAGGTGTGATGCTGCTCTCTGTGAGCCGCCCCCGGGTGCTCCCGGCCCCCTGGGAGCCCTCCCGGCCCCCTCCCGCCCGTGTGAAGCGGCGACCGCCGCCCGGTCACGGCCGTCCGCCGTGCTCTCCGGGCGCTGGGCAGGGACGACGAGGTCCCCGCTGGATATCGCGCTGATCACCTCACAAGGCTATCGCTCCGGACGGGCGCCCCGTCACGAGCCGTATGTGTACAAAAGCGGGGGCCCGACTTCGACGTTCCGCACAGAAGACGCGCCCTCTTGGCAAGCCCCGCCCCGCGAGGCACGTTGCTCATGGCGCCCGGCAGTGGCGCCCACACCACGCCGAGGGGAGCGCAGCGGCATGTCAGCCAAGATCCTGATCGTCACCGGTGACGCGGCGGAGTCACTGGAGGTCCTGTACCCCTACCAGCGCCTGCGCGAGGAGGGCTACGACGTGCACATCGCGGCGCCCGCCCGCAAGAAGCTCCGATTCGTCGTCCACGACTTCGAACCCGGCTTCGACACGTACACCGAGAAGCCCGGCTACACCTGGCCCGCCGACCTCGCCTTCTCGGAGGTCGACCCCGGCCAGTACGCCGCCCTCGTCGTCCCTGGCGGCCGCGCACCCGAGTACCTCCGCAACGACCCCGAACTCCGCAAGATCCTCAAGTCGTTCTTCGACACCGACAAGCCGGTGGCCCAGATCTGCCACGGCCCGCTGCTGACCGCCGCCGTCGGCGTCCTCCGCGGCCGCCGGGTCACGGCGTACCCGGCGCTGGAGCTGGACATGCAGGCCGCCGGCGCGACCTTCCAGGACGCCGAGGCGGTCGTCGACGGCATGCTCGTCTCCTCCCGCGCCTGGCCCGACCACTCCCGCTGGATGCGCGAGTTCCTGACCGTCCTGCGCGCCAAGGCACCGGTGACCTGAGGCCCGGGGGAGCGCCACCGACGCCCACCGTCGCGCGGGCGCCCCCCTACGCCACCAGCCGCTCGGCCTCCGCCACCGCCTCTCTCAGGGTGTCGACCACGGGCACGCCCACTCCCTCGAGACTGGCGCGGCTGTGCGAGCCCCCGGTGTACAGCACCGCCTGCGCACCGGCGTGCCGCGCCGAGACCGCGTCGTCGGCCGCGTCCCCGATCACGACCACACGCGAGGGACGCACCCCGGCCAGCGCGGCCAGGTGTCGCACCATGTGCTCGGCCTTGCTGCCGCCGGACGGCCCGGTCCGCCCGTCGACGCGTATGAAGTGCGGCTCGATCCCGAAGCCCCGCACCAACGGGACGAGTTGCTCGTGCCCGTACATGCTGAGGATGGACTGGCTGCGCCCGCCCGCCGCCCAGTCCGCCAGCAGGGCCGGCACCCCCTCGGCGAGCCCGCAGACCGTGCTGTGCTCCGTGTAATACCGGTGGAAGGTCTCGTCCATGACCGCCCACTCGTCGTCCGTCGGCAGCCGGCCGAGCAGCCGCTCGTAGAACTTCGGCACCGGCACGCAGTACAGCGCCCGGTACCGGTCCAGCGTGATCGGTTCGATGCCCAGTTCGGCGAAGGCGGCGTTCGTCGCACCGATGACGGCGTCGTTGTCGTGGAACAGGGTGCCGTTCCAGTCCCAGACGATGTGCGCTGCTCCCGAATTCCCCATGCCGAAGAACGTACACGCGACCACTGACAACGCACCGTGACCGCCTGCGCACGGTCACGGCCGCACGATGCGGACCGCCCGGCCGCGGCCCCGCCGGGGGATTCAGCTCGTCAGCCCCACGAGGTTGGGGATCTCCTGCGTCGCGTACCAGAGCAGCTCGTGGTCCTCGGCCCCGTCCACGGTGAACTGGGCGTCGTCGTCACCCTGGTCCGCCGCGCCCAGCGCCGCCGCGGCCGCCGAGACGTCGGCCTCGGCGTCGTCCGCGTCGACGTGCACGGCGGCGGCCTTGGCCAGCGGCACCGGCCCCGGCACCCGCACCTCGCCGAGCGCCGCGGGGTCGAGCCCGCGGTCGGGGTCGGCCACGGCCGAACCGTCGGGCACGTCCACGGCCACGACGACCCGCCGCCGATCGGCACCGGGGTCCACCGCGAGGAGCCGCAGGGAGGCCAGAGCGGCGCGGCTCAGCGCGGCGTACTCCAGTTCCTCGATGTCGTCGGACAGGTACCACTCGCGCAGCGCCGGCGTCACGGCGTACGCGGCGAACGGTCCTTGTCCCAGCTCGCCGGTCTTGTACGCCTCGGCGAGCCCGGGGAGGGTCAGGGGGACGTAGACGCGCATGGCGAGCCGCTTTCGTAGTCGGAGACGGCCACCGGAAGGGCCAGTCACCCCAGGATACGTGCGGGGGTCCCCCATCGGGTTCCCGCCCGCGTCCGCCGCGGCGTCCACCGGTCACCTCACGATTCACCCGGCACACCCCGGCAACGGCGGGGGGCACGCTCCCGCGCATCATCCTGATAGGTGAACCTCCCGGCCGTCCCGCGGCGCCTTCCGGACGCCTTGCGACCGCCGCTCCGGCCCCCGTACAAGGTCCTCAGCGCGGAGTTACCGACCGGTATCGACCGGCGCAGGAAACGGGGGACTTCCATGAACAAGGTCATGACCAGGAACAGGCGTCACCCGGCCGGCCGCCCGCCCGGCCGCCACGACGGCTCCCGCCATGACACCCGCCGTCCCGGCGGCCCGTCACCGGTCCGCACGGCCGAGGCCGACGATCTGGACCGTTTCACCGAACGGCTGCTCGCGGTGCTGAGCGGGCAGCGCCCGGTGCACAGCATGCTGCGGCACACCGTGGGCCGCGCCTACGACGAGCTGGCCTGGCTCGCCGAACGCGGCCCCCTGCGCACCACGCGCGGCACCCGTCCCGTCGTACGCGCCATCGGCTACGACGAGCCCCGCCCGGGCGCCGTCGAGGCCTTCGCCCGCGTCGGCGCCGGCGACCGCCTCCGCGCCCTGGCCTTCCGCCTGGAACGCGGCCCCGACGGCCGGTGGCGATGCACGGCGGTGGAACTGGGCGGGCCGAGGATGCCACACGGGGACGACGGCTGAGGGAGCGTGCCGCTCGGGGCGCACGGAGATCGCCAAGAGCACGAAGACCGCGGAGGAGGCCGGGGAAGTCGGGAAGGCCAGGATGGCCGGGGATGCCGTGGAGCCAGGAAAGACAGAGAAGCCACGGCGGCTGAGGAAGCCGCCGTGGGAATCAGGGAAGTCGGGGAACCAGGGAAGTCGGGGAGGCCGGGGAAGTTGGGGAGGCAGGGGAGGTTGGGGAGGCCAGGAAATCCAGGGAGGCCAAGGAGACCTCGGGGACGCCGAGCCGAGCAGCCCGGGCAGGCCAGGGACGCCGAACCGGGTAGCCCGGGCAAACCAAGGACGCCAGGCCCGACAGGTCAAGGAGGCCGAGCCGGGCGGGCCGAGCAGGCGAGGGGCGCCAGGCCGGGCAGCCCGGGCAGACCGAGGACGCCAGGCCAAGAAGCCTGCCCGGGCAGGCCGAGCAGCCCGGGCAGGCCGAGGACGCCGGGCCGGACAGGCCGGGCCGGGTGAGCCGGCCGGGCCGGGCCGGGTGAGCCGGACAGACCGAGGACGCCAGGCCGAACAGGCCGGGCCGGGCGGGCAGACCGGGCAGACCGAGGACGCCAGGCCGGACAGCCCAAGAACCGGACAGCCCGAGGGCCGGGCACCCCAAGGTGCCCGGCCCTCGTTCGGCCCGTCTCGCTCCCCGCGGAGCGAGACGTCACTTCTTGCGGCGCCGGCCGCCCTTCGCCTGCTTGCGGCGCTCCGCGCGCGTGAGGCCGTCGGCCGCGGAGCGGACGGGCTCGTCGTCGGTGGTCAGGTCACCCTCGACGACACCGCCCTCGCCGTCCACGGTGGGCGCGGAGAAGTGCAGCCGGTCCGGGCGCTGCGGGGCCTCCAGGCCCTTGGCGCGGATCTCCGGGCGGGCCCCCGCCTGGGCCGGCACCGTGTCCTGCTTGTCCAGCGACGGCGACGGCTTCGCGTCCTCGACGGGGACCTCCTCGACCTGCTGCTCGACCTGGACCTCCAGGTTGAACAGGTAGCCGACGGACTCCTCCTTGATGCCCTCCATCATGGCGTTGAACATGTCGAAGCCCTCGCGCTGGTACTCGACCAGCGGGTCCTTCTGCGCCATCGCCCGCAGGCCGATGCCCTCCTGGAGGTAGTCCATCTCGTAGAGGTGCTCGCGCCACTTGCGGTCCAGGACCGACAGGACGACGCGGCGCTCCAGCTCACGCATGATGTCGGAGCCGAGCTGCGTCTCGCGCTGCTCGTACTGCTCGTGGATGTCGTCCTTGACGGACTCGGCGATGAACTCGGCGGTCAGCCCGGCCCGGTCGCCGGCCGCCTCCTCCAGCTCCTCGATGGTGACCTTCACCGGGTAGAGCTGCTTGAACGCGCCCCACAGCCGGTCGAGGTCCCACTCCTCGGCGAAACCCTCGGCGGTCTCGGCCTGGATGTAGGCGTCGATCGTGTCGTCCATGAAGTGCAGGATCTGCTCGCGCAGGTCCTCGCCCTCCAGGACGCGGCGCCGCTCGCCGTAGATGACCTCGCGCTGGCGGTTGAGGACCTCGTCGTACTTGAGGACGTTCTTACGGGTCTCGAAGTTCTGCTGCTCGACCTGCGACTGCGCCGACGCGATCGCGCGCGTGACCATCTTGTTCTCGATCGGCACGTCGTCCGGCACGTTCGCCATGGACATCACGCGCTCGACCATCTGGGCCTTGAACAGGCGCATCAGGTCGTCACCGAGGGACAGGTAGAAGCGGGACTCGCCCGGGTCGCCCTGACGGCCGGAGCGGCCGCGCAGCTGGTTGTCGATACGCCGCGACTCGTGCCGCTCGGTGCCGAGGACGTAGAGCCCGCCGAGCGCCTCGACCTCTTCCTTCTCCGCCTTGACGGCCTGCTCGGCCTTCTCCAGGGCGGCGGGGAGGGCCGCGGCCCACTCCTCGATGTGCTCCTCGGGGTCGAGGCCGCGCTGGCGCAGCTCCGCCTCGGCGAGGTCCTCGGGGTTGCCGCCGAGCTTGATGTCGGTACCGCGGCCGGCCATGTTGGTGGCCACGGTGACGGCGCCCTTGCGGCCGGCCTGGGCGACGATCGTCGCCTCCCGGTCGTGCTGCTTGGCGTTGAGCACCTCGTGCTGGATGCCGCGCTTGCTGAGCTGCTGCGAGAGGTACTCGGACTTCTCGACCGAGGTGGTGCCGACGAGGATCGGCTGGCCCTTCTCGTGCTTCTCCGCGATGTCGTCGACGACCGCGTCGAACTTGGCGACCTCGGTGCGGTAGATCAGGTCCGACTGGTCCTGGCGGATCATCGGCTTGTTGGTCGGGATGGGGACCACGCCGAGCTTGTAGATCTGGTGGAACTCGGCGGCCTCGGTCATCGCCGTACCGGTCATGCCGGAGAGCTTGTTGTAGAGGCGGAAGAAGTTCTGCAGGGTGATCGTGGCGAGCGTCTGGTTCTCGTCCTTGATCGGCACCCCTTCCTTCGCCTCGATCGCCTGGTGCATGCCCTCGTTGTAGCGGCGGCCGGCGAGGATACGGCCGGTGTGCTCGTCGACGATCATGACCTCGTCGTCGATGACGACGTAGTCCTTGTCCTTCTTGAAGAGCTCCTTGGCCTTGATGGCGTTGTTCAGGTAGCCCACCAGCGGGGTGTTCACCGACTCGTAGAGGTTGTCGATGCCCAGCCAGTCCTCGACCTTGGAGACGCCGGGCTCGTGGATCGCGACCGTGCGCTTCTTCTCGTCGACCTCGTAGTCGCCGGTCTCCTCGATGCCCTTGAGGGGGTTGCCGGGCTCGCCGCGCTTCAGCCTTCTGACCAGTTTGGCGAAGTCGCCGTACCACTTGGTGGCCTGGTCCGCCGGACCGGAGATGATCAGCGGCGTACGGGCCTCGTCGACGAGGATGGAGTCGACCTCGTCGACGATGGCGAAGTTGTGGCCGCGCTGGACGAGCTCGTCCTTGGACCACGCCATGTTGTCGCGGAGGTAGTCGAAGCCGAACTCGTTGTTCGTGCCGTACGTGATGTCGCAGGCGTACTGCTCGCGGCGCTGGGCCGGCGTCATGTTCGCGAGGATGCAGCCGACGCTCAGGCCGAGGAACTTGTGGACGCGGCCCATCATCTCGGAGTCGCGCTCGGCCAGGTAGTCGTTGACCGTGATGAGGTGGACGCCGTCGCCGGACAGGGCGTTCAGGTACGCGGGCAGCGTGCCGACCAGCGTCTTGCCCTCACCGGTCTTCATCTCGGCCACGTAGCCCATGTGCAGGGCGGCGCCGCCCATCAGCTGCACGTCGTAGTGGCGCTGGCCGAGGACGCGCTTGGCGGCCTCGCGGACGGTGGCGAACGCCTCGGGCAGCAGGTCGTCCAGGCTCTCGCCGTCCTGGTACCGCTGCCTGTACTCATCGGTGAGGGCCCGCAGCTCGGCGTCGGAGAGGTCGACGAAGTCCTCTTCGATGGAGTTGACCTGGTCCGCAATGCGGTGCAGCTTGCGCAGGATCTTGCCTTCGCCTGCACGCATGATCTTCGAGAGGACGGACACGGGGGTTTGTCTCCTTGCCGGTCGGGCCTGGGACGGGTCGGTAGTACTGACGGGTTCCACAGCAGTTTCGAGCAACGGCCATCGTAAGCGAGGACCCCACCGCGCCGGGAGGTCTGGCGGTGACAGCCACTAGGACAACGGACGGGCGCGGCGGATGGTGCCGCGTCGGGCCCATGAAATGCGCGATTCGTCACCGGACTCTCACGGTGCGTGCAGGCGGTTCTCTCCGTGAGGCGGCCGCGGCACATCCTCGGCCCACCCGATCGAACCCGTTCGATAAGGAGTGGCCCTTTCGGCACCTCACCGCAGAGAATCGGCCGATGGAACCCGTCACGCTCACCACCGACCGACTGCACCTGCGCACACCGGCGGGTCCGCAGGACACCGACGCCGTGTACGAGGCCGCGCAGGACCCGGACATCCAGCGCTGGACCACCGTGCCGTCGCCGTACCTGCGCGAGCACGCGGAGGATTTCGTCGGGCGGATGGCCCCCGACGGCTGGGCGAACGGCTCCTCGTTCACCTTCGGCGCCTTCCTGCCCTCCGGGGGACTGGCGGCCATGATCGGGCTCTCCCTGCACCCTCTCAGCACGGGGGAGATCGGTTTCTGGGCGACGAAGGAGCACCGCGGCAGGGGCTACGTCACCGAGGCCGCCCTCGCCGTCTCCCGCTGGGCCTTCACCACGCTCGGGGTGGACCGTGTCGAGTGGCGTGCCGAAGTGGGCAACCACGCCTCGCGCGCGGTGGCCGTGAAGGCGGGCTTCACGCTGGAGGGCACCCTCCGGTCGGCCATCGACAACAAGGGCGTGCGGCGCGACTGCTGGGTCGGTTCGCTGCTCCCGTCGGACCTCGGCCTGCCGTCGACGGCGCCCTATCTGCCGACGCCTCAGTAGCAAAGGCGCAGCTCGGCGCGGGCTGTCAGCGGCACCGCCTATTGTGCGCGACATGACGAGTCTGCCGAGCCCCACCGTAGAACTCACCGCCGACGAGGCCCGCCGTATCGCCCTGCGCGCGCAAGGGCTCCTGGGCGCTCCCGACCGCCGGGCGGGCGTCCGCGGCGTGCTCCGCCACCTCGGCGCCGTGCAGCTCGACACGATCTCGGTACTGGCCCGGTCGCACGAGCTCGTCCCGTACGCGCGCCTCGGCGCCGTGGGCCGCCGGACCGTCGAGAGCGCGTACTGGGGCTCCGCGCCGGGCGCGGCCCCGGCCCGGCCGCACGCCTTCGAGTACTGGTCGCACGCGGCCTGCATCCTGCCCGTCGAGGAGTGGCCCCACTTCGCCTTCCGCCGCCGCGCCTACCGCGCCCGCCCGCACTGGCACCACGAGCTGCCGGAGGGCGCGTACGACCGGGTGATCAAGCAGCTGCGGGCCGAGGGGCCGCTCACGGCCACGGAGCTGGGCGGTGCGAAGCGGACCAGCGAGTGGTGGGACTGGTCCGGTGAGAAGGTCGCCGTGGAGCGCGCCCTCATGTACGGCGAGGTGGTGTGCGTGGAGCGCCGTGGCTGGAAGCGGGTGTACGACCTCGCCGAGCGCGCGATCCCGGACGATCTGCTGCACGCCGAGCCGGACGACGCCGAGTGCCTGCGCCGTCTCGTGCGGCTGGCCGGTGAGGCCCTCGGCGTCGGTACCCGCGCGGACATCGCGGACTACCACCGTCTCAAGGGCGAGCAGGTCGACGCGGTGATCGCGGACTCGGGCCTGGTGCCGGTGACGGTCGAGGGCTGGTCCAGGCCCGCCTGGGCCGACCCGGCGGCCCTGGCGGCACCGCCGCGCGGCCGGCACCGCACGACGCTCCTGTCCCCCTTCGACTCCCTGATCTGGGAGCGGGCCCGCACGGAACGCGTCTTCGGCTTCACGCACCGCCTGGAGGCCTACGTCCCCAAGCGCAAGCGCGTGCACGGCTACTTCGCGATGCCGGTCCTCGCCGGGGGCCGTCTCGTCGGCCGTGTCGATCCCGCCCGCGACGGCCGCACCCTGGTGGCGAAGCAGGTGACCCTCCAGGACCGCAAGGCGGTTCCCGCCGTGGCCCAGGCCCTGCTGGAGGCCGCCTCCTGGGTGGACTGCACGAACGTACGCGTGGAGCGCGTGGACGCGCCGGAACTGACCGAGCCGCTGACGAGAGAAATCGAGCGCGTACTGGCGTGACGGCCGGGCGGCATTTCGGCCGGGCGCTCGACGGAGTACCCGGCCGGACCGTCGCTGCCCGGCCGGGCGCTCAGCGGATTTCCAGGATCTTCTCCCGCATCGCGTAGACCACGGCTTCCATCCGGGAGTGCAGCTGGAGCTTCTCCAGAATGTTCCGCACGTGGTTCTTCACCGTGTTCTCGGAGATGAACAACTCCTTGGCGATGTCGCGGTTGTTCATCCCCGTGGCCACGAGTTTGAGGACTTCCAGCTCACGGTCCGTCAGACGCGGCGCCGGCACGAGGCGCCGTTCGTCGGTGCGCTGGATCATCGACTTGAATTCCGTCAGCAGTTTCGACGCCATCGAGGGGCTGATCTGCGACTGTCCGTCGGCGACCGCGCGAATGGCCGTGGCCACCTCGTCCGTGGAGATCTCTTTCAGGAGGTAGCCGGTCGCGCCCGCCTTGATCGCCTCGTAGAGGTCGGCCTCCTCGTCACTGATCGTCAGCATGATGATCTTCGCGCTGGGGGCCACCTCCTTGATGGAGGTGCACGCCTCGATGCCACCGCGCCTGGGCATCCGCACGTCCATCAGCACGATGTCGGGCAGCAGGTCGGCCGCCTTGTCGACCGCCTCCGCCCCGTCCCCGGCCTCTCCCACGACCTGGATGTCCTCCTCGGCCGCGAGCACGATCTCCAGACCGCGGCGGAAGAGAGCGTGGTCGTCCACGACGAGAACCCGGATGGGCTCCTTGCGCGGGGAGCCCGCTTCCGGGCCCATGCCGACGACGCCGCCGCCGGCATCCTCGTCACGCATCGGTCCGAAGCTGTCCGCCATCGTTCCTCCCCCTAGAAGGCCGTGGCCTGTGTTCCTGTGCCATCGCCAACCCAAGGCAACGGCCCACCGGTTGGGGCCGGTTCGGCCATGATTTCACGTCCGGACGACCGGGCGGTGACCGGAGCGGGCGGCCGGGCGGTCGCACAGAGGTGCCCCTGGGGGCGCGCGCACCCTCCAGGGGCACCGGATCGGCCGTCATCCGGCAGGTCAGCCGCCGAGCGCACCGCCCCCGGCAGCCGACTGCCCTTCGGCCACCATGGGGTCCGTGCTGAGGTGGATGACGCCGTAGTCGTAGGCGTGCCGCCGGTAGACGACGCTCGGTTCCTTGGACTCGGAGTCGATGAACAGGTAGAAGTCGTGCCCGACCAACTCCATCTCGTACAACGCCTGGTCGAGTGTCATGGGCGACGCGACGTGGGTCTTCTCGCGGACGACGAGGGGACCCTCACCCTGGACCTCGAGCGAGCCGATCCGCTTGGTGGGCACGTCGTCCGGCTTCTCCTCGGGGACGGCCTCGCCGTTGCCGTTCAGCGTCGCCACGCCCGGGACGTGATCGGCGACCTCGGCGGCCGTGAGACGCCGGGTACCGCGCCGCGTGTTGCGCTTGTCGTGCTGCTTGCGCAGCCGGGCCTCGAGCTTGTCCGCCGCCAGGTCGAGCGCTCCGTACGGGTCGCTGGCCGCTGCCTCCGCCCGGATCACCGGACCGCGGGTGCGAAGCGTGATCTCCACCCGGTCGGAGCGGTCGGCCTGTCGGGGGTTGGGCTCCTTGGACACCTCGACGTCCAGGCTGATCACCTTGCCATCGAGCTTCTGGATCTTCTCCAGCTTCAGCTTCTCGGCCACGTGCTTCCGGAACCGCTCGGGCACTTCGGTCTTGCGGCCCTTGACGACGATGTCCACGCAGAACTCCGTTCCCGGATCGCTCCGCTCCGTCGGCGGAGCATCCCCTTTTGCACCAGGCTCCGGTATGCATTCCGGAACCCCGGACTCCGTGACGTCCTCCTCCTGCCCGACGGCGAAATATTCACCTGCCGACGCGGGCCTTCGCGGAAAACCCGCGGTACGGCATTCGGCCCTACGGGAAACGGCTCGCGCCTTCCCTCACAACCGAACATATCTCGCCGGGACGGATGGCGTCACCCTCTACTGCGACGTACCTCCGTTCAGGTGAATTACCCCTCTCTTTACCTGCAACGTTGTAAGTCTTCGGTCAGTTCCGGTTCGTGTCGAAGGATTCCGGTGAAGCGGCGACCACAGCGGCGCGGACCGCAACCCCGGCAGCGTTCGTACTCGCCCTTCCCAGTACCCCTTCCGCCCGGTCCGTCTCCTCCGTCGTCGAGTGCGCCCGCTCCTCTTCCGTCGCTGCCGTCACCCCCTCGCGCCCTTGCGCTGTTCCTTCCCGGGACATGCCGTCGTACACGGCCGTTTCCCGACGCGTCGCCCGAACGGCACGTGCCGCCTCCGCCAGCGACGCACCCGTCGTCATCAGGTCGTCGACGAGCACGATCCGGCCACCCGCCAGCAGCCGTCCCGCCCCGGCGGCCACGGCCAGGGCACCGGCGAGATTGTCCAGCCGCTGCCGGGAGTCGAGGCCCGCCTGGTCGGCCACGGGCCGGCGCTGCCGCAGCACCGCGAGCACCCGGGCGGGCGTCCCCGTACGCCGCAGTTGCCCCGCGGCGGCCAACGCGATCCGCCGCGCCGGGTCGTGCCCGCGCGCCCGTACCGCCTCGCGTGCCGACGGCACGGGAACGAGCAGCACGGGCTCCCGCATGCCCTCCGGTACGGCTCCGCTCCCCCGCATGTTCACCCGCGCGCTCCCGGTCCGGTGTACGCCCGCCCGTACGGCCCCGGCCAGCGCCGCTCCGAGCGGTGCCGCCAGTGCCAGCACGCCGCGCTCCTTGTGGGCGAGGAGCAGGGCCCGCACCTCGTCCTCGTACGGAGCCGCCGCGTGCACCACGGGCAGCCCCGGCGGTTCCGGCACCGGCCGCACCCGGCGCGGTTCCGCCCCGCACACAGCGGCGCGGCACTCCGGGCAGAGCACGGTGCGAGGCCTCCCGCAGCCTCCGCACTCGGCCGGCAGCACCAGGTCAGTGAGGTCCTGCCACCACCCCCGCATGCCCACCACTGTGCCAACGCCCACGCCGCCCGGCCAGCCCTGTGGACAACGGCCTGTGGACAACCGGCCGCATCCAAGGCCGCTGCTCCCTCACACGGGCGAACGGGTTCGGTGGACGCACGAGCAACCGCCCACACGCGAAGCGGCGAAGCCGCGGAACCGCGGCGCCACGTTGCCCGAGGCCGTACCCGACGCGGTACCCGGGCTACCCCGGATAGACCGGCGCCGCCCCGTTCTCCACCACCTGCTGCCACTGGGAGCCCGAGGACAGCCGTACGATCCCGTCCTCCGAGTGCGCCACCAGGGGCAGGCTCTCGTCCTCGGAGGCGGCGATCTCCTGCACGCCCGTGAGCGCCGCGAGCTCCGGACCGTCCGGCGTGGAACCGTCGACCTGGACGTACCGCATCTGCTGCACGCCTCCGGACTCCCGGCCGACCACCACGAGCCGGCTGTCACCGGCCCACGACATGGCCCTGACCTCCTCAAGCCGGGGTGTCACCGAACGCAGGTCCACGATCGACACGGCCGTGTCCCCGCTCCCGCCGGACTCCCGTTCGATCCGGCCGACCAGCAGCGACGAGCTCTTGCCGTCGTCCTGCTCCAGGATCAGGGCGATCCGCACCCCGTCCGCGGCCACGCGCACCGCCTTGATCCGGCCGTCGAGCTCCGGCGTCGTCACCTCCACCGGCTCGCCCTCGCCGTTCCGCAGCATCAGCAGCCGGGGGTTGTCCGGGTCACGGTCGGCGACCCACAGGTCGTTCCGCCCGTCCCAGCTGGGCGTCGTCAGCCGGTCGCCCTCGGTCTGTCCCTCGCTGTGCACGACCGGCTCCCCGAGCGAGGAGGCCGTGGCCAGCGACCCGACGTACAGGTCGCTGCCGTCGAGCGACACCCCGGCCGCCCGGTCCTCGTCGCGCGCGACGGCGGCCGAGCGGAAACTCATGTCGCCGGCGCCCAGCGCACCGGGCACCGCCTCGGGGGCCGGGGCGGAGCTCCGGACGGGCATGCGGACGAGCCGCTTGTCCTCGGCGATGAAGTACTCGAACTCCGGGTCGTTCCCCGCGCCGTGCGCGGCGACGGCATCGGTCCGGTCCTCACCGAGCGAACAGAGCTTCTTCCCCTCCGGCCCCTGCAGCTCCACCTCGTCCACCCCTGTGGGCATCAGGTCCTGGAGGGTGAGCAGCAGCTGCGCGGCCATCTCGTCGCACTTGTCCCGCGCGACGTGGTCGGCCTTGTCGTTGAGCGGGACGGTCAGCTTGTTCTGGTCGTCGGGCGTCAGCGACTCGACGCCCTCCCGCAACGCGGTCCCCGACGGGAAACCCGTCCTGGCCACCGGGTCCAGCCAGCGGGTCGGGCCCTGCAGGAGCGACCGCACCATCTGCGTCACCGGGTCCACCTGCCGGCGGACGTAGATCGGGTCGGCGACCGTGCCCAGCTGTCCGGACCGCGTGGCCGACGTGAAGTAGTACTTGTTGACCGACACGTAGGTGCGCTGGAAGTCGGACTTGCCCATGACCACGCCCTGCGGCAGCTGGTCGATGCGCCACTGGCCGCTGTCCTCGAGGCGGGTGAGGTGCACCGTCTCCCGGTAGGAGCCCTCGGCGGGTTCGTAGGCGTTCTGCGCGTCCACCCGGGCGGTCTTCTCCCCGGTCAGCCGGTACACGCGCTCCTCGTCGCTCTCCTGGGTCCGCGAGGCCACGGCGTACCTGTTCGGCCCCTCGGCGAGAACCGTCGTCGACGCGTCCGGCCGCCACTCCGTCAGCGCGTCCCCGGCCAGGTACTTGCGCGCCGTCTCGTAGTTCGGATCGTCGCTGGTGAGGGCCTCCAGGAAACCCTGCACGATCTCGGACGGGGCGGCGTCGTCGGGCGGCGGCAGGGCGAAGACCCGGACCTGCGCGTCCTGCCGCGGCGTGGACTCGACGTCCCGCAGGTCGCCGCTGTCCGGCATCGAGGCACACCCGGCCAGCAGGACGGCGGCCACACCCGCACACACCGCCATACGCACCGGTCGCCTCCGCGCGCGGTCTCCACGCTCAGCGCCCACGGAAGGCCTCCCCTTGTTCGTACTGCTCCGAGCCGTCCCGCCCGTACTGCTCCGGGCCGCCGTCCCGGACCCGTTCGCCGTCGCGCTCACCGCCCGTGGGCACGTGCGCGCTTCCGGTGGGCCGGGGCACCACACGCGCGCCGCTGCCGGGCAGCGCCGTCGGATCGGCGGCCGGAACCGTCCCGGCCGGCCGGGGACCTATGGCTGTCCTCGCCGGTGCGTCCGCACCGGCGGCCTGCACCGGGACGGTGGCGAGCTTGCCGCCCGGAGGCGCGCCCGCGCCGCCGCTCGCACGGCTGCTCCGCGAGTCCTTCGGCTCCAGGGGGATCGGTGAACCGCGCAACGGTTCGTCGGCGGTCCGGGGCAGCGTCAGCCGGAACTGCGACCCGCCGCCCGGCTCACCCCACGCCTGCAGCCAGCCGCCGTGCAGCCGCGCGTCCTCCAGGGCGATCGACAGCCCCAGGCCCGTGCCTCCGGTGGTACGCGCGCGTGCCGGGTCCGCCCGCCAGAAGCGGCTGAACACCCGGGTCGCCTCGCCCGGCTTGAGGCCCACTCCGTAGTCGCGCACCGCGACCGCGACCGCGCCGCCCGCCGCCGCCAGCCTGACCACGACGTCCTTGCCCTCGCCGTGCTCCACGGCGTTGACGACGAGGTTGCGCAGCACCCGCTCCACCCGCCGGGCGTCGGCCTCCGCCACGATCGGCTGCTGGTCGCCGGTCACCCGTATCCGCGTGCCCTTGCGCTCGGCGAGCGGCTCGGCACCGCTGACGACCCGCCGTACGACCTCCCTGAGGTCGATCGGTTCCGCCTCCAGGGCGGCCGCGCCCGCGTCGAACCGGCTGATCTCCAGCAGGTCCGCGAGCAGCGACTCGAACCGGTCCAGCTGGTCGGCGAGCAGCTCCGCGGACCGCGCCGTCACCGGATCGAAGTCGACACGCGCCTCGTGGATGACGTCGGCGGCCATCCGGACCGTGGTCAGCGGCGTCCGCAGCTCGTGCGACACGTCCGAGACGAACCGCCGCTGCATCCGCGACAGGTCCTCCAGCTGCTGGATCTTCAGCTGCAGGTTCTGCGCCATCTTGTTGAAGGCCTCGCCGAGCCGCGCGATGTCGTCCTCGCCGGTGACCTTCATCCGTTCCTGCAACCGTCCCGCGGACAGCCGCTCGGCGATCCCCGCCGCCATCCGTACGGGCGTGACGACCTGCCGCACGACCAGCCAGGCGATGGCCCCGAGGAGCACCGTGACGAACAGTCCCGCCGTCGCCAGCGTCCCCTTGACCAGGCTCAGCGACTTCTCCTCCTGGGTCAGCGGGAAGAGGTAGTACAGCTGGTACGCGTCGCCGTTCGGGTCGTTGACCTGCTTGCCGAAGATCAGCGAAGGCTGGGAGGGCCGGCCGTTGGTGTACGACACGCGCGTGTAGCTCTGCACCGCGCCGGTACCGGTGCCGACGCGGTCGCGCAGGTCCGCCGGCACGCTGCGTTCCCAGTCCACCCCGCCCGAGGCGCGCGGGCCGAAGGCCCCGCTGCTGCTGTCCCCGTCGGCGAGCGTCACGACGTCGAACGCGCCCTGGCCGCCGCTGGAGAGGGACTGCACGAGGTTGCTCATCCATTCGCCGACGTTCTGCACCGGGTTGCCGTCCGGGTCCACCGACTCGCTCCCGGCCGCGTTCGCCGCGCTGTCGGCCTCCTGGCTCGCGGCCGTGAACCCGCCCGTGGCCTGGCTCTGTGACGCCTTCACCTTGGCGTCGAGCAGGCCGTTGCGCACCTGTCCGATGACGACGAAACCCAGCAGCAGGACCACGCCGAGCGACATCAGCAGGGTCGTGACGACGACCCTGAGCTGGATGTTGCGCCGCCACAACCGCATCGTGGGCAGCAGCGGACGGCGCACCCAGCGCATGACCAGCCGGAGCACCGGGCTGCCCTGGACCCCGCCCTGCAGCAGCCCGCTGTCGAGGATGCGCCCCCAACGGGAGCCGCGGGACCCCCGGGCCTTCCGGGACTCCTGGGTCCCCGCACTCTCCGCGTTCACGCCGACAGGCCGCTCCGGGCGGGGCCCCGGCCTGCCGGGCGCCGAAGCGGCACTGTCTCCGGACATATCAGCTCGGTCCGGCCTTGTAGCCGACGCCACGGACGGTCACCACGATCTCCGGCCGCTCCGGGTCCTTCTCCACCTTGGACCGCAGCCGCTGCACATGGACGTTGACCAGCCGGGTGTCCGCCGCGTGCCGGTAGCCCCACACCTGCTCGAGGAGCACCTCCCGGGTGAACACCTGCCACGGCTTGCGGGCCAGCGCGACCAGCAGGTCGAACTCCAGCGGCGTCAGCGCGATCGACTGCCCGTCCCGCTTCACCGAGTGACCGGCCACGTCGATGACCAGGTCACCGATGGCGAGCTGCTCGGGAGCCGGCTCCTCCGACCTGCGGAGCCGGGCCCGGATCCGCGCCACGAGCTCCTTGGGCTTGAACGGCTTGACGATGTAGTCGTCCGCCCCGGACTCCAGACCGACCACCACGTCCACGGTGTCGCTCTTGGCCGTGAGCATCACGATCGGCACACCGGACTCCGCCCTGATCAGGCGGCACACCTCGATGCCGTCCCGGCCGGGCAGCATCAGGTCGAGGAGCACCAGGTCGGGCTTGGTCTCCCGGAACACGGCCAGGGCCTTGTCGCCGTCGGCTACGAAAGACGGCTCGAAACCTTCACCACGCAGCACAATGCCGAGCATCTCGGCCAGTGCGGTGTCGTCGTCGACGACAAGGACTCGTCCCTTCATGAATGACATCATCCCATTAGCTAAATCGTTACCTGGCGTGACCTGTCACACAGCTCGGCGAGCGCCTCCGCCGTCACCGGCGACACGACGCCCTCCTCGGTGACGATGGCCGTCACCAGTTCCGGTGGTGTCACATCGAAGGCCGGGTTGTACGCCTGGGTTCCCAGGGGCGCCACCGGAATCCCGCCTCCCACCTCCACTCCTGCCATCGGCACCTGCGGCGCCACGATCTCCGTCACCTCGTGCCCGGCCCGCTGCTCCACCTCGATGGACGCGCCGTCCGGGGTGCCGGGGTCCAGCGTCGTCACCGGCGCCACCACGATGAACGGCACATGGTGGTACCGGGCCAGCACGGCGAGGGGGTACGTCCCCACCTTGTTCGCCACCGAGCCGTCGGCCGCGATCCGGTCGGCACCGACCAGCACCGCGTCCACCTCCCCGGCCGCGAACAGCGAGCCCGCCGCGTTGTCGGTGAGCAAGGTGTACGCCATTTCGTTGCGCGCCGCCTCGTACGCCGTGAGCCGGGCGCCCTGCAGGAGCGGCCGCGTCTCGTCGACCCAGAGCCTGCGCAGCCGGCCCTTGCGGTGCGCCGCCAGCGCCACCGCGAAGGCCGTCCCCTCACCGCCCGACACCAGCGCACCGGTGTTGCAGTGCGTCAGCACCCGGTGCCCGCCGCCCGGCAACAGCTCGTCGAGCAGTGCCAGTCCGTGCGCGGCCATCCGCGTACTCGCCTCGGCGTCCTCCCGGTGCAGCGCCCGCGCCTCGGCGAGCGCCGCCTCGGCGGCCTGCTCCTCGCTGCCGCCCCGGGCGAGCACGGCCCGGTGCGCGGCCCGGGCCCGGCCCACGCCCACCGCGAGGTTCACCGCGGTGGGCCGTGCGCCCTCGAGCGAGGTCGCGGCCTCCTCCACGTCGAAGCCGCGCGCGGCGGCGAGCGCGACACCGTACGCCCCGGCGATACCCAGCAACGGTGCCCCGCGCACGGCCAGGTTACGGATCGCCTCCACCAACGCGGGCGCGTCCGTGCACACCAGCTCGATCTCTTCGGCCGGCAGCCTGGTCTGGTCGAGGAGGACCAGGACGGGGCCCTCCGGGGGTTCGTCCCAACGGATCGCGGGAATCTCCGCCGGCCGGGTGCCGTCGCCGTATCGCGCGTACTGATCAGCCATTCGCCCAGTCTGCCCCGTACCGGGCACACAATTGAAGGTGTACAGCCCAGACCGCCCCCCGTCCCTTCGCAAGCACGTCGTGGCACGATGGGCGCCGAACCGCCGCCGCGACTGCGGTCGGGCACCGTGAAGGAGCGACGATGAACGACACTCCGGGCTGGGCCTCGCCCGGATCCACCCCTTCGGACGGCAGCGAGCCGGCCGGCTCCAGCGGCGCGCAGTCCCCGGAGCAGCCGGGCCGGAGCGGCGCGAACCAGCCGGAGCCAACGTCCAAGTGGTCCAAGGAGCAGCCCCCGCCCGGTCAGTGGTCCGCTCCGAACCCGCAGAGCGCCGGCCAGGCACCGCCGCCCCCACCGCCCGGTCCGGGCTGGGGCGGCCACCACCCGGAAGGCCACGGCGGCCAGGGCTCGGGACCATCGGGACCATACGGAGGCTGGGGCGCCCCCGGTGGCTGGGGTGGTTCCGGCGGCGGCTGGGGCGGAGGCGGCTGGGGCGGTCCCCCGCCCGCGGCCAAGCCCGGTGTCATACCGCTGCGTCCGCTCGGCGTCGGCGAGATCCTCGACGGCGCGGTCTCCACCATGCGCACCTACTGGCGCACGGTCCTCGGCATCGCACTGACCGTCGCGGTCGTCACCCAGATCGCGACCATCCTGCTCCAGGGTTTCGTCCTCGCCGACTCCGCCGACACGGCGGCCCTCAGCGACCCGAACGCCACGCTCGACGAACTGACCCAGGCCACGGCCAACTCGATGGTCGGCTCGGTCGCCGTCTCCGTGGTCACCCTGCTCGGCACCATCGTGGCGACGGCCCTGCTCACGTCCGTGACCAGCCGGGCGGTGCTCGGCAAGCCCGTGACGACGGCGGAGGCCTGGCACGAGGCGCGCCCCCGGCTGCTGCGCCTCCTCGGCCTGACCCTTCTGCTGCCGCTCATCGCCGGCGTCATCGTCTTCGTGGGCGTCCTGCCCGGCATCCTCGTCGCCGCCGGCGGCCAGGCGGCGGCAGGTGCCGTTCTCGCCCTGCTCGGCGGCCTCGGCGCGTTCGTCCTGGCCGTCTGGCTGATGGTCCGCTTCTCGCTCGCCTCGCCGACCCTGATGCTCGAGAAGCAGAGCATCGGGAAGGCGATGGGCCGCTCCGCCAAGCTGGTACGCGGCTCCTGGTGGCGCGTGTTCGGCATCCAGCTGCTGGCCACGGTCATCGCCTACATCGTGGCGTCGATCATCGTGATCCCGTTCGTCTTCATCGCCACCGCCTTCAGCGGCGACGGCGCCGTCGGCCTCCTCAGCGGCACCGGCGGACTCGGCTGGACGTTCCTCATCATCAGCGGGATCGGCTCGGTGGTCGGGTCCATGCTCACGTTCCCCATCACCGCGGGCGTCACCGTGCTCCTCTACATCGACCAGCGCATCCGCCGGGAGGCCCTCGACCTCGACCTGGCCCGCGCCGCCGGGGTCCAGGGCTACGGCACCGACACGCCCGGCGCCACCCCGGGGGGCTGACGCAGTGCCGGGGGGAGTTCTCGTCGCGGTCCTCGCACTGCCGCACGCGTTCCCGTCGGCCGTACGGCCGGCGGGCACCGGCGGCACCGTGCTGTCGGCCCTGCCGGCGTCCGCCGACGAGCCGCCGCTCACCGTCCCGCGCGACCCCGCGCGGGAGGCGGCACGCCGCGAGCTGGCCAAGCGGATGTACCACGAGAACGACCCCAGCTGGTACCAGCGCGCCCTGAACGCCTTCTGGGACTGGGTCGGCAAGCTGTTCGACGCCGCCTCCTCCGCCACCCCGGGCGGAGCACTCGGCCTCGTCGTCATCGTCGTGACCACGCTGGTGCTCCTGGGCGCCCTGTGGTGGCGGCTGGGCGCCCCGCGCCGCACCCCCGCCCCGTCCACCACGCTCTTCGACGACCGACCCCGCAGCGCCGCCGAGCACCGCGCGGCCGCGGAGGCCCACGCGGCCCAGGGCCACTGGAACCAGGCCGTCCAGGAACGCATGCGCGCCGTCGTCCGCTCCCTCGAGGAACGCGCCCTGCTCGACGTACGCCCCGGACGGACCGCCGACGAGGCGGCCTCCGAGGCGGGCCGCGCACTACCGGCCCATGCCGACCGACTGCGCGCGGCCGCCCGGGACTTCGACGACGTCACGTACGGCGGCAGGTCCGCCGACGACGCCACGTACCGCCGCGTCTCCACCCTCGACGACGATCTGGAGCGCACCAGGCCCGTGCTCACCAGCAGTGCCCGCAGCACGGCCCACAGCACCCGCCAGGGAGCCGCCGGATGACCACCGAGGCCTCCTCCCTCCCGTCCACCTCGGCCTCGCCCACCGTCCGCCAGCTGTGGACCCGTACGCGCGGTGTCGTGCTGGCGCTGGTGCTCCTCCTGGCCGCCGCGGTCGCGATCGCGGCGGTCCGCTCCACCTCCCAGCACGGCGTACTCGACCCGCGCTCGGCGGACCAGTACGGCAGCCGTGCCGTCGCCGAGCTCCTCGACGAGCGGGGCGTGTCCACGCGCGTGGTCACCACCCTGGACGAGGCGCGCGCCGCGGCCGCCTCCGACACCACCCTGCTGGTCGCCGTCCCGGACCTCCTGACGCGGGAGCAGCAGGACCGGCTGCACGCAACGGCTGAGCACTCCGGCGGCCGCACCGTCCTGATCTCTCCCGGTCCCGCGTCCGTCGGCACCCTCGCCCCGGGTCTCGGCGCGGACCCCGCGCCCAGCCTCGAGTCGACGCTCTCCCCGGCCTGCGACCTGCCGGACGCCCGGCGGGCCGGCACCGCCGACACCGGAGGGGTCCGCTACCACGTCACCGCCCCGGACGCCGACGCCTGCTACCTCAGCGACGGGCTCCCGGGCCTGGTGCGCGTCCCGGCACCCGAGGGGGACGGCGACACGGTCGTGCTCGGTGCCCCCGACATCCTGTTCAACGACCGCCTCGACGAGCACGGCAACGCCTCGCTCGCGCTCCAGTTGCTCGGTTCGCGTCCCCATCTGGTCTGGTACCTCCCCTCGCTGTCCGACGACGCGCTCACCGGCAGCGGCGAGCGCAGCTTCCTCGACCTGCTCCCCTCGGGCTGGCTCTGGGGCACCCTGCAGCTCTTCGTCGCCGCGGCCCTCGCCGCCCTCTGGCGAGCCCGCCGGCTCGGCCCCCTGGTGCCCGAACGTCTCCCCGTCGCGATCCGCGCCTCCGAAACCGTCGAAGGCCGCGCCCGCCTCTACCGCAAGGCCGGGGCCCGCGACCGCGCGGCCGCCGCCCTGCGCTCCACCGCACGCACCCGCCTCGCCCCCCTCGTAGGCGTCCCCCCGGCTCAGGCACACACGCCCGAGACCCTGCTCCCCGCCCTCTCCGCCCAGCTGCACGACCGCGGCGACGGACAGGCGCTGCACACCCTCCTCTTCGGCCCACCGCCCGGCGACGACGCAGCACTGACCGCCCTCGCCGACCGACTCGACGCCCTCGAAAGTGAGGTACGCCGTCCATGATGGACCCGACCACTGACAACGCCGGGTACACCGGGGATCCGGGCGCCGCCCGCTCCTCCCTGGAAGCCCTGCGCGCCGAGATCGCCAAGGCCGTGGTCGGCCAGGATCCCGCCGTGACCGGCCTCGTCGTAGCCCTGCTCTGCCGAGGTCACGTCCTCCTGGAGGGAGTCCCCGGCGTCGCCAAGACGCTCCTCGTACGGGCACTGGCAGCCGCGCTCGAACTCGACACCAAGCGCGTCCAGTTCACCCCCGACCTGATGCCCAGCGACGTCACCGGCTCGCTCGTCTACGACACCCGCACCGCCGAGTTCTCCTTCCAGCCGGGCCCGGTCTTCACCAACCTCCTCCTCGCGGACGAGATCAACCGCACTCCGCCCAAGACCCAGTCGTCCTTGCTGGAGGCCATGGAGGAACGCCAGGTCACGGTCGACGGCACACCGCGCCCGCTCCCGGACCCCTTCCTGGTCGCCGCGACCCAGAACCCGGTCGAGTACGAGGGCACCTACCCCCTCCCGGAAGCCCAGCTGGACCGTTTCCTCCTCAAACTCACCATCCCCCTGCCGTCCCGCCAGGACGAGATCGACGTCCTGACCCGCCACGCCGAAGGCTTCAACCCGCGCGACCTGCGCGCCGCCGGCGTACGCCCCGTGGCGAACGCGGCCGACCTGGAGGCCGCCCGCGCCGCGGTCGCCAAGACGACGGTCTCTCCGGAGATCGCCGCCTACGTGGTGGACATCTGCCGGGCCACTCGCGAGTCGCCGTCCCTGACCCTCGGCGTCTCCCCCCGCGGCGCCACCGCCCTCCTCGCCACCTCACGCGCGTGGGCATGGCTGACCGGCCGCGACTACGTCATCCCCGACGACGTGAAGGCCCTCGCCCTCCCCACCCTCCGCCACCGCGTACAGCTCCGCCCGGAGGCCGAGATGGAAGGCGTGACGGCCGATTCGGTCATCAGCGCGATCCTCAGCCACGTCCCCGTGCCCCGCTGATGGCACTCACCGGACGCGCCGCTCTCCTCGCGGCCCTCGGCTCCCTCCCCGTCGGCCTCTGGGAACCCAGCTGGACGGGGCTCCTGGCCGTGAACGCCCCCCTGGCACTGGCCTGCGCCTGCGACTTCGCCCTCGCCGCGCCCGTACGTCGCCTCGGGCTGACCCGCAGCGGCGACACCTCGGCGCGCCTCGGCGAAACGGCCGACGTCACCCTCACCGTTACGAACCCCGCCAACCGCCCTCTGCGCGCCCGTGTCCGTGACGCCTGGCCGCCCAGCAGCTGGCAGCCGGGGACCGAGGTCGTCGCCTCCCGCCACCGCATCACCGTCCCCGCGGGCGAACGCCGCCGCGTCACGACCCGACTGCGCCCCACCCGTAGGGGCGACCGTCAGGCGGACCGCGTCACCATCCGCTCGTACGGACCGCTGGGCCTGTTCGCCCGCCAGGGCAGCCACCGGGTCCCGTGGACGGTACGCGTCCTGCCCCCGTTCACCAGCCGCAAGCACCTGCCTTCCAAACTGGCCCGCCTGCGGGAACTGGACGGCCGTACCAGCGTGCTGACCCGAGGAGAGGGTACGGAGTTCGACAGTCTCCGCGAGTACGTTCCCGGCGACGACACCCGCTCCATCGACTGGCGCGCCACCGCCCGCCAGTCCGCGGTCGCCGTACGCACCTGGCGCCCCGAACGCGACCGGCACATCCTCCTGGTCCTCGACACCGGGCGCACCTCGGCAGGCCGCGTGGGCGACGCCCCGCGCCTGGACGCCTCCATGGACGCGGCTCTCCTCCTCGCCGCGCTGGCGTCCCGCGCCGGCGACCGTGTAGAGCTGCTCGCCTACGACCGCCGCGTACGCTCCCTCGTCCAGGGCCGCGCCGCCGGTGATGTCCTTCCGTCCCTGGTCAACGCGATGGCCACCCTGGAACCGCAGCTCGTCGAAACGGATGCCCGGGGTCTCACGGCCATGGCACTGCGCACGGCTCCCCGCCGCTCGCTGATCGTCCTGCTGACAAGCCTCGACGCGGCGCCGGTCGAGGAAGGTCTGCTGCCCGTCCTCCCTCAGCTCACACAACGCCACACCGTTCTGGTGGCATCGGTGGCGGACCCGCACATCGCCGGCATGGCGAAGGCCCGCGGGACCACCGAGGCCGTGTACGAAGCGGCCGCAGCGTCGCAGGCCCAAGCGGAACGGCACAGGACAGCCGAACAACTCCGCCGTCACGGTGTCACCGTCGTCGACGCGACTCCGGACGACATCGCGCCGGCTCTGGCGGACGCCTACCTGGCTCTGAAAGCAGCGGGACGCCTCTGAGGCTCGGCTCCCGCTGAGCGGTCGGATATGACCGCTGAGGACCCTGAACGCAGAAATCCCCCGCACCGAAGGTGCGGGGGATTCCTCTCTCAAAAATTGTTCGGCGGCGTCCTACTCTCCCACAGGGTCCCCCCTGCAGTACCATCGGCGCTGTAAGGCTTAGCTTCCGGGTTCGGAATGTAACCGGGCGT
>NZ_BMQK01000003.1 GCF_014648075.1 Streptomyces ruber | reverse complement strand
CGAGAACACGAACGCCGTACGGCCCTGGGAGCGCACCCCGGTGACCACCCCGGCCGCCGGCGCACCCTCGGCCAGCGACCGCAGCCCCGCGAGCAGTCCGTCCCGGTCCGTGCCGACGGCCGCCGCGCGGTGGGGGAAGTGGCTGCGGGTGGTGGCGAGGGAGTGGGCCAGGTCGAGCGTGGTGACGCCGTCCCGTTCGGCCACCGTGAGGAGCTTGCGGGCCTGCGCGGCCAGTGCCTGCGGCGTGCGGGCCGACAGCAGCCACGGCACCGGTGTCGCGCCCGTCAGCGGCTGCTCCTGGCGGACGGCGGGGGCCTCGGAGCCGTCCGGGGCGTCGGCCCGCTCCTCCTCCGGTGCCTGTTCGAGGATGACGTGGGCGTTGGTGCCACCGAAGCCGAAGGAGGAGACGGCGGAGCGGCGCGGGTGGTCCGTCTTCGGCCACTCCCTCTCCTCGGTGAGGAGCTCCACGGCGCCGGAGTCCCAGTCCACGAACGGGGACGGCTCCTCCGCGTGCAGGGTGCGGGGCAGGACGCCGTGACGCATGGCCTGCACCATCTTGATGACACCGCCCACGCCGGCCGCCGCCTGCGCGTGGCCGATGTTGGACTTCAGAGAGCCCAGCAGCAGCGGCTTCTCGCGCTCCTGCCCGTACGTCGCGAGCAGGGCCTGGGCCTCGATCGGGTCGCCGAGCCGGGTGCCGGTGCCGTGCGCCTCCACCGCGTCCACGTCGGCGGCCGTCAGCCCCGCGCTCGCGAGCGCCTGCCGGATCACCCGCTCCTGGGACGGGCCGTTCGGGGCCGTCAGACCGTTGCTCGCACCGTCCTGGTTCACCGCCGAACCGCGCACCACGGCCAGCACCTTGTGCCCGTTGCGGCGGGCGTCGGAGAGCCGCTCGACCAGCAGCAGGCCCACGCCCTCCGCCCAGCCCGTGCCGTCCGCCTGCGCGGAGAACGACTTGCAGCGGCCGTCCGCGGCCAGGCCCCGCAGGCGGGAGAACTCCACGAAGGCGACCGGGGTGGACATGACGGTGACGCCGCCGGCCAGGGCGAGGTCGCACTCCCCCGCCCGCAGCGCGTTCGCCGCCAGGTGCAGGGCCACCAGCGAGGACGAGCACGCCGTGTCCACCGTCACCGCCGGGCCCTCGAAGCCGTAGGTGTAGGCGAGGCGGCCGCAGGCGATGCTGCCCGCACTGCCGCTGAACAGGTAGCCCTCCACGTCGTCCGGGGGCAGGTGCGGACGGGAGCCGTAGTCGCTGTACATCACACCGGTGAACACGCCGGTACGGGAGCCGCGCAGCCCGGCCGGGTCGACGCCGGCGCTCTCCAGGGTCTCCCACGCGGTCTCCAGGAGCAGGCGCTGCTGCGGGTCGACCGCGACCGCCTCGCGCGGCGACATGCCGAAGAACTCCGGGTCGAACCGGCCCGCGTCGTGCAGGAACCCGCCGTGCCTGCCGTAGGAGGTGCCGACCCGGTCGGGGTCGGGGTCGTACAGCGCCTCCAGGTCCCAGCCGCGGTCGGTGGGGAACCCGGTGACCGCGTCCGTGCCCTGGCGCACCAGTTCCCACAGGTCGTCCGGGGAGGCGACGCCGCCGGGATAGCGGCACGCCATTCCCACGATCGCGATCGGTTCCCGCTGCCGGTCCTCGGCCTCGCGCAGCTTCCTGCGCGCGTCGCGGGCGTCCGCGATGGCCCGCTTGAGGTAGTCGCGGAGCTTCCCCTCGTCCGCCATGGTTCTCAACTCCTGCTCGTGGTGTGGTCGATGGCTTCTGGTGCCGTCGGGAGCGCCGCGCTCAGTCGAGTTCGTCGACGAGGGCGAACAGTTCTTCGTCGGAGGCGGTGTCCAGGTGGTCGTCCGTGCTCTCGCCGTTCTCGCCCTTCCCGCCGGCGGACCCGGGGCCGCCGTGCGCGAGGTCCGCCGCGTCGAGCAGCTCGCGCAGCTGTGCGGTGATCCGCCGGTGGGCGTCGGCGTCCGAGGCGGACTCCTCGATCGCGGCCCTGAGCCGGGACAGCTCGGCGAGGACCGGCTCGCCGGGCGGGGTGTCCACGACGAGCTGGGTGAGGAGGTTCGCCGCGAGCGCCGCCGGTGTGGGGTGGTCGAAGACGGTGGTGGTGGGCAGCCGCAGACCGGTCGCGGCGTTGAGCTGGTTGCGCAGTTCGACGGCGGTCAGCGAGTCGAAGCCGAGTTCCAGGAAGGCCCGGTCGGGGTCGACGGCGTCCGCACCGGTGTGGCCGAGGACCGCGGCCACCCGGGCGCACACCAGGGCGGTGAGCGTCCGCTCGCGTTCCGCGGGCGACAGCGGGGCCAGCCGCTGCGCGAGCCCCTCCCCGCCGCCGTCGCCGGTGGCCCCCGCCGCGGCGGCCGTCCTGCGCGGCGCGGTGGCGGGCACCAGGGCCCGCAGCAGCGTCGGGACGCCGCCGGACGCCCGCAGCGCGGCGGTGTCGAGGCGGCTGACGCCGAGCACCGGCTCGCCGGTGGCGGGCGCGGCGTCGAACAGGTCCATGGCCTCGCCGCTCGCCAGCGGCAGCAGACCCGAGCGGGCCAGCCGGCGCAGGTCCGCCTCGCCGAGGTGACCGGCGATGGAGCCGGTCTCGCCCCACAGTCCCCAGGCGAGCGAGAGACCGGGGAGTCCCTGGGCCCGGCGGTGGGCGGCGAGGGCGTCGAGGAAGGTGTTGCCCGCGGCGTAGTTGGCCTGCCCGGCGGTGCCCAGCAGTCCGGCCACGGAGGAGTACAGGACGAAGGCGGTCGGGTGCAGGTCCCGGGTCAGCTCGTGCAGGTGCCAGGCCGCGTCGGTCTTCGGCCGCAGCACACCGTCCAGCCGCTCCGGGGTCAGCCCGTCGAACGGCACGTCGTCCAGCACACCGGCGGTGTGCACGACGGCCCCCAGCGGGTCGTCCGGGCCGAAGCGGTCCAGCACCCCGGCGAGCGCCGCACGGTCGGCCACGTCGGCGGCGGCGAAGGCCACCTCGGCACCCGACTCCCGCAGCTCCGCCGCCAGTTCTCCGGCGCCGGGCGCGTCCGCACCCCGGCGGCTGACCAGCAGCAGCCGCCGTACGCCGTGCCGCTCCACCAGGTGCCGGGCCGCGATGGCGCCGAGCGCGCCGGTGGCGCCGGTGATGAGCACGGTGCCGTGGTCCCAGCGCGGGGCGTCCCCGTCGGGCTCACCGGCGGGCCGGGTGCGGGCGAGCCGCGGGACCAGCAGCCGGCCCTCGCGGACCGCCAGCTGCGGTTCGTCGCCGGACGCGGCCCGGGCCAGCACGTTGCCGTCCACGGTGGCGTCGGTGTCGAGCAGCACCAGACGCCCGGGGTTCTCGGTCTGCGCGGAGCGCAGGAGTCCCCACACCGGGGCGTGCACCAGGTCGGTGACGTCCTCGCCGGGTCCGGCGGCGACCGCGCCCCGGGTCACCACGACCAGCCGGGTGTCGGCGAGCCGCGGGTCGGCCAGCACGGTCTGCACGTCCGCCAGGACCCGGTGCGCCGCGTCCCGCAGCAGGTCGGGCAGCTCCGCGCCGGCGGCCGGCCGCGCGGGTACGGGCAGCAGCACGCCGGAGGGTGCCGTCCCGCCCTGCTCCAGGGCCCGGACGAGGGCCGCGGCGTCGGAATGACCGCGGGCCGCGTCCAGGAGGGAGCCGAGGGAGCCGGGCTCGCCGAGCACGGCCCAGCCGGCCGGGTCGAAGGCGCCCGGCGCGTCCGGCAGGGGTGTCCAGTCGAGGCGCAGCAGGCCCTCTCCCGCACCGGACGCCCGGAGCGCCCCGGCGGACAGCGGCCGCAGGGAGAGCTCCTCGACGGTCGCGACGGGCGCGCCGGTGCCGTCGGCCACGGTCAGGCGGACGGTGGGCGAGTCGGCGTCGCCGCCCTGGAACGCGAGGCGGACCCGCAGGGTCACGGCGCCGGTGGCCGCCACGGTGACGGCGGACCAGGAGAAGGGGAGCAGGGAGCGGCCGTCGTCACCGGCGACCCCTGGGAGCAGGGAGTGCAGCGCGGCGTCGAGCAGCGCGGGGTGCAGCACGAACCGGGCCGCCTCGGCGCGCCGGTCCTCGTCCAGGGCGACCTCGGCGTAGAGATCGGTGTCCGTCGTCCACAGGCGGCGCAGGTTCCGGAACGCCGGGCCGTAGGCGTAGTCGTGCTCGGTGAGCCGCTCGTAGACGCCGGTCAGGTCGGTCTCGGCGGCGCCGGGCGGCGGCCAGGCCGTCAGGTCGTCCGCCGCGGTCCGCTCCGTGGCGGTGCCGAGCCGGCCCTGGGCGTGCAGGGTCCAGTCGCCGTCGGTCGTGCCGGTCGTGCCTCCCGTGCCGGTCGGCCGGGAGTAGATCCGCACCGGGCGTCCGCCGCCCTCGTCGGCGGCCTCGGCGACGAGCTGGACCTGTACGGCGCCGCGTTCGGGCAGGATCAGGGGCGCGGCCAGGGTGAGGTCGTCGACGCCGGGGGTGCCGAGCTGGTCGGCGGCCCGGAGGGCGAGTTCGAGCAGTCCGGTGCCGGGCACCAGGACGACGCCGCCGACGGCGTGGTCGGCCAGCCAGGGATGGGTGCGCACCGACAGGCGGCCGGTGATGACGTGCTCGTCGCGGTCCGCGAGGGAGACGGCCGCGCCGAGCAGCGGGTGGCCGGTGGCGGTCAGGCCGAGGCCCGCGGCGTCCCCGTCGGGGCGGGCGGGGTCCTCGATCCAGTACCGCTGGTGCTGGAAGGCGTAGCCGGGCAGGTCGGCGGTGCGGGCGCCGGGGAAGACGGCGTCCCAGCGCAGCCGGGCGCCGCGGGCGGCCAGCAGGCCGAGGGCGGCGGCGAAGGTCTGGTTCTCGTCGCGTCCCCGGCGCAGCGCCGGGGCGAGGGCGCCGGCCTCGGTGGTGAGGGACTCCTGGACGAGGGCCGTGAGGACACCGTCCGGGCCGAGCTCCAGCCACTCGGTGACGCCTTCGGCCGCCAGCAGCCTCACGCCGTCGAGGAAGCGGACCGCGCCGCGGATCTGGGACGCCCAGTAGTCGGGCGAGGTGAGCTGTCCGGCCGTGGCGAGTGCGCCGGTGACGTTGGAGACCACCGGGATGCGCGGCGGGTGGAAGGTCAGTCCCTCGGCGACCGTGCGGAACTCGTCCAGGACGTCGTCCATGTGCGCCGAGTGGAAGGCGTGGCTGACCGGCAGGCGCTTGGTGCGGCTGCCGCGCTCCCGCCACAGGGCGGTCAGCTCGTCGACGGCGGAGGCGTCACCGGAGATGACGGTGGAGCGGGGGCCGTTGACGCCGGCGACGGTCACCCGGTCGCCGTACCCGTCGAGGGTGGCGCGCACCTCGTCCTCGGACGCCTCCAGGGCCGCCATCGCCCCGCCCTCGCGGGCGGCCTGCATCAGCCGGCCGCGCTCGGCGACCAGCACGCAGGCGTCGGGCAGGTCGAGCACACCGGACAGATGGGCCGCGGTCACCTCGCCGATGGAGTGGCCGAGCAGGTAGTCGGGGGTGAGCCCGTGGTGCTCGGCCAGCCGGAACAGCGAGGTCTCCAGGGCGAACAGGGCGGCCTGGGTGAACGCCGTCTGGTCGAGCAGGGCGGAGTCGGCGGAGTCCTCGGGGGCGAAGAGCACGCTCTTGAGGGGGCGGTCGAGGAGGCGGTCGAGATGGGCCGCGACCTCGTCGAACGCGGCGGCGAACACCGGGGAGGAGGCGTACAGTCCGCGGCCCATGCCCAGCCGCTGCGAGCCCTGTCCGGTGAACAGGAAGGCGGTCTTGCCGCGGGGTGCCCGGCCGGCGTGGACGACAGCGGGCGAGGGCTCCCCGTCGGCGAGCGCCCGCAGGGCGGTGACCAGTTGCTCGCGGTCCCCGGCGAGGACGGCGGCGGCGTGGCCGTGCAGGGCGCGGGTCGTGGCCAGCGAGTGGCCGAGGTCGCCGACGCTCACGTCGGGACGGGCCTCGACGTGCGCGGCGAGCCGGGCCGCCTGGGCCTGGAGCGCCTGGGCGCCACGGGCGGAGACGAGGAACGGCGCGACCGGCACCGCGGGCGGCTGCTGGGTCTCCTCCTGGGCAGCGGGCTCGGTGTCGTACTCGGGGGCCTGTTCGATGATGACGTGGGCGTTGGTGCCGCTGATCCCGAAGGAGGAGACGGCGGAGCGGCGCGGGTGGTCGGTCTCCGGCCACTCCCTCTCCTCGGTGAGGAGTTCGACGGCGCCGGACTCCCAGTCCACGAACGGGGAGGGCTCCTCCGCGTGCAGGGTGCGGGGCAGGACCCCGTGGCGCATGGCCTCGATCATCTTGATCACACCGCCGACACCGGCGGCGGCCTGCGCGTGACCGATGTTGGACTTCAGCGAGCCGAGCAGCAGCGGCCGTTCCCGGTCCTGCCCGTAGGTGGCCAGGAGCGCCTGCGCCTCGATCGGGTCGCCGAGACGGGTGCCGGTGCCGTGCGCCTCCACGGCGTCCACGTCGGCGGGCGAGAGACCGGCACTGGCGAGTGCCTGCCGGATCACCCGCTCCTGGGCGGGTCCGTTGGGCGCCGTCAGGCCGTTGCTCGCGCCGTCCTGGTTGACCGCCGAGCCACGGACCACGGCCAGCACCTTGTGCCCGTTCTTCCGGGCGTCCGACAGGCGCTCGACCAGCAGCAGGCCGACGCCCTCCGACCAGCCCGTGCCGTCCGCCCGCGCGGAGAAGGACTTGCAGCGGCCGTCCTCGGACAGCCCGCGCTGCCGGGCGAACTCCACGAACGGGGTGGGGGTGGCCATCACCGTGACACCGCCGGCCAGGGCGAGGTCGCACTCCCCCGCCCGCAGCGCGTTCGCCGCCAGGTGCAGGGCGACCAGCGACGAGGAGCACGCCGTGTCCACCGTCACCGCGGGGCCCTCGAAGCCGTACGTGTACGACAGGCGGCCGGAGACGACGCTGGAGAGGTTGCCGGCGAGCAGGAACCCCTCGTACTCGGCGGGGCTCTCGGACAGCCGGGAGGCGTAGTCGTCGTACATGGCCCCGGTGAACACGCCGGTACGGGAGCCGCGCAGCCCGGCCGGGTCGAGCCCGGCGCTCTCCAGGGTCTCCCACGCCGTCTCCAGCAGCAGGCGCTGCTGCGGGTCGGTGGCCATGGCCTCGCGCGGCGACATGCCGAAGAACTCGCGGTCGAACAGGTCGGCGTCGTGCAGGAACCCGCCGTGCCGGCTGTACGAGGTGCCGGTCCGCTCGGGGTCGGGGTCGTACAGCGCCTCCAGGTCCCAGCCGCGGTTCGTGGGGAACTCGGTGACCGCGTCCGTGCCCTGGAGCACCAGCTGCCACAGGTCCTCCGGCGAGGCGACGCCGCCGGGGAAGCGGCACGCCATGCCGACGATCGCGATCGGCTCGTCGGCGGACACGGCGGTACGGGGTGCGGGGGCGGCCGTGGCGGGGCGGGTGTCGGACACCCGGGAGAGCACGAAGTCGGCGAGCGCCTGGGCGGAGGGGTGGTCGAAGACGGCCGTGGTGGGCAGCCGCAGTCCGGTCGCGGCGTTGAGGCGGTTGCGCAGTTCCACACCGGCGAGCGAGTCGAACCCGAGGTCCTTGAAGGCGCGTCGCGGGTCGAGCGTGCCCGCGTCGGCGTGGCCGAGGACGGACGCGACCGTGCTCCGTACCAGGTCGTGCACCGTGTCGTGGCGCGCCTCCGCGGGCAGTGCGGCGATGCGCTCCGCCCAGTCGCCGCCCGCGCCCTGCGCGGCGCGGGCCGCGGTGCGGCGCGGACGGGTGCCGCCGGGCCGGCGCAGCAGGACCGGGGCCTCGTCGCCGCGGGCACGCGGCACGGACAGGTCCAGGGCGACGGGGACGCTCAGGGCGGGGCCCTGCGCGAGTGCCCGGTCGAACAGGGCGAGTCCGTGCTCCGGGGTGAGCGGGCTGATGCCCGTGCGGCGCCAGCGGGCGAGGTCGGCGTCGCCGAGCGTGCCGCCCATGCCGTGCGTGCCGTCCCACAGTCCCCAGGCGAGCGAGACGGCGGGCAGTCCCTGTGCCCTGCGGTGGGCGGCGAGGGCGTCCAGGTAGGCGTTGCCCGCGGCGTAGTTGGCCTGTCCGGCGGTGCCGAGGAGACCGGAGACCGAGGAGAACAGGACGAAGGCGGCCGGGTGCAGGTCCCGGGTCAGCTCGTGCAGGTGCCAGGCCGCGTCGGTCTTCGGCCGCAGCACACCGTCCAGCCGCTCCGGGGTCAGCCCGTCGAACGGCACGTCGTCCAGCACACCGGCGGTGTGCACGACCGCGGTGAGCGGGTCGTCCGGGCCGAAACGGTCCAGCACCCCGGCGAGCGCCGCACGGTCGGCCACGTCGGCGGCGGCGAAGGCCACCTCGGCACCCGACTCCCGCAGCTCCGCCGCCAGTTCTCCGGCGCCGGGCGCGTCCGCACCCCGGCGGCTGACCAGCAGCAGCCGCCGTACGCCGTGCGTCTCCACCAGGTGCCGGGCGAACAGGGCGCCGAGGCCGCCCGTACCGCCGGTGACGAGCACGGTGCCCGCGGCGCCGAGGGCCGGTGCGGTGTCCGTGTCCGGGGCGGCGGGGGTGGTCCGGGCGATGCGCGGGACCGTCAGCCGGCCGCCGCGCACGGCGAGTTGCGGTTCGTCCGTGGCGAGGGCCGCGGCGATCAGCGCCTCCGTACCGGCGGTGTCGGCGGCGGCGCCCGGTTCGATGTCGAGCAGGACCAGGCGGCCCGGGTTCTCCGACTGGGCCACGCGGGCCAGGCCCCAGACGGGGGCGCTCGCCAGTGCGGTGACGTCCTCGCCGGGCGCCGCCGCGACGGCGCCCCGGGTGACGAGGACCAGGCGGGCGTCGTCGTAGCGCTCGTCGGTGAGGAAGCGCTGCATCAGGCCGAGCGCGGCGGCCGCGGTCCCGTGGGCCGCGGCGGCCTCGTCCCGGCCGGTGTTCTCGGTGTTCTCGGTGTTCTCGGTGTTCTCGGCGTTCTCGGCGTTCTCGGTGTTCTCGGTGAGGAGCCGGTCGACACGTACCAGAACGGCGTCGAGGTCCGTGCCGTCCGTGTCCTCCCCGTGAGGCAGTTCACCGTTCAGCGCCTCCGCGATCCGCACCGCGGCGGGAGCCGTGGCGGGCGCGGGCAGCGCCGTCCACTCCACGGAGTACAGGGCGGCGGGGCCCTCGTCGGCCGGGGTGAGGCGGTCCCGGGGGACGGGCCGCAGCACCAGCGAGTCGACGGTGACGACGGGCTGGCCGGCGGTGTCGGTGGCGGTCAGGGAGAAGGTGTCGGTGCCCGTGGGCGAGATGCGGACGCGCAGGGTGGTCGCCCCGGTGGCGTGCAGGACGGTGTCGCCCCAGGAGAACGGCAGCCGGATCGCGTCGGCCGCGTCGGCGCCCGCGAGGTCGGCGGCGTGCAGCACCAGGGGGTGCAGGACCGCGTCGAGGAGCGCCGGGTGGGCGGCGAAGCGGTCGGCGTCCGTGTGCTGCTCCTCGGGCAGGGTCACCTCGGCGTACAGGTCGCCGTCCCGGTGCCAGAGGGCCGTGAGCCCCTGGAAGGCGGGCCCGTAGTGGTAGCCGAGGTCCGCGAGGCGCTCGTAGACGCCGTCGAGCGACCGGGCGGTGGCGCCCTGCGGCGGCCATGCCTCCTGCGGTACGTCGGCGGGCTCGCCGGCCGGGGCGAGGACGCCCGAGGCGTGGCGGGTCCAGGGGTGGTCGTCGTCGGGGGCGCCGTCGCGGCGGCCGTACACCGCGAAGGGGCGCGCACCGGAGGTGTCGGGGGCGTCGACGGCGACCTGGAGGCGCACCGGGCCCTGGGCGGGCAGGACGAGCGGCGCTTCGAGGGTGAGCTCCTCGACGCGTTCGGCGCCGAGCCGGCCGCCCGCGGTGAGGGCGAGTTCGAGGAAGGCGGTGCCGGGGAGCAGGACCGTGCCGCCGATGGTGTGGTCGGCCAGCCAGGAGTGGCCCGCGGTGCCGATGCGGCCGGTGAGGAGCCGGTCCTCGCGTCCGGCGAGCTCCACCGCCGTGGACAGCAGCGGGTGGTCGGCGGGGTCGAGGCCGAGGCCCCGGGCGTCGGTGGTGCCGGTGTCGGCGGCGAGCCAGTAGTGGGCGCGCTGGAAGGCGTACGTCGGCAGGTCGACGCGGCGGGCGCCGGGGAAGAACGTGCCGGGGTCCAGGGGCGCGCCCCGGGTGAGGGCGGCCGCCAGTCCGGTGGCCAGCGTCCGCTGCTCGGGGCGCCCGCCGCGCATCAGCGGGATCGCCGCCGGTTCGCCGGACAGGCTGTCGCGCACCATGGAGGTCAGGACGGCCTCGGGGCCCGCCTCGACGAAGACGGTGGCGCCGTGCCGCTCCAGGGCGCGGGCCGCGTCCAGGAAGCGGACGGTGCCGCGGATCTGCCCGGCCCAGTAGCCGGGTGAGGCGAGGGCCGCGGCGTCGGCGAGCTCGCCGGTGACGGTGGAGACGATCGGGATGCGCGGCGGGTGGAAGGTCAGCCCCTCGGCGACGGTGCGGAACTCCTCCAGGACGTCGTCCATGTGGGGCGAGTGGAAGGCGTGGCTGACCTGGAGCCGGCGGGTCCGGCGGCCCTGCGCGCGCCAGCGCTCGGCGACCTCCTCGGCCGCGTCCTCGTCGCCGGAGATCACCAGGGCGGTCGGGCCGTTGACGGCGGCGATCGCGAGCGTGCCGGCGTGGCGGGCGAGGTCGTCGGCGAGTTCGGCCTCCTCGGCCTCGATCGCGATCATGGCGCCGCCGGTGCGGGCCGACTCCATGAGCCGTCCCCGGGCCGCGACGAGCAGGGCCGCGTCCTCGAGCGAGAGGACACCGGCGACGTGGGCGGCGGTCAGCTCGCCGATGGAGTGCCCGGCGAGCAGGGCGGGGGTGAGGCCGTGGTGCTCCAGCAGCCGGAACAGCGCCGTCTCGACCGCGAACAGGGCGGGCTGGGTGTACGCGGTGCGGTGCAGCAGCGCGCCGTCCTCGCTGTCGGCGGGAGCGAACAGCACGTCACGCAGGGGGCGCCGCAGGTGCGGGTCGAGGGCCGCGCAGACCTCGTCGAGGGCGGCGGCGAACACGGGGGACGTCTCGTACAGTTCGCGGCCCATGCCGTTGCGCTGCGCGCCCTGCCCGGTGAACAGGACGGCGGTGCGTCCGGTGCCCGCGACGTCCCCGGTCACCAGGTCCGGCGCGTCGGTGCCGTGGGCGAGGGCGTCGAGCCCGGCCAGGAAGGTGTCGGGGGTGGTGCCGAGGACGACGGCCCGCCGGTCGAGGCGGGAGCGCGTGGTGGCCAGCGAGAAGCCGATGTCCGCGGGGTGGGCGCCGGTGGCGGCGACGTGGTCGCGCAGCCGGGCGGCCTGGGCGCGCAGGGCCGCGTCGTCCCGGGCGGTGATCAGCCAGGGGGCGGGCGTGGCCGGCTCCGGGCGGTCGGGGGCGGCGGGGGCCGGCTCGTCGGCCGGGTCGTGCTCGACGACGACGTGGGCGTTGGTGCCGCTGATGCCGAACGAGGAGACGGCGGCGCGGCGCGGGCGGTCGGTGCGCGGCCACTCGGTCTCCTCGGTGAGCAGCTCGACGGCACCGGACTCCCAGTCCACGAACGGTGTGGGCGCGTCCACGTGGAGGGTGCGGGGCAGCACGCCGTGGCGCATCGCCTGCACCATCTTGATGACACCGCCCACGCCGGCGGCGGCCTGGGTGTGGCCGATGTTCGACTTCAGCGAGCCCAGGAACAGGGGGTGTTCGCGGTCCTGCCCGTAGGTGGCGATGACCGACTCGGCCTCGATGGGGTCGCCGAGCTTCGTACCGGTGCCGTGCGCCTCGACCGCGTCGACCTCGGCGGGGGCCAGGCCGGCGTCGGCGAGGGCCTGGCGGATGACGCGCTCCTGGGAGGGGCCGCTGGGCGCGGTGAGGCCGTTGCTCGCGCCGTCCTGGTTGACGGCCGAGCCGCGGATGACGGCCAGCACCGGGTGGCCGTTCCTCCGGGCGTCGGAGAGCCGCTCCACCACCAGCAGGCCCACGCCCTCCGCCCAGGAGGTGCCGTCGGCGCCCGCCGCGAAGGACTTGGAGCGTCCGTCGGCGGCGAGGCCGCGCTGCCGGGAGAACTCCACGAACATGCCGGGCGAGGACATCACGGTGGCGCCGCCCGCCAGGGCGAGGGTGGTCTCCCCGGAGCGCAGCGACCGTACCGCCAGGTGCAGCGCCACCAGCGAGGACGAGCAGGCGGTGTCGACGGTCACGGCCGGGCCGACGAGTCCGAGCTGGTAGGCGATGCGCCCGGACATCACGCTGGGGGTGGTGCCGGTCAGGACGTGGCCCTCCACGGTGTCGGGGGCCTGGTGCATCCGGGGGCCGTAGTCGAGGGCCGTGGCGCCGACGAACACGCCGGTACGGGAGCCGCGCAGCGTGTCCGCGTCCAGGCCGGCCCGCTCCAGGGCCTCCCAGGCGGTCTCCAGCAGCAGCCGCTGCTGCGGGTCCATGCCCAGCGCCTCGCGCGGGGAGATCCCGAAGAGGGTGTTGTCGAACAGGGCGGCGTCGTGCAGGAAGCCGCCCTCGCGCACGGAGCTCTTGCCGTTCTTCCCCGGGTCGCGGTCGAAGAGTTCCTCGTCCCAGCCGCGGTCGGTGGGGAAGCCGGAGATCGCGTCGCCGCCGTCGGCGAGCAGCCGCCACAGGTCCTCGGGCGAGGCGATGCCACCCGGGTAGCGGCAGGCCATGCCCACGATGGCGATGGGTTCCGTGGACGCCTCGGCGGCCGGCGCCACGTCGTCGGTCGCGGCGCTCTCCCCCGCGAGCAGGGTGCTCAGGTGCTCGATGAGCGCGGCGGGCGTGGGGCGGTCGAAGAGGAGTCCGCTGGGCAGGCGCAGTCCGGTGGCGGCCGACAGCGCGTCGCGCAGCTCCACCGACATCAGCGAGTCGAACCCGAGCTCCTTGAAGCTGGTGTGCGGCTCGACGCGGCGGTCCCCGGAGTACTCCAGTACGGCGGCGATCTGCGCGGTGACCAGGCCGGTCAGGTCGGCGAGGTCGGCCGTCACGGCGGCGGGGGCGGGGGCCGGGGCGGCCTCGGGCGCCGGGAGGTCCTGCGGCAGGGCGGCGGCGCGGGCGGTGCCGGTGACCCAGTACCGCTCGCGCTGGAAGGCGTACGTGGGCAGCGGCACCCTGCGGCCGCCCTCCACCGCCGGTACGGCCGGCCAGTCGACGTCCGCGCCCCGCACGAAGGCCGTGGCGACGGCGGTGAGGAGGGTGGCGGGCTCCGGGCGGCCGGAACGCAGCGCGGCCACCGGCGTCGTGGCGTCCGTGTCGTCGAGGCCCTCGACGGCCATCGCCGAGCAGACTCCGTCGGGGCCGAGTTCGAGGAGGGTGGGGGCCCCGGCGGCCTCCAGGGCGCGTACGGCGTCCAGGAACCGCACGGGCCGGCGGATCTGCTCCACCCAGTACTCGGGCGAGGACCACTCGCCGGGTCCGACCGGCCGGCCGGTCACGGTGGAGACGGCCGGCACGGTGGGCTCGTGGAAGGTGAGGTCCGCGACGGCCCGGCGGAAGTCCGCCAGCATGGGGTCCATCAGCGGGGAGTGGAAGGCGTGCGAGACGGTCAGCCGGCGGACGGTGCGGCCCTGGGCGCACAGCCGGGCGGTGATCCGCTCGACCGCCTCCTCCGCTCCCGAGACGACCGTGGACAGCGGGCCGTTGACGGCGGCGACCGCGGCCGCCGGCTCGTCGGCGAGGAGCTCCGCCACCTCCTCCTCGGCAGCCCGGACGGCCACCATGACACCACCGGACGGGAGGGCCTGCATCAGTCGGCCGCGGGCCGCCACCAGGCGGGCCGCGTCGTCGAGGGAGAGCACCCCGGCGGCGTGGGCGGCGGCTATCTCGCCGATCGAGTGCCCGGCCACGAAGGAGGGGACGACGCCCCAGGAGGCGACCAGGCGGTACAGCGCCACCTCCACGGCGAAGATCGCGGGCTGGGTGTAACCGGTGTCGTCCAGGCCGTCGCCGGAGTCGATCACCTCGCTCAGCGGGCGGTCGAGCAGCGGGTCCAGGTGGGCGCACACCTCGTCGAAGGCCTCGGCGAACACCGGGAAGGCACGGCGCAGTCCGCTGCCCATGCCGACGCGCTGGGAGCCCTGGCCGGTGAAGACCAGGGCGGGTCCGCCGGGGCGCGCGGTGCCGGTGACGACCCCGGGGGCGGGCGCGAGCGCGGCGAGGGCGGCGAGCCCTTCGAGCAGCGTGTCGCGGCCGTCGCCGAGGACGACCGCGCGGTGCTCGAAGACGGTGCGGTGCGCGGCGAGGGTCAGTCCGACGTCCGCCGGGTCGAGCGACGTGTCGGCGGTGACGGCGGCGTGCAGGCGCGCGGCCTGGTCGCGGAGTGCGGCGGTGGTGCGGCCGGAGACGACCCAGGGGACGGGGGACGGCTCGGACGCGGGGCCGGATGCCGGGCGGGGCGCGGGGGCGGGCTCGGGCGCCGGGTGTTCGGCGAGGACGACGTGGGCGTTGGTGCCGCCCATGCCGAAGGAGGACACACCGGCCAGCAGCGTGCGGTCGGGCTCGGGCCAGGCGGACGGCGTGCTCTGCACCCGGAGGCCGAGCTCGGCCAGCGGTATGCGCGGGTTCGGTGTCTCGAAGTTGAGGCTGGCCGGGATCGTACGGTGGGACAGGGCCAGCAGCGCCTTGATGAGGCCGACGATGCCGGCGGCCCCCTCCAGGTGGCCGATGTTGGTCTTCACCGAGCCGACCCGCAGCGCGCGCTCGGGGGCGCGGCCGGCGCCGAGGACCGCGCCGAGCGCCGCGGCCTCGATCGGGTCCCCGACCGGGGTGCCCGTGCCGTGCAGCTCGACGTACTGCACCGTCGCGGGGTCGACGGCGGCCTTGGCGTACGCCTCGCGCAGCACCTGCTCCTGGGACGCGCGGTCGGGGACGGTGAGCCCGGGGGTGGCACCGTCGTTGTTGACGGCGCTGGCGAGGATCACTCCGTAGACGCGGTCGCCGTCCGCGACGGCGCGGGCCAGCGGCTTGAGGATGACGGCGCCGCCGCCCTCGCCGCGCACGAACCCGTTGGCGCGGGCGTCGAAGGTGTAGGCCGTGCCGTCCGGCGAGAGGCCGCCGAAGCGCTCCTCGCTGACCGCGCTCTCGGCGAGGATGTTGAGGTTGACGCCGGCCACGACGGCCGCCTCCGACTCCCCCGACCGCAGCGACTCGCAGGCGAGGTGGACGGCGACGAGCGAGGAGGACTGGGCGGAGTCGACCGTCAGGCTCGGGCCGCGCAGTCCCAGGTGGTACGAGACCCGGTTGGCGATGACACCGCGGTTGACGCCCGCCATGGTGTGCTGGGTGATCGCCCGCTCACCGTGCTGGTACAGCAGGGCGGAGTAGTCGTCGCGCAGGGTGCCGACGAAGACGGCCGTCCGGCTGCCCGCCAGCGCGGCCGGCACGATCCCGGCGTCCTCCAGCGCCTCCCAGGCCAGCTCCAGCACCAGCCGCTGCTGCGGGTCCATGGTGACGGCCTCGCGCGGGGAGATGCCGAAGAATGCGGCGTCGAAGGTGTCGACGCGGTCGAGGAAACCGCCCCGGCGCATCCCGGAACCGGCGTCCTCGCCGGAGTCGGCGCCCTCCCCGGCACCGGCATCGGCCGATCCGGAACCCTCGCCGGCCTCCTCGGCCCCGGGCCCGGCGGTCACCGGCCGCCAGCGTCCCTCGGGCACCCCGGTCACGGCGCTCGTGCCGGTGCTCAGCAACTCCCAGAAGCCCGCGGGACCGTCGGCGCCGGGCAGCCGGCAGGAGACTCCGACGACCGCGATGGCCTCGTCGCCTCCCGCACGCGCCGCGGACGTCCCAAGGTGCTGCTCGTTCGTCATCGCGCTCGACTACCCTTCCGGCTGATTCGACCGAAACCCCAAGGCATTGAGGCAACTCTGCGAATGGATCGTAGGCAGGGGCCTCCTCGTGGAAATCAACGAACGGCCTTGTTCCGGTAATCGGACGGCCGGACGGCGGCAGGGCACCGTATGACCCGGCGATTCCCGTGATGTTGCGCACGATGGAATACCGTCTCGACCGTGGAACTCAGCCACGCCACCTCACTCACAGAAGGGCAGGCCGGATCTCCCATGTCGCAGATCACCGATGACCTGGAAAAGCGCACCGAGCTTTATGTGGAGACCTTCAACTCCGGGGACGCCGAGGCGCTCGAGGACTTCTACACCCCGGAGGCCATCGCGGTCTGGGAGCCGGGCAAGCCGCTGACGGGCCAGGCCCGCAGGGACTACACGCGGGAGTTCCTGTCCCGCGGGCCGCGGATCAGCACCGAGCTGCGGCAGTCCTTCGTCACCGGCGACACCGCGCTCCTGATCGTCGACTGGGTCATCGACACCGTCGACGAGACGGGCGCGCCCGAGCGGATGCAGGGCATCGGCGTCGACGTGCTGCGCCTCTGCGAGGACAACGTCTGGCGCTACGCCGTCGACGAACCGTACGGCCAGGAGGACTGAGCCGAGCCCGGCCCACGACGCAGCAGAGCCCAACCAGCCACCACCCAACGAGACAGAGAGGCGGGCCGGTACCCATGGCCTTCGACTACACCGTCGACTTCGACCCCGAGAACCCCGACCTGACCAGCGACGCCGAGGTCGCGAACGAGATCTTCCTGCAGGTCTTCAACTCCGGTGACGGCGAGCTGTTCAACCGTCTGTACCTCGACGACTCCATCTCGAACTTCTCCGGGGAGCCCCTCTCCGGTGCGGCGCGCCTGGCCTTCTTCAAGGAGTTCCTGTCCTCGAAGCCGACCCTGAAGGCCAAGATCACGTTCTCCTACGTCGCCGGCGACGTGGCGCTCATGGGCGTGGACTACAGCATCCAGGGCACCGCCCCCGACGGCTCGCCGACCCTGCTCCAGGGCGTGTGCACGGACGTCCTGCGGCGCCAGAAGGACGGCCGCTGGCTGATGGCCATCGACCGTCCGGTGGCCGCCAAGGGTCTGGTGGCCGAGTAAGACGCCGTATCGCGCACTTTCGCGCACCGACCGCACCGCACCGCAGAAGAACCCCCCGGATCACTCCGGGGGGTTCTTCCGTTCGGGGCTTTTCTTTTTCTTCTCCGGTACAGGCTGATTGCTTGCGCCTTTCCGTGGCGCCCGGCACATGAATTCATCTCGGCACAGCCGCCCCACCGGAATGCGGCGGTGTCCGCCGCACATTTCGCGCGGCGGCAACAGCCCGGCGTGCGGCCCCCTGGCACGCGTTCCGGCCCCCCGGTCACCGTGCCGCCCCGACGGCGCTGTCGGGGCGGCACGGGGATCGGAGGGCCGGTTCCGGGGGCCGGGACGGTCAGCGCGTGGAGGGCTCCGGGCGGCCGAATGTGCCGTTGAGGAAGAGCAGTTCGTGGCCGTCACTGCCGCGGCCGGCCTCCAGCACCGTCCCGATGAAGATGGTGTGGTCGCCGAACGAGTGCGCGGCGGTCAGTTCGCACTCCACCCAGGCCAGCGAACCCGCCAGCAGAGGCGCGCCCGTGTGCGCGCCGGGCCACCACTCCAGCCCGTCGAACTGCGCGGCGCCGAGGGTGCGGTTCTTGTCGGCGAAGTGCCGGGCGAGGGGCTCCTGCTCGGCGCCGAGGATGTTCACGGCGAACCGGCCCGCGTCGGTCAGCGCCTGGTGCATCACCGCGCCGTGGCCCACGCTGCACAGCACCGAGGGCGGGTCGAGCGAGACCGAGCTGAAGGCATTGGCCGTCATGGCGTGCAGGTGCTCGCGGCCCACGGTGATGACCGTGACGCCGGTCGCGAAACGGGACATCACCTCTCTCAGCCGGCCGGGCCCCACCCAGCGCGGCTCGGAGGGGGAAGCTGAAGATTCGAGTTCAGCGGACGCGGGATTCATGCCACCTTCTCCGGGATTCGTCGGGGCACACGCGGCCCGTGACAGTGGTACGGACGGGCCGGCGGATTCCTCAACGTACCGGCGCCCGGACGCCCTTCCCCCACCGTCGGGTAACCGTGCTCCCCCGCCCGTGGCACGGCCGCCGGGGTGACTGTGCGGTGACCGCGGCTTTACCCCGCGGGCGCACCCTGTGACCATGACTCACACAGACACCGCAGCAGCCGGGCCCGAGGTCACCGAGCCGGAGCTCGCCGAACCGCACCTGCGTGCGGTGCTGGGCACCGCGGGACTGGCCGTCGAGTACGTCCGGGCCCAGGACAACACGCTGTTCCGGCTGGACGAGGACGGCACCGAGATCCCGGTGGTGGACTTCGCCGGCGGTTACGGTTCCGTCCTGCTCGGCCACAACCGCCCGGAGATCGTCGAGCGCGCGACGGAGCTGCTGGCGTCGGGGACCCCGGTGCACGCGCAGTTCTCCCGCCATCCCTACGCCAACCGGCTCGCGGCCGAGCTCAACCGGATCGTGCACCGTGAACTGGGCACCGGTGAACCGTACTTCGCGATCTTCGCCAACACCGGCGCGGAGGCCGTGGAGGCCGCGATCAAGCACGCCGAGATGGACCGGGGCATGCGGCTGGCGGCACTGCGCGAGGAGCTCGCGGAGCACACGGCGAGCGCCCGCGCGGCGGTGGCGGCCGGGACGGCGACGGTCACGGCCCAGGCCCTCGGCCGTGCCGGGCTCGACGCGGCGGCCGCCGGCGGTGACTTCGAGGCGCTCGCCGCGGAGCTGGAGCGCCACAACGCCGAACAGTTCGCCCGGCCGCCGCTGTTCCTCAGCCTGGAGGGCGGCTTCCACGGGAAGCTGGCGGCGAGCGTGCAGCTCACGCACAACGAGGGGTACCGCGCCCCGTTCAAGGCGCTGGCGGCGCAGGCCCGGTTCGTGCCCCGCGAGCGGCCCGACGCGCTCAAGGAGATCTACGCCGAGGAGCGCCGGACGGTCCGGGACGTGCGTGTCGTCGACGGCCGGGTCGAGGTGACCGAGCGCGAGTTCCCCGCGTTCTGCGCCTTCCTGGTGGAGCCGATCCAGGGCGAGGGCGGCATCCACGTCCTGTCGCCGGAGTTCGCCGCGGAGATCCAGCGGTTCTGCGAGTCGGTCGACT
The DNA here is from genome assembly GCF_014648075.1 of Streptomyces ruber. Taxonomy (GTDB): domain Bacteria; phylum Actinomycetota; class Actinomycetes; order Streptomycetales; family Streptomycetaceae; genus Streptomyces; species Streptomyces ruber. The sequence continues at coordinate 739,286 of NZ_BMQK01000003.1, read as the reverse complement.
GCCCGGTGGTGGTCGACGAGATCCAGAGCGGCATGGGACGCACCGGTGCCCTGCTGTCGAGTTCGCAGGTCGGGCTGCGCGGCGACTACTACACGCTGGCGAAGACGCTGGGCGGCGGCATCGCCAAGACGTCGGTGATGCTGGTCCGTGAGGCGCGGTACCGCAAGGAGTTCGAGATCGTCCACAGCTCGACCTTCGCGAAGGACAGCTTCTCCTGCCACATAGCGCTCAAGGTGCTGGAGCTGCTGGAGGCGGACGGCGGCGCGGCCTACCGCCGGGCCGCCGAGCGGGGCGAGGCGCTGCGCCGCATGCTGACGTCGGTGGCCGAGGACTTCCCCGGGGTGGTCAAGGAGGTGCGGGGCCGGGGCCTGATGCTCGGCATGGAGTTCCACGACCAGTCCGGGTCCGCCTCACCTGCCCTGCGGGACGCGGCGGCCGGCGGCCTGTTCGGCTATGTGCTCGCCGGGCATCTGCTGCACCGGCACAACGTCCGTACGTTCCCGACCGCGAGCGCGCTCAACACCCTGCGCTTCGAACCGTCCCTGCTGCTGACCGACGCCGAGATCGCCCAGCTCGAGGGCGGGCTGCGGGACGTCTGCGCCATCATGCGCGACGAGGCGGGTGAGCGCCTGGCGAACGGCCCGGCGCGCTGAGCCGACGCCCCGTCCCGCACGTACGTCCTCCCTCGCTCCCGCCCCGGCGGTCCTCCCCCCACCCGCCGGGGCGGGTCTCCCCGTCGGCCCGGTCACCGGCGGCCCGGTCACCGTCGGCGCGGTCACCGGTGGTGCGGCCGCCCCTTGGCACGCACGATCAAGCTTTTGGTAGCGTGCGGCAGCGCGAGGCGGGGAGATCCATGCACTTTCGGCTCTTGGGTCCACTGGAAGTCCACACCGGCTCGGGGCCGTTGGAACTCGGCGGTACCCGGCAGCGGGCGGCCCTGGCCTTCCTGCTGCTGCACGCCAACCGGGTCGTACCGACCAGCCATCTGCTCGGCGCCCTGTGGCCCGTGGACGACGCCCCCGTGACCGCGCGGAAGATCCTGCAGAACGCGGTCTGGCGGCTCCGCCGCACCCTCGCCGACGCGGCGGCCTCCGAGGACGGCGCGGACACCGGCGCCCCGGAGCTGCTGACCCGGGCGCCCGGCTATCTGCTCCGCGTCCGCCCGGAACAGGTCGACCTTCTCGTCTTCCAGCAGCAGGTCGCCGCCGGGCGCGCGGCGCTGGCGGCCGGTGACCCGCTCACGGCGAGCCGCGCCCTGCGCGACGCCCTGTCCCTGTGGCGGGGCCTCGCACTCGCCGACCTGGTGGAGGACGGGACGGCGTGGCCCCAGCTCACCGCCTTGCAGGACAGACGGCTCGACGTCATGGAGGACCGGTTCGAGGCGGAGCTGGCCTGCGGCGGGCACCACGCCGTCCTGCGGGAGCTGGAGGCGTTCGTCGAGGCGGAGCCGCTGCGCGAGCGGGCGTCGCGGCAGCTGATGACCGCGCTCTACCGCTGCGGCAGACAGGCCGAGGCGCTCGACGTCTACAACCGGCTGCGGACGGCCCTGTTCGAAGGGCTCGGTCTGGAGCCCGGACACCGGATGCGCACGCTCCAGCAGTCGGTCCTCACCCACGACCCTTCCCTGGACCTGCCGTCGTCCCCGCCCGCCGAGCCGGCGTCGCCTCCGGAGCACCCCCCCGGCGCCTCCGACGACGTACCGGTTCCCGCGCCGTCCGCCGGCCCCGGCCCGGCCACCGGGACCCCCGCGGCGGCGCCACCCGAGGACGCGCCCCGTCGCCCCGGCGACACGCCCGCGGAGCCGCCGGCCCTCCGTCAGCCGGGCAGCGTGCTGATGTTCCGCTTCCGTCTCGGCGCGGAGTTCGACCGTCTGCCGCCGCAGGACGTCGACCAGGTGCTCGACGCGCTCTCCCGGCTCGTCCGCGAGACGATCGAGGACTCCGGCGGCCGGGCGACGTCCGTCGGCTCCGTCCAGCTGGGCTTCTTCGCCGACTCGGCGCGGCGCGGGCACGGCGCCGGTCCCGCGGTGCGCGCCGCCGTCGCGGTCCGGGACCGCCTCACCGCTCCGGCTGCGGCCCGCGCCCCGTCCGCCGGCCCCGCCCCCTTGGTCCCCGGGCTCGGCGTGCACGCGGCGGTGACCACGGGGGAGGCGGTGGTCACCGAGCTGACGGTGGCGGGCACCGTCCGGCCGCTGATGGGCGGTGAGCTGGTCGAGAGGTGCCAGGACGCGCTGGAGCCGACCGCGGCCCACGAGATCCGGGTGTGCGACCGCACCCGGCGGCTGACCGAGCCGTGGGTGACGTACCAGCCGGTCCCCGCGTCCCCCTCCCACTGGCGGGTGGGGACGACGGCGGACGACGGCGTCATCGCCCCGCCGGGCGGCCACGGCGGTGAACTGGACCTGATGCGCGGCCTGTTGCGGCGCGCCCGGGACCTCGGCGCCCCGCACCTGGTCACCGTGCTCGGCCCGTCCGGTGCGGGCACGGCCCGGCTGCTCACCGGGTTCCGGGACGCCCTCGCGGCCGAGGAGGACGGCGTACGGGTCCTGTCCGCCACGGTGCCCCCGCCGGGTCACGGTGGTCCGCTGGCCGCGCCCGCGGAGATGTTCGCCGCGTACTGCGGGACGACCGCCCGGGACACTCCCGACACGGCGCTGCGCGGGGCCGAGGCCGCGCTGCTGCGGCTCACCGGCCACGCGGACCACGCCCGGCCGCTGCTCTCCCTGCTGCGCCCGCTGGTCACGCCCGGTTCCGGGGCGACCGACGCCGCCCACGTCCGCCGGACCCTGCTGGCCTGGCGCGACTTCGTCGTGCGGGTGGCGTGCGCGCAGCCGCTGGTGCTCGTCTGGGACGGCCTGCACCACGCCGACGACCTCCTGCTGGACACGGTCGAACAGCTCACGGAACACCGGGACGGAGTCCCGCTGCTGAACGTCGTCGGTACCCGCCCGCTCCTGGTGGAGCGCCGCCCCGACTGGGCGGGCGGCCGCCGGCACGCCGTGACCGTCAGCCTCCCTCCGACCGGCCTCGGCGCGCTGGACCGGCTCCTGGCGCCCCTGCTGATCCAGGACGGCGGCGCGGAAGTGGCCTAGGGCCCGTCGCGGGGGTCCCGCCTGCCGGGCGACGCCGTGCCCGCGCCCTCGCCGCACCGGGCCCGGACCCGAGTACGGCCAGTACGGCGATCCGGGTCCCCGGCACTTCCCCCGGCGGCCTCCGGTCGGAGGGGCTCCGGAGCACACGTCCGACGCCGCCCGGCCCGCCCTTCGGCGAACGACGGGACTGCGGGCCCCGGCCGTGTCGCCCCGTGCGGCCGGGGCCGCGGGGAGCGGTCCGGCACGCGCGGGGCGCCCGGTCCGGCGGGGTGTTTCCCGTTCCCGTCCAGTGTCCCTGTCTCCTGTTCCCGTCCGGCGTCCGCGCTCACGGACGCCGGACGGGAGCGGACACCGCGGCGGTACGCTCCGGTGCGGCGCCGGTGCGTGGCGCGCGGATGGCGCGGGCCAGGGCGCCGAGCGCCTCCGGGCCGGCGGGATGCCCCGCCGGCAGCGTCACGGCCGCGCACTCCAGCAGCAGGGCCGCGGCGAACACCTGCTGCTCCGGGGTGGGCGGCGGCGCCGGGACGGCGGCGGGCGCGAGGTCCATGGCCCGGCGGAGCACGGTCTGGGCCCACACGAGCAGCGCCAGCCGTGGTGCGCGGCGCGGGGTCTGCCCGGCGCGCCCCGGCGCGGGCAGCGCGCTCTCGAAGGACCGGAGGATCGCCGGGGCGTGCCGGCTGAGCAGGGCCGCGGCCGGACCGGGCCCGGGCTCCGGCTCCCGCTGCCGGCGCGGGACGGCGGCCCGGGGCTCGGCCGGCGGCGGGGACGGGGGCTGGGCAGGGCGCCGGCCGGCGGCGCGCGCCCGGCGCAGCCCCGCGTCGAGCACTTCGACGAACTCCCGGCCCACGAGCGCGGCGAGGGTCAGTTCCGCGGGGCGTTCGGACCGGTGGGCGGGGGACGGCGTGGGGACGTCGGTATCCATGAGTTCAGGGAAGCAAGTGCCGGACCCGAAGGACTCATCGGGCGGTCACCGCTCCGCATGCCGGGCCACGAACGGTTCATGCTCGGCGAAGCGACGGGCCCATCGCGTCCCCTGACGCGGGAAGTATGCCGGTGGGGTGAAGTTCCCCGGCAGGTGCGGACGCTCCGCGAAACGCGTGAGGAAGTCCTCCCGCCGGGTCCGCGGGCGCTCCAGGGTGAGGGTGCCGGCGTGGCGCTGTCCGCTGCCCCAGAAGGGCCGGCGCTCGAGCAGCTCCGGCCGGGCGGAGGCGATCACGAACAGGGGGGCGGGGCGCGCGGTGGCGACCAGGCGTTCGACACAGTCCAGGAGCGCGTCCTCGGAGCGGTGGATGTCGTCGAAGCAGAGGACGACGGGCCGCTCCCGGGCGGCGAGCGACACCACCTCGATCCAGCTGGCGTCGGCCTCCTCGTGACTCGTGCCCCGGGCGGCCGGTCCCATCAGTGGCAGGAGGTCGTACAGCAGCCGCTCGGCCGGTCCCGGACCGGCCAGGCGGCGCACGGCCTCGGCGAACCGGCCGTCCGCGCCGGCCCCGGGCGGCAGTCCGCAGCAGGCGGCGAGGATGTCGCGGCCCAGACGGCTCGCGTTCCCGGCGCTCGCCGTCGCGCCGGCGCGGATCACCCGTACCTCCGGCGAGCGCTGGGTGACCCGGCGCTCGAACTCCTCCAGGAACGAGGACTTGCCGGCGCCCTCCTCCCCGAGGATCGTCATGAGGTGCGGTGCCGAGGTGCGGCGGCTGTGGTCCAGCAGGCCCGCGACGATGGACAGTTCGTGCTCGCGGTCGGCCGGTTCCTTCGGCGCCCCTGGGCGGACGTCCCGGACGTCCGCCCAGGCGGGCTGGCGGGGAACGTGCCGGTCGGGCTCCGGGCCGTGCGGTGACCGTCCCGAGTGGGGGGCGGGACGGTGACGGTTCCTCGCCTCGGAGACCCGGGCCGCGTCGCCGCTGACGTACACCTCCCCGGGCGGGACGGCGCTCAGCAGGGTCTGGGCGTCGTCGAGCAGCCGGCCGGCGACGGTGACCGGGACGGTCGGGTCGTGGGGGTCGTGGTGCACCAGCGCCGGCCCCGCGATGACGACCGCGTGGAAGGTTGGGCCCGGGGTCTCGAGCAGACGGTCGCGCACGGCGAACGCCGCGGCCACCGCGTCCAGCGACGCCGTGGACGGGTCGTCGCGCAGCCCGAACAGGGCGACCGAGACGTAGCCGAGCGAGCCGACGACCGTGCCGCCGAACTTCTCGACCCCCTCCGCGAACGCGCTGACCGCGTCGTGCAGCGCCGAGGCGATGCGGTCGTCGCCGAGCGCGCCGGCCTCGCCGGTGAAACCGGTGCGGACCAGCACGACGCTGACGTGCCGGCGCTCGGCCACCGGCCCGCCCGGAGTCCGGCCGCCCGCCGCGCCCGCAGCCGGCCACTCCGGCACGGCCGGGCCGTGCGCGGGCGGGGCCGCCGGAGCGGGGTCCGCCTCGTGGACGCGGTGCGGCCCGGTGCGGTCCCCGCCCCGGTCGCCGTCCCGTTCCGCGCCGGGCGCGGTGGCCGGCTGCGGCACGGCGGCGCGGGGCCCGTCCGTCTGCCGGGGCATCTCCACCCGGTGCGGCTGCCGCCGTTCCGCCGCGGTGTCCTGGGGCTGCGGGCCGCCGTGCAGGGGGCGGACGTCCGCGAGGACGAGCCGTTCCCCGCCGGTGTCGGCGGGAGCGGCGAGCGCCGGGTCGTGGGTGAGGATGCTCTGCTGGAGCAACTGCAGGTCCCGCGAGGGCTCCAGGCCGTACTCCTCGACCAGTGCCCGGCGCACCCGGGTGAACACGCTGAGGGCCTCGGCCTGCCGGCCGCAGCGGTAGAGGGCGAGCATGAGCTGTCTGCACAGCCGCTCGCGCAGCGGCTGCTCGGCGACCAGGGAGACCAGTTCGCCCAGCACGGCCTGGTGGCGGCCGCACAGCAGCTCGGCCTCGAAGCGGTCCTCCATGACGTCCAGCCGCAGCTGCCCGAGCGCGGTCAGCTCCGGCCAGGCCACGCCGTGTTCGGCGAGGTCCGCCAGGGCCGGTCCGCGCCACTCCGCGAGCGCCTCGCGCAGCAGCCGTGCCGCCTCCTCGGCGTCGCCGGCGAAGAGCCGGGCCCGGCCCTCGGCGACCTGCCGCTCGAAACGGTTGACGTCGAGGCGGTCGGGGTCGACACGCAGTACGTACCCCGGTGCCTGGGTGAGCAGTTCGGGGCGGTGGCCGCGCGGGGCGTCCCCGTCACCCGGCGTGGCGCCGAGGAGGGCCCGCAGGCCCCAGACGGCGTTCTGCACGATCTTCCGGGCGGTCGCCGGGAGTTCCTCCTCCGGCCAGAGCGCGGTCAGCATCTCGCTGGTGGCCACCACGCGGTTGGCCCGCAGCAACAGCAGTCCCAGCGCCGCGCGCTGTTTGAAGCCCCCCAGTGGGACCACCTCGTCCAGTAACGACACTTCTAACGGACCCAGGATCCTGAACTGCACGCTTGACTCCTCGTGGGCGAAGTGTGACCCGACCCCGGCGTGCGGGCGGGCCGCGATGTGGCGCGCGGCCCCGTCTGCGGCGACCAGCATCGGGGTGTCGATGGCTGTCCCGTCCTCCTCGGGGGACGCGGGTGCGACCGGCCGTACCGGATCCCGGCCGGCCCGGGCGCGTCCGGTGGTCGACCGGACGGCGCCGGCGGTACCCGCGGCCCCCGAGTGCGCTTCACCCCGTTGTGAACGCGCAGTTCCTTCTCGTTCTCCGCCGGTTCCCGGGCTCCTCCGCGGGGCCGGGCGCAGCTCTGCCCCGGCCCCGCGGCGGGTCCGTCCGGCCGGGAGCGGCCCGCGAACACCGCGGGCCGCTCCTCTTCCCGGCTTCTCGTCTTCTCGTCTCTTCGTTCTTCGCCGTTCGTGTCCTTACCCCACCGGGCCGCTAGGTGCGCGGGCGGGACGGCACGCGGTCCACGATCGCCTCGGCCACCTTGTCGAGCTGTTCGGCGAGGTAGAAGTGGCCGCCGGGGAACAGCAGCGTGTCGACGGCCTGCTCGGTGCGGTCGGCCCAGCTCCGCGCCGCCTCCTGCGGCACCAGCGGGTCGTCGGCCCCGGTGAACACGCTCAGCGGCGTGTTCAGCACCGGCTCGGCGCTCCAGCGGTAGCCGGCCAGCGCGGCGTAGTCGGCGCGCAGCACGGGCAGGGCCAGCTCGAGGAGTTCCGGGTCGTCCAGCACCGCGGCGTCGGTGCCGCCGAGGCGCCGGACGGCGGCCAGGATCGCCGCGTCGTCGTCGGGCCGGTCGTTCGGGTCGGGTGCCGGCGTGGGCGCGCCGCGGCCGGAGAGGATGATCCGGAGCGGGGCGGGCGCGCCGTGCCTCTGGAGCACGCGGGCGGTCTCGTAGGCGACGAGCGCCCCCATGCTGTGGCCGAAGAAGGCGTACGGTCCGGGGGCGCTCTCCAGCAGCCGCTGGGCGACACGTCCGGCGAGCGTGGTCAGGCGGCTCTCCGGCGTCTCGTGCCGGCGGTCGTGCCGGCCGGGGTACTGCACGGCGTACACGTCGAAGTGGGGTGCCAGCCGGCGGGCCAGGCCGGCGTAGCCGGCGGCGGCGCCGCCCGCGTGCGGGAAGCAGATCAGCCGGGTCCGGTCCGTGCCGCCGTCGGCGGGCCGGTGGTAGCGCCGGAACCACCGGCTGTCCATGACGCTCGTTCCTGCGTTGTGCACGGTCACTCTCCCAAGCAGAGGTTCGTGGCGCGTTCGTAGGGTTCGGCCTCGCGGGCCCGGCGCAGTGCGCGGGCCCACCAGCCGAGCCGGTCGAGCATGGCGCGGGCGGCCTCGTGGCCGGTGCAGAGGGGACAGCCGGCCGGGTCGAGGCGGCCGTGCGGGTCGAGGTGCTCCTGGTCGTGGTGGACGTGGAAGCTGACGGTCTCGCGGACGGTCACGGCATGCGCCTCGGCGAAGATCGGCCGGAGCTGGGCGACCGCGCACAGGCCGCTGGAGGCGCCGCCGTAGGAGAGGAAGGCGACCGGTTTGGCGTGCCACTCCTCGTCGTACCAGTCGACGGCGCTCTTCAGGGAGGCGGGGAAGCTCTGCTTGTACTCGGGGGTGACCACCACGAACGCGTCGGCCGCGGCCAGCCACGGTGCCAGGTCCTGGACCGCCTGTGGTTTGGAGGCCGCCGGGTCGGCGAACATCACGTCCGGCAGCCAGACGGCGTCGAGATCGATGACATCGATGTCGAAGTCGTCGCGCAACCGGGCCTGGGAGGCCAGCCATTCGGCCGCGACGAGGCCGAAGCGGCCCTGCCGCACACTGCCGACGATGATCACCAACCGCATCCGGTCCGTGTCCGTGTCCCTGTCCGTGTCGGCTGCCAAGTCCCCGCCCCCTCCGCGATGTTCGCACTCGCCGCAGATCATCGTGCGGCATGGTCCTTCGGATTCCCTTCGGACGCGCTTCGGGCCGCTTCGGACCGGTCGGCGGACGGGCGCTCGCTATAAGTACCATGTGAGTACCCTGAGTTAGGCTATTGCTCATGCAATTCAGGGTGCTGGGGCCACTGGAGGTGTGGGCGACCGAGGAGCGGTTGGTCAGGGTTCCCGAGGTGAAGGTCCGGGCCCTGCTCGCCAATCTGCTCGCGCACCCCGGGCGGGTGGTGGCGGCCGACCGGCTCGTCGAGGCCCTCTGGGGCGGTTCGACGCTCCCCGCCAACCCGCTGGGCGCCCTGCAGGCCAAGGTGTCCCAGCTGCGGCGGGCGCTGGAGGAGGCCGAGCCGGGCAGCCGGGAGCTGATCGTGCGCCGGGCCCCGGGCTACGTGCTGACGGCGCCGGCGGAGTCCGTGGACGCCGGCCGGTTCCAGGCGCTGGTGGCCGACGCCGGCACCGTACAGGATCCGCGGGCGAAGGCCGCCGTGCTGGCGGACGCGCTCTCGCTGTGGCGGGGACCCGCGTTCGCCGACTTCGCCGACGAACCGTTCGTCCGGGCGGCCGCCGCCTCCCTGGAGGAACAGCGCCTCACCGCCGTCGAGGAGCACGCCGAGACCCGCCTGGAACTGGGCGAGCACAGCACGCTCATCGGTGAGCTCACCACGCTGGTGGCCGCCCACCCGCTGCGCGAGCGGCTGCGGGCGGTGCAGATGCGCTCCCTGTACCGGGTCGGCCGCTCCTCGGAGGCCCTGGACAGCTACGCGGAGCTGCGCCGGCGCCTGGACCGTGAGCTGGGCCTCGCCCCCGGTCCCGCGATCGAGACGCTGCAGCAGGCCATCCTCCGCCAGGACCCCGCCCTGCAGGACACCGCGCGGACCGCGCACGCCCCCTCGGGCACCCGCTCGCGCACCAACCTGCCCGCCCGCGTCGACTCCCTGGTCGGACGGGACGAGGCGGTGGCCGAGCTGCGGCAGCTGGTCCGCGAGAAGCGGCTGGTCACCCTCACCGGTCCCGGCGGAGTGGGCAAGACCAGGCTGGCCGCCGCCACGGCCCGCGAGCTGGACGACGCGTTCCCCGACGGTGTCTGGCTGGTGGAGCTCGCGGCGCTGAGCGGCACGACCGGTCTGACGTCACTGGCCGAGCACGTGATGGCGGTGATGGGCATCCGGGAGGACTCCGACACCGCGCCCTTCCCCGCCGACGCGGCGGGCGGCCCGCCGCGTCGGCTGGCCACCGCCCTGGCCACCCGTCGGCTGCTGCTGGTCCTGGACAACTGCGAGCACCTCGTCGACCCGGTGGCCGAGCTGGTCACCCGGCTCCTCACCGACTCCCCGCAACTGCACCTGATGGCGACCAGTCAGGAACGGCTGCACCTGCCCGGCGAGACGATCTGGCCGGTGCCGCCGCTCGACCTGCCGCTGCCCGACAGCGACCCGGACACCCTGGCACGTTCCAGCGCCGTCCAGCTGTTCGCGGCCCGGGCCCGCTCCGTCGACCCCGACTTCGTCCTGGACGAGTCCACCGCTCCGCTCGTGACCGACATCTGCCGCCGCCTCGACGGCCTGCCCCTGGCCCTGGAACTGGCCGCCACGCGGGTGCGCTCCCTCGGCCTGCGGGACATGCTGGACCGGCTCGACGACCGCTTCCGCATCCTCACCTACGGCTACCGCGGTGCCCCGCCCCGTCAGCAGACCCTCCAGGCGGCCATCGACTGGAGCTGGAGCTTACTCACCGGCCAGGAGCAGTACCTGCTGCGCACCCTGGCCGTGCACGCCGAGGGCTGCACCCTGGAGGCCGTCGAGCACCTCAGCGCCGAGGGCGGCGCGGACGGCGACATCCTGGACGTGCTGGCCCGGCTGGTGGACCGCTCCCTGGTCATCAAGGTCGACGGCCCGCACTGGCCGCGCTACCGGCTGCTGGAGTCCGTCGCCGCCTACGCCCAGCGCAAGACCGACGAGCAGGGCGAGAGCGCCCGGCTGGCCTTCTGTCACCTGCGCTACTACACCGAGCTGGCCGAACTCGCCCGCCCCCATCTGCACAGCCGCAACCAGCGCCGCTGGCTGCAGCGCCTGGACGCGGAGACCGCCAACTTCCAGCGCGCCCTGGACGAGGCCCGGCGCGTCGGCGCGGCCTCCTGGGCCCTGCGCCTGGCCAACGCCCTGTCCTGGTACTGGTTCCTGCGCGGCCGGCTCGGCGAGGGCTCCCGGGCCCTGCGCCTCGCCCTCGCCGTCCCCGGGGAGGCGCCCGCGGCCGACCGGGCCGAGGCCCGCACCTGGCACACCGGGTTCGCCATGCTGCTGGGCGAGCACCGGCCCGGCCTCGTGCCCCCGCCGGACGAGCCCCCGTCGGCGCTGCTCGCCGGGGAGCGTCCGGACCCGGCGGCCGGGGAGCGGACGGTGGGCCGGGCGCGTGCGGAGTGGTTCCTCGGGTTCGCCGAGTGGAGCCTGGGCTCCCTCAGCGCGGGCGAACAGCGCATGAACGGCGCCCTGACCGACTTCCGCGTGCTGCGCGACACCTGGGGGGTGGCCGCCGCCCTGAGCACCCGGGCCGCCCTCGCCATGGCCCGCGGCAACCTGGAGGCGATGCGCGGCAACGCGCTCGAGGCCCGCACCCACTTCATCACGCTCGGCGACGCCTGGGGACAGCTCAAGGCCACCGAGGTCCTCAGCGTCCTCGCGGAGATCAACGCCGACTACGACGAGGCGGCGGGGCTGCACTCGGAGGGGCTGCGCATCGCCGAGTCCCTGGAGCTGTGGTCGGAGGTCTCCCGCAAGCTCTCCGGTCTCGGCCGGATCGCCCTGCTCACCGAGCGGCTGACCGAGGCCGACGAGCTGCACTCCCGCGCGCTGCGGCTCGCCGTCGACCAGGGCAACCGGCCGGTGGAGCAGTTCGCCGAGATCGGACTCGCCCTCGCCGCCCGCCGCCGGGGCCTGCTCGACGCCGCCGAGGAACACCTGCAGCCGTGGCGGGAGTGGAACCGCAGCCACGGCGCCCTCACCGGTCTCGCCCTGGTCCTCGCCGAACTCGGGTTCATCGCCGAACAGCGCGGTGACGCCCCGGCCGCGCTCCGCCTCCACCGCGACTGTCTGGCGACCGCCCGTGCCACCGGCGACGCCCGCGCGGTGGCCCTGGCCCTGGAGGGGCTCGCCGGGGCCCACTCCCTCGCCGGACGCCACGTCCGCGCGGCCCGGCTGCTGGGCACCGCGGCCCACACCCGGGAGGAGTGCGAGGCGCCGCTGCCTCCCGCCGAGCGCCGTGACGTCGAGCGCATCTCCGCCCGCATCCGCGAGGCCCTCGGCGAGGAGAGGTTCCGCGAGGCGCTCGACGCGGGCGCCGCGCGTCACTACGACACCGCCGCCGACGAGGAGGAGAAGCTCCCCCTCGACCCGCCCGCCGAGTGCCCGGCCTGACCCGCCGGCCGCGCGCCACGGGCGGCACGCGCGGCCAACTCCCCGCCGCGGCGGGCATGTTCATGATCTACTCGGCGGTATGAGACACGGTCATGTGCACAGTGCGGAACACGACGGCGGACAGGGCCCCGTCCTGGTGATCGGCGCCACCGGGAAGACCGGCCGGCACGTCGTGACGCACCTGCGGCGGCTCGGCGCGGACGTCCGGGCCGTCGCCCGCGGTACCACCCCGGTCCGCTTCGACTGGTTCGACGAGTCCACCTGGCCGGCCGCGGTGTCCGGAGCACGGGCCGCCTACCTCGTCGACGCGCAGAACGAGCACGCCGCCGACCGCTTGCGCGCCTTCGTCGCGTTCGCCGCCGGTCACGGCCTCACCCGGCTGGTCCTGCTCTCCGCCCGCGGCTGGGCCGACTCCGGCGAACCGGGGATGCTGGCGACCGAGGAGGCGTTGCGGGGGTCCGGCGACGCCTGGACCATCCTGCGGCCGACCTGGTTCATGCAGGGCTTCACCGAGGACGACCTGCTGCGCGCCCCGGTGCGCGCCGGCACCGTACGGCTGCCCGCCGGCGACGGGGCCGAGCCCTTCGTCGACGCCCGGGACGTCGCCGAGGTCGCGGCGACGGTCCTCACCCAGGGGGGCCACGAGGGCGTGGTGCACGCCCTGTCCGGCCCGCGCGCCCTTCCCCTGGCGGAAGCCGTGGACACCATCGCCCGGGCGACCGGCCGCCCCGTCCGCTACCACGCCGTCACCGCCGACGAGTACGTCGCCGACCTCACGGGCCGGGGCGTGCCCGAGGGCGACGCCCGCTTCGTCGCCCGGCTCTTCACCTGGATACGCGACGGCGAGGACGCCCACCTCTCCAGCGGCGTCCAGGACGTACTGGGCCGTGCGCCCCGGGACTTCACCGACTTCGTCGCGGAGGCGGCCGCGACCGGCGTCTGGGACGCCTGACCCGAGAAGGCCGGCCGACGCGCCGTGCGCCGCCGGGGACGTCGTCCGTCCCCGGCGGCGCACCGGCCGCGGCGGATGCCGGTCGTGCCGCCGGGCCCGTCGCCGCCCGGAGGACGGCCTCGCGGTGTCGGCCCGTGCTCCGGGCCCCCTCCGGCTCGGGCGGGGGCCGGAAGCGGGGAGGCGCGCCGGGCGCCGCGGGGCGGACGGGACCGCGGCGACGGGCCTAGGCCCCGCGGACCCGGTCCAGGATCTCCGCGGCGACCTTCTCCGGCACCTGCTGGGGCTGCCAGTGCGAGACCCCCCGCAGCCGGACGAAGCGGTACTCCCCCGTCACGTGGTCGGCGGTGCGCTCCGCGGCGAGGACGCCGACCGCCGGGTCGTTCTCGCTCCAGATGTGGGTGGTCGGCACGGTGACGGGCCCGAGCGGGTCGCTGTCGTCCTGCAGGCTGCCCGCCCGGTACCACTTCAGCGCCGCCCGCAGCGTGCCGGGGCTGGTGTGGGTGCGCATGTAGCGCTCGATCTGCTCCTCGCTCAGCACTCCCTCGGTCTGCCGGTACCACCCCTCCAGGCCGGCCGCGCCGTCCGCGAGGAAGGTGTCGGCCGCGTCCTCGGCGCTGAGCGTGTCGATGTAGCCCGAGTGCAGCCGCTGTCGGTGATCCACCCGCAGCGCGTGCCGGAAGGCGTCAAGGTGCGGGAACCCGGCCGCCGTCAGGCTCCGCACCCGCCCGGGGAACCGTGCCGCCAGGTACCAGCCGACGACCGCGCCCCAGTCGTGCCCGGCGACGTGCGCCGCCTCGATGCCCAGCGCGTCCAGGACGCCCAGCGCGTCGGCGGCCAGCTCCGGCAGCGCGTACGCCTCGACCGCCTCCGGACGGGCCCCCGGCGAGTACCCCCGCTGGTCGGGGGCGACCGTGCGGAGCCCCGCCCGGTGCAGCAGCGGCGCGATGTCCGTCCACGACTCGCGGCTGTGCGGGAACCCGTGCAGCAGCAGGACCGCCTCACCGTCCTCGGGGCCCGCCACGTCGACGTCGAAGACCAGGTCGTCGACAGTTACTCGCATCTCCACTCCTTGTCCGCGCGCTTGCCGTCGACCGGGTCAGACGGGCCGCAGGGCCCGGTGCACCCAGTCCGCGTGCAGGGCCTCCGGCGGGTCGACGAAGGAGATGACCCGGGTGTAGGCGGCGGCGATCGCGCCGTCGTACTGCGCCGCCTCCAGCACCCGGCCCAGGTACTCCTGGTCGGCGAGGATCTCCGGGGTCCGGTCGCCCGCCACCCCGGGGAAGCCGAGGTCGTTGCTCAGCGCCTGCCGCCACGCCTCGTCGACCGCGTCACGGGCCAGGTCCGAGAAGTAGGCGGCCGGGTCGGGCACCCGGCCGTCCGCCACGTGCGTGCGCAGCACCTGTGAGCCGAGGGCCGCGACCGTCATGCCCTGTCCGTAGGTCGGGTTGAAGCTGCACACGGCGTCGCCCAGCGCGAGCAGCCCGGACGGCAGCCGTTCCGCCAGCTCGTAGCGGCGGCGCAGACTGGCGGGGAAGCGGTGCGACACCGGGTCGTCGAGCGGCTCGGGGTTCTCCACCACCGCCTCGTAGATCTCCGGCGAGGACAGCGACTTGAGGAAGTCGAGGAAGCCCTCCGGGTCCGTGGGCGGCACGTCCCCCAGGATCCCGTACGCGGTCACGACCTGCCGGTCGCCGTCGATCCGCGCGCAGACGGCGCCCCGTGGATGGTCCGGCGTGGCCACGACGTCCACGGAGAAGTCCTCGGGCGACGGCTGCGGTCCCGCCCGGTAGTGCCGCGTGGTGTAGGTCAGTCCGACCTGTGTGCGTTCCTCGGCGACCTCGGGCCATCCGCGCGCCGAGAGCCACCGCTGGACCCGCGACCCGCGTCCGAGGGTGTCCACCACCAGGTCGGCCGCGAGGACCGAGCCGCTCGCCGCTCCCCCGGCCCCGACCGTCCGCACCCCGGTAACGCGCTGTCCATCCGGCGAGAACCGCAGGCCCACCACTTCGGTCCGGTCCAGCAGCCGCACTCCCGCCAGGCCCCGCACCCGGCGCCGCACGTGCGCCTCCAGCATGGGGCGGGACACCGACACCGTGAGGAGCCCCGCGTGCCCCTTGCTCATCGGGACGCCGTCCAGGATCCAGCGGACGTTGCCGACCACGTCTCCCGTGACGGCGCCCGCCGCCCGCAGTTCCTCCGTCACCCCGGGGAAGTACTCCTCCATGATCTGCTGTCCGCGCGCCAGTAGTCCGTGCACGTGCCGGCCCTGCGGCGTCCCCCGCCGGTTCGCGGGCGAGTCCGGCAGTACGTCGCGGTCCACCACGACGACCTCGTCGAACGACTCGGCGAGCGCCCGCGCCGCGAGCAGGCCCGCCATGCTTCCCCCCATCACCACGGCCCGTCGTCCGGCGACAGTGGTCACACCGTCCACAGCGTCCTTCCTCCTCAGCTCATTCACCTCCCCCCGACGCGTCACAGACGGTAGGACGATCCAGTAACCCGCCACCCATGAAGCGGTAATGGTGCCTCCGCATACCATTGACAATCCTCTCAACCTCCCCCGGACGTGCGCCCGCTCCAATTACTTGGCTAGCCACACGATCGGTGCTACTTTTATGTGGCCAGCCACACGAAGGGTGTGGCTGGCGAAACCGATAAAGGAGTTGTCATGAAGGCCATCGTTTTCGACCGGTTCGGCGGCACCGAGGTCCTGCGCCAGACGGAGATCGCGACGCCCGAGCCCGGCCCCGGCCAGGTCCGCGTCCGCATCAAGGCGGTCGGGGTCAACCCGGTGGACGGCAAGATCCGTTCCGGGATCATGGAGGCCGTCTTCCCCACCACGCTGCCCGCCGTCCCCGGAGGGGAGATCGCCGGGGTGGTCGACGCCGTGGGTGAGGGAGTCGACCGGCTGAAGGTGGGCGACGAGGTGCTGGGCTGGTCCGACACCGGCTCCTACGCCGCGTACGCCCTCGCCGACGCCGACGTCCTCGCCCACAAGCCCGCCGGGCTCGACTGGACGTCCGCGGTCACGCTGCCGGTGGCGGGCGACGGTGCCGACCGGGTCCTGGACCTGCTGGACGTCAGGGCCGGGGAGACCCTGCTGATCCACGGCGCGGCCGGAGCGCTCGGCACCGTCGCCGTCCAGCTGGCCGTCGCCCGCGGTGCGCGGGTCATCGGCACCGCCGGCCCGGCCAACCAGGAGTACCTCACCTCGCTCGGCGCCACCGCGCTGGTCTACGGGGAGAACCTGGTCGAGCGGGTCCGCGCCCTCGCCCCGGAGGGGGTGGACGCCGTGTTCGACGCCGCCGGGAAGGGCGCCCTGGAGGACTCCGTCACCCTGCGCGGCGGCACCGACCGGATCGTCACCACCGCCGACTTCCGCGCCGGGGAGCTGGGCGTCGTCTTCGCCGAGGGCCCCCAGCGCAGGTCGGCCGCCCGGCTCGGCGAACTCGCCCGGCTGGCCGCCGCCGGGGAGCTGGTGACCACGGTCGGCACCGTTCTCCCGCTCGCCGAGGCCGCCGAGGCCCAGCGGCTCAGCGACGCCGGCCACGGCCGCGGCAAGCTCGTCCTCACCGTCGCCTGAGGCGGTCCCGCACCGGTACCGGCTCACGGCTCACGGCTCACGGCTCACGGCTCACGGCTCACGGCTCACGGCTCACGGAGAATCCGTCATGTCCGACACTCCCTGGACGTCCTGTGGACACCGGCCACCGTCGGTGACATCACCCTGCCGCACCGGCCGGCCATGGCCCCGATGACCCGAAACCGCTCCACCCCGGAGGGCGTCCCCACCGAGCTGAACGCCGAGTACTACGCCCAACGGGCCTCGCACGCCCTCATCGTCACCGAGGGGACGCAGCCCTCCGCCGACGGGCAGGGCTACCTGCTGACCCCCGGCATCCACACGGAGGAGCAGGTCGCCGGGTGGCGGAAGGTCACCGACGCCGTGCACGCGGCCGGCGGGCGGATCGTCGTCCAGCTCATGCACACCGGCCGGATCGCCCACCCCGACAACACCCCGCACGGGCGGCAGCCGGTGGCCCCGTCGGCGATCCGCCCCGCGGGCACCATGTTCACCACCGCCGGCCCCCGGCCGATGCCGGAGCCGCGCGCACTGTCCACCGGGGAGGTCGCCGCGACGGTCGAGGACTTCCGCCGGGCCGCCCGGGCGGCCGTCACGGCCGGCGCCGACGGCGTCGAGATCCACGGCGCCAACGGCTGCCTCGTGCACCAGTTCCTGTCCAGCAACGCCAACCACCGCACCGACCGCTACGGCGGCTCCGTCGGGAACCGCGTCCGCTTCGCCGTGGAGGTCGCCACGGCGGTGGCCGGGGAGATCGGCGCCGGCCGCACCGGCATCCGCCTCTCTCCCGGCAACCCGTACAACGACATCACGGAGGACGACACCCAGGAGCTGTACCCCGCGCTGGTCCGCGCGCTCGCCCCGCTCGGTCTCGCCTACCTGCACCTGGTCCACGCCGGGGACGAGGAACTGCTGGGCACCCTGCGCGGGCTGTGGCCGACCGCCCTCGTGCTCAACCGGGCCGGCGCCGACCTGCTCACCCGCGCGGCGGACGTCGCCGACGGCCGCGCCGACGTCAGCAGTGTCGGCGCGGCGGCCCTGACCAACCCCGACCTGGCCCAACGGGTACGCTCCGGAGCACCGCTGAACACCCCCGACCCGACGACGTTCCACGGCGGCGGCGCGGCCGGGTGCACCGACTACCCCACACTCGCCCGAAGGAGATCCGACCAGTGACCGACCCCGCTTCCCCCTCACCGCAGTTCCCGGGCGCGGTCGGCGAGGGACGGCTGAGCTACGCGGTCTTCCAGCTCGCCCGTGCCCACCGCGGCAGGGCCGCCGCCATGCTCCGCCGGATGCAGCTGCACCCGGGACAGGAACTGCTGCTCATGCAGCTGTTCGACAAGGACGGCCAGACCCAGTCCGAACTCCTCGAGAGCGTCGGGCTGGACCACTCCACCGTCTCCAAGTCGCTGCGTCGCATGCAGGAGGCGGGGCTGCTCACCCGTGAGCCGGCCGCACACGACCGGCGGGTGATGGTCGTCCACCTCACCGACCGGGGCCGTGCCATGCGGGAGCCGATCACCGCGATGTGGCGGACGCTGGAGGAGGACTCGGTGCGGGACCTGACCCGGGACGAGATCGAGGCGTTCATCGGCCTCGCGCACAGGATCGAGCGAGCGGTCGACGCCGGGCGTACGCCGTGACGTGTCAGACGTGGGCGAGGAGACGTTCCAGCGGTCGCGGTACGCGTTCGAGGTCCAGCCGGGCGGCCAGCGCCCGCGCGTAGAGCGCCTTGCGACCGCTGTGGGTGCCCAGGAAGCGCCGCAACTGGTGCTCCACCGGCCGCTCGCGCTGCGCCGGCTGGCCGAGGAAAGTGCGGAAGGGGCGCGTCTCGCCCTGGGACTCGATCACCTCCCGCACGCCCTCGGCCCCGAGAGCGCGGATCAGCTCGTCCTCCAGGTCGGCGACGCACACGTGGAAGCCGAGTCGCCCGAGTCCTTCGCGCGTGAGACCGGAGCCGAGCCCGACCCGCTCCAGATGCCGCCGGAAGTGCCGCTCCTCACCGATGTCGTAGAGACCGGCCACCGGGAGTCCCAGCCCCGCGGGACCGCACACGTCCAGGAAACGCCCGATGTTCGTGGCGCCTCCGAGCGGTACCACCACGACACCCTCCGCACCGAGGTCGCGGCCGTACCGCGCGGCCAGCGTCTCCAGGGCGACCCGGTCACTGCCGCCCTCGACGAGCACGACCGTCCGCACCCCGTCGCCGGCCAGCTCCCGCGCCGCCGTCGCGGCCGCGGCCGCCCCCGCCCCGCCGGCCGCCCACGCGGCCGGCGCCGGTCCCAACCGTCTCGACTCGTCCACGGAACCTCGCTTCCCGGTCGCCATCCTGGCACGGTCGGGAAGTCGTGCGCATGCGAGTTCTCCGTGGCCCGTGGCGGCGCTGGGCCCATTCCGCGAACAGTGCGGGGACCGGACACTTCCGGCCGCTGCGGAGCGCGATTTCAAGCCTCGGCATATCGCTTTTCAGTCGTAAGAGCATGCGGCTCTTACCGATGGGGGCCTGCACCGACCAGTCTGGTCGTGAAACGTGAGACGCCATTCACTGCGTGGTACGACTGAGCACACCGCTCACGTTCAGCACCTCGTGGCATTCCTGTGCCCGACGGCCGGTGGCCGGTGTTCCCGGCGTATTACAGGTCACTTCGACGGTCACGGTGTCGTTCTCAGGAATCTCGATGGGGGTGACCCAGTGATAGTCCTGGTTGCGGAAGGTCTCCAGCGCGATAGTGGTGATCTTGCGATCGCCGAAACTGAACGTCAGCACCCCCTCGTCGCCCTGGAAATTGGCGATGACGACGTCCGTGACGCGGAAGACGCTGTTGTCGGGCACTTCGTAGACACCGGTCGCGGTGTCCCCGGCGGACGTCTGCACGTCGATGGTCTGCGAACTCTGCCCACCGCCGCCGGTGCCGGTACCGGTACCGGCACCCGGTCCGCTGCCGCCGCCGGGCGCGGTGCCGTCACCGCCCGCTCCGGGCGGGGCGCCCGACTCCTGGCCGCCGGGCCCGGTGCCCGAGCCGTCGCCGGAACCGCTGCCCGGGGCCTGCCCGCCGTCCTCCCCCGGGGGCGTGGGACGCGGCCGGACCGCCTCGGTGGCCGCCTCCTCGGCGGCGCTGCGCACGGCCGGACGGACCAGCGCGAACCAGGCGAGCAGCAGCGCGAGCAGTGCCGCCAGCACCGCGAGCAGCCACTTGGGGAAGATCGGGATCTGGACGAACTCCGCGTCCAGCGGCGGCCGGACGGCGGTCACGTCCTGCCGCACCGTCTCCCGCTGTCGCTGTCCTGCCGTCTCCCCGTCACCGGCTTCGACGGTGTCCACGGTGAACGGCCACACCACGGGGGCGCCGAACCACACCGGCTTGCCGGTACGGACCCGCAGGCCGACCTCCACCGATTCGCCCGGCTCCAGCCCGGGACTCGCCGGGTTGAAGGCGAAGCCCAGCTCCTCCCCCGCCTGACCGGGCGTGAAGGCCACCTGCCTCGGGGAGTTGCCCTGGTTGCGCACCGCCAGCCGGTAGCGGCCGCGCAGCCAGCCGCGCCGGCGGCGCGGCAGCACCTCGGTCTGCAGCTCCCGGAACTCCTCGACGTGCACGGTGGTTTCGAGGACCCGCACCGACTCGGGGTGCTCGGCCGGCAGGACCCGCACCCCGAGGGGCAGGTCGCCGGCCCGGACCTCCGGGGAGCGCGGCGGCTGCAGGAGGAGCGTCACCGTCTCCGAGGTGCCGGGGTAGAGGGAGACCCGGGCCGGCTGCGCCGTGGTCCAGGGCGCGCAGTCCCCGACGATCTCCAGGCTGTACGCCTCGACGATGTCACTGTCGTTGCGGACTGTCACGCTGGTCGTGGCGGTAGCGCCCGGCGTGACCGTCACCGCCGGGATGTCGGGACCGGGCGCACCGGCACCGGAAGAGGCTGCAGAAGGCGTCACGCCACGACGGTAGAACCGCGCCCGCCGGCTCAACGAGGAGCGCGAGGGCAACACCCGGGCAGTCGTGGTGCCCGGGAGGCAATGACCGACTCTCTTGTGATGGTACGTAACCACGGCGTCGCGGCGCCTCCTGTGCCCCGCACACGGGCCGCCGGGCCGTCCCCGCGTCACACCACGGACTTACGAGACAGGTAGCCCCCTATGTCCAGTGCAGAGAGAAACGATCCGGTGGTGTCCGCCACCACGTCACGTACGCCCGGCACGGCCCGGACCGCGCACCGGGCCGTCCCCCACGACCGCCCCGGCCGGGTGACCGTGGCCGTCTACGCCGCCGATCCGGTCCTGCGCGTCGGCGTCGTGCAGCAGTTACGTCCGCGCCCCGAGATCGACCTGCTCGACGACGCGGACGCGGAACGGGCCCAGGCGTCGCTGGTGGTCGTGGACAGCGTCGACGACGAGGTCGCCGCCCTGCTGCAGCGGCTGCGGCACAACCCGGCCACCCGCACGGGTCTCGTGGTCGGCACCCTCGGCTCCGGCACGCTGCAACGCGTCATCGAGTGCGGCGTGGCGGCGGTGCTGCGCCGTGCCGAGGCCGACCAGGACCACCTCCTCCACCTGGTCCTGGCGATGGCCAACGGCGAGGGAGTGCTGCCCGGCGACCTGCTCGGCAAGCTGCTCAGTCACGTCGGCGGCCTGCAGCGCTCCTCACTCGCCCCGCAGAGCATGTCCCTGTCCACGCTGACCACGCGCGAGGCGGACATGCTGCGCCTGGTCTCGGAGGGCCTGGACACCGCGGAGATCGCCCGCAAGACCGCGTACTCCGAACGGACCGTCAAGAACGTGCTGCACGAGATCACCACGCGGCTGCAACTGCGCAACCGGGCCCACGCGGTGGGCTACGCGCTGCGCAACGGGCTGATCTGACGGCGGGCCGGGAAACCGGCGCTGCCCGAAAGAACACCGCGCGCTTCCCCCGGGTACGGCCCCGCCGCCCTGCCACGCCGCACACGTCCGTCGCAGGGTGGCGGGGCACGCCCGAACGCCGCACCGAAACGCGAGGGGAACTGTGATGGCAACCGCTGGCCCCGGCGGACGACGCCGCCCGGGCAGGTTCGGCACGTCGTTGCTGCTGCTGGTTCCGCTGCTCGGGGTGACGGCCGCCTCCGGGCAGGACGCCACCGGCCCCGGCACGCGGGCGGTCGACGCCGCCGACACCCGGGTGGCGTACGCCGGTACGCTGCACCGGAGTCTCGGCCGGGTCGCCGCCGGCTCCACCACCTCCAGTCCGCCGCTGTTCGGCGAGGGCCCGGCCCACTACGACACCCAGCCGTCCGCCTTCGGCGACACGCTGGTCTTCGCGAGCCGCCGGGACGAGAAGGACCCGCAGGTCTACCTGCGGGCCGCCGACGGTTCCGTACACCGTCTCACCACCGGTATGAACGCGGCGCACCCCCGGCTGACGCCGGACGGCGGCGCGGTGGTGTTCGACTCGCCCGGACCCGGCAGTCCGGACGGGCGGGGGCAGCGCGACCTGTGGTCGGTCCGCACCGACGGCTCCGACGCCCTGACGCGGCTCACCGACACCCCCGCGAACGAGCAGTGGCCGACCGTCTCCCCGGACGGGCGGCGCCTGGCGTACTCCAGCGACAGCGACCCGCTGGCCGGCCGGCAGGTCCACGTACGGCCCCTGGCCGGCGGCACCGCCTCCCGGCTCACCGACCCGGCGAACGGCGAGGCGACCGAACCGGTGTGGAACCCGGTCGACGACGCGGCGCACCGGAACCGGATCGTGTACACCGCCACCGCCGAGGAGGGCCGGCCCCAGCTGCGGATGGCGGACGGGAGCACCGACAAACCGTGGCTCGCGGGCGCGTACGAGAGGTGGCGTGCCCACGGGGCGGCGTGGATGCCCGACGGGAACGAGGTGCTGTTCCTGAGTCCCGAGGTCACCTGTACCTGCACGAGCGGCTGGGACCATGTGTACAGGGCGACGGAGGACCTGGCGAGAGACCCCGCGACGGTGCTCGACGAGGACCGGGAGGTGGGCTCGCCCACCTGGCTGGACGGTGGGGTGGTGGTGGAGCGCGTCACCGCGGACAGGCCGAACGAGGTGACCCTGCAGGACGCCAGAGCGGACGGGGCCGACCCTCGTGACCTGGGACTCGACCCGCTCCTCCGGGAGGACCCGGCGGCCGACACCGACGACGACCGGGCCGACGACCCGCTGTTCCGGCCCGCGCCGGGTTTCGACCCGTGGACCGAGCGGCAGAACTACACGCCCGACGGCCGCCGGATCGTGTTCACCCGGTTCACGGGCCCGGCCGGCAGCCGGGCCCAGCAGATCTACATGGTGGACGCCGACGGCTCGAACGAGGAACTCCTGCCGCTCGCGGGACGCGAACCGACGGACTGGGACACCGACCCCGCCTTCTCCCCCGACGGCAGGTACCTCGCCTTCACCCGGACCTCACCGGGCGGCGTCGGCGAGGCCGCCGGTCCCAGCCGCATCCTCGTCGCGGAGGTGGCCACCGGTGAGATCACCGGTGAGGTCGTCCCGCCGGCCGGGGAGCTCCAGGGGCAGGACGCCCAGCCCACCTGGTCCTCCGACGGCACCACCCTGGCCTTCACCCGCAACCACGCGGCCTACGGGACCGGCGGCAACAAGCACGTCTGGACCGTGCGCGTGGACGACCTCGGCCAACAGCGGGATGTGAGTGCCACGCTCTGCCCGGACAGCGGCTGCCAGGTCCTCGACGACAGCCCCGCCTTCTCCCCGGACGGGCTGAGTGTCGCCTTCAACCGCGGCGGCCGGGCCGACGAACGCAACGGCATCCTCCTGGCCTCCCTGTCGGACGACGACTGCCGGGTGCTGCTGCCCGCCGCCGCCCGCGACGTCCCCGATGCCTGCCGGCAGCAGCTGCCGGACACCTCGGAGACCGGTCCGTTCCAGCCGCGCGACGCCGCCTGGACGGCCGACGGCACCGGCCTGGTGTTCAGCTCCCGTGCCGCCGTCGAGGTCGACAGCCCCGAGAAGCTGAGCCGTCTGGACATCGCGTCCGGTGACGTCACGCCGCTCACCGGTGACCTCCCGGGCCGGCAGAAGGAGCCGAGCGTCCAGCCGTCCGTGGACCTCGCGGTGCGGGCGCCCGGTACGGCCCCCGAGCTCGTCGTCGGCGGCTCCGCCACGATCCGGGTCGACGTCGTGAACAACGGTCCCGCCGCCTCCCCCGGCACCCGGCTGACCGTCGTACCGCCGCCCGGGGTGCGGATCACCGGGATCACCCGGCCCGGCGGCACGTGCGACGCCGCCTCCCTCGTGTGCGACGTCGGCGTGGTGCCGCCCGGTGCCACCGTTCCGGTGGACGTGACCCTGACCGGTCTCACCCCCGGTGACGCACCGGTCGACTGGTCGGTCACGGGCACCGTCCTGGACCCGCAGCCCGGCGACAACGCCGGCCGGACCGTGGTGCCGGTGCGCGAGGCCCCGCCCACGAGCCCGCCGCCGACCACCGGGCCCCCCACGACTCCGCCGCCGACCACGGAGCCGCCCACGCCCGAGCCGCCCACCTCCGAGCCGCCCACGGCTCCGCCGCCCGCCCCCGCACCGCCCACGACGCCCGCGCCGCCCCCCGTCCCCCCGGAGCCGGAGCCGCCCGAGGCCGGGCCCGGGGTCCGCGTCACGGCCCAGCCGAACCCCGGTTTCGTCGGCGGACGCGTCGTGGTGACGTACACCGTGCGCAACGGCCGCGACGCGCTCGCCACCGGGCTGCGGCTGCGCATCGGCCTGCCCGCGGGCGTCCCCGGCAACGGGCCGCCGCAAGGGTGCGACGACTCCTGGGTGTGCGCGCTGCCGGACCTGGAGCCGGGCGCGAGCACCGTCGTCCGGGTGGTCCTCAGCCCGAACAGGGCGCTGACCGCCGACGTCACCGGCAGTCTCACCACCACCGGCACGGACGCCGACCGGAGCGACAACACGGCCCGGGAGCGGCTGCGCATCCTCCAGCCGCGCATCGAGGCGGTCCCCGAGATCGGCAAGCCCGGCTTCGTCACCTCCGTGCGCGGCCGGGACTTCCCGCCGGGAGTGCCGGTGCGGTTCACCTGGGACCCGGGGATCACCGCGGCGGCGGCGCCGACCGTGCCGAAGCCCGACGGCACGTTCACCGGCCAGTTGCTCATCCTCGCCAAGGACCGGACCGGGCCGCGTGTCATCACCGCCCGAGGATCCGGGTTCTCCCCGGTGACGACCGGCTTCCTGGTGGTCAGCGGTACCGTGCAGCCGCCCGACGAGGTGACCCGCCGATGATCCACGAGGTCGACGAGGGGCTGCGCCGCCTGCTCGGCGAGTCCGGTCTCGAGGCGTCGGGCGTCGAGGTGGTCTTCGACGCCCCCACCCGGGACTGGGCGGCACGCCGCACCGGCCCCACGGTCTGCGTCTTCCTGTACGACATCCGCGAGGACGCCGCCCGGCGCGGCAGCGGCGGCGGGGAGGTGCACGACGAGGACGGGTACGTGGTGGCGCGGCGCACCCCGCCCCGCTGGTTCGAGCTGACGTACCTCGTCACGGCGTGGGCGAGCCGCCCGCAGGACGAGCACCGGCTGCTGTCGCAGGTGCTGGCCACTCTGGTGGCCACCGAGGTGCTGCCCCGGCGGCTGCTCACGGGCACGCTCGCCGAACTCGGCCTGACCGTGGGCGTGGAGACCGCCGGGGTGGGGGCCGAGGGGCCGCCCGCCTCCGACGTGTGGTCCGCGCTCGGCGGTGAGCTGAAGGCGTCGCTCGGGGTGCGGGTGAGCGCGCCCCTCGCCGGGGTGAGCCGGGTCTCCGGACCCCCGGTGACCGAGGGGCTCGTGGTGCGCTCCGCCGCCCGCCGCGAGGGCGGCGGGACGACGGCGGGGCGGCGGCTGCGCTACACCGGGATCGCCGACCCCGGTGCGGAGGGCTTCACCGGCCCGCGCGAGCGGCCGGCCGCACCCGCCCGCCGCCGTCGCCGGGGTGACCGGCAGCCGTGACGTACACCGCCGACCCCGGCCTCACCGCCCGGCCCGGCGCCGGTCCCCCGCCGTCCGGCACGGAACACCTGTGGACGCGGCTGCGCGAGGTCGAACAGCGTGTGCGGCACGCCGTCGCGGTGCGCCGCGCCGCCGATCCCGACCCCGACGACCCGTACCGGGGCCAGTACCTCACCCCGGAGGCGGCGGCCCGCATCCTGGACGGACCGGGGGGCCTCGACGTGCCCGCCCACGAGCCGCCGCACCCGCCGGCCGGCTCCGTCCTCGGCGGCCTCGCCGAGCACTTCGGGCTGACCTCACTGGACCTGGACCTGCTGCTGATCGCGGTGGCGCCCGACCTGGACGCACGGTTCGAACGGCTCTACGGCTACCTCAACGACGACCTGACGCGCCGTCGGCCCACGGTCGGGCTCGCCCTGGAGCTGTGCGGGCTCGCCGGTGCGTCGCCCGCCCGCTTCCGGCTCGCTCCCGGGGCGCCGCTGGTCGCGGGCGGTCTGCTGGAGGTCACCGAGCCGGAACGGCCACCGCTGTCCCGTGTTCTGGCGGTGCCCGACCGGGTCACCGGGCACCTGCTGGGGGACGCGCGGCCCGACGCCCGGCTCGCCGGGGTCCTCGGTGACGTGCGGGAGGACCCGGCCGCGGACGCGGCGGAGGTCCACCGGACGGCGGCCGCCGCGGCCGGGACCGGCGCCGGGCCGGTCCATCTGCGCGGCCGGGGCGGTGACGCCGGGGGGCTGGCCGTCGCCGCCCTGCGCGCGGCGGGGCTGCGCCCGCTCGCCCTGGACGCGGTGGCGCTAGCCCGCCGCTCCGCGGAGGTGGCGGAGCTGGCCCGGGTGGCCGCGCTGGAAGCCCGCCTGACCGGTGCCGGGATCGTTCTGGGCCCCCTGGAGGCACTGCCCGCGGAGCCCGCCGAACGCACCCGCGTACTGCACTCGGTGTGCGCGGCGCTGCGGGGGATCCCGACGGTGACGTACGGCACGGTCGGCTGGGACCCGTCGTGGGCGGCCGACACCCCCGTCGTCGTGAACGTGCCGGCGCCGTCCCCCGGGCGGCAGGCGGCGCGCTGGCGGTACGCCCTCGACCGGGCCGCCGGTGGCGGCGCCGTGACCGGTGACGTGGAGGAGCTCGCCCGGGCGGTCGCCGCGCACCGCCTGGACTCCGGGCAGCTGCGCCGGGCCGCCGACGTGGCGACGCGCACGGCGGCCGTCGAGGGCCGCCCGGTCGGCGCGGACGACCTGCGCGCCGCCGTGCGCGCCCAGAACGGCGCGGGCCTCGACCGGCTGGCCCGCCGGGTGGAGCCGGGGGTCGGCTGGGACGACCTGGTGCTTCCGCCGTCCACCCACCGGCGGCTGCGCGAACTGGCGCTGCGGGCCCGCCACCGCGAACAGGTGCTCGGGCAGTGGGGGATGCGGCCGGGCGGCGGCCGCGGGCGCGGTGTGATCGCGCTGTTCGCGGGCGAGTCGGGCACCGGCAAGACGATGTCCGCGGAGGTCGTCGCGGCGGACCTCGGCATGGACCTGTACGTGGTGGACCTGTCCACGGTCGTCGACAAGTACGTCGGGGAGACCGAGAAGAACCTGGAGCGGATCTTCACCGAGGCGTCGGCGGTCAATGCCGTCCTCCTCTTCGACGAGGCCGACGCGATCTTCGGCAAGCGTTCGGAGGTGAAGGACGCGCACGACCGGCACGCCAACGTCGAGTCGGCGTACCTGCTGCAGCGCATGGAGTCGTTCGACGGCATCGCGGTGCTGACGACCAATCTCCGGGCCAACCTGGACGAGGCGTTCACCCGCCGCCTGGACGTGGTGGCGGACTTCCCGGTCCCCGACGCCGGCCAGCGCCGGTCCCTGTGGGAGCGCTGCCTGGGCGACCGGCTCCCCCGGGCCGACGACCTGGACCTCGCCTTCTGCGCGGACCGCTTCGAACTGGCCGGCGGCTCGATCCGGGCCTGCGCGGTGACCGCGGCCTACCTCGCGGCGGAGTCCGGGGAGCCGCTCACCATGCGGCAGCTGGTGACGGCGGTGGCCCAGGAGTACCGGAAGCTGGGGCGGCTGGTGCTGGAGGGGGAGTTCGGGGCGTATCTGGCGGTGGCGGTCGGGGCGTGAGGGGCCTGGGGACCCGGACCCCGGCGGCTCAGGAAACGGTCGGCATCCGGTCCTCGTGGTCCTCGTGGTCCTCGTGGTCCTCGTGGTCCTCGTGGTCCTCGTGCGAGAGGGCTACGGCCCTGTCATGGGTCAGCGCTCGGAAGGCGAACTCGTTCATCCGGTCCTCGTCCGGCGGCGCCTGCACGTTCACTGTGGGGCCCCCGTCGGCACACCGCTGCGACCTCTCAGTGAACCGCGCGGTCACCGCGGAGGGCCCGGAAAGGCAGCCGTCCTGCCCCCGGCCAGGTCCACGGGGCCCTGTCGCACCGGCGGACCTGCCGCGAAGACTCGGGCGTGGACACAGGTGACCGATCCGTAAGGACACCCCGCACGGACACGAAGGAGCGAGCATGCCGACGTACCTCACCCCGGGCGTGTACGTGGAGGAGGTGCAGTCCGGTGCGCGACCGATCGAAGGGGTCGGCACCGCCGTCGCCGCGTTCGTCGGCTTCGCGCAGAGCGGCCCGTTCCACGCGCCGACGCTGGTCACCAGCTGGGACCAGTACACCCAGCTCTTCGGCGGCTTCGCCGAGGGCGCCTACCTGCCGCACTCGGTCTACGGGTACTTCGCCAACGGCGGCGGCGCCGCGTACATCGTGCGGATCGGCGGTTCCGCCGAGGACGCCTCCGCCCCGGCGGGCAACGGCTCCCGGCAGCGGCGCGAGCCCGACGCGGCGGAGCCGGTGGAGCTCGGCGGTTTCCTGGTCGCGGCCCGGCCGGGCGTCTCCGGGGTGTCGGTGGAGGTCGCCGACGCGGACGGCGAGAACCCGCCGGAGGACCGCTTCAAGGTGCTGGTCCGCCAGGGCGACCAGGTGGCGGAGACGTACGACGCCTCCACCCGCAGGAACGTCAAGGGCTACCTGGTCACCCAGGCGCGCTCCTCCAGGCTGGTCGAGGTCACCGAGAAGCGGGGCACCACACAGAGCCGGCCCGCCAACCAGACCGTGACGCTGCCCGACGCCCCGGCCGCGCCCGCCGTGCCGGGCTCCGGCTCCGGCTCCGGCGAGGTGGCCCGCCTGGATCCTGCCGAGTACGTCGGCGACGCCGCGGCCCGCACCGGGTTCGGCGGCCTGGAGGCCATCGACGAGATCACCATGGTCGCGGTGCCGGACCTGATGAGCGCCCACGAGCGCGGCGACATCGACGCCGAGGGCGTGCGCACCGTGCAGCTCGCCGTCATCTCGCACTGCGAGCAGATGGGCGACCGGGTGGCCGTCCTGGACACCCCGCCCGGGCTCACCGCCCAGCAGGTGCGCACCTGGCGCAACGACGAGGCGGGCTACGACTCCCGGTACGCCACCCTCTACTACCCGTGGGTGCGGGTCTTCGACCCGGCCGCCGGGCGCAACACCACCGTCCCGCCGAGCGGTCACATCGCCGGTGTGTGGGCGCGCAGCGACGCCGAGCGCGGCGTGCACAAGGCGCCCGCCAACGAGGTGATCCGCGGCGCGGTGGACCTGGAGTTCCGCCTCAGCAAGGGCGAGCAGGACCTGCTCAACCCGATCGGCGTGAACTGCGTGCGGACCTTCCCCGGCCGGGGCGTCCGGGTGTGGGGCGCCCGCACCCTCTCCTCCGACCCGGCCTGGCGCTACCTGAACGTGCGCCGCCTGTTCAACTACCTCGAGGAGTCGATCCTCCTCGGCACCCAGTGGGTGGTCTTCGAGCCGAACGACGACCGGCTGTGGTCGAGCATCCGGCGCAACGTCACGGCGTTCCTCACCGAGGAGTGGCGCCGGGGCGCGCTGTTCGGCCGCACCGCCCAGGAGGCGTTCTACGTGAAGTGCGACCGCGACAACAATCCGCAGGAGTCCATCGACCAGGGCCGGGTCGTCTGCGAGATCGGCGTCTCGCCGGTCAAGCCCGCGGAGTTCGTGGTGTTCCGGCTGGCCCAGTTCTCCGACAGCACCAGCCTCGTCGACGAGTGACCCGCGGGTCGGTCAAGGAAAGGTGACGAACAGTCATGGCAGAGGGCGATGCTCTTTCCACCCACGTCTTCGGCGTGCAGCTCGGCGGCTACATGGTCGAATCGATCCAGGAGATCAGCGGGCTGAGCGTCGAGGAGGACGTCGTCGAGGTCAACGCCGTCAGCTCGCTCGGCAAGCAGATCATCCGCAAGCAGCCCGGCCGCCGGCTGGCCGGCGAGGTGACGATCACCCGGG
Source organism: Streptomyces ruber (assembly GCF_014648075.1). Classification (GTDB taxonomy): domain Bacteria; phylum Actinomycetota; class Actinomycetes; order Streptomycetales; family Streptomycetaceae; genus Streptomyces; species Streptomyces ruber. Next base: position 709,671 of record NZ_BMQK01000003.1, on the reverse strand, counting down.
GACTCGACCAGAGCAGCGAGTTCACCAACTGGATCAAGGAAACCCTCAACAACGGCGCCGTCAACACCGCCCGGCAGAACCTGACCATCGAGATCATGGACTCCGAGGGCAACACGGTCCGCCGTATCCAGCTGATGCAGGGCTGGGCCTCCAAGTGGGAGGGCCCGGGTCTGAAGGCGGGCGAGTCGGCCGCGGCCACGGAGACCGTCACCATCGTGTTCGAGGAGATCATCGTCGAATGAAGCGCCGTACGGTGACGGCGGGCAACCTGGACGAGATCCTCCAGATGACGGCGCCCGCCCCGGCCGGGACGGCGGAGCAGGCGGCACAGCCCGCCTCCGCCCCGCCGCCCCGGCAGGACCAGGACCACGGGCTGCGCACGGAGTTCGAGTTCGAGCTGCCGCGCGGGTACGTCGACGAGACGGGCACGGTGCACCGCCACGGCGCGATGCGCCTGGCCACGGCCCGCGACGAGCTGCGGCCCCAGATCGACCTGCGGGTCAAGGAGAACCCGGCGTACCTGAGCGTGGTGCTGCTGAGCCAGGTGATCACCCGGATCGGCTCGATCACCGATGTGCACGCCGGGGTGGTGGAACGGATGTACGCCACCGACGTCGCCTTCCTCCAGGACTTCTACCGCCGCGTCAACAGCGAGGGCCACACCCGCGCGGCGGTGACCTGCCCCCACTGCGAGGGCGGCTTCGAGGTCGACCTCTCGGGTGGGCGCCTGGGGGAATCGTGACGTACGCGCTTCCCCGGCTCCGGGAGGAGATCGCGTACATCGCCTATCACTTCCACTGGCCACGTGAGGAGATCCTCGGCCTGACCCACGGCGAACGCAGGCAGTGGGTGGCCGAGATCGCCCGCATCAACACCCGCGTGAACGAAGGCGGTTGATCACATGGCATGGCGGGACTGGCTGCGCCGCCGGGCCGCCGGACCGGACGCCGCGGACCGTCCGCGGCGTGCGGAACGGGTCGGCGCCACAGCGGGCGGTCCGTCCGGCGGGGCCCCGGACGGGCCGGACGGGCCGGAGGGGAGCGCGTCCGGCGGTCCGGGGGTTCCCGTGCCGGGCGGCCCTGGTTCCGCCGTGCCCGGCGGCTGGGACGGCGGCTGGCGCAACACCCCGGCGCCGCGGCTCACCGTCTCCCGCGCGCCGCTCGGCGTCAGCGACGGCCTTGCCTTCCGCGCGGGCCTGACCGCCTGGCAGAACCCGTCGTTCGGCACCGGCCTCGGGCACGCCCTGCTGCCCACGGCCCCGACCGGCCTGGTCCGCGACGTCGCACGTCCGGCCGGCCCGCAGCCCACCTACACCGGCGGGGGTCCGCTGCTGCTCCGGGCACTGCGTCCGCAGGGAGCGGACGAGCCGCGGGGCGAGGCGGACCCGGGCGGTGCGGACCGGCCGTCGGCCGACGCTCCGGCACTGCGGGGCGCGCGCCGGGCGCGTACGGATGCGGGGTCGTCCGGGAGGCAGTCGGGGACGCGGCCGTCGGGGCCGGCCGCGTCGGGGCCGGCCGCGTCGGGGCCGGCCGCGTCGGGGCCGGCCGCGTCCGGGTCGACCGCGTCCGGCGGGGCTCCGGCCGGCTCGTCGTCCCGCCCGGCTTCGCCGGGCTCTTCCCCGTCCAGCTCGCGGTCTTCCGCCGCACGGCCCTCGCGCGGTGGCGGCGGTAGCGGCGGTGCCGGTGCGGCGGACGCGGGAGCCGGGCCGGTACCCGTGGTGGCGCGTCGCGCCGACAGCGACGCCACGGGCGACGCGCGCCGGGGCGGTGCTCACCGTACGCGTCGTGGCCTCGTGTCCGCGGATGTCCCCACCGTGCTCCTCCCGTCGGCTCCCCCGGTCCAACGCGCCGTGCAGCGGGGCGACGGCCCTGTCGTGAGCCCCGACGACATCGACGGCACCGACACCGGCGGCACCTCCGGCCGCCGGCCCGCCGTACCGGAGATCCCGCTCGTACGACGTGTCGCGGTGATCCCGGGCGCGGCGGCCGCGGCCCTCCGCGCACCCGCGCCCCGGCCCGCTCCGGGCGGACCCGCCGTCCAACGCACCCCGACAGGGGCGACCGGCTCGCCACCCGCCCGGGAAGGCGCGCGGGCGGAGACGGAGCCTCGCACCTCCGGCGGCGACGCGCCGCCTCGTCCGGCCGTCCGGGTCCGCCCCGTGGGGCCGCGGCTGACCGTCGCCCGGCGCCCGGCCGGGCCCGTGCGCCGTGCGCCCGCGACGCGGCCCGCCACCACGTCCGCGCCGCCCACGCCCACCACGACGGCACCCGCCGGGACGGCACCCGCCGGGACGGCGCCGGGCTCCACCGCGCCGGTGCAGCGCGCCGCCACGCCGAGAACGGATACTCGCGCGCCCCTCGGCGCCCCGCTGACCGGACTGCCGCCCACGGCCGCGCCGTTGGCCTCGGGCGCCCCCGCACCGCATCCCGCGCCCGGTCCGGCGTTGCCCGTCGTCCAGCGCCGGGCGGAAGACCCCGGCGGCGCCCCGGGCGGCTCCGCCGCACCGGCCGACGCCCCGCGCCGGTCCTCCGAGGGGACCGGCGGCACCGGGGCACGCGCGCGCGGTGGCCTGGGCGCCCCGCTCCCCGCACTGCCGCCCAGCGCCGGCCTGCCAGCTTCCGCCGCGCCCGGCGCCGCTCCTGCCTCCCGTACGACGTCCGGACCGGACGTCCGGCGCGCCCCGGCACCGACCGGGCCCGCACCGCGTACGGAACCCACACGCCACACGCCGCGAGAGCGCGGGGCGGACGCACCCCTGCTGGGAACGGGCGCCGTCCAGCGCAGCCTCGCCGACCGCTCCCCCACCGGGGACACCGCGGAACCCGCCCCCGCCTTCCCCGCCTCCCCCGCCTCCCCCGCCTCCTCCGTATCCCCCGCCCCGGGGACAGCACCGAACCACCCCGCGCGGGACGCCGCCGCAACGGGGACAACAAGCCCGGCAGGAGGCGCACGGCAGCCCGGTACGGCGTCCGGCGCACCGGGCCCGGTCGTCGTCGCGCGGGCCGTCGCCGAAGGTCCCTCGGCCTCGGAAGCCGGGCCCTCCGGCGTGACCGGACCACGCGCCGACACCGGGACCCGCTCCGGAGCGCACTCCGTCCCGGTGGCGCCCCGCGTCCTGCCGCTGCTCGCCGCGCGCCCGCTCTCCCTCAACACCCGTGCTCCGGAAGGGGCGACGGCGCCCGTCGTCTCCCGTTCGGACGGCCCTCCCGTGGTGGCGGCGCGGTGGCCCGGCGCGGCGGCCGCGCAGCCCGGGTCCCAGGGCGCTCCCCGACCGCCTGCCGAACCGGCGAAGCCGCAGGTGCAGCGGGCCACGGCCACCCGCCCCGGGCCGGAGCGTCCGGGCGGCGGCGTACGGAGGGCCGACGCACCCACCGCCCCCGACTCGCCCACCGTCCCCGACTCGCCCACCGTCCTCGGCTCGCCCGGCACCCCCGACCCGCCCGAGGCTTCCGGCTCTCCCGGTACTCCCGCGCCCTCCGGCTCCCCCGGGCTTCCCGCCGCTTCCGCGCCCTCCGGCTCCCCTGGTCTCCCCGGACCCGGCCTTCCCGGTCCCGTCCAGCGCGTCCCGGTCCAGCGCGTCCCCGTCCAGCGCGTCCCGGTCGTCCGGCCCGCGCCGCCTCACGGAGGCACTTACGGGGCACCTCCCGCAGGGCCGTCCGGCGGGACGTACGGAGCAGCCGCTCCGACCGCCCCCGTACCGGCGCGGCCCCTGCCGGTGGCCGCGCCCCAGGGTTCGGCGCTCGCGGGACCGGCGGCGCCGCCCCTCGCGCCGCACCCGGCCGCCGCCATCCCGCCACCGTCGACGGGCGGCGGAACCGGCCGGGCACTGCCCACGGTGCAACGGGACACCACCGGCACCGGCGGTGCCGCCCCGTCCGAGAGTCCGCCGGCCAAGGAGACACCGGCCGGAGCGGTACCCGCGCGCGGTCGGCCCCGGTCGGCCTCCGCGTCGTCCGGCTCCGCCGGGGCCCCGGCCCCGCCCCCGCAGGCGCACCCGCCCGGCGAGGCACCGCAGGATCCCGGGGCCGGCCAGGACCTGGACGACCTGGCGCGCCGTCTGATCGACCCGGTGGCCCGGCTGCTCCGCGCCGAGCTGCGGCGCGGAAGGGAACGCGTGGGCCGCCCCCACGACGGACGGCGCTGAGGACACGTACACGGAACAAACGAAGGCTCGAAGCGGACGAAGGCTCGAAGCGGACGAGGGCACGGAACGGATGACGGACGAATGACCGACAGCATCTTCGCGACCAGCGTGTTCTTCCGGCTCGCGATCGGCGGCAACGACCTGGGCGCCTTCCACACCTGCTCGGGCATGGGCGCCGAGGTCGAGATGGAGACCTACGCCGAGGGTGGCAACAACGGTTTCACCTGGAATCTCCCCGGGCGTGTGACCTGGTCGAACATCACGCTCACCCGGCCGGTCACCGCCGACACGGCGAAGATCGCCCGTTGGCTGGACGAGACGCTGAAGCAGGTGGAACCCAAGGACGGCGAGATCGTGGCGCTGAAACCGGACCTGAGCCGGATCATCAGCTGGCAGGTGTTCGGGATCGTTCCCGTGCGCTGGCAGGGCCCGTCCTTCGACCCCGGCAGCTCCCAGGCCGCGGTGGAGACCCTGGAGATCGCCCACGAGGGACTGCGCCCCTCCTGACACACCCCCGCACCGCCCGGTTCCGTCCCTCCCACCGTCCTCCGTCCTCCACGCTCCGTTCTCCACGCTCCGTTCTCGTCCTCGTCCTCGTCCTCGGAAAGGAAGGTCCCGCCATGTCCCCAGCGGTCCGCTCCAGTCGGGCCAGGGCCCAGCTGACCCTGAAGGAGCCTCCCGCCTCGGTCGGCGCGAAGCCCGGCGGGACGGTGGCGCGGCTCGACCTGCAGTTCAACCCCAACACCCTGCAGCTGAACAAGACCACCGAGTGGCGCCGCAGTCCCTCGCGGATGGCGGGGCAGTCGGCGCTGCCCGAGTTCGTCGGCAGCGGCCCGCGCACACTGAGCCTCGAGGTGTTCCTGGACGCCACCGCCACCCACGACAACTCCGTGGAGCAGGCGGTGGAGAAGCTGATGAAGGCGTGTGTGCCGACCCCGGCCAGCCTGGGCCGCAAGAAGCCGGCCAGCCCGTGGGTGCGGTTCGAGTGGGGCACCGCGCGGACGACCGCGTTCGACGGGGTGCTGTCGAGCCTGTCGGTGTCGTACACGCTGTTCGACGTGGACGGCAAGCCGCTGCGGGCGACCTGTGCGCTGTCCATCGAGGAGGCGAGCGTCGATCCGCCGGGCCAGAACCCGACGTCCGGCGCCCGCACCGCCCGCAGTACGCACACCGTGGTGGCGGGCGACAGTCTGGCCCTGCTGGCCTGGCGGGAGTACGGGGACCCGACGGCGTGGCGGGCCATCGCGGAGGCGAACGGCATCGACGACCCGATGGCGCTCGCGCCCGGCACCGAACTGGTGGTGCCGGGGCTGCGGGACGCGGCGGGCGAGGAGGAGCGGTGAGCACGTCCGAAGCGGCCCGGGGCGGCCGGTCGTTCGCGGCGGACCCGATCGTGGAGACCCCCGCCGAGCTCCCGCCGGTCTGGGCCGCCCAGCTGGTGTCCTGCGTGGTGGACGAGAACGTGGGTCTGCCCGACGCGGCGGTGCTCACCTTCCGTGACCCCGACCACGAGTTCCTGGAGGCGACCGGCATCACCATCGGCACGCCGCTGCGGGTGTCGGTGGTGACCGTGAAGGGCCAGGCGCGCGAGCGGCTGTTCAACGGTGAGGTGACGGCCCTGGAGGTGGACCGCGACCGTACGGGCTCGTTCACGGTGGTGCGCGCCTACTCCAAGGCGCACCGCCTCCAGCGGGGCCGCAAGGTGGAGGCGTTCCGGAACATGACGGCGGCGGCGATCGTCCGCAAGGTGGCCGCCGGGGCCGGACTGGCCTGCGGCACCGTGGAGGCCGCGCCGGTCACGTACCAGCAGCTCTCGCAGGCGAACGTCTCCGACTGGGAGTTCCTGCAGTACCTGGCCGCCGAGAGCGGCGCGCAGGTGCGTGTGGACGACAAGGGACTGCTGCAGTTCACCAGGGCGGAGAAGGCGTCCGGCGCGCCCGCGCCGTCGACCTCGGCGGTGCGCGACCCGATGGTGCTGGAGTACGGGCGGAACCTGCTGGCGCTGCGGGCCGCGCTGTCGGCCGCGGACGGCGCGTCCCGGGTGGAGGTGCGCGGCTGGGACGTCACCACGAAGCAGCCGCTGGTGTCCCGGCACGCGTCGGTGGCGAGCGACACGGCGGTGCCGGGCCTGAGCCCGGCGCTCGCCGCCCGGTTCGGCACCTCCTCGCAGCTGACCGTCACCGACACCCCGTACCGCACCCTGGCCGAGACGACCGCGGTCGCCGAGGCGACCGCCGCGCAGGTCGGTGCGGGCTTCGCCGATCTGGAGGCGGTGGCCGAGGGCAACCCGCTGCTGCGGGCGGGCAGGCCCGTGGCGCTCGGCAACGTCGGGCGGGCGTTCTCGGGCAGGTACACGGCGACGGCGGTGCAGCACGTCCTGGAGCCGCACGGCGGGTACCGGACGACGGTGTGGGTGAGCGCCAGCCCGGACCGCTCGCTGACCGGACTGGTGACCGGGGCCAACGCGCCGAGCCGTGGTCCGCGCATGCCGGGTCTGGCGATCGGCGTGGTGACGCACGTGGACGAGCCGGGCGGCGCCGAACGCGGCGCGGTGCGGCTGAAGTTCCCCTGGCTGGACGACACCTACACGACGGACTGGGTGCGCACCGTGCAGTGGGGCGGCAAGGGCGGCGGGGGCGTGGTGAGCCCGGAGGTCAACGACGAGGTCCTGGTCGGCTTCGAACAGGGCCTGCTGGACCGTCCGTACGTCATCGGCGGGCTGTACAACGGCGTGGACAGGCCCTCGCCCCACGACGTCCCGCTGATCGACCGCACCAGCGGGAAGGTCAACCGGCGCTCCGTCGTGTCACGTTCGGGGCACCGGGTGGAGCTGCTGGACGCCGCGGCGCCCGGTCCCTCCGGACTGCGGCTCGTGACCGGTGACGAGCGTCTCGAAGTACGCATGGACGACCGGCAGAACCGGATCGAACTGACGGTGTACGCCGGGCGAGGCCGCCCCCTCACCTCCGTCCTGCTCGACCAGAAAGGGATCACGCTGGACGCGCGGCAGGGCAACGTGACCGTGAAGGGCCAGCAGGTGGACATCGACGCCACGTCCTCGGTACGGGTCGGCGGCCGCTCGGTGAACGTCAGGGGCACGACGGACGTCACCGTCGACGGCGGCATGAAGGGCGTGTTCAAGGCCGCGTGGGTGCACATCAACTGAGGCCCGCCCGTACTCGCCGTACCTCCGCCGCCCCCTCCCCACGACCTTCCGACCTCCCAGAGGAGCAGCCCATGCCGGCCGCAGCCCGTACCGGTGACCCCACCAGCCACGGCGGTGTCGTCGCCACCCCGCCGCCCGGTGCCGCCCAGGCGGTGGCGCGCGTGCTGATCGGCGGCCGTCCCGCCGCCGTGGTGGGCAGCCTGCACACCTGCCCGATGCCGCCGCACGCGCTGCTCGGGCCGGCCAACGTGATCGTGCCCGATCCCACCTCGCTCGTCAGGGGCCAGGTCCTCATCGGCGGGCTGCCGGCCGCGCGGGCCCGTGACAGGACCGCGTGCGGCGCGATGATCGTGACCGGTGCCCCGAACGTCCTGATCGGGGGCGTGTGATGAGCGAGCGGTTCATCGGCCGCGGCTGGGCGTTCCCGCTGCGCGTCGGGCCGACCGGCGGGATCGCCCTGGTCGAGCGGGAACGGGAGATCGAGGAGGCGATCCGTCTGGTGCTCGGCACCGCGCCCGGCGAGCGCCCCATGCGCCCCGACTTCGGCTGCGGCATCCACGACTACGTCTTCGCCCCCGGCGACGGTGCCACCGCCGGCGCGATCGCCCAGCAGGTGCGCGAGTCCCTCGAACGGTGGGAGCCGCGGATCGCGGTGGAGAACGTGGTGGTCGCCTTCGACACCGTCGACGCCGGCACCCTGTACATCGACGTGCACTACACCGTGCGGTCCACCAACGACCGGCGCAACCTGGTCTTCCCCTTCTACACGATCCCCTCCGACGGCCCCGACGAGGTGACCGGCGGGGTGACCGGTGAGATGGCCGGCGAAGGGGGTGCCGCCTGATGGCCCTGCCCTCCCCCAACCTGGACGACCGGCGGTTCCAGCAGCTCGTCGACGAGGCGAAGCGGTACGTGCAGCAGCGCGCCCCGGAGTGGACCGACCACAACGTGTCCGACCCGGGCGTCACTCTCATCGAGACGTTCGCCTACCTCGTGGACCAGTTGCTGTACCGGCTGAACCGGGTGCCGGACAAGAACTACACCGCCTTCCTCGACCTGCTGGGCATCCGCCTGTTCCCGCCGGCCGCGGCCGCGGCCGACGTCGACTTCTGGCTGTCGGCGCCGCAGCCCGACACGGTGGTGCTGCCCGCGGGCACCGAGGTGACCACCGCGCGCGGCGAGACCGACGAGCCCGTGGTGTTCACGACCACCGACGAACTGCGCGTCCTGCCCAGCGAACTGACGCGGCTGGTGACCGCTCCGCGGGGCGGGGCGCAGACCGACCGGACCGGGATGCTCGCCGAGGGCCGCGACATACCGTGTTTCCAGGCGGCTCCGCAGCCGGGTGACGCGCTGCTGTTCGGCCTGCCGACGGCGGTGCCGCGCTGCATCGTCGCGGTGCGCCTGGACAGCCGGGTGGAGGGCGTCGGCGTGGACCCGCGCCAGCCACCGCTCGCGTGGGAGGCGTGGGACGGCGGCGGCTGGCAGCTGTGCGAGACCGGTACGGACACCACCGGCGGGCTGAACCGGCCCGGTGAGGTCATCGTGCACGTGCCGGCCGGGCACACGGCGTCGGTGATCGGCGGTACCCGGGCCGGCTGGCTGCGCTGCCGCGTCACCGAGGCGGAGCCGGGCCAGCCCTTCTACTCGGAGTCCCCGACGGTGCGGGAGGCCGCGGTGTTCACGGTGGGCGGCACCATGGCGGTGGAGCACGCCGAGACCGTGACCGACGTGCCGCTCGGCACCTCGGAGGGGGTCGCGGGGCAGACGTTCCGGCTCGGCCGCCCGCCGGTCCTGCTCGACGGCGAGCCCCCCGTGGTGGAGGTGTCCTCGGCCGAGGGGTGGCAGCGCTGGGAGGTGGTGGAGCACTTCGGCCGGTCCGCGCCCGACGACCGGCACGTCCGGGTGGACGCCACCACCGGCGAGTTCGCCTTCCCGCCGGTGCTGCGGGAACCGGACGGCTCGCTGCGTCAGTGCGGCGCCGTGCCGCCCAAGGGCGCCCAGGTGCGGGTGGTCCGCTACCGCACCGGCGGCGGCCCGGCGGGCAACGTCGCCCGCGGCGCGATCTCCGTGCTGCGCAGCTCCGTCCCGTACGTGGCGCGGGTGGTCAACCGGGAGGCGGCGCGCGGCGGTGTCGCCGGGGAGACCGTCGCCAACGCCAAGCTGCGGGCGCCGGACGCGCTGCGGATGCAGGAACGCGCGGTGACCGCCGAGGACTACGAGATCATCAGCCGTCAGGCGGCGCCCTCGGTGCGCCGGGTGCGCTGTCTGCCCGCCGGTGACGACGCGGGCGCGGTACGGGTCCTGGTGGTGCCGGACGCGATCCCCGACGACGGCGACCGGCTCCGCTTCGAGCAGCTGATCCCGTCCGGGCAGGTGCTCCGGGCGATCACCGCGAGCCTCGACGAACGGCGACTGATCGGCACCCGGCTGGTGGTGGAGCCGCCGGTCTACCAGGGGGTCACCGTGGTGGCCCGGCTCGCGGCGGCGCGGGGCGACACCGACCGGGTGCGCGACGCGGCGCTCGACGCGCTGTTCGGGTACCTCGACCCGCTGCGCGGCGGCCCCGACGGCACGGGCTGGCCGTTCGGACGGCCGGTGCAGTACGGGGAGGTCTTCGGCGTGCTGCAGCGCGCCACCGGCAACGCGCTGGTGGAGGACGTCCGGCTGTTCCCCGCCGACCCGATCACCGGGCGGCGGGGGGCGCCGGCGGACCGCGTCGACGTGGCCGCGGGCGCGCTGGTCTTCTCCCACCAGCACCAGGTGGTGGTCTCGGCCGTCGAGCCGGAGGGGGGACGGGAGTGAGCCGCGCCGCCGTGCCCGGACTGCCGAGCAGGCACCCGATCGGCGGGCAGCTGCCCGCCCTGTACGCCGACGACGACCTCGCGCAGCGGTTCACCGCCGGTCTCGACACGGTGCTCGCACCGGTCTTCGCGACCCTCGACAACCTGCCCGCCTACCTCGACCCCCGGGTGGCCCCGGCGGACTTCCTGGCCTGGCTGGCGTCCTGGGTGGGCGCCGGCGACGACCCGCGGTGGCCCGTGGAGATACGCCGCGAGGCGGTCGCCCGGGCGGTCGAGCTGCACCGGTGGCGGGGCACCGCACGCGGCCTGGTCGAGGCCCTGCGGCTCGCGCTCGGCGTGCACGCCGAGGTGACCGGGCACGGCGGCGCCGTGTGGTCGGGCACCGCCGGCGCCGAGCTGCCGCCGAGGTCCGCGGAGACGCTGGTCCGGGTGTGGCCGGTCGCCGAGGGCCGGCCGGCCCCGGACCGGGTCCGCGAGATCGTCCGGGCCATGTGCCCGGTGCACACCGTATGCCGGGTGGAGATCCTGCCCGGCCCGCCCGCCGACGAAGGGAGGTGACGTCGTGCGCGCGTGTCCCGCGTGCGGGGCGTCCAACGCCCCGGACGACGACTTCTGCGGCAACTGCGGCACGTACCTGGGCTGGTCGGACAGCGCGCCGGGCCGGAACGGACGGCAGGGGCGCCCGCCCGCCCCGGACCCCGCCCCCGGGCCCGGCCCCGATCCGGCACCGGCGCCGCCCCCGCCGGACGAGCCCGCGCCCGCCGCGCCGTCCCGTACCTCGTCGCCGCGCACCCGGCCGGCGGGCCGTGACCGCGGCGCGGCGGGGACGGCGGACACCCCGCCGGCCGCGGCGGGCCCGCGTCCCGGCGCCGACGAGGCTCCCGGCGGCCGGGAGAGGCCCGCGGCCGACCCGCCCCGGGCCGGCTCCGACAGCACCGCTTCCTCCGCCCCGGCACCGGAGAAGTCCGCTGCCGCGCCCACCGGGTCCACGCCGGCAGCCCGCCCCGCCCGGCCCCCGGCCGCACCGCCGCCCTCCCGGGACGTACCGGGCCCCCGGCCCCCGGCCGCCGGAACAGCCGGCCCCGTCATGCCGGTGCGCCCCGCGAAGCCGGTGGCCCCACGGCCCGTCGTACGCCCCACGGCGGCGCCGGACGAGGTGGCGGGGGCGCCCTGCCCCGTGTGCGGCACACCGAACACGCCGGGCCGCCGGTTCTGCCGGCGCTGCGCGGCGGAGCTGATCCCCGCCGCGAAGCCCGCTCCGCTGCCGTGGTGGCGGACGGTGTGGCCGTTCCGCCGCCGGGTGCGGGCGGGTTCGGGCCGGGCGGTACGGCTCCTGGTGATCCTGGCCGTGGTGGTGGCCCTGGGCGTGGGCGGTTACCTGCTGCTGCCCGCCGGACGCGCCCTGTACGAGGACACCCTGGACAAGGTGAGCGGCGACCCGAAGCCCGTGACCCCGGTGGACATCCGGGCGAGCGACGAGGTGCCCGGGCACCCGGCGACGAACACCACGGACGGGCGGACCAACCGCTACTGGGGCGCGCCCGCGCCGGGCGCCTCGGTGACCTACGTCTTCCGCGAGCCGTTCCGGCTGGTCGACCTGATCATCACCAACGGCGCGTCCACGTCACCGGAGGACTACGCCCGCCAGGCACGCGCGACGCGTATGGACCTGGAGGTGACGTCGGAGGACGGCACGGTGCACCACGAGGAGCTCACCCTCGGCGACAGACCGGGCGGCCAGCCGATCCGGGCCGGGATCAGCGACGTGACGACGGTACGCCTGGTCCTGCGCGAGCCCGTGGACCTGACCGCGGGCCGTCATCTTGCTCTGGGGGAGGTGGAGTTCTTCCAGCGGGGCTGACCGGCGTGGGGCCCCTCCCGGCGCCGCCGTACCGTGGGACGGTGCGTGCGGGGCGGCTCTCCGGCGCCGCCCGCGAACGCGTTCCGCGTGCGGTCCCGGACCTCGGGTACCGGCCCGACGCCAGGTCCCGCCGGCTGCGCACCGGCCGCGGCGGGGTCCTGCTGCTCACGTCCTCAGCCCGCTCGTCCCGCGCCCGGGAGGCGACCGCTCGTCCGCTCGCACGCGGCCGGCGCCGGACGGGGGTGATCGGCCGTCAGACGGTGCCGCACGCGGCGACCCGGGCGGTTCCGTCCGACGGGCCACCGCGAGGCCCTGAGGTCGGCCGGGCTGACGTACCACGAGGCCCTCGCGCCCGCCGTCGCCGCCTGTCACCGGGCCGACGGCGCGTCGTCGAAGCCGACGACCGCGACGTCACCGGGGACGGCCGGCCCCCGGTCCCGCGGGACGTGCAGCGCCCCTCGGCCGGCGCGAGCGCCAGCGGCGGTGCGCGGTGCCCGGCGGGACCGTCCGCGCCCACGGTGCGGAAGCGGGCGGCTGTCAGTGCCGGGCCGTAGTGTGCTCGGCGGGTCCGGTGCTCACGCGACGCCGGAGCCGACACGGGCATCACGACTCGAACACCGGACACCGAACACCGAACCGCCCGAGCTCGTCGTGACCCGACGGCTCGGGCCCGACGCACCGGAGTACACCTCATGAGGATTCACCTGACCAGCGTCTTCGTCGACGACCAGGAGACGGCCCTGCGCTTCTACACGGACGTGCTGGGGTTCGTGACGAAGCACGACGTCCCGGCGGGCGCCGACCGGTGGCTGACCGTGGTCTCGCCGGAGGACCCCGACGGGACGGAACTGCTGCTCGAGCCGTCCGGTCACCCCGCGGTGCAGCCCTACAGAACCGCCCTGGTCAAGGACGGCATCCCGGCCGTGTCCTTCGCCGTGGACGACGTGCGGGCGGAGTTCGACCGGCTGCGCGGACTCGGGGTGCGCTTCACCCAGGAGCCTGCGGAGGCGGGCGGGGTCACCACCGCGGTCCTGGACGACACCTGCGGCAACCTGGTCCAGATCGTGCACGGCGGGTAGGCCCCCGCCCACGGCGGAGGGCCGCCGGACACGGTCTGCCGACGGGACACCCGCCGCAGCTCGGCGAGGCCCTGGCGAAGGCCGGACCCGTGGTGCACGTCCTCGCCTGGGGCCCCACCCCGCACACGCCCGTTTCACACCGTTGTCGACGGTGGCACAGGCGTTGGGTGCACACGGTGCCGCCCTCCCTGTTCCGCACGGCTTCACCGACGGCCTCCGGATCACCGGCGACGGCCCGGCTGCGCGCGGACCGGACTCGGGAGCCCGGCAGCGCCACCACCCCGGCAGCGGATCAGGGTCTGGGCAGGGCGCGCAGCGCGGTGGCCAGGACGGCGCCGGGCAGCAGCAGGCAGGCTTCGCCCAGGCCGTAGACCAGCCAGCGGGGCATCCGGGCCCAGTGTTCGTGCGGGACGCCGCCCAGCACGCCGGCGCCCACCGCCAGCGCCCCGCTGACCGCCAGCGTCGTCCAGGCGCAGTGGCCGACCCGGCGGTCGAGCACCGTCTCGTCGCGCCAGCGGGCGGGAGGCGGCGCCGGACGCGGGCCGGTCGGCGGATACGGCGGCGGCGGACGGAGCCAGCAGCACGTCAGGGTGGCCATCACGGCCACACCGCTGCCCCACATCAGGGCGTCCGACCAGGGAGCGGCCTGCCGCCGCAGCATCGCGTTGTTGAAGCCGAGCGAGGCCACGGTCACCATCAGGGCGGAGAACTGCGCGGTGAAGTGCACCAGCTGACGGAAGAAGCGGATCTCGTGGTGTCCGGCGCGCTGGTAGGCGGGCAGCAGCCAGGCCAGCGCGGCGATCACCACCACGGCGTCCGCGGCCAGGATCGCCCCGGACAGCAGTTGGCCGGTCCAGGAGCGCAGGCACACCATCTCGCCCGCCACCAGCGCGTACAGGTACGAGGCGGTGGCCAGCCCGAAGAAGGAGGGGAGCAGCAGCCGCAGTCCCCGTGAGGCGTGCCCGTCACCGCCGGGCGGGTTCTTCTGGCCGATCACCACCACGATGCCGGCGAAGACGAAACCCGCGAACACGCCGCAGAAGGCGCTCATGGCGCCGGCGGACGCGATCGGGTTCCAGTCGGCCGGCCCGCGCGTACAGGTGTCCGGGGTGAACGTGTCGGGGCGTACCAGCGGCAACGCCCCCAGGGAAGGCATGGGAGTCATCGCGGTCGATGGTGGCCGCTCCCGTCCGGCCGACGAGGCGCAATCGTCGCGCTCACCGGCCGGGAAGCGAAGCGCGCAGCGCGCGCCCGGCGCGCGCCTCACCGTGTCGCGCCGAAGCGGTACGTCGGCACTCCGCACCGGTCCGCCCGGAAGCCCACGTTCCGCAGCGGTTCCCCACCACCCGGCCACCCTCAGGAAGCGATCACGTTCTCACCGTGGATCCATACGCATACCTCCACCAAACCGTCCCATATGCAGGGTGGTTGACGGAGCGTTACCACATCCGAGTGATATGATCACGGCACTTGCCGATCAGATGTTCCCTTCGAGTGACGCCTGCGGCAAGGGTGATCCGGGCGGCGACCGCGACCGCCATCGAGGGTCCGCACGGACAGGTTCCAGTCACTGGACTCCAGTCACTCAAAGAGAGTCATATGTCGAACTACTTGCAGGATCCGGCACTCTGGGCGCTCGCCGCCGGTGTCCCTGCTGCGGCCACGATCGTTGTGCGCCAGCGCAAGACACTCAGAACGTTACGCCTGGACAAGCAGAGGCTCGAGTCCTCGCACGCCGAGCTGGAGGGCCAGAACGCCGAGCTCGCCGCGGGCCTCGCCGAGCTGCGCAGCGGTTACGACGAGGTCGTCCGGCAGGCCAAGGAGGAGGCGGAGAACGCCACCAAGACCGTGCTGAAGTCCGCCATGCGGACGCTGCAGGGTCTCGCGGCGGAGCAGCAGAAGGCGATCTCGCAGCTGCAGCAGAAGTACGGCGACTCGGCGGTCCTGCGGGACCTGCTGGACATCGACCACATGAACAGCCAGTTCGGCAGGCGCGCGCAGTCCATCGCCGTCCTCTGCCAGGGCTGGCTGGGCAGGCAGCGGGACCCCGCCTCGGTCTACGACGTGATCCGCAGCGCCCAGGGCAGGATCCGCCACTTCTCGCGGGTCGAGATCCTCTCCCAGGTCGACTTCGCCGTGACCAGCCGGGCGGTCGAGCCGGTCGCGCTGGCGGTCGCCGAACTGCTCGACAACGCCACGAGCTACTCGGCGCCGGAGACCGTGGTCGAGATCAACGTACGCACGGTGCCGAGCGGCATCTGCGTGGTGATCGACGACGCGGGTGTCGGCATGAACGAGGAGGAGAAGACCCACGCCTCCGCCCTCCTGTCGGGCGCGCGTGCGGCCAGCGTCAGTGAGCTCGGCAACCCGCCCCAGTTCGGCTTCGCGGTGATCGGCGCCCTGTGCGCCCGCTACGGCTTCAAGGTGACGGTCGACACCGCCTCCCCCTACGGAGGCGTCCGCGCGGTGGTGCTCCTCCCGGAGGAACTGCTCACCAGCATGCCGGAGCCGAAGAGGCCCGCCGCCGCCCCGCAGCCGGAGACCGGATCGTACGGGAGCGAGCCGGGCACCGCGGCGACCACGGCCGACGGGCTGCCCAAGCGCCGGCGCAGACGGGCCATGTCCGTCGTGCCGAGCACCGACACCCCCGCACGCACTCCGGCTCGGTCGAGCAGGGAGACGGCCTCGATCCTGGGTGCCTTCCAGCGGGGCACCGAGCACGGCCGGACCACCCTGCCGGACACCGAGCGCCCGCCGAGCCCCGCCGACGTACGCAAAGGACCTGACGCCCCGTGAGTACCGATCTGTCCTGGATGCTCAACAGCGCCCTGGAGATTCCCGGGGCCCTGCACGCGGTCCTGGTCTCCGCCGACGGCCTGCCGATCTCCCGCACGGCCGAGCTCGACCGGGACTCGGCCGACAAGGTCGCGGCCGCCATGAGCGGAGTGCAGTCCCTCAGCCGCTCCCTCGGCTTCTTCTGCGACGACGACACCCTGCAGTGGCGGCAGACCCTGGTCGAGTTCGACGGCGGCTGGGTCTTCCTGATCTCCGCGGGAACGGGCGCCTACCTCGCGGTCGCGGCGACCCTCGAGGTCGACATGGCCGACATCACCTTCCGCATGCAGCAGCTCGTCGGCCAGCTGGGCAAGGAACTGGCGACGGCACCCCGCGACGGCATCGGCCACCGCCCATGACCGACCACAGCCTCCCGGAGCACGACTCCGAGACCGACGCCGAACTGGAAGCGGCCGACTTAGTCCGGCCCTACGTCATCACCGGCGGACGGGAGCTGCCCGCCGAGCACCAGTTCTCGCTCATCACCCTGGTCACGACCGCCGCCGACCAGCGGCAGCGCCCCAACCGGCTCTCGCCCGAGGAGCAACAGCTGCTGGAGATGTGCTCCGGCGGCTACCTCTCCGTCGCCGAGATCGCCGGGCACACCCAGCTCCCCCTGGGTGTGCTCAAGGTGCTTCTCAGTTCCCTCACCGAAGGCGGCTACCTGGTCACCCGTGCACCGGTGCCCCAGGCGCGCCTGGTCGACAAAGAGCTTCTTCAGGAGGTGCTGAATGGTCTCCAGGCCCGCCTTGGATGATCACGCCTACGTGCGGTCCGGCGCGGAGCAGACGGCGGTCAAGATCCTGGTCGTCGGGCACTTCGCGGTCGGCAAGACCACGTTCATCGGCACGCTCTCCGAGATCACCCCGCTCTCCACCGAGGAGAGCATGACCCGCGTCTCCGAGACCGTGGACGACCTCAAGGGGGTACGGGGCAAGACCACCACCACGGTCGCCCTGGACTTCGGCCGCCTGACGCTCAGCGACCGCGTGGTGCTCTACCTGTTCGGCACCCCGGGGCAGGAACGGTTCGTCAACCTCTGGGAGGACATGGCCCGCGGCGCCCTCGGCGCGCTGGTCCTGGTGGACCCCGAGCGGCTGTCGGACTCCTTCGCCGTCATGGACCTGGTCGAGGAGCACGGGCTCGCCTACGCCATCGGCATCAACCACTTCGACGGCACCCCGTCGCGTACGGAGGCGGCGGTGCGCGAGGCGCTCGACCTGCTCCCCGAGACCCCGGTCGTCGTCATGGACGCACGGGATGAACGATCGTCCACGGACGCCCTGATCACGCTTGTTCGCTACCTACAGCAACGCGCCGCTCTGGAGCACGCATGACCACCACCCCCGTCCCGCCGCCCGGCTGCCCCGCGCACGACAGCGGCCGGCCGATC
This sequence comes from Streptomyces ruber, assembly GCF_014648075.1. GTDB lineage: Bacteria > Actinomycetota > Actinomycetes > Streptomycetales > Streptomycetaceae > Streptomyces > Streptomyces ruber. Next base: position 692,389 of record NZ_BMQK01000003.1, on the reverse strand, counting down.
CCCCTGCACACGGCGCAGTTCGCCGCCGACCCGCAGGCGTTCTACGCGTACATGCGCCACCACGGGCCCGCCTCGTCCGTGGAGCTCTCCCCCGGTGTGGAGGCGACCCTCGTCACGGACTACGGCGCCGCGCTCGACCTGCTGCAGAACCCGGCGGTCTTCCGTAAGGACTCGCACCACTGGCAGGCCCTCAACGACGGGGAGATCCCCCCGGACAGCCCGGTCCTGCCCCTGCTCGTCCCCCGGCCCAACTGCATGTTCACCGACGGCGCCGAGCACCTGCGGCTGCGCCAGGCCGTCACCGACAGCTTCGCGCGCGTCAGCGACCTGAGGCTGAGCCAGATCGTCGAGCGGGTCTCCCAGTACCTCATCGCCCAGTTCAGCGCCCGTGGTTCGGCCGACCTGCTCAACGACTACGCCAAGCCGCTGCCCCTGTTCGTGTTCAACGAGCTCTTCGGCTGCCCGCCGGAGATCGGTGACCGGGTGATGTTCGGCATCGCCGGCATGTTCGACGGTGTCAACGCCGAGCAGGCCAACCAGGTGCTCTTCCAGGCCGTCACCGAGCTGGTGGCCCTGAAGCGGGCCAAGCCGGGCGAGGACGTCACCTCCTGGCTGATGGAGCACTCGGCCCAGCTGAACGACATGGAGATGGCCCACCAGCTGGTGCTGCTGCTCGGCTCCGGTGCCGAGCCGCTGCGCGGTCTCATCGGCAACACCCTGCACCAGGTGCTCACCGACGAGCGATTCGCGAGCAGCGGACTGCTCGACGAGGCCCTCGACGAGACCCTGTGGCGCAACCCGCCCATGGCCAACTACGCCCCCCACTACCCGGCCGTGGACACGGACGTGGCCGGTCACCAGGTGCGGGCCGGTGAGCTGGTGCTGGTGAGCTTCGCCGCCGCCAACGCCGCCCTCGCGGACCAGGCCGGCAGCACCCGGGGTCATCTCGCCTGGAGCGCGGGACCGCACGGGTGCCCCTCCAAGGAGCCCGCCCGGCTCATCACCCTGGCCGCCATCGAGCACCTGCTCAACGAGCTGCCCGACGTGGAGCTCTCGGTCCCCGCGGACAGTCTGGCCTGGCGTCCCGGCCCCTTCAACCGGGCGCTGGCACAGCTGCCCGTCCGGTTCGGTCCCGTCACGCCGCGCGTCCCCGTGCGGCCCGAGACCCAGGAGTCGCCCGAGACGCCGGAGGCGCCCCAGCCCTCGGTGACCGGCACCGACGACCGGGGCAAGGGCAAGCGTCCCGGCCGCTGGAGCGCCTTCCTGTCCTGGCTGCAGGGGTGAATGGTCTCCTCCGTGATCGCCACGCGATGTGACGCAGGAGACACATGAGGTCGTTGCACGTTGCATGAACGTTTTTCCGCCGGGGTAGGACTGCGCGGACCCTCTGGGTTGTCACACGTTGAAGGAGGGGCATTGCAGCCCACTGACATACCCGCTCGCCGTCCCGCGGACCGGTCGCCCCGGCGGCCGTCGCCTCTCGGGCGCCCCGGGCCGGGAACGACGCGCGCAGGCGCGGGCACCGGACGCGCCGCAGCACACGGCCGGATACCCGCCTCCCCCGGCGGGTATCTTTTTGCGCCCCCGCCGCCCTCGCCCACCGGGGCGGCACCCGCCGGGTTACTCCCGACGCGCGCCGCACACCGGCACCGGGAGGTGCGGTGAGCGTGACATCGACGACCGGCGCACCGGCCGCGGAACCCGGCGGAACGACGCTCGGCGACCACGTGCTCGGCCAGCTGCTGCGCCTGTGCGCCGTCGCCGGGCTGGCGGACGCGGACACGGCCACGTACGGGCAGGTCCTCCTGGACTCCCTGGGCGACACCGCGCTGCGGCCGTTGTCGCTCCCCCCGCTCTCGCCCAGCTTCATCTCCGACGACCACACCCCGGTCGAGTTCTCCCTCGCCCTCACCCCGGACGCCGCCCCCGTCCTGCGGATGCTGGTCGAACCCGGGTTCGCCGCGGCCGACATGGACGGCAGCGGACGCGTCGGCCTGTCGGTCATCCGTGACATGGCCGGCCGGTGGGACTTCTCCACCGCCCAGCTCGACGCGCTGGAGGACCTCTTCTTCCCGGCCGCCGCCGAGGGACCGCTCGCGCTCTGGTACGCGCTGGAGCTGCGCCCCGGCGGCGTACCCGGGGTCAAGGTCTATCTCAACCCCTCCGCCGGCGGCGCCGGGCACTGCTCCCGGACCGTGCGGGAGGCCCTGCGACGGCTCGGGCACCGCGACGCGTACGCGGCGCTCCCCGACGGGGCCGGCCACCCCTTCCTCGCCCTCGACCTGGGCAGCTGGACGACGCCGCGCGTCAAGGTGTACGTCACCCACCCCCGCCTGTCCGCCGCCGACGCCCGCGCGATGAGCCGTACGGTGCCCGGCCTGGCGGCGGACCAGGTCGAGACCTTCTTCCACCTGGCCGCCGGAACGGCCCCGCCGCTCGGGCCGGGAGCCGAGGAGGAGACTCGGCTGCTGCGCCGTCCGGCGCTCAGCTGCCACGCCTTCACGGACAGCGGGACCGGCGCGCCGAGCGGCTTCACCCTGCACATCCCCGTCCGGGACTACGTCCGCGACGACGAGGAGGCCCTCGCCCGGGCGACGGCCCTGCTGACCCACTTCGGCATGGACGCCTCGGTCCTCAGCCGCGCCCTGACCGCGCTCACCCCGCGCGGGCTCGACGAGGGCGTCGGCCTGATCGCCTACCTGGCGCTCGCGCACCAGCGGAACCGGCAGCCCCGCATCACCGCCTACCTCTCCTCCGAGGCGTACGCGGTCCGCCCGCCGCTGTCCCTCCCCCAGCGCGCCGGAGCCGGCCGGGCCTGATCCGGGGACACCGCACCACCAGTCACACAGTGAACACGTAACGCAGAAAGAAGAGCCCACGTGGAGCCGTACCGCATCAAGGTCGTCGAGCCCCTCGCCCTCACCACCCGGCCACAGCGCGAGGCCGCCCTGAAACGCGTCGCCTACAACCCGTTCGACCTGCGGGCCGACGAGGTCACCATCGACCTGCTGAGCGACTCGGGGACCGGCGCGATATCCGCGGACCAGCTGGCCGCCGGCATGCGCGGCGACGAGTCCTACGCCGGGTCGCGCTCGTTCTACCGCTGGCACGAGGTCGTCACCGAACTCACCGGCTACCCGCACGTCCTCCCGGCCCACCAGGGCCGGGCGGCGGAGCGCATCCTGTTCTCCGCGCTCCTGAAGCCGGGTGACACCGTGGTGTCGAACACCCACTTCGACACCACCCGCGCCAACGTGGAGCTGACCGGCTGCCGGGCGCTCGACCTGCCCTGCGCCGAGGCCAGGGACCTCGACAGCGACTACCCCTTCAAGGGCAACATCGACCTGGCCGCCCTCGGGCAGGCGCTGGAGAACGCGGGCGAGTCGCCCGTGGCCGCCGTGCTGATGACCGTCACCAACAACGGCGGCGGCGGTCAGCCGGTCTCCATGGAAAACCTGCGGGGGGCGGCCGAACTCGCCCGCCGCCACGGCGTCCCGCTGATCCTGGACGCCGCGCGGTTCGCGGAGAACGCCTGGCTGGTGACCCGCCGCGAGCCCGGCTACCAGGACCGTACGCCCCGTCAGGTCGCCGAGGAGGCCTTCCGGCTGGCGGACGGGTGCGTGGTGAGCGCCAAGAAGGACGGCATCGTCCACATCGGCGGCTTCATCGGCCTCAAGGACCCCGAGCTGGCCGAACGGTGCAACGGACTGCTCATCGCCACCGAGGGCTTCTCCACCTACGGCGGCCTGTCCGGACGCGACCTCGAGATGATGACCCAGGGACTGCTGGAGGTCACCGAGCCGTCCTACCTGGCGGAGCGCGAGGAGGCGGCCGCCTACCTGGCCGACCGCATCCGTTCCGTCGGCGTCGACATCGTCGAGCCCTCCGGTCTGCACGCCCTCTACGTCAACGCCGGGCGCCTGCTGCCGCACATCCCGCCGCACCAGTACCCGGGCACCGCCCTGATGTGCGAGCTCTACCTGCGCGGCGGCATCCGCTCGGCGGAGCTGGGGTCCCTGTACCTCGGCGAGGAGGACGAGCACGGCAACCCCGTCCGGAGCGCGCCGTACGAACTGGTCCGGCTGGCGCTCCCGCGCCGGGTCTACACCCGCAGCCACTACGACCACGTCGCCCGGACCCTCGGGGACATCGCCAAGGACCCGGGCTCGGTGCACGGTTACCGCATCGTGGGCCAGTCGCCGATCCTCCGTCACTTCAGCATCAGACTGGAGCCGGTGACGCCGCAGAGCTGACGGCACCCCGCGGGTGCCGCCCCGTGACCCGCGGGCGCCGGAACAGGCACATGGTCCCGTTCCGTCACCCGCGGGCCAGGAAGCCGTCGATCTGCCGGCGGATCCCCGCCGCGTCCAGACCGTGTGCGGCGACGTGCTCCCGCCAGGTGCCGTACCGGCGGAGCTCCTCGCGCGCCGTGCCCAGGGGAAGGACGCGGTGGGGGACGTCGCGCAGCGCGTCCGCGGCGAAGGACACCGACGTGCCCGCCAGGTAGGGCTCGACCAGCACCACGTCGGCCGCCGTGGTCCCGGCGACGGCCGCGCGCAGCCCGGCGGCGTCGAACGGGCGGACCGTGGAGGCGTACAGCACGGTCACGTCCGTGCCGCGGGTCGCCTCCAGCGTGGCGTCGAGCAGCGGGCCGACCGCGACGACCACCCCGGCGCGGCCCTCGCGCAGCACCTGGAACCGCCCCGGGCCGACCGGCCGTGCCGTGCCGTTGGACTGTTCGCTCAGCCGTACGTACACCCGCGTGCCGGTCCCGGCGGCGGCGTGCCGGAGCAGTGCCTCGGCCTCGTCCGGGTGGCCCGGCACGTGGACGGTCCAGCCGTCGAGGGTGTCGAGGAGGGCGATGTCACCGGGGGCCTGGTGGGTCCGGCCGCCGGAGGCGACGTCGTACGAGGCGCCGGAGCTGACCAGGACCGCTTCCGCCGCCTGGTGGCCGAGGTCCAGCTTGACCTGTTCGAAGGGCCGCTCCACCAGGAAACTGGCGAAGGTGTGGACGATCGGGCGCAGACCGGTGAGGGCCATGCCGCCGGCGACACCGACGAGGAGCTGTTCGCGGATCCCCACGTCGACGACCCGGTGGGGGTGGGCCCGGGCGGCCCGCGCGAAACGGTCGGCCGAGATGACGGCCAGGACGACGGCGAGCCGGGGATCCTCGTCGAGGAGTTCGCTCGCGACGCGCGTGAAGCGTTCCCGCATGGTGTCCGTGTTCACGAAGGGTCTTCTCTCTTCCGGTGCTCGGGCTTCAGGGCGCGGACTCGACCTGGGCGACGACGCAGTGCGGCCGTCCGGGGTGCGGTGCGGTGTACGCCCGGTACAGGGCTTCGTGGTCGCGTCCGTCCACCGTCGTCGCCGACCAGCCCTCGACGGTGAACCGGGAGGCGATGCCGCCGCGCCGGCCGTAGGTGCCGGAGGCGTTGTCGACCACGAGGACGTGCAGGTTCTCCAGCCCGGTCGCCCCCGCGAAGGCGAGCGCCTCGCTGTTGCTGCCCTCGTCCATCTCGGCGTCCCCGACCAGCACCCACACCGCGGACCGCGTGTGTCCCTGGGCGCGCAGCCCCAGCGCGGTGCCCACCGCGAGCGGGAGCCCGTGGCCCAGGGAGCCCGAGCCGATCTCCGCCCCGGGGACCAGTGTCCGGTCCGGGTGGTGGCCGAGGGGCGAGTCGAAGGTGCCGAAACCGGGGAGCCAGTCCTCCGGGAGGAAACCCTTGGCGGTGAGCACGGCGTAGTACGCCATCGGCCCGTGGCCCTTGGACAGCAGGAAACGGTCCCGGTCGGAATCCCCGGCCGTCTCGGGTGTCACGCGCAGGACACGGTCGTACAGGACCCACAGCGCGTCGAGGGTGGAGGTGGCCGCCGGGCCGTGCTTCTCGTCGCCGGTCATCAGCGACATCAGGCGTCCCAGATCGTCGTAACCATGTGCGAGAGGTGTACCGGTGAGCGTCATACGGCCAATCTGCGACCTCAAGTGGACTTGAGGTCAAGTGGCGGCGGGAGGACGGAGGCGCAGCCCTGGCGGGCCGCCCCGGCCGGCGGAGACCGTGCCCGCCGCCCGCCCGGCATCCCGAGTTCGTCCCCAATTCCCCGGGGGCCGATCGGGCGACCCGGGCGAACATCTAAGATCCGCCGAATGAGGACGGTGGGGAGCACAGTCGAAGAGTGGATACGCAGGGGCACGTACGGTTCCGTGCTTCTCTCGGTGGGCGCGTGGGGCTCCGGCGCACTGCCACGAGGCGTACAGGACGGGGTGTGGGGGGCGCCGGGCCCGGCGCTCACGGCGGTGGGCGCCACGGTGGCGTACGCCGGCATCGGGCTGATGCTGTGGGCCTGGTGGCAGTTGGGCACACTGCTGCGGGCCGGTGCGGAGATGAGCCGGCGGCAGCAGTGGCGCTCACTGGCCTGCTGGACGCTGCCGCTGGTGCCCTCGCCGCTGCTGTTCAGCGCCGACGTCTGGAGCTACATAGCCCAGGGGACGCTGGCCCTGCGCGGCTGGAACGTCTACGAGGCCAGTCCGGCGGATCTGGGCGGCCCGCTCGCCGCCAACGTCCCCGAGGTGTGGCGGGACTCCTCCGCCCCGTACGGGCCGCTGTCCGTGCTGGCGAGCCAGGGTGTGATGGCGGTGGCCGGCGAGAACCACGTGGTCGCCGCGGCCGTCGGGCACCGGCTGGTGGCACTGGCCGGGCTGGCGCTGCTGGCGTGGTCGGTGCAGCGGCTGGCGGCGCGGACGGGCGTCGGTGAGGGCGGCGCCTGGTGGGCGGCCCCGCTCAACCCGCTGGTCCTGGCCCATGTGGTCGGCGGGGCGCACAACGAGGGGCTGATGATCGGTCTGATGATGGCCGGTCTGGTGGCCTACCGCTCCGGACGGTGGGTGCTGGGCACCGTGGTCCTGACGGGGGCCGTGCTGGTGAAGGCGCCCACCGGGGTGGCGCTGGCGTGCGCCGCGATGGTGGCGGTGGCCGCGCGGCCGGGCCCGTGGCGTCGCGTGGGCCGTGCGCTCGGCATCACCGCGGTGGCCGGCGCGGCGCTGTGGCTGATCGTGCTGCTGTGCGGGCAGGGCTGGGGGTGGCTGCGGACCGCCGGCACCCCCGCCGAGGTGCACACATGGCTGTCGGTGAGCACGAACCTGGGCATCGTGCTGGAGTGGATCGCGGGCGCGGCGGACTGGAACGCGGCCCCCGGCGCGGTCACCGCCACGCGTACCGTCGGCACACTGGCCGGGGTGTGCGCGGTGCTCTTCCTCGTCTGGCGCGCTCCCCGCCTGGGGGCGGAACGGGCCACGGCGCTGAGCCTGCTGGCCATCGTGCTGTGCTCTCCCGCCGTGCAGCCGTGGTACCTGCTGTGGGGCGGCGTGCCGCTGGCCGTGGTGGCCTGGCGCACCCTGGCCGACACCCGGGCGAAGGCCGCGGTGGTCGCCCTGCTCCTCATGATCATGCCTTCGGGCCGGGGCCCCACCTGGACGTACGTGATAGCCGCCGTGCTCGGTGGCCTGGTGACCTGGGCGGTCCTGACCTGGACGGCCCGCCGCAGCCGTCAGCCGGCGGCCCTCACCTGAGTCCCGCCCGAGCGGGCCCCGGCCCGTGGTTCCCGGGCCGGGCGCCGACACGGCCGTACCGCGTGTGCACACCGCGGTACGGCCGTTGCCGTGTCAGCCTTCCCGGCCCGTCGTCCACGCGCTGCCGGACCGTCGCGCACCGCGAGGACGCCCGGCTGCCGTCACCGCGGTCCGGGCTCCTGCGGGTGCAGGGCCAGCGCGGCGGTGATGACCGCCAGATGGCTCAGTCCCTGCGGCATGTTGCCCAGGAAGGACAGGTCGTCCGCGTCGATCATCTCGGTGAACAGCCCGACGTCGTTGGCGAGCGGGACGAGCTCCCCCATGAGCCGTTCCGCCTCGTCGCCCCGCCCCACCCACGCCAGCGCCTCCACCGTCCAGAAGGCACAGGCGGTGAAGGTGGCCTCGTTCCCGGGCGCCTCGCTGTGGCGGTACAGCAGCGGTCCGGCGCCCAGTTCCTCGCGCAGCGCGTCGATCGTGGCGGACATCCGCTCGCCCCGGTCGAACCCGGAGCCGGCGTGCAGCAGCACCGAGGCGTCCAGCTGGTCGGTGCCCGGGTACCAGACGTAGGCGCCGCGCTCCGCCGACCAGCCGTGCTCGTCGATCCAGCGCCGGATCCGGTCCCGCTCGGAGCGCCAGCGGTCGGCGGGGCCCGGGATCTGCCCGGCCTCGGCGAGCCGGACGGCGCTGTCCAGCGCGTGCCAGCAGCCCATCTTGGAGCTGGTGTAGTGCCGGGCCTCCGGCAGTTCCCACATGCCCGAGTCGGGCCGGTGCCAGAGGTCGCAGACGCGGTCGGCGAGGTTCGCGAGCATCCGGCCGCTCGCCGCGTCCAGGACGTTGCCGTACTCGGTGTAGGTGCAGACGATGTCCAGCAGGTCGCCGTAGACGCCGAGCTGCAGCTGTCCGGCCGCGCGGTTGCCGGTGACGACCGGGCCGATGCCGCGCCAGCCGGGGACGTCCGCGTACGTCACCTCCTCCGGCTCACCGCCGTCGAGCCGCGCCATGACGGGCAGCTCGCAGTCGTGCCGCCGGGCCAGCCGGAGCAGCCAGGCCACCGCGCCGTGCGCCTCCTCGGGCTCGCCGAGGCGCAGCAGTGTCTTGAGGGTGTAGGTGGCGTCCCGGATCCAGGCGTAGCGGTAGTCCCAGTTCCGGCCGCCGTCACGGCTCTCGGGCAGCGAGGTGGTGGCCGCGGCGGCCACGGCCCCGGTGGGGGCGTGGACCAGCAGCTTGAGCGCGAGGGCGCTGCGCAGCACCGCCTCCTTCCACGGCCCGTCGTAGCCGAGCTGGGAGGACCACTGCTCCCAGCGGTGCACGGTGCGGCCGATGCCCTCCAGCACCCGGTCGGCGTCGAGCAGGGGCACCGGTCCGTCGCGGGTCACGATCACCGCCAGCAGGTGCCGGGAGTCCGGCGCGGTGGTCAGCGTCCCGCCGACGCTGCGCTCCCCCTGCCGCACGTCCCCGGCCTCGCTCAGCCGTACGGTGAGGTTGACGTCACCCGCCTGCACGATGCTGCCGGTCTCCGTGTGCTGCACCCAGGGCGAGACGGTGTTCAGCGCGTTGCCGGGGACCACGGCCCACTCCATGTCCACCTCGCCGTCGACGCCCTCGATCCGGCGGGCCAGCTCGCTCCACGGCAGTCTGCCGGTCAGCCCGACGTTGAGGGAGTCGGTGACCCGGACGGTGCCGCCGGGCGTGCGGTAGGTGGTGCGCAGTACGTTGGTGGACGGCAGGTACTGCCGTTCGGCCCGGTACGGGCCGCGGGGGCGGAGCCGGATGTATCCGCCGCCCAGCGTGTCCAGGAGCCGGCCGAAGACGGGCGGCGAGTCGAGGTCGGGGGCCGGGTACCAGTCGATGTCGCCGTCGCCCGCGATCAGGGCCACGCAGTAGCCGTCGCCGATCGCCGCGTACGAGCGCAGCTCCGCGTACCCGTCCGTCCGCTCCGGGGGCGCCGTCTCGGCCTGGGCCATCGTTGCGTCGTTCCTTCCCATGGTGCGTGGGGTGCGCGAGGTGCGCGATCTCCGTGATCCGCTGGGTTCCCGCCGGTCACGGAAGTACGCACGGTCACCCTGGCCGGCGCTCGTGGCGGTGGGAGGGGACGATCGGGGCACGGTCGGAGCGGGGGGCGATCACGGACTCCGGGCACGACCCCCGACGATCCGGCGGGGCGCCGGCGGGCGGAGCCGGACGTGAGCACGCGGTGGTTCACGGACCGGGCACCCCCGTGACCCCGCCCGGTCCCCTGGTACCGCGGGAGCCCGTGCGGCGTGACGGGTTCCCGATGACGTGCCGGCAGTACGGCGACGAGGTCCGGGGGCGCGGAGCCCGGCTACGTGGCACGCTTCGTGAGCTCACGCACGGCGTTCGAAGGCCGGTTCCCGGGGGTCGATCTCCAGCCCGGCCGCGGCGGCTCCCCGCCCGCCGGCCTCTTCTCCGGCGTGGACGGCTGCCTCTGCGCCGGCTTCGGGCCGGTCACCCCGGGCCCCGTCGGGCGGGACGCGGCCGCGCTCGGGCCCGGCCCCGAGTCCGTCCACGACCGCGGCGCGCGGCGCAACGGCATGCGGCCGCCGGACGGGGACGTCCTGCGCTTCGTGAACGCCGTGGGCACGCTCTGGGCCGTCGCCTCCGTCGTGCCGCGGCTGCCGTCGCTGGTGGAGTGTCCGGAGCCGGCCGGGGGCCGGTGGCGGGAGCTGCCCTTCGCCGGCGGCCCGGCCGGCTGACGAGGAGGGGTGATCCTGCGCGCCGGGCCCCGTCGGCCGCGGGGACCCGGCCGCGCCCCGGCCGGGGGCCTGCTCGTCGGCCAGGGCGAGCGCCCTCAGCACGATCGGGTGCGTGAGGTGGCGTGCCACCCGTACGAGGTGCGGGCGCTCCTCCTCGATGTCGATGTCGGTGCCCGGCAGCGTCGTCGGACGGTCCGCGGGAGGTGTGGGGGGCGCTCCCGTCCGCCGGCACCGGGCGGCGTGCACCAGGGTGGCCGCGGCCCGAGCGGCCACCGGGTCCCAGCCGTCGGTCCGCCGCCCGCCGGGCCGGTCCGCCGCGAGGCGTTCCACCGCACGGCCGGGAGCGGTGCTCCACCAGGGGCTGAGGCTGGCGGCGCCGTCACTGATCTCGGTGAGGCGACGGTCGAGGAGCAGGCGGACGTCGAAGCCGGTCCAGAGGTGGCCGGGGGCCAGGACCACCTGCGGGGCCGCCTCCACGACCAGCCGGTGCAGCGGCTTCAGGGTGCGGATGTCCGCGACCGAGAGCAGCATCAGCCGGCCGAGGGCGGCGACGGCGGACATGCAGCTGACGACGGTGGCGAGCCACGCCGTCTGGGCGAGGCCGGACACGTGGTCGTGGCCGGCGAGGGCGCCGATCATGGCGGTCACGGTGACGGCGGCGTTCCCGATGTCGAGCGAGAGCGCGACGACGAGATGTCTGAGGCACCGCCTGATGTGGTCGACGAACCCGGGCGGACCGGGGACGTGCAGGCTCCGGCACTGCCGCACGGTGACCACCACGGTGGTGCTCAGGACGGCCGCGTAGGCGAGGTGGTAGACCACCATCTCCGGTTCGTGGGCGTAGGCCGCGGCGACGGCCAGCGGGGCGGCGGGGCCCAGGTCGGCCTTGACGTAGAGGGCGGTCAGCAGGAGGGCCGCCCCCACGTACACCGGCCCCCAGACGCGGACCGCGCGGCGCAGTGCCGCCCTGACGTCGCCCTCCGGCTGCCACAGCTGGGTCATGGCGTGGGCGTGGGCGACGGTCACGAGCGTGGTCACGGGGATGACGAGGGAGCAGATGTTGGGTGAGTGCAGCGCGGCGCCGACGGCGCGGTAGACGGCGGGGGTGGCGGCCAGGAAGATGACGCTCGTGTGCAGCAGCACCGAAGCGGTCAGCGTCAGCGCGAGGTCCCGCTCACGGCGCGCGGCCACCGCCTTGGCCGTGCCCAGGGCCAGGGTGCCGAGGGCGAAGGCCAGGTTCACCACCGTCACGAAGGCGGTCCACATCAAAGGGACCTGCGGTTGCTGAAGGCGGTGACGACCCGGCTGGTGCTGCGCGTGCCGTCGCTCAGGTCCAGCATGGGCAGCACGATCGTGGCGAACAGCTCGCAGTCCCGTTCCTCCGCGTCGTCGTACGCGGACCGCATCCTCGCCGGGCCGCCCAGCACCTCGTCCACGACGGCCGGGGGCAGGGTCGACAGCTCCGTGGTGAGGTTCCGCAGGGTGTCCGGGCCGAAGGCGCCGTGCCCGGCGACGGAGGGGCCGTGGACGCCGCCGGACGCGGTGGGGACCAGGTGCCTCAGCTCGTGGAGGCTGATGTGCACCGCCAGGCGGGCGGAGACGGTGGCCGTGACCACGATGGTGTCCTGGGTGCGTCCCTCGACGACGAACCCGCTGACTCCCGGGGGCATCAGCTCCGTACGCAGCAGGGTGAGGGGGCGTCCGCGGGCCGCGGAGACGGCGTCGACGACGTCCTGGAGCCGCGCCCCCGGCCGCAGACCGAGGTCGTCGCGGAACACACGTCGCGCGTTCCTGCGCGCGCGGACCCAGGCGCGGTGCTCGCGCACGACGGCACGGGCCCGGTCACCGGCCTTGGCGGCGCGGGCCGGGGGAACGGCGTCGATGCGGTACACGCTGGTCAGCCCCTTCGCCGCGGTCCCGCGTGCGGGGCGGGGCGGCCGGCGCGGGACGGTGCCGCCGGGCCGGTCGAGGGTGCCGACCGCGTGCGGTGGCCGGTCGGTCGCTCGGGTCCTTCCACCTTCCCGTTCCCCCCTGTTGACGTGACAGGCTGTGGCCGTCGACCTGCGGAGCGACAGTACCAGCCGGGGCAGCGGGGGCAGTCGGGATTCACCGGTGCCCGCGCGTTCCTGCGGAGTCGGTGGTGCGGCCGTCGCGGGGCCGCAGCCGGGTGAGCAGTTCCGTGGCGGAGTTGGCGGTGTAGGAGCCGATCGGCATCGGCGCGGCGAGTCCGGAACGGTCCGTGTCGAAACGCTCGTAGAACGCCTCCAGCGCCGTGGCACACGTCAGGCGTGCCAGGGGGGCGCCCACGCAGTGGTGGGCCCCGTGCCCGAAGGACAGGTGCTGCCTGGTGACCGTCCGGGTGATGTCGAAGGTGCCGGCGTCCGGGCCGAAGGCCCGCTCGTCGCGGCCGGTGGCGGCCGGGCAGATCACCACCGCCTCCCCCGTCCGCACCGTACGGCCCGTGCCCGGCACCGTGACGTCCTCGGCCGCGTAGTAGAACATGATCGTGTAGACGGGCGACCTCCACCGCAGCGTCTCCTCCACCACGGCGGCCATCGTGGCCGCGCCCTGCCGGACGAGGTCCAGCTGGTCGGCATGGGCGTCGAGCGCCAGGTGGGCGTTGGTGAGCAGGTTCGTCGTCATCTCGTGGCCGGCGAACAGGACCAGCACCAGGGTCTCCGTCAGCAGCCGGTCGTCGAGCGCGGTGCCCTGTGCCTCGGCCGCGCCGATCAACGCGGAGGTCAGGTCGTCCGCGGGCCGGGAGCGTTTCCGCCGGATCAGGTCCGTGATGACGGCGCCGATCGCGGCGCTCGCCTCCACGGCGCGCTCGGGGGTGCCGGCGCTGTCGTGCAGCGCCAGGTAGTTCTCGGCGAGCACACGGCTGTTCACGGCGTCCAGACCGAAGAGGTGGCAGATGAGCCGCATCGGCAGCGGCGCCGCGAAGCGCGCCCGCAGGTCGACGAGTTCGTCCGGGCCGGTGGCGGCCAGGTCGTCGATCAGCTCCTGGACGATCTCCTCGACGCGATGGCGCAGCCGCTCGACCCGGGCGGGTGCCAGCGCCGCCTCGACCAGCGAGCGCAGGGCGCGGTGGTCGGCACCGTCCATGGTGAGCATCGAGTCGATGGTGATCAGCCGCAGCAACGGCCAGTCCTGGCGGACCTTGCCGCTGGTGTAGTCGGCCCAGTAGGACGGGTCGCGGCGGAAGCTGCCGCTGCGCATGACCCACTCGGCGACGTCCTGGTGCCCGGTGGCCCAGGCGGTGACCCCGCCGGTCAGTTCCACGGGCACGAGCGGCCCCCTGGCGCGGAGCAGGGCCCCGTCCCCCATGACGTCGGAGGCCGTGGGGTCGAGGAAGAACAGGTCCGTGGTACCGAGGGTCATCAGCGGCCTCCAGCCGGTGTCGGGGTCCGGGCACGCACCCGGTGATCGACCGGATGTTCCCGGTGCTCCGGCGGGAGGGGCGCCGGGGAGAGGAGCGCCGCCGCCCGGCCCGGCCGCCACCGCCGGGCCCCGCGCGCACCTCGGGACGGGCCACCGAGGGGTGGTGACGGCCGTGGGGAGTGGGTCATCGTCGGCGATTCCGTGTCGGCGGCTGGCGGTGGCAGGGCGTGGGCGGAGGCGGGTCGTGCGTTCCGGCGGGGCGCGGCGCGCGTGTGCCGGGTGGGCGTCGCCCGTCCGGAGTGGGCGTCGCCCGTCCGGACACAGCGTGGAGTGATACTCAGGCACCCCCTGCCCCACTGTCAACAATTGGGTACGCGGGTGGCCGGGGCAGAATGTCGTGGATACTCTTCGGGCACATACCCCCACATCGCACGGTCCTGCATGTTCCGCTTGGAGATGCCCTGGTGAACCAGCCCCTGCGCGCAGAGGTGACTGCGGCCGACATCGCCCAACTCCTCGCCGAGGTCGACGGCTACGCCTGGCGTCTGGGCAGAAGCCGGCACGACTTCCTCGACCCGGCCCTGATCTGCGAACAGACCGGCATCGCGGAGGACCGGGTGCGCGAACTCCTGGAGGGCGCCGAGCCGCAGCAGCCGCCTCGCGAGAAGACGGCCCGGGAGGCCTTCTTCCGCACCCTGGTGGCACAGCGGCTCACGCTGGCCAGGCGGCTCCGCGCGCGCGGGACGCCCGCCGCCCGCGAGGGCCTCAGGACGATCGCGGGCGGAACCGGCATCTCGTCCACCCAGGTCGCGCACCTCCTCAACGGCGACCGCAGCGCACGGCTGGACCATGTGTGGCGCCTGGAGGAGTACTTCGGCGTACCGGAGGGCTTCTTCTCCCGCACCGAGGGCGAGGCGCTCGGCGCCCACCTGCGCAAGATGGCCAGGGTGGACCTCCCGGTCCTGGTCCTGCGGACCGGCATGCAGGAGATGGACGCGACCGGCGTCGCCCTGCGCGCCACGGGCGACCTCTCCCCGGAGGAGACCCTGCGACAGCTCGTACCCGCCTTCGACGCCCTCGCCGCCCGCCTGCGCGCCCAGGACCGCGCGGCCCACCGGGCGTCCGGCCAGGACACGGAGCAGGCGTAGGACGGACGGGGCCATGTCGGCACGCCAGCGAGGTGTGCCCAATTGTTGACGCCTACGCCTCGGTGAGAGACCAGACACCCGTTCCGTCGCGCGCCGACTCCCTCGGCACCGCTGGGGAACGCCCCGTTCGTGATCGCCCCGTTGCAGTCGGGTCGCGTTGTCAGTGCCTTCTGCCACTGTGAGCCCCGCCGGCACCACGGTCACCTGTGCCGGCCATCGACCGTGCCGACTTCGGAGCGACCCTTGCCAGCACCTGGAAAAGATCCCTCACCTCCTGCCGCCGGCGCGTCCGCCGCCGACGCGTCCGCCGCGGCCCCGTCCGCCGCGGCCCCGTCCGGCTCGGCCGACGGAGACCCCGCGCGGGGCAGGCCCCGGCTCCCCCGCTCCTACCTGCTGTGGCTGGCCGGCATCCTGGCGTCCCTGGCGGGCAACGCGGTCTTCTACTTCGCCCTCGGCTGGGCGGCGAGCGAGCACGGCGGAGCCGTCGCGGGCCTGGTTCTCAGCGCCGTCACGCTCCCCCGCGTTCTCCTGCTGCTCGTCGGCGGCGCGGTGAGCGACCGGGTCAGCGCACGCCGCGTCCTGATCGCGGGGGACGCGGCGATGCTGGTCCTCTCCGTCGTCCTGGCGGCGGTCGCCCACCACTTGGGGGCTCCGCCCGCCCTGCTCGTCGCGGCAGGCCTGGCAGTGGGTGTCGCCGACGCCTTCTACCTGCCGGCCTCCGGTTCCATGCCGCGCCGCCTGGTGCCCCGGGAACAGCTGCCGCGTGCGCTGTCGCTGCGACAGGTCGGCGGCCAAGTGATCAACATGGGCGGCGGCCCGCTCGGCGGCGTGCTCGTGGGCCTCGCCGGGCTCGCCGGCGCCGCTCTGGTCAACGCCGTCACCTTCGCACTCGTCCTGGCCGTGCTGATCGCCGTCCGGCCACGGCACGGGGCGCCGCCCTCCACCGGGTCGTCCAGCCTGCTCAAGGACGCCTCGGACGGCGTACGCGTCGCGTTCTCCCACCCGGTCCTGCGCCCGGGGCTCCTGCTCACCGGCGCCGCGGCCGGCTTCCTGCTGCCCGTGCTGCCGCTGCTGCTCCCCCTCCTCGCCCGACAGCAGGACTGGGGTGCGGGAGCCGCGGGGCTCGTGATCGGGGCACAGGGAGTGGGCATGGTGGCCGTCACCCTGGCCGTCGTGCGCCGCGGTCCGCTCGGCCGCCCGGGACTCCTGTCGGCGGCCGGACTCGTCGTGGCGGGTGTCGGCGTGCTGGGCGTGGGGGCGGCGCCCGGCGTGCCGGTGGCGACGGCCGCCGGCCTGGTCATCGGCGTCGGCAACGGCCTCTTCTCGGCGCACATGGCGCCCCTGGTCCTCGGGGAGACCCCCGAGACCCACCTGTCGCGCATCCAGGCCGTCCTCGCGCTCGTCCAGGCTCTCGCCCTGCTGCTGATGAACAACGCCCTCGGCGCGCTCGCCGACCTCGCGAGCCCGACGGCCGCCGTCGCCGTCTGCGCCGCGGCGATCACCGGCATCGGACTGCTGGGGCTGGCCTCCGGTCCGCTCCGCACCACGCGCACGGGCCCGGCGGCCGACACCGCCCGTACGTGAGCGGCGGGCAGCCGACGGAGCGCGGGGACGGCGGGTCGTCGGCCGCCCTTGTCACGGGGCCGTTCTCAGGCGGCCGCCGCACGGCGGCGCGGGACGTGCGTGTCGCGCCAGTAGATGATCGCGGCACAGAGCACCGCCCACACCGAGAGGATGACGACGCCCTGCACGAGCCCGTCATTGCGGAAGTGGGACAGCCCCTGGACGGCACGCACCCCGACACCGACCGGCAGGATGCCCGACAGCGGCTGCAGCCAGCCCGGCAGGTACTCGGCCGGGAGCGTGCCGCCGCTGGTGCTGTTGCCGAGGATCAGCAGGACCACCGAGGCCAGCGACATGCCGGCCGGTCCGAACAGCCGCATGAACACCATCGTCGCGCCCCCGACCGCGGCGGCCATCAGCGCGATGACACCCGCGATGCCCAGGAACGGCCCGGGCAGCGCGGCGAAGCCGAGGCTCCCGGTCAGCAGGGCCACGACCACGCCGCCGAGCACGCTGAAGGCGGCCAGGCTGGCCATGCGGGCGCGGAACTGCAGGCGGGGGGCTATCTGATAGGTCATCATGCCGAACAGGTAACCGGCCAGGACGACTCCGAAGGCGGCGTAGAAGACGGACATGCTGCGGGTGTCCCCGGCCGACGCGGGCACGACGTCCTGCTGCGTGAGACCGTCCCCTCCCGCCCGGGCGACCGCGGCGAACGCCTCGCCGACCGTGGAGGTCACCGAGGGGCCGTTGGCACCCGCGTACAGCAGCTCGGGCCCGTCCACGGCGTCGGCGACGTAGGCCGCGTACACCGTGCGGTCCTGCACGGCGGCCCGGCCGGCGGCCTCCTCGGTGTAGTGCCGCACGGCGAAGCCGTCGGGCAGCCCGCGCTCCAGACCGTCGGCGACCTGCTGGTACTGCTGCGTGGTGCCGACCACGGCCACGGGCAGCCGGTGCGGCCTGGGCGCGTGGAAGGCCGCGAGGTACACGCTGACGAAGATGGAGCCGATGACCAGCACGATGGCGACGGGCATGAAGACGCCCTTGAGCCCGTCGGCGCCCCGCCGCGGCGGGGCGGCGTCCACCGCGTGCTGGTGACGCGCCTGCGGGGGGAGCCCCGGGGACGCGTCCGTCGCTTCGGTGGCCGCTTTGGTGGGGACGGAAGTGGTGGCGGGTCTGGACGATGTGGGCACAGGTGCCTTCCTCTGCATAAGGTACCCGTTAATTGTATCGTTCAACTATAAGGTGCCTTCTACAGACGCCGTGCGTGATCGGAGTGCCGTGTGATCGATGACCCCTGGACCCGCACCGGCTATGTGGCCTGGCAGGTGGCACACGTCATGGGGGTGCGCGTCGAGAAGGCGCTGCGCCCGCTCGGTCTCACCACGGCGCAGCACAACGCGCTGATGCACGTGGCGCGCTCCCCCGGCATCTCCGCCGCCGACATCGCCCGGCGCACCGGCATCACACCGCAGTCGATGGGGGCCGCGGTCAACGCCCTCGTCGACCGCGGCCTGCTCGTACGCCGCCGGCACCCCGCGAGCCGGCGGGTCGCCCGACTGGCCGTCACGGAAGCCGGCGAGGTCCTCGCGACGCGGGCGCAGGAGGCGCTGAACCAAGTCGACGAGGAGGCGGTCGCCGTGCTCCCTCCCGGCGAACGGGCCACACTGCACGCACTGCTGCTGCGCCTGCTCGCGGATCTCAACCCCGACGCCGTCCCGCCGCCCGGCCGTCCCGCCCGGATGTCCCGGCACGGCTGAGGGAACGGCCGCGCCGGGACATCCGGGCGGCCGGAACATGCCGCTCCCCGGGTCGCCCCCGACGGCGGGCCCTGCGCCCGCCGGCCTCCGGTCCAGTGCCATCGGGTCGGGGCACCGGCCCGGGAGGTGCTTCGAGAACGGCCGTCGGACCAGAAGCCGACCGGACGTGGGCGGCGACGAGGCACCAGTCGGATCTTTCCGGTTCAGGTGAGACGCCGGCCCGCCGGAGGACCGGTGAACGCGGTCAGCTCTCCTCGACAGAGCGTCACGATGGCGTCGCAGGTGCACTTGCAGTACTCGACCTCGCCGTCGGAGGCCGGGTGGGCGGAGAGCAGGCGCCAGGTCGGCCGGTACGTGCTGGCGGTGCACCCCCAGGCGCGCAGCGGACAGCGCTCCTGCGGCGCGGGGCCTTCCGGACCGTCCGCACCGGCGGCGCCGGGGGGGTTCCGGTACGGCGGGACGGTCAACGGAGACCGGGCTGTGCCGGAGAGATCGTGGCATCGGGGTTGTCTCCCTTCGGTGGCGCGGCTACGGAGGGGGGCACGCCGGGTTCCGGCAGTG
Organism: Streptomyces ruber; assembly: GCF_014648075.1. GTDB lineage: Bacteria > Actinomycetota > Actinomycetes > Streptomycetales > Streptomycetaceae > Streptomyces > Streptomyces ruber. The sequence continues at coordinate 673,695 of NZ_BMQK01000003.1, read as the reverse complement.
CGCGGAACAGCAACCAGCTCAGCAAGGGCATGAGGACCAGCGGCGCCAGGGCCGTCTGCAGGGAGGTCCTGTCGGCGACGGCGCCGATGAGAGGGCTCACCAGGCCGCCGATGCTCACGGTGAGACCGAGCGTGATGCCGCTGGCGGTGCCGACGCGGGAGGGCAGGTAGTCCTGGCCGAGCGTGACCTGGAGCGAGAAGGGAACGTACAGGCCGGCCGAGGTCAGCATGACGAACAGGAAGAGCGCCGGGCCGGGTACGAACACCAGGCCCGCGACCGATCCGGCCGTGATCAGGTACGACCAGCGCGAGACGGTGACCCGGTCCCACCGGTCGGCCAGCGCGCCGCCCAGCACGCTGCCCACCGCGCCGCCCAGGTACAGCACGCACAGCGCCGCGGTGCCGGCGGCCGTGCTGCCGTTCATGCGTTCCGCGGTGTACAGCGAGACGAAGGTGCTCAGACCGATGAAGACGACGGACCGGCACACGACGGCCAGTGACAGCCGTACGAACGACGCCTTGTCGTCCTTCCCCGTCACCACCGTCGCGCCGGCGCCGCCGGCCTGCCGCCGCTCGAGTGCGCGCAGCACGAGCAGGCAGGTCGCGGCTCCGACGACGGCCGGCAGCACCAGCAGCGGCGTCAGGCGCAGCCCTCCGGTGGCCACCACGACCGCGACCATCACCGGGGCCACGGCGAAACCGAGGTTGCCGCCCAGCGAGAACCATCCCATCGCCTTGTGGCTGCCCCGGCCGACGAGCCGGGCGACCCGCGCGGACTCCGGGTGGTAGGCGGCCACGCCGATCCCGGACACCGCGACGACGGCGAGCGTCACCGCGTACGAGTCGCTCACCCCGCTCAGCGCGATGCCGACTCCTCCCAGAAGGGTGCTGACGGGCAGGAGCCAGGGCATCGCGAAGCGGTCGGTGAGCACCCCGAACACCGGTTGCGCCACCGATGACAGCAGGGAGGCCGCGAGCACGATGCCCGAGACGGCGGCGTAACTGTAGGCACGCTCGGCCACGAAGAACGGCACCAACGAGGCCACGGCACCCTGATAGACGTCGACGCAGGCATGCCCGACGGACAGCAGTGTGATCGATGCATTTTTTCGCACCCCGTCATGGTCGGCTGCTGACGCGGTGACGCGCTTTCGATAACCTGCCAGACAATGACGCAGATCCGCCATCAGCCGATCGCTCCCACCCGCACCCAGTGGCTGGCGTCCGGTGCCGCCATCGACGCCCACCGGCACGACGACCACCAGATCGTCTACGCGGGCCGTGGAGTACTCGCCGTCACCACCGGCGCCGGCTCCTGGGTCGCCCCGGGGACGCGCGCCATCTGGGTGCCCGCCGACACGGTGCACGCCCACCAGGCCCACGGTGACCTCGAGTTGCACCTGGTGGGGCTGCCCGCCACGGTGAACCCGCTCGGTCTGCGCTCCCCGGCCGTGCTGGCCGTGAGCCCCCTGCTCCGGGAACTGATCATCGCCTACACGCGCACCGAGGACGACGGCAGCCCGGAACGGGGGCGGCTGCGGGCGGTGTTGCTCGACCAGCTGCGCGTCTCGCCGCAGCAGCCCCTGCACCTGCCCGCGCCCACCGCACCCCTGCTGCGGACACTGTGCGACATGCTGCGCGCCGATCCGTCCGACGGTCGCACCCTCGCGGAACTGGGGCGCGAGGTGGGGGCGAGCGCTCGCACCCTGTCCCGGCTGTTCCGCGGCGACCTCGGCATGACCTTCCCGCAGTGGCGCACCCAACTGCGGCTGCACCACGCGCTGGTGCTCCTCGCGGACAACACTCCGGTGACGACGGTCGCGAACCGGTGCGGCTGGTCGTCCACCAGCGCGTTCATCGACGTCTTCCGCCGTGCTTTCGGTCATACACCGGGCGCGCACCCGAGGTGACCGCGGAACGTCCGCGGCACTCACCGTGCACCATGTCTTGACTGGGGATCAGGGCGGCACCACGATGCCGTGGGAGCGCTCCCAGGACGCTGGGCGCCCCCGGGGCCGCATCGTCCGACGCGTCCCGACACACGTCGCCACCGCCCGCCCTCCCGCGCGGAAGGACAGAGCCGTGACCCACCTCCCGTCCCCCCGTCCCCTCCCGTCCACGCCGGCCCGGCGTGGACAAACGCGCCGCCGCAGACACGCGTTACTCTCCGCCGTCGCCGTCGCCGCGCTGCTGGGCGCCGCCCCTGCCGGGACCGCCACCGCCGCCGGGGTCCGCGCCGCGGACGGCCCCGAACTCGTCACCAACGGCGACTTCTCGGCCGGCACCACCGGCTGGTGGTGGACCGAGAACACCCCGGGCAGCGTCGTCGACGGGCGCCTCTGCGCCGATGTCCCCGCCGGTACGGCCAACCCCTGGGACGCCATCCTCGGCCAGAACAACCTGCCCCTGACCACGGGCGAGAGCTACACCCTGCGCTACACCGCCACCTCCACCGCACCGCTCACCATCCGCGCCAACGTCCAGATGGCCACGGACCCGTACACCGCCGAGCTGTCCGCGGCCGACCCGGTCGGGACCGCCCCGGAGACCTTCGAGCACGTCTTCACCGCGGCGGCCGACAACGACTCGGCACAGCTCGCCTTCCAGGTGGGCGGCGGCGCGGGGGCGTACACCTTCTGCGTGGACGACGTCTCGCTGACCGGCGGCGCGGAACCGCCCGTCTACGAGCCGGACACCGGTTCCCCGGTGCGGGTGAACCAGGTCGGGTACCTCACCGACGGGCCCAAGAGCGGGACCTTCGTCACCGAGGCGACCGAGCCCCGGACCTGGGTGCTGAAGGACGCCGGCGGCACCGAGCGGGCGCGCGGCACGACCAGCCCGGCGGGCGTCGACTCGACCTCCCGCCAGAACGTGCACACCTTCGACTTCAGCGCGGTCGACGAGGCCGGGGACGGATACACCGTCAGCATCGACGGCGAGACCAGCGAGCCGTTCGGCATCGGCGACGACCTCTACTCGGGGCTGCGCACCGACGCGCTCGCGTACTTCTACCACAACCGCAGCGGCATCGAGATCGAGGCGGACCTCGTCGGCGAGGAGTACGCGCGCCCCGCCGGGCACATCGGCGTGGCGCCCAACCAGGGCGACACGGACGTGCCGTGCCAGCCGGGTGTCTGCGACTACCGGCTCGACGTCTCCGGCGGCTGGTACGACGCGGGTGACCACGGCAAGTACGTCGTCAACGGCGGGATCTCCGTCGCCCAGGTGATGGCCGCCCACGAGCGCACCCTGCACGCCGAGGGCGCGGACGGCTCCGCCCTCGGCGACGGGAAGCTGCGCGTCCCCGAACGGGGCAACGGCGTCCCCGACATCCTGGACGAGGCCCGCTGGCAGCTCGACTTCCTGATGCGGATGCAGGTGCCCGAGGGCGAACCGCTGGCCGGCATGGTGCACCACAAAATCCATGACCGTGCCTGGACCGGTCTGCCGCTGCTCCCGTCCGAGGACCCGCAGCCGCGCGAGCTGCACCCGCCGACCACCGCGGCGACCCTGAACGTGGCGGCCACCGCCGCCCAGTGCGCGCGGCTCTTCGAGGAGTACGACGCGGAGTTCGCCGAGCGGTGCCTGAAGACGGCCCGCAGCGCCTGGGCGGCGGCGAAGGCGCACCCGGACGTGCTGGCCGACCCGAACGACGGCGTGGGCGGCGGCGCCTACTCCGACACCGATGTGCGCGACGAGTTCTACTGGGCGGCGGCCGAGCTGTTCGTGACCACGGGCGAGGACACCTTCCGCCGCGCGGTGCTGGACTCCCCGTTGCACGGTGACACCGACGCGGTCTTCCCGCGCGGCGGGCTCTCCTGGGGCGCGACCGGCGGACTGGGCGCGCTCAGCCTGGCCACCGTGCCGAACGGCCTCACCGACGGCCAGCTCGCCTCGGTCCGCGCGACGGTGCTGGCGGCGGCCGACGGCTACGCGGCGGACTCCCGGAACTCGGCCTACGGAGTGCCGTACGCCCCCGGGAACGACGCCTACGTCTGGGGTTCCAACAGCCAGGTCCTCAACAACATGGTCGTCCTCGCCACGGCCCACGACCTGACCGGCGAGACGGGCTACCGGGACGCGGTGCTGCACGGCATGGAGTACCTGCTCGGCCGCAATCCGCTCAACCAGTCCTACATCACCGGTTACGGCGAGCGGGACTCCCGCAACCAGCACCACCGCTTCTGGGCGAACCAGCTCGACCCCTCGCTGCCCAACCCGGCGCCCGGATCGGTCGCCGGCGGCCCGAACGTCGGCATCGACGACCCGATCGCCCAGGCCAGGCTCCAGGGCTGCGCGCCCGCGATGTGCTACATCGACCACATCGAGTCCTGGGCGACCAACGAGATCACCATCAACTGGAACGCCCCGCTGGCCTGGGTCGCCTCGTACCTGGACGACCTCGGCGGCGGGGACCAGGGAGGGGAGGTCCCCGGCGGTGAGGCGTGCCAGGTGACCTACCACTCGTCCCGCTGGAACAGCGGCTTCACCTCCCAGGTGACGCTGAAGAACACCGGTGAGCGCGCGCTCAGCCCCTGGGAGCTGGCCTGGTCCTTCGCGGACGACCAGCGCATCACCCAGGCCTGGAGCGCCAAGGTCACCCAGACCGGGCGGGACGTGGTCGCGCGGCCGGAGAGCTGGAACACCACCCTGGCGCCCGGTGCCACGGTGCACTTCGGCTTCAACGGCACGGCGAGCGGCTCACCGGCCGATCCCCGGGCCTTCAGTCTCGGCGGGAAGCGCTGCGCCGTGGTCCGGTAGCCACCGTCCGGACGGGACAGGGGCCGGCGCCGGGCCACGTCGTGGCCCGGCGCTCCTGCCGGGCCGCCCGGAAGGGGGCGGCCGCTAGCAGGTGCTCGGCGCCGTCTCGCCGGCGAAGCGGTCCGCGAGCCACGGGACGCCCTCGGCGCTCGCCCCCGCCGCGGCGGCGATGTGGGTGGGGATGTGGTTGCTGGTGAACTTCACGGTGGCGCCCCGGCGGCACCAGTCGGCGGCCAGCCGCGCACCGACCCGGTGCGGGATGATGTCGTCGAGGACGCTGTGGGAGACCAGGACGGGGAGCGCCGGCCTGCGTTCGCCGAGCCGCTGTTCCGCCACGATCCGGTCGAACGGCGCGAGCTTGTTGCGCTCCGGCAGCGAGCGTCCGTCCGCGGTCAGGGAACGGGACCGCAGGAAGGCGTACCCGGCGACGGCCTCCGTCGTGCACCGGTTGTTCCGCAGGTCGCTCAGCACCCGCTGCCCGTGACGGTTCAGGTACGGGGCGGTGTCGATGCCGTACCCGGCGGCCAGTCCGGCGAAGGCGTACTCGACGAGCACCGAGTAGAAGGTGCCGTCCAGGCTCTTCGCCACCTCGTCCAGGTCCGCGGGGGCCGCGCCGACGACGGCACCCTTGACCTTCAGCTCCGGCGCGTAGGTGTGGGCGAGTTCGGCCGCGGACGCCGCCGCTCCGCCGCCCTGGGAGTAGCCGTAGAGAGCGACGGGCCCGGAGTCGGGCAGGTGCGCGGCGTCCAGTCGCTGCGCCGCCCGGACGGCGTCCAGGAGCGCGCGGCCCTGCACCTCGCGGTTCATGTACGTGTGGACCCCGGGTGTGCCCAGCCCCTGGTAGTCGGTGACGACGACGGCGTACCCCTCGTCGAGGAGCCTCTTGACGAACAGCGTCTCCGAGTCGGTGCCCTCGGCCATCTGACGGGAGGGGGCGCACCGGTCCGCGAGGCCGTGGGTCCCGGGGGCGTAGCCGATGATCGGCCGTGGGCCGCGCCGGGGGGTCGTGGGCGTGAGCACGGTGCCGGTGACCGCGACCGGCTCTCCGGTGCGGTCGGTCGTGCGGTACATGATCCGGTCGACCTGCGCGCCGGACTCGGCCGCCTTCTGGGGGTTCAGGTAGAAGGCGGCCGGCTCCGAGCGGATCACGTCGCCGTTGTGCGCGGGCAGGTTCGCCGGCGGTTCGTAGAAGGGCGGCCGGTGGGCGCCGGTGGCTCCGGCGGACGTCGGGGCGAGCGGGGACACGGCGGTGGCCACGGCGACGAGGGCTGCCACGGCCCACTTGCCCAGGGCACGACGACGCGGCACAACGGCTCCTCAGGCATGGGGAAGGGGGACCCCACTGATTACCCGAGGAGCCGCGGGGAGCCGCGGAGCGAACCATCGGAAACGCGCACATACGACACGAATGGCGCAAGGGCCGCAGAGGTCACGCGTCGGAGAGCCTCGAGTTCGGCACCCGCCAGGCGGCGATCACGAGCGCGACCAGCATCACGGCCGCACCGGTCATGAAGGTGACCTGCATGGCGTCGACGTATCCCTCCAGGAAGGGCCGGGCCAGCCGTGGATCGAGGGAGTCGAGGAAGGCGGAGTCCTCCAGGCTGACGCTGCCGTCGCTCCGCACGACCCCCTGCAACGCCTCGGCGTCGGCGGGCTGTTCGGCCAGCCGCCGCAGCGCGGGACGGTCGAGTGCCGCGGTCAGGCGCTCGCCGATGCCGCCCGCGGCGAGCGAGAAGAGGACGGACAGGAACGCCGCGGCGCCGACGGTGCCGCCGTTCGAACGGAAGAAGTTCACCGAGGCCGTGGCCGCCCCCATGTCCTGCCTCGGCACCTCGGACTGGGCCAGCGTGGTCATGGTCTGCATGGCCGCGCCCAGACCCGCTCCCATGAACACCATGCCGAGGGCGACGTGCCACAGCGGGCTGTCGACGCCCAGCGTCGCGTACACCACCATGGCCGCCGTGAAGGAGGCGACGCCCGTCACCAGGTGGACCTTGAAGTAGCCGGTACGGGACATCAGCCGGCCGACGGTGAGCGTCACCGCCACGTTCGCCACCGTGGTGGGGAGCATGGCGAGCCCCGCCGCCATCGGGCTCATGCCCTTCACCAGCTGGAGGTAGAGCGGCAGCGTCGTCATCGCGCCGAACATGCCGATGCCGACGATGAAGTGCAGCGTCGTGCCGAGCCGGAAGGAGCGGGTGCGGAACAGCCGCAGCGGCAGCAGCGCCTCCTTCCCCATGCGGCGCTCGACCACCAGGAACAGGACCAGTCCTGCCGCACCCACCCCGTACAGGACCAGCGCGGCCGGTGAGGCCCAGCCCCAGACACGGCCCTGTTCGGCGACCACCAGCAGCGGCACCACGCCCACCGTGAGCGCCGCCGCGCCGCCGTAGTCCAGGCGGTGGCGCACCTGCGTGTTCGGTATGCGGCGCAGTACGCGGGAGGTGACGGCGAGGGCCACGGCCGCCAGCGGGACGTTGACGAGGAAGATCCAGCGCCAGCCGGCGATCCCCAGCAGGCTCCCGGAGCCCGCGAACACGCCGCCCACCAGGGGACCGACGATGCTGGCACCGGCGAACACGGCCATGAACCACCCCTGGTAGCGGCCCCTCTCACGGGGCGAGGTGATGTCGGCGATCACCGTCATGGCCAGGGACATCAGTCCGCCGCCGCCGAGTCCCTGCAGCGCGCGCCAGGCGGCGAGTTCGTGGATGGAGCCGGCGCTGCCGCACAGCAGGGAGCCCACGGCGAACAGGACGATCGCGCAGAGGTAGACGCGGCGCCGCCCGTAGATGTCGGAGAGCTTGCCGTACAGCGGTGTGGCGATGGTGCCGGTGACCAGGTACGCGGTCGTCACCCAGGCCTGGGCGCTCAGGCCGTGCAGGTCGTCGGCGATGGTGCGGAGCGCGGAGGAGACCACGGTCTGGTCGAGTGCCGCGAGGAACATGCCGAGCACCAGGCCGGACAGTACGGTGACGATCTCCCGGTGGGCCAGCCGTACGGGCGGGCCGGGCTCGGGCCCGTCCCCGGGTGTGCCGTCCGCCGCGGTGCCGTCCGCCGCGGTGCCGTCCGCCGGCGGGGCGGGGTCGTCCGGTGCCGTCGCGGGGGGTGGCGGGTGTGCGGGGCCCCCGGATCGTGCGGGTTCGCGCGGGAGCGCGTCGGAGGGGGTCATGTCGGTTCCTCGGTCGTCTCGGTGTTCGGGTGCCTGGGGAGGGGCGGCGGAGGCCGGTGCGGGTCCGTACGGGAACCCCCGCACCGCGCGGGGCGGTGCGGGGGCCCGGGTGTCGGTCAGCTCGCGAGTTTCTGCAGGTCGTCCACGGCGGTGGCGACCTCGGGCAGCGCCAGCATCGCCAGCCGCGCCCGGCGGGTGGTCGCGGCGATGCCGGGGTCGCCCAGGATCTGCCGGCACACGGCGGCGATGCCCTCCGGCGTGCGGTCGGTGATCTCCCGGCCGAGGCCCAGCTCCTCGACGCGCCGGGCGTTCGGGTACTGGTCGCCGAACTGCGGCAGCACGGCCATGGGCGTGGCGGTGCGCAGCGACTCGCGGACGCTGTTGAAGCCGCCGTGGGTCAGGAACAGGTCCACGTTCTCCAGCAGCAGCGGCTGCGGGAGCCGGTCGGTCAGGTGGACGTGCGGGGCGGCGCCGGTCCCGTCCACCGGCATGCCCGCGGTGGCCACGATCACCGTGCAGTCCTCCAGCAGACCGGCCGCCTCGACGAGCGTCCGCAGGGCTTCGACCGGGTCCGGGAACGGGATGGGTATCGCGGGCTGCTGCCCGTCGTCCTCACGCTGGTGGAGCATGGGCAGCGCCGTGCCCAGCGCGGCGAAGACGAGGGGCCGGTCCGTGGGGAGTTCGGCCACCCAGCGGGGCAGGATCGAGCTGCGGTCGACCTCGACGGTCTGGCGGTAGGCCAGTGAGTCCGGGAGGTGCCGCGCGAAGGAGAAGCCGGACGGCACGTAGTCGACGCGGCCGTGCGCGACCACGGACAACGGGTCCTCCTGGGCGGGGAGTCCGTACTCCTGCCGCAGGGCGTTGAGGTGGGGCAGGGAGTCGGCCGGGTCCAGCATGTTGCTCGCGCCGGAGGGCGTGGGCAGCTGGGGTACGCCGAGTTCCTCGGCGAGCAGGACGGCGTTCAGGTCCATGCCGTCGCGCAGGATGAGGTCGGGCCGGAACTCCCGGGCGAGGGGGGTCACGGCGTCCCGCAGGAGCCTGGCCATCGGTCCGGAGACGATCCGGGCCATCATCTCCGTCAGGGCCGCCTGCTGTTCCTGCGACGTCATGTCCCGCTGGTCGCCGGAGGGCAGGTCGACGGAGGAGGCGAAGTCGCCCGGGGAGAAGTGCGGGATGCAGCTGGTGACGCGGACGTCGTCGTGCCGGAACACGTCGACCAGCTGCGGTGTGGTGGCCACCTGGATGTCGTGGCCGGCGGCTGCGAGGGCTCGCAGCAGCGGCAGTTGGGCACGTCCGTGGGAAGGACTGCCGATGGTCGTGCACAGGACCCTCATGTGTCTCGGGCCTTTCTCTGTGAAGTGCAGCGTGTGGGGGGTCGAGCGTCTCGCCGGCGGGGTCAGCCGGCCGCGACGGCGACGGGACGGCCGACGGCGCGGCAGGTCAGTCCCGCACGGCGCAGCCGCTCGGCGTCGAGGAAGTTGCGGAAGTCGTGGACCACGGGGGACGCCAGCCGGCCGGCGACGGCCTCCCAGTCCAGGTCGTGGAAGTGCGGCCACTCGGTGAGCACCAGGCAGGCGGCGGCGCCCCCGGCGGCCTCCTCCGGCGTGGCGGTCAGCGTCAGCAGGTCGCTCAGATCCGGGCGGGTCTCGCTGAGGGCCGGATCGTAGGCGTACAGCTCGGCGCCCCGCTCCCGCAGCGCGCGGGCGACGGCCAGCGCCGGGGAGTCCCGCAGGTCGCTGGTGCCCGCCTTGAACGTGAGGCCGAACAGGGCCAGTCGTACGCCGCGCAGTGAGCCGTCCGGCTGTCCGCACCCGGCGACGACGCGTTCGACGAGCGTCTGCTGATGCTTCAGGTTGGTCTCGATGGTGGCCCGCAGCAGCGGGAAGTCCACCCCGGCCTGTTCGCACACGGTCAGCAGCGCGTGGGTGTCCTTGGGCAGGCAGGACCCGCCCCACCCCGGTCCGGGCTGGAGGAAGGCGCCGCCGATGCGCGGGTCGTGGCCGATTCCCCGGGTCACGTCGTCGATGTCCGCGCCGAGCGCCTCGCACAGGGTGGCGAGGTTGTTGGCGAAGGACAGCTTCATGGCCAGGAAGAAGTTGGCGGCGTACTTGGTGAGTTCGGCACCGGCGGCGTCCATGAGCAGCGTCGGCGCGTCGAGACCGGCGTACAGGTCCGCCACCAGGCGCGCGGCGTCCTCGTCGGCGGAACCGACCACGAGGCGGTCCGGGTGCATGAAGTCCTGGACGGCACGGCCCTCCCGGAGGAACTCCGGGTTGCTCACCACACTGACGTCGGGCCGGCCGAGCAGGGCCGCGACCCGTTCCGACGTACCCACCGGCACGGTGGACTTGTTCACCACGGCGCACCCGTGCGGCAGTACGGCCCGGATCTCATCCGCGACGGCCTCGACGGCCGCCAGGTCGGCGGCCCCGCCGGAGCCCATGGGCGTGGGCAGGCAGAGGAAGACGATCTCGGCCTCGCGGACGGCGGCCGGGGTGTCCTGGACGAACGTGAGGCGGCCGGCGGCCAGCCCCTCCTCGACCAGTTCGGGCAGCCGGGGCTCCATGATGTCGACCTCGGCCCGGCGCAGCCGCTCGACCTTGCCCGCGTCGGCGTCCGCGCACACCACCCGGTGACCGAGGGCGGCCAGGCACGCACCGGTGGTCAGTCCGACATATCCCGTTCCTATGACAGCAACGCGTCTTGCCTGCATGTTCGGTCATCATCCCCACGTGTCGGCCTGACGTGCCCGGCGACCGCCTCGGTGCCTCGGTGAACCTCGGGGCACGGACGGGCAGTCATGCGGTGATCACTTTGCGTTGCCCCACGTTAGGTCACCACCCCACCTCGTAGTCAACAGTCGATGACAACGATCGGTGACTTCCGGACAATCACGCCGGACGGGATCATGGGTCGTGCCACACCACCCGAGGCAGCGGCACGAGCAGCGGACGCACCCGGAACGGGCGAAGCGGCGGGCGCCCGGCCGCCGGGCGTCCGCAAGAGGAGCACGCGCCGGGTACGCGCGGCGTCCTGGTGGCGCCGCCGCGTCGCGTTTCAGCAGGTACGGGCAGGAGGTGCGCCGGTATCCGCGACACAGCCGGGGACGCGGGGTCCGGCCCGGCGCTCGTCCACCGCTGCTTCGAGTCGAAAAGGCGCTCTTCGGCACGGTGTCGGCGGACACTGCGGTGTTCGACCCGCTGCCGGAGACCCGGAACGCAGGCTGCCCCGCCCGGTGACCGGCGGATCGGTGCGGTCGGTCAGCGGGCGGGGCAGGAGGAACCGGCGGCGAGGAACCAGCGCGCCGGACTAGGCCGTTTCTGACGGCTCTTGAGACCGTCCCCGGACGGTTGCGGGCGGGCCCGATGAGTCAGCCGACGCCTCGCGAGCCGTCTCTCGTAGTGCCACCCGGCCGGATGATGTCCGACCAAGAGCCGTCAGAAGCGCCCTAGCGGCGGAGGGCCTTGTGCCGGGCCGCCGCGCGGGCGCGGGCCCACGCCTCGGGGAGCTCCCGCTCCCGGGCGTCGGCCGAGGCCCCCTCCTGGCCGTGCAGCAGGCCCCAGGTGAAGCCGGGCTCGCCCGCCGAGTGCGCCGAGATCGCCAGGCGGCGCAGCGCGTCGCGGGTCACGACGCTGTCGTGCTGGTCGCCGCCCACCTGCTGGACGGCCTTGACACGCTTGCCGAGACGCCGTGCGGGCTTCCCCAGGGCGGGGCGGGCCGTCTCCGCGGCGTAGCGGAGCGTCTTGGCGGCCTTGCGGGCGTGGTGGATGGCGGCGTCACGGTCGGGCCCGGCAGGCAGGCCGAGCGCACGGTCCATGCGCTTCACGAGCCGTCCGTACTCCTTCCGCAGCGCCTTGGCCATGACCTTCTCCGGCTTGCCCGCCGCCTGGGCGCGCAGCGGCGGGGCGTCGGCCAGGGCCCTCAGCTTGTCGAGCAGCTTCAGATAGCGGGGCGAGGCGAGCGCGTCGAGGGTGCGCCGGCGCCCCTCGGCCTGCTGGGCCGCGTCCCAGAACTGCAGCCGCGCGGTGACGGGGCCGAGGACCAGTTCGTCGGGCAGTTCCCGCACGCCGGCGGTCAGCCGCTCCCGGAGCACCTCGTGGTCGCGTTCCGCGCCGAGTTCACCGCCGAGCCACTTCAGTTCGTGCCGGACCGGGTCGGTGACCTCACGGTCGAGGACGGAACGGTAGGCGCGCAGACAGCTGCGCAGCCGGCGCGACGTGGTGCGCATCCGGTGCACCGCGTCGGGCACGTCGCGACGCACGGCCGGGTCGAGGTCCGTGAGGGTGTCGACCAGCTTCCTCACGTGGGCGACCACGTGGGCGCCGGCCGATCCCCGGCGGACCTCGGCGCGCGCGTCCGCCGTGCGCTTCAGGGAGGGCGTGGTCTCCGTCAGGGCGCGGACCACCTTGGCCGGGCTCTGCGCGCGGTCGACGCCGTGCTTGCGCAGCACCTTCTCCACGCGGTCCAGGAGGGCGGGGTGCACGCCGTCGGCGAGCTCCACCTCCATCTCCGTCCACTTCGTGCGCCCGCCGTCGTCGAGCAGCGAGTCGGCACGCACCGTGTCCACGCTCAGCTCGGCCAGGACCTCGCCCCCGGCGTCCAGCAGATGGCGCAGGGCGCGGGTGGAACGGATGCGCACCACCGGCCGCAGCGCCGCCCCGCGGGTACGGGAGAGGGCGAGCTCCCGCAGTTCCTCGGGAGGCGTGTCCCCGGAGGTCAGCGGCGCCCGGATCTCCTCCCGGGTGCTCTCCGACAGGGGCAGTTTCAGGTGCCAGCCGGCATCCGTGCCGCCCGTCCTGCGCCGCAGGGAGGCGTGGGTGCGGGTCAGCCGCAGGTCGTCGGTGTCGTAGTAGACGGCGTCCAGCTTCTGCGCCTCGCGCTCCGCGACCGAGGCGACCGGCCCCACACGGGTCAGGGCGGACAGCCATGCGGTGTCGTCGGCTGCGGGCGCCGCGTACTTGCGTTCTGTCTCTCGTGTCGACTGGGCCATACAGAGCCACTTGACGCGATTCCGGGGATCAAACCCGTACGTACGCCACTTCCGGGCTGTCCGGCGCTGCGGTCCGCCCGGTCCGCCGCACCCCACCCGGTCCCGTTCGGCCCTCCCGCACACCAGCCCGCAGCAGCGGGACCGGCTCACCGAGGGCGCCCGGGCCTCCCCGGCCGCGCCGCGCCCGCAGACGTCGGCGGTGTCGAAGGAGTCGATGCCCGCCTCGAAGGCCGCCTCGGCGCAGGCGCGGGTCGCGGCGGCACGGGCACCGCCGGAGCGGGTGATCCTGGGGTCCGGCCGGCGGCGCGCTGCCGTACGGCACCGCTCCCCCTTCCGGTGCCGGCTCCCCGCTGCCCTCACCGCACGCCGGGGAGCGGCCGGAGCCCTGTCGTCACGCGGCCAGCGCCTCGTCCGCCTGCGTCCTCCCGCGGTGGTCGGCGCAGAGGTGCGCCAGGAACGCGTCCGCGGCGACGAGTGCCTCGTCGGCCGTGCGGGTCGCGGTCATGACGCACAGGGTGTACGTGGCGTCCTCGAGCTCCCGGCTGGTGCGGCCGGTGGGGCACACGTCGTGGCGGATACGGGCGTCGGCGAAGCGGGCGAGCACGGCCCGCAGTTCCTTCTCGTTCGGCAGCAGCACGACAGTTCCTCTCCCTGGGAGCACGGCTCACGAGCCGGCCGGCCACGCTGTGAGCCGTGCGCCGCGGGAAGCGGCTCCCGCACGGCGCAGGACAGCATCAGATCCGTTCCTTCGCGTGCCCCGACTTTCGTGTTCCATACATACATATCTGTGGCCGCCGCCGGTACGGACGGGACGCGCGTGACGCAACGGCTCCGTCGCAGGCGGAAGTTGCACGGGAATACTTACCGGGGTCCGTGGTAGGCCAGATCGAGAAAACCTCCATCGCCGGACGGACTCTCGGGAAAGGCCTCGCGTGCCCGCAGTACTGACCGACCAATGGACCCTGGGCTGGAGCGCCGCGGTCTTTCTTCTCGCCACCTGCGTCACCGTCGTGTGCAGTGTGCGGCTGGCGACCCTGGGAGACACCCTGGCGGACCGGACCGGCTGGGGCGAGGCGCTGTTCGGTGCGGTCTTCTTCGGCCTGGTGACCTCCCTCTCCGGCATCGTCATGACCGCCGTCACCGCGGCGGGCGACCAGCCGGGCCTCGCCTACAGCAACGCGGTGGGCGGCATCGCGGCCCAGACCCTGGCACTCGCGGTGGCGGACGGCTTCCACCGCAAGGTCAACCTGGAACACGCGGCCGCGTCGGTGCAGAACATGATGTTCGGCTGCCTGCTGATCGTCCTGCTCGGCATCGCGCTGATGGCGACCTTCAGCCCCGACGTGACGGTGCTGGGCGTGCACCCGGCCTCACTGGTCCTGGTGGGTCTCTACGCCGGTGGTCTGCGGCTGATCCGCGCCCAGTCGTCGACGCCCATGTGGGAAGCGGTCGAGACGACGGAGACCCTGCCCGACGTGCCCGACGAGGAGCAGGCCGCCGGGCGCTCCACCGCCGCGCTGTGGGCGGAGTTCATCGGGATCGCCGCCGTCGTGATGATCGGCGGCTGGGCCGTGGCCCACGCGGCGGAGGGCATCGTGGAGGGCACGGGACTGAGCGCCGGTTTCGTCGGCGCGGTGCTGATGGGCCTGGTCAACGCGCTCCCGGAGACCGTCACGTCGATCGCCGCGGTCCGCCGCGGGGCCCTCACCCTCGCGGTCGCGGCCATCATCGGCGGCAACTGCCTGGACGCGCTGAACCTCGTCATCGGCGACATCGCCTACGGCGGCGGGTCGCTGTACCACGCGGCGCAGCCGGACGAGCTGTTCCTCACCGCCGGGGCGCTGGTCATGACGGCCGTGCTGCTCGGAGGGCTGCTGGTGCGGCAGCGCAAGGGCTGGCTGCGGATCGGGTTCGACGGCGTGCTGCTGATCGCGATCTACTTCGGCACGGTCGCCGTACTCGCTCTCTGACAGCGGGCCCTTCCGGAACGGAACCGAACCGGGGCGCCCACGGAACAGCGTCCCCGGAACGGCACCGCGGAGCCGCCCCCCTCCCGGCCCGGTACCGTCTCACCTCGCCGCCGCGGCACCCCCCGCGGCGGCGAGCAGCGTCCGCGCCTCCTCCCGGGCCTGGACGAACGGGTCCGCGAAGACCCGCAGACCGTGGGCGACGAGCGCTCCCTCGTGGAGCAGCATGAGGATCCGCCCCAGACGGCCGGCCTCCTCCGGGGCGATGCGTCCGGCGACGTCCCCGGCATCGTCCCCGAGCAGGCCGGTGAACAGGGTGAGCATCCACTGCTTCTGCCCGGTGATGACGGCGTGGGCCGGGTGGGACGGATCACTGATCTCGGCGTGGGCGTTGACCATGCCGCACCCCTTGGCACCGTGCTCCGCCGACCACGCGCGCGAGGCGTCGAAGACGGCCAGGACGCGCGCCGCCGGCTCCGGCCCGGCGGCTTCGAGGTGCCGGGCGAGGACGGCCCGCCAGCGTTCGTCACGGTCCGCCAGGTACTCCACGACGATCTGCTCCTTGGAGCCGAACCGGTCGTAGAGGGTCTTCTTCGTCACCCCGGCCTCGGCGGCGATCAGGTCCACCCCGACGGCATGGATGCCGCGTTCGTAGAAGAGGCGCGCCGCGGCCCCGAGGATGCGCCGCGCGGCGGGCGTCAGCGTGACCCGTCGCGGTGTGCCGGTGGTCTCCATGTCCAGGAGTATACGGATCGGTATAGCGGGCACAGGTATACCGATCTGTTTACCAACCTGCTCGGCGAAGGATGAGACATGAACCTCCTGCTCCCGGCCGCCTTCGTGCTCTGCTGGAGTTCCGGGTTCATCGGGGCCAAGCTCGGGGCGGGCAGTGCGCCCGCGACCACGGTCCTGATGTGGCGGTTCCTGCCGCCGGCCGTCCTCCTGCTGCTCTTCGCCACCGTCCTCGGGGCGGCGGCGTGGCGGGGGCTGACGGCGCGGGACGTGGGCCGTCAGGCCGTGATCGGCGTGCTGTCCCAGAGCGGCTATCTGCTCACCGTCTACCACGCGATCCAGCTGGGCGTCTCCAGCGGCACCACGGCCCTGATCGACGGCGTGCAGCCCCTCGTCGCCGGAGCGCTCGCCGGGCCGCTGCTGCGCCAGTACGTCTCGCGTCGGCAGTGGCTCGGCCTGTGCCTGGGGGTGGGCGGCGTCGCCATGGTCACCCTGGCCGATGCCACGGCCGGCACGGGTGCGCCCTGGTGGGCCTATCTCGTCCCGTTCCTCGGCATGTTGTCGCTGGTGGCGGCCACGTTCCTGGAGAGCCGGTCCCGTGTGCGGGTCGCGCCCATGGTGTCGATGACCGTCCACTGCGCCACCAGCGCCGTCGTCTTCACGGCGCTCGCCCTGAGCACCGGCGGGGCGAAGCCGCCCGCCGAGCTGTCGTTCTGGACCTCGGTCACCTGGCTCGTGGTCCTGTCGACCTTCGGCGGCTACGGGCTGTACTGGCTCATCCTGCGGCGCTCCGGGGTCACCGAGGTCAACACGCTCATGTTCCTGATGGCCCCCGTCACTGCGGTCTGGGGAGCTCTCCTGTTCGGCGAGCCCTTCGGCCCGCAGACCGCTTGCGGCCTGGCCGTCGGACTCGCGGCCGTGGTGGTCGTCCGTCGCGGCGGGACCTCCCCCGGCGGGGCGCCCGCACGGGACACGGACACGCGAAAGGCCGTGGCGACGTCCCCGTACGGCGCCTGACGCCCCGTCGAACAGCCGTGCCCGGCTACTTTGGTGCCATGGCGTCACTGTCTCCTCTGCACCGTTTCCATCAGAGACACCCGTGGAGCCACAACGACCACTACGGTCCCTGGGTCGTCGGGCGCGTGACGGAATCCGGGGCCCGTCATGTTCTCGACGTCGGATGCGGCACGGGGAACCTCATCGCGTTGCTCCGCGAGCGCGACGCCGCCGTCACCGTCACCGGACTGGAACCCGACCCCGCCACCGCCCGTACGGCGGTAGAACGCTTCGCGGACGACCCCGCGGTCACCATCGCCGCGACCGACTTCGCCGGACGCCCCGCGCAGCGGCGCTGGGACGCCGTCACGCTCGTCGCCGTCCTGCACCATCTGCCGTTGGCCCCCACCCTGCGGGAACTCCGCGGCTGTCTCGCCCCGGGCGGGCGCCTCGTGGTCGTCGGGTGCTACCGGCAGGCCGGTCCCGTCGACCTGCTCGCCGCCCTGCCCGCCGTGCTCGCGAATCCGGTCATGGGGCTGATCAGGCATCCGGCCCGGGCCGCCGCGCCGCCCCCGCACATGACGGCGCCCACCGCCGAACCGCAGGACACCCTGGACGACATCCGGGCCGTGGCCGCCCGGGAACTGCCCGGCGCCCGGATGCGCCGTCGCCTGTTCTGGCGGTACACCCTGGTCTACGACGCCCCGGCCGCGCGCGCCTGAGAGGTGCCCGGTGCGACGCCGTCCCGACGACGGCTACGGCGACGACAGCGGTTCCAGGAGCTCGTCCGAGGTGATCGGCAGGTCCCGCACCCGGACACCGGTGGCGTGGTGCACGGCGTTCGCGACCGCCGCGGCGGTGCCGACGATGCGGACCTCGCCGACACCCTTGGCGCGCACGGGATCGGCGTACCGGTCTCCCGTGCTCAGCCGGTGCGCCTCGATCGAGCCGACGTCGGCGTCGGAGGCGACGTGGTACGAGGGGAAGCCGGCGTCGACCACGTGTCCGTAGCGGGGGTCGAGCACACTCCGCTCGCTCGCGCAGGGCCATCGACAGCTCCATGGCCATGCGCCCGAGCAGTTGCGAGCGGGCCGTCCCGGGATCGACGACCCGGCCCACGTCGGACACTCCGAGCAGGCGCGGGACCCGTATCTCGCCGGTGGTGGCGGCATTGTTGCGCAGTCGCCCGGAGGCGCCCGCCGGCACCGCCCGGGAGAGCACCGGGCAGCGGCGCCGGACCGTGCGGTCGGCGTCCGGACCGGCGGTGACCGCGCTCGGCCGGCCCGCCCGCGCCTCCGCCGGCGTCCCGGCCGCCGAGACGACCCGGCCCGGCGTGCAGCAGCCGCACTGCGGGGCGTCGTGCTCGATGAACGCGCGTTGCACGGGGCGCCGGGCAGCTCAGCGCCCGGCGGCCGTCGAGCGGCTCCGTCGCGTGGCCGCACGACCGCATCAGCGGAGAGCCGCCTTCAGGAACGACGCCAGTGCGGCGTCGAAGCGGACCGGGTCCTCCATGTTCGGGTAGTGCGCGGCGTCCGGGACGGTGACGGTGCGGCCGTCGGGGACGAGTTCGGTCAGCCGGCCGGCCATGGCGAGGTGGTCCGGGGCGTCCAGGGCCCCGTTGATCGCGCACACGGGGACGCGGATGCCCGGCACGCGCTCCCAGGTGGCCGTGACCGGCACCCGGTGGTCGGGCTCGCCCGGCGTGTGCTTGGCGACGGTGCCGAGCGCCATCTCCCGTACGCGGCGCATCACGTCGGGGTCGACGGCGGCCGGATCGCGGTGCGGGCCGACGGTGAAACGGCTGAACGCGTCGGCCCAGCCGGCCACGTCGCCCGCGGCCAGCGCCCGGCCCTGGGCGGCGATCACGTCCAGCGCCCACGGGTCCTCGAAGACGGGCTCGCTGGTGCCGACGCCGCTGACGACGACCGCGCGGACCAGCTCCGGGTGTTCCAGCGCGCAGTCGACCGCGGTGGCCCCGCCCATCGACAGGCCGACGAGCACCGCGGGTGCCGCGTCGAGGCCGCGCAGCAGCGCGGCGACGTCGTCGGCGGGCCGGTAGGGACCGGTCGCGTTGCCGGAACCGCCGTGCCCCCGGGCGTCGCACGCGATGACCCGGTGGCGCGGGGCGAAGGAGGCGATCTGCCGCTCCCACATGCGGTGGTCGAGGAAACCCCCGTGCAGGAACACCAGGGACGGTCCGGAACCCGCCTCGCGGTAGGCGAACGAGCCGTCGGGGATCCGCAGTGAGCGGAGCGGCGGTGCGGGTACGGACTCGGCGGCAGTCATGACAACCAAGGTGTCATGTTCGCCAGGGGTTGGCAACCGAGGTGTCATTCTGGTGGCATGACGAACGACCGCTCCCCCGTACTTGCCCCGCCCTCGCAGGACGAGCTGGCCGAACGCCTCACCGAGGTGTTCGACCTGGTCGGCCCGCTCTACCGGCGCGTCCACCGCAAGGTGACGGAGGCGGCGCCGACCGAGGGCCTGTCCGTCGGGGTGCGCGCGGTGCTCGACCTCCTGCGCACCCGGGGGCCGATGACGGTGCCTCAGATGGGCCGGGCCCAGGCGCTCAGCCGGCAGTTCGTGCAGCGCATGGTGAACGACGCGGCGCGGCACGGCCTGGTGGAGAGCGCCGCCAACCCCGCTCACCGCCGGTCGCCGCTCATCCGCCCCACCGCCGCGGGACGGGCCGCGATCGACGCGGTACGGGCCCGCGAACACGCGCTGCTGCGGCGCGTGGACGGGGAGTTGGCCATGGCGGACATCGACGCGTGCCTCCGGGTCCTCGGGGCGCTGCACGCGCTCTTCGACGACGTGGACGTCGACTCGCCGGGCACACGCCGGTGACGGCCTTTTCCCGGAAGCTGTCCGTACGACAGGTGTTCGTAGTGGTGATCGTCTAAGTTGCTCCTGTGACAGCAACACAAGGGGCACTCCGGGCCGTCAGTGATCTGCACGTCGCCTACGCCGAGAACCGCGAGGTCGTGGAAGGGCTCCGGCCCGGCTCACCCGACGACTGGCTGATCGTGGCCGGGGACGTCGGCGAGCTGATGTCGGACATCGAATGGGCGCTGACCCTGTTGCGCGACCGGTTCGCGCAGGTGATCTGGGTGCCGGGCAACCACGAACTGTGGACGGTGAAGCAGGAGACCAGCCCCGCGCGCGGAGTGGAGCGCTACGAGCAGTTGGTCGCGCTGTGCCGGCGGATCGGCGTGCTCACTCCCGAGGACCCGTTCCCGGTCTGGGACGGGGAGGGCGGGCCCGTACGCATCGCCCCGCTGTTCCTGCTGTACGACTACACTTTCCTGGCGCCCGGTACGACGAACCGCGAGGAGTCGCTCGCCAAGGCGCACGAGGCCGGCATCGTCTGCACCGACGAGTACTTCCTCCACCCCGACCCCTACCCGAGCCGCCAGGCGTGGTGCGAGGCCCGGGTGGAGGAGAGCGAGCGGCGCCTCACGGAGGTGGCGGGCGATCTGCCGCTGGTCCTGGTGAACCACTGGCCGCTGGTGCGCAGGCCCACCGAGGTGATGACGCACCAGGAGTTCGTCCAGTGGTGCGGCACCGTGCGCACCGCGGACTGGCACACGCGCTTCGACGTGCACACGGTGGTCTACGGCCATCTGCACATACCCCGGCGCACGGTCTACGACGGGGTGCCCTTCGAGGAGGTCTCGATCGGCTACCCCCGTGAATGGCGCCGGTTCGGTCTGCGGAACGATCTGGCGCGGCAGATCCTGCCCCGCAGGGAGGGAACGAGAGCGTGATCGACAAGATCCTGCCGGCCACGGTGCGTTGGTCGGAGTCCTTCACCCACCGCACCGACATCGGCCTCTTCCCGGAGGAGCAGGCCGCCGTGGCCCGCGCGGTCGACAAGCGGCGCAACGAGTTCACCACCGTCCGCGCGTGCGCGCGGGAGGCGCTGGCCGGGATCGGCCACCCGCCCGTGCCGCTGGTGCCCGGGGAGCGGGGCGCTCCCGGCTGGCCGGCCGGTGTGGTCGGCAGCATGACCCACTGCGCGGGGTACTACGCCGCGGTGGTGGCCCGCGAGACCGACGTGGCGACCGTCGGCATCGACGCGGAGCCGCACGCCGCACTGCCCGAGGGCGTGCTGGAGGCCATCGCCCGGCCCGAGGACCTGACCGTACTGGCGACGCTGCCCTCGTCGGCCGGAGTGGCCTTCGACCGCGTCCTGTTCAGCGCCAAGGAGTCCGTGTACAAGGCGTGGTTCCCGGTCGCCCGGACGTTCCTGGACTTCCAGCAGGCGACCGTGGCGCTCGCCGCCGACGGCACGTTCACGGCGCGCGTCCTCGTCCCCGGACCGGACCTGCTCGGCAGACCGCTGACCGGCTTCTCCGGACGCTGGATCGTGGACGGCGGGATCGTCGCCACGGCGATCACGGTGGAACGCGACGCCTGACCTCCCCCGGGGCGGGCCCGCGCGGGCCCGCCCCGGGGTGCTCCGCCGCACCGGCCGGCCGTACGGGGCAGCGGTCAGTACAGCTTGTCGACCGCCGTGGTCGTCGTGGTCCTGAAGTCGGCGACCCGGGCGTGCTCGAAGGTGCCCATCTGCCCCCAGAGGACGACGGTCACCGTCGCTCCGTCCCGGCCGACCGAGAGCAGGTTGATGTCGGAGGCCCCCCATGCGGAGCGGGTGTGGAGCCCGTAGACGTGGGCGCCCTCCTCGACGTTCAGCCGGCCGTGGTACCGCTGCGCCGCGGTGATGTCGGGGTACCGCTCCATCAGCTTCCGCGCGCAGCCGTCGAGGTCCTCGCGCAGCAGGGCGGCCAGGTTCTCGGCCCGCCGCGTGCTGCGCTCCACCACGGTGACCTGCAGGGCCCCGGTGTCGTACTCGGTGCGGTAGCGGCGGTGGGAGGCGATGGACGGCAGCGCCTCGCCCACGCAGACCGGCAGCGGGTCCGGCTGCCCGCCGGTGACCTGCCCGGCGTACCAGGCGGAGGACGGGTGGGGCGGCAGTTCGGCCGGCTCGAGGAACCGGGGTGTGCCGGTGCCCGTCGGGGCCGCGGCGGCCGGGACGGCGGCCGCGGCGACGGCGGCCACGACCGCGAACGCGGTCACGGCGGTCGGGACGGTTCTGCTGTTCATGTGCGATCTCCCCCGTGTCGATCGTTGTCGATCGTTCGTCTTCGTATCCGGTACGACCCGTTGCGTATCCGGTACGACCCGTCCGCTCGTCCGATCGTTGCCCCGCCCCTTTGTCACGAAGACATCTCGATTCCCCGGCTTCCACCGGGTGGCCGGGCGGGCACGGTCACTCCAGGATCCCCAGGCGCCGGTCGGGCCGGCAGTGGGTGCAGGCGCGCAGTCCCGCGGCCAGCAGCCGGCGGGCCTCGCCCCGGTCGACGGCGCGGCGCCGCCCGCCCGCGGCGTAGCAGTCGCCGGCGTGGAGCTCGACGGGCGGACGGCCGTCGCCGATGCCCAGTTCCACGATCCAGTCCGGTCCGGGCGGGCGCCGCTGCCGCCCGCGCTCCTGCTCGGCCTCTCGGCGGCGCACCGCGGCGATCCTGCGGTCGATGCGCTCCAGCCACATGGCGTGCCACACCCGCAGGGTGAGCAGTCGAGCCAGGTCAGGCGGCAGATCGTCGAACACGTTCCATCCCGGGGTCAGCCTTGCGCCATGCGCACCTCACGGTTTCGAATTCTAGTTCGATAACGCTGAGTGAGGGAGGCGGGGCGCGGCTCGCCGTAGGTGCAGGCGTACTCGATGTCCTCGAACGGACAGCGGCTGTCGCCCGGCGCGATCCTCCCGGCGTCGGGCCCGTCGCCGCCCAGGGGCACCGTGCGCACGTCACCGCGCGGGGCGGCGCGGGCGGGTTCGCTGCAGCCGATGGCGCCGGGCTGCTCGGCGACCTCCCTCGGCACGGCACGCGTCCCGGCGCGCTCACACCGGGTGACCGTGTCACCGGCGGGCTCGACCGGCTCACGGTCCAGCGACGTGCCCGGGACCCGCCGGGTCCCGGAACAGCATGTGCGTGAAGTACTGGGTGTCGAAGTACTCCCGCATACCGGCGATCCGTCCGTCCCGCACCGTGAACAGGACGGCGGCGTCCATCGTGTACGGCTCGCCGCCCCGGGTCGTCGCACGGGAGGTGCAGAAGACCACGACCCGGTCCCCCTCGGCGACGGTTCCCGTCACCTCGGTGACGTAGGGGGCGTCCGGGGCGAACAGGCCGCCCATCGGGAGCATGAACCGCTCGACGATCTCGGGCAGCCCGCGCCAGGTGCCCGCCAGCGGGTGGTCACCGGGGATGGTGAAGACGGCGTCGGGGGCGATCATCGCCATGAGTGTGTCGCCGTCGCGGTCGTTCAGCGCCTTGAGGTAGCGCCGCACGACGTCCTGGCCGTCCTGGCCATCGCGGCCGTCCCAGGTGTCCCGGGTGTCCTGTGTCATGCCTGTGCGCCTTCCGTGAGCAGTTGCGGGGTGAGGGCCCGTTCGAAGGGCTTGAAGAGTGCCGCCTGCGGCCCGAACCGCAGGTACAGATCGCGCAGGGCGCACAGCACGGGGTGGTCGAGCTGTTCCGTGCCACTGAACCTGCGGGAGACCTCGACCAGTTCGCGGGTGCGGTCCCGGCGCAGGTCCTCGTAGGCGCGCAGGGCGGCGACCGGTTCGCTGTGGGCGCGCAGGCACTGGGCGAGGACGACCGCGTCCTCGATGGCGCTGCTCCCGCCCTGCGCGAGGCTGGGCAGCATGGGGTGCGCGGCGTCGCCCAGCAGGGTCACCGGGCCGTCGCCCCACTGTTCGAGGAACGGGCGGTCCCGGGCGGGTACGCCGATGATCGCCTCGGCGGGTGTGGAGCCGATCGCCGCCCGCACCTCGTCGGCCCAGCCGTCGAAGGCGCGGAGCACCTGTTCCTTGTCGCCGTCCCAGGCGCGGGCCGCCTCCGCGGGCATGTTCCGCGTCCCCCACCAGTACGCCCGTCCGTGGCCCACGTCGTGCAGGCCGAAGCGGCGGCCGCGGCCCCAGTAGTGGGCGTTGAAGCCCTCGGTGAAGCGCGGGTGCTCGAACGGGGTGACGGAGAGCCAGCAGATGTAGCCGGCCTCCCGGGGCGGCTCGGCGCCCGCGCGCTGCGCGCGCACCACCGAGTTGATGCCGTCGGCGCCGATCAGGACGTCACCGGCGGCCTCCCGCCCGTCCCGGAAGCGGACGCGGACACCGGCGTCCGTGACCTCGTACCCCGTGGCGGCGGCGCCCAGGTGCACCTTGCCGTCGCCCAGCGCGTCCAGCAGGGCTGCCTGCAGGTCCCCGCGGTACAGGAGGACGCTCGGGGCGCCCAGCCGTTCGCCGGCCTCCCGGAAGGGCATCGAGCGCAGGGTGCGCCCGCGTGCGTCGAGGAGGTCGCTGCGCCCGATCGTGCGGCCCCGCTTCTCCAGGCCGAGGTCGATGTCCAGGGCGCGCAGCGCCAGCAGGGCGTTGGCCATCACGGACAGGCCCGAGCCGGCCGGCCGGAGGGCCTCGGCGCGTTCGTACACCTCCGCCTCGATGCCGACGCGTCGCAGGGCGACGGCCGCCGCGAGGCCGCCGATGCCCGCTCCGACGATGACGACCCTGGGTACGCCGCGGGGTGAGGGTGTCGGCTGTGGCATGTCACTGTCCTTCCGGTGCGGAGATGAGGGAGGACACGATGCGGGCGACGTCGCGCACGTGCGGTTCCTCCATCAGGGTCAGGTGGTCGCCGGGCACCGGGACGACGGTCACGGTGCCGCTCGTCATGGACCGCCAGCCGTTGGCCGGGTCCTGGTGCCGGGTGCCGCCCGCGCTGTGCATGGGCACCAGCACCTCCGGGAGCGGCTCGCCCGCCCGCAGGAGCGTCACGTCGAGCGACGTGTCCTTCGGCTGGTAGGCGATCGTGGCCCGCCAGTGCGCGGCGTACATGTGGAACATCCGGCGGACCAGTGCCGTGCCGCCGTCCCCGGGCAGCACGCCCGCCTCGGCGGCGATCCGCGCGATGTAGGCGAACTTCTCGTCGAGCGTGGCCAGTTCCGCCGGTATCTCCACCGGCGGGGCGTCGCTGCCGCGGCCCGTCAGGAGGAGTTCCCAGAAGAACCAGCCGACGAGCGCCTCGTCGGTGTACGCGTCGCGCCGGGCGTCCGGGCCGAGCGCGGTCGTGTCCAGCAGCAGCACCTGGTCGGCCCGCTCGCCGGCCGCGCGGAGCTGCCGGGCCATCTCGAAGACCACGAACCCGCCGAAGGACCAGCCGGCCAGCGTGTACGGCCCCTCCGGCTGGACGCGGCGCAGGGCCCGCAGGTACGTGGCGGCCAGCTCCGGGACGGACTCCAGCGGTACGGTGCCCGCGTCGCCGCCGGGGGCCTGGAGCGCGTACAGGGGCCGGTCCCCGGGGAGGTGCCGGGCGAGGGGCAGGTAGCACAGGACGTTGCCGCCCATCGGGTGGACGAGGAACAGCGGCCGTCCGGTGCCGGTCGCGCGGATCGGCACGAGGGGGTCGAAGCGCGCGGCGGCGCCCCGGGTGCGCAGCAGTGCGGCCAGGTCGCGCACGGTGGGCGCGGCGATGAAGGCCGCCATCGGGACGCCGACCCCGTACCGCTGCTCGATGCGGGCGACGAGGCGCATCACGGTGAGGGACGTGGCGCCCAGGTCGAAGAGGGAGTCGGTGGTCCCGATGCCGTCGATGCCGAGCAGTTCGGCGGCCATGTCGGCGAGCTGCCGCTCCGTGGCGTCGCGGGGCGCGGACCTCGCTCCCGTCGCGCGGTGGGTCAGGGGCGTGCCGCGCAGGGCGCGGTCGTCGCGCTTGCCGCTGGGGGTCAGGGGCAGCCGGGGCAGCCACTCGAAGTGCGCGGGGACCATGTACGACGGCAGCGTCTCGTGCAGTCTCTCCTTGAGCACGCCCAGGTCCGTCCCCTCGGGGTCCCCCACCAGGAAGGCGACGAGGACGGTCTCGCCGTGGGCCCGTTCCCTGGCCACCACGGCCGTCTCGGTGACGGCGACGGCCGGGTCGTCGGCCGCGATCCGGCCGACGGCCAGTTCCACCTCGGCCGGTTCGACGCGGTGGCCGCCGACCTTGACCTGCTCGTCGCAGCGTCCGCCGTACACCAGGGTTCCGTCGGGGAGGACCCATCCGACGTCTCCGGTGCGGTAGGCGGTGAGCCGCCGGACGCCGTCGCCGGTGGGCAGGTCGAGGGTGACGAAGCGTTCGGCGGTCGGACCGGGGGCGTCGAGGTACCCGTCCGCGAGGGCCGCCCCCGAGATGTACAGCTCGCCCCGGACGCCGGCCGGTACGGGGCGCCGCCGCGGGTCGAGCACGTGGACGCCGACGCCGTCGACGGGTGTGCCGATCGGGGCGATCGCGGGGAACGCGGCGGGGTCGCCGGTCATGGTGTGCCGGGTCACCACGTGCGACTCGGTGGGGCCGTACTGGTTCTCCAGGATCGCCCCGGGCAGCGCGGCCAGGAAGCGGCGTATCTCGTCGGTCACCCGGAGCTGCTCCCCGGAGGAGACCACCACGCGCAGCCGCCGCGGGGCCCTGCCCCGGGTCACATACGCCTCGGCGAGCCGCTGGAGGGCCACGTACGGCAGGAAGATCCGTTCCACCGCGTCCTCGTCGAGCAGGCGCAGCAGGGCGGCCATGTCGCGGCGGTCGTCCGCGGGGACCAGCCGCAGGGTGCCGCCGGAGCAGAGGGTGGACCAGATCTCCTGGAAGGAGACGTCGAAGCTGAGCGGCGCGTACTGGGCCGTCGTGCCGCCGGCGGCCCCGCTGGGCTGCCCGATCTGCCAGCCGATCAGGTTGGCCAGGGAGCGGTGCGGCATGGCGACCGCCTTCGGCCGTCCCGTCGAGCCGGAGGTGAACAGGACGTACGCGGTGCTCGCGGGGTCGGGGGCGGGGCGCCGTACCGCGCTCGCGCCGTCCGGTACGGCGGCAACAGCGGCGTCGGTGCCGGTGTCGGTGTCGGTATCGGTGCCGGTGTCGAAGAGCGGTTCCGCCGGGACGACCAGGTCCGGGTCCGGCACGAGGTGGGCGTGCGCGCGGTGGGCGATGACCCTGACCGGCCGGGCCTGCTCCAGCATGGCGGCGATCCTCGCCACGGGGTAGGCGGTGTCCAGCGGGACGCACGCGGCGCCGGACATGGCCGTGCCGAGCACGGCGGCGATCGTCTCGGGCCCGCGGTCCATGGCGATCCCGACGCGGTCGCCGGGCCGGACACCCAGCGCCAGCAGCTGTGCCGCCACCCGCGCGGCCGCCCGGGACAGCTGCCGGTACGTCCACAGCCGGCGCGCGCCGCCGCTGCCGGCCAGCACGGCGACGGCCTCGGGGCGCCTCGCGGCCTGCCGGTCGAAGAGGGTCACGACGTCCTCCGTCCGGGCCGTACCGGTGGCCGGACGGCCGCCGATGCGCGCCGCGGGGAGGAAGTCGGTGGCCGGCGGCTCGCCGGGGTGCGTGACGATGCGGTCCAGGACCTTGAGGAAGGTGTCGGTGAGCAGCTCCGCCTGGCCGGGGGTGATGGTGCGGCCGTCACCGTCGACGCGCAGGCCCATACGGCCGTCGACGGGGTCGACGAAGACGTTGACCAGCAGCTGAAAGTCGGTCTCCTCCCAGGTCAGGAAGGAGTCGAGGCGGACGGCGGGTGAGCGCAGCACCTCGGACAGGACATGGAAGTGGACGTAGTTGAAGGCGGTGTGCAGCACGGGCGCGCCGCCCCGGTCCTCCTGCATGGCGCTCAGCGGGTACCGCTGGTGGGCCTGTGCCGACCGTTCCTGGTGGAACAGGTCGCGGACGGCGCCGAGCCGGTCGGTGGGCCCGCTCCCGTCCCCGTCCGGGTCCGGCAGCCGCACGGGGACGGTGTTCAGGAACAGCCCGGTCATGCGGTCCGCGCCCGCCGTCTCCGGCCGCCCGTGCGTGATCAGGCCGACGGTGAGGTCACCGTCGAGGGAGGTGTACGCCCGCAGGGTCCGGCAGTAGGCGGCGAACAGCACCGACTTCACGGGCACGGCGTGTCGGCGCGCGAAGTCGCGGACGCGCTCGGCCAGTTCGTCCGGTATCCGGCCGTGGTGCACGGTCGTACGGTCCTCGCCGCGCGGCGGTTCGGCCGGCGCGAAGCCGTCCAGGCGCAGGGCCCGGGTGCCGGACAGGACGCCCGCCCAGTGCTCCCGTGCGGCCGGGTCGGCCAGGGCCTCGCGCTCCCGCCGGACGTACTGGGCGGCGCCGGGCAGCGGTCCGTCCGGCACGGCTTCGAGGGTGCGGTCCACGGGGTGGAGGTAGTCCTGGAGGAGTTCCCGCAGGAGGACGGCGACGCTGCCGCCGTCGAGCAGGGCGTGGTGGAAGCTGAGCACCAGGTCGACGGCGTCCTCGCGGACGTGGGCCCGGAACAGGTACAGCGGCGCCCGCTCGAAGTCGTACCGGTGGAACCGGCGTTGCTCGACGTGCGCGCCGATCACCGCCTCCGCCGCGTCCTCGTCGGTCCCGCGCAGGTCGACCGTCTCCAGTCCGCCGGCTGCCGTCGGGTGGACGATCTGCAGCGGCTCCGTGAAGCCGCCCAGCGCGAAGGAGGACCGCAGTGCGGGGTGCCGGGCGACGAGCCGGCCGAAGGCGCGGCGGAACCGGTCCTCGTCCCACTCCATGGCCAGCCGGTAGCGGAAGACGTCGTGGTAGACGGCGGACCGCTCGTGGCGGCGGCTGTGGTAGACGAGGCCGAGCTGCAGCCGGGTGAGCGGGAAGGCGTCGACGGCGTCGGCCAGCCGGGCCCGGTCCACCGCCGGTACGAGGGCGAACGGCTCGTCCGTCGCCGGGGCCGCCACCGTCGTGACCGTGCCGGTGGCGCGGGCCGCGAGTCCCGCCACGGTCGGGTGCCACACCAGGTCGCTCAGGGCGAAGTGGATGCCGCGCCGTTCCGCCAGCGAGCGGATGCGCAGCATCTGGAGGGAGTCGCCGCCGAGGGCGTAGTAGTCGTCGTGGCGGAAGACGGGGCCGGTGCCGAGCACGTCGGCCCAGATGCCGGCGAGTGCCGCCTCGGTCGGCGTCCGGGGCGGTGTCCGGTCACGGGCCGCGGAGCCGCTCGCGTCGTCCGGGTCGGGCAGCGCCTTCCGGTCGGCCTTGCCGGTCGCGCCGAGCGGTATCCGGTCCACCGCGACGAGCCGGGACGGGATCATGAACTGCGGGAGCCGCTCGGCCAGTCGCTCGCGCAGGTCCCGCGGGTCGGGGGCGCTCCCCCGGCCGGGTCCCTCGTCGGGTACGTAGTAGCCCGCGAGGAAGCTCTCCCCGTCCGCGCGGACGCGCAGCGCGGCGACGGCGTCGCGTACCCCCGGCAGGCGGCGCAGCGCGTCCTCGACCTCGCCGAGTTCGACGCGGTTGCCCCGGATCTTCACCTGCCCGTCCATCCGGCCCAGGTATTCGAGGTTCCCGTCGGAGAGCCACCGCACCAGGTCGCCCGTGCGGTACAGCCGGCCGCCGGGGACGTCCGGGTCGGCGAGGAACTTCGCCGCGGTCAGCTCGGGCCGGCCGAGGTAGCCGCGGGCCACGCCGACGCCGCCGATCCACAGCTCGCCGGGGACGCCGACGGGCTGCCGCAGGCCGCTCTCGTCCATGACGTGCAGGTCGATGTTGTCGATGGGCCGTCCGATCGGGACCCGGGTGACGGGTCCGGCCTCCGGGACCCGGCACTCGTACACCGACACGTCGACCGTGGCCTCCGTCGGCCCGTACAGGTTGACCAGCACGGGCGGTCCGCCCTGCTCCGTCCCGGTGCCGAGGACGCGGTGGAACTGCTCGACGCGGGCGGGCGGCAGCGCCTCGCCGCTGCAGAAGACGTACCGCAGCGTCCGTACGCCGGCCAGCAGCTCCGGGCGCTCCTCCAGGGCGTCGAGGAACGGGCCGAGCATGGACGGCACGAAGT
Source organism: Streptomyces ruber (assembly GCF_014648075.1). Classification (GTDB taxonomy): domain Bacteria; phylum Actinomycetota; class Actinomycetes; order Streptomycetales; family Streptomycetaceae; genus Streptomyces; species Streptomyces ruber. The sequence goes on along the minus strand of NZ_BMQK01000003.1, from coordinate 644,214 downwards.
GCAGGACGGTCACCCCGCGTTCGGCGACGCACTTCAGGATGAGCAGCGGGTCCTTCTCGCCGTCCGGCTCCAGCAGCGCCACGGCGGCGCCCGCCTGGCCCCACCACAGCAGCTCCCACACCGACACGTCGAAAGTGGCGGGCGTCTTCTGCAGGACGACGTCGCCGGGGCCGATCGGGTAGGCCCGCTGCATCCAGGCGAGGCGGTTGACCACCGAGTGGTGCTCGACCGCCACACCCTTGGGCCGTCCCGTGGAGCCGGACGTGTAGATGACGTACGCGAGGTCGCGCGCCGTGGCGGCGGGCTCCCCCGGCCCGGACGGTGCCGGCTCGGACGGTACCGGCCCGGACCGCCCCTCCGAGAGGTCCCCCACCGGCAGGACCGGGACCTGCGCCGGGACGGCGGCCCTCGCGAGGTCGAGCTCGCCGTCGTCGGCCAGCACCGCCCCGGCCCCGCTGTCGGTGATCATGTGGGCGATGCGCTCCGCCGGGTACGCGGGATCGACCGGCACGTACGCGCCGCCGGCCTTCAGCACGCCCAGCAGTCCGACGAGCAGCCGCGGTCCCCGTCGCGCCAGCAGGGCCACCCGGTCGTCCGGCCCGACGCCGCGCCGTCTCAGCGCACGGGCGACCCGGCCCGCGCGGGCGTCGAGTCCGGCGTACGTGAGCACCGTCCCGTCGGCCGCCAGGACCGCGGGCCGGTCCGGTGTGCGCCGCGCCTGCTCCTCGAACAGGCCGTGCAGGGTGCTGCCGGCGGCGTACGGCACGCGCGGTCCCCGGCCGAGGTCCGAGAGCGTCTCCCGCTCGCCGGGCGTGAGCAGCGGGAGCTCCCGGGCCGGCCGGCCGGGTTCGGCCAGGCCGCGGGTGACGAGTTCGGTGAGGTGTCCGGCCACCGAGCCGATGGGGAGGTCCGCGTCGAACACACCGGTCGCGTGGCACAGTTCGACGGTCAGGTCCTTGGTGCCGGGGAAGCCCGTGACGTGGAGGGCGAGCGCCTCCTGGTCGTGCGGCGGCGCGAGGTGGACCGGGGGCTCGGCCTCGACGCCCTCCGGGGTGACCCGCTGCTTCAGCATCATGTAGGAGAACGTGACGTCGAACAGCCGCCGGTCGCGCCCACCGCCGGCCGCGAAGTCCCTGATGACGTCCCCGGCCGGCACGCGCTGGTGCTCCTGGAGGGCGCCGAGGGACTCCCGTACGCAGCGGGCGACGTCGGCGAGCGTCCTGTCCTCGGGGACGTCGATGCGCAGGGGAAGGGTGTTGGCGTACGTGGCGGCGACCGCGAGTTCGGCCCGGGTGCGGCGGTTCAGCAGGGGCACACCGACCACGACGTGGTCGGTCCGGTGGACCCGTGCCAGGTACACGCCGAGGGCGGCCAGCAGGTACGCGGAGGGCGTGCCGCCGTCCAGCTTCATCCGCTCGACAAGATGCCCGGGAAGTGTGAAGGAGTGCCTGCCGACGTGCCCTCCGGCCGAGGGCGAGCTGCGCGGGAAGAAGCTGGGTTCCGCGCCGGCGAGCGCGCCGCGGTGGAAGGACAGGTCCTCCTGGTACTCCGGGGAGCCGAAGTAGGGGGCGCGTGCGTCGGCCACGTCCAGCGGGGACGGCTCGGGGGCGGCCGCCGTACGGGACTCGCCCCGCGACCGGGCGGTGTACTCCTCCAGCACCTGGTTGCGCAGCCGGTCCACGGCCCAGCCGTCGACGACCAGGTGGTGGCACTTGAGCAGGAGGTGGTGGACGGTTCCGCTCTCGACGAGGACCTCGGCCCGGAACAGGGGCCGGCCGTGCGTCTCGAACGGGACGGCCAGCGCGTGGTCGACGCGGGCCCGGACGGCGGCCCGCGGGTCGGCCCGCGAGGAGAGGTCGACCAGGTCCACGGCGTCGTCGCCGCGCTCCGCGCCGGGGCTGCCGGCGAGCCACTGGAAGGGCACGCCGTCCCGTTCCCCGAAGCGCAGCCGGAAGGTGTCGTGGCGCCGCAGGACGTGGGCGAAGGACGCGCGCAGGAGTCCGGCGTCCACGGGGCCGTTCAGCCTCTGGTGCATGACCGCGAGGAACTGGGTGCTGCCCGGCGCCTGCGCCTCTGCGGCCCAGATGTCCTTCTGGTAGGGCGTCAGCGGGTGCGGTGGAGGCTGGGGGGCGGACTCTCGGGCGGCGTACGTCGTCTCCGCGAGGGTGCGGTCGTCCACGTGCATGCTCCGTCTGCTCCTTCGGCTGAACGGCACGAAGCGCCTGCGGTCGGGTGCGGGTGGGTGCTCTGGCCATGGCTCGCGGAACGATCAAAGCGACGCGGCCGCCCGTTCTCCAGCCTTGTGCGTTCGCTCCAAGGAAACGCCTAGACAGCCGGGCGGAACGGGGAGGCGGAACGGAGAACGGAACCGACATTTGCGTTTTCAAGCAACGCGGGTGGGGTCACGCGCTAGCGTGATCTTGCCGATCGAGTCCTCGTTCGGCCGCACCCGGTCCGCAACTCGGTTGCGGCACCACGGTGTTGACAGGGAACGGGGGTGAGGGGAGTGGGACGATGGCAAAGGAGCGTGCACGGCATCCTTGGCGACTGCTACTGGTCGACGACGACCGGGAGCTGGTCACCATGCTCTCCGATGTACTGCTGGACGAGGGGTACGCGGTCGACGTCGCGCACGACGGTCAGCGCGGCCTGCACCTCGGTCTCACCCGGCAGTACGACGTGCTCGTCGTCGACCGGCGGCTGCCGGTGCTCGACGGACTCGACCTGCTGGCCCGGCTGCGGTCCCGTGCGGTGCGCACGCCGGTGCTGATGCTGACCGGCATGGGCAGCGTGCACGACCGGGTCGACGGACTGGACGCGGGTGCGGACGACTACCTCGTCAAGCCGTTCGAGATCGACGAACTGGGCGCCCGGATACGGGCGTTGTGCAGACGGGCGCTCGACGTCACGGACACGCTCAGGATCGGCTCCGGTCACCTGTACGTCGGCCACCGCGAGGTCGAGCTCGCCGACGGGCGGCGGATCACCCTCACGGCACGGGAGTTCGCGCTGCTGTGGGTGCTCGCCTCGCGCCCCGACACCGTGTACTCGCGGGCGGAGCTGCGCCGGATGGTGTTCCAGGAGACGCCGGCGACGTCCATCGTCGACACCTACGTCTACTACCTGCGCCGCAAGCTGGGCCGGCGGGTGGTGCGCACGGTCCGCGGACTCGGCTACCGGTTGGGGACGCTGTGAGGGCGCCGGCGCGCGGGGAGTGGGCGGTGGTGCGCCGGGCGCGCCTGCGGATCGCCGTGATCACCGGCGCGATCATCACGCTGCTGGTCACGCTCGTCGGCGGCATCGCGAGCACGGTGATGACGCGGGCGCAGGACGAGCAGGTGCGGCGGGAGCTGCGCTACGGCGCGGCGCGCGGCGATCTGTCGAGCCCGCCGGGGTGCACCTGGCTGTACGCGCCCGGCGTGACCCCGCTCGCAGGCGCCCCGGCCGGCTTCCCGGTGCGCGACGACTTCGTCCAGGTGCGCCGGACCCGGGAGGCCGTGGAGCGGACCGTGCGCCGCGAGAACACGGTCTACCTGGTGCGTACGCAGGCCAGAGCGGACGGCAACGTGGTGCAGGCGGTGTTCGACATGCGCTTCCAGCTGGCCGACCGCGCCCACCTCTGGTACGCGCTGGGCGTCGCCGAGGTGGTCGGTCTGCTCGCCGCGGCCGTCACCGGCGTGGTCCTCGGGCGGCTGTCCGTGGCCCCGCTGGCCGAGGCGCTCACCCGGCAGCGCCGGTTCGTCACGGACGCCAGCCACGAGCTGCGCACCCCGATCACCCAGGTGTACACCCGGGTGCAGGTGCTGTCGCGGCAGGCGGCCGCCGAGGACCTGCCGGCCCCGCACCGCGAGGGGCTGGCCCGGCTGGCCGGTTCGGTCGGCCGGCTCGGCGAGGTGATCGACGACCTGCTGCTGTCCGCGAGCCTCACGGCGGGTCCGGCACGGCGGGCGGAGCACCGGCCGGTCGACGTGGTGGCGCTGGCCCGGTCGGTGGTCGCGGAGGAGGCGGACCGGACACGGGACGGCCGCCTCGCCGTCACCGTGGACGGCCCGCCGCATCCGCTGTACGTCGACGGCATCGAGTCCGCGCTGCGCCGCGCCGTCGGCGAGCTGCTGTCCAACGCGATCGGCCACACCCCGCCGGGCGGGCGGATCGAGGTGGTGCTCGTGCGCGTCGGCGGCGCGGTCGAGCTGACCGTCACGGACACCGGACCGGGCTTCGAACCCGCCGAGGCGGAGCGGCTGTTCGAGCGGTTCCACCGGAGCGGCGACGGCGGCCGGTACGGGCTGGGACTCGCGCTGCTGCGGGAGGTCGTCACGCACCACGGCGGCACGGTCGCCGCCGCCGGCCGTCCGGGGCGCGGCGCCCGGTTCACCGTCCGGCTCCCGGAGTGCGCTCCCCCGCCCGCCCCTCTCCCGTCGGCACGCCCGGTCAGGGCAGGTCGTACGTGACCAGCAGGCGGGCCGCGGCGCGGACGTCCGCGTCCAGCGGGCGGTCCGGGTCGACCGGGGGAATCGCGTCGGCGAGGGCGTCGAGGAGTTCGCCGCAGCGGGGCGCGGTGGGGCGGCGGGCCCCGACGTGGACGGCCTGGCGCAGACCGAGCGCGAGCGACCCGCACAGCAGGGCGAGCAGCTCCGCCATGTCGTGGGAGCGCAGGGCGGCCTGGGTGCCGAAGGGGACGACGTCCTGGTTGTGCAGGTTGGTCGGCAGGCTCTGCATGCCGGCGGGTGTCGCGCAGCGGCGGATCTCCGCGACGAACGCGGTGGTGGCCAGCTGGACGCCCTGCAGTCCGTGCTGGAGGCCCGGCGCGGTGGCGAGCATCGGCGGCAGCCCCCCGTTGCGCGCCGGGTCCACCAGCAGGTCCAGCTGGCGTTCGGCGAGGTTGCCCAGCTGGGCGGTGACGTTCGCGAGCAGGTCGGCGGCGAACGCGGCGGGCTGCCCGAAGAAGTTCCCGCCGTGCACCACCTTGCCCGGCCTCTCGCCCTCGGTGCCCTCGGGGAAGAACAGCGGGTTGTCGCTGACCCCGCCGAGGTCGGCGGCGACCACGCCGTCCACGTAACGCAGCGCGTCCTCCGCCGCGCCGAGCAGCTGCGGGGCGCAGCGGATGCTGTACGGCTCCTGCAGCGGCCGGGTGCCGGAGGGCACCGTACCGGCGAGCGTCCGCCGCATGCGGGCACCGGCGTCGGCCGCGCCGGGGTGGCCGTAGGCGCGCAGCAGGTCCTCGTCGAGGAAGCCGGGGTCGCAGCCGAGGAGGTCGGCGAGCAGACAGGTGAGGGCGGTGAGGGCGCGGTGCGCGGCGCGGACGGTGTCGTGGGCGAGGGCGAGGGCCGCGGTGGTGACGGAGGTGCCGTTGACGAGGGCGAGCGCGTCACGGCCGTCCAGGACGAGCGGGCGCAGCCCGGCGGCGGCCAGCGCCTCGGCGGCCGGCAGGCGGCGGCCGTCCAGGTGGGCGTGGCCCCGGCCGCGCAGCGCCTGGGTGGCGTAGGCGAGCGGGACGAGGTCGCCGCTCGCGCCGACGGAGCCGTACCGGGGGACGGCGGGCGTGAACGTCGTGCCGAACATCGCGGCGAGCCGCTCCACGACCTCGGCGGACACCCCGGAGTACCCCTGGGCGAGGGACCGGGTGCGCAGCAGCAGGGCGGCGCGCACGATGTCGTGCGGCAGGTCGGGGCCCTGACCGGCGCCGAGGTGGGCCAGGGTGTTGTCGCACTGGTCGGCCTCGTCGCTGCGGCCGGCGTAGCCGACGAGGGCGCCGAAGCCGGTGTCGGCGCCGTAGATCCGGCGCTCCTCGCCGCCGTCGCCCTGCCGCAGGGCGCGGAAGGCGCTCCGGCCGCGCTCGACGCGCGCGCGGGCCTCGGCGTCCACGGTGACGGTGAGCGGTGCCGCCGCGCGGCGCAGGGCGGCGGGATCCAGGGGGCCGGTGAGCGTGACGGTGTCCGTGGTGGTGAGCACGCCGGAAACATAGGCGGGGAATCTCAGAGCGCTCTGAGAACGGGTGGATAGCTTCCGGGCCATGGCGCACGACTATCTGATCATCGGAGCGGGACCCGCGGGACTGCAGCTCGCCTCCTTCCTGGAGCGTGACGGTGCGGACTACGTCGTTCTGGAGCGCGGCAGCGGTCCGGGCGCGTTCTTCACCCGGTTCCCCCGGCACCGCCAACTCATCTCGATCAACAAGGTGCACACCGGATACGAGGATCCGGAGCTGCGGCTGCGGATGGACTGGAACTCCCTGCTGACCGACGACCCGGAGCTGCTGTTCACCCGGTACAGCCCGCGGTACTTCCCGCCGGCCGACGACATGGTCCGCTACCTGTCGGACTTCGCCGCCCGGACCGGGGTGCGGGTGGAGTACGACACCGCCGTGCGGAAGGTGGCCCGCGACGGTGACGGGTTCACCGTCACCGATCAGCACGGGACGACACGGCGGGCGCGGCGTCTGGTGGTCGCCACCGGCGTGTCCCAGCCGAACGTACCGCCGGTCCCGGGCATCGAACTCGCCGAGCGCTACGACACGTTCGACCCCGACCCGGAGTCCTTCACCGGTCAGCGGGTGCTGATCATCGGGCGGGGCAACTCGGCCTTCGAGACGGCCGACAGCCTGATGGAGACCGCGGCGGTCATCCACGTCGTCGGCTCGGGCTCGCTGCGGATGGCGTGGCAGTCGCACTACGTCGGGCATCTGCGCGCGGTGAACAACAACTTCCTGGACAGCTACCAGCTCAAGTCGCAGAACGCGCTCCTGGACGGCCGGGTGGTCGAGATCCGGCGCGAGGGCGACGGCTTCCGCGTGCCGGTGGCCTTCGAGCGGGTCGACGAGGTGGTCAAGCACATCCGCTACGACCGGGTGATCGTCGCGACCGGTTTCCGGTTCGACACCTCGATCTTCGACGACGGCTGTGTACCGGACCTGATCGTCGACGACCGTTTCCCGGCGCTCACGCCCGTCGGCGAGTCGGTCAACGTGCCCGGCCTGTACTTCGCCGGGACCATCACGCAGGGCCCCGACTTCAAGAAGTCCACCACCGGGTTCATCCACGGGTTCCGCTACACGGTCCGCGCCCTGCACCGTGCGCTGCGCAAGCGCCACCACGGCGAGGACTGGCCGGTCACGGAGCTCGGGGACGCCACGGAACGGGCCGTCGACGCGGTCATCACCCGCGTCAACCGGTCCTCCGCGCTGTGGCAGCAGTTCGCCGTCCTCGGCGACGTGCTGCTCGTCGCCCCGGACGGCACCATGCGCTACGCCGAGGAGGTGCCCGTCCGCCACGTGCCGGACGCCGTGCGCGAGGGCGACTTCGGGAAGGTGGACGCCCACGCGGTGATCACCCTGGAGTACGGCGCGGACCACGACCGGGTGGACCCCTTCGACGTCACCGCGGGCCGCAAGTCCCAGCAGGACGTGGCCGGGCTCGACGGCCGCTACCTGCACCCGGTCGTCCGCTGGTACCGGGGCGGCGAGTTCGTCTCCGAGCACCACATCACGGAGAACCTGGAGAACGAGTGGGACAGCGAGGAGGTCCACCGCGCCCCGCTGCGCGCCTTCCTCACCGACCACCTCGCCCCGACCGCCCCGGTGACACCGTGACGCTCCGCGCGCTGCACGACGCGGCCCGCGAGGCGCTGGACCCCGCCCACTACGACTACGTGGCGGGCGGGGCCGGCGAGGAACGCGTCCTCGCCGGCAACGAGCGGGCCTTCGACCGGTACGCGCTGCTGCCGAGGGTGCTGCGCGGAGCCGAGGACCGGGACACCGCCGCCGACCTGCCGGGTGCCCGGCGGGCGGCGCCGGTGGTCGTCGCGCCGACCGCGTTCCACCGGCTGATGCACCCGGACGGCGAGCGCGCCACGGCCCGTGCCGCCGCGGCGGAGGGCGCCGTCCTGATCACGGGTACGGCCGCGACGACGGCGGTCGCCGACGTCGTCGCGGCGGCCCGCGAGACGGCCCCGGACCCGGCCGTGTGGTTCCAGCTCTATCTGCACCCCCGCCCGGCGGTCACCGAGGCGCTCGTGCGGCGCGCCGAGAAGGCGGGCTGCACGGCGCTGGTGGTCACCGTCGACTCGCCGGTCTTCGGCCGGCACACCAGGGACCTGCGCAACGGGTTCACCGACCTGCCGCCCGGCTACGCCGCGGAGAACATGCGCGACCTGCCGGGCGCCCCGCCGGGTGCCCTCACCGACATCCCCATGTCGGCTTCCCCGACCTGGCGGGACTTCGGCGAGTTGGCGCGTATGACCTCACTTCCCGTGCTGGTCAAGGGAGTCCTGCACCCGGCGGACGCGCGGCTCGCCGTCGAGCACGGTGCGGCAGGGGTGGTCGTCTCCAACCACGGGGGCCGGCAGAGCGACGCCGTCCCGGCGGCCGTGGACTGCCTGCCCGCGGTCGTCCGCGCCGTCGCGGGCCGGGTGCCGGTGCTGCTGGACGGCGGGGTGCGCCGGGGCAGCGACGTCGCCGTCGCCCTCGCGCTGGGCGCGGCGGCCGTCGGCGTGGGCCGCCCGGTGGTGTGGGGGCTGGCCGCCGAGGGGGAGGCCGGGGTCCGGTCGGTCCTCGCGACGCTGCGCGACGAGTACGACCACACGCTCGCGCTGTGCGGAGGGCGCCGGAACGCCGATCTGACGGAGGACATGGTCGTGACGAGGGACGTCGTGACGAGGGGTGGAACGTGGTGAGCAGCGGGCCGAAGCAGGCCACGGCGGACACGTGGTGGCTGCCGCGCGGCGTCGTCGCGCTGCGCGGGCGCATCTTCGAGAAGGTCAACGGCGACCGGACACTGACCCTGCCCAACGCCCGGTACGGGCCCGAGGTGTTCGAGCGGGTCTACGCGCATCCGGCGGCGAACGGCCGGAGCGCGGGGGCGGGTCTGTCCGACCTGTTCTGGTACTGGCTGTCCCCGGGACCCGAGGTGCACCAGGAGCACCTGGAGCCCGGTGAGCGGTACGAGGACGTGGCCGCGGCGACGCGGCGGATGCTCGCCGGCAACTCGGCCGAGCTCTCGGCGGCGGCCGCCCGCGCCGTGGCGCGCGTGCTCGACACGGTGCCGGACACACGGATCAGCCTCGTCCGGCTGCGGGACCTGGTGATGCCCGCGTGGGCCGAGTTCGCTTACGAGCTGGTGTTCAGGGAGCCGTGCCCGCCGCACGCCCGGGACCTGATCACCGCGCACTCCACCGACGTCATCAACGCCCTGAAGTGCACCGGCCTGCGCCACCCGAGGCGCCGGGCCCGGCTGACGGCGTACCTGCGCGAGCGGGTCGCGGCCGGCGACGTGCGGCACGAGCTCCCCGCCTCGCTGTCGCTGCCGGAGCAGGTGCACTTCCTGCAGGGGACGATGTTCAACACGGCCGTCGTGCAGCTCTCCGAGGCGACCGCGCACGTCCTGCTCGCCCTGGCCCGCCACCGCGAGGTGCAGCGCCGCGTGGCCGGGTCCCCCGACGACGACCGGTACCTCACGCACGTGCTCGACGAGACGATGCGGCTGTACCCGCTGTTCGGCATCGCGCACCGCATCACCACGGGCGACATCCCGCTCGACGAGGACACCACGCTGCCCGCCGGCTCCGTGGTGTGCTTCAGCTACCCCGCCTACCACGCCACGGGCTACGACCGGCCCGACGTGTTCGACCCGGACCGCTGGGACACCCTGTCCGCCAAGGACGCCCACCACATCCCGTTCGGCGTGGCCGCCAACCGTCCCTGCCCGGCGTGGCGGCTCTCCCCGCTCGTGCTGCGCGCCGCGGTCCGCGAGGTGCTGCGCCGCTTCGAGCTGGACTCCACGGCCTCGCACACCCGCTCCAACCCGCACCGCGCGCCGTGTCTGCTGATCCCGCGCGGGCTGTCCCCCGAGCCTCGCCGGCTGGACGCGCTGCGGGCCTTCGTCCGGGTGCGGGACGGGGTGGAGGACGTCACGCGGGGCGTACGGCAGTTGGTGCTCGGCACGGTCATGGTGCTGCACGCCCGCCGGCTGCGGCCGGCGGCCCGTTACTTCGAGGAGCCCCCGGCCGGTCGCTGCCCGGTCGCCCACGGAAACGGAGGGAACAGATGACTCCCGCGGAACTCGCCCCCACGTTCTTCCTCGCCGTCGTGGTCATCCTGGTCGTCTGCCGTCTCGTCGGCCGGCTGCTGCAGACGGTCGGGCAGCCGCCCGTCGTCGGCGAGATGATCGCGGGCGTGGTACTGGGCCCGTCGGTGCTCGGCGCCCTGCTCCCCGGCGTCGAGGAGAGCCTCTTCCCGCAGGAGCTGCGGCCGGTCCTGTACGTGGTGGGGCAGATCGGCCTCGTCGCGTTCATGTTCCACGTCGGCTGGGACTTCCGGATGGACCGGCTGGGCGGTGTGGCCCGGTCGGCCGGGCTGGTCTCCGCCGCGGGTGTGCTCGTACCGGTGCTGCTGGGCGTGGTGCTGATCTACGCCGTCGGGGAACGGACCGGCGCCCTGGCCGAGGACGTGCCGCTGGTGGTGTCGGCCCTGTTCGTCGGGGTGGCGCTGGCCGTGACGGCGTTCCCGATGCTGGCCCGGATCATCTCCGAACGGAACCTGGCCGGTACCCGGTTCGGGTCGCTCGCGCTCGGCTCCGGCGCCGTGGACGACGCGGTGGCGTGGATCCTGCTCGCGGGCGTGTTCAGCATCGCCGGCGGCAGCGCGGGGCTCGTGTCCCTGGCCGTGGCGGGCGGGTTCGGTCTCGTACTGGTGATGGTGGCCGTGGTGCGCCTGCACGGCCGCACCGCGCTCCTCGCCGACCGGGCGACGCCGGACGGGCTGCTGCTGACGCTGGTCGGCGCGCTGTTCCTGGTGGCCTGGTACACCGACGAGATCGGGCTGTACGCGGTGTTCGGCGCGTTCTGCCTCGGCCTCGTGTTCCCGCGATCGGAACAGCTGGACCGTACGGTCGCGACGCTCAAGCCGGTGGGCACGGTGTTCCTGCCGCTGTTCTTCACCTACTCGGGACTGAACACGGACTTCACCCTGCTGGGTTCCGGACCGGTGCTGCTGTTCACCGCGGGGTGCGTGCTGGTCGCGGTCCTGGGGAAGTTCGGCGCCTGCTGGCTGGCCGCCCGCATCGCCGGCGAGCCGAACGACGTGGCGCTGCGGGTCGGGGCGCTGATGAACGCGCGGGGCCTGATGCAGCTCATCGCGCTCAACCTCGGTCTGGCGGCGGGCATCGTGACGCAGGCGATGTTCAGCGCCCTGGTCGTCGTCGCCATCGTCACCACCGTCATGGCGACACCGCTGCTGACGTTCTTCGACCGGCGGGAGCGGCCGCGGGAGTCGCTGCCGCGGCCGACCGTGGATGCCTGAGTGCCGCCTTGCGCTGCGAGGCCGGTGCTTCGGTGCGGGTCCGTCGTGGCTGGTCGCGCCCGCGCGGCGGAGCCGCATGTCAGCACGGCCCCGCGCCCCTGAAGGGGCGCGGGGAACCGGCTACGCTCCGGCCGCGAGCCGCCGTTTGTCGGGCTTCCCGGCGGGTGTGAGCGGCACCTCGTCGATGAGGGTGAGACGGGTCGGCGCGGACGCCTCACCCAGCTCGGCCGCCACCAGCGTGCGCAGTTCCCCGAGGGACGGCACATGTCCGGCGGCGGGTACGACGAAGGCGTGCACGGCCTCCCCGGTGCTGTCGTCGGGGACGGCGACGACGTACGCCTCGGCCACCGACGGGTGCGCGGCGAGCAGCCGCTCGACGGGCCCCGCGTAGTGCACGTTGGCGTTGACGATGATCACGTCGCGGGCGCGTCCCGTGAGCCACAGCCGGCCCTCGGCGTCGAGGTGGCCGAGGTCGCGGGTGCGCACCCAGCCGTCGGTGAACACCTCGGCGGTGAGACCTGGCTCCTGCCAGTACCCGCTGCTCTGCGCAGGGGTCCGGACGAACAGCTCGCCGTCGGTGCCGGGCGGTACGGGGCGGCCGGAGTCGTCCCGTACCTCCAGCTCGACGGGCGGCACGCCCAGCGAGCCCGGCTCGTCCTCCGGGGTGGCCATGGAGATCATGCCGGTCTCCGTCTGGCCGTAGCCGTGGAAGACGACCGGGCCGAGCACCTCGGCGGCCTCGCGCAGCCGCCCCGGCGTCACCGGGGACCCGGAGACCATCAGCGCGCGCAGCGTGCCGAGGTCCACGGGTGACGCGCGCTGGCTCGCCACGAGTCTCGTCAGCCGGGCCACGGTGATGACGCTCGCGGTCGCCCGGTGCCGTACGAGGGCGTCGGGGAAGGCGGGCGGGTCGGCGGTGACGAGGGTGCCGCCCGCGGCGAGCGCGAGCAGCCCGTACTCCATCATCACCTGGCTCGCCAGGGTGCCGAAGACGAGGAACCGGTCCAGGCGGGAGGCGAGTTCGCGGACGGCGGGCGGCCAGGCGTCCGGGCGGAGCGCCCAGGCCGCGGTCATCGCCGCGTAGGTCTGGGCGCACGCCTTGGGGACGCCGGTGCTGCCGCTGGTGTGGATGAGCCGGGCGACGTCCTCGGGCCGCGCCGTGACCCGCGGCCGGACCCCGTCGTCCGGCGCCGACAGCAGGTCGTCGAGCACGAGGTCGCCCCCGGGCCGGTCACCGGCCGGGCCGGCGGCCCGGTCGGTGACCTTGAAGGCGACGTCCGCGAGGAGGTGTTCCCGCTGGCGTCCGGTGAGGCCCGGCCGGACGCCGACGACGCGGGCGCCGACGGCATGGGCGGCGACGACGGCGGCGAACGCCTCGGGACCGACGCCCAGCAGCAGGGCCACACCGTCGCCGGGCCCGACGCCGTGCTTCCGCAGGCCGTTCGTCACCCGGCGTACGGCCTCGAGGAGCTGAGCCCCGGAGACCGTCCGGTCGCCGTGCTCGAACACCGTCCGGTCGCCCGCCGCGTCGAGGAGGTCCAGTACGCCGCCGGGGAACTGCTCAGCCAAGGCTCTCCTTCACGAACGCGGCCAGCGGCTGCTGGTGGACGGTGGGGATGTCCCACTCGTTCTCCAGGTTCTCCGCCAGGTGGTGGGTGCCGGCGAGGACGCCGTCGCGGTAGTGCCGGACGACGGGGTGCAGGTAGCTGGAGTCCTCGGCGTGCTCCACGTCGTTCTCGGTCACGCGCGGGACGGTGACGTCGAACGGGTCGACGTGGTCGTGGTCGGGCCCGTACTCCAGGTCGACGACGAACCGGTGCGCGGCGGGGCCGAGACCGCCGTCGGTGACGTACGCGAGCGGCACCTCCTCCTGGTACAGGGCCCGGTCCCCGTCGACCGCGACGACGTCGCCGAGGACGCCGAACTGCTGCCAGAGGGCGGACGAGCGGTTGACGCGGGCGACGATCGCGTCGGCGATCGCCTCGGGGGCCGCGGTGAGCGGCCGGCCCGGCCAGGGCGCGTCGTGGTAGCGGGCGTCCAGGACGCGGCGCAGCGCGCGCACGCCGTAACGGAAGCCGTGGATGAAGCCGTTGGTGCCCTTCTTGAAGTCCCGCTGCTGGGTCAGCGTGCCGGCGAAGTAGAGGCCGGGGACGTTCACCGACTCGTAGGCGGAGGTCTGTTCGGGGAACCGGTCGTCGATGACGAGGGCCGGGCGGCAGCTCTCGTCGAAGACGTCCGCGTCGAAGCGGAAGCCGGCGCACAGGATGATCCGGTCGTACTCCAGCTCGCGGAGCCGTTCCACGGTGCGGGCGTAGCGGAACACCACCCGGAACCGGCCGTCGGCGGTCTTCTCGATGTTCTCCACGGTGCCGTCCAGGACCGCGTTCTGCGACTTGAGCTGGTAGCTGTCCAGGAAGTTGTTGTTCACCGCGCGCAGATGGCCCACGAAGTGGGTCTTCCAGGCCATCTTCAGCGAGTGCGGGCCCGCGACGTGGATGACCGCGGCCTTCGCCATGAGGGAGTCGGCGGTCTCGAACGCGGAGTTGCCCTTGCCGACGATCAGCACCCGCTGGCCCGTGAACGACGCCGGTTCCGGGTCGAACGTGTCGTAGCGTTCGGCCAGTTCGACGCCCGGGATGGGCGGCTCGTTGAGCCGGGACACACCGGTCGCCACGACGATCCGCCGTGCCTGCCAGGTCCGCCCGTCCGCGGCACGGACGGTGAAGAGGCCCTCCGCGCCGTCCGCGCCGTCCCCACGGGAGATCCGGACGACGTCCGTGCCGTACTCGACGCGGACGCCGGTGCGGTCCGCGAAGTCGGCCAGGTAGCGCACCAGTTCCTCGGCGCGGGGGAAGTACTCCTCGCTGTACTTGGTGAACAGCAGCTCCGGATCGTCGCTGAGCAGCGAGTTCCAGTCCATCCGGAGGTTGAGCTCCGGGTCGGAGTATCCGGTGTTCACCTTGTTGATCGATATCAGCTGCCGATGTCTGGGGTATCTGGTGAAGAACGTGCCGGGTCCGCTCCCCCGCTCCAGGACGACGTAGTCCCGTCCGTCACGTTCGAGTGAAGCGGCGAGCTGAAGTCCGGCCGGTCCGGCCCCGATGATCAGGTAATCGCGCACCATGGACCGGACGCTAGCGGCGCCACATCAGAAGCCTCTGAGATTAGCCGGACGGCCGCAGGCCGCGCAGCGGCCGGTCGAGTTCGCGCCGGTAGAAGTCGGTGAACCCGTCCGGGTCGGGGCCCGCGTTCTGCAGGACCAGCCGGTCGAAACCGGCGTCGACGTAGGACTGGACGGCTGTCACGTACCGGTCCGGGTCGGGGCCGCAGGCGAACTTCTCCCGGATGTCCTCGGCCCGGACCGTGGTGGTCGCGGCCTCGAAGTTGACCGGGTTGGGCAGTTCGCTCATCACCTTCCAGCCCGTCACCGCCCACCGCGAGGTCTTCCACGCGGCCTCGACGGCGCCGTCCTCGTCCGGCGCCCAGGCCATGGGCACCTCGGCGTACCCGGGCCCGGTGCCGCCCGCGGCCCGGTAGTGCCGGACGATCGACGCCTTGTCCTCGGTGGCGAACAGGCCGTCCCCGAGCTCGGCGGCGATACGCGCCGCCGCGCTCCCGCCGGCGGCCACTGCGATCAGCGGCAGTTCCTCGGGCAGGTCGAACACCCGGGCGTCCTCGAGGCGCAGGTGCTTGCCCTCGTAGGAACGGTAACCGCCGCGCCACAGCAGCCGGATGATCTCCAGGGCCTCGCGCAGCAGTTCGTGGCGGACCCGGACCGAGTCGGGGAAGCCGCGGCCGACGACGTGTTCGTTGAGCCGTTCGCCGGAGCCCACGCCCAGGACGAAGCGGCCGCCCGAGACCAGCGCGAGGGTCGCGGCGGCCTGCGCGACGACCGCGGGGTGGTAGCGGATCGTCGGGCAGGTCACCCCGGTCACCAGGCCGACGCGTTCGGTCCGCGCCGCGATCGCGCCGAGGACCGTCCAGGCGAAGGGCGAGTGGCCCTGGACGTCGAGCCAGGGGTGGTAGTGGTCGCTGATCTCGACGAAGTCGAAGCCCGCCGCCTCGGCGCGGACCGCCTGACGGACGAGTTCCTCCGGGCCGAAGGCCTCTGCGGCCAGTTTGTAACCGATCTCCATGCGGGCACCCTGGCACCGGGCGGCCCCGATCCGGGCGGACGCCACCGCCACGCGCGTCCACCTCCATACGAACGGCGGGACGGCCGCCCGCTTCCCGCACGGCCGGCCGGGTATCAACCTGCCGTCAAGCCCTCCGTCGCCCACACGCCATAGGTTCACGCCCCATGAGCGAACTCTCCGCACCACGAACGAGTCCGACACGGCGTGACGTGCTCGCCGGAGCAGTGGCCGCCGCCCTCACCACGACCCTCACCGCAGGTGTGGCCACCGCGGCCCCCGCCCGGCCCGCCGACACGCCCCCGCCCGGCACCGGGACCGGCCCGGGCGGCCTGGGACACGAGGTGCCCGGCTACCGGACCGCGGTCCCGGGCGAGTCCCTCGAGGTCCGCCGGGTGGACCGCCCGGTCGCCCCCGGTATCGTCCTCACCTCCTACGACACCTTCGGCCGGACCGGCTGGACGCGGGTCCACGTCCTCAACGCCGACCTCCGCGACGCCGCCGTCGGCGTGGACCTCCTCGCCGGCAAGGTCAGCGAGACCCGGACGCCGTCGGCGGCGGCCGGTGCGCAGGGCGCGGTCGCCGCGGTCAACGGCGACTTCTTCGACATCACGGAGACGAACGCGGCCGTCGGGCCCGAGATGCAGGACGGCGAGCTGCGCAAGGGCGGCCGTACGGCCACGACCGTCGCGACGGTCGGCGTGGACCGCATCGCGCGCCTGGCCGACCTGCTGGTCGAGGGCACGGTCACGGTGGCCGGCACCGGCCGCCCGCTCGCCGCGCTCAACTCGGCGACGGTGCCCGTGGACGGGATCGCCGTCCACACCCCGCTGTGGGGCCCCGGCCCGCGCACGGCGATCCGGGGCGCGGGCCCGTACACCGAACTCGTCGTCTCCGGCGGCGCGGTGACCGCGGTCCACGACCGGCTGACCGACACCGCCGTGCCGGACGGCGGGCTGGTCGTCGTCGGCCGGGGCACGGCCGCCGCGCGGCTCGCCGCCGCCCGCCCCGGCGACGCCGTCACCGTGACCTTCGCGCCGCGCTCCGACTCGCCCGTCGCACCCCGCATGGCGCTGGGCAGCAACGCCGTACTGGTCAGGGACGGCGAGGCGGTCGACTTCCCGCCCAGTGAGGGCAACGACGCCGCCAAGCCCCGTACGGTCATCGGCTGGACGGCCGGCGGGCGCCGCCTGCTGCTGGTCGCGGTGGACGGTTCGGCCAACTTCTCCGCCGGTCTCTCCTACGACGCCACCGCCGGACTCCTGGTCCGCCTGGGCGCCGCCGAGGCGTTCATGCTGGACGGCGGCGGCTCCACCGGCATGGTCGCCCGGCGGCCCGGGGACGCCGGGGTGAGCGTGGTCAACACCCCGTCGGACGGCGGCGAACGGCCGGTGCCCAACGCGGTCGGGCTGTTCGGCCCAAAGGGATCGGGCCGGCTGCGCGGGCTGGACGTCCGGACCGGCGCCGACCGCGTGGTCCCCGGCCTCACCCTGGACGTCACCGCCGCCGGTCACGACGAGACCTGGTCGCCGGTCGACGCCGGCCGGCACCGGATCACGTGGTCGGCCCGGCCCGGCTCCCTGGGCCGCGTCACCGACGGCGTCCTGCGGGCCGGCCGGCCCGGCATCGGCATCCTGCAGGCCCGTTCCGGTGCCGCCCGCGGGGATCACGGACTGCGTGTCGTCGGGGAGCTGCACCGGCTCGCCTTCACCGAGCGGGCCCTCACCATCGAACCCGGCGCCGCCGCGAGGGTCGGCCTGACCGGGTACGACGCCGACGGCTTCGGCGCTCCCGTGGCCGCCCGCGACGTCGCCCTCGACCACGACGGGGCCGTCATCGGCGTGAGAGTGGGGACCGACGGCCGCCTCACCGTCACCGGCGCGGCGGAGGCGGACGGCAGGGCCACGGTCCTGACGGCGACCGTGAACGGCGTCTCGGCGAGGCTCGCGGTGACCGTCGGCCTGGCCGACGTACCGCTGGCGGAGTTCGAGCCGGACGGACCGGACGGGCCCTGGACCGCGCTGTCCGCGCGCGGCACCGCGTCGGTCGCGATCGTCGGGGCCGCCGACCGCCCCGGCGCCGGAGCCGGGAACCACGCCCTGCGCCTGACGTACGACTTCACCGGGCAGTCGAGCACCTCGGCGGCGTACGCGGTGGCGGGCGCCCCGCTCACCCTGCCCGCCGGTACGAGACGGCTCGCCCTGTGGGTCAAGGGCGACGGCCGCGGGCACTGGCTGCGTGCGATGCTGCGCTCGCAGGGCACCACCAACGTGCCGTTCACCTTCTCCACCGCCGTCGACTGGACGGGCTGGCGCCAGGTCGTCGGCGAGCTCCCGGACGGCTTCTCCGCCCCCGTCACGCTGCTGCGCCTGTACGTCGCGGAGACCTCGCAGGCGAACAAGAACGCGGGCGCGCTGGACTTCGACGGCCTCGCCGCCCAGGTCGGGCAGCAGCCGGAGACCGCCGAGGCGCCGCCGCCCGACCCGTACGTGGTCGGACAGGGCGGGCTGCCGCGCGGCCGGTGGACGTTCGCGGTCCTGTCCGACCTGCACATCAGCGCGGCGGCCGGCCCGGACTCCTTCGCCGGACGGCAGGCGGTGGCCGCGCTGGAGCAAGTGGTGGCGAGCGAACCGGACTTCGTGCTGATCAACGGCGACTTCGTCGACGACAACGGCCCCGCCGACTTCGAGCTGGCGAACGGCCTGCTGCGCGACCACGTCCCGGCGGACCTGCCGGTGTACTGGACGCCCGGCAACCACGAGGCGGGCCTGTCCGCCGACGGAGGACTCGACGCCTTCCGTGCCGCCACCGGCCGCCCCGCCCGCCAGGTCTTCGACCACAAGGGCACCCGTTTCGTCCTGCTGGACTCGCACACCGGCGACCTGCGCACCTCCGACTGGGACCAGGTGCCGCTGCTCAGGTCCGAGCTGGAGAGGGCCGCCCGGGACCGGAGGGTCACCGGCGTGGTCGTCTCCTTCCACCACCCCCTGCACGACCCGTCCGGCGCCGGATCGTCCCAGCTCTCCGACCGGCTCGCCGCCGGCCTGCTCAGACGCTGGCTGGCCGAGTTCCGGGAGACCTCCGGCAAACCGGTCGCCCTGTTCACCGGCCACGCCCACACCGCGTCCGTCGCCCGCCGCGACGGTGTCCTGGAGGTCACCACCCCCGCCGTCGGCAAGACCCCGTACAGCTCCCCCGACCAGGGCGGCTTCTTCGGCTGGATGAACGTCGCCGTCGACCCGCGCCCCGCCCGCGTCCGGCGTGGACTGCCCAGCCCGGAGACCCGTGACTGGCTCCGCGCCGAGAGCCGTCCTTTGATCGACGCCATCAACCTGTCCGCCCCCGCCCGGCTCGCGGCCGGCACCTCCGCCGCCGTCTCCGCGACCGGCGTCACCAGCGAGTACGGCCTCGAGTTCCCCCTGCGCCACCCCGCCAGCGTCACCTGGACCGGCTCCCGCGGCCTGGTGGTCGCCGGCTCGGCCGCCGGGGCCCGGACGGCCGCCCGTGACCGCCGGACCCTGGCCGTCCTCGATCTGGCCGGTCCCACCCTCACCGCCGTCCGCCCCGGCACGGTCACCATGACGGTCGCCGCGGGCGGCCGGAGCGCGTCGGCGACCGTGGAGCTCGCCGGACCCGAGTGACGGCGGCCCCTCGCGCCACCGCGGCGCGCGGAGCCGCCCCGGGCGGCTCCGCGCGCCGTACACGCGCTGTTGGGGGACCGGCCGTCCGCCTGCCAGGGCCGCGTAACATGCCGCGCCGATCGTCGGCCCTGTCCGTCCCGCCCGTGCGCGACCAGGGAGAACCGCCATGACACCACCGCCGTCCGGACGCAACGGCCTCAGCGGCCCGGGCCGCCGCGCGATGCTCCGGATGTCCGGCGTGACCGCCGGGGCCCTGCTCGCCGGTGCCGGGCTGGCCGGTGCGTCCGCCGAGGCCGCCGGTCCCGCCGTCCGGCTGCCGGACGACCCCTTCCGGCTGGGCGTGGCCTCCGGGGAGCCCGCCGAGGACGGCTTCGTGCTGTGGACCCGTCTCGTTCCCGACCCCACGGCGCTCGACGGGCACGGCGGCATGCCGCCCACCGCGTACGACGTGGAGTGGGAGGTGGCGGAGGACGAGGGGTTCCGCCGGGTGGTACGGCGCGGCCGGGCCGTCGCCGTGCCCGAACTGGCCCACTCCGTGCACCCCCGGGTGACGGGGCTGCGCCCCGGGCGGCAGTACTTCTACCGGTTCCGCGCGGCCGGGCGGCTCAGCCCGGCCGGCCGGGTGCGCACCGCCCCCTCGGCACGCTCCGGCGGCGGCGCCTTCACCTTCGCGACCGCCTCCTGCCAGGCCTGGTACCACGGCCACTTCTCCGCCTACCGCGGCATGGCCGCCGACGATCCGGACGTGGTCCTCTTCCTCGGCGACTACATATACGAGTACGCGATCACCGCCAGGAACCTGTGGCGGCGGGGCGTCACGCTCGGCGAGGGCCACGACGCCGAGACGAACTCCCTGGCCCGGTACCGGGTGCGCTACGGCCTCACCAAGTCCGACCCCGACCTGCGGGCGGCGCACGCGGCGGCGGCGTGGGTGCTGACACCGGACGACCACGAGGTGCAGAACGACTACGCCGACGAGACGTCGTACTACGGCCTGGACCCCGCCGCCTTCCGGAGACGGCGGGCCGCGGCCTAC
Source organism: Streptomyces ruber (assembly GCF_014648075.1). Classification (GTDB taxonomy): domain Bacteria; phylum Actinomycetota; class Actinomycetes; order Streptomycetales; family Streptomycetaceae; genus Streptomyces; species Streptomyces ruber. The sequence continues at coordinate 624,111 of NZ_BMQK01000003.1, read as the reverse complement.
CGCGCCTACTACGAGAACACCCCGCTGCCGCCGGCCGCGCTGGCCCACGGCCCCGACGCCCGTTTCCACCGCCGCCTGCCGTACGGCCCCCTGGCCGACGTGCACGTCCTGGACGGCCGCCAGCACCGCGACGGGAGACCCGCGGACGCCGCCGAGCAGGCCGACCCGGCCCGTTCGCTGCTCGGCGCGGACCAGGAGCGCTGGCTGTACTCCGGGCTGCGCCGGTCCCGCGCCCGCTGGAACCTGCTGGCCCAGCAGGTCGCCGTCATGAGGGTCACCGACTCCCGCACCGACCAGTGGGACGGCTTCCCCGCCGCGCGGCAGCGGCTCCTCGACGTGCTGGCCGAGCCCGGCACCTCCCCCACCGTGGTCCTCACCGGTGACACCCACCGCGCGGTCGCGGGCGACCTGCTCGCCGACTTCTCCCGCCCGGACTCGGCCGTCGTCGCCTCGGAGCTGGTCGGCACCTCCATCGCCTCCGACGGGGACGGCTCCGCGACGGACGGCTACGCGGCGGACTGGCTGCAGCACCCGTGGACGAAGTTCTACGACGGCCATCGCGGCTACGTCCTCGGCCGCGTCACCGGCACCGAGCTGACCGCCGACTACCGGGCCGTCCCCTACGTCGAGGCGGACGCGGACGCCCCGGTCACCACCGTCGCCCGCTTCACCGTCGAGGCCGACCGCCCCGGTCTGCGCGAGGCGGGCTGACGGGGGCCTGCCCGGCCTCCTACCCGGCCTCCTCCTCGACGCGGCGCACCCGGAACGTCAGCCCCTCGGGGCCCGTCAACCGCACGACGGGGCCGCCGGTTTCGTCGGGCCGGACGACGGGGTCCTGTCCGTGGTCGCGGGCCCGGGCGACGACGCGGTCCAGGTCCGTGACGCCGACCTCGAGCTCCCACCCGGTCGTGCTCCCCGCGACGAAGTCGGCGTGGGCCAGGGCGGTGCCGAGCGCCTCGCGGTAGAAGCGCCGGGCCTCGCCGGGCCGCTCGCAGACCAGGACCATGCGGTGCGGGACGCCCGTCGCGTGCGCCGGGATGTCCCATCCCCCGAAGCGGCGCGCCTGCCACAGGGAGAAGGCGGCACCCACCGGATCGACCAGTGTCGCCATGCGGCCCTGGTCGCCCGCGTCGAAGGGCGGCACGATCACCCGCGCGCCGTGCGCCGTCGCCGCCCCGGTGCGGCGGTCGACGTCGTCGACCGCCAGGTAGTAGGCGACGTGGGCGGGGGTCCCCGGCGGGTAGACCGGGTCGGCGAGATCGCTCACGCCGCCGATCGGACGGCCGTCGGCGAAGACCTTGGTGGCGCGGCGCCAGTCCGTCTCGTCCACCGCGAAGCGCCAGCCCAGCGTCGCGGCGAAGAAGGCGGCGGTGCCGGGCAGGTCGCGGGTCTTGAGGTCCATCCAGCAGAACTCGCCGAGCGCGCCCGGGCGGGACGGTGTGCGGGACGTCATGCGGTGCTCCTTGTCGTCCCGAAGCTGGTTACCGGGTGTCCACGCGTCCGCGCGAACGGTTTTCCCGCCCGTGGGCGGACAACGCCCGGGTGGCCGGCGCGGTCCTCGTCACCTCCGGAGCGGACCTGGTGAGCGGACCCGGTGGTACGGGGCTCGGAGACCGCGGGCGCCGTGCGGAGGTCGGCGCCGGCACGGCGGAGATCTGCGGCAGCTCGGTGACCGGGGCGCTGCCCGTGGCGGGCACCCGTGACCGGGCCGCCCTGCCGGCCCCGGGCTGCACGGCCGGCACCTTCGGCGGTCCGGTGGTGGTGCGGGGCGAGCGGTGGGCCCGGGAGAGGCGGGAGGGGACCGGCCCGCGCCGCTCACCGGCCGGTCCTCAGGTCGAACCCGCGCCGGGCCAGGATGATGACGCCCACGACGACCAGGGCGACACCGACGAGCTGGGGCAGGACCCACCAACTGGTGCGGACGTGCTCCCGGTAGAGGAACACGCCGAGCAGGAGGCTCACCGTCGCGTCCCCCAGGGTGAGGGCCGGCTGGGAGGCGACCAGGGGGCCGCCCTGCATGGCGTGTTCCAGCAGGAGCACGGCTCCCACACCGGCCGCGGCGAACGCGTACGTCTGCCACGCCGTCAGGAAGCCCGTCACGTCACCGGCGTCCAGGAACCGCATGGCGTCCTTCATCAGGGCGGCCGTCAGCGCGTAGCAGACCGCGGTGGCCGCGCCGAGGAAGCCGGCGCGGGCCTTGCCGTCGGGCCGCTTCAGTCCGGCTCCGGCCAGCAGCAGGACCGTCGCCACGCAGACGGCCAGCGCGGGGACCCAGCGGGCGAAGGACACCTGCGTGCCGCCGCCGCCCGGTGCGGCCGACGCCAGCGCCAGGCCGAGCCCGGCGACCACCGCGGCCACGGCCGCCCACAGCACCCCGGGCAGCCCCCGTCCGGTCATCAGCGAGGCCAGCAGCAACGCTAGCGGGAGTTCGAGGACGAACAGCGGCTGGACCAGCGACAGCGGCCCGGTCGCCAGGGCCGCCGCCTGGCCCGCCCCGGCGACGACGACGGCCAGCATGCCGCCGACCCAGACCGGCCGCCGCACGAGATCGAGGACCAGCCCCGGGCGGAACCCCCGGGTCTGCGGCACACTCAGCGCGGCCCGCCGCTGGAGCACGGTGGCCAGCGCGTTGCTGAACGCGGCGACGAAGGCGAAGAGCACCGGCAGCAGAACACCCATCCACCGATCCTCCCGCCGTCCGCTCCGGAGCGCGCGCCGACGACCGGTCGCACCGCAGGGCCCCGGCAGTACGCGACGGGTCGGTAGGCGACGGGTCAGGACGGTCACGATGTCGGCGGGGCGGCGGGGCGGCGGGGCGGCGGGGCGGCGGGGCGGCGGGGCGGCGGGGCGGCGGGGCGGCGGGGCGATGATCCAGCGCGGCTGGGTGCGGCGTACGGGGCGGTCCGGTTCCGTGAGGCAGCTTCATGCTGCTCGTGATGCGGGAGTACCTCTCCGCGTTCACCGCCATCATGCTCACACCGATCGCCGCCGCCCTCGTCGCCGGCCGGGGCACCGAGCTCGGCGACATGGTGATGAGCGGTCTGGACACCGTCGCGCCCACCGCGGCGCTGCTGCTGTTCGCCGTCCTCCACTTCGGCCTGATGGAGTGCAAGCTCTTCGCACCCGTCGTCCAGGCCATCGTCCGCGCCTCCAAGGGCGACCCGGTCCGCATCTGCGTCGGCACCGCCGTGCTGGCCCTGCTCGTCGCGCTCGACGGCGACGGCACCACCAGCTACATGATCGTCTGCTCCGCGTTCCTGCCCGTCTACCGCCGGCTGGGCATGAACCCCCGGATCATCGCGACCATCGCCGCCATGTGGCCATCATCGCCGTCGCCTACTGGCTCGGCCTGCGTGAACGGCGCGAGCTCGACGGCGAGACCCTCGCCGCCTACCAGCTGGAGATCGCCTCCGGCGAGGCCTTCGAACCGGTCAGGGCCGACTGGCGGCTGTGGTTCAACGCCGGTCTCACCGTGCTGCTGATGGCACTGCTCGTCCTGGAGGCCGCCGACCTCCTGGTGCTGTTCATGATCGCCTTCGTGATCGCCCTGCTCGTCAACATCCGCGCCATCGAGGACCAGCAGGAGCTCATCAAGCGGCAGGCCGCCAACGCCGTCCCCGTGATGATCCTCGTCCTGGCCGCCGGTGTGTTCACCGGCATCATGACCGACTCCGGCATGATCAAGGCGATGGCGGACGCCGCCCTCGCCGTCGTGCCCGACCCGATGGGCGACCTCATCCCGCTGTTCACCGCCGTCCTCGCCCTGCCGCTCGGCTTCTTCATGTCCAACGACGGCTACTGGTTCGGCGTCGTCCCCGTCCTCGCCGAGTCCGCCGCCCACTACGGCATCGACGCCAACGAGATGGCCCGCGCCGGCGCCATCGGCCAGATACTCCCCATGACGGGCCCCACCAGCGCGCCCCTGTGGGTCCTGCTCGGCCTGGTCAAGGCGGAACTCGGCGACTTCCAGAAGCACGCACTGCGCCGGGGCGTCCCCGTCTCCCTCGCCTACATCGCCTTCGCCGTCCTCACCGGTGCCATCACCGTCACCTGATCTCACTGCCGTCACACCCCTACCAATGGCCCCTGGCTCACCCACCGCACAGGCCGTCCTGCTCCACCCGTGTGACGTCGGCCCTCCGCACAGGGGACATCCCGCGTGCGTCTGCGTCCGCCCGGTTATGGCCATGTGTACGGGCCCGGTCCTTCCGGGCCCGCCCACACAGGGCCACGTAACACATGAGGAGTGACCTGATGCGTATGCGCGTCTTCCTGAGCGCCACCGTCCTGACCGCGGGCGTGCTGCTCGCCGGTGCCGGTCCGGCCGCCGCCGGCCCCGATCCCTTCGGCGGCCCCGAAACCGTCCACCAGCATCTGGACAGCCACGGCTACGACTACAGTCACGGCTCCGGCCACGGCAACCGGCCGGGCCACGGAAACGGCAACGGCTACGACTACGGCTACGGAGGCAACGGCTACGGGAACGGGGGCAACGGCGCGGGTCTGGGCCGCGGTGGTCTGCTGGGCCTCGGCATTCTCGGCATCCTGTAGATCCGCATCCGCGCATCGGGGCCTGGACCGGCTGTCGTCCGCCCGGCCCGGTCAGGTCGTGCGGTCGCCCTCCATGGCGCGGACCAGACTGGCGGGGCGCATGTCGGTCCAGGTGCGCTCGACGTGTTCCAGACATGCCCGGCGGCTGTCCCGGGGGTGGTCGACGGTCCAGCCTCCGGGTACGTCGGTCGCCGCCGGCCACAGCGAGTACTGTCCCTCGGCGTTCACGAGCACGACGTAGGCCGCGTCGTCGGCCTCGAAGGGGTTGGTCAAGTGGGTCATGTCAGCCTTCCTTGCCGATTGCCGTACCGATGGTCGGTGGCCAATGACCGATGGCCTGCCGTTGGCCGATGGCCTGCCGTTGGCCGATGGCCGATGGCCGGTTCAGGTGCCGGGTGCTCCCAGTCGGGCCGCGAGGACGGGGCCGATCCGGGCGAGCGCCTCGGGGTGGGCCATCCGCTCGTGCCGGACGGCGATGTCATGGACCTCGACCGGCCCGGTGACGTACGGGTTCCAGGCGGCGGGGTCGGTGGTGTCCGGGTCGCGGTCGACGGTGGCGGTGAACAGCAGCAGGTCCCCGTCGAAGACCTTCGGTGTGAACGCGCCGGTCAGCCGGGCGGTGTTGGCCATGACGGCCACGATGGTCTCGAGCTGGCGCGGCTGCAGGCCGACGACGGCGTGTCCGTGCTCGTGCAGGATCTCGACGGCCCGTTCGTACGTCACCGGGCCGGCGGGGAGCTCGTCCACGGTGACGTCGAGCAGGTAGGCCAGCACCTTGCGCACGTCGGGCAGGGCGTCCGGCGGATCGAGCGGTTTCCGGCGTGAGGGGTAGGAGTTGAGTGCGGCCAGCAGCGCCGTGCGCTCCCCCTGCGCCGCCAGTTCGGTGGCGACCGCGTGCGCGATCAGACCACCGGCGGACCAGCCGAGCAGGTGGTACGGCCCGGTCGGCTGCACCGCGCGGATCTGCCCGACGTAGTCGGCCGCCATCTCCTCGACCGAGGCGGGCAGGGGCTCGCGGCCGTCCAGCCCACGGGCCTGAAGGGCGTACACCGGCTGGTCCGGGCCGAGATGGCGCAGGAGTCCGGTGTAGGACCAGCCGATCCCCCCGACGGGGTGCAGGCACCACAGCGGGGGCCGGGTCCCGGTGGGCCGCAGGGTCAGCACCACGTCCAGGGCGCGCTCCGGACGGCCGCCCTCCAGGTACTCGGCCAGGGCCGCGGGAGTGGGGGCCTCGAAGAGGGTGCGCAGTCCGACCTCGGTGCCGAGCAGCGCGCGGATGCGGCGGGTGAGACGCGGCACGAGCAGGGAGTGCCCGCCCAGGTCGAAGAACGAGTCGTCGGCGCCGACCGACGGGATGCCCAGGACCTCGGCGAACAGTTCGGCCAGCAGCCGTTCCCGGGGCGTGAAGGGCGACCGGCCGTCGCCCGCCCCGTGCCCGGCCGCGGGCTCGGGCAGCGCCGCGCGGTCGAGTTTCCCGTTGGGGGTCAGCGGCAGCGCGTCGAGGAGCAGGAAGGCCGCCGGGACCATGTACGGGGGCAGGTGCCGCCGGGCGTGCGCCCGGACCTCCGTGACGCGCACGGCCACACCGGCGGCCGGCACCAGATGGGCGACGAGCCGGACGTCACCGTCCCCCGCCGGCCGGCCGGTCACCACGGCCTGCGCCACACCGGGGCAGCCGGTGAGCGTGCTCTCGATCTCGGCGGGTTCGACCCGGTGACCGCGGATCTTGATCTGGTGGTCGGTCCGGCCCAGGTGCTCCAGCAGGCCGTCGGGACGCCACCGGGCGAGGTCGCCCGTGCGGTACATGCGCTCCCCGGGCGGGCCGTACGGGCAGGCCACGAACCGCTCGGCGGTCGCTCCGGGCCGCCTCAGGTAACCCCGTGTCAGGCCCGCCCCGGCGGCGTACAGCTCACCGGTCACGCCGGGCGGGACCGGCTGCAGGGCGGCGTCGAGGACGTACGCGCGGGCGTTGCGCAGCGGGCGCCCGACGGGGACGTCGGGGCCCCGGCACAGGCCGTGCAGGAGGTCGCCGCCGGACTCGGAGGCGCCGTAGAGATTGACCAGCCGCGCGTCCGGCAGGGCCCGCGCGAACCGCACGGACAGCTCGACGGGCAGGGGTTCGCCGCTGGTCATCCACAGTGTGCAGGGAGCGAGCAGGCCGGTGGCGTCCAGGTCGAGCAGGGCGCGCAGCAGGCTGGGCACCAGGATGACGCGGCGGCAGCGGTGCCGGGAGATCAGGTCGGCCAGGGCGGCGGGGCTGGTGGCCTGGTCGTTGTCGGCGAGGACGACCGTCGCGCCGTGGACCAGGGCGCCGAGCAGTTCGGTGGTGCCGTCGATGAAGGTGAGGGTGGTCTTGGCCAGGACGGGTTCGCCGGTACGGCACGGGTAGGTCCTGCCGTACCACAGCAGCCAGTTGACGAGGCTCCCGTGCGTACCCAGCACGCACTTGGGGCTGCCGGTGGAGCCGGAGGTGTACAGCAGGTAGGCGGTGCCGGACGGGTGCGGCGGGTGCGGCGGGGCGGGGCGGGGACCGCCGGGAGCGGTCCGCGGGAGGGCCGCGGGCTCCTCCGCCGTCCCGGCGTCGTCGAGCAGCAGGTACGGCAGGTCCGTGAGGGCGGGGAGCGCGCGGCCGGTCGCCCTGTCGGTGAGGACCAGGGCGGGCCGGGCGTCGTCGAGCATGTGCCGGATCCGCGCGGCGGGGTGGCGCGGGTCGACGGGCAGGTAGGCGGCGCCGGCCTCGAGCACCGCCAGGAGGGCGACGACCGTCCCGGCGGAGCGGGGCAGGGCCAGGGCGACGACGCTCTCGGCGCCGATCCCCCGGGAACGGAGCAGGCGCGCGAGGCGGTGCACCCGGGTGCCGAGCTCCCGGTAGGTGAGCGTGGCGTCGCCGCAGACCACCGCGGCCGCGTCCGGGACGGCCCGCACCCGTGCCGCGAACAGCCCGGCGACCGAGATCCCCGGCGTCTCCGGCGTCTCCGGGGTCCTCGGAGCCGCGGTCCCCGCGTCCTCCGTGGGCAGCAGACGGCGTCGCTCGGCGGCCGAGAGGATGTCGACGCGGCCGATGCGCCGGTCCGGGTCGGCGGCCACCGCCCGCAGCAGCCGCACCCAGCGCTCGGTGATCGCCTCGACCGTGCCGCGGTCGAACAGGTCGGCCGCGTACTCGACGTCGCCGGTGAGCCCGGTCGGCTGCCCGGTGGCCGTGTGTCCCTCGGTCAGGCTGAGCATCAGGTCCATACGTGCGGTGCCGGTGCGCACCGGCGCGGCGTCGACCCGCAGGCCGGGGAGGGCGAACCGCCCGGCGGGGGTGTTCTGCAGCACGAGCATGGTCTGGAACAGGGGGTGGTGGGCGAGGGAGCGGGTGGGGTTGAGCTGTTCGACGAGGTGCTCGAAGGGCAGGTCCTGGTGGGCGTGCGCGTTGAGGGTGGTCTCGCGCACCCGGCCGAGGAGTTCGGCGAAGGTGGGGTCGCCGCCGGTGTCGGTGCGCAGGACCAGGGTGTTGACGAACAGCCCGATCAGGTCGTCCATGGCCTCGTCGGTGCGGCCGGCGACCGGGGTGCCGATCGGGATGTCCGTGCCCGCGCCCAGCCGGGTGAACAGGGCGGCCAGCCCGGCGTGGAGGACCATGTGCAGGCTCACCCCGTATCGGTGGGCGAGCCCGGTCAGGGCGGTGTGCAGCCCGGCGTCCAGCGCGAGGTCCACCGTGCCGCCGCGGAAGGACGCCCTCGCGGGCCGCGGCCGGTCGAACGGCAGGGGAAGGTGCTCGGGCAGGCCGTCGAGGGCACCGGTCCAGTGGCGGGACTGCGCGGCGAACACACTGTCCGGGTCGGCGGGGTCCCCGAGGAGACGGTGCTGCCACAGGGTGTGGTCGGCGTACTGCACCGGCAGGGGCCGCCAGTCCGGTTCCCGGCCCGCGAGGCGCGCCGTGTAGGCGGTGCCCAGGTCGTCGGCCAGGGGCCGCATCGACCAGCCGTCACCCGCGATGTGGTGGACGACGAGCAGCAGCACGTGCTCGTCCGGGGCCAGGGCGAACAGCCGTGCGCGCACCGGCGGTTCGGCGGTCAGGTCGAAGGCGTGCCGTGCCGCCCCGGCCAGGGCGTCCGGCAGTCCCTCCGTGTCCGTCTCCGTGACCGGCAGGTCCGGCTCCGCGTCGGACGGTGCGAGGATCCGCTGGCACGGCACTCCGTCGTGCTCGGGGTGCACGGTGCGGAGGATCTCGTGCCGGGTCACGAGGTCGGCCAGGGCGGCCCGCAGGGCGGCGCGGTCCAGTTCCCCGGACAGCCGCAGGGCGAGCGGCATGTTGTAGGTGGCGTTCGGGCCGTACAGACGGTGCAGGAACCACAGGCGGCGCTGGGCGGAGGAGAGCGGTACGACGTCCGGCCGGGCCTCGGGGAGCAGCGCCGGACGGGCCTGCCCGGCCGTGTCGAGCCGGGTGGCCAGACCGGCCGCCGTCGGCGCCTCGAACAGGGTGCGCAGCTCGACCTCGACGCCCAGGACGGTACGGATGCGGGAGATGAGGCGGGAGGCGAGCAGGGAGTGTCCGCCCAGGTCGAAGAAGGAGTCGTCGGCGCCCACCCGGGCGAGGCCGAGCACCTGCGCGAAGAGCTGGCACAGGACCTGCTCGCGGGGCGTGCGCGGGTCCCGGCCGCCCGGTGCCGCTCCCGGGGGCGGCACGGGCAGCGCGCCGCGGTCCAGTTTGCCGTTGACGGTCAGCGGCAGCGCGTCCAGCAGGACGAGGGCCGAGGGCACCATGAAGGCGGGCAGCAGGTCGCGCAGGTGGTGCAGGAGGTCGTCCGGCACCGGGTGCGCCCCGGCCGCGGGCACGGCGTAGGCGACCAGCCGGGGGCCGGCGGTCTCGTCGGTGTGGGCGACGACCGCGGCGTGCGCCACCTCGGGGTGCCCCGTCAGCACGGTCTCGACCTCGCCGGGTTCGACCCGATGGCCGCGGATCTTGATCTGGTGGTCGGCGCGCCCGACGAACTCCAGCTCACCGCCGGGTCCCCACCGCACCAGGTCGCCGGTGCGGTACATGCGCTCCCCCGCGGGGCCGTACGGGCAGGCCACGAACCGCTCGGCGGTCGGGCCCGGCCGGTGCAGATAGCCACGGGCCAGGCCCGGACCGGCGACGTACAGCTCTCCGGGCACGCCGGGCGGGACCGGTCGCAGGGCGGCGTCGAGCACGTACGGGCGGGCACCCGCGACGGGGCGGCCGATGGGCGGTGCGGCGGGCACGTCGTCCGGGCCGTCCGGCAGCGTGTGGGCGGTGACCACGTGTGTCTCGGCCGGACCGTAGTGGTTGTGCAGGCGCCGCCCGGGGACGGCGCGGTGGAACGCGCGCAGGGGCCCGTCCAGGCGCAGGGCCTCGCCGGCCTGGGCGACGGTGCGCAGGCGGGGCAGGTCCAGTCCGGCCTCCCCGGCGGCCTCGGCGAGTGCCGCGATGACCAGGGTGGGCGCGTACAGTTCGTCGACCTTCTGCTCGTGCAGCCAGCGGGCGAGGAGTTCGGCGCTGCGGCGCTGGTCCTCGGTGGGCACGTGGAGGGTCTTGCCGGAGCAGAGCGCGGAGAGGGTCTCCTGGAGGGAGACGTCGAATCCGGGGGCGGTGAACTGGGCGACGCCGGTGCCCGGCCCGCCGCCGACGGCGTCGTGGTGCCAGCGCAGCAGGTTGGCCAGCGCGCCGGCCGGCATGACGATGCCCTTGGGTGTGCCGGTGGTGCCGGAGGTGTGGATGACGTAGGCGGGGTGTTCCGGGCGCGGCGGTACGCGCCGGTCCGCCTGCGCCGGGTCCCGGTCCGGGCAGCGGGCGAGCTCCCGCGCGAACGACGGGTCGTCCAGCAGCAGTCGGCGGGTCACGTCCGGGCCGGTGGGGACGGCCGCGGTGGAGTGGGTGAGCAGCAGGGCGGGGTGCGCGTCGGCGAGCACCGCCCGCAGACGCGGGGCGGGGTGCTGGAGGTCGAGGGGCAGGTAGGCGGCGCCGGCCTTGAGCACTCCCAGCAGCGCGGTGACCAGGTCCGTCCCGCGGGGCAGTGCCACGGCGACGATGTCCTCCGGGCCGATGCCGCGCGCGCGGAGCGCGTGGGCGAGGCGGTCGGCCCGCCTGTCGAGCTCGCGGTAGGTGAGCGACTCGCCGTCGGTGACCACCGCGGCCGTGTCCGGGGTGGCCTCCGCCTGCGCGGCGAACAGCTCCGGCACGGACGGCGCGGGTCCGGCCGGGGTGTGCGCGGCGCGGGACCGGCCCAGCAGTTCGTGCCGCTCCTCGGCGGTCGTCAGGTCGAACGTGCCGACAAGCCGGTCGGGTTCCGCGCCGGTCATGGCGTCGAGCAGGAGCAGCAGCCGCCGCTGGTGGTCGGCCAGGTCCGCCCGGGTGTGCCGGTCGGCGGCGGCCCGTACCTCCAGCCGCAGGCCGTCCTCCTCGCGCCGGTCCCAGACCACGAGCGACACGGTGGCGGGCACGCCGACGGAGACGCCGGAGACGGTGCAGGGCACCCCGGCGAAGCCGAGGGGCCGGCCGAACGTCATGACGTTGACGGTGAGCGAGAACCGGGGGGCGATGCCGCCGGGCAGTCCGAGGTCGCGGGCCAGGTCCTCACCGCGGTAGCGCTGGTGCCGCACGGCCCGCGCCACCACGCGGTCGGTCCGGTCCAGCAGTTCGGCCAGCGGCATGTCCGGGCGCACGGTGAGCCGGAGCGGCAGGATGTTGGAGAGCGCGGCGGGGGTGGTCATGAGTTCGCGCCGGGGGCGGCCGGTGACGGGCAGTCCGATCACCACCTCGGTCGCGCCCGTCAGCCGGTGCGCGTACGCGGCCGCCGCGGCGAGGAAGAACCGTGAGCGCGCCATTCCGGCCCGCCGGGCCGCCCTGTGCAGTGCCTCGGGGCGCGCGAGCGGACGTTCCCCGCTGGTCCGCACGGCCTGCGGGGTCAGGTACCCGCTGTCCGTGTCGTCCCCGGCGGCCGGGAGGTCGGGCCGGGAGGGCAGCGGGGCCGGTTCCGGCGGATCGCCGAACTCCCGTGTCCAGTACGCGGAGTCGGCGGCGTACTCGGGCGAGGTGCGGTAGTCGAGGTCGGCCCTCACCACGTCCGCCAGCGACGCGGACGAGGTGGCTCCCACCGGCTCGCCGGCGGCCAGGCGGGTGTAGATCTCCGCGACCCGGCTCGCCACCAGGGAGAAGCCGAACCCGTCCATGACGATGTGGTGGCCGCTGGCGTACCACAGCCAGTGGTCCGTGCCCAGCGCGATGAGGGCGGACCTGAAGAGGGGGCCGCGGGCCAGGTCCATCGGGTCGGCCATGTCCGCCGTCATCCAGTCCCTCGCCGCGCCGGAGGGATCGGGGGCACCGCTGACGTCGACGAGCGCCGGGGTCCAGTCCACCTCCGCGTCCACCACCTGAACCGGGCCGTCCGGCGTGTCGGTGATGCGTACGCGCAGTGTGTCGGCCTCGGAGACGAACCTCCTCAGCGCCGTCTCGAACAGCGCCGCGTCGATCGGTCCCTCGATCCGCAGGCACTCGCTGATCCGGTAGGCCCCGTCCGTACCGGACGCGCGCTGTTCGGCCAGCCACAGCTCGCGTTGGGCCGCGGTGAGCGGCAGTACGTGGGAGGCGCGTGCCGTCCCCCGGTGCCGGGCCCGGGGCCCGGATCGTGGCTCGGAATCGGAGTCGGCATCGGTAACGGCAACCTCGGCGGAACCTGGCATCGGCAGACCTCCAATGAGTCCAGACAGATCTCCCCGCTCGTGGAAGCATTACGCCGTACGGCTTTTATGAGCTCATAAACCACTGGAAAGAAGGAATGACGATCCGCCCGGGCGGATCGTTCGCGGAAGTACGACGGCTCGTGCGTTTCAATACCCTGACTGCTCCCTGCGCCGGGTTTTGCTGCGTTCCCCGGGACTTGTCCCCTGCCGCGCTCTCATGAACGGCGTCGATACTTCATGGGCACCCCCTGCTTTCGCCTGCGGGGTGGCTCTCCGGCTGTCGGCTCCGGAGAGATGAAGGGTGGGAGGGGAATGGCGTCACGCCTGTACGCGTGGGCTCGGTGGGTACTGCACCGGCGCGGTCTGGTCATAGGAAGCTGGCTGCTCCTGCTGGCTGTCGTCGGAGGGCTGGGAACGACCCTCGCGGGCAGGACGAGCAACGAGTTCACCATTCCGGGCATCGAGTCGCAGGACGCCCAGGACCTCCTGCGGGAGAGATTCCCGCGGGCCTCCGGCGCCGTGGCGCGGGTCGTCTTCGCCACCGGCGACGGCACCCGGCTCACGGAGGCGGCGCCGCGGCGTGCCCTCGCCGCGGGACTGCGGAAGGCGGCGGACCTGCCGGAGGTGGTCGCCGTCTCCGATCCCGTGCGCAGCGGCACGGTCTCCCGGCGGGGAACCATCGCCTACGCGGACGTGACCTTCGCCGAGCAGCCGTCCGACATCACCGAGGGGATGCGCGACACCCTGCGGCGGACGATGGAGAGCGCCCGCGACGCGGGTCTGCGCGTCGAGTTCGGCGGCTCGGCGATGGAGCCCCCGACCGAGGTCGGGGGTCCGGCGGAGATCGTCGGGCTGGTGGTCGCCGTCGCGGTGCTCGCCCTGGCGCTGGGCTCCCTCGTCGCCGCGGGCCTGCCGCTGGTGACCGCCTTCGTCGGCGTGGGCATCGGCGTCCTGGGGGTGCTGTTCCTCTCCCGCTTCGTCGAGATGACCGGCACCGCCACGGTGCTCGCCCTGATGATCGGCCTCGCGGTCGGCATCGACTACGCCCTGTTCATCATCGCCCGCCACCGGGAACAGCTCACCGACCCCGCGACCGACGTCGAGGAGTCCGTCGCGCGCGCCGTCGCCACCGCGGGCAGCGCCGTGGTCTTCGCGGGCGCCACCGTGATCGTCGCGCTGGGCGCCCTGTGCCTCGCGGGCATCCCGTTCCTCACGGTCATGGGTCTGGCCGCCGCGGGCACCGTCCTCCTCGCCGTGCTGGTCGCCATCAGCCTGGTGCCGGCCGCCCTCGGCCTGCTGGGGGAACGCCTGCGGCCCCGCCCGCGTCCCTCGTCCCCGGACCTGCGCGGGAGCGCCCCGGGCACCTGGGGCCTGGTCTGGGCACGCGCCGTCACCCGCGCCCCCGTGCCGGTCCTGCTCGCCGGTGCGCTGGGCCTGCTGGTCCTCGCCCTGCCCGCCCTGGACCTGCGTCTGGGCCTGCCCGGCAACGCCTCGAAACCGGCCGCCTCCACCCAGCACAAGAGCTACGACCTGCTCACCAGGGGCTTCGGTGCCGGTTTCAACGCCACCCTCACCGCGGTCGTCGACACCACCGGCATCCCGGCCGGTGACAGCGCCGCGACCGTCGAGAAACTGCGCATCACGCTGGCCGGCGAACGCGGCGTCGCCGCCGTCGCCCCGTCGATGACGAACCGCGACTCCACACTCGCCGTGATCGGTGTCGTGCCCACCACCGGCCCCGACGAGAAGGCCACCACCGACCTGGTGCACCGGCTGCGCGAGCACGCACCGGCGGTCGACCGGGTGGGAGGGGCCCTCTACATCGCTGGCACCACCGCCGCCGCCATCGACACCTCCGACAAACTCTCCGACGCCCTGCCCCTGTTCGTCGCCGTCATCGTCGTGCTGGCCCTCGTCCTGCTGACGGCGGCCTTCCGCTCACTGCTCGTCCCGCTCAAGGCCGTCCTCGGCTTCCTGCTGTCCATCGCGGCCGCCCTGGGCGCCACCGTCTGGGTCTTCCAGGACGGCCACCTCGGGGACGCCCTGTCCGTCGCGTCCGCCGGACCGGTCGTCAGCTTCCTGCCGGTGCTGCTCATCGGCGTACTGTTCGGCCTCGCCATGGACTACGAGGTCTTCCTCGTCAGCCGCATGCGCGAGCACTACGAGCACACCGGCGACGCCGCCGGGGCCATCACCCACGGTCTCGCCCGCAGCGGCCGCGTCATCTGCGCGGCCGCCCTGATCATGGTCGCCGTCTTCGCCGGCTTCATCTTCAACGACGACCCGATCATCAAGCCCATCGGCTTCGCCCTCGCCTTCGGCGTGGCCGTCGACGCCTTCGTCGTCCGCATGACCCTCGTCCCCGCCGTCCTCTCCCTGCTCGGGCGCCATGCCTGGTACCTGCCCCGCTTCCTGGACCGTGTCATCCCCGACATCGACATCGAGGGCGCCGGGCTCCGGGCGACCGCGGCGCCGGAACGTGCCGCCCTCCTCACCGCGCGCGCCTCCCCAGAGGTGTGGGAGCACGACGAGGAGGACGACGGGAGGTTCGCCGAGGACACGGCGGAGCCCTGCGTCGGCCCGGCCGCCCGGGCGGCCGGGCCGACGAGCGCGACCATGCTCGACGGTCTGCTGGAGACCCATGCGGCCGTGGAGGCGCTGAGCCGGGAGATCGCGCTCGCCTGGACGGAGACGACGGGCGCGCCGCACCCGCCCGCAGGCCTGCACCACACAGGGGAACTGACCGAGGCGGAACAGTACGGTCCGCGGGAACCGGGCGGCGGCGCGGACAGCGGCGACGTCGGGTGGGAGGAGCACACGATGCACGAGGAGACACCCGGGCCGGCCGGCCCGCCGGACGGTGCGGCCGGCATCGCACCCGCCGTCACGCCCGCGGCGGGCGGCGGGGCGACGCCCGGCGACGACCGGGTGAAGGTGCCCGGGGAGGTCGGGCGTGCGCACCGCGACGCCCTGCGGGCCGCCGCGGCCGTGGCCTCCGCGCGGCTGATCTGCCACCGCGACACCTGGGCCTTCCTGCTCGAACAGGCCTCCTCGCACCGGCACTTCCGCCTGCCCGACCGCGTCACCGGCCTCGACGACACCCGGGACGGGCAGGTCGAGGTCTTCCTCTCCGGACGGTCCCTGCTCGCCGTACTGACCGCCCTGCGCGCCGTCCTCGACGCCGAGGACGAGGACCAGGACCTGGTCACCTGGGCACTGGCCGACGCCCTCTACCAGCGCGCCCGGGACGCCGTGACCGCCGCCGTCGCCGACGCGGGCACCTCGGGCGAGGACACCGAGATCGTCACCATCGTCCTCGACGTCCGCCCCGCCGCGTGACGGGCGCCGCCGTCGAGCCCGGTTCTCCGGCGCGCGCGGGCGTTTCCATGATGAACGGCACGCCGTCCGCCGCCTCTTCGCGCAGACGGCCTTTCCCCCGCGACCGGAATACAGGCGCCGCACCCGCGCCATACTCCCATTAAGTAATGAAAACCGAGAGACGGTGCCGATAAAACGAAAAACGTATGTGTCGCCCCAGTGTCATTTCGCCATCTCGTCATCTCGTCATCTCGGTGATTTCCGACCAGAAGAAAGGGGGTGAGGTGTGTGCCTTCTGTCGCGCCGGAGAATGTGTTGCGGGAACTGGAACCGTCGGTGGAACGGCTGCTGGACCAGCACCTGGGAGTCGCGCGTGACTGGCTCCCGCACCAGTACGTGCCGTGGAGCGAGGCGCGGGACTTCGACGGGCCGCTGGGAGGTGCCGCCTGGGAGCCGGAGCAGTCGGCGCTGCCGCAGGCCGTACAGGACGCCCTGATCGTCAACCTGCTCACCGAGGACAACCTGCCCAGCTACCACTTCGAGATCGCGGTGCGGCTCGGGCGGGACGGCGCCTGGGGCACCTGGGTGCACCGGTGGACGGCGGAGGAGGACCGGCACTCGTCGGTGCTGCGTGCCTTCCTCCACGCCCGGCGGGCGGTGGACCCCGCCGTCCTCGAAGAGCTGCGGATGCGCCACGTGGCGGCCGGCTGGTCCCCCGGCAACTGGCGCACGCCGCTGCACACTTTGGCGTACACCACCGTCCAGGAACTGGCGACCCGGCAGGCCCACCGCAACACCGGCGCGCTCTGCGGCGACCGGCTGGGCGAGTCGCTGATGGCCAGGATCGCCGCCGACGAGAACCTGCACATGCTGTTCTACCGGCAGGTGTTCGCCGACGCGCTCCAGGCCTTCCCCGACGACGCGACGACGGCCCTGGCGGACGTGCTCTGCGACTTCGCGATGCCGGGGACCGGTATCCGCGGCTTCCGGGCGCGGGCCGCGCGCATCGCGGCGGCCGGCGTCTACAACCTGGACATCCACCACGAGCACGTCGTCGCGCCGCTGCTGCGCACCCTCGCGGTGCTGACGGCGTCCGGACTGGGCCCGGCCGGCCGACGGGCCCAGGAGCGCATCGGCCTGCACGCGGAACGGCTGCAGGCGCAGGCGGCCCGAGCACGCGAACTCTACGAACGTCAGCACACGAGCAGGTAACCGCTGCCCGCAACCCTGAGAGGACAGGAACCATGAGCATGACGGATCCATCGGAACAGGCCACGCTGCCCGAGAACCTCATCACCCTGCTGACCGACCACCTGAAAGTCTCGATGCCGACCGAACAGCTCTCCCCCACGACGACACTGGAGGATCTCGACATCGACTCGCTGGCCCTGATGGAGCTCGTGGTGGCGGCGGAGGAGACCTTCGGGATCGTCCTGCCCGACGACCTCCTGGACCTCTCCCCGTCCTCCACGCTCGGCGACGCCGCGAGGGTGTTCCATGAAGCAGGCTGACATCGCGGTCACCGGTCTCGGCCTGGTGACCCCGGCAGGGCACACCACGGCGGAGAACTGGGCCACCCTGTGCCGGGGCCGCTCGACGGCCACCGCCGACCCCTTGCTGGAAGGACTGCCCGTCGACTTTTCCTGCCAGGTCGAGGGCTTCGACGCCGAGGCGGAGCTCGGCCGGCTCGCGGAGCGGCTGGACCCCTTCACCCGCTTCGCCGTGGTCGCCGCGCGGCGGGCGGTCGCCGACGCGGGCCTCGATCCGCTCACCTGGCGCAAGGACCGGATCGGTGTCGTGCTGGGCGTCACGGGCAACAGCCTGGTCACCTACGACTCCGAGTACCGCCGTCTCGGTGCGGGCCGGCCGGACCGCGTCTCCCCGCTGATGGTGCCGCGGAGCATTCCCAACATGGCGGCGGGCGAGGTCGCGATCGACCTCGACGCGCGGGGCCCGAACTTCATCATCTCCACGGCGTGCGCCTCGGGCGCGACGGCGATCGGGACCGCGCGGGCCCTCCTGCACTCCGGCGTCTGCGACATCGTGCTGACCGGCGGCGCGGAGTCGGCCCGGTCCCGCATGATCTCCACGGCCTTCGCACGGATGCGGGCCCTGTCCCGGCGGCGGGACCGGCCCCATCTCGCCAGCAGGCCGTTCGACGCCGCGCGCGACGGTTTCGTCCTCGGCGAGGGCGCGGCCGTCCTGGTGCTGGAGCGCCCGTCCGCCGCGCGGGCCCGCGGCGCGCAGGTGCAGGCCCTGCTGCGCGGTTTCGCGGCCAGCGCCGACGCGCACCATCCCATCTCCCCGCACCCCGAGGGCCGCGGTGTGCTCCAGGCCATCGCCGCCGCCCTCGAGGACGGCGGATGCCGGCCCCGCGACATCGGTCACGTCAATGCGCACGGCACCTCCACCCCCAGGAACGACGCGCTGGAGGCGGCGGCCATCGTACGGATCTTCGGTGACCACGCCCCGCCCGTCACCGCGCCCAAGGGCGTCGTCGGTCACTCCCTGGGGGCGGCCGGGGCGATCGAGGCGGCCTACACCGTTCTCGCGCTCCGCCACGGAATGGTGCCGCCGGTGGCGAACTTCGAGGACCAGGCCGGGGACCACAAGCTCGACATCGTGGCCGGCAGCCCGCGTCCGGTCTCCACGGGCGCGGCCCTGACCTTCTCCTTCGGATTCGGCGGGCAGAACGCGGTCCTGCTGTTCACGGCCGACTGACGCCCCTGCGACGGCACAAGGTGACACACGAACGGCCTGCCCGGCCCGCGCGGTGCGCGGGCCGGGCAGGCCGTCGAAGTCCCCTCAGTGCCTCACAGCAGGTCGATACCGGCGTTGCCGCCCGGAGAAGCCTGGTTGGACAAGGCGGCAACGTTGAGGCCGACGAGCCCGTCGGCCCCGGCGACCGCGTTGCCGCCGGGGCCGTGCTCGTGCGCGGACGCGGTGGTCGCGGCGCCCAGGCCGAACAGGGCAGCCAGGAGAGGAGCGGTCACAAGGGTGAGGATGCGACGGCGCATGAGAACCTCCGGGGTTCGTAACGGTATGGCTCCCATGGCATGCCCAGGCCGGTGAGCAGCAAGTACGACCAGATGGGAGTTCATCCCAACCAGTGACGTCCTCGATCAGCAGTGTGAAGATCTCCGATCACCGGCATCCGGTCGCCGGGAACGGCGCCGGTGGCGGCGCCGCCGTCACGGCACCCGGGCGGTCCACGCCCGGGTGGCGAACTTCGTCTCGATCAGCTCCTGCGCGCGGGTCATCTCCTCGTCCGTGACCC
This sequence comes from Streptomyces ruber, assembly GCF_014648075.1. Classification (GTDB taxonomy): domain Bacteria; phylum Actinomycetota; class Actinomycetes; order Streptomycetales; family Streptomycetaceae; genus Streptomyces; species Streptomyces ruber. Next base: position 605,279 of record NZ_BMQK01000003.1, on the reverse strand, counting down.
CGCCCCCGGTGAGCCCGTAGCGGTTCCGGAACGAGGCGATCATGTTGTCGATCACGGCCTCCCGGGCCAGCCCCGTCTGCCGGCGCAGCGGGTCGACGCGCTTGCCCGCGCTCCGGGTGCCCTTGTCGGACAGCTTCTCCTTGCCGATGCGCAGCACTTCCAGCATCTTGTCGGCGTCGATGTCGTAGGACATCGTCACGTGGTGCAGCACCGCGCGGCCGCCGTCCGGCCCGACCATGCGCTTCTGGGCCGCGCCCGCGATCTTGCCGGCCTCCGTGGCGATGTCGTTCAGCGGCTGGTACCAGGCCTTGATGCCCATGTCGCCGAGCGCGCCCAGCACCCAGTCGTCCAGGTAGGCGTAGCTGTCCTGGAAGGAGAGTCCCTGCACCAGCGCCTCGGGCACGGACAGCGAGTAGGTGATGGTGTTGCCGGGTTCCACGAACATCGCGCCGCCGCCGGAGATCCGGCGCATCACCTCGATGCCGTACCGGGCGGCGCCCTCGGCGTCGACCTCGTTGCGCAGCGACTGGAAGCTCCCGATGATCACGGCCGGGGCGCCCCACTCCCACACCCGCAGCGTCGGCGGCCGCCGTCCCGCGGCCACCTCGGCCGTCAGCACCTCGTCCAGCGCCATGTGCAGGGCGGGCGGCTGCGGGGCGTCGTGGATCAGCTGCCACTCGTAGTCGGTCCAGTCGGTGGCCTGCGCCACGGCCCGGCGTACGGCGACACCGACGCCCTCGGAGGTCAGCCCGTACATCACGGTCCCCCCGGGCAGCGCCGCGTCGATACGGGCGGCGAGCCCCGCCGCGTCGGTGTCGGCGGGGGCACCCTCCAGGGCGCGGTTCACGGCGTCCAGCGCCTCGTCCGGTTCGAGGAAGAAGTCCCCCGCCACGCGCACGTGCCGCAGCACGCCGTCCTCGACCTCCACGTCCACGACGACGAGCTTGCCGCCGGGCACCTTGTACTCACCGTGCACTGTTCTGGCCTCCGTTTCTGCCGCTGGGACAACCTCCGCGAGCGCCGCGGTGTTCCCGGCAGCACCGTGTGGGGGCCGTATGGGCGAACGGTGACCGTGCGGGGCGGATGCGCACGCGTGGTCCACTGGTCCAGACCTGAGCCTTGACAGTCGCTTCGTTCGATTCTTAGAACGAGAGGCGAAGCATTCCCCCCACCTCGGTAGGCCCGCCCCTGCACAGGGGCACCATACGAAAGGGAGAGTCATGAACTCCCCGCGCCTGCTCCGCAGATGCCTCTTCACCGTCCTGTCCGCGTCCCTCGTCGCGACGGCCGCCGTGGCCCCCGCCCACGCGGCCGCCGGACCCGCACCGAGGGCACCGATGGCGGTGGCCTTCTCCGACACCTTCGACGGCCCCGCCGGTTCCGGCGTCGACCCGGGCAAGTGGCAGCTCGAGACCGGTGACAACGTCAACAACCACGAGCGGCAGTACTACACGTCCGGCACCGGCAACGCGCAGCTGGACGGCCGGGGCAACCTGGTGATCGAGGCCCGCCGCGAGAACCCGGCCGGCCACCAGTGCTGGTACGGGACGTGCGAGTACACCTCCGCCCGGCTGAACACCTCGGGCCGGTTCGCCGCCACGTACGGGCACGTCGAGGCCCGGATGAAGCTCCCCCGCGGACAGGGCGTCTGGCCCGCCTTCTGGATGCTCGGCCAGGACTTCGGCGAGGTCGGCTGGCCGGACTCCGGTGAGATCGACGTCATGGAGAACGTCGGTCACGAGCCCTCCACGGTCCACGGCACCCTGCACGGGCCCGGCTACTCCGGCGAGGGCGGCATCGGCGCCGGCTACACGCTGCCGGACGGGCAGGCGTTCGCGGACGGCTTCCACACGTTCGCGGTGGACTGGGAGCCCGGAAAGATCTCCTGGTCCGTGGACGGCGAGGTCTTCCAGACGCGCACCCCAGCCGATCTGAACGGCAACCCGTGGGTGTTCGACAAGCCGTTCTTCCTCATCCTCAACCTCGCGGTCGGCGGCTACTGGCCGGGCGACCCCGACGGCTCGACGGCCTTCCCGCAGCAGCTGGTGGTCGACGAGGTGACGGTGACGACGAGCGGCGGCTGACGGCCGGCGGCACCGGTACGGCCCCGTGGTCGCGTTCGAGTTCTGAACGCGGCCACGGGGCCGTCCACGCGACTGCGGGGCCGTCCCCTGGACGGCCCCGCGATCGTACGGCTGGGAGGTCAGCAACCGAGGTTGCCGCCGGGCTCGACGCCGAGGAGCCGGGTGAAGCGCTGGTAGTTGTCGATCCGGCTCTGGACCTGCGCCGGGTTGCCGCCGTCGCACTCCAGGGTGCCGTTGATGGCGCGGATCGTCTCGCCGAAACCGGCGCCGTCGACGATGGCGTCGTGCGGCGTCATGGTGCCGGGACCGCTCTGGGTGTTCCAGTACCACAGGCCCGTCTTCCAGGCCACGGACGCGTCGTTCTGCACGAGGTCGGGGTTGCCCAGCAGGTCGATGCCCAGCGCGTCGCCCGCGGCCTTGTAGTTGAAGTTCCAGCTGAGCTGGACGGGGCCGCGGCCGTAGTACTTGTCGTCGCCGGCCGGGCAGCCGTAGGGCTGGGTGGTGTCGCAGTAGTGCGGGTAGTTGGCGGTGTTCTGCTCCACCACGTACTGCAGCCCGCCGGTCTCGTGGCTGACGTTGGCGAGGAAGGCGGCGGCCTCCTGCTTCTTCACCGTGTCGCTGCCGGTGTCGCCGAAGCCGGGGTAGGCGTCGAGCGCGGCGGTGAGGCCGCCGTACGTGTAGAACGAGTTCCGGTTCGGGAACATCTCGTCGAACTGCGCCTCGCTGACGACGAACTCGGCGGCGGCGGTGTCCCCGGACACCTTCTCGGCGGAGGCCGTCGGGGCGAACGTCAGGGTGCAGAGGGCGGCGGCCGCGCCGGTGGCGGTCAGCAGCCCGAGTATGCGGCGGTGCACGGTGTCGGCTCCTGGGATGTGAGTGTGGGGGGAGGAACGACGCGGGCGGCGGCGGGAGTTGAGTGGGGACGCCGCGTGCCCGCGCCGGAGTACGGCCGGGCAGCCGGGCCCGGCCCGGACGGGCCGGTCCCGCGAGGGACCGGCCACGGGTGGTTCGTCAGCCGCCGACGTTGACGTCGATGCAGGCGTAGAAGGCGTTGCCGGTGTCGGCCACGTTCCAGACGGCCAGCACCTTCTGCCGGCCCGTGAGGCCGCCGAAGTCGACCGGGTGGTTCACCACCTCGCCCGGCTGGGCTCCGCCGTCGTCGAACACGGCGATCCGCTGTCCTCCGGCGTAGTACTCCCAGGTGCTGGTGGAGTGGCGCGCGGTGAGCTTCCAGGAGAACGTGGTGTTCTTCTGCACCGGGGTGACGGTCCAGCCCCTGCTGTCGTCGTCCAGGTCGGAGAAGCGGCTGTTGCCGCCGCTGCAGCCGGTCAGGCCCTTGGGGCCCTCGACGCTCTGCGGCTCGTAGGTGATGTCCCCGCAGGACACCGTTCGCGCGGCGCACTGCGCCTGGCGGCTGGGCGGGTCGGATATGTACCCGTGGGCGCTCGCCGAACCCGCGGGGAGGCTCACGGCGATGACGGGGGCGAGGGCGGCGCCCATGAGGGCAGCGGCCTTCCTGCTGGCGTGCATGCGGAACTCCTTCACATCAGGCCTGCCCGGGCACGCACGGCCGTGTGGGGGACCGCGCGCGACGGACCGGCCTCTCGTGGGTGGGGCCAAGAGAGGCGCGAAGGTGACGCGCTCCCACCGTCCGTGCCGGAAGGTACGCAGGGAAGCCCTGCTCACCCGTGGGGGGCAACTGTCGGAACGGAACGGTGAGTTCTATGGACTAGACCATACAAGCGGTGATCGTGACCCTGTCAAGAGTGTGACGCGACGGTGTGCTTGAGGTGACGCTCCGGTCACCGGGCGCCCTGTGCCGACCGGGCGGGCAGCGCTGCTCCGAGGGCCGCGGCGGTGCGGGCCAAGGGGGTGGCCATGATGCCGGCGACGCTGGAACGGCCGGAGATGTAGGCGTCGAGGTGCCGCCAGACCGGGGGCAGGCGGGTCAGGGCGGTGTGGACGAGGGACGGGGTCCGGGCGAACAGGTTCATCAGGGTGGCGCTGGCTCTCATCTCGGCGCCGAGCACGTCGTCGATCCGCTGCCCGTAGTGGCGGGTGACGGTCTCCGCCTCCGCCTCGCCGGCGGCGGAGACGACACCGGCGGCCGCCCGGCCCGCGAGCGCGCCCGAGCGCAGGGCGTACGAGATCCCCTCCCGGGACCAGTGGTCGACCAGGGCCGCGGCGTCCCCGGCCACCAGGACGCGCCCGCGGGACAGCGGGGAGCCGGGGCGGCGGCAGCGGGTCAGGTGGCCGGTGTCGTGCAGGGGGTGGGCGGAGAGCAGGCCGTGGCGGCGCAGGAAGTCCTCCTTGTAGGCGCGCAGGGCGGCGGGGTTGCCCCGGGCGGCCACCACGCCGGCCGTGCAGACGTCCCCCTTGGGGAACACCCAGCCGAAGGAGCCCGGCAGCGGCCCCCACTCCATCAGGGCGCGGCCCCGCCAGCGCTCGGCCGTCCGGTCGTCCACGGGCACCTCCGCCTCCAGGGCCAGGTCGACCTGGGCGCACTGCACCCCGACGTACCGGGCGACCCGGCCGGCGCTGCCGTCGGCGCCGATCAGGACCCGGGTGCGGAGGCTCTCGCCGCGGTTGGTGCGCAGGGTGACGGTGCCGTCCCGCTGGTCCAGCCCGGTCAGCGCGGTCTCGTCGTGGACCGTGGCGCCCGCGGCGGCCGCGGCCTCGGTGAGCGCCGCGTCGAGTTCGCTGCGGAACACCATGGCGCAGGTCGGGGACGCGCTGATCCGGGTCCGCTCCCTGCGGCCGCCCAGGCTGAAGGTGAACGCGCGTGCCGTGTCCCTGACGTTCAGGGGCAGGCCGGGCGGCAGGGCCGCGAGGGACGCTCCGATGAGGCCGCCGCCGCAGGTCTTGTAGCGGGGGATGGCGGCACGTTCCAGCAGCAGCGTGTCGCAGCCGTGCTCGGCGGCGACGCGGGCCGCGGTGGTGCCGGCCGGACCGGCACCGACGACGGTGACGTCCCAGGTCCGGGAGGTGGGGGAAGGACGGGAGGAGGCGGGGGCGGGAGCGGGAGGCGCTGGCATGCGGTGGTCACCTGAGGTCGGTTCGGGGGTGGACGGGGTCGGTCAGCTGCCGGCGGCCGGCACGGTGACGGCGGGCTCCGGCCCGGCGTGCGCGTCGCCCCGGTCCCGGTCGGGGTGGAGGCGGGCCAGCAGGTAGCGGGTGAGGGCGGCGGCCGTCGGGTGGGTCCACATCACCGTGGTGGGGATGTCCAGGCCCAGTTCGCGCTGCAGACGGTTGCGCAGGGCGATGGCCAGGAGGGAGTCCAGGCCGAGGGTGACCAGGGACGTGTCGGCGTCGAAGCGGTCGGTGCCCAGCCGCAGGACCGCCGAGACGTGCGCGACGACCCCGTCCCGCAGGATCTGCCGGCGCCGCTCGGGTTCGTCCGTCCGTCGCAGCGACTCCAGCAGCGCACTGCGGGTGTCGCTGGGGTCCGCGCCCGCCGCCGGAGCGGCCAGCCCGGCGAAGAAGGCGGTACGGGCGGTGGCGGGGTAGGAGTCCAGCCACCGCGGCAGGTCCACGGGGGTGTAGGCGGTGCGGTCGCGGCCGTGGGCGAGGATGCGCTCCAGGGCGGCGATGCCCTCCTCGGGCGCGATCATCGCGTAGCCGCGCTCCGCCATCACGGTGCCGCGGCCGGCCTGCGCCCACGGCCCCCAGTTGACGCAGGTGGCCGGCAGCCCCTGGGCGCGGCGCCAGGAGGTGAACTCGTCCAGCCAGGCGTTGGCGGCCGCGTACGCGCCCTGCCCCGGGTTGCCCAGCAGGGAGGCGGCGGAGGAGAAGGTGACCCACCAGTCCAGCTCCGGGCCGGCATCGCCCGCGGCTTCGACGGCCTGGTGCAGCAGCCAGGCGCCGGTCGCCTTGGGGCGCCAGACCCGCTCCAGGAGGTCGGGCGAGAGAGAGGCGACGGTGGCGTCCTCGACGACCGCCGCGGCGTGCACGATGCCGCGCAGCGGGTGGCCGCTGGCCCGGGCGGCGCGCACCAGGGCGTCCGCCGTGCCGGGTTCCGCGACGTCGCCGTTGACGATCTTCACGCGGGTGCCGGAGAAGGCGGTGAGCGCGGTACGGGCGGCGGCGGTGGGCGCGGTGCGGGAGGCGAGCACCACGCTTCCCGCGCCCCGTTCGGCCAGCCACCGGGCGACGAGGAGACCGAGGCCGCCGAGCCCTCCGGTGACCAGGTAGCTGCCGTCGGGCCGGACGGCCGTGACGTCCTCGGGCCGCACGGGCAGGCCGGCGGTGCCCTCGGTCGGCCAGGTGAGGACGAGTTTGCCCGTGTGCCGGGCGGCGGCCATGGTGTGGAAGACCGACGGCGCCTCGGCGACGGGGTGTTCGGTGACGGGCAGCAGCGGCAGGGTGCCGTCCGCGAACATGCGGGTCAGTTCGCGGTAGCCCTCGGCGAGCAGGGACGGCTCCCGCCGCATCAGCATCAGTACGTCGACGCCGGTGAACGTGACGTTGCGGCGGAAGGGCAGCAGACCCAGGCGGGTGCCCGCGTGGATGTCCCGCTTGCCGAGCTCGACGAACCGGCCCCGGTGCGCCAGCAGGTCGAGGCTCGCGGACTGGGCCGGACCCGTGAGGGAGTTGAGCACGACGTCGACGCCGCGGCCCTCGGTGAGTTCGCGCACCTGCCCGGCGAAGTCCAGGGTGCGCGAGTCCATGACGTGGCGGACGCCCAGCGAGCGCAGGTAGGCCCGCTTGGTCTCGCTGCCCGCGGTGGCCAGGACGTCCGCGCCGCAGGCCCGGGCGAGGTTCAGCGCGGCCAGACCGGTGCCGCCGCTCGCCGAGTGGACGAGCACCTGCTCCCCCGGCCGCAGCCGGGCCAGGTACCGCAGGGCGTACCAGGCGGTCAGGTAGGCGCACGGCAGTCCGGCGGCGTCCGTGGCGCTCAGCGCGTCGGGGACCGGCAGGACGCAGTCGGCGCGGACGGTCGCGAAGGAGGCCATGACGGCGGAGCGGTCCCCGTCCACGAACATCGCGGCCACCCGGTCGCCCTCACGGACGCCCCGCACCCCCTCCCCGACGGCGGTGACGACGCCCGCGCCGTCGAACGCGGAGACCTCCGGGTGCTCCTCGCCCGTGCTGAAGCCCTGGTAGACGCCCATGACCTGGAGCACGTTGATGAAGTTGACGCTGGTGGCGTCGAGCCGGACCTCGATCTCGCCCGCCCGGGGGCGGCGGCGCGACTGGGCGGTGAACTCGAGGGAGTCCGGGTCGCCGGGGCGCGCGAGGTGCAGGGCCACGCGGTCCTGGCCGCGGTCCACGGTGGCGTGGCGGCGTTCGTGCTCCTGGAGCGGGGCGTTGCGCAGCCGGGCCAGGTGGCGCGCGCCGCGCCGGTAGGCGACCTCGTCCTGCTCGTCGGGGCAGGCCAGCAGTTCGGCGGCGACGTCCCGGACCGGGGTGTGCGCGTCGACGTCGAGGACGCCGGGACGCAGTTCGGGGTGTTCGTAGCTCAGGACCCGTACCAGGCCGCGCAGGCCCGCCTGGCCCAGGTCCGGCTGGTCCCCCGGCAGGACCTGCTGGGCCGCGCCGGTGACGGTCCACAGGCGCGGTGCCGCCGCGCCGCCCTCCTCCGCCAGCCGGCGGGCCGTTCCCACGAGGCGGGCGACCTGGTCCCGTGCCTGGAGGTCGGGCGACGCGGCTCCGGGCGCCGTGCAGGGGGCCGGCAGGTAGACCACGGCTCGCGGCGCGGGTGCGCCGGGCGCGGACGGCGGCGGTACGGGGGTGTCCTCCGGGGTCGCGTCCGGGGCGAGGGTGCGGACGTCCACCGCGGCGCCCTGTTCCGCCAGGGCCTCGGCCAGCGCGGATCCGTACGCCTCGCGCCCGGGTTCCGCCAGTACGGTCCAGGCTCCGGCCGCCGCCTCCGGCGCGGGCCGCTCGCAGGGTTCCCAGGACGTCCCGAGCAGACGGCGGGCGAAGCGCTCCTCGGCGCTCTCCGCGGGCACGTGGTGGAACTCCACCCCGGTGGCGTCCGCGACCACCGCCCCGTCGTCGGCCCACAGGCGGAAGTCCGCCGTGTACCGGCAGCCGTCCGCGTGCGTGAGGGTGACCAGGCAGTATCCGCTCAGCGGGACCGTTCCGTACAGCCGCAGGCCCTCGATGCGCCGCGGCAGGATGCCCCCGGCGGGCACGGAGTCCGTGCGCAGCACGGCGCCCGCGACGGCCTGGAGGCACGTGTCCAGGGCGACGGGGTGGCAGTGCAGCGCCTGGACGCCGGCCCGTCCCTCGTCGGGTACCCGGACGCGCGCCAGGAGGCGGCTGCCGACACCCTGGGCGGGCTCCTCCGGCGCCGTGTCCGTGAAGAGGGACCGCAGGCCGAGGAAGGGCGGGCCGTGGTGGACGCCGCGCTCCTCGCGCATCTGACGGTAGATCTCCGACGCGTCCACGGCGTACGGGAACCGCGCGAGCAGGGCCTGCGGGTCGCCGTGTTCCGGGAGGGTCTCCTCCTCGGGCGTCCTGTGCAGGTACGCCTGTGCGTGCCGGACGCGGGTGCCGTCGGGGGCCGTGCTCACCACCCGCCAGCGGGCGGTGTCCGGGCCGGTCGCCTCGGCGGTGGCGGTGACGGGCGTGCCCCCGGGGGCCGGCAGCAGCAGCCGGGCCAGGTCGACGCCGGTGACGCGCAGGCGTTCCGGGCCCGTGCCGTACAGGTCGGCGGCGGCCGCGACGGCCATCTCGCACAGGGCGGCGCCGGGCACCACGACGACGTCGTCGACCCGGTGCCCGGCCAGCCAGGGCAGCGTCGTGGGCGTGATGCCGGTCTGCCACAGGTGCCGCCCGTCGTCGTCGGGGTCCGCGGTGCGCGGTCCGGTGAGCGGGTGGGAGGCGGGGGCGGAGCGGGCCCCGGCCGGCCGGCGCAGGGGGGACGGATCGACGACGTACCGCGTGCGTTCCCAGGTGGTCGGCGGTACGTCGGCCAGGGTGCCGTCGGCGTGGCGGTCGGCCCAGTCCAGCGGGTGGCCCGCGCAGTGCAGCGCCGCCACGTGGGTGTGGAACGCCAGCGCGTCGTCGGTGTCGCGCAGCAGGGAGGGCACGACCACGGTGCCGGTGTGGCCGTGCGCGGCGAGCGTGGCCTGGACCGGCTGGGACAGCACCGGGTGCGGGCCGATCTCCACGAACATCCGGTGTCCGTCCTCGGCCGCGGCCCGTACCGCGTCGGTGAGGCACACCGTCCGGCGCAGGTTGTCCGACCAGTAGGCGGCGTCGAAGGCGGCGCGGTCGCGCGGGTCGTCGGTGACGGTGCTGTAGAAGGCCGTTTCCGGTGTCCTGCCGGTGACGTCGGCGAGCGCGTCGGCGAGGTCGGGCAGGACGGTGTCCATGTGGGCGGTGTGGGAGGCGACGTCCACCTCGATCACGCGGATGCCGATGCCGCGCGCGTCCCACTCCTCGGCGAGCCGGCGGACGCGGTCGGCGTCGCCGCCGACGACGGTGTTCTCCGGGGACGCGACGACCGCGACGGTCACCCCCCGCACCTCCTGCTCCGCCAGCAGCCGTTCGACCTCGTCCCGGCCCAGGGCGACGGAGGCCATCAGGCCGCGCCCGGCGGTGCGCAGGATCAGGCGCGACCGCCGGCAGATGACCCGTACGCCGTCCCTCAGGCTCAGCCCGCCGGCCGCGACCGCGGCGGCGACCTCGCCCATGGAGTGGCCGATCACGGCGGCGGGCTCGACGCCGTGGGACCGCCACATGGCCGCGAGACCCAGCTGGACGGCGAAGATCACCGGCTGTACGCGGTCGAACCCGGCGACCACCTCGGGCCGGTGCAGGGTCTCCCGGAGGGAGAAGCCGGACTCCTCGGCGACCAGTGGTTCGAGCGCGTCGATGACGCGGGTGAACTCCGGGTCGCGGTCGAGCAGTCCGTGGCACATGCCCGCCCACTGCGAGCCGTGGCCCGCGAAGACCCACACCACGCCCTGCCCGGCATCCGGCACCGCCCTGCCGGTCGCCACCCCGGCCGGCGGCACGGTCCCGGCCGCCAGTTCCTCCAGCCGGGCCACGAGTTCCGTGCGGCCGGCGGCGACGACGGCGGCCCGTTCCCGGGCGGGCGACCGGCGCACGGCCAGCGTGTGCGCCACGTCGTCCAGCGGGGTTCCGGCCCCCTCCCCGCGCAGCCACTCCGCCAGGCGGCCGGCCGCGGAGCGCAGGGCGACGGGGGTACCGGCGGACAGCGGGAACACGCGCGGTGTCCCGTCCTCCCGGACGCGGCCGGGCCCGCCGGGGGCATCGGGCCCGCCGGACTGGCCGGGCAGGAGCGGACGGGCGGCGTGCCGGGCGGGACGGGGCGCGGGGGGCTGTTCCAGCACGACGTGGGTGTTGGTGCCGCTGATGCCGAAGGAGGAGACGGCGGCCAGCCGGACGCCGTCCCGCACCGGCCACTCGGTGGTGTCGGTGGGCACGAACAGCCGGGTGCCGCCGGCGTCGATCTGCGGGTTCCAGTCGCGGAAGTGCAGGCTCGCGGGCACCAGGCCGTGGCGCAGGGACGCGATGGCCTTCAGCAGACCGGCGACGCCCGACACGGGTTCGGTGTGGCCGATGTTCGTCTTCACCGAGCCGAGCGCGCACCGGTCGCGTCCCTTGCCGTACACGGCGGCCACCGCGCCGAACTCGATGGGGTCGCCCACCGCCGTGCCCGGGCCGTGCGCCTCCACCATGCCGACGTCGCCCGCCTCGACGCCCGCACGCTGCAGCGCCAGCCGGTAGAGGTCGATCTGCGCGGGCTCCGAGGGGGCGCTCAGCCGCGTGCCCCGGCCGTTCTGGTTGACGGCCGTGCCGCGCAGTACCGCGAGGACACGGTCACCCGCGCGTACCGCGTCCGCCAGCCGCTTGAGCACGACGACCCCGCAGCCCTCGCCGCGTACGTAGCCGTCGGCGGCGGCGTCGAAGGCGTGGCAGCGGCCGGTCGGCGAGAACACGCCCCACAGTGCGGGCGCGGTGACCCCCTCCGGGCCCAGGGTCAGCATGGTGGCCCCGGCCAGCGCGACGTCCGACTCGCCGGTCCGCAGGCTCTGGCAGGCGGTGTGCACGGCGACGAGACCGGAGGCGCAGGCGCTCTCGACGACCACCTGAGGCCCTCTCAGGTCCAGCAGGAAGCCCACGCGGCCGGGACCGATGCTGTCGAAACCGGTGTACATGGCGTAGGCGTCGACCTCTTCCAGCGGCCGCTGCACCCGCAGCATGTAGTCCTTCTGGTAGATGCCGAAGAACATGCCCGTCGAGGTGCCCGACAGCCGCCGGGCCGGGATGCCGGCGTGTTCGATCGCCTCCCACACCACTTCGGACAGCAGCCTGTGCTCCGGGTCGACCCAGGGCGCTTCCTGCGCGTTGATCCCGAAGAACTCCGGCTCGTAGGCGTACACGTCCTCGTCCAGGAAGCAGCCGTACCGCAGCCGGTCCGCCACCCGGTCCGGCAGGCCGGCCAGTTCCGCCTGTTCCCACCGTTCCGCGGGGACCTCCCGCGCGGTGTCCCGGCGCGCCATGAGCAGCCGCCACAACGAGGTGAGGGAATCGGCCCGGCCCGGGAACCGGCAGGCCGCCCCCACGACCGCGACGGGTTCGTCCCGGCCCGCTCCCGGCTCCGTCATGTCGGCTTGCGCGCTCATGGGCTGCCCGTCCTTCACCTGGAAAGGGCGGGGGACGGCCGGTCACGGCCCGTGCTCCACCGCACTTACGGATCTTGCGATACGCGGCCATTCCCCCACGTCACAGGTCTCGCACAAAGGATGCGCAAACCGCGCGAGGCAGCACGCCGGGAAGCGTGAATGCGCCCATGCACCAAGACCGCCCGATCGGGCGCATTCGTAGGCTCAGCCGGGACTTTTATCGCTTCCGGCGCTTCCCGGCCTCGGGGACCATCGGCACAGCGGTCACCGGTGAGGAACGATCATGGTCGGCCGGCCCAGCACGCCGACTGCCAGCCGCCCCTGGGGGATCCGCGGCGACATCGGCGCCGGGCGCCTGGCGGACCGCGCCGAGCACCGCCGTCGGCCTCCACCTCCGCGCACGCGCCGGTCTCCCGCACCGCCAGCAGCTCCGCGACCTCCTCCAGCGGCAGCCCGAGGTGCTTGGCCGCGCCGGTGAACGCCAGGCGCTCCACGGCGTCCCCGCCGTGGAGCCGGTAGCCGGCCGGGGACCGGTCGGCAGGCAACGGCCCGGCGCTCTCGTGAAGCCGCAACGTGGTGGCCGGAACGCCGGAGCGCTCGGCCGGCTGGAGGATCCGCACCGTGCTCACAGCATCGACGGTGCACCCTCGACTCGGCTCGAAGGTCAAGGCGGTGATTCCTGCAGGAGGCCCCATCAACGATCCACGGTTTCCTGAATTCAAGTTTGCGTGTACTTTCGGGGGGTGCTGACTGTTGCCTCCGACATCGAGGTGCTGGCCCGGTTCGGCCGCGCGCTCGCCGACCCGATCCGCTGCCGCATCCTGCTCGCCCTGCGCGACGCCCCCGCCTACCCCGCCGACCTCGCCGACGCGCTCGGCATCTCGCGGACCCGGCTCTCCAACCACCTGGCATGCCTGCGCGACTGCGGCCTGGTCGTCACCGTGCCCGACGGCCGTCGCACCCGCTACGAGCTCGCCGACGAACGCCTCGGCCGCGCCCTGGACGACCTGCGCACCGCCGTGGTCGCCGTCGAGACCGACCGGACCTGCCCGGACGCCGGCGAGAAGGGCTGCTGCTGATGGCCGCCGGGATATCGACATCCCCCGCTCCCTCCCCCGCCCGCCGCGACGCGCTCACCCGCCGGATACGGCTGCTGGCCGCGGCCACGATCACCTACAACGCCATCGAGGCGGCCGTCGCCCTCACCGCGGGCACCCTCGCCTCCTCCACCGCCCTGATCGGCTTCGGCCTCGACTCCGTCATCGAGGTCTCCTCCGCCGCCGCCCTCGCCTGGCAGTTCTCCGCCTCCGACCACGCCGTCCGCGAAGCACGCGAGCAGCGCACCCTGCGGATCATCGCCGTCTCCTTCTTCGCGCTCGCCGCCTACGTCGCCGTCGACGCCGTCCGCGCGCTGGCCGGCACCGGAGAGGCGGAGCGGTCGGTCCCCGGCATCGCCGTTGCCGCCCTGTCGCTCGCGGTCATGCCGTTCCTGTCCGCCGCCCAGCGCCGCGCGGGCCGCGAACTCGGGTCGGCCTCGGCAGTGGCGGACTCCAAGCAGACCCTGCTGTGCACCTACCTCTCCGCCGTTCTCCTGCTCGGCCTGGTCCTCAACGCCACCCTCGGCTGGTCCTGGGCCGACCCCGTCGCCGCCCTCGTCATCGCCGCCATCGCCGTCAAGGAGGGCCACGACGCCTGGCGGGGCAAGGGCTGCTGCGCGCCCACCGCCGCAGCGACCTCCTCCGCCGACGCCAAGGCGGACGCGTGCGGCTGCCGCCCCGGCTGCGACTGCTGCAACTGACCATCCACCAGCGCGGAGCGGGCCCCGGCAGCACAACGGGGCCCGCTTCGCGTTCAAGATCATGCGCTTGGCGCCAACGGCTGTTCCGTCCCGAGGCCGCTTCCGGCGTCTTCCGGCGGGTGCCCGCCTATCGCTTTCCGCGGATGCCGGCCGGAGGCTCGTACGCCCGCACCGGGGGCAGCGGCCCGGTGTACGGCTCCAGTGCCACCCGGGTCAGCTGGCCCGTGCAGCCGTGCGACAGGCGGGAGGTGCCGGTGTCGTGGGTGAGGGCGTTGGGGTTGCCGTGCACGCAGGTGGCGGTCTCCGGTGCCGACGGATCGAACCAGGCGCCGGTGGACAGCTGCACCACGCCGGGGCGCACGGCGTCGCTGAGGACGACCGCCGCGAGGCAGGAGCCGACCGCGCTGCGCAGCCGCACCACGTCGCCCTCGCCGACGCCGTGGGCCGCCGCGTCCGCGGGGTGCACCCGTACCGGTTCCCGCCCGGCGGACTTGGACGCGGCGCTCACCGGTCCCTGGTCGAGCTGGCTGTGCAGCCGGGTGGCCGGGTTGTTGGCGATCAGGTGGAGGGGGTACGCGGCCCGCTCCTCGTCGTCCTCCGGGGGCAGCCAGGCCGGGTGGCCGGGGCAGTCGTCGTAGCCGTAGCCGTCGACGACGGAGGAGAACAGCTCGACGCGGCCGCTGGGCGTGGGCAGCGGGTGCCCGTCGGGGTCGGCGCGGAACCCCTCGTAGAGGACGTGGTGGGTGCGCAGGCCGTGCAGGGGGATGCGGCCCGCCTGCCAGAAGGCGGCGAAGTCCTGCCCGGGGCGGTGTTCCCCGGGCAGTCCGGCCCGCCACCCCGTGTAGAGGTGCTCCAGCCACTGGCGGGCCGTGCGGCCCTCGGTGAAGGTGTGCTCCACGCCCAGCTCGGCGGCGAGCGCGGCGAAGACGTCGTAGTCGTCGCGGGACTCGCCCACCGGCTCCGCGATCCGGTGCATCGCGAGGAGCACCGGGTCCTGGCGGGCGGCCCCGATGTCCTCGCGCTCCAGGGTGGTGGTGACCGGCAGCACGACGTCGGCGTGGCGGGCGGTCGCCGTCCAGTACGGCTCGTGCACCACGACGGTGTCGGGCCGGGTGAAGGCGCGGCGCAGCCGGCCCAGGTCCTGGTGGTGGTGGAAGGGGTTGCCGCCCGCCCAGTACACCAGGCGGATGTCGGGGTGGGTGAGCCGCCGCCCGTCGTACTCGTACTCCTGTCCGGGGTGCAGCAGCAGCTCGGCGATGCGGGCGACGGGGATGAAGTCCGGCACCGGGTTGGTGCCCTGCGGGAGGGTGGGCAGCTTGTACGGCAGCAGTCCGGCGCCGGTGCCCGCGGTGGCGCCGTAGCCGTGGCCGAAGCCGCCGCCGGGCAGCCCGATCTGGCCGAGCAGCGCGGCCAGCGCGATCCCGGCCCACAGCGGCTGCTCACCGCGCCGTGCCCGCTGCAGGGACCAGGCGACCGAGACCATGGTGCGGTGGGCGGCCATCTCGCGGGCGAGGGAGGCGATCCGGGCGGCGGGGATGCCACAGACCGCGGCGGCCCACTTAGGGGTCTTCGCCACCCCGTCGCGGCGGCCCAGCACGTAGTCCCGGAAGACCTCGTGACCGGTGACGCAGCGGGCGAGGAAGTCCTCGTCGCAGAGGTCCTCGGTGATCAGGACGTGGGCGAGGGCCAGCATGAGCGCGGTGTCGGTGCCGGGTACGGGCGCCAGCCACTCCGCGTCCAGGTCCTCGGCGAGGTCGTCCCGCAGGGGTGAGACGAGGACGAACCGGGCACCCCGGGCGCGGGCGGCACGCAGCTGCGCCGCGCTGTCGTGACGGCTCACCCCGCCTGCGTTCACCTGCATGTTCTTGGCGGGCATGCCGCCGAAGCAGACGAACAGGCCGGTGTGCTCGGCGAGGACGGGGAGCGTGGTGGGCTCGGTGAGGACGGCCTCGTCGCCCAGTACGTGCCGCAGCAGGTTGCGGGAGGCGCCCAGGCTGTAGGTGTTGACGCTGCGGGTGTAGCCGCCGAGGCAGTTGAGGAAGCGGTGGATCTGGCTCTGGGCGTGGTGGAAACGGCCGGCACTCCCCCAGCCGTAGGAGCCGCCGAAGATGGCGCTGTTGCCGTGCTCGGTGCGGACCCGGTCCAGTTCGCGGGCGAGCAGCGGCACGACCTCCTCCCAGGTGACGGGGACGAACTGGTCCGCGCCCCGGGCCGGATCGGGTCCGGGGCCGTTCTCCAGCCAGCCGCGCCGTACGTAGGGGCGGTCGACGCGGGCCCGGTCGAAGCCGGGGAGGTTGCCCAGCAGCTTCGAGGGCTCGGGGTCGGCGGGATCGGGGACCACGTCGAGGCGGGGGTGCCCGGCGGGCGCGGCGGGGTCGTACGCGGCGTGGAAGGTGCCCCAGTGGGAGCTGTGGGGGCGGTGGGCAGCCGGTCGCCGGGTCATGCGGCGGGCTCCCGGTGGCTGCCCAGGCTGAGCATCAGGCGGTTGGCCCAGGCGAAGAAGGCGGCGCAGTGCACCAGGTCGACCAGTTCCAGGTCCGTGAGGCCGGCCGCGCGCAGGTCGGTGACGTCTCCGCCGGTGGCCGTGGCCGGGACCGGGGCCAGCCCGGCGGCGAACCGGGCGACCAGGTTCGGGCGGCGTCCGGTCACGGCCCGGGAGCCATGGGCGAGCAGCCGGCGCACGGGCCCCTCCCCCAGGCCGTTGCGGGCGGCGAGCCGGGCGTGCACGGACGCGCAGTAGACGCAGCCGTTGTGCATCGAGACGGCGGTGGCGGCCAACTCCCGCTCGGCGCGCGGCAGTCCGCCCTCGGAGGTGAACGCGGCCAGGTCGATCGCGGTGCGCTCGGCGAGGACGGCGAGATCGTGGCCGAGGGTGCGGAAGTACGGGGTGTCGGCCTTCTTGCCGCGCAGCGCCCGCCGGTGCTCCTCGCTCAGCTCGTCCTTCGGGATCGGCCGGACGAACGGGTGCCAGGTCAGCACGTCCAGGGTGAACTCCCTGCCGCCGTCGACCGTGGGGATCAGTCCGGTGGCGGGCTCGCCGCCGGCCAGCAGCCGCAGTCCGGCGGCGAGCTGGAGCTGCTGGTTGACGAAGGCCACCGCCTGGGAGAACGTCACGACGGCGGCGTCGGTGAACCCGGCCCCGTACAGCGCCTCGATGTCCTCGCGCGAGGCGGCGGAGGGCGTACGGGTGAGCAGCCGGGCGTGGGCCACGGCGGCGCCGGTGCGGCCGTCGACGTCCGCTCCTTCGGTGATGGCGCGGGCCAGGGAGTCGTCGCCGAGCAGGGCGGTGTAGTGCGCCACGGCGGCCGGGGCACGGTGCTCGGCCGCCACCGCGAGCGCTCCCGCGACGAGGTCGGGGTGCGGGTCGTCGAACAGCACCCCGTGCGCGCGCTGCTGGAGTTCGACCAGGCGGGGCCGCAGGGCGCGCAGCCCGGTCACCCGGGGCAGGTCTCCGGCGAGGCGGTCGATCACGTCGTACACGGGGCGGTGCTCCTCGGTGGGTTCCATCGGATGTTGCGGGTGTTCAGGGTGTTAAGGGTGTTCAGGCGGCGGTGCGGCGTACGGAGTGGGAGGCCTCCAGCAGGGCACGGGTGTAGTCGTCCGCGGGGCGCTCCATGATCTGGTCGCGGTCACCGATCTCGACGATCTCCCCGGCGCGCATCACGGCGACACGGGTCGCCATGTGCCGTACGACGGTGAGGTCGTGGGAGATGAACAGCATGGCGAGACCGCGGTCGCGCTGGAGGTCGGCGAGGAGGTTGAGGACCTGCGCCTGCACGGACACGTCCAGGGCGGAGACGGGTTCGTCGGCGATGAGCAGCTCGGGCTCCGGGGCGAGGGCGCGGGCGATGCCGACGCGCTGGCGCATGCCGCCGGAGAGCCGGCCCGGGTAGGCGTCGGCGAGGTCGGGGTCGAGTCCCACCTCGGTGAGAAGCGCGGCGACGCGCTCCCGGCGTTTGCCGCGGGAGAGCGAGGCGAACGTGGGGTGGAAGCGCAGTCCGGCGCCGATCGTGTCACCGATGGTGCGGTCGGGATTGAGGGAGGCGTACGGGTCCTGGAAGACCATCTGGATGCCGGTGACCGGCTTCCGGCGCCCGCGCCGTCCGGCGCCGCCGATGTCCTCGCCGCGGAAGAGCACCTGCCCGGAGTCGGGCCGGTACAGCCCGGCCACCACCCGGGAGACGGTGCTCTTGCCGGAACCGGACTCGCCGACGAGCCCGAAGGTCTCCCCCGGCGCGATGCCGAAGGACACCCCACGAACGGCGGTGGTGCGCCGCCCGAACCGGCCGGGGTAGCTGACGTGCAGGTCGGTGATGCTGAGGAGGGGCGCGGGGGTGGACGCGGCGACGGCTCCGCCGTCGCCGGCGTCGGCAAGGGCGCTGCCCTGGGCGCCGGCGCCGGTCGCCCCGGCCGCGTCCGCCCGGCCGCCTTCGGCGGTCACGGCGGCCGTCGCCGGGCCGTCACCGGCCCGGTCGCCCGACCCGCCAGGCGCAGACACGCCGTCCCCGGCCGGCGCACCGTCCCCGGCGGCCGCGTCGCTCGCCCCGGCCGCGTCCGCCCGGTCGACCCCGCCGGTCACGGCGGCGGTCGCCGCACCGTCCCCGGGCCCGGCGCTCTCGTCCGCCGGTGTCGGGGTGCCGCGGCCGGCGCCGGTCCGGCCGGGGCCGGTGGTTTCCCGGGCCGCGGCCGGCAGGCCGACCGCCCCGTCCGGAACCCTGAGCGACGGGTCCGCCAGCGTCTCCCCGTCGACCTCGCCCAGCAGGCCGCGCACCACCTCGGGCACCGTCGGGAGGCGGCTGCCCGGTTCGTCGTCGGTGCTGGGGACGGAGGCCACCAGGGCACGGGTGTAGGGGTGCCGGCCACCGGCCAGGACCGCGGCGGCCGTGCCCTGTTCCACGACGCGGCCCCGGTACATCACCACCACCCGGTGGCAGACCCGTTCCACCACGCCGAAGTCGTGCGTGATCAGCACCACCGCCAGGCCCATCTCCCGTTGCAGCTCCACCAGCCGCTCCAGGACCTGGGCCTGCACGGTGGCGTCCAGGGCGGTGGTCGGCTCGTCGGCGATGATCAGTTCGGGCTCGTTGACGAGCGCGAGGGCGATCATCACGCGCTGGCGCATGCCGCCGGAGAACTGGTGCGGGTACTCCCGGGCGCGCTCCTCGGGCCGGTCGATGCCGGTACGGGCCAGCATCTCCACCGCGCGCTCGCGGGCCTCGGCACGGCCCGCGTCCGGGTGGTGCAGCCGGTACGCCTCGGCGATCTGGTCACCGACCCTGCGGTACGGGTTGAGCGCGTCCAGGGCGTCCTGGAAGACCATGGCGACGCGCCGGCCGCGTATCGCGCGCAGGGCCGCCTCGTCCGCGCCGACCAGCTCCTGGCCCGACAGCCGTACGGAACCGGTCACCTCGGCCGCCGGACCGTGCAGGCCGAGGACGGCGAGTCCGGTGGCGCTCTTGCCGGAACCGGACTCGCCGACCAGGCCGACGATCTCGCCGGCCCGTACCGACCAGGTCGCGTCGCGGACGGCGGGCGTGCCGTCGAAGGCGACGTGCAGCCCGGCCACCTCCAGCAGCGGCGGGCCGCCGGGGTCCGGCGCGGTGGGGGTGGCGGATGCCATGGCGGATCTCCTGTGGGTGAGGCGGACGTCAGACCTGGATGAGGTCGCGGCGGGTGTGGGTCAGGAACTCGTAGCCGTCCTCGGTGATCACGAGGCTGTCCGAGTGCTGGAGGCCGCCGAAGCTCGGGATGCGCAGGTTCGGCTCGAAGGTGAGCGTCATGCCGGGGGCGAGGACCAGGTCGTCGTTCGGGCCGAGGCTGGGCTGCTCGTGCGGGCCGAGGCCGAGGCCGTGGCCGATGCGGCCCGGCAGGTAGTCGCCGTAACCGTGCCGGTGGTACGCCTCGCGGGCCGCCTCGTACACCTCGGCGCAGGTCAGGCCGGGGCGGAGGTACGGGGCGGTCTCCTCGCGGATGGCGAGCAGCGCCTCGAAGGCCGCCTGCCGTTCGGCGTTCAGCCTGCCGAAGGCGACGGAGCGCTCGTTCTCGGCGTGCATGCCGTCCACGGCGGTCCAGATGACCGTCCACTGGATCTCGCCGTCGACGGGGCGGCGGGTGGTGGGCGGCGCGGAGTTCATCGGCACCCGGTCGCCGACCAGGGAGTAGGCCCACAGGGCGTTGAAGACGCCGCCCTCCAGGTTGCCGAAGTCCATGGCGAGCCGGTCGGGGTGGTCGGTGGACCACGTGCGCTGCATGGCCTGCATCGCGGCGGAGGACACCTCGACCTCGCTGCGGCGCTCGGCCATGGCCGCGAGGGCGGCGTCCATGCCGGCGTCGGCGATCGCGGAGGCGACGCGCAGCGACTCCAGTTCGGCGGCGTCCTTCACGTAGCGGGCGCGCATCAGCGCGGCGCCGGTGTCGGCGAAGGAGGCTTCCGGCAGCACTTCGCTGAACCGCTGATGGTAGGCGTACGGCAGGAACTCGCCCTCGATGCCGATGCGCCCGGCGGCCAGGCCGCGCTCGCGCAGTACGTCGACGAGCACCTCCCACCAGTGGTCGGGGCCGATCTCCTTGGCCCAGCGGCCGTAGGGGCGGATGTCGGTGATGAGGGAGGTCTGCCGGGAGGAGTGGGCTCGCAGGGCGTGCAGCACGAACACCGGGTCGCCCTCGGCGGGGAGCACCACGAGGACCGGGTGGCTGTAGATCATCGGGGTGTAGCCGGAGAGGTAGAAGGTGTTCTGCGGCTTGACGACGATCATCGCGTCGGCGCCCTCGGCGCGCAGGTTCTCCTGGACGCGGGCCCAGCGGGCGCGGACGGCGGCGGAGTCGGGAAGCATCAGGCGGCGCTCCTTGTGCGGGTACGTGAGATGCGGGACAAGGCGCGGCGGGGCTCGCCGCCCGTGTCCTTGCGCCGGGAGAGGTGCTCGCCCAGCAGGTTGGCCGAGATGACCAGGGCGACCAGGCAGAGACCCGGCAGGACGGCGATCCACCAGGAGCTGAGCAGCCGGCCCTGGCCCTCGGCGACCATCAGGCCCCAGTCGGCGGCGGGCGCCTGGGCGCCGAGGCCGAGGTAGCTGAGCCCGGCCTCCATGAGGACGGCCCGGGAGAGGTCGAGGGTGGCGGTGACGGCGATCAGTCCGCGGACGCCCGGGAGGAGGTCGCGCAGGATGATCCAGTGGGCGGGGGCGCCCTGGAGGCGGGAGGCCTCGACGTAGGCGCTGGTGCGCAGGGCGAGGACCCGGGACCGTACGAGCCGGAAGTAGGCGGGCCAGCCGGTGAGTGCGATGACCAGGACCAGGACGGCCGTGGACTGGCCGCCGAAGGTGAGGATCAGCAGGGCCAGCAGGATGGCGGGCAGCGCGAGCTGGATGTCCGCGAGCCGGGACAGCAACTGGTCGGCCCAGCCGCGGGCGTACCCGGAGAGCAGCCCGAGCGCGGTGCCGAAGACACCGCCGCACAGGACGGCGAGGACGCCGACCAGCAGTGGCGTCTGCGCGCCGTACAGCAGCCGGCTGAGCAGGTCACGGCCGAGCTGGTCGGTGCCGAGCAGGTAACCGTGCTCGCCGGGAGCGGCGTTGGTGTGCGCCAGGTCCTGGGCGAGCGGGTCGTGCGGGGCGAGGACGGGAGCGAGCAGGGTCAGCAGGACGATAATGCCGAGGACGACGGCGCCCGCCGTCCCGGCGTTGAAGCGGCGCCTGCGCGTCGATGTGTCCGTCTTCATCGGTCAGTGCCCTCCGTTCGAGTGGCGGACCCGGGGGTCGAGCACCCCGTACAGCAGGTCGACGACGAGGTTGACCACGACGAAGGCGGTGATCAGGAAGGTGAGGTCGGCCAGCACCAGCGGGTAGTCCTCGTTCTGCAGGGCGGTGATGACCAGTTGGCCCACCCCCGGCCAGGAGAAGACGTTCTCCACGATGACGGTGCCGCCGAGCAGCGCCCCGGCCTCCAGGCCGAGGACCGTGACGGTGGGCAGCATCGAGCCGTGGGCGGCGTGCCGCAGCACCCGTCCCCGCCGCATGCCGAGGGCCAGCCCGGTGCGGGTGTACGGGCGGGCCAGCTCGCCGGTGAGGCTGTTGCGGAAGACCCGGGCGAGGGGCGGCACGACGCCGCAGGCGAGGGTGATCGCGGGCAGCACGAGGGCGCCCGCGCCGCTCGCGCCGGAGGTGGGCAGCCACTGCAACCGCACCCCGAAGATCCACACCAGCAGGACGCCGATGAAGAAGCCGGGCACGGACTGCGCGAGGAAGACCAGCCCCATGGGCCACTCACGGGCGGCCCCGGGGCGGCGGCCGCGCAGCACGCCCGCGCCGGACCAGAGCCCGACCGCGGCCGCGACGACGCAGGCCAGCACCAGAGCGGTGGCGGCGAGGGTGAGGGTGGCGGGCAGCCGGTCGGTGACGACGGTCAGCGCGGGCTGCTGGAAGGTGAGCGAGTCGGGGAACTGTCCGCGCAGCGCGTCACCGAAGAACGTGACGTACTGCTCGGCGAGCGGCCGGTCGTAACCGAGCGCCCGGCCGAGCGCGGCGATCTGCTCCTCGGAGGCACCGACCGGCGCCATCATCACCGCGGGGTTGCCGGAGGAGTGCAGCACCAGGAAGACGGCGCTGAGCGCCCCCCAGACGGCGACCAGGGTGAGCCCCAGCCGCCGGAGCACGAAGCGGAGCATCTAGTCGTTCCCCTTCCAGGACATCTCGGCCGGGCGCACCCAGTCGTCTGGCCGGGCCTGCCAGTCGAGGCCGTCCGAGGAGGCGGCGATGCCGGGCTGCGGGAAGAGGAAGAGGACGGGGGCCTGTGCGCGGGCGCGTTCGGCGGCGTCGGCGTACAGCGCGTCGCGCTCGTCCTGGTCGGTCTCGGTGCGGGCCCGGGTGACCGCGTCCGTGAACTCGGCGTCCTTCCAGTACGCGTACGGGCTGTCGGAGACGAACAGGTTGTACAGCCCGCCGGCGGCCAGGGTCGGCCACGCCTGCGTGATGTACTGCATGTCCGACATGTCCTGGTCGACGAGGTACTTCTGCATGTAGACGGTGAAGGGGACGCTGTTGATCCTCGCCCGCACGCCCACTTCGCTGAGCTGCTGGGTGACGGCCTGGGCGATGAGGTCGCCCGCGACGTACTGGCCGCTGGGCACGGTCAGCTCGACCCGCAGCGGATTCCCTGAGCCGTACCCGGCCTCGGCGAGGAGCTCCTCGGCCTTCTCCGGGTCGTACGGGTAGCCGCTGGTGTCGTCGGAGTATCCGGCGTAGTCGGAGGTGAGCAGCTGTCCGGGGCTCGGCGCGACGGTGCCGCCGAGGAGGCTGGTGGCGATGGACTCCTTGTCCACGGCGTAGTTCACCGCCCGCCGCACGCGGACGTCCTTCATCGGGCCCTTGAGGGTGTTGAGCTTGATGAACGCCATCCGTGTCGTGTCGGACTGTTGCACCTCCAGCGCCCGGTCGGTGCGCAGCCGTTCCAGGTCCTGCGGGTCGAGGCCGGCCACCACGTCCAGCTCGCCGGAGAGCAGCCCGGAGACGCGGGCGGCCTCGGAGGGCGTGATCCGGTAGGTGACGCGGTCGATGTCCGGGGCGGTGCCCCAGTAGTCGTCGCGGGCGCGCAGCTCCACGTTGCCGCCGGCCGCGTAGTCGGTGATCTCGTACGGTCCGGAGCCCATGGTGGCGGTCGCCGGGTCGTGGTCCTCGGTCCAGTCCGGGCTGAGCAGGTACAGGAAGGACAGCGCGCCGAGCAGGTCGGCGTCGGGTCCGTCGGTGACCAGGTCGACGGTGTGGTCGTCGACCTTCTCGGCCCGCAGGAGGGAGGCGAAGTTGGAGGTCATCCGCAGCCCGTTGTCCTGGTCGGTGAGCCGTTCGACGTTCCACACGACGACGTCGGCGTCGAGCGGGGTGCCGTCCGCGAACGCGGCCTTCTCGTTCAGGCGGAACCGCCAGCGGTCGGGCTCCACCCGGTCCCAGGACGTCGCCGCGTCCGGGCCGATGGTGAGGTCCGGGCGGCGGGTGACCAGCGAGGAGTACACGGAGGACAGCACCGACAGGTCGGAGCCGACCGAGGTGGTGTTCATCGGGTCGAGGGTGTTCACGGCCGCGGACAGCCCGATGACCACCGAGGAGTCGGTGGCGCGGGTGGCGGCGGTACCGGTGCCCACGCACCCGGAGAGGGTGGCGGCCAGCGCGAGGCCCGCGCCCAGGCCGAGGAAGCCCCTGCGGGTCGGAGATCTCACCGGTCACCTCCGGCGTCCGTGCCCGCGGCGTCGAAGACCGTGCGGTCGGAGGCGCACGGGTTGCCGAGGGTGACGTAGAACGCGCCGTCGGGGAGCACGGCGACCGACGCGTACGTGGTCTGCGAGCCCTGGCCGCCGTCGGTCCGGTGGCGGCAGAGGGAGTCCTGCGGGTAGCCGTCGTGGTCGGCGAGGAGTCCGGCCAGCTCGCCCGGCGTCATCGGTCCGGCGGCGGCCAGGGCCCGTCCGGCGACCGTGCTGCGGTGGTAGGAGGAGGGGTTCTCCCGCGGGCTGGGAGCGAGCGGTGCGGTGGCCGGGCAGACGTAGTGGTTGGTCAGCACGTGGTGGTCGGCGGAGTCCCGCACGACGACGTCGCCCGCCGTGGCCTCCAGGGCGAGCTGCCGGCCCGCCCGGTCGGCCAGGGCGATGTTCAGGCCGGACAGCCGGGGCTGGTCGCGCAGCGCGGCGGCGAAGTCGTCGGCGGTGGCCGAGCGGCGCAGCAGGTCGTGGGAGTTGACGAGGATCCAGCCGGTGGCGGACGCCCGCCAGTCGACGCCGGTGCGCACGCTCCACACACCGGAGGTGGACATGGCGAGACCGGCGTCGTTCAGGCCGCTGCCGGGCCACAGCACGCTGCCCGCGACGGTCACCTCCACCAGCCGGCGCCCGTCGGGGTACTGGCGGCGCAGCACGACGTGCTCGGCGAAGTGGCCCGCCATGTCGCGGGTCTTGGCGAGCAGGGTGCGGCCCCGGTCGGCGCGGTCGCCGCCGACGATCAGCTGGCTGCACTCCTGCGGCACCCAGCGCAGCACCATGTGCGCGGGCAGGTTCAGGGCGAGCACGTCGCGCAGCGGGAGCCCGGCGCCCTCGGCGATGCCCTCCAGTTCCGCGTACTGCTCGGGGTCGTGGGCGCGCACGAAGCCCGCGTTGGCGTCCAGGCACTCCTCGTAGCGGTCGCGGGAGGGTTGGCCGGTGCACAGCTCGGTGACGTCACGGCGTACGGCGGCGATGTTGGCGGCGATCAGGTCGCGGGCGGCGCGCCCGTGCGCAACTCCCTGCTCGGCGGCGGTGCCGCTCACATCGAGGAAGGCGGGGTGCTCGGCGGTGGTGGCCGACGCCGCCGCGAGGCCCCACTCCAGCCAGCGGCCGGTGCGGGTGTCCGGGGCGAGGTCCAGCGTGGTCACGGGGTGGGCTCCTGGGCTGTACGGGGGTGTGCGGCGAGGTGGGCGAGCACTTCGGCGGCGACCCGGTCGGTCTCGTGGAAGAAGGCGGCGTCCGTTCCGGGACGCGCGCCGATGGCGGTGGTCCAGCGGACCCCTTCGAGGGGGACGCCGACGGCGAAGAGGGCGGGGTGGACGGGTTCGAGTCCTCCCGGACACTCCGCTTGCGGTCCGTCCGGGGCCGAGGACGCCCCCGTTCCCGCGTACACGCGGCCGTCGCGGGTCCGTACGTCGAGGGCTCCGGTGGGCAGCGGCGTGCCGCCGGGCCGTTCCGAGGGCAGCAGGTGGGGGCGGGCCACCCCGTCGGCGATCAGCCTGCGGACGAGGCCGCCGCCCGGACCGGCCACGTCGACCGGCGGCATCCAGGCGTCGATCACCGTGTCGGGCCGCACGGTCGGTCCCTCATCGCCTTCACCCCTCCCGTCGACCAGGTCGGCCCTCCAGCCGCCGTGGCCGTCCGGGCCGGCCGGGCCGAGCAGCCGCACCACGCCGGCCGCCACCAGGGCGCGCAGCTCGCGGACACGGCGGGCGGGCGGGCCCGCGGAGAGGAAGTTGGCGAAGCCGTTGAGGTGGCCGAGGATGTCGCGGCGGTACGACTCGCCGGTCAGCCGGCCCGCCGTGACCAGCCGGATCAGGGCCGGGCGCGCCTGGCGGGCGGCGACCGCGAGGGCGGCGGCCGGGGGCAGCGCCGGGTCGGTGGCGGCGGCCAGGTCGGCGTCCAGGTGGGCGGCGAACCACTCCTGCAGCGCGGCGGAGTCCGGGAACCGGCGGCCGCGCAGCGGGGACGCGACCGCCTCCGGGTCGAAGCGCCACCGCTCGGGGGCGGCCCGGCGTATCTCCGGCAGCCGTTCGGCGGTCAGCGGTACGGGGACGTCCGCGGCGTCCGGGCCGAGTTCCGCGCGGTGCAGCGCCAGCACCCGGTCGTACCAGGCCAGTTCGAGGTCGGCCAGGTACAGCGGCAGCACGTCCCGGCGGAAGTCGAGACGCTCGCGGGCCGCCAGCTCCGCGACCCGTTCCGGGGTCAGGTGGGCGACGGGGACGCGGACGCCGAGGGTGTCGACCCGGGAGCGGTAGGGCACGCCGCGGCGGGTGGTGATCCAGATGCGGGGCTCGCGGCCGCTGGGCTCGTACCCCCGCTCACCGAACCGGCCGCCGCGTCCGGCCGTCAGCAGCTCCAGGACGTCGTAGGCGTTGAGCCCGCCGCCACGCAGCAGCACCTCGGAGCCGGGGGCTATCTCCTCCAGCGGGTAGTCGCCGGGGTGGCCGCCGGGCAGCAGGCGGGGGCCGGCCGCCGGGCGCGGTCCGGGGCCGGGCGCGTCCAGGTGGCCGGTGGCCAGGACCACGGCACGGGTGGTGAGCCGGCGGCCGGAGGCCAGCTCGACGCCGTGGCCGTCGGGTCCGGCGGGGACGACGCGCTGCACCGAGTCCGTCAGCACCTCGACGCGCAGTCCCTTGCGGTCGGCCTCGGCGCGGACGGTCGCCAGGGCGTCGGCGAGATAGAAGCCGTAGACGCGGCGCGGCGCGTAATCGCGGTCGGTGGAGTTCCGCGCGAAGTCCCGTACGGCGGTGTCGTGATGACCTTCGACCGCGATATGGCGCAGCCATTCCAGGAATGTGGGGCCGGTGCCGACCGGGGAATCCAGCCGCACCGATCCATCGGGGAAGACGGTGTTGTCGGCGTTCATCGTGTTCATCAGCAGACCGGCGGGCTGGTCCGGCCGCCAGACCTTTCCGCCACCGCCCGGCACCGGCTCGACCAGCACGATCGGCGGGAACGACGTCGCGTCCGCGGGGGTTCGCGTGACGACGCGGTCCAGTACGGATATGCCGCGGGGCCCGCCTCCGACGATGACCAGACCGGTATCGCCGGAGGCTTCGGGCGTGGAATGCGGCATGACGGTCATCACAATCTGCGGGGCTTTGCCGGCCGGGGGCGGGAAGCAAAAGTGCCTGTTGCGGCGATCTTCTGTCAAACACTTCCTTTGACCGTCTCAAATATCGGCTTTGATTTACGGCGCCGAGTACGCCGCCGTCCGCCACAAGCTGTTGCAACAACTCGGGGCGCGGTCGGGAACAGCCCGCGCACTCCTGGAGTTGGGGCGGTTGCGACTGTGTTGCGCCTGTTGCAGCAGGTACGGAGTGTGCGCTTCGCCACATTCCGCCCCGCAGGCCCGCCCACCCGTACCGAGGAGAACCGCCCGTCATGTCCGAGACCCCCGCCTACCTCCGCGTCGCACAGGACCTGCGCCGACGGATCACCGAAGGGGCCGACGGGGATCTGCCGCCCGGTTCCCGGCTGCCGTCCCGGGCGCGGCTGGCCAAGGAGTACGGGGTCGGGCCCAATGTGGTGATCGCGGCCATGCGGCTGCTGACGGCGGAGGGGCTGGTGCACGGCCGGGCGGGCAGCGGGATCTACGTCCGGCGGCCCGCCGAGCTGCGCCCGATGATCCGTTCCTGGCACGCCGGGCGGCTCGGCGGCACGCTGCTCGTGCCGGACGAGTCCGGCGAGAGCGCGGGCTCCCGCCGCAACTGCTCCTCCGGCACCGTGCCCGCCCCGGAGGACATCGCGGAACGGCTCGGCGTGACTCCGGGCGACCCGGTGATGCGCAGCGAGTACGTCTTCTACAGCGGGCCGGAGCGCCGCACGGTCTCCACCAGCTGGGAGCCGCTGAGCCTGACCGGCGGCACCCCGGTGGTGCTGCCGGAGGCGGGGCCGATGGCGGGGATGGGGGTGGTGGCCCGCATGGCGCACATCGGCGTGACGGTCGACCGCGCGACGGAGGCGGTGACGGCGCGTGCGGTGGCGCCCGAGGAGGCGGCCGCCCTGGGCGTGCCGGCCGGCAGCCCGGTGCAGGCGCTGCAACGCACGTACTACGCCGGGGACCTCCCGGTGGAGACGGCGGACCTGGTCCTCCCGGCGGGCCGCTTCCAGCTGGTGTACGAGTTCCCGGTGGGCCCTGCGAGTCCGATGGGCCCAGCGAGTCCGGTGGGCGCTGCAAAGTCCGGTGGGCCCCATGAGTCCGGTGGGCACTGTGAGTCGGGCGGAGCCGGTGAGCCCGACGGCCACGGTGAGTCCGACGGCCCCGGGTAGTTCTGTGGCGGGCGGCGGCGCCCGAGGCCGGGCCGCGCGGCGCGGGCGCCCCGCGCGGCCCGGGCTTCCGACGGGCACGCTCAGCCGGTCAGCCGATCGGCTCCGGCATCGGGACCACCTCGTACGCGAGGTCGATCGTGTTGCCCGTGGCCGGGTCGGCCAGTTCGACGCGCCAGCCGTCGGCGAACTGGTCCACCCCGCCGTGCATCGGGATGGTCCCGGAGATCAGCACGGTGCCCGGCTCCAGTTCGCCCCGCTCGCGCAGCACCTCGGCCCAGTAGGCGGGGGTCAGCAGCTCGGCCAGGGTGCCGTTCTGGATCTCGCTCTCCACTCCTCCGTGGCTGACCCAGGCCCGCAGCGTCAGCTCGTCGAGCCGGTCCTGCACGTCGTCCAGCCGCCACGCGCGCCGGGCCAGCACGTCCGGGCCGGCGTTCTTGCTCCAGGCCACCCCGTGCACCTCCAGCTCACGGTCGGTGTGGTCGCAGGCGGCCGTCAGCAGCAGCTCCCCGCCGTCCGCGACCACCAGACCCCACTCCGCCTCCCCGGAGGTGCGCCCGTGCTGCGCGGCGACCGTGCCGGTCTGCTGGGCCAGGTAGGGCGAGACGGGGTAGAGGGCCGGCGTGACGGAGGGTGCGGGCACGCCCAGCTCCGCCAGCTCGCGGACGTGCGCGGCCACGTCGTCCTGGCTGCGTCCGGCGTAACCGGCGTTGAGCAGCCGCCGCACCTCGACGTCGCGGGTGGTGCCGTCGGGCAGTTCGAAGGTCAGCACGGCCATGGGTGTCTCCAAACGTGGAACAACGTGGAACAACGTGAACGTCGAACGGGTGGCGCGGCCCCACGGCGGCCCGGCACGGCCGACGGGCCGGTAAGGGGGTTTCGGGTGGGTTAATTTCCGTCGTGGGGCTTGCGCATACGACCTGTATACAAGAAGTATGCCGAAAGGTCGATGGTCACAAGGCCGACGTTCAACCGACGCAAGGACGGCACGCATGCACGACACCAAGCCGGGCGGCCCGGCCCCGTCCCTCCCCGAGCGGTCCGGGATCCGCCGGGCCTTCTTCGCCAGCCTCACCGGCACCGCCCTGGAGTGGTACGACTTCGCCGTCTACTCCGCGGCCGCGGCGCTGGTCTTCGGCGATCTGTTCTTCCCCTCCGAGGACCCCCTCACCGGCACCCTCCTGGCGTTCTCCACCTACGCGGTCGGCTATGTCTCCCGGCCGCTGGGCGGTCTGGTCTTCGGCCGCCTCGGCGATGTCATCGGCCGTAAGAAGGTGCTCATCGCGACGCTGGTGCTGATCGGTTTCGCCACCTTCCTGATCGGCATCCTGCCCACCTACGACTCGATCGGCGTGGCCGCGCCGATCATCCTGGTGCTGCTGCGCTTCGCGCAGGGCGTCGGGGTCGGCGGTGAGTGGGGCGGGGCCGTGCTGCTCTCCAGCGAGTTCGGCGACCCGCGCAAACGCGGTTTCTACGCCTCGGCCGCCCAGATCGGGCCGCCCGCCGGCAACCTCATGGCCAACGGCGTGCTGGCGGCGCTCGGCGCGCTGCTGACCGAGGACCAGTTCCTCGACTGGGGCTGGCGCGTGGCGTTCCTGCTGTCCGCCGCGCTGGTGGGCTTCGGACTGTGGATCAGGGCGAAGCTGGAGGAGACGCCGGTCTTCCAGGCGATGGAGGCCGAGCAGTCCCGGCCGAAGGCGCCGGTGCGCGAGGTGTTCACCACCCAGCCGCGGGCGCTGACCGCCGCCATCCTCAGCCGGGTCGCCCCCGACGTGCTGTACGCGATGTTCACCGTCTTCGTGCTCACCTACGCCACCGACGAACTGGGCATGTCCCGCGGGTCCGCGCTGGCGGCCGTGCTGATCGGCTCCTCGCTCCAGGTGGTGCTGATCCCGCTGGCCGGCGCGCTGACCGACCGGGTCAACCGGCGGCTGGTCTACGGCGTCTCGGCCGTCGCGGCGGGCGTCTGGCCGTTCGTGTTCTTCGTCATGGTGGACGGCGGCTCCTGGCCGCTGCTGGCGCTGGGCGTCGTGGTGGCCCTCGTGCTGCACTCCCTGATGTACGGTCCCCAGGCGGCCTTCATCGCCGAGCAGTTCTCGCCCCGGCTGCGGTACACCGGCTCCTCGCTGGCGTACACCCTGGCCGGAGTGATCGGCGGTGCGGTGGCGCCGCTGCTGTTCACCGCGCTGCTCAGTGCCTACGACAGCTGGGTGCCGCTGGCCCTGTACATCGCGGTCACGGCCGTGGTCACGGTCGCGGGTCTGGCCCTGGGCCGGGACGCCGACCAGGCGGAGGACGAGGACACGCGTCTGGTGAACGAGGCCCGGCAGCACGCGCCCACCGCACCGTGAAGCCGACCGCACAGTGAAGCCGACCGCACAGTGAAGCCGACCGCACCGTGAAGCCGACCGCACCGTGAAGCCGATACGACGAAGGGACACCGCACCATGCGCATCGCGCTGAGCCAGCTCACCACCGGCACCGACCCGGCGAAGAACCTCGCGCTCATCGAGGAGGAGACACGGCGGGCCGCCGAGGCCGGCGCCCGGCTCGTCGTCTTCCCCGAGGCCGCGATGGTGTGCTTCGGCACCTCGCTGAAGCCGGTCGCCGAGCCGCTGGACGGCCCGTGGGCCGGGGAGCTGCGGAGGATCGCGGCCGACGCGGGCGTCGTCGTGGTGGCGGGCATGTTCACGCCCGCGCCGGACGGCCGGGTCACCAACACCCTGCTGGCGACCGGCCCCGGCGTCGAGGCGTCGTACGACAAGATCCACCTGTACGACGCCTTCGGCTTCGCCGAGTCCGACACCGTGGCCCCGGGCGAGCGCGTGGTCACCGTCGACGTCGACGGCGTCCGGTTCGGCCTGGCCACCTGCTACGACGTCCGCTTCCCCGAGCTGTTCCGGGCGCACGCCGACGCGGGCGCCGCGGTGACCCTGCTGCCCGCCTCCTGGGGCGCCGGTCCCGGCAAGCGGGAGCAGTGGGAGCTGCTGGTACGGGCCCGCGCGCTGGACGCCACGCTGTGGGTGGCGGCCGTGGACCAGGCCGACCCGGAGGCGAGCGGTGTCGCCGTACCGCCGAAGGCCCCCACCGGCATCGGGTACAGCCTGGTCGCGGGCCCGGACGGCAGCGTGCGGCAGAGCGCGGGCGCCGGGCCGGAACTGCTGCTCGCGGACGTGGACGTGGAGGAGGTCACGGCGGTGCGGGAGAAGATCTCCGTGCTGGCCAACCGCCGGCTGGAGGGCGGCGCGGTGCGCCGACGGACGGCATGACGCCATGACGGCACGGAGCGGCGGACCGGGCGTGCCCGGTCCGCCGCTCCGTCACGAGGTTCCCCGCGGAGCGCCGAGCAGAAAGTCAGCCCATCAGGGGTGCACGGGGATCTTCACGTGGTCCTGGTTGTGGTTGATGAGCTGGCCGAAGCCGCCCTCGACCGGGTCGTCCAGGGGGATGCGGCCCGTGATGAACGGCTCCAGGTCGATCCTGCCCTGCTGCACGAGCTCGATCGTCGCCTTGTGGTCGTTGGCGTAGGAGATGGTGCAGCGCAGGTCGATCTCCTTCATGACGAGCTTGTGCATGTCGACCGACGGGCGGTGGCCCCAGACGGAGACGTTGACCACGACGGCGGACGGGCGCACCGCGTCCAGCAGGGTGTCCAGCACGGCGTCGACGCCGGAGCACCCGAAACCGACGTCCGCGCCCCGGCCGCCGGTGAGCTCCCGGACCTTCTCGGCCACGTCCACCTCGCTCGGGTCGAGCACGTGGTCGGCGACGCCCGTGGCGGGCGCCTTGTCCTTCCGGGCCTGGCTGAGCTCGGAGATGACGACCGTCGGCCCCTCCGCCTTGCAGATCGCGGCGGTCAGCAGCCCGATGGGCCCGGCGTCGCCCACGAGCGCCACGTCACCGGACTCGGCGTCGCTGGGCGTGAACGCGTGGTGGGCGACGGACAGCGGCTCGATCAGCGGTGCCTGGTCCAGCGGGATGTCGCCGACCGGGTGCACCCACCGGCGCTCGGCGACGATGCGCTCGGCGAGACCGCCGCCGCGCCCGCCGAGGCCGATGAAGTTCATGTCCGGTGACAGCTGGTGGCTCACGCCGGGCTTCGCCTCGACGTCGTCGCCGATGATGTAGGGCTCGACCACGACCCGCTCGCCGACCTCGGGCCCGGTGACGCCCTTCCCCAGCGCCGCCACGGTGCCGGAGAACTCGTGCCCGAGGGTGACGGGCGCCTCCTCACCGGAGATCGGGTGGGGGTGCCCGGCCGGCGGGACGAAGATGGGCCCGTCCATGTACTCGTGCAGGTCGGTGCCGAGGATCCCGCACCAGGCCACGTCGATCAGGACCGTGCCGGGCTTCAGCCCCGGCTCCGGGGCGTCCTCGATCCGGATGTCCTTCTTGTCGTAGTACCCGGGCTCACCCGGCGAGCAGCACCTTCAGAGTGGACTCCAGATGCCCGTCGATCGCGGCGCACGCCGCGCGCGCGTCCCCCGCGGCGAGGGCGTCGAGGATCGCCCGGTGCTCGGCGAGGACCGCGTCCTGCCGGCCCTGCGCGTTGAACAGCGCGACCTGGCCCGCCCGCACCTGGCGGCTGCGCAGCCCTTCGTAGTGCCGGCCGAGCAGGGTGTTGCCCGCCGCCGCGACCAGCGTCATGTGGAACTGCTGGTCCACGGCGATGAACTCCCTGGCCTGCTCCGGCCCGCTCAGGCCGCGCTGCCGCTCCAGCAGTTCGCCCAGTTCGCGCACGGGGCAGCTGTCGTTCTCGATGACGCGTTGCGCCGCGTACCGCTCGACGATGCCGCGCAGCTCCATCAGCTCGGCGATCTCACGGCCGGACAGCGGTGCGACGCGGGCACCGCGTTTGGGCACCAGCTGGACGAGGTCCTCGGCGGCGAGCAGCAGCAGCGCTTCCCTGATCGGGGTGCGGGAGACGCCGATCCGGTCGGCGATCTCCTGCTCGGACAGGAACTCCCCCTGCATGGCGGGGTCCGTCAGCACGGTCTCCTTGAGGTACGCGTACGCCTTCTCCCGACCGGACTGCACCACTGCCCCCTGGATCGCATACAACTCGTATACAGAAGCTACCAGACGTCGGGCACCGGCACCGGGCGGGAACCGTCTCCCAGCGACTCGGCACCGGCCACGCCCACCAGGGAGGCGGCCACGGCGGGCCGTACGGGGACGAGCGGCGGCCGCCCGCGCTCGACGGTGTCCCGGAAGGCGAGGAGCACCCGTACGGTGCCCTCCGCCCTGCGGTCCACGGGCTCACCGGCGAGGGAGAACGGGGGCGGGACGCGTTCCTCCTCCCGGGTGCGGCCGTCCGGAGCGGCCCACCCCTCCGTGCGGACCCGGACCGACCAGGCCCGGTCGCCCAAGGCACGGACGGACTCGGCCAGTGCCCGGGTGCCGCGTACGGAGATCCAGCTCCAGTGGCTGTCGGGTTCGCCCTGGAGGAAGCCGTGCCGGGTGAGGGCCAGCGCGCCCGAGGACAGCCGTGTCGCCATCACGACCGCGGTGGGCCGCTCCGCGTCGTCGGCGCGGAACGCCGTCACCTCCACGGGGCGGGCGTCCGTGAGCGCCAGCACCGGCGAGAGGGTGTGGGTGCAGTACGCCGTCGGGGAGATGCGCCCGCGCCAGTGGGCGGGGTCGCCGACGAGTCCCGTGACCTGCCGCGGGGACATGGCGTGCAGGTAGTCGGCCTCGATCAGGGTGATCCGGCCCAGTTCACCGGCGTCGACCGCCGCACGGACCAGGCGGACGTGCGGATGCGTCACGTAGTTCTCGGCGAAGGAGTAGGTCGCGCTCGACCGGTCCGCCGCCGCGACCAGCCGGCGCCCCTCCTCCGCGGACACGCACGCCGCGCACTCGGACAGCACGTGCACCCCGTGCTCCAGGAAGGCGATGGCGAGCGGCGCGTGCTCGTCGAAGTCGTTGGCCAGCACCACCCCGTCGAGGCGGTGCTCCAGCAGCTCCTCCCACCGTTCCACCGGCGCCGCCCCGGGCAGTTCGGCCCGCGCCGCCGCCCGGCGTTCCGGGTCGCGGTCGCAGACCGCCACGACGTCCATGCCCACCCTGCGGCACCACACCGCCAGGTGGAGCCCCATCCCGAGACCCACCACACCCACGCGCACGGGTCCATCCTGTCGCGCTGCCCGTGCCCGGCGGCAACCGCTTTTTCTACCGGGTACGTCCGGCCCGCGCCCACTCGCGGACGACGGGGACGCACACCTCGGCGAAGTGCTCGAAGTCGGCGGGCGTGTTGTAGACGTGTGCGGACAGCCGCAGGTAGCCGACGCCGCCGAAACTGGTGAAGGCCACCTCCGCGCCCAGCTCCCCGGGCGCGCGGTCCCGCAGCGCGTCGGCCTCGATCCGGGTGGTGGCCAGGCCGTCCGGCAGCCGTACCAGCCGCATCCCGGGGACCGGCATGCCCACGTCGACGGGGCCGGCGTAGCCGGTGCCGGTGCCCTCGGCGAACGCGGCGCCGACGACGCGCTCGGCGTAGCCGGCCAGTTCGTCCATGTAGGTGCGGGCGGTGTCCCAGCCCCAGGTGCCGCCGATGAGGCCGAGCGCCGTGGGCGTGGCCAGGAAGCTCGTGGAGTCCAGCGTGCCCTGCTGGTCGAAGCGGTCCGGGAACGGGTCGGCGGCGCCCCAGGAGTCGATGAGCGGGTACAGCCGCTCGCGCAGCGGCCCCCGGGCGACCAGTGCCGCCGTACCCCGTGGCGCGCACCCCCACTTGTGGAGGTTGCCGACCCAGAAGTCGCAGTCCACGCCGTCGAGCGGGGCGGCGATCAGACCGGGGGCGTGCGCGCCGTCCACGAGCAGCGGGATCCCGCGCCGTCGCGCCTCCGCCGCGATCCTCGCGACCGGCATGCGGCGGGCCGTGGCCGAGGTGATGTGGTCGAGGACGACGAGCCCGGTCGCGTCGCCGAACTCGGCGGCCACGGCCTCGTACGCCTGTTCCTCGTCCGCGTCGAGCGGCACGCGGGCGGTCCGCACCCGGCCGCCCCAGCGGCGGGCCAGCCGTTCGGCTCCCATGGTCACGGCCCCGTAGCCGTGGTCGGTGACGACGATCTCGCCGCCGGGGCGGTGGCCGAGGGAGGCGTACACGGTGCTGGCGCCGGCGCTCGCGTTCGGCACGAGCGCCAGGTCGTCGGGAGCGACGCGGAGGAAGGCGGCGATGTCCGTACGGGCGGCGGCGATCCGCCGCGGCAGCTCGGGGAACCACACGACCGGGGCGCGGTCCATCTCCGCCCGCAGTACGTTCTGCCGTTCCTGCGCCACGACGGGGACCGCGCCGAACGAGCCGTGGTTGAGATGGCGCAGGGCGGGATCCAGGGACCATGCCTTCGCGGCGGGCCGGCCGTCGGCCAGCAGCAGGGGTCCGGGCGCGGTGACGACCTCGGTCTCGCTCACTTGACTCCACATCCGCCGGCTGCCGAACAGGGCTTCGAGCATCCTGGCAGTCGCCCTGGTGACGATCAAGGGAGGCGGGCGCCCGCGCACCGCGCCGGGAGAGCCGGCGCCGGGCGTGGTCGAGCGCGGCGCGCAGCCGGTCGGTCTCCTCGGCGGTCAGGCCGCCGGTCGTCCTGAGCCCCGCCTCGCGCGCGGGCTGCGCGTAGTCGGCAAGGAGCCGGTGACCGGGGCCGGCCAGCGCGATGAGGAGTTCGCGCCGGTCGGCCGGGCCGGGGTGCCGGACGACGTGACCGCGGCCTTCGAGGACGCGGACCACGCCGGCCAGGGACTGGGCGGTGACGAAGGAGTCGCGACCCGTCACGACTCGGCCGCCGTCGCCGCCCCGTAGTCGTACGCCTCGCCGGGCGACCGTACGGCGCACGGCGACACGCCGTTCGAGCAGGCCACCGAGGCGCGCACGCCGGCGGAGGCCGCCGCCGCGGAGCGGAGTCCCCCGGGCGGTGACCGGCCGCCCGGGTCCGGACACGACGGCGGGGGCGGCCCCACGGTGTGGGACCGCCCCCGCCGTCGTCCGCGTCAGCTCGCCCGGAGGGCCGGGTAGTCGGTGTAGCCCTCGGCGCCCGGCGCGTAGAACAGCTCCGGACGCGGCTCGTTCTCCGGGTGCTCGCCCTGCCAGCGCTCGACCAGGTCGGGGTTGGCGATGACCGCGCGGCCCACGGCCACGGCGTCGGCGTGGGCGGCCTCGATCAGCTGCACCGCCTCCGCGCGGGTGGTCGGCGAGGAGAAGCCGCTGTTGGCGATCAGCTTGCCGCCGAACCGCCGGCGCAGTTCCTGGACCAGGTCGCCGG
Organism: Streptomyces ruber; assembly: GCF_014648075.1. GTDB lineage: Bacteria > Actinomycetota > Actinomycetes > Streptomycetales > Streptomycetaceae > Streptomyces > Streptomyces ruber. The sequence goes on along the minus strand of NZ_BMQK01000003.1, from coordinate 569,028 downwards.
CCGGCTCCTTGTGCAGCACGGAGAGGTACGCCAGACCCAGCGGGCGCAGCTCGTCCATCAGGTGACCGTACGTGGCGAGGACGTCGTCCCGGTCGGTCTCGAGGGCGTCCTGGATGTTGTGCTCCGGGGAGATCCGCAGCCCGACCCGTCCGGCGCCGACGGCCTCGGCCACCGCGGTCACGACCTCGACGGCGAAGCGGGCGCGGCTCTCCGGGGAGCCGCCGTACTCGTCGGTCCGCCGGTTGGACGCCGGGGAGAGGAACTCGTGGAGCAGGTAGCCGTTGGCGCCGTGGATCTCCACGCCGTCCAGCCCGGCCTCCTCGACCGCCCGGCGGCAGGCGGTGACGAAGTCGTCGCGGACCGCGCGCGCCTCCTCGACGGTCAGCGCGTGCGGCACCGGGTAGGGCTGCTTGCCCTTCTCCGTGTGGCCCTCGCCGTCGATCGCGATCGCGCTGGGCGCGACGACGCGCCGGCCGCCGTTGACGTCGGGGTGGGTGACCCGGCCGCCGTGCATGACCTGCATCACGATGCGTCCGCCGCGGGCGTGCACCGCCTCGGCGACCCGGCGCCAGCCGGCCACCTGCTCGTCGGTGACGATGCCCGGCTGCCCCACGAATGCCTGCGACTCGTGGTTCGGGTAGACGCCCTCGGTGATGATCAGACCGACGCTCGCCCGCTGCCCGTAGTGTTCGGCCACCAGCTCGCCGGGGACGCCGGAGGAGCCGGAGCGCATACGGGTCAGGGGGGCCATGACGACGCGGTTGGCGAGCTCGATGTCCCCGAGGGTCACCGGCGTGAAGAGGGAGGTGCCGGAGGGAACCGATGAAGCAGTCACAGGAAGCTTTCCTCACGAAAACGCAAAAGTACGGATAACGGGATAAGCAACACCCCCGTCCTGTCACTTTAATCCATGTACGCATCTCCGCGAACATAGGGTCCCGGGCGATACCCTGGCGCCATGGCCAGCCGTACCTCCTCCCCGCTCGTCCACCCCGACGAGGCAGACCTCGACCTGTTCCGCATCATGGGCGCGCTGGCCGACCCGGTCCGGCTCGGCATCGTCGTGACGCTCGCCTCCCGTCCCGGCCTCGCCTGCAGCGGTTTCTACCAGGACGTCGCCAAGTCGGCCCTGACCCGCCATTTCCGCGTCCTGCGCGAGGCCGGCCTGATCCGCCAGCACGACGTCGGCACCCGCCGCATCAACACCCTGCGCAAGGAGGAGCTGGACCGCCGCTTCCCCGGCCTGATCGACCTGGTGGTCAAGGAGGGCACCGGCCGGGCGTAACTCCACGAACCCCGGGCACTTGCACCACTGTGCGGCTGCGGCCGCCGGTTCCGCCGGTCAGTCAACAGAGGTGAGGGGTATGTCATGGCCATTGCAGGCATCGTGGCTGTCTGTGTCGTCCTGCTCGTCCTGGCCTTCCTGGTGCCGCGGCTGTCGCGCCATCCCGAGCGCGGTACGCAGCGGACCCTCGGGGTCGGCTCCCGGACGGCCAACAAGGCGCCGGGACGGCTCGGCCACTGGCTGAGCAAGCCGTTCAGCAGCAGCTCCCGTGCGGTGAGCCGCAGCGGCTCCACGGGGCGCAGGGCCCGCGGCCGCATGCCGTTCTGAGCGCCGTTCCGAGGAGGCGCGGCACCATCGTCAGTCCGCAGCACCGGTCATGGAAAGGGACCCGCACGTGGCCGAACCCGTACCCGCGCAGGAGGCGATCCCCGCGAACGCCGCCGGCACCCGCGACGACGTCGACCTGCTCGACGGGCTGCTCATCGACGAGGAGCGGCCCGAGCAGCCGATCCTGCTCGACGCCGACGGCAGCCCCCTCGACACCTGGCGCGAGAACTACCCGTACGACAGGAAGCTCGGCCGCAAGGAGTACGAGCGCCAGAAGAGAATCCTGCAGATCGAACTGCTCAAGCTGCAGAAGTGGGTACGGGAGACCGGCCAGCGGGTCGTCGTGGTGTGCGAGGGGCGTGACGCCGCGGGCAAGGGCGGCACGATCAAGCGTTTCACCGAGCGGCTCAACCCCCGCGGCGCCCGGGTCGTCGCCCTGGAGAAGCCGACGGAACGCGAGTCGGGGCAGTGGTACTTCCAGCGCTACGTGACGCATCTGCCCGCGCGGGGCGAGATCGTGTTCTTCGACCGTTCCTGGTACAACCGGGCCGGTGTGGAGCGGGTGATGGGCTTCTGCACGCCCGAGGAGTACCGGCACTTCTACGCCCAGGCGCCGGTCTTCGAGAAACTGCTGGCCGACGACGGCATCATCCTGGTGAAGTTCTGGTTCTCGGTCTCCCGGGCCGAGCAGCGCACCCGTTTCGCCATCCGCCAGGTCGACCCGGTGCGGCGGTGGAAGCTCTCCCCCACCGACCTGGCCTCGCTCGAGCTGTGGGACGCGTACACCGAGGCCAAGGTCGAGATGTTCCGGGCGACGGACACCCCGCACGCCCCGTGGACCGTGGTGAAGAACAACGACAAGCGGCGCGGGCGGCTGGAGGCCATGCGGCACCTGCTGCTGCGCTGCGACTACGCGGCGAAGGACGAGGAGGCCGTCGGCGTCGCCGACACCCGCATCATCGGTGCCGCCAACACCCTCCTGGAGCGCGGCGAGGAGCCCACCGACCTGTCGCCCACGCCGCTGACGCCACGGCTCGACGGCCCGGGTGAGCATCCCGGCGAGGAGCGGGACGCCCACACCTCCACGTGAACGTGAACGGACGGTTCAGCGGCGGCGCAGCGCCCACTTCTGCAGGGCCTCGAGCGGCCCCGCCGTGAACCGTCGCAGCCACAGCGTGGAGCCCACCATCAGCACCGCGCAGACCACCGCCCACAGCCCCATGACCCACCACGGCCCCGCCCCGGTGCCGAACCGCGTCGCCAGGCCCAGTCCGAAGCCGTAGGCGGCGACCATGCACAGCACGTTCTGCAGAACGTAACCGGACATCGCCGTACGGCCGACGGAGGTGAGCCCCGTCATCAGGGCGCCGGGCCGCCGCACCCGGTCCACCAGCGCGCCGATCAGCCCGATGTACCCGACGGCGAGCAGCGGGGCGACGCCGTACCGGTCCAGCAGGAACAGGTCCGGGCCGCCCAGCGCCACCGCCACGTTCAGCGGCAGCCCGAGTCCCAGCCCCCAGGCGAGCATGCGCAGCCGCAGGCGGCGTCCGGTGCCGTCCGCGCCGAACGCGCCCGCCCGGAACAGCCGGACGCCCAGCAGGAAGAGGAACACCAGCAGGAAGAAGGTCAGCACCGGCTCCATGCGCAGCGCGATCGCGTTCTGGAGCCGGAAGGCGACCTGGTCCGGGTAGTCGCCGTGCGCGTACAGCTCGACGACCTGCCGGGAGACCCCGCCGTCGTCCTCGGGGCCGGTACGGACGAGCACGGCCGTCAGCAGACCGATCACCGTGAGGTGCGCCCCCGCCGCCCACCGCATCACCCGGCGCCGCGCCCGCTCCGAGCGGGTCAGCAGCCAGGCCACCAGCAGCGCGGTGACCGCGTACCCCATCAGCACGTCCCACGCGAAGACCAGCACGAAGTGCAGCGTGCCCTCGGCGAACAGGAACAGCGCACGCCACTTGTAGCGCCCCGGCCAGGGCTGCCCGCGCCGTGCCGCCGAGCCGTACTGAATGGCCAGGCCGGCCCCGAACAGGATGGTCAGCAGCGACAGGAACTTGCCGTTCGCGAGCAGCACGAACACGCTCTCGGCGGTGTCGGCCGGCGAGGCGAAGGACACCTCGGCCGTACCGGACTGGAGGACGCCCCACTCGGCTCCCGGGCCGGTGAATATCCAGACGTTGGTCATGAGGGTGCCGAGGACGGCCGTCCCGCGGAGGACGTCCAGGAGGACGAGCCGTCGTCCGTGTGCCGGGGGCGCCGTCGCCGGTTCGACCCGGGTGCCGATGTCGCTCATGTCTTCATCGTCCCGGCGTACTCCGGGCCGATCGTCGTGCGCGGAGACGAATCAGGCGTACACCGAACGATGCAGTATTTCTTCCGAAGGTAGGATGCGCGCCGTACCTTCCGTCGCGGGTGTCGTCACCCGCCGTTCCGACAGGGGCCGCCGTGCCGGAGCCGACCCGCCCCTCCCGCGTGTTACGGGTGGCCGTGCCGGTCCGGCGTCCGGTGACGCGTCCTTCCTGAGCGCGTCACGTCACCGGCACGCCTCACTCCCCCCTTTTCTCACGGGCACCACAAGTGTGCCCGCTCCCCTGCTCATCAACGGAGTTGACGCGTCATGAACGCACTCACCGCGCTGCTCTCCCCCGCCGCCGTACGGCTCGACGTGGACGCCGGCGACTGGCGCGCCGCGATCCGCGCGGCCGGCCGGGCACTGGTCGACGACGGCATCAGCACCGCCGACTACACCGCGCAGATGCTGGCCAACGTCGAGGAGAACGGCCCGTACATCGTCATCGCGCCCGGTCTCGCCTTCGCCCACGCGCGCCCCTCGCCCGCCGTGCTGAAGACCGGTCTGTCCTGGGTACGCCTGGCCCGTCCCGTGCCGTTCGGGCACGAGGCCAACGACCCGGTCGGTCTGGTGGTCGCCCTCGCGGCCACCGACTCCGCCGCGCACACCGACGCCATGGCCGCGCTGGCCCGGGTCCTCTCCGATCCGGCCACCGGCGAGGCCCTGGAACGCGCCCGTACACCCGAGGAGGTCCTCGGACTCCTCGACGGCGGGCAGCGCCCCGCCACCGCCGGCACCGATGCCGCCGAGGGCTCCGCCCCCGCCGCGTCGCAGCACAAGATCCTCACCGTCTGCGGCAACGGCGTGGGCACCAGTCTGTTCCTGAAGAACACCCTCGAGCAGGTCCTCGACCGCTGGGGCTGGTCCCCGCACGTCACCGTCGAGGCGACCGACACCATCTCCGCCAAGGGCAAGGCCGCCGAGGCCGTCGCCATCCTCACCTCCCGCGAGATCGCCCGCACGCTGGGCGACGTCGGGGTGCCCGTGAAGGTCGTCCAGGACTTCACCAGCACCACCGAGGTCGACGCCGTCCTGCGGGACACCTACAGCGTCTGAACGCGAAAGGACGCATTCTCATGGACTGGCTCGTCAGTCTCGCCAAGTTCCTCGTCAACGAAGTCCTCAGTCAGCCCGCCTACCTGATCGGCATCATCACCGCCGTCGGCCTGGTCGCCCTGAAGAAGACGGCCGGGCAGATAGCGGGCGGCGCCATCAAGGCCACCCTGGGGCTGCTGCTGGTCAGCGCGGGGGCCGGGCTGGTCACCGCCGCGCTCGACCCGCTGGGCACGATGATCCAGGGCACCACCGGTGCCCACGGGGTGATCCCCACCAACGAGGCCATCGCCGGTATCGCCCAGGAGCAGTTCGGCGCCCGCGTCGCCTGGCTGATGATCGTCGGCTTCCTGATCAGCCTTCTGCTGGCCCGCTTCACGCCGCTGCGCTACGTCTTCCTCACCGGTCACCACATGCTGTTCATGGCGACCATGCTGACCATCGTCATGGCCACCGCCGGGCAGTCCGCGCTCGCCGTCGTCCTCGGCGGCGGTGTGCTGCTGGGCATCCTGCTCGTCGCCATGCCCGCCTTCGCCCATCCCTGGACGAAGAAGGTCACCGGCAACGACAGTGTGGCCATCGGCCACTTCGGCACCGCCGGCTACATCGCCTCCGGTGCCACCGGCCAGCTCGTCGGCAGGATCGGCAGGCCGAGCCGCAGCACCGAGGACATGCGCCTGCCCGAGGGGCTGCGCTTCCTGCGCGACTCCATGGTGGCCACCGCCCTGTCCATGGTCCTCGTCTACCTGGTGATGAGCCTGCTGTTCCTCGCCAAGGCCGGCCGCGACACGGCCTTCGAGGCGTTCGCCGGCAGCGGCGGCGCCGCCACCGGCGTGGGCGACTACCTCATGCAGTCACTGATGCAGGGCCTGCAGTTCGGCATCGCCGTCGCCGTCATCCTCTTCGGTGTGCGCACCATCCTGGGCGAGCTCGTGCCCGCGTTCCAGGGCATCGCGAAGCGCGTCGTCCCCGGCGCCAAGCCCGCCCTCGACGCGCCGATCGTCTTCCCGTACGCCCAGAACGCCGTCCTGATCGGCTTCATCTTCAGCTTCCTGGGCGGACTCGCGGGCCTGGCCGTCCTCATCTGGGTCCTCAACCCCGCCTTCGGCCTCGCGCTCGTCCTGCCGGGCCTCGTCCCGCACTTCTTCACCGGAGGCGCGGCCGGTGTCTACGGCAACGCCACCGGCGGCCGCCGCGGCGCCGTCGTGGGCTCCTTCCTCAACGGCCTGCTCATCACGTTCCTGCCCGCCCTGCTGCTGAAGGTCCTGGGCACCTTCGGCGACGCCAACACCACCTTCGGGGACGCCGACTTCGGCTGGTTCGGCGCGCTCCTCGGCAACGTCGCCAAGCTCGACGGCGCCGCCGGGCTCGTCGGCATGCTCGCCCTCGGAGCGGTCGTCCTCGCCGCCGCCTGGCTCGTGCAGATCCGTGTCGTCGACCGGGGCTGGTCCCCCGGTCCCGCCACGGTTCCGGCCACGGCCGCCACGGACACCGGCGCCGGCACCGGCGCGGAGACCCGCGCCCACGCGAGGATCGCGCCGCCGGCCGGTGCCCCGACACCGCCTCCGCCGCCGGGGAGTTCCGCGGGGTAGCGTGTGCCGCCGTGGCACCCGCCACGCACCGGAACACCACAACGGGGATCACATGCAACCGACGTTCGTGCTCGTGCACGGAGCCTTCGCCAACTCCTTCTCCTTCGCTCCGCTCCAGGCCGAACTCGGCCTCCTGGGGCACCGTTCGGTCGCCGTGGACCTGCCCGGCCACGGTTTCGCGGCGACCTACACGCGGGCTTATCAGGCGCCGCAGGTCACCGAGGAGTTCGCCACGGCGCCCGGCTCCATCAAGGGCGTCACGCTCGCCGACAACGCGGCGCACCTGATCGGCGTCCTCGAACGGGCCAAGCGGAACGGGCCGGTGATCCTGGTCGCCCACAGCCGCGGTGGCGTCACGGCCACCGCGGCGGCCAACGCACGGCCGGACCTGATCGACCGCATCGTCTACGTGTCGGCCTGGTGCCCCGTCGACCTCACCGTCGGCGAATACCACTCCGAGCCGGAGATGGCCACGGCCGATGTCGCCTCCCTGGCCCTGGCGGCGGTCGGGAACCCCGCCGAACTGGGGCTGCTCCGCGTCAACTTCCGCACCGCGGACCCGGCCGCCCTCACGGCGCTCAAGGCGACCATGCTCGCCGACGGCACCGACGAGGAGTTCCTGACCTTCCTGAACACCTTCCAGCCCGACGAGAACCTGGACGTCGGCACCTCCGCCGACCGGGCGCGGGCCGACACCTGGGGCCGGATCCCGAAGACCTACGTCCGGCTGGCCGACGACGCGATCATGCCGCCCGCCCTCCAGGACCGGCTGATCCGCGAGGGCGACGCGCTGACGCCGGACAACCCGTACGACGTCCGCACACTCGCGGGCAGCCACCTGAAGTGGCTGGTCGATCCGGCACCGGCGGCCCGCGTGCTGGCGGAACTCGCGGGACTCACCGAGTAGGAACCGCGGCACCCCGGCGGACGTCGTGGAAGCCAGCCATACGATCTTGGAGGCTTCCATGGCAACCGCTGCGCGCCACCTCTACCTGGCCCGGCACGGTGAGGCGTCGGAGGACGAGAGCGAACTCACGGCGAGGGGACGCCGCCAGGCCGCGCTGCTCGGCGAGCGGCTGCGCGGCACCGCGCTCTCGGCGGTCCACCACGGTCCGCTGCCGCGAGCGGCGCAGACCGCGCGGCTGGTCGGTGAACGGCTCGACGGCGTGCCCCTCTTCGCCTCGGAAGCCGCGGGCGACTACCTGCCGTACCTCCCGGCGCGGGAGGAGCTGCCACCGGAGTCGGCCGACGCGACCCTGGAGCGGCTGGCGCGGTTCCCTCCGGAGGAGCGCGAGCCCGGGCCCCGGCTCGCGCGGGAGGCGCTCGCCCTGTTCACCGGGCCGGCCGACGGCGACGAGCCGCGCCACGAGCTCGTCGTCACGCACAACTTCCTCATCGGCTGGCTGGTCCGTGCCGCCCTGGACGCGCCGAAGTGGCGCTGGATCGGGCTGAACCACGCCAACGCGGCGCTGACGGTCATCCGTTACGCACCCGGCCGCCCCGCCTCCGTGCTCCTCTACAACGACACGGGTCACCTTCCCGCGGAGCTGCGCTGGACCGGTTTCCCGCCCGAGCTCCATGTCTGACGGTTCCCCTCACCCGCGTCGCACCGCTCCGGGCCGCGCCCGCGGCATCTTCCTGGCCTGAGCGGCGTATACCTGACACATGTCATCCGTCCGCGTGCACAAGGTCGTTCCGAGGGAGGAGGACCCCCGCCGGGCCCGGCGGTCAGGATGGGTGCCCCATGCACATGACCACATGTGCGTCACGCAGCGAGACAGGAGCGACCATGCGCCTTGCCCGCCCGAGCACCCGCCGCCGCCCGACCCGGAGGAGAGTCCACCTGGCCGCGGCGGCGTCGACCGCGATCCTGTCGCTGGCGGTCGCGGCGGTACCGGCCCAGGCGGCGCCCCGGCCGTCCGCACCGGACGGCGCGTCCACGGTCTCCCTCACGGCCACCGTGTCCGGGCCGTCCGCGACGTCCCGCACCGGCGGCCTCGACCGCACGGCGCTGCGTGAGACGCTGGACGCGCTCCACCAGGCGGGGATGTACGGCGCCTACTCGGCGGTCCGTGACGGTTCCGACCGGTGGAAGGGGGCCGCCGGGGTCGTCGACGTGGACACCGGGCGACCGGTGCGGGCGGACTTCGAGCACCGGATCGGCAGCGTCACCAAGACCTTCACCGCCGTGGCCGTCCTCCAGCAGGTCCAGCGGGGACGGATCGACCTGGACGCGCCGATCGGCCGCTACCTCCCCGAGCTCGTACGGGGCGAACGCGGCCGCGAGGTGACGGTGCGGATGCTGCTCAACCACACCAGCGGCATCGGCGACTACATACTGGGCGCCCTCCCCGAGCTCGCCACGGACCCGGGGAAGGCACTCGACGGAGCGCGCTTGCGGCACTGGGAGCCCGAGGAACTGGTCCGGATCGGTCTGGCCGCCGAGCCGGCCCCGCGGCGCGGCACCTTCTCCTACTCCAACACCAACTACATCGTCGCCGGGCTGCTGCTCGAGAAGGTCACCGGTCAGGACGCCGAGGACTACATCACCCGCGAGGTGATCCGCGAGGCCGGGCTGCGGCACACCTACTTCCCTGACTCCCCGCGCCTCACCGGTCCGCACGCGAGGATGTACGAGTCGTTCTACGGTTACATCGACCCGCCCCGCGACTACGGCGTCTACGACGCGTCCCTGTTCGGCACGGCCGGGGCGATGGTCTCCACCACGCAGGACCTCAACGACTTCTTCCGCCGGCTGCTCGGCGGGAAGCTGCTCGGCCCCGAGGCGCTGCGCGCCATGAAGACCACCGTTCCCATGGCGGAGGGCTCGGCGGCGGGCTACGGCCTGGGCATCTACACCCAGCCCCTCGGCGGCCGCTCGTACTGGGGACACGACGGGATCGTCTTCGGCGCGGGCACCCTGGCGCTGTCCAGCGAGGACGGCCGCCGGCAGCTGGCCGTCGGCTACAACCTGACGAAATACCAGCGGTTCGACGAGAGCGGCGAGGAGATCGTCGAGCTGCCGAACCCCATCGACCCGGCGTTCGGGAACCACGTGGTCACGGCGCTCACCGACACGTTCCCGTCGGCCGCCCCGGACGACGCCCCGTCCCTGCTCTCGGTGGAGCGCCTGAGCCGCTGAGCCGTACGGCCGGGCGCTCCGTCGGGGCACGGCGGGGCGCCCGGTGTCCGAGCCGAGCACCTCCGCCACGAGGCGGCGCGCGTACGCGGCGTCGAGCCCGGTGGGGCGAGGAGGACTCGGTACATGACGGGTGCGACGACGCCGTCGACGACCGTCTCCGCCTCGGGCACCGTCTCCCCGCGGCCGGCGGCGCGGGCGAGGACGGCGTCGACCTGTCCGGCGGCGCAGCCGGAACGCCGCCCGGCGATGCTGCCGTCCGGATCGCCGAGCAGCGCTTCCCGCCGCGTGACGGCACCGCGCGAACCGGCCGGAACTCGACTGCCGTCTCCCACTCCCCATTGATGAGGCACCGCATCACCGGTTCGATGGCCTCCTGCCGGGCCGCGCTCCGCCGTCCGGCGCCACTGACAAGGGGGGTGGGGAGACCGTGCGTCATCCCAGGAGAACCAGGAGAACCGGGAGAGCGGGCGGCCGCAGCGCCGGCCGCGGAGCACGACCGATCGGATTACCAGGTGCGGTGGCGCTGTTCGGCGCCGCCGCACTCGTCGTCTCCGCGGCTCCCGCCGGCGCCGTGACGGCGGCGGCAGCCGCACCGCCGCCGAGCCCCGGGGAAGTGCTCCCGGGACAGCGGACGGAGACACCGGCGCTGGTACGGGGCATTCGTGAGCAGGCGCCGGCCGCCGGCAGCGCGGCGGACGCGGCCCGCGCCCACCTGGACGCCGAGCGGGGGCGGTACCGGATCGCCGACGCCGAGCGCGATCTGACGCCCGCCGGGACCACCTCCGCGGGCGGCCACGAGGTGGTACGGCTCCAGCAGCGGCACCGCGGCGTGCCCGTCCTCGGCGGGCAGTACGTCGTCCGCATGGAGCGGGAGGACGGCCGGCGGGTCGTCACCGGTACCTCCGGCAAGTACTTCACCGAGCTCACCACCGGCGCGACGGCGCAGGTCGGTGAGGCGCTCGCCGTCGAACGCGCCGTCGACGCCGTCCTCGCCGGCCTGACGGACACCGGCTTCGCCGCGGCGCCGTCGCACGCGGAGGACGACGGGACACGGCCGCCGCTGGAGGGCACCGCCCGCGGGCTCGTCGTCCTGCCCACCGGGACGGGCGTCCTCACCCGGCACGTCAGCGTGCGCGGTACCGACCCGGCGAGCGGCGAGCCCGTGCTGCGCGAGGTCTACATCGACGCCCGCGCCGGGTACCCGGTGCTCCAGTACAGCGGTATCCGGACGTTCGGCGGCGAGCTCCGCCCGGCGGCCGGAGCGGCCGGGGGTTCCCCGGAGGCCGCCGCCCCGGCCGGCCCGGCGGCCGAGAAGGGGTCCGGCACGAGGCTCGACGGCACGGCCGTCCCCCTGGAGGTGGACCGCGACGACAGCCGTGACCTGTACGTGCTGCGTGACCGTTCCCGCGCCGCCGAGGACGACTGGACCGACGCCAATGTCCTCACCACCTGGGACGCGCGCGGCCAGGACGCCGGTGACGTCTCCGGGCAGTGGCCCGCGGGCGTCGAGGAGTTCGGCTCGCCCACTCCCGCGTTCGGCGCCGAGGCCACCGACTCCGGCGCCGTGGACGCGCACTGGGCGGCCGGGCGGGTCCACGACTACTTCCGGGACAGGCACGGCCGGAACAGCCTCGACGGTCACGGCATGGCCGTCGACTCCCTGGTGGGCGTCACCAATTACGGGCAGCCGTGGGTCAACGCCTTCTGGGACGGCCAGAAGATGGTGTACGGCAGTGGCGACGCCGAGTACCGTCCGCTCTCCGCGGCCCTGGACGTCGTCGGCCACGAGATGACACACGGTGTGATCGAGCACTCCGCGAACCTCGTGTACGCGGGCCAGTCCGGGGCCATGAACGAGGCCCTCGCCGACTACTTCGGCAACGCCGTCGAGGCCGACGTGTACGGCGTCCCGGCCACGGACCCGGACTCGGGCCTCGTCGGCGAACGGCTCTGCCGGACGAAGACACCCCGCGAGTGCGCGCTGCGCGACCTCGGTGACGGGCGGACCACGGCCGGGTCGTTCCTCGGCGTCGGCTTCGGCACCGACAACGGCGGCGTCCACCTGAACTCGACCATCTTCGGCGGGGCGCTGTGGGACGCCCGCGAGGACCTGGGCGCGGAACTCACCGACCGGATCGTGTACAAGGCGCTGACCGAGTACCTCACGCCGCTCGACGGCTTCACCGAGGGGCGGGCCGCCGTCCTCGCGGCGGCCGGGGACCTGGGGGTCACGGCGGCCGAGGACCGGGCGCTCCAGCGCGCCTTCTCGGCGCACGGCATCGTGCCGGGCTGGGAGTTGGCCCTCGGTGTGGACTCCGACCCCCTCCTGGACCGGGTCAACACCACCGACACGAACCTCGGTGCGGGCGGCGGCTGGTGGGCGGCGTCCAAGTCGAACGAGGACGGCTCGGAGCCGTACTCGGTGTGGGCCGGACGCGCCGACGGCACGGGGCAGCCGAAGCTGATGAGCCCCAACGACGGCCGCTTCCACGTCAATCCGGCCACCGACGGCCGGACCGTGGTGTGGCAGGCGTACGGCTCGGCCGGGGTCGACGTGCTGGCCAGGCCGATCGCGGGCGGCCCCGTCAAGACGCTGTGGAGCGGCCGCAGCGGAGGGGCCTCCGTGGACGTCGACGGTGACGTGGTGGCCTTCTCGTACGCCAACCACGGCGGGCGCCAGGGGGTGGCCTACCTGAGCCTGAAGGATCCCGCGAAGAAGGTGACGATCGGCGGTGGCACCTACCACCGGGCGTACTCGCCGTCGGTGAGCGACGGCAAGGTCGCCTTCCAGGAGCGGGAGCGGGTGCGCGCCGCCGAGTACGCGCTGAACACGCGCGTCGTCGACGTGGCGACCGGCGAGGAGACCCTGATCCAGCGCGCGTCCGGCACGACGAGCCTCGGCCCGACGGCCGTCAACGGCACGCACGTCTTCTGGCTCCTCAACGAGGGGGACGGCGGCGGGACGGCCCTGCGCCGTGCCTCGCTCGACGGCAGTGGCGTGGTGGACCTCAGCCCGGAGGCCGGTGCTCAGGCGCTGAACGCCCGCACCCTCACGGCCTCCGAGGACACGGTGACGGTCGGCGCTCTCGCCCCGGCCGACCCCGGTGTCCCCGGCACCGGGCTCCGCAACGAGTCGACCACCAAGCTCCACCAGTTCGCCGCGGGCGGCTCGCCCGAGGATCCCGCCACCCGCAGGGGGCGGGTCTCCTGCAACCGCGGCGAGCAGGCGTCGGCCGCCGCGGTGGCCGGCAGCCAGGTGGTGTGGCTGGACTCGACCACCGGCACCACCGACGTGGTGACCCGCACCCGGCCGGCGGGCCGGTGCGGCTGATCCGCGGAGCGAGGTCTCACGTCTCGTCGGCCGCGACGCGGTCGGCGAGGCGCTCGTAACGCTGCCGGGCTGCCTGCGGAGTACCGAGCCCGAGGCCGAAGGCGATGTCCTGCCAGGTCATCCCACGGCCCCGGGCCATCCGGAGCAGCCCGGCCTCCAGCTCGTCCAGCTCCCCGCGCACCAGCGGCATCAGGCTGAGCGCGGCCGTGATGTCGGCGTGATCCACCTCCGGTTCGCCGTCGTCGGGCTGTGCGGCGCCGCTGAGCAGGAAGGACACGAGCCTGACGGCCTCGTGCGGTCCGAGGACGGAAGGGTGGGTCTGCCGGCGGCGCTGCTCGTCCGTGGCCGCGTGGCGCTCCGCGATGCGGAACAGGGAGGCGTACACCCGCCGCGCCCGCGCCTGTTCGGGCCGCGGGGGCGTGAAGGGGTCCGGCTGCTGCTGGTGGTCGGGGATCGAGGTCATGGGGCAAGGGTGGACGGTGCACAGCCTGTTGGGCAACGGATTATTGTGAACAGGTCGTTCAAGCACCGTTGTTGATCGCTCTCATCGCTCCCGCAGGCTTCCGAGGGCTCTCGCGTGCGGCCCTGCCGGAACTTTTCACTCCCGCCACACGCTGAACCACTGACGCAGGCGCAGACGACCGAGAGGACACGAGACCGCATGACCTCCCGCCGTTCCCTCCTCCTGGCCGCCGCCACGGCGGCTCCCGCCACCGCCCTCCTGACGACCGCCTCCCCCGCCCTTGCCGCCTCCGCCGGGCAGCGGGAAGGCGGCGACCGCACCTACACCGAGCCGCTCGGCATCGGTCTGGAGGGCTACCCCTCGCCCTTCCCGTACTCCTTCCTCCGCCTCGAAGTGCAGGGCGAGACCGTGGACATGGCCTACATGGACGTGGCCCCGCGCGGACGGGCCAACGGCAGCACGGTGACGCTGCTGCACGGCAAGAACTTCGACGGCGGCGCGTGGGAGCCCACCGCGCGGGCCCTGTCGGCCGCCGGGTACCGGGTCGTGGTGCCCGACCAGATCGGCTTCGGCCGGTCGGGCAAGCCCGCCGTCGACTACGGATTCCGGATGCTGGCCGACAACACCGCCGCCCTCCTCGACCACCTCGGGGTGCGCCGCACGCATGTCGTCGGGCACTCGATGGGCGGCATGCTCGCCACCCGCTTCGCCCTGGACCACCCCGGGCGCACGGACCGTCTGGTGCTGGCCAACCCCATCGGCCTGGAGGACTACCGCGAGCTGGTCCCCGAGCACTCCACGGACAAGGTCTTCCGGGACGAGCTGGCCAAGACCGACCAGGCGGCCCTGCGCGACTTCTACCGCGGGTACGTGGTGCGCTGGCGTCCGGAGTACGAGCGCAACGTCGAGATCCGCTGCCGGGTCACCCTCAGCGGCGAGTACCCGCGGTGGGCGATGGCCTCCGCGCTCACCTACCAGATGGCGTACCACCAGCCCGTCGTCCACGAGTTCGGCGCACTGACGGTGCCCGCGCTGCTGGTCGTCGGGCAGGAGGACCGTACGGCGCTGGGCAAGGAGTACGCGGCCCCCGAGGACCGCGGGAAGCTGGGCGACTACCCGGTCCTGGGCGAACGGGCCGCCGCGGCGATCCCGGACGCCCGCCTGGTCGCACTCGAGAACGTCGGTCACCTCCCGCACCTGGAGGCGGCACCGCGCTTCCACCGTGAGGTGACGCGGTTCCTGGCGGCGTAGCGTCACTCGTGAGCCAGGGCGTCACACCGGCCGGTCGCGTCACTGGTGACCGGCCGGCGCCGTGTCCGGGGCGGACGCGCCGGCGGTCGCGGTCAGGCTGCCCAGCAGGGCGAGGGCCTCTTCCGACGGACTGCCGGCGCCGGCCCGGTAGACGACGAGTTGCTGGCCGGGGGCGCTGTTGACGGTCAGCGACTCGTAGTCCAGGGTCAGGTCGCCCACCAGGGGGTGCCGGAAGCGCTTGGTCTCGTGCGTCTTCTGCCGGATGTCGTGGCGGGCCCACAGCCGGCGGAAGTCCGGGCTCTTCAGGGACAGTTCGCCCACCGTCCGGACCAGCTCGGGGTCGTCCTGGCCGGTGCCCGCCGCCGAGCGCAGCCCTCCCACCGTGTTGGCCGCCACCCGCTCCCAGTCCGGGTAGAACTCGCGCGCGTCCGGGTCGAGGAACACGAGCCGCACGAGATCGCCGCTGTAGGTGTGCCCGGCGAACAGGGCGCGGCCCAGGGAGTTGTGGGCCAGTACGGTCAGCCGGCGGCCCAGGACCACGGCGGGTGTGCGGTGCCAGTCCTCCATCATCCGCAGCAGGGTCGGGCCGACCCGCTCCGGTCGCGGGGACCGGCTCGGTGCCGGGCCGGGGTACGCGAGCCGGTGCAGGTGCTCCAGCGCCTCCCGGTCCAGGCGCAGCGCTCCGGCCAGGGCGTCGACCACCTGTGCCGAGGGGTTGCGTTCACGGCCCTGCTCCAGCCGGACGTAGTAGTCGGCACTGACCCCGGCCAGGGCGGCGACCTCCTCCCTGCGGAGGCCCGCCACCCGGCGCCGGCCGGTGGTCGGCAGTCCTGCGTCCTCGGGCCGCACCAGTGCACGGCGGGCCCGCAGATACTCCCCGAGCGGGTTCACGGCGTCCATGACCGCAACGATAGACACGTGGCACCGGCGTCCGGGAGTCCTCAGGGTGGCCGTGACACTCCTACCCCCACGACGGCTTCCCGCACGGCCCACCGTGTCATGACACATCTTCCCCGTGCGTGCCTCACCGGCACCGCGGGCGCAACTCCCCCGACCCGCACGCACACAAGTCCGACGCAGTGGGCCTCATCCGCGCCTTTGTCACTGTTCAGGGTGACTTTTTCGTGTCACCCTGCTCACGGATCAACCGACGCCTACCGTACTGATTCCGCGGCAAGGGTCGAGGACGAGAGGAACCCATGGTCTCCACAGCCACCGACACGGCGCACAACATCGCCGTCACCACGGAGAACCTGAAGGAGGAGCTGCACCGCCTGGAGGCCCGGCGGCGGTCCCTGGAGGAGGAGATGGCCGCCGTCGTGGCCCATCTCGGTTCCGTGCAGCAGGCCTTGCAGGCGCTCGAGAACCTCAAGCGGGTGACGGGGGCGAAGGGGGCCGATGCCGATGCGGCGACCGTCTCCGGCCGGTCGGTCGACGTCCGGATCCTCCCCGAACCGGCCAGGCCCGCGGCGCGTGTGCGGAGATCACCGGCCGGGCGGCCCGGGACGCGCTCGGCCGGGGACGGCACGTACGGCAGCCTCACCGAGCGGATCATGGAGTACTTCGCCGGTACGGGCGGTGCGGACGTACGGGCCCGTGATGTGGCCGCGGCCCTGGGTCGCGACACCGACGCGGGCAGCATCAACGCCGTCCGCAGCACGCTCGACCGGCTCGTCGGCTCGTCCCGCATCCAGCGCGCCGGGCGGGGTCTGTACC
This sequence comes from Streptomyces ruber, assembly GCF_014648075.1. Taxonomy (GTDB): domain Bacteria; phylum Actinomycetota; class Actinomycetes; order Streptomycetales; family Streptomycetaceae; genus Streptomyces; species Streptomyces ruber. Next base: position 552,518 of record NZ_BMQK01000003.1, on the reverse strand, counting down.
GCGCGAACCCGTAAGAGGCGCAGCGGCCGACCGTGTCACAGCTTGCGGGGACGCCACCACGCACACCGTGTGAACCACACCGGTTCTCCGCAGCCCACCACAGCAGTCCACCACAGGGGAAGAGAACATGCCGAGCGTTCCGCCCGACGGCGAGACGGTGCGCGTCGCGGACAACGTGTATCTGGTGTCCGGCAGCAACACCAACTGGGTCATCGTCAGGGACGGCGACAGCGCCACCCTCATCGACACCGGATACCCGGGCGACCACGACCGGCTGCTCGCCTCGCTGGCCGCCGTCGGGGTACGTCCCGAGGCGGTCACCGCGGTTCTCGTCACCCATGCGCACATCGACCACATCGGCGCCGCCGAACGCCTGCGGACCGCACACGGTGTGCCCGTGCTGATGCACGAGGCGGAAGTGCCGCACGCCCGCCGCGACTTCCAGGACCAGGTGTCGGTCGGTCAGATACTCGCGCGGGCGTGGCGCCCCGGTGTCCTGCCGTGGGCCGTGCACGCGCTGCGTGCCGGGGGTACCACACAGGTCCCGGTCACCGAGCCACGGCCGTTCCCCGCGCCGGGCGCACTCGACCTGCCGGGCGGTCCGGTGCCCGTCCACACGCCGGGGCACACCCGCGGGCACTGCGCCTACCACCTGCCCGGCAGCGGCATCCTCGTCAGCGGCGACGCCCTGGTCACCGCACACCCGACCTCCCGCGTCGACGGCCCCCAGCTGCTGCCCGGCATGTTCCACACCGACCGCGCCCGTACCCTCGACAGTCTCGGTGTCCTCGCCGGCATCGACGCCGACGTGCTCCTGCCGGGGCACGGACCCGTCCACCGGGGCCCCGTCGAAGCCGCCGTCGCCCGCGCGCGGGAGCACGCCGGGCGCTGAGACCGGCGGAGACCGGCGGAGACCGGCGGAGACCGGACTGAACCGGGTCGAGACCGGGCGGGGGGCGCCGGAGTCCGGTCCCGGCGCCCCTCCCCCGCCGAGCCCCTACACCCCGAGCGCGTCCAGCGCAGCCTGCAGTGCGAAGACGCCGCCCAGGCCCAGTACGGCGAGGACCGTCGTATAGGTGGTGCGCGCCTTGATGGCGTCCAGGACCGACAGGTTGAAGTACTCCTTGAACATCCAGAAGCCGGGGTCGTTGACGTGCGAGAAGGCGATGGAACCGCAGGAGACCGCGAGGACCATCAGTTCCGGGTGGATGCCGCTGCCGGCGACGAGCGGCACGGCGATGCCCGCGGCGGTGGTCACCGCGACCGTCGCCGAACCGAGCGCGATGCGCAGGATCGCGGCGATCAGCCAGGCCAGGAGGATCGGTGAGATGCTCCACCCGTCGGTGAGGTCCTTGATGTAGTCCGCGATCCCGCCCTCGACCAGGACGTTCTTGAAGGCACCGCCGGCGCCGATGACCAGCAGGATCATCGCCATGGCCTTGGCCGCGTCGTTGCAGGAGGCGGCCACCTCCCCCAGCGGGCGGCCGATGCGCGGGCCGAACGCCCAGACGGCCAGGACCAGGGTGAGCAGCAGGGCGATCGGGGCCGAGCCGACGAAGGCGACGAACGCCATCCCGGGAGCGTGTTCACCGGCCGCCATCTCGGCCACCGACGCGCCCGCGATGAGCACCACCGGGAAGAGCGCGACCGAGAGGGCCCAGCCCATACCGGGCATCTCCTCGTCGGTGAAGGAGCGGTCGCTCACCAGTCCGGTCGGGATGGAGGGGTTCATCTTGCGGACGAAGGCCAGCCGGGGCCACAGCAGCGCGACGAACGCACCGGCCGGGACCGCGATGAACAGGCCGTAGAAGAGGGTCTTGCCGATGGACGCGTCGAACATGGCGGCGACGGCGGTGGGGCCGGGGTGCGGCGGCAGGAAGCTGTGCATGGTGGACAGCGCGATCGACATCGGCAGACCGATCCACAGCAGGTTCTTGCCGGTCATCCGGACCAGCGTGAACGCCACCGGCACGATGATGACGAAGGCCACCTCGTAGAACATGGTGACGCCGATGAGCATGGCGGTGACCACCATGGCCACCTGCACCCACCGGTCGCCGAACCGGTCGGCCATCCGCATCGCTATGCGCTGGGCCGCACCCGAGTCGCCCATCACCCGGCCGACCATCGCGCCGAGTCCGACCACGAGCATGGTGTCGCCGATCTGGCCGCCGACACCGTCGGCGAGCACCTCGGGGATCTCCTCCAGGGCGATTCCCTGGACGACCGCCACGGCCACCGCGACGAGCAGCAGGGCGATGAACCCGTTGAGCTTGAGCCGGGTCATCAGGAAGAGCAGCGCCACCACGCTGAGCGCTACGACGAGCAGGGGCATATCACTTCTCCTTTGAAGTGATGCCGGGACGCGGGCCGCCGGAGGCGGGGGCGCGGGCGGACCGGGATCCCGGGTGGTGAACGAAGGCGGGGGGAGTGTCCGCGCACGGACACGTACGGGCCCCGCGCCCGGAGGCGGAGCGAGGCCCGTGACGGGGAGACCTCAGCGCACCAGCGCCGGCTTCTTCGGATCGAACTCCCAGCCGGGCAGGAGGTACTGCATGCCGGCGGCGTCGTCGCGGCCGCCGAGGCCGAGGCCGAAGTACAGCTCCTCGGCCGCCTCGACGCGCTCCATGTCGAGCTCGACGCCGAGGCCGGGGCGGTCGGGCAGGGCGATGGCCCCGTCGCGGATGGTGAACGGCTCGCGGGTCAGCCGCTGTCCGTCCTGCCAGATCCAGTGCGTGTCGATCGCGGTGATGTCACCGGGCGCGGCGGCGGCGACGTGGGTGAACATCGCCAGCGACACGTCGAAGTGGTTGTTGGAGTGCGAACCCCAGGTCAGGCCCCAGGCGTCGCAGAGCTGGGCCACGCGCACGGAACCGTTCATGGTCCAGAAGTGCGGGTCGGCGAGCGGGATGTCGACGGCGTCGGCCTTGACGGCGTGGCCGAGCTGCCGCCAGTCCGTCGCGATCATGTTGGTCGCGGTGGGCAGACCGGTGGCGCGGCGGAACTCGGCCATCGTCTCGCGCCCGGAGTAGCCGCCCTCGCCGCCGCAGGGGTCCTCCGCGTACGCCAGGACACCGCGCAGGCCGCGCCCGATCTCGATCGCCTCCCGCAGCGACCAGGCGCCGTTGGGGTCGAGGGTGACGCGGGCCTCGGGGAAGCGCTCGGCGAGGGCGGTGACGGCCGCGGCCTCGTCGTGTCCGGCAAGGACGCCGCCCTTGAGCTTGAAGTCCTGGAAGCCGTACCGCTCCTGGGCCGCCTCGGCGAGCCGGACGACGGCCTCGGGGGTGAGCGCCTCCTCGTCGCGCAGCCGCAGCCACGCGTCCCCGGCGTCCGCGTCGTGGCGGTAGGGCAGGTCGGTGCGCTTCCGGTCGCCGACGAAGAACAGGTAGCCGAGCACGGGGACGCTGGTGCGCTGCACGCCCTCGCCGAGCAGTGCGGCGGTCGGCACGCCGAGGTGCTGTCCCAGCAGGTCGAGCAGGGCCGACTCGACGGCGGTCACCGCGTGCACGGTGACGCGCAGGTCGAAGGTCTGGGCGCCGCGCCCGCCCGCGTCGCGGTCGCCGAACCGCTCGCGTATCGCCCGCAGCACGGCCTGCGGGTCACCGACGGACCGGCCGACGATGAGGTCGCGCGCCTCCTCCAGGGTGGTGCGGATGCCCTCGCCGCCGGGCACCTCGCCGACGCCGGTACGGCCCTCGGAGTCGGTGAGCATCACCAGGTTGCGGGTGAAGTACGGGGCGTGCGCGCCGCTGAGGTTCAGCAGCATGCTGTCCTGACCGGCGACCGGGATGACGCGCATCGCGGAGACGACGGGCGGGCCGGCGGGCTGTGCGGTGTTGGTCATGGTGCGGGTGCCTTTCGCGAGCGGGGTCGGGCGACGCGAGTGCCGAGCGGGCGTCGGCGGCGGTTCAGCCGCCGATTCCCTTGATCAGGGCGGAGAGCTGCTCCAGCTCCTCCGGCTCCAGGTCGGTCAGCGGCGGCCGCACCGGCCCCGCCGGGTGGCCGGTGACCGTCATGCCGGCCTTGACGATGCTCACCGCGTAGCCCTGCTTGCGGTCGCGGATGCGGGTGTACGGCAGCACGAAGTCGTCGAGCATGCGCAGCACGTCCTCGCGGCGGCGTTCACGGACCGCCGCGTAGAAGGCGAGCGCGAACTCCGGAGCGAAGTTGAAGAGGGCCGAGGAGTAGGTGGTGACGCCGAGTTCGAGGAAGGGCAGGGCGTACGTCTCGGCCGTCGGGAGGCCGCCGATGTAGGTGAGGCGGTCGCCCATGCGGGCGTAGAGGCGGGTGATGTGGTCGATGTCGCCGATGCCGTCCTTGTACCCGATCAGGTTCTCGCAGCGCTCGGCGACGCGGGCCACGGTCTCCGGGGCGTAGACGGCGTTGGCCCGGCTGTAGACGATGACGCCGAGGTCCGTGGCCCGGCAGACCGCCTCGACATGGGCGGCGAGCCCGTCCTGCGAGGCCTCGGTGAGGTACGGCGGGAAGAGCAGCAGGCCGTCCGCGCCGGCGCGTTCGGCGGCCTTGGCGAACTCGACGGCGGTCACCGTGCCGTAGCCGGCGGGGGCGACGATCGGCATGCCCGCCGGGGCGCTCGCGACGGCGGCGGCGACCACCCGCTCCACCTCCGCCGGGGAGAGGGAGAAGAACTCGCCGGTGCCGCCCGCCGCGAAGAGGCCCGCCACCTCGTACGCGCCGAGCCGTGCGACGTTCGCGCGGTACGCGTCCTCGTCGAAGGACAGGTCCTCGGGCCGGAAGTGCGTCACCGGGAAGGAGAGCAGGCCGGAACCGATGCGGCGGCCCAGTTCGGCGGGGGTGAGGTCGGTCATCGCGAGGAGCTCCTGGCGTGTGGAGAGGCGTACGGCTCACGCGGCTGCCCGGTTCCTCCGGGCGCGGCCCGTGCTCGACGCCTGGACCTGCCGGGTGGGAGAAGAGGTGGTCATGCCCTGGGCGAGAGCCGTTTCGATTGCTTGGCCGGAACGTTAAGAGCCGGTTGCGATGCAGGTCCAACACCTTTTCGGCATCCTGTGATACCCGGAGCGCATGATCGGCCCTCCTGGTTCACAGGTGGCGGAGCAGGGCGTGCAGGGCCGGGTTGTCGTTGGCCCGCCGCCACACCAGGTGCAGCTCGACCGGGGTGGGGTCGGGCAGTTCCAGGGGCCGGAAGGTGATGCCGGGGAACCGCATCTGCGCGGCCGCCTCGGGCACGAGGGCGATGCCCCAGCCCGCGTTCACCATCGCCAGCAGGCTGTGCACCTGGCTGAGGTACTGGGTGAACCGGGGGGTGACCCGGGCGTCCCGGAAGACGCTGACCAGCAGTTCGTGGAAGTAACGGGCCTCCACCGGCGAGTACATGAGCACCTCCTGCCCGTCGAGTTCGCCGACGCGCAGCGGTCCGTCCTCCGTGCCGAGCGGATGGCCGCGGGGCACGGCGGCCAGCAGGCCCTCCCGGATGGCGGGGCGGGTCTCCAGGTCGGGTCCGGTGCCGGCGGGACGGATCATGCCGAGGTCGAGCGAGCCCTCGGTGATCGCCTCGAGTTGGTCGCGGGTCACCTTCTCGCGCAGCACGATCTCGGTGCCGGGCATGGTGGAGCGGGCGACGTCGAGCAGCGTGCCGAGCGCGGAGTAGGCGCCGGCCGCGGTGAAGCCGATGGCGATCGCCCCGGCCTGCCCGGCGGAGACCTGCTTGGCGGAGAGGGTGGCCGCCTCGGCCTGGCGCAGGATGTTGCGCGCCTCGTTGAGGAAGGCCCGGCCGGCCGGTGTGAGACGCACGGTGCGGTTGGTGCGGTCCACGAGCTGCACACCGAGTTCGTGCTCAAGCAGCTGGATCTGCCGGCTCAGCGGCGGCTGGGTCATGCGCAGGCGTTTGGCGGCCCGGGTGAAGTGCAGTTCCTCGGCCACCGCGACGAAGCTCACCAGTTGCACCAGTGTGAACAACGATGCCCTCCAGGTATTGAACGATCCAAAAACTAAGTTGGACGTGGATCAATCGCCGACCTTAGCGTCAGGGAAAATCAGCGGGGAACCGCCCCCTCCGGTCCGTACCGCCGCAGCGCGCGGGACCCGCCTGACGAGCGCTTCCCGAGGAGGCGCCGCCGCGCGGGCCCGGCCGGACCCGCACCCGTCCACCGCCCCCAGAGACACGAACTGGTGACCATGACGCACTCAGCCAACTCCGCCGGCCGTCAAGGCGAGGCGACCCTCGACCGCATCGCCTGGATCAGGCTCTCCTCCGTCACCCTGCCGCTGGCCACCCCGATCAGTGACGCCAAGGTGCTGACCGGGCGGCAGAAGCCGATGACCGAGGTGGCCTTCCTGTTCGTGGAGGTGGAGACCGAGCAGGGGCACCAGGGCGTCGGGTTCGGCTACTCCAAGCGCGCCGGCGGGCCGGCCCAGTTCGCCCACGCCAAGGAGATAGCCGACGAGCTGATCGGCGAGGACCCGAGCGACATCGGCCGGCTGTGGACCAAGCTGGTGTGGGCCGGCGCCTCGGTCGGCCGGAGCGGTGTCGCCACCCAGGCCATCGCCGCGGTCGACGTGGCCCTGTGGGACCTGAAGGCCAAGCGGGCCGGGCTTCCGCTGGCCAAGCTGCTGGGCGCGCACCGCGACTCGGTGCGCTGCTACAACACCTCCGGCGGATTCCTGCACGCCCCCGTCGAGGAGGTCCTGGAGAACGCCTCCGCCTCACTGGCCGGCGGGATCGGCGGCATCAAGATCAAGGTCGGGCACCCGGACAGCAAGCAGGACCTGCGCCGCCTGACCGCCGTGCGCGAGCACATCGGGGACGACGTGCCGCTGATGGTGGACGCCAACCAGCAGTGGGACCGGCCCACCGCCCAGCGCATGGGCCGCGCCATGGAGGACTTCGGTCTCGTCTGGATCGAGGAGCCGCTGGACGCCTACGACACCCAGGGCCACGCCGCCCTCGCGGCCTCCCTGGACACCCCGGTCGCCACCGGCGAGATGCTGGCCAGCGTCGCCGAGCACTACGAGCTCATCCGCGGCAACGCCGCCGACATCATCCAGCCCGACGCCCCGCGCATCGGCGGCATCACCCAGTTCCTCAAGCTCGCCGCGCTCGCCGAGCACCACAACCTCCAGCTGGCCCCGCACTTCGCCATGGAGATCCACCTCCACCTCGCCGCCGCCTACCCCATCGAGCCGTGGGTGGAGCACTTCGACTGGCTGGAGCCGCTGTTCGACGAGCGTCTCACGATCAGCGACGGACGGATGCACGTGCCCGCCCGGCCCGGCCTGGGCGTCACGATCAGCGAACAGGCCCGCGCGTGGACGCGGGCGACACACGAGGCCGGCGTCCGCCCCTGACCCCCCGCACCACGTCCACCGACCGCCCGCCGCGCTGCCTCGGCCGGCGGGAACTCCCCCGGCGCGGGCCCCGCTGACCTGGACAGCGCGGGGCCCGCGCCGGCCCTGTCGCGGCCGTCCCCGCCGGACACGTCCGCCGCTTTCTCCGCCGGACACGTCGCGCCCTCCCACCGTGTCCGCGGTCCCGCTGCTATGAACACGGTGTGCGGTGCACGCCCGCCGTCCGGCGAAGTTTGCGCCGCACACTCCCGTCCATGAACATCAGACCCGGCAGGGAAGGCAGCACGCCATGACGGACACCGTCTCCGAACCGCCCGTCGTCCTGATCGCACGCCTGCGCGCGCGGACCGGCAGGGAGGGGGAGCTGAAGGACGCGCTCGCGCCGCTGGTGCGGGCCAGCCGCCGGGAGGACGGCTGCATCACGTACACACCGCACCAGGGACAGGACGACCCCGCCCTGTTCGTGGTGCACGAGGTGTGGCGGAGCGAGGCACACCTGCGCGTCCACTCGGAGAGCTCCCACTTCGGGGAGTTCGTCAGGACGTCGGAGTCCCTGCTGGACGGCGGCATCGCGGTCGAACCGTTCAGGGTGCTCGACGTCTAGGCGTCGGTGCGCACGGGCGGCGGTGCGACGTCACACGGAGGTGGCGCCGGCGATGTCGTCGAGGTGGTCCTCCACCCAGTGCCGCAGGCCCGCCAGCGGTTCGGCCACGCTGCGGCCGAGCGGAGTGAGCGCGTACTCGACGTGCAGCGGCACCGCCGGGTAGACGGTCCGGTCGACGAATCCCCGCTCCTCCAGCCGCCGCAGCGTGTTCGTCAGGACCTTGGGGCTGACGCCCTCCAGGCGGCGCTGCAGCGCGCCGAAGCGCTGCGGTCCCTCCTCCATCGCCCCGATCGCGAGCGCGGACCACTTGTTGGCCAGCAGGTCGAGCACCTCGCGGCACGGGCACTGGGCCGCGTACACGTCGTGGTGGTCGTGCTGGTCCGTCGTACAGGTCATGACCATCCGCGTCTCTCCCTCTCCCCTGTCGCTGCCTCACTTCCCTAAGGGAAGTAAACGCCCTTGAAGGTTACTACCCCTCCGGAGATAGCGTCGTCACGCGTCACCGGCCAGCCGAAGCGCCCGACGGGCCCGACGTGCCCGACGGACCTGAAGAGGAGACACGACGATGAGCGAGATCCGTAACACCACGATGCCCGCGGTCGCCTACCGCAAGAGCCTGCCCGTGCAGGACGACGAGAGCCTGATCGACGTCGAACTGCCGGTGCCCGACCCCGGCCCGCGCGATCTCCTGGTGCGGGTGGAGGCCGTGGCGGTGAACCCCGTCGACTACAAGGTGCGGCGGAACAACGACCCCGGCGGTCACCCCAAGGTCCTGGGCTGGGACGCCGCGGGGACCGTCGTCGCGGTCGGCGACGAGGTCGAGCTGTTCGCGGTCGGCGACGAGGTCTTCTACGCCGGCGCGCTGGACCGGCCCGGTACGAACGCCCGCTTCCACGCCGTCGACGAGCGCATCGTCGGCCGCAAGCCCGCCACCCTGTCCTTCACCGAGGCCGCGGCGCTGCCGTTGACGTCGCTCACCGCCTGGGAGGGCCTGTTCGAGCGGCTGGGCCTGCACCAGGGGGCCCTGGAGAAGACCGGGACGCTGCTGGTGACGGCGGCCGCGGGCGGTGTCGGGGCGATGGTGTCCCAGCTCGCCCGCGCGCTGACCAGCCTGACCGTGGTGGGCACCGCCTCCCGGCCGGAGACCGTCGAGTTCGCCCGCGCGATGGGCGCGACGCACGTGGTCGACCACCACCGGCCGCTGCCGGAGCAGGTGGCCGAGGTGGCGCCCGACGGCCTGGACCACGTGTTCAGCACGGCCGCCACCGACCGGAACCTCGCGGCGTACGCCGACATGCTCAAGCCGATGGGCGGAATCGTCGCCATCGACGACTTCGACGCGGTGGAGATCGGGCTGCTGAAGTCCAAGAGCATCTCGTTCCACTGGGAGCTCATGTTCACCCGCTCCCTGTACCGGACCGCCGACCTGGCGACGCAGCACCACATCCTCACGCAGATCGCCCGGCTCGTGGACGCGGGCATCCTGCGCACCACCGCCACCACGGACCTCGGCACCGTCAACGCGGCCCACCTGCGCGAGGCCCACCGCATCCTGGAGTCCGGCAGCGCGATCGGCAAGATCACGCTCACGGGGTTCTGATCCGGCGGGTGCGGCACCCGGTCCGCCGGCCGGTACGAAGGCCCGGGCCCCGGCAGGAGGTCCGGGCCGGGCGCCTCGCTACGCCTACGCCTACGCCTACGCCTACGCCGGAAGCGTCCCCCCGGCGGGCGTCTCGTCGTCCTCCGGCTCCCGAGGCGGGTCGCTGAGCTGATCGCGCAGATAGTTCCAGACCACCGCGATCACCGCGGCGACCGGTACGGCGAGCAGGCTGCCCACGACGCCGGCCAGGCTGCCGCCCAGCGTCACCACGAGCAGGACCACCGCCGCGTGCAGGCCCAGACCGCGGCTCTGGATGACGGGCTGGAGCACATTGCCCTCGATCTGCTGCACGACGATGATGATCGCCAGCACGATCAGGGCGTCCGTCAGGCCGTTCGACACCAGGGCGATGAGCACGGCGACGAAGCCGGCGAACAGGGCGCCCACGATCGGTACGAACGCGGCGATGAAGGTCAGCACCGCCAGCGGGAGCACCAGGGGAACGTCCAGTATCCACAGTCCCAGGCCGATGAAGACGGCGTCGAAGAGACCGACGAGCGCCTGGGAGCGCACGAACGCGCCCAGGGTGGCCCAGCCGCGCGCGGCCACGGTGGGGATGTCGGTGGCGAGCCGGCCGGGCAGCTGGCGGGTGAGCCACGGCAGGAACCGCGGGCCGTCCTTGAGGAAGAAGAACATCAGGAAGAGCGCCAGGACGGCCGTGACGATGCCGTTGACCACGGTGCTCACACCGGTGAAGAGCACGGTGATCACGCTGTCGACGCTGTCCTGGATGCGGGCGATCGCGGTGTCGAAGGCACTGGTGACCTGGTCGTCCCCGATGTTCAGCGGCGGTCCCGCGGCCCACTCGCGCAGCCTCTGGATGCCCTCGACCACACCGTCGGCCAGCTTGCCGGACTCGGAGGCCACCGGCACCGCGATCAGTGCCACGACACCCGCGGCGACGAGGAGGAACAGTACGGTCACCACCGACGCGGCCAGGGCGGGACGCCACCCGTGCCGACGCAGGAAGCGGGTCAGGGGCCAGGTCAGTGTGGTGAGCAGCAGGCCGACGACGAGAGGCCAGACGATCGACCACATCCGCCCCAGCAGCCACATGGCCACGGTGAGCATGAGGAGCACCAGCAACGACTCGGCGGAGATGCGTGCCGATGTACGGAGCGCGGCGCGGGTTCTTTCGGAACTCAACGTGGCTGACATGGACCCACCTTATTATCGCCGCCGACCACCCACCGTCTGCCTGCTCGGCCGCAACCGGCTGCACGCCGGCATGCCGATCCTCGACTTCCCATCTCGTTCACCCGGCCTTCTCCAGAACGTCGCGGCGCCGCACGCGCCGGCACCGACTGTTGTGCGCGAACCAGCACTTGGGCATGACACCGTCCGACATCGTTGTCACCTCGCATCACCGCACGTCGACCGGAAAGGCACGGACACCATGTGGGCATCCGCCGCACGGCAGCCGGCACCCGAACCGCCCTCGTACCCGCCGGGGCGCCGAAGACTCCTCACGACCGCTCTCGCCCTCGGCACGCTCGTCGCCGGACTGGCCCCGGTCTCCGCGACGGCCGCCGCCCCGCAGCTCCCGGGCCGTGAGCTCTCCGCCTTCGACGCCGTCGACCCGTTCATCGGCACGGAGCTGGACACCTCCCAGAACAAGGGCAACAGCGCGTACGGCAACACCTGGCCGGGCGCGACCGTGCCGTTCGGCATGGTGCAGTCCAGCCCGACCACGTACCGCTCCTCCGACGGAGACCAGAAGGGCGGCTACGAGTACACCGCGGACAGGATCCGGGGCTTCGGCATGACCCGGCTGTCCGGCACCGGCTGCGAGGGCCGCTTCAGCGGCTTCGACTTCCCCGTCCTCCCGTACACCGGTGAACTGAACGACGGTGCCCTCCCCTCCAGCCCGGCCTCCTCCGTCACCGACTACTACCTGGGCTTCGACCACGCCGACGAGAAGGCCGACCCCGGTTACTACTCGGTGGAGCTGGCGGGCGGCGTAGAGGCGGAGCTGACCGCGACCACGCGCACCGCCGTCAGCCGCTACGACTTCCCCAAGGGCGGAAAGGGCGAGAAGGGCACCTCGACGCTGCTGTTCGACGTGGCCGGATCCAACAACCGGGTCTTCGGCAGCGAGGTGAAGGTCGAGGGCAACACCGTCAGCGGCTGGGTGGAGACCGCTTCGGTGTGCGACGAGGGCGGACGCTACAAGGCGTACTTCTCGACCACCTTCGACCGGCCGGTGAAGGCCCACGGCACCTGGCAGGGCTCCGAGCTGCGCCCGGGCGTGTCGTCGGCCGCCGGCGGGGAGACCAAGCACGGCGCGGGCGCCTGGCTCGTCTTCGACCGGGGCGCGAAGGTGACGGCGAAGACCGGCCTCAGCTACGTCAGCGTCGCGAACGCCGAGCAGAACGCCACGAGCGAGACACGCGGCCGCAGCTTCGACCGGGTGCGCGCCGACTCCGCCAAGGTGTGGAAGGACGCGCTCGGCACCGTCGACGCGGACGGCGGCACCCGCGAGGAGCGCGTGAAGTTCTACACCGCGCTCTACCACTCCCTCCTCCACCCGAACGTCTTCGACGACGTCAACGGCCAGTACCTCGGCCACGACGGCAAGGTGCGCAAGGTCGCCGAGGGCCGCCACCACTACGTCACCTACGCGGGCTGGGACATCTACCGCAGCCAGGCGCAGCTGGTCGCCCTGCTGTTCCCGGAGGTCGGCAGCGACATCAACCAGTCGATCACCGACATGGTGACCCAGACCGGCTCCTGGCCCAACTGGCCGCACCTCAACCAGTCGCAGCAGAAGATGAGCGGCGACTCGCTGCAGTCGGCCGTCGCCTCGATCGACGCGTTCGGCAGCACGGACTACGACCGTGCGGCCGCCCTCGCGTCGATGAAGGACACGCAGAGCCTGCCCGCCGACACGACGCGGCGCCGCCACGCCTACCAGTACTTCTCCACCGGCTTCATCGAGAACCGCAAGGGCGACTCCGCGACGTCCAAGACGCTGGAGTACGCGATCGACGACTTCGGCATCGCCCGGCTCGCGAAGCGGCTCGGCGACGAGGAGACGTACGACCGGTTCATGGCCCGGGCGCAGAACTGGCAGAACGTCTTCGACGACCAGAGCGACCACATCCGCCCGCGCGGCCGTACCGGCTTCGACCGCGGCTTCGACCTGGGTGAGCGGGGTGACCAGTTCGAGCAGGCCACCGGCTACCAGTACGGGTGGATGGTGCCGCACAACGTCGGCACGCTGGTCGAGAAGCGGGGCGGCATCGAGGCGGCCACCGAGGACCTGGACAAGCACACCGAGCAGCTCGACGCCGGTGTCTACCACGTCACGGGCGCCTACCTGAGCAACCAGCCCAGCTTCGCCATGCCGTACGTCTACAACTGGCTGCGGCAGCCGCACCGCACGGCGGACGTGCTGCGCCGCGCCGTGGACGAGATGTACGACACCACGCCGTCCGGTCTGCCCGGCAACGACGACCTCGGCTCGCTGAGCAGCTGGTACGTGTGGGCCGGCATCGGTCTCTTCCCCGCCGTGCCCGGCACCGCGGACCTGGTGGTCAGCGGCCCGATGTTCGACCGGGTGGTGCTGGACAGCGCGGACAGCAGGCGGAAGATCACGCTGAACGCGCCCGGCGCCGACCGTGTGCCGTACGTGAAGTCCCTGAAGGTCGACGGTCGGTCCACGACGCGCAGCTCGCTGAGCGAGGACTTCACGCGCAAGGGCGGCCGGCTCGACTTCACGATGTCGTCCGGGCCCGGCACCTGGGGCACGAAGGCGTCCGACGTCCCGCCGTCGTACACGGACGGCGCCGACGCGCGCAACAACATCGGCACCACTCCTGACGGCAAGGGCAATCTCGGCTCCCTGGACCTCAGCGACAACTCCCTCTCCCGTGAGCGGCTCGCCGAGGCGGGCGCGGCCCCGGGCGCGAAGCTGCCGCTCGGTGACACCGGCATCGAGTTCACCTGGCCCGACACGGAGCCCGGCGAGCCCGACAACTGGATCCCGCACGGCCAGCGCATCACCATGAACGGCGCCAAGGCGACCGGCATCTCCTTCCTCGGCCTCGCCACCAACGGCCCGGCGCAGGGCACCGCGACCGTCGAGTACACCGACGGCTCCGCCCAGTCGGTCCCCGTGCAGTTCACGGACTGGACGCCGGGCACGAACCACCAGTTCGGCAACGAGCCCCTGGTGACGACGACCGGGCGCAACCGGGCCGCGGGCGGCTCCGACACCACGCAGGCCAAGGTGTTCGCCACCAGCCCCCGGCTCCTCGACCCGGCCAGGCGGGTCGCGGCGGTCGTGCTGCCGCAGGGCACCGACCAGGGCATCATGCACGTCTTCGACGTCGCCCTGACCGACGACGCGGAGCTGGAGGTCCCCGGCTCGACGCCCGAACGGATCGTCCTCACGCCGACCGAGCAGCCGGAGACCTCGCAGGCCGTGACCTGGCGCACGGGCGCGGCGGTGACCGCGGGCGAGGTGCAGGTGCGCGAGGCCGGCACGGAGAAGTGGCGGACGGTCGCCGCCCGCGCCAACGAGGAGCTGAGCGGCTCCGGGGTGCAGGTGCGCACGCACTCGGCCGTCGTCGACCGGCTCTCCCCCGGCACCGCGTACGAGTACCGGGTGGGCACGGGCCGCTGGTTCAGCGACGCGTACACGTTCACCACGGCACGTCCCGCGGGCGAGGAGTTCACGTTCCTCTACTTCGGTGACGCCCAGAACGAGCTGTCGGCGAAGTGGGCGCCCGTGGTGAAGCAGGCGTACGAGCGTTACCCGGAGGCCGTCGGCAGCGTCAACGCGGGTGACCTGGTGAACACCTCGGGCAACGACAGCGAGTGGCGCGACTGGTTCGGGGCCATGGACGGCTACAGCCAGACCGGCAACGTCATCGCCGCGCCCGGCAACCACGAGTACGCGGGCGACACCTTCCTCAGGACGTGGAAGTCGACGTTCGAGTACCCGGCCAACGGCCCGGCGGGGACGCCGGCCAAGGACGACACCCCCGCCGAGCGGCAGCGCGCCGCGTACGAGGCGCACATGGCGAAGGCGCTGGCGGAGACGGCGTACTACACCGACTACCAGGGCGTGCGGTTCATCTCCCTCAACGCCGGCACGGGCGACGCGCGCCGGCTGATGACACCGGACGACCTGCCGGCGTGCAGCGAGAACTGCCCCGACCCGGAGAAGCTCTGGCTCGGCCTCCAGGGCCGCTGGCTGGACGAGATCCTCTCCGACAACCCCGACAAGTGGGCGGTCGCGGTCTTCCACCAGCCCGTCTTCTCCGGTGCCGAGGGCCGCGACGAGAAGCCGGTGCGGGACGCCTGGCTGCCGGTGTTCCAGCGCAACGACATCGACCTGGTGCTGATGGGCCATGACCACGTGTACGCGCGCGGGTACGTCGACGAGGACGCCACGTCCACGCCCGGCGTGACCACGGGCCCCGTCTACACGGTCGCCGTCTCGGGACCCAAGTACTACGAGCAGGCCCCCGAGGACGACAACGTGTGGACCCGCAACGGTGCCACGCAGGTCTTCCGCGCCGGACACACCTCCACGTTCCAGGGGATCAAGGTCACCGAGGACCGGATCAGGTACGAGTCGGTCGTCGCCGCGAAGTGGGACGACCGGTCGACCACGGACAAGGAGGTCGGTGAGGTGATGGACGCGTTCACCATCACCAAGGACGACGACGGCACGAAGTACGTGACCGAGGACGGGGTGGCGGTGCCTGCCCGCAGGTAGGGGGCCCGAGGGCCGTCCCGCCGGCACGCCGGACGTCCGTCCGCGGGGCCACCGGTCGGGGTGGCCCCGCGGGCGCGACCGCCCGAGCGGCTGGTGCCGGAGACCGCGCGGCGCATCGGTCTGCTGTCCGAGGAGCCGGGTTCCGTCGCCCGGTCCGCCCGTACCCGGATGCGGCCGGCCCCGGTGGTCGCCGGCACCGCCCGCACCCAGCCCGCGCGCCCGCACAACGTACTGGTCCCCACGGACGGCCGACGCACACCGCGGGACATGGCCTTCGCGCTGGGCCGGGGCCTGTACCCCGTCATGCTCGGCCTGAGGCGCCCGGAGGAACCGGGGCTCGTCCAGTGGGAGGACCCGGCACCCCGGCCCACGCGGCCGAGCACCGCGTCCCGCGTACGGAGGGCCCGCCCGTACGGGCCTGTCGCGACCGGCTCGGAAGCGCCGCCTTCCTCGCCGAACCGTGGCGGGGCGGCGGCAACCCGGCTACTTTCGCCCGTGACGCACCGGATCGCACCGGATAGCACCGGATCGGAGGCGTACACATGAGCGACTACAACGCACAGCGGCGTGTGGGCGAGGCCTTCCTCGCCGCGTTGGCGAAGGGCGACTGGGACGGCATCCGTGCTCTGCTGCACGCCGACGCGGTCTGGGTGCTGCCCGGTGACAACACCGTGTCCGGCCGGGCCGAGGGAGCCGGGGCCGTCGTGGAGCGGGCGCGGCGGATCGCGGGCTACGGGGTGTCGTTCGAGCTGTTGCACGTCCTGGTCAGCGCGGAGAACGTGGCACTCTCGATACACAACACCGCCCGCAGGGGCGACACGGTCCTGGACCAGCACCTCGCCACGGTGTGCCGGCTGCGGAACGGCAAGGTGGAGTCCATCGAGACCTACCTCTCCGACGTCGACGGCATGAACGCCTTCTTCGTCTGAGACGAGCGCCCGGCAGCCGCCCGCACCGGGGCACCGGCACCAGGTACCGGTCCGTGGGACCGGGGCGTCGGAGGGGACGCTCCGGTTCCCTTCGCGTGTCTCCCGTTCCGTCAGGTGCCGGTGAAGGGCAGCAGGTCCACCAGAGCCTCGATCTCCGCCTCGTCGGGCACCCGCTCGGCGAAGACGACGCGGTAGAGGACGAACCCGAGCCAGCTGTCGATCACCGTGGCGGTGCGCAGGTCCGCGGGCAGGTCACCGCGTTCCCTGCCGCGGTCGAGCAGCCGGCCGCCGGGCTCCAGCCGGGCGGCCAGGAGGTCGCGCAGACCGGCCCGGCCGGTCTCGCCCTGCTCCACGAGGGCGCCGGCGACCACGCTGGGGTCGCCGAGCAGGGTCAGCGTGTGCACCAGCCCGCTCAGGTAGGCGATCGCGTCCGCGCGCGTGTTCCCGGTGTCGGGCAGCGGCCCGGGCGCCAGCCGGTCGGCGACCGCCTCGGTGACCACGGCCGCCTTGTTGGGCCACCAGCGGTACAGGGTCATGCGCGCGACCTGCGCGCGTTCCGCGATCCGTTCCATCGTGACCCGGTGGTAGCCGAGTTCGGCCACCAGTTCGCGGGTCGCCCGCAGGACGGCGGCGTGCGCGTCCGGGTCACGGCGGCGGCCGCGCCGGGAGCGGGCGACCGGTTCCTGGGTCATCACGTCTGCCTCCGGTTCGGTTCGACGGAATGATTGAAGGAATAACTAGACAGTACGTATCGTATATAAATGATAGCGAAGGTCCGTCGGCGAGGACGGACCCGCGGCGGCGACCACCAGGCGACATCCTCGGAGATCACCGACCGTGATCGTCACATCCCAGGAGGTCTGGTCATGGACAACAGGTTCGACGGCAAGGTCGTGCTCATCACCGGCGGCGGCTCCGGTCTCGGCCGGGCGGCGGCGCTGCGCGTGGCCGCCGAGGGCGCGAAGGTCTCCCTCGTCGACGTGAGCGAGAAGGGTCTCGCCGAGACCGCCGCCGAGATCGAGAAGGCGCACCCCGGCACCGAGGTGCTGCGGATCGCCGCCGACGTCAGCAAGGAGGCCGACGTCGAGCGCTATGTGACGGAGACCAGAGAGGCCTTCGGCGGCCGTATCGACGGCTTCTTCAACAACGCCGGCATCGAGGGCCGGCAGAACCCCACCGAGGACTTCGGCAGCGACGAGTTCCAGCGTGTCGTGGCGATCAACCTGCAGGGCGTCTTCCTCGGCCTGAAGCACGTGCTGCCGGTCATGCGCGAGCAGGGCGCCGGCAGTGTCGTCAACACCGCCTCCGTGGGCGGCATCCGGGGCGTCGGCAACCAGTCCGGTTACGCCGCCGCCAAGCACGGTGTGGTCGGTCTGACCCGCAACTCCGGTGTGGAGTACGGCCAGTACGGCGTCACCGTGAAGGCCATCGCGCCGGGTGTCATCTGGACGCCGATGGTCGAGGAGTCCTTCAAGCAGCTGGACCCGGAGAACCCGGAGGAGGCCGGCCGCCAGTTCCTGAGCGCCAATCCGATGAAGCGCGCGGGCCGCCCCGAGGAGGTCGCCCACCTGGTGGCCTTCCTGCTGTCGGACGAGGCGTCCTTCATCAACGCCACGGTCGTCGCGGTCGACGGCGGCCAGTCCGAGAAGTACTGAGCCGGCGGCGACGGCTCCTGACCGGACGGGACGCGCCCGCCCGCCGTTCGACGGCGGGCGGGCGCGTCCCGTGCCGCGTCACCCCAGCGGTACGGTCACCTCTCCCCGGCCCTCGGCGCTCGCACCGTCCGCCACCCGCACCGTGAACGGCCCGTCCGTGCCGTCCGCGGTGACCCGCAGCAGACCGCCGTCGCGCCGGACGCGGAACGTCGCGGCGGGCGCGCCGGCCGGGCCGGGCACCGTGACCTCGGCCGTGTACCCGGGGGCGGCCGTCGGGTGGACCAGCAGGGTCGGGGCGTCCAGCCAGTCGCCGTCGGGGCGTTGGTCGTCGGCGGCCAGCGGCAGCACGGCGCCCTCGCGGACGTACAGCGGCAGGCTGTCGTAGCCGTGCCGTTCGGTGCGCCACGCCGGGCCGGTGACCCGCTCGCCGCTGAGCAGGTGGGTCCAGGTGCCCTCGGGGAGGTAGACCTCCACCTCGCCGTCCTCGCTGAACACCGGGGCGACCAGGAGGTCGGGGCCCAGCATGTACTGGCGGTCGAGCGGGCGGCACGCCGGGTCGTGCGGGAACTCCAGGACCATGGGCCGCATCATGGGCACGCCGGCGCGGTGGGCCTCGACGGCGGCACCGTACAGGTACGGCATGAGGCGGTGCTTGAGCAGGGTGAACTCCCGGGCGACGTCGACCGCCTCGGCACCGAACTCCCACGGCACCCGGTAGGACGACGAGCCGTGCAGGCGGCTGTGCGAGGACAGCAGCCCGAACGCCAGCCAGCGCTTGAAGACGGCCGGGTCGGGCGTGCCCTCGAAGCCGCCGATGTCGTGGCTCCAGAAGCCGAAGCCGCTCAGGGCGAGGGAGAGGCCGCCGCGCAGCGACTCGGCCATGGCCTCGAACGACGACCAGCAGTCGCCGCCCCAGTGCACGGGGTACTGCTGGCCGCCCGCGGTCGCCGACCGGGCGAACAGCACGGACTCGCCCTGCCCGCGCTCCTTCTCCAGGAGCTCGAACACGGTCCGGTTGAACAGGTGGGTGTAGTAGTTGTGCATCCGCTCCGGGTCGGAGCCGTCGTGCCAGACGACGTCGGTGGGGATGCGCTCGCCGAAGTCCGTCTTGAAGCAGTCCACGCCCTGGTCGAGGAGCGGCTTGAGCTTCGACTGGAACCAGGCGCGGGCGTCGGGGCTGGTGAAGTCGACCAGGCCCATGCCGGCCTGCCACAGGTCCCACTGCCACACGTCGCCGTCGGCCCGCCGCACCAGGTGCCCGAGCCGGGCGGCCTCGTCGAAGAGCGGCGACTTCTGGGCGATGTACGGGTTGATCCAGACGCTGATCCGCAGGCCCTTGTCCTTCAGCCGGGCGAGCATGCCCTCCGGGTCGGGGAAGACGTCCGGGTCCCACTGGAAGTCGCACCACTGGTACTCGCGCATCCAGAAGCAGTCGAAGTGGAAGACGGACAGCGGGATGCCGCGCTCGGCCATGCCGTCGACGAAGGACGTCACGGTCCGCTCGTCGTAGGACGTGGTGAACGAGGTGGAGAGCCACAGCCCGAACGACCAGGCGGGCGGCAGCGCCGGGCGGCCGGTGAGGGCCGTGTACCGGCCGAGGACCTCCTTGGGGGTCGGGCCGGCTATGACGTAGTACTCCAGCGTCTGGTCCTCGACGCTGAACTGGACCTGCCCGACGGACTCGGAGCCGATCTCGTAGGAGACCTTGCCGGGGTGGTTGACGAAGACGCCGTACCCGCGTGAGGAGAGGTAGAACGGGACGTTCTTGTAGGCCTGTTCACTGCTGGTGCCGCCGTCCGCCTGCCAGACGTCGACGACCTGGCCGTTCTTGACGAACGGCGTGAAGCGCTCGCCGAGGCCGTAGACGTTCTCGCCGACGCCGAGCGAGAGCCGGCCCAGCATGTGGTGGGCCCCGTCGGCCGTGGTGGCGAACGCGGTGCTCTTGGCGTCCGCGCGGGTCAGCTCGCGTCCGTCGGCGTCGTGGAAGGTGAGCGTCCAGGGACCGGACCCGTCCAGCCGCAGGGTCAGCGGGCCGCTGGTGAGCTCGGTGACGGTGCCGTCCCGGCGCACCTCACCGGCGCCGTCCGCCGCGCCCGTGAGACGGAAGTCGGGGCCCGGCCGCCGCTTGCCGGCGTGATGGGTGAGCCGGACGCCGATGACGCCCTCGGCGGGAGAGAAGCACTCGGCCGTGATGAGCGGCGCGTTGAGCGTGTCGCCCCTGCGCGTCACTTTCTTTACTGCCGCATGAGCGGTGAAGCGCTTCGCTTCGGCTCGTATGTCACGCACTTCAGTGGCGAAGCTGATCTGCACGCCATCGCGGATGAGCCAGAAGCCATCGGTGAACTTCATGTTCTACCTCGGGGGGAGCGGGGACCGTCGGATAGGGGTCCGGGAGCGTCACGCGGCACCGCGATCGTAACCGGAGGATTCCCGGAGCACGAGCCTCCCGTTGCCACAACACGGTTCTGACCAGCGTCAATCACAGAAAAACGCGCTGCCGTCGCCCAACGTGGCGGGAAGAGACCGGCGCTGGGGGCTAGCGCCGGCACGCCCCCTTGACGTATTAGTCATCGCAACAAACAAATCGATCCGGCGATGCGGCCGGGTCGGACGACCGCAGGGGCAACACGATGTCGAAGCGCTTCAACTCCCCGTCCCAGAACCATCGGGGCAGACCGACCGTGGACCTTCTGCTCGGCGCGCGCTGACCCCTTCGCGCCTCGCGGGTCCGCCGGTGCCCGCGCCCTCCCCACAAGCCCCCGCGCGACGCCGTGGTCGCACGGGCGGGCCGGCACTCCCCCGCATACAAGGGCTTCCACCGTGACAGCACATCCTCCGGGTCCCGCACGCGGCGGGCGCGGGCGCTCACGCCGGGCCGTCGCACCTCTCGCCGCCGTCACCGTACTGATCGCCGGCGCGGCGCTGACCGGCTGCGGTTCGCAGCGCGACGACGACGTGTACACCGTGATGAACTCCTCGACCGACGAGACCTACCACCGGTGGGACGAGGAGGCGATGGGCCGCTGCGGCGAGCAGCTGGGCATCACCATCGAGCAGCAGAGCGTGCCGGCCGCGCAGGTCATGACGAAGGCGCTGCGCATGGCCTCGTCCAAGTCGCTGCCGGACATCGTGCAGTTCGACGCCTCGGAGATGCCGACCTTCGCCGAGGCCGACGGGCTCGTGGACCTGGAGACGCTCGGCCTGAGCACGGCCGACATCCCCGAGGGCATCGTCGACTTCGGCTCGTACGAGGGGACGTACTACGGCGCGGCCCGCTCGGTCAATACGCTCGCTCTCTTCTACAACGAGGACATCCTCGCCGAGGCCGGCGTGGAGATACCGACCACCTGGGAGGAGCTGCGGGAGACCGCGCGCCGGCTCACCGAGGGCAAGCGGTACGGCCTGGCGCTGAGCGCGGGCGGCGCCGAGGACGGCGTCTTCCAGTTCACGCCGTTCATGTGGTCCAACGGCGGCGACGAGACGAAGCTCGACAGCCCCGAGGTGGTCGAGGCCCTCGACTACTGGAAGAGCCTCCTCCAGGACGGCTCACTGTCGAAGTCGACGGTCAACTGGACGCAGGCGGACGTCAACGACCAGTTCATGGCCGGGAACGCCGCGATGATGATCAACGGTCCGTGGCAGGTGGAGACCCTCAACAGCGACGAGTCGCTGAACTGGGGCATCGCCCGCATCCCGGTGCCGGAGGCCGGTGACGACTCGGTGGGCCCGCTCGGCGGTGCCGTCCTCACCGTGCCGAGGACCGGTGACGAGGACAGACAGCGGATGGCAGGCCGGATCGTCGCCTGTCTCGCGGGGGAGGAGGAGCAGCTCACCTACGCCCTCAACAGCTGGATGGTGCCGGCCAACGAGAAGGCCGCCGCCGTGTGGCGCGAGCGGGTGCCCGAGCTGGACTCCCTCGCCGACCAGGTCGCCGCCGCCCGGTCCCGTACCGCGAAGCTCGGTGACGGCTGGCCAGGCGTGTCCCTCGCACTGCAGAGCGCCTTCCAGTCCGCCCTGACCGGCCAGTCCAGCCAGGACGCACTGACGCGGGCCCAGCAGCGGGCCACGAGCGGGAACTGAGGTAGATCATGACCATGTCCACCCTCACCGCTCCCGGGACCGCGGCCGAGGCCGGTGCCGACGCCCCGGACCCCGCCCGGCTGCGCCGCCGCCGCGCGCTCGCCCAGTGGGGTTTCGTCGCCCCCGCGGTCGTCTTCATGCTCCTGTTCTTCGGCTACCCGCTCGTCCGCAACGTCGTGATGAGCTTCCAGCACTACACGCCGAAGACGTTCTTCACCGGCGAGGCGCCGTTCAACGGCCTCGACAACTGGTCGACGGTGTTCCACGACGCCCTGTTCGGCAAGGCGCTGTGGCACACGCTCGTCTTCACCGCCGGCTCACTGCTCGGACAGTTCTGCATCGGGCTGGCGCTCGCCGTGTTCTTCAGCCGCCGGTTCCCGCTCAACGGTGTGCTGCGGTCGCTGATCCTGCTGCCCTGGCTGGTGCCCATGGTGGTGTCCGGCGTCGTGTGGCGGCGCGTCCTCGACCAGGACACCGGCGTGCTGAACTCCTTCCTCGGCACGATCGGCCTGGGCGGCGACACCCCGTGGCTGACCAGCCCCGGCATGGCCCTGCTGTCGGTGATCCTGGTCAACATCTGGATCGGCATCCCGTTCAACATGGTCATCCTGTACGGCGGTCTGCAGGAGATACCGAAGGAGCTGTACGAGGCGGCCTCCCTCGACGGCGCCTCCGCCTGGCGGACCTTCCGCTCCATCACCGTGCCGCTGCTGAAGCCCGTGATCACGGTCGTCCTGGTGCTCGGCTTCATGTCGACGGTGAAGATCCTCGACCTGATCCTCGCCCTCACCGACGGCGGCCCCGCCGACGCCACCCAGACCCTCGGCACGCTCACCTACCAGAACTCCTTCGTCCAGCTGGACTTCGGGGCGGGCGCGGTCGTCGGCAACGTACTCATCCTGATCTCCGCGGTGTTCGCGGTGTTCTACCTGCGGGCCAACCGCCCCGAGGGGAAGTGACGACGATGGCCGCGCACACTCCTGCTCCCGCCGCCGCCCGGACCGGGACCCGCGGACGGCGCCGCCTGGGCTCCACCGTCGCCGGTGTGCTCATCCTGGGCGTGATGCTCTTCCCGCTGTACTGGATGCTCAACACCGCGCTCCAGCCCGATTCGGGGCTGCTCTCGGTCGACCCGGTGCCGGGCAGCCTGGACCTGTCCGGCTTCGCCAAGGCCGTCGAGGACCAGGGCGGTCACCTGGTGACCTCGCTGGTGGTCTCGCTCGGCGCCGTCGCCATCTGCCTGGCGGTCGCCGCCCCGGCCGCGTACGGGCTCGCGCGGTTCGGGCTGCGCGGCTCGCGGACCATCGTGTTCGGCACGCTGATCACCCAGATGGTGCCGGGCATCGTCATCGCCAACGCGCTCTACAACTCCTACGTCGACCTGGGCCTGGTCAACTCCTACTTCGGCCTGATGCTGGCGGACGCCTCGCTCGGCATCCCGTTCTCGATCGTGCTGATGCGCTCCTTCATGGTGTCCATCCCCGGCGAGGTCATCGAGGCCGCGCAGATGGACGGCGCGGGACCGGTGCGCACCTTCCTCCAGGTGGTGCTGCCGATGAGCCGCAACGCGCTGATCACCTCGGGGCTGTTCGCGTTCCTGTTCGCGTGGAGCGACTTCATGTTCGCGCTCACCCTGAACACCACGGACGACGTCAAGCCGATCACGCTCGGCATCTACCAGTACATCGGCGCGCACGTCGGCGACTGGGGCTCGGTGATGGCCGCGTCCGTGCTGTCCGCGGTGCCGGCGGCGATCCTGCTCGTCCTCGCCCAGAAGTACATCGCCGCCGGGATCACCGGCGGTTCCGTCAAGTGACCGTATCCCGCCTCGGAAGGGGCAGCAGCACATGAGTGACTTCCCCAGCTTCCCGCCCGGCTTCGAGTTCGGTGCCGCGACCGCCGCGTATCAGATCGAGGGCGCGGCACAGGAGGACGGCCGCGGCCCGTCGATCTGGGACACCTACAGCCACACCCCCGGCCGGACGGCCAACGGCGACACCGGAGACGTCGCCTGCGACCACTACCACCGTTACCCCGAGGACGTGGCCCTGCTGCGTGACCTGGGCGTGGACACGTACCGCTTCTCGATCGCCTGGCCGCGCGTCGTGCCGGACGGCAGCGGCCCGGTGAATCCGGCGGGGCTGGACTTCTACTCCCGGCTGGTCGACGAACTGCTCGCGGCGGGCATCACGCCGGCCGCCACCCTCTACCACTGGGACCTGCCGCAGGCCCTGGAGGACCGGGGCGGCTGGCGGGTGCGGGAGACGGCGGAACGGTTCGCCGAGTACGCGGCCGTCGTCGCCGGGCACCTCGGCGACCGCGTGCCGCGCTGGATCACGCTGAACGAGCCGTGGTGCAGCTCCTTCCTCGGCTACTCCGTCGGCCGGCACGCGCCGGGCGCCCAGGAGGGCCGGGGTGCCCTGGCCGCCGCCCACCACCTGCTGGTCGGTCACGGCCTCGCCGTACAGGCGCTGCGGTCGGCGGGGGCCCGCGAGGTGGGCATCACCCTCAACGTCGACCGCAACCTGCCGGCCTCCGGCTCCCCCGCCGACCGGGCGGCCGTCGTCCGCGCCGACACCCTGCACAACCTGGTGTGGACCGAGCCGATCCTGGCGGGCCGCTACCCGGAGACGGAGGAGGAGACCTGGGGCGAGCTGATCACCGGCCAGGACTTCCGGCGGGAGGGTGACCTCGGACTGATCTCCCAGCCGCTGGACTTCCTCGGCGTCAACTTCTACCGGCCGATC
This sequence comes from Streptomyces ruber, assembly GCF_014648075.1. Classification (GTDB taxonomy): domain Bacteria; phylum Actinomycetota; class Actinomycetes; order Streptomycetales; family Streptomycetaceae; genus Streptomyces; species Streptomyces ruber. The sequence continues at coordinate 527,789 of NZ_BMQK01000003.1, read as the reverse complement.
GTGGTCGCCGACGCCCCGTACCGCGAGAGCGACCCGGCGCGGCGCGTGGCCACCGACAACCGTTACGCGGAGGTGCGGCTGGAGGGCGTACGGCACACCGCGATGGACTGGCCGGTCGACCCCGGGAGCTTCACCGAGCTGCTGGTGGGGCTGAAGGAGCGGTACGGGGACGCGCTGCCGCCGGTCCACATCACGGAGAACGGCTCCGCGGAGGACGACAAGGCGGACGCCGACGGAGTCGTCCACGACCACGACCGGGTGACCTACCTGCGCGACCACCTCGGCGCGCTGCGGGCGGCGATGGACGCGGGGGTGGACGTCCGCGGGTACTACGTGTGGTCGCTGCTCGACAACTTCGAGTGGGCCTTCGGCTACGACAGGCGCTTCGGGCTGGTCCGGGTCGACTACGACACCCAGCGGCGCACGCCGAAGGACAGTTACCACTGGTACAAGGCGATGATCGCGGCCCAGCGCGGCTGACGTCCTCTTTCGGCGCCGGGTGCGGGAAGTGTACGACCGTACGCCTCGGAGTGTACGGTCGTACACCATGACCACGGACCACTTCGCGCAGGACTCCCGCTCGAACCTGGAGCGCATGCAGGCCGGTGACCCCTACATCGCCGACGACCCCGGGATCGCCCGCCGGCAGCAGCGGGCGGTCCGGCTGGCCGCCCGTTACCAGGCCGTCTACGCCGAGGACGCCGGGGCGGCGCAGCCGGTCCTCGCGGAACTGCTGGGCGCGCTGGGCGAGGAGGCGCACGTCAGACCGCCGCTGTACGTCGACTACGGCAGCAACATCACGATCGGCGCCCGCACCTTCGTCAACTACAACCTGACCGCCCTGGACGTCGCCGCGATCGTGATCGGCGAGGACTGCCAGATCGGGCCGAACGTCCAGCTGCTGACCCCGACGCACCCGCTGGAGCCCGGGCCACGGCGCGACAAGTGGGAGGCCGCCCGCCCGATCACCATCGGGGACAACGTGTGGCTCGGCGGCGGTGCCATCGTGCTGCCGGGCGTGACCATCGGCGACAACTCCGTCATCGGCGCGGGCGCGGTGGTCACCAAGGACATCCCCGCGAACGTCGTGGCGGTCGGCAGTCCCGCCCGGCCGGTCCGCGACCTCTGAGGGGTCCCGCCATGGCCACCGGACGAAGCGATCCCCTGCGCCGCGAACGCATCATCGCCGCCGCCCTCGACCTCATCGCCGAGGAGGGTGTCGCGGGCATCTCGCACCGGAAGACCGCCACGCGCGCCGGCGTCCCGCTGGGATCGATGACGTACCACTTCGACGGCATGGACGCACTGCTGCGCGAGGCGTTCAGCCGGTTCATCGACCACATGGACGCGGTCTTCGGGGCGCACCTCGCCGGTGCCGCCGACCGCGACGGGGCCCGCGCGGCGGTGGTCGACCTCGTGCACGCCACGTCCGAGGGCGCCCGGCGCGACCTGGTCCTCACCCAGGAGCTGTACACCCTCGCCGCCCGCCGGCCCGCCTACCGGGAGCTCACCCAGGAATGGATGCGCCGCAGCCGCGTCCACCTGGAGCGGCACTTCGACCCCGAGACGGCGCGCCGGCTCGACGCCCTGATCGAGGGCCTGACGCTGCACCGCGCGCTGGCGAGCGAGCCCCACGACCGCGCCCTGACGGCCGGGGCCGTCGCCCGTATCACGTCGTCGGCGCCAGGAGCACGGGGCGGTGCGACCGGTGACGCCGGTGACGACGGCGGCCCGTGCCCCGGGCCGCGTCCGGCCTGAGCCGGGCAGCCGTGTCGGGCGTCAGGGTCTGCCGGTCCCTTCCCCGAGACGTTCGGCCCCTGCCGCGGTCCGGCTCGCGGGGCGCAGGACGTCCGCGTGATCCGAAGCGGGCGTCGAAGGGAGCCGGAGCGATGCCCTCCGCCACCACCCCGGCCGCGGCCCTCCCGACCGAACACCGCGAGCGGCTGATGCGGGCCGCCCGCGCGGTCGCCGTCCGGGTCGGCCACGTGGTCTCCCCCGGCTGCACGCGACCCGCGTCCGGCCGCTCGGCCTGTACGCCCCCTGCGCAAGCGGCAGCGGCGGCAGGTGACGGACCGCTCGGGGGCCGGCCCTCAGGTCCCCGCGCCCCGCAGCCGGTCCTGGGCCTGGGTGGCGATGACGGCCGCCTGGATGCGCCGTTCGACCCCGAGCTTGGCGAGCAGCCGGGAGATGTGGTTCTTCACCGTCTTCTCCGCGAGGTACAGCCGCTGCCCGATCTGACGATTCGTCAGCCCTTCGCCGATCAGGGCGAGTATCTCCCGCTCCCGCTCGGTCAGTCCGGGCAGCAGGTCCGGTTCCTCCGGCGGCTGCCCGCCGTCGCGCAGGCGGGCCATGAGCTTCGTGGTGGCGCTCGGGTCCAGCAGCGACTGGCCGCGGGCCACCGTGCGCACCGCCGAGACCAGGTCCGAGCCCTGGATCTGCTTGAGCACGTACCCGGCCGCGCCCGCCATGACCGAGTCCAGCAGGGCCTCCTCGTCGTCGAAGGAGGTCAGTATCAGGCAGGCCAGCTCCGGCATGCGCGACCGCAGCTCCCGGCACACGCTGACGCCGTCGCCGTCCGGCAGGCGGACGTCGAGGACCGCCACGTCAGGGCGCAGGGCGGGGACGCGTACCAGGGCCTGTTCGACGGTGGCGGCCTCCCCGGCCACCGTGATGTCCGGTTCGTCGTCCAGCAGGTCGTGCACCCCGCGCCGGACCACCTCGTGATCGTCCAGCAGGAAGACCCGGATCGAGGTGTCCGGGCCGGCCTGCTCGCTGTCCGCCATCGGTCGCTCCTTGCGCTCTGTCTCGTCGCCGCCGGAGGGAAATCCCCCACCACTGGGCATTCTCCAGCCTCCGGGCCGGAGGACCAGGGCCGATCGGCCCTTATGGACGGGATCGACGGGCGCCGCGGGGCCAGAGCACATCGACCGGGACCCCGTGGCTGCGCGCGAAGGCCACCAGGTGGGCCGTGGCGTCCCGGCCGGTGGAGGGCGAGCCGTCCCACACCGCCAGCAGCCTGCTGCAGTTGCGCAGGACGTGCTCGTCGGCGCCGATGCACGAGCCGCGGTCCTCGGGGTCGTACTCCAGGAGCTCCGCCCGCTCGGACAGGATCAGCAGTTCGCCCGCGGCGGCGCGGTCGGGCTCCCGCAGCAGGGCCGGCAGCCCGCCCCGCGCGGGCAGCACCGTCACCAGGGCGAGCCCGGCCGAACGCGCGGCCCGCCCGAACACCGGCGGCAGTCCCCGGGCGGCCCGGACGAGCCCGGTTCCGCCCGCGCGCGCGAAGCGGGCCAGCCGGGACCGCAGCTGCTCCTCGATCAGCTGCAGGGCCGGCGCTGTGAGGTCGGGATGTCCCACGGTCGCGATCACGTACGGTCGTCCTTTCTCCCCCACCCGCTTGTCGGAGGCACGGGTGGGGGCGGCGTGGGCGGGCGGTCGCACGGGGAGGTCGACGTCCGCCATGAACGGTTCCGACACCGATGATCGGGGCCGCGGCGGCGGTGATCCCTCGGGCCGACGGCCCCCGGACGGGGACCACCGGGCCCTTGCGGCCGCGCGTCCGTGCCGCCCCGCGCACGCGGCCGCCGGGCGGTTACGCGCGCAGGGGCCGACCGGCCCTTCCGCGCCCCCCGTCCTCCGGGCTTGTCTCGGACCATGTCCGAGACGCACACCGAGCTGATGACGTGTTACGCGGAGCACCGCGTCGGCGGCACGGCCGTCGTGGAGCTGCACGGTGAGATCGACATCCACACGGCGCCGGAGGTCAGGGCCCGCCTGGACGCCGTCACCGCCGGCCCGCACCCGGACGTGGTGCTGGACCTGCGCGCCATGTCCTTCATCGACTGCACCGGCCTGAGCGTCCTGTGCCGGGCGCGGAACCGGGTGCTCGCCCGGCGGGGCCGGATCCGCCTCGTCAGCGACGACGACCGCTTCCTGCGCATCCTGCGCTGCGTACGCCTCGGCCGGGCCTTCGAGGTGCAGCCCCGCCTGCCCGTGCCCTGACGATGCGACGGGACGCCCGGCGTCCTCGTACGGGTACGGGCCGGCACCCGGAGGCGCCGGCCCGTACGTGCGGGCGTGCGGGGATCAGAGGCGGCGTCCGGAGGGCACCGTGAACGTCCCCGGGCCGGCCGGGAGGTCCACCGTGTACTGGCGCAGGTAGGTGTCCAGGTACGGTGAGCGCTTGCCGCCGGTGGCGATGTCGTCGGCCGGGTCGTCCAGGGCCAGCTTCAGCTGTGCGCCCTTGACCTCGATGGTCTCGCCGGACGGTGTGTCGCGCCACGAGCCGGTCTGGATGGAGCCGATCTCCACGGCCAGGACGTGTCCGGCCGCCAGGGTCCAGTCGGCCGACTTCAGGTCGACGGACAGCCTGCCCGACTCCAGCAGGGAGACCTGCTCGTCGAACATGACGGCGCTGCCGTCCGGGGCGACGTCGTACAGCTTGAGCATGATGTTGCCCGTCCCCTTCGCGCTCAGGGAGACGCGCGGGGTGCCGGTGACCCGCACGTCGTGCCGGACCGGCTTCGAGAACACGAAGAAGCTGGACGTGACGTCGCCGGCCCGCTGGCGCTCCGCCTGCTCCTCGGCCAGGCCGTTCGGGGCGGCCCGGTCGAGCCGGGGCGCGTTCTCCAGGTCCCATTCGCCGCCGGACGGCGACGGGTCGGCCAGGGTGCGCGGGGCCGCCGCGCCGGACTCGGCCAGGGCCGCGCTCGCCGAGGCACCGCCGTCGTCCACGTACGAGCCGCCGCCGAGCGGGAGGGTCACGGACTTCTCCACGACCGGCCACGTCTTCTGGGCGCGCCAGGCGCCGGTGTTGTCCTCGACGGAGTAGTCCGGGTACCGGACCTTCGGCTTGACGCCCTTGAGGTACTGGTCGAAGAAGGAGAGCGTCTCCTCGTACCAGCCCTCACGTCCCATGGCCAGGCGCCCGTCGCCCACGCGGTCGCCGCCGCGCACGTGGTCCCACGGGCCGAGCCAGCCGCGCTCGGGTCCCTTGTGGTTGGCGAGGTACTCCTCCATCTCCTCGGGCTTGGTGTTGGGCTCGATGAAGCCCTGGGTGACGAACAGCGGGGTGTCACTGCCCTTGGCCAGCTTCGCCAGGTCGCGGGCCTTCCAGTGCGGGTCCTGCTGGTCGGCTATTCGGTACCCGGCCGAGTTCTGGGTGAGGCACTCCGGGTGGGACTCCTCCCAGCGGGCGTTGGCCTGGTAGCGCGGGTCGTCGTCCGGCAACGGGTCGATCGTGGCGATGCCGTTGTAGGCGTTCGCGGTGCCGGTGACGTTCGGGCGCGGCACCCCGTTCGAGTAGATGTACTGGTACATGTCCCAGACGGGCTCCTGGGCGACGACCGCCTTGAGCGCACGCTGGTCCAGGTTGTTGCCGATGAGGCCGGTGGCGGCGTCGTACGACTTGCCGTACATGCCCACCGCGCCGGTGGACCACGGCTGCTTCGCGGCCCAGTCGACGGCCGCCTTGACGTCGGCCTGCTCGCCGGGGCCCGCCCAGTCGAGGCAGCCGGTGGAGCCGCCGAAGCCGCGCAGGTCCACCATGACGAAGGCGTAGCCCTCGGCGAACAGGTCGGTGCCCTCGATGAAGTCGTTGAAGCGGGCCGAGGGGCCGGTGTGCGTGAAGCCCTCGGGGCCGGTCTGTCCGGAGTGCCCGAAGTACGGGCCGACGGACAGGATGACGGGGACCTTCCTGCCCTCGCGCAGCCCCTCGGGCAGCAGGACGTCGGCGTGCAGTTCGGTGCCGGAGCCGTCCGAGGACGGGAAGTAGTGCTGCGTCCAGACCGAGCCCTCGGGGACGCGGTCGTTCTCCTCGTGGGTGACGGGGTCGGTGGCGGTGGCGACCGCCGCCGTGTCCGGCGCCGCGGCGGCGGGGCCGGTGAGCGTGCCGGTGAGTGCGAAGGCGGTGACGAGTGCCGAGGCGGCCGACACGGCCGCACGACGTCTTCTCACTTGCTCCTCCCGGAGGGTGGGGGGCGGGGGTACGGGGTGGTGCAGGTGGCAGTGGTACTGCTCGGGCTGGGCCGATGACGAGGGATCCTATGATCAACCTGGGAATTAGTCATCGCCTCGGTATGTCGGCTGTGTTACCGATGTGGTCCGGGCGTGCTCACCTACCTGCGCCGACGGCGGATAACGTGCTGTCATGCGCGTCGACCACTCACCGGAATCCATGGATCCGGGCTCGTTCTACCGTCTGCTCACGGCCGTGATCGTGCCCCGGCCGATCGCCTGGGTCTCGACCCTCACCGGGGACGGCCGGACGGCCAACCTGGCACCGCACTCGTTCTTCACCGTCGCCTCCACGGATCCGCCGATCGTCCAGTTCACCTCCGTCGGGCGGAAGGACTCGCTGCGCAACGTCGAGGAGACGGGCGAGTTCGTCGTCAACTTCACCCCCGAGCCGCTCTTCGAGCAGATCAACGCGACGGCGACCGACTTCCCCGGCGACGAGGGCGAGTTCGAGGCGGTGGGGATCGAGCGGGAACCGTCGCTGCGGGTGAGACCGCCGCGCGTGGCCGCGTCCCCGGTGGCGCTCGAATGCACGCTGCACGCGACCCTGGGGCTGGGCAACTCGACAGTGGTGTTCGGCCGTGTCGTGCACGCCGTCGTGAGCGACGACGTCCTGGTGGACGGCCGGCCGGACATCGGGCTGCTGCGCCCCCTGGCCCGGCTGGGCGGCAACGAGTGGGGCACGGTCGGAGAGGTTCACGACCTGGCCCGCATCCGGTACCGCGACTGGGCCTCCGACCCGGCACGCCGACGCCCGGACGAGAATCCCGCCTGACCGCGCCTCCCGCTCCACGGCCGGCCGGTCAGCCGGCCGGAAACCACAACGACGCCCCGGCCGACGACCGTGCCGGGGCATCGCCCGGTGCGGCCGGGCGGAGGCGGTGCGCATGGCGTCGGACCGCGCCCCGGGTGTGGCCGCGGGTCACGGGCTCCGGTGCCCGCCGGCCGGAGGCGGGACCGGGGCGGGGACGTCACCGCCCGGCGTGGCCGGCGGACGTGAGACGCATGTCGCCGGACCGCGGCCCGGTGGTGGCCGCGGGGCACGGGGCGACGCGGCTCACGGGCCCCGGCGCCCGCCGGCCGCGGACCGGCCCCGGGGCGCCAGCGCCCGGCGGTCTGCGGACTGCGGACTGCGGCCTGCGGACCGCACCGCTGCGAAGGCGGCACGGTCACGGGACGACCGTGCCGAACGTCATGCGGGCCCACTGCCCCGTCGGCTGCGGGAGCCGCCCGGTCGCGGCGGCAGCGCCGGGCGGCGGAACGGACCTGCGAGTCCCGGCCGTCGTCAGATGCCGAACTCCGCGGGCGGGACGCCGAGGGCCGCGCAGGCCTCGCGGACGACGTACTGCTCGGACTGCTCGAAGTGCCCGTCCGCCCCCGCGACGACGATGCCGGTCTGGATGACCGCGCGGGCCTCCGCCGGCTTCTTGGCGGCCTTGGCGATCTCCTGGAGGGCCTCGGCCCGGCCCAGCTCGAAGTTGGCGACGAGCCGGTCCACGTGCTTGTTGAACCGCTGGCGCAGCTGGTCCGCGGGGAAGTTCTGCAGCACCTCGTTGGTGACGATCAGCTCCTCCACGCGCTGCCGCTCCGCCGGCTCCACGTGTCCGTCGGCCGCGGCCACCAGGGCGCACATCGCCATGCTGGCGTCCCGGTAGGCACCGCTCTTGAGCTCCGTCTTCACCGAGGCGAGCTGGGACTTCAGCAGCCCGATCAACTGGGCCTTGGAGCCGCCGGAGGGCGAGCCCTGCCCCTGACCGTACGGGCTGCCCTGCTGCCCCTGGCCATAGGGGCTGCCGTGCTGCCCCTGGCCGTACGGGCTCTGCCCCTGACCGTGCCCACCGGCTCCCCGTGAGCCCTGGGACTGCTGGAAGTTCTTGGCCTGGTCCTTGATCCGGTCCCACATCGCCACTGGTGCCACCTCGGCTTCTTCTTGCTGCCTGTCCGGCTCTTCGTCGTCGGTCGCGTCTTTGCGGTCCGTCAGGTCAACGCCCCCGGGCGCGGCCGGGTTCCCAAATGGTAAAGCAGAAGCAAAGGCCGCGCGGGTGCACGGCACGCCGGCGGGACCGACGCGCCGCGCGCCCGCGCGGCCACTGCTTCACACGGCTACCGCTTCATACCTCTACTGCACACAGCCGACCGTGCCGGCCGGGAAGTCGTTGCCGGTCGAGGTGGCGGTGAACCCGAAGGTCGCACTGCCGTCCGGGGCGATGGTGCGGTTGTGGTCCACGTTGCGCACGGTGACCGTACCGTCGGAGGCCGTGGACAGCGAACCGTTCCAGACGGCGCTGAGCTTCGTCCCGCTGCCGGGCTTCCAGGCCACCGCCCAGCCGTTCATGGGCGCGGTGTTGTGGTTCATCACCTCGACGGAGCCCTGGAAGCCGCCCGACCACGAACTGGTCACGTTGTACGTGGCCATGCAGCCGGTGTGCGGGTCCGTGGGGTCGGGCGCCGGGTCCGTGGGGTCGGGCGCCGGGTCCGGCGTGCCGCTCGAGCCACCGATGCCGGTCACCTCGCCGTTGCCGCCGTCGAAGACGACGTCGGAGCAGGAGAAGAAGTTCTCGGGGCTGTCCGAGCGCACCCACTGGATGAAGAGCAGCGCGTCACCGGAGCGGCCGGACGGCAGGTTCAGGTCCCAGTAGTAGTGGCCGCCGTCCGTGCCGACCGAGCCCTGCTGCGGCGGGTTCGTCACGGTCTGGATCAGGTCGAGGTCGCTCCAGCGCAGCGCGGACGTGGGTGACCAGCCCTGCTTGGTCAGGTAGACCTTGAAGTCACCCGGGTGCGCCGCCCAGTTGCTGTACTTGACCCGCATGCTCTTCCCGGAGGTCAGATGGGTCCGGGGCCAGTCGGCGCGGGCCGCGTTGTAGGCGGAGAAGTCGTACGGGGAACGGTTGCCGGCGCTGCACAGGGTGCCGTCCGGCACGTAACCGGCGCCGCGGCCGGCCGCGTTGGAGTCGAGCACAGCGAACCAGTTGTACAACGGCGTCCCGCCGCTCTTGTCCAGCGCGGCCCGGCAGGCCGGGTTCGACGGGTTCAGGGCGCCGTTGCCGCTGCGGCCGTCCAGGTAGCACAGGTACGTGCGCGATCCGGGCGTCATCGCCACTCCGTGCGCCTCGGCGCGGTCCTTCCCCAGCAGGGTCAGGCCGAGCGCCGCGAGCAGAGTGGCGAAGGCGGTCGCCACCACGAGGATTCTGCTGCGTCGAGCCACGTTCGCTCCATTCGGGTGGTCAGGGGTCAGGCAGTCGGGGTTACGGGTCGGTGGTCGGGTGATCGGTGGCGGTGGTCGGGTGGTCCAGTGCTGGGCCCTCGCCCCCGCCGGGGAACGTGCCGCCCGGAGGGGCGAGGGAGATCGGGGGCCCGCCCGACGTCGGCGGTCCGTCGCGCTAGCCGGCCGTGCAGGCGACGCCGTTCAGGGTGAAGCCGTCCGGCTCGGCGAACGTGCCGCTGTAGGTCCCCTGGAGGCCGAACGTCTGGCTGCCCCCGGACGCGATCCGCGCGTTGTGGCCGAGGCCGCTCGCCGTGACCGCGCCCGAGGCGCCCGTGAGCGAGGCGTTCCAGGCGCTCGCGACGCGCTGCCCCGCGGGCAGGGCGAAGGCGAGCCGCCAGTCGTCGACGGGGACCGCGCCGGTGTTGGTCACGGTGACGTCCGCGGTGAAGCCGCCCGGCCAGACGTTCGTCGCGTAGGACACCTCGCAGGTCGCCTGCCCGCCGGGGTCCCCGGGCACGCCCGGGGTGCCGCCGCCGGTGGTGACGGTCGAGGAGAACGACTGCACGGCGAGCCCCGCGCCGTTCTGCCAGGGCTCGAAGCCCGCCTGGACGCTCGTCAGGTACCAGCTGTTCTGCGCCAGTCCACGGGAGACGGTCTCGCGGACGAAGTCCATCACGTCGAAGCTCCAGCTGCCGATCGCCGCCGGGGCGACGAAGGACAGGACGTCGTTGGAGCCGTTGCTGCCCGACCACACCTGCCAGGACCGCCCGGCGACCGTGGCCGTGCCCACCTGCGAGCCGATGGGCTGGATCGGGCCGACCTTGTTGAACCAGATCATGATCTCGGTCCGGTTCACGCCGTCCGTGCGGGGCGTCGGGTCCAGCCAGATATCGTACGAGGCGTTGTAGACGGCGTTGCCGGCATACGTGTACGTGATGCTGCTGGGCGCACTGGAGATGCCACTGATCCGCGCGGGGAGGTTCGTGCCCGGGGAGCAGGTGGTGTAGTGACACCCGTTGAAGATCGACGGGTACGACTTCGGAGCGCCGTTCGTCGGCACCGAGCCGTCGGCCTGCGTCACCCGGAAGCCGGTGTCCGTGGCGGTGACGCACTGGGTGCCGCTGCTGCCCCAGCGGTTGTTCTGGACGACGTAGCGCCCCTGGACGGTCGTCGTGCCGAAGGGCTCGCAGAGCGTGGTGTCCGCCTGGGCCGCTGGGACGGCGGTGACCATGGCCGCGAGGGCGGCCAGAGCGGTGACCAGCGCCCCGAGGAGGGTGCGCAGTAAGTGTCGGCGGGGACGCGGGTGGAGCGAGGACGGTCGCATGCGGGGGGTTCCTCTCAACGGGAGGGCGCCGTGGGGACGCGAGTGCGGGAGGTGCTCGGGCCCGGCTTCACGCAGCCCATATGGGAGCGCTCCCACTTCTCCGGTTGCCTCGGGACTCTAGAGTCGGTTCATGTCCCTGACAAGACGGGGCGCACGGAATTACCGAGACACCGCCCGCTCCTCGCGGCGGAACAGCGCCGTCCACAGGAAGGGCTCGCCGAAGCACGCGGATCCCGCGGGCTCGTCCCGCATCCGCCGCATCTCGATCTCCGTGAGGCCCGAGAAGATGTGCCTCAGGGACTCCGGGGTGTAGGCGAGACCGCCCTCGAGACGGCGGCGCCGGTAGAACTCCGCGTCGGACAGCTCGGATCCGGAATTCTCGGCGCCCGCGGCGAAGCAGGTCAGCCCGAACAGGCCGCCGGGGGCGAGGAACCTGTCGAGGAACGCCAGGTAGGTGACGCGGCGGTGGGGCGGCAGATGATGGAAGCAGCCGGAGTCGTAGATCAGGTCGTACGGGCCGGTCAGCCGCTCCGACCCGTTGGCTCCGGTGAGTTCGGCGGAAGCGCCGGACCCGGCGGACCCGCCTGGGCCGGTGGGGCCGGCGGACCCGGTGGGCGCGGCGGACCCGGTGGGCGCGGCGGACCCGGTGGGGGCGGTGAGGCCGGCGGACCCGGTGACTCCGTCACCTCCGGCCGCCATCACCGGCGAGAACGCGTCCCCGCAGAGGAACCGCACGTCCGCCCCCGCCTCGCGCGCCCGCTCCCGGGCCCAGGCGATGGCCGCGGGCGACAGGTCCACGGCGTCGACCTCGAAGCCGAGCGAGGCCAGACGGAGGGCGTTGCGGCCCGGTCCGCACCCCAGGTCCAGCGCACGGCCCGGGGTGAGCAGACCGCGGTCGGCGTACGAGACCAGGTTCTCGTCCGGTGCCGCAACGAAGAACGGCACCGGTCCGGAACGATCCGCGTAGAAGGCGTCCCACCAGTCACCGGCGTCACCCGTCCAGCGGTCGGCGTTCCCGGCGAACAGGCCGTCCAGAAGCCGCAGCACGTCCTCGACCGTGCGCGTGGAGCGGTCCACTCGCGCACCTCCCCCTCTTCCCGTCACGCTGCCGACGTCGGCGATCGTAGCCCCAACGGGTACGAAAGCCCAGCTCAGGCGGCATGCGCGGAAGCGGTGTACGGTCACGCTGCGGGCTGTCGGCGACCGGCCGGACTCCGGCCGCAGGGCAGGGCGCGCGGGACACGCACGCCTTCCCCAACGGCCGTCACGGGGCCTTTCCCGCCGTACTCGGCGTCCCTGCATCACGCACCACGCCCCGGCCCCCGGCATCGGGTCCCAACGCGGCGCGATCCGGCTCAGGCGACGAGCGTCCGGGTCCCCGCGGGCGCCGGCCGGACGGGTATGCGCACCGCCGCGGCCGGTCTGCGGACGGCCGGCGCCGGAGTGCGCGCGGGCCAGACGCGGTACGTGGTCTTGCCCGGGTCCTCGAGGGGGTCGCCGAGCAGGATCCGCCCCGCGGAGTGCAGCCGGTCGCAGACGTCGGTCGGCAGGGCGACGTAGCAACCGCCCCTGTTGGTGCGGGCGTCGAACGGCTGCCAGTAGCCGTACCGCCGCCGTCCGCTCGCGTGCACGCTGACGAACACCGGGGTGCGGGGATCGGCGATGATGCGGAACACTCCGGCGTCGACGGCGTCGGACGGGACAGCGGAACGGTAGGGGGAGAGGGGCCGGTCGACGACGGATGACATCAGCGGTTGCCTTTCCTGGGGCAGGAACTCAAGATCACTTGTCCAATCGAACCAGATGCCGATCTCCTTTACCCAACTTCCCCCTGAACTTGTTCCGTTGAGCGTGCACCGGTGCACGACCACCGCGCCCGTTCCCCGGCCCGCGGGCCGCCCTCGCCCACGTCCGGACGTACGCGGGCCGAGCGCCCCCCCACCCCGCTGTTCCGGTCCGCCGTTCCGGCCCGCCGTCTCATCCCGCCTTCCACATGGCGAGACGGCGGGGCGTTCGGAACGTCCCAGTCCGTATATTCGTACGCATGTCTGCATCCGCCCCGTCGTCGCGCCTCGGCCTCGCGCTGTTCGCGCACTCGGCGTGGTGCGTCGACGACGGCCTCTGTCGCCGCTGAGCCCAGCGCCCGCCGCGCGTCAGTCGCGCCGCCGGCCGGTACCGCTCCGTCCCCGCCGTCCCCCGTGCATCACACCGGAGAACCTCCGTGACCACCGCACCACCCGCCGGGCAGGCCGCGCCGTCGCGTGCGACCGCCGTCCTGTTCACTCCCTCCCCCACCTCCTCGCCCCGGCCCGAGGCGCCGCCCCTGCAGCCGGTGCGGCGGACGCCGCTCGTGGTGGCCGGGCTGCTCTCCGTGGCCCTGACCGCGTACGTGTGGGCCACGCACGGCGCCAAGCCGGGCGTGCTGCTCCTGCTGGGGATCGGGCTGGGCGTCGCGCTCTTCCACTCCCGGTTCGGCTTCACCTCCGCCTGGCGGCAGCTCGTCGCGGTCGGCAACGGCGTCGGGCTGCGCGCGCACGCGCTGCTCCTCGGTACCACGGCCACCCTGTTCGCCCTGATCATCGGTACCGGGACCGGGCTGTTCGGCTCGCAGCCCGCGCCGTCCGGCGGGTCGATCGGCGTCGGCCTGATCGTCGGCTCGGCGCTCTTCGCGATCGGCATGCAGCTCGGCGGCGCCTGCGCCTCGGGCACCCTCTACGTGGTCGGCTCGGGGCAGACCTCGGTGCTGCTGACCCTCGGCGGATTCGTCCTCGGCGCCACGCTCGCCGCCTGGCGGTTCGACCTGTGGAAGGACCTCCCCGCCTGGGAGCCGGTCGTCATGTCCGACCACATCGGCTGGTTCGGCTCGTGGGCCGTGACCATCGCCGCGCTGCTGCTCGTGGTGCTGGTCAGCCGGCGGGTCCAGGCCCGCCGCAACCCGCCGCCGCTCGGGCCCGTGCCCTCGGCGCGCGGTGCGGCCCTGCGGGCGCTGCGCGGTTCCTGGCCGCTGGCCGCGGGCGCCCTGGCGCTGGCCGTGCTCGGCGCGGGCGTGCTGCTGGTGTCCGGCGGCGCCTGGGGCATCACGAGCGCCTTCAGCCTGTGGGGTTCGGAGCTGGTGCGCGCGCTCGGCGGGCACCCGGAGACCTGGACGTTCTGGCAGCAGCCCGGCAACGCCAGGATGCTGGCGGGCCCGGTCCTCGCCGACAAGAACAGCCTCACCGACATCGGCATCATGCTGGGCGCGGCGGTCGCCGCCTCGCTCGCCGGCACCTGGGCCCTGCACCGCGGCATCCCCTGGCGCACGGCCCTCGCGTCGGTGCTCGGCGGTGTGCTGATGGGCATCGGCGCCCGGCTGGCCGGCGGCTGCAACATCGGCGCCTACCTCGCGGGCATCGCCTCGGGCAGCCTCAGCGGCTGGCTGTGGGGAGCGTTCGCGCTGGCCGGCACGTGGGTGGGGCTGAAGCTGCGCCCGCTGTTCGGCCTGGGCAACCCGAAGCCGGGCGACGGCGTCTGCTGACGGGGCGGGCGCGCTCCCGTCCCGTCAGCGGACCTCTCCCGTCCGTCGGCCCCCTCCCCGTCAGTCGGCCCCTCCCCGTCAGGAGGGGCACACCGCCTTCGTCGACTGTCCCCGGAGGTACGCGGCCCGTTCGTTCGGGGTGAGGTCCCGGCCGACGACCTCGCAGATCCGGGCGATCGCCGCGGCCTGGTTCAGCAGGTTCACGTCCCACAGCCGCACCGTACGGTCCCCGCCGCCCGAGGCGAGGGTGCGGCCGTCGGACCGGAAGGCCACCGCCTCCACCGCGCCCCGGTGGCCGGTCAGGGTCGTACGGGACCGGCCGCCGGCGGGGTCCCACAGCCGCACCGTACGGTCCTCGCCGCCCGAGGCCAGGGTCCGCCCGTCCGGGGAGAACACCACCGCGTCCACGCCGCGCCGATGGCCGACGAGGGTGGTGCGGACCCGGCCGGTGGCGGCGTCCCACAACCGCACCGTACGGTCCTCGCTCCCCGACGCCAGCGTCCGCCCGTCCGGGGAGAACACCACGGCGCGCACCGCTCCCTGGTGCCCCGGCAAGGTCGCGCGGACCCGGCCGGTGGCGGCGTCCCACAGCCGCACCGTACGGTCCTCGCTCCCCGACGCCAGGGTCCGCCCGTCCGGGCTGAACACGACCGAGTCCACCGCCCGCACGTGGCCGGAGAGCGTACGCAGCGGGCGGCCCGTCGCCGCGTCCCACAGCCGCACCGTACGGTCCGCGCCGGCCGTGGCCATTGTGTGCCCGTCGGCGCTGAACGCCACCGCCCGCACCGCGCCCTGCCGCCCGTCCAGGGTCGTACGGGACCGGCCGCCGGCGGCGTCCCACAGCCGCACCGTACGGTCCTCGCCGCCCGACGCCAGGGTCCGCCCGTCCGGGGAGAACACCACCGCGTCCACCGCCCCCGCGTGGCCGGTGAGCGTACGGCGCAGGCGGCCCGTCGCCGGGTCCCACAGCCGCACCGTACGGTCGCCGCTCGCCGTCGCCAGAACGTTTCCTCCCGGACCGAACGCCACCGCCCCCACGTCGCCCCGGTGCCCGGTGACGGTACGGGCGCGGACGGTGGTGGGATCCCACAGCCGCACCGAGCGGTCGTCGCTGCCCGTGGCCAGGGTGTGCCCGTCGGCGCTGAACGCCACCGACTTGACCGCGCCCTGGTGGCCGGTGAGGGTGCGGGCGTGGCCGGTGGCGGTGTCCCACAGCCGCACCGTGCGGTCCTCGCTGCCGGTGGCCAGGAAGTGCCCGTCGGGACTGAAGGCCACCGAGCTCACGTAGCCCTGGTGGCCGGTCAGGGTGGCGCGGGGCCGGCCCGTGGTGACGTCCCACAGCCGTGCCGTACGGTCGTCGCTGCCCGTGGCCAGCGTCCTCCCGTCGGGGCTGAACGCCACCGACTCGATCGTGCGCCGGTGACCGGTGAGGACGCGCAGCCGACCGGACGCCGGGTCCCACAGCCGCACCTTGTCGTCGTCGCTGCCGAGGGCCAGGACGCGCCCGTCGGGGCTGAAGGCCACCGCGTTCATGTGCCCCTGGTCGCCGAGGCGGGCGCGGGTGCGGAAGGTGCCGGTGTCCCACAGCCGCAGCGTGCCGTCGTCGCTCGCGGTGGCCAGGGTGCGCCCGTCGGGGCTGAACGCGATCCCGTCCACGTCGTCCCGGTGGCCGGTGAGGGTGGTGCGCAGCCGGCCGGTGGCGGTGTCCCAGAGCCTCGCCGTGCGGTCGTCGCTGCCCGTGGCCAGGATCTTCCCGTCGGGGCTGAGCGCCACCGCGTTCAGGTAACCCCGGTGGCCCTCGAGGGCGCGGGCGTGGCCGGTGGTGGTGTCCCACAGCCGTGCCGTGTTGTCCTCGCTGCCGGTGGCCAGGACGCGTGCGTCGGGCCCGTAGGCCACCGAGGTCACGCTGGCCTCGTGGCCGGTGAGGGTACGGCGCAGCGGGAAGGCCGCCGCGTCGAACAGGCTCTCGGTGGCCTCCCTGGTGGGGCTGGCGCGGTAGGCCTGGACGGCCAGCAGGGAGGCCAGATCGGGGTTGCTGTCGAGGATCGAGCCCGACTGGGTGGCGAGCTGCCGGGACAGGGCCTGCTGCTTCGCGGTGAGCGCGTCGATGGCGGTGCCGCGCTGCCACAGGGCCACGCCGGCGGAGAGCAGCGTCAGCAGGAGCGCGCCGGTCAGGACGGTGTTGAGGCGGCGGGCCCGGCGCGCGCGGTGGACCTCGGCCTCCTGGCTGGCCTGGAGGAACGCCCGCTCCACCCGGTTCGCGCGCAGCCGGGTGGGGGCGGTGGCGGCCCAGGCGAGGGCGTCGTGCAGGGCGGTGCCGCGCGCCAGGTCGTCCGGGCGCCGCCCGCCCCGCTGCCAGGTGCGGGCGGCCGCGCCCAGCCGCCGGTGCACGCGGAGCCCGGCGCGGTCGGTGTCCGCCCAGGTCCGCAGCCGGGGCCAGGCCCGGAGCACCGCCGCGCTCGCCGGCCGGACGGTGGTGCCCTCGTGCACGAGCACGGCGGGGTGCGCGAAGGCCGTGAGCACCTGGCGCACGCGGGCCTGCTCGTGCTCCGGCCGGTCCGCCAGCAGTTCGGCCTCGTCGGCGGTGCGGACGCTGTCGTGGGAGCCGTCCGGGGCGCTGCCCGGCACCACCAGGCGCAGCCACACCTCGCGGGCGACCGCCTGTACCTCGGGCGACAGGGACCGGTAGGCGGCCTCGGCCGCCTCACCCACCGCCGGGGTGACCGCGCCCTCCGCGAGGGGCCCGCTGCCCGCGGCGTGGGCGCCGGCCCGCAGCGCCTGGAGGGTGGCGTCGGTGACGCCGTCGCCGCCGAGCAGGCGCAGCAGCAGGGCGGCGGCGCCGGGCCGGTCCTCGGGCCGCTTGGCCAGCGCGTCGTGGACCAGCGGCTGCAGCGGCTCGGGCAGGGCGGACAGGTCGGGGTCGTACTCCATGGCGCGGACGACGGCCTCGCCGAGGTTCTCGCCGCGGAACGGCTCGGTGCCGGTCGCGGCGTACAGCACGACCGCGCCCCAGGCGAACACGTCCGCCGCGGCGTCGGCGTGCCGTCCCTGGAGGGTCTCCGGGGCCAGGTAGCCGACGGTGCCCATGACGGCGCCGGTCTCGGTGAGCGTCATCTCCGCGGTGCGGGCGATACCGAAGTCGATGACGCGCGGGCCGTCCGGGCCCAGCAGCACGTTGCTCGGCTTCAGGTCGCGGTGCACCACTCCGGCCTGGTGGATCGCGGCCAGCGCGGTGACCACCCCGGTCGCCAGCCGCAGCAGGGCGTCCCCGCGCAGCGGGCCCGCGATCCGCACCGCCGCCGCCAGGTTCGGCCCGGGCACGAACTCGCTGACGATGTACGGGCTCTCCGCCTCGGTGTCCGCGTCCAGCACCCGGGCCGTGCAGAAGGACGCCACCCGCTGCGCCGCCCGCACCTCCTTGGCGAACCGGGACCGCGCCCTCGGCCCCGAGGCGACGTCCGGGTGCAGCACCTTCACCGCCACGCGTGCCCCGGCGGGACCGTACGCCTCGTAGACGACGCCCTGCGCACCGGAACCCAGCCGCGCCGCCAGCCAGTACTCGCCCAGCCGCTGCGGGTCCTCCGGGAACAGACTGCGGCGGCTCATACGGGGTCCCCCCTCAAGCCTCTGGGACGATCCGGACGGAACGTAGCGCGGACCCGGCACGCGCGACAGGGCCACTCGTCCTGTGGACGGGCGGGACATCGGCCCGGTTCCGCCGTCAGGACGCGGGAACGGCGATCAGGCGGTGCAGCGGCCGGACGAGCAGGCAGGTCAGCCGCCAGGCGGCGAACAGTGCGGCGGCCGACACCGGCGGCCGCAGGAGCGCGACCAGCAGCCGGAAACAGCCGGCCACGACCAGGGCCGCGGTGCACAGGATCAGGGGAAGGCCGGTGGCCGCCTCCACGGGCATCCGCATCCCGCGCCCCCGTCCCCCCTGCCTCCCGCTGCCTCCCGCTGCCTCGGCCGGGACCCGGCGCCGTCAGGTGTCCGGCGCCGGGTCCGTCCGTAGTGCTCCCCGTACGGCATCGTGCCCGACGGCGCGCACGCGCGCATTGCCGGTGCCCGGCAGGGTTCGGGCGGCTCCGGGTGCCGGGGCGTCGCCGTCCCCGCTCAGGCGACGCCCTCGGTCAGGACCTCCCGCACCACGCGTGCCGCGCGCTCCGTGTCCGCCCGTGAGACACCGAGGTGGAACACGAACCGCAACCGGGGCCGGCCGCCCGTGCACAGCACGCCCCGGGCCGCGAGCCGCTCCACCAGGTCCCGCGGGGCGACGCCGGGGACGGGCCGGGCGAAGACCATGTTGGTGCGGGCCGCGCCGGTCTCCAGTCCCGGTACTCCGTCGAGCGCCCCGGCGAACAGGGCCGCGTTGGCGTGGTCCTCGGCCAGCCGCTCGACGTGGTGGTCCAGCGCGTACGACGCGGCCGCCGCGAGGACGCCCGCCTGCCGCAGCCCGCCGCCCAGCACCTTGCGCCACCGCCGGGCCTCGCCGACGAACTCCCGCGAGCCGAGCAGCACCGAGCCCACCGGCGCGCCCAGGCCCTTGCTGAAGCACACCGACACGCTGTCGAAGTGCTCCGTGATCCGCCGCGCCGCCGCGTAGGGGTCGCCGCCGCCCGCCACCGCCGCGTTGAACAGCCGGGCACCGTCCAGGTGCGTCGCCAGCCCGTGCTTGCGGGCCGGTGCCGTGGCCGCCGCCAGGTCCTCGGGAGCGATCACCGCGCCGCCGAGCGTGTTCTCCAGGCACAGCAGCCGGGTCCGCGCGAAGTGCGGGTCGTCCGGCTTGACCGCCGCCTCGACGTCCGCCGGGTCGAGCGTCCCGTCCGCCCGGTGCGGCAGCGGCTGCGGCTGGATCCCGCCGAGCACGGACGCCCCGCCGCCCTCGTGGGTGAAGATGTGCGCGTCGGCCCCGGCGACGTACTCGTCACCGCGCCCGCAGTGGGCGAGCAGCGCGCACAGGTTGCTCTGGGTGCCCGAGGAGACGAACAGCGCGGCGGGGAAGCCGAGCAGGTCCGCCACCCGCTCCTGGAGCGCGTTCACGGTGGGGTCGTCGCCGAACACGTCGTCGCCCACCTCGGCGTGCGCCATGGCGGCGCGCATCGCGTCGGTGGGGCGGGTGACGGTGTCGCTCCGCAGGTCTATGGGGTGGTCCACGTCGTTCATGCCTCCTTCCTACCGGTCCGCCTCACCGGCGGTGCCCGCGGGGGCGGTCAGGACGGCGGGGTGGAGCGCACCGCGAGGACGGCGACGTCGTCGGTGCTGTCCGCGGCCAGGCCGATGAGGAGTTCGTCGCAGAAGACGTGGAGCGGTTCGCGCGCCAGGGCGGCGGCGTGCCGGCGGAGGCGGGTCATGGCGTCGTCGAGGTGTTCCCCGCGGCGCTCGATCAGGCCGTCGGTGTACAGGAGCAGCGTCGAGTCGGGCGGCAGTTCCGCGTGGGCGGTCGGGCGGGGCATCTCCGGGTCCAGGCCGATCAGCAGGCCCGCCGCCGCGTCGAGGAAGCGGGTGTCGCCCTCCCGGGTGGCCAGCAGGGGCGGCAGGTGTCCGGCGAGCGAGTAGTGCAGGGTCTGGGAGCCGCTCGCGGGGTCGTCCTTGACCAGGCCGTAGATGCAGGTGGCGGTGGCGTGCCGGTAGAGGGTGTGGCTGGCGAGGTCCAGCCGGCGCAGCACGTCCCCGGGCGGTTCCTGCCGGTCGACCGCGATGCCGCGCAGCATGTTGCGCAGTGCGCTCATGGCGACGGCCGCCTTCAGATCGTGTCCGGTGACGTCGCCGATGACCAGCACGGTGTCGCCGCCGGGCACGACGAAGGCGTCGTACCAGTCGCCGCCGACCTGCGCGCTGGCGGACGACGGCGCGTAGCGGGCGGCCAGCTGCAGGTGCCCGGTGTCCGGCAGCGCGGGCAGCAGGGAACGCTGGAGGCGCTCGGCGATGCTCAGCGTCTCCTGGTACAGGCGGGCGTTGTCCACACCGAGGGCCAGTGCCGCGGCCACGTCGGAGACGAGGGGCAGGTCCTCGTCCGTGAACGGGCGCTGCCCGCCGATCCGGGCCACCGTCAGGGCGCCGAGGACCTCCCTGCGGGCGCGCAGCGGGGCGACGACGGCGCTGCGCGCGCCCAGCTGCTCGAACAGGTCGAGCTGACGGGCGTCCAGCGCGCTGGTGGCCTGGTCCGGCGGCGGGATCTCGGTGAGCAGCAGGGGGCCCGCGCCGCGCAGCACCCGGGGCAGCGGTCCCCGCCCGGCCTCGGACACCGGCGGGAGCCTGCCCTCGTACGCCTCGGGCGGCAGCGCCTCGGTGTCGTGGTGGACGACGCAGACCCGGTCCACCTGCTCGTGCTCGTCCAGCAGGTCCACCACGCACCAGTCGGCCAGCTGTCCCGCCAGCACCTCGCACACCCGCCGCACCAGCGCGTCCAGGTCCGGGGTGCCGGCCAGTGCGCTCCTGGTGTCGGCCAGCAGGGAGAGCCCCTCCAGCGCCGTCAGGTGCGCGTCCTCCCGGCCCGGTCCCGCCGATGCCGTGCGCGCGCCGCCGGCCGCCGGTCGCGGCCCGGCCGTGTGCCCCGGGGCCTCGGTACGCGCTGCCTCCCTGTCCGCCGCGGGCTCCGGACGCGGCTCGTCCGGTTCCTCGCCCGGCTCGCGCCGGCCGCTTCCGGCGGTGTCGGGCGAGGCGGCGGGTGCGCTCGCCCTGGGGATGAGCTGGGCGACGAACACGGTGCGGCCGTCGGCGGCCTCCTGGGTCTGGATGAAGAGGCGGACGGGCAGCAGCCCGC
This sequence comes from Streptomyces ruber, assembly GCF_014648075.1. Lineage (GTDB taxonomy): Bacteria > Actinomycetota > Actinomycetes > Streptomycetales > Streptomycetaceae > Streptomyces > Streptomyces ruber. The sequence goes on along the minus strand of NZ_BMQK01000003.1, from coordinate 506,971 downwards.
CGTCGCGGTGCAGCGCCGGGAGCGGTACCGAACGGCCCAGGATGCGGGGCTCCCCGGTGAGCAGCAGGGAGGTGAACGCGGCCAGGTGACGTTCCCGCAGGTGTTCGGGGACGAGGGCGGTGATCCGCTGCCCGAGCAGTTCGTCGGCGTGCCAGCCCAGCAGGTCCGCCGCGGCCCGGTTCGCCGCGATGATCTGGTTGGCGTCGTCGGCGGCGATCGTCGGGACCCTGCTGTCCTCGACCTGCCGGGTGTCCCACGGCGTCAGTTCGGACGGCCTCGCACTGGGCTCCCGGGGGACGAGCGTCCACGCCGTAGGTTCCTCGCCGGCGAGCTGGCGGGTGATCTCCTCGAACAGCCAGTCGCGGAAGGCGCGCATCTGGGGCAGGCTCGGCCGGCTGAGCAGGAGCTCCTGCCGGGCGGCCCGTTCGGCACGGACGAGCACCCGGCGCAGGACGGGGACGGCCTTCATGGCCTCCGGCGGGAGGGACACGCCGACGGTGACCATGTCCGCCCCGGAGGGGTGCGCGCGCAACGCCTGCGTCACGCGGCCGCTGATCAGGGCGCTGATGTCGTGGGCGGTGGCGAGGTCCGCCGGCCGCACACCGAGCCGGGCTCCGGCGGACGGGGCGAGGAGGAGCTCGCGCAGCAGCGCGTGCCGGTGCTGCTGCGACGCCGAGTACAGCGCGCACGGCAGATCGACCAGTGTGACGTTCCCGGCCGGGCAGTCGCGCGGTTCGGGAAGGAAGGAGCCGGGGGGCGCGGGCGGCGCGTCCTCGGGGCGGAGCTCGAACCACACCGCCTTGCGGTCCCCGTCGGTCGTGACGCCGTGGCGGGACGCCAGCCGTTCGACCAGGGTCCAGCCCCATCCCGTGGCGGCGTAGGGGTGGCCGTACCACGGGACCACGGGGCGGTCCGGCCTGTCGTCGAGGACCCGTACGTCCACCGTGCCGCCGGCCGTCCGGACCCGCACCTCGCACTCGCCGCGGGCATGCAGCACCGCGTTGGTCACCAGCTCGCCGGCCAGCAGCTCGGCCACGTCCCGCGCGGCCGGTCCGACGCCTGCGGCGGCGCCGTCGACAGCATCCCGCACGAACCGCCGGGCCGCCGCCGCACTGTCCGCTCGCGCGGGGAACCGCCGTGAGATCCCCGGCGGATCAGGGCTGTCCATGGTCTCAGTGTGCGCCACCCGGCCGCCCGGCGGCCGCCTGACACGCGACGCGCGGGCCGCCGGGTCGCCGGGTCGCCGGGTCGCCTCGGGAGAGACGCACGTCACATCCGTTCCTGTCACACGGCGCCGGGCTGTCCCGTCAGAGATGTGCAAGCACCTTCGACGGCATGGGAGTCACCGTGGACGCTCGTCTCAACCTGTTCGGCAACCCGGTCTCGGGCAAGCTCATGCGGCACTTCAACTCGGCGGGCAAGGTCATCGCCGACTCGGCGCTGCCGGCCGCGACGCAGGAACTGGTGAAGATCCGCGCCAGCCAGATCAACGGCTGCGGCTTCTGCACCGACATGCACACCAAGGAGGCGGCCCACGCCGGGGAGACCTCCCTCCGCCTCAACATGATCGCGGCCTGGCGGGAGGCGACGGTCTTCACCGAGGCCGAGCGCGCCGCCCTGGAGCTGACCGAGCAGGGCACCCGCATCGCCGACGCGGCCGGGGGCGTCACCGACGAGGCGTGGGCGGAGGCCGCCAAGCACTACGACGAGGACCAGCTCGCCGCCCTGGTGGCCCTCATCGCCCTCATCAACACCTACAACCGTCTGAACGTCATCGTCCGGCAGCCCGCCGGCGACTACGAGGTCGGCCAGTTCGGATGACCCGCGTGCGGCACCCGGCCCGGGGGCACCGCCTCCGGGCCGGCAGGCCGCCCCGATCCCCTGCCGTCAGGCGACGAGCGTCTCCCGCACCGGGCGCACGGGCGGGACGGGCGGCACGGGCATGCGTACCGCCGGGGCGGCCGGCCTGCGGCGGGCGGGCGGGGCCGGGACGTCGCCGGGCGTGACGCGGTACGTGGTCTTTCCCGGGTCCTCCAGCGCGTCACCGAGCGCGATGTGTCCCGCGGAGTGCAGCCGGTCGCATATCTCGGTCGGCAGGGCGACGTAACAGCCGCCCCTGTTGGTACGGGCGTCGAACGCCTGCCAGTAGCCGTACCGGCGCCGCCCGCCCGCGTGCACGGTGACGAACACCGGCGTACGGGAGTCGCAGATGATGCGCAGCACGTCGGCGTCGGCGGCCTCGAACGGGATCTCGGAACGGGAGCGGGAACGGGTCGCGAACATGGTCAGACCCCCGCCCTCGCCAGGTACGGGATCCCGGGGCGCCGGGAGGCCTCGAGCGGCGTATCGGATTCCCCCGCTGCCCTGCGGAACTCGGTGGACAGAGCGACGGTCGGAGACTGCTGGGCGACGGGTGACATCAACTGCTGCCTTTCCGGGATCAGGTGCGCAAGATCACCTACCCAATCGAACCAGATCTTGATCTCATTTACCCAACTTTCTTCTCGTCGCGTGTCCTTGTCACGCGATGCGCACGAACGGCGAGCACCGAGCCGTGGACGTCGCGCGCGGCGGGACGATTCCCGGCCCAGGAAGCACGGGAGTGCACCTTTTACGGCGAGGATGTGGTCGTACAGAACAAAAAAGTGCGGTTTGGACGCGCCTCGGACCATGGCCGACCATGGAGAGTGTCCCGGCGATCCCGGGCACCTGTTCGAGAAAGGCGCACCACCCCATGCACGTCACCGGGACCGCCCGGCAGCCGGCTCCGGCCTCGCGGGGAAACCCCGCGGCCCCCGCCGACGGCAACGGCAGGCACGCCCGCCGTTTCGGGCTCCCCGTCGCCACCGCCCTGGTCATGGGCAACATCATCGGCGGCGGCATCTTCCTGCTCCCGGCCTCCGTGGCCCCGTACGGCACGGTCAGCCTGGTCGCCTTCGGCGTCCTGACCGTGGGCGCCATCGCCCTCGCGCTGGTCTTCGGCCGGCTCGCCGAGCGCGACCCGCGCACCGGCGGCCCCTACGTCTACGCCCGCGAGGCTTTCGGCGACTTCGCCGGCTTCCTCGCCGCCTGGGCGTACTGGATCACCACCTGGGTGTCGAACGCGGCGCTCGCCGTCGCCGCCGTCGGCTACCTCGACGTGCTGGTCCCGGTGAACGACCACGTCTGGTCCGCGTGCCTGGCCGCGCTCGTCCTGCAGTGGCTGCCCGCGCTCGCCAACTTCGCGGGCACCCGTTACGTGGGCGCCGTCCAGCTCGTCTCGACCGTGCTGAAGTTCGCGCCGCTGCTGCTCGTCGCGGTCGGCGGGCTGTTCTTCTTCGACTCCGGCAACCTCGGCCCGTTCAACGCGAGCGGCGGCAGCGCGGTCGGCGCGGTGTCCGCCGCCGCCGGCCTGCTGCTCTTCTCCTACCTCGGCGTGGAGTCCGCCTCGGTCAGCGCGGGCGAGGTGAAGAACCCCCGGCGCAACGTCGGGCGCGCCACCGTCATCGGCACGACGGGCGCGGCGCTCGTCTACCTGCTCGGCACGCTGTCCGTGTTCGGCACGGTCGCCCACGACCGGCTGGCCGAGTCGAGCGCCCCCTTCACGGACGCCGTGAACGCCATGTTCGGCGGCACCTGGGGCGGCTGGGCCGTCGCCCTCGCCGCGCTGGTGTCGATGACCGGCTGCCTCAACGGCTGGACGCTGCTGAGCGCCCAGACCCCGTACGCGGCGGCCAAGGACGGCCTGTTCCCCGCCGCCTTCGCACGCCGGCGGCGGGGCGTCCCGACCGTCGGCGTCGGCGTCACCGTCGTCCTCGCCTCGCTGCTCACCGTCTACAACTACACGGCGGGCTCGGCCCGGGTCTTCGACGTCCTGGTCCTGGTCACCACGTTCACCGCGACCGTGCCGTACCTGCTGGCCACCGCCGCGCAGCTGTTCCACCTCGTCTCCGGGCGGCGCGAGCTGGTGAACCGCCGGCGGCTGGTGCGGGACACCGTGGTCGCGGCGGTCGCCGCCGCCTTCTCGATGTGGCTCGTGGCGGGCGCCGGCTACGCGGCGGTGTACCAGGGCGTGCTGTTCCTCTTCGCGGGCGTCATCGTGTACGCGGTGATGGCGGCCCGGCGGCAGCGCACGCCCTAGTCCCGGCCGGCCGCGTTCAGGAGGGCAGCGCGCCGAGCCAGTCCGTCAGGATGCGGTTCACCTCGGCGGGGCGTTCCTGCTGCACCCAGTGACCGCAGTCGTCCAGGAGGTGGCAGGAGGTCAGCCCGGGCAGTGTGGCGGGGTAGGCGTCGATCGCGTCGGACAGCCACATGGTGCTCGCGTCCTTGCGGCCGCCGGCGAACAGCGACGGCTGGGTGACGGGTGCGCCGTGCAGGTCGGTGAGGTCCTCCCAGTCGCGGTCCATGTTCCGGTAGCGGTTCAGCGCCCCGGTCAGGCCGGTCCGTTCGAACTCGCCGGCGTAGACGTCGAGGTCCTCCTCGCCGAGCCAGGCCGGGAGCCGGCCGCCGGGGAAGCGCTCGCGCATCGTCCCGCCACGGCCGACGAAGTGCGGGTCCGGGGCGCCGGGGGCGGGCATGGTGTCGGCGGACAGCGCGGCGTAGAGACCGGCGAGCCAGCCGCGAACGTCGGGCTCGATCTCCGCCTCGGCCCGGCCCGGCCGCTGGAAGTAGGAGACGTAGAACTCGTCGTCCCCGCCCATCCGCGCGAACGCCTCGGTGGGCCGCGGTCCGCCGGGCGGGGTGTAGGGCACGCTGAGCATGCCCACCGCGCGGAAGACCTCCGGCTCCAGCAGCGCGGAGTGGGCGGCGATGCCCGCGCCCCAGTCGTGGCCGACGACGGCCGCGGACTCCTCGCCCAGCGCGCGCACCACGGCGACGTTGTCCGCCACCAGCTCGCGCATCCGGTACGCGGCCACGTCACCGGGCCGGGAGGAGCGCCCGTAGCCGCGGACGTCGACGGCGACCGCCCGGTAACCGGCCGCCGCCAGTGCGGGCAGCTGGTGGCGCCAGGAGTACCAGGACTCGGGGAAACCGTGCACGAGGAGCACCATCGGCCCGGTTCCCTGCTCCACCAGGTGGATCCGGCCCGCCGGTGCGGGGATCAGGCGGTGGGTGGGGTTCGCGGCGCGCGCTGGCATGCGTCCTCCGTCGTGTCCGTCGGTCCTCGGCGTGCCCGAACGGTGCCGACGCACCGTACCCGGGGTTTCCGTGCCCATCCTGCTGCGCGGGCCACGGGGAACGGAATCCTGTTGCCGAACCGGCAAACAGCCCTCGCCGCCGTGCGACCCGCTTCCCGGGCCCGGCCGTCCGGCTACTGGAGGGCGGAGGCGCAGGTGGTGGGGGTGGCGTGGGCGGGGTCGAGGACGTTGCGGATCTCGTGGTGGGTGATGCGGTCCGTCGTGCCGAGGGAGATGTGGTCGGAGAGGTCGGCCGGGCACAGGTCCTGGATGAGGACGTTGCGTACGTCCGGACCGCGGAGGAACTGGGACTGGTACGGAGTGACCACGATGTCGTAGCGGGTGGAGATCACGGTGTAGTGGACGCCGGGAACGGTGTCGCCGCCCGCGTTCAGCTTCTCCATGAAGGGCGATCCGGCGACCTGCTGGGGCAGGGCGGGGAACGCGGTCGGGGCGGGCGGGTCCGTCGGCGCGATCGCCCGCACGAGCGGGGCCAGCCCGTTCAGGGTGCTGCCGTGGTTGCTGGGGGCGATACCGATGAAGTGGTGCACCTTGGCCGCGCCTCCCAGGAACTTCAGGTAGTAACGGGGCATCATGCCGCCCTGCGACTGGCCGATGACGTCGACCTGGCGGGCGCCGGTGAGCGAGAGCACCCGGTCGACGAACGTGCGCAGTTCCCCGGCGGACCGTTCGATCGGACCGAGGCCGCCGATGCCGGGCAGGCCCACCTGCCCGTAATCGAGGGAGAAGACGCAGTAGCCGCGCCGCGCCAGGTCGGGAGCCAGGACGGGCCAGTTGGTGGCCGAGTTCGAACCCGTGCCGTGGACCAGGACGACCGGCCGCGGGTGGGCGGCGGACGGCCGGCAGCGGTAGTCGTTCCAGGCCCCCCTCGCCTCCTTCACCGGTACGGCCTGGGCCGTGCCGGTCAGGGCGGCGCCGGTCAGTACGGCGGCGGCGAGCAGCGTGCGCAGGGCGTGCGGGAACAGACGGGCCATCGAGAATCCTCAATCGGGCAGCAGGGAACAACGGACGTGAGTCGCTGGGGATCAGCGTGGAGTGGCACCGGGCGTCCGGTGGACGACGTGTCAGCTCCTGTGCCGCGCCCGGAACGCGACGTCGCTCCGGGCGTCGTGTGAGCTGATGAACGAGTCGTACGGTGAGGGGGACACCGTACGGTCACACAATCATGCGCGCCGGTTAACGGACCGTTCGTGCTGACGCCGTCGGCATCCGAAGCGTCAACCGGCCGCCGTCCGGGGCCCGTCCGCCGGTGAGGCCGTCGGTACGCCCGCCCGGATCACGCCCAACACACCACCCACAACCCCGCAAAGCACAGCCCTCATCCGTACTATCTCCACGCCGGGCTCCTCGCGGCAGCCACCACTGCTGCCGCTCGGACGCCGTTCCGGGACACCGTGCGCCCGGCTCCCGCCGGGTCGTCACAGGCCCGGCAAGAAGACTTGAGGAAAGGTCCACCGCATGCCCGAAAGTGCCGCAGCCACCACCGACCTGACGTCGCAATATGCCACCCAGGTGGCCGCCGACCTGGAGCGCAACGCCACGGAGCAGGAAAGGATCAGCGCGGACATCGCCGCGTTGCAGCAGCAGCTGACCGCCTTGCAGCACGACCACGCCGTACTGGTGACCATGCAGCAGGCGCTCGGCACGGTACCGGCCGCCGTCACCACGGCGGCCGAGCCCGGCGGCACCACGGTGCCCGCCCCCCGGGAGGACGCCGCCCCGTCCGGCACGAAGCGGCGGGCGCAGCCGAAGAAGAGCGCCGGCGCGCGGGCCCGCACGTCGGACAGGAAGCCCGCCGCCCGCAAGCCCTCGGGCAAGACCACCACCGGGAAGACGGACAAGCCCACCCTGGTCGAGCTGGTCCGCCGTCATCTCGCCGAGCAGAGCGAGCCCCGCTCGGCGGCGGAGATCGCCACGGCGCTCGACCAGGCCCATCCCGAGCGCCGCATCAAGACCACGGTCGTGCGCACCACGGTCGAGGGCCTCGTGGCCAGGAACCAGGCCCACCGCACCAAGCAGGGCACGTCCGTCTACTACACCGCCCCCGACGACGGTGAGCGGACACCGCAGCCCCCGGCCGAGGGTGAGGACCGGGCCGGGTCCGAGCCCGAGGCCGGCCAGGCGGACTAGGGACGGACGGCGCACAGGGCATGCCGCCGTGGCCCGACGGGCCCCGGGTTCCCGTCCCGGTGCCCGGAGGGCCGTACCGGGCCGGTGCCCCGACCGGCCCGGTGGCCGCGCCGGTCGGGGCACCGGCGCCGCTGTGCCCGCGGGGCGCTCATGTCACGGCGTGTCCCCGGCCCAGTCGAACCGGCGCCCACCGTCGCCCCGGGGCACGTACAGGGCGCGGCCGCCCGCGCCGTAGCGTCCTATCTCGGTCCGCAACGCGACGCCCTCGCGCACCTCGCGGGCGGGCCGGTCGGTGATGTCCAGGAGCAGGCCGTCCAGCGGGCCGCCCACCAGCTCCGCGTAGGCGCGCCCGGGCCGGGGGCCCGGGTCGGTGTGGTCGGCGCCGTAGACCCGGCCCCGCATGATCTGCCACTCGTTCACACCCGGCAGCATCGCAGCCGCCACTGACAACCGGCCCGGGCCCGAGCATCTCCCCCGGTGCGCTCACTCGCGCCGTCGCCGCGCTCGACGGCGACGAACCGTCCGGCGGGCGCTACCCGGCCCGGTAGCGCCCCGCCAGCGAGGCGCCGGAGCCCTGGCGCAGGCCGAGTTCGACGGCGGCCAGGCGGTCCACGGCCCCGGCGTCCTCCAGGCCGGGCACGCACACCACCTCCCCGGCCGCCAGCGCGGCGAGCGAGGCGGTCACCACGTCGGCCGCGGGCATCCCGCCGTCGTCGTGGACGCGCTGCCGCTCGCCCGCCACGGGGGTCTCGCCCGCGCCGAGGTGGAACTCGGTGGCGGTGAGGCCGGGGCAGACGACCTGCACCCGTACCGGTGTGCCGGCCAGCTCGGCGGCGAGGGTCCTGGTGAACGTGACCATGTACCCCTTGGTGCCCGCGTAGACGGCCCGGTACGGGAGGGGTTCGGGCGGCAGGGACCCGGCGAACGCCAGCAGCGAGGCGACGTTGACGACGGCGCCCCGGCCGCGCGCCAGCATGCCCGGGACGGCGGCGCGGGTCAGCGCCGTGGGCGCCACGACGTTCACGTCGAGCACCTTGGCCAGCAGCGCGGGACCGACCTCGGCGAACGGTCCGTACCCGTTGATGCCGGCGTTGTTGACCAGCAGGTCCACGTCCTCGGCGACGACGCGCTCCGCGACCCGGGCGACGTCCTCCGCCCGGGCGAGGTCGGCCACCAGCGTCTCCGCCTCCGCGCCGGTGTCCTCGCGCAGCCGTCGCGCCAGGCCGGTGAGGCGGTCGGCGCGCCGGGCGACCAGGACCAGGCGCCTGCCGCTCGCGGCCAGCCGTGCCGCGTACTCGGCGCCGATTCCCGACGACGCCCCGGTCACCACGGCCGTACCGGCCGTACCGTTCCCTGCCATCTCCCGTGTCCCTTCGTTCGGCGATCCCGCGGCCCCTGTGTGACCACATGATCACCGAGGAGGTCCCCGTACCGGGCGAACGAAACCGGGGAACACTGTTTGTGTGAAGGTCTTGTTCCGGATGCGACTCCTTTCATGATCAAGACTTGCGGGCGCTTCTTCCGGTGAAGTAACTACGCCTCATGAACTTGTTCAGCCGCGGTTCCAGTTCCTCGCACCGGCGTGCGGAGGCGCAGCCGGCTCCGGTGATGACGGAACCCGACACCGCCGTTCAGCCGGACCCCACCCTGGCGGCCCTCACCGGGGACTGGATGATCGATCCCGCTCACAGCAGGATCGGTTTCTCCGTGCGGCACGCCATGGTGACCACGGTGCGGGGCAGCTTCACGGAGTACGAGAGCCGCCTCTACTTCGACGGCCGCCGCCCGGCCAACTCCCTCGCCGAGATCGCGATATCCACCGGCAGCGTCGACACCGGTGTGGAGCAGCGCGACGGCCACCTGGTCGGCCGGGACTTCCTGGACTCCCGGCGATTCCCCCGGATGACGTTCCGGAGCACCGAGGTGGAGCTCACGGACAAGGACGTCTACCGCATGACCGGCGACCTCACCATCAAGAGCACCACCCGCCCCGTCGTCCTGGAACTGACCTACATCGGTCACGTGGTCGACCCCTTCGGCTACGAGCGCGTCGGGTTCGACGGCACCACCACGATCAACCGCTCCGACTGGGGGCTGACCTACAACGCCAGGCTCGCCGAGGGCGGGGCCATGGTGAGCGAGAAGGTGCGTCTCCAGTTCGACATCGCCGCGATCCGCACGGACTTCACCGGCTGATCCCGGGTTGCGGCGCCGCCACAACGGCGTACGGTCCGAAGGAGGCGACCGCGACCGTACGCAAGGAGCGGGCTGATGGGCGTGAGACGGTGGCTCGACGCATGGCCGGTGTACCGGCAGCTCACCGGGACGGATCCGCTCGGGCGCGGCAGGGCGGCACGGTCCGCGCGCTCGGCGGGGCTGGTCCCCCGGACGGACGAGGCCGACCGGGTGGCGGACTCGGTCTGCCCGTTCTGCGCGGTGGGCTGCGCGCAGCGCGTGTACGTGAAGGACGGACGGGTCACCCAGATCGAGGGCAACCCGGACAGCCCCGTCTCGCGCGGGCGCCTGTGCCCGAAGGGTTCGGCCAGCAAGCAGCTGGTCACCGGTCCGCAGCGTGAGCTCAAGGTGCGCTACCGGCCGCCCTACGGCACCGAGTGGCAGGACCTGGACCTCGACACCGCCATGGACATGGTGGTGGACCGGGTGCTGGACGCGCGGGAGAAGGGCTGGCAGGAGACCGACCGCGACGGGAGGCGGCTGCGGCGCACCATGGGCATCGCCAGCCTCGGCGGGGCGACGCTGGACAACGAGGAGAACTACCTCATCAAGAAGTTGTTCACGGCCCTGGGCGCGTTGCAGGTCGAGAACCAGGCGCGCATTTGACACTCCGCCACGGTTCCCGGTCTGGGAGCCTCGTTCGGGCGCGGCGGCGCCACCGACTACCAGCAGGACCTGGTCAACACCGACTGCATCGTCATCATGGGCTCGAACATGGCCGAGGCCCATCCGGTGGGGTTCCAGTGGGTGATGGAGGCCAAGGCGCGCGGTGCCCGGGTCATCCACGTCGACCCGCGCTTCACCCGTACGAGCGCCCACGCCGACCAGCACGTCACGCTGCGGGTCGGCACCGACATCGCCTTCCTCGGCGGAGTGATCAACTACATCCTCTCGAACGAGCTGGACTTCCGTGAGTACGTGCGGGCGTACACCAACGCCCCGTTCCTGCTGAGCGAGCGCTACCGGGACACCGAGGACCTGGACGGGCTGTTCAGCGGGTACGACCCGCACACCGCCTCGTACGACCCGTCCAGCTGGGCGTACGAGAGCGTCCGGGCGGAGGAGCGCTCGGGCTGCCGGGAGAAGGAGCAGACCGACCCGTTCCGGCACGGGGCGGCCGGACCGGCCGTCGAGGGGACCGCCGCCGAGATCGCGTCCGACCCGGAGCTGCGGCACCCGCGCTGTGTGTACCAGGTGCTCAAGCGGCACTACGCCCGCTACACGCCGGAGATGGTGGAGCGGATCTGCGGGGTGCCCCGGGAGCAGTTCCTGGACGTGTGCCGCGCGTGGACGGCGAACTCCGGGCGGGAGCGCACCGCCGCGCTCGTGTACAGCGTCGGCTGGACGCAGCACTCGGTCGGCGCCCAGTACATCCGGGCCGGGGCCATCGTCCAGCTGCTGCTGGGCAACATCGGGCGCCCCGGCGGCGGGATCTACGCGCTGCGCGGGCACGCCAGCATCCAGGGTTCCACCGACATCCCGACCCTGTTCAACCTGCTGCCCGGCTACCTGCCCATGCCGGACACCACCCACGAGGACCTGGCCGGCTACGTGGAGGCCATCGGGCCCCGGCACACGAAGGGCTACTGGCGCAACGCGGACGCGTACACGGTCTCGCTGCTCAAGGAGTACTTCGGCGACGCGGCGACCGCGGAGAACGACTACTGCTTCGACTACCTGCCGCGCATCAACGGCGACCACGGCACGTACCGCACCGTGATGGACATGGTGGAGGGCAAGGTCTCCGGCTACTTCGTGCTGGGCCAGAACCCGGCGGTCGGCTCGGCGCACGGGAAGCTGCAGCGGCTGGGCATGGCCAACCTGGACTGGGTCGTCGTCCGCGACCTCACCATGATCGAGAGTGCCACGTTCTGGAAGGACGCGCCGGAGATCGAGACCGGCGAGATCGCCACCGAGCGCTGCCGCACCGAGGTGTTCTTCTTCCCCGCCGCCTCGCACGTCGAGAAGTCCGGCACCTTCACGCAGACGCAGCGCATGCTCCAGTGGCGCGACCAGGCCGTCGAGCCGCCCGGCGACTGCCGTTCCGAGCTGTGGTTCTTCTACCACCTCGGGCGGAGGCTGAAGGAGCGGCTGGCCGGTTCCGCGGACGAGCGCGACCGTCCCGTGCTCGACCTGGCCTGGGACTACCGCATGGAGGGCGACGAGCCGGACGGCGCCGACGTGCTGCGGCACATCAACGGCATCGACCTGCGCACCGGCCGGACGGTGAACGGCTACTCCGACCTCAAGGCCGACGGCAGCACCGCCTGCGGCTGCTGGATCTACAGCGGGGTGTACGCCGACGAGGTCAACCAGTCCCGGCGGCGCAAGTCCCGCTTCGAGCAGGGCCCGTACGAGGCGGAGTGGGGCTGGACCTGGCCGCTGAACCGGCGGGTGCTCTACAACCGTGCCTCCGCCGACCCCGAGGGCCGCCCCTGGAGCGAGCGCAAGGCCCTCGTCTGGTGGGACGAGGAGAAGGGCGAGTGGACCGGGCACGACATCCCGGACTTCGAGCTGACCAAGCCACCGCACTACCGGCCGCCCGAGGGGGCAGAGGGGCCCGAGGGGCTGGGCGGCGACGACGCGTTCATCATGATGACGGACGGCAAGGCGTGGCTGTTCGCCCCGTCCGGGCTGGCCGACGGCCCGCTGCCCACCCACTACGAGCCCCACGAGTCGCCGGTGCGCAACCTCCTGTACGGCCAGCAGGGCAGCCCGGTGCGCAAGGTGTACGGGCGCCCCGACAACCCGTCCAACCCGGCCCCGCCCGAGGCGCACCACGAGGTGTTCCCGTACGTGTTCACCGCCTCGCGGCTCACCGAGCACCACACCGCTGGCGGCATGAGCCGGCAGTTGCCCTACCTGGCGGAACTCCAGCCGGAGCTGACCGTCGAGGTGTCGCCGGAGCTAGCGGCGCTGCGCGGCCTCGTCCACCTGGACTGGGCCCATGTCGTCACCAGCAGGGCCGCGGTGGACGCCCGGGTGATGGTCACCGACCGGCTGGCACCGCTGCGGATCGACGGCCGCACGGTCCACCAGGTGTGGATGCCCTACCACTGGGGCCACACGGGGCTGGTCAGCGGCGACGTGGTCAACGACCTGATCGGCGTGGTCGCCGACCCGAACGTGCTCATCCAGGAGAGCAAGGTGCTGACCTGCGACATCCGGCCCGGCCGCCGGCCGCGCGGCCCGGCCCTGCTGGAGTACCTCCAGGGCTACCGCGACCGGGCCGGCATCACCCCGCGGACCGGCACCCGCATCATGACGGCCGGCGACGACGATCCCGGGCCGCCCCACATGGAACCGGGTCAGGACCCGGACCAGGACCCGGCCCCACCGGAAGGCTCCCCATGACCCGCGAGAACAGCTTCTACGGGCCGCTCGACGACCCCGCCGCGGACGCCGGTCACACCGACCACCCGCCCCGGGTGGGCTTCTTCACCGACACCTCCGTCTGCATCGGCTGCAAGGCGTGCGAGGTGGCCTGCAAGGAGTGGAACCTCGTCCCCGAGGACGGCCTCGACCTGACGGGCATGTCGTACGACAACACCGGCATGCTCGGCGCGTCGTCCTGGCGGCACGTCGCCTTCGTCGAGCAGCAGCTCCCGCTGGGCCGGCAGGAGACGGGCCTGCCGGACCTGCCCACCGGGCCCTCCGTCACCGGGGTGCAGCAGGAGGTGGTGGCCGAGGGGATGCGGCACGCCGAGCGGGGCGGCGCGCAGCTGGGCACCGGCCCGGTCGACGTGGGCTTTCCCTCCTTCGAGCTGCCCGGCGCCACCACCGGCGCGGAGGGCCGTACGGACTTCCGCTGGCTGATGTCCTCCGACGTGTGCAAGCACTGCACGCACGCCGGCTGCCTCGACGTCTGCCCGACCGGGGCGCTGTTCCGCACCGAGTTCTCCACCGTGGTGGTGCAGCAGGACATCTGCAACGGCTGCGGCTACTGCGTGTCCGGCTGCCCGTACGGGGTGATCGACCGGCGGCCCGACGACGGCCGCGCCTGGAAGTGCACCCTCTGCTACGACCGGCTGCGCGGCGGCCTGGAACCGGCCTGCGCGAAGGCGTGCCCCACGGACTCCATCCAGTTCGGCGTGCTGGACGAACTCCGGGAGCGGGCCGACCGGCGGCTGGAGCAGCTGCACGGGCTGGGGGTGGGCGAGGCGCGGCTGTACGGGCGCGACCCGGACGACGGGGTGGGCGGCGACGGCGCGTTCTTCCTGCTCCTGGACGAACCGGAGGTGTACGGGCTGCCGCCGGACCCGGTCGTGCCGACCCGGGACCTGCCGGAGATGTGGAAGTACGCGGGCGTGGCCGCGTCCGCGCTGCTGACCGCGGCGGTGGCGGTCTTCGTGGGCGGAGGACGGCGATGAGCCAGGACGACGGCATCCTGCGGGAGCCGCGCAGCGACGCCGGGGCGGCCGACACCGGCGCCCGACCGTTCGGCACCGACCGGCACGGGCCCGGGAAGGGCCGGGGCGGCGACGGCGGTGACGGGGGCCGGGAGCGGTCGATGGTGCCGCGCGCGGAGTTCCGCTCGTACTACGGCCGCCCGGTGCTGAAGCCGCCGGTGTGGGACTGGAAGATCGCCGGCTATCTGTTCACCGGCGGGCTGTCGGCGAGCGCGGCGCTGCTCGCCGCCGGGGCGGACCTGACGGGCCGTCCGGCCCTGCGCCGCGGCTGCCGGCTGGGCAGTTCCGCCGGTCTGCTGGCCAGCATGTACCTGCTGGTCGCGGACCTGGGCCGGCCCGAGCGGTTCCACCACATGCTGCGGGTCGCCAAGCCGAGTTCGCCGATGTCGATCGGCACCTGGATCCTCGTCGCGTACGGGCCCGGCACCGTGCTGGCATCCGCCGCCGAGCTGCTGCCCGCCTCCGTGCGCGCCACGCTGCCCGGGAGGCTGGTGCGCCTCGCCGCCCGGCCCGCCGGGCTGGCCTCGGCCGTCGTCGCCCCGGCGGTCGCCTCGTACACGGCGGTGCTGCTCTCCCAGACGGCCGTGCCGGCCTGGCACGAGGCACACCGGCACCTGCCGTTCCTGTTCACCGGTTCCGCGGCGGCCGCCGGGGGCGGCTTCGGCATGGTGGTGGCCCCGGTCGCCGAGGCGGGACCGGCCCGGCGGCTCGCGGCGGCCGGTGCGGCGGCGGAACTCGTCACGTCCCGGCTGATCGACCGGCGGCCCGGACTGGTGACCGAGGCGTTCACCACCGGGCGGGCGCACCGGCTGCGCCGGGCGTCGGAGTGTCTGACGCTCGGCGGGGCGGCCGTCGCGGCCACCCTCGCCCGGCGCAGCCGGACGGCCGCCGCGGCCGCCGGGCTCGCGCTGCTCGCGGGCAGCGTCCTGCAGCGCTTCGGCACCTTCGAGGCGGGCGTCGCCTCCACGCGGGACCCGGCGTACGTGGTGGTGCCGCAGCGGGAGCGGCTGAGGCGGGCGGCGGCTGGAGGCGAATCACCCGTCTAGCCGCATTTCGCCCACGCTCCTCCGGGGTCGCTTCACTACGCTGTGGCACCCCGCGGCCTTCCCGAACAGCGGGGCGGAGGGGTGTCGGTGAGCACGGTGCCGTCGACGGCTTACCTGACGGCGCACTGTCTGCCCGGTGAGCGGTTCTTCGAGACGCCGGGGCGGCTGCGGGACGACGGCGACCGGTTCGCGGCGGCCGAGGCACCCGGCAGTCCGTCCCCGCCCCCGACGGGCTGGCCTTCCCCGGGAACCGCCTGCTGCGGCTGTCCACCGGTCTGGCCACCGGCGCGGCCGGCGTGCTGCTGGCCGCGCACACCGTCCTCGGTCAGGCACGGCCCGGTCCGCCCGGACCGTTCGTTCCGCCCGGTCCGGGAGCGGAAGAAGACACCACCCGAGAGGAACCGCCCCGCATGCACGACATCATCGAACTCCAGGAGCTCGAGCCCGAGAACACCGGTGCCGTCGGCGCCGGGCCCGAGGGCGAGGCCGAAGCCGGGACGGAGGCGTACCTGTCGACCGTCCTCAGCGTGCTCCTCTGCCCGCCGCCCGTCCGACCCGTACGGCCACGACGGCGACGGTCACATGAAGTTGCGGGTGTGCAGGGCCGACAGGTCCGCCGCCTCGTCGGCGGGGAACCCCAGCCGTACGAGCCGTCGCTGCCGCCCCTGGTCCATGGCCGCCAGGAGGCCCTGGACCTGGTGGTGGCCCCGGCCGATCGCCGCGGGCTCCCAGCCGCCGGCGGCCAGGACGACGAGCGCGTCCATGACGTCCTGGTTGAGTCCGGCGGTGTCCCGCAGCATGTCGTGGCGGCGTTCGACCGCGCCCCGCAGGCGGCCCCGGAGCGCCGGCTCCACGGACGCCCGGTGCTCCAGGTGGGCGACCCCGAACGCGACATGGCGGGCCTCGTCCTGGTGGGCGAGGCGGACCACCGCGCGGGTCACCGGATCGGGGGCGTGGCGGTCCAGGAACGACAGCAGGTTCAGGAAGCTGCCCTCGCCGAGGACGGACAGCAGGAACGAGGCGAGGGCGAAGTCCGGTTCGGTGAGCAGTCCGGCGAGGGAGGCCCGGCCACCGGCCGATGAGGTGCCCATCGTGGCGTCGCGCAGCAGCGCCCGGCGGGTGAACACCTCGACGTGGCGGGCCTCGTCGGCGGCCTGTACCGCGAGGAGCTGGACGACCTCCCGGAAGTGCGGGTGGATGCGGGTGAGCAGTCTCGCCGGCACCACCAGGGCCGCCTGCTCGTTCTCCACCAGGTACGTCATGACCTGCACCACCGCCGCCTCGACCGCGGGCGGCAGGTCGACGGGCGCGTCCCAGGGCACCGCGGTCGCGGGGTCCCACTGGGCCGACGCCGCGTGGGCGTACAGCCGCGGGGCGACCTCCGCCCACACCAGGTCCCGCTCCGCCAGGTCGAAGCTTGGCGCCGGTGCCCCGTCCTCGACCAGGGCGCCCCGGGCGGCCAGCCCCCACCCGGCGTCCGGCCGGGCGACGATGCCGTCCGGCGCCGCGCCGCCGGCCCGCGCCGCGCCCGCCCAGCGGTCCGGACCGCCCGGACCGCGCCCGATCACCGCCCGGACCGGGCCGCGGGGCGGACCGCCGGGCGCGTCCGCAGGCGCCGTGCCGTCCGGGTCCTCCCCGGGGCGGACACGGTGCCCGTGGCCCCGGCACCACGCCGACAGGTGGACGAACAGCTCCGGATCGCGGCCGGTCACCGCGAGCTCCTGACCGGGTTCCAGACCGGCCAGGGCCCGCTGGACGAGCAGATGGGCTCCCTGGCCGAAGGGGAGGCCGGCCAGGTCCAGCGCGACACGCGGACCGGGCCGGCCGGGGTGCGGGCTCACGGCCGGTAGTCCTCCGCCGTCACCCGGCCCGCCGCGTCGTAGAAGCCCGTCTCGTCGACCGCCGTCGCAAGGGCCGTGAAGCCCTCGTCCCGGCCGGGCAGCCAGGCGTTCAGCCCCTCCAGGTCGAACAGCCGCCTGACCTCGGCGTCGGCGGGGTCCATGCCGAGCAGCAGGTCGCGGAGGCGGTCGGCCGCCGCCGCGGGCACGGCGTCGCTGACGGCGAGGACGCAGTGGTCGTACGCGGCGGTCGAGGTCAGCAGCCGGGTGCTGCCGGGCGGCAGCGTGCCCTCCTGGCCGAAGAGCAGATGACTGGCGTCCAGCAGACAGGCGGCGTCCGCCTCGCCCGACAGCAGCGCGCGGGCCGCCTCGCGTTCGCCGCCGACGTGGTCGCCGTGCAGGCCGACCCCGACGTCGTGGCGGCGCACCCGGACGTCCTCGCCGGGCTTCAGTCCCTCGGCGCGCAGCAGCGACAGCGGGATGAGGGTGGCCTGGGGCGAGTCGACGGCGCCCACGGCCACCGTCCTGCCCTTCAGGTCGTGGACGTTCGCGTACGGGGCGTCGGCGCGCACCGCGATCACCGAGCGCAGACCCCGGTCGGTGTCCCGCATGACCAGCGGGCGCGGGCGTGCGCCCCGGGCCGCCGCCAGGCGGCGGCAGCGGATCCAGGCGAGGGGCGAGAGCCAGGCCGCGTGGATGCGCCCGGCGGCCAGGTCCTCCACCTGGCGCTCGTAGTGGGAGTACAGCAGGAAGTCGAAGGGCAGGCCGCGCTCGGTCAGCCAGGTGCGGAAGCCCGTCCAGACGGCCACCACCTTGGGGTCGTAGGCCACCGCGCCCGTCAGCAGCGTCACGAGGTCTCCCCGAACAGCGGCAGGCCCAGGCTCGCGCGGCCGGTGAAGTCGTACAGGGCCTGTGTGGTGGGCGCCATGACGCGGGCCGCGAGCGCGTCCCGGAAGCGGCGCTCGACCCCCAGGTCGCGGCGGAAGGCGGCGCCGCCGCACAGCCGCATGACCCCGTCCGCGACGTCCGCCGTCGTCTCCGCCGCGACGGCCTTGACCTGCAGGACGCGCAGCATGGCGTCCTCCCGGCCGGTCTCCAGGGCGGCGAGCGTGTCGGCCAGGAAGACGCGTGCGGAGTCGGCGCGGGTGTGCAGCCGGGCGTACCCGTCGCGCACCGCGTCCTGGTCGGCGAGGGTCTGGTCCAAGTGGCCGAGCCGGGAGCCGGACAGATGGGCGCGGGCCCGGGACAGCAGCGACTCGCACAGGCCGAGGCAGAAGGCCGAGTTCAGCACCAGGAACCGGGGCAGCGCGGTGGCCAGGGCGATGTCCATGCCCTGCGCGTCGCCGCCGAGCATCGCCGAGCGCGGCACGGTGACGGCCTCGGCGGTGACCGGGCTGGACGCGTTGCCGCGCAGTCCGAAGCCGTCGTAGGCGCCCTTCACGGTCAGGCCGGGCGCGTTCCCGGGGACCAGCCACAGCGTCATGGGCGCCGTGCCGGTGAGGGAACGGCTGGACCACACGTAGCTGTCGGCGTGGCCCGCCGAGGTCACCCAGCTCTTCTCGGCGTCGAGCCGCACCCGGTCGCCGTCGGCGGAGGCGGTGCCGAGCGGCGCCCAGAAGTGGCTGCGGGACCCCGTCTCGGAGAAGGCCAGCGTCGTGAGGTGCCCGCCGCGGGCGATCGCCCGCCGGACGTCCTCGTGGCCGTGCGCCTCGACCACGGCGGTCGCGGCGTAGTGCATGAGCACCACCATGGCCGTGGAGGAGCACGCTCCGGCCAGCCGCTCGACCACGTGCGCGGCGACGGCCGGCGACACTCCCCCGCCGCCGACCTCGGGGGCGCTGACCAGGCCCAGCACGCCCGCGCGGCCCAGTTCCGCCACGCCCTCGGCCGGGAAGGCGCCCTGCCGGTCCACTTCGGCGGCCGCGGGCGCGACCGTGCGCTCGATCACCCGGGTGAGGATCTCGTCGATGCCGCCCGGTGGGATGCCGGGCGGCGGGACGGTGGTCGCGGGGGCGGTGTCGGTGGCTGTCGAGAGCACGGCTGCCTGCCTCGGAGATCGTGGGGGGTGGGGTCGGTCCCGGAAGACCGCGGGCCACGCTAGGGGCTCGCCCGGACCATCAGGAGGGTGCTCCCCGCCGGTTCACCCGAAGGGACGCGCTCCACCGCGTACGCCGCTGACCGGCGCCTTTCATAGGATTCCGGCGCCGCTCATAGGACCGGCGGGTCAGCGCACGACCAGCCGGTGCGCGCCCGCGGGGACGAGCTCCCCGATCACCGGCGCCCCGGGCACCTCCCCGGCCACCAGCAGTCCGCCCGACGTCTGGGCGTCCGCGAGCAGCAGCCGGGCCGGCTCGCCGGTCCCGCCGAAGTCGGTGTACGGGGCGACCCACGCGAGGTTGCGGCGGGTACCGCCGCTGACGTGACCGTCCCGGACGGCCTCGTGGGCGCCGTCGAGGAACGGGACCGCCGAGGCGTCCACCACGGCGGTCACCCGCGAGGCGCGCGCCAGCTTGTACAGGTGCCCCAGCAGGCCGAACCCGGTGACGTCGGTCGCGCAGACCGCCCCCGCGGCCAGGGCGGACGCCGCCGCGTCGCGGTTGAGGGCCACCATGGTCCGCACCGCCTCCGGGAAGACCTCGCCGGTGGCCTTGTGCCGGGTGTTGAGGACGCCGAGGCCCAGTGGTTTGGTCAGCGACAGCGGCGTCCCCGGCCGGCCGGTGTCGTTGCGCAGCAGGCGCTCCGGGTCGGCGGTCCCGGTGACCGCCATGCCGTACTTGGGCTCCGGGTCGTCCACGCTGTGCCCGCCCGCCACGTGGCAGCCCGCCTCGTCGGCGACGTCCAGTCCGCCGCGCAGCACCTCCCGGGCCAGGTCGAGGGGCAGCGCCCCGCGCGGCCACGCCAGCAGGTTGGCGGCGACCAGGGGGGTGCCGCCCATGGCGTAGACGTCGGACAGCGCGTTGGCCGCGGCGATCCGGCCCCAGTCGTACGGGTCGTCGACGACCGGGGCGAAGAAGTCGGCGGTGACGACGACGGCCCGCCCGCCGGTGCCGTCCCGTCCGCCGGTGCCGCGGGGCAGCCGGACCACGGCGGCGTCGTCCCCGCTGTCGAGGCCGACGAGCAGCTCCCCGGCCGGCCGGGTGCGGGAGGTGCGGCCGGTCAGCCCGGCGACGACCTCCTCCAGTTCGCCCGGCGGGATCTTGCAGGCGCAGCCGCCGCCACGGGCGTACCGGGTCAGGCGGACACCCTCCTGCGGGGTCACCGTGGTCGTCGTGCTCGTCGTCATGGATGCCGTCCTTCGTGCACGGGTCGCGGCGCGTGCCCGGCGCGGCGCGTTGACCGCCGTCCGGGCCGGGGGATCGAATGGGGGCTCGTCCGGGCGGCGGCGCGGCCGCACGTCCGGCGGGGAGACGTAAAGGTGCCTGGTGGCCCTCCCGGTCTTCAAAACCGTGGTGTCCGAGCAGCTCGGGCAGGCGGGTTCGATTCCCGTCCGTCTCCGCCGGCCCGTTCCGTGCCGTCCGCCGCCGCGGCGCAGCGGCGCAGGGCGCCGTCCAGCCGGACCGTCCAGCCGTGCCGGTCGAGGTGTTCGAGCAGGGGGATGACGACGCGGCGGGTGGTGTCCAGGGCCCGGCGCGCCTCGCTCGCCGTGAACGGCTGCTCCAGCCGGGCGAGCACCGCCGCGGCCCGCGCGTCCGCGCCCGGCAGCAGCACGATGCCGTCGGCGATCCGCAGCAGTGCCCCGGCGGCGGCGGCCGCGGCGAGCGTACGGGCCGTCAGGTCCAGTCGCTCCAGCCGCTCGGCCTCGGGCGCGCGGAACGGCGCGCGGGCCAGGTCGGCCCGTACCTCCTCGACGGCGGCCTCGACCGGCGGCGGGAGGACGGGACGGGTCCGCTCGCCGTAGAGCCGTCCCTCGCGCTGCCGCAGGGCGGGGTCGGCCGCGAGCAGCGCCTCCACCAGACGGCGCTCCGGCAGGCCGAGCGCCTGCCGGGCGGCCTCCAGCGGGAGGCCCGGTTCCAGGGGGTGGCGGGCTGCGTGCTCCTCGACGGCGCGGCGCAGTCCGTCGCGCAGGCCGGCCCAGTGGGCCGGGTCGGCCAGCCACTCCCCGGCGACCGGACCGGCCCCGGCCGGCGGCCTGACCCCCATGGCGAGCAGGTCCCCGCGGCGCACCAGGCCGCGGCGGCGGAGTTCCGCGGCCGCGCCGGCGGGTCCGCCCGCCGTGCCGAGGTCCCGGACGCGGGCGGCGGCCGCGCCGCGCCGGGTGAGCGGCGGCGGGCGTACGTCGAGGACGGTGACCCCGCCCGGGACGCGGTGGCGCCCCGGGTCGCGCAGCAGCGCCCGGTCGGCGACGCGGAGGGGCAGCGGGGCGGCGAGCCGCAGCCGCAGGGTGTCCCCGCCCAGCGGACGGACCGTCACCGGGACGGCGGCGGAGCCGATGTGGAGAGTCAGGTGCCGGGGCAGGTCGCGGGCCGGTGAGCGGTCCTCCGAC
The DNA here is from genome assembly GCF_014648075.1 of Streptomyces ruber. Lineage (GTDB taxonomy): Bacteria > Actinomycetota > Actinomycetes > Streptomycetales > Streptomycetaceae > Streptomyces > Streptomyces ruber. Next base: position 485,653 of record NZ_BMQK01000003.1, on the reverse strand, counting down.
GGGGTGTTGTCGCCGAGCCGGACGTCCACCGTGTCGGTGGTGAGCCACTGTCCCGGGGTGAGCAGCGCGTCGCCCCGGCGCAGCGTGCCCGCTCCGGGGCCGTGCAGGTTGACCGCCACCCGGGCGACCGCGACCGCCTCCGGCCGGGACCGCTTGAGCGTCTCCAGGCCCCGTACCCGCAACCGCCGCCCGTCGCGGGCGAGTTCGAGGTGGTCGCCCACCCGGACCGTGCCCGCGCCGAGGGTGCCGGTGACGACCGTGCCCCGGCCGCGCACCGTGAAGACGCGGTCCGCCCAGAGCCGTACGTCCGCGGCGGGGTCGGCGGCGGGCAGCGCGCGGGCGAGCCGGGTCAGGGCCGTGCGGAGGCCGTCCAGGCCGGCGCCGGTCACCGGGCTCACCGCCACGCACTCCACCGCGCCCAGCGAGGACCGGGCGAGCCGGGCCAGCGCCTCCTCCCGGGCCGGCGCGGGGTCCGCCAGGTCGCAGCGGGAGACGGCGAGCACGCCGTGGCGCACGCCGAGCGCGTCCAGGACCGCCAGGTGCTCCTCGGACTGCGGCTGCCAGCCCTGGTCAGCGGCGACCACGAACAGCACGGCGGGTACGGGGCCGACGCCCGCGAGCATGTTGCCCACCAGCCACTCGTGTCCGGGGACGTCGACGAAGGCCAGGTCTCCGGCGCCGGGCAGCCGGGTCCACACGAACCCCAGGTCGAGCGTCATGCCGCGGCGCCGTTCCTCGGCCCACCGGTCGGGCTCCATCCCGGTCAGGGCGCGCAGCAGGGCGGACTTGCCGTGGTCGACGTGTCCGGCGGTGGCGACTACGTGCATGCGCGGGTCACTCCCCGGAGCCGGTGGGCGCGCCGGCGGGTACGGGGCACGTGCGGCGCACGGCGGTCTCCAGCGCGCCGTCCGCCGCCTCGGGCACCGCCCGCAGGTCCAGCAGGCACCGTCCGCCCTCCACCCGGCCCATGACCGCGGGCTCCGCGCGGCGGAGCGGGCCCGTGTACGAAGCGGGCAGCGACACCGCGGCGCTCGGCAGCGTGACACCGGGCGCACCGCCGCCGCCGACGACCGCCTCGCTGTCCACCGCCCGGCAGTCCAGCCCGTGGCGGCGGAGGCGTGCCGCCATCCGCTCGGCACGCTCCCGGAGCCGTCCGGGGTCCGCGTGCAGCGCGGCGTGCACCGGGGTCTCGGGTCCCCGCACGGTGGCTTCGAGCGCGGCCAGGGTGAGCTTGTCGACGCGGAGCGCCCGTGCGAGGGGGTGCCGGGCCAGCCGCCGTACGAGGTCGGCGCGGCCGAGCAGGAGGCCGCACTGCGGGCCGCCGAGCAGTTTGTCGCCGCTGGCGGTCACCAGGTCGGCACCGGCACGCAGCCAGGTGGCGGCGTCCGGCTCGGCCGGGAGCGCCGGTTCGGGGGCCAGCAGCCCGGAGCCGATGTCCGCGACCACGGGCACGCCGAGGCGGGCCAGGGCGGCGACGCCTACGTCGCGGGTGAAGCCGGTGACACGGAAGTTGGAGGGGTGCACCTTGAGCACGAACCCGGTCTCCGGCGTGACGGCCGCCGCGTAGTCGGCGAGGGAGGTGCGGTTGGTCGTGCCGACCTCCCGGAGCCGGGCACCGGTGCTCACCAGGAGGTCCGGCAGCCGGAAGCCGTCCCCGATCTCCACCATCTCGCCCCGGCTGACGACGACGTCCCGGCCCCGTGCCAGCGCGGTGGCCGCGAGGACCAGTGCCGCCGCCCCGTTGTTGACCACGTGGGCGGCCTCCGCGGGCGGCACCCGCTCCAGCAGCGCCTCGGTCGCCGAGCGGCCCCGCCGGGAGCGTGCGCCCGTGGCGAGGTCGAGTTCGACGTCCGTGGTGCCGCTCGCGGCGAGCACGGCCTCACGCGCCGCCGAGGACAGCGGGGCCCGGCCCAGGTTGGTGTGGAGCAGCACTCCGGTCGCGTTGAGCACGGGCCGCAGCCGGCCGGCCGTGGCGGGCAGCGCGGCCACCGCCTGTTCGGTGACCTCGTGGGGCGGGATCTCACCGGCCCGCGCCCGTTCCTGCGCCCCGGCCACCACCGCCTTCACGATCCCGCGTCCCAGCCGCTCCGTGGCGGCGGCGAGCCGGGGGTCGGCCAGCGTCACGTCGGTACGGGGCAGCCGGCGCCGTACGCCGTCGGCATGGGGCGGTGGGCGGCGGACGCCGTCCGGCATGGTCGAGGTGTGGTCGCTGTCCATCAGCTCCGCTGCGCCTTCGCCGGGGTCGGGGGACGGCCGGTGGGCGGGGTGACCGGGGGCCGGGGTGGCCGCCGCTCGGGCCCTCGTTCCGCCACCGGCCCGCATCGGCCCCTGCCGGATACCGGACAGGGCCGACGAGCCGTCAGCGTACGGGCGGCACGTGACCGGGCGGCGGCGCCACACCGGGCGGCACGTCCGGGGCGGACGGGCGTCCTTCCTCCGGCCCGCCCGTCGCGGGCCGATGCCGGGACGCCGTACTCGCCGCCCCCTCCGTCCCTTCCCCCGCGGAGCCCGTCCGGCGGCTGATGAGGTGTCAGTGAGCGTGCGCGGCGTGCGTAGACACGGCGGCATGGCTCGTTATCCGGTGGTGCCGGGTCCGCGCAGGGGCGAGGGTTCATGGCGGGCGCACGAGTTTCCGGAGGAGATGGAGCACTCATGTCCGTGATCGCGACAACATTCCTGGCTGTGGCGATGGCGACCCTGCCGACCGGGGGCACGCACCACCCGAGCGTGGTCGTCCACGAGCGTTTCGGTACCGCGCCGGAGAAGGCCATCACGTACGAGCGGGCCGCCGTGCCGAAGGGGAGCCGCGCCGTGGTGGCGGAGTGGCTCAACCGGGACGGCACGACCACGGTCGACCTCGCCGTGAAGGACCTCGAACCGAACCGCACCTTCGGTGCCCACGTCCACACCAGGCCGTGCGGCCCCAAGCCCGACGACTCCGGCCCGCACTACCAGAACCGCGTCGACCCGGTGCAGCCCTCCGTCGATCCCCGGTTCGCCAACCGCAGGAACGAGGTGTGGCTCGACCTCACCACGGACGCGGGCGGCGACGGCGGCGCCAGGGCCACGGTCGACTGGCGCTTCCGGACCGGCCAGGCCGGCTCCGTGGTGATCCACGAGCACGCCACGCTGACCCACCCCGGACACGCGGGCACGGCGGGGTCGCGGCTGGCCTGCATCACCGTGCCGTTCAGGTGAGACCTCCGTCGCGGCCCTCGCGGCACCGCGGCGGCACAGCACCACGGCAGCCCCCGGCGGAGCAGGACGCCGGGGGCTGCGCGCCGCCGCCACGCCCCGGAGCCGAGCCGTCCGTACGCCGGCTCGGGGGAAGGAGCCCGACGACCGCGTACGGCCACCGCGGCCCGCACGAGCGGTTCCCTCCGTCCGGGCTGCCCGCCCTGGTCCGGGCCGCGCGGGACGCGGGCTTCGCCACCGGTTCGTACTCCGCCCGCTGCGTGCCGTGACGTGCCCGGCAGGGGCACGCCGAGCACGCCCGGGCCCGACTCGTTCCGGCCCCGGGGGCGACCGGGCCGCCGACGGAGGTGGTCGCCTCGCCGCGGCGTCACCACCCGGTGGTGCCGGCGCGGACACCTCCGGGCAGGCTGTGGGTCGCGCTCGGCACCGGCCGGGCGCTCGGCGAGTACGTCCCGGGGAGGCCGTGCCGCACGACGGACCGGTGCGGGCCGACCGGGCCCGGCTGTGATCGCCGCCCGGACGGCCGCCGGTCCTGCCCGCCGTCGCGTTCACCCCGGTGGCCGCCGCCCGGGCGGCGGGCTGCGCCGACGGGCTGGTCACGGAGCTGACCGAGGACGGGACGGTGCTGGGGGACCGCCCGCAGGCGTACACCCACCTCGCTCCGATCGGGGCGGCGACGGACCTGGACGCCGCCGGGCCGAGGACGGCCGGCCGCGGGGCTGACCCGGCGTGCCGAACTCCGGTGGCGGGCGCGACGAATGATTGCTACCGGGGGGTAGGCCGACGGCCGCCCCTTGTTATACATTGCGTCTAACAAGGTGGGTGGCGACTCCGACGGCCCCCATGCCACCGCGGCCCCGCCTCTCATCACACCCCTTACCCATCACCCCCATCACCCCCATGAAAAGGGCACTGCACCGCAGTCACTCGGACCGAGGAGTTGGGAGCATGGCAAGCAGCACAGCCCGGCCGGACGTCGACGCCAGCGCGCAGAGCGGCCCCAGTGTCGCGCGGCGGCTGCTCGACTCGTCGGCGACGCTGTCGTACGACCCCGCGAAGGAAGTGGACTGGGAGACGCCGCTGGACAAGGACTTCCACGGCGCGAGCCCGGAGTGGAGCACCCTGTTCGGCACCGCGTACTGGGACGAGCTGACCGAGCCGCAGCGCAAGGAGCTGACCCGGCAGGAGGCCGCCTCCGTCGCCAGTACCGGCATCTGGTTCGAGATGATCCTCCAGCAGCTCATCCTGCGCGACGTCTACGCCAAGGACCCCACCGACGACCGGGTGCAGTGGGCCCTCACCGAGATAGCCGACGAATGCCGCCACTCGATCATGTTCGCCCGGGGCGCCCAGAAGCTGGGCGCCCCGGCGTACCGCCCGCACCGGGTCGCCGTGGAACTCGGCCGGCTCTTCAAGACCACCGCGTTCGGCGAGGCCGCCTACGCGGCGATCCTGGTCGCCGAGGAGGTGCTGGACGTCATGCAGCGCGACTGGATGCGGGACGAGCGGGTCGTGCCGTTCGTACGCACGATCAACAACATCCATGTCGTCGAGGAGTCCCGGCACATGAAGTTCGCGCGGGAGGAGATGCGCAGGAACCTGGCGAAGGCCGGCCGGGCCCGCCGGTACTTCCACGCGTTCCTGATCGCGGTGGCGGCGTACGTCATCGTCACCAGCATGGTGAGCAGGAAGGTGTACGCGAACGCCGGCCTCGACGAGAAGCGCGCGCTCGCCGAGGCCCGCGCCAACGAGCACCACAAGGCGATGATGCGTTCGAGTTGTGCCGGGCTCATGGAGTTCCTGGCCTCCTGCAGGCTGCTCACCAGGCCGGCCCTGGCGTTCTACAAGCGCGCCCACCTGATCTAGCACCCAGGACCTCCAGGACACCGAGGACCGGACGACCAGGATCCATGACCTACGCCATCACCCAGACCTGTTGCAGTGACGCCAAGTGCGTCGCCGTCTGCCCGGTCAACTGCATCCACCCGACCCCGGAAGAACGTTCCTTCGGCAGCACGGAGATGCTGTACATCGACCCGAGGGCCTGCATCGACTGCGGCGCGTGCGCCGACGCCTGCCCGGTGGACGCGATCTTCCCCGCGGACACGCTCACGGGCCCGCAGCAGGCGTACGCCGACATCAACGCCGCGTACTACGCCGGCACCACCCCGGACGACGTCCCCGACGACAGCCCGAACTTCCACCACTGGGGCGCGCCGTCGTTCGACCGCACGCTGCCCGCCGACTTCCCGGCGCTCCGCGTCGCGGTCGTCGGCACCGGCCCGGCCGGCATGTACGCCGCCGAGGACCTGCTGCTGCACACCAGCGCCGAGGTCACCCTGATCGACCGGCTCCCGGTGGCCGGCGGCCTCGTCCGGTACGGCGTGGCGCCCGACCACCCTTCGACCAAGAAGGTCGGCGACACCTTCGCCCGCCTGTACGACCACCCGCGCGTACGCATGCTCCTCGGGCTGCGGATCGGCGAGGACGTCACCGTGGACGAGCTCGCCGCGCACCACCACGCCGTCGTGTACGCGGTGGGCGCGTCCGGCGACCGGCGCCTCGGCATCGCGGGCGAGGACCTGGCCGGCAGCGTCTCGGCCCGTACGTTCGTCGCCTGGTACAACGCCCATCCCGACGTCGCGCCCGACGCGGTCGACCTCTCGGCGGAACGCGTCGTCGTGGTGGGCAACGGCAACGTCGCCCTCGACGTGGCCCGCATCCTGATGTCGGACCCCGAGACCCTGGCCGGGACCGACATCGCCGGGCACGCGCTCGAGGCACTGCGCGGCAGCAGGGTCCGCGAGGTCGTCCTGCTCGGGCGCCGCGGCCCCGAGGACGCCGCCTGCACCCGCCCCGAACTGCTCGCCCTGACCCGGCTCCCGGGCGTGGAACTGGTCGTCGACGACCACGACCCGCGGACCGGCGCGGCCGTCGACGCGGCCGGACCGCACGACAAGGCGGCCCTGCTGAAGGGCGTCACCCGCACCGGGGTCGACTGGTCGGGCCCGCCGCCCGCCGGCCGCCGTATCGTCCTCCGCTTCCACTCCAGGCCCATGGAGGTGCTCGCGGGGGACGGCACGGGGACCGTCGGCGCGGTACGGGTCACCGGGCCGGCGGACGGCGACGCGACCGAGATCGGCACCGGAATGCTGCTCCGGGCCGTCGGCTACCGGGGAACTCCCGTACCGGGTCTGCCGTTCGACGAGGTCACGGGAACGATCCCGCACGAGAACGGCCGGGTCGCCGGACACCCGGGCACGTACGTCGTGGGGTGGATCAAGCGCGGCCCCTCCGGCGGCATCGGCGCCAACCGCACCTGCGCTGCGGAGACCGTCGGCACGCTGCTGGCCGACGCCGTCGCGGGGGCGTTGCCGACGCCGGCCGGGACGTCGCGGTCGTTCCGGCGTCTGGTGCGGCGCCGCGGCCGTGACGTGGTCGACGCGCGCGGGCTCGCCGCCATCGAACGCGCCGAACTGTCACGCGCCGGCGCCGGCAGACCGCGCGGCAAGCTGGCCACCGTGCCGGAACTCGTCGCGGCCTCCAAGCGGCGACGGCTTCCGCTCTGAGCCGCTCTCGCTCCGGGCCCGCACGCCTGCGCGCCCGGAGCGATGCCGATGCCGGACGGCCTACGAGAAGCCATGGGTCACTCGACCGAGGCTGTTGAGGATCGACTGCCCGAAGTCGGTGGGAGCGATCAGTATCCCCAGCACGATGGCGATGGCCACGACCAGGATCTGGTCCCAGCGCTTCCGGGCTGCGACCGGTCGGGCCAACAGCACGACGAGGATGACACCCAGCAGCACCGCCAGGTCGACGGTCAGATCCATGGACAGGACCTCCTGTCGGGCCACCCCCGTCCCGCTCGACGGGAGCGGCGAAGCAGCAACGTTCACCCCGGCTTCCTGTGTAGCGCGAAACCACCAGTACCGCTGCCAGCAGAGCGGGACTTGGCAACAAAATGCCCATTTGGCTGGATGCGGGACGGTCTGTTACCCGCCGTCACTGACCGGCCTGTGAGACACCTTCGGCGAGCCGGCCGAGGACGTCGAGGGTGCCCTGCCCCAGTTCGGTCGAGGCGAGCAGCAGTCCCAGGACGACGGCGATAAGTACGGTCAGTTGCTCGTCCCGTCGGCTCCGGGCCTCCGTCCGGCGACGCAATCGCAGGAACACGATGACGGCCAACAACAGCGCCAGATTGATGGTGAGCACCATGGGCCAGGACCTCCCGTCGGGCCGCGCCCGTCCTGGTCGGTGGAAGCAGGAACATTTACCCGGCTTACTTGTTTAGCGTGGAACCATCGCTACCGCGCCCGGCCGGACGGGGGTTGGCGACAAAGCGCCCCTCTGGCTTGTTGGCGCACACCCGCCGCTCCGACGCGCGGGGCGGCGGAGTCACCCCCCGCTGCTCTCCCGCACCATGATCCGGTGTCCGGCCACATGGTCGCGCAACGGACCCGACTCCGGGTCGTCGATCCGTTCCAGCAGCAGGGACACGGCGGTCCGCGCGATCTCCTCCTTGTCCGGGGCGACCGTGGTCAGGCTCGGCACGCTGAAGCTCGACGCCTCGATGTCGTCGAAGCCCATCACGTCCAGATCCCGGGGCACCGAACGGCCGTTCTCGTGCAGCGCGCGGAGCGCCCCCAGCGCCAGGTGGTCGTTGAGGCACAGCAGGGCGTCCGGCGGATCGTTCCGGCGGATCAGCCCGGCCGCCGCCCGGGCACCGTCCCGCCAGTGGTACGCGTCCACCGGCACGACCAGTTCCGCGTCGAACGGCAGACCGGCCGCCTGCACCGCCTGCCGGTGGCCGTCCGTGCGCAGCCGGTCCGTGCCCTGGCGGCCGCGGACGGCTCCGCCGATGACCGCGATACGGCGGCGCCCCCGGGACAGCAGGTGCTCGGTGGCCTCGCGCGCCGCACGGACGTTGTCGATGCCCACGTGGTCGGTGGCGCCCCCGGCCGGCCGCTCACCCAGCAGGACCACCGGGAGCCGGCGGTCGCGGGTGGCCAGTTCCCGGGGCACCAGGGACAGCGGGCTCAGGATGACGCCGTCGCAGAACTGCGCGTCGAAGCCGTGCAGCGCGGCCAGTTCGCGCTCGCGCACCGCCCCGGTCTGGTGGAGCAGTACGGTGCGCCCGCGCCGGTCGGCCTCCGCCATGACGTACTTGGCCAGTTCGGAGAAGTAGGCGACGTCGAGCTCCGGGACGGCCAGGGTGATCACGCCGGTGCGGCCCTGGCGCAGTTGACGCCCCGCCAGGTTGACGCGGTAGCCGAGCGCGTCGATCGCCTCCCGGACGGCGGCCCGGGTCCGGTCCGACACGTGCTCGAAGTCGTTGATGACGTTGGAGACGGTCTTCGGGGAGACACCCGCGTACTCCGCCACGTCCTTGATCCTCGGTCTGGCCGCCACACCGCCCCTTCCTTCCGCCTCCGTGATCGTATCGACCGGCGCTCGTCGGGCCTCGCCGAGCGCCGCCGCGGATCGCCGGGCAGGGCATGGCCGGACATCGCCGGGCGCGCTCCGCCACGAAAGGATCGCTTGCCGAAGTGGCGGGCGCCAACCCGTTTACATCGATGTAAACGCATGGTGCCATGGGGCATCGCACCGACCGGCACTCCCCTAGCAAGGAGGAGCACCATGTCCCTGCCGCACCCCGCGGACGCGCACCTCCCGGCCCCGCACCCCTCGGACGTGCCCCGCCCGGAGTACCCGCGGCCGCAGTTCGCCCGGGACGCCTGGCTCAACCTCAACGGCGAGTGGCAGTTCGAGACCGACCGCGCCGACACCGGTCTGGAGCGCGGCCTGCGGGACCGCGAGCTCACGGACCGTGTGGTCGTCCCGTTCTGCCCGGAGTCGGAGCTTTCCGGGATCGGCGAGACGGACTTCCTGGAGGCGGTCTGGTACCGGCGGACGGTGACCGTCCCGGCCGAGTGGGCGGACGCGCGGGTGCTGCTGCACTTCGGGGCCGTGGACCACGACACGACCGTGTGGGCCGACGGCGTCGAGGTCGCCCGCCACCGCGGCGGCTTCACCCCCTTCACCGCCGACCTCGGCGAGGCGGCGGTGCCCGGCCGGGAGATCACCCTCGTCGTCCGGGCGCGCGACAGCCGGCACGGCGTCCAGGCCCGGGGCAAGCAGTCCACCTGGTACGCCAACTCCCACGCCCACTACACCCGCACCACCGGTATCTGGCAGACCGTGTGGATGGAGCCGGTGCCCCGGTCCGTGTCCCTGCGGCGTCCCCGGATCACCCCCGACCTCGCGTCCGGGTCCTTCTTCCTCGAACTGCCGCTGACCGCGAACCTCCCCGGTCACCGCGTCCGCGCCGTCCTGACCGACGACCGGGGCGAGGCCGCCCGCGCCGAGACCCGGGCCGACCTGGACCTCGCCCCGCGCCTGGTGCTGCCGGTGCCCGAGGACCGGCGGCGCGTCTGGTCGCCGGAGGACCCGTACCTGTACGGGCTGGCGATCGAGGTCCTGGACGCCGACGGGAACGCCGTCGACACGGTCCGCTCGTACGCCGGTCTGCGCTCGGTCGCCATCCACGGCAAGAGGCTGCTGCTCAACGGCGAGCCGGTGTTCCAGCGGCTGGTGCTCGACCAGGGCTACTACCCGGACGGGCTGATGACCGCCCCCACGGACGCCGACCTCGTCCGCGACATCGAGCTCGGCCTGCGCGCCGGCTTCAACGGCGCCCGGCTGCACCAGAAGGTGTTCGAGGAGCGCTACCTCTACCACGCGGACCGTCTCGGCTACCTGGTGTGGGGCGAGTTCGGCGACTGGGGCTGCGAGGTCGGCGTACGGGACGACAACCAGCGCCCCGACGCCTCCTACGTCGCCGAGTGGCTGGAGGCCCTGGAGCGGGACCACTCGCACCCCTCGATCGTCGGCTGGTGCCCGCTGAACGAGACGTACCAGCACCTGCACGACCGCGTCACCCAGCTCGACGACGTCACCCGCGCGATGTTCCTGGCCACCAAGCAGGCCGATCCCACCCGCCCGGTGATCGACGCCTCCGGCTACGCCCACCGGATCGCGGAGACGGACGTGTACGACTCGCACCTCTACGAGCAGGACCCGGCGAGGTTCGCCGAGCAGATGTCCGGGCTCGACCGGGACCAGCCGTTCGTCAACGCCGCTCCCGACGGGCGCCCCTGGTCCGTGCCGTACCGCGGGCAGCCCTACTTCTGCAGTGAGTTCGGCGGCATCTGGTGGGACCCCGAGGCCGCGGCGAGCACCGCCGGGAACGACCAGGCGGACTCCTGGGGGTACGGCGAACGCCCGCGCACCGCCGAGGAGTTCACCGGCCGCTTCACCGCGCTGACCGGTGTGCTGCTGAGCGACCCGGACATGTTCGGCTACTGCTACACCCAGCTCACCGATGTCTTCCAGGAACGCAACGGCGTCTACCGGTTCGACCGCTCCGAGAAGGTCGACACCACCGTCCTGCGGGACGCCCAGACCCGGCCGGCCGCCTACGAGAAGTCCGGGTGGGCGGTCGGGACCGACTGACCCCGCCGTCCCCGCCCGCTCGGCGGGGACGGCGGACGCGCCCCCGGACCTCCGGGCAGAAACCGGACGGCCTCGCGTTCGGCCACGCCAGTGGTCTCCGCCCGGGCCCGGCGGCTGTCCCACGACCTGTACCGGCAGCCCGGCAGGGTGTTCGACCTGCCGGAAGAAGTCCCGCCGCGGTCGAGTCGACGTCGGCCGCGTGGCGGAGGCGGTTACCTGCCGGGTAATCGACCCGCGCCCCGGCTCCCGGCAGTGTGGTCGTCGTCGGCGCGCCCCGCCGGGCGCCCCGCCCACCGCGTCGTACGGACGAACAGGAGCCACCATGCCCGCCTACGGCATCGCCCGCCTCCGCCCGCCGGAGGAACTCCACGAGGACGTGCTGACCTACATCGAGCGCATCCAGGAGACCCTGGACCCCTTCGGCGGGCGCTTCCTGGTGCACGGGGCGCCCGAACAGGAGGTGCTGGAGGGCGACTGGCCCGGGACGCTCGTGGTCATCGTCTTCCCGTCGCTCGCCGAGGCCCGCGCCTGGTACGCCTCCCCGGCCTACCGGGAGATACTGCCCCTGCGCACCCGGCACATGGGCGGGGACGTCCTGCTGGTCGACGGTGTGGGACCCGGCTACGAGCCGGCCGCCACGGCCGCCGCGCTCCGGGCGGCCCGGAGCGCGGAGTGACACCGGCACGACGCCCACGGTGGAACTCTCGTCCGGCGATCGGTCCCGCGTGCGGACCGCCGTGACCGCAACCGCCCGGCACATCACCTGAACGTGCCATCGGCCCGCCCCCTGAGTAACTGCGTCTCGGTCGCCGTCGTTGGCCGCTGAGTGAGCAGAGCCGACTGAGCGACGAGAGGGCGCCCTTCGGGTGCCCGGCCTCCGCTGTGCTGACGGCCGACGCGAATCGCCGGGTGAGCACCGCTCGCAGTGGACGTCTCGCCGACCAGGAAGAACACGGCCGCACCAGGACCGGGTGCGGCAGCGGGAGATGGGAGAGCTGCATGGACCTTGCGCACCGGGATGTCATGGAGGCGCTGCACCCTCTGTGCGCGCGGGTGATGTCGGTGCCGCCCGAGTCGGTGGTGCCGGAGGCCCGGCTGGTCGCCGACCTGGGAGCCGACAGCCTGGACGTCACCGAACTCGAGGCCGCCGTGGAGGAGGTGTTCGGCGTGACCCTCAAGGCGGCGAAGACCGGCACCGTGGCCACGGTCGGCGACGTGGCGGACCTGATCGTGAGACTGCGCGCCGCGGACGACCGGAGGCAGGCCGTCGCATGACTCGCCACGACGTGGTCGCGGTCACGGGCCTGGGCGTGCGGTGTGCCGCCGGAGCGAGCCCGACGGCCCTCTGGGAACGGCTGCTGGAGGGCCGTTCCGCGACCTCGCTGCACACGTTCGACGAGGAGGGCACCGTCGTCCGCCCCGCGGGCCACGTGCCCGACTTCGATCCCACGGGCTATCTGACGCCGAAGGAGATCCGCCGCACGGACCGGTCCGTGCAACTGGCCCTGTGTGCCGCCACGGACGCCGTCCGGGACGCCGGGGGGCTCGCGGCCCCGCCCGTCCGGCGGGCGGTGGTCACCGGCACCGGCTACGGCGGGGTGATCACCCAGGAGAACGGGATCGGGCACCCCACCGCGCTCTACGCGCCCCGGCTGATGCACAACGCCGGGGCGTACTGGATCAGCGCGAGGCACGACATCACCGGCCCCGGCTTCACCCTCTCGACCGCCTGCGCCTCCGGCACGCACGCGGTGGGCGAGGCGCTGCAGATGATCCGCGCCGGAGGCGCCGACGTGGTGGTGGCCGGCGGGCACGAGAGCCCCCTGACGCCCACGACCGCGCTGGCGTTCGGGCGGGCCGGCGCGATGGCCACCGGGTGCGAGGACCCGGCCGGCGCGTCCCGGCCCTTCGACGCCGGCCGGCGGGGGTTCGTCCTCGCCGAGGCGGCGGCGTTCCTGGTGCTGGAACGGCTGGACGCCGCCCGCGCGCGCGGGGCGCGGATCCACGCCACGCTCGACGGTTACGGGCGCACCTCCGACGCCCACCACCTCACGGCCCCGCATCCCGACGGCACCGGCGCCCGGGCCTGCATGGAGCTGGCGCTCGCCGACGCCGGCACGCGCGCGGACGCGGTCGCCCACGTGAACGCGCACGGCACCGGCACCGACCTCAACGACGTCGCGGAGGCGCGGGCCGTCAACGCCGTGTTCGGCACCGCCGCGGTCCCCGTCACCGCCCCCAAGTCGGTGACGGGGCACCCGCTGGGGGCGGCGGGAGCGCTGGAGGCCGTGATCGCGGTCCTGTCCGTGCGCGAGGGGCTGGCGCCGCCCACCGCCAACCTCACCGATCCGGACCCGCGGTGCGCGCTGGACGTGGTCACCGGACAGCCCCGCAAGCTTCCGGACGGTCCGGTGATCAGCAACAGCTTCGCCTTCGGGGGGCACAACGCCTGTGTCGTGTTCGCCTCGTCGAACGGATGACCGCGGGCGGACGGGCGGATGCGCGAGGAAGGCGCAGGCACGGGGGCCGTACCGGGCCCCGTCGGACAAGTCGTTGACGGGCGGCCGGCAGCGGTGCCCGAGCACGTGAGGAAAGGCAAGCCACCAGATGAGGCTGTCGGTCGTAGACCAAGGGCACATTCGCAGCGGACAGCCGGGGACCATCGGCATCGCCGCGCTGTTCTCCGGGGACCCGCTGGACCTGGCACAGGTGCGGTCCCGTGTCGGTGCCCGGTGGGGTGGCCTGGACCGGATGAGCTGGGTGCTCAGGCGGCCCACCGGACCGGCCGCGGTGTCGGGCCACCACTGGTCGCCCGCGGGGCCGTTCGTGCCCGAGACGCATGTCGTCGCCTCCGGTGAGGGGCTGGAGTCCGTGCTGACCTCCGGTGTCAGCCGGCCGCTGCCCGCCGGCCGGCCCCTGTGGCGGCTGGTCGTGGCGGAGAACGCGACACCGGCCGGCGAGCACGCCCTCGTCCTGCTCGCCCACCACGGGCTGCTCGACGGCAGGTCGCTGGAGACGCTCTTCCGGCTGCTGATGGACGACGCCGCGACCCCGCGTCCGCCGGGGCCCGCCGCTCCCCGCCCGCCCGCCGTGCCGGCCGCCCTGCGCCGGGAGCTGCAGCGCCTGGGGGCCCGGGGCCAGTCCCTCCCCGTGGCGGCGGAGGAGGCGCGGCCGGAGCTGGCCGTGGTGGAACTCCCGCCCGAGGTCGTGGGCGCGGCCCGGCGCCAGCCCGCCCGGGGGCGCGGGGCCACCCTCAACGAACTGCTCCTGGCGTCCCTCGCCGGTGCCCTGCGCGCCTGCTACGGGCCGCTCGGCCACTGGCCCGACGGCGCCGTGCCGGTCTACGCCACACTCCCGGTCGACCTCAGGGCCCGGCAGAACACCTACGAGCTGGGCAACATCGTCACGGCGCTGCGTGTCCCGCTCCCCGTCGACGCCCCGTCCGCCGTCGACCGCCTCCGCACCTGCCAGCAGCTGGTCGCCTCGCTGCAGCACCGCTGCGACGCCCACCGGGCGGCCCTGCCCACGGTGGAGGCGGCGGCCCGGCTGGTCCCGGGACTGTCGAACGCCATGGCACGGCGTCTCGTACGGCCGGACGTCACGCCCACCGTGTGCACGGCGTTCAAGTGGCGGGACAACCCGTGCGCGCTGAACGGCCGCCGGCTCACGCGGGTCCTTCCCGTGCCCCAGCTCAACCCGCCCGGCTCGGCGAACCTCTGTCTCGTACAGACCGCCGACGCGTACACCCTCACCGTGGTCAGCCACCTGCGTCCGGGGGACGCCACGATGCTCGGCGACGCCGTGACACGGGAGCTGGAGGAGCTGGCCGCGCCGACGCACCACGCGACGGCCGGCACCTGACGCCGCGGCGCGGGCCCGGCGCCGGTGCGCGTACCGGCGGTGCGCGTACCGGCGGTGCGCGTACCGGCGGCGGGAAGGGCGGCTCGACCGCCCCCGCCGCGCGTCAGGCCAGGGACAGGAACAGCCTCTCCAGCCGGGCCCGCATCCGCTCGGCGTCCTCGCCCGCCGGCGCGCCCACGGCCGTGCAGTGCTGCAGGACCGTCGCGATGATCGCGAAGCCGGCCCGGTCCAGCGCCCGGGAGGCCGCCGCGAGCTGAGTGATCACTTCCTCGCAGTCGCGGCCCGCCTCGATCATCCGGATGATGCCGGCGATCTGCCCCTGCGCCCGCCTCAGCCGGTCGAGCGCGCTCTTCAGCTCGTCGGCCGCGATGTCCAGCTCCACGGACCGTCCTCCGTTCGTCCCCGGATCACATGCCCCGGGGGCAACCTAGCCGTCCGGGCGCGGTCCCGCCCGGTGAGCCACGGGCGCCCTACTGTGCCTCCGTCAGGCCCGCGAGTCCGGAGGCGGCGTTGAGGTAGGCCGCGTAACGGACGCGCACCGTGCCGTCCGGCTCGCGTCGGCCCTCCTCCCAGGCGCGGACCTCCTCGGCGTCGACGCCGACGCTCGCGGCGACGTCGGCCGGCCGGAGCCCGAGGGCTTCGCGTCGGCGACGGCGTTCGGCAGGCGCGGGCAGGGCCGGGCTGCTCGGCTTCTCCGCGGTCGTGGGCCGGTTCTCGGCCGCCGCCCGTGTCGCGATCTGTTCGAACAGTTCCCGTAACAGGCTCAGCTCGATGTCCAGCAGACAGCGGCGTAACGCGTCGGCGTCCGTGGCGGTGAGGAAACCGTCGGGGACACCGAAGAAACGTTCGAGATGGAACTGGTGCCGGGCCGTCGGGCGCCGTTCCCCGGCCAGGAGCGCCGAGCACTGCTGGCGGGACATGTGGGAGCCTTCGGCGATCTCCTCGTGCGTGTACATGCGTCCGTTCGCCTTGCGGCGCGAGTCGCGCAGGATCGCCATCCGCCGGACGAAACGTTTGTCCGGATCACTGGGCGGCACCTGCCGGCCGGCGAGGAGCGCCGCGACCACGGCCTGCGGCACGCCGGAGGCCTCGGCCAGCGCGCGCTCGTCGAGGATCTTGTCCGGAACGTGCCCGAGATGGCGCGCGAGGACGGCCAGGCGTGTCGCGATCACCGCCGGATCCGTCGCCGCCGCGTCGGGCGGCGTGCGCCGTTCTTCCGCTTCCACCGTGCGACCAACCCCCACCTCGGACCGTGGCGCCGTTCCCGTTCGTGAAGCTTGGCGCCGACCCCCCATTGTTCCGTGCGAGGGCGTAGTTGAACACCTGTCAGGGAACGGCCGCCGATGGAGGTCGGCCATGCCCCCGCGCCGCGGGCCCGGCACCGGCCGACAGCAGGGAGGACGTGGTGAACGCGGCGGGGGCGCGCGGAGCGGCGCCCTCCTCGGAGCGAGGCGCGGAGGACGGACGCGGCAGCGGGAGACGCCCCGCAGCGGGCCGCGCGGGTGCCACCGCCGCCGGACCGGTCTTCGCAGCCGTCGCTATCGGGAACCGGAGTCCGCAGCCCGTGCGCGGCGTCGCGGACCCCGGTCCCCCGTCCTCACAACCCTCTCCCATGGGGCTCACTCCCGCTGCGTCCCATCGGACGGTGAGAACAACCCCGCACAGCGTCTCCGCGTCACCGAAGACACGAGTCACTGCGCGAGGCAGCCGCCGTCATCGCCGACCAAGGACGGCAGCCGTACCTTCCCGGACCGGTCACCCGACGGTGCGGCACCCGGCCGTTCCCCAGCTCGCGCCGGGCTCGTGCCGCGCCCACCGGGCGACTGTCCGGGCTCAGCGTCCCAACCCCGAAGCGTCCGTGCAGCGCCGTATGCGCAATTCGCCTCGCCGGGACTGTCCGGGAAACGAAAGCGGATGTGGGCCGGATCACCCCGCGTCGGCGCGGCGTCCCGGAACAAGCGGTGCCGGTCGGCCGTTGACAGCGACGTGGCTGCGGAGGGGACAGTGTCCCCGGGCCTCACCTCTCGCCCATGGGGACGATCGTTCGGCTGAAGCCCCATGGAGCCTTTCGCCGCGAGGCGACCGCCCTCCGCACGTCACCCTCCCGCGGCCCCGGTCGGCCTCCCCCCTCTGACCGGGGCCTTCCCCCTTTCGCCCTCGTTCATCCTCGTTCTCCCTCGTGCGGTTGGCCGTGGTCCGCCTGGTTACTCCGTCCTCATGGACGTCATGGACGGCAACAGGCCGCTCGCCCTGGTGACCGGGGCCTCCAGCGGAATCGGGTACGAACTGGCCAGGCGGTTCGCGGAGCACGGCTTCGACCTGCTGATCAACGCCGAGGACGAGCGGCTGGAGCACGCCGCGCAACTGCTGCGGGAGACGGGCGCCCAGGTGCGTCCCGTACGCGCCGACCTCCGGGCACCCGCCGGTGTGGACCGGCTGGTCGCGGCCACGACCGGGCTGACGGTGGACGTGGCCGCCCTCAACGCCGGGATCGGGCGGGGCGGTGCGTTCCTGGACGCCGATCCGGCCGACGAACAGTCCGTGATCGACCTCAACGTGTCCTCGACCGTACGGCTCGCCAAGCCGCTGCTGCGCGAGATGGTGGCCCGGGGCGAGGGCCGGCTGATGTTCACCTCGTCCGTCGCCGCGATGATGCCGGGCTCCTTCCAGGCGGTCTACAACGCGTCCAAGTCCTTCATCCAGTCCTTCGCCCAGGCGTTGCAGGAGGAACTGAAGGACACCGGTGTCACGATCACCTCGTTCATGCCGGGGCCGACGGAGACCGACTTCTTCCACCGGGCCGGTATGGGCGACACGAGGATCGGCACCTCGGACAAGGACGATCCCGCCCAGGTCGCCCAGCAGGCGTTCGACGCGGTGATGAAGGGCAGGAAGAAGCTGGTCACGGGCTCGGTGACGACCAAGGCGCAGGGGGTGGCCGACAGGGTCCTGCCCGACGGCGCCAAGGCGGCCCTGCACCGGCGGATGGCCGAGCCGGGGACGGCGGGGAACGGTTCCGAGTAGGGGCGGGTCGCCTCTCGCCCCGGTCGGGGGCGCGGACGGCTCGGTCGCTGCCGGTGTCCCGTGCGAGGAGCGCCCATGTCCCGTTGCGCGGTTCTCCTGTGGCGGTGGCCCCGCGCCCCTGGTGACGGAGTGTTCCCGGTCGTACGCTGCCCGGTGCCGGGCTGTCTCCCTTCGGCACTGCGGAGGTCGTATGGACACGCTGGTATTCGACAGCGACGATCTGGACGCGGCCGAGGAGTGGCTCAGCCGGACCTATGCGAAGATCCGCATCGGCAGCAGGTCGCCCGACGCCGGCCGGATACGGATCCGGCGCGACGCCCTGACGGCGGTCACCGCCGACCGGCTCGACATCCGCCTGGAGATGACCTACGACGTCGCGCCCCTCGGCAGGGTCAGCGTGTGCTGCATGCACTCCGGCACCCTCCGGGACCACACCTTTCCGGGGGTCGAGGACGCCTACGGGCCCGGCGAGGTGGGGACCCTCGCCCCGCCGCACCTCCCGTACTCGGGGCGGATCTGCGACAACGCCCAGTACACCATCGCCCTGCTGGAGCCCGGCCTGCTCGCCCAGGTCGCGGAGACGGCCCCACAGCGCAGGCCCCAACCGGTACGTCTGACCTGGCACCGGCCCCACTCGCCGGCCGCGGCACAGCATCTGCGGCACTCCGTCCTGTACGTGCGGGACCACATCATGTCCGTCCCCGTCGTCACGGAACAGCCGCTGGTCGTCGCCACCGCCGTGCAACACCTGGCCGCGACCGTCCTGGCGGCCTTCCCCAACACCGCGCTGACGGACCCCACCGGCCCCGACCGCAACGACGCCCACCCCACCACGCTGCGCCGCGCGATCGCCTACATCGACGGTCATGCCGACCAGCCCATCAGCGTCGCCGACATCGCCGACGCCGCGCACGTCACCATCCGGGCGCTGCAGTACGCCTTCCGCCGGCACCTGGACACCACCCCGCTGGCCCATCTGCGCCGGGTACGCCTGTCCCACGCCCACCAGGACCTCGTGGCCGCCTCACCGTGCGGCGGTGTCACGGTCACCGAGATCGCCGCCCGCTGGGGTTTCTTCCACCCCGGGCGGTTCGCCGCCCACTACCGGGGCGCGTACGGCCGCACTCCCCTCCAGACCCTCGCCGAGGTCTGACACCCTCCGGGGCGCGACGAGCGTCCGGGCGCCGGCGGGAGAATCCGCCGACGCCCGGACATGGGATACGAGGACCGCTGGGGACGAACCCTAACGGGGTGTGCCGGCGGGGGACTCCGCATCCGGTGGCGCCGTCATCAGCTTCATGAACGACGCCATGCACGCCGGGCAGTGACCCGCCCGTTCCGCGCTCGCGGCGTCTGCCGCGCGGATGAACCGCCGGCCGCACAGGGGTTCGCTGGACCGCTTGGCCATCACGTGCCACACCAGCGTTCCGCCGTGCTCTTCGTGGCCTGCACACATCTCGTACATGATCGGCTCCCTTGATGGACGCCTCTCTCCCTCCAGCAGACCGCACATGGGCCGTGCGCACGCAGCCGCGGGGTCCATTCGGGTGACGGGACCCCGCGGCACCTGCGGCTCCTCATATGAGCTGAACTGCGCACACTGGGACTGCTTTGGCTGGGTACCGGGCATGCAGCGTTCAGCGAAGCGAGAGGGGACGTCATGATCTTCACGCTGTGCACCGCCGTACCACTGCTCCTGGCCCTCCTGCTGGTCCACCAGCAGGAGGGCCCGCGCCGCTCCCCCCGTCACAAGCGGCACTCCTGAGCCACGGGTGCCCGGGTCAGGGCACCAGGATCGCCCGGCCCCGCACCCGGCCGAACGCTGGAGCGGGACGAGATCGTGCGCTGTCTGACGGAGCCGGCGACCACGGTGGCGCAGGCCGCCGACCGGCTCGGCATGAGCCGCGCCACCGTGTACCGCAAGCTGGGGCAGTACGGCATCAGCATCCCGGGGCGGACCGCGCAGGGGCGCTGACGGCGGCTGACGGCGCCGGTGTCCGGGGAGACAGCGGAACGAACCCCTCCGGATGCCGTTTGAAGGGCTCCGGGACGGGGACCTCGCCCCGGTGCCCCGCGGGCCGCGGGAGCGGCCCCTCCTCGCGACCCGCCCGTCCGACTCCGTACGGAGCACGCGATGAGTAACGCTTCCGAGACCGGGACGGCGCGGCACCGGCACGCCCGTACCCGCGCCGTCGACTTCTCCCCCGGCCGGCGCGACACGTCCGCCGCCCTCCGGCACGATCCGCTCGTCCGGGGCCTCGGCCTGGTCAGCGCGGTCCTGGGCGTGCCCCAGGTCGCCCGGCCGGACGGGGTCGCCCGGGCACTGGGCGTGGGGAACACGCCGCTGCACCGCGCGGCCACCACCGCGGTCGGCGTACGGGAGCTCACGGCGGCGGCCGGGCTGCTGGGCCGGCCCTCCCCCGTCTGGCTGTGGAGCCGGGTCGGCGGCGACATCACCGACCTGGCGATGCTCGGCAGGGCGCTGCGCCACCACGACGGCCGCGGACACGGCCGCACCGCCCTCGCCACCGCGGCCGCCGCGCTGGTCACCGCCGCGGACGTGTACGCCGCGGTGACCCGCACCCGGAGCGCGCCCGTCCGCCGGGCCGCGGCCACGACCGTGGCCAGGACGCCCCAGGAGGCGTACGGCCTCTGGCGCGACCTGGAGCGGCTGCCGTCGTTCATGGCGCACGTCGACGAGGTGCGGGTCACCGGCCCCCGTACCAGTCACTGGAGGGTGAGCGCGCCGTTCGGCGGCTGTGTCGAGTGGGACGCGGAGATCGTCGCCGACGAGCCCGGCCGGCGCATCGCCTGGTGTGCGGCCGACGGCGCGGACGTCGACAACTGGGGCGAGGTCCGGTTCACCCCGGCGCCCGGCGGACGCGGCACCGAGGTCCATGTGTCCCTGTGCCACGACATGCCCGCCGGGGCGCTCGGCAGGGCCGCGGCCCGCTACGCCGGCGAGGCTCCCGCCCAGCAGCTGGACGACGACCTGCGCCGCTTCAAGCAGGTCGCGGAGACCGGCGAGGTGGTCCGCTCCGAGGGCGCGCCGTTCGGCAAGGCGGCCCGCCACGAGTTCCCGCAGCACCCGGCGCGCCCCCTCACCGAGCAGGAGCTGAGGGAGGCCCTGTCATGAAGGCGAACTGCTGGACGGGCCGCAACAGCGTGGAGGTCCGGGACGTCCCGGACCCCTCGCTGCTCAACAGCCGGGACGCCGTGGTGCGGGTCACCTCGACGGCGATCTGCGGCTCCGATCTGCATCTGCTCGACGGGTACGTCCCCACCATGCAGTCCGGCGACATCATGGGCCACGAGTTCATGGGCGAGGTGGTGGAGGTCGGTCCCGGCGTGGACACCGGCAGGATCCGGGTCGGGGACCGGGTCGTCGTGCCGTTCCCCATCGCCTGCGGCGCGTGCGCGTCGTGCCGGGCGGAGCTGTACTCGTGCTGCGAGAACACCAACCCCAACGCCGGCATCGCGGAGAAGATCTTCGGCCACCCCACCGCGGGGATCTACGGCTACTCGCACCTCACCGGCGGTTTCGCCGGCGGGCAGGCCGAGTACGCGCGGGTCGCGTTCGCCGACGTCAACCTGCTGAAGATCGAGTCCGACCTCACCGACGAGCAGGTGCTGTTCCTCTCCGACGTGCTGCCCACCGGCTGGATGGGCGCCGACATGTGCGACATCCAGGACGGTGACGTCGTCGCCGTGTGGGGCGCGGGACCGGTCGGCCAGATGGCCATGGACGGGGCGCGGGTGCTGGGCGCCGAGGAGGTCGTCGCGATCGACAAGGAGGACTACCGGCTCGACATGGCCGCCGCCGAGGGGTACACGACGATCGACTTCGAGGAGGTCGACGTCCGCTCGGCCCTGCTGGAGATGACCGGCGGGCGCGGTCCGGACAAGTGCGTCGACGCGGTCGGTCTGGAGGCCACGCACGGCGCTCCCCACGTGCGGATGTACGACCGCGGCAAGCAGGCGGTGCGCTCCGGGACCGAGCGGCCGCACGCCCTGCGCCAGGCCGTCATGTGCTGCCGCAGCGGGGGCGTCGTGTCGGTCGTCGGGGTCTACGGCGGGCTGATGGACAAGTTCCCGGCCGGGGCCTGGATGAACAGGTCACTGACCCTGCGGACCGGGCAGTGCCATGTGCAGCGGTACCTGGACCGGCTGCTGGGACTGATCGAGGAGGGCACGATCGACCCCACCCGCGTGATCACCCACCGGATGCCGCTGGCGGAGGCCCCGCACGCCTTCGAACTGTTCAAGAACAAGCAGGACGACTGCGAGAAGGTGGTACTCACCCCGTGAGCCTCACGCCGTGAGCCAGGGCGCCGGCCCCGTGCCGTCGCTCCAGGCCAGCAGGGTCTCCCGGGCCACGCACAGGATGCCGCACTGCTCGGCGTACTCGGCCGCCGGGGCGGTGAAGTCGCTGGTGGTGACCACGACGGCGACGTCGGCCCCATGCACGGTGAAGCAGGTGCCGCCGAACCGCTGCAGGTCCTGGGAGCCGACGCGGTTGGTGTCGCTGTACCGCTTGCACTGGATCACCATGGCGCGCCCGTCCGGGGTCCTGGCCACGACGTCCGCGCCGAGGTCCCCGGCGCCGCCCACCACCTCGACGTCCGCGCACCCGTCCCGTTCGCACAGCGCCGCGACCGCCTGCTCGAACTCGTCGGCGTCCATGGCGTCGTAGTCGACGACGGCGGCCGTCCCGGCGGCGGTGTCGTGGCCGGCGGCCGGGGCCTGCGCGGTGACCGGGTCGTCCGGGAGGACGAGCGTCCTCCCGGCGGCGCCGGCGGCGGGCGGTGCCGGCACGGCCGCGGCCCGGCCGGAGGGGCCCCCGGCGTCCAGTGCGTCCGCCGCCGTTCTCGCCGCCTCGTCGAGGGCCTCGGTCGCCCTGCGCACCGTTCCGGCCGCGGAGAACCGGCGCCGCCCGCGTCTGCGGGCCGCCGCCACGAGTGCCACCCCGGCCACGGCCAGGAGCACCGCCCAGACGGGCCGCCGCTCCACGACGTCGGCCAGGGCGCGCACGGTGAACCCCGCGAGGCCCACCAGGATGGCGAGGAGGACGAAGAAGAACGCCGTGGAGCGCAGGTCGAAGGCGCGCTTGCGGTCCACCGGCCGCACCGGCCGGCTGCGTCGTACGGGCATGGCCACGATGCTGATTCCCCCTCATGAACGGAGCGGCACGAAGATCACTACGGTCGTGTGCCCGCGATCGAGGAGTTCAGCCGGTGCGCCCGCCGGCGGGCCCGGGGCACCGGATTCTCACCCCTGGCGGGTGACGCGGCGCCGCGCGTTCCGCGGCTTGATGGAACGGCCGTGCGGGAGCCCGCGCGGGCGCCGGCACGGGGAGCGGCGCCGCACCGGCCGTACGCCGTCGGGGAGGGGACGCTCCGGCGGCGTACTCCGGTACCGGCCGGTGTCGGTCCGCGGCGGTCCCGGTCCGCGGCGGTCCCGGTCTACGGTGCGCCGCTCCGCGTCGGCTTCAGGGCGGGGAGCCCGTCCGGTGGGCGGGCCGGCGGAGACGCCAGCCGCGTGAGCAGCCGCCAGTCGAGCGGCGGCCGGGCGCCGCGGGGGCCCGGCCGCCGGCGGGGCACGATCACCCGCAGCGCCAGGGGGCGCACCTCGCAGCGGACGGGCACGCGCAGCCGGGACGCCTCGCCGTCGACGTCGGCCGCCAGCCACGGCGCGTCGGCGTCGACCCGTACGTCCGTCGCCGCCGCCCGTGTCAGCCCGGAGGAGCGCCAGCCCCTCAGCAGTCCGGCGGCGTGCGGGGCACCGGTCACCTCGACGCCGACGCAGCCCAGCTCGCCGCCGTCCAGGCGCGGCCGGATCCCCAGCCCGGCGATGTCGCCCGTGCCGTACGGGTTGTTGCTGATCAGCAGGGCCTGCGGGGCGCGGCAGGTGACCGTGCCGGCGTGCGCGGTGAGGGGGACGCCCCGGTGCTCGGCGAGCAGGCCGGGCAGCGCCTTCAGGGCCGTACGGACGGGGCGGTCGCGGTGCCAGGGGCGGCGCGCGGCGCCGCGGTACCAGGAGCCGGCCGCCGTCCCCTCGTACGCGCCGAACGCCACGTCGCTGACGAAGGGGCGGTCGCCGACCCTGCCCATGTCGACGTGCAGCTCGACCCCGTCGTACAGCGCGTCCAGCGCCCTGACCGGGTCGTCGCAGTCCAGGCCGAGGCTGCGCGCGAACCGGTTCCGGGTGCCCGCCGGGATCACCAGGAAGGGGAGGTGCAGGGCGGCGGCGACGTCGGCGACCGGTGCCTGCATCCCGTCGCCGCCCGCGACGCCGAGCAGGTCGGCGCCCTCGGAGGCCGCCTTGCGGGCCAGTTCGGCGACGTCGGTCTCGCCGCGCCACTCCAGCTGGAGCACCTCGGCGCCCAGGGCCTCGGCCTGCTCGCGCAGCGAGTGGCGCCGCACCTTGCCGCCGCCCGAGCGCAGGTTCATGATCAGGAAGGGGTGGTGGATGCCGGGCGCCGGGTGCTCGGGCGGCGGCACCGGCGCGTCGTGCCGGACGAGGGCGGTCCGGGCCGCGCCGGCCGCCAGCAGCCACAGCGCCGCGGAGACGGCGACGGCCCAGCCCAGCCGGGCCGAGGTGTACTGCCACAGGACCCACACCGGGGCGGTCAGGGCCAGCGCCCTGGCGGCGGCCCGCCGCGCACCGCGCCGGGTGACGCCCCACCAGGTCCCGGCGGCGGTGAGCGCACAGCCGACGAGGCCCACGGCCGCCAGGGCGGGGGACCGCAGGCCCGCCCCCACCAGCAGGACCAGCACGGCCGCGGCCGCGGCCCCCAGCGCCACGCGCGCGGGGCGTTGCTCTCGCCTCGTCGGTTCCATGGGCGCACTGTGCTGTCCGGGTGCCTGGCCCGCATCACCCCGGAGGGGCGATTGCCCTCGTGGCACGGGTCGTTCACGGCGGGGGCCCGGGCGCGGGGCGCCGGTCACCCCCGGCGGGTGATGTCCCGTCGGCCGCGGGCTGCTGTGCTCGTGCGGTGACGGTGACGACCGGTCCGGCCGGCCCGCCCGGTCCGGTGCCCGCCGGCGGGGCGGCCCGCGGCGGCCTCGCGGGCAGGGCGGCCGGGTACGCGACGCGCCTCGTCGTGGGGCTGGCCGACGCCGCCGCGCGGGGCGTCACCATCGCCGTCGGGGGCCCCGCGCGCGGGCGGCCGGAGGACGACGGGTGGGGCGTGCTGCCCGACGCGGCGCTGGGCCTCGCGCTGGAGCTGGAGCAGCGGGCGCTCGCCGCGGTGGCCGCCGTGGACACGCGGGTCCTGTCCCGCGTGCGGGCCGTCGCGCGCGGCGCCGTGCCGGCCGGGATCGCCGGGGCGGTCGAAGCGCGCGTCGCCGTGTGGAGCGCGCGGGGCGCGGCGGAGCGGCTGCGGGCGCGGGAGGAACTGCGGGCCACGGCGCGGGCGGTGACGCGGGCGCTCACGGCCGCCGTCCTCGCCGAGGTGGACGTGGACGCGGTGGCCGACCGGGTGGACGTGGAGCGCGTGGCCCGGCGGGTGGACGTGGGCGCCGTGGCCGGCCGCGTGGACGTGGACGCCGTGCTGGACCGGGTCGACCTGGTCGCGTACACGGAACGGGTCCTGGCCGAGCTCGACCTGGTGGCGTACACCGAGGGCGTCCTGGACGAGCTGGAGCTGGGCAGGATCGTGCGGGACACGGGCGGGAGCATCGCCGGGGAGACGCTCGACGCGTTCCGCCGGCAGAACGCCCGCGCCGACCGGCTGGTCCAGCGACTCACCGACCGGCTGCTGCGCAGGAGCGCCTCGGACGCCTCGGACGACGCCGCCCTCGTGCCGCTGCGGGCCGGGCCGCGGCCGTGACGTCACCCGTCCTCCAGGGGCGGCCGGCCGGGGTCGTCTCGCGAGCGGCGGCGGGCTTCGTGGACCTCCTCGTGGTGCTCTGTGCCGTCTTCGCCGTCCACTTCGGCTACGCGGCGGGGCGCTATCTGCTGCTGGGTCCGCCGTTCGCGCTGCCGCGGCCCGCCGGCTGGTTCACCCTCGTCCTCGGCTACGTCACCGCCGTCTCCTATCTGGCGGCCGGCTGGCTCGTCGGCGGGCGCACCGTCGGGGACCAGCTGCTGGGCCTGCGGGTGCTGAGCCGCTCCCGGGGGCGGTTCACCGTGGCCGCCGCCGTGCTGCGGGCGGTGCTGTGCGTCTTCCTGCCCTGGGGCCTGCTGTGGATACCGGTCGACCGGCGCGGGGCGTCCGTGCAGGACCTCGTCGTGAACAGCGCCGTCGTGCACGACTGGTACGGCAGGTCCCGAGGGCGGGCCGCGGAGGTGACCGAGCGGTGATCGGCCCCCTCCGCGCAGCCCTCTCCACCGCGCGGTTCCCGGCGCTCCGTTCACTCCGGCGGACGCGTGCCCTCCTGCGGTCCGTCAGGCGCCGGGTTCGACGGCGAACACGTGGCCGCCCCACGCGTCGAGGTCGACGAAGAGCCCCGGGCCGGCCAGTTCGCTGCCGGAGCGCACGTAGCGGGCGCCGTCCATGAGGTCCAGCAGGTCCGTGTCGCCGGTGCCGTCCGCCAGTTCGGGCCACGGCGGCCTGATCCTGCCCTGGGCCGGGCGGCCGGAGTGATTCACCACGACGAGGAAGCGGCCCGGTCCGTTCGTCCAGCTCCAGGCGAGCAGCTCACGGCAGGTGTCGTTGTCCGGCCAGCCCGTCGCGTCCAGCAACTGCCAGCGGCCGTCGCGCATACGGCTGTTGCGGACCGCGGTCAGCAGCCGTTCGTGGAAGGCCCGCAGTCCGTCGTCGGCCGGTTCGTCGGGGCGCCGGGTCAGGAAGACGGGCAGCCGGACGCGGCGCCCGGTGAACTGGCCCTCGTGCCACAGGGTCGCGCCCGGCAGCGTGGCGGTCACCACGGCCGCCGCGCGTTCCCGGGCCACGGGCGCGAGGGTCGCCGCCGCGCGCGGCTCGTCGTGGTTCTCCAGGAAGCGGACCAGGCCGCGCTGGTAGCCCTCGTCGGCCCGCAGGTGGTCCCGGACGGCACCGGCGTCCTCGTGCAGCAGCCGGTCGTAGAGCCGCTTGTCGTAGGCGTAATCGAAGCCCTGCTGCTGCAGGGCCCACTCCAGGTCCCAGTAGGCCTCCGCCAGGAAGAGCATGCCGGGGTGGCGGCGGCGCACGGCGGGCAGCACGGCCGGCCAGAAGTCCTCGTCGGGCGCGGGCCCGGCGCGTCCGCCCCACGTCCGGGCGAACACGTCGTTCATCATCAGCATCGCCATGTCGCAGCGGACCCCGTCGCACAGGTCGCCGATCCGGGTGAGGGTGTCGGCGGTCAGCGCGCGCAGCGCGGGGCGATACGCGTTGAGCTGGACGACGTCGGGCCACGGCGGGAAGAAGGGGTCCCGGCCGCGTGCGTAGACCCGGCCGTGCGCCGCGAGGTAGGCGGCCGGGTCGCGCCGCAGGTCGTCCTCGGTGCCGCGGACGAAGCAGTCGGGGTGGGCGGCGAGCCAGGGGCTGTCCGGCGCGACGTGGTTCGGCACGTGGTCGAGGACCAGGCCGACGCCGCGGCGGTCGAGTTCGGCGCGGGCGGCCTTGAGCCCGGCGGTGCCGCCGAGGGCGCCGTCGACGGTGTAGCGGCGGACGCAGTACGGCGATCCGGCGATGTCCTCGGGGGCGGCGTCCGGGAGGGCCCGGGCGAACGACTCACGCAGGCCGGGGTCCTCCAGGGCGATCCGCAGCCCCTCGGGGCTGCGCTCCCACACGCCCATGAGCCAGACGGCGTCCACCCCGTGCGGGGTGAGCTCGTCCCAGGCGTCCTTGGGCACGTCGCCGAGGCGTACCGGGCGTCCCGTGCGCCGCTCGGTCTCCCGCAGCCAGACGCGGGTGTTCACCTCGTGCACGACGGGCTGTGCGGGCAGCGCGCTCATGATTCGTCTCCGTCCCACGGGTCGCGGAAGTCCTCGGGGCCGAGCCTGCCGAAGGTGATCATCAGGGTGGCGACCAGGCCCGTCCAGCCGGTCTGGTGGGCGGCGCCGATGCCCGCGCCGTTGTCGCCGTGGAAGTACTCGTGGAAGCTGATCAGGTCCCGCCAGTGCGGGTCGGTGCGGAACTTCTCCTGGCCGCCGTGGACGGGCCGCCGCCCGTCCGGTTCCGCGAGGAAGATGCGGACGACCCGGCCGGAGATCTCCCGCGCCACCTCGTACAGGGTCGCCCGGTTCCCGGAGCCGGTGGGGCACTCCACGGTGAGCTCGTCGCCGTAGAAGCCGTACAGGTTGAGCAGTGCGCGGACGACGAGCATGTTCATCGGCAGCCAGACCGGTCCGCGCCAGTTGGAGTTGCCGCCGAACATGCCGGAGTCGGACTCGGCGGGCAGATAGCCGACGCGCAGTTCCTCGCCGTGCACGGTGAGGGTGTACGGGTGGCCGGCGTGGTACCGGGACAGCGACCGGATGCCGTACGGGCTCAGGAACTCCTCCTCGTCGAGCAGACGGGCGAGGACGCGCTCCAGCTTCTTGTCGTCCACGACGGACAGCAGCCGGGGGCCGCCGGCGGAACCGGCCATGGCCGACGCCCAGACGGCCGCCAGCGAGGGATGCCGGCCGACGAACCGGTCCATCCGCTCCCGCAGCCCGGCGACCCGGGCCAGCTGCCGGGGCTGGATGACGGTGGCGGCGCACAGCGGCAGCAGCCCCACCATGGAGCGCACCTTCAGCCGCTGGGCCCGGCCGTCGGGCAGCCGCAGCACGTCGTAGAAGAAGCCGTCCTCGTCGTCCCACATCTCGTCGTCGTGGTCGCCGACGCGGTCCAGGGAGGCCGTGATCCACAGGTAGTGCTGGGCGAACTTGACGACGAGGTCCTCGTAGGACGGGTTGTCCTCGACGAGTTCGAGCGCCATCTGGAGCATGGTCTGGCAGTACAGCGCCATCCACGCGGTGCCGTCGGCCTGTTCGAGGTGCCCGCCGGTCGGGAGGGGCGCGCTGCGGTCGAAGACGCCGATGTTGTCGAGGCCGAGGAAGCCGCCCTGGAAGACGTTGCGTCCGTCGGGGTCCTTGCGGTTGACCCACCAGGTGAAGTTGGTCAGCAGCTTCTGGAAGGCGCGCTCCAGGAAGGCGCGGTCCGCGCGGCCGGTGAGCCGCTTCTCCAGCTGGTACACGAAGTACGTGGCCCAGCCGTGGACGGGCGGGTTGACGTCGGTGAAGTTCCATTCGTACGCCGGTATCTGCCCATTGGGATGCAGGTAGAGGTCGGTGAGGAGCAGTTCGAGCTGCTCCTTGGCGAAGACGGTGTCGACCATGGCGAGCGCGACCGCGTGGAAGGCGAGGTCCCAGGCCGCGAACCAGGGGTACTCCCACGTGTCGGGCATGGACACCACGTGGTCGGCGCTCAGGTGGAACCAGTCGTGGTTGCGGATGCCGTCCGCCGCGGGGCCGAAGGGGTCGACGCCGTGCTCGGCGAGCCAGGCGTTGACGTCGAACCGGTAGTACTGCTTGCTCCACAGCATCCCGGACAGCGCCTGCCGCAGCACCAGGGCCTCGTCCTCGCCGAGGCCCGGCGGGGTGAGGGCACGGTAGAAGGCGTCGGCCTCCGCGCGCCGCTCCTCCAGCACCGCGTCGGCCCGGTCGTCGCCCAGGGCGGCGGGTTCGGCGCCCCCGTACACGCGCACCAGCCGCAGCCGGACGCTCGCGGAGCCCCCCGGCGCGACGGTCAGCGAGTGGTCCGCGGCCGCCTTGGTGCCGGTGCGCCGGGGGTTGACGGCCGCCGTCTCGCCGTCGACGACGTACCGGCCGATGCCGTCCTTCACGTACGGCGACGGGTTCGGGGTGCCGTCCAGCCGCTCGGTGTTCGTCTCGTTCTCCGTGAACAGCAGCGCGTCCTCGCCCGCGCAGTCCGCGCAGCGCAGCTCCCACGTGCCGAGGTCCGGGTGCTCGGCCCGGACGGCCGTCTCGCCGGGGACGCCGCCGGCCGCGGTGAGGCGCGGTTTCGCCAGTGCCGCGCCCGCGTTCGGCGGATCCGGCCACGACCAGGTGTTGCGGAACCACAGCGTCGGCAGCACCCGCAGCGTCGCCTCGGCGGGTCCGCGGTTGGCGGCGGTGATCCGCATCAGGATGTCGTCGGGGGCGGCCTTGGCGTACTCGACGGTCACGTCCCAGTAGCGGTCGTCGTCGAAGACGCCGGTGTCGAGCAGCTCGTACTCGAACTCCTGCCGGCTGCGCGCCCCGTTGACCGCCACCAGCTCGTCGTACGGGTACGCGGCCTGCGGGTACTTGTACAGGTAGCGCAGGTAGGAGTGGCTCGGTGTGCTGTCGAGGTAGAAGTAGTACTCCTTGACGTCCTCCCCGTGGTTGCCCTCCGCGTTGGTCAGCCCGAAGGCGCGCTCCTTGAGGATCGGGTCGCGGCCGTTCCACAGCGCGAGGGCCAGGCAGAGCCGTTGCCGGTCGTCGCTGATGCCGCCGAGGCCGTCCTCTCCCCAGCGGTAGGCGCGGGAGCGGGCGTGGTCGTGCGGGAAGGAGGACCACGCGTCCTGGGACCGGCTGTAGTCCTCGCGGACCGTGCCCCACTGCCGCTCGGCGAGGTACGGCCCCCACTGCCGCCAGGCCGCGTCCCCGGCGCGCTCGCGTTCCGTGCGCTGCGCCCTGCTCCGTGGCGCCCTGGAGGCTTTCGTGGCCTTCTTGGCCGTGGTGGCCCTGGTGGCTTTCCGCGCCTTGTCCCGTGTGGCCATCGCGCTCACCCGATCCGGCTCGCAGGAATCCCGGGCACAGTGTCGGCGCCTTTCCCGGCCCGGGCCTCCCCCGCACCGGGTGAGGCCCGCCCGGCCTCACCTCGCGTGCCGGCCCCGGCCCGTGGCGTGCCGGCCCCGCCCCGTGGCCAGCGCGAGCCGCAGCACGCGCTGCCAGTCGGCCGGTGGCCTGCTCACGGGCGTACCGGGACGGTTCCGCGGCACCCGGACCCGCAGTGCCCCGGGCACGGTCCGGCACACCACGGGGGCCAACAGGCTCACCGCCTCCCCGTCGATGCCGGCCGGCACGGTGGGCGAGTCCGTCTCGACGACGACCTCCCGCGCGGTCAGCCGGGTCACACCGGAGGAGGACGGGCCGCGGAGCGTGCCCACCGCCCCGGCGGTGTTGTCGACGCGCACGCACAGCACCCCGAGCCGCCCCGAGTCCAGGCGCTCCCTGCGGCCCGGGTGCACCGGGTCGAGGCCGCCCCGGTAGGGGTTGTTGCTCACCAGCAGCGCCTGCAGCCCGTCGAGCCGCACGTCCGCGGTCCGCATCCGCAGCCGGGGCAGACCGTCGCCGGTGAGCAGGCCGGGCAGGGTGCGCAGGGCGGTGCGCGTCTTGTCGTCGCGGTAGGCGGGGTCGCCGACGACGGCCGCGTAGGCCCCGAAGGAGGCGTTGTTGACGAACACCCGGTCGGCGGCGAGCCCGAGGTCGACGCGCAGCTCGACACCGTCGGTGAGGGCGTCGAGGGCGGCCGCCGGGTCGTCGCGGTCCAGGCCGAGGTCCAGGGCGAAGTGGTTGCGGGTGCCCGCGGGGACCACCGCGAACGGCAGGCCGTACCGCCACGCCACCTCGGCCACCAGTGCCTGGGTTCCGTCCCCGCCCGCGACGGCCAGCAGGTCCGCGCCGTCGGCCACCGCGCGGCGGGCCAGTCCGGCCACGTCCTGTGGCTGCCCGGTGTCCAGCAGGGTCACCCGGGCGCCCGCGGCCCGCGCCCTCTCGACCAGGCCGAAGCGTTCCACCTTGCCGCCGCCGGAGCGCGGGTTCATCACGATCCACGGGTGGAGCGGGGGCGGGGCGGGCCGCGGTCCTTGCTCGTGCGCGCCGGCCGCGCCGCCCGGGGCCAGCGCGGTGCGGGCCGCGAGGACGGCCAGCGCCCACAGCCCGAGCGAGACGAGGGCGGGCCACAGCAGGCCGTACGCGGCGTACACGGCGAGGACGGTGACCGGGGCGGCGATCGACAGCACCATGCCGCTCACGCGCAGCAGGGCGGTGTGCGCGAGGGTCCACCACAGGCCGGCCGCGGTCAGGGCGAGCCCCGCGACGCCGAGCAGGATCCAGAACACGCTGCGCAGTCCGGCGACGACGAGCGGCACCAGGACGCTGCCCAGCAGGGCGAGCAGTGCCAGGCGCGCCCACCCGGCGTGACCCTCGCGGGCGGGCGCCGCCCGTCCCTCACCCGGCGCACCGTGCCGTCCCCTGTCCCGGCTCACCCTCGGGTCCGGCGGTTCACAGGTCTCGCGGCAGGCGCTCGTACGGCCCGGCGTCGTCGCGCCGCATCACGCACAGGGCCCAGATGACGAACCCGGAGAAGGCGATCATCACCAGTGACCAGACCGGGAAGTAGGGCAGGGACAGGAAGTTGGCGATGACGACGAACGCCGCGAGGACCACTCCGGCGACGCGTGCCCAGGTCGCTGTCCGGAACAGCCCGAGGGCGACCACGACGGCCACCGCGCCGAGGACGAGGTGGACCACGCCCCAGCCGGTCAGGTCGAACGCGAAGATGTAGTCGGGCGTGGCGACGAAGATGTCGTCCTGGACGATCGCCATGATGCCCCGGCAGATGTCGAGGACCCCGACGATGGCCAGCATGACGGCCGCGAAGGCCGTCAGGCCCCCGGCGAACTGCTGTTTCGCTGCCACCCGGTGTGGATGTGTCGTGGTCATCCTGATGCCTCGTCTCGTCGGTCGGCGCCGTCCCGGCGCGGCCGGTGCGGCAGCCGTCGCGGGTCAGTGCAGGATCCGCTCCTTCGCCAGCCGGAACTCCTCGTCGGAGATGTCGCCCCGGGCGCGGATGTCCGACAGCCTGGCCAGGTCGGCGATCTCGCTGCCGCCGTGGGAGTGGTCGGGGCCGGCCGCCGTCCTGCGGATGTAGGAGTCGAACGCCTGCTGCTGCGCGCGCACATGGGCGGCCTCGCGCCGGCCCATGCCCTTGCCGCGCGCGATGACGTAGCCGAGCACACCGAGGAAGGGCAGCACGATGAGGAGGACGAGCCAGCCCGCCTTGGCCCAGCCGCCCAGGTCGTCGTCGCGGAACAGGTCGACGACGATCCGGAAGAGCAGGATGAACCACAGGATCCACAGGAAGAACCAGAGCATCGTCCAGAAGGCGCTGAACAGCGGGTAGTCGTAGGCGAGGTACAGCTGTGCGTCCACTTCTCTCCTCCGTTCCAGGGCGTGCGCCCTGCCCCGCGTCGCGTGCCGGTCGTGTCCCCTCCAGCGTGTTCGCCGTGGACACCGGGCGCTTCACCCGAGACGGGTGAACGGTCCACCGTCGCGCCGTGGCGTGCCGCGCGCCGGACACCGCCGGATCACCCCCGGCGGGTGATCCGGGGCGGCGTCCGCCCCGGTGGGGTGAGCACGGGACGCCTTCGGCGGTCCGGCGTCCGGCCCGAGGGAGGGAGCGGCGCGTGGCGAACGACTCGGACGATCGAGGCCCGGGGACCGGCCCGGACGGGCGGCGCGCCCGTGCCGGCGTGGACGGGCGGCGCCCGGTGGACGGCCCGGGCGGTGCCTCCCTCCTGCGGCTCCCGCACGTTCCGGCCGACCCGGTGCCGCGCCGCCCGGACGGCGGCCGTCCGCCACCGCCGCGTCAGGGGCCCGATGCCCCGGGAGGTTCGGTCATGACCACCGTCGGCTCCTCCCCCGTCCCCCTGTCCCTGGCGGAGCGCGCGGCGTACGGCAGGCGTGCGCGGACCCGGGCGTCGCGCTCGTGCCACGGCTGGTTCGAGCCCGCCACGGGGCGGCCCGACCCCGTCGACGTGATCGAGGACCAGTCGGCGAGCCGGGTGCCGGAGCTGGTGCCGATCCGCTACGGGCGCATGCTCGAGTCGCCGTTCCGTTTCTACCGCGGTGCCGCCGCGGTCATGGCGACGGATCTCGGGGGCCTGCCGCACACGGGGCTGACGGTCCAGCTGTGCGGCGACGCCCACCTGCTGAACTTCCGGCTGCTGGCCTCGCCGGAACGGCATCTGGTCTTCGACGTCAACGACTTCGACGAGACACAGCCCGGACCGTTCGAGTGGGACGTGAAGCGGCTCGCGGCCAGTGTCGCCGTCGCCGCCCGGGAGAACGGCTTCACGGCCAAGGAGCAGAACACCGCGGTACGCGCGTGCGTGAAGGCCTACCGGCACCGGATGCGGGACCTGGCCGGCATGCGCACGCTGGACGTCTGGTACGCGCAGGACGACGCCGACGGCGTACGGGCGCTGCTCGCCCCCGCGCTGACCGACCCCGCCCTGGACAAGGAGGCCAGGAGGCGCGCCGGGCCGGCGACGGCGAGGGCCCGCACCCGTACGCATCTCCAGGCCTTCGAGAAGCTCACCCGGCTCACGGCCGAGGGCCGGCGGATCACCCCGGACCCGCCGCTGATCGTCCCGTTGCGCGACCTGCTGGCGGGCGACGAGTCCGGACCGCGGCAGGAGCGGCAGCTGCACACCCTGGTGGACGCCTACGCGCGCAGTCTCTCCTCCGAGCGCCGCCATCTGCTGCGCCGCTACCGGCTGGTGGACATGGCCCGCAAGGTGGTCGGCGTCGGCAGCGTCGGCACCCGCTGCTGGATCCTGCTCCTGCTCGGCCGGGACGACGAGGACCCGCTGCTGCTGCAGGCCAAGGAGGCGCAGCCGTCGGTCCTGGAGCCGTACACCGGCGGCGGCGAGGAGTTCGACAACC
The DNA here is from genome assembly GCF_014648075.1 of Streptomyces ruber. Taxonomy (GTDB): domain Bacteria; phylum Actinomycetota; class Actinomycetes; order Streptomycetales; family Streptomycetaceae; genus Streptomyces; species Streptomyces ruber. The sequence continues at coordinate 451,438 of NZ_BMQK01000003.1, read as the reverse complement.
AGGGGCGCCGGGTCGTCTGCGGGCAGCGCCTCATGCAGACGTCCGGCGACATCTTCCTCGGCTGGACGCGCGTGGTGGGGCTGGACGGGCACGGCCGGGACTTCTACGTCCGCCAGCTGCGCGACTGGAAGGGCATCGCGCGCCCGGACACCATGGGCCCGCGGTTGCTGGCCGTGTTCGCCCGGCTGTGCGGGGCCTCGCTGGCCCGGGCCCACGCGCGCTCCGGCGATCCCGTGGCCATCGCCGCGTATCTCGGCGGCGGCGACCACTTCGACCGTGCGCTCGCGGAGTTCGCGCGAGGGTACGCCGACCAGAACGAGCGGGACCACACGGCCCTGGCGGCGGCCGTGCGGTCGGGCCGGCTCACCGCGCAGTCGCCGTGAGCGGTCACTCCGGCAGCCGGCGCATCTCCACGACCAGCAGGCCCAGTGACTGGAAGCGGGCCAGCAGCCCGTACAGGTGCGCCTCGTCGATGATCTGCCCGAACAGGAGGGTCTGATCCGACATGACCACGTGGTCCAGCTCCGGGAATGCCTTGGCCAGCCTCTCGGACAGGTGCCCGTCGATGCGGATCTCGTAGCGCATGTACTGCTCCCCGCGGATGGCCTGTGCGCGACGTTCGTGCCGTCCTCCGATGGTCCGCCGCGCCCGGCTCCGCGGCCTCACCCGGCCGAGGTGAGCCGTGCCGCGTCAGTGCTTGAGCAGCGTTTTGAGGACGATGATCAGCAGCCCGGGCGCCAGGTTGACCGCGCCGGTGAGGACGACCATGCGCCGGGGGCCCGGGAGCGCAGGGCCGCGGCCGTCGACCAGCCCACCTGCCCGGTCACCGCGACGCCGAGCGCCAGCCAGCCGGTGGCCCGCAGGTCCGCCGGGCCGAGGAGGGGGCCGAGGGCCACGGCCGCTGCGGGCGGCAGGGCGGCCTCGGCGATCGGCCACTCCGTACGGCACGCGCGCGGCACCGCCGTACGGTCCAGGGGCCGTTGTGCCAGCCGGGCACCGAACAGCTGGGCGTGCACGTGGGCGAGCCAGAACACCAGGCCGGTGGCGACCAGCAGGACGGCCAGTTCGGCCCGGGGGAAGGAGCCGAGGCCGCCCGCGCCGGCCACCACCGAGGCGGCCGGCAGGGAGCCGTGCACACCGCCCGAGCAGTCGGCGTGCTCACCGCCGGTCCGGGACAGTCCGGACGGGTCGGTCGGACCGCTCGGATCACCCGGGCCAGCCGGGCCGCTCGGGCAGCCGGGCTGCTCGGGCAGCCGGGCCGGTCAAGCCAGCCGGGCCACTCCGGGCAGCCGAGCCAGCCGAGCCGCTCCGGGCAGCCGAGCCCGTCAAGCCAGCCGGGCCGCTCGGGGCAGCCCGGATCGATCGGGCCGCTCGGATCACCTGGGCCAGCCGAGCCGCTCCAGGCAGCCGAGCCCGTCAAGCCAGCCGGGTCAGCCGGGTCAGCCGGGCCACTCGGACCAGCCAGGCCACTCGGGGCAGCCAGGCCGCTCGGGGCAGCCCGGATCGGTCGGGGCAGCCCGGATCGGTCGGGCCGCTCGGATCACCTGGGCCAGCCGAGCCAGCCGGGCCGCTCGGGGCAGCCCAGATCGATCGGGCCGCTCGGATCACCTGGGCCAGCCGAGCCGCTCCAGGCAGCCGAGCCCGTCAAGCCAGCCGGGTCAGCCGGGTCAGCCGGGCCACTCGGGGCAGCCAGGCCGCTCGGGGCAGCCCAGATCGATCGGGCCGCTCGGATCACCTGGGCCAGCCGAGCCAGCCGAGCCGCTCCGGGCAGCCGAGCCCGTCAAGCCAGCCGGGTCAGCCGGGCCACTCGGACCAGCCAGGCCAGCCGGACCAGCCAGGCCACTCGGGGCAGCCGAGCCACTCGGACCAGCCGGGCCAGCCGAGCCGGTCCGGGGCGGCGGTCCGGGTTCCGTGGTCACAGCAGCCGGAGTTCGCGCGCCTGCCGTACCGCGTCGCTGCGCCGGTTCACCCCGAGTTTGCGGAACACGCTCTTCAGGTGGGTCTTCACCGTGTTCACCGACACGTACAGGTCCGCGGCGATCTCCTCCGTCGACATCATCTGCGCCAGGCGCTCCAGGACGTCGCGCTCCCGTTCGCTCAGGCGCTCGACGACGAGGGCCGGACTGCGGGGCTCCGCCCGGTGCCCCGGGCCGTGCCGCCCGGGCGGGCGGAGCGACAGCAGGTCCCACGCCAGGTAGGGGTTCGAGCCGGTGCCCAGGATCCGGCGGAGCCACGGTCCGGCCTCCAGGAACGGCCGCCGCAGCCGGTCGCGCCGGGCGTCGAGCAGTGCCTGGGTGACCAGCCGCCGGGCGGTGCCGTGGTCGCCCGCCCGGTCGGCGGCCTGCGCGCGCACCAGTGTGGCGCGCACGGTCAGCGCGGGTCCGCCCCGCTCGCCGCCGGGCAGCGCGTCCAGGATGTCGAGCGCCTCGCCCGTGGCCCCCGCCGCGAGCCGGGCGTGCGCGGCGGCCACGGCGTGCGCCGGCCTGCGGGCCGACGTGGGCCCCAGGACCTCGACGGCCGCCTCGAAGCGGCCCGCCGCGAGGTGCGCGGCGGAGGCAACCAGGGCCGCGTGCTCCTCGACCCACGGTGAGACCGACTCCGCGGGGATGTGCGTCTGTACGGTCCGCAGCGCCTCCCGCACCTGCCCGCGGGCGAGCAGCAGCCGGGACGAGGCGATGATCCGGCCCGCCGCCTCGACCGGGTCGGGGGGCCTGCCGGGTACGGCGGACCGCTCCAGCAGGGTCTCGGCCTCGTCGAGTTCGTTGCGGTCGACGGCCACGGCGGCCAGCACCAGCCGGCCGATCCCGGCGCGCAGCGTCGGGGGCAGGCCGATGCGCTGCGCCTCGCTCGTCGCCGTCAGCACCTTCTTCTCCGCCTGGCCGGGCCAGCCGTTCAGCCAGTCGATCAGTGCCAGGTGACCGAGGGAGTCGTGCCGGGGCAGCAGCGTCGAGGGGTCCGTGGCGCACCTGACCGCCTGGGCCAGCGCGGAGCGCGCCTCGTCGAGGCGTCCCGCCCACAGCAGTGTCGAACCGAGGTGGGTGAGCAGGAGGGCGGTGAGTTCGGGGTGCCGCTCGAGCCGTTCCGCGGCGACCGCCTGCCGGAGCTGCCCGGCGGTCTTGGCGGCCTGCTCGGCCCGGAGCGGGGACCCGGTCAGTCGGGCCGCGAGGACCTCCAGCAGGGCACAGCTCAGGTGTGCGGCAGCGAGGTCGGGATCGGCGGTGTCGCCGATGTCGCCCGCGTCACCGGGGGTCCGGGTGTCGATGCTGTCGGTGCTGTCGATGCTGTCGGTGTCCAGTTGCTGCTGGGCGTGGAGCAGGTGCGTCAGTCCGCGGTGCACGTCGCGCCGGAACAGGTCGCGGGCGGCGAGGACGAGGCTCATGGCGGGACCGGCGGTCCCGGGGGCCGACCGGGCGAACGGCCGGCCCAGCGCGTCGGAGCGCAGCCCGGTGAGGAGCTGCCCGATCGCCAGGTCGTCGACGAGGGCCCGGGCGGTGAACTCCCAGTCCCCCGCGGCCGCGCCGTGCGCGAGCGTCTCGCGGAGCGAGCCGGACCGGCTGAGCCAGCGCGCCGCCCGGCGGTGCAGTTCGCTCTCCAGACCGGGGCGGCGTTCCCGCAGATGGGTGCGGAGGATCTCCGCGAACAGGGGGTGCAGCCGGTACCAGGAGCGTCCCAGGTGCTCCACGAAGGCGTTCTCCCGGTGCAGCCGGGAGATGATCGCCTCGGCGTCGCTCCGGCCGGTGAGCGCGTCCGCGAGGCCGGGGCGGAACCGTTCCACGACGCTGACGCGCAGCAGCAGGTCCTGGGCCTCGGGCGGCTGCCGCTTCAGCACCTCGGCCAGCAGGAAGTCGGCGACGGTGCTCTGCCCGGCCTCGAACTCCTTCAGGTACGTCTCCGGGTCGCTGCTCTGCTGTGCGGCCAGGGCGCACAGCCGGAGGCCGGCCGCCCAGCCCCGGGTGCGGTCGACGAGGGCGCGCGCGGCGTCGCCGGTGAGGGACAGGCCGTGGGACGCGAGCAGTGTCGCGGCCTCCTCCGCGGTGAAGGCCAGCTCCGCGCCGCGGATCTCGACGATGCTGCCGGCCGCCCGGTGGCGGTGCAGCGGGAGCAGCGGTTCGGTGCGGGTGACGAGCACCAGGCGCATGCCCCGGGCGGCGTGGTGCAGTACGAACTGCAGTTGCTCCGCGATCTCCGGGGACGGTACGCACTCGAACTCGTCGAGGACGAGGACGGCGGGGCGGGCGCGCCGGCCGAGGTCGGCGGCGAGCCGGGCCAGCAGGGCGTGGTCCACGCTGCCCGGGTGCGCGGGCCGGCCGACCTCCTCCGACACGGGCGCCCCGGCGGTCCGCAGGGCCTCCAGCACGTACGCCCAGAAGACGCCGGGCGCGTGGTCGGTGCCGTCCGCGGTGAGCCAGGCCACCGGCCGGCCGAGGGTCGCGGCCCAGTCGGCGGCCAGCAGGGTCTTGCCCGCGCCGGCCGGCCCGTTGATCAGGGTCAGGGGCACCGAGAGGGCGCGGTCGAGATGTGTGACGAGGCGTTGACGGCGCAGAAACGTGTCGGGGCGTGCGGGCAGCGAGAAGCGGGTGCTGAGGAACGGGTCTCCCCGGGGGTCGGCGCTGGGGATCGACGCCTCGGGGCCGAACGGCTGCTGGTCGGCCATCGCGCTCACCACCGTCCGAAAGGCCAAGGGCAGCGCTACGGAGCTCAGTATGCCAGCGGGGGCGGACACCGGCGCACCCCTGGACGACGACCCCTTTCCGCACGTCCGTACGCCCCGTCCCACTCCTTGCTTCGACGCGATCGCCGTACGTACGGCGCTCCCTCCGCGCGGACCGCGGGCCGGGTGATCTCCGTGCCCGCCCGGGCCCCGGACCGGCCGTCGGCGCGCGGCGGCCGGACGGGGTGTACGGGGCCGGGCGCGGGCGGAACGGGCGGACACCACGGTTGGTATACGGGCGGACCGCCCGGGGGATCACCGTCCGGCGTGCGCACCCACGGACGACCGACGGAGGCGGGCGCCCCACCGACGGCGTACCGGCCCGCCGCCCATCGTCCGGTCCGGGCGGTCGCGCCGACGTAGCGGACGCCCGTACGCCCCGCCGCATCACCTGCGGACCGACACGGCTCCGCGCCGCTCCCGCTTCCACGCCGCCACCCCGCCCAGGCCGGCCGGCGACGGACAGCGCGACCGGCACCCGCCCGACGAACGGACGCGGATCACCCGGGCCCGGCGCCCCCACGGCGTGCGACCGCCCACCGGTCCGGGCCCCGCCGCGTCCCGGCTCTCGCCGAGGCGTGCGGGGCCCTGCCGGTGGGGCGGGCGGCCGTTTCGTTACAGTCCGGCGGCCAGTCGGCCCGACAGCAGGCGGGTGAAGCGGGCCGGGTCGGTCAGTTCGCCGCCCTCGGCGAGCAGCGCCATGCCGTGCAGGAGTTCCGCGGTCTCGGCAACGGCCGCGTCGGACGCGTCCCGGCCGTGGGCCTCGCGCAGCGCCGTGACCAGCGGGTGGGTGGGGTTGAGCTCCAGGATGCGCTTGATGCGCGGGATCTCCTGGCCCATCGCCCGGTACATCTTCTCCAGCGTCGGCGTCACGTCGTGCTCGTCGCCCACGATGCACGCCGGGGAGGTGGTCAGCCGGGAGGACAGGCGTACCTCCTTGACGTCCTCCGAGAGGGTGGAGGCCAGCCAGGTCAGCAGGGGCGCGAAGTCCTTCTCCTGCTGGTCGCGTTCCGCGTCGTCCGCCTTGTCGTCGCCCTCGCCGTCCAGGTCGACCTGGCCCTTGGCGATGGACTGCAGCGGCGTACCGTCGAACTCGCGTACGGACTCCACCCACACCTCGTCGACCGGGTCGGTGAGCAGCAGCACCTCCAGGCCCTTGGCGCGGAAGGCCTCCATGTGCGGGGAGTTCTCCAGCCGGGCGCGGGACTCGCCGGTGAGGTAGTAGATGTGCTCCTGGCCCTCCTTCATGCGGGACTTGTAGTCCCGCAGGCCCGTCTGCCGCTCCGGGTCGTGGGTGGAGGGGAAGGAGCAGATGTCGAGGATCGTCTCGCGGTTCTCGAAGTCGCTGAGCAGACCCTCCTTCACCGCGCGGCCGAACTGCTCCCAGAAGGTGTCGTACCGCTCGGCGTCCTTGGTCCGCATCGCCTTCACCGTGGAGAGGATCTTCTTCACCAGGCGCCGGTGCATCAGCTGGATCTGCCGGTCCTGCTGGAGCGTCTCGCGGGAGACGTTCAGCGACAGGTCCTGCGCGTCGACCACGCCCTTGACGAAGCGCAGGTAGTCGGGCAGCAGCGACTCGCACTCGTCCATGATGAAGACGCGCTTGACGTACAGGTTGACCCCGCGGCGGGCGCCCTGCTGGTACAGGTCGAACGGCGCCCGGGACGGGATGAACAGCAGCGCCTGGTACTCGAAGGAGCCCTCCGCCCTGGTGTGGATGGTCTCCAGGGGGTCGTTCCAGTCGTGGCTGACGTGCTTGTAGAACTCCTTGTACTCGTCCTCGGTGATCTCGCTCTGCGGGCGGGCCCACAGCGCCTTCATCGAGTTGATCGTCTCGGCGCCCTCGTCCCCGGTGCCCTCCTTGACGAGGCGGACGGGCCACGGGATGAAGTCGGAGTGCTCGCGGACGATGTCACGGATGCGCTGCTCGTCCGTGTAGTCCCAGAGCCGGTCCTCGGTGTCCACGGGCTTCAGGTGCAGGGTCACGGAGGTGCCCTGCGGCACGTCGGCGACCTCCTGCAGCGTGTACGTGCCCTTGCCGTCGGACTCCCAGCGGGTGCCCCCGGTCTCCCCCGCCTTGCGGGACACCAGCGTCACCTTGTCGGCCACCATGAAGCTGGAGTAGAAGCCGACGCCGAAGTTGCCGATCAGCGCGGCCGACCCCTCTCCCTCCTGCGCCTGCTTGGCTTCCTTCAGCTTGCGCGCGAACTCGGCGGTGCCGGACTTGGCGATGGTGCCGATCAGCCGGACGACGTCGTCGCGGGACATGCCGATGCCGTTGTCACGCACGGTCAGGGTGCGCGCTTCCGGATCGGTCTCCAGCGCGATGTGGAGGTCGGAGGTGTCCGCTCCCAGGTCGCTGTCGCGCAGCGACTCGAGGCGGAGCTTGTCCAGGGCGTCGGAGGCGTTGGAGATGAGCTCCCGCAGGAAGATGTCCTTGTTGGAGTAGATGGAGTGCACCACCAGCTGGAGCAGCTGGCGGGACTCCGCCTGGAACTCGAACGTCTCGGCCTGAGTGGTCACGGTGGTCCTCCCCCGGAGAAGAACGCGTTGCTTGTTCCGTCGGTTGCGCGGCACACCGTCCCCACGGCCGGAGTCCGCGAGGACGATCTTGCCCTGTCACCCGGCGTGATCGCCAACCGATCGGCGCGAGAAGGTGTGCGCGTCGCCTCACGGGGCACCTGGTGCTCGCGGGCTGCCTCGTCTCCTGTCCCTGCCCTGAGGCAGCCCGCGAACTCCGCCCGCTCCCGTACCCCGTGTGCCCGCGCCCGATGGCGGCCGGGGCGCGCGGCGACGACGCTGGTACGAAACGGAGCTAAGGAGCCCCATGTACAGACCGGCCTGTGTCCTGATCGCGGCCCTGACCGCGCCCCTGCTGTCCGCCCTGCCCGCGCACGCCGCGTCCGGACCGCCCGACGGCACCCCGCGGCAGTCCGTCACGTCCGTCTCGGGCGACGTCTCGTGGCGGCAGTGCACCATGAGCGGCGGTCTCGTCATCGTGTCCGTGCAGGGCGACAGCGACGAAGCGGAGCTCTTCAGGAGCTGCAGGGGCGGTTTCCAGGACGGGAAGCCCGTCGCCTGAGCCGTATCAGGGCTGCCGCGCCGTCCTGGGGGTAGACGTGGTCCATGAGCGATGTCGTGGACTCCGACGAACTGCTGCGTCGCATCCAGCGGGCCCGTGACTGGGCCGAGCGGGAGGAGCGGCGCTGGAAGGCACGGCCCGGCACCCCGGTGCACGACGACGGCGGCGCGGACGGCCCGGCCCCCGGCGCGGAGGCGCTCTCCTTCGCGTACGAGGCGGTCCGGAAGGTCCTGGACGAGATCGTCAGGCCGGGGACCCACCACGATGACTAGCGACCGGTCACGCCAGGCGGCCGGCGTCCAGCCGTCCGACGTGGGCCAGGTTCTCCCGGTCCTCGGCGTCCTCACTGGCCCCCGCGGCGAACCAGGCGTCGAGGATCTCCTCCAGCAGCGGCTGTGACGTCAGCCGCAGGCCGATCGCGAGCACGTTGGCGTCGTTCCAGCGGCGCGCGCCGTCCGCCGTGTACGCGTCGGTGCACAGCGCCGCCCGGACGCCCGGCACCTTGTTCGCGGCGATCGACGCGCCCGTGCCGGTCCAGCAGCACACGACCGCCTGGTCCGAGGCCCCGGAGGCGACGTCGCGCGCCGCGGCCTCCGAGCACGGCGCCCACCGGCTGTCGTCCCCGGGACGCAGCGCCCCGTACGTCACGACCTCGTGGCCCCGGCCGCGCAGCCGTTCCACCAGGAAGCGGGCCACGGGTTCGTCCATGTCGGAGGAGACGGAGATGCGCATGGACGGGAGACTACCCACCGGGTGGACCGGGTGTCTCCCGCCCGTACGCGCTCGTCCCGCTCACGCCGTCTCCGGCAGGTGCCTCGCCACGAACTCCTCCACCCCGGGCAGGAACCGCTGGCCGGTCACCGCGAGCACGATCGCCGCGCCCACACCGGCCCAGGCGACCGGACCGAGCGGGGTGCAGCCGAAGAGCTGGCTCAGGCCGGGCGTCTGGACCAGCGCGACCAGTGCCGCGGCGGAGCCGAGCGACGTCCCCTGCACCAGCCGGCTGTGCCGCCGGTCGCCCAGGGTCTGGGCGAGCTGGGTGCCGACGACCGCGCACAGCGCCATCGTCGTCGCGCGGACCGTGGTGCCCGGCGTGACACGCCCGGCCAGCCAGGCCGCCACGGCGCCCAGCGTGGTGGTCAGCGCACGGTGGCGGATCTGGCCGATGAGGGGCGCGCCGAGCAGTTCCGTACCGAGGGGCGCGTCGCCCGGATCGGGGGCGGACTCCGAGCCGGACGCCCCGTTCGCGTGCTCCGGGCGCCGCGACGGGTCCTCCTTCGGGGTCACCGCCACGGCGATCGCCGGGAACAGGTCCGTGAACAGGTTCACCAGCAGCATCTGACGGGTCGACAGCGGTGCGGCGCCCGACAGGAGGGTGCCGAGGATGCCGAAGCCGACCTCGCCGGCGTTGCCGCCGATGAGGATCGCGATGGCGTCGGCGACGCTGCGCCACAGGGCGCGGCCCTCGGCGACCGCCACGATCAGCACCGACAGGTCGTCACCGGTGACGACGACGTCCGCGGCGTTGCGGGCGGCCGCGGAGCCGCGGGCCTGGATGCCGACGCCGATGTCGGCGGCGCGGATGGCGGCGGCGTCGTTGGCGCCGTCGCCCACCATGCCCACCACCCGGCCCGCGTCCCGCAGCGCCTCGACGACCTGGAGCTTCTGCTCCGGCGCGACGCGGGCCACCACATCGGCGTCCCGCAGCATGCGGGCCCGCTCGGACCGGTCCGCCGCGGCGAGTTCGTCCCCGGTGACCACGGAGGTGTCCTCGGGCCAGCCCAGGTCCACCGCGATGGCGCGGGCGGTCTGCGGGTGGTCGCCGGTCAGCATGACGGGCCGTACGCCCGCCTTCCGCAGCTCCCCGATCAGCTCCGTGGACGTCTCCCGGGCCACGTCCGCGAGACCGAGCAGTCCGGTGAACCGCAGCTCCCGCAGCGGCTCCTCCAGCACCTCGGCCGGTTTCTCGTCCTCGCTCAGCTTGCGCTCGGCGACCGCCAGGACCCGCAGTCCGGCGGCGGCCAGCGCATGGGCCGCGTCGGACGCGACGGAGTCGCCGCCGCCGCACCCGGGCAGCACGGTCTCCGGGGCGCCCTTGACGACCAGGACGCGCGCGCCGTCGCCGGCCCGGCCGACGGCGGCGGCGTAACCGCGGGCGGCCTCGAACGGGCGGCCCTCCTCCTGGGTCCAGTCCGGGCCGGGGCCCGCCGCGTCCAGGACGGCCTCGTCGGTGGCGTGCACCGGACGCGATCCGCCGTCGCCGTTGATGCGCGGGCAGGCGCGGGCCGCGGTGCGCAGCGTGGGTCCGGCCGCCGGGTCGCCGGTCGCGCGGGGCGTGCCGTCGGGGCCGGTCACCCGTACCAGGCGCAGCTTGTTCTCGGTGAGGGTGCCGGTCTTGTCGAAGCAGACGGTGTCCATGCGGCCCAGCGCCTCCAGGGTGCGCGGGGTGCGCACCAGCAGGCCGCGCCGGCCGAGGCGGCGGGCGGCCGCGAGCTGCGCCACCGTCGCCACCAGCGGCAGGCCCTCGGGCACGGCGGCCACGGCCACGGCCACACCGCCGCTCACCGCCCGGCGTACCGGCGTGCCGCGCAGCAGCGACAGGCCCGTCACGGCGGCCCCGCCCGCCAGTGTCAACGGCAGGGCCTTGGCGGTGAGTTCCTGGAGCCGGGCCTGCACTCCGGCGGACGGCTTCGTGCGGGCGGCGAGGGCCACGGCGCGCGCCGCCTCGGTGCGGTCGCCGACGTCCACGACGACGGCCCGGGCGCGTCCGGCGACCACCGTCGTGCCCTCGAAGACCATGGACCTGCGGTCGGGCACCGCGGCACGCGGGGTCGGCTCCGTCTGCTTGTCCACGGGCAGGGACTCGCCGGTGAGCGCGGACTCGTCGACCTCCAGGCCCTCCTCCCACAGCAGACGGGCGTCGGCGGGGACCACGTCGTCCCCCTTGAGGTCGATGACGTCGCCCGGCGCGAGCCGGCCGGCGTCGGTGAGGCGGGTGTGCGTGTCCCTGATGTGGCCCGTGACGCGCGCCTTGGGTTTCTGCTCGGCCAGCAGACCGGACAGCGCCTTCTCGGCCCGCAGCCGCTGCACGCCGCCGACCAGCGCGTTCAGGTCGAGCGCGCCGACGACCAGCAGGGCGTCCACGGCGGACCCGAGGATGGCCTCCGCGGCCGAGCCGACCGCGAGGACCGGGGTGAGGGGGTCGTCGAGCTCGTCGCGCATGGCCCGGGCGAGCTCGAACGACCAGCGTAGGGGGGCCAGCGCCCGGGTCCGGCCGAGGGCGGCGGCGGTCCGGCGCAGCCGGCCGGCGGACCGCGCCGCGGCCTCCTCGGTGTCCCCGGCGGCACCGGGCTCGTCGGCCTCCAGCCGGGACAGCACGTCGTCCGGTGACATCGCGTGCCAGGGCACGCGGGGCCGGGGGCGCGGGGAGGGGGCCGCCGCCACGCCGCGCCCGGCCCACACCCCGGACAGCAGGGCGGCGGCCGCGGCGGCGTCGACCGGCGCGTGCCGCAGGCCGGGCAGCAGCGACGGGGTGGTGCGGCGCTTGGAGCGCTGTTCGCCGACCGCCACCAGCAGCCCGGACAGCGCGGCGCCGGACCGGGCCAGGATCTGCGAGCGGCGGCCGATCGCGCGGGCGGCCGGAACGGCCGTCAGCAGCCGCCACACGTCGGCCAGCCCGTGCAGGGCCACGACGTCCGCGCCCCACACGATCGCACCGTCGTGGTCGGCGAGCGCGAGGGCCACGTCGCCGCCGAGCAGCCCGGCCAGTACGTCGCTGTCGTCGGCCGACGTCGGCCGGGCGACCGTGACGACCACGTCGCCGCGCTCGCGCAGGGAGCGGACCAGTTCGCCGAAGGGCCGGCTCGCGGGGGCCACGCGGTCGGCGAGCGTCGTGAAGTCGGCGAGGGCGGGGTCGTCCACGACGACCACCCGCAGTCCGGCGCCGCGTGCCGCGTCCAGCACCGTCTCGGCCCAGGCGTCGGCGCCGTCGCCGGGCAGGCGCAGCGCGCTCGGGTGCAGCACGACCGTGCCGGCCGTCTCCAGCTGGCGCAGCCGCTCCGTGTCGCGCACCAGTACGCCCGTCCACGACAGCGCGGTGCTCAGGATCGCGTTGAAGGCGGCGGGACCGTAGCGCGCGGCCTTCGGGGAGCCCGCGAGGACGGCCTCCGCCGCCTCCGCCCCGCTGTGCTTGACCAGCATCGTCACCGCGGCACCGGCCAGGCTCCCGGCGGAGGCGTGATCGGCGTACGTCTGCGCCGGTGACTGCCGCAGCGGCGGGCGCGGCACCCGGTCCGCGGGCACGCCGGACCGGTCGGGCCCGCACACCTCGTCGTGCACGACGTCGAAGGCGGCGGTGCGGACGACCGTCTCGGCGAGCTGGCACAGGCGCAGGCCGCCGTCGAGGACCAGGGAGACGGGGGTCCGTCCCACGCCGTGCACGGCGGCGTTCGCCGTGGCGAGGAGCAGGTCCGTGCGGGAGCGGCCGAGCCGGGCCCGGAGCAGGCCGCGTACGCGCGGGTTCTCCCGGAGCAGGGTCACCACCGCGGTGATCCAGCGGGGCGAGACGGGCAGCCGCAGCGCGTCCCCGGCCAGGGCCAGCGCGATGCCCGCCGCGTCGGCGCCCAGCGCCGCGGCGGCGGCCCGTATCCCGGCCGGGTCGCCGGGGTGCGGGAACTCCTCCACCGCCTCGTCGCTCTGGACCAGGCCGTGCTGTTCGGCGAGCTTCGTCGCGTAACTCACCACCCGGTCGGCCGCCGTGTCCTCGGCCGCGGTGACCACCAGGCGGGCGAGGCCGCCGTCCCAGTACGCGAGCGCCACGTCGGGGTGGGCCGCCAGCTCGGCGGCCACCTTCCGCGCCGCGTGCTCGACGCCGCCCGGCCGCTTCGGCCGCCCGTGGCCGGCGGGCCGCAGCGCGAGGTGCGCGCGCCGGCCGGAGCGCCAGGGGCGCGGTCCGCCCGGGCGCAGCGCGCCGCCGGCCACGCGTCCGATGCGGGCCGCCGTGTCCGCGGTCCGTACGCCGGCCCGCAGGCCGTGCGCGACCGCGCCGGCGGCCGCGCCCGCGACGGGCACGGCCGCACGTGCGACGAGCCGGGGACCGGCCGGTACGAGACCGGCGACGACGGCCACCGGACGTGTCAGCGAAGCGAGCACCATCTCGTTCCCTCAGCCCTCGGGGCGGAGCCGTGCCGTCACGCCGGGACGGTTCGTGGACGCCGCCTTGGTCTTCGCCTTCTTGCCGCCGGACGAGGCCCGGCCGGCGGGCGCCTTGCCGCCGCCCGACGACTTCGCCTTGCCGGCCGGCTTCCCCCCGCCGGACGACTTCTTCGCCTTGCCCGACGCCTTGTGCCCGCCGGACGCCTTGTCCTTGTCCGGTGCCTCCAGCTCGGCGGCCGGTTCCTTCTCCGCGGTGTCCGCGGAGCGCGCCCCCTCGTCCTCCCCGTCTTGGTCGCCGGGCCGCGGCTGGGTCAGCCAGACCACGGCGGCACCGGTCAGCGCGACGGGCCACTCCACCACGCCGACGACGCCGAGCACACCGGCCCCCGCGTACACCACCATCCGCCGGCCGCGCGGCGACACCGCCCCGATCCTGTCCAGCGTGCCTTCGGCCGCCCTGCCCACCAGTCCGGCACCGGGCACCTTCCGCAGTGCCGCGGCCGCGGGCCGCAACGGTTTCGGAAGGGAGGACGACGATTCCTGCTGAGCCATGACTCTCCCGTCTCTCGGGGGATCACCTCGCCACGCCAAGTTCCCACAACGGGGCCACCCACCCGCCCGGCCGCCGACGCGGCTGGTTCCCGTGCCCTTGTACGGTCTCCCGGCACGCCGCCGACCGCACGCCGGGAGCCCGCGGCGCCGCTCCGCGAGGGACGGGACACCACGAGCGGGAGGACCGGGGACCCGAGGGCACCCGGTGGCGGGCGGGGCGTCACGGGCAGGCGGGGCTCCGGCGCCGGGAGGTCCGTACGCGCGGGGCCGCCGGACGTCCGTGCTGGCCGAGTGACGGACGCGGCCCGGTGTCCAGGGGCCCCGCGGCGGGTTGCGTGTGCGGCTCCGGGGGCGGCGGACCGGCCGGGTTAGCCGACGCGAATGGCTGGTACCCGGCCCTCGCGGCAGTCCGGAAGGGGGGGCACCATGTCCGTGCCACTGACCGTCGACGCCCGGGAGCACGGTCTGGTCGGTGACGGCGCCGCCGACGACCGGCCGGCGCTCGCGGCGCTGGTGGACACGCTGGGCGCGGCCTGTGCCGCGGACGGCCGCCCGCGGACCGTCCGTGTCCCCGCCGGCCGCTACCTGGTCCGGGACGAGGCCGTCGTCTGGCGCAGCGGAGTGTCCCTGATCGGTGCCGGGCGGGGCGCCACGTGCTTCGTCCTCCGCAACCCGGGTGCCCCGGACCGGCCCGTGCCGCTGGCCTGGTTCACCGCCGCGCGGCACGGCGCCGGCCCGGACGACCACCTGGCGGACGTCACCTTCGCGCACTTCGAGATCGACGGCTCGGGGGTGCGCACGGAGTCGTACGACCCGCTGGCGGGGGGCCTCTGCCTGCAGTACGTGAAGCGGGGCCGGTTCGGCGACCTGTACGTGCACGACACCGCGGCGACCGGGTTCGGCTGCGACTTCCTCCAGGACACGATCGTCGAGGCGGTGCTGGCGGAGCGGTGCGGGCGGCAGGACCCCGGCGCGCGGACGGGCGGCGCCGGGATCGGCATCGGCGTCGGCGGCTGGGGCGCGGTGGAGCGGCTGACGGTGACCGCCTGCACGGCGACCGGCAACGACGCCGACGGCATCTCGGTGGAGCTGCGGGAAGGCATGTGGCCGCCGCCGCGCGGCATCCGGATCACCGCCTGTCACACCGAGGACAACCGGTTCGGCATCTCCGACCGGGGGGCCGACGGGCTGCTGGTCACCTCGTCGGTGATGCTCGGCAACCACGAGGCCGGCCTCGACGTGTCGTCGCGGGGCGCCTCGGGCGCCGGCGGCCGGGGCGGCATCGTCACGGGCTGCGTCGTCGACGGCAACGTGCGCGACGGCGTCGCGATCGGCGGCACCCCGGGCCCGTACGCCCTGCGCTCCAACCGCATCAGCAACAACGGGCGGTACGGCTACTGGCAGTACGCCCCGGCGGGCGGCGGCCGGGAGCCCGCCGCGGACATCGTGCTGGAGTCCAACGACATCCGGGACAACGCGCTCGACGGCGTCCGCGTCGACGCGCCGCTGCGGGACCCGGCGCTCGTGGGCAACCGCATCCGTGGCAACGGCCGGCGGGCCGCGCCCGCGGTCACGGGCGGCGGGCCGGGGGTGCGGTACGGCGAGCTGTCCGTCGTCGACGGACGCGCCGGCTGGCCCCCGGACGGGCACCGGGGCAAGCGGGTGACGGTGGGCGGGCGGAGCGCGGTGGTGCTGTCCAACACCGCGACCGAGCTGGTCCTGGCGCCGGTACGGCCCGGCGCGGGCACCGCCTGGGAGGACGGTGTGCCCGCGCCGGGCACCGCGTACGAGCTCCCCGACGGCGGCGGGCGGCGGGCCGGGCTGACCGTCGCGGCCGCGATGACGAGGCCTCAGCTGCACGCCAACCTGATCAGGGACGGCCGGCGGTCCGGGACCCAGAGCCACGGCATCTGGATCACGCCGGACGGCAGCTGGACGGGCGGCCAGGCCTCCGACAACGACCTCGCCGGCAACGCCGTGTCGGCCACCCGCTTCGACACCCGGCCCACCGGGGGCCGGTGGCGCGACAACGACGGATAGCCGGCCGGTCGCGGCGGCCCGGTGGCCTCAGCCGGACTTGCCGCGTCCGGTCAGCGCGTCACGCAGCCGGTCGATCATCCCGGCGCCCGGGTCGAGGAGCTTGTTGCCGGGCGGGGTGTCCGGGGCGGAAGGGTGCGGCCGGGTCGGCGCCGTCTTCTTCGCCATGCGCACCTTGTCCCCGAGCCGGTTCAGCTCGTCGGCGGCGCAGGACTGCCGCATCATCCGGAAGAGGTTGCCCTCCTCGTCCGCCACGTGGTCGCGGATCTCGCTCATCAGCTGGAGCATCAGCCGGTCGAACTGCGGGTCGTCGGCCCGGCAGCGCTCCAGCTCCTTCATGGTGAGCTCGGCCGCGGAGTGGTCGTCGATCTCCTTGTCGGCGATGCCGTTCCCGTCGGCAAGGGTCTTGCGCACCGCCGGGTACAGGTACATCTCCTCGGCGACGGCATGGCGCACCAGCTCGATGGTGGCCTGGTCGGCGAGTTCCTTGCGCCGGCTGTGGCCGGACGGCAGGGCCTCGATCTGCTGGAACATCTCCTCGACCTCGCGGTGGTCGGTGGTCAGTTCGTGAATGACGTCTCCGCCGTGTCCCACGGAAGACTCCTTGCTGCAGGCGGTGAGGGGGGCGGCGACGGGAGCTGTGCGCCGCCGCCCCATAGGTAACGGAGCCGGTGACGGTAACCGGCGGATTGGTCCGCCGGGCGGCGCGTCGGACCGGAGACGCGGATCAGCCGGCCGGGAGCACGTTCACTCCTCGGTCACGGTCACGGAGACGGCCGCGGCGGCCGGGGCGAAGCCGACCCGGGTGACGGTGCCGTCCGCCCAGCGCACCGTGACTCCGTGCGCGTCCGCCGTCTCCACCTCCGCCGCGCGCGCGAGCGGTGCGTCGTCCTCCTCCGCCGTCAGCACGGCCAGGCAGGCGTACACGGCGGTGCCCTCGACCGGTGCGGTCAGGCGCGGGACGCGGGCCCAGGGGGTGTACGCGGTGCCCTGCGGTGCGCGGAGCTCGTCCTGCCCGGCCCAGCCGTGCAGTCCGCGCAGCAGGCTCCGCACCCGCTCCTCGGGGCCGGTCGCCCAGCCCGTCTGGACGGCACGGGCCCCGGGCGGCGCGCCCACCACACGGTGCACCCTCAGTTCGTACCGGCCCCGGGCCACGACCACGCTCGTGACGCGCAGCCCCGGCACCATCGGCGGGCCGGAGGCGAACACCGGCCGGTGCCAGGACGCCGCCCAGCCGTCACCGGCGCCCAGCGGGTGAACGCGGCGGCGCACACTGGGCACTCCCGCCACCTCGACGGCGAAGTGGTTGTCGGGGACGTTCCCCGGCGCGGTCGGTCCGGTGACCGTCGAGTACGCCTGCCGGCCGTAGTGCGGGGAGTCCTGCGCGGCCGACTCCCCCCCGTGCGGGCGCACGGTGTCGCTGCCGTGGTTGTGCAGCCGTACGATCCCGTCCGCGCGCGTGGACTGCACCAGCAGGCCGGGCGCGGGGAGGGCCAGCACCCGGTCGGCCTCCTCGACGGGCGCCGCCTCCTCGGGGACCGTCCACAGCGGGTGGTCCTCCGGGGCGAGCAGGCAGACGAACGCCTTGGACGCCCAGTACGGGGAGGCCGGGCCCGAGTAGCGCTGGAGGCTCGCCTCGTGCGGGCCGTGCCAGCCGAGGCTCAGCAGCCCGTCGTCGCCGACCGCGCCCCGGTCGAGGAAGTACCGCAGCGCCCCGCTCGCCAGACGGCGCGAGACACCGGGGGCGAGCGGGGTGTGGCCGGTGACGGCGCCCAGACCCACCGCGGCCGTCGCGGCGAAACGGTACGTCAGGGAGCGGCCGAAGTGGATCGGTGCCCCGTCCCCGCCGAACAGGTGGGAGAAGCCCTCCAGGTGCTCGCGCAGCCGGGGGCCGTAGTGGCCGGCGAGCGCGGTGTCACCGGCGAGGTGGGCCTCCAGGACCGGGTACAGGTGCAGGGCCCAGCCGTTGTAGTGGTCGAAGGCGCGGCCGTCGCCGTCGGCGTACCAGCCGTCGCCCCGGTACCAGCCCTCCAGCAGGTCCAGGGCCCGCTCCCGGGCCCGCCGCGTCTCCTCGTCAGCGCGGCCGGCCGATTCCAGGAAGGCGGCCACGGTGTAGGGGAACAGGTACCAGTTGTTGGGTGCCGGTACATGGCGCAGGGCGCCGCGCAGCCACTCCTCCGCGCGGTCCTGGACGGCGGGGTCCAGCCGGTCCCACAGCCAGGGGCGGGTCAGGCGCAGGCCGAGCGCGACGGACGCGGACTCGACCATGGGCTGGCCCTGCACGGTGTGGTCCAGGATCAGCGGCCAGGACTCCATGTCGTCGCGGCCGGGCGTGCGGGTGCCGGCGGCGAGGCCCGCCGCGTAACGGTCGAGCCGGCCGTGCGGGTCCTCGCCGTGGGCCCCGGCGACACGGAAGGCCGCGGCGAGGAAGGTGCGGGCGTAGCCCTCCAGGCCGTCGGAGCGTGTTCCGGAGACGGACGGCTTCCCGGGCAGGTCGAGCAGGGCGCCGCCCGGGGTGGCGTAGCGCCAGGCCGCGGCGAGGAGTCCGTCGGCGGCGGCCTCCCAGTGGGCGCGGGTGTATCCGGTGTACGGGCTGAGGGCGCGGTCGTCGGCGGGCAGGGCCAGGGGACGCGCCGGGGGCACGGTCGTCATGCGAGGAACGCCAGCCTTTCGTGTCGTACGGGGTGGGCGAAGCCGTCACCCGCGGCCCAGCGGCGCACCTCGTCGACGGCGAGCTCGGCGAGGCGGCGCCATTCGTTGCCCTGGGAGCCGGCGAGGTGCGGGGTGATGAGGACGTTGTCGCAGTCCCACAAGGGGTGGTCCGGCGGCAGCACTTCGGGGTCGGTGACGTCGAGGACGGCGCGGATGCGGCCCTCGGTGGCCGCGTCGGTCAGGGCGTCCTGGTCGACGACCGCCCCGCGCGCGGTGTTGAGGAGCACGGCGCCGGGGCGCATCGCGGCGATGAGTGCACGGGAGACCAGCCCCTGGGTGGCGGGCAGCAGCGGGGTGTGGACGCTGACGACGTCGCTGTGCGCGAACAGGTCCGGCAGGGAGACGGGCTCGACGCCGAGCGCGGCGGCCTCCTCCTCGCTGACGTAGGGGTCGTGCAGCAGCACCCGGAAGTCGTACGGCCGCAGCAGTTCGACGACGCGGCGGCCGATCAGGGAGGCGGACAGGATGCCCACCGTGCGGCGGTAGTTCCCGGTGTCGCGGGGGGTGCGCAGGAAGTCGCCGCGCGCGCGGGCGGCGCGGTAGTCGCGGGCGCTCTCCAGGACGCGTTTGCCGGTGAGCAGGATCATCGCGACCGTGTACTCGGCGACGGGCAGCGCGTTGGCCGCGGCGGCCGAGGACACCTCGATGCCGCGGTCCCAGCAGGCGTCGGTGACGTGGGCCCGGACGGAGCCCGCGGTGTGCACGACCGCGCGCAGCTTCGGGGCGCCGTCCAGCACCTCGGCGGTGAGGGGCGGGCAGCCCCAGCCGGTCACGAGGAGTTCGGTGCCGGTGAGGACCTCGCGGGCCCGGTCGGTGGTGAGGTCGTCGAGGACGGGGAGCGGCGCGAGGTCGCAGACCTCGGCGAGGGCGGCGAGCGCCGGGGGTTCGAGGACGGCCTCGGCGGCCTCGCGGGACAGGGCGAGGGCCGCTCGGGGCCGGTGGAGCGGGGGCATCTTCCTCCAGTCACTTGGGGTGTCCGGTCACTTGGGGTGTCCGGTCACTTGGGGTGTCCGGTCGCTCGAGGTACCCGGTCACTTGACGGATCCCGCCGTGAGCCCCGACCGCCAGAAACGCTGCAGCAGGAGGAAGGCGACGATCAGCGGCACGACGGCGAGCAACGAGCCCATGATGACGACGGGGTAGTACTCGGGGGACGTGGTGGCGGCGCTGTTCCAGGCGTACAGGCCGAGGCTGACGGGGTACAGGTCCTGTTCGGACAGCATCACCATGGGCAGGAAGAAGTTGTTCCAGATGGCGGTGAGCTGGAACAGGAAGACGGTGACGACACCGGGTGCCAGCATGCGCAGGGCGACCCGGAAGTACGTGGCCAGCTCCCCCGCGCCGTCCATCCGCGCGGCCTCCAGCACCTCGCCGGGCACGTAGCCCTGGCTGAAGATGCGTCCCAGGTAGACGCCGAAGGGGTTGAACAGCACCGGGACGAACACCGCCCAGAAGGTGTTCACCACGCCCGTCTCGGAGGCCATCAGGTACAGCGGCAGGGCGAGCACGGTCTGCGGCACCATCACGGCGGCCAGGACGAGCCCGAACAGCTTCTCCTTGTGCCGGAAGCGGTACTTGTCGAAGGCGTATCCGCAGGCGACGCTGATCAGCGCGCCGAGCGCGGCGCCGAGCACCGCGTACACCAGGCTGTTGACGTACCAGCGGCCGTACAGCCCGCCGTCCATCGCGAACAGGTCGCGGACGTTCTGGACGAAGGAGAAGTCGCGCAGGGCGAGCAGGTCGCTGCCGAAGAGCGCGTCGCGGTCCTTGGAGGCGGCCAGCACCAGCCACAGCACGGGCAGCAGGGTGTAGAGGACGGAGACGCCGACGACCAGCCGGACGACGGCGCGGCCGAGCAGGCCCGGGCGCGCGGCGGTGGGTCCCGCGGCGGTGGCGTCGCTCATCGGGCCGCCTCCTCGTTCGCTCCGGCGCGGCCGGTCCAGCGGGTGACGCCGTACGACAGGGCGATGGTGAAGAGCAGCAGGATCACCGAGGCGGCCGCGGCGAGACCGTAGTTGTTGCGGGTGAAGGCGGCGTCGTAGATGTACATGCTGGGCGAGAAACGGGAGTTGATCATCGGGGTGGACTGGCTGAGCAGCATCGGCTCGGTGAACAGCTGCAGCGCCCAGATCAGCGTGAACATCGCGACCATCACGATGGACGCGCGCACCAGCGGCGTCTTGACCTGGAGCGCGGTGCGCACCGGGCCCGCGCCGTCGACGGTGGACGCCTCGATCACCTCGCGCGGCACGGCCTGCAGGGCGGCGTAGAAGACCACCATGTTGTAGCCGAGGTTGCTCCACAGGGCGATGTTGACGATCGACGGCAGGACGGTGTGGACGCCGAGGAGGTCCACGGTGATGTCCGCCCTGCCGAGCAGCTCGATCACCGGACTGAGGCCGGGCGTGTACAGGTACAGCCAGATCAGCGCGGCGATGATGCCGGGCACCGCGTGCGGCAGGAAGAGCCCGAGCTGGGCCCAGGAGCGCAGCCGGACCACGCCGGCGTCGAGGAGGAGCGCCAGGGCGAGTGCTCCCACGACCATGAGCGGGATGTAGACCAGGCAGTACAGGGCGACGGTGCCGAGACCGGCGAGGAAGGTCGGGTCGGTGAGGACGGCGGCGTAGCTGCGCAGTCCGACGAAGATCGTCCGTTCGGGGCCGAAGCCGAGGCCGGGCTGGTCCTCCTGGAAGAAGCTGAGCCACACGGCGGTGCCGACGGGGATCAGGAAGACGAGGGTGAGAAGGAGGAGGAAGGGGGTCATCAGGGCGGCGCACGCGCCGAGTTCGCGGCGGCGCGCGACCTTGCGGACGCGGTGTGCGGGCCGGGCTCCGTCGCCTGGTGCGCGGGGGGCGCCGGTCGGGGTGACCGGGGGTGTGGTGGTGGTCATGGGTGCGGGTCACCTGCCTCTCTGCAGGGCCGGACGAGCAGGTCGAAGGTCAGGTGCTGTGCCGGGTGGTGGCGAGACCGAGGGCCCTGAGGTCGGGCATGGTGCCGTCCTCGGCGGCGCGCACGGCGTCGAGGATCGAGCCCTGGCCGCCGCTCGCGCGGGCGAAGCCGTCCTGCATGAGCCGCTGGGTGGCGGTCATGCGCGGGCCCCAGGTCCAGCCGTCGCGGACCTTCTCGGCCTCCTGCGCGAAGAGCCGGTAGATGTCCTGGCCGCCGTAGTACGAGCGGTCGAAGGCCTCGCTGCCGACGGCGACGAGCGCGGGGGCGACGGGGTACTGGCTGCTGGCCCCGCTGGACAGCCGGGCGCGCAGGGCGTCGGGGTGGGAGACCTGCCAGGCGATGAACTCCAGGGCGGCCTCGGGGTTCCGGCTGTCCCGGGTGACGGCGAAGGTGGACCCGCCGTGGGTGCCGACCGCGGGGCGGGACGCGTCCTCGTCCCACTGCGGCAGCGGGGCGATCCGCCACTGTCCCTTCTGGCCGGGGCGGGCGTTCATCTGGGCGCCCGCGTCCCACGCCCCGCTGAGCCGGGTCAGGACCTGGCCCTGACCGATCTGGGCGTCGTGCTGCCGGCCCTCGGAGGCGTTCATGAACACGAGGTCCTCGTCGGCGAGGCGCTGCCAGTACGCGGCGACCTTGCGGGTGGGGGCGTCGGCGAGGGAGACGTTCCAGGCGCCGCGGGAGGTGTCGAACCACCGGGCACCGGCCTGCCAGGCGTACGCGGCGAACTGGGTGCCGCCGTCGGTGGGGAAGATGGCGATCCGCCGTTCCGGCGCCCTGCGGCGGATGACGCGGGCGGTCTCCTCGTACTGGGCCCAGGTGCGGGGGACGTCGAGGCCGTACTCCGCGAAGTAGTCGGCGCGGTAGTGCAGGACCATGGGCTCGATGTCGAGGGGGATGCTGAACACCCGGTTCTCGAAGGTGGTCAGGGCGAGGGCCTGCGGCAGCAGCTTCTCGCGCAGGCCGGCGCCCGCCCCGCCCGCGCTGTCGACGAGGTCGGTGAGGTCGCGGGCGACACCGTCGATGGCGAAGCCGGGCACCTGCGGGTATTCGAGGGTGGCGACGTCCGGGGCGTTGCCCGCGCGGGCGGCGTTGCTGAGCTTGGCGTAGCCGCCCTGGTTGCCGGCGGGGATCTGCTGGAAGTCGACCTGGATGCGGTCGTGGGTGCGGTTGAACTCGTCGACCACCTCCTGGCTGCCGCGCAGGGCGGACCAGAAGGTGACATGGGTGGCTCTCCCCGTGCCGCGCGACCGCCGGCTCCCGCCGTTGCCGTCGCTCCCGCTGCAGGCGCCGAGGGCGCCGGCCAGCGGGAGCGCGGTGATCGCGCCGAGCACGGAGCGGCGGCCGGGCAGTCCTGGCATGGGTACCTCCCGCGGCTCCTGTTCGGACACGGGAATCGTTGATCGGCCCGTGACAGCGGGTCAATCGTTCGATCACAACAAGCGCAAACGGTCAAACGATCAGCCGGGCGGCCCGGAAGGGGTCGGCACTGCGGACGCCGACGGGCCGGGCGTGCGGCGGCCGGACGTCCGACGGCGGGGCGGGCCGGGGACGGCCGGGCCGAGCGCTGCCGGGGACCCGGCCCGCCCCGGCCCCCACGGAGCACGGCCACACCCACGGGCGTGGACACCACCCACTCGCACACGGCACCGCGCGGCGACACGGCCGCCCCGGCCCGCCGCCGGGAACCCGGCCCGCCCCGGCCCCCACGGAGCACGGCCACACCCACGGGCGTGGACACCACCCACTCGCACACGGCACCGCGCGGCGACACGGCCGCCCCGGCCCGCCGCCGGGAACCCGGCCCGCCCCGGCGCCCGCGGGGCACGGGTGGCGCAGGCGCGGGACCCCGGCGCGGGGGTCGCCGCGGAGCCCGGGGCTAAGCGGACGCGGACCGGGAGTCCGTGAGCGGGCCCCCGGCCGGCGGAGCCTGCGCCGAGCCGCGGACCTTCAGTTCCGGGAGCAGCTCGATGCGCCGCACCGCCTCCGGCACGGTGGCGGTGCCGTGTTCGAACGCCAGGCGGCGCAGGAGGAGTTCGGCCGCGGCCCGGCCCACCTCCGCCTTGGGCGGTGCCACGGCCGTCAACGGCACGCTGCCCAGGGCGGCCACCACGTCGTCGTACGCCACCACCGAGCAGTCCCGCGGCACCCGAACCCCCGCGTCGGCGAGTTGCTGCACCAGCATCAGCGCGTCCACGTCCCCGTGCAGCAGGGCGCCGGTCGCGCGGCGCTCACGGAGCAGCGCGGCCAGGTCCAGCGGGGCGGGCCGCGCCGCCCCGCGGCCGGGCGCGGTGGCCGGGGCGCTCAGCACCACGCACCAGTCCTCGATCTCCGGCCGGTCCGCGGCGATCCGGGCGAAGGCCGACCGCACCGCGCGGGCGGTGGGGCTGTCGTCGCGGGCGGCGAGCAGGATGCGCCGGTGCCCGAGCGCCACCAGGTGGTCCACCGCGAGGTGCACCCCGTACCGGTGGTCGGAGCAGACCGAGTCCACGGCGTGCAGCGGGCCGCCCCGGTCCGGACGGCGCTCCATGAGAACGGTCGGCACCCCCGTCTCGGCCAGCCAGCGCGCGTCCGCGTCCTCCTCGTCGGCGCCGCGCCAGCGGGGCGCGATGAGCAGCCCGCGCGCGCCGCCCGCCAGCGCGCTCTCCACGATGGGCCGTTCGGCGCCCGCGGCCTGGGGCGCGATGTGCAGCGCGATCCGGATCCCGGCCTCTTCCAGCACGCCGCGCGCGCCGTGCAGGGTCTCCTGGAGGTAGGCGTGACGTTCGGGGACCACCACGGCGACGGCGTCGCCACGGCCGTACGGGGCGGCGGGGCGGGCGGTCCGCTCCACCGGCACGACGGGGCGCACCACCCCGTGCCCGCGCCTCAGCGCTCCGCGGCGCGCCAGTTCCTCGACGTCCCGGCGGACCGTGACGACCGAGACCTCCAGCTCGGCCGCGAGGTCGCGCACCCGGGCCGAGCCGCGGGACTGGACCACCGCGAGGATCCGCCGGCGTCGCGCTTCGGCAGGTTCCCGCATACCGGCCGGTCCTTCCCTTCCCTCACCGCGCCCCGCACGGACGCACGGAATGTTCGTCCGAACGGTCCTTCGGCAGCATAGCGAGGGACGCGCACGGGCCGGAGGCCCGCGTTCCCGTGTGCTCGCCCCGCGCCCGCCCCCATCCGATATGCGCCAATGATCGAAAAGCGCCCGCCGGATCCCCCTGTCCCACCGGACCCACGGCTTCCGGAAGTCGCTTCCGTCGCCACGTGCACGGACGTCTCCCACGACACCACACGAACAGTCCGTCACAGGACCTTCACAGAGCGCACACTTCCGGCCGCCGGAGTGACCGCTGCGCCGCACGGGGAGGACGGTTCGCCCGTGCCTCTCGTAGCCTCCCGGGCCATGCGACGCACACAGATGAGACGCTTCGGGCTCGCCTCCTTCCTCACGCTCCTCCTCGCCCTGTTCGGCATGGCCCCCGCCGCGAGCGCGGCGCCGGCGGACACCGCGGACCTGACCTTCAGCGCCGGCAGCGCGACCGTCCAGCCGGGCGGCACGGTCGACCTGTCGATGACGCTCACCAACAACCACACCTACGACGTCTGGTTCGTGTACCAGACCATCGACCCGACCTGGCTCACCACGCAGCGCCCCGACCTGAAGTACAGCTTCACCGCGTGCAGCCTCGCCACGGCCGACGGAGCGGTCCCCTGTTCCGGCACCGGGCCGGCCGACCTCGGCGGCAACTACGGCACGACCGTCCCGCCGGGGCAGAGCCGTACCGTCACGCTCACGCTGCAGATCGCCGAGGACTCCGGCTGCAACGGCAACATCGGCTTCTACTCGTACTACTACGCCGAGTTCAGCGACAGCACGAGCATCAGCGGCGGCCCGGCCTACACGCCCGAGGTCCGGGTGCTGTGCGCCTGACCCCCGCACCGCCCGCCCGGAGCTGAACCGGGCGCCGGATGCCGCGCGGGCGTCCACGGCTCCGTTCCCTTCCCGTGAGCCACGTGCGTCCCGCGCTCCGGGTGGTTCCCCCGCTGCGCGTGTGACGGCGGCTCGCCCCCCTCCCCGTGAGCCCGCCTCCACATCCGCCGCACCGGCACCTCCCGACGACGGCCGCCCCTTTCCCGTGGGGGGCGGCCGTCTCCGCACCGCTGACACGTGACCTGAAATCGATCAGGTGGGGAAATAGCCGCGAGGTATGTACCAGTGGCGCCGCGCGACGTGCCGGCACCTCGCTCCCGGCGTCTCCGATCCGGGCCGGACCTGCGCGAGTGCGGAGATGTCGAATCTGTGGGCGGGCGGCTGGAAGACGTCGGACCAACCCCTTCTCCTGTCCCTTCAGCCCGATTGAACACCTGCGTTTTTCCGTCATGTTTCGCAGCAGGCGCACATGAGTTCCACATGGGCCCCACTATGTGAGCGGGACGGATGCGGACCGACCGAAAGCCTGAGGGGGGCGACGGCGTTCGCACGGGGGTGCGTCTCGGTCCGCAGGGGGCTGTGCTCACCCCGTCCCTGGGGAGGGGACTCGACCGCATGAAGCGGAGCATGCGCACGGCCTTGTGCACCGTGGGAGCACTGATCGCCACGCTCGGCTGGCCCGTGGGGACGGCCCACGCCGACGGCACCACACCCCGGATCGACCTCCGGGTCCTGGTGGTGAGCGACGGCGGACCGGCCACCGGCGCGATCGCCGCCGAGCTGGAGAAGGCCGGCACGCCGTACACCGAGGTCGACCTGGAGCAGTCCGGGCGGCCGGTGATCGACGCGGGTTTCCTCGCGGACACGGTGGACGGCCGGCCGCGCGCCAGGTACCAGGCCGTCGTGCTGCCCGACGACAACCCCTTCCCCGCGGGATCCGCCGAGATGGCGGCCCTGGTGGAGTACGAGCGGACGTATGCGATCCCCCAGGTCGACGCCTACACGTACGCCCGTCCCGAGGTGGGCCTCCAGTACGGCGTCGGCAGCGGCTACGCGGGCAGCCTGGACGGTACGACCGCCGAGGTCACGGCGGCCGGCCGGTCCGGTCCTTTCGGCTACCTCGACGGGGCCGTGCCGTTCGAGGACAACGACCCGGCGATCAGCGAGAGTTACGCCTACCTGTCCACCCCCGTCGCCGGGGCCGACTTCACGCCGTACGTCCAGGCGCAGATCCCGGGGCGGTCCGCCAAGGGGTCGCTCGTCGGCGAGTACCGGCACGACGGGCGGCGCGAACTCGTCGTCACCTTCGTCTACAACCAGCACCAGCAGCAGTTCCGGCTGCTGGCCCGGGGCATCGTCGCGTGGATGACCGGCGGCGTCCACCTCGGCGCCTCCCACAACTACTTCGCCGTGCACGTGGACGACGTGCTCGCCGCGGACGACCGCTGGAACAGCGAGCTCAATTGCACGCCCGGCGACGTCGACTGCACGGACCCGGACGTGGAGCCCGACCCGATCCGGATGACGGCGGCGGACGTCGACCACGCCACCGCCTGGCAGGACTCCCGCGGCTTCACGCTCGACCTGGCCTACAACGCCGCCGGCAGCGTCGACCACCGCGAGGAGAACGGCGGCGCCGACGAGCTCACCGACCGGTTCCTCGCCGTCCGCGACGAGTTCCGCTGGATCAACCACACGTACACGCACGCCTTCCTGGGCTGCAGGCAGGACACCAGCGTGGTGCCGTGGCGCTGCGCCACCACCGCCGGCGGCGCCGTCGACTGGACGAGCCGCACCGAGATATCCGACGAGATCGCGCTGAACCGGGTGTGGGGCGAGACCAACGGGCTGCCCCTGGAGAACGGCGAACTCGTGACCGGCGAGCACTCCGGTCTCAAGGTGACCCCGCAGCAGCCCGAGGACAACCCCCACCTCGGCCCGGCCCTCGCCGACAACGGCGTCACCTGGCTCGCCTCGGACAACTCCCGTGACCCGGGCCAGCGTCGGGTCGGTCCCGCCCTGACCGTCCCGCGCTACCCCATGAACGTCTTCTACAACGCCGGGCGCGCCGCCGAACAGGTCGACGAGTACAACTGGATCTACACCAGCCGCGCCCAGGGCGGCAGCGGCATCTGCGAGGACAACCCCGCGACCACCACCTGCCTGCCGGAGCCGCTGGACACGGCCACGGGGTACGCCGACCACATCGTCCCGCTGGAGACGCGCATCGCGCTCGGCCACGTCCTCGGCAACGACCCCAGGCCGCACTTCATCCACCAGTCAAACCTGGCCGAGGAGCGCATCGCCTACCCGGTGCTCGACGGTGTCCTGGAGCAGTACTCCGCCCTCTTCGCCGACGACACCCCCGTGGTGAACCTGCGGCAGCGGGACATCGGCGCCGAGCTGGAGCGGCGGGCGGCCTGGCAGGCCGCCGTCGACGCCGGCCGGGTCACCGCATACCGCATCGGCGGCACGGTGACCGTCGAGGCGCCCGAGGGAGTGGCCGTGCCCGCCACCATGACCGCGGGCACCACCGCGGGCGGTGCCGCGTACGGCGACGCGTACGCCGGTCTGGTCTCCGCGTGGACGCCCGCGGCCGCGCAGCCGCTCGCCCTCGCCCTGCCGCCGGCTTCGGTCCCGGCCGCGCCGTCGGCCGCGCCGTCCGCCGACGGCACCGGGCCCTCGTCCCCGGCGCCGGACACGCGTGTGCCCGCCGGGGTGACCGAGCCGGTGCCGTACGCACCGCAGAGCTGACCGCTCCGCACCCGAGCACGGGTTCCGGTCCCGCAAGGCGCACGGACGGCTCCAGCGCGCCGGGCGGCCAGATCGGCCGCCCGGGGCGGGAGGACGTCCGTCCCGAACGGCTCGTGCGGCCCGGGTGACCCACCAGGTCGCCCGGTCCCGGCCGCAACCCGCACCACCCCACACCGGCCCACAACGGCGGAGCACAACCATGCACGTTCTCCACGGCGCGCGCCGCTCCGGCGCGACGCGCGTCACCCTGCTCACCGAAGGAACGTATCCCCACAGTCATGGCGGTGTGAGCGTCTGGTGCGACCAGCTCGTCACCGGCATGCCCGACATCGACTTCGACGTCATCGCGGTGACCGGCACCGGCCGGGAACCGGTCGTCTGGGACGTCCCCGCCCACGTCGCACGTGTCACCTCGGTCCCCATGTGGGGACCGGCCCCCGACGGACGGCCACCGCGCGGACGCCGCGAGCGGCACCTCGCCGACATCCACGAGCGGTTCGTCACCGCCCTGCTCGACCCGTCCGCCGAGGACGGGTTCGGGCCCGCCCTGTACGGGCTCGCGGACGCGGCCGCCGCCGGGGAGCTGAGCCCCTTCCTGCGCGGCGACCGGGCGCTCGGCGTCCTCGCCTCCGTGTGGAACCGTCCGGGGGTGGCGGCGCGCGAGGCGCGGCCCACCCTGCACGACGCCGTCACCGCCACCATGCTGCTGGAGCACGCCCTGCGCCCGCTGGCCGCTCCCCCGCCCGAGGAGGGGGTCGCGCACGCGGTCAGCGGCGGTGTCGCCGTCCTGCCGGGGCTGACCGGTCTGCGGCGGCACGGCGTCCCGCTGCTGCTGACGGAGCACGGCGTCTACCTGCGCGAGCGCTACCTCGGGTACCGCACAGCGCCCTACCGCTGGCCGGTCAAGGCGGTCGTCCTCGGTTTCTTCCGGCTGCTGGCGGAGGAGACGTACCGGCGGGCCGCCCTGGTCACGCCGGGCAACCGGTACAACCGGCTGTGGGAGGAGGAGGGCGGGGCCGATCCCCGGCTGATCCGCACCGTCTACAACGGCGTCGACCCCGCGGCGTTCCCGCCGGCCGGGCCCGAGCCCACGGCGCCCACCCTGAGCTGGGCGGGCCGCGTCGACCCGATCAAGGACCTGGAGACGCTGATCCGCGCCTTCGCCCTCGTACGGGAGAAGCTGCCCGAGGCGCGGCTGCGGCTGTTCGGCGGCACCCCGCGCGGCGGCGAGGCGTACCGGGAGCGGTGCGAGGCGCTGGCCGCGGAGCTCGGGCACGGCGACGCGGTCACGTTCGAGGGCCGGGTCGACGACATCAAGGACGCGTACGCGGCCGGGAACGTCGTGATGCTCTCCAGCATCAGCGAGGGCTTCCCCTTCACCCTGATCGAGGCCATGTCCTGCGGGCGGGCCACCGTCTCCACGGACGTGGGCGGGGTGCGCGAGGCCGTCGGCGACACCGGTCTCGTCGTCCCGCCGCGCGACCCGGCCACGATGGCCGCCGCGGCGCTGGAGCTGCTCGGCGACGCGGAACGCCGCGGGCGGATGGGCGAGGCGGCACGGCTGCGGGTGATCGAGCAGTTCACGCTGCGGCAGACCGTCGACGCCTTCCGGTCCATCTACCTGGAGCTGGCGGAGCGCGGCGGGGTTGCGCCGGACGAGACGCGGGCCTCGGACGACGTCGCCGCCACCGGCCTGAGGAGCGTGGCCGGATGAGCGGGCCGCTGGCGCTGGAGCCGGACGACGCGGGGGACGACGCGCTGTCGCTGCGGCTGGCGGAGGAGCGGACGGTGGCCCTCCGGACGGTCCCTGACGAAGCGGCGTCCTCAGGGACACGGAAGGATCACCCCGCGGAGGACGACCGCGCGCCCGCGCGCCGCGACGGGGACGACCACACCCTGGCCCTGCGGACGGCGGGCGGACCCGCGAGGTCCTCGCCGGCACCGGACGGCGGCCACGCGCGGAACGGCGGTGCGTCCGCCCCTCGTGCCACGGACGATCGCACCCTCGCCCTGCGCACGGTGAACAGCCGCAGGGTGCCCTCGTGGGCACGGGACGAGCGGCGTGCGGACGCCCTCACCGTCGCCCTGCGGAGGGCCGACGACCCCGCGAAGTCCCCGCGGACGTCGAACGAGCACACCCTCGCCCTGTGGCTGCCCCGGCACGGACAGCGGGAGGCGGTGGACCGGCTCGCCGCCGACCTGGCGGACCGGGCCGGGGCGGCCGTGCACCCGTACGAGATCGCCGCGCTGCTGGAGTCGGAGGGCCTGACCGGGGAGGCGGTCCGGGAGCAGTACGGCCACAAGAACCTGTTCTCGCTCGCCGCGGCCGTGTACGACCGGGTGCCGCGCAGCTTCCCCGAGCCGGCGTCACCGCCCGACCCGTGGCGGCCCGACCACGTGCGGTGCCTGCTGCGCGGGCTGCTGTTCGCGCTGCCGGGGCTCGCCCATCTGCTCACCGCGCGGCTGTGGCAGTCGGGCGGCGGGCTGACCGCCCTGGTCGTGGCCGGTCTCGTGTCGTGGGCGTGGGGCCAGGCGCTGGGCCACCGGGCGTACCTGCGGCTGGCCTCGGGGCGCCGGGAGGCGGGGCGCACGCTGCTCGCGGGGGCACCCGTGGGTGCCGTCCTGGCGACGGCGGCCGGTGCGCTGACCGGCGTTCCCGGCCCGGGCGCGGCGCTGTTCACGGCCGGGCAGTCCGTGTACCTGGCCTGCGCCGGAGTGCTGCTGGTGCTCGCCCGGGAGCGGCTGCTCCTCGCGGCGCTCGCCCCGCTCGTCGCGGGCGCGGTCACGCTGCCCTGGTGGGAACCCGGCCCCGTGCTGCGGGCGGGGCTGCCCCTGCTGTCGCTCCTCGCCGTGCTCGTCGCGGCTGGCTGGGTGCTGCGCGGCACGCTCGCGGCGGCCCCCGCCCCGAACGCGGTCCGGCCGCGCCCGGTGCTCTCCCTGCCGTACGGCCTGTTCGGGCTGGCCGCGGGCGTGCTGGTGCTGGTGCAGGGCCGCTGGGAGCCGTACGCCGTGATCGTGCTGACGGTGAGCATGGGACCGGCCGAGTGGCTCCTGTACCGGTACCGCGGGCTGTCCGTGGCGGCCCTCCGGGCGACCTCCACCCTGCGCGGGTTCCGGCTCCGTTCCGCCGGCATCCTCGCGCTCTGCCTGCTCGCCTACCTGGCTCCCCTGCTGCCCGCCGCGCTGCTGACCGGCGCCGAACCGCTGCCCCTGCTGCTGCTCGCGGCCGCGCTGTGGACCGCGCTGCTGCTGCAGGCGTTCGGCACGGCCTGGGTGCCCGCCGCGGTGTGCGTCGCCGCGGCGGCCGCCGCGGGCGCGCTCGCCCTGTTCCGTCCGCCGCCCGACCCCGCCCTGCTGTCGCTGTGCTGCGGGTCTGCCGCGGTGCTCCTCACCGGATGGGCCCTGCACACCCTGGGCCGGCCCTCCGCACACGCCTGATCCGCCACCCACCCCCTACCGGAAGGAACCCCGAGTTGAGTTCCGCACCGCTCGCCGCCGTCACCGGAGCCGAGGGCTTCATCGGCTCCCACCTCACCGAGGCGCTGGTCGCCTCCGGGCACCGGGTGAGAGCGATGGCCCAGTACAACTCCTTCTCCTCCTACGGCTGGCTGGAGACCCTGCCGAAGGACGTCCTCGACCAGGTCGAGATCGTGCTCGGCGACGTCCGCGACCCCGGCTCGGTCCGCGGCCTCGCCGAGGGCGCCGACTGCGTCTACCACCTGGCGGCCCTGATCGCGATCCCGTACTCGTACCGGGCGCCGCACAGTTACGTGGACACCAACGTCACCGGCACGCTCAACGTCCTGGAGGCCGTCCGCGCCCTCGGCACGCCCCGGCTCGTGCACACCTCGACGAGCGAGACGTACGGCACCGCGCAGACCGTGCCGATCACCGAGGACCACCCCATCAACACCCAGTCGCCGTACGCCGCGTCGAAGGCGGGCGGGGACCGGCTGGCCGACAGCTACTACGCGAGCTTCGGCACCCCGGTCGTCACGCTGCGGCCGTTCAACACCTTCGGCCCCCGGCAGTCCATGCGGGCCGTCATCCCCACCGTCATCGGGCAGCTCGCGGCCGGGACGCGCACCATCACCCTCGGGGACCTGCGCCCCACCCGCGACTTCACCTTCGTCAAGGACACCGCGCAGGCGTTCCTCGCGGTGGGCACGGCCGAGGCGGAGAAGGTGGTGGGCCGCACGTTCAACGCGGGCACCGGCGGTGAGATCTCGGTCGGCGACCTGGTCGCGCTGATCGGCAAGGTGATGGACACCGAGGTCGACGTCCGCGAGGACGAGCAGCGGGTGCGGCCCGCGGGCTCCGAGGTGATGCGGCTCGTCGCGGACGCGACCCGGCTCCGTTCCGTCACCGGCTGGGAGCCCGCGCACAGCCTGGAGCAGGGCCTCGCGCAGACCGCCGGGTTCTTCCGCGATCCGGCCAACCTCGCCCGCTACAAGACCGACATCTACAACATCTGACGGTCCGTCGCGCGTCCCGGACCGGCACCACGGCACGTCACGTCAAGGCACGTCCACACGTCCATGAAGGAGAGCCCATGCACGCAGTGATCCTGGCGGGAGGCAAGGGCGTCCGGCTGCGGCCCTACACGACCGCGCTGCCCAAGCCGCTGGTGCCCATCGGCGACCAGCACGCCATCCTGGAGATCGTGCTGCGCCAGCTCGCGGCGGCCGGCTTCACCAGCTGCACCCTCGCGATCGGGCACCTGGGGGAGATCATCCGCGCCTACGTGGGCGACGGGTCCCAGTGGGGCATGACCATCGACTACGCCACCGAGGACAGTCCCCTCGGCACCATGGGCCCGCTGCTCACCATGCGGGACCGGCTGCCGGAGGAGTTCCTGGTGATGAACGGCGACATCCTCACCGACCTCGACTACGCCGACGTGCTGCGGCGGCACCGCGAGTCGGGCGCGCCGCTGACCATCGCCACCTACGCCCGCACGGTGAAGATCGACTTCGGGGTGCTGACCACCGACGACAGCAAGGTCGTCGGCTTCACCGAGAAGCCGAACCTGGACTACCGCGTCTCCATGGGCGTGTACGGGCTCAGCCGCGCCACGCTCGACAGCTACACGGCCGGGCTGCCCCTGGGCTTCGACGAGCTGGTCCTCGACCTGCTCGATGCCCAGAACCCGCCCCACGCCTACGAGTTCGGCGGATACTGGCTGGACATCGGCCGCCCGGACGACTATGACCGGGCGAACGCCGAGTTCACCAGCCGCAAGTCCCTGCTGCTCAAGGGAGCCTGAGCACCGTCATGCGCGTACTCGTCCTGGGCCACACCGGCTATCTCGGCGGTCATGTCGTCGAGCACCTGCGCCTGCTGCCGGAGATAGCCGTCCTGCGCGCCGGACGGTCGCCCGGGGCGTGCTACGGCGTCGACCTGGCCACCACCGGCGCCGAGGAACTGGCCGGGACCCTGGCGACGGCGGCACCGGACGCGGTGGTCAACTGCGCCGGCGCCGTCGGCGGCGACCCCGTCACCCTCGCCGAGGTCAACGCCCGGGGCACCGCGGTGCTGTGCGAGGCGCTGCGGCAGGCCGCGCCCAAGGCACGGCTCGTGCACCTGGGTTCGGCCGCCGAGTACGGGCCGGGCGGCGCGGGGAGCCGGGTGACGGAGTCCGCGCCGACCCGTCCCCTGTCCCCGTACGGCGCGACCAAGCTGGCCGGCACCGTCGCGGTGACCACGTCCGGCCTGGACGCCGTGGTGCTGCGGGTGGGCAACCCCGTCGGGCCGGGCGCGCCGCCGGGCGGACTGCCGGGCCGGGTCGCGGGGCTGCTGCGCGAGGCGGCCGGGGACCGGGAGGCGGTCCTCCGGCTCGGCGACCTGTCCGCCTACCGGGACTTCGTGGACGCCCGCGACGTGGCCCGCGCGGTGGTCCTCGCGGCGACCGCGTCCGGACCGCTGCCACGGGTGCTGAACATCGGCGGCGGGCGGGCCGTCCGGGTCCGCGACCTGGTGCACACGCTGGCCGGGATCGCCGGGTTCCGGGGGCGGATCGAGGAGGACGGCGGCGCCGCCTCCGCGCGCTCGGGCGGGGTGTCCTGGCAGTGCTCGGACATCGGCGCGGCCCGTCAGGCGCTGCTGTGGCGGCCGTCGTACACGCTCCGGGCGTCGCTGGCCGCGCTGTGGTCGGCGGCGGGCGCGGCGGAGGGCGACGGGGACCGTTGAGCATTCTGGTACCGCTGTACGTCCACCCCGCCGTGGACCCGGTGGCCTGGCAGCGGCTGGTACCGATGGCGGACCGGGTCTACGGCGTGGTGCTGAACCCGGCGAGCGGCCCGGGCGGACAGCCCGATCCCGCCTTCGTCACCGCCGCCCGCGCGCTGCGCTCGGCCGGTGTCCGGCTGCTCGGCTACGTGGACGCCGGTTACGGGGAGCGCCCCGCCGACGCGGTCGCGGCCGACGTCGTACGGCACCGCGACTGGTACGCGGCCGACGGCTGCTTCCTCGACCGGGCGCCCTCCGGCGCGGACCGGCTGACCGCCTGCCGGAGACTGGTGAGGCGGGTGCGACGGCTCGGCGCCCGGCCCGTCGTGCTGAACCCCGGGGTCCATCCGGCGCCCGGGTACGCGCGCGTGGCCGACCTGGTCGTCACCTTCGAGGGGCACTGGTCGACGTACGTGTCGGCGTACCACCGGCCGCGGTGGACCGAGCGGCACGCCGCCGAGCGGTTCTGCCACCTGATCTACGGCGTACCGGAGGCACTGGTCCCGCTCGCCGTGCGCACCGCCGGGGAGCGGGGCGCGGCGGTGTGCGGCCCGGTGACCGGTGAACTGCCCAATCCGTGGGCGGAGCTGACGCCCGCGCTGGCACAGGCGGGGGACTGATGAGCGGCGGGACGACGGGACGGGCGGCACGGGCGTACGCGGCCCTGGCGGCGGCCGTGCTGACGGCGGCCGTGGCCACCGGGTGCGCCGCGGACGGCGGCGGCGGTGACCGCGGCGCCGTCTGGCAGCCGCGGCCGGGGGTCGACTGGCAGTGGCAGCTGGACGGGCGGGTCGACCCGTCCGTGGACGTCCCCGTGTACGACATCGACGGCTTCGAGAACACGGCCGCCGACGTGGCCCGCCTCCACGCCGACGGCCGCAAGGTGATCTGTTACGTCAACGTGGGCGCGTACGAGGACTTCCGGCCCGACGCGGACGACTTCCCCCGGTCGGTGCTGGGCCGCCCGAACGACTGGGAGGGCGAGCGCTGGCTGGACATCCGCGAGCTGTCCGTACTGCGCCCGCTCATGGAGCGCCGCTTCGACATGTGCCGGGACAAGGGCTTCGACGCGGTGGAGCCCGACCTGATGGAGGGGTACGCGAACGACACCGGTTTCCCGCTCACCGCCGAGGACCAGCTCGCGTACAACCGCATGATCGCGGACATCGCCCACGAACGGGGGCTGGCCGTCGGTCTGAAGAACGACCTGGCGCAGATCCCCGAGCTCGTCGGCGACTTCGAGTTCGCGGTCAACGAGGAGTGCGCGGAGTTCGGCGAGTGCGCGGCGCTGAGGCCGTTCATCGAGGCGGGGAAGGCGGTGTTCCACGTCGAGTACCGGGAGCGGACCGAGGAGTTCTGCGCGCAGGCGCGCGGGCTGCGCCTGTCGTCCATGCGGAAGAAGCTCGAGCTGGACGTGTGGCGGGACCCCTGCTGAGCGGCGCGCGGCGCCCGGCGGGTCATCCGTTCCCCCACCGCGCCAGGCCCCGCAGGACGGCGCCCCGCCCCCGGTTCGGGACCGTCCACAGCGTCTGTCCGCGGACGCCCCAGCGCTCCAGCAGGGCGTTGGCCGCGAGGAATCCGGTGGTCGCCGCGCGCTCCATCAGGGCGACCGGCAGGTCCGTCCGGACGAGATCGCCCGCCACCGTCAGCCCGGGGTCCGGGGTCCGCACGGTGGGCCGGTCGGCGTGGCCGCCCACGGGGAACAGCGGGCAGTCGGCGCGCCACTCGTGCCGTTCGTCGACGATTCCGGCGTCGCGGGTCTCGGGGTACACGCGGTGCAGCTGCTCCAGCAGGCGCTTCTGCTCGACGTCGCGCGGGGCGTCCCCGGAGAGGGCGTACGCGTGCAGTTCGACCACCGAGCCGCCGGTGCGGGCCGACCAGCGGGCCGCCTCGCCCTCCCAGCGGTCCAGGACGCTGACGTTGTCCAGGGTGCCGTAGCCGGCGGTGCCGAGGAAGCCGGGCCGGTGGCGGTCGACCGGGCGGTCCAGCCAGAGCCGGGAGACGAGGAACGGCGGGGCGTTGCGCAGCCGGGCGACGCGGGCGCGCCAGGGGGCGTCGGCGAGGTCCGGGGAGCGTGCGACGAGCGCGCGGAGCCCGGCGGCGTCGAGGGCCAGGACCACGGTGTCGTACGTGCGTTGCCCGCGCGGGGTGACGACGTCGAAGCCGCCGTCCGCGCGCGGGGACACGGTCTCGACGGACTCGCCGGTGCGGAGGCCGGCGCCGTGGCCGCGCAGGTACCCGGCGAGGGGGTCCCAGAGGGCCGCGGGGAACGGTTCGTCCGGCACGTCGAAGAGCAGCCCCTCGGCCGAGCCGAGGAAGTAGATGTGGAACATCAGCACCATCTCGGCGGCGGACAGCTCCCCCGGGTCGGCGAAGAAGCTGCGGGAGAACACCTCGAACGCCAGGTGCCGGGCGGCCTCGGGGAAGCGGATGGCGTCCAGGAAGTCCTGGGCGCTGACGGCGTCCAGGCGCTCGTACACCTCCGGCACCCGGACGTCGAGCAGCGGCAGCGCGGCGACCGGGTTCATGCGCAGCAGGTCGCGGGCGCCGAAGGCGGGGCTCGTCGCGACGAAGCCGAGGGCGCTCCACGGCGGGGTGCGGGGCACGTGGCGGAAGCCGTCGCGGAGGCCGTTCGCGTGGTGCAACGGGTAGTCGGGGAGGCCGGTGAGACGGTCCAGGCCCGGGTCCGTGCGGCGCAGCAGACCACGGAGGTTGTAGTACTGCCGGAAGAACGCGTGGAAGCCGCGGCTCATGGTGACCGTGCTGCCGTCGGCGAGGGTGGTGGGGCGGCCGGCGAGACGTCCGCCGAGCACCGGTTCGCGCTCGTACAGGGTCACGCGCACGCCGCGCTCGGCGAGGGCCGTCGCGGCGGCCAGTCCCGCGATGCCGCCGCCGACGACGGCGGTGCTGGGCGGGGTGCCGGTGATCCGGGGCGCCCCGGGGCGGGCCCGCAGCACCTCGGCCCGCCGGTCCCGGCCGCGCCGCGCCGCGGCCCGCGGGTCACGGGGGGCGCTCATCGGTCACCCGCCGGGGCGGCCGGACCGGTCTCCGGTCCGGTCCGGTCGCGCGCCGCGCCGCCCCGGTCCGGCAGGGCCCGTTCACCCACCCGCGCGTACCCCTTGTCCGCCGGTGCGACCCGGACGCCGCCGTCGACGGCCCGGCCGGCCGCCGCACCGAGCCGGTTCGTTCCCGGAGCGCCCCGGGTACCGCTCGTCGCGGCCCCGGCTGCCCCCGGAACCTCCCGGGCGCCACTCGTCGCAGCCCCGTTCGCCCCCGGAGTCCCCCGAGCGTCACGCATCACGACCCGGCCGCCCTCCGGACCGACCCGGTCCGTTCCCGCATCTCCCGGGGTGCCGCTCGTCGCGGCCCGGCCACCCGCCTGCGCGGGTGAGCCGTCCCCCGGCGGGGTTCCGCCGCCCTCCGGAGCTCCCCGGTCGGCCGCCGGGGGCTTCCCGGCACCCGCCGGTACCGCGCTCCGGCCGCCTCCGGACGCGGCCCCCGCGTCCGTCTGCCCCGTCCCGGGCCGTCGGCCCACGACCGTGTGGGTGATGCCGGTCTGCCAGCCCGGCAGCGGCAGGACCCGTACGCGGTCGAAGCCCGCGGCGCGGACGCGGTCGGCGAAGTGGCCCGCCGTGTCGAACTCCACGACGCTGCGCCACAGGTGCCGGTACAGCCGCCCGTCGCCGAGGGCGGACGCCACGGGCAGGACGACGCCGCCGCAGACCGCCGTCCACACCGCGCGGTGCCGGGCCCGGCCGCTGAGGGTGTACTCGTGCACCGCGAGCCGCCCGTGCGGCGCCAGCACCTCGCGCACCGCCCGCAGCACGGCGTCGGGGTCGGCGGCGTTGCGGAGGAGGTACCCGGCGAAGACGGCGTCGAACGGGCCCCGCACCCCTGCCTCCGCCAGGCCCTCCGCGGGGGCGTGCACGAAGGTCACGTGCCCCGGCCAGGGCTTGGCGGCGGCCCGGTCCAGCATCCCCGCGGACGCGTCCACCGCCGTGATCTCCGCACCGGGCAGGACGGCGGCCAGGGCGGCCGTCGAGGCGCCGGTCCCGCAGCCGAGGTCCAGGACGCGGAGCCCGTCCCCGCCGTGCGACAGGCCGAGGCGGCGCACGGAGCGCCGCAGGTGGGCGTGGTAGCCGGGGTTGGCGGCCACGAGCAGGTCGTAGCTGCCGGAGGCGTGGTCGAACGCTTCCGCCAGGTCGGCGTCGCGCAGCAGGGTCATGGAGTCTCCCGGATCAGGGGTCGGTGAAGGGGCGGCGGGGCAGGAAGGGCAGTTCGGCTGCGGTGCGGAGCATCGGCCGGACGGGGGTGCGCAGACCGATCGCGATGTCCTCGTGCAGCCGGGTGCGGCCGTCGAGGAACCGCAGCAGACGCCCGGCGGGCACGTGCTCGAAGAGCCGGGCGAAGAACGCCGCCCCGTCGATCCGGCCGCTGTCCAGGGCGCGCAGCAGGACGGCGTCCATGGCGCGCGAGCGCACCGCGTGCCCGGACGGCGGCAGCGGGCGCCGCCCCGCGCGCAGGGCGGCGGCGACGGCCCGTGTCTGCCGCTGGACGGCCGCGAAGGTGTACCCGGTCGAGGGGCGGGTCGCGCCCGAGGCGGCGCCGATCCGGAACACGGACGGCCCGCTCTCCCGGGCGAACGGCGCGTCCGTCATCGGGATCACTCCGCTCTCCGACGAGGTCACCTCGAGGTCGCGCAGCCCCAGGATCTCCTCCGTGTAGTGGCGCAGCGCCGCGTCGTACCCGTCGGGCGCCAGGACCTCGCGGGAGAACTCCGTGTACTCCACCAGCGCCTGCCGGCTGCTGACCGGCAGCACGTACCCGAACGACAGCCCGTGCTCCGGCTGGGGCGTGCGGAAGTCCATCAGCTCCACCGCGCCCGGGTCGAAGACCGGCCGGCCGGCCCGGACGAACCAGCCCCGGAAGTGCTGCAGCAGCGTGGTGCGGGCGGCGGGGAGGCTGCCGAGGGGGCGGGAGTCGAAGACCCAGCGGGCGCGCACCGTGAGCGGGCGCCCGTCCCCCTCGTACGCCTGGACCTCCGCGCCCCCGGCGATCCCCTGGACCGTGTCGACGGCCGCCTCGACCCGCCGGACCACGGCGGAGCACGCGAGGTCGCGCGCGACGAGCTCCTCGAAGTCGTCCGACCGGATCATCTTGTAGCGCAGCGGCGTGATGTCGCCCTCGATGACGCGCCCCCGCGGGCAGCGGACGCGGAGCGTGCGCCAGGAGGCGGTGACGGCGGCGTCGTACGGGCCGGCCGCCGGCTCCCAGAAGCACCAGGTCCGTCTGGGGGCCCGCAACGGGCCCGGGGGTGCCTCCAGCAGGACCACCGACAGCCGCGGGGCCCCGGTGGCGGGGCGGGCGAGCCGGTGCGCGAGGGACAGACCCGCGGCTCCGGCGCCCACGATGGCGACGTCCGCCTGCAGCACGATGGGTCCCTCCTCGAGCACGCGTCCACGATGGGTGCCCCGTCGCAAGCATCCAGGCTGCCGCACCCGCCGGGACGCGGACACGCGCGGCGGGGTTCCGGGGCGGGGCCGTTCGGCCCGTCGGTGGCCTTCGCGTTCCCGGTCTCCCGGTCGGCCGCGGGCAAACCCGGACGGGTGCATGTCGCCCTGCCCGCGGGTCACGCCCGCGTGCGGCGCATGTCACACGTACCGTCCGAGCACGCACGTTTACTCCGGGTGCCACGAGGCTACCCAGAGGCGGGACCTCACCCCCTGCGCCCGGGCGCACGCGATCCGCGTCCGCGTCGTGCACCGGGAGGAGGTCGGCCGCCCGACGGACGACGAGAGGAACCGGGATGCGCTCCACCGAGGCCACCGGACATCGCACGGCCGGACCGGCACGCGGCCAGGCGGAGGCGGACCGGTACCCCGTCGAGGACGACGTCCCGGAGGTGGGCGCCCTGCCGGGGCCCGGCGCGGGCGAGCCGTCCTTCCCGGACGCGGACCTCCCCTTCCCCGTGGACGTGCACGACCTGCCGGCCGTGGACGCCGACGTGCCGGGCGCCGTGGGCCGGGTCCTCGCGCAGGTGCTCGGTGACCGGGTGGGCCGGGCCCGGGCGACGGACGAGGTGTTCGCGCGGGACATCGCCGAGCGGGTCGCGCGGTTCACGCTGGACGGCGGCAAGCGCGTCCGGTCCCGTTTCGTGTGGTGGGGGATGCGGGCCTGCGGGGGCACGGACGCCGCGTCCGCCGAGGCCGCCCTGCGGATCGGCGCGGCGCTCGAACTGATCCAGACGTGCGCCCTGGTGCACGACGACGTGATGGACGGCGCCCGGCTGCGCCGCGGCCGGCCCGCCCTGCACACCGACATCACCGCCCAGTACGCCGGGAGCGTCCCGGGGGCGGGCGGCGTACGGCTCGGCGAGGCCGCCGCGATACTCGCCGGGGACCTCGCGCTCGCCTGGGCGGACGACCTGGTCACCGACACCGTGCTCGCCCCGGGCACCGCGCGCCGGGTGCGCGGCGTGTGGCGCGCCATGCGCACGGAGATGGTGGCCGGGCAGTACCTGGACGTGCAGGGCGAGGCGACCTCCGCGCACCGTACGGCCCGTGCGCTGCGGGCCGCCTGTCTCAAGAGCGCCCTGTACTCCGTGGAGCGGCCGCTCGGGCTCGGCGCGGCGCTCGCCGGGGCCGACGCCGCCACGACGCGGGCCCTCGCGTCGGCCGGGCGGTGCGCCGGGCTGGCCTTCCAGCTCCGCGACGACCTCCTCGACGTGTTCGCGGAGCCCCGCCGGACGGGCAAACCGTCGGGCGGCGACATCCGCAGCGGCAAGCCCACCTACCTCGTGGCCCTGGCGCGGGCCCGGGCCGAGGCCGCGGGCGACCGGCGTTCCCTCGTCGTCCTGCGGCGCTCGCTCGGCCGCCCGGACCTGTCGGAGGCTCAGCTCGCGCGGGTGCGGGAGGTGCTGGTGACGACGGGGGCCCGCCGCATCGTGGAGGCGCGGATCGACCGTCTGGCCGCCCGAGCCCTGCGCCACCTGGCCGCCGCGGACCTGGATCCCGGCCCGCGCCGGCGGCTGCGCGGGCTGCTGTGCTCCGTGGCCGGCGTGCCCGACGGGCGCGGCGGCCTGCCGGCGCCGCCCGCCGGCACCGGGCCGCCCGGCCGCTCCGTCCTCCTGACCGCCGCCGGGGCCGAGGGGTGGAGCCGATGACCCGCACCGTACGCGGACGCACCGACCACGTCGTGGTGGTCGGCGCCGGCCTGTCCGGCCTGTCGGCCGCGCTGCACCTGCTCGGCGCGGGCCGCCGGGTCACCGTCGTCGAGCGGGACCCGCTGCCCGGCGGCCGGGCCGGGCTGCTGGAGCGCGACGGGTACCGCATCGACACCGGACCCACCGTGCTGACCATGCCCCACCTCGCGGACGAGGCCTTCGCCGCGGTGGGCGACAGCCTGTACGACCGGGTCGAGCTGATCGCACTCGACCCCGCCTACCGGGCGCGGTTCGCCGACGGCAGCGCGCTGGACGTGCACACGGACGGCGCGGCGATGGAGGCGGAGATCGAGCGGTTCGCGGGGCCCGGGGAGGCCGCCGGGTACCGGCGGCTGCGGCACTGGCTGGAGCGGTTGCACAAGGTCCAGATGCGCCGCTTCATCGACAGCAACTTCGACTCCCCGCTGGACCTGGCCCACCCCGACCTCGCGCGGCTCGCGGCGCTCGGCGGCTTCGGCCGGCTGGACGCGGCGATCGGGCGCTTCCTGCGGGACGAGCGGCTGCGGCGGATCTTCTCCTTCCAGGCGCTGTACGCGGGCGTGCCCCCGGCGCGTGCCCTGGCCGCCTACGCGATCATCGCCTACATGGACACCGTCGCCGGCGTGTACTTCCCGCGCGGCGGCATGCACGCCCTGCCCCGGGCCATGGCGGACGCCGCCGCCGACGCGGGCGCCGACCTGCGGTTCGGACAGGAGGTCAGCCGGCTGGAGCGGTCCGGCGACCGGGTCACGGCGGTGGTCACCGAGGACGAGCGGATCCCCTGCGACGCCGTCGTCCTCACCCCCGACCTGCCCGTCGTCTACCGGCTGCTGGGCCGGGCGCCGCGCCGGGCCGCGCGTCTGAGGTTCTCGCCCTCGGCGGTGGTGCTGCACGCCGGCACCGACCGGACCTGGCCCGAGCTGGCCCACCACACGCTGTCGTTCGGCGCGTCCTGGCACCGTACCTTCGACGAGCTGACCCGCACCGGCAGCCTGATGAGCGACCCGTCCCTGCTCATCACCCGCCCCACCGCCACCGACCCGGACCTCGCGCCGCCGGGCCGCCATCTGCACTACGTCCTCGCGCCGTGCCCCAACACCGACATCGGCCCGGGTGCCGCCGAGTGGGGCGACCTGGCGCCGCGCTACCGCGACGAGCTCCTGACCGAGCTGGAGCGCCGCGGCCTCACCGGCATGGCCGCGGCGATCGAGACCCAGTGCCTGGTCACCCCGGCCGACTGGCGGGCGCAGGGGCATGCGGCGGGCACCCCGTTCTCGGCGGCCCACACCTTCGCCCAGACCGGCCCGTTCCGCCCGCGCAACCTGGTGCGCGGCACCGTGAACGCCGTCCTCGCCGGCTGCGGCACCACGCCCGGGGTCGGCGTCCCCACGGTGCTGCTGTCCGGCAAGCTGGCCGCGGCCCGCGTCACCGGCGGGCCCGCCGCCCGCTCCCGCAACCGTGTCCCGTCCGCCACGAGGGAAGGAGAACCGATGGGGGAACTGCCGGAACCGGCGGAAGGAAGCCGCTCATGACCGTCCGCGAACTCGACGCGGCGGGCATCACCGAGCCGTCGCTCCGCGCGGCCTACACGCACTGCCGCACGCTCAACGCCCGGCACGGCAGGACGTACTTCCTCGCGACGCGGCTGCTGCCGGTGGAGCGCCGCCCGGCCGTGCACGCCCTGTACGGGTTCGCGCGCTGGGCCGACGACATCGTCGACTCCCTCACCAGCGCGACCGCCCGGCAGCGCGCCACGGCGCTGGAACGCCTCGGCGGCGATCTGGAGACCGGGCTGCGCACCGGGCGGAGCACCGAGCCGGTGGTGCTCGCGCTCGCCGACACCGCCCGCCGGTACGGGATCGACCACCGGCACTTCGGCGACTTCATGACGTCCATGCACAGCGACCTGGAGGTCACCGACTACCCGACGTACGAGCACCTGCGCGCGTACATGCACGGTTCGGCCGCCGTGATCGGGCTGCAGATGCTCCCGGTGCTCGGCACGGTGGTCCCGCGCGAGGAGGCGGCCCCGCACGCGGCGGCGCTGGGGGTGGCCTTCCAGCTCACCAACTTCCTGCGGGACGTCGGCGAGGACCTGGACCGCGGCCGGGTGTACCTGCCCGCGGACCTGCTGGCCGCGCACGGCGCGGACCGTGAGCTGCTGACGTGGAGCAGGCACACCGGCCGCCGCGACCCGCGGATCACCCGGGCCCTGCGGGCCGCCGAGGAGCTCACCCGCGGCGTCTACCGCGAGGCCGTCCCCGGTC
This sequence comes from Streptomyces ruber, assembly GCF_014648075.1. Lineage (GTDB taxonomy): Bacteria > Actinomycetota > Actinomycetes > Streptomycetales > Streptomycetaceae > Streptomyces > Streptomyces ruber. The sequence continues at coordinate 407,875 of NZ_BMQK01000003.1, read as the reverse complement.
TCGCCATGCTCGACCCGGTGGCCCGGCCGTGCATCCGCACCGCGTTCGTGCTGTACTCCGGCATCCTCGACGCCATCGCCGAGGACGGGTACTCCGTGGTGCACCGCCGCGCCGTCGTGCCGCGCCGGCGCCGGGCGACGGTCGCCGTGGACGGACTGTGCCGGCTGACGGCCGCGCGCCTGGCGGCCCGCGCCGGCACCGGCCGCCGCGCCCCGGCCGTCCGGGCCCGGTTCCCCCTCGCGCCGGCCCACTCCACGGCTCCTCCCCGGCCCGCCGGCATCCGGCCCGCCGATGGCCGTCGCGCCGGTGCCCGTCCGGCCGAGGCCCGTCCCGCCGGTGCCCGTCCCGCCGGAACGGAGGTCGCGTGAGTCCCGTCGGTCCGGAGCGACGTCCCCGCCCGCCCGTCGGCCGGTCCCCGCGCCGCCGCTATCCGCTCACCCTGCGCCGCGGGGCCGTGCGCTGGGAGCGGCAGCGGCCGACCTGGCGGGACGCGCGGCCCTCGCTGATCGCGGAGACGCTGAAGCGGGCGCAGGCCCGGCCGTCGGGCAACTGGTACGTCGTCGGCGCCTCCCGTGACCTGCGCGGCGACCGGCCGCTGGGCCGCACGGTGGCCGGCCGTGAGCTGGTGCTCTGGCGCGACGCCGAGGGGCGGCCGGTCGCCGGGCCGGGCGCCTGCCCGCACCTCGGCGCACCGCTGCGGGACAGCCCCGTGCGCTGCGGCACGCTGGTCTGCCACTGGCACGGGCTCTCCCTGGACGGCGGGCCCTTCGCCGGCTGGCAGCCGCTGCCCGTCCACGACGACGGCGTGCTGGTGTGGGTGCGGCTGGACGAGGCCGGGGGCGAGCCGCCGACGCCGGCGCCCGTCGTCCCGGTCCGGCCCGATCCGGCGGACGCGCTGACGGCCGTCTACACCGGTTTCGGCGTCTGCGAGCCCGAGGACGTGGTGGCCAACCGGCTCGACCCCTGGCACGGCGCCTGGTTCCACCCGTACTCCTTCGTCGACCTCACCGTGGTCGACTCCCCCGCCGGTGCCGGGGCGGACGGGGCGGAGGAGGACGACGGCTTCACCGTGGACGTCTCGTTCAAGGTCGCCGGGCGGCTGGTCGTACCGGTGCGGGCCGTGTTCACCGCGCCGGAGCCCCGTACGGTCGTCATGCGCATCACCGAGGGCGAGGGGGTGGGCTCGGTCGTCGAGACGCACGCCACGCCGCTCGGCCTGGACGACCGGGGCCGGCCCCGCACCGCGGTGGTGGAAGCCGTGGTGGCCGCCTCCGACCGGCCCGGTTTCCGCGCGGCCCGCCGGATGGCTCCGGTGCTCCGCCCCTTCGTGCGCGCCGCCGCGGGCCGCCTGTGGCGGGACGACCTCGCCTACGCCGAGCGACGCCGCCGGCTGCGCTCGACGGGACGCTTTCCCGGCTGACCCCGGGCGCTGGGGCGGGAGCGGGGGCAGGAGCGGGTGCGGGAGCAGGCAGAACAGGAATACGGGGACGGAAGGGACGGTTGGGACGGCTGCCGGACCGGTCCGGTACGGCGGCCGGCGCCTTCCGGGCAGGTCCGGAGGCGGGTTGCATCCGTCGGCAACCTGCGAGACGGTTGCCGACAGACAACCTTCCACGTAGAGAGAGGTGGTGGGGTACGCGCCACGTGTGCCCCCGCTTGTGGTTTCTCCCCAAGGTTCACCCGCAGCCCCACGCGGTGCCGGTACCGCCGTCGGCTCGACGTGGAGTGATGCTCCCTGTCCGGTCCTCGTCCTGGACCGGGACGGCGGCGTCCTGGTGGTCAACGACGCCGCCCGGAACGTGCTGCCCGAAGTGCCGGACGGCGAAGACCCTCACGTGAGCCTGCCGGACTGGCTGACGGAGGCGCACCGGTACCTGGCCGACGGCCCCGGCGAGGGCCGGACCGAGCCGCTGTCCGGCGCCATCGGCGGCCGTCACTACGAGGCCCACGCCCGGCTGAGCGCGGACGGGGACGTGGCGTGGTGGCTGATCGACGCGACCGACCGCCGGCTGGCCGAGGAGACCCTGCGCAGCGAGCAGGAGCGCGCCGCGATCCTCACCGAGGTCTCCAGCACCCTGCTGTCGTCGCTCAATGTGCCGCGCAACATGGAGGCGACCGTCCGCATGGCGACCCGGCACCTGGCGGACGCCGCCCTCCTGGTCGCCCCCGGCCAGGGGCGCCGCTTCCCGCTCACCTACGCGCACGTCGGCGGCCCCGTCACCCAGGTCACGCGGGCGATCGACCCGAACACGCTGCCCGGTCTCGCCGAGGCGCTGCAGGGCTTCCCGCCCGTGCCGACACGGTGGATCAACCCCGACGACATCCCCTCGTGGGCGATCCCCGAGGGCTTCGAGGGCCCGGTCGGCTCCGTCATCGTCACGCCGCTGCCCGGCCACGGCGTCCCCGCCGGGGCGCTGATCCTGCTGCGGTCCAGCACCGAGCGGGCGTTCACCGAGAGCGAGGACGTCTTCGCCCGGATGTTCGCCGCCCGCGCGGGGGCCGCCCTGTCCGCGGCCCGCCTGTACACCGAGCAGGCCACCATCACCGCGACGCTGATGCAGGAACTGCTGCCCCCGCAGCTCGGCAGCCTGCACGGCGTCGAGTACGCGGGCAGCTACCGGCCCGCCCAGGACCACGAGCGGATCGGCGGCGACTTCTACGACGTGCACGCCGGCGCCGACCCTTCCCAGGAGTCCCTCGTCGTGCTCGGTGACGTGGCGGGCAAGGGCCTGGACGCAGCCGTGCTGACCGGCAAGATCCGCAACACCCTGCACGCCCTGCTGCCCCTCGCCGGCGATCACCAGCAGGTGCTGAACCTGCTGAACGCCGCGTTGCTGACGTCGCGGCACACCCGGTTCGCGACACTGGTCCTGGCCTCCGCGCGGCGCCGTGCCGGCCGGGTGCGGCTGCGTCTCACCAGCGCCGGCCATCCCGCGCCGCTGATCGTCCGGGCCGACGGCCGGGTGGAGGAGTGCGGGACACGGGGCACCCTGGTGGGCGCGATGCCGGCCGTGTCGGTGCAGAGCGTGGAGACCGACCTCGCCCCGGGCGAGACCTGCCTGCTCTACACCGACGGCATCACCGAGGCCCGCGGCGGACCGCTGGGCGGCGAGCTGTACGGCGTGGAGCGGCTGAAGCGGGCCCTGGCGGAGTGCGTCGGCATGCCGGCGGAGGCGGTCGTGGAGCACGTGCAGATGCTGGCCGCGCAGTGGCTGGGCCAGGGCCGCCACGACGACATGGCGGTGGTCGCCGTCAGCGCGCCGAGGACCGGTCCGCCGACCGGGCTCGACGGGCACGCGCACGACGAGGGGCCCGGGGACCCGGAGCCGCCCGGCGGTCCCGCCGGTACCCGCGAGAGGAACGGGAGGACCGCGTGACCGAGCCCGGCGACGCCACCACCGAGTTCCGCGACCGGCTGTGGAAGGCCGTCCTCGGCGGCGACGCGTACACCGCCACCGACGTCCTGCACGACGGCCTCGACGCCGGCCTGGACCGGGAGACGCTCCTGCTGGAGGTCATCGGCGGGGTCCAGGCGAAGGTCGGCGCCGAGTGGGCGGCCGCCCGCATCACGGTCGCCCAGGAACACGCGGCCACCGCGGTCAACGAGCGGGTCATCGCCGCGCTGACCCCGCGCAGACCCGACAGGAAGGACGTGCGGCGCGGCCGGGTGACCGTGGCCTGCGTGGACGGCGAGTGGCACGCCCTGCCCGCCCGTCTGGTCTCGGAGGTCCTCCAGCTGCGCGGCTGGCAGGTGGACTACCTCGGCGCCCAGACGCCCGGACCGCACCTGATCGCCCACCTGCACCGGACCGACCCGGACGCGGTCCTGCTGTCCTCCTCGATCCCGACCAGGCTGCCGGCCGCCCACGCGGCCATCACCGCCTGCCAGGCCGTGGGCGTGCCCGTCATGGTCGGCGGCCGGGCCTTCGGTCCGGACGGCCGGTACGGACGCGCGTTCGGCGCCGAGCGGTGGGCGCCCGACGCCCGGGCCGCCGCGGCCGCCCTGGAGGCCGGTCTGCCCGCCCCGGACCCGACGGCCGCCCGGCAGGCCGTGGACGACCTCCCGCACCTGGCCGACCAGGAGTACACGATGGTCGTGCAGTCCCGTCCGCAGTTGGTCAAGCAGACCCTGGTGGACCTGGAGGAGCGCTTCCCGCCCCTGCGCGGGTACACCGACGCGCAGCGCGAGCGCACCGCCGAGGACCTCGCCCACACCGTCGACTTCCTCGCCACCGCCCTCTACGTCGACGACGCGCGCCTGTTCACCGACTTCGTCACCTGGACCGCCGACATACTGGAGGCACGGCGGGTACCCGCCCGGTCCCTGCTCCTCGGGCTCGACGTGCTCGGCGAGCAGCTGCACGACTTCCCGCGCGCCGGCGCGCTGCTCCGCGAGGGCGGCGCCGCCGTCGCCACCCGCTCCGACCGTCCCGTTCCCGACCCAGAGACCAGCGCATGACCACGCCTTCGCCCGAGTTCGGCCTCGACATCACCCACGCATCGGACGTGCTGGTCATCGAGGTCGTCGGTGACCTCGACTACGAGACCAGCGACGAGCTCCTCGACACCGTCGTGGACCACCTCGCCCCGGACACGGCCCTCCGGCGTCTCCGGCTGGACTTCCGGCGGCTGACGTGGATCGACTCCCTGGGCCTGTCGACGCTGCTGATGGTGCACCGCCACACCAGCGCCGCCGGCCTCACCCTGGAACTGGACAACCGGCCCGGCTTCCTCGACCGCATGCTCGACCTCACCGGGACCCTGGACCACTTCACCGCCACGGCCACGGCGGAGGGCGACCCCACGGGCACCGGCGCGGGCACGGGCACGGGCACCGGCTGACTCGCCACGGCCGTGGCGTACGGGCGCCGGGGCGGACGGGCGTCACGGTGGCGGCGGCCCGGCGCGGTGGCGGCGGCCCGGCGCGGTGAGGTCTACTTCGCCTTGACCGGGTCGTGTCCCCAGTTCATCAGGCTGTAGCGCCATGGCGTCTCCTTGACGTCCCCGCCGGGCCGCTGCGCCATGTGGCGGTGGACATAGCCGACGACCTTGCGCATGTGGGCGACGTCGTCGTCGTCGAGGTCGCCCTTCTTCTTGTGCTTCAGTTCGATGATGCACCGTCCCTCGGCGTGACCGACGCTCTCCCCGCCGTCCTTGCTCCACCCCACGCTCTTCGACTGGTCCGTCTCCAGCCACTTCTCCAGCTCGCTCGGCGACATGTTGACGGCGTCGTTGAACTGGCTGATCGTCCTGTCTCGGCCGTCGTCCTTGTCGTTGCCCTTGCCCTTGTCCTTGTCCTTGGTCACGACGACTTGCCCCTCTTCCTCAGGGCCCCGGGCTTGTGGACGGCGGTCTTCCCGGACCGGTCGCTGCGCACCTCGTACTGCGGGTCCTCGGACGACGCGTCCACCGTCCGCCCCGACGCCTTCGTGCGCTTAGTGATCTTCCTCTCGACCGTGCCGCCGACATCCTCTCCGTGACTGCTCCAGGAGACCTTGTCGCCCTTGCCGAGCTTCTTGTCCGAGGTCATCGTGGTCCCTTTCGCCGTGGGTCGCCGTGGGTCCCCGACTTCCAGCGTCGGACGCGGGCGCGGTCACCGCATCTCGGCGGGGGCGGCACGGTGAGGCGCGTGCGGTGGCCCGCCCTCACCGGAACACCAACTTCCGCATCTGCCCCGGCACTTGACCCGCATGCCGGGTGCCGCACGGGATACACGAGGAGTCTCCGCACACGCAAGGGAAGGGGAGGAGATCCGTGGTGCATCAGGAGACTGCACAGGCGTCCGAGCTGGGGGAACTCGAACCCGGGACCCGGCAGCGGGCACAGCTGCGCGCCCGGATCGGGGACATCGCCTGGACCGCGCTGCTCATGGTCCTGGCGATCTGGTCGGTCTGGAGCGCGGTCGGGGTGGTGCGAGGCACCACCGCGTGGGCCTACGCGGCCGTGGCCTGGGTGCTGCTGGTCCTGATCACGGCCCTGCGCGTCACCGCCACGCGACGCACGGCGCCGGGGCGGTAGGCGGCACGATGGAGAGAGTCAACACCTTCCTGGCCGAGCGCCCCTGGCTGCAGGTCGCCCTGTCGGTCCTGGCCGCGAGCGCCCTGGTGCTGATCATTTTCCCGGGCGAGTCGGCGTCGTCCGCCCTCTTCCGGACCGCTTCCGCCTCCGTGGGCGGGGTGGGCGTCCTGGTCTTCTTCCGGCGCAAGGAGAAGCGGGCGGCCGGCGGGACGACGAACCGGCTGGTCTCCCTCGACGCCAAGCTGCGCAAGGGCGAGGTGCCCGCGGAACCGGCGGAGCGGGAGGCCATGCGCGATCTGATCGGGCAGCGGCTGCACCGGATGCGGCACCGCGTCCCCGCCCTGGTGACGCTCGTCGTGCTCTTCGGTGCCACGACGGCGATGACCGCGGTCACGTTCGGCCCGCGCGAGACGGTCGGCCTCGCGCTGCTGAGCGTGGTCTTCATCGGCTGGCTGTCCTGGTACGGCGGCGTCCAGATCCGACGCATGCACCGCATGCGCGACGCCCTGGACGACACCGCCGACCGGCACGCCTGAGCGCGCGGCAGCGCGGCACCCGCGGCCGTGGGGCCCTGGTTCATCGCTAGGTCCCGACCTGGGACCGACGTCGGTCCCGGCCCCGCCGACCGGCACTCTGAGCGTGCGGCAGGGCCACACCCGCCGCCGCGATCGAGGCCACGGCCGCGGACAACCGCCGCACCGGCGGCGGGGCCCCGCGGCCGTGGGGCTCCCCGTCCACCACGCGGTTCCGGTCCGGGGCCGACGTCAGTCCTTCAGCCAGGTCTCCGGGTTCCACACGCCCGAGCGCCGCAGGGACTGCGGGCAGTGGAGGTAGATCTCGTCGATCTCCAGGAGCAGCGCGAGCAGTGGGCGGCGGCCCGCCACCGTCATGTCGTCGAAGAACGGCGCGTCGGTCAGGATGCGGGCACGGCCGTTGATGCGCAGCACCTCTTTGCCGCCGGGAATCAGGTAGAGCAGTCCGGCGTGCGGGTTGTCGAGGATGTTGTGGAAGCTGTCGCCGCGCCGGTTGCCCGGACGGTCCGGCAGGGCGAGCGTGCCGGCGTCGAGGACGTGGGTGAAACCCGGGGCGTCGCCGCGCGGTGACACGTCGCAGTTGCCGTACCGGTCCGACGTCGCCAGCAGGCAGAACGGCGAGCGGGCCAGCATGTCCCGGTCGTCGTCGGTGAGCTCGGGGTGGACCTTGTCGATCACGATGGGGTGCGGCTCCCCGAGGAGTTCGCGCAGCTCGTCGGCCGAGCGCAGCTCCACGAAGCCCTCCGTGAGGGCACCACCGCTCCGGTTCGCAGTCGCATCCATCGTGCTAGGCAAGCCAACTCCCTGGGTCCGTGCCGCGGGACGCGTCCCGTGCGACCTCGCTTCCGATCGCGGTGTCACGGCCCCGGCCGCCCCCGCTGTTGCGCTTTACACATTATCTGGTGTTAGGTTCGCCTTACCTAATAGCTCGGAAGTGGTCGCTCCAGGTCGTTGTCCTGCACGTTCTCGGAGCGATGAGGAACGAAGACATGCGTTTTGGCCCCCCGCTCTCCCCGCTCGGCACACCGAGCGGGGCCGGTGCCTCATGACCGCGACGACGGCCGCCCCGGGCACCCCGCCCGCGCCCGCCGAGAAGGACACCGCACCCCGGCGGCGGCACAACGGCACGGCGCTCACGGCCGGGCTCGTGGTCCTCGCCGCGATCCTGCTGGGAGCGACCGTCCTCAGCCTCGTCGTCGGGTCCGGCGACGTGTCCCTGCACGACGTCTGGGCCGGCGTGCTCCACCCCGACCTCTCCGTACGGGGTCAGCTCGTCGTCCAGGAGGTCCGGGTGCCGCGCACCCTCGCCGGCCTGCTGGCCGGGGTGGCGCTCGGCCTGGCGGGCGCCGTGATGCAGGGTGTCACGCGCAACCCGCTCGCGGACCCGACCCTGCTCGGCATCAACTCGGGCGCGGCCGTCGCCGTCGTCTTCGCCATGAGCGTGCTGTCGCTGACCGAGCCCGCGCAGTACATCTGGTTCGGATTCCTCGGCGCCTGTGTGGCGGCCGGGCTCGTCTACGGAGTGGCCAGCTTCGGCCGCGAGGGCGCCACACCGGTCAAGCTCGCGCTCGCCGGGGCCGCCGCCACCGGGCTGCTCGTCTCCCTCACCGACACCATCCTGCTGACCGACAGCCTCACGTACGACCAGTTCCGGTTCTGGCAGGTCGGCGCCCTGGACGGCCGTGATCTCGACGTCCTCCTCCAGGCGCTGCCCTTCGTCGTGGCCGGCGGCGTGCTGGCGCTGTTCCTCGGACCCCGGCTCAACGGCCTCGCCCTCGGCGACGACGTCGCCCGCGGTCTCGGCCAGCGGGTCGGCGTGGCCCGGCTGCTGGGCGCCGTGAGCACGGTCCTGCTGTGCGGCGCGGCCACCGCGGTCGCCGGGCCCATCGGCTTCGTCGGCCTCGCGGTGCCGCACGCGGTCCGGCTGTTCACCGGGCCCGACCACCGCTGGCTGCTCCCCTACAGCGCGCTGCTCGCCCCCGTCCTGCTGCTGGTCGCGGACGTCGTCGGCCGGGTCATCGCCCCGCCGGGCGAGGTCCAGGTGGGTGTCGTCACCGCCGCCGTGGGTTGTGTGCCCTTCATCTGGCTGGTCCGTCGGCGTGGGCAGGTGGGACTGTGACCCGCACCGACAGCACCGAGAACACCGAAAACACCGAGAGCACCAAGACCACCGAGAGCTCCAGAAGCATCATGGCCGACGAGAGCACCGAGGCCACCGGAACCACCGGAACCACCGGAACCACCGGCGCAGCCGAGCGGGCGGCGGCCGCCGTCACCCGTACCGCCGCCGCGGACGCCGTCGCTCGCGTCGGCCGGCTGCACCGCGGCCGCCGGGTCCGCTTCACCGTCGTCTGCCTGGTCCTGGCCGTCGTCGCGCTGGCCGCCCTGCTGCTGTCCCTCACGATCGGCGACATCGACGTCCCCCTGGCGGACGTGCTCGCCGTCCTCACCGGGGGCGGCGACCCGGGAAGCCGGTTCGTCATCCACGAGCTGCGGCTGCCCAGGGCCCTGCTCGCCCTCGTCATCGGCTGCTGCTTCGGCCTGTCCGGAGCCGTCTTCCAGGCGCTGCTGCGCAATCCCCTGGCCTCCCCCGACGTCATCGGCGTCACCTCCGGGGCCAGCGCCGCCGCCGTCCTGTCCTCGATGGCGTTCGGCCTCAGCGGTCTGGCCCTGTCCGGCGGGGCCCTGGCGGGCGCGTTGCTGGCCGGCACCCTCATCTACGTGCTGGCCTGGCGGGGCGGGGTCAGCGGCGGCCGGTTCGTGCTCATCGGCATCGGTGTGGGCACCGGACTGATCAGCCTGCGCTCGTACCTGATGACCCGGGCGGAGGTCACCGAGGCGCAGAACGCGTTCCTGTGGCTGACCGGCAGTCTGAACGGCCGCTCCTGGGTCCACCTCTGGCCCCTGCTCGGCTGCGCGGCCGTCCTGGTGCCGCTGACCCTGATCGCCTCCCGTGGCCTCGGGCCGCTCCAGCTCGGCGACGACGCGGCCGGCGGCCTCGGCGCCCGGGTCGAGCGCAGCCGCCTCGCCCTGCTGGCGTGCGCCACCGCCCTCGTCGGCGTCGGGACGGCGGCGGCGGGCCCCATCGGCTTCGTGGCCTTCGTCAGCCCGCCGATCGCGCGCCGGCTGCTGCCCGGTCACGGGGCGGCCCTGGTGCCCTCCGCCCTGACCGGCGCGGCGCTGGTCTGCCTCGCCGACTTCGCCGCCCAGCACATGCTGCCGTCCACCCAGCTCCCCGTGGGCGTCGTCACGAGCATCATCGGGGCGCCGTACCTGCTGTGGCTGCTCTCCCGGGCCAACCGCGTGGGCAGGGGCGGCTGACCGTGAGCGCATCCACCGCAGCCGGTACACCCACCGCATCCACCACATCCCTGCCCTCCCCGGCCACGAGAAGAGACGGGCCCGTGCCCGAGCCCGACAAGGAGACGACGGTGACGTCCCAGCACACCCTCCAGACCCGCGACCTCGGTCTCGGCTACGGAGAGCGCGAGATCATCTCCGGTCTCGACGTGGACCTGCCGCCCGGGCGCTTCACCGTCGTCGTCGGCCCGAACGCCTGCGGCAAGTCCACGCTGCTGCGGGCCATGGCACGGCTGCTGGCCCCGACGGCGGGCCAGGTCCTCCTGGACGGCAGGGACATCCACGCGACGCCCACCAGACAGGTGGCCTCCGCCCTCGGTGTGCTGCCGCAGACGCCGCTGGCGCCCGACGCCATCACCGTCTCCGACCTCGTCGGCCGCGGCCGTTACCCGCACCAGGGCTGGTTCCGCCGCTGGACGGCGGCCGACAGCGAGGCCGTCGCCGCGGCCATGCTCGCCACCGACGTGCTGGACCTCGCCGACCGGTCCGTGGACGAGCTGTCCGGCGGCCAGCGCCAGCGCGTGTGGATCGCGATGGCCCTCGCCCAGGAGACGGACATCCTCCTCCTCGACGAACCCACCACCTACCTGGACATCAGCCACCAGCTCGACGTGCTGGACCTGCTGACCGACCTCAACCGGGACCGCGGCGTCACCCTCGCCGTCGTGCTGCACGACCTGAACATGGCCTGCCGCTACGCCGACCACCTGATCGCCATGAAGGCGGGACGCGTCGTCGCCGAGGGCGCGCCCTCCGACGTCGTCACCGAGTCGCTGGTGCGCGAGGTGTTCGGACTGCGCTCCACGGTGATCCCGGACCCGGCGTCCGGCACACCGATGGTCGTTCCCCTCGGCCGGCACCACGCCGGCCCTTCGCTCCCCGGTGAGCTCTCCCGGTGAGCTCTCCCGGTGAGCTCTCCCAGTGAGCTCACAGCGATCTCTCAGTGATTCTCAGTGATCTCTCAGTGACACGGACAGAAAGAACGAGCATGTTCGCGCATCTCTCCCTCCCCGGCGGCCGTGGTCTGCGGCGCCTGGCCACCGGCACCACGGCCGTCGCCCTCCTCGGCGCGCTCGCGGCCTGCGGCTCCTCCGACGACTCGGCCGACGCCGCCGGCTCCTCGGCCCCGGCCGGCTCCTCGGACTCCTCCGGCGCCTTCCCCGCGAAGGTCGAGACGAAGTTCGGCACCGTCACCGTCGAGTCCGAGCCCAAGCGGGTCGTCGCGCTCGGCTGGGGCGACGCCGAGACCGCCCTGGCCCTCGGCGTGCAGCCGGTCGGCCAGAGCGACTGGCTGGCCTTCGGCGGCGACGGTGTCGGCCCGTGGGCGAAGGACCTCTACGACAAGAGCCCCGAGACGATCGGCACCCTGGAGCCCGAGTACGAGAAGATCGCGGCGCTCAAGCCCGACCTGATCCTCGACACCAAGTCCAGCGGCGACCGGACGCGGTACGACACACTGAGCAAGATCGCGCCGACCATCGGCGTCCCCGAGGGCGGCGACCAGTACAAGACCGGCTGGAAGCAGCAGACCACCATGGTCGCCCAGGCGCTCGGCGTCGCCGACGAGGGCGAGAAGCTCGTCGCCGACACCGAGAAGAAGTTCACGGCCGCGGCCGAGGAGCACCCGGAGTTCAAGGGCAGGACCATCACCGTGGGGTCGCGCACCTCGGCCGGCTGGGGCGCCTACGTCCACGGCACGGACCGGGTCGACTTCGTCGAGCAGCTCGGGTTCGAGAACAACCCCGAGATCGAGGCCGAGGCCGGCGAGGGCTTCTCCGTGACGGTCTCGGAGGAGAACCTGCAGAAGCTCGACGCGGACCTGATGGTGATGGCGCCGATCGGCATCGACGCCTCGAAGATCTCGGACGACCCGCTGTACAAGGCGCTGCCGGCGGTGAAGGACGGGCGCGACGTCGTCCTGGACGACTCCGACATCAGCCAGGCGTTCGCCACCAACTCGGTGCTGTCCATCGGCTACGCGCTCGACAAGGTCGTGCCGCTGTTCGCCGACGCGCTGAAGTAGGCACATGACGGAGGGGCCCGGCCGGTGCACCGGCCGGGCCCCTCCGTCATGTCCCGCGGTCAGAACGCCGTGAGCGTCAGCCGGACGCCGGTGGGCGCCGTGTCCTGGATGTACGAGGCGAAGTCGGCCACGTCGTCGAAGGCGAAGCCGTACGCCCGGCCGTCCTCGGTGGCCTCGTGGATCGCCTTCGAGTAGTGGTTGGTCAGGGCCGTCCGGTAGAAGGCCGAGGCGTCGGTCGTGGGCTGGGCCGGGTGGCTGATCAGGGTCGAGCGGTTGAACCCGGCGCCGAGGACCGCGGCCACGGGGCCGGTGGTGCCGTCGTTGGGGGCGGCGAGATTGCCGTCGCAGAACAGGACGTCCCGGGTGGACGGCTTGGCGAACGAGACCGCGGCGGGCCCGTCGAAGGTGAACCGGTCCCCGCGCACCCGGCCGGTGAAGGTGCCCGCGTTGGTGGTGACGGTGAGGTCCTTGCCCGTGTAGGTGCTCCACACCTCGTCGATGTACGGGGCGAGGTAGTCCTTGGCGAAGATGCCGGCGTCGAGTCCGTGACCGGGGGCGATGATGCGGGTGTCGTCCACCACCAGGTCCGCGAAGCCCTCGGCCCGCCGTACGGCCTCGAAGGCGGCCGCGCGTCCGCCGTCGCGCAGGGTGCCCGTCGTCTGGTCCCGGGAGCCGGTCAGCCGGATGGCGAGCGGCACGCTGAACATGTCGACCATGGTCGTGTTGCAGAACATGCCGGCCGAGTTGTAGGTGAACTCGGCGCAGTCGTGGAGCACCCCGTAGTTGGGGTCGGACGTCACCCAGCCCGCCGGGTACTGCAGGGCCGCGTTGCCGTTGCCGTCCGTGACCGCCTTGAACTTGAGCTTCTGTCCCAGCGCCACGTAGATCCGGCCCGACATGTAGGGCAGCGAGATGTTCGTCTCGCCGCTGCCCGCCAGGCTGATCGCGTAGTCGGTGAAGCCGTCCGCGCCGTTGTCGGAGGCGGAGATCGGCGCGAGCGTCCCCTCGGGCGTCAGCCGCACCTGCTTGCCGTCCTGGTTGCCCACGACGTAGACGTGCACGGACGCGTTGTCGAACGAGCCGCTGTCGTTGACGATCGTCAGCGGAAGGGCACCCGCCGCGGCCTTCGTGCGCGCGTTCCCGTTCCCGGTCTGGCCCGCGAGGGCGTGGGGGGCCACCGCGGCGACGGCGGGGACGGCCACGGCCGCGCCGCCCAGGGCGAAAAGCATCTTGCGGCGGCCGAGGGTGCGCTGGTGACGAGCTGTCATGAGGGGGTGTCTCCTTGGTGCTCGCGTGCATCGGTGTGGGGGGACGGAGGGGACGGACGGGCGCGCGGCGGAGGGGTGAGAGCGCTCTCCGGTACGCGCCGGCGGTGCCGACCGATCTTGATGCTACGCACGGCAGTTGGATCGGCCAACCGGCCGACGGACCCCCAAAAACCTTCTGACCTGCGCTTACTTGAGAATGCCCGGCCACCACAGGGATGCTTAACCCGCGCTTAGGGATCGCTTAAGGCGTTGTGCGGGGGTACGCGCTCCGGGTCCAGGGCGCGCCGCCTCACCACTCCCCTCGCTCCGCACGACGTCGTGAGAGGAAGTGAGTCGCCCGGTGACCGCCCCGCCTCCCCGGCGGACCGTTCGTCCCGAGCCGTCGCCCCCGTCGTCGCGCTGTGCCGGCCGGCCGTCTTCTCCGGCGGCATGGACGTCGACAGCCACGGCGCCGTGCTGCCGCACCCGCTCGACGGTCCCGGTCCCGGCTCCTCCGCCGGCACCCTCACCGACCGGCTGGGCCGTTCGGCGCCCAGGCGACGGGGTACGCCGCCACGGCCGGGGTGTACGCGCCCGGCGAGCGCGCCACGGGTCCCGGCCGGGTGACCGGCGTGGGCCGCACCGGTGCGGTCGTCGGACCCTGGCCGGGCGGCGTGGTGCCCGCGGGCGGCGACGGGCCCTCGGGACGCGCCGGCCGGGGCCGCGGGCCGGCCCGCCCACAGCGGTCCGACGGCCGGTCACGGCCGCTGTCCCGCACGCCGGCCCCGACCGCATCGACGCAGGCCGTGCGCCATGTCGGACGGGGCGGTGCGGGACCCGGCAGGCGGAATGTGGCAGCGTGGACCCGCTCCGGACGATCACCCGGTCCACCGCCCGGCGCGCCGCCCGGACGGGACCACCGCCGGGGCAGGACCCCGAGGAAAGTACCGAAAGACCCGAAGAGGAGACCTCATGTCGAAGCCGCCGCTCCCCGAGGCCGCGGTAGCCCTGCTGCAGAAGCCCAACCCGGCGGTCGTCGCCACCGTACGGTCCGACGGGCACCCGGTGTCCACGGCCACCTGGTACCTCTGGGAGGACGGCCGGGTGCTCATCAACATGGACGAGGGCCGCAAGCGGCTGGACCATCTGCGCGCCGACCCGCGGATCACGCTGACCGTCCTCGCCGAGGACGACTGGTACACCCATGTGACCCTCATCGGCCGGGTCGCCGAGATGCGCGAGGACGAGGACCTGTCCGGCATCGACCGGCTGTCCGAGCACTACACCGGCAAGCCGTACCCGCAGCGCGACCGCGGCCGGGTCAACGCCTGGATCGAGATCGAGCGCTGGCACGGCTGGGGCGCCCACCGGGACAGCGACCAGGCGACCGGCTGACCCTCCCGCCGGGGCCGGGCCGTGCGGTTCGACGGCCCGGCCCCGGCGTGTTCCCGCTTCCGCGCGGGCGACCGGGGCGGCCGGCCGGCGCCCCTCCCCCGGCGCCGGCGCCCGTCCGGCCCCCCGCGCGGGGCGCCACACGGACCGTTCCCCGAACACGCTTTTCCGTATGCCGTGTTTGCGCATTTTGTCCGCTTAGCATGCAGGGGCCGACACCCAGGACGGCGTGGCCGTGCGACGCGTCCCGGGGCACGGACCGCGTCCGTCCCGTACGAGAGGACATCAGATGGCGCCCAAGGGCCGTCGCGGACCCCTGTTCGAGCACGCCTTCTCCCCGCAGGACGCCGTGCTGCGCGACGCGTCCCGGCGTCTCGGGCGCCGCCGGTTCCTGACCGTCTCCGCCGCGGCCGCCGCGCTCGCCTTCGGCGCCGGGGCACCGGCCCGGGGCGCCTCCGCCGCCCGCGAGCGCCCCGCCGCCCGCATCACCGACAACCCCTTCACCCTCGGTGTCGCCTCCGGCGACCCCCTGCCCGACTCTGTGGTGCTGTGGACACGGCTCGCCCCGCAGCCGTTCGAGCCGGACGGCGGCCTGGGGCAGGAGCGCGTCGCCGTCTCCTGGGAGGTGGCCCTCGACGAGTTCTTCCTCTTCACCGCGCAGCGCGGGGTCGCCCAGGCCCACCCGGAGTACGGCCACAGCGTGCACGTCGACGTGCAGGGGCTCGACCCGGGGACCGAGTACCACTACCGGTTCCGGGTCGGCACCTGGTTCAGCCCGGCCGGACGCACCCGCACCGCGCCCGCGGCGGGCACCGCCCCGAAGGGCCTGCGGCTCGCCGCCGTCTCCTGCCAGGCGTACCACGACGGGTACTTCACGGCGCACCGGCACCTCGCCGAGGACGACGTGGACGTCGTCGTGCACGTCGGTGACTACCTGTACGAGTACGCCGTGGACCCGGCGGGCGGCGCCCGCGGCTACACCGACGTCGAGCTGCCCGACGTCTTCAACCGCGAGACCGAGACCCTCGCCGACTACCGGCTGCGGTACGCGCTCTACAAGGCGGACCCCGACCTCCAGGCGGTGCACGCGGCCCACCCCTTCGTCCTCACCTGGGACGACCACGAGACCGAGAACAACTACGCGGGCGCCGCCGACGAGAAGGGCGGCCCGGCGGAGGCCTTCCTGATCCGGCGGGCCGCCGCGTACCGGGCCTACTGGGAGAACCAGCCGCTGCGCGAGGCCCAGCGGCCCGACGGACCCGACGCCCGGCTGTACCGCCGGCTCCACTGGGGCACGCTCGCCCAGCTCGACGTGCTCGACACCCGTCAGTACCGTTCCGACCAGGCCTACGGCGGCGGCCCGCACGCCCCGGGGCCGGAGTCCGACGACGCGGCCCGCACCATCACCGGCGTCGCGCAGGAGCGCTGGCTGGCGGACGGCTGGAAGGCCTCGACCGCCGTGTGGAACGTGATGCCGCAGCAGGTGTGCTTCTCGCAGCGCAGGTTCGGCACGGCGGCGGACGCGAACGTCTCCATGGACGCCTGGGACGGCTACCGCGCCTCGCGCAAGCGGGTGACGGCCGCGGCCACGGCCGCCGGGGTCGAGAACTGGCTGGTCCTCACGGGCGACGTCCATGTGGGGTACGCCTTCGACATCAAGGAGAACTTCGACGACCCGGCGTCCCGGACGGTGGGCACGGAGATCACCACCACCTCCGTCACGAGCGGGCGGGACGGCACGGAACGGCCGTCCGACTGGGCGACGTACATGGCGGCCAACCCCCACCTGAAGTGGTACGACGGGCGTCGCGGCTATGTGCGCGTCGAGCTGGGGGCGAAGGAGGCGCGGGCCGACTTCAAGGTGGTGCCCGCCGTGACGAAGCCCGGCGCGTCCATCACGACGGCCGCCTCCTTCGTGACCGAGGCGGGCGCCCCCGGGCTCAACCCCGCCTGACGTACTGCACTTGGCGACCTCTCGCGTCTCCCAACTCGTGAAAGCGCGGTCCGATCGACATTTTTCATGACAGTTACGGCAACAGTGCAACCGTCCGGAGACATCGACGGATCCAGGGCACTTCCCACCGCTATCGAAGGAGACAACACGCATGGTCCACAGACACGCGGTGGCGGGGCGTCGTGCCGCCCTCACCGTACTCGGCACGCTGGTCCTCACCGGGCTGCCCCCGGCCATGGCGGCGGACCCGCCGCCGACCCCCGCACAGGTGCCCTCCGCCGCCCGGACGCTCGGCGCCGACAGACCGTCGGCGGAGACCCTGCGCGCGCTCCAGCACGACCTCGGCCTGACGCCGGACCAGGCGGCGGCGCGGCTGGTCAACGAGGCGGAGGCGGGCACCCGGGCGGGCCGTCTGCACAACACGCTGGGCACCCGCTTCGCGGGCGCCTGGGTCGGCGGGACGACGTCCGCGGAGCTGACCGTCGCGACGACCGACGCCGCCGACGCCCCCGCCATCGAGGCCCAGGGCGCGAAGGCCGCGGTCGTCCGGTCGTCGCTGGGCGAGCTGCGGTCCGTCAAGGCGAAGCTGGACGCGGCGGCCGCCCGTGTCAGCACCCAGGACACCCCCGTCTGGTACGTCGACGTGCCGGCGAACCGGGTGATGGTGCAGGCGACGAGCCGTCCGGCCGCGGACGCCTTCCTCCGGGCCGCGGGCGTGCCGGACCGGGACGTGGGCGTCCGGGTGTCGGCGACCCGGCCGCGCGCCCTGGAGGACCTCCGCGGCGGCGACGGCTACTACATCGAGAACGCCACGCGCTGCTCCGTCGGGTTCTCCGTCATGTCGAGCGCGCAGTCGGGTGCCGTGGCGGCGGACGGGACGCAGGGCTTCGTCACCGCGGGGCACTGCGGCAAGACGGGCCAGAAGACCACCGGGTACAACAAGACCGACCTGGGCACGTTCCAGGCCTCCACCTTCCCCGGCAAGGACATGTCGTGGGTGGGCGCCAACAGCACCTGGACCCCGAAACCCGAGGTCAAGGGGCTGGGGGGCTCGATGGTGCAGGTGACCGGCTCGACGGAGTCGCTCGTCGGGTCGGCGGTCTGCCGGTCCGGCTCCACCACGGGATGGCACTGCGGGCTGATCGAGCAGCACGACGTCAGCGTCAGCTACGGCCAGGGCACCGTGGACGGCCTGAGCCAGACCACGGTGTGCGCCGAACCGGGCGACTCCGGCGGGTCCTTCATCGCGGGGTCCCAGGCCCAGGGGGTGACCTCCGGCGGTTCCGGCGACTGCACGTCCGGCGGGACCACGTACTACCAGCCGGTCAATCCCATCCTCCAGGACTTCGGCCTGACCCTGATGACGAGCACCGGCTCCGTCGAGACGCCGGCACCGCAGGAGGGCGGGGCGGCCGACAGCTGGGCCACGAGCCGCGTCTACCCGGTCGGGGCGACGGTGACGTACGGCGGTGTGCGGTACCAGTGCCTGCAGGCCCACCAGGCGCAGGGCGCGTGGGCGCCCGCCGGCACCCCCGCGCTGTGGCAGCGCCTGTGAGCCGGACCGGGCGCTAGTCCTCGGCGAGCAGCGCGTACGCGGCGGTGACGAACGGGTCGTGGGCGCGGAAGCGGCGGGTGCACAGCGCGGCCACGGCCGTCGCCGTGTCCGGCCGGAAGCCGAGGAAGGCCTGCTGGCCGAGGGTCGCCCCGGCGTGGAAGTACATCGGCCCGCCGTCGGACGGGTGCCGGAACCACGTCATCGTGTGCGTCTCCCGGCGCCCCCGGCCGCGCCGCAGGACGGGGCGCCGCACCGCCTGCAGCGCGCCGCCCAGCGGTGACCCGGCCGGGTCGAGGTGGGCCTCGAGGAAGGTGAGCAGGTCGGCCGGCGTGGCCCGCACGGCGCCGGCCGCCTGGAAGCCACCCGTGACCAGCGCGGGCACGGGGGTGCGCCCGTCCCTGCGGTGCCCGGTGGCGTCGGTGCCCGCGCCGCCGGGCCGCAGGGCGGTGCCGTCCAGTCCGAGCGGGCGCAGGACGCGGCCGGTGAGCAGGTCCTCCCACGGGGTGCCGGTCACCGCGGCGAGCGCGTGGCCGAGCACGGCGACGCCGTAGTTGGAGTAGCACCAGCGGGTACCGGGCCGGCGCCGCGGCCGGTGCCGCAGGAAGGCGCCGATCACCCGGTCGTCGGGATAGCGCGCGTAGGGGTTGGTGCGCCAGACGGGCAGGGCCCGGAGGAAGAAGCCGGCCGGCAGGGCGGGCAGCCCCGACGTGTGGGTGACGAGGTGCGCGAGCGTGATGGGGGCCGGGCCGGGGCGGTGGGCCGGGTCGAGGCAGACGGCGGCCGGTTCGCTCCCGGTCAGCGGGCCGTCGTGGATCAGCCGTGCGAGCAGCAGCCCGGTGAACGTCTTGGACGCCGATCCGATCTCGTACCGCAGCTCCTCGCGGGCGGCCGGCGGGGGCGGGGCCGTGCCGCCGCTGTGGACGGTGCGCCGGCCGTGCCGGGAGACGGCGACGACGACGTCGGGGGCGTCGGCCGCGGCCACGGTGGCGGCGAGCCGCTGCCGCAGCCGGGCGCCGCCGGGGTCCGCGCCCGTACCCGGCGCGCGGGCCGGAGGGCGTGCGTCGTCGGGGTCGAGCCGGTCGCCCGGCCAGGGAGCGGTCGTGCCGGTCATGAGGCGGAGGCGACGGGCGTCAGCCGGGACAGCGCGCGGGAGGTGGCGAGGACGGAGGCGAAGGCGGCGACCAGGGTGGGGTGGTAGACCATGTCGAACACGTCTTCGGCGCTGCCCTCGGGCATCGTCCGGACGGCCGGCATGGCGCCGTCGGGCTGCTGGGCGGCGGCGAAGCCCTCCCAGGCCCGCTCGTCCAGGGTGGGGTCGGGCAGACAGGCGTCCACCACGAGCAGTTCGCCGAGCAGGTCCCAGCGCCGCAGGTCCAGCCAGTCGTCGAGCCACACCGGCAGCCAGGTGCCGAGGTAGTCGGCGAGGGCGGGCGGCAGGCCGTCCTGGTTCTCGCCCCAGTCGGTGAGGTGGAAGACGCAGTGGGTGATGTCGTAGCCGATGTGCCCCTCGACCGTCCAGGGTTCGGGCCGGCGGGCCAGCCAGGTCGTGTGCACGACGTCGGCCTCGGGCGGCCGGGGCTCCAGGCCGAAGCGGCGCTGGAACGCGGACATCCCGAGGCGCCGGGTCGGCGTCAGCTCGTAGGCGGCCCAGCTGCCGAGGCGGTGGTTCAGCACGGTGGCCCGCTCCAGCTCGGGCTGGCTGTACCCGAGTTCCTTGAACGGCAGGTAGACCTCGAACGGGACGGGCGAGAGCGGTTCCGTCCGCTGGCCGCGCACCAGCATGCGGCCGCCGTCCAGGGTGTGCCGCCAGGCGTGGTCGAGCAGCTGGCGCGCCAGCTGGGCCTGCTGGGAGCCGGCCACCCCCTCGCGGAACAGCACCTTGCAGACCAGTGCCAGTTCGCCGACCGGCTTGAAGCGTTCCAGGAAGCCGGTCTCCGGGTCCGCCTCGGGCTCCAGCCGGAACCCGTCGCGGTGGTTCCACAGCCACTCGATGGCGCCGACGCCGACGTCGTGGATCAGGCCGGTTGCGGTCATCCCCGTGCTCCTTGCGCTTGTGGGTGCCGCCGTGGCGCGTCGCCGGTGCGGGTGTCCGGGCGGCCGAGGGTGAGTGCGGCGGCGAAGGCCGCCATCAGGGTGGAGTGGTAGGCGGCGGAGAAGTCCCGGCCCCGGTCGTCCCCGGCGGGCCCGTCCGTCGCGGGGCCGTCACCGCCCCCGGGGCCTTTGTCCCGCTCGGGCAGGGCGCCGGTCGTGTGCTGCGCCGCCGCTATCCGGGCCCAGGCGTCCTGGAGCGTCACCGCGTCGAGCGGCCGCGGCAGGGTCGCGGCCACGGCGAGCAGCTCGCAGCTCAGGTCCCAGTCCCGGGCCTCCAGACAGGAGTCGAGCCAGGGCGGCAGCCAGTCCGCCAGGTACGCCGCGAGGGCGGAGGGCATGCCGTGCGCGGCGCGGCCCCAGTCGGTGAGGTGGAAGACCACATGGGTCAGCTGGTAACCGGAGGAGCGTTCGAAGGTCCACGGTTCGGACAGGCCGCCGAGCCAGGTCCGCGCCACGGCCTCGGGTCCCGGCTCGGGCCGGTGGATGCCGCTGCGCCGCTCGGCCATCCGCACCCCGAGCCGGCGGGTCGGCTGCTGCTCGACCAGCCGCCAGCCGCGGGTACGGGCCACCGCGGCGGCGGCCGACTCGTACCCCGGGTGCCGCAGCCCCGCCGAGGCGAAGGGGGCGTACACCTCCAGCGGATAGGTCGCGAACGGTTCCAGCCGCTGGAGCTGGAGGAAGAGCGCGCCGTGGCGGGTCTGCCGCCACGCGAACGCCAGCAGGTCGGACACGCAACGGTGCACGGGGTCCGTGGGCGCGGTGTGCCGGCGTACGCTCACGCACACCTGGGCCAGTTCTCCCAAAGGTTTCCACGTGCTGTTCACGCGGCCCTCGGCGGCCAGCGCGTCCTCTCCCAGGCCGAAGTCGTCCCGGTGCTCGGTCACCCAGGCCAGCGCGGCCTCCTCCACCTCCCTGGCCTGCCGGGCGCCCGCCCCCGTCACACCGGCGCTCCGGCCCGCATCAGCTGGGCCGCCCGTACCTGGAGGGCCACACGCTGGTCGTCGCCGCCCATGAGCGCGACGAAGTCGAGTCCGGACTCCAGGCCGAGCGTGTCCGGGACCCCCTCCAGCAGGGTGAGCCAGCGGCCCGCGCCCGCCGCCTGGAGCCAGTCCCTGCGGCGCACCGCGCGGACGAATCCCCGGGCGACGTCCACGGGACGGCGCCGGGCGGCGCGGGCCACCGCGCTGTCCTCGCTGCCGGGCACCGCGAGCGGCGCCAGCACCGCCAGCTGATGGGTCAGCACCTGCCAGGTGACGCCGTCGAGCCAGCCGGCGTCGGGCTGGGCGTCCCCGGCCCCCGCGGACGGTCCCGCGGCGGAGCGGGCAGCGGCCGCGTCGATCCCGCGCAGCGCGCGGGACATGCCCCAGTGACTCCACAGCAGGGTGGGCGCGGCGCCGGAACCGGGCGGGTAGGCCGCCATGGCCTTCTTGAACAGGGCGAGTTCACCGGCGTCGGGCGGCGTGCGCAGCAGGACGTGCGGCAGCAGCGCGTCGGCGCCCAGCACCCGCACCGCCGCCAGGGTGAGGTCCGCCTCGGCGCCGTCCGTCGCGTCCGTCGCGTACGAGCACCAGGTGCCGGACTCGCGGGTGTGGTCCCCGTCCCGGAGGACGGAGACCACACCGGAAGCGAGATCCTGCACCGCGCCCTGCAACAGGGTCGTAGTGCCTGACTGCTTCATTCAGCTGCTCCCGTCGACGTCGATCCCGCCGGCCGCACTACTTCTTCGGACGCGGGGTCGGGGGCGACAGCAGGAGCTTGCCGGTCCCCTCGACGAGAGCGAGGGCGGCGCACTCACGGCTGTCACGGAAGACGCCCTCCGTTTCCACGGGGTCGAGCGCTGCTTCGATGTCGGCATCCTGGACGCCGGTGACTTCGGTGATCACGTTCTCGGTGGTGAAAGACATACCATCGCCTCCTTTGGGGGCTTTGCCGAGTACCCTCTCGCTCCAGTTTGAACGCATGTGGGCAGAAGGCGCAAAATATCCCTTGCGCACAATTTGTCCTGCTTGTAAAGCTCTGGACGGCATACGGAGCAACGCGCCGTCCGGTCCGGTGCACATCACGTTCACATCACGCCACCTTTCGCGCCGCGCGCGCGGGGCACCCGCTGATGCGGCACACACTGAGGGGTGGGATGACGTGATCATCATCGTTGCCGTTCTGCTGCTGCCCGCCATGTGGGGACTGCTGCTCGGCATGACCTGGTGGGAAGACCGCCTGTTCGACGAAGCCGCGGCCGGGACGCCGCGGCACGCCCGCGTACGGCACCATCTGCGGCTGATACGCGGCGGACGCGACACGCGGGAGAACCCGGTGGGCGTTCCGGTGCGGCAGCGCGACGCCGCCTGAGCCGCGTCGCCGCCACCCGCTCCCCGGGTGTCCGCCTCCCGGGAAGCCGCTGCTCCCTGGCGGACCCGTGAGCGGGTCCGCCAGGGAGCAGCGGCTTCCGGCGCCGTCCGGCGTTACGGCCCTTCCACCCGGCGCCGGTCCTCCTCGTCCCACGCCTTGGTGTCGCGCGGCTCGGCGTACGGCTCCTCGTCCGCCGGGTGACCGCCCGCGATCGCCCGCTGCCGGACGGTCTCCGCGTCGAACTCCAGGCCCAGCAGGATCGCCAGGTTGCTGATCCAGAGCCAGATCAGGAAGACGATGACACCCGCCATCGTGCCGTACGTCTTGTTGTACGAGCCGAAGTTGGCCACGTAGAACGCGAACCCGGCGGAGGCGATCAACCAGATCACCAGGGCCAGGAAGCTGCCCGGCGAGATCCACCGGAAGCCCTTCACCTTGGCGTTCGGGGCGGCCCAGTACAGGATCGCGATCATGAAGGTGACCAGGAGCACCAGCACGGGCCACTTGGCGATCGACCACACCGTCAGCGCGGTGTCCCCGATGCCCAGCGCGGCACCGGCCTGCCGGGCGATCCCGCCGGTGAAGACGACGATCAGGGCGCTGAGCACGGCCATCACCATCAGCAGGACGGTCACGCCGACGCGCACCGGGAGGACCTTCCACACCGGGCGGCCCTCGGGCATGTCGTACACGGCGTTGGCGCTGCGGATGAAGGCGGCGACGTACCCGGAGGCCGACCAGACGGCCAGCACCAGACCGACGACGGCCATGACCGAACCGATGCCGCCGTTGCCCCGCAGCTGCTCGACGGCGTCCGTGATGATGTCGCGGGCGGACCCCGGGGCGAGCTGCTGGAGGTTGTCCATCACCTCGTCGGTGGCGGACTTACCCGCGACCCCCAGCAGGGACACCAGCACGAGCAGGGCGGGGAACAGCGCCAGCACGCCGTAGTACGTCAGGGCCGCGGCGCGGTCGGTCAGCTCGTCGTCCTGGAACTCCTTCAGTGTCCCCTTCAGCACCGCCAGCCACGAGCGCTTCGGCAGCTGCACGGGCGAGTCGGGGGCCCGCTCCTCCACCTCGGGGTCGGGTCCGACGCGATCGGCGGTGCCGTCCTCGGAGGCACCGGGAGGCGCGGGCTCCGCCCCGTCTCCGTCCTGGTGCCGCCTGTGCATGAGTTTCGTCAGCCGAGACATGTGCGGGCGAGTATCCCCGGTTCACGGGTTCACGCGGCCCCGCCGCTCACCGCCGCCCGGGGCCGTCCGGCCGGTCAGGGCAGGATGGAGTCGACGTACCCGCCGTCCACGCGCAGCGCGCCGCCGGTCGTGGCCGAGGCCTGGTCGGAGGCGAGGTAGACGACCATGTTGGCGATCTCCTCGGGCTCGATGAGGCGCTGCAGCAGGGACTGCGGCCGGTGCTCGCGCATGAACACGCGCTGGGCCTCGTCCCAGGGCAGCTCACGGTCGACGAGCTCGTACACGAAGTCCTCGACCCCGCCGGTGTGCGTGGGACCCGCGATGACGGAGTTGACCGTGACCCCGGTGCCGGCGGCCTGCTTGGCGAAGCCCCGGCTCACCGCGAGCAGCGCCGTCTTGGACATGCCGTAGTGGATCATCTCGGCGGGGACGACCACCGCCGAGTCGCTGGCGATGTACTGGACGCGGCCCCAGCCCCGCTCCGTCATCCCGGGCAGGAAGAGGCGGGTGAGGCGCACGGCCGCGAGGACGTTGACCTCGAAGTAGCGCCGCCACTCCTCGTCGGTGATCTCCAGGGGGTTCCTGGCCCCGAAGATGCCGAGGTTGTTGACGAGGACGTCCACCTCGGGCAGCGTCTCCGCCACCCGGTTCGCGCCCTCCTCGGTGCTCACGTCCGCGGGAACCGGTACGAACGTGCCGCCGGGCACCTCCCGCGCCAGGTCGGCGACCGCCTGCTCCACCCGCTCGGGGGTGCGGCCGTTGACGGCCACCCGCGCGCCCGACCGGGCGAGCGCGGCGGCGATCGCGGCGCCGATGCCCTGGGTGGAGCCGGTGACCAGCGCGGTACGGCCCTTCAGATCGATGTTCATGACGGTGCACAGCCTTTCCGCGTACCTGCGTGTGTCCGCGTCCGTGTTTCCGGTTCGCGACGAACGAGACTTTAGTTGCATGCGCGGGTAAATGCAAGCGCCGCAAGTGTGCGTACGCATATCAGCCTTCGCGGCCGCCTGTCCGACGTACGGGCCGGAAAGGGGGCGTGCGCGCAACAACCGTCCGCCGTCCCGGTGTTGGCTGCGCCGACCACGTCCCACGACACCCATGTGCGCAGGTCGGAAACCTGCCACCGGACGGGGCCCGTACTGGCGGACCGCGTTCGAAGTGAGAGGATGACTGCCGTGGTGAGGCCGCTGCCCCGCCGGTGAGGCGAGGCACCAGACCCGAGGAGCACCCCGACTCGTGCACGATGCACCGATCTACGCCCAACTGATACGGGAACGTGGCGACATACCGCTGCAGACCCGCGAGGAAGCCCGCCGCATCCAGCGCGAGCTCGAACGGGTCCTCAACACGGACACGGGCCTTCCTCCGAGACCCGGCGCCCCCTCGGCCCCGGCGCTGCCGCCTTCCGGCTCGAACTCCGGCGGCGGCTGGTTCTCCTGAACCGCACCCGCCGACGAGGCGACCGGGCTTCCGGACATGCCGTGGCCCCCGTCCCTGGGACGGGGGCCACGAGCACGACTGCCGGCGGTTCCGTACGACGCGGGGAAGAGCCGCGGGGAGAAGCCGGTACGGGGAACTCAGCGCCGGAAGGCGTCCTTCGTCTTCTCCTTGGCCTGACGCGCGTCGCCCTTCGACTGCTCCGCACGGCCCTCGGCGGTCATCCGCTCGTTGCCCACGGCGCGGCCGACCGTCTCCTTGGCCTTGCCCTTGGCCTGCTCCATCTTGCTCTTGGCCTTCTGGTCACCAGCCACAGTTCTTCACTCCAGAAGTGGTCGACTATGCGTTGCCGGTGAGTCGGGTGACCGCTGCCGCCGCACCCAAACCCGGGAAGTTCCCGGCGTGTCGGCACCGGCCGGCCGGGAACCCGTCCGGCCCGCACGCCGAGGCAGAGGCAGAGGAGGCCGTGATGTCCGAGTTCGAGATGACGAAGACGGTGGCGGCGCCGGCGCGGACGGTGTTCGCCGAGGTGAGCGACCTGGGCGAGATCAGCCGCTGGATGTCGCCGTCGTTCCGCTTCCACGCCGAGGACCCGCCCGCCGTGACGGTGGTCGAGCCGCCGGAGCACCGCGGGGAACCGGCCCTGGTCCGGGTCTCCCAGAATCAGATGCGCGTCGAGTGGGGCACCCGGGAGTCCGGCGACTACGCCGGGTGGCTCCAGGTGGAGGGGACGGGCGAGGCGCCCAGCGAGGTGATCCTCCATCTCTCGTTCTTCGCCGGGGAGCCGCCGCGCCAGGAGGTGGAGGACGCCCTGCGGCGCAGCCTGGACCGGCTGGGCGAACTCGCCGAACAGGAGTCGGGCGGCCGGGCCTGAACCCGTACCACGGGGAACCCGCCGGTACATGAACGCACACGGGAACCACCGGCCCGACACCTCCGCGGACCACCGGGCCGTCGAACGCCTCGTCCCCTCCTGGCTGCGGGAGACCGAACGGCACGACCCCGGGGCCGCGCGGGAGGCCCGCGGCGGCTGGGAGCGCGGCCGGCTGTCCGCGGACGCCGCGCAGGACCTCGCCACCTGGGTCACCGCCCGGGTCACGGACACCGGGTTCAACGAGGACGAGGGACCCCACGTCGACGGGCCTCTCCGTATCACCCCGGCCGACAAGGACGCCGTCCACCGCTGGCTCGCCGCGCAGGGGCACCGCGTGTGAGGTCACGCCTCGGGCTGCGCGGCCTCCGGGTCGCGGTCCGAGGCGGGCCAGAAGTACGGCAGGTCCTCCGGCACCTCGGAGAACAGGGGCTTGTAGTACTCCGGGTCCTTGCGCACGAGCGCCGACCGGTGGCTGATGTGCAGCGCGGGCTCGCCGAGCCAGGGCGGCAGTTCCCCCGCCTCGGCGAGTTCCGCCTGCGTGCGTACGTGGATGCCCGGGCGGTGGGCGGTGAGGTCGGCCACCAGCTTGGCCGCGCAGCTGTCCTGGTGCCCCTGGTCCCGCCAGACCCGGCACATCTGCAGCCCGTAGCGGACCAGCGCCTCCTCGTACCCCCTCCACATCCGTACGGCCGGATGGCGGCGCCAGCCGTAGCCCGGGACCGTCAGGCCGCGGAGCACCTGGAGGGTCTCCACCCGCTGCTTGCCGAGGCGGCGCATGTCCAGGGCGAGGGCCGACTCCGTGAAGTCGGCGTGGGTCAGGAATGTCTGCATGCTCTTGTCCGTACCGCGTCGTCCCGGTTCCGTACCGGGACGACGCCGGGTCAGGCGCTGCGGTCCCCCGCCCGGTTGCGGCGGGTCAGCGCGTACTGGACCCGGGTCAGCGAGGGCCGCGCGAGGTGTCCCCGCAGCGCGGCACGGGCGGCGTTGGCTCCGGGCGCCCCGTGCACGCCGCCGCCCGGGTGGGCGCTCGCGGACGCCAGGAAGAGGTTCTTCACCGGGGTCTCGGGACGGCCGGTGCCCGGCAGGGGGCGGAAGACGAGCTGCTGGTGCATGGCGGTGGTGCCGCCGTTGATGGCGCCGCCGTACAGGTTGGCGTTCATGGCCTGGAGCGTCGGCGGGGCGAGGATCCGGCGGGCGCGGATGCGGGACCGGAAGCCCGGCGCGAACCGCTCGACCTGCCGCTCGACCCGGTCGGCGAAGACCTCCTGCTCCTTGGCGTTCCAGGCTCCCGACAGACCTTCGTCGCCGGCGTCGCCCCTGATCTCGTGGGGTACGTGGGTGTACGCCCAGGCTGACTCGGTGCCCGCGGGCGAACGGGTGGCGTCGGAGGTCGTCATCTGGCCGAACAGCGTGAACGGCCGGTCCGGTACCTGGCGCATGGCGATCTGGGCGGCGAACCGGGTCAGTTCGTCGACCCCGTCCGCGAGGTGCACGGTGCCCGCCAGCGAGGCGTCGGGGGCCTGCCAGGGGACGGGGCCGTCGAGCGCCCAGTCCACCTTGAAGGTGGCGAAGTCCCACTCGAAGCGCCGCAGGTCGGCCAGGACCTGCGCCGGTACGTGGGCGCGGTCGATCAGGTCGCCGTAGAGGGCGGGCGCGGACACGTCCGCGAGGACGGCGCGGCGGGCGACCACCGGCTCGCCGTCGGCGGTCCACACCCCGACGGCCCGGCCCCGGCGGACCTCGACGCGGGAGACCCGCGTCCCGCACCGCAGCACACCGCCGCGTTCCTCCAGCCGCGAGACCAGTGCGGCGGTGAGGGCGCCGGAGCCGCCCTCGGGCACGGGGAAGCCGTACGTCTGGCCCAGCATGGACATCAGCCAGCCGAACCCGCCGCTGCCCGCGGCCTCGGGCGCGAGGTCGGCGTGCAGGGCGTTGCCGGCCAGCAGAAGTCTCCCGCCCTCGCCGCGGAACTCCTCGTCGCCGAGGCGCCGGACCGGCAGCACCAGCGACCGGGCCAGCCGCAGCCCGCCCGCGGCGTGCAGCCGGGCGGCGAGCTTCACCGTCGCGCGCACCGGCGGGAACGGGGTGAACAGCGCGTCCACCAGGTCGGGGCGCAGCCGCTCCCAGACGTCGTGCAGCTCGCGCCAGGCGGCGCCGTCCCCGTCGGCGAACGTTTCCAGGGAGGCGGCCGTGTCGTCCAGGTCCCGTCCGAGCACGGCGCAGCGGCCGTCGGACAAGGGGTGGGCCAGGACCCGCGGCGCGTGTCTCCAGTGCAGGCCGTGGCGCTCCAGCCGGAGCTCGGAGAGCACCGGGGACGCGGCGGCGAGCGGGTAGAACGAGCTGAAGAGGTCGTTGGTGAAGTCGGGGTGCACGCCGTTGTCGTGGCGGACCGCTCCCCCGGGTTCGTCCTGTTCCTCCAGCACCTCGACGCTCCACCCCTCGTCGGCGAGGAGATTGGCCGCGACGAGACCGTTGGGGCCGGCCCCGATCACCACGGCATCCGGCATGTTCGCCTCCTGCTTCTTTCTTCCGGACGGCATGTGTGTGGGTACGAGAAGCGCCGGGGGAGGTCCGCGGACGTCTCCCGGCGCCGGTGTGCCGGCGGGTCAGGGAACCGGCTGTGGCGTGGCCGCACGGCCGAGGCGGGGCATGCACTCGCAGATGTCGGCCAGGCGCTTGAGCATGGCGCGGTGCCGGATCTGGAGGGCGGCCTCCAGCGCCATGTTGTGCAGCCTGCCGCCGATGCCGCTCAGGGGGTGCTCGTCGATGAAGACGAGGGAGTCCTCGCCCCAGGGGCGCACCTCGATGGCGATCCGCGCGGAGCCGAACGGGCCCGCCTGGGCCTCGAGGCCCAGTTCCCGCCCCTCGTCGCAGAACCGGACGACCGTCTCGTTGTGCACGGCGAGGGGCCCGAGGCGGATCTCGTAGCGGATCGCGGCCCCCAGCCGGGGCCACTCTCCGTGGACCGGGTACGAGTCGGAGGTCCCGACGACCCATTCGGCGTACCGGGTGCCGTCGGCCAGTACGGCCCAGACATTGTCGGGACTGGTCCTGATCAGTCGGTGGCGAACGGCCAACGGAGCCTCCTGTGGCGCGCCTGCTCGGGAAGAGGGACCGGCCCCGGGTTCCCCGCCCGCCGCGCTTCAACCGGACGGACCGGCCTTCCCACCCGTCCACGGCCGAGGCACACGGCACGCGAACTCACCCCGGCGGCGCCGCCTCCCCGCCCGACCGCCGGTCGCGTGCCGCGCACGCCTGGCGGTCCGCCTCGCCGCCCGGGCCCAGCAGTCCGGTCGGGCGCAACGGGTCTCCGGCCGCCAGCCGCGGGATCTGCCGGCGCGCCACGCGGGACACGACGGGCGGCACCGCGGGACGGAACGCCTGGACGGCCACCAGCCATCGCGGTACGTACACGGAGGCCCGCCGGCGTTCCACCGCGCGGGCCAGCCGGACGGCGACCTTCTCCGTCGGGAGCGTGCGGTCGGACGGGGGCGGCATCAGGCCGCGCAGTCCGCGCATGACCGGGTAGCGGTCCGCGTCGCGGATCATGTCGGTGTCGGTCCAGCCGGGGTAGGCGATGCCCACCGCGACGCCCTGGTGGGCCACCTCGGCGCGCAGCGCGAACGCGAAGGCCTCCACGCCCGCCTTGGCCGCGCAGTACGCGCTCATCATGGGCGCCGCGCCGAGGGACGCCAGGGAGGCGACCTGGAGGTAGTAGCCGGCCGTGGCCACCAGGTCGGGCAGGAAGGTGCGGGCGGTGATCGCGCTGCCCGACAGGTCGACGTCGACCGCCCGCCGCCACGACGCCATGTCCACGTCGGCGAAGAGGCCGCCCTCGGCGACCCCGGCGTTGGCGACCACGACCGACGGCGGGCCCAGCGTCGCGCGTACCTGCCGGCCGGCGTCCGCCATGGCCGCCTCGTCGGTGACGTCCACCGCCCAGGCCGCCGCCCGGGTGGGCAGCGCGGCCGCCAGGGCCCGCAGCCGGTCCTCCTCGTGGCCCAGGAGGGCGACCCTGACGCCACGGCGGGCGAGCTCGTGCGCCAGGGCGGCGCCCAGTCCTCGTGCGGCGCCGGTCACGACGGCGGTGCGGTCCCGCAACGGCCCCTGTTTCACGCGCTGCTCCTCCTGTCGGCGGCCGGCGGCGTGTGGACGCCACCGGTACGGCACTCCCCCGGTCCGGCACGGGTTCCCTCCCGGAGCGGTTCCACCGTCACCGGTCACGGACGGCGGCTGGTCACGCGTGTGGCGGCGCCCGGGCCGGGGCACTCGGCCCGACCTGGACGGCGATTCCCCGACGGAGGTTCTTCATGACGGACAGCGACCGGTTGACGGGCGGCGACCGGCCCACGGACGGCGACCGGCCCTACGACGAGCACGGCAGGGTGCCCCTCGGGGGATACGCCCTGCTCGCGGGGACCTTCGTGAGCGGCGTCACCCTGTTCGCCCTGGCCGCGCGCAGGCGTGGCGTGCGGCTGCCCGACCGTGTCCCGCCGCTGGACCTGGCGCTGCTGGGCGCCGCGACGTTCAAGGTGTCGCGGCTGCTCACCAAGGACAAGATCACCAGCTTCGTACGGGCCCCCTTCACCCGCCGTGAGCGCGACGACAAGGCCGGCCAGGTGACGGACCAGCCCCGCGGGACCGGTCTCCAGCTGGCCATCGGCGACCTGCTCACCTGCCCCTTCTGCGCCTCCGCGTGGGCGGCCGGCACCCTGGTCGCCGGATACACCGCCGCGCCCCGGGCCACCCGCCTGGTCTGCGCGGGCCTCGGCGCGATCACGATGGCCGACTTCCTGCAGTACGCGTACACCTGGACGGAGCAGCACGCCGAGAAGTGAGCGGACCGTGTCCCTCACCGCGCTCTCCCGTCTCGGAACGCGCGGCGTGGGTACCCGGCGCCGTACGGGGCCGTGGTCGCTCCCCGTCACCACACCCGCATCACCATCCGTCCACCATCCGTCTCGGCGAACGGAGTCTCGTAATGACGCAGAACGCGGACGACGCAGTTCTGAGCACGGGCGCGGATCAGCCTGATCTGCCCCCGCTCGGCGTGCGCGCCGCACAGCTCGACGGGCATGGCGTGCACGAACACGAGCACGAGCTGCCCCGCGACCGCAACCAGGCGATCCTCGAAGCGGCCAAGCAGGTCGGCGCGCTGCTGAAACGCAGGGAGCACCCGTTCGCGCTGGCGGGCAGCGTCGCCGTCTACGCGCACGGCGGCAGCGGCAACCTCCAGCACGACGCGGACTTCTGCGTCCTTCCCGAGGACGCCGAAGCGGTGGCCGCCACGCTGCGGGAGGCCGGCCTGCTCGTGTACACGCCGCCCGAGGACTGGCTGATCAAGGCCAAGTGCCTCGGCCAGGACATCGACATCATCTTCGAACTGGCGCACCAGCCGGTCACCATGGAGATGCTCAAGCGGGCGGAGGAACTGCCCGTCGACTCGGTCCGCATGCCGGTACTCGCGCCCACCGACCTGATGAGGAGCCTGCTCGGCGCCTTCTCCGAGCACTACTGCGACTTCGGCTCGGTCCTGCCGATCGCGCGGGCGCTGCGGGAGAAGATCGACTGGGCCGAGGTCCGGCGCGACTGCGGGGCGGCGCCGATGCCCGCCGCCTTCCTGTTCCTCCTGGAACGGCTGGACGTCATCGGGCCGTACGAGGAGCACTGAGGACGAAGAGACTTGAGGACACCGATGAACGAGCGCAGCACACATCCCACGGACGACGCCCCGACGGCCGCGAACCTCGAGTACCGCGTCGCGCACCTGCGGGACCGCCTCGCCCGGGGGGACTCCGCCGAGCTCGGCGTGCGGGTGGAGGCCCGCGGCCCGGGCGTCCTGCTCACGGGCACGGTCCCCTCGGCGCAGTGCCGGGACCGGGTCCTCGCGGCCGCCGAGGAGGAACTGGCGGGGGTCCAGATCCACAGCGACATCCTGGTCGCTCAGACGGACTCGCCCGACCACGCGGAGGAGCTCTCATGATCAGGGTCGCCGCCGTAGGGGACATCCACATGGGCCCGGACAGCCGGGGAGCCCTCCGGCCCGCGTTCGACACCCTGCCCGAGTGCGCCGACATCCTGCTGCTGGCCGGCGACCTCACGCGGCACGGCACGCCGGAGGAGGCCCGGGTCGTGGCCGAGGAGGTCAGGGACCTGGCCGTGCCGGTCGTCGCCGTCCTCGGCAACCACGACCACCACGACGACCGGCCCGAGGAGGTCACCGAGATCCTCCAGGACGCGGGCGTCCACGTGCTGGAGGGGCGGGCGACCGTCGTGAGCACCGCCCACGGCCGGATCGGCGTGGCCGGCACCAAGGGCTTCGGCGGCGGTTTCGTGGGCCGCAACGCCGGGGAGTTCGGCGAGCCGATCATGAAGGAGTTCGTCCGGTACAGCCGCCGCTGCGCCGACGGGCTGCGCCGGTCGCTGGAGGAGCTCGGTGAGCAGGGGTGCGAGGTGCGCGTCGCCCTCACCCACTTCTCCCCCGTGCCCGAGACGCTGGCCGGGGAGCCGCTGGAGATCTACCCGTTCCTCGGCAGCTACCTGCTGGCGGAGGCCATCGACACCGCGGGCGCGGACCTCGCCGTCCACGGGCACGCCCACGCCGGTTCGGAGCACGGCATGACGAGCGGCGGCGTCCGCGTGCGCAACGTGGCGCAGCCCGTCATCCGGCGCGCCTTCAACGTGTACCACCTGCAGACCCCGGAACCGGCCGCGGCGGGCACCGGGGCGGGTGCCCCGGCCGGGCACGCGTGGCAGTCGGCCGACGACCCGGCGCCCGGGTTCATGACCTGACGGACTCCGGATGCCGGGACGAGGCGTCCCGGGCCCGTCCCCGCCGCGGCGACGGGCCCGGGGCGCCTCGTCCCGTGCGGCGCGCGGGGCGGATGACACACTGTCGGGATGGAAGAACGCGTAATCGAGAGATCGGGTCAGTGGGTGTCGGCCGTGGGCCTCGGCACCTGGCAACTGGGCGCCGACTGGGGCGACGTGGACGACCGGGAGGCCCAGTCGGTGCTGGAGGCGGCGGCCGAGTCCGGAGTGACCTTCTTCGACACGGCCGACGTGTACGGGGACGGGCGCAGCGAGCAGACCATCGCCGGTTTCCTGCGGAGCCGGCAGGACCTGCACGTGCTGGTCGCCACGAAGATGGGCCGCCGCGTCGAGCAGGTCCCCGAGAACTACGTGCTGGACAACTTCCGCGAGTGGAACGACCGTTCGCGGCGCAACCTGGGCGTCGACTGCATCGACCTGGTGCAGCTGCACTGCCCGCCGACGTCCGTCTACTCCTCGGACGCGGTGTTCGACGCCCTGGACACCCTGGTCGAGGACGGGCGCGTCGGCGCGTACGGCGTGAGCGTGGAGACCTGCGCGGAGGCGCTCACCGCGATCCGGCGGCCGAACGTGGCGAGCGTTCAGATTATCCTCAACCCGTTCCGTATGAAGCCGCTGCTGGAGGTCCTCCCGGCGGCCCGGGAGGCGGGCGTGGGCATCATCGCGCGGGTGCCGCTGGCCTCCGGTCTGCTGTCGGGCCGGTACACCAAGGACACGGTGTTCCCG
This sequence comes from Streptomyces ruber, assembly GCF_014648075.1. Classification (GTDB taxonomy): domain Bacteria; phylum Actinomycetota; class Actinomycetes; order Streptomycetales; family Streptomycetaceae; genus Streptomyces; species Streptomyces ruber. Next base: position 374,292 of record NZ_BMQK01000003.1, on the reverse strand, counting down.
GAGAACGACCACCGCACGTTCAACCTGCACGGCGAGTCGTTCGACCGGGGCGAGACCTTCTCGGGTGTCGACTACGCGACGGGCGTGGAGGCCGCGGCGGAGTTCGCCGCGCTCGCTCCGGAGGGGTACACCCCGGCCCAGCTGGCACTGCGCTGGATCATCCAGCAGCCGGGCGTCACCACCGTCATCCCCGGAGCGCGCTCGCCCGAGCAGGCCCGGGCCAACGCGGCCGCCGCCAAGCTGCCGCCGCTCTCCGAGGACACGCTGACCGCGATCCGCGACCTGTACGACCGGCGGATCAAGGACCAGGTCGAGGGGCGCTGGTAGGCCCGCCCGCACGGAGGGGGAGCGGCGCCGGGTGCGCCGCTCCCCCTCCGTGACCGGGTACGGCCCCGCGGCCGGCGGTCAGGCGCGGCCGCCGATCCACCGCGCGACGGGACCGTACGAGTGACGCTCCACGCGACGGCCCGCCGCGTAGGACGCGGCGGTCAGCGCGGTGATGCCCACGCCCACGCCCGCGGCGACCAGCTTGCGGTGCTGGATCACCGTCCAGGCCGTCTTCGCGCCGGCCGCGACCTGGCCCGAGGCCGTGACGAGCGCCTGACGGCCCGTCTCGACGCCCTTGGCGGCGGTCTGCGCGACCCCGGTCGTCGCGGCGGCCGTCCGGTCGGCGGCGGACACGGTGGCGGACTTCGCCGCCTTCGCCGCGCCGTCCGCCTTCGCGGCGGCGGCCTCCGCGGTCGGGGAGGCGGGAGCCGTCGCCTTGTCCGCGGCCCGCCGGGCCTTGGACGCGGTCGTCCGCGCGGCGGTGTCGGTCTTCCGGCTCGTGTTCTCGTTCGCTCCACTCATGGACAACCGCTTTGCCCCGAGCCGGGGCGCCAAACACGCCCCGGCACGGCGGTAACACACGTCCCGCTCGGGCGCCGTCCTCCCGTCCGGCCTCTCCCGCGTGCCGGTCCGTGTCGGTTGCCGCAGCCTGGATACGCGAACCGGGAGCATCCTGTCCCCCCGCGGAAGGCCAACGACCTCATGGGCAGCCGGCACCACACACGCGACGACGCCGCCACGGCCGCGGCGGACCGCCACCACTCGCAGGTGACGCTTCATGTCAACGGCACACCACGCACCCTGACCCTCGACCACCGGCGGGCGCTGCTGGACGTCCTGCGCGAGGACCTGGACCTCACGGGCGCCAAGAAGGGCTGCGACCACGGCCAGTGCGGTGCCTGCACCGTCCTGGTCGACGGGCGCCGGGTCAACAGCTGTCTGCAGCTCGCCGTCGCGCTGGACGGGAGCGAGGTCGTCACCGTGGAGGGGCTGGGCGACGGCGGGATGCACCCGCTCCAGCAGGCGTTCCTTGACCGCGACGCCTTCCAGTGCGGCTACTGCACCCCAGGGCAGATCTGCTCCGCCCTCGGCGCGATCGACGAGGCCCGGGCGGGCCACCCGTCGCACGTCACGGACCCCGGCACGCCGTCGGGGCGGCCGATGCCGCTCGGCCGGGAGGAGATCCGCGAGCGGCTCAGCGGCAACCTCTGCCGCTGCGGCGCCTATCCGCACATCGTCGACGCGGTCGAGGACGTGATCCGGTGAAGGCCTTCGCCTACGTACGGGCCGGCAGCGTCGAGGAGGCCACCGAGGCGTACGCGGCCCATCCCGGCGCCAAGTACCTCGGCGGCGGCACCAACCTCGTCGACCTGATGAAACTCGGCGTGGAGCAGCCCGGTGCCCTCATCGACGTCGGCCGGCTGCCGCTGGACGCCGTGGAGGAGCTGCCCGACGGCTCGCTGCGCATCGGGGCCACGGTCCGCAACAGCGATGTGGCCGCCCACCCCGCCGTCCGCGACCGCTGGCCGGCGCTGTCCCAGGCGCTGCTCGCGGGCGCCTCCGGGCAGTTGCGCAACGCGGCGACGACGGGCGGCAACCTGCTCCAGCGCACCCGCTGCCCGTACTTCCAGGACGTCACCAAGCCCTGCAACAAGCGGCAGCCCGGCAGTGGCTGCGCCGCCCTGGAGGGCGTCCACCGCGACCACGCGGTGCTGGGGCACTCCGAGACCTGCGTCGCCACCCACCCGTCCGACATGGCGGTGGCGCTCGCGGCCCTGGACGCCCGCGTCGAGCTGTACGGCGCGGACGGCACCCGGAGCGTGCCCGCGGCCCGGTTCCACCGGCTGCCCGGCGACCGCCCGGAGCGGGACACGGAGATCCGGCCCGGGGAGCTGGTCACGGGTGTGGTGCTGCCGGCGGCCACCGCCGGTCTGCCGTCCCTGTACCGCAAGGCCCGCGACCGCGCCTCGTACGCCTTCGCCCTCGCCTCCGTCGCCGCCGTCCTGCGCGTGGAGGACGGGGTCGTCCGGCACGCGGGCATCGCGTTCGGCGGGCTGGCGCACCGGCCGTGGCGGGCCGAGCGGGCCGAGGCCGCGCTGCTGGGCGCGGCGCCCACCGAGGCCGCGTTCGGACACGCCCTCGACCTGGAGCTGGCGGCCGCCCGGCCGCTCCGGGACAACGCCTTCAAGGTGCCGCTGGCCCGCAACGTCGGCGTGGACGTCCTCACCCGCCTGGTCCCGCCCACCGTGGCCTGACCGTTCCTCCCCGGACTGCCGAGTCTTCGCGAGCTTCGCAAGGAGAATTCCATGGCCGACCCCCTGGCCGCGCACCACACCGCCACCGGCGCCCCCGCCGAGCGCCGGGAAGGACGGCAGAAAGTGACCGGCACCGCCCGGTACGCCGCGGAGCACCCGCTGCCCGGGCGGGCCCACGCCTGGCCCGTGCAGGCCGCGGTCGCCCGCGGCCGGGTGCGCGCCGTCGACACCTCGGACGCCCTGTCCATGCCGGGCGTCCTGGCCGTGCTCACCCACGAGAACGCGCCCCGGCTGGGCGAACAGGACGACGCCACGCTCGCCGTCCTGCAGGACGACCGGGTGCCCCACCGCGGCTGGTTCGTCGCCCTGGTGGTCGCCGAGACGTTGGAGCAGGCGCGCGACGCCGCCGCCGAGGTCCACGTCGACTACGCGGCGGAGGACCACGACGTGCTCCTCACGGCGGACCACCCGGCGGCGTACGTCCCCGAGGAGGCCAACGGCGGGAACCCCGCCACCCGGGAGCGGGGCACGCCCGACGCGGACTTCGCCGCCGCGCCCGTCCGCATCGACGCCGTCTACCGGGTGCCGCCCCTGCACAACCACCCGATGGAGCCGCACACGTCCACCGCCCACTGGGACGGCGACCGTCTCACCGTGCACACCTCCAGCCAGGGCACCACGGCCGTGCGCCGGACCCTCGCGGCGCTGTTCGGGCTGGACGAGGAGCGGATCACCGTCACCGCCGAGCACGTCGGCGGCGGCTTCGGGTCGAAGGGGACGCCGCGCCCCGACGTGGTGCTGGCCACGATGGCCGCCCGGCGGGCGGGCCGGCCGGTCACCGTCTCCCTGCCCCGCCGCCAGCTGGCCACCGTCGTGGGGCACCGCGCCCCCACCGTGCAGCGCCTGCGGCTGGGCGCGGACCGGGACGGCCGGCTGACCTCCCTCATCCACGAGGTGGACACCCACACCTCGCGCCTCAAGGAGTTCGTGGAGCAGGCCGCCGTGCCGTCCCGCGTCATGTACGGCTCACCGCACAGCCGCACCCTCCACCGGGTGACACCGCTGGACGTGCCGAGCCCGTCCTGGATGCGCGCGCCCGGCGAGGCCCCGGGGATGTACGCCCTGGAGTCTGCCATGGACGAGCTGGCCGACGCGCTCGGGACGGACCCGGTCGAGCTGCGGATCGTCAACGACACGGCGCACGAGCCCGACAGCGGCAAGCCCTTCAGCAGCCGGCACCTGGCCGAGTGCCTGCGGGAGGGCGCCCGCCGCTTCGACTGGGCCGGCCGTGCGGTGCGGGCGCGGGCCTCCACCGGGAACCTGCTGGTGGGCTCGGGCGTCGCATCCGCCACCTACCCGGTGATGGTGTCGCCGTCGACCGCGTCCGCGCACGCGCTGCCCGACGGCTCCTTCGCGGTGCGGATCAACGCCACCGACATAGGGACGGGCGCCCGCACGGTCCTCGCCCAGGTCGCCGCGGACGCCCTGGGCACACCGCTGGACCGGGTGCGCATCGAGGTCGGCAACAGCGACCTGCCCACGGCACCGCTGGCCGGCGGCTCGTCCGGCACGGCGTCCTGGGGCTGGGCCGTGCACGAGGCGTGCACACGGCTGACGGAGCGGCTGGCCGCCCACAGCGGCCCCCTGCCCGCGGACGGGCTGGACGCCCGCGCCGACACCACCGGCACGGCCGACGCGGACAGCCCCTACGCCCGGCACTCCTTCGGCGCCCACTTCGCGGAGGTCGCCGTCGACACGGTCACCGGGGAGGTGCGCGTCCGCCGGCTGCTCAGCGTGTTCGCCGCCGGCCGCATCCTCAACGAGCGCACCGCCCGCTCCCAGTTCATCGGCGGCATGACCATGGGGCTGGGCATGGCGCTGACCGAGAGCAGCACGGTGGACGCGTCCTTCGGCGACTTCGCCGAGCGCGACCTGGCCTCCTACCACGTGCCCGTCCACGCCGACGTGCCCGCGATCGAGGCGCACTGGATCGACGAGCACGACCCCCACCTCAACCCCATGGGCAGCAAGGGGATCGGCGAGATCGGCATCGTCGGCACGGCGGCGGCCATCGGCAACGCCGTCCACCACGCCACCGGTGTCCGCTTCCGCGAGCTGCCGCTCACGCCGGACCGGATCCTCACCGCCCTCCGGGAACGGCGTCACGCTCCGCACGCGGCGATGACATGATCCATGTGCCGGATGCCCTCCCGTCACTCCATTGACGTGGGCGGACCATACTGGGAGGCGCATCCGACTTCCATCTGTTCCATCTGCTCAGAGAGAACCATGGCGAAATCCCCCGCTGTCCGTGCCACGGCTCCCGACAGCGTCTGGCTGGCGCGCGGGCGCCATACGGGCTCCCCCGCCGAGGAACTGGTCCGCCGCCGTCTGGCGGAGCTGAAGAGCGCCGGAGTGATCCAGGACCATCTGGAGTTCGACGGCCCGGACGAGACGCCCGGGCGGCACGTCTTCGAGGCCCGCTGGCTGGTCGACGGCGACATCGTGGTACGGGCCCGCCTCACGGTGGGCCCGCCGGACGGCGCGGACGGCGCACGGGAGTGGGTGCTCGCGGCGGAGGCCGAGTGGTCCTGGAAGCTCGACTGGCCGTCCCCCGCCACCGTCTTCTGGCCCGGGACCGCCGGGGACACGGCCGACGACGCCGCCTGGGACCAGGACGTGGTGCCGGGGCTCCGCCTGCGTGCGGCGAACCGGCTGCCCGCGGACGAGAAGCAGCTGCGGCGCCTGCTCAGGGACTGCGCGCGGCACAGCGGGAACATCCACGTCGTCGTGCACGAGGCCATGACGCCCGACGAGCGCGGGCTGCGGCCGCTGACCCCGATGCTGCCGCCCGGGCTGCGGCACCGCGTCGTCGAGCACCGGGCCGCCCCGGACCAGTTCCAGGTGGTCAACTGGGCGCTCGGCGACCTGGGCGTGCGGCTGCCGCGCGGCGGGGCCGTCGTGCTGCCGGGCACGCCCGCGCGGCCCGGTCACGACGCGGAGGAGTTCGCGGTCCGGACCGTGTTCCTCGACGGCTCGGAACCCACCGAGCTGATCGACACGGTGGTGCGGTACGCCGCGCTGCCCGAGCCCCTTTCCGCGTGGGCCGAGGAGGCGGTCACCGAGCTGCGCGAGCAGTGGCACCTGCTGACCGTCGAGGAGGAGCTGGATCACGCCCGCCGCCTCGTGGCCGCGTACGCGGAGGCCCTGGAGGCCATGACGAAGTCGCGGGACCTGTACCGGGAGGCCGCCGACCGTGCCCACGAGGCGCTGGCCGTGTACCGGGAGGAGGGGCACGGCCCGGTTCCGGCGCCGCGCGAGGAGCCCCGCCCACGTGAACGTTTCTCCCTGCGCACGCTGACGAAATCACTCGAACGTGCGCGAGCGGGCCACACGCCGTCCTCCGGTACGCCCGGCCCCGGGCCCGGCGGCGAGGGCGTCAAGGAGAGCACGTAACATGGTGCGACAGTGCCCTGGGGCCATAAAAGCGGTTGATGAGGTCATAGATCTGACCTGCATACCAGCTTAGGGTCACCTTAGTTTAGGGTTGCCTGCGAGTCGTATTCACCGCTCGAAGGGAACTGATCATGCCCCGCCCCCTGCGGGTAGCCATTGTCGGAGCCGGCCCCGCCGGGATCTACGCCGCCGACGCGCTGCTGAAGTCCGACGTGGCCGCCGACCCCGGTGTGTCCATCGACCTCTTCGAGCGGATGCCCGCGCCGTTCGGGCTGATCCGCTACGGCGTGGCCCCCGACCACCCGCGCATCAAGGGCATCATCACCGCCCTGCACCAGGTGCTCGACAAGCCGCAGATCCGTCTCTTCGGCAACGTCGACTACCCGCGCGACATCAACCTGGACGACCTGCGGGCCTTCTACGACGCGGTGATCTTCTCCACCGGTGCGACGGCCGACCGCGCGCTCGACATCCCCGGCATCGAGCTGGCCGGCTCCTACGGCGCCGCCGACTTCGTCTCCTGGTACGACGGCCACCCCGACGTGCCGCGGACCTGGCCGCTGGAGGCCGAGAAGGTCGCCGTCCTCGGCGTCGGCAACGTCGCGCTCGACGTGGCCCGCATCCTCGCCAAGACGGCGGACGAGCTGCTGCCGACCGAGATCCCGCCGAACGTGTACGACGGTCTGAAGGCCAACAAGGCGGTGGAGATCCACGTCTTCGGCCGCCGCGGACCGGCGCAGGCGAAGTTCAGCCCCATGGAGCTGCGGGAGCTGGACCACTCCCCCAGCATCGAGGTCATCGTCGACCCCGAGGACATCGACTACGACGAGGGCTCGATAGCCACCCGGCGCGGCAACAAGCAGGCCGACATGGTCGCCAAGACCCTGGAGAACTGGGCGATCCGCGACGTCGGCGACCGTCCGCACAAACTGTTCCTGCACTTCTTCGAGTCGCCCGCCGAGATCCTCGGCGAGGACGGCCGGGTCGTCGGCCTGCGCACCGAGCGCACCGAGCTCGACGGCACCGGCAACGTGAAGGGCACCGGCACCTTCAAGGACTGGGACGTCACCGCGGTCTACCGGGCCGTCGGCTACCTCTCCGACAAGCTGCCCAAGCTGCCCTGGGACGTCGAGACCGGCACGGTGCCCGACGAGGGCGGCCGGGTCATCGAGGAGGGCGGCACCCACCTGCAGTCCACGTACGTCACCGGCTGGATCCGGCGCGGTCCGGTGGGCCTGATCGGGCACACCAAGGGCGACGCCAACGAGACGGTCGCCAACCTCCTGGACGACTTCGCGAACGGCCGGCTGCACACGCCGACCGCGCCCGCCGAGGAGGCCGTGGACGCCTTCCTCGCCGAGCGGAACGTCCGCTTCACCACCTGGGAGGGCTGGTACAAGCTGGACGCCGCGGAGAAGGCGCAGGGCGAGCCGCACGGCCGCGAGCGCGTGAAGTACGTCGAGCGCGAGGACATGCTCCGGGAGAGCGGCGCATAGGTCCTTCCGGACACGGGCGACCGTGGCCGACGACGGGCGGGATCCTCCACGAGGGTCCCGCCTTTCGCGTGCGCGCCGGGTCACGGCATAGGCTCGAAGGATGGCCAAGTACTTCGACGTGCACCCGGACAACCCCCAGCCGCGCACCATCCGCCAGCTGGCCGACAGCATCCGCGAGGGGGCGCTCGTCGCCTACCCCACGGACTCCTGCTACGCCTTGGGGTGCCGGCTCGGCAGCCGTGACGGCATCGAGCGCATCCGGGCGATCCGGCAGCTCGACGACCGGCACCACTTCACCCTCGTGTGCGAGGACTTCGCGCAGCTGGGGCAGTTCGTCCGCGTCGACAAGGACGTGTACCGGGCCGTCAAGGCGGCCACGCCCGGCAGTTACACCTTCATCCTGCCCGCGACGAAGGAGGTGCCGCGCCGGCTGCTCCACCCGAGGAAGAAGACCGTCGGCGTACGCATCCCCGGCCACGTCGTGACCCAGTCCCTGCTCGCCGAGCTCGGCGAACCCCTGCTCTCCAGCACGCTGCTGCTGCCCGACGAGAAGGAACCGCTGACCCAGGGCTGGGAGATCAAGGAGCGCCTCGACCACGTGGTGGACGCGGTGGTCGACTCCGGTGACTGCGGCACCGAGCCCACGACGGTCATCGACTTCTCCGGCGGCGAGCCCGAGATCGTCCGCCGCGGGGCGGGCGACACCTCCCGGTTCGAGTGACGCGACGGGCCGCCGCGGCTCAGGTCTGCCGCAGCGGCGCGTACGCGTCGGCGTCCAGGCCGAACGTCCAGGCCACCCCCTCCCGGGCGGTACGCGTCCTGGGCGGCACCCGCAGCCAGTAGGTGCGGTACGTGCCGTCCGGCTCGGGCGTCGCGTTGACGACCTCGACCATGACCACGTCCTCGTCGCCGGGCAGGGGTATGCGCCAGAGCACGCCCGTCCCGTCCCGGTGCACCGGCTCCGCCCCGGACTCCGCCAGGTAGCGGTCGTAGCCGTAGTGCTCGAGCATCACGCGGCGCAGTTCCGCGTTCCCCTCGGTCCGGATGCTCTCCGGCGTCAGTGAGGTGAGCTCGTCGAGGAACGCACCGGGCACGGGCATCCCGCGCCAGGCGTACAGGGCGAACCCGTCGGCGTAGGCGAGGGCGGGGCCGTCGCCGCGGTCCAGGCGGCCCGCCTCGTCGCGGTGGAGCGCGGTGGGCCGCTCGCCGATCACCGCCACGTTCTCGTACGGCCACCACCAGCCGGCCGTGCGGGCCACCTCGGCCAGTCCGCGCAGCCCGGACTTAGGGCCGGTGCCGAGGGCGGACAGCCAGGCCGCGTCGTGCTGGCCGAGGACCGCGTCCAGCAGGAGCAGCCGGATCCGGGACTCCTCCGCCCGGTCCGGCTCCGGGACCAGCGCCTCGACGACGCCCCGGCGGACCCGGTCGACAAGCGGGCGGGCGGCTTCCCACAGGCTCTCGCCCGTGGCGCGCCAGTGCTCGCTCCAGCCCGTCGGCCCGAGCTCCGCGTGCAGACGGTCCCGTTCGGCGGCGATCGGTACGTCGCGCAGCGCGTCCCGGACGCTCGCCCCCTTGTGCGGGAGCGGCTCACCGGCCTCCGTCCGCTCCCCCGACAGCAGCCGCACCGCCTCCAGCGGTGAGCGGGCCCAGACGATCCGCGCGGGTGCGTCGAGCCCCGCCGACCGGTAGGCGAGCCCGACACCGGCCTCTGCCGCCGCCCGGTCACCCGGTCCCGTGGCCGCCGCCACCGCCCGCCAGTCCGACTGCTCCGTCACGCCGTTTTCCTCCTCGATGTGCATGTTCTGTTCCCGTCCGGCCCGACGGTGCGTCAGTCCGCGACGATCCGTACCGAGCCCGGCACGTACTCGCGCTGCCGCACGACGCGGTACCAGCCCTTCGGCAGGGAGATCGCCGCGTGTTCCTCGTGCACCACCCGCGCGCCCTCCGGGACGTGCAGCAGCATCGGTCCGGTGGCGCCCGCCTCGCGGACCAGCCGGCCCGGGCCCACCACGGCGTGCGCGTGCCCGGTGACCTCGCCGAGGGCGAGGACGAGCCGGCCGCGGGTGTCGCGCGGCTGTGACGGCGCGTCCCGTACGTGCTCGGGAACGGCGTCCGCCGCCAGCGGAACGATCAGGACGTCGCCTTGCCGGTACATGGGTCTCCCTCCGGTCGGGGCACGCGGTGTGCCATGCCGAGGACCGTAGGGGCAGCCACTGACAATCGCCCATGCCCGGGGCCCGATGATCGCTTTGTCAGTGGGGCTTGGTAGAACTCCTTCACCCGGTCGGCAGGTTCGCCCCGGGCACGACGAGCTGAACTCTCCACCGACACGGAACGAGGAACGGGCGCACATGATCGGTGACCACCTGCAGGAACTCCACGGCCTGCCCGCCTTCCACTTCCCGGGCGAGGAGGACGGCCCGGTGGACCCGGCCGGTCTGCCCGCTCCGGAGTCGGTGGCCTGGCGCGTGACCGGGGACATCTACGGCAGCGGCGAGAGCTGGGAGAAGGCCTTCGAGCGGTTCCGGGCCGCCGTCGACATCACCCGGGTGCGCGCGCTGATCGTGGGCGTCTGGGGCGAGGCGTACGAGGGAGGCCCGGAGGGCGTGATCGAGGCGCTGGTGAAGGCGCACGGACAACTGCCCGCTCTGCGGGCACTGTTCCTCGGCGACATCACCGTCGAGGAGAGCGAGATCTCCTGGATCGCGCAGGGCGACGTCACCCCGCTGCTGGAGACCTTCGGGGACCTGGCCGAACTCGGTGTGCGCGGCGGCCACGACCTGCGGCTCAACGCGGTGCGCCACGACCGGCTGCGCACGCTGCGGGTGGAGACCGGCGGCATGCCCGCCGAGGCCGTCCGCGGGGTGGCGGCCAGCGAGCTGCCCGCGCTGGAGCACCTCGACCTGTGGCTGGGCACCTCGGAGTACGGCGGTGACGCCGAGGTCACCGACCTGGAGCCGATCCTGGCGGGCACCCGGCTGCCCGCCCTGAAGCACCTCGCCCTGCGCAACAGCGAGATGCAGGACGACATCTGCGCGGCCCTCGCCGCCGCGCCGGTGGTGGCCCGGCTCGACGTCCTCGACGTCTCGATGGGCGTACTGACCGACGACGGCGCCGCCGCACTGCTCACCGGCCAGCCGCTCACCCACCTCAAGACGCTGGACATGCACTACAACTTCCTCGGCGAGGAGATGCGCGCCCGGCTGCGGGACACGCTGGAACCGGCGGGCGTCCGGGTCGACACCGACCCCGACGACGCGGAGTCCGACGACGACGGGGACGGCGACGTCTGGCGTTACGTGGCGGTGGGTGAGTGACGGGCCGGTCGCTCGGCTGGGCGGTCGTCGGCAACGGGGAGAACCGGCGGGTGACGCTGTTCGCCGAGGCTGCGCGGGCCGCCGGGATCGGCACGCCCCGCCTCGTCGAGTGGCGCGACGTCCTGCGCGACGGCGGTCACACCTTCGCGGACGACGAGATCGTGCGGCTGGACTCACCGGGCGAGAACGTGGAGGTGGACCGGCACCTGCGCGGGGCCGTCGAGCCCACGCGCGTGGAGGGGTCCGCCCGCTGGTACGCCCGCTTCCTGGACGCCGTCCGCTCGTTGCGGGGCGGGATACGGCTGGACGACCCGGACGAGCTGGCCGTGCTGTTCGACAAGCGGCTCTGCCACGCCCGGCTGACGGCGGCCGGGGTGCCGGTGCCGGCGTCGCCCACCTCCGGCGGGGCGCTGCCGGTGCGCGGCTGGGACGACGTACGGGCGGCGATGCGGGAGCACGGCATGCCGCGCGTCTTCGTGAAGCCGGCGCACGGCTCCTCCGCGTCCGGCGTGCTGGCCGTGGAGACGGGAGCCGGCGGACGGATCAGGGCGACGACATCGGTGGAGGTGACACCGGACGGGCTGCACAACTCGCTGCGGGTGCGCCGTTACACCGACGAGCGCGAGATCGCCGGCATCGTGGACGCGCTCGCGCCCGACGGCCTGCACGTCGAGCGCTGGCTGCCCAAGGCGTCCGTCGGGGGCAGGACCGCGGACCTGCGGGTCGTGGTCGTGGCGGGCCGGGCCACCCACGCCGTCGTCCGTACCAGCCGCACCCCGCTGACCAACCTCCACCTGGGCGGGGCACGGGGCGACCTGGCGGCGGTCGTCGCGCTGGCGGGCGCGAGCTGGACGCGGGCGCTGGCCGTCTGCGAGGCGGCCGCGGCCTGCTTCCCGCGCACGCTGTGCGTGGGCGTGGACCTGCTCCCGGCGACCGGCTGGCGGCGGTTCGCCGTCGGCGAGGTCAACGCCTTCGGCGACCTGCTGCCCCGCCTGACCGGCCTCCCGGGCGGCCCCGCCGAGGGCCTGGACACCTACGCGGCGCAGATAGCCGCCGCGCGGACGGCCGTGCCCCTCCCGTCACCGGCCCCGCACCCCACCGAACCGAGGAACGACCATGCGCGCCCCTGAACCGCCGGACCCCGACATGAACGAGGTGGTGGGCCGCGACGACCTGCTCCTGCTCACCCTCGACACCCTCCGGTACGACGTCGCGGCGGAGCTGGCCGCGGCCGGCCGGCTGCCGAACCTGGCCGCGCACCTGCCGGGCGGCACCTGGGAGAAGCGGCACGCCCCCGGGAACTTCACCTACGCCTCCCACCAGGCGATCTTCGCGGGTTTCCTGCCGACGCCCGCCGCGCCCGGACCGCACCCCCGGCTGTTCGCGGGCCGGTTCGCCGGCAGCGAGACCACCGCGGGCCGCACCTTCGTCTTCGACACGCCCGACCTGGTGTCGGCGCTCGCCGGGCGCGGCTACCGCACGGTGTGCGTCGGGGGCGTCGGCTTCTTCAACAAGCAGGGTGCGCTCGGCAGCGTGCTGCCGGGACTGTTCCAGGAGAGCCACTGGGCCCCGGAGTTCTCCGTCGCGTCCCCGACCTCCTTCGAGGAGCAGGTGGCGTGCGCCGAGCGGGTCGTCGCCGGACTGCCCGCCGGACAGCGGCTGTTCCTGTTCCTCAACGCCTCCGCGCTGCACCAGCCCAACTGGTTCCACCTGCCGGGCGCGACCCGCGAGGCGGGCGACAGCATCGAGACCCACGCGGCGGCGCTCACGTACGTCGACCGGCACGTCGGGCGGCTGTTCGCCGCGATGAGCTCGCGCCGCCGCTGCTTCGCCGTCGTCTGCTCCGACCACGGGACCACGTACGGAGACGACGGATACACGGGGCACCGCCTCGGCCACGAGGCCGTGTGGACCGTCCCCTACGCCCACTTCTTCCTGGAGCCGTCCGCATGACCGCCCCCGCCCTCACCGACCCGTCCGCCGGGACGCGGCCGCCCCGCCCGTACCAGCACTACGTCTACGCCTACCCGCACAAGACGGCGTACCGGCCCCTGGAGCCCGCGCCCCGGCTCGCGGACCTGTGGACCGGAGAGGGCAGACAGGCCCTGTCCCTCTACGCGCACATACCGTTCTGCGAGGTGCGCTGCGGCTTCTGCAACCTGTTCACGCGGATCGGCGCCCCCGGCGACCTGACCCGCCGCTACCTGGACGCCCTGGAACGGCAGGCGGTCGCCGTCCGCGAGGCGCTCGGCGACGGCGAGCCGGTGCGCTTCGCGAACGCCGCGTTCGGTGGCGGCACGCCGACCTTCCTGGAGGCCGGCGAGCTGGCGCGGCTGTGCGACATCGCCGAGCGGCACATGGGCGCGGACCTGCGGGCGATCCCGCTCTCCGTGGAGGCCTCGCCCGCCACGGCGACGGCCGACCGGCTCGCCGTCCTGGCCGAGCGGGGCACCACGCGGCTCAGCCTCGGCGTGCAGAGCTTCGTCGAGGCGGAGGCGCGGGCCGCCGTACGGCCCCAGCGGCGCGCCGACGTGGAGGCGGCCCTCGCACGCGTCCGCGAGGCGGGCATCCCGGTCCTCAACATCGACCTCATCTACGGCATCGACGGGCAGACGGCGGCCAGTTGGCGGCTGTCGCTGGACGCGGCCCTCGCCTGGCGGCCGGAGGAGATCTACCTCTACCCCCTGTACGTCCGGCCGCTGACGGGCCTGGGCCGCCGCCGCGCCGGGGCCGCTCCGGAGGCCGCCGACCGCGAGTGGGACGAGCAGCGGCTGCGCCGGTACCGCGAGGGCCGCGACCATCTGCTCGCGCACGGCTACGAGCAGGTCTCGATGCGCATGTTCCGCCGCGCGGACGCCCCGCCGCAGGGCCCGGACGACTACGCCTGCCAGACCGACGGCATGATCGGCCTGGGCTGCGGCGCCCGCTCGTACACGTCGACGCTGCACTACTCGTTCGACTACGCGGTGGGCATGTCCGAGGTCCGCTCCCTCATCGACGCGTACACGGTCACCGAGGACTTCTCCCGGGCCGTGCACGGCCGCGCGGTCGACGGGGACGAGGCCAGGCGCCGGCACCTGCTGCAGTCCCTGCTCCAGGCGGAGGGACTCCCGGTGGCCGACTACCGGCGGCGCTTCGGCTCCGGGCCGTACGACGACTTCCCGGCGGAGCTCGCGACCCTGGCCGGGCGCGGCTGGCTGGCGGAGCCGGACGACCGGGACTCCGGGCGGCTGCGGCTGACCGCCGAGGGACTGGCCCACTCCGACGCCATCGGCCCCGACTTCTTCTCCCCCGCCGTACGGGCCGCGATGGCCGCGTACGAGGCGAAGTGACGGCTGCCGTGACCGACGCGACGACGCACCGGACGGCGGACCGCATGACGGACCGGACGACGGACCGGACGACGGCTCTGACGATCCTGTACCGGGGGCCCCTCGCCTCCTGCGACTACGACTGCCCCTACTGCCCCTTCGCCAAGCGCCGCGACTCCACGGCACAGCTGCGCGCCGACCGCGCGGCCCTCGACCGGTTCACGGCCTGGGCCCGCGACGAGGCGGACCACCGGCTGTCGGTGCTCTTCACCCCCTGGGGCGAGGGGCTGGTGCGCTCCTGGTACCGGCGGGCGCTGGTGGACCTCTCGCACGAGGCGCACATCGACCGGGTGGCCATCCAGACCAACCTGAGCTGCCGCACCGACTGGCTGGAGGGGGCCGACCTGGACACGCTGGCGCTGTGGTGCACGTACCACCCCGGGCAGACCCCGTACGACCGCTTCCTCGGCAGGACCCGCCGGTTGGCGGAGCTCGGTGTCCGGTTCAGCGTCGGCATGGTGGGCCTGCCCGAGCACCTGGAGCACGCGCGGCGGCTGCGCGCGGAGCTGCCGGAGCACGTGTACCTGTGGGTCAACGCCGCCGAGGGACACACGTACACCGACGAGCAGGCCGCCCCGTGGACGGATCTCGACCCGCTCTTCCCCTACAGCCGCCATCCGCACCGCTCCGCCGGGATGCCGTGCCGGACCGGGGAGTCCGTCGTCTCCGTCGACGGCGAGGGAACCGTCCGGCGCTGCCACTTCGTCCCCGCCGAACTGGGGAACCTGTACGACGGCTCCTACCGCGCGGCCCTCGCCCCGCGCCCGTGCCCGCTGGCCGTCTGCGACTGCCACATCGGGTACGTGCACCTGGAGACGCTGCCGCTGTACGACGTCTTCGCGGGCGGCGTCCTGGAACGCGTCCCGCGCCCGGTCACGCCGATGGCATGAGATGCCGGTGACATGAGGCGTCGGCGGTCGGCACGGGACGGGCCGCGGGGAACCGGTTCCCCGCGGCCCGTCCACCGGGTCGGTCGCTACGCCGAGGGGTCCGGCTTCTCCTCGTCACGGTCGTCGCCCTCCCGCCGGCCCGCGTCGACCGTGCGCGGCGTCTCGGTGGTGGACCGCTCCGGGTTCTTGATCACCTGGTCGGTCTTCGGCGTCTTCCCCGCGCTCTCCTCGGGCGTGGTCATCGTCGGCCTCCTCGTGTCGCGTGTCGTGGTCCGGTCGCCTCGTCGGCGACGCTCCCCCCTCGCGTACCAGCCGTGACGCGTTCCATGCCTGGGTCATGCCCGGTCATGCCCGGTCATGCCGAGGCGGCGGGCTTCTCCCAGACGGAGACGTGACCGCGGCTCTCGGCGGTGAACGGCTCCCGCGTCCAGGTCTCCCACCGGTCGCGCAGCCGCAGCCCGGCCAGCCGCGCCATCAGGTCCAGCTCCGCCGGCCACACGTACCGGAACGGGATGGACCAGTGCCGGGCACGCCCGTCGACGATCGTCACGTAGTTCGAGCTCATCGCCTGGGTGACGACGTCGTACGTGTCGAACGCCCACTCGGTGGAGCTGATGGTGAACGGGACGGCGCTCTGCCCGGGCGGCAGGCGCCGCAGCTCGGGCACCCCCACCTCGACGACGAAGCAGCCGCCGGGCCGCAGGTGGGCGGCGGCGTTGCGGAAGCAGTCCACCTGGGCGTCCTGCGTGGTCAGGTTGTTGATCGTGTTGAAGACGAGGTAGGCGACGGCGAACTCGCCCGGCACCCGCGTGGTCGCGAAGTCGCCGATCGTCACGCCGATCGCGGCACCGCCCGGCTTGGCCCGCAGCCTGGCGACCATGGCGCGGGACATGTCGATGCCGTGCACGGGAACCCCGCGCCCGGCCAGCGGCAGCGCGATCCTGCCGGTGCCGACGGCGAACTCGAGCGCCCGGCCGTCACCGGCGAGCCCGGCCAGCAGGTCGACCGCGGGGTCCACCGCCTCCGGCCGGAACATGTCCGCCGACGACTCGTCGTAACGGGCCGCGACGTCCTCTCCGAAGTAACCGTCTCCATCAGGCATGCCGGGGACCGTACCTTCCGGGAGCCGCCCGGCGCACACGGATTTCCCTTGGCCTTCCGCCGCCGCACGAAATGACCGGGAAAGCCGGTGGGCCGGGACTTCGCGGGGTAGTCGAGCAACGACAGCAGTGACCCGACCCGCATCCCGGAAGCCCAGGAGGAACGCCGTGGCCGGAATCGTCGACCGGATCAAGAGGTTCGCCGGCAGCCCGCAGGGCCGCCGCACCATGGACCAGGTGCGGCGCGCCGCCGCCGACCCCCGCCGCCGCGCGCAGGCGCAGCGGCTGCTGGGAAGGCTGCGCACCCCCCGCCGCTGACAGGGCGGCGGAACACGCGCGTCGGCCGGCGGCTCACATGACCTCGATGCTGATGATGCAGGTGTCGTCGTCCGTGTCGGACCTGCTGTACGTGAGCAGGTGGTCGAGCCGCTGTTCGAGGCTGGTTCTCGAGGTGGCCGCCGTCATCACCAGGTGGTGCAGGGACTCCTCCATGGAGCGGTCCCTGCGCTCCACCAGTCCGTCCGTGTACATCAGCAGGGTGTCGGCGATGTCCAGCCGCACCTCGGCCTCCTCGTAGGAGACGTCGGGAACGGCGCCGAGCAGCAGTCCCTTCAGCATGGGCAGGGTCGCCGCCTGTCCCTCGCGCACCAGGACGGGCGGCAGATGGCCCGCGCGGGCCCAGCGCAGAACCCGGCTGGAGGGGTCGTACAGGGCGCATATCGCGGTGGCGGTCACCGAGTTGGTCAGGTGGTGGGCCACGTTGTTCAGCCAGGACAGCAGCTGCGCCGGGCCCGCCCCGGTGACGGCGAGGCCCCGCAGCGCGTTGCGCAGGACGACCATGCTGGTGGCCGCCTCGATGCCGTGCCCGGCGACGTCGCCGACGCTCAGCAGCACCTGCTTCGAGGGCAGCACGACCGCGTCGTACCAGTCCCCGCCCACCAGGTTCTCGGTCTCGGCGGGCCGGTAGCGCACCGCGGTGCGCAGCCCCGGCACGTCCGGCGGGGCCGCGGTCACCGGCATGATGGCCTGCTGGAGCTGGAGCGCCAGCCGGTTGCGCTCCGCGGACTCCTGCTCGGTCTGGGCGAGCTGGTCCCGGGTGGCGGCGAGAGCGACCTCGGTCCAGTGCTGCGCCGACACGTCCTGGTACGCGCCGCGCACGGCGAGCAGGGTGT
Organism: Streptomyces ruber; assembly: GCF_014648075.1. Taxonomy (GTDB): domain Bacteria; phylum Actinomycetota; class Actinomycetes; order Streptomycetales; family Streptomycetaceae; genus Streptomyces; species Streptomyces ruber. The sequence goes on along the minus strand of NZ_BMQK01000003.1, from coordinate 356,908 downwards.
CGTCGATGTCCACGACCGGCTCGGCCACCACCCGGATGTGCCGGGTCACGCCGTCGCGGCGGCGCAGCCGGAACGCGGCCGACGCCGGTTTGCGGTGGTGCAGGACGGTCCGCAGGAAACGGCCGATGACGACCGCGTCGTCCGGGTGGGTGTGGTCCCGCAACTGCTCGACGGGGACGGGACCGGCGGCCTCGTCCCTGCCGTAGAGGGCGAAGAGCTGGCTGTTCCAGGTGATCTCGGCGGTGACGAAGTTCTCCTCGAAGCCGCCGATGCGGCCGAGGCGCTGGGCGTGCTGGAGGAGGTTCGCGAGCCGCGCGGCCTCGTCCTCTATCCGCCAGATCAGCAGCACGCTGTCGCCGTGCCGCATGATGCTGACCTCGGCGACGGACGACAGCGGCACCTGGTCCACCAGGGCGGTGAGCGTCATCCGGCTGCCCCGGAACGGCTCGCCCGTCGCGTAGACCCGCTCCACGTGCTGGAACAGGTCGCTCTGGTCGACCGCCATGGGGTACGCCTCCAGCAGCAGCGCGCCGTTGACGGCGCTGCGGGGGCGGCCCGCGGGGTCGCGGAAGCGGTGGTTGACGTGGTGGATGCGGAAGTCGGCGAGGTGCCCGTCGGCGTCCACCTGGGGCACGAGGACGAGCGCCGGGTCGTACAGGCCGTCGGCCAGGTCGACCAGTTCGGCCAGGCCCGACCGCGTCGGGGAGTTCCCGGACGAGCCGGAGGCGGCGTCGGAGTGGATCTCCAGGGTGTGCGCGCACAGCTCCGCGAGGGCGTCGATCTGCCGGACGACTGCGGGCGGCTGGGCGGGCAGCGGGGTCGGCCAGCAGATCTCCAGGACGCCGTGGATGCGCCCGCCGACCCCGGCGGGCACCGCGACCCGGCCGCCCTCGGGGTGGTGGGTGCGGCCGATGGAGGGCAGCCCGCGGGCGGCCAGCGACTCGATCCACTCCGGTTCGCGCTCGGTGAGGGCGCAGCGGGCGACGGTCGCGACGCCCGGCGGGACGTAGCGCCAGCGCTCCGCCTCCCCGGTCGGGAAGCCGGCGCTGCCCGCCAGCGTCAGGGAGCCGTCGGCGCCGGCCACCCAGACGGCGACGCCGCTCGCCCCGAGGGGCCTCAGCGCGTGTTCCAGGAGGGAGTCGGCGACGGCCTGCGGGTCCTCGGCGGCGAGCGCGCTGCTCTCCGCCGTGCGCAGCCGTACGGCGGCGGAGGCGGCCTCCGGCGCGGTGGCCCGGGCGTCGGCGCCGACGGCCGTGGCGAAGTCGACCGCGGCTTCGGTCAGGCGGTCGCGGACCACCTGGTTGACGATGTCGGCGGCCAGCTCCAGCGGGGTGACGCCCGCCTGGTCGGCGAGCGCGGCGAGCTGCCGGGCGGCCTCGGTCGGTCCGCAGCTCAGGCGCTCCACCAGCATGCCCTTGGCGAGCTCGATGAGCGCGCGCCCGTCGGCCGCGGCGTGCGCGGCCTGCACCTCGGCGCGCAGCCGCTCGACCGTCGCGGCGAGCCGCCCGACGGGGGTGGTCGCCGGGGCACCGCCGCGCGCGCCGGACGCCGCGGCGGGCGCAGGGTCCTCGGACGGCCCGGCGGCGTGCGCCGTGGAGGGCGCGGACGGTGGTCCGTCCGCCGTGGCGGGAAGCCGCCACGGCTCGTCGTCCCGGGTGGCGTCACCGGGCAGGTCGCGGATGCTCACGGATGCGCACGCTCCTTCTGACACGCACGGTGTGCGCGGGACGGGAGGGGAGGGCCTGCGGGCGCCGGTGTCGCCGGCTCCGCCGGTGTCACGGCGCCAGCCAGCGCCGTACGCAGGCGATGAGGTCGTTGGCGTCGACCGGCTTGGTGACGTAGTCACTGGAGCCCGACGCCAGGCTCTTCTCCCGGTCCCCGGGCATCGCCTTGGCCGTGACCGCGATGATCGGCAGGTCCCGGTAGCGCGGCATTCTTCTGATCTCGGCGGTGGCCGCGTACCCGTCCATCTCGGGCATCATCACGTCCATCAGCACCAGGGCGATGTCGGGGTGCTCGGTGAGGACCTCGATGCTCTTGCGGCCGTTCTCCGCGTGCAGCACGCGCAGGCCGTGCATCTCGAGGATGCCGCTGAGCGCGAACAGGTTGCGGGCGTCGTCGTCGACGACGAGCACCGTCCGTCCGGCCAGGGCGCCGTCGGGCTCGGGCGCCGTGCTGACGCTCTCCTCGATCCGCACCAGCGGGACCACGTCGCCGGGCTGTTCGGCGGACAGGTGCAGGGCGATGCGTTCGCGCAGCTCGTCCAGGCTGGACAGCATCTCCAGCGGCCGGTTCTCGGCGCGGGCCCGCAGCGCGTCCTCCTGGGCGGCGGGCAGCCGGTGGTTGTTGTGGACGAGCACCGGGACGGTGGCCAGCGCGGCGTCGCCGTCCACGGCCTCCAGCAGCCGCATGCCCTCGCCGTCGGGCAGGTCCAGGCTGAGGACGACGCAGTGGCACGGGCGGGCGGCGAGCGCGGAGGCCGCCTCCTGGGCGCTCATGGCGGTGATGATCTCCACGGCGTCCTGCGGGTCCCGCATGGCCCGGCTGCGGTCCAGGTCGGCGACGGCGCTCTCGGCGACGACGGAGAGCAGTCCGCGCACCCGTTCCTCGACGACCAGGAGCCGTCGCGGATGGGCCTCCGGGGCCGCGGGCGCGGGTTCCGGCCGTCCGCCCGCGGGCAGGACGGGCGACTCGCCGCCCCCGCGCGGCTCGGCCGCCGCCTGCGGGACGGTGGCGACCTCCTGGAAGTCGGTGCGGGCCACCGGCAGGTAGAGAGTGAAGGTGCTGCCCTGGCCCGGGGTGCTGTCGACGGCGACCGCCCCGCCCAGCAGATGGGCGATCTCCCGGGTGATGGACAGCCCGAGGCCCGTGCCGCCGTACTTGCGGCTGGTGGTGCCGTCCGCCTGCTGGAAGGCACCGAAGATCGTCTCGAGCTGCTGCTCGGGGATGCCGATGCCGGTGTCCCTGACCCGGAACGCCACCACGGGCCCGCCACGGAGCACGTGGCTCGGCACCTCGCTGTCGGCGGCGGGCTCGATGCGCAGCTCCACGCCGCCGCGCTCGGTGAACTTCACGGCGTTGGAGAGCAGGTTGCGCAGCACCTGGCGCAGGCGTGCGTCGTCGGTGACCAGGTCGACGGGCGCGCCCGCGGCGGTGGTGACGGTGAAGGACAGGCTCTTCTGCGTGGTCATCGGGCGGAACGTCGCCTCGACGTAGTCGAGCAGACGGCGCATCGGGACGCGTTCGGGGGCGATGTCCATCTTCCCCGCCTCGACCTTGGACAGGTCGAGGATGTCGTTGATCAGCTGGAGCAGGTCCGAGCCGGCGGAGTGGATGATGCCCGCGTACTCCACCTGCTTGGGCGTGAGGTTGCGCGAGGGGTTCTGGGCGAGCAGCTGGGCGAGGATGAGCAGGCTGTTGAGCGGGGTGCGCAGCTCGTGGCTCATGTTGGCCAGGAACTCGGACTTGTACTTGGAGGCGAGGGACAGCTGCTGGGCGCGGTCCTCCAGCTCCTGCCGGGCCTGCTCGATCTCCAGGTTCTTCGCCTCGATGTCCCGGTTCTGGGTGGCCAGCAGGGTGGCCTTCTCCTCCAGTTCCGCGTTGGACCGCTGCAGCTCCTCCTGACGGGCCTGCAACTCCTCGGAACGGACCCGGAGTTCTCCGGCGAGCCGCTGGGACTCGCCGAGCAGCTCGTCGGTACGGGCGTTGGCGAGGATGGTGTTGACGTTGACGCCGATGGTCTCGGTGAGCTGGCCCAGGAAGTCCTGGTGGATCTGGGTGAAGCGGGTGACCGAGGCCAGTTCGATCACGCCGAGGACGTGTCCCTCGACGGTGATCGGCAGGACCACGAGCGCGGTCGGCGCCGCCTGGCCGAGCCCGGAGGAGATGGTGACGTACCCCTCGGGCAGTTCGTCGACGGTGATGGTACGGCGGCTGCGCGCGGCCTGGCCGACGAGGGTGTGGCCGAGCGGGATGCGCCCGTCCCGGCCCGGGTCGTGGGCGGGGCGGCCGTAGGAGCCGATGAGCCGCAGGTGGACGCCGTCCGCCGACTCCTCCGCCAGGTAGAAGCCGCCGAACTGGGCGGAGACCAGCGGGGTCAGCTCGTCCATGATGAGTTCGGCGACGACGTCGAGGTCGCGGTGGCCCTGCATCAGCGAGGAGATGCGGGCCAGGTTGGACTTCAGCCAGTCCTGCTCCTGGTTGGCCCGGGTGGTCTCGCGCAGGGACTCCACCATCGCGTTGATGTTGTCCTTGAGCTCGGCGACCTCGCCGGAGGCGTCCACGTTGATCGACCGGGTGAGGTCGCCCTCCGCGACGGCGCTGGTCACCTCGGCGATCGCGCGGACCTGGCGGGTCAGGTTGCCGGCCAGTTCGTTGACGTTCTCGGTGAGCCGCTTCCAGGTACCGGAGACGCCCTCGACCTCGGCCTGTCCGCCGAGCCGGCCCTCGCTGCCCACCTCGCGGGCGACGCGCGTGACCTCGGCGGCGAACGAGGACAGCTGGTCGACCATGGTGTTGATGGTGGTCTTGAGCTCCAGGATCTCGCCCCGGGCGTCCACGTCGATCTTCTTCGACAGGTCGCCGTTGGCGACGGCGGTGGTGACGAGGGCGATGTTGCGGACCTGGCCGGTCAGGTTGTTCGCCATCGAGTTGACGTTGTCGGTGAGGTCCTTCCAGGTGCCGGCGACGTGCGGCACGTGCGCCTGGCCGCCGAGCCTGCCCTCGGTGCCCACCTCACGGGCCACGCGGGTGACCTCGTCGGCGAAGGCGGACAGGGTGTCGACCATCGTGTTGATCGTCCCGGCCAGGGCAGCGACCTCGCCCTTGGCCTCCACAGTGATCTTCTGGGAGAGGTCGCCACGGGCCACGGCGGTGGCGACCTGGGCGATGGAGCGCACCTGCCCGGTCAGGTTGGACGCCATCAGGTTGACGTTGTCGGTGAGGTTCTTCCAGGTGCCCGACACCCCGCGCACGGTGGCCTGGCCGCCGAGGTTGCCCTCGGTGCCGACCTCGCGGGAGACGCGGGTGACCTCGTCGGCGAAGGACGAGAGCTGGTCGACCATCGTGTTGATGGTCTCCTTCAGCTCCAGGATCTCGCCCCGGGCGTCCACGCGGATCTTCTGCGACAGGTCGCCCTGGGCCACGGCCGTGGTCACCTCGGCTATGGCGCGGACCTGGGCGGTCAGGTTGTCGGCCATGACGTTGACGGACTCGGTCAGCGCCTTCCAGGTGCCCGAGACGCCCTTGACGTCGGCCTGGCCGCCGAGGCGCCCGTCCGTGCCGACCTCACGGGCCACCCGCGTGACCTCGTCCGCGAACGCCGACAGCTGGTCGACCATCGTGTTGATGGTGTTCTTCAGCTCCAGGATCTCGCCCCGGGCGTCCACGGTGATCTTCTGCGAGAGATCGCCCTTGGCGACCGCCGTGGCCACCTGGGCGATGGACCGGACCTGTGCGGTGAGGTTGCCCGCCATGAAGTTCACGGAGTCCGTGAGGTCGCGCCAGGTGCCCCGGACGCCCTTGACGTCGGCCTGGCCGCCGAGGCGCCCGTCCGTGCCGACCTCACGGGCCACCCGCGTGACCTCGTCCGCGAACGCCGACAGCTGGTCCACCATCGTGTTGATGGTGTTCTTCAGCTCCAGGATCTCGCCCCGGGCGTCCACGTCGATCTTCTGCGACAGGTCACCCTTGGCGACCGCCGTGGCCACCTGGGCGATGTCCCGGACCTGGGTCGTCAGGTTGCCCGCCATGGCGTTGACGGAATCGGTCAGATCCGCCCAACTGCCGGACACACCCGGTACCTTGGCCTGACCGCCGAGGGTGCCCTCGGTGCCGACCTCGCGCGCCACCCGGGTCACCTCGGAGGTGAACAGGGACAGCTGGTCGACCATGCCGTTGAACACGGAGGCGATCTCGCCGAGCAGTCCGCCCGCCTCTTCCGGCAGCCTGGTCCCGAAGTCACCGTCCCGTACCGCCGTCAGCCCGGCCAGCAGCTGCCGCAGCTCCGGCCCACCGGGCTCGGTGCCCGGTTCCTTGATCGCCATTCCCGCCTCGTCCATGGTCTCCCTCTCCCCCGGGCGTCCCCATCGGCGCCCGCCCGGACACGCCACTCGCCCGGCCGGACCTCCGGACGGGGTGTCGGGCGACGCGTCCCCCTCATCATCCGCCATCCCCCGCCGGGACTTGCCCGAAGCCCCGTCAACCAGCGCTTTGTACACCGACAAAATACGTCGGCCGTCCACGGTCGGCGGCACACGCGCACAAGAACGATCACGGTCGACGGGCCGGGAACAACGCGAGCCGGTCCGGGGTTTCCGGCCACCGTGAGAACGACCGTCGGCACGTCCCCCGAACGAGGGCTGGCATCCGTAAAAGTCGAATCCCTAGGATGAGTTTTCATCGGTGCGCCCGTCACAGGCGCGACACAGACTTGGGGGGCGGATGCAGTCCGGAAGCCAGTTGTCCACGTCCATCGACGCCACCGTGCCCACGGCGGCCCGCATGTACGACTACTACCTGGGCGGGAAGGACAACTACGCCGCGGACCGGGCGGCGGTCGAGGAGCTGGACAAGGTCGTGCCCAGCACCCGCGCCCTGGCGCTGAACAACCGGCGCTTCCTGCGGCGGGTGGTCAGGACGCTGGCCGCCGAGTACGGCGTCCGCCAGTTCCTCGACCACGGTTCCGGGCTGCCCACCCAGGACAACGTGCACCAGGTGGCGCAGGGCGTCGATCCGGCCGCACGCGTGGTGTACGTCGACAACGACCCGATGGTCCTGGTGCACGGCCGGGCGCTGCTCGACCAGAACGAGCAGACCGCCGTCATCCAGGCCGACCTGCGCGACACCGACGGCATTCTCTCCCACCCGGACACCGCGCGCCTGATCGACTTCTCGCAGCCGGTGGCCGCGCTGTTCGTGTCGGTGCTGCACTGCATCCCCGACAGCGACACCGACGGCCCGCGGGCCGTGGCCCGGCGCGTGGCCGAGCGCCTGGTCCCGGGCAGCTTCATGGTGATGTGCCAGCTCGTCAGCGAGGACCCCCGGGTCCGCGACTTCGTCACCGGCTTCATGGACCGTACGACCCAGGGGCACTGGGGCCGTGTCCGCCAGGAGAAGGACGTGGCGGAGCTCTTCGACGGGCTGGACGTCCTGGAGCCGGGCCTGGTGGAGGTGTCGACCTGGCGGCCCGACACGGAGGTGGCGCCCCGTCAGCTCACGCACGAGTGGATCGAGTTCGGCGGGGTGGGCCGCATCCGGTAGCGCTCCGCCGGCCGGTGTCATGCCGGGTAGCGCCGCTCCAGCGTGTCCTTCAGCAGTCTCAGGGAGGCGCGCGGGTCGAGGGCGTCGTCGGCCAGCCGGTCGAGGGCGAGCCGGTACTCCTCCGTCTCGTCACGGTCCTCCAGGAAGTTGGCGCTTCTTATGTGCTCGAGGTAGACGATGTCGGGCAGGTCGAGACCGCCGAACCGGAGGTACGTGACGGGGATCGCCGGCGCCGACGCGTCCGTCACGTCCAACGGGACGATCTGCACGGTCACATGGGGCAGCTGCGCCATCCTGACGAGGTGCTCGAGCTGCTCCCGCATCACCGCGCGGCTGCCCAGGACCCGCAGCAGCACCGACTCGTCCAGCACCGCCCAGAACTGCGGGGCCTCCGCGCGGTGCAGCAACTCGCCCCGGCGTCTGCGCAGTTCGACCCGCCGCTGCACCTCGTCGGCCGACGCGGCCGGCAGGCCGCGCTCGACCACGGCGCGGGTGTAGGCGGGTGTCTGCAGCAGTCCCGGGACGTACTGGATCTCGAAGGTACGGATGGTCGCGGCCGCCTCCTGCAGCCCGACCAGCCGGTCGAACCACTCGGGCATCAGCCGCTTGTCGTAGCGCTGCCACCAGCCCGGCTCACCGGCCCGCCGGAGCAGCTTGAGCAGCACCGAGGCCTCGTGCTCGTCGGCGCCGTAGAGCGTGAGCAGCGCCCGGACGTCCGCCTCCGCCGGGGGGCGGCGGCCCTTGCCCGCCTCGATGCGGGACAGTTTCGCCGGGCTGAAGCCGAGCGCCCGCGCCGCCTGGTCCTGGGAGTGGCCGGCATCCTCGCGCATCCCCGCCAACTGCACGCCCACCAGCATCTTCAACAGCGTGGGAGCGGGCTCGGGACGGTGCAGATACGGTTCGAGGCGGGAGAGACGGTGCGGCTCTGCGGACATCCCTGACTCCCAGCTCGCGGGCAGAAATCAGACCCAGATTATCGCACTTGGCCGGATACGCCGCAGTGGACCGCAGAAACGGCCCTCTTGGCCCGGCGCGCCAGACGTCACACCAGGTGGTCGAAGTCCCCGTCCTTGGCACCGGCCAGGAACGCGGCCATCTCGGTCGGCGTGTAGACGAGGGCCGGGCCGTCGGGGTGACGGGAGTTGCGCACGGCGATGCTTCCGTCCGCCAGGGAGGCGACCTCCACACAGTTGCCCTCGGCGTTGCTGCGCCGGCTCTTCGTCCAGCGGGCCCCCAGGGAGCTCGCCCGTATTCCGTTGGGCACTGCCGGCACCGAGTCCTCCTTGTTCACCGTCGTCCCCGTGCCACACCATCTGTCCATCAGGCGCAATTTCGCGTGCAATTGCACGCCGGTGCTGTCTGCGTGAATAATAGCCGTGGCGTCAACCGCGTCAGCGGCGCCGCAACCTGACGTCACATCAGGGAGACGGCCGTGTCCTCACACGTGATCCGAGCGCATCGCACCGCACCGGCCGGAACCGAGGCCGCAGCAACAGCCGGCGCCGCAGGCATGGCCTCGGCCGGAGCCGGAGCTGAAAAAACGTACCGTCAGCCGAACGCGCCAGGGCGCACGGCCACTTCCGTCGCGTTCCCCATCAGCGGCGGTCCGCAGTGCTTCGCCCGGGCGCGGGACTTCACCCGCGACACCCTGCGCCGATGGTCGCTGGACCACCGCTGCGACGACACCGTCACCGTCGTCACGGAACTGACCGCCAACGCCGTCACGCACGCCCTGCCGCACGCCCCCGCCGGCGCCGCCGAGGTCTGGCTCGGCCTCGCCCTCGGGCCCGGACACGTCCTGTGCGCCGTCGCCGACCCGGCCGACGCACCGCCCGTCGTCCGGCGCCCCGAGGACAACCTCTTCGAGGAGAACGGGCGCGGGCTGCACCTGATCGGCGCCCTGTCGGAGCGATGGGGCTGGCTGGAGGGCTCCCCCGCCGGCAAGACCGTCTGGGCGCTGCTGCCCGCCGCACCACGCGCCTGATGCCCGGAGAGAACACCCGGGGAACACGGGAGGAGACCATCCCCACCTCCGAAGAAGTCCCTGCACGCAGTACCACGCGACGCGTCCGTAACCGGAGCACGACCTGACACCGCCGCAGGAGCAGACATGGCCACACCTCTGACGACCTTGGACGACGTGCCCTGGCACGAGATCAAGGACTCCAGCGGATCCGCGGCGGCCATCCCGGATCTGCTGACCGCCATCGCCTCCGACGACCTCGCCACGGCGCGGGACGCCCTGCGGCGGTTGCGGGAACGTATCTGCCAGTACGGTTTCGTGGTGGAACAGGCGACGGCCGCCACCGTGCCCTTCCTGTGGGAGCTGGCCCGGCGGCCCGAGGTCACCTGCCGTCCGCAGATCATCCAGTTGCTGTCCTGCGTCGTCGCCGCGCGGCAGTGGGAGGACATGGCCGCCGCCTATCCCAAGCTGCTCCACTACACCGACGACTACGTGGGGTGGGAGCAGGAGGCCCGGGCCGCCGTACGGGCCCATCGCGACCTCCTGCCGTGCCTCCTCGGCGACCCGGACCCCGAAGTCGTCCGCGCGGCGGAGGAGCTGGCCACCGCGCTGGCCGCCTGAGCCCCGCCCGGCCCCGCACGCGGAGTGTGCCGTCCGGGGCGCAGCGCGTGCCGAGATGGCGCACCCGGCGCGTTCCGGGTACTCGGTGACCGGACGGGCGCGGACCGCCCGTGTTCGACGTGCCGAGGAGGTGGACCATGGATCACTCGCGGGTCCCGGTTCTGGAAGCGCTGGTGGAGTTCAGGCGACGCGGGGACGTGGCGTACGGCCCTCCGGGGCACAAACAGGGCAGGGGCGCCGACCCCCGGGTCGTGGAGGTCCTGGGCGAGGGGGTGTTCCGTTCCGACGTGCTGTCCCTCAACGGCCTCGACGACCGCCGTCAGTCACAGGGCATCGTCTCGCAGGCCGAGGAGCTGATGGCGGACGCGGTCGGCGCCGACCATGCCTTCTTCTCCACGTGCGGCAGCTCACTGTCCGTGAAGACGGCGATGGTGTCCGTGGCCGGACCGGGCGAGAAGCTGCTCGTCTCGCGCAACGCGCACAAGGCGGTGGTCTCCGCGCTCGTCGTCAACGGGGTGGCGCCGGTCTGGGTGCACCCGAAGTTCGACGCGGAGCGGCACCTGGCCCATCCGCCGGAGCCCGACGACGTGCGCCGGGCGTTCGAGGCCCACCCGGACGCCAAGGGCATGCTGCTGATCACGCCCACGGACTGGGGGTCCTGCGCGGACATCCGCGGGGTCGCCGCCGTGTGTCACGAACGCGACGTACCGCTGATCGTCGACGAGGCCTGGGGCGCCCATCTGCCCTTCCACCCCGGCCTGCCGGCCTGGGGCATGGACGCCGACGCCGACCTGGTCGTCACCAGCGTGCACAAGATGGGCGGGGCGATCGAGCAGAGTTCGGTGTTCCATCTGAAGGGCGACCGGATCTCGCCCGACGTGCTCAAGCAGCGGGAGGACCTGCTGGGCACCACCAGCGCCTCCACACTGGTGTACGCGACGCTCGACGGGTGGCGCCGGCAGATGGTCGAGCAGGGGCACGACCTGCTGGAGGGCGCGCTGCGGCGCGCCGGGCGGGTGCGTGCGGCGGTCGCGGACATGCCCGGGCTGCGGCCGATGGGCGACGACATCGTGCGCGAGGGGCTCACCGCGGAGTTCGATCCGCTGAAGATCACCATTGACGTGCGCGACCTGGGCATCAGCGGGATGCAGGCCACCGAGTGGCTGCGCACCGAGTGGCACGTGGACATGGGGGCCTCGGACACCTGCCGGATCAGCGCGAGCCTCACCCACGCCGACGACGACCGCACCGAGCAGCTGCTGTGCGACGCGCTGCGGAGCCTGACCGAGCGGGCCGGGTCCCTGGAGCAGCGCCCCCGGACGCGGCTGCCGGAGTCCGGCTCCCTGGAGCTGGAGCAGGCCATGCTCCCCCGTGACGCCTTCTTCGCGGCGGCGGAGCGGGTACCGGCGGACAAGGCCGCGGGCCGGGTGGCGGCGGAGATGGTGACCCCGTACCCGCCGGGAGTGCCCGTCATCGCCCCCGGGGAGGTCATCACCCCGGAGATCGTCGACTACCTGCGCAGCGGGCTCGCCGCCGGTGTGCTCATCCCGGACGCCGCCGACGCCTCCCTGGACACCTTCCGGGTCGTCGCGAAGTGATCGGCCACGGGGCGCCGGGGAGCGAACCGCTCCCCGGCGCCCCGGTCGCACCGCTCCCTCATGCGGGAGATGAGGAAGAGGGAGGAGCACGGCAGGGTTCGGCCCGGTGAGGGATGTCCCTCACCGGGCCGAACCCTGCCGTGCTCCCTGATGTCGGCACGGTGGTCCGCCGTGCGGTCACAAGGTGTTCCGGCCCCCCGGTCACCCGGTCAGGCGTGACGGTGCGAGCGGCTGTTGCCCGTGAAGACCCGGTACAGCGCCAGCAGGATCAGCGATCCGACGATGGCGGCGATCCAGGTCGACAGGCTGAAGAAGCCGTCGATGGAGTCAACTCCGAAAATCACCTTGCCCAGCCAGCCGCCGAGCAGGCCACCAGCGATACCGATCAGCATCGTGATGACGATGCCGCCCGGGTCCTTGCCCGGCATGATCATCTTGGCGATGGCACCGGCCAGCAGACCGATCAGGATCCAAGCGATGATTCCCACGGTTCCTCCACTGTGGTTCGAATGTGTGTCCCCCCTCCGGATGCACCGTGAAGGCGGATGCAAACCCCCGTGCCGACGAGATACCGCTGAGGTTTCGTCGATGCCCCCGGGCAGGTGTGCCGGGTCCGATCGAGGGCAGGACGGGAGGGGTTGTGCGCCGTGCGGGCCCGCGCGGAGGACTCACGGCGCACGGGCGGCCGTCCCCCGGCCGCCGCTCGGGGGACCGGTACGGCAGGGCTTAGGAGAGGGGCTGCGGCATGCGCACTGGACTGCTCGGAACGGGACCGTGGGCCGCGACGGCCCACGCCCCGGCGTTGAGCGAGCATCCGGAACTGGAGTTCGCCGGCGTGTGGGGCCGGCGGCCGGAGGCGGCCCGGGCACTGGCCGAACGGCACGGCACGCGGGCGTACGAGGACGTCGGCGCACTGCTCGCCGACGTGGACGCGGTGGCGGTCGCCCTGCCGCCCTCCGTCCAGGCACCGCTCGCGGTGCGCGCCGCGCGGGCGGGCTGCCACCTGCTGCTCGACAAGCCCCTCGCGGCGGACGTCACGGAGGGCCGGGAGGTGGTGCGTGCGGCCACGGAGGCCGGTGTGGCCTCGGTGGTCTTCCTCACCACCCGGTTCCAGCCCGCACCGGAGGCGTGGATCGCCGAACAGGCGGCCGTGGACGGCTGGTTCACCGCGCGCGCCGAGTGGCTCGGCGCGGTGTTCAGCGGTGACAGCCCGTTCGCCGCGTCGCCGTGGCGACAGGAGAAGGGCGCCTTGTGGGACGTCGGCCCGCACGCCCTGTCCGTGCTGCTGCCGGTGCTCGGCGACGTGACCCGGGTGACGGCCGCCGCACGCGGTCCCCTGGACACCGTCCACCTGGTTCTGGAGCACACCGGCGGGGCGTCGAGCACCCTCACCCTCAGCCTCACCGCGCCGCCCGCGGCCACCGGGGCCGTCGTCGAACTGCGCGGCAAGGCGGGGACGACCGTCCTGCCCATGCCCCACGAGGGTCCGGTGCCCGCCCTCGTACGGGCCGCCGACGCGCTCCTCGCCGCCGCCCGCACCGGCCGCCCCCACCCGTGCGACGCCGCCTTCGGGCTGCGCGTGACGGAGGTACTCGCGGCGGCGGAGGACCGGCTGGGCGCCGGCCGGTAGGGGAACCGGCGGAGAACCGCCACGGGAGGCGGGCGGCGGGCCGACGCCGCCCGGAGTGCTGTCCGGTCACGCGTCGGCCCGCCGCCCGTGGAGGTACGGGGAGGGTGAGGGCCGTGCGCGGCCCTGCCCCGAGCGCTGTGCTCAGCCGCCGCCCAGCCGCGAGCGCAGCAGTTCCTTGCCGAGTTCGGCGCCCTTGCGGCTGTCCGCCTGCGCCTTGCGGAACAGCTCCGCGACCTCGTCGTCCTTCTCGCGTTCGGCGTCCTGGATGTAATTCTCCAGGCGCAGCGCGTTGTTCAGGCAGGCCTCGACGTACCAGATGAGGTTGTAGTCCTTGTCCGCGGTACCGGTCGTGCCGCCGGTCTCCGTCTGGTGGCTCACTTGTTCCTCCTCATGTCGTGTGCGGGCCGCCGTGCCGTCCGTACCGGACGGGGCTCAGCGGGTTGCGGAAGGTCGGCCCCGTCGCTCGGCTTCGTGCGGCGTTCGGGTGCCGGCCTCGGCCGGGGCCGGCCGGCGTGGCGGCCCCGGAACGCCGGGCGGGTACCCGTTCACTCACCGCGTACACGGCCTCACGCGCCGTTCCCCCGGCCGCGGGTGCCGTACCGGACACCCGGCTCACGGACCGCCGTGCTTCTTCTGCTCACGTACGGCGTCGGGGTCGCCCGACGCGCCCGGCAGCCCCGGTGCGGAGGGCGGGTCGACCTCCAGCGGGGGCCGCCAGGGGCCGCGCTCCACGCGTTCCCCGGGCTGCAGTCCCTCGACCGGTCCCTCCGCGACCTCCTGCTGCTGCACATCGCTGCCGGCCACCGCAGCGATGTCGCCCCTGCCGATGGGGGGCCGCCGTTCGTCCCCGCCCTCCGCGGGGTCCGGCACCTTGCCCGTGCTCTCGCGGGACCCCTGGTCCCCCGAGGCGTCGCGCCCGGCCTGTTCCGTCGGGTCGTGCTCCCGGTCCGCCACAGCGCTCGCTCCTTCTCGTTCTCGCTCGTTCTCGTCGGGGCCGGGCACCGGAACGGCTCGCGTCCCGGGTTCTCCTCGGCCCTCCCTCGCTCACTCGCGGCCGTCGGCCGCAGTCCGCTCGTTCTTCTCGTCGCCACGGTCGCCCTCCGCCTGGGAGGGCGTGCTCCGGGGCGTGTCGGCGTGCTCACGGGTCTCCCCGGCGCCGCGTTCCGCTTCCGCGGCGGCGGAGTCGTCCCGCTCGCCCTCGGCCTGCGACGGCGTCTGCTCACTCACCGGTATGCCTCCAGGGAATCGATGGTTCCGGTCCGCGGTTTCGCGCGGTTCCCGCGAGGGTCTGGCGAGTATCCGCAGGGTGGCGGCACAAACGGAACCGGTCCTGTGGAGCGCGACGCACCGGCGCAGACCCCGGAGCGGTCGCCGGCCGTCGGTGTCCGCCCCGCACTTACCGTCCAGTGAGGTCTGCGGGGGCCACCGCCGCCACCGGAGGGGACCCATGCCCCGCCCGGAACGCTCGTCCCTGTTGCTCACCGGACCGCTGGGCCACGGCCGGCGTCGCGCACCTCACCAGGCCACGGCCGTGCGACACGGTCGTCCCGCGCTCCCTGCCGGGGGCGCCGCGGACCCGGACGTACGCGAGCGGCGTCGCGGAGCTGGTGCCGGCCGCCGGGCCGGCGCCGCCCCGGACCCGGCGGGCCGCCGGGTCCGGGGCGGCGTTCTTCGTCGGGGTGTTCCCGGCCGACGTGAAGATGACGGCCGACTGGCGGGACCGGCCCGCCGCGCCGCGGACCGTGGCGTACGCCCGGCTGCCGCTCCGGGTGCCGCTCGTCCTGTGGGCGCGGAACGTCGCCGAGGCGGCCGGCCGTCCGGCATGATGACCTCGCGGGCGACTGCACCTCCTGCCCGACGCCACCGAGCGCCGGCCGGGAGGAGCGGGTCGCCCGCACCAGTCCGCCGCGGTACTTCGCCCTCGTACGCGGCGCCTTCGTGCGGCGCGCCCTCGTCCCCGTACGCCGCCTAGGCGACCTGGCCGCTGTGGAGTGCCGTGTAGGCGCCGCCCCGGCGGAGCAGTTCCTCGTGGGTGCCGATCTCCTGGATGCGGCCGTCGCCCATGACGACGATCCGGTCCGCGCCCCGCACGGTCGACAGCCGGTGCGCGACCACGAACGTGGTGCGCCCGTGCAGCAGCCGGCCGAGCGCCTGCTGGACCAGGGCCTCCGACTGGGTGTCCAGCGCGGAGGTCGCCTCGTCCAGGACGAGCACCTTCGGGTCCCGGATCAGCGCGCGGGCGATGGCGAGGCGCTGCTTCTGGCCGCCGGACAGCCGCGCCCCGCGCTCGCCGACCATGGTGTCGAGGCCCTGCGGCAGCCGGTCGACGAACTCCAGGGCGTTGGCGTCGCGCAGGGCCGCGCGCACCGTGTCCTCGTCGGCGTCGTCCATCCCGTACGCCACGTTCTCCCGGATCGTGCCGTCGAACAGGATCGACTCCTGCGGCACGACCGAGACGAACTTCCGGTACGTGCGCAGGTCGAGGGTGCTCATGTCGGCGCCGTCGAGCAGCAGCCGGCCGGAGGTCGGGCGGATGAAGCCGATGACCAGGTTGAGCACCGTGGACTTGCCCGCGCCCGAGGCCCCCACGAAGGCGATGGTCTCCCCCGGTGCCACGGAGAGCGTGAAGTCGCGTACGGCGGGGCGCTCCGTGTCGTCGTACGCGTAGCCGACCCGCTGGAAGGCGACGGCGCCGCGGACGGCGTCCAGCTTCGTCTTCCCCTCGTTGTCCTCCAGCTCGGGCGCCTGGAGCACCTCGCCCACCGAACGGACGGACTCCAGGCCCTTGGTGATGACCGGGGCGAGGCCCACCAGGGTCGTGGTCGAGTTGGTGAGCGTGGTCAGGAAGGCGCTGAGCATGACGACGTCACCCGCGGAGACGCCCCAGACGCCGTAGTACGAGATCAGCGCCGCGCCCGTGAGGACCAGGACGCCGACGATGTTGAGGACCACCCAGGCCAGGGAGGCGAAGCGCCCGTTGAGCAGGTCCAGGCGCAGCGCGGACTGCAGCACCCGGCGGAGGGTGCCGTCCATGCGGTGCAGTGCCTTGCCCTCCAGGCCGTGCGCGCGGGTGACCGGTATGAGCCGTGTCATCTCGGTGACCTTGGACGACAGGGTCTCGACCTCGAGGCGGAAGTGCTCGTTGTGGGTGCGCAGCCGGGCCCGCAGCCGGGCCACGACGAAGGCGGCGGCGGGCACGACGACGAGGAAGACGGGCACGAACTCGGGGGTGCGCACCGCGATGATGATCAGGCCGCCGGTGAGGACGGTGATCGCGCCGAGGCCCGTCTCCGCGGTCTGCTGGACCATCGTCTCGACGGTCTCCACGTCCCGGACGACCTTCGCCTGGAGGACGCCCGCGCTCACGCGCGCGTGGTAGCCGATGGACAGCTGCTGCATGCGGGTGACCAGCGCGGAGCGCAGGGTGGTGCCCATGCGGCGGACGCTGCCGTACAGCAGGCGGACGTAGAGCAGGTGCAGCGGGTAGTTGACGACCAGGATGAACATGATGACCCCGGCGCTCAGCCACAACTGGCCGATCGGCGCGTGCTGCACGACGGTGTCGATGATGGACGCGGTGATCAGCGGCAGCAGCCACACGGGGCTGTGCTTGACCGTGAACACGACGACGGCCGCGGCCAGCCGCCGGCGGTCGGCACGCAGCAGATAGGCGAGTGTGCGCACCGGGTGTTCGTCCCGGTAACGGTGGTCGAGTGGTCGTTCCGGTGAAGCCACGACGGTGGTTCCTCCCCAGTGGCCGAGTGAAGGGCAAGCGCTTACTGCCCAAGTCGACCCGGAGTACACCACGGATCGCGGAAACGCCCGCCGGGCCGTCGGCGGGTGGAGGGGCGGTCGTCGGACCCCGACGACCGCCCGTGCCTGCGCTCTCAGGACTCAGCCTGCCTGTTGCCGGGCCGGGGCCCGCCCCGGGCGCAGGAACACTCCCGAGCGGGAAACGCTCCCGGACCGGGGCCCGCCCCCCGAGCGGAGGGACACCCCGGGCCGTGGGGCGCCGCAGGTGCACCGGGCCCTCGCCGCTCGACCGCCTTCGGCCTCGCACGCAGCGGGTCGCCCGGACGGGCCGGGGGGTGGGTGAACGCGGCGGCGGCCTGGACCGGATGGTCCAGGCCGCCGGCTCTCCCCTTCCGGCCCGGGAAACACCCGAGCGGGACGTCCGGAGCCAGTCGGCCGGGCGTCCCGGAAGGCGGGTGTCGTGGACGGGCGGGGCGGCCGGGCGGAGCCGGCGGGCCCGGTTTCCGGTCGCTCCCGTCGGTGGCGTCAGCGTTCGACGACGTGGCGTTCGTTGGGGACGCAGTGCGTCATGGTGAGACCCTCGACGTCGCGGGGCGGGTTGTTGCCGAGGTTCGCCAGGCGCTCACGGTCCTCGTCGGTGAGGTCCTGGCTCGCCAGCGGCTCCAGGTGCTTCACGTCCTCCGCACCGATGCCGAGCCCCTTGCCCACGCGCTCGCCGAGCTCGTTCTCGACCAGGAAGAAGTGCCAGATCATCCGCTCCTGCACGGGCCGGTCGCACTGGGAGAGGAGGTCGGTGAAGTTCTTCACCAGGTCGTCGCGCTCCCAGTCCTCCATCAGCCGGAAGCGCTGGCCGGCCTGGAGGTAGTCGTTGGTGCGCGGGATGCGCTTGCGGGTGAGTCGGCCGGTGATCTCCGGGCCCTGCTCGTCGTGGGTCGGGTACTGGGCCTCCCGCAGGCCTCCCATCAGCGACGGCTCGTAGTTGATGTGCGGGCTCTCCCCGTCGTTGTCGACGAAGTAGGCCATCTGGCCGTCGCGCTGGTTGGTGCGCACCTGGGCGTTCCTGGCCTGGTTGACCGGGAGCTGCAGGTAGTTGGGCCCGACCCGGTAGCGCTGGGTGTCGCTGTACGAGAACGTGCGGCCGACCAGCATCTTGTCGTCGGAGAAGTCCAGCCCGTCGACGAGCACGCCGGTGCCGAACGAGATCTGCTCGTTCTCGGCGAAGAAGTTCTCCGGCATGCGGTTCAGCACCATCTTGCCGACCGGCTTGGGCGGGAAGTCCTGCTCGGGCCAGGTCTTGGTGTCGTCGAGCGGGTCGAAGTCCAGCTCGGGGTGCTCGTGGTCCTCCATGATCTGAACCAGCAGCTCCCACTCGGGGTAGTCACCGCGCGCGACCGCCTCGTACAGGTCCTTGGTGGCGTGGCCGAGGCCCTGCGCCTGGACGTTGGCGGCGTCCTCCTCGGTCATGCTGCGCACGCCCTGCTTCGGCATCCAGTGGTACTTCACCAGCACGGTGTCGCCCTGCTGGTTGACCCACTTGTAGGTGTTCACGCCGAAGCCCTGCTGGTGGCGGTAGTCGGCGGGGATGCCACGCGGGCTGAAGAGGTTGACGAGCATGTGCATGCACTCGGGGGTCTGCGACATGAAGTCGAAGATCCGCCGGGGCTGCTGCTCGAAGGTGACCGGGTCGGGCTTGAGGGCGTGGATGACGTCGGGGAACTTGATGGCGTCCCGGATGAAGAAGACGCCGAGGTTGTTGCCGACGAGGTCCCAGTTGCCGTCCTCGGTGTAGAACTTCACGGCGAAGCCGCGCGGGTCGCGGGCCGCCTCGGAGGAGTCCCGGCCGCCGATGACGGTGGAGAAGCGCACGGCCAGGTCGGTGCGCTTGCCGCGCTCCTGGAACAGCTTGGCCCGCGTGTAGCGGTCGATCGGCTCGTCGCCCCAGGCGCCGTACGCCTCGAAGTAGCCGTACGCGGTCACCCCGCGCGCGTGGACGACGCGCTCCGGGATGCGCTCCCGGTCGAAGTGGCTGATCTTCTCCAGGAACTGGTAGTTCTCCAGGGTCGCCGGGCCGCGGGCGCCGACGGTGCGCTGGTTCTGGTTGTCGTAGACCGGATGGCCCTGCCGGTTGGTGAGGACCGGCCGGTCGTCACCGGGAGCAGGCCCCTGGCTCGAGACGTCGGTCATGATCGCACTCCTTCGTTGTGCTTCGGCTGTGCGGTGTACGGGCGGGCACGCGCCAGGACGCGGACGTGTGTGATCGCTGGGCCGACCCGACGGCAGCCGTCACCGTCCGATGACGGCTGGCCGTCCGCGTACCCCGGACGGCGCGGTCGACTCACGCGTCGCGGCACGCACCTGCGACTCGCCACATCCGGAATCCGGTCGCGCGGCGCGGGACGTCCCGTGAAACGATGATCGGCGGCTGCCGCACCGGATTCGCGCCCCGGAGCCCGGCCGGGTCCCGCACGGGCTCCGAGGCGGACCGCGGCGGGGCCCGCACCGGACTCCGTGGCGGGGCCCGCGGCGGGGCCCGCACCGGGTCCCGTGTCGGCAGAGACCTCGAGAAGCACGTGGAGAGGCAGACGCACCATGACCGCCGTACAAGGTTCAGCAGTGGAGATCCCGACGCCGGACGGCACCGCCGACGCCTATCTCGCCCACCCCGCCGACGGCGACCCCCGCCCGGCCGTCCTGCTCTACATGGACGCCTTCGGACTGCGCCCCCACCTGGAGAAGATGGCCGACCGCCTGGCCGGGGCCGGCCACACCGTGCTAGTGCCCAACGTCTTCTACCGGCACGGACGCGCCCCCGTGGTCGAGCTGCCGGACCCGATCGACCCGGTGAGCCGTCCGGAGATCTTCGAGCGGCTCGGGCCGATCATGCGGGCGCTGACGCCCGAACTGGCCGTGCGGGACGCGGGGGCGTACCTCGACTGGCTGGCCGGGAGCCCGCTGACCGTGGACGGGCCCGTCGCCCTCACCGGTTACTGCATGGGCGCCGGACTGGCCCTGCGCACCGCCGGGCACTATCCGGACCGGGTCGCCGCCGCGGCCGGCTTCCACGGCGGCGGCCTGGCCACCGACGCGCCGGACAGCCCGCACCTGCTGGCCGACCGCATCACCGCGGAGCTGTACTTCGGCCACGCCGACCAGGACCACGCCCTGCCCGCCGAGCAGATCGAGCGGCTGCAGGAGGCGCTCACCGCGGCGGGCGTCCGCCACCGCGCAGAGGTCTACACCGGTGCGCACCACGGGTACACCCAGGCCGACACCACCGCCTACGACCAGGAGGCCGCCGAGCGCCACTGGACCGCCCTGCTGGATCTGCTGAGCCGTACCTTCTGACGACGTCCGGCTCCCCGCCACCCGGCCCCCGCCCGCGCCCGGCTCCCCCGCCGCCCGCCCCCGCCCGGTTCCTCATGACCCGAGGAACCGGGCGTTCGTCGTGCCATGGGCGACCAGGTGCTCCTGCGGCATGAGCGGCCGGGCGTCACCCGTCACCGCAACCTTCACAACTTTCTATTGACATGCCCTCGCCGTCACGCAACGCTGAGAGCGCTCTCATTGGTATGGACCGCAAACCCCCCACGCTCACCCCCACCCCCACATCCCCACACCCCCCACAGCGAGTTCGCACGGAGGTACAGAGAGTGGCACCCGCAACACTCGGCAGACGAGGACGCCGCACCCTGGTCACGATCGCGACGGCGGCCGTTCTCGGCGCCACGCTCGCGGTCGGCGCGCCGGTCACGGCCGCACCCGCACAGGCCGCCGTCCCCGCGACCATCCCCCTCGACCTGACCAACCAGTCCGGGCGCGGCGAGGCCGTGTACGTCTACGTCATCGGCACCGACCTGGCCTCGGGCCGGCAGGGCTACGCCGACGCGAACGGCGTCTTCCACCCGTGGCCCGCCGGCGGCAACCCGCCCACGCCCGCGCCGGACGCGTCCATCCCGGGCCCGGCCGCCGGGCAGTCGAAGACGATCCAGCTCCCCAAGTTCTCGGGCCGGGTCTACTTCTCGTACGGACAGAAGCTCCAGTTCCGGCTGACCACCGGCGGTCTGGTGCAGCCCGCCGTGCAGAACGCGAGCGACCCCAACCGCAACATCCTGTTCAACTGGACGGAGTACACGCTCAACGACTCCGGCCTGTGGATCAACAGCACGCAGGTCGACATGTTCTCCGCGCCGTACTCGGTCGGAGTACGGCGGGGCGACGGCGGCACGGCGACCATCGGCAAGCTCAAGGCCGGTGGCTACAACGGCGTCATCAACGCGCTGCGCGGGCAGCAGGGCGGCTGGTCGAACCTGGTGCAGACGCGGTCCGACGGCACCGTCCTGCGGGTCCTCGCACCCCTGTACGGCCTGGAGACCGGTGCGCTGCCCAGGAACGTGATGGACGACTACGTCAACCGCGTCTGGCAGAAGTACTCGTCCGAGACGCTGACGGTCACCCCGTTCACCGACCAGCCGAACAACAAGTTCTACGGCAGGGTCTCCGGCAACGTCATGAACTTCACCAACGGCAGCGGCGCCGTCGTCACCAGCTTCCAGAAGCCGGACGCGGACAGCATCTTCGGCTGCCACAAGCTGCTGGACGCGCCCAACGACCAGGTGCGCGGGCCGATCTCCCGCACCCTGTGCGCGGGCTTCAACCGGTCCACCCTCCTGACCAACCCGAACCAGCCGGACTCCTCCTCGGCGGGCTTCTACCGGGACGGCGTGACCAACCACTACGCCCGCGCGATCCACTCGCAGATGGCCGACGGCAAGGCCTACGCCTTCGCCTTCGACGACGTGGGCAACCACGAGTCCCTCGTCCACGACGGCAACCCGCAGCGGGCCAGCATCACGCTCGACCCGTTCAGCTGAGCGCGCCCGGCGCGCCGACGACCGCGCGCGGGACCGTCGCCGCCCGGCCTCACCGCCGGGCGGCGCGGTCCTGCGTGCGGTGGTCGTAGTACGCCCAGAGGACTGCGGCGGCCAGCGCGGTGGCGGCGGCCGCCACCGGGCGGACCGCGCCCGACGTGGCCCAGGCGACCAGACCGGCCGCGGCCGCGCCGCAGAACATGATCACGCGGCTGGCGACGCGTTTCCCGGGCGGCTGCGGGTCCTCGCGGTCCTTCAGGTCGTGCAGGGCGTCCCGGGCGGGCTCCAGGGAGCCACGCCGGCGCCGTGCCCGGTACTGCAGCCCGTAACTGATCACGGCGTACATGGCGACCGCGCCCATCGCCCACCACCACGCCCCGAAGCCGTCGCCCGTTCCCCGCGCCAGCAGCATGCCGATCACCTCCTGTGGGTCGCCGGATACCCGGCCCCGGCCGAACCAGACCCCCCACAGTTGGTATGGACCTGACAGCCGGGCACCGGCTACGCTCCTCACCGCCACACCCCGAGAGCGCTCTCACGCGGTCATCAGCACCGCCCGTTCCACCCCCACCTCGCTGGAACAACGAAGGGCAACTCCCTTGAGACGCAACAGAATCAGGCAGGCCGGGCTCGCCGCACTCCTCGTCGTCGGAACCTGGGCCGCCGCCGGAGCCGTACCCGCGTCGGCGAGCGACACCGCCTCCCCCGCCCCGGCCGCCGAGGCACCGGCCTCCGCCGGACTCCTCGCCGCCATGCAGCAGGACTTCGGGCTGACCCGGGCCCAGGCCGAGCAGCGGCTGGCCGCCGAGGAGCGGGCGACCGCCCTCGAGCCGGAGGTCCGCCGCACGGCCGGGGAGTCGTACGGCGGCTCCTGGTTCGACGCCTCGAGCGGCCGGCTGAACGTGGCCGTCACCGCCGACGCCTCCGACTCCACCCTGCGCGCCCTGCGCTCCGCCGGCGCGACCGTCCGCACCGCGCGGCACAGCGCGGAGCGGCTCGACGCGACGAAGCAGCGGATCGACGCGCTGTCCGCCCCCGAGGGCGTGAGCAGCTGGCACGTCGACCCGAAGGCCGGCGCGGTCGTCGTGAACGTGGTCGCCGACCGGCGGAACGACGCCGCGGTCGAGCGGTTCGTCGACAGCGCCCGCGAGGCCGGTCCCGTCACCGTCGCCGAAGTGCCGGCGCAGCCGCAGACGTTCGCCGCCGGGACGGTCGGCGGCGACCCGTACTACACGGGCAACGTCCGTTGCTCCATCGGGTTCTCCGTGCACGGCGGCTTCGTCACCGCCGGGCACTGCGGCCCGACGGGCCAGGCCGTGCGCGGCTGGGACAACACCCACATCGGCACCTTCCGCGGCTCCTCGTTCCCCGGTGACGACATGGCCTGGGTGAGTGTGGGCAGCGGCTGGTGGACCGTCCCGGTCGTGCTGGGCTGGGGCACGGTCTCCGACCAGCTGGTGCGCGGCTCGAACGAGGCGCCGGTGGGCGCGTCGGTCTGCCGGTCGGGCTCGACGACGCGCTGGCACTGCGGCACGGTCCTCGCCAAGAACGAGACCGTCAACTACGCCCAGGGCGCGGTGCACCAGATGACCAAGACCAGCGTCTGCGCCGAGGGCGGCGACTCCGGTGGCTCCTTCATCAGCGGTGACCAGGCCCAGGGCGTCACCTCCGGCGGCTGGGGCAACTGCAGCACCGGCGGCGAGACCTGGCACCAGCCGGTCAACGAGATCCTCAACCGCTACGGCCTGACCCTGCACACGGCCTGATTCCGCACACGGCCTGATCGGCCGCACGGTCTGATCCACCGCATGACCCGAGTCTTCTCGCGGCCTGCTCCTCCCCGCGGCCCGAGTACGGCGTCCGGGCACCCGCCGACCCGTCGGCGGGTGCCCGGACGTGTGTCGGCTACGCGGTCACGGGGGTGAAGTCGATCCGCTCCCGGACCACCGGGAAGCCCGCCCGCGCGAAGTGCGCCACCATGGGCCGGTTACCCCGGTCGGTCGCCCCGGCGACGAACCCGGCACCCTGCCCGACGAGGAAGCGGGTGCACTCGGCCAGCAGGTCGTACGCGTACCCGTGCCCGCGCCGTTCCGGCAGCACGCCGACGAAGCCGACGCACGGACCCGCCGTGTTGCGGGCGGGGACGTGGATGCCGACCGGCTCGCCCCGGTCCGTGTACGCCACCCGCCACCACTCCCGCGGGGACGGCAGCCGGCGGAGGACGCCCATCTCCTGCTGTGCCGCCCGCTCGACGCCGCCCTCGGCGACGGCCGTCAGCGCATGGGCGTCCAGGGTGACCGAGTGGATGCGCCGCAGCGCGTCGAGGAACACGGCGTCGTCCGGTCCCGCGGCGAAGCGCAGACGTCCGGAGTGCCCGGGCAGTCCGTCCCGCGGCGTCCACCGGTACAGGTACCGCTCCGCCAGAAGCTCGTACCCGGCGGCCCGCGCGGCGGCGAAGCGGGTCCCCGCGGCGGCGCGCAGATGCGGGGCGTCGCGCCAGCCGCCCGGCAGGTTGATCTCGAGCTCCACCCGCCAGGGCGCCGTGCGGAGCAGTTCGGCGCCCGCCTCCTCCTCGCCCTCGGCCACGTCGAACCAGTTGATGTTGCGGGGCTCGGTGTCGTCGGCGCCGCCCCACCAGGCACCGCGGGCCACCACCCTGCCGTCGCGCAGGGCGATCCGCTTCCAGTCCGGGCGGTGCCGGGTCCGGGCGTGCGACGCGCGCGCGTCCAGCGGGTCCGGCAGCGTGTCGAAGTCACGGTCGGTGCTCTCGTCGAGCGTGCGGATGACCAGTCCGGTCATGGAACTCCTCCGGGAGGTGCACGTGTGCTGGATGCGCTCCCGTCAGTCGTGGCACGCCGGGGCGACGGGGAGTGAGCGCGGGAACGGTGTGTACGGCACGGCACTCGCCTCCTTCCGCCGGTCTCGGGGCGTGGGCACCCACGTTAGGGGGCGCGTCATCCGGCCGGCCACCCGTTTTCCGTGCCGCGCTCCGTCCGGTCGGTCCCCCTAGCGTGGTGCGCCGGGCCTCTCCGACTGCTCGACCATGCGCGCCAGTTCCACCCGGGACCGCACTCCGAGCGCGGCGAAGACGTTGCGCAGGTGGTGGTCGACCGTGCGGGTGCTGACCGAGAGGATCCGCGCCACCTCGCGGTTGGTGGCGCCCTCGGCCACGTGCCGGGCGACGCGCTGCTGCTGCGGGGTCAGCCGGGTGGACAGCGCGCCGGGGCTCTCCCCCGCCGGTGCCGCGCCGGTGGCGCGCAGTTCGCCGCGTGCCTGTGCGGCCCACGCGCCGGCCCCGCACCTCTCGAAGGCGACCAGCGCCTCGGTGAGCTGGTCGCGCGCCTCCCTGAGCCGCCGGCGTCTGCGCAGCCACTTGGCGTACAGGAGCTGGGTGCGGGCCTCCTCGAAGTCGCCGCCGACGGCCCGGTGCAGGGTCAGTGCGCGCAGGTAGAGCGCGTCGGCCCGGTCCTGCGGCGCCAGCAGTGCGCGGCAGCGGGCGAGTTGGGCGGGCGCCTGCGGGTCGGCGCCGAAGCGCGCCCACAGGGCGAACTCCTCGACGACCGGACCCGCCTCGTCCGGCCGGCCGGCGAGGACGGCCGCCTCGACGTGACAGGGCATGGCCAGCATCCGTACGGCGAAGTGCCCATGACGCGTGCCGGCGCGCACCAGGGGGCCGAGGCGGGCGGCGGCCTCGGCGGGGCGCCCGCGGCCCAGGTCCGCGCGGCCGAGCGCCCACTCGGCGAGGGTCGCCGCCTGGGTGAGCCCGTGCCGGCGGGCGGTGTCCAGGGCCGCCTCCGCCTGTTCGGCGACGAGCGCGGCCTCGTCCTCGATCGACGCGGCCAGGGCCAGCACCGCGTGGTGGTGGGCCGCCGAGTTCCGCTGACCGCAGTGGTGCGCGGCGCGCAGCCCCTCCTCCGCGTGTGCCCGCGCGCGGGCGTGCCGTCCGGCGCGCAGCTCCGCGTACGCCAGATACTCCAGGGCACGCGAGACGAGGGTCACCGGTCCGCGCGCCCTGGCCGCGGCGAGGGCACGCGCGCCGGCCCGGCACCCGGTGCTCACGTCGCCCAGCAGCAGGGCGGCGGACGCCGACCGCAGCAGCGTCTCCGGCTCACCCGTGCCCGCGGCCCGCTCCACGACGCGCCGCAGGGGCGGTACCGCCTGCTCGTAGCGCTGTTCCAGCAGGGCGAGCATGCCGAGCCGGTAGTCCTCCGTGAGGTGCTCGCCACCGCCACTGACGACGGTGAGGGGCGCGACGGTCGCGCCCTCCGCGTCCCCGCCGGGTGTCGAGTCCGGGTCCGCGGCCGGTTCCGGTTCCGGCGTGAGCGCCGTGCGGCACGCCGTCATGTCACCGGCCGCCCAGGCCGCTGTCGCCGCGGCGATGCGGGCCTCCCTCGCCTGCGCGGGGCACCGGGCGGAGAGCAGGGACCGTGCCCACAGCAGCGACTCGTGCGCGTCCAGCACGTGTCCGTCGCTCAGCTCCAGCAGTCCGTGCAGCAGCGTCGCACGCCCGCGCACCTCGTCCGGGGCGGCGTCGGCGCACGCCTCGGCGAGCAGTCTGCGGGCCGTGACCGGGCGGCCCGCGAGCAGCGCGTGTCCGGCGGCGGCGATCCAGCGCTCCGCGCGGGCGGCGGCGTCCGTCGTGAGCTCGGCGGCGCGGGCGAGGGCCGCGGCCCGGCGCCGGTGGGACGCCGTGACGCGCGGATCGTCCGCCGCGGCGGCCAGTCCGTCCGCCAGCAGGGGTGAGGGGCCCGCGACGGACAGGGCCCGGTGGGTGAGCTCCGCGAGCCGGTCGCCGTACTGCTCCGCGGTACGGGCGAGCGCGTCGTGGGCCGCCCGGCGCCGGTCGGGGCGGGCCCCGAGGTACACGGCCCTGCGCAGCAGCGTGCCGGTGAACCGCAGCCGGTCGCCGGCCGGTACGAGCACACCCGGCACCTGCCGGACGGCGGGCTCGCCCGGCGGGGCGACACGTGTCAGCGCGTCGAGCACGGGGTCGGCGCGGACGCCGTCGCCGTCGGGGTCGGCCTGCTGGGCGGCGGCCACGACGAGCAGCAGGTCCGGGTGGGCGGCCGTCGGGCCGTCCGGACCGCCGTCCACCAGCCCGCGCACGGTCTCGGCGTCGACGAGGGGCCACGGCAGCGCCCGCTGCCCGCTCAGTTCGGCGGCGGACAGCCGGCGCACCAGGGCGTGCAGCAGGGCGGGGTTGCCCTCCGCCGCGTGCAGCAGCTCCGCCCGGACGGGTGCGGCGGTACGGCCGCCGGTGAGCTCGTCGAGCAGGGCGCCGGCCTCCGCGTCCGGCAACGGCCGCAGCGGGAGGACCGGCAGCCCGGCGAGGTGCGGGTCGGCCGCGCGGTGCTCCGCGACGGTCACGAGCAGGCACACCGGCCCGGCGGCGCGCAGCCGTCGGGCCGCGAGGCCGAGGGCGGCCCGCGAGGCGTCGTCCCACAGATGGACGTCGTCCACGCACAGGAGCAGCGGGGCGCCCGCGGCCGTCTCCCGCAGCAGATCCAGCAGCACCCCGGCGTCCGGTTCGGCGGGGACGTCGACCGGCGCGCCGGGCCGCAGGGCGTCCACGGCGCTCCGTACGGCGCGCACCCCGTCGTAGGGCAGGCGGGTACCGCCGCGGACGCCCCGGACGCGGAGCACGGGACCGGCGCGGAAGGCGCGGGCCGCGTGGGCGAGCAGGGCCGTGCGCCCGGCACCGGGCCCGCCCGTCACGACGAGCACCGCGTCCTCGGTGCCCGGGGCCGCGGTCACGGCCGCCGTCGCCCGCAGCTCGGCATCGCGACCGTGCAGGCGCACGGGATCGCTCATGCGTGCGTGTGAGGTCACGCATGTGACCTTACTGCTGGGTAAAGAGTCGTGCAAAGAGAAGGGGGAGGCCGGGCCTGCGGGCCGGGCCTCCCCTTCCGCAGCAGGAGGTCAGGAGCCGTGCGGGCAGTTCCCCCGGTACTCCTCGATGTCCAGGTCCGGCCGCGGCAGCGGGCACAGGAACTGCTCGTAGCGGGTGTCGTCGTCGACGAACCGCTTCAGCCAGGAGACGCTGTACTTGGCGATCGTCGTGTTCGACACGTTCGGCGCGAAGTGGGTGGCGTTGTTCAGCTCCAGGTAGGCCCGGTCCAGCGAGGACGGCAGGGTGTTGTAGAACGGCTCCGCGTGGGAGGAGACGGGGGCGATCGAGTCTCTCTCGGCCCCCACGATCAGCGTCGGGGTGCGGAGCTCGGGCCAGGTCTTGTCCAGGTTCCAGGGCGTCAGCGGGATCGCCGCCTTGAGGGACGGGCGGGACTTGGCGGCCTCCAGGGAGCCGCCGCCGCCCATCGAGTGCCCCATCACAGCGAGCCGGTCGCTGTCGACCCGGGAGCGCACGGGGCTGCGCTCGGTGAGGTGGTCGAGCGCCGCGAGGAGCTGCCGGCCGCGGGACGCGGGCTGGTCGTAGACGGAGTTCGTGTCGATGGTGAACACCACGAAGCCCTGGGAGGCCAGCCGCGGGCCCAGCCACGCGATCGAGGACTCGCGGGCGGTGTAGCCGGGCGAGATGGCGATCGCGCCGAACGTGCCGTCCGCGGTGCTGGTCGGGTAGTAGATCGTTCCGCCGCCGAAGCCGCTGGCCGCCAGCGAGGACACCGAGGTCTCCGAGACGGCGTACGGGCCGCGCAGCGCCTCGATGCCGGCCTCGGTGGGGGCCGGGCCACGCTCGTACGGGTTGTCGGCGGCGTGGGCACCGGGGCCCACCAGGGTGCTGAACCCGACCGCCGTCGCGGCCGCCATGCCGAGGAGCAGGTGCGTCCGGCGCCGCGGGGAGCGGTGGCGGCGGGTGCCGGACTCCGGGGCGTCCTGGGCGTCCTGGGCGGACACGCCCTGCTGCGGGTGCTGATGCACGACGGCACCGTCCTTCCTGTCGTTGCGGGCCGCGCGTCGAGGACAGGGCGCCGACGCGACGCGGGTGCGTGCGGAGGCTCCTTCCCGGCGGCACCGCCCGTGGGGGTGGGATGCCACTGTGGAGGCGCGGCCCCCATCGTTGCATCGGCAAAATCACCGGCCTCGTTGAGCGACACGAGGCGCGCGACCGGAAAAACGGGCTCCCTGCGGGCACCGACGGCGCCCCCGTCCTCACGGGACGGGGGCGCCGGGCACCTCTCCGTCAGCGCGTCCCCTGCGGCCTCCTGCTCCCCGGGGCGCCGCCGGCGTCCGCCGGGGCCGCCGGGCGCGCCCGCTCCCGCAACGCGCTGACGGCGAGGCCCAGCTCCCGCTGGAGGTGCTCGGCGAGGGCGTCGCCCCGGACGGTGCCCAGCAGGTCGTCGGCGAGCCGGTGCAGCTTGACGTTGGTGCGCTGGGAGACCGTGACGAGCAGATGCCAGGCCTCCTCCGGGCTCAGCCGGAAGGAGGCCATCAGGATGCCGCGGGCCAGGTCGATGGTCGGCCGCGTCCGCATGGCCCGCCGGAGCTGCCCGACCTCGACCCGCAACTGCTCCAGGTCCTGCGGAACCGTGTCCTGCGGATCCATGTCCCGCGGAGGCGATCCCTCACCGGGAGGGACGTCCTCAGCGACCGCCGGTGCACCGGCCGGGCGGACGTGCGGGCGGTGCTCCTCCGCGGGCACGAACAGGGCGCGCGTACCGGTCACCTCGAACAGCCGCTCGACGGCCGGGCCAGCCTCGCGGACGGTCAGCGTCTTGCCGTCCCCCAGGGCCAGTTGACGCATCGCCAGCAGGACGTTGAGGCCCGAGCAGTCCGCGAAGGCGACCTGCCCGAGATCGAGGTCGACGCCCTCGGCACACCGGTCGATCGCGTCCCGCAGCACGCGCCCCAGCGTCCGGTCCGTGTCGAGATCCAGCTCGCCCGAGACCACGACGAGCACCCGGCCGCCGTCCGGACGACACTCGACCGCCAGTTCACACGGCCGGAAGCCGACCGCGGCTCCGGCGGGCACCGCACAACCGGTACCGCCCTTCCCCATGGACCGATTCGGCCGTCCCGCGAATGCCGGATCCGACATGGTCGCCTCTCCCACGAGAGTTCGTGTGCACTCGCTCATCTCCACCTTCAGGCTTGCTCACCCTGCCGAACACGTCAAGGGATACATGAAATGTATTTCGCGTATCTACTCACGCGTATCTAGTCACAGGAAAAGACGGACCTATACTGGCGCCCATGGGTGGAGTGCCGGAGTCGTACGTCGGATGGACGTTTCTCACCAACCACGCGCGCGTGCTTGCCTCGATCGCGGACGACCACAACGCCCGCATCCGCGACATCGCCGCGCGGTGCAGGCTGACCGAGCGCGCGGTGCAGAAGATCATCGCCGACCTGGAGCAGGAGGGATACTTGTCACACACGCGGGAGGGCCGCAGCAACACCTACCGCATCGAGCCGGGGAAGGTGCTGCGTCACCCGGCCGAGGCCGGACTGAGCGTCGCCTCCCTGCTCTCCCTGCTGGCCCAGGACGAGGACCTGCGCGCGGGCCGGACGCAGCAGGCGGGCCAGTAGCCCACCCCGTCGGCCGCCTCCGCCCGGTCAATCGTTTCGGCGGGGAGTCGGACCCCGCGCGGCGGGCACCCGCCTCTCGTTCTGCCCGGCGAGGGGAGGAACCGATGAAGCGCGTCAAGGCGTTATGGGTGGCCGCCGGAACCGTCGTGGCCGGAGCGGCCGTTCGGCGGTGGGCCAGGCCCCCGCGGGAGGTGCGCGGACCGGCCGCGACGGACGACGGCACCCGGCTGGTGGTGACGGTCCGTCGCGATGCCGTCGACGGCCCGGCCGAGGAGCCGCCGGCCCCGCGGCGGGCGGCCGCGGCCGGTGGTTCCGACGACCGGACCGGGGTACGCAGCGGCCCGCGACCCCGGGACGGGGACCCGGAGCGCCGCGGCCGACCGGGACGTGGGGCGACGGAGAGCCCGTAGGCACCGCGGCAGCGGGCCGGGCTCGGCGACGGACACGGCGACGGGGCCCCGTAGGAAGCGGCACCGGCCGACCCGCCGGACGACGGCGTCGCCCGCCCGCGCGCGGGCACCGCATGTCCGCCGCGCGAGGGGGCACCCGCACGGTGTGGCGAAGAGTCGACGGTATGCGGTGGCGGCGTCCGGCCGCTGGTGGGATCCGGAGGACGGCCGCAGGCTGCCCGCGGGGGAAGTGCACGCCTGGGAGCACGGCATGAACCAGACGGTGTGCGGCCTGGCACTCAGCAGATCCCGGCTGGAGCGTTTCCCCGGAGTCGAATGGGCCGACGCCTTCCCGGAGTCGGGAGGCGCGGCCGACGCCGTACGGAAGGTCTGTCACCGGTGCGCGGCGGTCGCCGGACGGCGCGGCCGGGACGCCCGCCCGGCGTGGCGGCGGACGAATCCCCGCCCCTGAGCGCCGCGCGGGGCCCGCCGCCCCGGGCGCACGACCCGGTCGCGCGGACGGCGGGGAGGATCCGGCCCGCAGTACCGGCGTCACCGTTTCCGCATCGTTCACCCTTCGCACATTCTGCCGGATCGGGTGGTCCGTTCCGCCTCGTCCCCGGAGGGAACCCGGTCGCCATGGAGGGACAGCGGAGACACGCAGGCGGGAGCCCGGACGCCGGGCGGCCCCCCGTGCCGGACGGCGGCATCGACTACCACGCCGTGTTCCGGGCGCTGCCCGGCGCGGTGGCCCTGCTCACTCGCGATCTGCGCTACGCGGACGTCAACGACTCCTTCACGGTCACCACCGGCCGCTCCCGGCGGTACCTGCTCGGCCGGTACGTGTTCGACGTCTTCCCCGAGGACCTGGACGACCCGCGGGCGACCGGGGCCCGCAGCCTGCGCGCCTCACTGGAACGGGTACTGGCCACCGGCCAGCGCGACAGCATGTCGCTGCAACGCTACGACCTGCGGGATCCCGAACGCCCCGGCCAGTGGGAGGAGCGGTACTGGAGCCCGGTCAACAGCCCCGTGCTCTCCCCCGACGGCCGGGTGGAACTGATCGTGCACCGCGTCGACGAGGTCACCGAGCTCGTCCGGTCCCGGCTGTCGGACACCGCCGGGGAGCGCGCGGCCGAGCGGGCGGCCGAGCTGTACGCGCGGGCCA
The DNA here is from genome assembly GCF_014648075.1 of Streptomyces ruber. GTDB lineage: Bacteria > Actinomycetota > Actinomycetes > Streptomycetales > Streptomycetaceae > Streptomyces > Streptomyces ruber. Next base: position 325,174 of record NZ_BMQK01000003.1, on the reverse strand, counting down.
GTGAGCTGCAGGAGCTCAACGACCACCTGCGCCGCGCCCACGCCCGTGAACGCGAGATCGCCCTCGGTCTGCAGCAGGCGATGCTGCCCCCGCTCCGGCAGAAGGGCGACCGCGAGGTGGCGGTGCGCTACCGCCCCGCGAGCACGGCCCTGAACGTGTGCGGCGACTGGTACGAACTGGTCGACCTGCCCGGTGACAGGCTCGCCGTCGCCGTCGGCGACGTGGTCGGACACGGTCTGCCGGCCGCCGGGGTCATGGGGCAGCTGCGCAGCGCCCTGAGCGCCGCCTCCCGGGTGGCCGCCGGACCGGGCGACGCGCTGGAGATCCTCGGCCTGTACGCCCGGGAAGTCGAGGGCGCCGAGTGCACCACCGCGGTCGAGGTGTTCATCGACTGGGAACGGCGCACCCTGACCTACAGCAGCGCCGGGCATCTGCCGCCCGTCCTGCTGCACGCCGACGGGCGGGCGGAGTTCCTCGACGCGGCGACCGATCCCCCGCTCGGGGCCCGGCCCGAACACGCCGCCCGTCCCCAGGCCGGCTGTTCCTTCCTCCCGGGTTCGACGCTGGTCCTCTACACCGACGGTCTCGTCGAGCGGCGCGGCGAGAGCATCGACGTGGGGCTGGGCCGGCTCGCGGACTGCCTGTCCGGGCACCGCCCCGAGGGCAGCACGGCCGAGTCGCTCGCCGACGTGCTCCTGACGAAACTGGTGCCCGACGGCGCCGCCGACGACGACACGGCCCTGGTCGTCATACGACTGTGAGCATCCTCATGCCGAACAGGAGATAACCCCCGCGGCGACCGGCTACCCGGCCCTGTGGGCCCCTCGCGTCCCACGGGTCCCGGCGGATCCGGACGAGTAGCCCTTGTCTCGCTGGGAAACAGCAGCGATGGGACCGAGATTTCACTGTGAACGGGCCCGCTACCTAGGGACCGGGGAAGGTGAGATGGCGACCGAGCCGCACTGGAGCGAGAAACTGCCTTCCGACGAGATTGAGAAGTGCCACGTCACCTTCGACGGCGAGCTGGGCGACGTGACAGGGGCGCGCCTGGCCGCCGAGGAGTTCCTGAGCGCCGTGGCGCGGGCCGCGCCACCGACGGCACCCGAGCACTGGGACGACATATTGCTGGTCGTCAACGAACTGGCCGCCAACGCGGTCCAGTACGCGCCGGGGCCGTTCGCGCTGACGATGCGCCGTACGTTCGACGGTGTGCACGTGACCGTGCGCGACACGAGCACCACGCCGCCCGCGCCGCGTCCGTTCCACCCCAGCAAGGGCGGTGGGGGCATCGGCTGGCATCTGGTGCACACGCTGTGCACCCAGGTGAGCGTCGTGGTGCAGGACGACGGCAAGGACGTCCATGTCTTCCTGCCCTGGTGAGCCGGAGGCCCTGGGTGACCCAGGGGCCGTGGGGCCGTCGTGCGGCGGCCCCGGACGTCAGGTCAACGGCACGGCCACGCTGATCGTCTTGCCGCCCCCAGGGCGGGGCCGGATGTCGATGTCCCGTGCCAGCCGGATGATCAGCGGCCATCCGTAGCCGTGTCCGACGTGCGTCGAGGGCAGCGTTCCGGGGCCGTAGGCGACGGCCGGAACGACGTCGTTGTGGTCCGCCACACTCAGCCGTACGCCCTTCGCCGTGGGGATCACCTCGAACCCGGCGATGCCGCCGCCGTGCCTGATGGCGTTCGTCACCAGTTCCGAGACCACGAGCAGCAGGTCGATCACGGCCTGCTCGTCCGCTCGCCGGCCCGGGGCGTCCCAGTGTTCCTGGATCACGGACCGCACGTACTGCCGTGCCGCCGCGGCGTTGGTGATGGTGACGGGTGTCCGTACGGCCCCGTCCGCCGTGCCGTGCCCGTTGCCGTGCCCGTTGCCGTGCCCGTTGCCGTGCCCGTTGCCGTTGCTCTTTCCGTTGGCGACGGCGCGGACGGTGTGCCTCCCCGGGGCGCCGTTGCCGAAGGCGCCCCCGCGCGCTCCGGCCCGCTGCCCGTACGAGCTCCCCCCGAGGTTCCCCGTGCCGGTGGCGTCCGCCTGGCCGGCGTCCCCGTTCGTGCGGCGTTCCACGGGCCTCAACCTCGCGGGGCCGACGACGGGCCACGGCCACGGGCCGCGCTCCGCATCGCGAACAGGACGTGGGGCACGGGGCCACCGGCCTCCGGGACGCCGCGCTGTTCCGGCATCAGCTCACTCCCACTTCCCACGCTCGTCACGGACGCCCCTCCGGCCGCGGTCCGCCGAAGCGGCACGTACTCCGCGGCCGCTCCGGCGTGTGCCGTGTCGCCGGACGCGTCGGGGCGCATCCGCGATCGGCACGGTACACGTTCGTCATTCCTCATCGATCCCCGCCTACCCGCTCGGCCCCGAAGCATGGGCGCCGTATGCGCCGCGGACACCGTCCCCGGGCAGGGACCGCCCCTTCACGGTCGCCCCTCCACCGTCCGGCGTCAGGTCGACTGCCGCCGAGGAAGACCACGGTAATAGTCGGCCACGCTGTCCAGGTATCCGGCGTCCGACGTCTCCCGGTCCGTCCGGAACAGCGGCGCCGACTTCACCTCGTCACGGGTGAACGCCACGGTGATCTTCTGTGTCTCCGGGTCGATACCGGTGACGAGTCCCGCCGGCACCAGGACGCTCTTGCCGAACACCCACACACCCGTGTCGACGATCAGGTGCCGCCTGGGATTGTCGTCGGCCTGCCGGTCCACGTGCCCGATGGTGCCGTCGCCGGCCTCGACGGAGTACCCCGTCAGGACCTGCCCTTCCTGGTGGCCGCTCTGCGGTGCGTACGACCAGATGCCGTCGAAGTCCACTTCGCTCCTTCCTCTCCGCTGTTCTGTCCTCGGCTGTGCTGTTCGGCGCTCTCCGCGATCCGCTCCCGCGGCTGTTCCGCGGGGGAACGGGTGTCTTTTCCGTCTTCGCCTCCCGACGCAGCAGATACCCCGTTGCGATGACCGCAAGCAGCGCTCCCCTTCCTTCCGTCACGGCTTCCGCCGCGGTCGGCCGGCTCCCTCACCCGGGCGCGCGGTGTCTCTTCGGGTAAACCACCGGTTGCCAGGAGATCACCGGCGTTCCCGGGGTACCTGAAGACTCCCCGACCGATGTCCCCCCGGAGGCTTCCCTTGATCCCGTTCGTGCACGAGACCCTGGCCATGCAGCTCGAGCTTGCCGACGCCCGCCGTGTTCCCGTGCAGGCTCGCCTGAGCTACGACTCGGACGACCCCTTCGCCGTGACGGCGGCGTTCAGTCACGAGGGCCGCATCCTCGCGCTGTGGAGACTGGACCGGCAGATGCTCGCCGAGGGCACGCGGCGGCCGGTGGGCGAGGGTGACGTCCGGCTGCGCCCGCAGCGCGTGGGAGCCCGCAGCGTGCTGCGCATCGAGCTGTCGGGGAGCGCCCAGGACGGCACGGGACGGGAGCACGCGGTGGTGCTCGCTCCGGCGCACGCCGTCGTCTCCTTCGTGGAGCGCACCTACGGCGTGGTGGCGCCGGGCCGGGAGGACGTGTCCGTGGACGAGTTCCTCGCCGACCTCATGACCCGTGGCTGACGGGGCCGGGCTCCGGCCACGTGCTACGGGCCGTCCGGGAGAACCGGACGGCCCGTAGCACGTATGTGGGGGAAGCGGGGTGAGCGGTCGGCGCGGTGAGCGCGTTCAGGGCACGCCGGGGTGCCCCCGTGGATCAGACGGGTGCGACGCCCGCCGCCGTTCCCTGCGGACGGCGCACGCCCGGCACCGGCTCCTGCGCGGCGGCGAGCAGCCGGTGCGCCTCCTCCAGCGCCCGCCGGACGTCACGGGTGCCCGTCGAGACGCAGAGCGTGTAGGCCAGGTCCTGCGCGCGCCGGCTGTTCGCCCGGCCGTCGCGCTCCTCACCCTCGTGCGCCGTCTGCGCCGTGAGCTCTTCGTACTCCTCGACGAGCTTGCGCAGGATCACGGGATGGGGCTTCAGCATCTGTTCCACTCCTCGTTCAGGTGGCGGTCAGGACCGTCCCCCGGCCGCTCCGGCCGGGGGACGGGAAAGCATCGCGTGAGCGTCGTACGTCAGTCGGAGCGGCCCCGGCCGCCCGCGCGACGCGACCTCGCCTCGCCGAGCGCCTCGTTGCGCACGCGCGCGCAGCTGCGGCTGATGAGCCGCGAGACGTGCATCTGCGAGATGCCCAGCTGATCGGCGATGCGGCTCTGCGTCATGTCCTCGAAGAAGCGCATGTAGAGGATGGCGCGTTCACGCTCGGGCAGCTGCCGCAGCCCCTCCTTCGCCGCCTCCCGGTCGACGACCGTGTCGTACGACGTGTCGGGGGCACCGAGGGTGTCGGCGAGGCTGTAGCCGTCGTCGCCCGAGGACACCTCGGCGTCCAGGGACAGGGTGCTGAAGCTGTCCAGCGCCTCCATGCCCGTGGCCACCTCCTCCTCGGTGAGCTTGGCGTGGGCCGCTATCTCGGCGATCGTGGGCGAGGCGGCACCGCCGGACTGGGTGAGCTCGCGGCGCGCGACGCGCACCTTGTTGCGCAGCTCCTGCACCCGCCGGGGGACGCGCAGCGCCCACATCCGGTCGCGGAAGTGGCGCTTGATCTCGCCGGTGATGGTGGGGACGGCGTAGCTCTCGAAGGCGCCCCGCTCCGGCTCGAAGCGGTCGATGGCCTTCAGCAGGCCGAGCGCGGCGACCTGCCGCAGGTCCTCCAGCGACTCACCGCGGTTGCGGAAGCGGCCCGCGATGCGGTGCGCCATGGGCAGCCAGGCCTTCACGAGCTCGTCGCGGAGGGCCTCGCGCTCGGGTCCGTCCTCGAGGCTCGCGAGGCGGACGAAGACGGCCGTGGTGTCGGGGGCGTCGTCATGCGCCCTCTGATTCGGGTTCTGGGGACGCGGGGACGCGCCGGAACCGTTTGCAGAAATCTCAACCAGCATGCGGAATCGCTCCTGAACGACGCTTTCAGGGGAAGGGCCGCGGGGACGTGTGCGCAGGGCGAGAAGGCCCCGGAACGGGCACACCTCACCCGTCGGCGAGCCTCTTGTCCGAAGCACGGAACCCGCTTGCCCCGGCGTCGCGAGGGCAAACAACCGTCCGCACGGACTTTTCGAACATCGCCGGTCAGGCGGCGCACAGGGCGCCCGGAGCCGTACGGGAGCGGGCGCCTGCGCGGGTGGAACGGCGTACGGTGGACGACGCCCCGGGGACGCACGGAACCGGGTACGAAAACTCGTGCCCATTCAGGTGGAGTGAGTCGCTCGAAGTGGGGCATGCGAGGGATGACATCGAAGCACCAAGGCGACTGGGGAGGACGGCATGGCAGCCGTTTCGGCAGCACGGGCAACGGCCACGGCCGACGAGGCGGTCAGGACGACCGAGGCGGAGCTGCCCCTGATCGACGACCCGACGAAGGTCTCGCCGAAGGACGCGCGGGAGCTCTCCCGCCAGTTCTTCGACCGGCTGGCCACGCTGGAGGAGGGCACGCACGAGTACCAGTACGTGCGCAACACGCTGATCGAGATGAACCTCTCGCTCGTGCGGTACGCCGCCTCCCGCTTCCGCGGCCGCGGGGACTCTCTGGAGGACATCGTCCAGGTGGGCACGATCGGTCTGATCAAGGCGATCGACCGGTTCGAGCTGACCCGCGAGGTCGAGTTCACCACGTTCGCGGTGCCGTACATCGTCGGTGAGATCAAGCGTTTCTTCCGGGACACGAGCTGGGCCGTGCATGTGCCGCGGCGCCTCCAGGAGGCCCGGGTGGAGCTGGCGAAGGCCACGGACGAGCTGCGGTCCCGGCTGGGCCGTACGCCGACCACCCGTGAGCTCTCCGAGCTGATGCAGCTCTCCGAGGAAGAGGTCATCGAGGCGCGCAAGGCGGCGAACTGCTACAACTCCTCCTCGCTGGACGCCGCCCTGACCCCCACCGGCGCCGAGGACGGCGAGACGGTCCTGGCCGACGTGCTCGGTGAGGAGGATCCGTCCCTGGAGCTGGTGGAGGACTTCCACTCCCTGGCGCCCCTGATCGCCCAGCTCGACGAGCGTGAGCGGCGGATCATCCACATGCGGTTCGTCGAGGAGCTCACCCAGTCACAGATCGCCGGACACCTCGGTGTCTCGCAGATGCATGTGTCACGGCTGATCAGCCGCATCATCAAGCGGCTGCGCGTCGGCCTGCTGGAGCCGGACGTCGCCTGACGGCCCCACGGTCGCTCACGAAGAGCAGAAGAAGCAGAATCCCCGCCACCGCGTGTGTCCGGTGGCGGGGATCTTTTCTGTGCGTCCATGTGCGCACGCTCGTGCGGTCGCCGTACGTGGAGGGCCGCCGCGCCCGGTGACGCCGTGCGGCGGCCGTCCCCTGCTCACCCGAGGGCGCCGGCCCCGTCGGCACCGCCGTCGAGGCCCACCGTGACCCTGACCCGCTTGCCGACGGGCTCCCGGCGGATCTCGTAGGCCTCGCACAGGGCGAGGACTATCTCCAGGCCGTGCTGGCCCACGCGTCCGGGTTCGGCCGCGCGGGCGACCGGGAGGACGGGGTCGCTGTCCCACAGCGTCACCGCGACGGTGCCGCCGGCGAGCTCCAGGTCCATGAGGCAGGGCCCGCTGGTGTACTTGCAGGCATTGGTGACCAGCTCGCTCACGATGAGCTGGAGCGCCCCGTGCACCCGGGCCGGGACCTGTGCGTTCCGCTCCGTCTGCGCCCGGGCCAGGAAGTCCGCGGCGAAGCGCCGGGCCGCGCCGATGTCCTCCGGCCGTCCCTCGTACCCGGCACTGTCCTTCAACTCCACCGCGTCGGACTCCAACGGCTCCGTCAGCGGGGGAAGGGCACGCCTGCCGTCGTGTGCGATGTGTGCCACTTGCTCAGCTCCCGCCTTCACGACGCCCACCGCCTCGGTGGGCCGACCGCCACGCGCCTACCCCCTCAATCCCGCGTCATGCCCGGCCGGGCGGCTTCCGCCCGGGGGCCGGTCCCCCGCCGTGCCGCGGAGCGGCACCACCGCCGTGATGCGCTTCCCGCCGGAGGGCAGGTCCGTCACCGTCACGTCGCGCGACAGCCTGCAGACGATCGGCCAGCCACGGCCGCCGCAGCGCCGCCGGCCCTGTTCGTCGGCCGGGGCCAGCGCCATGGGCGGGCGCCGGCTGCGGTCGCTCACGGACAGGTACAGGTCGCCGCCGACCACGGTGACGTCGATGTCCGTGACGCCTCCGCCGTGCAGCATCGCGTTGGTGGTCAGTTCCGAGACCACGAGCAAGGCGTCCGACAGGGCACCCTCGTCGCATCGGTTCTCCGCCACCGGCCTGGCCATCGCCCTCCTGACGGCGGTGCGCGCCTCCGCGGGGCTCAGCGGCCCGCTCCGGGACCGGCTCCGAACGGCGGGGCGAGGGGTGAAACCGATCCGGTGTTGCTCTCGCATCCTTTCGCTCCCTGACTCGGCTGACGGGGCGACGGAGGCCTTCCGCGGGGCCAGGGCGGTCACTCCTGCCCTCCGGTCACCCGAGGACGTCTGGACACTGCTCGGCTGCCGTGCCGGACGCCCGCTTCGGTTGTCTGTGTTCCTTGACTCTCTCGGTATATGTCAACGTATTGTCGTCGCATTGTCGTCATTTCCGGTCTGTGCCGGTTCATGCCGGGCATTACGTGAATACGATGTGTGCAGACTGTCGCCCTGTGTGACAGACGCGACGGGTTCGACGCGTTCGCCGCACTCGCTGCTTCTCACTATCCGGCTGACCGTTCGACGCCGCACGAAACCGCGAACCACCCGAACGCCGCCGACACGCCACACGGCGCGAAGGCGCCCCGTGTGGGCGCACGATTCCCGGGTAGGCGCACGAGCGCATCGCCACACCAGCAGCGGCGGGCGAAGGCGTCATGACGTCGGGGGACGAGGACGCACCGGGCGGTCGTGCCGCCCGGTCGGCCGACGGTCGCGGCGGCGCCGCCCGTTGTCGTCACGCGGTGCATCGAACGCGGAGTCCGGGGTATCCGGACCCGATCGGCGACGCCTGTGGAGGTACTTGTGTCTGTTGCCCAGAATCCCTTGTCGATCCAGGTGACGGTGGTCCGGGAGGACGCCGTGCTGCTCGAGGTCGAGGGCGATCTGGACATCGATACCGCGACCGAGTTGCAGCATCATCTGGCGAACCAGCTGCATCACGGCCGGCGGCACTTCCTGCTGGACGTCTCGTCCGTGCCCTTCATGGACTCGTCCGGCATGAACATCATTCTGCGGGTGTACCAGGAGGCACGGCAGACCTCCGGCGGCGTCTACGTCATCAAGCCGACGTCCGCCGTGCGGCGCATCCTCGACCTCACCGGCGTGAGCATCACCGTCCCGACGGTGGAGAGCGTCGACGAGGCGCTGGCGCTGGTCGACTCGCCGCAGCCGGCGGTGCCCGGCCGGGACGGCGAGGACGGCGAGGACGGCGAGATCGGCCCGGGAGCGGAGCCGCCCGTCCGGTAGCCGTGCCTCCGGCGGACGCGCCGCCCCCGGCGCGCCTCCGCCCGCAGCCGAGGAGGACCGGAAGACCACCGGCCCGAAAGAGACCGCCGGCGCCGCCGCAGGGGGTGCGCCGGTCATGGTCGGTGGTCCGTGCATGCCCAACAGTTGCCGTTTGACAACTATAGTCAGGAGGCAACAAAGTGAGCGGGCGCAAGCGTGCGGGAGGGGTGTGGGATGTGCCAGTCGGCGGAGACGTATGTGCGCGTCACTCCCCCGCGCCGTCCGCACGGCCGGCGTACGGTACCGGCGGCGCGGCACCGTGCGCCCGGCGGTCAGGCGCTGCGGACGCCCGCGTCGCTCGCGTCGTCCCCGTCGTGGATCTGGGCCGCGGCGGCCGAACAGAACGCTTCGAGCCCTTCCAGCAGCGCGGTCCGCTGTGCGGTCGGCATCTGTTCGAGCACGGACTGCAGGGCGTTCTCCCGGCGCGCCCGCAGCTCCGCCAGGAAGGTACGGCCGCGCCGGCTCAGTCTCAGCCGCAGCTCGCGGCGGCTGGCGGCACTCGGCCCGCGCTCCACGAAGCCCACGGCCTGCAGGCGGTCGCACAGCCGGCTGGTGGACGGCGGGGTGGAGCCCAGGGCGTCCGCGAGCGACCGCAGATTGATGCCGTCGTGGTGCTCGAGGATGAACAGCACACGGATCTGCGACGCCGACACAGGTGCCGTCGAGGCACGCCCCCACAGGACTTCGAGCAACTCCGCCGCCTCTGAGGTCACACGCGCCACCTCGTCCGGACGGGGATGGGGGATGGAAGGAGACACGGCTCCACTCTCGCAGGCTTCGCGGACACTGTCAGCCTGCCGGGTCGGGCGGGTCGCCCGGGTGACCACACGTCCGCACCCCCACGGAAAGACCGGCGAGCGGCGTCCGGGGCCCCACGGGGTCCCTTCCGTCCGCGTCGAGAGAATGGCGTACCCGAGATCGTGAACAGATTCGTGGCAGCCGAGCGCGCCCTGCGCTCCGCGCCCCCGCACCGGCTGGTGGACGCCGTCCGCGAGGTGCTGTGCGGCGACTACGCGGCCAAGGCCGTCGATCTCTTCGTGGCCGACTACGGACTCACCGTCCTGCAGAGCGCCTGCCCGTCGGCGGACCGGCCCGAGGCCCTGCCGGTGCACGGCAGCCCGGCGGGGCGGGCCTTCGGCGCGCAGGAACCGTTCACCGAGGTCCGCGGCGACGGCCGGGTGGACGTCCACCTGCCGGTCACGGCGCGCGGGGACCGGCTCGGGGTGCTGACCGTCACGATGGCGTCCGCCGGACAGGCCGAGGAGTGCCGGGCCGAACTGGCCGAGGTGGCCCAGGTCCTCGCCCACGAGATCGTCGTCGCCGACCGGGACACCGACCTGTACCTCCGGGCGCGGCGCAGGGACCGCCTCACGCTGGCGGCGGAGATGCAGTGGCAGCTGCTGCCGGGGCGGTCCTCCGCCCGCGCGGAGTACGCCCTAGGGGCCCAGCTCGAGCCCGCCTACGCGATCTTCGGCGACAACTTCGACTGGTCCGCCACCGAGGACCGTCTGATGCTGTACATCACCAACGGCATGGGCGAGGGCGTGGAGGCCGCGCTGCTCACCACCCTGGGGATCAACGCCCTGCGCAACGCGCGGCGCGCGGGCATCCCCCTCGCCGACCAGGCGTGCCTCGCCGACCAGGCGATCCACGCCCACTACGGGGGCCGCGCCTACCTCTCGATGCTGCTGCTCGACCTGGACCTGAGCACCGGCCGGCTGCTGGCCGTCGACGCGGGCTCGCCGCGGATGCTGCGGCTGCGCGACCGCACGGTCACCCCCGTCGACTTCGAGGCGCAGCTTCCGCTCGGCATGTTCGAGGAGACCGACTACGTGGCCCAGGAGGTGTACGTCGAGCCCGGCGACCGAATGATCTTCGTCACCGACGGGGTGTACGGCGTCGCCGCGCCCGGCGGGGAGCGGTACGGGGACCGTGCGCTGGCCCGGGCCGTCACGTCCACCTCCCTGCTCCCCGCCGCGGAGGTGCCCGGCGCCGTGCTCAGGGAACTCTCCGGGTACCGCGGCCAGGCCCTGCCCGAGGACGACGCGCTGGTGCTCTGTCTCGACTGGTTCGGACGGCCGCGGCCGGAGGAGGGCTGATCGTCCGACACGGACGATCGTGGGGTGTACCGGTGTCGTACGGCTTCGCGGCGTGTCTACAGTTGTCGGGCGGCAAGGAAAAGCCCGCGCACCGGCCGGCACCGTGTCCATGGCCCGGGCCGGTGCGAGTGAGCATCCGAGGAGACAGTTACGTGCCGGAGCAGGAAGCGGCAGCACAGCACGGGGCGCCCGCGCGGGAGGTCGGGGACTTCCTGCGCCGGCGCCGGGAACGGATAGCCCGGCGCTGGGCCGACGCGGGGCTCTTCCGTACCGTCTTCGGGGTCTCCCGGTCCGCCCATGACGACGCTGCCGTGGAGACCGGCCGGGCCGTGGTGGACGCGCTGGCCTCCGTGGCCGCCGAGGGACGCGTGGCGGACCCGGACGCCGACGGGTTCGCGGCCGTGCGCGACCAGCTCGCCAGGACGGCGGCCGCCCGGTCCCGGGCCGGCCTCACCGCCGGCCAGGTCTCCCTCGAGGTCGACGCGCTGCGGGCGCCCGCCGACGAGCTGCTCGTCGCCGACCTGTCCGGCCGTCCCGACACGTTCGTACGGGAGTGCGCGACGGCCCTCGCGGTGCTGATGGGCACGCTGCGCCTGGTCGTCACGGAGACGGAGCTGCGGGCCCGGCAGGAGATCGTCGAACGTCAGCGTCCGGAGCTCATGGAGGCCTCCACCCCGGTGGTCCGGCTGTGGCGGGGCGTCGTCGCCGTGCCGCTCGTCGGGACGCTCGACGGCGCCCGCAGCCAGGTGGTGACGGAGGCGCTGCTCGATGCCGTCGTCCAGCAGCGGGCCCGCTTCGCGATCATCGACATCACGGGAGTGCCCACGGTCGACTCCCTCGTGGCCCAGCACCTGCTGAGAACGGCCGAGGCAGCCCGTCTGCTGGGGGCGGAGTGCGTCATCTCCGGCATCCGGCCCGCCATCGCGCAGACCATCGTCCGCCTGGGCGTCGACCTCGGCTCGGTCACGACGCGGGCGACCCTCTCCGACGCCCTGGGCCACGCCCTGCGGCGGCTCGGCGCGGACGTGGTGGCGCCGGGCGGTACGGAGTCCCCGTGAACGGCACGTTCCCCGCCTCCTGCGGCCGCCGCCTCCCGGGCGGGACCGTCCTCGCCGGCGTCGCCGCCCTCCGGCACCGGCGCACACGCCAGGGGAGTCCTTGATGGAGACAGCCGGCGGTGCGAGCGCCTGCCTGCCGATCCGCTCGGACCTCGATCTGGTGTGGGTACGGCAGCATGCGCGGCAGGCCGCTGCCCAGCTCGGCTTCGGGCTGGTGGCACAGACGAAGCTGGTCACCGCGATCAGCGAACTCGCCCGTAACACCCTCGTCCACGGCGGCGGTGGACAGGTGGAGTGCACCCCGGTCAGCAGGGCCGGGGTGCGGGGCCTGCGGCTCACCTTCCGCGACGAGGGGCCGGGCATCGCGGACCTCGACCGGGCCCTGCGGGACGGCCACACCAGGGGCGGGGGGCTGGGCATGGGGCTGAGCGGAGCCCGTCGGCTGGTCCACGAGTTCGAGATCGACAGCTGCCCCGGTACGGGCACCACCGTGACGGTGACGTCGTGGGTTACCGGCCCGCCGCGGCCGCGTGAGGAGCCGTGATGTCACGCGTCCGGGAGATCTGGGTGCACGACTCCACCCGCGTACGGGACGTCCGCGTGGCCGCCGGGGACGCGGCCGCCCGGGCGGGGCTCGACGACGAGCGGGCCGCGAACGCCGCCCTCGTGGCCACCGGACTCGCCACCAGCCCGCTCGAGCACGCGGGCGGCGGCCGGGTCCTGCTGGAGACGGTGGACCCGCCCTCCGGGGCCGGCGGCCCGCCCGCGCGGGTGCAGCTCGTCGCCGTGGACCACGGCCCCGGCATCCGCGACGTCGCGGCCGCGCTGCGGGACGGCTGCTCCACGGCGTCCTCGCTCGGCGCCGGGCTGGGCACCTGCCGGCGGCTCGCGGACGACTCCGGCCTGCACGGCGTCCCCGGACGGAGGACCGTCGCCCTGGCCCGGATCGGCGCGCCCGGCCCCCGGGCGGCCCGCTCCGGCGGTGCGCGGGTGCGGGCCGGCGGCGTCAACGTGCCCTTCGCCCGTGCGGACTACTCGGGTGACGCCTGGGCATGTTCCCGAACGGGAGACCATGTGACGCTGATGCTCGCCGACGGCCCGGGCCACGGCACGGACGCGGCACGCGCGTCCTCGGCCGCCGCGGCGGAACTGCGCCGCGCGGCCCCGCCGCCGCCCGCGGAGCTGCTGCGGCGGATGGACGGCGCGCTGCGCGGCACCAGAGGCACGGCAGCCGCCGTGGCCCAGCTCGACCTCGCCGCCCGGCGCCTGCGTTTCGCGGGCGCCGGGAACGTCGGTGCCCGGCTGCGCACCGGCGACGGCTGGCGGCCCCTTCTCTCGCGTACCGGTACCGTCGGCGCCCACCGGCCGGCGAACCTGCCCCAGCACCAGGTGGAATGGGAGGACGACTGCCTTCTCGTACCGCACAGCGACGGCCTGCCCAGCCGCTGGAGCCCGGGCCCGGCCGCGTACGCCCCTTCCCTGGACCCCGCTGTGATCGCCGCCGAGATCGTGCGTGACGCGAGCAGCCCCGCCCGGCCGGTACGCGACGACACCGCCGTCGCCGTACCGAGCCCCTCCCCGCCGGACCCCGCCTCATGATCCGCACCTGGCACATCAGTACCGTCACCGACGCCGCGCGCGCCCGTATCGCCACGGCCCGGCTGGCCACCGCCCACGGAGTGACCGCCGTCGAGCGCACCCGTCTGGTCAGCGCCCTCACCGCACAGCTGCGGCAGTGCCTGACCAAGGGGGGCTCCTGGCTGCTCAGCGTGGAGACGGCCGCCGTCCCGGCCGGGGGCGCCCGGCTCGACGTCGAGGTGGCGCCCGAGAAGCGCCCGGCGGACGACCGGCGGTCACCCTGGCGCGCGACGGTCGTCCTCCCCGACGGCGCCGCCGGCGACGACGACGGCGACGGGCACGTCGCCGACGACCCGGCGTCCCTCGCGGAGGCCCTGTTCGGCGCCGACGAGGACGCGGCGCTGGTGCTGGACCGGCTCGACGAGCAGGAGCGGCTGGTCGCCTTCCACCGCGAGGAGCTGCACCAGACCAACCAGGGCGTCCTCGCCCTGCACGGCGAGCTGGACGCGGCCGGACGCGCGCAGCGGGAGCTGTTCGACGCGGAGCAGCGGGCCCGCAAGGAGGCCGAGAACGCGCGCGGCCGGCTGACCTTCCTGGCCGACGCGAGTGCCGCGCTGACGGCGTCCCTCGACCACGACGAGATCGTGCGGCTGCTGCCCACGCTGCTGGAGCCGCGGTACGCGCGCAGCGGCAGCGTCGACGTGTGGCTGTTCGACGAGCCCGCCGACCACCACGCGAACCACTCAGCCGACGCCGGCCGGCACAGCGGTCCGCGGCCGGCCGCCGCCGTGCTGGCGGCGCGCCGCGGGCGCCCCCAGTACGCGGCCGACCACCCCGGCGGGCTGCCCGGCGTCGACGACCAGCCGCCGTCGGCGCTCGACCCCACCCGGCCCCTGCTGTGCATCCCGCTGATGACCCGGCGGGCGCCGTCGGGCGTGCTGACGATGTCGCCGCCCGACGAGCACTGGGACGCGGACGACGCGGTCATGCTGATCGAGCTGACCCGGCGGGCCAGCATCGCGATCGAGAACGCCAAGCGCTTCGAGCACAACCGGGACATCGCCGAGACCCTGCAGCGCGCCCTGCTCACGGACCTGCCCGCGACACCGGGCCTGCGCCTGGCCGCGCGTTACCTGCCGGCCACCCGTGGCATGAACGTGGGCGGCGACTGGTACGACGCCTTCCGGCAGCCCGACGGCGGCCTGATCACCGTCATCGGCGACGTGACCGGGCACGGGCTGCGCGCCGCCGTGATGATGAGCCAGCTGCGCACCGCGCTGCGCGCCTACGCGGTCGACGGGGGCAGCCCGGGCGAGCTGCTCACCCGGCTGCACACGTTCCTGCACCATCTGCAGCCCGACCTGTACGCGACGGCCGTCATCGCCCGCTTCCACCCGGACGACCCCACGCTCACCTGGGCGGCCGCCGGGCATCCGCCGCCGGTGCTGCGCACGCCCGACGGCCGGGTGCGGGCCCTAGACGCCAAGCCGGGCGCGATGCTCGGCATCCCGCTGCGGCAGCGGCTCAAGGACCACACCGTGCCGCTGCCGCCCGGATCGACGCTGGCGCTGTACACGGACGGTCTGGTGGAGCGCCGCGCCCAGGGCATCGACCCGGGCATCCACCGGCTCTCCTCGGCGCTCGCGGAGTTCGGGCCCGAGGAGCTCGACGGGGACCTGGAGGGCTCGGCGGACCGGCTGCTGCGCCCGCTGCTGCGCGACTCGGAGCACGACGACGACGTGTGTCTGCTGCTGTGCCACGTCCACAGCTCGGCGGCGGACCCGGCGGAACCGCCGGGGCCGCTCTCCTCGGGTCTGCGTCTCTGAACGGATCAGTCGCCGGTCCGGGCCCCGGGCCCGGGCCGGTCGTCCGGCACGTCCGGCGCGTCCGTCGCATGCGCCAGTACGTGGCCCTCGTGGAAGCCGCGCAGGATCTCCTCGAGCGCCGTGCGCTGCCCCGGGGTCAGGGCGCCCAGCGCGACGGTGAGGTAGGCGGAGAGCCGTTCGGTGACGTCGGTCAGCAGTCTGTCCCCGTGGGCGGTCACCACGAGCTGGATCTCACGCCGGTCCACGGGCTGCACGGTCCGCCGCAGCAGTCCCGCGGCCTCGAGCCGGTCGCACATCCGGCTGGCGGCGGGCAGCCCTATCTCCAGGTCTTCGGCGAGCGCCGTGAGGTTGAGTTCGGGCCGTCGGCGCACGACCCGCAGGGCCCGTACCTGACGGGCGGGCAGTCGTGGGGTGACGTCCTCCACGGCGGCCAGCCAGAGCGTCACCAGGCTCTCCACCGCGTCCGTCACATGCCGGGCGACCCCGCCCCCGCGGGCCCCGGCATCCTGTTCGCGGCCCACCGCCGTCACCGTCCGCAGGGCGGGGGCCACCTCTCCGGCAGCCGTCCCGGGCCGGGACGCACCACCGGCGACGGCTCCTTTCTCCCCGCGGCGGTCGCACGCCCGCCGTGGCGGGCGTGAGGGAGTTCCGGCAGGCCAACAGCTCCAGCGGTACCCACGAACATGTCTCTCTCAGTCGGCTCGGGACAAGGCCTCGGCCTCGGTCATGCCCATGGCGTACCCGAAGCGACCGGGAGTACACAAACGCTCTCGTCCCCCTCTCCCCGCCCCGCCCGGCAGGCCCGGCGACGGACGGTTCAGAGGTCCGTCGGTATGCCACTGGCCTCGGCGATGCCGCGCAGTTCCTCGTCCTGCCGGTAGCGGTCACGGATGCAGTCGGCGATGTCGCGGCAGCGCTCGGGGTCGGACGCGGTGGCGGCGTCGGTGACGATGCGGACCTGTCCGCACCCTTCCACGTCGAGCTGGATCAGCTGGTTGTCGAGGCGGCCGGTGACGGCCGTGGCGACGACCAGGGCCGCTTCGTCGCGGATGTTGTCCGGGACGCCCTCCGACTCCTCGTCGTCCAGCCCGAAACCGACCGGGGCGGGATCCTCCTCCTCGATCGCCCGCAGCACCGGAGCGACCAGACCGAGCAGCAGTTCGTACTCCTCGGGCGACATGCTCACGCGCAGGAGGTCCAGGTGAACGTCGAGCGCACGGCTGTTGGGTGGCACATTCGGCTCGTTCATGCCCCTCGGGTTCCCCATATGCCGTTCCTTCCCACACGCCACGGCGTCACGGCTTGTACGCCACTCCCCCGTACACGTCCGTGGGCCGGGGGACGGTGCCCGGCTCCGGGCGCCACAGCGGGCAGGAGACGATGCCCGGTTCCAGCAGTTCGAGGCCCTCGTAGTAGTCCGCGAGCTGTTCGGGGCTGCGCAGGACGTACGGGACGGCGCCGGTGTCGTCGTACCCCTGCTGGGCGCGCTTGAGCTCCTCGTCGGTATCCGTGCTGTCGTAGTGCACGAAGTAGCTGCCGGAGGGCAGCGCCCGGGTGAGGCGGCGGACGATCGCCCTGGCCTCCTCGTGGTCCCGGATGTGCCCGAGGATGCCCATGAGCAGCAGCGCCACGGGCCGGCCGAGGTCCAGCACGCGGCCCGCCGCCTCGAGGATGGTGTCCGGCTCGTGCAGATCGGCGTCGATGTAGTCGGTGACGCCCTCGGGGGTGCTGGTCAGCAGCGCCTGGGCGTGGCGCAGGACGAGGGGGTCGTTGTCCACGTAGACGATGCGCGCGTCGGGGGCCGCCTTCTGGGCGACCTGGTGGGTGTTGTCGTACGTCGGCAGGCCGGTGCCGATGTCCAGGAACTGGCGGACGCCGCGGTCGCGGGCCACGAAGGTGACCGCGCGGATCAGGTAGGTGCGGGAGGCCCTCGCCATCGTCTCGATGTTCGGCGCGATCTCCCGGTAGGCGTCGCCCGCGACGCGGTCGACCTCGTAGTTGTCCTTCCCGCCCATCCAGTAGTTCCAGATCCGGGCCGAGTGCGGCACCGTGGTGTCGATCTTGGACAGGGCTTCCTGGTCGGGCGTGGTCCTGCCGTCTGCCATCGTGCTCTCCTGCCTTGCGGCGCGCGACCTCCCGCCAAGCTACCGCCGGCTTCCGGCCGCACGGCAGGAGTCGCGCCGGTCGGGACGCATGTACGAAAGGGGGGGCGCCGCTCCCCGGCCGGCCGGACCGCCTCAGGCGATCAGGAAGTCGGCCTGGCCCGCCTTGACCCCCGCCAGGAACGCGGCCACCTCCTCCCGCGACCAGACGAGCGCGGGGCCGGCCGGGTCCGCGGACTGCCGGAAGGCGACGCGGCCGTCCGGCAGCCGCTTGGCCTCGACGCAGCTTCCGCCGTTGGTACCGCTCCAGGGCCGGTGCCAGCCCTCGGTGCCGAGGTGGTGCGCGGGCATCCCGTTGCGGACGGGACGGTCGGTTGCCATGGGTCACAGCTCCTCACGCAGTGCGGCCAGGATGGCCCGGGTGCGGGCGACCGGTTCCGCCTGCACGGACATCCGGTCCAGTACTTCGCGGTAGGTCACGACGTCGGCGGGCTGGTCGAGGTACTGCGCGCCCGCGAGGCTCTCGGTGTAGACGATGTCGGGGAGTTCGGAGAAGTCGAAGCGGAAGAAGTGGAAGGGACCGTACGCGCCCGGGTGGGGCCCGGCGGCGAAGCGCATGATCTGGACACGGATCTTCGGGCTGTCGAGCGCCTCCGTCAGACGGTCGATCTGGGCCCGCATCACCTCGCGGCCGCCGACGGGCCGGCGCAGCACGGTCTCCTCGAGAATGGCCCAGACGGCCGGCGCCTCCGGCTTGACGAGCAGTTCCTGGCGCCGCAGGCGCAGGGAGACCCGGCGTGCGATGTCCTCCTCGCTCGCGTTGGGGAAGCCCACGCGCAGCAGCGCGGCGGCGTAGTCGGGTGTCTGCAGCAGACCGGGGACGTACTGCGGTTCGTAGAGGCGGATGACGGCGGCTTCGCTCTCCAGGCTGACGTAGGCGCTGAACCAGTCCGGCAGCACGTCGCGGTAGGTGTGCCACCAGCCGGGCCGGTTGGCCTCCCGGGCGAGCGCGAGGAAGTCCTCGATCTCGGCGGCGGGCACCCCGTAGGCGCGCAGCAGTTCCCTCAGGTACGGGATGCGCAGCCCGACCTCGGCCTTCTCCATGCGGCGCACCGTCAGGGCCGTGACCTCGACGGCCCGCGCGGCCTCCTCGAACGACACCCCGGCCCGTTCCCGCAACTGCCTGAGCCGCCTGCCGAGGACCATGCGCAGGACCGTGGGGGCCGCCGGGGCGCTGCTCGACGAGCGGGACTCACTCACGCGCTGCCTCCCGGAACGGGATTCACAGCGTGCAGTGTGCCACGCCCTCTGTTGACACCGACAGATCCGCGCAGTTCGTTCTGAAATTATCGGAACGCCGGTTGCGGACCGTGTCCGTCGGCCACCATGAGGACCCGGGCCCGGGGAGGGGCACACCGAGCACGCCGAGCTCATCGAGCACGCCGAGCTCATCGAGAGCACACCCAGCACACCAGCACACCCAGCACACCCAGCACACAGAGAACGGGGACGGCGGCATGAACGGGCCGCACCAGGAGACCGTGCGCGCGCAGGACCTCGCCGCGGAGCTGCTCCGCAGGGCCGAGGAGGAACGGCGGCTCGTGCGGCTGGCCCGCCCGGCCGCCGGCGTACCGGGCCGGCGCCGCATCGAACGGTGCCGCGACGACAACGCGACGGCCCTCAGGGCGATGGTCGCCGGCCATGGCTGGCCCACCGCCGAGCTGGTCGGCGAGCCGGCCTCGACGGCCGCGCTGATGATCCTGCTGCACGCCCCCGACCTGGGCTTCCAGCTCACCTGCCGCGATCTGATAGCGGAGGCCGCGGCGGACGGCGAATGCCCGGCGGTGCACCACGCGTACATCGCCGACCACTGCGCGGTCGAGCTGGGCCAGCCGCAGTTCTACGGCACCCGCATCGACCCGGCCACCCTCGCCCCGTACCCCGTGCGGCACCCGCTCACGGTGGACGAGCGCCGCCGCGACGTGGGGCTCGGCCCGCTGGGCGAGCACCTGCGGACGCTGCGCTCCGGTCTGCCGACGGCCCCCTGAGACCGGCACGTGTCACAGCGTGTGTACCGCGCGTGTACCGCGTGTGTCACCGTGGGGCGCGTGTCGCACCGGTCCGGTACGGGTACTGGGTGAGGTCCGAGAGACAAAAGGGATCGGCCGGTGTGCGGGCTCACGCAACCGGGTCCGAGTGCCGGTCGGCTTCTTGCGCCGGAAGGGGCCGGGAGCATGGTGTGCGAAGGACCGCGTCCCGGCGTTCCGTGGCTGACGCTGCTGCGGGGCGCCGCACTGGAGACCGGCTGGGCCACGGTACGGCTGGCCGGAATGCCGCTCGACCTGGCCGCGCGCGGCGCGCGGCAGGTCGCCGGTTGGCTCGGCGGTGAGCACGAGGCACCACCACTGGACTGCGCGGGCGTCTCGGACGTACCGGTGATCTTCGTGCACGGCCTGGCCGACCGTGCCTCGATCTTCTCCCGGCTGCGCGGGGGGCTGCGCGACTGCGGCGCCGGGCCGCTCCTGACCGCCTCCTACAACACGTACCACCCGGACATCCCCACGGCGGCCCGGGAGCTGGGCGAGCAGGTGGCGGAGGTGCGGAGGCTGACCGGCGGGCGGCCCGTGTGCCTGGTGGGGCACAGCCTGGGCGGACTGATCGCGCGCTACTACGTGCAGCGGCTGGGCGGTGACACCCGTGTGCCATTGGTGATCACACTGGCCACGCCGCACGGCGGCACCGCGATGGCCCAGTGGACGCCCGTGTACCCCCTGCTGCGGCAGCTGTGCCCGGGCAGCACCCTGCTGGCCGAGCTCGACGAGCCGTGCGCCGGCTGCCGGACGCGGTTCGTGTGCTTCTACAGCGACCTGGACGAGGCGGTGG
This sequence comes from Streptomyces ruber, assembly GCF_014648075.1. Lineage (GTDB taxonomy): Bacteria > Actinomycetota > Actinomycetes > Streptomycetales > Streptomycetaceae > Streptomyces > Streptomyces ruber. The sequence goes on along the minus strand of NZ_BMQK01000003.1, from coordinate 305,166 downwards.
TCCCGGCCAGCCGGGCCCGTCTCGACCATCCGGACCTGCGCACGCGCAATGTGCTGGTGCACGGGGTCGGCCACCTGATGCTGCCCCTGCACCAGCCGGTGATCGACGAGGTACGCGCGGTGCTGACGGAACTGACGGAGCTGACGGTGGCCGGGAGACGGCGGCGCGGGACGACGTCCGTCGCCGGGGTGACGCGGGCCCGCGCGGCCGGTGATGACGGGTGAGCGGCCCGTGACCGGTGCCGGACGAGCAGTCGGGACCGCCGGTCCGGGTCGGGTGTCGGAGCCGGTTCCTTCCCGTCCCCGTCAGGGCCGGTCGTCCTCCCCCCGCCTCAGCCGTCGCACCACGACCAGCAGGTCCACCGCGGTGATGAGCGCCAGCACGGCACAGCCGGCGGCGAGGCCGGTGAGGACCGCGGGTTCGGGGGTCCCGCCGCTGTCCTGGCCGGCCGCCCACACGGCGAACAGTACGGCCGCGGCGGTGAACACGGGCAGGAAGAGCACGGCCAGGGCCCGGCGCGGCCGCAGCGCGCTGCGGGCGGTGCGCGGCTCGGTTCCGCTCGCACCGCCGCCGGTGCGACGGTGACGGTCCGCGGGATGCGAGAAATGTGCGCTCACGGCCCACCTCCTGGGATTGCGCGATCGTTGCCGCGCGAGTACCGGGCCCACGCCACGGCACGCCTGCGAAGACGTGACGATCATGGGAACTGCTGGTCGGGCGGCCGGAGAGACGGGAAATCGCCGCCGCACCGCGTGTGGCGGGGGTTCTGCCGGGTACTGGAGCCGGGCCGAGGCCGGGACCCGACCGGTCCCGCCGCACGAGGCCCTTGAGACCCGTACGAGAGGCGCACGAGGGAGCCATCCGTGAACGATCAGCAGAACCCCACCGAGCAGCACCCGCAGCCCGACCTCCCCGACCAGGAACAGCCCCACCCCGGCTGGACCGGCCCCATGGACCCGCCGCCGGACCACGGCGAGGAGTCGTACCGGGGCAGCGGCCGGCTGGAGGGCCGCAAGGCGGTGATCACCGGCGGTGACTCGGGCATCGGGCGGGCGGTCGCCATCGCCTTCGCCCGGGAGGGCGCCGACGTGCTCTTCACCCATCTGGACGCGGAGAAGGACGACGCCCAGGAGACCGCGCGCTGGGTCGAGGACGCGGGACGGCGTGCCGTGCCCGTCTCCTGCGACATCCGCGAGGAGGAGAACTGCCGCTCCCTGATCGACCGTGCCGTCGAGGAGTTCGGCCACATCGACATCCTGGTCAACAACGCCGCGTACCAGATGTCGCAGCCGGAGGGCATCGAGTCGATCTCCACCGAGCAGTTCGACCGGGTGATGCGCACCAACCTGTACGCCCTGTTCTGGCTGTCCAAGTTCGCGCTGCCGCACATGCGTGAGGGCGGCAGCATCATCAACTCGACCTCGGTCCAGGCGTACCAGCCCAGCCCGCATCTGCTGGACTACGCGACGTCGAAGGCCGGTATCGCGAACTTCACCAAGGGGCTCGCCCAGATGGTCATCGAGCGGGGCGTCCGCGTCAACGCGGTCGCGCCGGGCCCGGTGTGGACGCCGCTGATCCCGGCGACGATGCCCGACACGACGGAGTTCGGCAAGCAGGCCCCCATCGGCCGGCCGGCCCAGCCCGCCGAGATGGCCCCGGCCTACGTCTTCCTCGCGTCGCAGGAGGCCTCCTACATCACCGCGGAGATCGTCAACGCGACGGGCGGCACACCCCTCCCGTAGCGGTCGGGCACCCGGCGACGGTCCCGGCCCGGCCGAACGGTGGGCATTCCGGTGTCGGCCGTCCGACTGTCGGACGGCCGACACCGGAATGCGTGTTTCCGCTCCGGCTCCGCAGGCAACCCGGGCACCGTCCGACTCCGACGCGACGGGAGGGCCGCATGACCCTCACAGTGCAGCAGCTCCACATCCGCTCCGGACCGCGCGCCCTGCGCATCGGCGTGCTCGGCTCCTACGGCGGCTTCAACATCGGTGACGAATCGATTCTGACGTGCGTGCTGGGCTGCCTGCGGGCCCACCGCCCGGACGCCCGGCTGATCGTCTTCAGCCGCGACGCCGAGCACACCCGCGCCCACCACGGCTCCGCCGACGAGGTGGTGGCCTGGGAGAACGTCGCCCAGCGGCAGGTGCTGGACGCCCTGGCCGGCTTGGACCTGCTGGTGCTGGGCGGCGGCGGCATCCTCTACGACGGCGAGGCGCGCCGCTATCTGCGTCTGGTGCGGGCGGCGCAGAACCAGGGCGTGCGCACCTTCGCGTACGCCGTCGGGGCCGGCCCGCTGCGCGAGCCCGACGACCGGGAGGCGGTGCGCACCGCCCTGCACGCCATGGACGACGTGGTGGTCCGGGACGAGGAGTCGCGGCTCGTCCTGGAGGAGGTCGGCCTGGAGCGGGACGTCACGGTCACCGCCGACCCCGCCCTGCTGCTGTCCGCCGAGCCGTTCACCGCGCGGATGATGCTCGGCGAGGGGATCCCCGGCGGGCGGCGGCTGGTGGGGATGTCCGTGCGCGAGCCCGGCCGGGCCGCGGAGAAGCTGGACGAGGGCGATTACCACGCGCTCCTCGCCGACGTGGCGGACTTCCTGGTGCGGCGGCTGGACGCCCATGTGGTGTTCATGCCGATGGAGCGCCACGACGTACGGCACGCGCACGCCGTGCTGTCCCACATGAGCGCACCGGACCGCGGGCGCATCCTGCACGGTTCGTACAGTCCGGGCCAGGTGCTCGGCTTCATGCGCCATCTGGACCTGGCCGTCGGCATGCGGCTGCACTTCCTGATCTTCGCGGCCCTGTCGGGGCTGCCGGTGCTGCCGCTGCCGTACGCCGGGAAGGTCTTCGACTTCGCGCGCCGTACGGGTGCGCCGGGCCTCGTGGGTGTGGCCCGGGAGCAGGCCGGGCTGCTGCTGGCGGAGGTGGACCGGCTGTGGGACGAGTTCCCGCAGCGGCGGGGCGAGCTGCGGGGCCGTGTCCAGCAGCTGTGCGAGCAGGCTCGGGAGACCTGTGTGCGCTGCGGGAACCTGCTCGACGCCATCGACGGCGGCGCGGCGGGGGCGGTGAAGGTGACGCACCTGTGCGCGCGGGGTGTCGTCCGGAGCGGGGCGCGGAAGGCGGGCGTGGCCCCGTGAGGTGAGGTCCGGGGGACGGCGGTGGGCGGCGGCATCGGGATGTCGCCGCCCACCGCCGTCCCCCGGACCCGCTCAGTGGCCGCTGACGGCGTGCGGGGTGTACGGCCGTTCGAGGCCCGCGGCCTCCTCGTCGGTGAGTTCGAGGTCGAGGGCGGCGATCGCGTCGTCCAGGTGCTTCGGCCTGGTCGCACCGACGATGGGCGCGGCGACGGTGTCCTGGCGCAGCAGCCAGGCGAGGGCGACCTGCGCGTACGGGACGCCGCGCGCCGAGGCGACGCGCCCGACGGCGTCGACGATCTCCCGGTCGCCCTCCTGGTAGAGGGTGCTGCCGAACTCGTCGGTGCGGCTGCGCTCGGTGTCGGTGTCCCACGCGCGGGCCAGCCGGCCGCGGGCGAGCGGGCTCCAGGGCAGCGTGGCGACCCGCTGGTCCGCGCAGAGCGGGAGCATCTCGCGCTCCTCCTCGCGGTAGAGGAGGTTGTAGTGGTTCTGCATGGAGACGAACCGCGTCCAGCCGTTCAGCCCCGCGGTGTACTGCATCTTGGAGAACTGCCACGCGTACATCGAGCTGGCCCCGATGTAGCGGGCCTTGCCCGCCTTGACGACGTCGTGCAGCGCCTCCATCGTCTCCTCGACCGGGGTGGCGGGGTCGAAGCGGTGGATCTGGTAGAGGTCCACGTGGTCGGTGCCCAGCCGGCGCAGACTGTTGTCGATCTCCGTCATGATCGCCTTGCGGGACAGGCCGTGGCCGTTGGGGCCCTGGTGCATGGCGCCGTTCACCTTGGTCGCGAGGACGATCTCGTCGCGGCGCGCGTACTTGGCGAGGGCCCGGCCGACGATCTCCTCGCTGGTGCCGTCGGAGTAGACGTTGGCGGTGTCGAAGAAGTTGATCCCGGCGTCCAGGGCGCGGCGGATCAGCGGGAGCGACGCCTCCTCGTCCAGGGTCCAGCTGTGCGGACCGCGGTCGGGCTGCCCGAAACTCATGCAGCCGACGCAGATCCGGGACACGTCCAGCCCCGTCGCACCGAGTTTCACGTACTTCATGGTCACGCCTCCTGTCATCGGGTGGTGCACCTGAGGTGCAGCGTACGGGGGTGGCAGGAGGGGAACGGGGACGGCACCGCTCAGACGCGGTAGCGCCGCAGGGCCGGTGTCACCGTCGCGAGGAGCAGCGTGCCGGCCACCACGAGCAGGCCGCCGCCCACGACGGCCGCGCGGGGGCCGAGCGCCGAGCCGGCCGTGCCGTGCAGCACGTCGGCCAGCCGGGGTCCGCCCGCGACCACCACCGTGAACACGCCCTGCATCCGGCCGCGCATCTCGTCGGTCGCGGCCGACAGCAGGATCGCCCCGCGGAAGACCATGGAGACCATGTCGGCCGCTCCGGCGACGACGAGGAAGGCGGCCGCGATCCACAGGCTGCCGCTCAGCCCGAAGCCCGTGATGGCCACGCCCCAGGCGATCACCGCCGCGATGACCATGAGCCCGTGCCGGCGCGCCCGGGAGAACGTGCCCGAGAACAGCCCGCCCAGCACGGCCCCCACGGGGATCGCCGCGAACAGCAGGCCCAGCGCGAGCCCCTCGCCGTAGGGCGCGTAGGTCTCGGCGGCCAGCTGCGGGAAGAGGGCGCGGGGCATGCCGAGGACCATCGCGATGATGTCGGCGAGGAAGGACAGCAGGAGCACCTTGTGCAGCGAGATGTAGCGGAACCCCGCGACGACCTCCCGCCACCCGGCCCGCCGCTTCCCCGCCTGGCCCAGCGGCGGCAGCGCCGGGAGCCGGTACACCGCCCAGATGGTGGCGCACAGGGCGATGGCGTCGATCAGGTACAGCTCCGCGAGACCCACCACGGGGATCAGGGCCCCGGCGAGCAGGGGGCCGGCCACGAGGCCGGTCTGCATCACGGTGGAGCCGAGCGCGTTGGCCGCGGGCAGTTCCGCCGCGGGGACCAGGCGGGCGATGGAGGCGGTACGGGCGGGTGAGTTGAGGCCGAAGAACGCCTGCTGGAGGGCGAGCAGCAGCATCAGTACCGGGACCGAGCCGAGCCCGAGATACGCCTGCACCCAGAACAGCAGCGAGGTGACCGCGATCCCGGTGTTGGTGATCAGCAGGAGCGTGCGGCGGTCCATGCTGTCGGCGACCGCGCCGCCCCAGAGCGCGAACACCATGAGCGGCAGCAGGCCCGCCAGGCCGGCGTAGCCGACCCAGGCCGAGGAGCCGGTGATGTCGTAGATCTGCTTGGGCACCGCGACGGCGGTGAGCTGGCTGCCGACCGCCGTGACGACGGTCGAGGTCCACAGCCGGCGGTAGGCGGGACGGCGCAGCGGGCGGGTGTCCATCGCCCAGCGGCGCCACCCGCGGACAGGGGGCGCCTCCGCCCCCGGGTCACGCGGTGCGCCGTCGGTCCTGCCGGCGCTCGTCCCGCTCGTGACGCTGTTCCCTCCCGTGACGCTTTTCCCGCTCGTCCCGCTGGTGTCGCTCGTGTCCACGGACATCCTGGTTGCTCGATACATCTTTCTGTTCGTGAGCCACTATCCCCCAGTCGGCGGACGGTACGAAATCCGGTACGCGGCCGGTGAGCGGGAACGACGCCCTACAGCGCCCTGGCGATCAGCGTGCTCCCGAAGACGAACATGGTCGCCGCGACCAGGGCGTCCAGCACCCGCCACGCCGACGGCCGGGCCAGGGTGCGGCTGAGCAGCCGGGCGCCGAACCCGAGCGCGGCGAACCAGCACAGGCTGGCGAGGGCGGCCCCGAGACCGAAGGTCCAGCGCAGGTCGCCGCGGTCGGCCGCGAGGGAGCCGAGCAGGACCACCGTGTCGAGGTAGACGTGCGGGTTGAGCCAGGTCAGCGCGAGGCAGGTGAGGACGGCCCGGCGGCGTGACGTCGTCGTGCCGGGCTGTGCGTGCAGCGCCCCGGCGGGCCGCAGCGCGCGCCGCGCGGCCAGCACTCCGTACACCAGCAGGAACACTCCCCCGACCACGCTCACCGCGGTCAGCGCCGCCGGCCAGGCCACCACGACGGCGCCGACACCGCCGACGCCGAGCGCGATCAGCACCGCGTCGGACAGGGCGCAGATGCCCACGACGGGCAGCACCGCGTCCCGGTGGATGCCCTGTCTGAGGACGAAGGCGTTCTGGGCGCCGATGGCGACGATCAGGGAGAGGCCGGTGCCGAACCCGGCTGCGACGGCGGTCACTGCGCTGTTCACCCGCTCGACGCTAGATCGGCGCGGGACAACAGTACAGCTAAGGATTCTTACGTACCCTTAGTTCTCGTGATGCTCTCATGATGCGGGAACTCCCCCTCGACCTGGTCCGCACCCTGCTCGCCGTGGTGGACGAGGGCACGTTCGACGCGGCGGCCCGCGTTCTGCACGTCACGCCGGGCGCGGTCAGCCAGCGGGTCAAGGCGCTGGAACAGCGCACGGGCCGGGTGCTGCTGGTCCGTTCCAGACCGGTGCGGCCGACCGAGTCCGGAGAGGTGATCGCCCGGTTCGCCCGCCAGCTCGCCCGTCTGGAACAGGACGCGCACGCCGCGCTCGGCATGGACGGCTCCGCGGAGTCCGCCCGGCTCTCGATCGCCGTGAACGCGGACTCGCTCGCGACGTGGTTCCTGCCCGCCCTCACCCGGGTGCCCGACGGGCTGCGTCCCTCCTACGAGCTGCACCGCGAGGACGAGAGCAACACGGCACAGCTGCTGCGCGAGGGGCTGGTGATGGCCGCGGTCACCTCCTCGCCGGACGCGGTGGCCGGATGCCTCGTACGCGCCCTGGGCGGGATGCGGTACGTGCCCGCCGCCGCGCCCGCCTTCGCCGGGCGGTGGTTCGGCGCGGGCCGGGACGTGCCGTTGCGGGAGGTGATCGCGGACGCGCCGGTGGTGACGTTCGACCGCCACGACGACCTCCAGGACGCGTTCGTCCGCGAGCTGCGGCACGGCGGCCGGGCGAGCGCGCGACGGCACCTCATGCCGACCTCGGAGGGGTTCGTCACCGCCGTGACGGCCGGACTGGGCTGGGGCATGGTGCCCGCGGCGCAGGCCGAGCCGCTGCTGCGCGCCGGCCGGCTGGTGCGTCTGGCGCCGGACCGCGACGTCACGGTCCGGCTGTACTGGCAGCAGTGGAGGCTCGACTCCCCCGCCCTCACCGCGGTCGCCGACGCCGTCGCGGCCACGGCGGCGGAGGCGCTCGACCCCTGAGACCGGCCTCTGGCCCCGGCTTGGCGGAACCGCTCGCTCCGGGACACCATGCCCGCATGAAGAGTGATCTTTTCTCGGGCGAGCACCTCGTACAGCCGGCCTCCGCACCGGGCATGAGCGTGCAGAACGCCAAGTCGATCAGATACGTCGTCGACGGCGAGATGCTCGCGCGGCAGGGGTCGATGATCGCCCACCGGGGGAGTCTGCAGTTCGAACGCAAGGGCCAGGGCGTGGGCGGCATGCTCAAGCGGGCGGTCACCGGCGAGGGGCTGCCGCTGATGACGGTCCGCGGGCAGGGCGAGGCATGGTTCGCGCACGAGGCACAGAACTGCTTCGTCGTGGACGTCGAGCCCGGCGACGTGTTCACCGTCAACGGGCGCAACGTGCTCTGTTTCGACGCGACCCTGGCGTACGAGATCAAGACCGTGAAGGGCGCGGGCATCACCGGCGGCGGCCTGTTCAACAGCTCCTTCACCGGGCAGGGCAGGCTGGGACTGGTCTGCGACGGCACCCCGCTCGTCATCCCGGTCTCGCACCACCAGCCGGTGTTCGTCGACACCGACGCCGTGGTGGGCTGGACGGCGCGGCTCAGCACCTCGCTGCACCGGTCGCAGTCCTTCGGCTCGATGATCCGCGGGGGTTCCGGGGAGGCCGTGCAGCTGAAGCTGGAGGGCGAGGGCTTCGTCGTCGTACGGCCGAGCGAGGCGACGCCGCAGAAGGCCCAGCAGGCCTGATCCGGGGGTTCACGCCGGGGCGCGCGGGTACCCGGGCACGGCGAACGTGAGGTATCCGCACCCTAGGAGGAAGCAGTGTCGCAGGTAGAGGAGTCCGTCGAGGTCGAGGTCCCGGTGACGACGGCGTACAACCAGTGGACGCAGTTCGAGTCCTTCCCCCACTTCATGAGCGGGGTGGAGAAGATCGAGCAGCGTTCCGACACGCTCACGCACTGGGTGACCAATGTGGACGGGGTGCGCAGGGAGTTCGACGCGGAGATCACCGAGCAGAAGCCCGACGAGCGGGTCGCGTGGACCACGGTCGGCGGCGAGGCCCGGCAGGCCGGCGTCGTGACCTTCCACCGCCTCGGCGAGGGGCGCACGAAGGTGATGCTCCAGATGGATTTCGAGCCCCACGGCGTCACCGAGAAGGTCGGCGACATGCTCGGCATCGTGAAGCGGCAGGCCAAGGGGGACCTGGCGCGCTTCAAGGAGTACATCGAGGAGCGGGGTCGCGAGACCGGGGAGTGGCGCGGCACCGTGGAGTGACCGTCCCGCTCGACGCCGGTCGATGCAGGAGGGCGGGGAGCGTGCCACGCGCTCCCCGCCCTCCTCTCGTCGGTCTACGCCTCCGCCCGGCCCGCCGTACGGCACTCCGGGTGGCCCCAGCCCTGGTCGTTCCTGGCGATCTGCTCCCCCGCGGCGTACGAACGGCCGCAGACGCAGCGGCCCGGGAACTTCGCCTTGAGGGTGCGTGACGAGGAGCCGCGACGGGCGGCCGGCTTGCCGGACCGCGCCGCGGGGACGCGGCGGGTGGCGGCCGACGGCGTGTCGGGCGAGGGCGGCGGCTCCGGTGAGCCGAGGGCGCTGCCCGCGGGTTCCTGGACGAGGGCCGCCTGGCTCGCGGCACGGTCGGCGAAGTCGTTGAGGCGGTCGCCGTCGGCCTGGTGGGCGGGGACGTAGCGGAACTCCACCGAGCGGCCGGCGAGCAGCTCGTCGATGCGGGCGACCAGTTCCTGGTTGGCGACGGGCTTGCCGGAGGCGGTCTTCCAGCCCTTGCGCTTCCAGCCGGGCAGCCAGGTGGTGACGGCCTTCATCGCGTACTGCGAGTCCATCCGGATCTCCAGCGGGACGTCCGGGGCGACGGCCGTGAGCAGTCGTTCCAGGGCGGTCAGTTCCGCGACGTTGTTCGTGGTCCTGCCCAGCGGGCCGGCCTCCCAGCGGTCGGGGGTCTCCGTACCGTCGGCGACCACCCAGGCCCAGCCGGCCGGTCCGGGATTGCCCTTCGACGCCCCGTCACAGGCGGCCACTACACGTTCCAGCATGGCACCGATCATGCCATGCGCGGACACCCGTCCGGCCCACGGGGCCCGCGGGCCGGACGGGCCCCGTACGCGCGTGGTCAGGCCACCTCGTGCGCCTTCGGGATCTCGCCCCGCGCGGTGTCCGGGTCGATGACGGAGAACAGGGCGCCGTGCGGGTCGCCGATCGTCGCGAAGCGGCCGAACGGACTGTCCGCCGGGCCGAACCGCGAGACGGCACCCCACCGGGTCGCCCTCGCGACCGTGGCGTCGCAGTCCTCCACGGCGAAGTACGGGTTGATGAACGGCGGCACGTCGGGCAGGAAGTCGTCCGGCATCCGCATCCGGCCCAGGACGGTGTCCCCGTCGACGTCGAAGAGGCGGAAGTCCACCTCCGGGTCGTCGAGCTGCTTCGCCCGGTAGCCGAAGACGGCCGGGAAGAACGCGTCCGACTTCCCGGGTTCGCGGGTGAAGATCTCCGACCAGCAGTAGGCGCCGGTCACGCCCGTCGTGCCGAAGCCCTCGTGGGTGCCGGCCTGCCAGACGCCGAAGACGACGCCGCCCGGGTCGCGGGCCAGCAGCATGGCGCCGAGGTCGTCGGCGCGCATCGGTTCCAGCAGGATCTCGCCGCCGTGCTCACGGATGCGGGCCGCGGTGGCCGCGACGTCCGGGGAGGCGAGGTAGACGCACCAGGCGGCCCGCTCCTCCTGGCCGGGTATGGGCGGCACGACGGCGGCCACCGCGTGGCCGCCGGTGCAGGCCTGGGTGTAGGTGCCGTAGTCGGTCTGCAGGTCGCGGAACGTCCAGCCGAGGACGTCGCCGTAGAAGCTCTTCGCCTCCTCGGCGTCACGGGACATCACGTCGGCCCAGCAGGGGGTTCCCTCGGGTGGTACGGCCATGGCTGCGGCTCTCTTCGCTTCGAAGGATGGTTCTGCTGTCCTGTTTCACGCTAGCCAGGCCGGGACGGCGCCGTGCCCGGATGGACAGACTGCACGAGACTGGTGTCCGGCACGGGAACCCCGCCGGTGACGGGGCGGCCGGAGAGGCCGGGGAGGTCCCTGATGATGCGTGCGTGGCAAGTGGTGCGGCCCGGGCCCGTCGAGGGCGAGCCGCTGCGGTTCACCGGGAGGCCGGTACCCGTGCCGCGCGCCGACGAGCTGCTCGTGCGGGTCCGCGCGTGCGGCGTGTGCCGGACCGACCTGCACGTGAGCGAGGGCGATCTGCCGGTGCGCCGCCCCGGGGTGACACCGGGTCACGAGGTCGTGGGCGTGGTGGCCGGGATGGGCGGGGACGTCCGCGGGCACGCGCCGGGCGACCGGGTGGGGGTGGCGTGGCTGCGGCGCACGGACGGCTCGTGCCGGTACTGCGCGCGCGGGGCCGAGAACCTGTGCCCGGCCTCGGAGTACACGGGCTGGGACGCGGACGGCGGGTACGCGGAGTACACGACGGTGCCGGCGGCGTTCGCCCACCGGCTGCCGGAGGAGGTCGACGACGTGGCGGCGGCGCCGCTGCTGTGCGCCGGGATCATCGGGTACCGGGCGCTGCTGCGGGCGTCGCTGCCGCCGGGCGGACGGCTCGGACTGTACGGGTTCGGCGGAAGCGCCCACCTGTGCGCACAGGTGGCGCTCGCCCAGGGCGCGACCGTGCATGTGATGACCCGTGGCGAGAGTGCGCGTCGGCTCGCGCTGGAGCTCGGCTGCGCGTCCGCGCAGGGGGCGTACGCCGCGCCGCCGGAGCCGCTGGACTCCGCGATCCTGTTCGCTCCGGCCGGGGAGCTGGTGCCGGTGGCGCTGCGGGCGCTGGACCGGGGCGGGGTGCTGTCGGTCGCCGGCATCCACCTCGGCGACATCCCTCCGCTGCACTACGCGAGCGAGCTCTTCCAGGAGAAGGAGTTGCGCAGCGTCACCTCCAACACCCGTGCGGACGCGCGGGAGTTCCTGGCCCTGGCGGCCCGGTACGGCGTACGGGCGACGACGCACACGTACCCGCTGTCCGAGGCGCTGCGTGCCCTCCGGGACCTCAAGGCCGGGCGCTTCGACGGGGCGGCCGTGCTGGTGAACGAGCCGCCGGCCCGGCACTGACCGTCGGCCGCCGGTCCGGGTCTGGTACTTTCAGCCGCGCTCGTACTGTTGTGCCTGTTTCCGTGTCCCCCCGAGTCGTCAGGCGTCCCGTGTCCGGTCCCCGCATCCGCCGTACGGCGCCGACGCGTGCCCGGACCCCGTGGGGGCGGGTGCTGCTCGTCCTCCTCATGGTGTCGGCGACGTTCGCGCTGTTCTGCGTGGACGCGCCCACGGAGCGGGCCACCGGGGGCGCGGCCCCGGCGGCAGCGGTGTCAGCGGCGTCCACGGTGGACGCGACCGGTTCGGAGATGCGTGCGGCCGCGGGCCCGGCACACCACGCCGGCCGGCAGCCCTGCGAGGAGGACCCCGGCGGCCACCACTGCCACGGGCCGGCCCACCACGGTGTGGCGGCGCAGGCGCCGCTCGTCGGGGCGGACCGCTCCACCGCGCCCGGGCAGCCCGTGAACGGCCCCGTCGGCCGGTCCGTCGGCCCGTCCCGGGAACCGGGCGCCGCCCGCCCTCCCGATCTCCACCAGCTCCAGCTGCTCCGGGTCTAGACAGCCCGGCCGCTCCGGCCGCGCATCCGACCCGAAGACCACCGCAGCACCGCCCTGCCGGACGAGACGGCACGGCGGGGAGAAGGACATGCCATGGGTTCGTCGAACCACAGGAACAAGACCGCGGCGCGCCGCGCCCGTATCGAGGAGCTCCGCCGCGCCGAGCGGGCCCGCGAGCGGCGCAACCGGCTGCTCACGATCGGCACCGCCACTGTGATCATCGCGGGTCTCGCCGGCGGCGGGTGGTACCTGCTCGACGCCGCCGAGCAGCGGGAACAGGCGGCGGCAGCACCGATCGACGGCGTGCAGACCTGGTCGGACCTGTCCCAGAACCATGTGACCACGACGGTCGACTACCCGATGAGCCCGCCGGTCGGCGGCGACCACAACCAGATCTGGGTGAACTGCGACAAGCAGGTCTACACGACAAAGCTGCCGGAGGAGAACGCCGTGCACGCCCTGGAGCACGGCGCCGTCTGGGTCACGTACAACGACACGGCGGCCGAGGCCGACGTCGAGGAGCTGACCGACCGGGTACGGCGGACGACGTACACGTTCATGAGCCCCTACGAGGACCAGTCCGCACCGATCGTGCTCAGCGCGTGGGGGCATCAGCTGAAGGTGGACTCGGCGTCCGACGCGCGGATCCAGCGGTTCCTCGACACGTACGTGCAGGGCGAGCAGACGCCGGAGCCGGGTGCCGCCTGCACGGGGGGCCTGGCCGTCTGAGGCCGCCGGGGCGCCCGCCGAACCGGCCGGGTGCCCCCGTGTCCGTCGTGTCTCTTCCGCCCGTGGGCGCGGCTGTGCTTGCCTGCTGGGAGCCGTTGGGTGGCCGGGGACGGGAGTGGCCGTATGCGCAAGCCGCGGATCATGGGTCTGGTACTGGCCTGCGCGCTGCTGGGTGCCTGCGGGGACCCGAGCGGAGGGGACGGGAAGCCCGCCGGTCCGACGGTCACGCACCGCGGGGCCGCGCTCCCGTCCCCGTCCGGGGCGGCGCCGGCCTCCGGCGCGGCCCCGGACCGCGCGGCCGCCCCCGCGAAGGCACCCGTGGTCCTCTACCTGGGCGACTCCCTCGCCATGGAGAACCAGGAGGTGCTGGGGCGGGAGCTGCGCGACGCCGTCGGCGCCCGCTACCGCGCCGTCCCCTACTCGGGCACCACCCTGTGCGACTACCTGGAGGGCACCGCCGCGAGATCGCTGGTGCCCGCGCGGGACAAGGCCGCCGCCCTGGTCCGCGCGCTGCGCCCCGACTACGTGGTGCTGCAGTTCTGGGGCAACGCGTGGGGCTACACGCCCTGCATGGACGGTGTCGCCCACGACAGGGCGAAGGACGCCTACGTCACGCGGTACGCGGCCGACGCCGAGCGGCTGACGCGGCAGATCGCGGACGCGGGGCGCGCCGGGGGTGCCGGGGGTGCCGGGCGCCCGCGTGTCGTCTGGGTGCTCCAGGGCCCCGACCCGGTCACCCCGGACCGGGTGCGCCGCGTCAACGCCGTCTACGAGAGGCAGGCGGGCGCCTCCGGTGATCTCGTCGCCGACGCGGGCGCGGCGGTCAGCCCGGCCTCGGCCCGCTACACCTGGGCGCAGTACCTGCCGTGCACGGAGTACGAGCGGGAGCACCCCGAGTACTGCACCGGGCCGGGTCCGGGCCGTGCGGCCCTGCACCGCGACGACGACCACCTGCACTTCTGCCTGGCGCCGATGCCGTCGGCGCCCCGTCCGTGCCCGGTCCGCTCCCCGGGGACACTGCGCATGGCCCGCGCGATCGCCCAGGCCGTCGCGGACGACGTCACACGCCGGTCCCCTGCTCCTCCGACCGCTCCCTCGCCTGCTTCTTCGACGCCCTGAGACTGGTCACGGTGGTCACCGCGAGGACCAGCACGATGAAGCCCAGCGAGAACGGGATACCGATCTCGGGCACGTGCACGCCGGACTCGTGCAGCGCGTGCAGCACCAGCTTGACGCCGATGAAGCCGAGGATGATCGACAGCCCGTACGAGAGGTGCACCAGCCGCTTCAGCAGCCCGCCGATGAGGAAGTACAGCTGACGCAGGCCCATCAGGGCGAACGCGTTGGCCGTGAAGACGATGTACGGGTCCTGCGTCAGCCCGTAGATGGCGGGGATCGAGTCGAGCGCGAACAGCACGTCGGTGGAGCCGATCGCGAGCATCACGACCAGCATCGGCGTCATGACGCGCTTGCCGTTCTCCTCGATCCACAGCTTGGTGCCGTGATAGCGGTCGGCCACACCCAAGCGCCGCTCGATGGTCTTGAGCAGCTTGTTCTCCTCGTACTCCTCGTCGTGACCGCCCTTGCGGGCGTCCTGGACGAGCTTCCAGGCGGTCCAGATCAGGAAGGCACCGAAGAGGTAGAAGACCCAGGAGAAGGTGGAGATGATCGCCGCGCCGGCCGCGATGAAGGCGGCGCGCAGGACGAGCGCCATGATGACCCCGACCATCAGCACGCGCTGCTGGTACTGCGAGGGCACCGCGAACTTCGCCATGATGAGCACGAAGACGAAGAGGTTGTCGACGCTCAGCGACTTCTCGGTGATGTAACCGGCGAAGAACTCCCCCGCCGGGCCGCCGCCGGCGACGGCCCAGAGGCCGACGCCGAAGGCGAGGGCCAGGGCGATCCAGACGGCCGACCAGACACCGGCCTCCTTGACCGACACGTCGTGGGGTCTCCGCCCGATGAAGAAGTCGATGGCGACGAGCACGCAGAGCACTGCGGCGCTCAGTACCCAGCCGGTCAGGGAGACGTTCACGGTTCCTCCGGGGCCTGTGGGGCGGCTGTCAGCACTTCTGGTGCCCGCATCACTTCCACCCAGACCCCGGGAACGACACCTCTCGCTACTCCCCCGCGTAGGCCCTCTCCAGTACGGGCAGGTCGAGCTTGCTCATGGAGTACATGGCACGGGTGACCCGGGCCACCTTCTCCGTGTCCGTGTCCTTGACCATCTCCAGGAACCGGACGGGGACGACCTGCCAGGACACCCCGTACCTGTCCTTCAGCCAGCCGCAGGGGCCGGGCTCGCCGCCCTCGGTGAGCCTGTTCCAGTAGTGGTCGACCTCGTCCTGGTCCGCACAGTGGATCTGGAACGAGACCGCCTCGCTGAAGGTGAACTGCGGGCCGCCGTCGAGGGCGACGAACTTCTGCCCGTCGGCCTCGAACTCGACGGTCATCACGGAGCCGGCGCGCGCGGCCGGGGCATCCCCGGGGGCGTCCCCGGTGTAGCGGGTCACGTGCCCGAGCCGGGAGTTCTTGAAGATCGAGACGTAGTGGGCGGCGGCCTCCTCGGCCTGGCCGTCGAACCACAGGCAGGTGGTGAATCCGTACGCGGTCACGGGTGCCTCCTCGGGGCGGAAGTGTCGTCACCCGTACAGACCGGGCCGCGCCCCCTGACTCATCGCTCGCGCGGACGATTTCTCCGCGCCCTGTCCGCTCTGCCCGTGGCGAATCTGCCGCAGGCAGAGGAACCCCATGTCGGAGGGGTCGCCGGGACAGAGTGGACGGGACGGCACCACGACCCACCTGGAGGACCGATGACTCCGTCTCGCATCGCCGCCGGCCCGGCGGCACCCCGGGCCGAGGAGGGGGACACCCCGCCCTCCCGGTTCGACGACCATCTGGCCGCACAACTCCTCGCCCAGCGGATCGTCTTCCTCGGCACACAGGTCGACGAGGTATCCGCCAACCGGATCTGCGCCCAGCTGCTCCTGCTGTCGGCGGAGGACCCGCACACCGACATCAGCCTGTACATCAACAGCCCGGGCGGCTCCGTGCACGCGGGGCTCGCCATCTACGACACGATGAGGCTGATCCCGAACGACGTGTCGACGCTGGCCATGGGCTTCGCGGCGAGCATGGGCCAGTTCCTGCTCAGCGTGGGCACGCACGGCAAGCGGTACGCCCTGCCGAACGCGCGCATCATGATGCACCAGCCGTCGGCGGGCATCGGCGGCACCACCGCGGACATCGAGATCCAGGCGGAGAACCTGGAGTTCACCAAGCGGACCATCGAGCGGATCACCGCCGAGCACACCGGCCAGAGTCCGGAGACGATCTCCCGGGACGGCGACCGCGACCGCTGGTTCACCGCCGGGCAGGCCAAGGAGTACGGCATGGTCGACCACGTCGTCACCTCGCTGGACTCGGTACGGCCGGCCACGACACGACGCAGGATGGGGCTGTGACCATGGGCTCGTACACGATTCCGCACGTCGTCGAGCGGACTCCGCAGGGCGAGCGGTCCTACGACGTGTTCAGCCGGCTGCTGTCGGAGCGGATCATCTTCCTCGGCACCGAGATCGACGACGGGGTGGCCAACGTCGTCATCGCCCAGCTGCTGCACCTGGAGTCGGCGGCGCCGGAGAACGAGATCGCGATCTACATCAACTCGCCCGGCGGATCGTTCACCTCGCTGATGGCGATCTACGACACGATGACGTTCGTCCAGGCGCCGATCTCCACCTTCTGCGTCGGGCAGGCGGCCTCCACGGCGGCCGTGCTGCTCGCGGGCGGCGACCCGGGCCGGCGCTTCGTACTGGAGCACGCGCGCGTGCTGCTCGGGCAGCCCGCGAGCGGCGGCCGCCAGGGAACGGTCTCGGACCTGGCCCTCCAGGCGCAGGAGATGGTCCGGATCCGCTCCCAGGTGGAGGAGGTCCTCGCCCGGCACACGCACCACGACGTCGCGGCGCTCCGCGCGGACATGGACCGGGACAAGGTCTTCACCGCCGCGGAGGCCGTGGCGTACGGGCTGGCCGACGAGGTACTGAGCCGACGGCTCGTGGGCGTCTAGAGGCGGGGGTCCCGGCCCCGGCCGGGACCCCCGGTCAGGCGGCCAGGCAGAGGCCGTCGTACGAGGACGTGGCGGTCGTGGTCCGGCCGGCCGCCGTCCGCGCGGGCGCCGGGCGCACGGTGCTCGTGAGGGCGCGCGCCCTCGTCTGCCGCGCCAGTTCGCCGTGGACGCGGGCGAGCAGATCACCGAGGCCGAGCCCGAGGGCACGGGCGGCGGCCGCGAGCACCTCCGAGGAGGCCTCCTTGCGGCCCCGCTCCAGCTCCGAGAGGTAGGGCATCGAGATGCGCGCCGCCTCCGCCACGTCCTTCAGGGTGCGCTCCTGCGCGAGCCGTTCCCGCCGCAGCACGTCACCCACGAGGTCCCGCCACAGGGGCTCCCTGGCGGGTTCCCCGGTGGGAGGTGCGGCCGGCTGTCCGGCGGGGTGTCCGGCACCCGCCGGGCGCAGCGGGAGAACACGGGCTTCGTCCGGCGCTTGGCTCCTCTGATCGCTCACTTCTCCAGCCTAGGAGCCGAGGGCGCCGGGGGAAGTGGATCGCGTTCCGCTCTCAGGGAACGGCCGCAGCGTGGCCGGAATCTCCGGGCCGGCCGCCGGGTCAGGCGGCAGGAGTGCTGATCGCCTGGGCCGTGCGCTGCATACGGAGGGCGTCGACGGACTCGGCGAGCAGCTCGTACTCGGTGGTGTCGTCACTGGTGGCGACGCGGACCAGGTTGCCGGCCGCCAACTCCTCGGCGACGTACTCCTGTTCGGTGACGTTACCGCTCCACGCCCGCAGGACGCCGGGGACGTCCGGAACGCCGTCCGCCACCGGGACGATCGCGTTCGGGGGGTAGTGCGGATTGCCGGGGCGCGGGTCGAGCCGCTCGGCGATCCACAGGGCGCGGTCGCGCATCCACCACAGGGCGAGGGCCAGGGTGGGGGCTCGGTACGTCCCCAGCGGCACGCCCACACGCCGGCCGCCGCACATCCCGTACGCCGTGACATGGCACAGGAATTCGTCGTGCACGTTCGCTCCCCCATCGCAGCCGACCGCCGATCCGGCTCCGTACGTTTGCGCCCAGGTTGTCGTACACGTCGGGCGATGAGTTGATCACGCACGGTGATGCGGGTGGTTCATGGCTCAAGCGCCCTGCATTTCGAGTATCGCCACTCCTGACACTCCGTAACCACATGTTTCAAGCCAGTCTCCGGACGCATAAGCCCCGCCGACTGGCCGGAACAACACGGGTCCCCTGGTCACGGCCCGCCTCGGATCCGGTCACATGACCCGCGAGGTAATCGACGTCACCGCACGCCCCCGGCACAGTGGTGGCACTGGCTCACGGTGGCACACGCCGGCGCACGATCCGGCTCGCGCCGCCCACCGACGATTCGCCTGGGGGTTGACCGACCATGTCCATGAGCACGGAGCGTCACGAGAGCGTCGTGGCCCGCTATCTGGCCGTCTGGAACGCCGGCGCGGAGGAGCTGGACTCCGCTGTCGCCGACGTCTTCGCCGAGGACGGCACGTACACCGACCCGATCGCCGACGTCCGGGGCCGGGAGGAGCTCGCGGCCGTGATCACCGCGACGCACAAGCAGTTCCCCGGCTTCACCTTCCGCCTCGCCGGTGCCGTCGACGGGCACCACCACGTCGCCCGCTTCAACTGGGAGCTGACCGACGGGAGCGACGGTCCGGCGCCGGTCGTCGGCTTCGACGTGATCACGCTCGACGACGAGGGGCGCATCCGCAGCGTGTACGGGTTCTTCGACCGGGTGCCGTCCGGGGCCGCGTAGCACGCCCGGAGCGCCGGGGTCCGCCCCCCTGCGGCAGGCGGCGGACCCCGGCGCTCCGGTACGGGCGGGGACCCTAACCCGCCGTCCTGATCACCGCGTCGATGCGGGCCAGTTCCTCGGCGTCGAAGTCCAGGTTGCCGATGGCCGCCACGCTGTCCTCGAGCTGCCGGGGGCTGCTCGCGCCGACCAGGGCGGAGGTGACGCGGCCGCCGCGCAGCACCCAGGACAGCGCGAGCTGGGCGAGGGACTGGCCGCGGGACTTGGCGATGTCGTCCAGCTCGCGCAGCTGCCGTACGAGGTCCTCGGTGACCTTGTCCGCGCTCAGGAACGGGCTGTCGCCCGCGGCGCGCGAGTCCGCCGGGATGCCGTCGAGGTAACGGCCCGTCAGCAGCCCCTGCTCCAGCGGCGAGAACACGATCGAGCCGACGCCCAGCTCCTGAAGGACGTCCAGCAGCCCGGTGTCCTCGGGGCGGCGGTCGAGCATCGAGTAGCGGGGCTGGTGGATCAGCAGCGGGGTGCCCAGCTCACCCAGGATGCGGGCGGCCTCGCGGGTCTGCTCGGGCGAGTAGTTGGAGACGCCGACGTACAGCGCCTTGCCCTGCTGGACCGCCGAGTGCAGGGCACCCATCGTCTCCTCCAGGGGAGTCTCCGGGTCCGGGCGGTGCGAGTAGAAGATGTCGACGTAGTCCAGGCCCATGCGCGAGAGGCTCTGGTCGAGCGACGACAGCAGGTACTTGCGCGAACCCCATTCGCCGTACGGGCCCGGCCACATGAGGTAGCCCGCCTTGGTGGAGATCACCAGCTCGTCGCGGTACGGCGCGAAGTCGTCCCTCAGCGCCTCGCCGAAGGCGGACTCGGCGGCGCCGGGCGGCGGGCCGTAGTTGTTCGCCAGGTCGAAGTGCGTGACACCGAGGTCGAAGGCGCGGCGCAGGATGGCGCGCTGGGTCGTGACGGGCCGGTCGGGGCCGAAGTTGTGCCACAGGCCGAGCGACAGCGCGGGCAGCTTCAGTCCGCTGCGTCCGGTGCGCCGGTAGGGCATGTCCGCGTAACGGTCGGGGTGTGCGGTGTACAACGCGTACTCCTCGGGAGGATGGGACGAACCAGTGCCGGACGCCCGGATGCCAGGTGCCGGATGCCAGGTGCCGGATGCTCACTCTGGCCTGCCGGTGGCCAGCGGTCCAACAGGAGAATCGGATGGGATTCAGCGCCTAGGCTTCTCAATCGTGGAACTCCGTCATCTCCGGTACTTCGTCGCCGTCGCCGAGGAGCAGCACTTCACCCGGGCGGCCGAGCGCCTGATGGTCTCGCAGTCGGGTCTGTCCGCCTCGGTGCGCGCCCTGGAACGGGAGCTGCGGGCACCGCTGTTCGTGCGCACCACGCGCCGGGTGACGCTCACCGAGGCGGGGCGCGCCCTGCTCGACGAGGCCGAGCGGATCCTCGACCGGGTGCGGGCCGCGCACGAGGCGGTGGCCGCGGTGCAGGGCGTCCTGCGGGGCACGCTGTCCGTGGGCGCCGAGCAGTGCCTCGCGGGGGTGCACGTGGCCGGTCTGCTCGCCGCGTTCCGGCGGCAGCATCCGGACGTGGAGGTGCGGCTGCGGCAGGCGGGGGCGGGCACGCTGGCGGACGAGGTCGCGGCGGGCCGGCTCGACCTCGCCTTCGGGGTGCGCACGCGGGCGGACGACGAGCAGCTGCGGTCCGTGTCACTGACCAGCGAGGCGATGGTCGTGCTCTGCCCTCCGGCGCACCGCCTCGCGGCGGCCGGAGCCGTCCTGACGCCCCGGGACCTGGCCGGCGAGACCTTCGTCGACTTCCATCCGGACTGGGGACCGCGCCGCACCACCGACGCCGCCTTCGTCTCCGCGGGCGTCCACCGGACGGTGGCGCTGGAGGTCAACGACGTGCACACGCTGCTGGACCTGGTCGACGAGGGCCTCGGCGTCGCGGTGGTGCCCCGGCACTTCCGCCACAAGCGGCGCACTCTCGCGGCCCTGCCGCTGAAGGGCACCGGCGGGACGGAGTACGAGACGGTGGCTCTGCTGCCGCCCCTTCAGGACACCAGCCCGGCGGCCCGGGCCCTGATGCGGCTGCTGGACGACCGGACGCGGCAGCGCTGACTCAGCCCGCTCCGCCACCGCGGGGCCCGGCCGGAGCCGTGTAGACGTCGAAGGGGCCGAGCCGGTGGCGGGGCCAGTCGCGGGCGTACGAGGGCGGGGTCCCCCCGGGCGCGGTGAGCGCGGCGACCGGGATGCGCCCGGCCGTGTCCAGGATCTCGGCGGGGGTGGTGTTCGCGTTGTTGCCCTGGGTGTTGCCGGACGCGCAGCGGGCGTAGAAGCCGACCGGGATCGCCGTGTGCCCGGTCACCAGGCAGGGCGGCCGGACACCGAGACGGTGCAGTTCCGTGGCGGTGCGCGCCCAGTTCTCGCGGCTCGCGGCGGTGCGCGTGACCGTCCGCTCCAGCACGGCGTACTGCACCGCGAGGTGCCCGGCCAGCGCGAGCGGCACCAGTGTCCACGCCACCGGCCGCCACGTCCGGCCCGGCGCCGTGAGCAGGTGGGCGAGCGCGTCGGCGACCACGAGGGACAGCAGCGCGTAGGCGGGCAGCAGGAAGCGCGGGGCGGCGTACCCGATCAGCAGGAGGTACGGGACGGCCGCCGTGACGGCGCACGCCAGGGGCACCAGGGTGGTCTCGGCGCGCCGGGCCCTGACGGCGACCACCAGGCCGAGCAGTGCCAGCAGGGGCAAGGCGTACCACCAGAGGGTGACCGCCAGGTCGGCGGGCGGCCCGGTGCACGGCCGGCACAGGGCGCGTCCGCCCAGGCTGCGCAGCTGGTCGTCGACGGCGATGTTCCAGCCGAGGCCGCCCTGCACCCGGGACCCCTCGGACAGGCGCTGCCGCAGTCCGCCGTACGCGGTGTACGCCTCGATCACCCAGGGCACCGCTCCCCCGGCGAGTCCGGCGAGGAGCACCGCGAGCAGCCGCGGATTCCGCCGGCGCGGTACGCACACGAGCACGGCGAGCAGCGGCAGGGTCACCCACACCGCGTCCGTGGGGCGCATCACCGCCATCAGCGCGGCGCCGCCGCCCACGCCCCACAGGGCGGCCCGGCCGCCGCGGTCGTCCCCCGCGCGCAGGAAGCAGCCGACGCACACCAGGGCCCCGATGGCCACCCAGTAGTTGGGCATGGCCTGCGGGCCGTAGAAGAGCGTCACCCACAGGGTGGCGAACAGGGCGCCCGCCCCGGCCAGCACCCGGGCCGGGAACAGCCCCCGCCAGGCGCGCAGCGCCAGGCACAGGGCCAGCCCGGACAGCACGGCCAGGTAGACCCGCAGCAGCGGGGTCGACGACGACCAGGAGGCGACCGGCGCCACCAGCCAGGACACACCTCGCGCGCGCGGGGCGCTGAAGTACGCGGCCGGGACGTCGGAGCTCACCTGGCTGACGTACACGGACTCGTCCCAGCCGAGGCCCAGGCCCGGCCGGACGAGGACGAGCTGGGCCGCGGTGAAGGCCCCGGCCACGGCCCACAGCCACCCCTCGCCGCGCGCCCGCCAGGACGTGTCGGGAACGACGGGCCGGCCGGGGTGCCGCGCACCGGCGAGTGTGGCGTCCGAACCGCTGACCATCGTCCACCCCTCCGCCGACATGAAACATGGACAAATTAGTCGAACAGGCCGGGGTGTGCGAGGTGGACGCCCCACCATGGCCGGGACCTTGCGCCATCCGGCCCAGCAGACGGTTCAGCAGATGCTCTGACTGCTGTTGACGAGCCTGTTGTTGCGGAAGGTGGTGTTGGTGCCGCAGGGACTTTCGCGGATCGCGGAGTTGGTCACCGTGAGGTTCTGGATGGTGATGTCGGAGTTGTTCGGGAACTCCGAGCGGGCCGCGAGCCGGATCTCGCCGCCGCCGGTGACGGTGCCGCTCTGGGCGGCGATGTTCACGTTGTAGCAGTTCTCCACGAGGATCGCGTTGTTGCCGGTGCCCGAGAGGTTGACCCGGTCGATGACCGCGCCGCCGCTCTCGGACACGCAGAACACCCCGCGTCCGCCGCCGCGCGCGATCACCTCGCCCACGCGGATGTTGGTGGGGTACGAGCTGCCGGTCCGGCCGTTGCGGTTGGCCATGCGGAAGGCCGCGTACCCGGTGCCGGCGCCCGCGCCGTCCGCGTCGACCTTCGTGACGGTGGCGTTGATCGTCTGGTTGAGGAGCAGGCCGGACTCGCCCACGTTGCGGGCGGTGACCGTGCCGACGGTGAGGCCGTCCACGCCGTAGGTCTCGACCGCGTGGCTGCTCGCGCCGGAGACGTACACGTCGTCGATCCGGACGTTCCGCGTCCACTGGCTGGTGTCGCCGCGGTTGTCGATGCGCACGCCCAGGCCGCGCGAGAGGCGCATGTCGATCTGGCCGAGGACGACGTTCTGGACGTTGCGCATGAAGATCCCGTAGAGCGGGGCGCCGGTGACGTTCAGGTGCTGCACCTCGACGTCCCGGGTGCCGCGGGAGTAGACCGGCGCCTGGTCGCCGGAACCGCTGCCGGTGACGTTGATCGTGCCGCACACGTCGAGCACGGTGTAGCTCGGCAGGGAGACCCGCGATCCCGCGCCGATCGTGCCCGAGCCACGCACGACGACGCGCTCCTTCGACGTCCGGTTCGCGGTCAGGCTGCCGATGGCCGCCTGCATCGCGGCGCGCATGTCGGTGCCGGTGTACACGGTGCTGCTGCCGCGCCGGGCGGTCCAGGTGCTGCCGCTCAGCACGGCCTCCGCCTGGTACGAGCCCTCGCCGCAGGCGGCCGCGGCGGCCTGCGGCGAGGCGGCGGGGGCGGGTGCCGCACTGGCGGGGGCCGTCAGCACGGCCGCCCCGGTGAACAGGGCGGTGGCACAGGCGGCGATGGCACCGGCCCGCCGCCCGCGGCCCGCGCGGGCGTCCGTGGCACGGGGGGCGTCGATCGGACGATCTGCGGCTCTGCGTCCCATCACGTTGTCTCCTCGGTGGGGGTGGCACGCCTGCCGGTCCCCGCCCTGTTCGTCTCGTCGAACCCCGTTCGACGTGTGTCGATGCACCGTGGGCGCACGCATGACCTGCGGCAACAGGCATCACGGTGCCGCGACGAGAGGTGGGGGGTGGCGCAGCAAGCGTTTTCTACGGCGGCGCCGAGTGTGGCAACGCCGACCCCGGGGGTCAAGAGATGTGCGACAGCCGCTCGTACGGGAACGCGGACGGCATGGAGACGAACGACGTTCTCATCGAAGCGTACGGACGCATCAAGGAAGAGGTTCACTCCGTCCTCGGGGGCCTCACGCCCGACGACCTGAACAGCCCGCCACAGGGCGGGGCCAATCCGATCGGCTGGCTGGTCTGGCACCTCACCCGCGTCCAGGACGACCACGTCGCGGACGTGGCCGGCCGGGACCAGGTGTGGACGTCGGAGGGCTGGGCCGACCGCTTCGGCCTCGGCCTGCCCGTCGAGGACACGGGGTACGGGCACACGCCCGAGCAGGTCGCCCAGGTGCGGGTCGGCTCGGCCGACCTGCTGCTGGGCTACTACGACGCGGTGCACGAACGGACCCTGGCCTACCTGGGCGGACTCACCGCGAAGGACCTGGACGACGTCGTGGACGAGAACTGGGACCCGCCCGTCACCCTCGGCGTGCGGCTGGCCAGCGTGCTGTCCGACGACCTCCAGCACGTCGGCCAGGCCGCGTACGCGCGGGGGCTGCTGCAGCGCGCGGCGTCGTAGCCCGGCGGGATGTCACCCGGCGAGTTCGTACCCCGGCAGGACGACGTCCCGGATGAGGGCGACGCGCTCGTCGTAGGGGAGGAAGGCGCTCTTCACGGCGTTCACCGTGACCGTGCGCAGGTCGTCGAGCGTCCAGCCCGCCTCCTCGACGAGCAGGGACATCTCGCGGGTCATGGTCGTGCCCGACACCAGGCGGTTGTCCGTGTTGACGGTGACGCGGAAGCCCAGGTCCTTCAGGGCCGTGACGGGGTGCTCGGCGATGGAGGTCGCCGCGCCGGTCTGGAGGTTGGAGGTCGGGCACATCTCCAGGGCGATCCGGCGGTCGCGCACCCAGGCCGCGAGCCGGCCGAGCTTGCCGGCCGCGAGGTCGGGGATGTCGTCGGTGATCCGCACGCCGTGCCCGATCCGCTGGGCGCCGCACACCTGGAGCGCCTGGTGGATGCTCGGCAGGCCGTGCGCCTCGCCGGCGTGGATGGTGAACGGCACGCTCTCGGCCCGCAGGTGCTCGAAGGCGGCCAGGTGGTCGGCGGCCGGGAAGCCGTCCTCGGCGCCCGCGATGTCGAAGCCGACGACGCCCGCGTCCCGGTACGCCACGGCCAGGCCGGCGATCTCGCGCGTACGGTCGAACATGCGCATGCCGCAGAGCAGGGTGCCGACGCGGACCGGGGTGCCCGCGGCCGCCGCCTTCGCCATGCCGGCGGCCAGGCCCTCCTGCACCGCCTCGACGACCTCCGGCAGGGTCAGCTCACCGCGCAGCATCAGCTCGGGGGCGTACCGGACCTCGCCGTAGACGACACCGTCCGCCGCCAGGTCGAGCACGTACTCCTCGGCGGTGCGCAGCAGGCTCTCGCGGGTCTGCATCACCGCGAGGGTGTGCTCGAAGGTGGCTATGTAGCGGACCAGGTCACCGGAGCCCGCGGCCTCGCGGAACCAGGCGGCCAGCGCCTCGGGGTCGGTGACCGGCAGGGTGTGGCCGGCCGTCTCCGCGAGCTCCACGAGCGTGGCGGGCCGCAGGGCGCCGTCGAGGTGGTCGTGCAGCACGGCCTTGGGGAGACGGCGGAGGGTGTCGGCGTCGATGCGGGGGGCGGGGGCGGCGGTCATGCGGTGCGTGTCCTCGATGTGCGGGGTTGCGGGGTGCGTGTCTCAGTGGGTCGTGGCGGGCTGGAGCAGGTCCCACCGGTTGCCGTACAGGTCCTGGAAGACGGCGACCGTGCCGTACGGCTCGTGGCGCGGCTCCTCCAGGAAGGTCACGCCCGCCGCGCGCATCCGCGCGTGGTCGCGGGCGAAGTCGTCCGTGTGCAGGAAGAAGCCCACGCGCCCGCCGGTCTGGTCGCCGATCCGGGCGCGCTGCGCCTCGCCCCGCGCCCGGGCCAGCAGCAGCGCGCAGCCGCCCCGTCCTGCGTCCCCCGGCTCGACGACGACCCAGCGGCCCCCGTCGGGCCGCGGCGCGTCCTCGGCCAGCCGGAACCCGAGCGCCTCCGTGTAGAAGCGGATCGCCTCGTCGTAGTCGTCGACGACGAGCGTGACCAGGGCGATGTGTCGGGTCGGAGGCATCGGGGTCGTCTCGGTCATCGGGGTCGTCGGCCCTCCGGTTCGTGCGCGGTGCGACTGCCGGGACGTTATACGTAACACGACCGCTACGGCAAACCGGGCGGGCGTGGCGGGCCGTTCCCCGCCCGGTCGCCCGCCCGGTCGCTCGCCGTCGGGCCGCTTACGGGTACGTGTAGGTGTTCAGGGTGGCGACCGCCGCCGCCGGGTTCCCGCGGTCGTAGTGGTCGACCGCGAGGAAGTTGGGCTTCTTGCGGGCGGCCGGCCGGCAGAACCGCTGCGCCCGGTCGGCGAGCTTGGCGTTGTCCGTGGCCGCCGTGGACGTGATTCCCGCGTCCCGGAAGTGGTTCATCACGAACAGCGGGCGGAAGCCCGCCTCGGTGCGGGTCAGCGGGATGTTGGTGTTCGCGTCGTACCACCGGCTGTAACAGGACCAGTCGGAGGCGCCCACTCCCGGGCCCATGGACCAGTGGTTCTCGACGGTCCACTCCCGCTGGTACATCACGCCGAAGCCGTCCCGGGTGAGCCCCGCCGCCTCGTCGGCCGAGCGGCTGTGATCCGTGAAGAGCAGCAGCCGGTCGTTCGCCGCGATCAGATCGGCCATGCGCGGCCAGCCGTTCTCCCGTACGCCTGCCCGGTCCGGCCGGTACAGCACGTCGGACAGGCCATCGACACGGGCGAGTTCGGCACGCAGGACGGACGGGTCGACGTAGTCCTCCAGGAAGACGGTGACGAACTGACCGGGGTTGCGCTCCAGGAAGTCGACGATCCGCTGGACGTCCACCCAGAGCGCGACCGGGCCGCCTACCAGGGTGCAGCTGTTGTGGCAGAGGATCGCGCCGTCGGAGGTCTGGTGGATGTCGAGCATGAACCCGCGCACGCCGTCGGCGAGTTGCCGGTCGATGCCCCGGGTCTGGTTGGGCACCAGGTTCACGAAGGGCGGGGCGAAGCCGCCGTCGACGCCGTTGGCGTAGGCGTTGTGGGAGGTGAGGAAGGTGACCTGGTCCAGTGTTCGCTGGTCGGCCGGCGGCATGGGGCGGGTCGCGGGGTCGACCGGGGTGAGGTACCAGGCGGCCAGGTCGCCCGCCGGGCCGACGGTGAGCGGGGCGGGGTGGTTGGCGCCCGCGGGCTTGGCGGCGACGGCGAGGTGGCGGTCGGTGCCGGGGGCCTTGAGCCGGTACCGGTCGGCTGCCGCGGCCCCGGTGATCTCCCAGGCGGCGTCGGTGCTCGCACAGGCGACGGTGACGGCCCGGTCACCGTCGCGGCCCAGGCAGCTGCCCGCCGCGTCGGTGCTCTCCAGGACGTACGAGGCTCCGCTCGCGCGCAGCGTCCAGCGCTGGTGGTCCTCGTCGCCGCGGGGCCGGTGCTGCTCCACCGTCCCGTCGCTGTCGGCCGCGTTGAGACCGGTGACGGCGCTCTGCACGTAGTACGCGCCCGGGGCCGGGACGGCGGCGGCGGGAGCCTGCGGGGATGCGGGGACGGCGGGCGAGGGGGCGACGACCGCCGCGGCCAGCGCGGCGGTCGTCACGAGCAGGGTGGTGCGGGGGTGCGGCATCACGGTGCCCTTCGGTGGGGTCGGCGACCGGTGGGGGGAGACCGGTTCAGGTCGGAGGGCCGGTTCGGGCCGGAGGACCAGTTCCGGTCGGTCATCCCGGTCAGGTGCATGACACCACGGGCCGCCGTCCGCCGTCAGCAGTAGAGGTTGCCGCCCGGTGTGGTTCCGAGGATCTGCGTGAACCGCTGGAAGTTGTCGACGCGGCTCTGCACCTGTGCCGGGTTGCCGCCGTTGCACTCGATGGAGCCGTTGATGCTGCGGATGGTCTCGCCGAAGCCCGCGCCGTTGACGATGGCGTTGTGGCCGGTCATCGTGCCCGGACCGGTCTGGGTGTTCCAGTACCACAGGGCGGTCTTCCAGGCCACGGACGAGTCGTTCTGCACCAGCCAGGGGTTGCCCAGCAGGTCGATGCCGAGCGCGTCACCGGCCGCCTTGTAGTTGAAGTTCCAGCTGAGCTGGATGGGGCCGCGGCCGTAGTAGGCGGCCTGGCCGGCCGGGCAGCCGTAGGGCTGGCTCCAGTCGCAGTAGTGCGGGTAGTTGGCCTGGTTCTGCTCCACGACGTGGACGAGCCCGCCGGTCTCGTGGCTGACGTTGGCGAGGAAGGCCGCGGCCTCCCGCCTCTTCAGCGCGTCGTCGCCCGTGTTGGCGAAGGCCGGGTAGGCGCTGAGGGCCGCCGTGAGGCCGCTGTACGTGTAGAACGAGTTCCGGTTCGGGAACATCTGGTTGAACTGGGCCTCGCTCACGACGAACCCGGAGGGGTTGCCGGGATTGCCCGGGTTGCTGCCGCCGTCGCAGGCGTACGGTTCCCAGTACCAGGTGCTGATGATCGGGTCGTAGCCCGGGTTGCCGTGCTCGGCGATGTACGCCTTGCCGTCGGTGTACCGGACGACGTCACCGGCGTTGTACCACTGGCCGGCGACCCAGTTCGGGTAGCTCGAACAGGGCGCGGCGGCCGCGGGCTGGGCGGGCAGGACCAGCGGCGCGGCGGTGCCGATGAGCAGCGCGGTGAGCACGGCGGAGAGGCGGCGTCTCAGTTTCGGCATGGGAGCAGACTCCTTCACGGTTCGCGGCCGCGTCCCGTCCGGGCAGGACGGAGAGGCCCCGTGCGCACGTGCCGGACGAGCCGGCCACGGCATGGTGGGGGAACGGCCGTGGTGGGGGTCGGTGCAGGCACACTCAACCGCTTTGGTCTGTACCAGTCAAGGGTGTAGACCAGTCAACTGTGAAGCCCGCGTGGCCGAAGCGTGCACGCGTCGTCGCCCGGGGAGAATGCGCCGCATGACCACCGCACCCCACCCCCTCGTCCGCCGCGCCCGGCAGCTCGCGGACGAGGTGTTCGCACCGCACGCCGAGCGGGTCGACCAGGAAGGCGTCCCCGCCGGCCACCTCGATGTCCTGAAACGGTCGGGGCTGCTCGGGCTGAGCGCGCCGGTGGAGCACGGAGGGGCGGACGCGCCCCCGGCGGTGACCCTGGAGGTCGCCGAGATCCTGGCCGGAGCGTGCTGTTCGACGTGGTTCGTGCAGACCCAGCACCACACTCCCGTGAGGATGCTGGCGGGCTCGCGACGGCCCGTGCGGGACCGGCTGCTGCGGCCCCTGGCGAGCGGTGAACTGCTGGCCGGGATCGCGTTCGCGCACGTCCGCGCCTTCCCCCGGGTTCCGGTGCGCGCGCGGGCCGAGCGGGGCGGCTGGCGCTTCGACGGCGTGGTGCCGTGGTACACGGGCTGGGGCCTGAACGACGTGATGCTGCTCGCCGGGGTGACCGACGCGGACGAGGTGGTGTTCGCGTTCACCGAGGCCCGCGAGCAGCCGGGCGTGCGTGCGTCGGCCCCGATGCGGCTGGCGGCGCTCACCGCGGCCCAGACGGTCTCGCTGGAGCTCGACGGGCTGTGGCTGGACGAGGAGGCGGTCGTGCTGCGCACCCCGCGCGAGGAGTTCGCGCGGACCGACCTGCCCAGGAACACCAACGCCTCCCCGGCCGTCCTCGGCCTCACCTGCGCGGCGCTGGCGCTGCTGGAGGAGTTCCCGGACCCGGAGGCGAAGGAGACCGCGCGTTCCCTGCGGGCCGCCGTCGACGAGGTGCGGCGCCGGGCGTACGGACTGGCGGTCCACCCGGTGCCGCACGAGCGCGTCGAGGAGCGGCTGTTCCTCAAGACGCGCGCGTACGACCTGATGCGCGCGGCGACGACCGCAGCGGTCGTCGCCGGGGGCGGCCGGTCCCTGGCCCTCACGAGCCGCGCGCAGCGGCTGGCGCGCGAGGGGATGTTCCTGCTGGTCCAGGGCCAGACGGCCGAGGTGCGCCGGGCCCACCTCGGCACGCTGGCCGCGTGCTGAGGGGGCGCGGGACCGTCTCGCTGTGCAGTTCCGCCGCGGCCGGCCGGGGCGGGACCGCACCGGACACACGCACCGGGCGACCGGCGGAACCTCAGCTCGCGAACGGCACCTGGGCCGCCGCCGGAACGCCCCGCCGCTCGTCCGGGTGCCGCCACACGCCCCGCGCGGCCAGCCGCGGCAGCACGCCCTCGCCGAACCAGTACGCCTCCTCCAGGTGCGGATAGCCGGACAGGACGAACTCGTCGATGCCGAGGGCGTGATACTCCTCGATGCGGTCGGCGACCTCGTCGTGGCTGCCGACGAGGGCGGTGCCGGCGCCGCCGCGGACGAGGCCGATGCCCGCCCACAGATTGGGGTGGATCTCCAGGGAGCGGAGGTCGCGGGTACCGCCGTCGTGCAGGGCGAGCATGCGCCGCTGGCCCTCGGACTCGCTGCGGGCCAGCCCGGCCTGCACCGCCTTCACGGTCTCCGGGCCGAAGCCGTCGAGCAGCCGGTTCGCCTCGGTCCAGGCCTGCGCGGCGGTGTCGCGGGTGATGACGTGCAGCCGGATGCCGAAGCGCAGGGTACGGCCCTTGCGCGCCGCGAGCTCCCTGATCCGGGCGATCTTCCCGGCGACCTGGGCGGGCGGCTCGCCCCAGGTGAGGTAGACGTCCACGTGGCGCGCGGCGACCTCGGCGGCGGCGGGCGAGGAGCCGCCGAAGTACACCTCGGGGACCGGGTCGGGCAGCCGGGCGAGCCGGGCGTCCTCGACCCGGAGGTGCTCCCCCGCCAGGTCGACCGTCTTCCCGTCCCACAGTTCGCGCACGATCCGCAGGAACTCTCCGGTACGGCGGTAGCGCGCGTCCTTGTCGAGGAAGTCGCCGTAGGCCCGCTGCTCGTGGCTCTCGCCGCCGGTGACGACGTTGAGCAGCAGCCGCCCGCCGGTCTGCCGCTGGAAGGTGGACGCCATCTGCGCGGCGAGCGTGGGTGAGAGGAAACCGGGCCGGAACGCGATCAGGAACTTCAGCCGTTCCGTGTGCTGGCTGACCATCGCCGTCGTCAGCCACGCGTCCTCGCACCAGGCGCCGGTCGGGGTGAGCGCGCCGACGAAGCCGAGGTTCTCGGCGGCGCGGGCGATCTGGCCGAGGTAGGCGACCGTGGGCGGCCGGTCCCGGCCGGTGGCGGTGGCCGGGGTGCCGTGACCGCCGCCGACGACGTCACGGCTGTCGCCGTTGGTCGGCAGGAACCAGTGGAAGGTGAGGGACACGGGGGTCTCCGATCCGGGACGTCGGCACGTCCGTGACGAGTTCTTGTTCTCGGGGGCGGGGCGTCAGAGCAGGCCGTGGCGGGGCGGCCGGGTGCCGTTCAGCACGTACCGCCCGATGTGCTGGATCTTCCAGCGGGATGGGTCGTGGAGGGTGTGGATCCGGGCGTCGCGCCAGTGGCGGTGCAGGTTGAGGGAGTTCAGCGCCGAGCGGGTGCCCGCCACCTCGAAGAGGGCGCCCGCCACCTCCACGGCGGTGGCCGCCGCGTGCGCCTTCGCGGCGGCCACGGCGATCGAGGCCTCGGCCGCGCTGTCGTCGGTCAGGTCGGCGCGGGCGGCGTCGACCTGCCGGGCGGCCACGCCGAGCAGCGCCTCGGACGCCCGCACCCGGACGGCGAGTTCACCGAAGCGCTGGACGAGCAGCGGGTCATCGGCGGCGCTGTCGACGCCCGCCTCGAACCACGGCCTGGTCTTCGTACGGACGAACTCGGCCGCCTCCGCGAGGGCGCCGCCGGCGATGCCCGCGTCGATCGCCGCGTGCAGCAACTGGGCGACGGCGCCGTGCAGTTGAGGGCCCTGGAAGGTGAGGTGGTGCGGGAGGACCCGGTCGGCGGGTACGCGCACGTCCTCCAGGCGGACCGTGCCGCTGGCCGTCGTGCGCTGTCCCATGCCGTCCCAGTCGTCCACGACGGTGACCCCGTCGGCGCCGCGCGGCACGTACGCGACGTGCAGGGCGCCGTCCCCGCCACCCTCGCGGGCGAGGACCGGGATCCAGTCCGCGAAGAGCGCGCCGGTGGAGTAGTGCTTGACGCCGGTGAGGGTGTACGAGCCGTCGAGGCGGGGCGTGAGGCGTGTGCGGATGTCCTGGACGTGCTGCGTGCCCGCCTCCGACTGGGCGTTGCCGAAGCGGCGCCCGGCGAGCACCTCGCCGAAGAAGAACTCCCGCTGCGCGTGCGTCCCCTGACGGCGGATGACGTTGACGTACACGAAGTGGCTCTGCGGGATCTGGGCGAGGCTGGCGTCGGCCGCGGCCAGCAGCCGGAAGATCTCCGCGAGGGTCCCCTGCGTCACGTCCGCTCCCCCGTACTCGGCGGGAACGGTGACCGCGAGCAGTCCGGAGGCGGACAGGCGGTCCAGTTCGGCCCGGGGCAGCCGGCGCTCGGCGTCCCGCGCGGACGCTCCCGCACGGAACTCCTCGGCGAGGCTCCTCGCGACGCCCAGGGCCTCGACGTCGTCGGCGATGACCTTCGCGGGCCCGGCGGCGGATCGTTCACTCATGGTGTCAGCCCGCCGCGGCCAGGAGCGGGACACCGCCGAGCGCCGCCGAGAACTGGTCGACGACCCGGGTCAGCGCCTCGGCCGCTTCCGGGGCGACGGTGACGGAGCCGTCGTCGTGGGTGGTGATGTCCTTGTCGAGGGTGAACCAGCCCTGCACGATGTGCGCCGCGCCCATGGAGTTGAGCACGGGGCGGAGCGCGTAGTCGATGGCGAGGACGTGCGCGGTGCTGCCGCCGGTGGCGAGCGGCAGCACGGTCTTGCCGGTGAGGGCGTACTGCGGCAGCAGGTCGAGGAGCGCCTTGAGGACGCCCGAGTAGGAGGCCTTGTAGACGGGGGTGGCGACGACGACGCCGTCGGCGTGTGCGAAGAGCTCGGCGGCCTCGACGATCGCCGGGTGCCGGAAGTCGGCGCCGAGCAGGGCCTCGGCCGGGACGGTGCGGATGTCGAGCGGGACCACCTCGTGGCCCTGGGCGGCGAGACGGGCGTCCAGGTGGCGCACGAGACGGGCGGTGCGGGAGGAGACGGAGGGGCTGCCGGAGACGGACAGGACGGTGGCCATGGTTCTGGTCCTCTTCTGGGAGGGAGCGGCACGGCGGGCGCTCGGGCGCGTACGGGCGGTCCGTCGATCCGCGAAGGGCACGGCGAACCCGTGGCGGTGATGTGGGTCCGGACGGCCGGACAGGCGGTGGGATCCGACGCACGCGCGGACGTGCTCGCACGGCCCGGGGCGGCGCGAGCACGAACGAGGCGAGCGGCTGGGACCGTGGGGAGCGGGCGGCGGAACGAGGGGATTCAGGCCGCGGTACGACAGGAGGCGCTGGAGACACGGACGAGGTCGACGTGGCGTCGCCGCGTGAGGTCCAGTCGCATCATCATGTCCCTGATCGTGGCAGCCCCCGACCGGCCGGTCAAGGAACACCCGGCCGTTCCCGCATCCCGGACCAGCATGCGCATCTCGCAGCCCGCGTGGATTCCCGCGGTCCGAGGGCTCCGTGCCACGCGGCTGCTGCGCGGCCGGCCGGTGGTCATGCGTACGGCCGCACCACGCACGTCGTGTGCGCCGGCCGCTCGGAGGCGGCCGGCGGTGGGCAGGTCAGTCGTCGTCGCGTGTGGGGACCACCACGAGGAAGGCGTCGGACTCCATGTCCATCACCACGGTCGCCGGTTCACCCTCGGCACGGCGCCTGGCCGCGTACTCCTCCGCCGGCCACGATCCCCTCGGAGCACCCGCGGAGAAACGCTCCAACACCTTCGCACGCATAGTGGCGCACACCTCCTGCGTCGTCGATCTTCGACTCGCCGTCTCGAACCGGCCTCTCCTGTTCCCTCCGCTTGCCCCGGATCCAGGCGGACATGTCAACCCATGCCGGAAAACCACCCCGTCGGCGGCCCGGCCCGGCCGGCCTCGCCGATCATGTCACTGGTCATGTTCATTGCTACACATAAGCCTTCAATAAGAGCAGAATGGATATACGAGGCATTTGCCTCGCGTCGGACCAAGAACGGCCAGGCCCGCCGAGAGAACCAAGGAGCCGAACCATGGCCAGAGTCTCGTACAGGAGCGACATCGCCAGCCACCCCGACGTCTCCGAGATGCGCGACAGGTACGCCCGCATGGTCGGTGGGCGCGATGTGGCGCTCATGGACGCACCGGTCTTCCTGCTCGGTCTGTACTTCGCCGTGTCCCCGTGGATAGTCCACTTCGCGGCCGACCAGACGTTCCTCACGACGCACAACCTGATCATCGGCATCGCGATATCCCTGCTGGCCATCGGGTTCACCACCGCCCCGGCAAGGATGTACGGCCTCAGCTGGGCCATGTGCGCCATGGGTATCTGGATGATCATCTCGCCGTGGATCGTCGGCAGGAACCCGGACGCCGGCGTCATCGCCAACAACGCCGCCGTCGGCGCCCTGACTCTGCTCATGGGAATGGTGTGCGCGGGGGCGGCGGCGAAGAGTGCACGGAGCGACATGTAACCGGTGTGACGGAAGGACCCGCGAGGGGAAGGACGGGCCGGTCCGTTCGGCGGACCGGCCCACTGCCGTGCGGCGACGGTGATCGCTACTGGCCCGCCGGCACGTTCCAGGGATCCTGGGGGAGCGGGGCGCCCGTCTCCAGCAAGGTCTTCAGGTTCGACAGCACGGCCGCCCAGCCGGCGGCCGCCTGCTCCCGCTCGGCCTCGTCGGCCAGGTCCTCGTGGGTGACGGTGAGCCGGACGATGTCGGCGTGCGGCGTGATGTCGAAGGTGACCCGTGAGTGGCGGTCCGCCGCGGCCTCGTCCGCGGGGTCGGCCCAGGTGGTCACGAGACGGGTGGGCCGCCCGCTCTCCACGACCGTGCCGACGACGTCGGCGACGCCCGAGCCGTCCGTCCGCACATGCTCCCAGCGGGAGCCCGGACGCCAGTCGGAGACGTTGGAGTGACCCCAGTAGGCGGCGGTCAGGCCGGCGTCGGTGAGCGCGTCCCAGACCTGCTCGGGCGTACCGCGGACGTAGAGGACGTACACGGAGGTCGGCTTGTCGGCCATGGCTTCCTCGGCTCGTTGCTCGGGGCGGTGAGCGCGCGCAACGGCGGCGCCCGGACTCTGGTGGGTCCAGCTTCCCCCGCCCCGCCGCACGGGGCCGGGTGGGCAGGAGGGCGGTGCGGGGTGCGCGGCAGCGCGGACGGGTCGTGGAAGCGGAACGGACTGCCCGCACGTCCAGCGGGCACACGCACCGGTACGGCGGCCCTCGGGCGTGGGGGCCCGGCGAGGAGGGGTGGAGATGGAGATCTCCAGCATCATCAGTGCCATCGTCATCGGCGTCGTCATCGGTGTGCTCGGCCGGCTCGTCGTCCCCGGCCGCCAGCACATCGGCGTCCTGCTGACCATCGTGGTCGGCATCGTCGCCGCCCTGGCCGGTACCGCGCTGGCCACCGCGTTCGGCGTGGCCGACACCGGGGGCGTCGACTGGATCGAATGGCTCGTCCAGATCGGACTGGCGGCACTCGGCGTCGCGGCACTCGACGGGATGCGCACCCGCCGCTGACACCCAGGCGCCCCATGGGGGCGCGGGGAACTGCGCGGCCGGTCACCACGGACCCGCGGACGACGCACCGTCCTCTTCCCCGGCGCCCGGGGGCGGATCCCGGCGGCGCCCTCAGGCGATCGGCGGTGACAGGTACGGCGTCGTCGTGGTGAGCGGGCGGAAGCCGAGGCGCTCCAGGACGGGGCGGCTCGTGTCCATGGCGTCCACCTGGAGGTAGCGGTGGCCGAGCGCGGCGGCGGCCCGCGCCCGGTGGGCGACCAGGGCGCGGTAGAGGCCACGCCCGCGCCAGCCGTCCACGGTGCCGCCGCCCCACAGCCCGGCGAACCGCGTGCCCGGCACCGTCTCCAGGCGCGCCGCGCCGACCGGCCGGTCCCCGGCGAGCGCCACGACGGCCACGAGCGTGTCCGGGGCGGCGGCGAGGCGGCCCGACAGGTCACGGCGCATCCGTGCGGTGTCCCGCCCGAAGACCCGCGCATGCACCTCGGCCATCAGGTCGACACCCGCGGCGTCGGTGACCCGGAGCAGCCGTACGCCCTCCGGTGGTTCGCTGTCGAGGGCGACCTGCTCCAGGTCCGCGACCATCAGCGTCTCCGCCGGCTCGGCCGTGAACCCGGCCGCCTCCAGCCGCTCCCCCAGGTCCGCGGGCAGATCGTGCCCGTACAGCTTCCACTCGAACTCCTGGCCGAGCCCGGCGAAGTACCGCACCTGCGCGGCGATGGCCTCGTCCGCGGTCGTCCCGTCCAGGTCCGACCAGAGCACCGCGCTCCAGTCGTCCCCGGCGCCGACCCGGCGCACGACCCCGTGGGCGCGCTCGACACGCGCCCCGGGGCCGTCGGGCCGTGCGCCCTCCCGCACTTCCCGGTCGAACAGAGCAAGTACCGCGGCATGATCCATCCGCTCACTGCACCACCCGGGAAGCCTCCCGGGCAACGGATTTCGGGCCGGCCCGCGCGGACCGGCCCAGGGGCGGCTCCGGTTCCTGGGCCGGCCCGGGGCCGGACCGGCCCGGAACCGGACCGGCTCAGTCCTTGAGCGGCTGGGTGAAGCGCAGCAGATTCCCGGCGGGATCGCGGAACGCGCAGTCACGGACGCCGAAGGGCTGGTCCATCGGTTCCTGGAGCACCTCGCCACCCGCGGCGCTGACCCGCTCGAACGTGGCGTCGCAGTCGTCCGTCGCGAAGATGACGCCGCGCAGCAGGCCCTTGGCCATCAGCTCCGCCATGGTCCGCCGGTCGGCCGGGGAGGCGTTCGGGTCGGCGAGGGGCGGCTCCAGGACGATGTTCACGTCCGGCTGCGCGGGCGCCCCGACGGTCACCCAGCGCATTCCCTCGAACTGCACGTCATTGCGTATCTCGAGGCCGAGCGCGTCACGGTAGAAGGCGATGGCCGCGTCGTGGTCGTCGACGGCGATGAAGCATTGGGAAACGGTGATGTTCATACCGCTCACGCTATTGCCCGGTGACCGGGCGCGGCTTCTCCGTTCCTGACCGATCCCTTACCGGCCGGGTGTACATCTTGGCGATGCACGCCGGGACGACGGCGCCCTGATCATGGTCGCGGGCCCGGTACGCACTCGGGCTCTCGCCGACCAGCCTGGTGAAGCGCGAGCTGAACGAGCCCAGGGACGTACAGCCGACCGCGAAGCAGACCTCGGTCACCGTGAGGTCGCCGCGCCGCAGCAGCGCCTTGGCCCGCTCGATGCGACGGGTCATCAGGTAGCCGTACGGCGTCTCGCCGTAGGCGGCGCGGAAGCTGCGGGAGAAGTGGCCCGGCGACATCAGGGCCTCCCGCGCCAGCGCCGGGACGTCGAGCGGCTCGGCGTAGTCGCGGTCCATCCGGTCACGGGCCCGCCGCAGCCGGACCAGGTCGTCGAGCTCCTGCTGTGTCACCCGGTCAGTTTCCCACGGCGGTCGCCCGGGGTGATCAGGAATGGAGAAGCGCCGGGCACCGGGCCACGTCTAGCCTGATCCACCGAGTCATCGAACCACCGAACCACCGAGCCACCGACCCGCAATCCCCGAGCCGCCCGCGCCCGCGACCGCGAGCGCAACGGATGGAGACACGTTGACCATGGCCCCGAGTACGGACCCGCAGCCGTCCACGCAGCACGTCGCCGACAGCCACGGCCTGATCCGTGTGCACGGTGCGCGCGAGAACAACCTCAAGGACGTCAGCATCGAGATACCGAAGCGCCGGCTGACGGTGTTCACCGGGGTCTCCGGCTCGGGCAAGAGCTCGCTGGTGTTCGACACCGTCGCCGCGGAGTCCCAGCGGCTCATCAACGAGACGTACAGCGCCTTCGTCCAGGGCTTCATGCCGACCCTGGCGCGGCCCGAGGTCGACGTCCTCGACGGGCTGACGACCGCGATCATCGTCGACCAGAAGCGGATGGGCGCCGACCCGCGCTCCACGGTCGGCACCGCCACCGACGCCAACGCGATGCTGCGCATCCTGTTCAGCCGGCTCGGGCAGCCGCACATCGGTCCGCCCAGTGCCTACTCCTTCAACACCGCCTCGGTCCGCGCGAGCGGCGCGATCACCGTCGAACGCGGTGCGAGGAAGGCACAGAAGGCGACCTTCAGCCGTACCGGCGGCATGTGTACG
Organism: Streptomyces ruber; assembly: GCF_014648075.1. GTDB lineage: Bacteria > Actinomycetota > Actinomycetes > Streptomycetales > Streptomycetaceae > Streptomyces > Streptomyces ruber. The sequence continues at coordinate 267,298 of NZ_BMQK01000003.1, read as the reverse complement.
CGCTGCGAGGGCCGCGGCTCGGTCAACGACATCGACCTGTCCCAGCTCTACGACGACAGCAAGTCGCTCAACGGGGGCGCGCTCACCATCCCCGGCTACAGCACCGACGGCTGGTACGGCCGTATCTTCAGCGGCTGCGGCTTCTTCGACCCGGACAAGCCGATCCGTGACTTCACGGAGAGGGAGCTGCACGACCTGCTCCACAAGGAGCCGACCAGGATCAAGGTCGACGGCGTCAACCTGACCTACGAAGGGCTGATCCCGAAGATCCAGAAGTCGATGCTGTCCAAGGACGTCGACGCGCTGCAGTCGCACGTCCGGGCCTTCGTGGAGCGTACGGTCACCTTCACCGTCTGTCCCGACTGCGACGGCACGCGGCTCAGCGAGGCGGCCCGGTCGTCGAAGATCGAGGGGATCAGCATCGCCGACGCCTGTGCGATGCAGATCAGCGATCTGGCCGCATGGGTCCGCGGACTGGCCGAGCCTTCGGTCGCGCCGCTGCTCACCGCGCTGCGGGACACCCTCGACTCGTTCGTGGAGATCGGGCTCGGCTACCTCTCGCTGGACCGGCCGGCGGGCACGCTCTCCGGCGGCGAGGCACAGCGCACCAAGATGATCCGGCACCTCGGCTCCTCGCTCACCGACGTCACGTACGTCTTCGACGAGCCCACCACGGGCCTGCACCCGCACGACATCCAGCGGATGAACGACCTGCTGCTGCGGCTGCGCGACAAGGGCAACACGGTGCTCGTCGTGGAGCACAAGCCGGAGGTGATCGCGATCGCGGACCACGTCGTCGACCTCGGCCCGGGCGCCGGTACGGCGGGCGGCACCGTCTGCTTCGAGGGCACCGTCGAGGGGCTGCGGGCCTCCGGCACCGTCACCGGCCGCCACCTCGACGACCGGGCCGCCCTGAAGAAGACGGTGCGCACGCCCACCGGCAAGCTCCCGATCCGGGGGGCTGACGCGCACAACCTCAGGGACGTGGACGTCGACATCCCGCTGGGCGTGCTGACCGTCGTCACCGGCGTCGCGGGTTCCGGCAAGAGCTCGCTCGTGCACGGGTCGATCCCGGCCGGCGAGGGTGTGATCACGGTGGACCAGAGCCCGATCCGCGGCTCGCGGCGCAGCAACCCGGCGACGTACACGGGCCTGCTGGACCCGATCCGCAAAGCGTTCGCCAAGGCCAACGGGGTGAAGCCGGCGCTGTTCAGCTCCAACTCCGAGGGCGCCTGCCCCACCTGCAACGGCGCCGGCGTCGTCTACACCGACCTCGGCATGATGGAGGGCGTGTCGACCACCTGCGAGGAGTGCGAGGGCGCACGGTTCCAGGCCGCGGTGCTGGAGTACCGCCTCGGCGGCCGGCACATCGGCGAGGTGCTGGCGATGCCGGCCGCCGAGGCCGAGCAGTTCTTCGCCGCCGGTGAGGCGCGCGTGCCGGCGGCGCACAGGATCCTCACCCGGCTCTCCGCCGTCGGACTGGGCTACCTCACCCTGGGCCAGCCGCTCACCACGCTGTCCGGCGGCGAGCGGCAGCGGCTGAAGCTGGCCACCCACATGGCCGACGACGGCGGTGTGTACGTGCTCGACGAGCCGACCGCAGGGCTGCACCTGGCCGACGTCGAGCAGCTGCTCGGTCTGCTGGACCGGCTCGTGGACTCCGGCAAGTCGGTCATCGTCGTCGAGCACCACCAGGCGGTCATGGCGCACGCCGACTGGATCGTCGACCTCGGTCCGGGCGCCGGCCACGACGGCGGCCGGATCGTCTTCGAGGGCACACCCGCCGACCTCGTCGCCGCCCGCTCCACCCTCACCGGCGAGCACCTGGCGGCCTACGTCGGCGCCTGACCGGGCCTTCGCCGCGTGACCGGGCCTTCGCCGCGTGACCGGGCCACCGCCGCGGCCACGGGGCCGGTCACGGGGAGGGGTGCCGCGTCACTCCTCCCCCGCCGCGGCGATCCCGGGTTCCGGCCGGTCCAGCAGCTCCCGCAGCAGCCGTTCGTCGTCCGGGCCGAGCGCCGTGACGAAGCTGGCCAGCACCGCCTGCCGGTCGCTCTCGGCGTCCAGCACCCTGCGCATCCGGTGCGCGGCGAGCCCGGCGTGGTCGGCGGCGGGCGTCCAGACGAAGGCACGCCCGACGCGCTCCCGGGTGACGACGCCCTTGGCCAGCAACCGGGTCAGGATGGTGATCACGGTCGTGTAGGCGAGGTCGCCGCCCAAACGCTTCTGCACCCATCCCGCGCTCGCGGAGCCGTCGGCCTCGCGCAGGGCCGACAGGACCAGTCCCTCCAGCTCGCCCTGTCCCCGCCGTCGGGGACGCTGCCGGTGGTCCGTCACGTCGTGTCTCCCTCCGCCGTCAACCGCCGCGCGTCACCCGTCGAGCGCTCCATCGTATTCCTCTCCCGATTCCTCCCCAGCCCCCTCTACAGTGCTGTAGATTCTGCCTCGGGTGCGCGCCCGGACGCCGTTCGCACCCGCCGGCAGGAGTACGCGCAAGGGCCCGGGCCACGGAGAAGACAGGACCCTCATGTTCGGACTGAGCGAACTCGCCGTCGTCCTCATCGTCGTCATCCTCCTCGTCGGCGCGAAGCGCCTGCCGGACCTGGCCCGCAGCGCGGGGAAGTCCGCCCGCATCCTCAAGGCCGAGGCCCGGGCGATGAAACGGGAGCAGGCCGCGGCCCCCGCGCCGTACGCACAAGACGCCCAGCCCGCCCCGCCCGCGGCCACCGCCCCGCGGATCGTCGAGGGCACGGTCGTCCCGCCGGGCACCGGCCCGGTGCACGGCACGACGGCCGCGCAGCCGGCCCGCGGGCCGGAGCGGCCCCACGGCTCCGACGGCCACCGCGACGGCCACCGCTGACACCGGGACCGTAGGCTGCCCGGGTGAATCGCGGTGCGGACCGCGGCCCGGGAGGTGCGTAAGAGATGGTGGACGACTCCGAACTCAAGTACCTGCGACGGTGCGTGGAGCTGGCGGAGCTGGCGCTCGCGGCCGGTGACGAACCGTTCGGCTCGGTGCTCGTCGCGGCGGACGGCACGGTGCTGGCCGAGGACCACAACCGGGTGGCGTCCGGCGACCGCACCCGCCACCCGGAGTTCGAACTGGCCCGCTGGTCGGCCTCCCGTCTGACCCCCGAGCAGCGTGCCGGGGCCACCGTCTACACCTCCGGCGAGCACTGCCCGATGTGCGCGGCCGCCCACGCGTGGGTGGGACTCGGCCGCATCGTGTACGTCGCGTCCTCCGCGCAGCTCGCCCTCTGGCTCGGCGAGTGGGGCGTGCCCGAGCCCCCGGTGCGCGCCCTGCCGGTGCACGAGGTCGCGCCCGGGGTGACCGTGGAGGGCCCGGTGCCGGAGCTGACCGAGGAGGTGCGCGCCCTGCACCACCGGTTCCTCCACCGGGGTGACAGGGGGGAATGAGACTCCGGTGACGGGGCAGGCGCACGGGATCCCTTGCCCGCCGCAGCCTGATCCAATCCGGAGGTTGTCCGAACGTGGCGCTGTACGACCGCTCCGACCTCACCACAGCCCCGCAGCACAAAACGGCGCCCCGCCCGTCCGGCGGCTCCTCCCCCGGCCGGGGCACGTCGACGCCGCCGGGGTCCGGGAGGGGCCCGTCCAGGGACCCGTTCTTCGACAACGCCAAGTACCTCATCATCGTGCTGGTGGCCTGCGGGCACGCCTGGGAGCCGCTGGCGTCCGGCAGCCGAGTGATCTCTGCCGCGTACCTGGTCCTCTACGCCTTCCACATGCCCGCCTTCGCCCTCATCTCCGGGTACTTCTCCCGGAGCTTCGACATGGGTCCGGGCCGGGTGCGGAGGCTGATCTCCGGGGTCGTCGCGCCGTACCTCGTCTTCGAGATCGCGTACACGCTCTTCTACCGCTGGGGGGAGGACGACTGGGAGTATCCGCTGAGCCTGCTGGATCCCTACTACTCGCTGTGGTTCCTCGTCGCGCTGTTCGTGTGGCGGATCACCACTCCCCTGTGGCGGACGCTGCGTCATCCGGTGGCGGTCGCGCTCGGCATCGCCGTCCTGGCGTCCATGTCCCCCGAGACGGGCGGCGACCTGGGACTGCAGCGGGCGCTGCAGTTCCTGCCCTGCTTCGTGCTCGGACTGACGCTGCGGCGCGAGCACTTCGAGCGGCTGCGCACCCGGCGGGTCCGGCTGCTCACGCTGCCGGTGGCCGCGGGTGCGGCGGTGGCCGGGTACTGGGCGGCGCCGTCGTTCAGCGCGGTCTGGCTGTACCACCGGTCGAGCGTCACCGAACACGACGTGCCGGCCTGGACCGGACTGCTCATCACGCCCGCCCTGCTCGGTCTGGCGGTGCTGCTGACGGCCTGCTTCCTGGCCTGGGTGCCGCGACGGCACACCTGGTTCACGTCGCTGGGCGCGGGAACGATGTACGGCTATCTGCTGCACGCCTTCATCATCAAGGCGTCCCGTTACTGGGACTGGTACGACGCCTCCTGGCTGCACACACCGTTCGGACAGCTCGCGGTGACGGCGCTGGCGGTCGCCGGGATGTCGGTACTGTGCAGCGCGCCGGTCCGTGCGGCGTTCCGGTACGTCGTGGAGCCGCGGATGGAGTGGTTCTTCCGTGACGGCCGCGAGCGCGGACGGGACGGGGACAAGGACGTGCCCCGGGAGCCCGCTGCTTCCGGGGCATCGTCGGGTACCGCGTGACGCTGCCGGTCCAGGGCGTCCCTGACGCCCTTCCTCAGCGGTAGAGCGCCGGCCGTTCGATCAGCTCGACCTCCACGCGGACGCCCTCGGTCAGGGACCGGACACCGGCCTCGCACACGGCCGCCGCCGCGTACCCGTCCCACACGCTCGGGCCGGTGACCTCGCCGCGCCGGGTGGCGTCCACCCAGGCCTGCACCTCACGGTCGTAGGCGTCGGCGAAGCGCTCCGTGAAGTCCTGGACGATGGTGCCGCCCCAGCGGCCGGCCGTCTCGGTGACGAGTGACTGCTCCTCCCCGATGCGGGCGGTGCCGCGCTCGCAGACCGCCTCCGCCTTCACCTGGTAGCCGAAGCCGGTGTTGACGCTCATCTCGACGTCGACGAGCGCGCCGCCGTCGGTCTCGAAGACGACGAACTGCGGGTCGGCCAGGCCCTCGGGCGCGTTCGAGGACGGCCTGGGGCGGAGCACGGTGACCGCCGTGATCTCCTGGTCCAGCAGCCATCGGGTGACGTCCATCTCGTGCACGACGGAGTCGTTGATGAGGTTGGCGCTGGTGAAGCCGGGCGGGCTGGACGCGTTGCGGTGCCGGTTGTGCAGCATCAGCGGGCGGCCGAGGCTGCCGCCGTCCAGCAGCGCCTTGAGCTTCATGTACTCGGCGTCGTACCGCCGCATGAAGCCGACCTGGACCCGGCGCCGGCCGAGCCGCTGCTCCGCCTCGAGGACCCGCAGCGCGGAGGCCGCGTCGGGGGTGAGCGGCTTCTCGCACAGGACGGGCAGGTCGTGCGCGAAGGCCGTCAGTAGCGCCTCCTCGTGCGCGGGGCCCGGTGACGCGATGACGAGGGCGTCGACGTCGTCGGCGGCCATGGCGGCGGCCGCGTCGGTGTGGGCGGTGCAGCCCTCGATGCCGTCGGCCAGCCGCTTGGCCCGCTCGGCGTCGAGATCCACGACGGCGCTCACACGCGCCCCGCTGATCACCTGGTCGATACGGCGCACATGGTCGGCCCCCATACGGCCGGTACCGATGACGGCGACGCCGAGCGTCCCGTACTGAGTCATGGTGGGTGGTCTTCCCTTCGCTTCGGAGTGTTCCGGCACCCCGGTGGTCCGAGGCGGTGCCGTGCCGGCCCGGACGTGGTCCCGGCCGGTGGTGTGGACGGCGGTTCCGCACCGTGGGAACGGCCGCGGACCGCGCCGGCCCGGACGGGGGTCCGGGGCTCGCTGGTCGTACGACAACCGGTGCCGTGCCCACCGACGGCCGCGACCGCCTGGGGCCGGCCCGGCAGCCCGGGTCCAGGCTGCCGACCGACCTGGTCCCAGGCCGGTCCGAGGTTCGAGCCGGCGTCCCCGGGCCGGGACCCGTCGGCGGGCCCTGCCCGGTGCTGTGGGCGAACCGTGCTCGGAGCCCGAGTCCGCGGGGAACTCAGCCCACGTCTCGACGGCGAACCCGGCCCAGGCTCATCGACGCAGGTCGCGTCGGCGGTCTGGCTCAGCCCCCGACGGCGCACTCGGCTCGGGTCTCGCCGGCGAACCTCAGTCAGATCTTGTCAGCAGCCTCTGTCCGAGGCCGCGGCGCCCCCAGCTTAGGACGCTTCGGAGCCCTCGGCCCGGATCACAGCGACGCCGGCCCGAGCCCGCCGAAGTCCCCGCCCCGCGTCCACTCAGCCACCCCTCCCCGGGCCGCACCGCCTCCGCACCCGGACCATGCCACTGGACCCCGGCCCGGACCCCCGCACAACAGCCCCGCACCGAGCCCCGCCGACAACCCCGCCCCGCGTCCGCTCAGCCGCCCCGCCCCAGGCCGCACCGCCTCCGCACCCGGACCCGGACCATGCCACTGGACCCCGGCCCGGACCCCCGCACAACAGCCCCGCACCGAGCCCCGCCGACAACCCCGGCCCAGGCCACGTCGACTCCGGACCCGAGCCGTGCCACCCGGACCCGACCCGAGCCGCCCGCACAGCAACCTCGGACCGCGAAGCGGCAGGCGGCCCCGCCCCACGGCCGGCCGGCCACCCCGACCCGACCCGGCCCGACCAGGGTCCGCCGCACAGCAGCCCCGAGTCGCGACCTGTCGGCGACCCGGACCACCGGAACCCGCCGACAGACCCGGCCCGGGGCCGGACCCGGCCCCGGCAGTTCCAGCCGCACCGGCGCAAGTCGCGTCGGCAGAACCGGGCCGGGTCCGCCGACGGCCTCGGCGCGAGTCCGCTCGGAGGACCTGGCTCAGGTACGTCCCAGCCTCGCGGCCTCGGCACGCGTCCACTCGTGCAGTGCGGGACCCGTACCCGTCCCGACCGACGGACCCCGCTCGCGACCTGCGGCGTACCCGGCCCGGGAAGCGGGCGGCGGGTCGGCTCAGGTCTCGTCGACGGCCTTTCTCGTGTGCCCTGCCGCAGGCCGGCCGGCGGGCTCTCCCACGGGCCTGCCGGTGGAGGCCGCGGCGGGTGTCGCGGCGTCCCCCTCGGGCAGTTCCTCCACGTCGACCCCACGCACCTGGGCCAGCTCGTGCTTGAGTGCGGTGAGTTCGGCGCCGCCGGCCATGTGGTTGGTCAGTTCCTCGACGGTGATCTCGCTGCGGGCGGCGCTGAGCTCCATGGTGCCCAGGCGCAGCACGCTGAAGTGGTCGCCGACCATGTAGGCGTGGTGGGGGTTGTGGGTGATGAAGATGACGCCGAGGCCGCGGTCGCGGGCGGCGGCGATGTACTTCAGCACGACACCCGACTGCTTCACGCCGAGCGCGGCCGTCGGCTCGTCGAGGATGAGGACGCGGGCGCCGAAGTGGACGGCGCGGGCGATGGCGACGCACTGGCGCTGGCCGCCGGAGAGCGTGCCGATGGGCTGCTCCAGGTCGTCCAGGACGATGCCCATGGCGCGCAGTTCCTCGTCGGCCGTCCGCTTCATGCGGTCGATGTCGAGGCGGCGGAGCGGCCAGGGCCCCTTCGTCAGCTCGGAGCCGAGAAAGAAGTTGCGCCACACCGGCATCAGCGGCACCGTCGCCAGATCCTGGTACACGGTCGCGATACCGCGGTCCAGGGCCTCGCGCGGGGTGCTGAAGCGCACCGGCTCGCCGTCGACGAGGAACTCGCCCTCGGTGTGCTGGTGCAGTCCGGAGACGATCTTGATGAGGGTCGACTTGCCGGCGCCGTTGTCGCCGAGGACGCAGGTCACCCGGCCGGGCCGGACGGCGAGGTCGACGCCGTGCAGGGCGCGGACGTTGCCGTACGACTTGCCCGCGGCGCGCAGTTCGACGAGAGGGGCGTCGGCCCCGGGCGCGTCCTTGACGGCCGCCCCGCCGGTCACGGTTCCGTTGGTGGTCACGGTTCGGGTCACCTCCTGGTCGCCTGGCGGCGGACCCACAGATTGACGAGGGCGGCGAGCAGCAGCATCACGCCGAGGAACGCCTTGAACCAGTCCGGGTTCCAGTTGGCGTAGACGATGCCCTGGGAGACCATGCCGAAGATGAAGGCGCCGATCACCGGGCCGACCGCGGAGCCGTAGCCGCCGGTGAGCAGGCAGCCGCCGATGACCGCGGCGATGATGTACAGGAACTCGTTGCCGACGCCCTCGCCGGACTGCACCGTGTTGAACGAGAACAGCAGGTGCATGCCGACGAACCAGGCGCCCAGGCCGACGCCCATGAACAGCAGGATCTTGGTGAGGCCGACGGGGACGCCGACCGCGCGGGCGCTGTCCTTGTTGCCGCCCACCGCGAAGATCCAGTTGCCGAACCTGGTGCGCAGCAGCAGCCACGTGGCGAGCGCGGCGAAGACCAGCCAGTAGAAGATGGTGATCTTGAAGTTCACCCCGCCGATGCCGATCTCCGAGGCGAAGATCGACTTGGCCTGGTCGAAACCGTCCATGTCGCTGATCGAGTCGCTGGCCACGTTGCCGGTGAAGATCTTGGTGACGGCGAGGTTGGCACCCTGGAGGATCAGGAAGGAGCCGAGGGTCACCAGGAAGCTGGGCAGCCCGGTCTTCATCAGCAGCCAGCCGTTGAACGCCCCGACGGCGAGCGAGGCGATCAGCGCGACGATCACGCCGGTCCAGACGTTCAGCGTCAGCTGGTAGCTGAGGATCGCCGCGGTGAGCGCGGAGGTGGTCACCGCGACACCGGCGGACAGGTCGAACTCCCCGCCGATCATCAGCAGCGCCACCGGGATCGTCATGATCCCCATGACGGACGCCTGGTAGAGGACGGTGGACAGCGAGCTGGCCTCGCGGAACGGCGGTGCGACGGCGAAGAAGAAGACGTACACGCCGATCGCGGCGATCAGGGCGCCGACCTCGGGGCGGGCCATCAGCCGGCGCAGGCCGGACCGCTCGGCCGCGCGGCCGTCCTGCCCGCCGGCCGGCGAGGCCGGCGGGGCCGGCGACGGGTCGCTCGCCGCCGGGGCCGTTGCTCGGGTCATGCTCATCACCGTGTGCCCTTCGCGGCGTACCGGCCCACGGTGTCGACGTTGGACTCGTCGACGAAGGCCGGACCGGTCAGGACCGGCTGCTCACCGCCGCCGCTGTAGTTTCCGTTGTTCTTGTAGAGCCACAGCGAGTCGACCGCGAGGTACCCCTGCAGGTAGGGCTGCTGGTCGACCGCGAACTCGATGTCGCCGCCCTGGATCGCGTCGGTCAGTTCCTTGTTCATGTCGAACGTGGCGATCTTCGCCTCGCTGCCCGCGTCGGCCACCGACTGCACGGCGGTCATCGCGAAGGGCGCGCCGAGCGTGACGACCTCGTCGATGGAGCTGTCCTGCTTGAGCTTGGCGGTGATGGTCGACTTCACCGACGGCATGTCGGTGCCGTTGACGTTCAGCGTCTGCGACTCGCCCTCGAAGGTCTTCGCCATCCCGGCGCAGCGGGACTCCAGACCGATGTTCCCCTGCTCGTGGATCACGCAGACGGCGTGCTTCGCGCCGGTCTCGTTCAGCTTCTTGCCCAGCGCCTCGCCCGCGACGGACTCGTCCTGCCCGAAGAAGGAGAGGAGGCCCAGGTCCCTCCACTCGTCCGTGCCGGAGTTCAGGCCGACGACGGGGATGCCCGCCTGCTCCGCCTTGGCGATCACGTCCTTCATCGCGTCCGGCTTGGCGAGGGTGACCGCGATGCCGTCGACCTTCTGGTCGATCGCGTTCTGGACCAGGTTGGCCTGGTTGCCCGCGTTGGGGTCGGCCGAGTAGACGAGCTCGACGTTGTCCTTGTCGGCGGCCGCCTCGGCGCCCTTGCGGACGATGTCCCAGAAGGTGTCGCCGGGGGCCTGGTGGGTGACCAGGGCGACCTTCATGCGGGGCGTGTTCGCCCTGCCCGCGGCGGCGCCTTCGGCGGCCTCCTCGGCCTTCTTGCCGCCCGAGCCGCTGGAGCAGCCGGCTATGAGCAGCGCGCTCGCCGCGGCGAGCGCCATGAGGGGCGCGGCTCTGCGGGAGCGGGAACGGGGGCGGAACGTGCGGACCATCTTTTCCAGCACCTCACTGTGCGACCAGGGGGAGAAACGGGACGGCGTCGAGCGGAGGGCTCGCGCGGACCCGGGGCGGGCCCGGGTCATTGTGCCGTGCAGCGGCGCCTTCGCTGGCACGGGATCCAAGTGCCTGGGCAGCCGACTGTCAATAAATATGTCAAGACATTATTTCAAAGGAGTAGTCCGGTAGTCCGAATGTAAGTACAAACCCTTGACACCGGCATGTCCGTGGTCCTACACCTGGGATACATCCGGGCCCGGGTGTCCGCATCCCCCCGCACCCCGGGCCGCCGACGGCCCGCTGCCCCGACCGAGGAGTGACGTGCATGCCTGAGTCCGCCGGATCGTACGATCTCATCACCATGGGACGGATCGGTGTCGATCTCTATCCGTTGCAGACCGGTGTGCCGCTGCCGCAAGTCGAGTCCTTCGGGAAGTTCCTTGGGGGGTCGGCGGCCAACGTGGCCGTGGCCGCCGCACGTCTGGGCCACGCTACCGCTGTGATCACACGGACCGGCAACGACCCCTTCGGTACGTACCTGCACCAGGCTCTGAAGGATTTCGGAGTCGACGACCGTTTTGTCACCCCTGTCGACACCTACCCTACGCCGATCACGTTCTGCGAGATCTTCCCGCCCGACGACTTCCCGCTGTACTTCTACCGTCGTCCCAAGGCTCCCGACCTGGAGATCGACGCCGACGAGCTGGACCTCGACGCCGTGCGCGCGGCCAGGATCTTCTGGATGACCGGCACCGGCCTGAGCGAGGAGCCGAGCCGCTCGGCCACGCTCGCCGCGCTCGGGGCCCGTGCCAGGACCGGCATCACGGTCTTCGACCTGGACTGGCGGCCGATGTTCTGGCAGGACCCGGAGAGCGCCCGCCCGTACTACACGGAGGCACTGCGGCACGCGACCGTGGCCGTCGGCAACGTGGCCGAGTGCGAGATCGCCACCGGGGTGCGCGAGCCGTGGGCCTGCGCCGAGGCGCTGCTGGCCGCGGGCGTCGAGCTCGCCGTCGTCAAGCAGGGACCGAAGGGCGTGCTGGCCGTCCACCGCGACGGCACCACGGCCGAGGTCCCGCCCGTCCCCGTGGAGGTCGTCAACGGCCTCGGCGCCGGGGACGCCTTCGGCGGCTCCCTCTGCCACGGCCTGCTCGGCGGCTGGGACCTGGAGAGGACCATGCGCTACGCCAACGCGGCCGGCGCCCTCGTCGCCTCCCGCCTCGCCTGCTCCTCGGCGATGCCCACTCCGCCGGAGGTCGAGGAGCTGCTGGAGCGGGGGTGACCTGCCGGTCGGCGCGGGGGCCGGGCGGTCGAGGGGCGCTCCCTCACCCACCCGGCCGAGAGGGGCGCCCGGAGCCGCCGAGCCCAGGGAGGGGACGGGGCCCTGCCGGGCGGCCCACCGACCGAGGAGGCGGGCGCGGGGATCCCGTCCGGCCCGGCCGTCCGGCTGGGAGGGTGGTTCCGGCACTCCGTCCGCACCCCGGCCGACCAGCCGAGAGGAGGGCCCGAGGACCGAGCCGACCGGCCACGACGCCTCCCGCCCGGCCCCACCACCGACCGGCAGGGTCCGTTCCGGAAACCCCGTCCGCACCCCTGCCGGCCGGGAGAACGATCCGAGGACCGGCCCGCCCCGCTGCCCTCCGTACGCGGGGAATCCCGCCCACCGGCCGCTTCACCGAGGAGGACACGGGCTGGGGGCCTCTGTCCGGCCGAACCGCCGGCCGAGAGAACAAGCCGGGGACCGGCCCGCCCCCGTCCCCGTACACCGGAACCCGCACCCACCGACCGCTCGACCGACGAGGAGACAGTCATGACCTCCTGCCCGGCCGCCCGCCCGGCCCCCGGCGCGGAAGTGGCAGACCTCGCCCGGCCGGCCCACCGGGGGAGCCGAAACATCCCAGCAGCCCTCCCGGCAGCCGGAGGACCACCGCCCGGGTTTCCCGCCCGACCGGCCGGCCGAGCCGCGGGACGGGCGCCCCGTCCGCCCGACGCACCACCCCGGACCGAGGTCCGGAGCCGACCGCCCGCCCGATCGCCGAGAACGAGCCCGAGCACCGAGAAGACCCGGGCCCTGGGGCGGAGACCTTCCGCGCGGCCGACCACCGCCACCCCCGAACGGAGCCCGTCATGAGCATCAGCATTCCCGACCTCGCCTCGGTGCGTGCCCGGCATCCCGAGGCCGTCGCCGAGGCCGCCGCCCGGCGCGTGCGCCGCCCGCTGATCGGCGACAGCGGCCGGCTGATGATCGTGGCCGCCGACCACCCGGCACGCGGCGCCCTCCGGGTCGGCGGCCGTCCGCTGGCCATGGCCAACCGTGCCGACCTGCTGGAACGGCTGTGCATCGCGCTGTCACGGCCGGGTGTGGACGGCGTCCTCGCCACCGCCGACATCCTGGAGGACCTGCTGCTCCTGGGCGTCCTGGACGGCAAGGTCGTCATGGGCTCCATGAACCGCGGGGGCCTGGCCGGGGCGTCCTTCGAGATGGACGACCGCTTCACCGGCCACCGCGCCGAGGACATCGAGCGGCTCCGCTTCGACGCCGGGAAACTGCTGCTGCGCGTCGACTACGACGACCCTGGCTCCCTGCGCACGCTGGAGGCCGCCGCCCGGGCCGTGGACGACATGGCGGCCCGCCGGCTGCCGCTCTTCGTCGAGCCCTTCATATCCCGCCGGGCCGAGGGCAAGGTGTGCAACGACCTGAGCCTCGGGGCCGTCACCCGCTCCATCGCGATCGCCTCGGGCCTCGGCGGCACCTCCGCCTACACCTGGCTGAAGCTGCCCGTCACGGAGGACCCCGACGACATGGCCGAGGCGCTGGGGGCCTCCACGCTGCCCGCCGTGCTGCTCGGCGGCGAGGTCGGCGAGGACCAGGAGGGCGCGTACGAGAAATGGCGCAAGGCGCTGAGACTGCCCACCGTCCAGGGCATGGTCGTCGGCCGCTCCCTGCTCTACCCCGCCGACGGCAGCGTGGAGACCGCCGTCGACACGGCGGTCGGGCTGCTCTGAACCCGACGGCCGTCCCTCTGGCCCGTACCCCCGTCCCGCCCCGCATCGAGCCCTAGGAAGCACCCACATGGCCACCACCCCCCACCTCCCGGCCGGCAAGGCCGGCACCGACGCCTACTCCGTGCACGTCACCCCCGAGTCCGCCGGCTGGGGCCACTCCAGCCTGCGGATACTGGAGCTGCCCCCGGGCGGCCGGCACACCTTCGCCACCGGTGACAGCGAGTGGATCGTGCTGCCCCTGTCGGGCTCCTGCACGGTCACCGCGGGCGACGACATGTTCCGGCTGGCCGGGCGCGAGAGCGTGTTCGGCGGGGTGAGCGACTTCGCGTACATGCCCCGGGACGCGGACGTCTTCATCGCCTCCCAGGGCGGCGGCCGGTTCGCCCTCACCGGGGCCCGCTGCGAGCGCCGGCTGCCCGCCCGGTACGGGCCCGCGTCCGCCGTCCCGGTCGAGCTGCGCGGCACGGGCAACTGCTCCCGGCAGGTCAACAACTTCGGCGCCGCGGACGTCTTCGAGTGCGACAGGCTGATCGCGGTCGAGGTGATCACCCCGGGCGGCAACTGGTCCTCCTTCCCGCCGCACAAGCACGACGAGCGGCGGCCCGGCGAGGAGTCGGAGCTGGAGGAGATCTACTACTTCGAGTTCGCCGACCACGAGGGCGTCCCCGGCCTCGGCTACCAGCGGGTCTCCCCCTCCGGCCACGGCGGCGGCACCGACGTGCTGGCCGAGGTCAGGAGCGGGGACGTCGTCCTGATCCCGGACGGCTGGCACGGCCCCTCCATGGCCGTCCCCGGCCACGACATGTACTACCTCAACGTGATGGCGGGCCCCGATCCCGACCGCGCCTGGCTGATCCGCGACCACCCGGACCACGCCTGGATCCGCTCCACCTGGCCCGAGCAGCCGGTCGACCCCCGGCTGCCCCTCTACACCGCCCCCGAGCAGTGAGGACCCGATGAGCCACCCGACTCCGTCCGTGCGCCGGCTGACCGTCGCCCAGGCGCTGGTGCAGTTCCTGTCCGCCCAGTACACCGAGCGCGACGGTGTACGGCACCGGCTGATCGCCGGCACCTGGGGCATCTTCGGCCACGGCAACGTCGCCGGCCTCGGCCAGGCCCTGCTGCAGGCCGGCGAGGACACCATGCCCTTCCACCAGGGCCGCAACGAGCAGGCCATGGTGCACGCCGCCGTCGGTCACGCCCGCCAGCTGAACCGGCTCTCCGCGCAGGCGGTGACGACGTCCATCGGCCCGGGCGCGACCAACCTCGTCACGGGCGCCGCCCTCGCGACGATCAACCGGCTGCCGGTGCTGCTCCTGCCCGGCGACTACTTCGCCACGCGCAGCGCCGACCCGCTGCTCCAGCAGCTGGAGCACCCGTCGGAGGCGGACGTGTCCGTGAACGACACCCTGCGCCCGGTCTCCCGGTACTTCGACCGGATCACCCGCCCGGAGATGCTGATCCCGTCCGCGCTGAACGCCGTGCGGGTGCTGGCCGACCCGGCCGAGACCGGCGCGGTCACCCTCGCCCTGCCGCAGGACGTGCAGGCCGAGGCGTTCGACTGGCCGGAGGAGTTCTTCGCCGAGCGCGTCTGGCACGTGCGCCGTCCCGCGCCCGACCCGCTGGAACTCGCCGAGGCCGTACGGGCGATCCGGGCGGCGGAGCGCCCGCTGATCGTGGCGGGCGGCGGCGTCCACCACAGCGAGGCCGAGGAGGCGCTGAAGGCGCTCGTGGACGCCACCGGCATCCCCGTCGCCTCCACCCAGGCGGGCAAGGGCTCCCTGCGCCACGACCACCCGGCCGACCTCGGCGGCATCGGCCACACCGGCACCGCCGTCTGCGACGACCTCGCCCGCACCGCGGACCTGGTCATCGGCGTGGGCACCCGCTACAGCGACTTCACCACCGCCTCCACGACCCTCTTCCAGAACCCGGCCGTCCGGTTCGTCAACCTCAACATCACCGCCTTCGACGCCCACAAGCTGGCCGCCCGCACCCTGGTCGCCGACGCCCGTACGGGCCTTACGGCACTCGCGCGCGAACTGGACGGCCACCGGGTCGACGGGGCGTACGAGGCGGAGTACCGCGCGGGCAAGGAGCGCTGGGAGCAGGTCGTGGACGCCGCGTTCCGCGCGGACGACGACAGCGCCGTACCGACGCAGACGCAGGTCCTCGGCGCGCTGGACGCGGTCGTCGGGGACGACGACGTGGTGATCAACGCGGCCGGCTCGCTCCCCGGCGACCTGCACAAACTGTGGCGGGCACGCTCGCCGCGCCAGTACCACCTGGAGTACGGCTACTCCTGCATGGGCTACGAGATCCCGGCCGGCATCGGCGTCCAGCAGGCCGCGCCCGACACCGTGGTCTGGTCGCTGGTCGGCGACGGCACCTACCTGATGATGCCGACCGAGATCGTCACGGCCGTGCAGGAGGGCCTGCCCGTCAACCTCGTCCTGCTGCAGAACCACGGGTACGCCTCCATCGGCGGCCTGTCCGAGGAGACCGGCGGCGAGCGCTTCGGCACCGCCTACCGTTACCGGGCCGCGGACGGGAGCTTCACCGGCGCGCCGCTGCCGGTGGACCTCGCGGCCAACGCGGCCAGCCTCGGCATGGACGTCCTGCGCGTCAAGATCGTCGGCGAGCTGCGGGACGCGCTCGCCCGGGCCCGCGCCTCGAAGCGGCCGACCTGCGTGTACGTCGAGACCGACCCGACGCCCTCGGCTCCTCCCGCCGAGGCCTGGTGGGACGTGCCGGTCGCCGAGGTCGCCTCCCGCGAGGCGGCCGTGGAGGCCCGCGAGCGGTACGACCGCAGCGCGGCCGGCCGCCGCCGTCACCTGTGACCGCCCCCAGCCCCTCCCCTGCCAGCCATGACGCTCACGAAAGGTCCCGCAGCATGAAGACCATCCACCACTGGATCGGCGGCAAGCCCGTCGAGGGCACCTCCGGACGCTTCGGCCCGGTCTACGACCCGGCCACGGGCGCCCAGGGGAAGCGGATCGCGTTCGCCACCACCGACGAGGTGGACGCCGCCGTCGCGAGCGCCAGGGCCGCCTTCGCGAGCTGGGGCGGCAGCTCGCTCGCCAAGCGCACGGCGGTGCTGTTCAGGTTCCGGGAGCTGCTGGACGCGCACCGCGACGAGATCGCCGCGCTGATCACCGCCGAGCACGGCAAGGTGCACTCGGACGCGCTCGGCGAGGTCGCGCGCGGTCTGGAGATCGTGGAGCTGGCCTGCGGGATCAGCTCGCAGCTCAAGGGCGAGCTGTCCACGGAGGTCTCGAACCGGGTCGACGTGGCCTCCATCCGGCAGCCGCTCGGTGTGGTCGCCGGCATCACGCCGTTCAACTTCCCCGCCATGGTGCCCATGTGGATGTTCCCGCTCGCCATCGCCTGCGGTAACACCTTCGTGCTCAAGCCCAGCGAGAAGGACCCGTCGGCGTCCTTCCGGCTGGCGGAGCTGCTGGCCGAGGCGGGGCTGCCGGAGGGCGTGTTCAACATCGTCCAGGGCGACAAGGCGGCCGTGGACCGTCTTCTGGAGCACCCGGACGTCGCGGCCGTCTCCTTCGTCGGTTCGACGCCGATCGCGAAGTACATCCAGCTCAGGGCGGTCGAGCACGGCAAGCGCGTGCAGGCCCTCGGCGGCGCCAAGAACCACATGCTGGTGCTGCCCGACGCCGACCTGGACTACGCCGCCGACCAGGCGATCAACGCCGCGTACGGCTCGGCGGGCGAGCGCTGCATGGCGGTGTCGGTGGTGGTCGCGGTCGGCGACACGGGCGACGAACTGGTGGCGAGGATCGCCGAGCGCGCGAAGAACCTGCGCATCGGCCCCGGCACCGACCCCGCCTCCGAGATGGGCCCGCTCATCACCCGTGAGCACCGCGACAAGGTGGCCTCGTACGTGGCGGGCGCGGCCGCGCAGGGCGCCGAGGTCGTCGTGGACGGCACCGGGTACTCCGTGGAGGGCCACGAGGACGGGTTCTTCCTCGGTGTCTCGCTGCTGGACAAGGTGCCGGTGACGGCGGACGCGTACCGGGACGAGATCTTCGGCCCGGTGCTGTGCGTGGTACGCGCCGGGACGTACGACGAGGCGATCGAGCTGATCAACAGCTCCCGCTGGGGCAACGGCACCGCGATCTTCACCCGCGACGGCGGCGCCGCCCGCCGCTTCCAGCTGGAGGTGCAGGCGGGCATGGTCGGCGTCAACGTGCCGATCCCGGTGCCCGTCGGCTACCACTCCTTCGGCGGCTGGAAGGACTCGCTCTTCGGCGATCTGCACGTGTACGGCAACGACGGCGTCGCCTTCTACACCCGGGGCAAGGTGATCACGACCCGCTGGCCCGACCCGGCCGACGGCGGCATCAACCTGGGCTTTCCGAGCCACTCCTGAGCCGCACCCGCGTCACACCGGGGTACATGTCAGGACAACACGATGACAAGGGCTTCTGTCATCCTCACGGACGGTTAGGCTCGACTCGTGACCAGTACCGCTACCGACCGGCTCGACTTCGCACTCGACCGCACCAGCCCGGTGCCGCTGTACTACCAGCTCGCCCGGCAACTGGAGGCGGCGATCGAACAGGGCGCGCTGGGCCCCGGCAGCCTGCTCGGCAACGAGATCGAGCTGGCCGGGCGGCTCGGGCTGTCCCGGCCGACCGTCCGCCAGGCCATCCAGTCCCTCGTCGACAAGGGCCTCCTGGTGCGCCGCCGGGGCGTCGGCACCCAGGTGGTGCACAGCCAGGTCAAGCGCCCCATGGAGCTGACCAGCCTGTACGACGACCTCCAGGCGGCGGGACACAGCCCCGGCACCCGGGTGCTGACGGTCGAGAAGCGGCCCGCGCCGGCCGAGGCGGCGGCCGCCCTGGGCATCGCCGAGGGCACCCCGGTCCACTACGTGGAGCGGCTGCGCCTGGCCCACGGCGAGCCCGTGGCGTACCTGACCAACCACGTCCCGGAGGGTCTCCTCGGCCTCGACCACGAGCGGCTGGAGGCCACAGGCCTGTACCGGCTGATGCGCGGCGCGGGGATCACGCTGCACAGCGCGCGGCAGTCCGTCGGCGCGCGGGGCGCCACCCCCGAGGAGGCCGCGCGGCTGGCGGAGCCGGAGGGCGCCGCGCTGCTGACCATGCGGCGCACGGCGTACGACGACACCGGCCGCGCGGTCGAGCACGGCGCCCATGTGTACCGGGCCTCGCGCTACTCGTTCGAGTTCCAGCTGCTCGTACGGAACTGACCGTTCCGCCCGGGGCCGCTCAGCCGAGTTCCACCCAGCTCCCGCGCTCGGCGGACCGGGTCATGGCGTCCAGCGCGGTGGCCATGTGCACGGCGTCGTCGAGGGTGGGGCCGTACGCGGTGCCCTCGTCGATCGAGCGCAGGAAGTGGTGGGCCTCGATGACCTTGAGGTCGTCGTAGCCCATGCTGTTCGCCGAGCCCGGCTGGAAGGCGGCGTACTCGCCGTGGCCCGGGCCGACGTACACGGTGCTCACCGACTGGTCCTGGTAGGCCGTGCCACGGCTGACGGCCAGCTCCCCCATGCGGCGGAAGTCCCAGGAGACCGCGCCCTTGGTGCCGTGCACCTCGAAGCCGTAGTTGTTCTGCTCGCCGACGGAGGTGCGGCAGGCCTCCAGGACGCCCCGCGCCCCGGAGGCGAAGCGGAGCAGGCAGTTGACGTAGTCCTCGTTCTCCACCGGGCCCAGCTCGCCGCCGGTGGCGCGGGAGTGGCCGGCCGTGGCGCCCGTGGGGCGGGCCCGCTCGGGCACGAACACGGCGGTGTCGGCGGTCAGGGACGTGATGTCGCCGAGCAGGAAGCGGGCCAGGTCGACGCCGTGCGAGGCGAGGTCGCCGAGCACTCCGCTGCCGCCGCGCTCGCGCTCGTAGCGCCAGGTGAGGGCAGCCTCGGGGTGGGCGGCGTAGTCGCTGAAGAGGCGGATGCGGACGTGGGTGACGGTGCCGATCTCACCGGCGGCGATCAGTTCGCGGGCGGCGGCGACGGCGGGCGCGTTGCGGTAGTTGAAGCCGACGGTGCCCTGGACGCCGGCCTCGGCCACGGCGTCGGCGACCGCGCGGGTGTCGTCGGCGGTCAGGCCGACCGGCTTCTCGATCCAGATGTGCTTGCCCGCCTCGGCCATCGCGACGCCTATCTCGCGGTGCAGGAAGTTGGGGGCGGTGATGCTGACGGCCTGGATCCGGGGGTCGGCGGCGACCTCCCGCCAGTCACGGGCCGTCCCTGCGAACCCGAACTGCGCGGCGGCCTCCTCGGCGCGGCCCGGCACCTCCTCGGCCACCGTCACCAGTTCGGGGCGGACGCCCAGCCGCGGGAAATGGTGCGCGACGCGCGCGTACGCCTGGGTGTGCACCCGTCCCATCCAGCCGAACCCCACGACGGCGACGCCGAGCGTACTCACCATGACTGCCTTCCCTCGGACCACTCGTTCGGACCGCTCCACAGCGTGCCCCGCACACCCTGTGACCTGGTAAGTGCTGGTGTCAACTTCCGGTCGTGCCGGGCTCCGGCCGAAGCCGGGGAGCTGCGGGTGAGGTGCTCACCGGCGAGCCGGCCGCCGGGCGCTGCCGGACGTGCCCGCTTATCGTGAGGCGAGGGGGTGTCCCCGGCCCCGGCCGGGCGTCCCTGGAGGCAAGCATGCGGTTCACGTACAGACGCTGCGCCACCGGAGCCGCGACCGTGGCGCTGGCCCTGCTGGGGACCGGCCAGCCGACGGTGTTCCCGGCACACCCCGGCGAGCGGACCGGCGGACAGCCGGGGCCCGGCCTGTCCCGCTTCTACCACCAGCGCATCAGGTGGTCCCGCTGCGAGGGCCTAAAGATGCCCGCGGACCTGCAGTGCGGAAAGGTGACCGTACCGCTGGACCACTCCCGGCCCGGCGCCGGCACACTCGACGTGGCCCTGGCGCGCTACCCGGCGACCGGGCGGAAGAAGCGCGGTTCCGTGCTGCTCAACTTCGGCGGTCCGGGCGGTGCGGGGATACCCCCGCTGGCCTACGCCGGCGACGACTTCATGGGGCTGACGGACGGTTACGACGTGGTGACCTTCGATCCGCGCGGCGTCGGCCGGTCCTCCCCCGTGAGCTGCGGTGAGGGCACCGGCCAGTTCCTCGGGGCCACGGACGGCCCCGACGACGTGACGGACCCCGGGGCCGCGCTGAAGCAGCTGCGGAGGTCCGCGGCCGCCTGCCGCGAGCACTCCGGTCCCGTCCTGCCGCACATGGGCACGGTGGACGTCTCCCACGACCTGGACGTGATGCGCGCGGCCCTCGGCGACGACAAGCTCAACTACCTCGGTTTCTCCTACGGTTCACGGCTGGGCGCGGTCTACGCGGCGCGGTTCCCGGACCGGGTCGGGCGCATGGCCCTGGACGGCGTGGACACGCTCACCGAGCCCCTGTCCGAGCAGGGTCTGGCGGCCGCGCGGGGCCAGCAGACCGCGCTGGAGCACTACCTCGCGGCCTGCGCCGAGCTGCTGACATGCCCGTTCGGCCAGGACGCGCGCACGGCCAGGGAGGAGGTCGTCGCCCTGGTCGGCTCGCTGGACGAGAACCCCCTGCCGTCGGAGCACGGCCCCGGGCTCACCGGCCGGGAGCTGGTGGCCGCCATGGGCCAGGCGCTCTACAGCGAGGAGATGTGGCCCGCGCTCACCCAGGCCCTCAGCTCCCTGCTGCTGGACGGCGACCCCAGGGGCGTGCTGCAGCTCGCGGGCGGCGGATTCGCGGCGCCGACGCCGTACCCGTTCCGCCCGCGCCGCGGCGGCGGCCTCGTGGACGGGGAGGACGTCCCCCGCGACAACCTCCCCGCCGCCCTGCTGGCGGTCAACTGCGCGGACGACCCCGACCGCCCCTCCGCCGAGCGGCTCACCGAGGAGATCGGGCGGCTGCGCGCCGCGTACGAGAAGGCGTCGCCGGTCTTCGGGCCGTACCGGCTCGCCCAGCTGCCGGTCTGTCACGGCCGGCCCGCGGGCACCGACTTCATCCGGGACGAGGTGCGCGACGTCGGCACCGCGAAGATGCTCCTCGTCGGCACGCGCGGCGACCCGGCGACGCCGTACCGGTGGACGGAGGAGACCGCGGAGCGGCTCGGCGACTCGGCCGTGGTCCTCGACAACAGGGACGACGGGCACACCGGGTACGGCTCCTCGAAGTGCGTGCACCGGAAGATCGACGACTTCCTGCTGCACGGATCGCTGCCCGGCCACGGCAGCTCGTGCGGACCGGAGCACTGAACGGCCGCGGGGCACACTCCGCACGGGCCGGATCCGGGTGGTCGAACGCGCGCTCCAAAGGCCTCCGGCATATGCCGGCAGCATCGCTGAATCGGGTGTTGCCAAATCCCTTACAGCGCGTCGTGGGCTGTGCAACAGTCGTAACCGGTCCTTGCCCCAAGTCTTGGTCGTACCGCCTCGTATCGGAGTACGTCATGCCGCCCCATCTCTCCGCGGACCGCCCAGCCGCCCAGCCGCCCGAGCGTGGAGCGGTGGACGCGCTCATCACGCAGACGCGGCGGCTGCGGGGCGACGTGGACGCGGTGCGCAGGGACATCCGGAGCGAGGCGGCGGGCCCCGAGGAGCGCTGGCACCGCGCGCTGTACGACCTCGCCCTGCACCAGCTCGACGATCTGGACGAGCATCTGGCCCAGCTGCGCGACGGGCCGGGCCCCGTCCCGCCGGACGGCCCCGCCCCTCCCGGCGCCCCCGCCGCAGCGGTCCCGCCCGCGGGCGGCTCCCTGCTCAGCCGCGTCGGCAGCGCCGAGTGGAACCTGCTGACGGACGAGGCGAACTGGTCCGGCGAGCTGTACCGGATGCTCGGACGGGACCCGGCCGCTCCCCCGCTCACCCTGGACGAACTGCCGTCGCTGGTCCTGGACGAGGACCGTCCCCGGCTGACCCGCATGGTCACGGACTGCCTGGTCGACGCCCAGCGCATCGACGGGGAGTTCCGCGTGGTGCGCCCCGACGGCAGCGAGCGCACCGTGCACATGATGGGCGAGCCCGTGCTCGACGCGGACGGCAGCACCACCTCCATGTGGGCCGTGCTGCGGGACGTCAGCGAACTGCGGCGCAGCCAGCGGGCGGTGAGCGAGACCCGTGACTCGCTGCAACGCCGCCGGCAGCTCGCCCGGACCGAACACCGCCTCGCGGTCGAGCTGCAGGAGGCAGTGCTGCCACCGTGGCAGGGCTCCCTGCGGCTGCCGCGGCAGGGCCCCGAGGCGCTGGACCTGGCCGCCCGCTACCTGCCCTCCTCGGCCGGCGAGATGGTCGGCGGCGACTGGTACGACGCCCTCGAACTGCCCGGCGGCGACACCCTGCTGACCGTCGGCGACCTCACCGGACACGGGGTCTCCGTCACTTCGGGCATGGCGATGCTGATCGGCGCCCTGCGCGGCATGGCAATGACCGGTACCGGGCCGGGCGACATCATGGGCCGGCTCAACCAGCTGCTCGACGCCACCGTCCAGCCCGCCCTCGGCAGCGCCGTGTGCTGCCGCTACCGGCCGGAGACCCGCGTCCTCACCTGGGCCCGGGCCGGGCACCCCGCCCCGCTGCTGTTCCGCGACGGGACGGGGCGCCGGCTGACGGCGCCGGAGGGCGTTCTCCTCGGCGCCACCTCGGGCGCCGCCTACGGACAGGCCGAGGTCGCCCTCCTCCACGGCGACCTGCTGCTCCTGCACACCGACGGACTGGTCCCCCGGCACGGCGGCACCGCGGCCACCGAGCGGCTGCTCGCTCTCGCCCCCCGCCTCGACGGGGCCCGCACCGCCCAGGACTGCGTACGGACAGTCATCGAGGAGTTCGGCGGGACCGAACGCGAGGACGACGCCTGTGTGCTCGTCGCGCGGGTCCTCTCCTGAACATGAACGCGAGCGTGGACGTGAACCCGAACGCCGTCACGTCCGCGCGCTGTTGCCCCCCAGGGACTTCCACTGCCCCTTGGGGAGGGCGAGCCGGATCTCCTCCCGCAGATCCTGGATCTTCGGAAAGCTGGAGTACTGCCCGGTGAGCCGGTACATCTCACGCAGCCGGTCCCAGGTGCGGTGGGAGGAGTTCGTCCCCATCGACGTCAGGGCCAGCCGGGCGTAGGTGTCCGCCTGTTCGGGGTCGTCGGCGATGAAGCAGGCCGAGGCCAGCGAGATGTGGTCGAAGATCTTCGACCGGTCCCGCCCCGCCTCCCGCAGCTCCAGCGCCTGTTTGGCGTGGCGCTGCGCGTCACCGGCCGCGGCCGGCTCGTGCTCGGCGAGGGTGCGGTACGCGAGGGCCTGCATGCCGTGCATGTCCGCCTCGTCGAACATCTGCATCCAGCTCGGCGGCGGCACGTCCCCCTTGTCGGAGACGAACAGCTCCTCCGCCTCGCCGAGGGTGCGCCGCATGGCCTGGCCCTTGCCCATCGACGCCTGCGCCCAGGCCTCGATGGTGTAGAGCATGGCCCTGGTCCGCGGCAGCACCTCGTCGCCGGATCCGGACTTGGCGAGCTTCATCAGGTCGAGCGCGTCGTCGGGCCGGCCCAGGTGCACCATCTGGCGGGCCGCCCGGGAGAGCGCCTCGCCGGCGCGCGGCCGGTCACCGCCCTCTCTGGCCGCATGGGCGGCGATGACGAAGTACTTCTGCGCCGTGGGCTCCAGGCCGACGTCGTGCGACATCCAGCCCGCGAGGACGGCGAGGTTGGCGGCGACGCCCCACAGGCGCCGCTGCAGATGGTCGGGGTGACGGTAGGCGAGCATGCCGCCCACCTCGTTGAGCTGTCCCACGACAGCCTTGCGCTGCAGCCCGCCGCCGCGGGATGCGTCCCAGGCCCGGAACACCTCGACCGAGCGCTCCAGTTCCTCGATCTCCTGCCACCCGATGGGGGCGGCCTCGTAACGGTCGAACCCGGCGGGGTCGGCGTGCAGGGGGTCGTCGAGTCGGGGAGCGTCGGCCGCGAGGGCCGGATCGGCGTGCAGCCAGTCGTGCATGGCGCTGCTGAGTGCGGATCCTGCGGCGAGCGCGGCGCCCGCGCCCACCAAGCCGCGTCGGTTGAGCATGAGGTCCATTCCCGTGAATTCGGTGAGGACCGCGGCGGTCCGCTCGGGCGCCCACGGCACTCCGTCGGGATGTTCCGCACTCCCGCCGCCCTGCCGTTTCCCCGTGCGCCCGTGCCGGACCAGACCGAGATCCTCGATGGTCACGACACGGCCGAGACGCTCGGTGAACAGCGCCGCCAGCACCCGCGGCACGGGATCGCGCGGGATCTCTCCCATGTCGATCCAGCGCCGCACCCGCGAGGTGTCCGTGGCCAGCTGGGGGTGGCCCATGGCCGCCGCCTGCCGGTTGACCAGCCTCGCGAGTTCACCCTTGGACCAGCCGGCCAGGCCGAACAGGTCCGCGAGACGGGTGTTGGGTTGTCCGCTCACGTCAAGCCCCCAGGGTTCTCGGCTGACTTGACAGTAGCCCTGTGTCAGTTGTCGCGGGACTATTCGCCAGGGTTCGCCAGGGCACGCCAGATGGTGTGCCACCGGCGATCGGGTGTCGGGTAGGAACGCGCCATCCCGACCCGGTCGCCGCAGGACATTCCCCAGGGTGCGACCAGGGCGGCCGGGCCGGGTTGCGCGCTGAACTCTCCGGCACACGAAGGGATCTGTTTCGCCCATGCACGCAGCGTCGTCCTCCGTGTCCGCCCCTCCCCGGTCGCTGCGTCCCCGCCCCGGGGGTGGCGGTCCCTACCTCGAACCCGCGCGCCCGGCGGGCGCCGTGCTCGGTGCCGGCCGCCCGCGGCGCGCTCCGGGGCCCGGCCCCCAACCGCTCAGCGGGAGACTCGACTTGTCCGGCGCCCAGGGCGCGCAGCTGCGCGCGGCGATCGCTTCGGTGCATCGCATCTGCCCGGAGTTCACTCCCGTGCAGGTGCTGCGCCGAAGCGGGCGCTCCGTGCTCCTCGTCGGCACGACGGGCCGCACCACGGCCGTCGCCAAGTGCCTGCTGGACCACTCCCCGATCTGGACGGACCGGAGCAGGCACGAAATAGCTGTATACCGCTCGTTCGTGAGGCACCGGCCGCCCGCCAGGGTGCCACGGCTGATCGCGGCGGACCCGGACAACTGCACACTGGTGATCGAGCGGATGCCGGGCCGGGCGGCCGCCCTGCAGCGGCATCCGGTGGAGGCCCCGGCCCGCGCGGACATCCGGGCGGCGCTCGGAGCGATCTGCCGGCTGAACGCGTGGCGGCCTCCGCCGGGCATGTTCGACGCCCCGCTGGACTACGCGGAGCGGATCGCCCGCTTCCACGACCTGGGCCTGCTCACGGACCGGGACATGGGAGACCTGCAGAAGCTGGTGCACGGCATCGCGCACTCGGCGGGCCGGCAGGGACTGGGGCAGTTCTGCCACGGCGACGCCCTGCTGTCGAACATCCTGCTCTCGCCGGCGGGCCCGGTGCTGGTCGACTGGGAGCACGCGGGCTGGTACCTGCCGGGCTACGATCTGGCGACGCTCTGGGCGGTGCTCGGGGACGCCCCGGTCGCGCGCCGCCAGATCAGCCAGATCGCGCAGTCGGCGGGGCCGGCGTCACGGGACGCGTTCCTGGTGAACCTGATGCTCGTGCTGACCCGGGAGATCCGCACCTACGAGACGGCCGTGCAGCGTTCGATGCACGAGACGGCCCCGACGGCCCCGGGACCGGCCCACCCGGGCGCCGCGCCGACCGGCGAGGAACAGCGGCTGCTGCTGAGGCGGCTGCACGACGACTGCCAGCTCGCCCGCCGGGCTGTCCGGGCGGCGGTCGGCACTCGCTGACGGGGGACGACGGCCCGCGGCGCGCCCGGACAACGGCGCACCGCGGGCCTTCGCCGTGTCCGCGGGCCTTCGCCGTGTCCGCGATCCGCCGTGTCCCTCGGACCCCACGGCCACCACCGTGAAAAACTCTTCCTCACCTCGAATGACATCGCGAACCGCCTTTGCGTGGGCATGATTGACGGTGCGCCGACGAGCCGGTACCACTGACCCACGCCGGAGGCCGCAGGGCGCCCCGCGCCGCTTCTCCCACGACATCGGCACCGCATCGCGCGTTCCCTCCCGCCCCGGCCCGACCGTTCCAGGAGGCTGCTTTGCGACGTTCCCCCACCGATCCGAGGCCCGCCGCCCGGCCCAGACGCGCACGCGGGACGGCAGCGGTCACCGTCGCCTCGGCGGCGCTGCTGCTGCCCCTGCTCGGCGCGGCCCCGCCCGCCGGTACGGCCCGGGACTCCGCCGGCCGGCTCCAGGACGCCTTCACCGCCGCGGCCGCCCGGTACGACGTACCGCGGAGCGTGCTCCTCGGCGTCTCCTACCTCCAGTCCCGCTGGGACGCACACGGCGGGGCGCCGAGTGTCACGGGCGGCTACGGTCCGATGCACCTGACCGACGCCCGTACGGCCCTCGCCGGGGCCCCGCACCACAGCGAGGGCACGGAGGACCCCCGCGGCGACGAGTCGAGGCCGCTGCCACCGCCCCCTGCCGACCTGCCCCGGGAAGCCCGACTCCCCTACCGCCTGCGCACATTGCCACGGGCCGCCGAGCTGACCGGCATCCCGGCCGGGAGGCTGCGCACGGACGCCGCGGCCAACGTGACGGGCGGGGCGGCACTGCTCGCCGCCGCGCAGCGGGAGCTCGGCCGGCCCACGAGCACCGATCCGGCCGACTGGTACGCGGCGGTGGCACGGTTCTCCGGCGCGGACGACCGCGCGACGGCGGCCGCGTACGCCGACGACGTCTTCGAGGTGCTGCGCACCGGCGAGCGGCGCACCACGGACTCCGGTGAGCGGGTGACGCTCGCCGCCGAGCCCGGTCTGCGGCCCGACACCGCACAGCTCGCGCGGGCCGGGCTGCGCGCGGCGGCCACCGAGGGCACGGAGTGCCCGGCGACCGTGTCCTGCGAGTGGCTGCCCGCGCCGTACAAGGACCTGGGCGCGGGCAAGTACGGCAACCACGACAAGGCCGACCGTCCGGCGTCCCAGCGGATCGAGTACATCGTCGTCCACGACACCGAGGAGACCTGGGACAGGACGCTGCAGCTGGTCCAGAACCCGGCCTACGTCGCGTGGCACTACTCGCTGCGCTCCACCGACGGTCACGTCGCCCAGCACCTGAGGACCAAGGACGTGGGCTGGCACGCGGGGAACTGGTACGTCAACTCGACCTCGATCGGCCTGGAGCACGAGGGGTTCCTCGCCTCGCCGGACGCCTGGTACACCGAGGCGATGTACCGCTCGTCGGCGCGTCTGGTGCGGTACCTCGCCGCCAAGTACCGCATCCCGCTGGACCGTCAGCACATCCTCGGCCACGACAACGTCCCCGGGGCGCTCGGCTCGAACATCCCGGGCATGCACACCGACCCGGGCCCGTACTGGGACTGGCAGCACTACTTCACGCTGCTGGGCAAGCCGTTCACGGCCACGGCCGGTCCGCAGGGCGGCCTGGTGACCATCGCTCCCGAGTTCGCGGCGCACCGGCCGCAGTTCACCGGTTGCACGGGCGCGGGCAAGCCGTGCGCGGCGCACGGTTCCAGCGCCGTACGCCTCCACGTGCGCCCCGACGCGACCTCACCGCTGGTCAGGGACATCGGCCTGCGCCCGGGCGGCGGCGGATCGACGACCGACGTGAACGACATCGGCTCGCGGGTCTCCACCGGCCAGCAGTACGCGGTGGCGGACCGCTCGGGCGACTGGACGGCGATCTGGTACCTGGGCCAGAAGGCCTGGTTCCACGACCCGTCGGACCGGCCGACGGCGTTGCACGCGTCCGGATCGGTCGTCACTCCCAGAAGGGGGGTCGCCCAGATCCCCGTGTACGGCAGGGCGTACCCGGAGAAGGGCGCCTACCCGGCGGGCGTGCCGGCCCAGCCGGTCTCCCGGCTGCCGTACCGGCTGCCCGCGGGCCAGCGGTACGTGATCGGCGGCGAGGTGCCCGGCGAGTACTTCCACGCGCCGGCCTTCGACACGTCCGGGCACCGGGTGGTGACCGGCGAGGACCGGTACTACGGGATCCAGTTCGGCCACCGGGTGGCGTACGTCCGGGCGGCGGACGTCCAGGTGCTCGGGTCGGCCGGGTAGCGCACGACGGGGGCCGGGGTGCGTGGCACCCCGGCCCCCGTGCGGTCGCTCCGCT
Source organism: Streptomyces ruber (assembly GCF_014648075.1). Taxonomy (GTDB): domain Bacteria; phylum Actinomycetota; class Actinomycetes; order Streptomycetales; family Streptomycetaceae; genus Streptomyces; species Streptomyces ruber. The sequence continues at coordinate 239,053 of NZ_BMQK01000003.1, read as the reverse complement.
CAGCCCTGCTGGAACAGCTCCGCCGGCAGCGGCTTCAGCAGCGCGTACAGGTCGTCCGTGATGGGGCGGTCCCAGGCGGCGATGGTCACCAGGACGTTGTCGCTGCGGTCGAACTGGACGCAGGAGATCCGGCCCTCGGAGAGTTTGAGGCGCCGCACGATGAGCAGGTTGTCGCCCTGCATCACGGGAACGTCCTCCGACCCGACGACGGTGACCTCCTCGTCGTTGTCCAGCGCCAGCAGCAGCTGGGCCACCTCGAACGGGATCTCCCCCTCCTCGGTCTCCCGCGCCGGGGAGCCCTCCGGCAGATTGCCGATGATCATCGCGGGGCCCCGGCCGCCGAACAGGTCGTACCGCAGGAAGACGCCCTGGCAGCTGCCGTCGGGGGCGGGCAGCAGGCCCGCCCCGAGATTGCCGGGCCAGTCGCCCGGGTCCATGGCCAGTACGTCGAAGTCGGGCCCGGCGGGGGTGGCACTGCGGCGGCGGAGGAAGGACATGCGGCCATGGTACGTGCACGGCCGGAATCGATGACGTGCGGGAGAGGGAGGGGGGACGGGGCGGACGGGAGGGGGCGAAGCGCCCGTCCCCGGCGCTCGGGACCTGGTGCGATGCGGTTGTGATCGTCGCGGGACAGTGGGCGCACGAGGCATGACGACAGCGCGTGCCGGACAGCCGTCCGCTGTCGGGCGGGGCGGGGCGGGGCGGAACGGGACGGTACGTGTGCGCTGACCGTTGCCGGGCGGGGCGGTACGCGTGCGCCGGCCGCGTGCGCCCGGTGCGTCGGCGGCCCTCGGCGCGGGCCCGCCGTACGGCGGGGTCGGCGCCCTCCGTCCGGGGCCGCGGCGGCCCCGGACGGGCCGGCGGGTACGGGTCCGGTCGTCCGAACGGCCGGCACCCGCCGCACGGCGGCCCACCGCCGCCCGCTGGATGCCGGACGCCGTTCGCCAGGACCCGGCGCTGGACGTCGGATGCCGGAGTCGGGCGCCGGATGTCGGGCGCCGGATGCCGGAGCTGGAGCAAGAGCCGGAACCAGAGCCGGAACCGGAGCCACATCCGGAGCCGGAACCGGAGCCAGAACCGGAACCAGAGCCAGAACCGGAACCAGAGCCAGAACCGGAGCCGGAACCAGAACCGGAACCAGAGCCAGAGCCGGAGCCAGAGCCAGATGCCAGGCGTCGCTCGCCGGATACCGGACGTCTGGACGCGGCGCCGGAGGCCGGACGGTCGGCCTTCCCCTCCGGTCCGGGCCACGTGGGGCACGGCCGCGCGGCGCGCGCGGGTGCCGCGCGGCACCCGACGCCGGACGGTCAGCGCTCCACCTCAGCCGCGCGCCGTGGCGCGTGGGCGGGTCGGGTTCAGGGCTCGTCCCCGTCCTTGTTCCCGTCCGTGTGCTCGGTCCCGCTCCCGGTGCCGTTCCCCACCGACCCGTCCGGCGTCGGCGGTACCACCGCGACCGGGCTCGCCGCGTGCAGCAGGACGGCGTGGGTGACGGAGCCGAGCATGCGGGCGGGTGCCAGGAGGCGCCGGCGGTGGCGCCCCACCACCACGAGTTCGGCGTCCTCGGACGCGGCCACGAGATGGCCGGCCGCGTCGCCCGCGGGCACGGTGAACTCCACGTCGACGTCCGGGTGCCGCTCCCGGTGCGGTGCGGTGGAGCGCTCCGCCAGGGTGCGGGTCTCCCGGGCGACGGCGTCCGGGTCGATCACCGGGGGCGAGAAGTCCCCGGGCGCCGTCCACCCCCGCAGCGGCCACGGGTACGCGGCCACCACTTGCACACGGGCGCCGCGCCGCCCGGCCTCCGCGAACGCGAACGCGAGCGGGGCGCCGTCGGGGTTGTCGATGTGCAGCCCGACGACGACGCGCGGCCCCGGGGCGGGCGACGGGCCCTCGTGGACCTCACGTCCGGGCGGCGGCACCACGACCACGGGGCACTCGGCGTCCCGCGCGGCGGCCATGCTGCTGGAGCCCAGGACCAGGCCGGCGAACCCGCCCCGGCCGCGTGAGCCGAGCACCAGGAGCTGTGCGCTGCGGCCCAGCTCGGACAGGGCGGCCTCGGGGGCGCCCGTCAGGCCGGCGTACGCGACGGTCGACGGGTCGGCGCGGTCCGCCAGCCGCGCCCGTGCCCGGTCGAGGACCTCGTCGTCGACGGGATCGGGCGGCACGGAGGCCAGCACCTCGAGCTGGGCCCAGGGCGCGGGCAACGCGTCCCGCCGCACATGGACGACGCGCAACGGCGCCCCGCGCGCCCCGGCGGCCGCCGCGGCCCAGTCCAGGGCGCGCAGACTGCCCTCCGATCCGTCGACGGCCGCGATGACCGGCAGAGTGCTCATCGATTCCTCGCCTCCGGCGCACATGTGGTCCTCCGGGGCCAGCCTGGCTCAGGGACCGGCTCCCGGGCGGGTCACGGACCGCGTGTCCGGACCGCGTGTCCGGTGGAAGGAGGGATTCACCTGAGCAGCGGCCCCCGAAGCGGCGGCTCCGCGGGCGGCTCGGGCCGCGCCGGGATCAGGTCAGGTCGAACTCGCCCTCGCGCGCGTCCGACATGAACGCACCCCACTCGGCGGGAGTGAAGATCAGGGAGGGGTTGTCGGGCCGACCGCCGTTGCGCATCGCGATGAAGCCCTCGACGAAGGCGATCTGGACGTCGCCCCGTCCCCGGCTGCTGGAGCGCCACTCGGCGTTGGTGAGGTCCAGGTCAGGCTTGTTCCAGCCCGCGAGCGAGGGCTGCTCCACAAAGGTCTCGGCCACGTCCGTGCTCCTCCCGGTTCGTCGTCCGCCGCCAGACTAGCGATCGGTCTGCGCCGCCGACAGGCCGTGTGAGGAGGAGGTTCGGTGGCGGGGGCCCGGTGCCCGTGAGCCGCGCCGGCGTCCCCTGCGACACCGAAAAAGCAGGCGCCGATCTCTTGTCCGGGACGTGTCGGGCTGGGTTACTGATCGGGAACACGGGCGACCGAATGATCGGTCGCCCGGTACGTGCGGTCGGCGAGGGAGAGGTCCGATGGCGGAGGCGACGGGGCTGCTGGACGCGGGGGAACGGCTCGGCGCGCGGGAGCTGCGGGCCCTGCAGCTGGAGCGGCTGCGGGCGTCGCTGCGGCACGCGTACACCAATGTTCCGTTCTACCGGGAGGCGTTCGACCGGGCGGGCGTCCGCCCCGACGACTGCCGGGGACTCGGCGATCTCGCCCGGTTCCCGTTCACCACGAAGGCGGACCTGCGGGCGCAGTACCCGTACGGGATGTTCGCCGTGGAGCGGACGCGCATCCGGCGCCTGCACGCGTCGAGCGGGACGACCGGGCGGCCCACCGTCGTCGGCTACACCGAGAACGACCTCTCCCTCTGGTCCGACATGGTGGCCCGGTCGATCCGCGCGGCGGGCGGGCGCCCCGGTGACACGGTCCACGTCGCGTACGGCTACGGGCTGTTCACCGGCGGGCTGGGCGCGCACTACGGGGCCGAGCGGCTCGGGTGCACGGTGGTGCCCGCGTCCGGCGGGATGACGGCCCGTCAGGTGCAGCTCGTCCAGGACCTGCGGCCCCGGATCATCATGGTGACGCCCTCGTACATGCTGACGCTCCTCGACGAGTTCGAGCGGCAGGGCGTCGATCCGCGCGGTACGTCGCTGCGGGTCGGGATCTTCGGTGCCGAGCCGTGGACCGAGGGGATGCGGCGGGAGATCGAGGAGCGGTGCGGGATCGACGCCGTCGACATATACGGGCTGTCGGAGGTCATCGGCCCGGGGGTCGCCCAGGAGTGCGTGGAGACGAAGGACGGGCTGCACGTCTGGGAGGACCACTTCCTGCCCGAGGTGGTGGACCCGGTGACGGGCGAGGTGCTGCCCGACGGCGAGCGGGGCGAGCTGGTGTTCACCTCGCTCACCAAGGAGGCGATGCCCGTGGTCCGGTACCGGACGCGGGACCTGACGCGGCTGCTGCCGGGCACGGCCCGTACGTTCCGCCGGATGGAGCGGGTCACCGGACGCAGCGACGACATGGTGATCCTGCGCGGGGTGAACCTGTTCCCCACGCAGATCGAGGAGATCCTGCTGCGTACCCCGGGGGTCGCCCCGCACTTCCAGTTGCGGCTCACCCGTGCGGGCCGGCTCGACGCGCTGACCGTCCGCGCCGAGGCCCGCCCCGGGGCCTCGGCGGAGACCAGGGACGAAGCCGCCCGGTCCGTCGCGGCGGCCGTGAAGGACGGCATCGGCGTCTCGGTCGCCGTGGAGATCGTCGAGCCGGAGTCGCTGGAGCGGTCGGTGGGGAAGATCAGGCGCATCGTGGACCTGCGGCCGCGCCCGGCCTGACCGGCCGGGCGGACGCCCCCGCACGCCCGGTGCGGGGGCGTTCCGGGCAGGTCAGGGCTTGCGGCCCACGCCGCCGTGCTGGCCGATCGCCACCGGGTCGGTGCCCGGCTCCGGGCGCCACAGCGGTACCGAGACGATGCCGGGCTCGATGAGCTCCAGGCCCTCGAAGAAGGCCTCGATCTTGTCCACAGGCCGCAGGTAGTACCCGACCGCGCCGGTCTCGTTGTAAGCGTCCTGCGCCTGCTCGTAGTCGGGGTCGGTACCGCGCGAGCCGTCGTTGACGCACAGGTAGCTGCCGGACGGCAGGGCGTCCAGCAGCCGGCGCACGAGCGCGCGGGCACCGTCGTAGTCCTCGATGTGGCCGAGGATGCCGCTGAGGATGAGGGCGACGGGCTGCTCGAAGTCCAGCGTCCGGGCGGCGGCCTCCAGGATGCGGTCCGTGTCGAACACGTCGGCGTCCACGTAGGACGTCGCGCCCTCCGGCGAGGAGTAGAGCAGGGCGCGGGCGTGGGCGAGGACCATCGGGTCGTTGTCCACGTACACGATGCGGGACTCCGGCGCGTACCGCTGGGCGACCTCGTGGGTGTTGTCCTTGGTCGGCAGGCCGGTCCCGACGTCCAGGAACTGGCGGACGCCGGCCTCCTGGACCAGGTAGCGGATGCTGCGGCCGAGGAAGGCGCGGCTGCTGCGGGCGATGGTCACGATGCCGGGGAAGACGGCGGTGTAGGCGTCGCCGGCCTCCTCGTCCACGGGGTAGTTGTCCTTCCCGCCCAGCCAGTAGTTCCAGATCCTGGCCGAGTGCGGCACCGAGGTGTCGATCCTCTCCTTGGCCGCCGCTTCCGGTGTGATCGCTTGGTCGGTCATGGGCCCGTCTCTCAGCCGGTACGTGCAAGGTCGCGGACAACCGGGAGATCAACGTACGGGCAGCGTGCACCAGTTGACGCCTGCGCACCAGTTGTCACTGGGGTGATACTAAGCCTCATCAGTCACCGCGAAGTGAACCGGTCCCGCAGCTCCCGCTTCAGGATCTTCCCGCTCGCGTTGCGCGGCAGGTCCGTCACGAACAGCACCCGTTTGGGCGTCTTGAAGCCGGAGAGCCTCTCGCGCGCGTGGGCGAGCAGTTCGGCCTCGGTGACGTCCCCGCGCGGGACGACCACGGCGGTCACCGCCTCGATCCACTTCTCGTCGGGCAGCCCGATCACGGCCACCTCGGCGACCCGGTCGTGGGTGTACAGAACGTCCTCCACCTGGCGTGAGGCGACCAGTACGCCACCGGAGTTGATGACGTCCTTCACCCGGTCGACGACCGTGAAGTACCCGTCGGCGTCCCGCACCGCCAGGTCACCGGAGTGGAACCAGCCGTCGCGGAAGGCCTCGGCGGTCTCCTCGGGCTTGTCCCAGTAGCCCTGGCACAGCTGCGGGGAGCGGTAGACGATCTCGCCGGGCTGCCCGTCCGGGACGTCGGCGCCGCCCTCGTCGACCACGCGTGCCTCGACGAACAGCACCGGCCGCCCACAGGAGTCCATGCGCCCCTTGTGCTCGTGCGGCCCGAGGACCATGGCCAGCGGGCCGATCTCGCTCTGCCCGAAGCAGTTGTGCAGGGCCAGCCTCGGCAGCCGCTCCCGCAGTCGTTCGAGCACGGGGACGGGCATGACCGAGGCTCCGTAGTAGGCCTTGCGCAGCCCGCCCAGGTCGCGGGTGGCGAAGTCGGGGCGGTTCGCCAGCGCGATCCACACGGTGGGCGGCGCGAACAGGCTGTCCGCACGCCCCGCCTCGACCAGGTCGAGGAGTGTGTCGCCGTCGGGCGCGTCCAGGACGGTGTTCTCGGCGCCCACGGCCAGGTACGGCAGCAGGAAGACGTGCATCTGCGCCGAGTGGTAGAGCGGCAGCGCGTGCACGGGCCGGTCGCCCGCTCGGAGGTCCAGGGCGGTGATCGCGCTCAGGTACTCGTGCACCAGCGCGCGGTGCGTCATCATCGCGCCCTTGGGCAGCGCGGTGGTGCCCGAGGTGTACAGGAGCTGCACCAGGTCCTCGGCGCGCGGCCCCTGCCCCGCGTACGGCTCCGTCACGGCGAGCCGGGCGAGCAGCGAGTCGCCGGTGTCGCGCAGCGCCAGGGCGCGTGTCCCGCCGGGCAGCCGGCCGGCCAGGTCCGGGTCGGTGAGGACGAGCGCGCTGCCGGACTGGCCGAGGATGTACGCCAGGTCGTCGCCGGTCAGGTTCTGGTTGACGGGGACGTGCACCAGACCGGCCCGCGCGCAGGCCAGGAAGGCGATCAGATACGCGTCCGAGTTGTGGCCGTAGGCGCCGACGCGGTCGCCGGGGGCGAGCCCGGTGTCGCGCAGCACCTGGGCCGCGCGGGAGACGGCGTCGTCCAGTTCGGCGTAGGTCCAGGAGCGCGTGCCGTAGTGGAGGGCGTCGCGGGCGGGGGTCCGCCGGGCACTGCGCCGCAGGACTCCGTCCACCGTCACGTCGTGCCCGGCCGCCACCGCCATGCCCCGCTCCTCCGTCGCACCGCCGCACCGTCGCGCCGCCCTGCCGTGATCCTCGTGCGGCCGTACGAACGGGTCAAGCGTCCGGCAGGGGTGCGGCACGCCCGTATTTGGCGCGATCACGATCAACCATGCAGCTTTCCGAACGAACGTGTACGCAACGGGAGTTGACGGTGGTTACGCTCGGCCACTTCTGTCACCGATGCTGTGGGAGGCTCGATTGCGTACCCGCCTGAGACGACTCGTCGTCGCGGCCGCCGCCCTGTTCACCGCCGCCGCTTCCCTGCCGGCCGCCGCGGCCGGGGACCCCGGCCGCCGGGAAAACCCATCGCACGGCGGTCTGTCCGCCACCATCCGCTACACCGAGTACGGCATCCCGCACATCCTCGCCGACGACTACGCGGGCCTCGGTTTCGGCGAGGGCTGGGCGCAGGCCGCCGACCAGGTGTGCACGCTCGCCGACGGCTTCGTCACCCTGCGCGGCGAGCGGTCACGGCACTTCGGGGCCGACGCGGCACCGGACGGCTCGCTCTCCTCCGCCCGCACCAATCTCAGCAGCGACCTGTTCTTCCGCGGGGTGCGCGAGTCCCGCACGGTGGAGAAGCTGCTCGCCGAGCCCGCGCCCGTGGGCCCGAGCCGCGAGGTACGGGACATGATGCGCGGCTGGGCGGCCGGCTACAACGCCTGGCTGCGGCAGAACAGGATCACCGATCCCACGTGCGGGGGCGCCGACTGGGTGCGGCCGGTCACCGCGCTCGACGTGGCCGTGCGCGGCTACGCCATCGTCATGATCTCCGGGCAGGGACGCTTCGCGGACACGATCACCGCCGCGCAGCCGCCCACCGCGGCCACGCCGGCCGCTCCGGCCGTGGATGCCGGGGCCGTCGCACGGGCGGCGCGCGAACTCTACGCGGCCGGCAACGCCGACATGGGCTCCAACGCGGTCGCCTTCCACGGCGACACCACGGCGAACGGCCGGGGTCTGCTGCTCGGCAACCCGCACTACCCGTGGCAGGGCGGGCGCCGGTTCTGGCAGTCGCAGCAGACGATCCCCGGCGAGCTGAACATGGCGGGCGGCTCCCTGCTCGGCCTGCCGGCTGTCTCCATCGGGTACAACGCGCACGTCGCGTGGAGCCACACGGTCGCCACCGGCGTCCCGGCCAACATCCACCAGCTGGCGCTGGATCCGGCCGATCCGACGGTGTACCTGGTCGACGGGGAGCGCGAGCGGATGACGAGGCGCACCGTGACGGTCCCCGTCCGGGACGGGGCGCCGGTCACCCGTACCCAGTGGTGGACCCGCTACGGGCCCGTCGTCACCTCCCTCCCCGGGACACCGCTGCCGTGGACCACCACGACGGCGTACGCGCTGCACGACCCCAACGCGCGCAACGTGCGCTTCCTCGACACCGGGCTGGGCTTCGGCAGGGCGCGCAGCACCGACGGCATCGCGGACGCGCTGGCGCGGCACCAGGGCCTGCCGTGGGTGAACACGGTCGCCGCGGACTCCTCGGGGCACACCCTGCTGACCCAGTCGCAGGTGCTGCCCCGGATCACCGACGAGCTGGCGGAGCGCTGCTCGACCGAGCTGGGCCGCACCACGTACCCGGCGTCCGGCATGGCGGTCCTCGACGGCTCACGCGGCGACTGCGCGCTCGGCCGGGACCCGGACGCCGTGCATCCGGGCATCTTCGGGCCCGCACGGATGCCCACGCTCAAGGACGCCCCGTACGCGGAGAACTCCAACGGTCCCGCGTGGCTGTCCAACGCCGACCGGCCGGTCACGGACTACGAGCGGATCTTCGGCACCGTCGGCGTCCAGCCCTCGATGCGGACGCGCGGTGCCCTGGAGGACGTGTCGGCGATGGCGGAGCGGGGCGGTCTGACCGTACGCGACCTGCAGGAGCAGCAGTTCGCGAACCGGGTGCCCGCGGCCGGTCTCACGGTCGGCGGCCTGGTGCGGGCGTGTGCCGCGCTGCCGGACTCCACCGCGGCGGGCAGTGACGGCGAGCCGGTCGACGTGGGCGGGGCGTGCGGCGTGCTGGCGGCGTGGGACCGGACCATGGACACGGACAGCCGGGGCGCCCTGCTGTTCGACCGGTTCTGGCGGAAGCTGCTGCAGTCGGTACCCGCGGAACAGCTCTGGAAGGTGCCGTACTCGGCCGCGGACCCGGTGCGCACCCCGCACACGCTGAACACGGACGCACCCGGAGTCGCCACGGCGCTGGCCGACGCGGTGACCGAGCTGCGCGCGGCGGACATCCCGCTCGACGCGGAGCTGGGCGAGAACCAGTTCGTCGTACGGAACGGGCAGCGCATCCCCGTGCACGGCGGCGCCGACACGCTCGGTGTGTGGAACATGATCCAGGCACCGTGGGACGCGGCCGGCGGCGGCTACCCGGAGGTGGTCCACGGCTCCAGCCACATCCAGGCGGTGGGCTGGAACGGCGGGCCGTGCCCGGTGGCCCGCACGCTGCTGACGTACTCGCAGTCGTCGAACCCCGCGTCGCCGCACCACAGCGACCAGACGCGGCTGTTCTCGGACGAGAAGTGGGTGACCGCGCGGTTCTGCGAGAAGGACATCCTGTCCTCGCCGGAGCTGAGGGTCGTCCGCGTCGCCGAGCACCGCTGAGGTGACGGGCGCGGTGCCGCCGTGCGGACGGCGGCACCGCGCCCCCGGAGCCGCTGCTCGACGTCGCCGCTCGCTACTCGTTGAAAAGTGCCTTCTCCACCTCGTTCGGGCCGTCGAAGCTGTCCTTCTTCAGGCCGTCGATGCGGCTGACGACCTTGTCGTCGGCCTTGTTCTGACGGGCGCGGTCCACCAGCGACTTCTTGTCGGTCGGGTATTCCATGCCCTTGAGGGCCTTCTGCACGTCGATGGGGTTGAGGTCGGCCATCGGTTCTCCCTGGGGACGCCGGCCGCACGGCACGCTCCCACGAGCGGCACGGCCGTCTCGGTCATATCCGGACATGACGCGGTACCCGGCCAGACGGGGAACATGCGGCGGTCCAGCGGCACGTGACGGGAACCGCATTCGGCCTCCCGGCCCTCTCGGTGGCCGTGGACACCTCGGCACCGGCCGCCTCGAACCCATCCCGCTCACGCGCCGGCGTTCACTTCCGTGACGCGTCCGCGGGTCACCGCACCGGGTTGCGTCAGTCGCCGGACGGCGGGACCGCGCACCGCCCCTCAACCGTCTCCAGCACCGCCATCGCCGCGTTGTGGCCGGGCACCCCGCTGACCGCGCCGCCGCGCACCGCGCCCGCGCCGCACAGCAGCACGTTCGGGTGCCGGGTCTCGACGCCCCAGCGGCCGGTGCCCTCCTGGGCGTACGGCCAGGACAGCTCGCGGTGGAAGATGTTGCCGCCGGGCAGCCGCAGCTCGCGGTCCAGGTCGAGCGGCGTCTTCGCCTCGATGCAGGGGCGGCCGTCGGCGTCGGTGGCCAGGCAGTCGGCGATCGGCTCGGCGAGGTGGGCGTCGAGCTGCGCCAGGGCGGCCTCGAGCAGGGCGTCGCGGGTGCCGTCGTGGTCGCGGGTGAAGAGTCGCGCCGGGGTGTGCAGCCCGAACAGGGTGAGGGTGTGGCAGCCCCGCCCGGCGAGCTCCGGGCCGAGGATGCCGGGGTCGGTGAGGGAGTGGCAGTAGAGCTCGGAGGGCGGGGCCTCCGGGAGCCGGCCGTCCGCCGCCCGGGCATGGGCGGCCGCCAGCTGCCCGTACCCCTCGGCGACGTGGAAGGTGCCGGCGAACGCCTCGCGGGGGTTCACGGAGGTGTCACGCAGCCTCGGCAGCCGCTCCAGCAGCATGTTCACCTTGAGCTGGGCGCCCTCGGCGGGGGCGGGCGGTTCGTCGCCGGTGAGGGCGGCCAGTTCCCGCGGCGAGGCGCCCACCAGTACGTGCCCGGCCCCGACGGTCCCCTCGCCGTCCGCCGTGCGGTAGGTGACCTCGGCGGCCCGTCCGTCGGTGGCGACCCGCACCGCCTCGTGCCCGGTGGCGAGCACGGCGCCCGCCTTCCGCGCGGCCGTCGCGAGCGCGTCCGTGAGGGCGCCCATGCCGCCGACGGGCACGTCCCAGTCGCCCGTCCCGCCGCCGATCACGTGGTAGAGGAAACAGCGGTTCTGCGCCAGGGACGGGTCGTGGGCGTCCGCGAAGGTGCCGATCAGGGCGTCGGTGAGGACGACGCCGCGCACCAGGTCGTCGGCGAAGTGCTCCTCGATCGCCACGCCGACGGGCTCCTCGAAGAGCATGCGCCAGGCGGCGTCGTCGCCGATGTGTGCGCGGAGTGCGTCCCGGGTCGGCAGCGGTCGCGTGAGCGTTGGGAACACCCGTTCGGCAACGTGTCCCGTCATGCCGTGGAAGCGCCGCCAGGCCCCGTACTCGCGGTCCGAGCCGGTCAGCCGCGCGAACGCCTCCCGGGTGCGCCGTTCACCCCCGCCGACGAGCAGGCCGGTGGGCCGCCCGGCGCGCTCGGTGGGCGTGTACGAGGAGATCGTGCGCCGTCGGAGGCGGACGTCGAGGCCGAGGTCCCGCACGATCTTCCGCGGCAGCAGGCTGACCAGGTACGCGTAGCGCGACAGGCGCGCGTCGATCCCGGGGAAGGGCCGCGCGGACACGGCGGCGCCCCCGGTGGCGTCCAGCCGCTCCAGCAGCAGCACGGACCGCCCGGCGCGGGCGAGGTAGGCGGCGGCGACCAGGCCGTTGTGGCCGCCGCCGACGATCACGGCGTCGTACCTGCGGTGTCCCTCGGGTGCGCGCATGACCCTTGGTAGCACGCGCTGATCGGCGACGGCCAGGAGCCGGCGGGCCGCCGTCGTCCACCGCGCCCGCCGGTCACCGGCCGCCCACGGCCCCCCGCTGCCGTAACGCCGCGACCTTCCGGTACAGCTCCACGGCCTCCTGGCCGCGGCCGAGCTGCTCCAGGCAGTGCGCCTCGTCGTTGCGGCCGGCGAGCACGTCGGGATGGGCGGCGCCGAGGACGCGCTCACGGACGTCGGCGACGTGCCGGTACGCGGTGAGGGCGTCCGCCCAGCGGCCCAGCCACCCGAGTCCCACGGCGACCTCGCGACGGCTGACCAGGGTGTCCGGGTGGTCGGGGCCGAGGACCCGCTCGCGGATCGCGCACACGTCGCGGGCCTCGGCGAGCGCCTCCTCCCAGCGGCCGAGCCGGCCGAGGTTGACGCCGAGGCCGTGGCGGGCGCGGAGGGTTTCGGGGTGGTCGGGGCCCTGGACGCGGGTCCGGTCCTCGACGAGGTCCCGGTAGAGGCCCAGGGCCTCCATGCTGCGGCCGAGCCGCCCCAGGCCGATGCCGACCTCGTAGCGGGCGGAGAGGGTGTCGGGATGGTCGGGGCCGAGGGCCCGGGCACGGTCCCCGGCGACCTCCTCGTACCTGCCGAGCGCCTCCGGCCAGCGGCCCGACTGGCCCAGCAGGTAGGCGACCTCGTACCGGGTGACGAGCGTGTCGGGGTGCGCCGGGCCGAGCACCCGCGCGCGGGCGTCGGCCACCTCGCACGCCATCGTGTACGAGTCCTCCAGGCGGCCCAGCCGGCTGAGGTTGACGGCGAGGTTGTGCCGGCAGCGCAGGGTGTCCGGATGGTCGGGGCCCATGACGCGCGTCCGCGCGGCGAGGACGGAGGCGTACGCCTGGTGTGCCTCCGGATGACGGCCCAGCCGGCCGAGGACGTAGGCCGCCTCCTGGCGGGCGGCGAGCGTGTCGGGGTGCTCGGGGCCGAGGACGCGCTCCCGCACGTGGGCGACGTGGTCGAACTCGCGCAGGGCGTCCGCGGGCCTGTCGGTGCGGCTGAGGGTGAACCCGACCTCGTAGCGGCTGGTGAGGGTGTCGGGATGGTCGGGGCCGAGGGCGTGCTCGCGTTCGGCGGCGACCGCGCGGTGCACCTCCCCCGCCTCGGTCCAGCGGCCGAGGCGGCCCAGGCTGAGACCGGCGTTGTGGCGTCCCGCGAGGGCGGTGAGCAGTTCGGGCGAGGGGGCGGGCCGGGCGGGGACCGCGGGCTGCCGGGCGCGGCCGGTGAGGGGGCGGGCGATCCACTCGCCGCTGAGGCCCGCGGAGGGGTCCGGCGGGGTGGTGCGCAGCCCGGCCCCGGCCGCCTTGTGCCCGGTGGTCATGCCCCGGGTCCAGGACGGCAGACGGGACGCGACGGGCGCACCGGACGAGCCCGGCGTGCCCGGCGTGCCCGACGGTTCCGGGACGGGGCGGGGCCGGGGCAGGGGCAGGGGCGCCACGGGGTACGACACGACCGTCCGCATCCGGGCCGGCGTGCCGCCGTTCCGGCTCCGGCCGCCGTCGCCGTCGAGCCGGCGCTCCAGTTCGAGGGCGTCCTGCGGACGGTTCTCCGGCCGCTTGGCGAGCAGATCGAGGATGACCCGCTCCACGTGTCCGGGGAGGTCGGCCCGGTGACTGCGGGGCGGCTCGGGCGGGGTGTCCCGGTGGCCGACGAGGACGGCCCACGCGTCGTCGAGGTCGAAGGGCGGCACCCCGGTGGCGATCTCGTAGAGCACGCATCCGAACGAGTACAGGTCGCTGCGGTGGTCGACCGGATCGCCGCCGATCTGCTCGGGGGACATGTAGTGCGGGGTGCCCATGGCTGTGCCGGTGCCGGTGAGCCGGGAGGTGAGACCGATGTCGCGGCCCAGCCGGGCTATGCCGAAGTCGCATATCTTCACCGTGCCGTCGGTGAGCCGCATGATGTTGGCGGGCTTCAGGTCGCGGTGCACGATGCCCTGCCGGTGGGTGTAGGCGAGCGCGGCGGCGCCCTGGGCCGCGACGTCGACGACGTCGGCGACGGCCAGGGGGTGGCCCCGGTTGTCCTCCAGCAGCTGGCTCAGGTTCCGGCCCTGGAGCAGCTCCATCACGAGGTACAGCACGCCGTCCGCCTCGCCGAAGTCGTGGACGACGGTGACCCCGCGGTGCTGGAGGGCCGCGGCCACCCGGGCCTCGCGCCGGAACCGCTCCCTGAGCACCCGGGCGAAGGTGTGACCGGTCTGCGTGTAAAGGGGCTTGAGGCACTTCACGGCGACGTGCCGCCCCAGGGACTCGTCCTTCGCGCGCCACACCTCCCCCATCCCGCCGCGCCCGATCCGGTCGAGCAACCGGTACCGGCCCTGGATCAGCCTGGAGTCCGCCATGCCTGCCGACCGCCCCCCGGTGTGTCCGGCCCCGCCCCAGCGCGTCCAGTATGGCGGGGTGTGGTCCGGGTTTGTACGGTGCCGGACGGAAGCGCCGGGGCCGGCGTGGCGCCGCCGACCGCGACACGGACCGGCGGCCGGACGGTCAGGCGTCCAGCGTGGCGAGGAAGTCGGTACATGCCTGAGCGCACTCGCGGCACGCCTTCGCGCCGTCCTCCGCGCCGGGGTGCTCGTCGAAGGCGTGCGCGGTCTCCAGGCACACGGTGCGGCACCATTCCACCTGCACGCGCAGGGTGGCCTCGTCCTGCCCCGCCTGCTCGGACAGCACGCGGCAGGTGGCGTCGCACACCTCCGCGCACATGATGCCCTTGCGCCGCACGCGTTCCTGGTCGGTGGAGCCGTCCGGGTCCACGAGGCTGGCACGAAGGGCGCACGCCCGCGCGCACTCGGTGCACGCCTGCGCACACGCGAAACGGTCCTCGAGAAATCGGAAGAGTTCCTGTTGGGAAGTCGTTGAGGTCACATCGGGCGGGTAGCCGTGCCGACTTACACCAAACCGGCCGACTCCGCATCTGTTTCTGCGCCGTCCGGTAGGGCACCCGGCCGTCCCCGGCTCCAGGAGGTGGGTGACCGTGCCCGGACGACAGGAACTGCCCTCGACGCTGGAACGCTCCCCCGAGGGCGCCCGGCGCACCTGGATCAAGGCGCACGACTCGGCGGTCGAACAGTACGGCGAGGGTGAGCGGGCGCACCGCGTCGCCTTCGGCGCGCTGAAGCACTCGTACGAGAAGGTCGGCGACCACTGGGAGCGCAAGGAGCACGGCCGGCGCGGCCCCTCCGATCCCCGGTCCGCGCGCCCCCGGCAGCAGGGCGGCCGGAGCGGTGAGGGCGTCGACGAGAACGCGTCCAAGGGGCACCTCTACGAGGTCGCCCGGCGGCTCGGCGTCGACGGCCGGTCACGGATGAGCAAGGCAGAGCTGCTCGACGCGATCCGGAAGGCGAACCGTTCCCGGACGCGCGACGCCCGGGAGAAATGAGCCATTCATCCTGGTTCGCCGGTTATGACTGGGGTACTCACCTCACATGAACACGGAACTGATGGATCTCGCCGTGAACCGGGATCACATGATCGGTATCGGCCCGTTCGTGGCCGGCCTGGTCGTGGTGGCGGTGCTGATCGGTGCCCTCTACATGGGCAGGCGGATCTGGCGCCGTGAGCTGCCCCGGCCCCGGCCGGACGAACAGCCCAAGCTGCCCGACGGCGGGCCGGTGTACCAGGAGACCGCGTGCCGCGAGCCCGACGAGATGCCGCGCAGCGACACCCGGACCCTCCCCCACGACCTGCACGGATTCGGCAACGCGTCCTCGCGGCCCAGCCCGGGCAAGCCGCGTCACCGCTGGAGCAACGGCGGCAGCGGTTCCTTCGGCAGCGGAGGACTGGGCGCCCACTGACGGCGCCTCGCGCGGCCCGGAGACGGCACGGCACCGAAACGAGCACCAAAGGGAGTAGAGAGTCATGGCCGACCGCAGCACCCTGCCGCTGCCCGACTACGACCAGCTGCCGATCGGCAGCGTGGAGAGCCGTGTCCGCACGCTCACCGTCGGGGAGGTGGAGCAACTGCTGGCGTACGAGCGCGAGCACGCCGACCGCCTCCCCGCGGTGCAGGTGCTGACGTCCCGGCTGGAGCAGCTGCGCGCGGGCGCCGAACCGACGTCCGGCGACCCCGCCGGTCTGCGCCCCGAGGTGGGGACGGGCCGCGCGGGCTCGCCCGTCACGCCGGCGACGTCGCCCGAGCCGTTCAGCCCGCCGCCGCACGGCACCCCCGACCAGCCGGCCAAGCCCAAGGGCAACCGGACGCAGGGCTGACGTACGGTCCGCCACCGGCCTGCCGTGCGGCGCACCGGAACGGCAGTCCCGTGCAGTTCTCCCACGATGTGCGCGGCGTCCGCGGCCAGGAACAGCCGGCCGTACCGCATCGGCTCGGTGACGTGACTGCGCACCGGCGGCACCCACTCGACGGTGACGGTGCCGCGTTCCAGCCGCAGCAGGGGGCCGCCGTCGGCGAACCGCAGGGCGATGAGGTCCTTGACGACCTCGGTCCGGGCGACGCGGTGTGCACGCCCGCCGAAGCGGAGCTCGGCGCCGAGGAGGGTGGAGCCGACTTCACAGCGGGCGCCGACGGCCCGAAGCTGTGCTGCGGTCCACCCCTGTCAGCGCCCGTGACGGGTCCGGGCGCCGGGGTCATGACGTCTCCAGAAGTGCGCCGAGCCCGATGCCGAGTTCCAGGACGCTGACCCGTGGCTCGCCGATGAAGCCGGGCGTCCGGCCCCGCGTGTGCTCCTCGACCAGCCTCTCCACCCGCTCGACGGGCAGCCCGTTCCGCTCGGCGACCCGGTGGACCTGCAGCCGCGCGTACCGCGGCGAGATGTCCGGGTCCAGTCCGGAGCCGGCGGAGGTCACCGCGTCGGGGGGGCACGTCGGAGGGCCGGACGGCGTGGCCGGGCACCGAGTCGTCCCGGCCGACGGCGGCCTTCGCCTCCTCCCCCCGCCGCACGAGGACCTCGTTGTCGGCGGCGTCGGCGGCGAGGTTGGTGGCCCCCGGCAGGAGCAGGTCGTACCGGGTGTTGTAGCTGCTGGTGCCGAGTCCATCGGCCGGGCGGCCCTGGAACCACCTCAAGTCGGCGTCGGGACTCTTCCGGCCCTCCTTCGACGGCAGGTCGTAGGACTGGCCGATCAGCGAGGACCCGACGACCCTGCCGTCCGCCGTCACCTCGGAGCCGTTCGCCCTGCCGGGGAACGGGGCCTGCGCGACGCCGGTGACGGCCAGCCGGTGACGGCCAGTGGATAGACGACGCCGGTCAGCAGGGTGAGGACGAGGAGGGCCCGCAGGTCCGCTCCGAGCAGGCGCACTGTGGCGACAGGGGTGTTCATGGTGGTCGGCCGGTTCCGTGGCCGACGAAGATGATCAGATCGACGCGTTCGATGCGGACGAAGGGGGGCGATCAGGCCGCCCAGGCCGTAGACGGCGAGGTGGCGGCGGAGCATCCGGTCGGCGCTCACCGACCGGTAGCGCACTCCCCGCAGGGCGAGCGGCACGAGCACGACAATGATCAGCGCGTTGAGGATCACCGCGGCGAGGATCGCGGAGTCCGGCGAGGACAGCCGCATGACGTTGAGCTCGTCCGCCCCCGGGTGATCAGCGACTGGTTGCCGATCTCCACGATCTCGATGAGCTCGATGAGCTCGGTGGGGCCGGAGTCCAGGTCCACCATGTCCCCGGCCTCCTTGGCGGCCGAGGTGCCGGTGGTCATGGTCTCCGGGAGCACCAGAGCGAGGACGGGACAGCCAATCAGGGCGACGGCCACGACCGGGCCGACGACGTTCTCGGCGGTCACGGCTTCGTCACCCCCTGGCGACGAGGGCCACCAGCGCGAAGGCCGCGAGCGTGGTGACGATGCAGGCCATGCCGGCGTACGTCATGGACGAGGGCCGAGCGGCGCCCGCGACGGCGCACTGTTCCCGCGTGCCGCCCGGGCTGCTCGTGCCGCCCGTACTGTCCGTGCCGTGCCCCCGGCCCTACCTGGTCCGGTAGGCCCGGAGGAAGGTCCGCACCCCCTCGACGACGAGTGGCCGCACGCGGGCGTCCTCCGCGGCGTTCGCGGAGCCCAGCCTGTCCAGCGCGACGCCGAAGGTCAGCGCGATGAACTGGTCGGCCGCGAGCCGGGGGTCGGGGACATCGAGCAGCCCGGCCGCGGCGAGGGCGGCGAACCGCTCGGCGAGTGCCTCGTCGGGGGTGTCTGCCATGGAGTTGTAGCCCCGGTGCGGCAGATGGCCGGATTCCGCCCGGACCAGTCGTTGCAGCGTCGCGTACTCCGCCGAGCCGAGCATGTCGGTCGCGATGCTCATGGAGAACGTGACCAGGGCGTCCTCCAGTCCGGCGGCCTCGGGGAGGTCGGTGAGGGTGTCGTCGAGGGTGCGCCGGATCGTGGTGATCAGTGACTGGCCGACGGCGTCGACGACCGCTCGAAGAAGCGTCTGCTTGTCGCCGAAGTAGTCGTAGACCGTCCGCTTGGACACCTCGGCCCGGGCGGCGACCGCGTCGACGCTGGTCCGGTCGAAGCCGTCGGCGAGAAACAGCTCCCGGGCCGCCGAGAGGATGGCGGCCCGCTTCCGCGCGGACCCCTCGCGCAGTGTCTTCGTGGTCGGCATGGACGCATCCTACCTTTCCTACACTGCACGGTGTAGTGTAGTCGGCCCGGCGAGACGGAAGGGACGTCCATGACCGCAACCCTCGCTCCACCGGTCCGCATCGGAAAGGCCGCTGTAGGGGCCCTCGGCATGCTGGCCGTCGCCACCGGCGCCCTGGAGTCGGTGGTGACGCCGACGCTTCCGCTCCTCCAACGCGAGCTGGACATGAGCCCCGCCGAGGGGGCGCTGCTCAGCATCGTGCTCCTCATCACCGGAGCGCTCGTCACACCGGTGGCAGGCAAGTTGGGCGACCGTTACGGCGGAAAAAGGGTCCTGGTCCGACTGATGACGGTGGTCTGCGCCGGCGGTCTGGTGTCCGCCCTGGCACCGAACCTGCCGGTGCTGCTGCTCGGTCAGGTGCTGCAGGGGGCGATGGTGGGCGCGCTGCCCCTGTCGTTCGTCCTGGTGCGCGCACACCTTCCCGCGGGAGCGTCGAAGGTGGCCATCGGGGTGGTCAGCGGGCTGTTCGTCGGAGGCGGGATGGCGGGGACGCTGTCGGCCGGCCCCGTGGCGGAACAGCTCTCCCGGCACTGGATGTTCGCGCTGCCGACGATCGCGGTCATCGGCGCCACCCTGCTGGTGAACAGACTGATGCCGCACGATCCGCCGGACCGCCCGGACGAGGCCGGAATCGACTGGCCCGGCCTGCTCCTCCTCAGCGGAACGCTGGTCACGCTCATGCTCGTCCTCGCGCTGGCGCCCGACATCGGCACACGGCCACTCGTGCTCGGCGCCCTTGTCGTACTGCTGGCCGCCTTCGTGACCGGATGGGCGGCCGTCGAACGGCGCGCGGCCTCACCGATGGTCGATCTGCGCATGCTGGCACGGCCCGCGGTGTGGAAGTCGTGCGTGCTGACGTCCGTGGTCTGCGTCGGTACCTCGGTGCCGGTCTACCTCGTGCCGCAGCTGTTCGCGGTGCCCGCCGACACGTACGGTTTCGGCGCCGACGCCACCGAGATCGGTCTCTACCTGCTGCCCGGCGCCGTGGCCGCGTCGCTGGCCGGGCCGGTCAGCGGGATCGGGGCGCGGCGTTTCGGCTCGCGCGCCGTGATCACCGCCGGGATCGCCATCATGGCCGCCGCCCTGATCGCCCTGGCGGCCGTCCACACCGAGGTGTGGCACCTCGTCATCGGCAAGATGTTCATCTCGCTCGCCAACGGTCTGTGCGTCACGGCGATGGTGGCCGGCACCGCCACGTCCGTCGACCGGAGCGACACCGGCATCGCCACCGGCCTGGTCCTGGTGACCCGCGTGATCGGCTTCGCCGTGGGGGTGCAGGTCAGCGGCGCGATCCTCACCGCCGGCACCCCCAACGGGTCGGACGTCCCGGCCGAATCGGCCTTCGTGACCGGCTTCGTCTCAGCCGGCGCCGTCACGGCGCTGTCCCTGCTTGTCGCCCGCACCATGCGCGAAGGAGCCAAGAAATGACCCGCACCGACCGGTTGAGAGAGACCCGCCCCACCCGTACCGTCCGCACCGCGCCGAAGCGCACGGCCCTGATATCCGGGGCCGGAGTCGCGGGGCCCGCCCTCGCGTTCTGGCTGAACCGCCACGGGTTCACGGTCACGGTGGTCGAGAAGGCGGGCACGTTCCGTGGCGGTGGTCATCCCGTCGACGTGCGCGGCACCGCCCTCGATGTCGTCCGGAGGATGGGCATCCTGCCGCGACTGCGGGACATGCACATCGACCTGCGCCGGCTGACCTTCCTCGACGGGGACGGCGGCGAGGTGGCCTCGGTCGCCCCGCACACCGTCACCGGCGGTGTCGCGGGACGGGACCTGGAGGTGCGGCGCGGCGACCTGACCGCCGCCCTCTACACGACGGTCCGTGACGACGTGGAGTTCCTGTTCGACGACTCCGTCGACACCCTGCACCAGACCGGCCACGGGGTCGACGTCACCTTCCGCGGGGGCGGCAGCCGCACGTTCGACATGGTGTTCGGGGCGGACGGACTGCACTCACGCACCCGCGAGCTCCTGTTCGGCCCCGAAGGACGGTTCCACCGGTACCTCGGCTACTGCTTCGCCGGCTTCACCATGCGCAACACGTTCGGCCTCTCCCACGAACTGCTGATGTGGAACACCCCGGGCAGGGCCGCGGCACTCTACGCCGTGGAGGACGAGGACGCCGTGCACGCCCTCCTGACCTTCACTCACCCGGAACCGCCGTCCGACGCGTTCCGGGACCCGGAGGCCCGAC
The DNA here is from genome assembly GCF_014648075.1 of Streptomyces ruber. Taxonomy (GTDB): domain Bacteria; phylum Actinomycetota; class Actinomycetes; order Streptomycetales; family Streptomycetaceae; genus Streptomyces; species Streptomyces ruber. The sequence continues at coordinate 218,681 of NZ_BMQK01000003.1, read as the reverse complement.
GGAACCTGGTCGCCTCGGTCTTCGCCGACGCGGGATGGAAGGTCCCGGCCATGCTCGCCGCCCTGAACGACGCGGACGACCTGTTCTTCGACACGGTCGGCCAGATCCGCATGCCCCGCTGGTCCAGCGGCAGGGTCGCGCTGGTGGGCGACGCCGCGTACGCACCCTCGTTCCTCACCGGGCAGGGCTCCAGCCTCGCCCTCGTCGGCGCGTACATGCTCGCCGGTTCCCTGGCCGACCGGGACCACACCGCGGGCTTCGCCGCCTACGAACACACCACCCGCGAGTTCGTGACCCTGAACCAGGACCAGGTCGGCAAGGGCGACGCCACACTCTTCCCGACCACCGCCCGGGCCCTGGAGCAGCGCAACGACATGCTCCGCGACATCGAGGCCACCCCCTCCGCCGCGAAGGGGCGACCGGCTCACTCGGCCCTCACCCTGCCCGACTTCACGCCGAGGCCGTGAGCCCGGCGCGCGCCGGTGTTCCTGGAGCACTGCTGTTCCGGGAGTGGCGGCGCGCGTCTGCCCATCGGTCAGTCGCGTCGCCGTGACCAACCACTTCGGTACGGCCGAAGGGCCTGTTATTACGGCCATCGGACAGGGGCCCCCGGGCCTGTTACTACCGTGCACGTGGCGCCGCGACGCAGAACCGATCAGGATGGCCGGCAGCAATCACCGATTCCGGCATCGCGGGTCGCGGGACCGTCTGGCACGTGACCCGCACCCATGGCGGACGTCCGGGTAGACGAAGACCGACGGACCGCCGGGGTGGACACCCCGGACCAGCCCACCCGACCAGGCGAACGCACGTCACAGCCACACCTGCCGACCTCACCAGGAGGTAACCATGAGGATGCTCATCAACGTCCCGGAGACCGTGGTCGCGGACGCCCTGCGGGGTATGGCTGCCGCCCATCCGGAGCTGATCGTGGACGTGGAGAACCGGGTGATCGTGCGCCGGGACGCCCCGGTGGACGGGAAGGTGGCCCTTGTGTCCGGTGGCGGCTCGGGGCACGAGCCGTTGCACGGGTGCTTCGTGGGACCGGGAATGCTCTCCGCCGCCTGCCCCGGGGAGGTGTTCACCTCGCCCGTGCCGGACCAGATGGTGCGGGCCGCCGCCGCGGTCGACAGCGGTGCGGGTGTGCTGTTCGTCGTCAAGAACTACACCGGTGACGTGCTCAACTTCGACATGGCGGTGGAACTCGCCGAGGACGAGGGCATCCAGGTCGCGAAGGTCCTGGTGGACGACGACGTCGCCGTGTCCGACAGCCTCTACACCGCCGGCCGGCGCGGTACCGGTGCCACGCTGTTCGTGGAGAAGATCGCCGGGGCGGCCGCCGAGGAGGGGCGTCCGCTGGAGCAGGTGGAGTCACTGGCCCGGAAGGTCAACGACAACTCGCGCAGCTTCGGCGTCGCGCTCGACGCCTGTACGACTCCGGCGAAGGGCAGCCCCACCTTCGACCTGCCTGCCGGTGAGCTGGAGCTCGGCGTCGGCATCCACGGCGAGCCGGGGCGGGAACGGCGCGCGATGATGACCTCCCGGGAGATCGCCGACTTCTCCGTCGACGCCGTCCTGGAGGACATGAACCCGCGCAACCCCGTGCTGGTCCTGGTGAACGGCATGGGCGCCACCCCGCTGCTGGAGCTGTACGGCTTCAACGCGGAGGTGCAGCGCCGGCTCGCCGAGCGGGGTGTGCCCGTGGCGCGCGTCCTCGTCGGCAACTACGTGACCTCCCTCGACATGGCCGGTGCGTCGGTGACGCTGTGCCAGGTCGACGAGGAGCTGCTGCGGCTGTACGACGCCCCGGTGCGGACACCGGGGCTGCGCTGGGGCGGCTGAGTCCCTCCCCGTCTCCCTCAACCGATCCCCCGCCCCTCCCCCCCGTCCTCCTCCCCCCTCCCACTCCCTTCCTCTCACGCTCCGTACCACGCAACGCAAGGAGATCCCGTGCTCGACGCCGACTTCTTCCGCCGTTGGATGACGGCCGCCGCGGCGGCCGTGGACCGCGAGGCGGAACGGCTCACCGCCCTCGACTCCCCGATCGGGGACGCGGACCACGGCAGCAATCTGCAGCGCGGCTTCGCCGCCGTCGTGGCCGCGCTGGAGAAGGAGGCGCCGGCGACGCCCGGCGCCGTCCTGCAGCTCGCCGGACGGCAGCTGATCTCGACGGTGGGCGGGGCGTCGGGGCCGTTGTACGGCACGCTGCTGCGCCGCACCGGCAAGACGCTCGGCACGGACGCGGCCGAGGTCGGGGAGGAGCGGCTGCGGGAGGCGCTGCGCGCGGGCGTGGCGGCGGTGGCGACGCTCGGCGGGGCGGCGCCCGGGGACAAGACGATGCTCGACGCGCTCGTACCGGCCGTCGACGCGCTCGGTGAGTCGTTCGCCGCGGCGGCCGACGCGGCGGAGCGGGGCGCCGAGGCGACGACCCCGCTGCGGGCGCGCAAGGGCCGGGCGAGCTATCTGGGCGAGCGCAGTGTCGGGCACCGGGACCCCGGCGCCACGTCCGCCGCGCTGCTGGTCGCCGCCCTGGCGGAGGCCGCCGATGTCTGACGGGCAGCGGGTCGGCATCGTTCTCGTGTCGCACAGCGCCGCGGTGGCCTCCTCGGTGGCCGAGCTCGCGGTGGGCCTCGCGGGCGGCGGGGCCACGGCTCCGGTCGCCCCGGCGGGCGGCACCGCGGACGGCGGGCTGGGCACCAGCGCGGAGCTGCTGGCGGCGGCCGCCGCGGCGGTGGACCGCGGGGCCGGGGTGGCGGTCCTGGCGGACCTCGGCAGCGCGGTGCTGACGGTGAAGGCGCTCCTCGCCGAGGGCGACGAACTGCCCCCGGGCACCCGCCTGGTCGACGCCCCCTTCGTGGAGGGCGCGGTGGCGGCGGTCGTCACGGCCTCGGCGGGCGCGGACCTCGACGCGGTGGAGGCCGCGGCACGGGAGGCGTACACCTACCGGAAGGAGTGACGGAGCGGCGAGGTGGCGGACGGACCGGGGTCCGTGTCACCTCGCCGGCGTCTGCTCCGGCTCGTTCCGCCGCGAGTCCCGCAGGAACGCGCGCGTCAGGGCCTCGCCCCGGGTCACCGCCCGGCGGTGGTCCTCGACGGGGTTCACGCGGGCGTTCCTGAAGACGATGTACGTGACTCCGCCGCCGGTGCCTCCGGCGCGCGGGTCCGGGTCGAGACCCAGGTCCTTCGCCGCCGCGTACGAGGCCTCACCGATGATGTCCGCCGGGCCGGTGTCGCCGACGACCGCGTACCGGACACGGTCCCGGTGGACGACGGCGACGACGGAGCCGCCGGCCACGCCGTACGCGCGGTGGTCCCAGAGGCGGCTCGGGCGGGGTACGACGACGAAGGGCAGCGTCTCGGCGCTGAGGTACCGCCCGTCGGACTGCCGGAAGGCGGTGGTGGGCCGGAAGTCCGGGTCGGTGCGGCGGTTGCAGCGGGCACCGGCCCGGCCGTCGCAGTCGATGTCCATGTCGGCCGTCCAGAACGCCACGTCGCGCGTGCCGCACACGGGGATGTCGGCGGGGGCGCCGCGGTCGCTGCGGTAGCTCCCCCGGGAGACCGGCCGGCAGTCGCCCAGTGCGGCCAGCAGGTCCGCGGCGCCGACGGCGTCCTCCGTTCCGGCGCGGGCGGGTGCCGGTGGCAGGGCCGAGGCGAGCAGGGCGGCGCCGGCCAGGGCCAGTGCGCGTCGGCGGAGGTCGCGGGGCGTCACGCGCCCCACAGTGCCGGGGCGCGCGGAGCAGGGCCACGCGGGAGGGGCCGGACGGTGGACGCCGCGGGGACCGGTCGGAAGCGGAACGGGGTCCGGCCGCCCTCCCTCTTGACGCGGTCACGCCACGCACGCCATATAGGTACAGACCAATTGTCGAGGGGAGGCGGCGCCGTGCGACGCGTTTCCGTGCTGGTGCTCTGCGGGTCACTGCTCCTCACCGCCGCCTGCGGGCAGGACATGAGCGAGGGGCGCCGCGTCCCGCCGGCCCCCGCCGGGGTCACGGCCCAGGCCGGCAGTTCCGGCAGCGTGCACGTCATGTGGAACCGGGCGACCGGGGAACCGGAGATCGCCGCGTACGAGGTGTACCGCGGGCGGGAGAAGGTCAAGGAGGTGCCCGGCTCCGCGCACATGACGGACGTCGTCGGGCTCGAACCCGCAACGGAGTACGACTTCACCGTCCGGGCCCGGAGCGCCGAGGGCGCTCTCGGGCCGCCCAGCCCGCCGGTGCGCGCCACCACGCCCGCCGCGACCGCCGCCGACGAGCGGGCGCCGACCCGGCCGGAGCGGCTGAGCGGCAAGGCGGCCGGCAGCCGCGCGGTCCAGCTGAGCTGGGAGGGCTCGACGGACGACCGGGCCGTGGTGTCGTACGACATCCTCCAGGGCGGCTCGAGCATCCACCGTGTGGGCGGCGGGCAGACGGCGACCGTGGTGACGGGGCTGCGGCCCGGCACCCGCTACTCGTTCGGCGTGCGGGCACGGGACGCGGCGGACAACGTCTCCCCCACGAGTGCCACGGTCGAGATCACCACCGCACCCGGGTCGGACGACGGCCGGGGCACGGCGCCCACCCGGTTCCGGGCGTCGACCCACCGGGCCGACGGGGCGTACCACATCGACCTGTCCTGGGTACCGCCGCGCGCCGACGGGGTGATCACGGAGTACGAGATCCATCTCGACGGACGCCTGGCCACCTCGCTCGTCTGGGGCGGCCCCGCGCCCCGGGACGAGGCCGAGCACAGCTTCTACGCGGGACGCGAGTCCGGGGTCACGCACCGGGTGCGGATCAGGGCGAAGCTGCCGGACGGAACCTGGGGCGGGTTCTCGGAGGAACGGACGGTGACGACGGGCCGGTGACGACCGGGCGGCTCCCCCGGACGCGGGAACCCGTCACCCGGCCGGGTGCCGTCCGGATGCGCGGAGCGGCCGTGCCGCATTGGCTCGGCTCGAGGCAGCACGGGCCTCCCCCACCCACGGCGGCCCACCGGACGTACCGCCGACCGTGCCGCCGGAGGGCAGTCCTATGCGTACCGGACAGATGCTCGCACGCGCCGCACTGGCCGCGGCCGCCGTCGTCTCGCTCCCGCCGGCCCCGGCCGGGGCCGCGCAGGCCGGACCGGGGATCTCCGTGAGCGCCGTCGGGGCCTCGGTCGAGGTGACCACCAGCACCTGCTCCGCGATGAACCCCGACGGCAGCTTCGGCCGGGCCTCCCTGCTCGCCGGCGGGCAGGCCGACTTCTCCCGGGGCCGCCGGGCCACGCTGACCGGTACGAGCGGCACGCAGTCCGCCGCCTGGACGAACGTCGGCGCCGGCACCTACACGGTCACCGTGGTCTGCAAGGACGGGACCACGGCCGGCACCCAGGCGATCCTCGTCCCGGGCGCCCCGACGATCTCCGCCACCACCCTGCCCTCCCCCGTCGGCTCCGCCCCCGCGGGCCTCCTCCCCGCCCGTCCCCCGTCCCCGTCGCCCACCCCTTCGCGCGGCGTCCTGGGCGGCGTCGGCGGGGCCACGGAGGACTACGGCGCCCTCACCCTGCTGGGCGGCCTGGCCCTGGTGGCCGCGGGCACGGGAGCGGCGATCCGGTACCTGCGCCGACGCACCGGGCCGAGCCGCTTCTGAACCGGCTGCCACCGCCTCCGGGCAGTGGCCGCCGGCCGGCTCAGGAGGACCCCGGCGCGGGCTTCGTGCCGATCGCCACGTGGGCGTACCACTCCTCCGACACCGCCAGGCGCGCGGCCAGTCCGGCGCGGGTGAGGGTCTCCAGGGCGAGCGGCGCCTGGTGTTCGCTCGTCTCGACGAACAGGCTGCCGCCGGGGGCCAGCCACGGCGCGGCCCCGGCGGCGACCCGGCGCAGGACGTCGAGGCCGTCGGCGCCCCCGTCGAGCGCGACCGGCGGCTCGTGGTCGCGGGCCTCCGCGGGCAGGAGGGCGATCTCCTCGGTGGGTACGTACGGGACGTTCGCCGCGAGGATGTCGACGCGGCCGCGCAGGGCGTCGGGCAGGGCCGTGAAGAGGTCGCCCTCGTGGACGTGGCCGCCGAACGGCGCGAGGTTGCGGCGGGCGCAGCGCACGGCCGCCGGGTCGACGTCGGCGGCGTGCAGTTCGGCGCCGTCGAGGGACGCGGCCAGCGCCGCGCCGACCGCGCCCGACCCGCAGCACAGGTCCACGACGACCGACGCCCCGGGCAGGGCCGCCAGCGCCTGCTCGACGAGGAACTCGGTACGGCGCCGGGGCACGAAGACCCCGGGGCCGACGGTGATGCGCAGACCCGCGAACCCGGCCCAGCCGAGGACGAGTTCGAGGGGCAGCCCGGACGCCCTGCGGTCCACCATGCCGGCGGCCTCGTCGGGGGTGCGGGCGGTGGAAAGTATCAGCTCCGCCTCGTCCTCGGCGAAGACACAGCCGGCGGAACGGAGGGCGGCGACGACAGCGGACGTCGGCAGAAGCGGCGACGGGGATGGCATGGTGCCGAGAGGCCTTTCGGTGGGCGAAGGGCGCTCGCGCGTGGCCTACCGGCGGCGCACCACGCCGCACGGGAGACGGAGCACCCGACCTGACACTGTGGTGATCGGTCCCACCTCCTCGGCGACTCGACGGCGCGCCTGCGCCGTGACGACTGGCCGTGTCACCCTACTCCATCCGCCGCACGGCCCCCACCGTCTCGCCCCGTCCCGCCGCGGCCGGCACCCGGGCCGTCATGAACCTGGTCCCGCGCCGCAGCGCGAAGCCCATCGACTCGTACAGCCGCACGGCGTTCACGTTGCCGGCGGCGGCGTGCAGGAACGGGGTCTCGCCCCGCTCGCGGATGCCGTGGGCGACGGCGCGGACGAGCCGGCCGGCGAGGCCCTCGCCCCGGGCGTCCGGGTGGGTGCAGACCGCGCTGATCTCGGTCCACCCCGGCGGGTGCAGCCGCTCGCCCGCCATCGCGACGAGGACGCCGTTGCGGCGGATGCCGAGATAGGTCCCGAGCTCGATGGTGCGGGGCAGGAACGGCCCGGGCCGGGTGAGCGCCACCAGGTCCAGTATCTCGGGCACGTCGGCGGGACCGAGCCGGACCGCCTCCGGGTCGGGCGCGGTGGCGACGCCGTCGTCGACGAGCTGGACGCCCTCGGCGTCCCAGATCACCTCCCAGTCGTCCGGCACCCGGCCGTCGAAGCCGAGCAGCGGCACCTCCCCGCCGGGGCCCGCCAGCGCCGCGAGGACGGCCCAGTCACGGGCGTCCGGTTCCTCGGGCAGGGCCACCCAGGGGGTCACGTCGGCGGGGTAGCGCAGGATGCGGCCGTGCCGCTCGGCGAAGCGGGCGTGCGGGCCGGTGAGCGCGGTCAGGGCGGGGTGGTCGAGGACGTGCGGCGCGGCCGGGCGGTCCGCCGCCGTCCGGCGCGCGTTCCCCGCGCCCGTCGTACTCCCCGCAGTTCCCGTGTTCCCCGTGTTCCCCTTGATTCCCGTGGTCCTCGTGGTCCCCGTGCTCGCCGGGCTGCCCGTGAGCGGACGGCTCATCGGGCGACCTCGATCACGATCTTGCCGGTGGCGTGACCCTCCTCGACCGTGCGCAGCGCCTCGCCCGCGCGGTCGAGCGGGAACGTCCCCGTGACGTGCGGCCGCAGGGAGCCGTCTACGACGAGTCGCGCCACCTCGTCGAGCACGGCCGCGTTCCGGGCCCGGACGACGGGCGCGCCGCCGAGCCCGGCCACGATGTCCTTGCCGCCCGCGGTGATCAGCTTCGTACGGTCGGGCAGCAGCTCGGCCGCGGCCCTGAGGACGTCGCCGCCCACCAGGTCGAACACCGCGTCCACGCCGTCCGGCGCCGCGGCCCGCACGCCCTCGGTGAAGCCGGGGAGGCCGGGGCCGGACGGCACGTGCACGGCGCCGAGCGACTCCACGAGGTTCTTCTTGCCCGCGCTCGCGACCCCGACGACCCGTATCCCGAAGGCGCGGGCGATCTGCACGGCGGCCACGCCGACCCCGCCGCCCGCGCCCGTGACCACGAGGGTGGCACCGGCCGGCAGGTCCAGCTGGCGGACGCCGTCGTACGCGGTGGCCGCGGCGACGGGCAGGGCGGCCGCGTCGGTGAAGGAGAGCCCGGCGGGCTTGTGCGCGGTGACCGTGACGGGCAGCAGCGTGTACTCGGCGTACCCGCCGGTGACCGGGTTGCCGAAGACCTCGTCGCCGACGGCGAAGCCGGTGACGTCCGGGCCCGTCTCCGCCACGACCCCGGCGACCTCGTTGCCGAGCACGGCGGGCAGCTCGCGTGCGCTCTCACCGGGGCGGACGTACCCGTTGCGCTGCTTGAAGTCGACGGGGTTGACGCCGGCCGCGCGGACCTCGACCAGCAGCTCGCCGGGGCCGGGGACCGGCCGGTCCCGCTCCACGAGGGCCTCGGTCTCCGGTCCGCCGTACCGCGTGAAGACGTACGCCTTGGGCATGGGTGCTGTCCCTCTCCTTCGCTGCCACCGACACGGACACGGTCGCACCGGCGGCAACGGAGTCCGGGCGCCGGCTGTTCCCGTGCCGCCCGCGCGTTCACGGAACCGCAATGATCACAGGCGGGCGTGGACCGGTGGTGAGGGGGCTGCGGGACGGACCACTGCCCGGACCGCGTACGGTGGAGGGAGAAGCAACTGACCAGCGCCTTCCCCGGCGCGCAACCGGCCGGCGCCTCCCCCGCGCGGCCGGCTCCGGAGGCACCGCACCGCATGCACGTCACCCGAGGGTTCACCGGGCGCCCGCGCGTCCCCGACGCGGGACTGCCGCCCGGCCAGTACGACGCCGGGAAGGACTGGCCCGTCCTGTCCGCCGAGGTCACCCCGCACCTCGCGCCCGGTGACTGGACGTTCCGGATCGACGGAGCGGTGGCCGAGCCGCGCACCTGGGACTGGGACGCGGCGCACGCGCTGCCCGGCTCCGTCTACGAGGGCGACATCCACTGCGTGACGGGCTGGTCGAAGTTCGGGACGCGGTTCGGTGGCGTGTCCCTGGACGCCTTCCTGGACGCGGTACGGCCCGACGCGTCGGCCACCCACGCGGTCGCGTACGCGCACACCGGGTACACCGCGAACCTGCCGCTCGCCGACCTCCGGGGCGGGCGGGCGTGGATCGCGTTCACCTACGACGACGGGAAGCCGCTGCCCGCCGAGCACGGGGGTCCCGCACGGCTGCTGGTGCCGCACCTGTACTTCTGGAAGAGCACGAAGTGGATCGCAGGCCTGCGGCTCCTCGACCACGACGAGCCGGGGTTCTGGGAGCGCAACGGCTACCACGCGCGCGGCAACCCCTGGGAAGAACAGCGGTACGCCGGTGACTGAGACCGCCGCTCCCACGACCCCCTTCACTCCCCCGACGCGTTTCGCCGTGCCCGGGCGGATCGCCGTGGGCGAGCAGACCGCCTCGGTGTGGCGGACCGCGACGCTCGTCTCGGTCCGCCGCGAGACCCCGCGCGCGTCGACGTTCCGTCTCGCCGTGCCGGACTGGGCGGGGCACCTGCCCGGCCAGCACCTGATGCTGCGGCTGACCGCCGAGGACGGTCACGTGGCCCAGCGCCACTACTCGATCGCGTCGCCGCCCGACGACAGCGGGCACATCGAGCTGACCCTGGACCACGTCGAGGGCGGGGAGGTGTCGGGCTGGTTCCACACGGTGGCCCGGCCGGGGGACCGGATCGAGGTGCGGGGCCCGCTCAGCGGGTTCTTCGCCTGGCCGGGCGACCGGCCCGCGCTGCTGGTGGGCGCCGGCTCCGGCGTCGTGCCGCTGATGTCCATGGTGCGCCACCACCGGGCGCGGGACCTGTCCGTTCCGCTCAGGCTGCTGGTGTCCGCGCGGGGGCCCGAAGACCTCATCTACGCGCGGGAGTTCGGCCCGGAGACGACGCCCGTGTTCACGCGGCGCGCACCCGGGGGTGTGCCCGTGGGCCGGCTGACGGCCGCCCATGTGGCGCCGTTCCTGGCCGCACCGCCGCCCGGTGGCTGGGAGGCCTATGTGTGCGGCTCGAACTCCTTCGCCGAGCACGCCTCGCGGCTCCTGGTCGAGGCCGGGCAGCCCGTCGACCGGATCCGCATCGAGCGCTTCGGCTGAGGCGGGACGCGCCGGGGACCCGACGCCCGCCCGGAAAGGGCCGCCGCCGGTACGGGACTCTGGCGGCGTGCGTCCCGGCACCGTACGGTGTGATCATCCGCACCCCAGACCTCACGAAGGTGTCGACCCATGGCCCTGTTCGATCTGCCCCTGGACGAACTCCGCGAGTACCGAAGCGCTTCGACCGAGCCCGGGGACTTCGACGCCTTCTGGGCGAAGACGCTGCAGGAGACCCGCGAGCACGAGCTCGACGCCGTCTTCGCGCCGGTCGGGACGCACCTGAGCACGGTCGAGGTGTACGACGTCACCTTCGCCGGTTACGGCGGCCACCCGGTGAAGGGCTGGCTGGTCCTGCCGGCGGGGGCCACGGCGCCGCTGCCCACGGTCGTCGAGTACATCGGGTACGGCGGCGGCCGGGGACTGCCGCACACCCACCTGCTGTGGGCCTCGGCGGGCTTCGCGCACTTCGTGATGGACACCCGCGGGCAGGGCAGCGGCTGGACGAACGGCGACACCGCGGACCCGGTGGGCAGCGCGCCCGCCCAGCCCGGGCACATGACCCGCGGGATCGAGGACCCGGAGACGTACTACTACCGGCGCGTGTACGCGGACGCGGTGCGCGCCGTGGAGGCGGCCCGCGCCCATCCGCTGACCGACGCGGCGCGGACGGCGGTCATCGGGACCAGCCAGGGCGGCGGCATCGCGATCGCCGCCGGCGGCCTGGTGCCGGACCTCGTCGCGGTCGCCCCGGACGTGCCGTTCCTGTGCGACTTCCCGCGCGCCACGACGCTGACGGACCGTGACCCGTACCGCGAGATCGGCAGGTACCTGAAGACCCACCGCGGCCGCACCGAGCGGGTCCGCCGGACGCTCGCCTACTTCGACGGGGTGCACTTCGCCGCGCGCGGCCGGGCGCCCGCCCTGTTCTCCGCGGCGCTGGAGGACCAGACGTGCCCGCCGTCGACGGTCTTCGCGGCCTTCAACGCCTGGTCCGGAGACGACAAGCGCATCGAGGTGTACGACTTCAACGACCACGAGGGCGGCGGCCCCCACCAGGAGGCGGTCAAGCTGGCCTGGCTGCCGTCGCACGTCTAGCGGTCAGGGCCGGCGGGCCGCCACGACCAGCCGGCACCGCGGGCTGCCGTCGGGCAGGCGGCCGAACTCGGGCAGCGCGCTCAGCTCCACGCCGAACCCGGCCCGTTCCAGCTCCGGCCGTACGAGGCCGAGCCGGAACGGGCGGTAGTACATGACGAACGGCGGGCGCCACACGGCGTTCCGCACCCGCATCGCCGCGTCGAAGCCCAGCGTGGCCCAGTAGCGGCGGGAGCCCGGCGGGGCGGGCGCCGGGAGCGGGAACGCGAACCGGCCGCCCGGCCGCAGCACCGCGTGCACCTGGGCGAACAGCGCGGGCAGCTCGCGGGGCAGGAAGTGCCCGAACGCGCCGAAGCTCACGACCAGGTCGAAGACGGGCCCGAAGGGCAGGGCGAGGGCGTCGCCGCGCACCCACGCGGCGCGCGGGCCGCCGCTGTCCGGCCGCTCCCTCCCCACCGCGAGCATCCCCGCGCTGATGTCCACTCCGGTCACGCTCTCCCGGCACACCGCGCGCAGCACGCCCATCCCGGCGCCGGTGCCGCAGCACAGGTCGAGCCCGTGGCCGAACGGTCCCCGGGAGGAGAGCGCCCTGCCCACCGCGTCCAGGACGGCGTCCGGCGTACGGAAGGGCGTGTGGTCGAACTTGGGTGCGAGCAGGTCGTAGCCGCGCTCGACGGACGACAGCGCCTGGACGGCCAGTTCGCGGAGGCCGGGACCCTCGGGAGTGAACACCCGGTCAGCCTAAGAGGCAGCGCGGTCCGGGTGCACCGGCCTAGGGTCACAGCATGACCACGTTCCGTCCCGCCCCCGCCTGGCTGGCCGACGCCGTCTTCTACCAGATCTACCCGCAGTCGTTCGCCGACTCCAATGGCGACGGCATCGGTGACTTCGCCGGGATCACCGAACACCTCGACCACCTGCTCTGGCTGGGCGTCGACGCCGTCTGGCTGAACCCCTGCTTCGTCTCGCCGTTCCGCGACGCCGGGTACGACGTCGCGGACTACCTGGACGTCGCGCCCCGCTACGGCTCGACGGACGACCTGGTACGGCTGGTCGACGAGGCGGGCCGACGCGGCATCCGCATCCTGCTCGACCTCGTCGCCGGCCACACCTCCGACCGGCACCCGTGGTTCCGCGCGGCCATGGACGACCCGGACGACCACCGCTACATCTGGACGTCCGAGGGCCGCCCGGAGGGCTTCGTCGCCTCCCCCGGCACCCGGCCGGGCGCATACCTGCCGAACTTCTTCGACTCCCAGCCCGCCCTCAACTTCGGCTACGCGCGCACCGACCCCGCCGAGCCCTGGCGGCAGCCGGTCGACGCGGAGGGACCGCGCGCCAACCGGGAGGCGCTGCGCACGATCATGGACCACTGGCTGCGGCTCGGCGTGTCCGGGTTCCGCGTCGACATGGCCGCGTCGCTGGTCAAGGACGACCCGGGCCGGGTGGAGACCGCGCGCGTGTGGACGGGGCTGCGGCACTGGCTGGACGCCGCGCACCCCGCCGCGGTGCTGCTGTCGGAGTGGGGCGAGCCCGAGGTGTCGGTGCCGGCCGGCTTCCACGCGGACTTCTTCCTGCAGACCGGCGGGCCCGCCGACGGGCTGGCCCTGCGCTCGCTGTGGAGCAACGGCGAGGGCACGGTCAACGAGGTCTGGGACCCCCTCGACTGCTTCTTCGACGCGAGCGGCAAGGGTTCGCCGCGTACCTTCGTGGCGGCCTGGCGGCAGGCGACCGCGGTCATCGGGGACCGCGGGTTCATCGCCCTGCCCACCGCCAACCACGACTTCTCCCGCCTCAACTGCGGCCCCCGCGGCGCCGAGCAGCTCCCCGCCGCGTTCGCCTTCCAGCTGACCTGGCCGACACTGCCGGCGATCTACTACGGCGACGAGATCGGCATGCGGTACGTCCCGGACCTGCCCGACAAGGAGGGCAGCGTGCTCGGCCCCCGCTACAACCGGGCGGGTTCGCGCACGCCCATGCAGTGGGACGACAGCCCGGGCGCCGGGTTCTCCACGGCTCCGGCGGACCGTTTCTACCTGCCGCTCGACCCGTCCCCGGACCGTCCGTCCGTGGCCGCCCAGCGCGTCGACGACACCTCCCTGCTGCATCTCGTGCGCCGTCTGATCGCCCTGCGCGCCGGCACGCCCGAGCTGGGGTCCGGCGGTTCGGTCGAGGTGCTGCACGAGGGCTGGCCGTTCGTGTACGTGCGGGGCGGCCGGTACCTCGTGGTGGTCAATCCGCGCCGGGAGGAGGCGGGCTGGCGCTTCGAGGGAGCGGGACGGGGGTGGGCTCCGGACGGCTGGGAGGTGCTGGAGGCGTCGGGCGTGGCGCTGGACGACGGCACGGTCAAGGCGCGGGGCTTCGGCTTCGGCGTCTTCGCTCCCGCCCGCTGAGCCGCCGGCGGGCCGTCATCCGGTCCCCGGACGCGGCCCGTACGCCGTCAGGAAGCGGTCCCGGAAGGCGTCCATCCGCCACACGGGGGTGTCCTTCCCGGGTGTCAGCCCGTCGGCCCAGTCCCAGTCCGCGATCCGGTCGAGGACCTCCGGGTCGTGGGCGACGACGCTGACGGGCACGTCGTGGCTCGCGCCGTTGCCGCTGACCCGGGCGAGGGGCTGGTGGTCGCCGAGGAGGACGAGCACGGTGTCGTCGCTCCCGTACCGCTCCACGTAACTGACGAGGCTCCGCACCGAGTACTGGACGGACCTGCCGTACTCCCGCTTCACCGCGGCGTCGTCGTAGAAGACGTCCGCCGGCTTCTTCCCCGCCTTCTCGATGCCGTCGTAGACCGAGCCGTCGCCGACCTCGTCCCAGCCGATCAGCTTCGGCACCGGCGCCCACGGCTGGTGGCTGGAGGTGAGGATGAGCTGCGACATCAGCGGCTTGTCCTGCTTCCGGCCGTGTTCCAGGCGTTCGAAGGCGGACAGGGCGTACTGGTCGGGCATGGTCGACCAGCTGAACTTCGGTCCCCGGTAGCCGAGGTCGCGGGAGTCGTAGACGCGGTCGAAGCCGTAGAAGCGGCCCTCGGGCCAGTTCTTCTGCACGCCCGGCATGACGCCGACCGTGCGCCAGGCGCCCGTGCGCGCGAAGGCGCCGACGATGCTCAGCCGGTCGCCGGAGGTGACGGTGCGGTAGCGGCTCTGGTTGTCGATCCACAGTCCGGTCAGGAAGGTGGAGTGGCCGAGCCAGCTGCCGCCGCCGTACGTCGCCGAGGTGAGCCAGCCGCTCTTCGCCGCGTACCCGGCCGCGCGCAGGGTCTCGGTGTCCTCGTCGAGCGAGGCGCGCACCCCGGGCGCGATGGCCCCGTCGTCGATCGCGCCGCGGCCGTAGCTCTCGACGAACGCGAAGATGACGTCCTTGCCGCGCAGCCCGGTGAGCAGTTCGCCGGGCGGTACGTCGGCGAAGGCGTCCTTCCGCACCTCCTTGGCGAACGCGGCCTCGTCCCGCAGCGCCGCCGCCACCCGCTTCCCCCGGGCCTCCACGAGCCCGAAGGTGTTCCGGGAGGCGACCGGCGTGCTGCCGAGGAGCTGGAGCCCCAGCGCCGCGCACGTGATCCACACGGTTCCGGCGGTGATGACGGCCCGGGTGGCCCTCTCCTTGCTGCGGACCATGAGGGCGGCGAGCCGGAGCACCGCCAGCGTCAGCCCGACGAGCAGGAGCAGCACCAGCACCACCGCCCCGGCCGCGGCGCCGAGCGCGCCCGTACGGCCGGCGGTGTCCTCCAGGTACGACAGGGCGTCGTCGAGCAGTCCCCAGTCCAGCACGAGGTCGAACTCCCGCCCGAGGAACTGGTTGAACCCGATGTCGAGCAGCTTCAGGACCACCAGCAGGGCGAGGCCGACGCCCATGGCCACGGCGACGGGCGGCCGCGGTCTGCCCGGCAGCACGATCAGCAGCGCGGCGCCGAGGATCGCCTCGACCGGGAGCCGCAGGAACTGCCCCGGCGTGAAGTACTCGGCGCTGGCCGGCATGAGCAGGGCGAACAGCACCACGGCGGCGGCCAGCACGCTGACCGCCCGGGCGAGGACGCGGGCGGCGTCGGGGTGCCCGGCCCGCAGGCCGCGCGGAGCCGGAGCCGTGGCGGTGGCCGTTGCCGCGTCCGGGCCGGGGGCCTCGTCCGTGGGCGCCCGGCCCGGAACGGGCAGGTGGCGGATTCGCGTGAAGAGCGACACCCCGAGTGTCCTTCCGACGGGTGGTGCGGGGGCGGAGCGGCGGACCGGCTCGGGAGGCCGGGACCGCCTCCCCCTGTACGGCCCGCGGGCGGCCGCGGTTCAACCGGCGCACGCCTTCGCGCTCACCTGGAGATCTCCCCGCCGGACGGCCCGGTCCGGTGTTAGACTGTGCTGAGCACTCGTGTTCGCCCGCTTCGGGGCGCCGGTGCCAGTTGTTTCTCTCTCCGTTCGCCACCGTGTCCGTCGTCGACGGCCGGCCGGGCGCGACGGCTTCCGTGTCACCACGTCAGGCGTGTCCCGTCATGAGCGCGACGTGATGTCTCCCCGCCGTGATGAGGCGTGTTCCCACCGCCTCCTGGCACTTCCTCCCTTCCCTCTGCCTCCTGTGCCTGTCCGTAGGACCACGTAGGACCACGAAAGGACACCCACGCATGACCACAGCACTCGAAACCCCACCCGTCCGGCGGCTCCCGGCGCCCGTCTCCGGTGTGCTCGACATCGCGCAGGGCGGCCAGGGGCTGCTGCGCACCGAGGGCTGCCTGCCCTCCCCCGGCGATCCGCAGGTGCCCGCCGCGCTCGTCCGCCGGTACGGCCTGCGCAAGGGCGACACCGTGGACGGGCTGCGCGGCGACCGGCGCGCCCTCGCCGAGGTCACGCTGGTCAACGGCCGTACGCCCGAACAGCTGCGCGGCCGCCCGCACTTCAGCGACCTCACTCCGCTGCACCCGCACGACCGGCTCCGCCTCGAACACCCGGCGAGCGGTCTCACCGGGCGGCTCGTCGACCTCGTGGCCCCCGTCGGCAAGGGCCAGCGCGGCCTGATCGTGGCACCGCCGAGGACCGGCAAGACGGTGCTCGTCCAGCAGCTCGCCGCCGCGATCACCGGCAACCACCCCGAGTGCCGGCTGATGGTGGTGCTCCTCGACGAGCGGCCCGAGGAGGTCACGGACATGCGGCGCTCCGTGCGGGGCGAGGTCTTCGCCTCGACGTTCGACCGGACGGCGAAGCAGCACATCGCGCTCGCCGAACTCGTCGTGGAACGCGCCAAGCGCCTCGTCGAACAGGGTGAGGACGTCGTCGTCCTGCTGGACTCGCTGACCAGGCTGTGCCGCGCCCACAACAACGCGGCCGCCGGCGGCGGCCGCACCCTGAGCGGCGGTGTCGACGCGGGCGCTCTGCACGGTCCCAAGCGGCTCTTCGGCGCCGCGCGCCGCACCGAGGAGGGCGGCTCGCTGACCATCCTCGCCACCGCGCTGGTGGAGACCGGCTCGCGTGCCGACGACTTCTTCTTCGAGGAGCTGAAGAGCACCGGCAACATGGAGCTCCGCCTCGACCGCGCCCTCGCCGACCGCCGCGTCTTCCCGGCCGTCGACCTCGTCCCCTCCGGCACCCGCCGCGAGGAACTGCTGCTCTCCCCGGCCGAGTTGACGGCCGTACGGGGGCTGCGGCGCGCCCTGCGGACCCGGGACGGCCGGGACGGCAAGGACACCGCGTACCTGCGGACGCTGCTGGAGCGCATGCGCGGCACCCCGGACAACGCGGCCTTCCTGCGCCAGGTGCAGCCGACGCTGCCCCCTTCCTGAACGGACCGGGCGGACGGACGGACCGGACGGACCGGACGGACCGGGCGGACGGACGGACCGGACGGACGGACGGACCGGACGGACGGACCGGACGGACCGGGCAGACGGACGGACCGGGCGGACGGACGGACCGGGCGGACGCCCTTCCCCTTGCCCCGTGCTCGCCAGGTTCCGCTTGGTGCATCCGGGTGCTCGGCGCCCGTGGGCGGCCCCGGCACCCGGACGGACGCCGTGCGTGTTCCTACGTTGGCGGTATGACCGCCGGACTTCCCGCCCGCGTCGCCGTGTCCTGCGCCGTCGCCTGGGCGATCGGAGTGACGGGCCCCGCGCCGGGCGCCGCCTCGTCCGCCACGCCGGCGGACGGGCACGCGCCGGGTGTCACGGCGCCGTCGCGGACCACCTCCCCGCCGCGTCCGGTGCCGCCGCACGCGCCCGGGATCCGGGTGCGCCTCCGGCCCGGGGCACCACAGCTCCCGGACGAGGTCTCCGCACTGTCGTGGCTGGTGGCCGACGCCGGCACCGGTGAGGTGCTGGCCGCGCACGACGCGCACCGCAGGCTGCCGCCCGCCAGCACCCTGAAGATCCTGTTCGCGCTGACCGTGCTGCCGACCCTGCCCGCCGGCCTGAGACACACCGTCACCGAGGGGGAGCTGGCGGACATCGGCCCCGGCAGCAGCCTGGTCGGGGTGCGGGAACACCACACCTACGAGGTGGCCGACCTGTGGCGGGGCGTCTTCCTCAGCTCGGGCAACGACGCGGTGCGTGTGCTGGCCGCGCTGGGCGGCGGCTGGCGCGCGACGGCCGCCCGGATGCAGGCCAGGGCCCGCGCGCTCGGCGCCCACGACACCCGCGTCGTCTCCCCCGACGGCTACGACGCGCCGGGGCAGGTGTCGTCGGCGTACGACCTCACGGTCTTCGGCCGGGCCGGGCTGCGCGACAAGGACTTCGCTCGGTACTCCGCCACCGTCGAGGCCGAGTTCCCGGCGGGCGACCGGGTGTACGGCATCCGCAACACCAACCGGCTGCTCACCGGCGACGGTGTCCCCCGGTACCCCGGACTGATCGGGGTCAAGAACGGCTACACCAGCGCCGCGGGCAACACGCTCGTCGCCGCGGCCCGCAGGGGGGACCGCACCCTGATCGCCACCGTGATGAACCCCCAGGAGGGCGGCAGCCTCGCCGTCTACGAGGAGGCCCGCGCCCTGCTCGACTGGGGGTTCCGGGCGGCCGGGCGCGTCGGCCCGGTGGGCTCGCTGTCCCCGCCCCGCCCCGCGGCGCCGGCCGCACCGACGTCACCGCGCGGTCCCGGCCCCGGTGCCGGCGGGGGCGCCGGGAGCGGGGGCGGGGCCGCCGGCTCCGGCCGGACGGGAGCGGCGGCGCTCGCGGGCGCGGTCGGGATCACGGCCGCCACCGCGCTCGGCGCCGGTCTGGTCGCGCTGGCCCTGCGCGTGCGGCGGGCCCACGGCCACCGGCGCCGCTGATCCACCGGGCGGGGAACGATCTTCTTCCCGTGCGAGGTCCCGTACGGACGTGCCGTGCCGTGGCGCCGTGCGGACTGCCGTGCGAGGGGGTGCCGCACCGGGTGGACCGGGCGGGGCGGGGCGGCCGTGGCGATCGTGACGCGAACTCGTTCCGTCCCGCATGGGCGGTCTTGACAGCGACGGCCCGGCCGTCCGCCGGTGCCACCGCCCTGACGACCGTTTTCCGCACTCTCCGTCACCGGCGCGGACGTGGCGGACCGCTACTCACGGGCATCAAGAGGGAAGAAAGACGTCAAAATTCTGCCCTTTTCGGGATGTTGACGTCCCGGTGCACCATGGCGTCCCGCCCGGACTGTGCGTGTTCACCGGCCGGGCCGGTCAACCCGGTGAGACGATCCGGAACGCGGACGAGGTGTGCGACGCCGCACGCGCCTCGCAGCAGGCCGGAGCCGGAGTCACCGGCCGACGGCCGGACGGCCGGCGGGCCCGCGGTTCCCGGTCAGGACCGGAGCCCGGCGGCCGGCCACGACAGCCCGTCGCCGGAACGGTCGTTCCACCCGGCACCGCGAAGGCGATTTTCTGCCGTAGCTGTGTCACGGGCCAGCGGCACATGCTTGGCGGCGTCATCGGCTGTCCCGGGCACCCCTCCCGTACGAGACGAGACGGAGAACATGACTATGACGTCCAACCTTCTCACCCCGGCCCGGTTCGGGCAGCGCACCCTGATCCTCACGACGGCCGCGATCCCGTTGACCGGGTGGACGGTCCACGCCGTGGCGCTGCACCGGCGGCTGGCCGCCGCCCGCCGCGACCCGTTGACCGGGCTGCTGCGGCGCGACAGTTTCACCGCCAAGGCCCGCCAGCTGCTGCGCCGGCACGGCGACGACGTGCTGGTGGTGCTGGTCGACCAGGACCACTTCAAGGGCATCAACGACACGCTGGGGCACGCGGCGGGCGACGCGGTGCTGACCGCCACGGCCGCCCGGCTCCAGGCCTGGGCGGGCCCCCGCGCGGCCGTCGGCCGCCTGGGCGGCGACGAGTTCGCGATCGTGGTGCGCATGGAACCCGAACGGCGTGAGGTGCGGCTGCAGCAACTGGTGCGGATGCTGCACACCCCCGTGAACCTCGACGACGGGCGGACCGTCGACGTGGCCGCCTCGGTCGGTGCCGCCGCCCCGGACACGCTGGGTATACGCGACCTGTCCCTGCTCCAGCGGGCCGCGGACGCCGCCCTGTACGACGGCAAGCACTCGGGTCGCGCGGTCCTCGCGGACATCCGGCACACCCAGGTGCCCTCCATCAACGGACGTCGCGCCGGGCGCCCCGGTACCGCCGTCTGGGGACGCGCCGCATGAGCCCGGCCGCACTCCGCGCCGGTGACGCGCTCCGCGCCCCGACCGTCCGGCAGCCGTGGCGCACGGCTGCCGGGAGCACCCTGCCCGGCGACCTGACCGGGGGGAACAGACCGTTCGCGGCCCCCGCGCAGCCGGAGCCCTCCGGGCCGCACCCGCGGCCCGAGACCTCCGCGCGAGGGCCGGCGGACCGGCCGCCCGGTGCCGAACTCCCTGGTCGCAGAAGGTCCGGCGGGCCCACCGGGCCGCGCGCCGCGGCCCGAGGGCGCCCGTCGGGCGCCACGCGCCGTACCGCACCCCGGCGCGGCGCGGCCTCCCCGGCCGGCCCGGCCCGCGGACCGGCGCGGCGGAAGCCCCGCCGAAGCCCTCGGCACCTGCCTCCGGTGCCCACCCGATCACGGGTCCCCATGACCGTCGATCTTGCGCGAGGAGGGCTCCGAGAGGGTCGAAGAAGATCGACAAGGGCACGCGGAGAATTTTCGCGAAGGCCCCCCGGTCACTCTCCGTACTGCCCCTCGGGATCAAACGATCGTTTTCAGCCGTCGGCACACCCGGGGAACACCCCGTTCCGAGACGTACGGTCTCGCCCGGTGGAACGGCCACCCGCGGCGGCGCGGGACCGTCCGGAGCCGTCGAGCGCACCGTACGGCCCAGCTCGCGACGGCTCCCCGCCCGCCCGGCCGGAGCGGGGGCGGGTCAGGCGGGCGCCGCCCGGGCCGGGGCTCCGCCCCCGCCGTCCCCGGTCCGTGCCCCCGGTGCCCTCAAGAGCCCTCCGTGCGCTGCCCCGGTGCCTCGTACACCGCGACCCCGCTCTCCCACACGCTCCCCATGACCAGCCGGTCCCCGGTGCGGCAGACACTGGTGGTCATGCGGAACCCGGAGTCGCGGCGGGTGAGTTCGTGGACGATCCGGCCCTCGTCGTCGACCGCCAGCGCGCCGGCGAACCCCCCGGGCCGGAAGGGCGCGTGGACCGCGGCCCGGGCGGCGGCACGCCGCACGGCCGGACCGGTCCGGTGCACGGCGTCCAGGGCGGGCACGCGCGGACCGGCGAGCGCCACCCAGATCAGTCCGTCCTCCGGGTCGCGCCACATGTTGTCGGGCGCGCCCGGCAGGTCCTCGACGAAGGGCTCACCGCGGCCCGCGTCCGGTCCGGTGAGCCAGTGGCGGACGAGCCGCCGGCTGCCGGTCTCCGCCACGACGAGGAACGATTCGTCGCCCGAGACGGCCAGCCCGTTGGCGAACTGGATCCCGTCCAGCAGCACTTCGGGCGTGTCGTCCCCCGGCGCCAGGCGCAGCAGCCGCCCCGTTCCGGAGTGCTCCACCAGGTCGGCGAGCCAGTGCTCGAGCGGATACCGGCGGCTGGCGGCGGTGAAGCAGACCGTGCCGTCCGACAGCGCGACGGCGTTGCTGCAGCAGTTCAGCGGCTCACCGGCGACCGAGTCCGCGAGCACCCGCACGGTACCGTCGCCGGTCGACACCCGGAGCAGTCCCATCCGCGCGTCGCACACCAACAGGTCGCCGTCCGGCAGGAGTTCGAGCCCGAGGGGCCGGCCGCCGGTCTCCGCGAGCACCTCGACCCGCGCGCGCACGGGATCAGCGACCCCGCTCAGCCGCAGGACGCGCCCGTCCTCCACGCCGGTCAGGATCCTGCCCCGGTCGTCGGCGACCACGTCCTCGGGCCCCCGCCCGCCGATGCCCACGTACGCCAGCGGTACGAGCCCGCCCCCTGACCGTTCCATGCGCGCCTCCCTGTTCACCGGTTGAGGCGGCCCATCCTCGCAGCACGGCGGAGGGCCGGGGCGCCGCTCCCGCGCACCGGTCACGGCCGGACGCCCCTCGTCGCGCAGGCGTCCGCTCCCGGCCCGTCCCTCCCGCACGCACCGGGACACGCGCGCGTGCGCCCGCACGCACGTCCGGCACGCCCGTACCGCCGGCCCCCGCACGCCCACCGTGAGGGTGATGCCCCGTTCCACGGCCGCGTGTTCACCTGGATGTGCGGGTGGCCTGCGCTCCGGGAGCCGCACACGCCGGCCGGCCCGCTCGGCGCACGGCGTGCGGAGACGCGCAGCGCGCACCGCGCCCTTCCGCGCCCGCGGCGTCCCGTGAACCGCCGGCGCGGAGAAGGGGTCCGGCCGCACGGCGCGGCCGGACCCCGCGCCACGTCGGGGCCGGGTCCCGGACCTGGGGCGTCACGACGGTGCCCGACGGTGCCCGAACCACTCCGTCGCCGGCAGCGCCCGGCCGTGGTAGCCGAACAGGGCCTGGTTCTCCCAGCCGTTGCCGGAGGCCGGGTCGGCGGGGTCCCAGCCGTTGCCCCCGGGCACCCGCTGGTGGTTCGACAACGCGGTGGCGAACGGCGTGCGGCGGCTCAGCGGCCGTCGAGGCGTACGGCCCGTACGGCCCCCGCGGGCACCACCAGGCCGCCCGCGGCACGGTCACCCGTCAGCACCTCGGCCCCGTTCCCGTCCAGCGGCACCTTGGCGTCCGAGGAGCTGTGGTTGATCACGAACACGTACGTGCCCGACTCGCCCTCACGACGCACCACCTCCACGTCGCGCGGCAGCTCGGTACGGAGTGCGACGCCGGCGTCGTCGGCGGCCCGGCCCAGCAGAACGCCGAGGCCCCGCGCGTCGAGGCGGGTCGACACGTACCAGGCGGTGCCCTCGCCGAGGCGGTACCGGGTGACGGCGGGGCGGCCCGCGGTGAGCCCGTCGGCGTAGGTCCACACGGTCTCGGCGCCGCGCGGCACCACGAACTCGGTCCACACGTCGCCGGTGAGCTCGGCCTCGTCCGGCCCGGTCAGGCGGACGCCCTCACCGGCCAGCAGCGGTGAGAACTCCTCCACGGTCAGGCCGAGCACGTCCCGCAGGGCGCCGGGGTACGGCCCGTCGTGGACGGCGTCGTGCTCGTCGACGATGCCGGAGAAGTACGAGACGACGAGCGTGCCGCCCCGCTCGACGTACCGCCGCAGGTTGGCGCCCGCCGCCTCGGTCGTCAGGTACAGCGCGGGGACGACGACGAGGGGATAGGCCGACAGGTCGGCTTCCGGGTGGGCGAAGTCGACCGTGAGGTGGTGGTCGTAGAGGGCCTCGTAGAAGGCGTCGGCGCGCTCGCGCGGGTCGTGGTCCTCGCTGGGACGCCACTGGAGGCCCTGCGCCCACCAGGAGTGCCAGTCCCACAGGACGGCCGCGTCGGCGACGGTGCGGGTGCCGCGGACCGCGCCGAGCGCGTCGAGGTGCGCGCCGAGCTCGACGACCTCGCGCCAGACGCGGGAGTCGGTGCCGGCGTGCGGCACCATCGACGAGTGGAACTTCTCGGCGCCCCGCCGGGACTGGCGCCACTGGAAGAACATGGCGCCGTCGGAGCCGCGCGCCACGTGGGCGAGGGAGTTGCGCGCCATCTGGCCCGGCGCCTTCGCGGGGTTGCGGGGCTGCCAGTTGACGCCGGACGTGGAGTGCTCCAGGAGCAGCCAGGGCGCGCCGCCCGCGACAGAACGGGTGAGGTCGGCGGCCATGGCGAGGTTGACGTGGGTGCGGCGGCCGTCGGTGATCAGGTAGTGGTCGTTGGAGACGAGGTCGACCTCGCGTCCCCAGGCCCAGTAGTCGATGGAGTCGCACTGGCTGAGCGCGGTCATGAAGTTGGTCGTGACCGGGATGCCCGGTGAGAGACGGTGCAGGATGTCCCGCTCCGCCGTGAAGTTCTCGCGGAGGGTGACGTCGGCGAACCGCCGGTAGTCCAGGGCCTGGCCGGGGTTGCCGACGGTGGGGGTCGTGCGCGGCGGGTTGATCTGCTCGAAGCCGGTGTAGCGCTGACCCCAGAAGGCGGTGCCCCATGCCTCGTTGACCGCCTCCACCGTGCCGTAGGTCCGTGCCAGCCAGCGGCGGAAGTGCGCGGCGCAGGAGTCGCAGTAGCAGGCGGAGACGGGGACGCCGTACTCGTTGTGCACGTGCCACAGGGCGAGCGCGGGGTGGTCCGCGTACCGCTCGGCGAGCTTCGTGGTGATGTTCGCGGCGGCGGCGCGGTAGTCGGCGTTGCTGTGGCAGATGGCGCCGCGTGAGCCGAACTCGTAGCGGGTGCCGTCGGCGGCCACGGGCAGCGCCTCGGGGTGGGCGCGGTAGAACCAGACGGGCGGGACGACGGTCGGGGTGCCGAGGTCGACGCGGACGCCGTTGTCGTGCAGCAGGTCCAGGACACGGTCCAGCCAGCCGAAGTCGTAGGTCCCGGGGGACGGTTCCAGCAGGGCCCAGGAGAAGATGCCGACGCTCACCATCGTGACGCCCGCCTCGCGCATCAGCCGGACGTCCTCCTGCCACACCTCCTCCGGCCACTGCTCGGGGTTGTAGTCCCCGCCGAAGGCGAGCCCGGTGAGGCCCTCGGGTGCGGTCTCCGGCATGAGCGGAACTCCTTGCAATCGATCATTTGGGAACGTGCACACACAGCGCCGACGGCGCGGAGCCAACATAACCGCACAGCAACAACCATTGACAAGTGTCGTGGATGTTTCTCTACTGTGAACGCTCACAGAAGCCGGGAGGTCCCTGCGGTGTGCGGAGACCTCTGGTCAGGGGAAGTCAGGGGAGAACTGTCCATGCCCGACACGAAGCAGAGCCGCTTTGTGGCCACCGCGGTCGCCGTGACACTCGGCGCCACCACGCTCGCCGCCTGCGGCTCGTCCGACGACGGGACCGGCGCGCGGTCCGGTCCCGCGAAGCTCACCTACTGGACCTGGACACCGGGCATGGACAGGGTCGTCGACCTGTGGAACGAGGGGCCCGGCAAGGAGCAGCAGATCACCGTCACGGTGAAGAAGCAGGCCTCCGGAGACACCCTGGTCACCAAGATCCTCACCGCGCACAAGGCCGGCCAGGGGCCCGACCTGGTGCAGGCCGAGTACCAGGCCCTGCCGACGCTGGTCAGCAATGACGCGGTCGCCGACATCTCGGGCGAGGCCGGCGACGCGAAGGAGCAGTTCGCCGAGGCGGTGTGGCAGCAGACGACGCTGGGCTCGGACGCGGTCTACGCGATCCCGCAGGACGTCGCGCCGATGATGTTCTTCTACCGCGAGGACCTGTTCGAGAAGCACGGCCTGACGGTGCCGACGACCTGGGAGGAGTTCGCCGACACCGCGCGCGAGCTCAAGGAGAAGGCGCCCGACCTCGACCTGACCACCTTCTCCGCCAACGACTCCGGTCTGTTCGCGGGCCTCGCCCAGCAGGCGGGCGCCAGGTGGTGGACCACCGAGGGCCAGAAGTGGAAGGTCGGCATCGACGACGCGGCCACGCGGAAGGTCGCCGACTTCTGGGGCGGCCTGGTGCGGGAAGGCGTCATCGACAACCAGCCCATGTACACCCCGGCCTGGAACAAGGCGCTCGACACCGGCCGGCAGATCGCCTGGGTGAGCGCGGTGTGGGCGCCCGGCACCATGGCCACCGCCGCGCCCGACACGGCGGGCAGGTGGAAGATGGCGCCGCTGCCGCAGTGGTCCGGCGACGACACCGTGACCGGCAGCTGGGGCGGCTCCTCCACCGCCGTGACCACCGACTCGAGGCACAAGGCGGCCGCCGCGAAGTTCGCCACCTGGCTGAACACCGACCGGGAGGCGCTGGCCGCGCTCGCCAAGAACAGCGGCGTCTACCCGGCCGCGACGAACGCGCAGCTCAGCGACGCGTTCTCGGAACCGCCCGGCTACTTCTCCAACCAGCCGGACTTCTACACGCAGGCCGCCGCGATCGCCGGGACCACGGCACCGTCCGCGTGGGGCCCGAACGTGAACGTCGCGTACACCACCTTCAAGGACGCGTTCGCCGCCGCCGCGAAGGACAGGTCCGACTTCGGTGCCGCCCTGACGAAGATGCAGGACGACACGGTCGCCGACCTGAAGAAGCAGGGCTTCGAGGTCGCGGAGTGAGGGACCCGCGCAGGGAGCCGGCCGGGGGCGTGGCGGCGCCGGCCGGGCGGCCGCCCCGCGCCCGTGCCCGCTCGCACGGGCGTGGACGCGGCGCCCCGTACCTCTTCCTCCTCCCGGCGACCGTCCTGTTCGCCCTCTTCTTCGCGCTGCCCATCGGTTACGCGCTCTGGCTGAGCCTGCACAAGGTCGAGGTCAAGGGCCTCGGGCTGGGCGCGGGCGCGCGTGCCGAGGTGTGGGCCGGCGTCGAGAACCACACCGCCGCCCTGACCGACTCCGAACTGCTGTCCGGTGCGCTGCGCGTGCTCGGGTACGGTGCGATCGTCGTCCCGGTGATGCTGGGCCTGGCGCTGGTGTTCGCGCTGATGCTGGACAGCGAGAAGGTCCGCGGGACACGCTTCACCCGGCTCGCGATCTTCCTGCCGTACGCCGTCCCGGGCGTCGTGGCGGCGCTGCTGTGGGGCTTCCTCTACCTGCCGGACGTGAGCCCCTTCCACTTCGTGCTCGACAGGCTGGGGATGCCGCAGCCGGACCTGCTGGACGGCGGGCCGCTGTACCTCGCCCTGTCGAACATCGCGGTGTGGGGCGGCACCGGCTTCAACATGATCGTCATCTACACCGCGCTGCGGGCGATCCCCGCCGAGGTGTACGAGGCGGCCCGGCTGGACGGCGCCACGCCGCTGCAGACCGCGCTGCGGATCAAGATCCCGATGGTGGCGCCCTCGCTGGTGCTGACCTTCTTCTTCTCGATCATCGCGACGCTCCAGGTGTTCAGCGAGCCGACCACCCTCAAGCCCCTCACCAACTCCGTCTCCACGACGTGGAGTCCGCTGATGAAGGTGTACCAGGACGCCTTCGGCAAGGGCGACATCCACGCGGCCGCCGCGGGCGCGGTGCTGATCGCCGTCGCCACGCTGCTGCTGTCCTTCGGCTTCCTGCGGGCCGCGAACTCCCGTACCCGGCAGGAGGAGGCACGATGAGTTCTCTCGCCGTGCGCAAGGACGCCCCGGCGGGCATCACGCCCGGCACCGCACAGGGACCGCCTCCCGCGCGCCGCCGCCGCATCGCCCTCGTCCCGACGCTCACCCTGGCGCTGGGCGCCCTCTACTGTCTGCTGCCGGTGGCGTGGGTGGTGATCGCGGCCACCAAGTCGGGCCGTGAGCTGTTCTCCACGTTCACCTTCCTGCCGGGCACCGGCCTCGCGGACAACCTGTCCGACCTGAACGCCTACCGCGACGGCGTGTACTGGACGTGGATGGGCAACTCCGCGCTCTACGCGGGCCTCGGCGCGCTGCTCTCCACGGCCGTCTCCGCGGTCAGCGGCTACGCGCTCGCGATCTACCGCTTCCGGGGGCGCGAGACCGTCTTCAACATCCTCATGGCGGGCGTGCTGATGCCGCCGGTGATCCTCGCGGTCCCGCAGTACCTGCTGCTGGCCGAGGCCGACCTGACGGATTCGTACGCGTCCGTGCTGCTGCCGCTGGTCCTCTCCCCGTACGGCGTGTACCTCGCCCGGATCTACGCGGCCGCCGCCGTGCCCGCCGACGTGGTGGAGGCCGGGCGGATGGACGGGGCGGGCGAGTGGCGGATCTTCACGCGGATCGCGCTGCCGATGATGGTGCCGGGCCTGGTGACCGTGTTCCTGTTCCAGTTCGTGGCCGTGTGGAACAACTTCCTGCTGCCGTACATCATGCTCAGCGACGACGAGAAGTTCCCCATCACGCTGGGGCTGTTCACGCTCCTCGAACAGGGCGCCAACACCCCCGCGCTGTACACCCTCGTCATCACGGGCGCGCTGCTCGCGGTGGGGCCGCTGATCGCGCTGTTCCTGGTCGTCCAGCGGTTCTGGAGCCTCGACCTGCTCTCCGGGGCCGTAAAGTCATGACCATGAGCACTACGGGGGGCCGGCGCAGGCCGCCGACGATCCACGACGTGGCACGCGAGGCCGGGGTGTCCCGGGGCACCGTGTCCCGCGTCCTCAACGGCGGGCACTACGTCAGCCCCGCGGCCCAGGAGGCCGTCAACGCGGCGATCCGGAAGACGGGTTACGTCGTGAACCGGCACGCCCGCTCCCTGATCACCGGGCGGTCGGACTCCATCGGCTTCCTGCTCACCGAGCCCCAGGAGAGGTTCTTCGAGGACCCCAACTTCAACGTCCTGCTGCGCGGCTGCACCCAGGCGCTGGCCGCGCACGACATCCCGCTGCTGCTGATGCTGGCGGGCACGAAGGACGAGCGGCGGCGCATCACGCGGTACATCACCGCGGGGCATGTCGACGGGGTGCTGCTGGTGTCCAGCCACTCCGGGGATCCCGTCGCCGAGGAGCTGCGCGCGGCGGGCGTGCCGCTGGTCGCGTGCGGCAAGCCCATCGGGCTCGGTTCGAAGGTGAGTTACGTGGCGGCGGACGACCGGGACGGCGCCCGGGACATGGTGCGCCATCTGCTGTCGCTGGGCCGCCGCCGCATCGGCATGGTGACCGGCCCGCAGGACACCCCGGGCGGCGTGGAGCGTCTCGCGGGCTACCGGGAGGTGCTCGGCGAGGCGGGGATCGGCGTCGACGAACGGCTGGTCGTGTCCGGCGACTACAGCCGGGCCAGCGGTGAGGCGGGCGCGGAACGGCTGCTGGAGCTGGCACCGGACATCGACGCGGTGTTCGTCGCCTCCGACCTGATGGCGCAGGGCGTGCTGGGCGCACTGCACCGCGCCGGCCGGCGGGTCCCGGACGACGTCGCCGTGGGCGGCTTCGACGACTCGCCCGCCGCCACGTCCGCCACCCCGGCGCTCACCACGATCCGCCAGCCCTGGGACCGCATCAGCAACGAGATGGTGCGGGTGCTCCTCGCGCAGATCGGCGGCGAGGACCCGGCGGCGGTGATCCTGCCGACCGAGCTGGTGCGGCGGGCCTCGACCTGAGGCGTGACCCGACGCACCCGCGCGTCGGCGGCGTTCGGCGGCATCGGCGAACGGTGGCGAATCGGACATGGATGCGAGCACTGCTTGCACGCGCAATCACCGCGCGGGGGTCTGTTACCGTGCGTTCATGGCAGTGAAGACGGTCGAGGCCCGCCTCGAGGAACGGTGGCGGGAGATCCTCTCGGTACACGCGCGCACCCTGTGCGAGATCGACCGCGTGCTCCATCCGCACGGCCTCGGTGCCAGCGACTTCGAGGTGCTCGACGTCCTCGTCTCCGCGACGGCGGAGGGGGACGCCTGCGAGCACTGCCGCGTGCAGGACATCGCCGCGCGGGTGCATCTCAGCCAGAGCGCGCTGTCCCGGCTGATCGGCCGTCTGGAGAGGGACGGGCTGGTGCGGCGCACGGTCTGCGAGGAGGACCGGCGCGGGATCTGGGTGGCCCTCACCCAGCGCGGGCGCGACCTGCACGCCCTGGTCCTGCCCCTGCAACGGGCGGCGCTGGCCCGCACCCTGGGTCCGGCCGGCTGACGGGACCGCCGGTCTCCGGCGGCGTGCTCAGCCCTGCGGCCGCGCCAGCAGGGTGCGCACCCCCTGCGCGGTGAGCGTCAGGCCGTGGGGCGAGGTGGCGTCGATGGTGAGCGCCAGGTCGCCCTCGGGCCACTGCGCGGCGAGCGCGCCCAGCGGTACCAGCCGGTAGCGCTCCACGTACGGCAGCAGCCCCGCCATCTCCGTCTCCGTGGTGAACACGGGCACCACCTGTTCGCCGCCCGGCCGCTCCAGTACGGGCAGGGCCAGCATCGACGGGTCGGCGGCGTCCTCCTCCGTGGCGTCGTCCGGCACGGGTATCAGCACGTCGCTGGAGGCCAGTGTGTCCAGCGCGGCGGTGTTTCCGGCGGTTCCGGCGTCATCGGCGCCTCCGGCGTCCGCGGCACATCCGATGTTCCCGGCGAGCGTGGTCAGCGCCCGCTGCGCCGGCGGCACGGGCTCGGGCACGGTGTCGTCGTACCAGGGTGTGTCCATGGTGGTTCCCGGGGTAGTGGCGGAACGGACGTCCCGGGACGGCTTGTCGCCCCGGTCGCAACGCGGGTCGCGTACCCGACGGAGCCGTCCGCATGCTTCCCCCGCTCGGCTCGGGCCGTGATCGGCCCGCCGTGCGCGCTGGAGACGTTCCCGGACGACGACGCCGCGGTGGCCCTCACCCATGCCACCGAAGACGACCTGGCCTGCGACATCACCACGCCATCACCGAGAACGCCACCCACGGCCCGCGGGTCGCGCGCCGGACACGCACCGGCGTCGTGCACGTGGGCGACCAGCCCGTGGCCGACGAGCCGCACGCCCCGTTCCGCGGGGCGACCCCGCCAGAGGTGCGAAGCCTTGATCAGATGAGCGAGAGGGGAGTTAACATGTGAGCGCCGTCTAGCTCGAAAGAGACACCTGTGACTGTCAACGACGACTCGTTCACCCACTGGATGCGCCGCGAGGAGATCGCGGAATCGATGATCCCGATCATCGGGAAGCTGCACCGCGAGCGGGACGTCACCGTCCTGCTCCACAGCCGCTCCCTGGTGAACAAGTCGGTGATCAGCATCCTCAAGACCCACCGGTTCGCCCGGCAGATCGCCGGCGAGGAGCTCTCGGTCACCGACACCTGGCCGTTCCTGCGGGCCCTCACCTCGCTCGACCTCGGCCCCTCCCAGATCGACCTCGGCATGCTGGCCGCCTCCTACGCGGCCGACGACCGCGGTCTCACTGTCGAGCAGTTCACCGCCGAGGCCGTCGCCGGCGCCACGGGGGCGGGCAGGACCGAGCGCCGCGAGCCGCGCGACGTCGTTCTCTACGGGTTCGGGCGCATCGGCCGGCTCGTCGCCCGGCTGCTCATCGAGAAGGCCGGCTCCGGCAACGGGCTGCGGCTGCGCGCCGTCGTCGTCCGCGGCACCGGCGCCGGCGGGGACCTGGTCAAGCGCGCCTCGCTGCTGCGCCGCGACTCGGTCCACGGCCAGTTCCAGGGCACGATCACCGTCGACGAGGCGGCCGGCACGATCGTCGCCAACGGCAACGAGATCAAGGTGATATACGCGAACGACCCGTCGGAGGTCGACTACACGGCGTACGGCATCAGGGACGCCGTCCTCATCGACAACACCGGCAAGTGGCGTGACCGCGAGGGCCTGTCGCAGCACCTGCGCCCCGGCATCGACAAGGTCGTCCTGACGGCACCGGGCAAGGGCGACGTCCCCAACATCGTGCACGGCGTCAACCACGACACGGTCAAGCCGGACGAGCGGATCCTGTCCTGCGCGTCCTGCACCACCAACGCCATCGTCCCGCCGCTGAAGGCGATGGACGACGAGTTCGGCGTGGTGCGCGGCCACGTGGAGACCGTCCACTCGTTCACCAACGACCAGAACCTGCTGGACAACTACCACAAGGCCGACCGCCGCGGCCGCTCGGCACCGCTCAACATGGTGATCACCGAGACCGGTGCCGCCTCCGCCGTCGCCAAGGCACTGCCCGGTCTGAAGGCGAGGATCACCGGCAGCTCGATCCGCGTACCGGTGCCGGACGTCTCGATCGCGATCCTCAACCTGACGCTCGCCCGGGAGGCCACGCGCGAGGAGGTCCTCGACCACCTCCGCACCGTGTCCCTCACCTCGCCGCTGAAGCGCCAGATCGACTTCACCACCGCCCCCGACGCGGTCTCCAGCGACTTCATCGGCTCGCGCCACGCCTCGATCGTCGACGCCGGCGCCACCAAGGCCGAGGGCGACAACGCCATCCTCTACCTCTGGTACGACAACGAGTTCGGTTACTCGTGCCAGGTCGTCCGCGTCGTCCAGCACGTGTCCGGGGTGGAGTACCCGACGTATCCGGCGCCGGCCGCCTGACCGCGGCGGCGGAACCGGCCGCGACGCCTCCACCGGCCGGCGGGAGGTCTCCCGCCGGCCGGTGGAGGCGGCCGGTCAGGCGGTGGCGCAGGCGGTGCCGTTGAGCGTGAACGCGGCCGGGGCGGTGTTGGTGGCGCCCTTGGTGCCGGTGAAACCGACGGTGACGGAGCCGCCCGCGGTGATCGTGGCGTTGTAGGAGGCGGCGGCGACGCTCACCGCACCGCCGCTCTGGGTGGGCGTACCGCCCCACATGCTGGCGACCGTCTGGCCGTTCGGGAAGCTGAAGCCGAGCGTCCAGCCGTTGAGGGGGGCGGTACCGGTGTTGCGGACGGTGATCTCGCCCTGGAAGCCGCCCGGCCACTCGCCCACCACGCGGTACGCGACGGAGCAGGCCGTACCGGGAGTGCCGCCGCCCGGCCGGGTGGTGACGTCCACGGTGGCCGAGCGGGCCGAGCGGTTGCCCGCCGCGTCCCGCGCGTACACGGCGAAGGTGTACGCGGTGCCGGCGGTGAGACCGGTCAGGGTGGCCCGGTTGGTGGTGGAGGCGGCGACCGGGCTCTCGGAGCCGCCGCTGACCCGGACGACGTCGTAGCCGGTGACGCCGACGTCGTCGGTGGAGGCGGTCCAGGTGAGGGTCACGGACGTGGCCGCGACGGACGAGGCGGTGGGGGTGCCGGGGGCCGACGGGGCCTGGGTGTCCCCCGGGCTGCCGCCGCCACCGAAGACGGTGGCCTCCCGCGCGGTCTGCACGATGCCGTTCGCACCGTGGAAGATGCGCTCGCCCCAGGAGCTGAGCCGGCTGGGGTCGAAGTCGATCGCCAGGTCGAGGATCGGGTCGGTGTTGCCGCTCCAGGACCAGGCCAGGTAACCGAGGTCGAGCCGCTCGGCGGCGGCCATCATGCTGTCCTCGTCGGGGTCGCCCCACTGGTCGGCGGGCCCGCCGAACTCACCGATCAGGATGGGCAGTCCGGCGTCCACGAAGGCGTCCAGGTAGTCGTCGATCACCTGGGCGGTGCTGTAGACGCTGTACATGTGGATCGAGAAGATCAGGTTGCCGGTGGGGTCGGCGTCGTACACCGACCGGGCGTTGGCCCGCATGACGCCCTGCCAGTCCTGGCCCCAGTTGGGCGCGTCCACCATGATCGTGTGCTGGAACCCGGCGGCGCGCAGCTTCTCGACGGCCGCGACGGTGGGGGCGGTCCAGCCCTCGGGGTCGGTGTTGCCCCAGGGCTCGTTGCCGATGTTGACGATGACGTAGTCCTCCTGGCCGGCCAGCACGCTCTTCAGGCCGATCCAGTAGTCGGCGGCCTGGTCGAGCGTGGCGGCCGCGGCCTCCTCGCCGTAGCCGGTGGTGTCGTGCACCTCCAGCACGCAGATCAGCCGGTTGGCCTTGCACTGGGCGATCACGTTCGCCACGTCCGAAGGACTGTTCGCGGCCCAGCGCTGACCGCTGCCGAGCACGACGCGGACGGAGTTGGCGCCGAGCGCCTTGATGTCGGCCAGTGACTGCGTCTCGCCCGGGTACCAGGTGTGGGCGTGGTTGACGCCCCGCATGACGAAATCGTTGCCGTTGCCCTCCACCAGGCG
The DNA here is from genome assembly GCF_014648075.1 of Streptomyces ruber. Lineage (GTDB taxonomy): Bacteria > Actinomycetota > Actinomycetes > Streptomycetales > Streptomycetaceae > Streptomyces > Streptomyces ruber. Next base: position 185,653 of record NZ_BMQK01000003.1, on the reverse strand, counting down.
GCCGTCGCGGATGTGGAGGCCGGTGGCGGTGGGGGCGGCCTGCTGCGCCTGGACGGCGGCCGGGGCGAGGAGACCCAGGACCGTGAGACCGACGGCGGCCGCCAGCGCGGTCAGCAGACGGGCCGGGGAGCGCTTCCGCGCGGTGCTTCGAGTCGTGCTTCTCAGTGTTCTCACTGCGACTCCTGGGAGTGAGCGCCAAGAAACATGGGCATGAGCATGGGCACATGGATGGGAGCGCTCCCATGAACCCATCATGCCAAGGGCACGTCAAGACGCGCGGGCCGCTCTTTCTCAGGTCGCGGGGGTGAACCAGGCGGGCCCGTCGGACAGGGCCTGCTTGATCCGCAGCAGTGCGAAATCGTTGAGCTGCGGCAGCGCGTCCACCGCGAACCACCCCACCTCCAGCGACTCGTCGTCGTTCACGCGTGCCTCACCGCCGACGGCACGGCAGCGGAAGGTGATGTCCATGAACTGGCAGACGTCGCCGTTGTCGTAGCGCACCGGGTCGAGGGCCTGCACGAGGACGATCCGCTCGGCGACGCACGTCACCGCCGTCTCCTCGAAGACCTCCCGGACCGCGCAGGCCGCCGGCTGCTCCCCCGGATCCGGGATGCCGCCGAGGAGCGCCCACTTGCGGGTGTCGGACCGGCGGTTCAGCAGCAGCCTGCCCTGGTCGTCGAAGACGAGGGCGGTGACACCGGGGAGCCAGAGCAGCTGGTGACCGGCGGTGGCCCGGAGTTCGCGGATGAAGTCGGGAGTAGCCATGGGGCGACCCTAACGTGCCTCGCTCCACCGCTTCGGGGCGTTCCGCAGCGTGCGCGACGGCACACGCTCGACTCGTGCCCCGGCGTACGCCGGGCTACGCGCTCCCCGCGCCTCCGGCGCCCCCCGCACGCCGCCCGTACACCCCCGCCACCACGGCCCATCCGAGCCCGCCGACCGCGACGAGCACCAGCAGCACCTCGGGCAGAGCTCCGAGACGGGTCGCGGGCGTCTCGGAGGAGCGCAGCGGCACCTCCTGCACCAGGGAGTCGGCGACGAACATCCCCGTCCGCTGCGTGACCTCCCCGTCCGGCATGATCACCGCGCTGACGCCGCTGGTCACCGGCACGGTCACGGTACGGCTGTGCTCGACGGCGCGGACGCGGGACATGGCGAGCTGCTGGTAGGTCATCTCGCTGCGGTCGAAGGTGGCGTTGTTGCTGGGCACCGAGATCATCTGTGCGCCCTCGCGGACGGTGTCGCGCACGACCCCGTCGAACGCGGCCTCGTAGCAGGTGGCGAGGCCGACCCCGGTGCCGTTCAGATCGAACACCTTGGCCTCGGTGCCCCGGCTGAAGTCCTGGCGGACCATGGAGGTCCACTCGCTGTTGATCGCGCCGATCAGCGAGCGCAGCGGCAGGTACTCGCCGAAGGGCTGGATCTGCCGCTTGTCGTAGGTGTCGACGGGGCCCTTCTCGGGGTCCCACAGAATCTGCTGGTTGTAGAGCCCGCCGCCCTCCTGGACGACTCCGCCGACGGATATCGGGGCGCCGATCGCCTTGGCGGCGGCGTCGATGACGTCGTACGCGTCGGTGTTGGTGAACGGATCGATGTCGGAGGAGTTCTCCGGCCACAGCACGAAGTCCGGCCGCGCCACCTCGCCGGCCTCCACCTCGGCGGCCAGCCGCCGGGTTTCCCTGGCGTGGTGGTCCAGTACGGCGCGCCGCTGGGCGTTGAAGCCGAGCCCCGCGCGCGGGACGTTGCCCTGGATCACGGCGACGGTCGCGGTGCCGTCCTCCGCCGCGTCGCTCACCAGGCCGCGCGCCGCGAGGGCGCCCGCCACGGGCACGGCCACGCCGAGCAGCGCGACCGCCGCCGTCGCCCGCCGCACGGCTCCGGTGCGCCGCCGCTCGACGGCGAGGCGCACCGCCCCGTACAGCCCGAAGCCGCACAGCACGACCGCGAAGCCGAGCACCGGGGTGCCGCCGAGCGCGGCCAGCGGCAGGAACACGCCGTCCGCCTGCCCGAAGGCGACCTTGCCCCAGGGGAAGCCGCCGAACGGCACGCGCGCGCGTGCCGCCTCGCCCGCGATCCACACGGCCGCCGCCCACACCGGCCACCCGGGCAGCCGCGAGACCGCCGCGACGCCCGCGCCGACCAGCGCGACGAACACCGCCTCGACGAAGGCGAGCGCCAGCCACGGCCCGGGGCCCACCTCCACCCCCGTCCACACGAGCAGCGGCAGCAGGAGACCGAGGCCGAAGAGGTAGCCGAGCCCGAGGCCCGCCTTCCAGGTCCGGCCGCGCAGCACCCCGCCGAAGGCGGCGAAGGCCGGCACGGCCAGCCACCACAGGGTGCGCGGCGGGAAGCTGACGTACAGCAGCACCCCGGCCAGCGCGGCGACGACGGCGGGGACGAGCCCGCGCGCCAGCCGGGCCGCGCGCGACGCGGGCGCGGGAGGGAGGCCGGACTGGTCCGGCTCGCGTACGGATGTTGCGGTGGCGGTCACTCCACGGAGTGTACGGCGCGTGACCTGGGCCCCGGCGGCGCCGTCCGGCCGACGGGCGGAGGCCCGCCGCCGGCGCGCGTTCCCGGCATTTACCAAAACGTTTCTGCACCAGTCGTCCACAACCCGGCGCACCCCTCGTTACCGTGTGCCGGAGCCTTGAGCCTCCCGGTCGCGTCCGGCCGGGCCGGCGAGGCCCGTCACAGTCGGGGGGCAGACGGGTGGGTACCACGGGGGCGGTGTCCGCGGCCGGTGCGCCGGCCGCGGGTGACAGACGCGGCGCCGCGGACACGGCAGGCGTCGTCCTGCTCGGCGCGTGCGCGGCGTGGGCACTGGTCACGGCGGCCGCCCGCGGCGGCCGTCCGGAGGGCGTGCTGCTCGCGGTGCTGGCCGTGGCCGCGGGCTACGCCTCGGGCCGTATCTGCGGGGCGCTGCTGCCGGTCGCCGCGCCGGGCGCCGGGGCCCTGGCCGGTGTCTCGCTGGCCGTGACCGGGCCGCACGTCGGTCCCGGCCAGTTCGTCGCGCCGCTCGGTGACGCCGGTGCCACCGCGGCCCTGTTCGCCCTGTCGGCGGGCGCCGCGGCCTGCGCGGCCCGGGCGGCCAGGACACCGGCGCTGCGGCCGGCCCTGTGGCTGCTGGCCGCCGGTGTCGCGGTGGCCGCGGGTGCGCTGGGCTCCGTGGCGGGCTGTGTGCTGTCGGCCGGGGTGCTGCTGTGCTCGCTCGCCGCGTCCCGCGTGCGCCGCCGTGCCCTCGGCCTGTCCGTCCTCGCGGTCACCGCCTGCCTCGCCACCGGAGTGAGCTGGGCGGTCGCCGAGGACGTCCTGCCCGGCGGGCCCACCACCGTCCTGGAGGACCGGCTCACGTCGCAGCGGGCCGCGCTGTGGCGGGCCGCGCTCGGCATGGTGCACCGGGAACCGGCTCTCGGCGTGGGGCCCGGGCGCTTCGCCGAGCTCACCGCGCCGGCGGCGCGGACCCTGTCTCCGGCGCCCGACGGCAGGCCCCACTCGGCGCCGCTGCAGCAGGCGGCGGAGCAGGGGCTGCTCGGCGCGGCCCTGCTGGGCGCGGTGTTCTGCTGGCTGCTGTACGCGCTGTGGCGGTCCGGCCGGTCCACGCCGCTCGTCCTCACCGCGGGGGCGGCCCTGACCGCGCTGGCGCTCGTGGCCACGGCCGGGAACGCGCTGAGCTTCACCACGGTCACGGCGGCGGCGGGTCTGCTCGCGGGCATCGCGACGGCACGGCCACTTGATGACGACGGGGGCGGCCGGGACGGCGGGGACGACGGGGCTGACGACACGGCTCCGCCCGCTCCGCCCGCTCCGTCGGCCGCGCGGCCGACGCCCTCGCAACGGGCGGAGCCGTGTGGGACGGACGAGTGACCGCCGGGAGAGATCTCGGCCGTCCCGCCCGGTTCCCGACGCGGGACTCAGCCCTTGGCGCCGGACGTCGCCCGCCGCAGCCGGTCGCGGATGATCCGTACGGCGGCCTCCGCGTCGTCCACCGTGATCGTGAACGTATGGCCGTTCCACAGCCGCAGCACCACGGCCTCACCGCGCCGGACGACGACGGCGGTGCCCTTCTCGGGCCGCCACCGGTAGCCCCAGCCGCCCCAGTGGCGAGGGGTGACGCTCGGCGCGAAGTCGACGCCGGCCACCTGCGAGAAGGGGATGCGGCAGCGCGGCACGCCGATGTGGCCGCACCGCACCTCGAGGCAGTCCTCGTCGACCTTCACGGCGACGTGCACGAAGGCGACCGTGCCGAACAGCACGAGCAGCCCCGCCGCGATGCAGCCCGCGGCCGACATGACGAGCGCGACGCCCGGCGTCCATGCGGAGTCGACGGCCAGTTCGATGCCGAGGGCGACGCACGCGGCACCGCCCAGCGCCAGCAGCCACTGCCCGCGGTTCCTGGCGCGGCCGGTCCAGATCTCGATGGGGGCGGCCCTCTCGGGGCTGCCCTCGTCGCCGTGGGGAGACTCCCTCATGACTATGAGACTACTCACGTTCCGCATCCCGGCCACCACGGCGCCCGTGCGGGAGGGACCGAGGACGGCCGGCACCGGCCGGTCCGCGGTTCACCGCACCGGGCTGCCGACCGCCCGCAGCAGACGCCCCTCCGCGTACGCCAGCGCGGCCGCGGGCAGCTCGGCCTCCCGGCCGTCGAGGAGCACCGTGAGACCGGCGGCACCGGCACCGGCGTCACTCCCCGTGCGCTCACCGATCCGGCGCAGCGCCTGGGCGGCCACCGCACCGGCGGAACCGTGCAGGACGAGCGGCGGGAGGCCGGGGCGCTGCACGGCCGCGCGGATGCGTTCGGCGACCAGCTCGTAATGGGTGCAGCCGAGGACGACGGCCCTCGTGTCGGCCGGGGTGAGGGCGGCCGCCGCGGCGATCGCGGCGTCGACGGCCGCCCCGTCCGCGCGCTGGACCGCTTCGGCCAGCCCGGGGCAGGCCACCTCGGTGACGCCGACCCCGGAGGCGAATTCCTCGATCAGCGCGCGCTGGTAGGGGCTGCCGGTGGTGGCGGGCGTCGCCCAGATGGCCACGGGACCGCCGCCCGCCGCGGCCGGCTTGATCGCGGGGACCGTGCCGACGACGGGCAGCGCGGGTTCCAGGCGGGCCCGCAGGGCGGGCAGGGTGTGCACGGAGGCGGTGTTGCAGGCGACGATCAGCGCGTCGGGCCGGTGCGCCGCGGCGGCCTCCGCGACGGCGAGGGCCCGTACGGTCAGGTCCTCGGGCGTGCGCGGTCCCCAGGGCATGCCGGCCGGGTCCGAGGAGAGCACGAGATCGGCGTCGGGCCGCAGCCGGCGCACCGCGGCGGCGGCCGGGAGGAGCCCTATTCCTGAGTCCATGAGCGCGATCTTCACCCGGTCACGATAGTCGATCGGCGCCGGTCCTCCGGCGCCGTGGGGCAGACTGCGAGGGGTGAGCGCCCTCGTGTGGACCGCCGCCGGATCACTCGCCGCCTGGCTGTGGCTGCTGCTCGGCCAGGGCTTCTTCTGGCGCACCGACGTCACGCTGCCACCGCGCCGCGAGCCGGACGCCTGGCCGTCCGTCTGCGTGGTCGTCCCCGCGCGGGACGAGGCGGCCGTCCTGCCGATGAGCCTCCCCTCGCTGCTGACGCAGGACTACCCGGGCCGCGCGGAGGTGGTCCTGGTCGACGACGGCAGCACGGACGGCACCGGCGAGCTGGCCCGTGCCCTCGCGCGCCGCCACGCCGGTCTGCCGCTCACCGTCTCCTCCCCCGGCGAGCCGCCCGCGGACTGGACGGGCAAGCTGTGGGCGGTACGGCACGGCATCGGCCTGGCACGCGCGCGCGGACCGGAGTTCCTGCTGCTGACGGACGCGGACATCGCGCACGCCCCGGACAGCCTGCGGGAGCTGGTGGCCGCGGCGCGCACCGGCGGCTACGACCTCGTCTCGCAGATGGCGCGGCTGCGCGTCGCGAGCACGTGGGAACGGCTCGTCGTCCCCGCCTTCGTCTACTTCTTCGCGCAGCTCTACCCGTTCCGCCGGGTCGGTGTCCGGGGCGGGCGCACGGCCGCCGCGGCCGGCGGGTGCGTCCTGCTGCGCGCGGACGCCGCCGAACGGGCCCGGGTCCCGGACGCCGTCCGCGGCGCCCTCATCGACGACGTGGCGCTCGCGCGGGCCGTCAAGGATGGTGGCGGCCACATCTGGCTGGGGCTCGCCGAGCGGGTGGACAGCGTGCGGCCGTATCCGCGGCTGCGCGACCTGTGGCACATGGTGGCGCGCAGCGCGTACGCCCAGCTCCGGCACAGTCCGCCGCTGCTCGCCGGGACGGTGGCCGGGCTCGCGGTGGTCTATCTGGTGCCGCCGGTGGCGTCCGTGGCGGGTCTCGTGTCGGAGGGGCCGGGGAGCACGGCGGCCGCGGTCGCCGGCGGGGTGGCGTGGCTGCTGATGACGGCGACGTACGTGCCGATGCTCCGCCACTACCGGCAGCCGCCGTGGCTCGCGCCGCTGCTGCCGTTCACGGCGCTGCTGTACCTGCTGATGACGGTGGACTCGGCGGTGCGGCACCACAGGGGGCGCGGTGCGGCGTGGAAGGGGCGCACCTACGCGCGTCCCGCGCCTGGACAGCGGTGAGTGGCCGGTTCCCGCCGCTCAGGACCGCACCGGAGGACCGCCGGTCAACTCCCCGTAACCTGCCGGGAACTCACTCTTCACCGGCCTTCACACGATACGAACACGCCCTGACGTCCCTTTTCTGCGCGTTCGCTCGCATTGGGTATCGAGCGTCACAACGAACACGTGGAACAACCCTCTTATCGGTCTCCCCAACCAGCACATCGTGGGCTTAACTTAGGTGCTATGACCTCCCCCCGCTCCACCTATGGCGGTGGCTACTACTCCGCCTCGTCCTTCTCGGACACCCCCATCTACGACTCCCTCGTGGCCGAGCGGGGCACCCCGCAGATCGCCCCGATCCGGGTCCCCGCGGCGTACGACATGCCGGGCAGTAACCTTCCCGCACTTCCGTCCGCCCTCCCCGCGCTGCCGGCCGCCCCCTCCCAGCCGGCTCCCGCGTACGGCTACCCGCAGGCCCAGCAGCACATGCCCATGCCGGTGCCCGCGCCCGCGCCCGCGCCGCTGCACCAGGCGCCCACCGCCTACATCCCGCAGCAGCCCGCGGGTCCGCGCGGTTATCCCGGTGCCCAGCCGCAGCCGCCCCGTCCGATGGCGGGCGGTGCGGGGTACGAGGCGATGCGCCCCGCCGCTCCCCGCCCGGCCCCGGCTCCCGCGCCGTACCAGGACCAGTACAACGGACAGCAGTACCGCGGCTACTGACCTGTTTCGCATGGGGCTGTCCGTGCCTTCGGGCAGGATGACCGCATGGAGAATCCGTCGCTGCACTCGATCCACGTCCATCCGTTGAAGGCGGCCGGGGGCATCGCGCCCGCCGAGGCCGCGGTGGAGCCCTGGGGGCTCGCGGGGGACCGGCGTTGGGTGCTCGTCGACGGAATGGGCAGGGTCGTCACCCAGCGTCAGCATCCGCGTATGGCACTGGCCGCCGCCGAGCCGTCACCCGGCGGCGGTCTCGCACTGTCCGCGCCCGGCCGCGCGCCGCTCACCGTCACCGTCCCCGAGCCGGTGCGGACGACGACGGTGGACATCTTCGGGGAGAAGGTGGAGGCGGTCCCCGCCGACGCGGCGGCGCACGCCTGGTTCAGCGGCCATCTGGGGACCGACGTGACGCTGGTCCACCTCGACGACCCCGCGAGGCGCCGCCCCGTCGACCTGGAGTACGGGCGCCCGGGCGAGACGGTGAGCTTCGCGGACGGCTATCCGCTGCTGCTCACCTCGCTGGCGTCGCTGGACGCCCTCAACTCCCTGGTGGCGCAGGGGGAGTACGCGGAGGAGGGCCCGCTGCCCATGAACCGTTTCCGGCCGAGTGTGGTCGTGGCGGGCACCGGCGCCTGGGCCGAGGACTCCTGGCGGCGCATAGCCATCGGGGAGGTCACCTTCCGGGTCGTCAAGATGTGCGGGCGGTGCGTGGTGACCACCACCGACCAGGGCACCGGCGAACGCGGCCGGGAGCCGCTGCGCACCCTGGCGCGCCACCGCCGCATCGGCGGCGAGCTGATCTTCGGGCAGAACCTGATACCGGAGGGCGTCGGCACGGTCCGGGTCGGCGACCCGGTCCGTGTGCTGGAGGCCGCCGATGATCCTGCGGTCCCCGGAGCCGCCGGGGTTCCCGGCGTCCCCGGAGCCGCCGAGCGGCGGTACGGGAACACGGGTCCGCTCGACGCTCGTTGAGCCGTCGTGGCGGGTTCGTGAGAGGCCGGTCGCGAGGCGCGTCACGGGGGTGATTCCGCTCTCTTTTGCCGGGGCCCGCGCGTGGACGGCTCCGCCCGGGGTCATCACCGACGCGGAAGGGGGTGCGGAACGGTGCGAGCGATCGCTGGAGTCTGGCGCTGGCGGCACAACCCGCTGCGCCGCACCACGGACCTGGTCGAGGCGTGGCTGGCGTTCACGGTCCTCGTCCTGATACTCCTGGCCGCGCCCGTGACCGGCGCCGTCGTCGGGACCGCCGCCCAGGACGCCCTGCAGCGGTCCGTACGGGAACAGCACCGGGTCCGGCACGAGGTGGCGGCCACCGTCGTCGGCGAGTCCGCCCGCTCCCCGCTGGAGCTGAACCCCGAGACCGCCACCGCGGGCGACCGGCACAGCCGCGTGGTCGCCGACTGGACCGCCCCGGACGGCACCGAGCGGCACGGCACGGTCACCGCGGGCCTGGACGACCCCCGTCCGGGCGACCGCTTCCCGCTCTGGACCGACCGGAAGGGACGGCCCGTGGGCCGCCCGCTGGACACCGCCACCGCGACGACGCACGCCGTGCTGGCCGGCCTGGGCGCGGCGCTGGGGACCGCGGGGCTGGCCGAGGGCGGCCGGCGGCTGATCGTCTGGCGCATGGTCCGGCGCCGCTACGCCCGTCTGGACCAGGCGTGGGGCAGGGCGGGACCGGACTGGGGCAGGACGGGCACCGGCAGCTGAACGGCCCCCTGAGGCTCTGGTCAACTTCCCCGCCCCACGCACGCTACGGTGGACCGGCCGAACTCTTCGGCAATCGACCCGCGTTCGACAAGGTGGGGGCACAGCAGCGCCATGGCACAGGGCACGGTCCAGGTGACGCACACCGGCACATCGCGGTGGCGGCGCCGCACGGGTGAATACGCCTCGCTCGCCGCGGCCCTCGAGGCGGCGAGCGACGGCGACGTGCTCACCGTCGCCCCCGGCACCTACCGGGAGAACCTGGTCGTGGACCGGGTGGTGACCCTGCGCGGCCCCGAGGGGGCGCCCGGCTCCGTGCGCATCGCGCCGGCCGACGGGGTGCCGCTCACCGTGCGCGCCTCCGCCGTGGTGCAGGACCTGCACGTGGAGGGGCAGGACTCGGCCGCGCCCGCGCTGCTCGTCGAGGACGGTGTGCCCGAGCTCCTCGACGTACGGATCGTGACCCGGTCGGCTGCCGGCATCGAGGTGCGCGGCGGCGCCCGGCCGACCGTGCGCCGCTGCACCGTGGACAATCCCGCGGGCGTCGGCATCGCCGTGGTGGACGGCGGCAGCGGGGTGTTCGAGGAGTGCGAGGTCGTCGCGGCCGGGCAGGCGGCCGTCGCCGTCCGCGGCGGCGCCCATCCCCGCCTCGAGCGCTGCCGGGTGCACCACGCCTCCGGGGTGGGCCTGTCGGCGACCGGCGAGAACTCCTCGCTGGAGGCGGTCGGCTGCGAGGTGTACGAGGTGCGGGGCTCCGGTGTGCAGGTCACCGGGCGGGCCTCGGCGTACCTGACCGACTGCGAGGTGCACCGCACCAGCGGGGACGGCGTCACGCTCGACACGGACGCGGTGCTCACGCTCGCCGACTGCCGCATCCACGACATCCCGGAGAACGCGGTGGACCTGCGGTCCCGTTCGGTGCTCACGCTGACGCGCACCACGGTGCAGCGGTTCGGGCGCAACGGGCTGTCGGTGTGGGACCCGGGCACCCGCGTGGACGCCAACCAGTGCGAGATCTCCGACAGCACGGGCGACTACCCCGCGGTCTGGGTGAGCGACGGCGCGACGGCGGTGCTGGACGCGTGCCGGGTGCACGACGTGCCGGACGCCCTGTTCGTGCTGGACCGCGGTTCGCGCGCCGACGTCGTCGACAGCGACCTGACGCAGGTGCGCAACACGGCCGTGTCGGTCAGCGACGGCGCCACCGCGCAGCTCGACGACTGCCGCATCCGGGAGGCCGCGACGGGCGCCTGGTTCCGCGACCACGGCAGCGGCGGCACGCTGTCCGAGTGCACTCTGGACGAGGTGCAGACCGGGGTGATCGTCACCAAGGGCGCCGACCCCACCGTCGAGCGCTGCACGGTCACCTCGCCCGCGGAGGCCGGGTTCTATGTCTCGGCGGACGGCCGCGGCTCCTTCCTGCACTGCCGGGTCACGGGCAGCGGCGGCTACGGCTTCCACATCATCGACGGCTGCCGCTCGACCTTGCGCAAGTGCCGTACGGAGCGCTGTGCGCGCGGCGGCTACGAGTTCGCGGACGGCCCCGGCGGCGCGGGCGGGCCCCTCGTCGAGGACTGCACCAGCGACGAGAGCGCGGGTGTCAGGGCGCCCGTACCGCGGGAGCCCGCCGAGCCCGCCGCGCGGCCGGCGGCCGGGACCGTCGGCCTGCTGAGCACGGTCCCGGCGCCGCGCGCCACCGAACCGGCGCTTCCGCCGGCGCCCGCCGCCGAGCCCGTCATGCCCGCGCGCACCTCGGCGGACGTGCTCGGCGAACTCGACGCGCTGGTCGGCCTGGACAGCGTCAAGCGCGAGGTGCGCGCCCTGACCGACATGATCGAGGTGGGGCGGCGGCGCCGCGAGGCCGGCCTGAAGGCCGCCTCCGTACGGCGCCACCTGGTCTTCACCGGCGCCCCCGGCACCGGCAAGACGACGGTCGCCCGGCTGTACGGCGAGATCCTGGCCTCGCTCGGCGTCCTGGAGAAGGGGCACCTGGTGGAGGTGTCCCGGGTGGACCTGGTCGGCGAGCACATCGGCTCGACCGCGATCCGCACCCAGGAGGCGTTCGACCGGGCGCGCGGCGGCGTGCTGTTCATCGACGAGGCGTACGCGCTGTCGCCGGAGGACGCGGGCCGCGACTTCGGCAAGGAGGCCATCGACACGCTGGTGAAGCTGATGGAGGACCACCGGGAGGCGGTGGTGGTCATCGTGGCGGGCTACACGGCGGAGATGGAACGCTTCCTGTCGGTCAACCCGGGTGTCGCCTCCCGCTTCTCCCGCACCATCACCTTCGGCGACTACGGGGCCGAGGACCTGCTGCGGATCGTGGAGCAGCAGGCGGAGGAGCAGGAGTACCGGCTCGGTCCCGGCACCCCGGAGGCCCTGCTGAAGTACTTCACGGCGATACCGAAGGGCCCGACGTTCGGCAACGGCCGCACCGCGCGGCAGACCTTCGAGGCGATGGTGGAGCGGCACGCGGGCCGGGTCGCCCAGCTCGCCGAGCCGAGCACGGACGACCTGACGCTGCTGTACCCGGAGGACCTGCCGGTCCTGCCGTGAATCCGGCACGCCGGCGCCCGCGGGCCGCCGGCGTGACGTCGCCGCCGGCCCGCCGGCCGGTCATCGGCCCGCGGCGCGCTGGCCCGGCACCTCGGGCCCGATCCGGTCGAGGAGCCGCTTCCGTTCCCGGGCGAAGGCCGGGTCGGCCTGGTAGTCGGAGTGGCCGAGGATCGGCGTGGGCAGCGGGTGGGCCCGGGTACGGCCGTAGGCGAGGGGGTCCCTGAAGGGCTCCGCGTCGACCTCGGGTCCGTCGGCCCCGTCGGCCCCCTCGGCCGCGTGCACCCGCACCGGCCCGCCGATGGGGTCGGTGCGGCGGTGGAGGTTGCGCCAGCAGTCGATCTCGCGGTGCAGGGCATCGAGCGCGTGCGGACCGAAGTGGGCCGGGAACCAGCGGCCGTACAGCCGCTCCAGCGGTGAGCCGTAGGTGAGCAGCGCGACCCGTTCCCGGACCGACGGCGACAACTGCCAGGCGGCGGCCGCCGCGAGGACGCTGCCCTGGGAGTGCCCGGAGATCACCAGCCGCCCGCCGGTGGCGCGCGTCCACGTCTCCATGCGCCAGGTCAGGTCGGGTACGGCGCGCTCGGCGTAGCAGGGCGGCGCGAAGGGGTGGGCGGCGCGCGGCCAGAAGGTGCCGACGTCCCAGAGGATGCCGATGGTGCGCCGTGCGGAGGCGTCCTTGTAGGCGCGCCGGCCCCAGGTGACGAACAGGATGAAGCCGAAGCCGATCAGCCAGGACCCGAGCGCCTGCGCCGTCTGCGCGGCCCCCTCGACGAAGGGGGACGTGCCGCGCGCGGCCTCGCCCGGCACCTCGCCGGTCAGGGTGGCCCCCAGCAGGGAGCCGATGCCCAGCAGCAGCGTCACCGCGGAGACGATGCCGACGATGCGCGGCGCGCGGTCGGTGAGGGCGGCCATGGCGCGGGTGCGGGCGATGCGCCGGGTACGGGCGGTGTCCCTGCGTTCGGCCTCGTCGTCGTCCGGGCGGACGGATCCCTTCTTGCCGGTGCCCGGCCCGGCGCCCCTCCTGTCGTACGTGCCGGTGCCCGTGCCGTCGGCCGACACTCCGCCCCGGCGGCCGTGCTTCTCCAGCCCGTACTCGCGCTCCACCACGACCAGTTCGCGGCGGTGCAGCACCGTGGTGCGCCAGGCCAGCCAGGCGACGAGCACCGCGACCACGACCAGCAGCGGCGGGATGACGGACGCCTGCCAGGTCAGCAGCACGGGCGGGCCGAGGACCGCCGTGTCCCCGGTGCCGTTCAGCCAGTCCGCTACGCGCTGGGCCACGCCCCCGGACATCACCCCGCCGAGCGCGCACGCGAGCATCGCGACCGCGGGCCCGGCGAGGCCGCGCATCGCGGCGCGCGGGTCGGGGCGCGAGCGGTACAGCACCTGGGCGACCACGCCGAGCACGACGACGAGCAGGCTCTGCACCAGGGTGATCCCGCCGAACGTCATGTCGCCCGGCAGCCGCCCCCCGGACGTCCACTCCGGGCGCGGCCAGCCCGCGTACAGCACCGCCAGGAGCCACACGGCGACCGAGGCGACGGGCAGGCGGCGCACCAGGGCGCGGTCCAGCTCCCGGTCCAGGCGCCGCTCGCCGCGTCCTCTGCGGCACACCACCCACACCACGACGACCGCCCCGGCGGCCAGCGTGGCGTTCAGCAGCCAGCCCAGCACCTCGAGCGGCACGGGACCGCCGGGCCCGCGGTCGTACCGGGCGGCGGAGGTGCCCACCGCCGCCGCGACGGTGAGGAAGCCCGCCGCCGTGTGCGCGGCGCGCAGCCGGGCCACCAGCCGGCGCCCGTACCAGAAGCCCGGCCGGTCCAGCGCGATGTTCTCGGACTCCTCCGCGCGCCCGGCCACGTCCCGCGCCGGCTGCTGCGACTCGTACGTGCGCCAGGTGCGGTGGGACAGGTACCACAGCAGTCCGGTGAGCGCGGCCGGGACCAGCGAGGCCAGGGCGAGCCGGCGGCCGGGCGCGCTCCACCAGCCGCCGCCGGACACGTCGGGCGACAGGAAGCCGAGCCACGAGTGCTCCTCGGCGCACGCGCGGGTGCCCGCGCACTGCCAGGCGGTCAGGTCGAGGGCGACCTCGCAGGCCGCGGCCACGAGGAGCACGGTCAGGGTCAGCCCGGCCAGCCGCACCAGCAGGCCGTACAGCCGTACCGTGCGCTGCCGGTCCCGGGTCGTGGGGCGCATCCAGTGGGCCAGGTTGACCACCATGAACGGCAGCAGCAACAGCCACAGGGCGCGTGAGCCGTTGCCGGAGGTCAGGTTGCACCAGACGTACGCCTCGGGCACCGGTCTGCCGCGGTAGTCCTCGGGGCGTCTCTCCGCGTCGGCGTCGTCGACGCGCCGGAAGACGGCCGCGATGCCGTCGCCGGTGACCCGTACGGTCCGCGGGTCGTCGAGCATCTCCTCCGGTGTGGTGCCGCCCACGCCGTGGACGAGCAGTTCGAGTGCCGGGCCGGGTCTGTCCCCCGTGCTCTCCGTGCTCCGCGCATCGCTCTCCGCGGAGCCGGGGTCCCCGCCGTCCGCCGTGTTCTCGCCGCGCTCCGCCGTACGTGCCACTGTTCTGCCCTCTCCCCCGTGCCGTGACCAAGGCGGTCGAGATGTGCACGCACATGATCCCGCCGATGTGCGGCGCCTACACCCGCGGTCACCGAATCTCCCCGATCGGGGGCCGGTCTGCGGGACGAACCCGCACGGAAGGTTGTCGCGTGACGTGCGCACGTCGGCGCGGGCAGTGACGCGGCGCGGCGCCCGTCCGTGCGAGGATGGGACGTCCTCCAAGGCCGGGCGCGGAAGAAATGCCCTCGTCGGAGGGGGTACGGGAGGCGTGATGGGGCGAAAGGACCGGAGCGGGCGTGAGTGACAACCAGAACCTCCTCGCGGAGCAGCGCCGTGCCCTGATCCTCGACGAGGTGCGGCGCCGCGGCGGGGTCCGGGTCAACGAACTGACGCGCAAGCTCGGTGTGTCCGACATGACGGTCCGCCGCGACCTGGACGCGCTCGCCCGCCAGGGCGCCGTCGCGAAGGTGCACGGCGGCGCGGTACCGGTGGCCGAGGCGAGCACGCACGAGCCGGGGTTCGAGGCCAAGTCCGGTCTGGAGCCGACCGCCAAGGAGGACATCGCGCGGGCGGCAGCCGAGCTGGTCGTCCCCGGGGCGGCGATCGCGCTCTCCGGGGGCACGACGACGTACGCGCTGGCGCACCGGCTGCTCGACGTGCCGGACCTGACCGTGGTCACCAACTCGGTGCGGGTGGCCGACGTGTTCCACTCCGCGCAGCGCACCGCGGGGCAGCGGCCGGGCGCGGCCACGGTCGTGCTCACGGGCGGGGTGCGCACCCCGTCGGACTCCCTCGTGGGGCCGGTCGCCGACCAGGCGATCGCGGCGCTCCACTTCGACCTGCTGTTCCTCGGTGTGCACGGCATATCGGTCGAGGCGGGCCTGTCCACGCCGAACCTGGCGGAGGCGGAGACCAACCGGCGGCTCGTGCAGTCCGCGCGGCGGGTCGTCGTGGTGGCGGACCACACCAAGTGGGGCACGGTGGGCCTGAGTTCGTTCGCCTCCCTGGAGCAGGTCGACAGCCTGGTCACCGACGCGGGGCTGCCGGGGGCGGCGCGCGCGGAGGTCTCCGAGCACCTCAGGGAACTGGTGATCGCGGGCGGTCCCGCGACACCCGCCGACGACGCCTGACGCGGTCTCAGGCCGGCCACGCCCCGGTGCCGAGGAGTGTCTCGACGGCCGCCGCGTACGGGGTGATGTCGAGGCCCTGTTCCGCGAGCCACGCGTCGGAGTAGTACTTGTCGAGGTAGCGGTCGCCGGGGTCGCACAGCAGCGTGACCACGCTGCCGCTCCGGCCCTCGGCCACCATCTCGGCGACGATCCGCAGGGCGCTCCACAGTCCGGTGCCCGTGGAGCCGCCCGCCCTGCGGCCGATCGCCGCCTCCAGGGCCCGTACGGCCGCCACGCTCGCCGCGTCCGGGACCTTCATCATCCGGTCGACGGCACCGGGCACGAAGCTCGGTTCCATGCGGGGCCGGCCGATGCCCTCGATGCGGGAACCGCGGTCACAGGTGACGTCCGGATCGCCGGTGGCCCACCCGTCGAAGAAACATGAGTTTTCGGGGTCCGCGACGCATATGCGAGTGTCATACTGCCGGTAGTGCACGTACCGCGCGATGGTCGCCGAGGTGCCTCCGGTCCCGGCCGTGGCGACGATCCAGGCGGGTTCGGGGAACCGCTCCAACTCCATCTGACGGAAGATCGATTCGGCGATGTTGTTGTTGCCGCGCCAGTCCGTGGCACGTTCGGCGTAGGTGAACTGGTCCATATAGTGGCCCCCCGTCTCGGCCGCGAGGGCGAGGGCCGCCTCGTACATCGTGCGCGGGTCGTCCACGAAGTGGCACCGGCCTCCGTGGAACTCGATCAGTCGGCACTTCTCGGCGCTCGTCGTGCGCGGCATGACCGCGATGAAGGGCACGCCGATCAGCCCCGCGAAGTACGCCTCCGAGACGGCCGTCGAGCCGCTGGACGCCTCGATCACCGGGCGGCCCGGGCGGATCCAGCCATTGCACAGCCCGTACAGGAACAGCGAGCGGGCCAGCCGGTGCTTGAGGCTCCCGGTGGGATGGGTCGACTCGTCCTTGAGATAGAGATCGACGTCCCACGCCTCCGGCAGCGGGAAACGGAGCAGGTGCGTGTCCGCCGATCTGTTCGCGTCGGCCTGCACCTTGCGTACGGCCTCTTTGAGCCACTCCCGGTAGCCGGCGTCGCTGCGGTCGACGTCGAAGGTGTCCAGGATCCGGCCGGTCCGGGGCGTCGGGGGGATGGTCACCGCGGGGCTCCTCACGCGTATCGCCGACGGCGCTTCTCACGGTCGGATTCCTCGATCATAGACACCCGCCGCACGCTTCTCACCTGCATAAACAGCACTTTGAGGAGCCCAAAGCGCACCTGTGACGGGTGGTGCGCGGGCGCATGGGGGCGCATTCAACCGTTGCGCTCCCGGCGCGCCCTCCGGAGGCGGCCCGCTCCCGACCATGCGCACTGGTGCTCGACGCCGGGGGCGTGCAGACTTCACCGCACGGGCCGAGCAGCAGCCCGTACGGGGGTGCACAGCACCACGACCCAGACGGGTCGCCGAGAGAGCTCAGGCCGACACGACACGCGCAAGGGGGCGGAGAGAAGGATGACGGAGCCGGAGTTCGCGGCTACGGGCGTGCGGATCGGCAAGAGGCTGCGCTCACTCACCCGGGCCGGACAGGTACGGATCGAGGACGGCAGGCTGCAGTTGCTCACCAGCTACGGCAGCGAGATCGACAGTGCGCCGGTACAGGCGGTGCGCGCCTCCAGGCCCTGGTTCGCCCATGAGGACCGGGCGCTGGCCGATCTGAACGGCACGCGTTACACCCTGACACTCGGCGAGTACGACCCCGCACCGGGCAAGCCCGGGCCGCCTTCGGCGCGTCGCTTCATCGAAGCCGTGCGCAGGGCTGCGGGGCGCGGCCACTGAAACAGGCCGCGAGTTGCGGGACGAACGGCCCTGAGTCACGCTTTACTCACGTCACTCTGGGTTTACCGGCGACCACGCTGTGAACCAGCCCGCCGGGCACAACCGCGGGCGGCCGCCCCAGGCAGCCACACCGCGCCAAGACAGGGCGGCAGCCGGGTGCTGCCGCACAGCAGGCGGCGTCGTCCCGCAGCCACCTCGCTGAATCCGTCCTCCGTCTTCTTCCGGACCTCAATTCGGGGAGTCGCAGTCGTGATCAGCAACCCAAGCAGGCACTGCACGGTGGAGCTGCAAGCCCTGCCGGCGCGGATAGGCCAGGTGCGCAGAATCATTTCTGCACAACTGCGCTACTGGCATCTCGATTCTTTGATCGACCAGGCGGCGCTCGGCGTGACCGAACTGCTGACCAACGTCCACCGGCACGCCCAGCCGGACAAGTTGTGCACCGTGGAGATCGAGCTCCTGCTCGACCGGCTCACGGTCTCGGTGCACGACCACGATCCGCGGCTGCCGGTACTGCGGGACGCGGACCTCACCGAGACATGCGGCCGCGGTCTCGCCCTGGTCGCCGCGGTGAGCGAGAGCTGGGGCGCGCGGCCCCACGGCGAGTCGGGGAAGGTGGTGTGGTTCACGCTGCCGGCTCCCGCCGACGAGCCCGTGGAGCCGGTGGAGCCCATGGCGATGCCGACGCGCCCGGCGCACGCGCCCGCGCACCGGTCGACGCCGCGCAGACGCCGGGCGGAACACACGCCCGCCCGGTCGGCCGTCGCGGGCTGACCGGGCGGTGCCCCCGGCTCCGGTGGGAGCGCTACCACGTGTGTCGTGCGCCCCGTAAGGGGCGCGGCGCTGTATGCACGATGCGGCCATGCCCCGGTGGGGGTCCCCCTGTTCGAGCGAAGCCGAGAACTCGGGGAACGATCAGCCACGACGCACCCGCAGACGGCACAGGCGGCACACCGGACCCGGCAGACCGCTAGGTCAACGCCGCGATCGGATCGTCGAGAACCGGCTGCCAGGCCAACTCGGCCGCGCCCACGAGACTGTTGTGGTCCAGGGTGCACGGCAGGATCGGCACGCCACCGCTCTGCCGTCCCCACAGGCTGCGGTCGGTGACGACCGCGCGCAGCCGGTCGGGGTCGGTCTCCAGGAGGGTGCGGTGCAGGCCGCCGAGGATGATGCGGTCCGGGTTGAGGATGTTGACCAGCCCGGCGAGGCCCAGACCCAGCCGGTCGATCAGCGCCTCGGTGGCCGTGCGGACGGCCGGGTCGTCGTACCGGGTGCGGATCAGGTCCTCGGCCTGCCGGAGCAGTGACACCACGGGCCCCGGTTCGCGGCCGGCCGCCGTGAGGAGGGCCAGCGGGTCCGCCTCCACGTCCAGGCAGCCGCGGCTCCCGCAGTGACAGGGGCGCCCGCCCTCGGGGTTGACCGTGAGGTGCCCCACCTCCAGCGCGAGCCCCGAACTGCCCGTGTGCAGACGGCCGTCGAGCACCAGCGCACCACCGACACCCCGGTGCCCGGTGGCCACGCACAGCAGGTCCCGTGCGCCGCGTCCCGCGCCGTGCCGGTGCTCGGCGAGGGCGACGAGGTTGACGTCGTTCGCCGCGAACACCGGTCCCGTGATGCCGGCGGCGCGCACCCGCTCGGCGAAGATCTCCCGCACGGGCGCACCCGCGGGCCAGGCCAGGTGCAGCGGGGCCAGCGCGAGCCCCTCCGGTTCGGCGACCGCGGACGGCACGGCGACCGCGGCGCCCACGCACCGCCGCCCGGTCTCGCGCAGCAGCTCCGCCCCCGCGTCGACGACCGAGCCGAGCACCTTCGCGGGGTCCGCGTCGACGGTCTCGCAGCCGGGCGCGGTGGCGACGATCCGCCCGCCGAGCCCCACCAGGGCGGCGCGCCAGCCGTCGGCGTGCACCTGGGCGGCGAGGGCGACGGGCCCGTCCCCGGCGACCTCCAGCCGGTGGGAGGGGCGGCCCTGGGAACCCGCTGCGCCCGGGTGCGCGTCGACGCGGATCAGCCCGAGCGCCTCCAGTTCGGCGGCGACGGCGCCCGCGGTGGCGCGGGTGACGCCGAGTTCGGCGGTGAGCACGGCGCGGGTCGGGGCGCGTCCGGTGTGCACGAGCTGCAGCGCCGGGCCGAGTGCCGCGCGCCCCCGGTCCAGTCGCGTCCGTGTGGTCGCTCCGCCCGCCTTCCTCGGGGCCTCTTTGCCGTCCATGAGGGCACAGTGTCGCATGATCCGCCCGCCGGGCGCCCCGGCGGACCGGCCGTGGTCTCCCGTCGGTCCGGGTCAGTTCGCGTCGAGGCCGCTCACCCGCAGCGTCACGTTCAGCCGCCCGGTCAGGCCGAGTCCGGGCGGCGCGCTGCCCGGGTGCACCCGGGGCACACCGTGGTACGCGAGCCGGGACGCGCCGCCGAACACGAACAGGTCGCCGCTGCGCAGCTCGACGTCCGTGTAGGGCCGCGTCCGCGTCGCGGTGTTGCCGAAGCGGAAGACACAGGTGTCGCCGAGGCTCAGGGACACCACCGGGGCGTCCGACCTCTCGTCGCTGTCGCGGTGCATGCCCATGCGGGCGTCACCGCCGTAGAAGTTGATCAGGGCGATGTCGTACGGGGCCGTGGCCGCGCCCTCGCCGAGGGCGTCCGCGACCGCCCGCCGGCCGAGCTCACCGAGCCAGTCCGGGAACGGCTTCACCGGCGTACCGTCGCCGTCGACGACCGTGCGGGCGTAGGCGTACGGGTACCAGTGCCAGCCGAGGCAGACCTGCCGGGCCGTCATCGTGCCGCCGCCGGGGGTGCGCACCGTGCGCAGTCCGGCGGGCGGCCGGGCCCACGCGCGGCAGGCGTCGAGCAGCCGCCGCTGGGCTCCCGCGTCCAGCCAGTCGGGCACGTGCACGGCCCCCGGCGCGATCTCCGCCCGGTCCCTGGGGAACAGCTCGGCGTCCATGGTCCCATCCTCGCCGATTCCGGCCGGCCGGTCCCGACCTGCGGCTCGGCTAGCCTGGACGCACGATGAACGACCGGATGACCACGCCCTGGGACGGGCTCGCGCTGACCCGCTTCCCCGAGGACCCCCGCGACCGGCTGCGCGCCTGGGACGCCGCCGACGAGTACCTGCTGGGTCACCTGGCGGAGAGCGGCACCGGGCCATCCGGCACGGTCGTGGTCGTGGGCGACCGCTGGGGCGCGCTGACCACGGCACTCGCCGCGCACCGCCCGGTACAGATCACGGACTCGTACCTGGCGCGGCGGGCGACCCTGGCGAACCTGGAGCGCAACGGTGTCCCGGCCGCGTCCGTGCGCCTGCTCACCACCCAGGACCCGCCGCCCGGACGGATCGACGTCCTGCTGGTGCGCGTGCCGAAGAGCCTCGCCCTGCTGGAGGACCAGCTGCTGCGGCTGGCTCCCGCGGTGCACACGGACACGGTCGTCGTCGGCACGGGCATGGTGAAGGAGATCCACACCTCGACGCTGCGGCTGTTCGAACGGATCCTCGGCCCGACCCGGACGTCGCTCGCGCGGAAGAAGGCCCGGCTGATCTTCTCGTCGCCCGACCCGGCTCTGCACCGGGACGCCAGTCCCTGGCCGTACCGCTACGCGCTCCCCGTGGACGTCGGCCCGGTCTCCGGCCGCACCGTCGTGAACCACGCGGGCGTGTTCTGCGCCGACCGCCTCGACATCGGCACCCGGTTCTTCCTGAAACACCTGCCGGACGCCCCGCCCGCCGGAGGCGGCTCCCGTGTCGTCGACCTCGGCTGCGGCAACGGTGTCGTGGGGACGGCCATGGCGCTGACCGCGCCGGACACCGAGGTGGTGTTCGTGGACGAGTCGTACCAGGCGGTGGCCTCCGCGGAGGCCACGTACCGGGCCAACGCCGACGGGAAGGCGGAGTTCCGCGTCGGCGACGGGATGGAGGGCTTCGAGCCCGGCAGCGTCGACCTCGTGCTCAACAACCCGCCGTTCCACTCCCACCAGGCGACGACGGACGCCACGGCGTGGCGGATGTTCACCGGGGCGAAGCGGGCGCTGCGCCCCGGCGGCGAGCTGTGGGTGGTCGGCAACCGCCACCTCGGCTACCACGTGAAGCTGCGCCGGCTGTTCGGCAACAGCACCGTGGTGGCGGGCGATCCGAAGTTCGTGGTGCTCAGGGCGGTCAAGGGCCGACGAGGACACTGATCAGCCGGGTCACCGTGCCCGCCATGGCCTCGCGGCCCACGGCGAGCCAGTGCCGCGGGTCCACCGTGCCGGGGTGGGCGGCGAGGTGCTGCCGGACCGCGCCCGTCAGCGCGATGTTGAGGGCCGTCCCGATGTTGACCTTCGCGATGCCGCCCCCGACGGCCGCCCTGAGCTCGCCGTCGGGGACCCCGGAGGAGCCGTGCAGGACCAGCGGCACGTCCAGCGCGGCGCGCAGGCGCTTCAGCAGGGCGTGGTCGAGGGCGGCGGTGCGCGTGGTCATGGCGTGCGCGCTGCCGATCGCCACGGCCAGGGCGTCCACGCCGGAGTCGGCGACGAAGGCGCGGGCCTCGCCCGG
The DNA here is from genome assembly GCF_014648075.1 of Streptomyces ruber. Lineage (GTDB taxonomy): Bacteria > Actinomycetota > Actinomycetes > Streptomycetales > Streptomycetaceae > Streptomyces > Streptomyces ruber. The sequence continues at coordinate 164,064 of NZ_BMQK01000003.1, read as the reverse complement.
GTCGGTACGGGCCCCGGGGGCGTGCGCGTCGAGCGGCGGCGCCCCGTGCTTCCCGCCGACCTGCCCCAGCTCGGCCTCGATCCACAGTCCGCGCGCGTGCGCCCAGTCGGCGGCGGCGCGGGTGGCGGCGAGGTTCTCCTCGTACGGCAGCCGGGACGCGTCGTACATCACGGAGCTGAACCCGGCGTCGGGCGCCCCGCGCAGCAGGTCGTCGTCCTGGACGTGGTCGAGGTGCAGGGCGACGGGCACGCCCGCGCGCTCGGCGGCGGCGGTCGCGGCGCGGGCCAGCGGCAGGAGGTGTCCGCCGCGGAACCGCACCGCGTTCTCGCTGACCTGGAGGACGACGGACGAGCCGGCGGACTCGGCGCCCCGGACGACCGCCTCGACGTGTTCCAGGGTGATGACGTTGAACGCGGGGACCGCGGTGCGGGCGGCGGCGGCCTCGGTGATCAGTTCACCGGTGGTGACGAGCGGCACGGCTGCTCCCCCTATCCCTCGTGCAGGGCGGCGGCGTCGAGGATCACCGAGCGGGTGAGGTGGCGGGGCCGGTCCGGGTCGAGTCCGCGGGCCGCGGCCACGGCGACGGCGAGCCGCTGGGCGCGGACCAGTTCGGCGAGCGGATCGAGCCCGCCCGCCACCCAGGCCGCGCCCGTGTCGCGCACCTGCCGGGCCAGCCCGTCGGGTGCGTCGCCGAGCATCCAGGTGGCCGTGGACCGCGTGGTGACGCTGATCGGGCCGTGCCGGTACTCCATGGCCGGGTAGGACTCGGCCCACGCCAGCGCGGCCTCGCGCATCTTCAGCGCGGCCTCGTCGGCGAGCCCGACGGTCCAGCCGCGGCCGAGGAAGGTGAACTGCGTGCTGCCGACGAGCTGTTCGGGCAGCGGCGCCCGCAGCGCGGTGCGGGCGTCGGCGACGGCGGTGCCGGTGTGCAGGCCGAGGTGGGCGCGGAGCAGGGTGAGCGCCGTGGTCGCGAAACGCGTCTGGACGACGGACCGTTCGTCGGCGAAGTCCAGGACGACGAGGTCGTCGGCGGCCGTCGCCACCGGAGTGGCCGGGTCCGCGGTGACCGCGACCGTCCGGATACTCCCCCGCAGCCGGCCGAGGAGGTCGAGGACCTCGGTGGTGGTGCCGGACCGGGTGAGGGCGACGACCCGGTCGTACGGGCGGCCGTGCGGGAACTCCGAGGCGGCGTACGCGTCGGTCTCGCCCTGCCCCGACCCCTCGCGCAGGCCGGCGGCCGCCTTCGCCATGAAGTACGAGGTCCCGCACCCCACGATCGCCACCCGCTCCCCCGCGCCGGGCAGCACCGCCGCGTGGCGGGGGGCCTCCCCGGCGGCGCGGGCCCAGCACTCCGGCTGGCTGTTCAGCTCGTCCTCGACGTGGCTCATACCCCGACCCCTCCGGACTGGACACCGCATGACGCTCGTTTCTGCAAGATAGAGCCACCTTCCAAGCACTTTCAAGCATGCGGACGCCACTTCATCCCGCCGGCTGCGCTAGGGTCGCCGGAGGACCGACGCGTCGAACGGAGGCTCGGATGTCGCGCGACGCCCGCTGGAAGGCGCTGCTGGACCTGCTCGTCGAGCGGGGCCGGCTGGACGTCGAGGAGGCGGCGGCCGAGCTCTCCGTCTCCCCCGCGACGATCCGCCGCGACTTCGACGGGCTGGCCGAGCAGCAGATGCTCGTGCGCACCCGGGGCGGTGCGGTCGTGCACGGCGTCTCGTACGAGCTGCCGCTGCGCTACAAGACCGCCCGCCGCGCCCCGGAGAAGGAGCGGATCGCCCGGGCGGTCGCGCACCTGGTCTCTCCCGGCGAGGCGGTCGGCCTGACCGGCGGCACGACCACCACGGCGGTCGCGCGGGCCCTGGCCGTACGCCCCGACCTGACCTCGGGCGCCCCCGCGCTGACCGTCGTCACCAACGCGCTCAATATCGCGGGCGAGCTGGCCGTGCGCCCCCAGTTCAAGATCGTCCTGACCGGCGGGGTCGCCCGCCCCTCCTCCTACGAGCTGGTCGGGCCGCTCGCCGACGGGGTGCTCGGCCAGATCACCGTGGACGTGGCCGTGCTCGGCGTGGTCGCCCTCGACGTGCGCGACGGCGCGGCGGCGCACGACGAGGCGGAGGCGGCGGTCAACCGGCTGCTGTGCGAGCGCGCCGCCCGGGTCGTCGTCGCGGCCGACTCCAGCAAGCTGGGCCGGCGGGCGTTCGCCCGGATCTGCCCGACCGCGGCGGTGCACACCCTGGTCACGGACTCGGCGGCGGACGAGGGGACGGTACGGCGGTTCGAGGAGGCGGGGGTACGGGTCGTGGTGGTCTGATCCGCGCCCCTTGCGACCGGCTCGCGCCCGCTCAGCCGCCGGGGCTCGCGCAGATGTCCTCCGGCGGCCGGAACGAGCGGTCCCCGCGGTAGTCCTCGTCCATCCGCAGCCGTACGGTCTCCAACTGCCCGAGCAGCGTGTCGAGACGGCTCTGCGAGGGGTGCCGGAAGAATTCCAGCACCGCCCGGTGGAAGGCGTCGCGCAGCGCGGGCGGCATCACGTCGGAGGCGTCGAAGCACAGGGTGCGGGCGTCCTCCGTGAGCAGTTCGTGGATCCGCCGCTCGACGGGGTCGGCGGCCGGGCCCGGCGGGTGGTCCGCCGTGTCCGGGAACAGCGGACGCACCGCCGGGTCCGCCTCCGCCCGCCAGCGCTGCCGCCCCGCACGGCCCGACAGCCGCTCCACCAGTTCCTGGGCGCCCGGGTCGTCGCTGAACACGGCGGCCATGTCCCCCGCGACCTCGTACGCGTCCGCGTACTCGGGCCGTCCGCCGAGGTAGCGGGCCGCCGGTTCCACGCGCACCTCGTCGCCCGCGTACAGGTAGCGCACGAAGGCGCTCTGGTGCTCGTGCGTGCAGTCGAAGCCGGGCGAGTCGAGCAGTCCGCGCGGGCCCCCGGTCCCGGACTCGCCCTCGTACGACGTGGTCAGGGAGTGCTGGACGGACGCGGGAGTGCGGTCGCCGAGCAGCCGGGACCAGGTCGTCCAGGCGCGCCGGACGGCCGGATCGCGCCAGTCCCTCCGGCCCGTCGCCCAGCTCTCGTAGAACTCGGGGCCCTCCTGGTGCAGGAGGATGTCCTCGATCCAGTCGGTGCCGGGCCAGCCGGAGGTGGCCTGCGAGGCGAGCCCCACGCACCACTCCGGGTCGTCGCGCGGCGCGTCCTTCCCGCTCCACACCAGGCTCTTCAGGTCGATCTTCAGCGGCACCCAGTACCGGCGGGCCCGGCTGTCCACGAGCAGGGCGGGCGCCCACGGCGGGTAGGCGCGGTCGGCGGCCTCCCCGACGAGGGGCCGCAGCCGGTCGCGCCGTGCGTACTCGGTGAGTTCGCCGATGCTGTTGAGAATCGCCACGTCCGGCGGGTCGTCCGCCTCCATCTGGGACAGCAGTGTCTCGCGCAGCGAACGGGTGCCCTCGTACGTGTACTCGCGCCCGGTGCCGTCGTCCAGACTCCTCAGGGCCTCCTCGAAGGCCTCGCCCTCCTTGCCCGTCCACGGGCCGAGGACGACGAGCGGGTCCGGCTCGGCCGTGGCGCAGCCGGGGAGGAGGACGAGCAGGCAGGTCGCGAGGAGGGCGCGCAGCAAGCGGGCCGGTGGTCGGGTCACGAGACGGCTCCCGGGCGGACGACGGCCAGGTACTCACGGCGGTAGGCGTGCAGGGCGCCGCCCGCGAGGACGGCGGTGGCGAGCCCGGCGGGCAGGACGAGGGGGACGGCGCCGTCCAGGAAGGCGATCCGCCCGCCGGCCAGTTCGCCGTCGGCCCGGGACGCCAGTTCCGCGACGGCGGGGGCGCCGGCCTGGCCCGCGCGGTCGAAGGGGCGCTCCTCGGCGTGGGTCTCGGTGTCGGGGGAGACGTCATGGACGAGGGCGTCCGCGACCGGCACGGCCGCGTCCTGCGCGTCCTGCGCGCGCAGCGCGTCCCAGGTCAGCAGCGGGACGGCGAGCAGGGGCAGGGCGGCCGCCGCGAGCGGGACGCTGAACCGGATGCGGAAGCGCTGCCGCAGGAAGACCCCGGTGCGCCACAGTCCGGCGCACAGCAGTGCGAAGGCGAGCGCGGAGACCACCGCGGCGGCGAGCACGCCCGGACCCCAGGCGGCCCGCTCGGCGAGCCGGTCCCGCACCCGCTCCTCCAGCCCCACGAGGCGGTCCACGATCGAGGTCGCGCCGGGGCCGGCCGTCCGTCCCGCCGGTTCGCACGGCGGACGGCCGTCGTACCCGCCGTCCCGGCCGGCATCGGCCGGCGCCGAGCAGAGCATGCCGCGCGCGTAGCTCAGCTCGGCGTCCCGCAGGACGGGATCGGTCGCGTGCCCCTGGGCGCGGGCGATCCAGGCGGTGTAGTCCACGACGAGGGCGGACACCACGCGCGTCTCCTGTTCCTCGGCCACGGTCAGGGCCCCGCCGCGCACGACCTGGTTGAGGCTCTGCGTCGCCCGGGCCACCCGGACGCGGTAGCGCTCGCCGAGCCCGCCGAGCTCCGCCGCCCCGCCGTCCCCCAGGTTCACCTCGGCCTCGGTCTGCGCGATGAGCAGCGACGCCTTCGCGTCCGCGAGGTCGACGAGCGCGGGCGCCAGCCGGTCCCGTACATGGGCCAGGTCGCCGCGCACATCGGCGTACGCCTGTCCGAACGTGCCGAACGCCAGCAGGGCGAGCAGGGGCAGGGCGACGAGGCGGTCCCGCAGGTAGGCGCTGTTGCGGCGGCCCGCGGCGGACGGCCAGGCGTAGCGGTGGACCCGGCGGGCGAGTTCGGCGGCTACGGTGGCGGTGGCCCGTGCGACGGCGACGGCGGTCCGCCGGGCGGCGCGGAGGCGGCCGTGCGGAGCCAGGCGGCGACTCTCTTCCCTAGCCATGGGCTGTCCCTGTGGTGGCGGAAGGCGAGCGGGCGGACCGCGTACGCGCGGTCCAGGAGGGTCTCGGCGACGGCGGGGCCCTCGGGGTCCGCGGACCGGGCCGCCTGGTGGGCGAGGGCGCGGTAGAGCCGCGACAGGTCCTGACGCAGGCGGGTCGCGTCGGCCGGGAAGGCGAGCCGCGGATCGGTGCCGGCGGCGGGCGCGGCGAGTCCCGCCGCGTCCAGGGCGCCCCGTTCGAGGGCGTCCCGCGCGGCCTCCCAGACCTCGGCGGTCATCCGGACGCGGGCCTGGTCGTCGGTGAGGCCGTGGGCGTGGAAGAGCCGGCTGAGGCGGTCCAGTACCTCCGGCAGCCGCCGGCGCAGTTCGCCGTCGTCGTCGGTGGTCCGCAGGTGCGCGACGCCGATGCGGACGGCCGCCGTGCGGGCGGCGGTGCGGTGCCGGGAGTGCTGGGGCACCGCGTCCAGCGCCCGTACGGCCTCCTGCCGGGCCCCTTCGCGGCCGAGCGCGAGGTGGGCGCGGGCGGCGCCGAAGGCCGCGCTGCCCAGGGACGGGTTGCGCAGCCGCACCGCCTCGTAGAACGTCAGGGCCTCCGCCCACCGGTCGAGCCGCTCGGCGCAGTACCCGAGGGCCAGTTTCGGGGCGTACTCGCCAGGGATGGCGGCGTAGACGCGGTCGAAGTGCCCTCGCGCGTCGGCCACGTGGCCGCGGGCGAGCGCGAGGAGGCCGTGGTGCCAGTCCAGCCGCCAGTCGTAGGGGGCGCGCTCGGGGGTGACCAGCTGTTCGGCGGCCCGGAGTTCCCGCTCGGCCGCCTCGGGGCCGCCGTCCGGGGCGCGCAGTCTGAGGCGGCAGCGCAGCAGGTGCACCTCGGTGGACGCGCGCCAGTCCGCGGTGTGCTGGAGCAGCGCCTCCGGGGCGGCGTCGGCGAGTCTGCTCAGTTCGGCGTGGTGGGCGTCGTCCGGGTCGGGCCGGGGCACGGGCAGCCGCTGGGCGACGTCGGCGGGGGACGGCGGCGCGTACGGGAGAGGCGCGTCCGGCGCGGCCCAGTGCGCCGGCGGCGGGGCGGACCCGAGCGCTCCGTCGAGCGCGTACGGCGACGGGAGGAAGAGCGGCGACGGCTCGAAGGTCTCCAGGCCGGTGCGCAGGGATCTCAGCTCGCGGAAGACGCCGCGCAGCTGCTGTTCCATCTCGTGCGCGTCGGCGAACCGTTCGGCCGGTTCGGTGCGGGTCGCGCGGCACAGCACCCGGGCGAGCGAGACGAGGCCGAGACCGCGGGGCGCGGGGGCGGTCATGCGGCCGGCGGCCGGTCCCGCTCCGGCGCCGAGTGTGCCGAGGTCGCCCAGTTCCTCGAGTTCGCCGGGCGACGAGCCCAGTCCGCTGAGCCGTCTGAGGGTCTCGCCGAGGCTGAACAGGTCGTCCTGGCCGGTGGACTCGCCGTCCGGGCCCACGGTGGGGGCCCGGTAGCCGTCCGTGGTGTGTCCGGGCTGCCCGGCCGCGCGGACGCTGCCCACGTCGATGATCTTCGTGGAGGTGCCGTCGTGCATGACGTTGTCGGGCTTCAGGTCGCCGTAGACCTTGGCGGGCCGGTCGGCGTGCAGGTGTCCGAGCGCGGACAGGATGCGGACGCCGTACGCGAGCACGAACTCGTGGAAGCGGCTGCCGCCGAACTCGTCGGGGCCGGTCCGGGCGCGGGCCCGGACCTCCTCCAGGGTGAGTCCGTCCACGTACTGCAGGACGAGGAAGTCGCCCGCGTCGGGGTGGTGGCCGTAGTTGAAGACGCGGATGATGTCGTCGTGGCTGAGGTCGACCAGGGCGCGCCGCTCCCGGGCCAGGGCGCCGGCCTCGGTGGCCTGGCGTCCGGCGTGCAGCATCTTGATGGCGACCTCGCGGTCGTCGACCGCGGTGTCCAGCGCGAGGTAGACCTCGCCGAGTCCGCCGTAGCCGAGCGGCCGGATCAGCCGGTACTGGCCGGCGAGCAGTTGCCCGGGCGGCAGCGGGAGGCCGTCGGGGACGCCGCCCAGCGAGGCCGCGCGCTCCAGCAGGGTGATCGCGGGCAGCAGGGTGGGGTCGGGGCTCTCCTCGGGCAGTTCGACGTGCGCGGCCCGCAGGGGTGCCGCCCCGCCGGCTCCGCCGACGACGACGAGCGGTCCCCACGACTCCCCCGAGTCCACCGGCCCGGCCGACGCGCCCCCGTACGCATCCCCCTCCATGCCACCTCAGCATAGGCCGGAACGCGACGATCGCCCCCTGACGTGCCGCATGCGAACGGTGATACCGCCGTGCTCCACGGGTACATGAGAACTCCACCGGACGGCCGGCGCAGCCCCCTGCCGCTTCCGCGCGCTGCCACCGGCAACGCCCGTGCCGGACACGGGCGAACGGCGCCCGACGACCGGAAGCCCCGGACGGGACGACCGTACCCCTTCGGCACCACCGGACCCGCCGACCGACCACCACCCCACCCGCGAACACGGCATCCACCCGAAAGCCCGCGAACGGAACGACCATGCCCCTCCGGCACCACCGGACCCGCCGACCGACCACCACCCCACCCGCGAACACGGCATCCACCCGAAAGCCCGCGAACGGAACGACCATGCCCCCCGGCACCACCGGACCCGCCGGCCGACCCGGCCGCCACCCCGGCCGCGAACGCACCACGAGCGCTCACCGAAAGGCCACGGACGGGGCGTCGGCGCTCCGGTGCGGCCAGGCCCGAAGGAGCACAACCGGACGAAAGCCGGTGCCTCCGTGGGCGGTCACGCCCCGCATGCCGCCGGGCGGCCGGCCGGAGCCCCCGTGCCCGACCGGGGCCCGTCGGCCGCACCCCCCGTCCAGCGTCTCCCGGGAGACACGGGCACAGGGGGAGCCGGTGTCGTCGGCGGCCGGAGACGTCAGACGGCCAGGGGCAGGTCCCGCTCGCCTCCCGCGGCCGTACCCGTCCTGCGGCCCGCCGCCAGCAGCACCTCGTCCGCGGCCGCGATCGCCTCGTGGACGCAGGTCACGCCCATCAGGGCGCACAGGGCGTTGCCGACCTCGGCCAGGTCCTGTGCCGTCCGCGGCGTCTCCTTCTCCGCATGGGCGATCCTCAACGTCGCGTACCGGGTCAGCAGTTGTCTGACGACCTTCGGGTCGGGAACGAGCACGGTGGGGCTCCTTTCTCGAGTGGTCGGTCGCCTGCCCCGTTCCCCGCCTGTCACTCACAAGCTTCACCGCACGCCCCGAATGTGACCGAATCGCAACCACTCGGGCCCCGGCATGCCGATAGTGCCCCGCCTACGGGGAAGTAGCAGGTACGCGCACATCAATGGCCCGCGACCGGCGCGACCGGCACGCGAGGGCGGCGGGCGCCCGCACGCGGTGACACAGCGTGAGGAAACCAATCACTCGTTCGACGCGTATTACTCCATGGAAGCACAGCGACCCGTGCTGTCCGCGTGACGCCGGAGTGTCACCGTCCGTATGCCCGGGTGGCCCCCGAACAAGGAGAGACGATGCGACTGTTCGCACTCAACTACGCTCGCCCGGCTGAGCAGTTGGAGGTCAGCGCCGCGTACACCTACGACTCCGCCCTGCAGCTGAACGTCCTGTCCGACGGGAGCGTCGCCGCCCACGACTACGGCGTGTTGCGGGAGGCGGGGGCGACGACGTCCACCGCGGGCTCGAAGACCCACTTCGACGACTGACCACGGACCGGCGACGATGACCGTACTGATCCTGACGTGCGAACAGGATGTGACGGCGGACATGGTGGTGGCCCGGCTCAACGCGATCGGTGTCCCCGTGCTCCGGCTCGACCCGGCCGATCTGCCGGGCGGGGTCGCGCTCTCGGGTGAGTACGTGCACGGCGGGTTCCGCGGGCATCTGTCCGCCGGTGGCCGCCTGGTCAGCACGAGCGGCCTGCGGTCCGTCTGGGTCCGCAGGCCCGGGGTCCCGGGCTCCCGGGCGGTACGGCCGTCCGCCTGGCTGTCCGAGGAGTCCGCCCAGGCGCTGTACGGCATCCTGCGCGGCACCGGCGCCCGCTGGATGAACCATCCCGACGCGGCCGCGCGGGCCCGTCACAAGCCCTGGCAGCTGCGCCTCGCCCAGCACGCCGGGCTGCCCGTGCCGGCCACGCTGATCACCACGTTCCCGCAGGCCGCCCGGGACTTCGCGGAGCGCTTCCCCGACCTGGTGGTCAAGACCGTGTCCGGGACGCATCCGCAGGACCCGCCCGAGGCGGTCCCGACGAGCCGCGTGGCACCGGGCACGGACTTCGCCTCCGTCGCCTTCGGTCCGACGCTGCTGCAACGCCGGATCGCCAAGCGTGCCGACATCCGCCTCACCGCCGTGGGCGACCGTCTCCTGGCCGCCCGCAAGCCGGTCGCCGCGGACGCGGGACCCGACGAGGTGGACGTGCGGTTCACCCGGGCCGGCACGTCCTGGGAGCCGGTCGACGTACCGGTGCGTACGGCCGAGGCCGTGCACACCTATCTGCGCCGGGCCCGGCTGGCCTACGGAGCCTTCGACTTCGCGGAGGACGCCGACGGCATCTGGTGGTTCCTGGAGTGCAACCAGTCCGGCCAGTTCGGGTTCGTGGAGATCGACACCGGGCAGCCGATCGCCCGCACCATCGCCGCGTGGCTGGCCCGTGAGACACAGGGGAACGGGCGGTCGGCGGAGCACGAGGGGGTGGCGGGCGTCTGACGGGGCGGCGGGTCCGGTGGCGGGCCCGGTGGCGGGCCCGGTGGTGTTCGGGAGCGGCTCGTCGCACCGTGTTCGCGCGGCGGCGGCCGTCGGACGGGCAGTCGTGACGTCCGGGGCCGTGACGGCCCCGGCGCCGCTTACCGCGCTGCCGGGCTCCGCTCCCGCGCTGCCGGGCGCCGCGGACCGGCCGCGCCGCACCGCACCGGCGACGGGGCGGTCAGCGGTCGAACGCGGTCAGGGCGCGCTGGGCCAGCGGGTGGGTGCGGACGAGTTCGCCGAGCGTGGTCGCGCCGCGCGTGATGTCCATGAACGCCCGCCACGCCGGCCGGAAGCCGGTGAGGACGGCGTGGAACAGGCCGGGGCGGCGCTCGAACGCCTTCAGCATCGTTCTGCCGACGCTCATCTCGACACCGAGCCCCGACTTGACGGCGAAGGCGTAGTTGAGGGCCTGCCGGCGGGCGTCGACCGCGTCGTGCGCCTCCGCGATCCGTACGGCCCACTCCCCCGCGAGCCGGCCGGAGCGCAGCGCGAACGAGATGCCCTCGCGGGTCCACGGCTCCAGCATGCCGGCCGCGTCCCCGCAGACCAGCACGCGTCCGCGCGACAGCGGCGAGTCGTCGGCGCGGCAGCGGGTCAGGTGCCCGGAGGAGATGCTCGGCTCGAAGCCGGCGAGGCCGAGCCGGCCGATGAAGTCCTCCAGATACCGCTTGGTGGCCGCGCCCTCGCCGCGCGCGGAGATCACACCGACCGTCAGCGTGTCGCCCTTGGGGAAGACCCAGCCGTAACTCCCGGGCATCGGCCCCCAGTCGATGAGGACGCGGCCCCTCCAGTCCTCGGCGACCGTCTCGGGCACCGGGATCTCCGCCTCCAGGCCGAGGTCGACCTGGTCGAGCTTCACCCCGACGTGGGCGCCTATCCGGCTGGCGCTGCCGTCCGCCCCGACGACGGCCCGGGCGAGCAGCGTCTCGCCGCCCTGCAGGACGACGGCCACCGTACGGCGGTCCGGCACCGCGGAGCCGTGCTGCTCGACGCGCGAGACCGTGACACCGGTGCGCAGCTCGGCGCCCGCCTTCTGGGCGTGCTCGACCAGCTGCTGGTCGAACTCGGGCCGGTTGACCAGCCCGAACAGCATCTGCTTGGAGCGGCGGGTGCGGGCGAAGCGGCCGTTGTGGGAGAAGGTGACCGCGTGTACCCGGTCCTTGAACGGCAGCTCGAAACCGGGCGGCAGCGAGTCGCGCGAGGGGCCGATGATGCCGCCGCCGCACGTCTTGTAACGGGGCAGCTCCGCCTTCTCCAGCAGAAGGACACGCCGTCCCGCGACCGCCGCCGCGTACGCGGCCGAGGCCCCCGCGGGTCCCGCGCCGACCACGACGACGTCCCACACCTGCCGCACGTCGTCCCGCATGTCGTCCGCCGAAGAGTTCTCGCTGCTCACGATGGTCTACTGCTCCCGATCCGCCGCCTGCGCCTGTTGTCCCGAGCATCCTACGGCGGTCCCCGTCGCGGCCCGCTGTGGGAGGATCGGCAGACGTGTGCGCCTTACACCGTTATGCGCGTACGCAGCCACGTACCCGCCAGTACTACAACTGAGTACAACGTCGCACCCCCCAGGAGCGTGCCCATGTCGTCGAACGATGTCGCCGAGACCGTCGCCGCGCTGATGCCGCGGGCGAAGCAGGAGCTCACCGAGCTGGTGGCCTTCAGATCGGTGGCGGACTTCACCCAGTACCCGCGGAGCGAGAGCGACGCCGCCGCGAACTGGGTCGCGGACGCGCTGCGCGCCGAGGGCTTCGAGGACGTGGCCCTGCTCGACACCCCGGACGGCACCCGGTCGGTGTACGGGTACCTGCCCGGTCCCGAGGGCGCGCGGACGGTCCTGCTCTACGCGCACTACGACGTGCAGCCGCCGCTGGACGAGGAGGCGTGGACCAGCCCGGCGTTCGAGCTGACGGAGCGGGACGGCCGCTGGTACGGGCGCGGCGCGGCCGACTGCAAGGGCGGCGTCCTCATGCATCTGCTCGCGCTGCGGGCGCTGCGGGCGAACGGCGGGGTCCCGGTCGGCGTCAAGGTGATCGTCGAGGGGTCCGAGGAGCAGGCCACCGGCGGTCTCGAGCGGTACGCCGAGCAGCACCCGGAGCTGCTCGCCGCCGACGCGATCCTCATCGGCGACACCGGCAACTTCCAGGTGGGCCTGCCGACGGTCACCGCGGCGCTGCGCGGCACCGCCCTGCTGCGCGTCCGGGTCGACACGCTCGAGGGCAACCTGCACTCGGGACAGTTCGGCGGCGCGGCGCCCGACGCGCTGGCCGCGCTGATCCGGATGCTGGACTCGTTGCGCGCCGAGGACGGTTCGACGACGGTCGACGGGCTCGAGGGGGACGCCGAGTGGCAGGGCCTGCAGTACCCGGAGGAGCAGTTCCGCGGGGACGCCAAGGTGCTCGACGGCGTGGAGCTGACCGGCTCGGGCACGGTCGCCGACCGGGTCTGGGCGCGCCCGGCGGTGACCGTGCTCGGCATCGACTGCCCGCCGGTGGTGGGCGCGACGCCGTCGGTGCAGGCGAGCGCGCGGGCGCTGGTCAACCTGCGGGTGCCGGCGGGGACGCCCGCGGCCGAGGCGGCGAAGCTGCTCCAGGAGCACCTCCAGGCCCGCGTCCCGTGGGGCGCGCGGGCCGAGTTCGAACTCGTCGGACTCGGCGAGGGCTTCCGCGCCGACACCGCGAGCCCGGCGTACGAGGCGATGGCGGCGGCGATGGCGTTCGCCTACCCCGGCGAGGAGCTGCGGTACGCGGGCGAGGGCGGCTCCATCCCGCTCTGCGCCACGCTGGCCGGGCTCTACCCGGACGCCGAGATCCTCATGTTCGGCCTGAGCGAGCCGGAGGCACAGATCCACGGCCTGGACGAGAGCGTGTCCCCCGAGGAACTGGAGCGCCTGTCGGTGGCGGAGGCACTGTTCCTGCGCAACTACGCGAACGCGGCGAACTGACCGGCCCCGCTGCCTCCGACGGGGCCGCCGCCCTCGGCGGACCGTCACCCTCGGCGGGACCGCCGCCGCGCCCGTACCCGACCGGTCGCGACGGCCATGCACGGGCCGCGCCGACCGGCCGGCCGGGTACGGGACCAGCCCGTCACCACGACCGCCCCCGGCCCGCACCGGCCGCCGCGCCCGGGCCCGGCTGGTCACCACGACCACGCACGGGCCGCGCCGGCCGGTCGGCCGGGTACAGGACCGCCCCGTCACCACGGCCGCACTTAGGCCGCGCCAGCGACCATGGCCACGCGCATGGGTGCGGTCGGTCGCCACGGCCACGCACGGGCCTCACCGACCGGCCGGGTACGGGTCCGCCCCGTCACCACGACCGCCCGCGGCCCGCGCCGGCCGCCGCGCCCGCGCCCGGCCCGTCGCCACGGCCGCCCACGGGCCGCGTCCGCCGGTCGGCCGTGTACCGGGCTGGGCAGCCGACCGCCTCCGCCGCTCGGGCGGTGGCGCGTCGGCGGGTCGCCGTGGTCGCCGCCCCGCACCCGCCGGACGGGTCGTCCGCGGCCCCGCCGCCACGCCCCGCCGCGCCGGCCGCAGCGCGCTACACCGGCACTCCCGCCTCCAGATACAGCGCCGTACCCCGCTCGCGGGCCCGCAGTGCCCAGCGGAGCCGTTCGTAGCGGACGGGGGGCAGCAGGTCGGCGGCCTCCTCCTCGGTGACGAAGCGCCATGCGCGCAGTTCGGGGCCGGGCAGGACGGGCCGCTGGTGGCGGGTGCTGTCGAGGCGTCCTCCGTCGTACAGCAGGCGCAGTCCGCCGTAGCCGGGGGGCACGGGCCGCTCCCAGTCCACGACCAGCAGGCGGGGTACGTCGTCGAGGTGTATGCCGGTCTCCTCGGCCACCTCCCGCACGCCCGCGCGCGCGGGCGCCTCACCGGCCTCGACGACCCCGCCGGGGAACTCCCAGCCCGCCTTGTACGTGGGGTCGACGAGCAGGAAGCGGTCCTGGTCGTCGAAGAGCAGCACCCCCGCCGCGAGGGTCTCGGCCGTGGGCTCGGGGGTCTGCACGATGTCGCACACCGGAACGTCGCCGGTGCGCACCGCCTCCGCCACGCGTGACGCGGTCTCGTACGGGGTGTGGAAGCTGGTGTCGACGACGTGGGCGTCGGCGGTCAGCCAGGACGCGAGCGCCGCGTGGTAGGGCTCGATGTGGTCGTACGACCACTGACGGACTCTCATCTCGCCGTCGGGAAGGTCGGGCGGTATCTCCCGTCTGGCTATCCGCTCGCGAAGTATCGTTTCGGCTGGGGCGAGGAGCACGTGCCGTACGGGTATCCGGCGGGCGGCGAGACCACCGAAGATCTCGTCGCGGTAGTCCTGGCGCAGCAGGGTCATGGGAACCACGAGGGTCCCGCCGACCTCCGCGAGCATGGCGGCTGCCGTGTCCACCACGAGCCGACGCCAGCTCGGCAGGTCCTGGTAGTCGCCGACCTCGGCGAGGCGTTTGGCCGGCAGCAGGTGCGTGAGTGCGCCGCCGATGACCTCGGGGTCGAAGAGCGTGCTGTTCGGGATCAGGTCGATCAGTTCCCGTGCGGTGGTGGACTTCCCCGCACCGAACGCACCGTTGATCCAGACGATCACGGTTCCCCCTCTTCTGTTGGCCCTCTGAGGCTTGCCCGCTCCACCCCGGCACGGAAACCAGCCTCCGGTGAGGAGCCGGACACACCGCGCCGGGTCCCCCGCCCGCCCGGCGGAGCACCCGGCGCCGTCGACGGGACGTCAGCCGCCCAGTCCCTGCTGCCCCTTGGCGCCCCCCGGGAACTACTGCCCCGCGTTGCCGCCCAGCGTCGGCTTGTCGACTTCCAGGCTCTTGTCGGTGATCAGCTTGTCGACGGAGCCGGCTTCCCTCAGGAGGTCGTCGACGTCCAGACTGACGAGCGCTTCACCGGCCTCGGCGCTGTGCGACGGGGTGACGGCCGCGACGACGAACCCGGTGGCCAGGGAGGCGATGGCGAGCATGCTGCGCTTCTTCATGCCCGGTCCAACTGCGCAATGCGTGCGAGGTCACGCGAAACAGGGCGATTCGGCTGGGCGGCCGACCGTCGGCGGCGGCCGCCGGGCCCGGCGCGCCTCACACCGCCGTGACGTCGCTCCTCCGGGTCAGGGCCGCGGCGGCCGCGCCGACCAGGCCCGCGTCCGTGCCCATCTGCGCGGGCGCCACGGTCAGCCGCTGTACGAAGGACAGGGTCGCGTAGTCCTTCAGGGCGGTGCGCAGCGGGGCGAAGAGGACGTCGCCCGCCTTGGCCACACCGCCGCCGACGACCGCCAGGTCGACCTCGACGAGGGTCGCGGTCGCCGCGATGCCCGCCGCGAGCGCCTGCGCGGCCCGTTCGAAGGAGGCCAGCGCCACGGGGTCGCCGGCCCGGGCGGCCGCGGCCACGGCGGCGGCCGAGGCGTCCTCGCCGGGCCCGGGCCGCCAGCCGCCCTCCAGCGCGCGGCGCGCGATGTTCGGCCCGCTCGCGATGCGCTCCACACAGCCGCGCGCCCCGCACGGGCACGGATCGCCGTCGAGGTCCACGGAGATGTGACCGATGTGACCGGCGTTGCCGGTGGGCCCGGGATGCAGCCGCCCGTTCAGGACCAGACCGCCGCCGACGCCGGTCGAGACCACCATGCACAGCGCGTTGTCGTGGCCGCGGGCCGCCCCCTGCCAGTGCTCGGCGGCCGTGATGGCCGCACCGTCGCCGATCAGTTCGACGGGCAGCCCGCCGGTGACCGCACGGACCCTGGCGACCAGCGGGAAGCCGCGCCAGCCGGGTACGTTCACAGGACTCACCGTGCCGGCGGAGGCGTCCACCGGGCCCGCGCTGCCGATCCCGACGGCCCGCGCCCGGCTCCACAGCGGGGAGGCGGTCAGCTCGGCGAGCACCTCCTCGACGGCCCGCATCACGGTCTCCCCGTCCTCCCGCGCGGGCGTGGCGCGCTGGGTCCGCACCAGGATCCGGCCCCGGTCGTCCACCAGGGCTCCCGCGATCTTGGTGCCGCCGATGTCGAGCGCGGCCACGAGGTCCGTCTGCATGAGTGTCAGGTCTCCCCCTGCTGTGGCGTCCCACGGACGTACCGGGTTCCCCGGCCGGAGGGGCGCCTGCTTGCGACGCGCCCCGGTGAAAGGCACGGGGCGGGATTGCGGTGGACAGTCTCCCCCGCCCGTGACAACGTTGTCCAGGCTCTACGGGTTCTATGCTCGACGCCACATCGTCGTACGAGCCCGACGGCCGGCGCACCCCCGCCCGGCGGAAACGCGACAACACGACCGTCGACGGCAGAACAGGACTTTCGCATCGTGCCCGAGATCGCCCGCCGGCCCGAGAACCGCTACGGCAACCGCCCGACGATGAAAGACGTAGCCGCGCGCGCGGGAGTCGGACTGAAGACGGTGTCCCGTGTCGTCAACGGCGAGCCCGGCGTCACCGCGGACACCGAGCGCCGGGTACAGGAGGCGATCGAGGCGCTGGGCTTCCGGCGCAACGACAGCGCGCGCGTGCTGCGCAAGGGCCGCACGGCGAGCATCGGCCTGGTGCTGGAGGACCTCGCGGACCCGTTCTACGGTCCGCTCAGCCGTGCGGTGGAGGAGGTGGCGCGCGCCCACGGCGCCCTGCTGTTCAACGGCTCCAGCGCGGAGGACCCCGACCGCGAGCAGGAGCTGGCGCTGGCCCTGTGCGCCCGCCGGGTGGACGGACTGGTGATCATCCCGGCCGGCGGCGACCACCGCTATCTGGAACCGGAGATCCGGGCGGGCGTCGCCACGGTGTTCGTGGACCGCCCGGCCGGGGGGATCGACGCCGACGTGGTGCTGTCGGACAACCACGGCGGCGCCCGGGCCGGGGTCGCGCACCTCGTCGCGCACGGCCACCGGAGGATCGGCTTCATCGGCGACATGCCGCGCATCCACACCGCCGCCGAGCGGCTGCGCGGCTACCGGACGGCCATGGAGGACGCGGGGATACCCGTGGAGCCGTCCTGGACGTCGCTGGGCGCCACCGTCCCCGAGCGGGTGCGCCGCGCCGCCGAGGAGATGCTCTCGGGTCCCGCGCCCGTCACCGCGATCTTCGCGGGCAACAACCGGGTGACGGTCACGGTGGTCCGGGTGCTGGCCGAACTCGGCCGCCCGGTCGCCCTGGTCGGCTTCGACGACTTCGAGCTGGCCGATCTGCTGCGGCCCGGCATAACGGTCGTCGCCCAGGACTCGGGCCGGCTCGGGCGCACCGCCGCCGACCGGCTCTTCCGCCGGCTCGACGGCGCGCTCGTCGCTCCGGAGCGCGTCGAGCTGCCGACCCGTCTGATCACCCGCGGCTCGGGCGAGCTGCCGCCGGCCGGCTGAGCCGCCGATGCGCGGACGCACTCTCGCGGAGCTCGGCCTCGCCGTGGCCCCGCGCGCGGAGCCGCTCACCTATCCGGGCGCCTGGCCCACGGAGTCCGGCCTGCTGTCCGGCGACCGGCTGCTGCCGCTGCCACCGGGCCGGCGGACGTACGAGGACCGCGTTCCCGTGCTCGCCGTGGGTTCCAACGCCTGCCCGGGCCAACTGCGCGACAAGCTGGACGAGTTCGGCATCCGCTCACCCGTGCCGATGGTCGCCGCGCGGGTCACCGGCGTCGACACCGGTGTGTCCGCCCATGTGAGCCTGATGGGCTACGTGTCCGCGGCGCCGTTCGCCTCCCCGGGGACCGTGCGGGAGCTGTTCGTGATCTGGCTCGACGCCGGGCAGCTCGCCGTCGTCGACGCCAGCGAGGGTGTCACGCGGTCGTCAGGGGCGTACGACCGCGCCTGGCTGCCCGGCGGGGCCGTACGGATCGAGACGGCGGCCGGGCCGCCCCTCCCCGGTGTCCACGCCTACGTCAACCGGCACGGCGTCCTCCACGACGGCACGCGCACGCCGCGCCGCCACCCGGGCGAGCGGCGGCTGCTGACCGAACTGCTCGCCGCGTCACCACGGCTGCGGGAGATGTTCGGGGAGACACCGGAGGAGTTCTCCGCCCGCGCCCGGTTCGACCGGGGCCTGTGCGACAAGGGCACGCGCGTCCTCGCCGAGGAGGACCTGGTGGTCGCCTCGGGACTGGAGCGTTACGTGCCGCCCTCCGGCGCGCGGTGGTACGGGGACGCGGGCGGTGCCGTGGGAGACGTGCGGGCGCGCCGGGGCGGTGGCGTCTGACCGCCCGTACCCGGACGTTCAGACCCCCGGGCGGGGCACCGCGAACCCCTCCAGGTCGGCCCGTGTCAGGCCCTCGGTCGCCGTCGCCACCTCGTCGGGGTCGAGCGCGCCGCAGTCCAGGCCGCGCAGCAGGTGTCCGGCGAGGGCCCGGGCCGTCGCGGGTTCGTCCAGCACGTCGCCGCCGGCCCGGTCCGCGTACCGGGCGAGGCGCGCGGCGGCCTGCTCGTACCCCTCGCGGTAGAAGGCGAACACGGCCGCGTACCGGGTCGGGAGGTGGCCGGGGTGCATGTCCCAGCCCTGGTAGTAGGCGCGGGCCAGGGCGCGGCGGGTGAGGCCGTAGTGCAGCCGCCACGCCTCGTGGACCCGTTCGGCGGGGCCGACCGGCAGGACGTTGGTGGAGCCGTCCGAGACGCGTACGCCCGTGCCCGCGGCGGCGACCTGCATGATCGCCTTGGCGTGGTCGGCGGCGGGGTGGTCGCTCGCCTGGTACGCGGCGGAGACGCCGAGACAGGCGCTGTAGTCGAAGGTGCCGTAGTGCAGTCCGGTGGCGCGGCCCCCGGCGGCCCGGATCATGCGAGCCACGGTCGCGGTGCCGTCGGCGGCGAGGATCGCCTGGCCGGTCTCGATCTGGATCTCGAAGCCGAGCCGGCCGGGTGCGAGGCCGTGCGCCGCCTCGAACGCCTCCAGCAGCCGGACCATCGCGGTGACCTGTTCGGCGTACGTCACCTTGGGCAGGGTGAGCACGAGTCCGCCGGGCAGTCCGCCGGCCTCCATCAGGCCGCTGAGGAAGACGTCGAGCGTGCGGATGCCCCGGTCGCGGACCGGCGCCTCCAGGCACTTCATACGGATGCCCGTGTACGGGGCCGCCGTGCCGGCGCGGTCGGCCTCGGCGATCAGCCGGGCGGCGCGGGCCGCGGCCTCGTCCTCCTCGGCGTCGGGGCGGTGGCCGTAGCCGTCCTCGAAGTCGACGCGCAGGTCTTCGACGGGCTCGCGCTCCAGCTTGGCGCGCACGCGCGCGTACACCGGCTCGGCGAGCTCGCCGGCCAGGCCGAGCACGGCGGCGAGGGAGGCGGCGTCCGGGGCGTGCTCGTCGAGGGCCGCGAGGGCCTGGTCGCCCCAGGAGCGGACGGTGCCGGCGGTGAAGGTGTCGCCCGGGACGTAGACGGTGTGGACGGGCTGACGGGTGGCCGGGTCTCCGGGATAGTGACGGAGCAGTTCCGCGTCCACCGGGGCGAGGAGAGCGCCGATCTCCTCGCCGACGGCGGCCGCGAGGCTGGTCGCCACCTGCTCACGCTGCCCCATCCCGCGCCCCTCCCGCTTCGCGCTTCGCGGAATCAACGATCCGTTGAACGGTGTCGCACGAAGCTATCCACCGCGTTCCCGCCGGTCAACACCGTCTCGCCTGCGGTCCACTTCCCCACCCCGGCATGTTCACGTCCAACGGGCAGCGTTCTCACCGAAGTACGCACGACTCGTCCGGAAACCCCCACCGCCGAAGGAGTCCCTGTGCCGAACCACAGTCGGATCACTCGCCGCACGGGCCTGAAGACCGCACTGGCCACCGCGGCCGCCCTGCCGCTGGCCGGTACCGCGCTGTCCGCCGCCCCCGCCGCCGCTGCCGCCGGCCCCCGGGGCGGCCGGCTGGAGGTGATGTCGTTCAACCTGCGCCTGGCGAGCACGGCCGAACCCAACAGCTGGATCGTCCGCCGACCGGTCATGCGCGAGCTGCTGCACCGTGAGAGCCCGCACGTCATCGGCACCCAGGAGGGCCTTTACCAGCAGGTGCGCGACATCGAGTCCGATCTCGGTCCGCACTGGGACTGGATCGGCACCGGACGCGCGGGCGGCAGCCGCGACGAGTTCATGGCGGTCTTCTACGACACCCGCCGGCTGGCTCCGCTGGAGTACGACCACTTCTGGCTCTCCGACACACCGAACGTGATCGGCTCCAACACCTGGGGCGCCGGTTACCTCCGCATGGTCACGTGGGTCCGGTTCCGCGATCTGCACGACGGCGGCCGGGAGTTCTACGTCCTGAACACCCACCTCGACAACGTCAGCCAGAACGCACGCGAGCGTGCCGCCGCGCTGATCGCCGAGAGGACCGCCGGGCTCGACCGTGCGCTGCCCCTGGTGGTGACCGGCGACTTCAACGTCCCCGCCCACGGAAACCCGGTGTACGACACGATGCTCGGCGCCGGCCTCACCGACACCTGGGACGAGGCCACCTGGCACAACACCCAGTACGCCACGTTCCACGGGTACAAGCCGCTGACGCGCGACGGCGACCGCATCGACTGGATCCTGGTCACGCCGGGTGTCACGGTGCACACGGCGTCGATCAACACCTTCTCCCGCGACGGGCAGTTCCCGAGCGACCACCTGCCGGTGCAGGCGTCGATCACCCTCGGCTGACACGGCCGGGGCCCCCGCGACCCGGCTGCGCGTGCGCGGGGATCGCGGGGGCCCCGGTGCGGCCCTCGGCGGGTTCAGCCCTTGCGGGCCTTGATCTCCTCGGTGAGCTGCGGGACGACCTCGAAGAGGTCGCCGACCACGCCGTAGTCGACCAGCTCGAAGATCGGGGCCTCGGCGTCCTTGTTGACCGCCACGATCGTCTTCGACGTCTGCATGCCGGCCCGGTGCTGGATCGCGCCCGAGATGCCGGAGGCGATGTACAGCTGCGGGGAGACGGACTTGCCGGTCTGGCCGACCTGGCTGGTGTGCGGGTACCAGCCCGCGTCCACCGCGGCGCGCGAGGCGCCGACGGCCGCGCCGAGGGAGTCGGCGAGGGCCTCGATGATCGCGAAGTTCTCGGCGCCGTTCACCCCGCGGCCGCCGGAGACCACGATCGCGGCCTCGGTCAGCTCCGGGCGGCCCGTGGACTCGCGCGGCGTGCGGCCGGTGACCCTGGTGCCGGTGGCCTGCTCGGAGAAGGTGACGGACAGGGCCTCGACCTCCCCCGCGGCCGGGGCGGGCTCCACGGCCGCGCTGTTGGGCTTGACCGTGATGACCGGGGTGCCCTTGGAGACACGGGACTTGGTGGTGTACGCGGCGGCGAACACCGACTGCGTGGCCACCGGCCCCTCGTCGCCGGCTTCGAGGTCGACCGCGTCGGTGATGACGCCGGAGCCGATGCGCAGCGCCAGGCGCGCGGCGATCTCCTTGCCGTCGGTGGAGGACGGCACCAGCACGGCGGCCGGGGAGACCTGCTCGCAGGCGGCCTGCAGGGCGTCGACCTTCGGGACGACCAGGTAGTCGGCGTACTCGGCGGCGTCGTGGGTGAGGACCTTCACCGCGCCGTGCTCGGCGAGCGCGGCGGCGGTGTCCCCGGCGCCCGCGCCGAGGGCGACGGCGACCGGCTCGCCGATGCGGCGGGCCAGGGTCAGCAGCTCCAGGGTGGGCTTGCGGACGGCACCGTCCACGTGGTCGACGTAGACGAGGACTTCAGCCATGGGACTTCTTCTCTCCTGCTTCCAGTGAAGTGTGCGGGGCGGGCGGCCGGACGGGCCGGTTCAGATGAACTTCTGGCCCGCCAGGAACTCCGCGAGCTGCTTGCCGCCCTCGCCCTCGTCCTTGACGATCGTGCCGGCGGTGCGCGCCGGGCGCTCGGTCGCGGATTCGACGACCGTGTAGGCACCCTCCAGGCCGACCTCGTCGGCGTCGAGGTCCAGGTCGGACAGGTCCCAGGACGTGACCGGCTTCTTCTTGGCGGCCATGATGCCCTTGAAGGACGGGTAACGCGCCTCACCGGACTGGTCGGTGACCGACACGACCGCCGGGAGGGACGCCTCCAGCTGCTCGGAGGCGGCGTCGCCGTCGCGACGGCCCTTCACCACGCCGTCCTCGACGGAGACCTCGGAGAGCAGGGTGACCTGCGGGACGCCCAGGCGCTCGGCGAGCAGCGCGGGCACCACGCCCATCACACCGTCGGTGGAGGCCATGCCGGAGATCACCAGGTCGTAGCCGGCCTTCTCGACCGCCTTGGCCAGCACCAGGGAGGTGCCGATGGCGTCGGTGCCGTGCAGGTCGTCGTCCTCGACGTGGATCGCCTTGTCGGCACCCATGGACAGCGCCTTGCGCAGCGCGTCCTTGGCGTCCTCCGGGCCGACGGTCAGCACGGTGATCTCCGCGTCGTCGGCCTCCTCCGCGATCTGCAGAGCCTGCTCGACCGCGTACTCGTCGAGCTCCGAGAGCAGACCGTCCACGTCGTCCCGGTCGACGGTCAGGTCATCGGCGAAGTGCCGGTCGCCAGTGGCGTCGGGCACGTACTTCACAGTGACAACGATCCTCAAGCTCACGCCGGCTCTCCTACTGCATCGTCATTTCGGGGCCGCCTTCCGGGCCGCCTTCCCTCCAGGCAGCATAGGCGCCTGAAGCAGCCGGTCACCGTCGGGGCGGGCCACGCTCCCGACCAAAATATTACTCGCCAGTACAGTCACTGGCTGCCCGCTGAGCAAGCGCTTTGAACTGTGACCTTGACAACGCTGCGTAATCGGTCGGCCGCCGCCCTGGCGCGGTCAGTCCCGCAGTCCGTGGTAGCGGCCCTGGTGGTACAGCAGCGGACGACCCGCGCCCGACGGGTCGCCGAGGACCACCTCGCCGATCACGATCCGGTGGTCCGCCGCCGGGACCCGTGCCACCACCCGGCAGACCAGCCAGGCGAGCACGCCGTCCAGCACCGGGACGTCCTCCGGACCGGCGCTCCACCGGGTGGGCGCCGCGAACCGGTCGGCGCCGCTGCGGGCGAAGGTGGCGGCCAGCTCCTGCTGGTCCTCGCCGAGTATGTGCACGCCGACATGACCGGCCCGGGAGACGGCCGGCCAGCTGGAGCTGCCGGTGCTGATGCCGAAGGAGAGCAGCGGGGGCTCGGCGGAGACGGAGCTGAGCGAGGTCGCGGTGAAGCCGGCGGGGCCGGACGGGCCGCGCGCCGTGATCACGGCGACTCCGGCCGCGTGCCGCCGGAAGACGGAACGCAGCAGGTCGGGGGAGGCGAGCCGGGGGTGGGAGGTATCGAAACCGGAGCCGGCCGTCATGACGATGCCCTTCTGCGGGAGGTGAGGCGGATTTCCGTGGTCGCTCAGCGGTCCGGACAGCACGCGCTCGCGGTGCGGGCGAGGTCCACGTGGACACGTTCGACGAGACGGAGTTCCCGGGGCACACGGTCAGGCTGACGATAAGTGAGGCATACAGTCAAGTGCGTCCCGGTATCCGGGAGGTACGCCACCGGTTGTGTCCCGCACGGGACCGGATGCCGTACGCGGCGGACCGGATGCCGCCCGGACGGGACCGGAGGACGCGCGCACCGCCGCCGGTGCCGCGCGCTCCGGGCCGTCCGGCCGGCCGGGGACGTCATGCGGGTCCGACCGCCTCGCCGAGGGCCGCGATCACATCGGCCCTGCGCGGCCGGCCCGCGGCCCGGCGCACGACGTGCCCGGCCGCGTCGAGGACGAGCACGGTCGGCGTGCGGTCGATCTCCAGTTCGCGCACCAGGGCGAGGTGCTGCTCGGCGTCGATCTCCACATGGGCGACCCCGGGAACCATCGCGGCGACATCGGTGAGCACCCGGCGGGTCGCCCGGCAGGGGGCGCAGAACGCGCTGGAGAACTGCACGAGCGTGGCCCGTTCCCCCAGGTCCGTGCCCAGCTCCGCCGCCCCGAGCCTGCTGTCCCCGTCGTACCCGCGCACCGCACCTCTCCGTTCCGCCGCCGGCCCGGCCGTCCCCTGACGTCCGCCGTCGCGGCCACCCTCACTCCCGGACCGTCCGGTCCGTCCGCTTCAGCGTCCTTCCGGCCGCGAAGATTCCCGGCCGGAACCCGGTCGGCGGACGACCCGGCGTTCCGGGGGCACGGACGGCGCCCGTCCGTCCAGCGACCGGCCGTACGCGCTGAGTAACGGCCACCCGCGCCGTCGGGGTCACGAGGGACGACGTGACGAGGATCTCGCCATATCGCGGCACCGGGGCTGGTTGCCCGTCCGTTTGATGGGGCACCATCTGCGCTATGCCGTAGACCTACGGCTGCGTAACTTTCCCGCCGGGAGTCCCCTTCCCTCCCCGGCAGAGAGAAGGGTCCACCTCGTCCATGGCTGAGCTTGTCTACCGTCCCGTCGTCGGTCTCGCCCACACGTTGTTCAAGGCCTGGGATCTGAAGATCGACTGCAAGGGCTGGGAGAACATCCCGCGTACGGGCGGCGCGGTGCTGGTGAGCAACCACATCAGCTACCTGGACTTCATCTTCAACGGCCTCGCCGCGCGTCCCCAGAAGCGGCTGGTGCGCTTCATGGCGAAGGAGTCGGTGTTCCGGCACAAGATCTCCGGGCCGCTGATGCGCAGCATGAAGCACATCCCCGTGGACCGTTCGCAGGGCGAGAAGGCGTACGCGCACGCCCTGGCCTCGCTGCGGTCCGGCGAGATCGTGGGGATATTCCCGGAGGCCACGATCTCGCGGTCGTTCACGCTGAAGACCTTCAAGTCGGGCGCCGCCCGCCTGGCCCAGGAGGCGGGCGTACCGCTGGTGCCGATGGCGGTGTGGGGTACGCAGCGGCTGTGGACCAAGGGGCACCCGCGCAACTTCAAGCGCAGCCACATCCCGGTCACCATACGGGTCGGCGAGGCGATCCAGGCGCCCAAGGACAAGTACGCGGGTGCGATCACCCGCCATCTGCGCGACCGCGTCCAGGAGCTGCTGGAGGCCGCGCAGCGCGCCTACCCCGTCCGCCCCACGGGCCCCCAGGACACCTGGTGGGTTCCGGCGCACCTGGGCGGCACGGCTCCCACGCCGGAAGAGGTGCGCGCGGCCGAGGCCCGCTGACGGCGCACCGGCCGCTCAGCCGCCCGGCCACGGCGGTGCGGCCGGCCCGCGGGAGCCGGACGAGGCTCGGAGAAGCGGTCGGTTCGTGACCGCTTCCCGGGCCAGTATGGGGGGCATGCAGAAGACCTCCGCGCGACTGCTGTCGCTGCTCTCGCTGCTCCAGGCGCGCCGGGACTGGCCGGGGGCGCTGCTCGCGGAGCGGCTGGACGTCAGCGCGCGCACCGTGCGCCGCGACGTCGACCGGCTGCGTGAGCTGGGCTACCCCATCGAGGCGGTCAGGGGTCCCGACGGCGGGTACCGGCTCGGCGCGGGTACCCGGCTGCCTCCGCTGCTGTTCGACGACGAGCAGGCCGTCGCCCTCGCCGTGGCGCTCCGGATCGCCACCGCCTCCGGTGCCGGCGTCGAGGAGGCCGCGGCACGCGCGCTGCACACCGTGCGGCAGGTCATGCCCGCCCGGCTGCGCCACCGGATCGACACCCTGCAGGTCACCGCCGTCGAGCGGCTCTCGGTCGGGCCGCGTCCGCGGGTCGGCAGCGGCGTGCTCGTGGCGCTCGGTGACGCCGTGCACGCCCGTGAGGTGCTCCGCTTCGACTACGCCCGGGCCACCGCCCCGGACGCCGCCCGGGACACCGGGACGCCGCCGCGCCGGGTGGAGCCGCACCACCTCGTCACCTGGGACGGGCGCTGGTACCTCGTCGCCTGGGACCTCGACCGCGAGGACTGGCGCACCTTCCGCGCGGACCGCATCACCCCGCGCACTCCCACGGGGCCCCGCTTCACCCCGCGCGAGGTGCCCGGGGGCGAGGTGGCCGCGTTCGTCGCGGGCAGGTTCCAGGGCACCGACGGCCCGGGCGGGCGGCCCTGCCGCGGCGAGGTGATCCTCGGCCTGCCCGCCGCGGTCGTGTCCCGGTACACCCATGACGGGGTCGTCGAGGAACTCGGCCCGGACCGCTGCCGGCTCGTACTGGGCTCCTGGTCGTGGACCGGCCTCGCCGCCGCCGTCGGCGGGTTCGACGCCGACATCGAGGTCGTCGGGCCGCCCGAACTCAAGGAGGCCTTCGCCCGCCTGGCCCGCCGCTACGCCGACGCCGCGGCCGGAGCGCCCTGACAGGGCCGCCGAGGTGCCCTGCACCTGCGGGGCGTCAGCGCGCCGTCTCCTCCTTCAGCGCCGTCAGGAAGCCGTCCACGTCCTCCTCGGTCGTGTCGAAGGAGCACACCCAGCGGACGTGCCCGGCGGCCTCGTCCCAGAAGTAGAAGCGGTACCGCTTCCGCAGCCGCTCCGCCACGTCGTGCGGCAGGCGGGCGAACACCGCGTTGGCCCGGACCGGGTACAGGATCTCCACGCCGGGCACGGTGCGCACGCCCTCGGCCAGCCGCCGGGCCATCTCGTTGGCGTGGCGGGCGTTGCGCAGCCACAGGTCCTTGGCGAACAGCGCCTCCAGCTGCACCGACACGAAGCGCATCTTGGAGGCGAGCTGCATGGACAGCTTGCGCAGGTGGTTCATCCGGCGCACCGCGTCCTGATTGATCACGACGACCGCCTCGCCGAACAGCGCGCCGTTCTTCGTCCCGCCGAGGGAGAGGATGTCGACGCCGGCCGCGTTGGTGAACGTCCGCATGGGCACGTCCAGGGAGGCGGCCGCGTTGGCCAGCCGGGAGCCGTCCACGTGCACCTTCATGCCGTGCGCGTGGGCGTGCTCGCAGATCGCCCGTATCTCGTCCGGCGTGTAGAGGGTGCCCAGCTCGGTGGACTGGGTGAGCGAGACGACCTGCGGCATCGCACGGTGCTCGTCCTCGAAACCCCAGGCCTGACGGTCGATCAGCTCCGGGGTGAGCTTGCCGTCGGGGGTGGGCACCGTCAGCAGCTTCAGGCCGCCCATGCGCTCCGGGGCGCCGCCCTCGTCCACGTTGATGTGCGCGCTCTCGGCGCAGATCACGGCGCCCCAGCGGTCGGTCACGGCCTGGAGCGCGAGGACGTTGGCGCCGGTGCCGTTGAACACGGGGTACGCCTCGGCCGTGGCGCCGAAGTGGCTGCGGAGGACCCGCTGGAGATTCTCCGTGTAGACGTCGCCGCCGTACGCCACCTCGTGCCCGCCGTTGGCCAGGGACAGGGCGGCGAGCACCTCGGGGTGGGCGCCGGCGTAGTTGTCGCTGGCGAACCCGCGGACGTCCGGGTCGTGACGGCGGCGCGCGTCGGTCTTCGGGGGGTTCACGGCTTCTCGGTCAGCCACAGGCGCATCCCGTTCACTTCGGCGGCGGGCCGCTCCCAGACGCCGGCGACCGCCTCGGCGAGGTCGCCCACGTCCGTGAAGCCCGCGAACTTCGCGTCGGGGCGCTCGGCGCGCATGGCCTCGTGCACCAACGCCTTCACCACCATGATCGCAGCCGCCGCCACCGGTCCCTGATCGCCCCCCGCCCTGCGGAAGCCGTCCGCCATCGCGAGCGTCCACGCCTCGGCGGCGGCCTTCGCGGCGGCGTACGCGGCGTTGCCCGCGGTGGGCCTGCTCGCGCCCGCGGCGCTGACCAGCACGTACCGGCCGCGGTCGCTGCGCGACAGGGCGTCGTGGAAGGCGAGCGAGGTGTGCTGCACGGTGCGGACGAGCAGCTTCTCCAGCAGGTCCCAGTCGGCGAGGTCGGTCTCCGCGAAGGTCGCGCTGCCGCGCCAGCCGCCGACGAGGTGGACGAGACCGTCCACCCGCCCGAAGTCCTTCTCGATGCGGGTGGCCCAGTCACGGGCCGCCCGGAGGTCGAGCAGGTCGACGGTGTCGCCCACGACGGTGGCGCCGCCGTGCGCGTAGCGTGCCGCGTCCACGGCCTCGGCCAGCCGCTCGGGGTCGCTGTCCGAGCCGACGACGGTCGCCCCCGCCTCGGCGAGCCGCAGCAGCGCCGCGCGGCCGGCGGGACCGCCGGCGCCGGCGACCGCGACGACGGCACCGCTCAGTGCCCCGTTGCCGTTTCCGTTCCCCATGTGTGTCTCCTGAGCAGTACGAGCGGTTCCGGCCGTCCGGGTGGTTCCGGCGCGGGCGGCGCTCACGCGGCCGTCCGCGCCGCGGTGTCCGCGACGATGCCCTTGGTCGCGGCGATGACGTGCTTGAGCTTCTTGGCCAGCGCCTCGTAGAACATGCTCAGCGGGAACTCGTCCGGGAGCACGTCGTCGACGAGCTTACGCGGCGGCAGCGACAGATCCAGGGCGTCGGGGCCCTTGGCCCACTTGGAGCCGGGGTGCGGGGCGAGGTAGGTGGAGACCAGCTCGTACCCGGCGAACCAGTGGACGAGTTTCGGCCGGTCGATGCCGTCGCGGTAGAGCTTCTCGATCTCGGCGCACAGCTGGTTGGTGACCTGCGGGGCGCGCTCCCAGTCGACGGAGAGCCTGTTGTCGGTCCAGCGCACGACGTCGTGCCGGTGCAGGTAGGCGAAGAGGAGCTGGCCGCCGAGACCGTCGTAGTTGCGGACGCGCGCACCGGTGACCGGGAAGCGGAACATCCGGTCGAACAGCATCGCGTACTGCACGTCGCGGCCCTGCGGGACGCCGTCGTCCGCCAGCTTCACCGCCTCCCTGAAGGCGGTGAGGTCGCAGCGCAGCTCCTCCAGGCCGTACATCCAGAACGGCTGCCGCTGCTTGATCATGAACGGATCGAAGGGCAGGTCGCCATGGCTGTGGGTGCGGTCGTGGATCATGTCCCACAGGACGAAGGCCTGCTGGCAGCGGTCCTGGTCGGCGATCAGCTCGCGGACGTCGTCGGGCAGTTCCAGACCGAGCACGTCCACGGCGGCCTCGGTGACCCGGCGGAACCGGGCGGCCTCGCGGTCGCAGAAGATGCCGCCCCAGGTGAAGCGCTCGGGGGCCTCGCGCACGGCGATGGTCTCGGGGAAGAGGACGGCCGAGTTCGTGTCGTAACCGGCGGTGAAGTCCTCGAACGTGATGCCGCAGAACAGGGGGTTGTCGTAGCGGGTGCGCTCCAGTTCGGCGAGCCAGTCCGGCCAGACCATCCTGAGGACGACCGCTTCGAGATTGCGGTCCGGGTTGCCGTTCTGCGTGTACATCGGGAAGACCACGAGGTGCTGCAGCCCGTCCCTGCGGTCGGCCGCCGGCTGGAACGCCAGCAGGGAGTCGAGGAAGTCGGGCACCCCGAAGCCGCCGTCGGCCCAGCGCCGCAGGTCCCGCACCAGCGCCCGGTGGTACGCGGCGTCGTGCGGCAGCAGCGGCGAGAGCTCCTCCACCGCCCGGACGACACGGTCCACGGCCGACTCGGCGTCCGCGCGGGCCGGGGCGCCCTCGGCGTCGAGGTCGAGGGAACCGTCCTTGGACTGCCATGGCCGGATCTGCTCCACGGCATCCTTGAGCACGGGCCAGGCCGGGTGATCGATCACCCTGGCCACGGGAGGAACCTGCTCCTCCGAACCCACTCGCACAAGAATTTCCGTCATGACCCACCCTCCACGGGAGAACTTGCGTCCCCTCACCGTAAGGAAGCCAGAACGCCCTCCGCAAGGCCGACCACCGGAAGTTGTAGCGCTCACTCATATGTTCGCCGCAGATTCTCCTGTTTCGCCGCCTGCCGGACACAAGGTCGCCGGAAAGCCGACTCAAGGGCGTCGGCTCGTCGCCACCCGGTCCCGCGACGGTCAACCCGCCACGGGACGCGCCCACCGGAGGGTGACCGCGTTCCCGCCTGCCGCCGCGGCGGTCTCCCCGCACCGGTTGCCGTACGGCTCGTACACGCCCACGCGGGATCGGCTGCATCACCGGCCCGTGGGACTACGCTGCGGCCTTGCCGCGTGGAGCCGCCTCCTCCGCCCACGCGGACCGAGCCGCCGTCGACGGAAGCGAGTGTCGCCTTGAACTTCCTCACCATCGGTCACCGCGGGGTGATGGGCGTCGAGCCCGAGAACACCCTCCGCTCCTTCGTCGCCGCGCAAGCCGCGGGTCTCGACGTCATCGAACTCGACCTGCACCTCAGCAAGGACGGCGCGCTCGTCGTCATGCACGACGCCGACGTGGACCGTACGACCGACGGCAGCGGCCCGATCGCCGAGAAGACCCTCGCCGAGCTGCGCACCCTCGACGCGGGCCGTGGTGAGCGCGTCCCGACGTTCGAGGAGGCCGTGGACGCGGTGAGCGCCCCGCTGCAGGCGGAGATCAAGAACGTGGCGGCGGCGCGGGCGCTCGCCGAGGTGATGCACCGGAGGGACCTGGTCGCCCGGGTGGAGGTGCTGTCCTTCCACGACGAGGCGCTGGCGGAGATCGCCCGGCTCGTCCCCGGGGTGCGTACCGCGCTGGTGGCCAGCCGCTACGGCACCGATGTGGTGGAGCGCGCCACGGCGGTCGGGGCCGGGGCGCTGGTGCTGAACATCCGGCGGCTGACGCTGGAGATCGTCGAACGGGCCCGCAAGGCGGACCTGCGGATCATCGGCTGGGTGGTGAACACCCAGGACCATCTGCGCCTGGTGCGCGCGCTGGGGCTCGACGGCGCGACGACCGACTATCCGGAGATCAAGCGCACGGGCCGCTTCACCGCGTGACGGCGCCGCGGCCGGGCCGGCTCAGACCAGCTCCTTGACCAGCAGCTCGAACCGCAGGTCCGGCCGCTGCGGAACACCGAACCGCTCGTCGCCGTACGGGAAGGGGCTCGTCCGTCCCGTACGGCGGTAGCCGCGCCGCTCGTACCAGGCGATGAGGTCCTGGCGGGCGGTGATCACGGTCATGTGCATCTCCGCGGCGCCCCAGTCCGCGCGCGCCTCCCGCTCGGCCCGGGCCAGGACGGCCTTGCCGAGTCCGGCGCCCTGCAGGGCGGGGCTGACCGCGAACATCCCGAAGTAGGCGTGCCCGTCGCGCCGCTCGAGCTGGCAGCAGGCGACGACGGCGCCGTCGCGCTCCACGGTGAGCAGCCGGCTGCCGGGCGCCCCGATGACCTCCAGCACGCTCTCCCGGTCGGTGCGCTGCCCGTGCAGGATGTCCGCCTCGGTGGTCCACCCGGCCCGGCTGGACTCCCCGCGGTACGCCGACTCGACGAGCGCGACGAGGGCGTCCGCGTCGGCCTCGGTGGCATCACGGAAGGTGAGGTCGGGGATCGCGGTGTCCATGGGGTACTCCTGTCGCGTGACGCGTCTCGTGCAGCGCCGAGCCTAGTCCCCCGCGCGGCGGGCCCGGCCGGCGGAGCCGGGACACCTGGACGGCCTCCCGGGAACGGCCTGCCGCGGCACAGCGGAGCGCCTAGGCTCCGCCACATGATCCACGTACTGAGCAGCCGTACCCTCCTGCGCCCCACGGACCCCGAGCGTTCCCGCGCCTTCTACGGCGAGCAGCTCGGACTCCCCGTCTACCGGGAGTTCGGCACGGGCCCCGAACGCGGCACGGTCTACTTCCTCGGCGGCGGCTTCCTGGAGGTCTCGGGCCGCGCGGACGCCCCCGCCTCCCCCACGCTGAGACTGTGGCTCCAGGTGGCGGACGTGAGGGCGGCGCACGCGGAACTGGCGGCCGCCGGGGTCGAGGTGCGCCGGCCCCCGGTGCGGGAGCCGTGGGGACTGATCGAGATGTGGATCGCCGACCCGGACGGCACGGAGATCGTGCTGGTGGAGGTGCCCGCCGACCATCCGCTGCGGTACCGGCCGGGGACCTGAACGCCCCCGGAACGATTCTTCACGGGCGTTCAGGACTGTTCAGAGGTGTGAGGAGCCCAGCCGGCCCTCCAGCTGGATCAGCAGTCCGCCCAGCAGTGCGGCCAGGGCACGCTGTCCCTCGGCGTCCAGCCCGGACAGCACGGCCGACTCGTACCCGAGCTGCTCGGGGATGATCGTGTCGACGAGCTCGCGTCCCGCGTCGGTCAGCCGGACGTGGGCCACGCGCCGGTCGCGGTCGTCGCCGCGCCGTTCGACCAGGCCGCGCTCGGTGAGCTGCTTGAGGCGCTTGGTGACGGCGGCGCCCGAGGAGAAGGTCTCGCGGGCGATCTCGCTGGGGGTCAGTTCGTGCCCGGTGCGGCGCAGGGTGCCCAGGACGTCGAACTCGGGCCGGGTGAGCCCGGCGCGGCGCAGCGGGGCGTCCTCGGCCTGCTGGAGGAGGGCGGCGCAGCGGTTCACCCGGCCGATGATCTCCATGGGGCCGGTGTCCAGCTCCGGGTGGACGACCCGCCACTGGCGCACCACCTTGGCCACCGTGTCGCCGCCGTCCACCGGCGGTGGCGGGCCGACGGGCACGCCGTCCGGGCTGCCCGTCCCCGTGACCGTCCGTCCGACCGCGCCGTCCGTCGCACCCGCTCCCCCGCTGCCAGCCGTCATGCCCCTGCACCCTCCGCAGTGTGCTGTGTCCGCTGCCGTACCGTCGCCGCGAGCGTACGATGCCCGGCCTGTTCGGCGCTCACCACCCGCTCCTCGGGCAGGGCGCGCTGCCACCATTCGCCGGCCGCGGCGTCGGCGGTGGCGCGCAGGTCGACCAGCGCGGCGGCGAGGTGACGGCGGGCGGCCTCGACCGCGCCGGGAGCGGCGGAGGGGGCGGCGAGCGTCCGGACCGCGTGCTCACGGGCGCTCTCCACGGCGGCGACGGCCCGTTCGAGGCGGTCGCCCGCCCGGCGGTTGGTGACGGCTATCGCCGCGAGGAAGCCGACGACCGCGCCGACGAGGGTGTCCAGGATCCGGTCGGTCATCAGCTCACCGGTGCGCTCGACGTGCGCGAACTCCGTGATGAGCAGGGCCATCGGGGTCACGCAGACGCTGCCGAGCCAGTAGTTGCGGCTGATCAGGGCCTCGGCGCCGAAGTTGAAGGCGAGGCAGCACAGGACGAGGGCGAGCGGGTGGAGGTGGGCGAGCGGGGCGACGGCGGCGAAGACCAGGACGCCGACCAGGTTGCCGACGACGCGCTGCACGGCCCGGTTCCAGGTCAGGGTGATGTTGACCTGGTACAGCGCGGCCGCGGTGACCAGGGCCCAGTACGGGCGGCCGACGCCGATCGCGAGGGAGGCGTATCCGGCGAGGGCGCAGCCGACGGCGGTGCGCACGGCGATGGGGGCGAGCGGGCCGAGTCCGCGCCACCACGGCGGCGTGGGCGTCGCCCGCTCGATCTCGGCGCCGAGCACCTCGCCCGCGGCCGCGCCCAGGTCGCCCGCGCGCGGGACGGCGCCGGTGCCGCGCAGGGCGCGGGCGAGGCGGCGCAGCTCCTCCGGGTCGGTGTCGGCGGGCGCGGCGAGGGCGATCTCGGCGCGCACCACGAGCCGCTCCAGCGCCTGCCGGGCGGCCGGCCGGGCGCCGCTCGCGAGCAGCGTCTGCCAGGCGGCGTGGACGGCGGCCGCGGCGCGGGCCCGCGCCGCCGGGTCCCCGGTGCCGGCGTGGGCGGCCGCCGCGTGCAGGGCGCCCGCGACGGCCCGGCGTTCCGGTCCGTGCGGGCGCGGGAGGGCGGGGGCCATGCCCACGATCCAGGCCCAGGCGCCCGCGGCGGCGGCGAGCGCGAGGTGACCCGGCACCTGGGCGAGGGTCTGGGGTACGAAGAGTGCCGCCGACATGACGAACGCGAAGATCACGTTGCCGGGCGGGCCCAGGCGGGTCGCGTCGCACACCGCCTTCTGCGCGGCGGCGAGCAGCGCGCCGACGGTCACCAGCACGACCGCGTTCGAGGTCAGCGAGGCCGTGACGAGAGCGCCGGCGAGGGAGCCGAGCATCCCCAGGACGACCAGGGCGAGCACGCGCGCGCGGGTGGCGTACGGGCGGTTGTGGGCGTAGAGCGCGCAGAGCGATCCGGCCATCGTGTACATGGCGAGGTCGAGGCGGTCGAGCGCCACCAGCGTCAGGTTCGGCGGCGCGACGGCGACGACGACGCTCAGGGCGGGCTTGAACCAGATGTCCGAGGGGCGGCCGAGGCGGAGGGCACCGAGGACCGGAAGGGGGCGCACGGACGGCGAACCGTTACTGCTCATAAGTCGATTTTAACAGGTGTTTCACAAGTAAAACACTTCGCGCGCGCTCCTGAGCACCCCTTCGCGCCAGCATGCGCGCCCGCCGGGAGGGGGCATGTCCCGACAGACGGCGCGTGACGACCGTCGGACGTCGCCGGACCGCCGGCCGTCCGGCGGCGAGCGGGGAGGTGCGCGATGCATGGACCGGCTGCACCCGGCTGGCTGCTGGTGGCGGTGTGCGCGGCGACGGGCGCCTACTGCCTGCTGCGGATGCGCAGCCCCGTCGAGGAGCAGCGCCGGGCCGCGGGCGGGGAGGCGCTGATGGGCTTCGGCATGGCGGCGATGGCCGTGCCCGCCGCCGTGTCGGCGCCGCCGCGCTGGGCCTGGCTGGCCTGCGCCGCCGTCTTCGGCACGGCCGCCCTGCGCGCCCTGTGGGCGGCCCGGACCCGCCCGCGTCACCTGCACCACGCGATGGGCTCGCTGGCGATGGCCTACATGGCCGCCGTCATGGCCGCCGCTCCCGGCTCCCACGGCGGCGGGCACGAGGGCTCCGGGCAGACGGACGTGCCGTGGGTGACCGGTGCGCTGCTGCTCTACTTCGCCGGGTACGTCCTGTGGACCGGTGTCCGGCTGATGCCCGTGGGGGCCGCGGCCGGGGACCCCGCGCGCACGGCGGCCGCGGGGGACGGCACCGGCTGGGGCGACCGGCCGGAAGTCGCGCGCGCGTGCAGGCTGTCGATGGGCATCGCGATGCTCGTCATGCTGCCGGCGCTCTGAGCCGCGCGGTCGGACGGCACGGACGGGAGACGCGGGCCCCGCGCGCCGGCACCCCTCCGCGCTGTACGAAACCGTGGTCTGCGTCACTTTCCGCCCGGCCCCGTGCCCCGCGCGCCGCACCCCTCATAGGCTGCCCGCATGATGGTCCCCGCGGCACTGTTGCTGCTCGGCGCCCTGACCGCCGTCGTCGCCCCGCGGCTGCTCGCCCGCGCCGACTGGCCGGACCGTGAACCCGTGGTCGCGCTGTGGACCTGGCAGTGCGTGGTGGTCGCCGTCCTGCTGTGCTGTGCGCTGTCGATGACGCTGAGCGCGGCCGCCGCCTGGGCCGCCGTGCGGGGGCATGTGTTCGCGCCCGCGCCCCACGGGGTGGTGGAGGCCTACGCGTTGAGCACCGGCCGTACGTGGGCCGCGACGACCGCCGTGGCCCTTGCCTGCGGCGGCGCCTGGACCGCGGCGATGCTGGCCCGCGAGGTCGTCCGCACGCGGCGGCGCCGCCGCCGACGGCGGGCCGAACTCCTCGTACGCGCCCCGCTGCTGCCCGGGGAGACGCCGGGACCCGACCGTCTGGTCGTCCTGGAGGGCGACCGTCCGGACGCCTGGTGGCTGCCCGGCGCGCAGCCCCGGCTCGTCGTCACCACGGCGGCGTTGCGGCGCCTGAAGGGCCGGCAGCTGGACGCCCTGCTCGCGCACGAGCAGGGTCACGCCAGGGCGCGGCACGACTGGCTGCTGCACTGCTCGTCCGCCCTCGCGGACGGCTTCCCGCAGGTGCCGGTGTTCGCGGCGTTCCGCGACGAGATGCACCGTCTGGTGGAGCTGGCCGCCGACGACATGGCGTCCCGGCGCTTCGGCCGGCTCACCACCGCCCTCGCCCTGGTCGAACTCAACGAGGACCGCGGGGTGTTCGGTCCCTGCCCGGCGCCGCAGGCCCATGTCCCGCAGCGCGTCGACCGCCTCCTGACCCCGCCGGACCGGCTCCCGGCGGTCCGCCGGCTGCGGCTGACGGCGGCCGCGGCCCTGGTCCCGGTGGTCCCGGTGCTGGTGGCGTTCGTGCCGGGGCTGCGGGCGCTCGGTTAGAGCGGCCGCCCCGCGCGGGACCGGTCCGGGGCGGCACGTCGTGCGGCACTCGACCGGGACGCGCCGGGCGGAACACGCCGGCGGTCATCTCCTCACAACTGTTGGCGTCCCCCGCCGGGTTCCGGCCGCGAGGTGAAGACTTTCTCACGCCGCGGAGTTGGCCTGCGGCCCGGGAAGTCGGTGAGGATCACCGTATGCACTCGCCGCCTCTCGACTCCTCGCCGAGGCCGCCCGGCCCGCGCGCGGCCGTACGCGCCGCCGTCGTCCTCGCCGTGCCCTCCGTCCTGCTGTTGCTGCTGGTGGCCGCCTCCTGGCAGCCGCTGATGTCGCTCGACGGGGACATCGCCCGCACGACGCATCGCTGGGCGGTCGACGAGCCCGGCGTCACCCGGGCCGCCCGCGTCCTCACGGACTGGGTGTGGGACCCCAACACCATGCGGGTGCTGGGTGCGGTCGCCGTCGTCTGGCTGCTGTGGAGACACGGGCAGCGGCTGCTCGCCGCGTGGCTGGTGGTCGCGGGCGCGTCGGGCACGGTGGTGCAGCAGGGGCTGAAGGCCGCGGTCGGCCGGGAGCGGCCCGTGTGGCCCGATCCCGTGGACTCCGCCCACTACGCGGCCTTTCCCTCGGGGCACGCTATGACGGCCACGGTGGTGTGCGGTCTGCTGCTGTGGCTGCTGCGGCTGTACGGCGCCGGGCGCCTCCTGTGGCTCGCGTCGCTCGCCGTGGCGGTGGTCTCCGTGGCCGGGGTCGGTCTGACCCGCGTCTGGCTCGGTGTGCACTGGCCCACGGACGTGCTGGGCGGCTGGCTGCTGGGCGCCCTGACGGTGGCGCTGGCCGTGGCGTCGTACGAGAGGTGGGGAGGCGCGCGGCGCGGGTGACCCGTGCGGCGGGTCCACCGCCCGCGGCGAGGAGTGAGGCCGTCCGTCCCGGACCATCCCCCGCGTGGCCCGGGACGGACGGCTGTCCAGGGGCGTCCGCACAGGGTGAGCTCCTGGGTGCGCTGAGTATAGTTGGCTGGCAGCCAGTCAACGCAGGAGTTACAGGATGTCCCCGCGCAGCGCCTCGGTCAATGAAGAATTGCGGCGACGGTCCCGGGAACGGCTCCTTCAGGCTGCGGTCGAACTGGTCGGCGAGCGCGGCTACGAGGCGACGACGCTGGGGGCCATCGCGGACCGGGCCGGATCGGCGCGCGGGCTGGTGTCCTACTACTTCCCAGGCAAGCGCCAGTTGGTGCAGTCGGCCGTGCACCGGCTCATGCACCGCACACTGGAGGAGGCGCTGGAGCGCGAGCCGCGCACCGAGGACGGCCGGGAACGGATGGCGCGGGCGATCGACGCGATCCTGGGGCTGGCCCGGGACCAACCCGTACTGATGCGCCAGCACATGGCGGGGCTGCTCGATGCCGAGGGGTTCATGCAGTGCCCCGAACAGCGTCGGCTCGGCGAACTGCTGGGGGACACGGTCGCACGCCACGGCCGCACGGACGCCACCGCGGGGTATCCGCTGCTGCGTTCCCTGCTCATGGGCGCGGTGTACGCGATGGTGCTCCCCAACGTGCCGTTACCCCTCACCGTGCTGAGGGCCGAACTGTTCGAGCGGTACGGACTGGACTGGGAGTCGGGCGCCCCGCCGGACCCCGAGGGGTCCGGCGGGGCGGCACGCGACAAGGATCTGTCACGCTTCTTCTCGACGGAACGGTGCCGTACGGACGCACCGGCCGCCCGTCGGCCACGGCGGCCGGGCGGTCAGCCGAAGTAGTCCGGCTGGGTCTGGACGTTCAGCTCGTCCGTGCGGACGCGCTTCGCCGGGTCCGTGCGGCGGTCGTCGATCTTCAGCACGTCGAAGCCCTTGGCCATGTCGTTCGAGTAGATGTAGCCGTTGTAGTAGTACGCCGACCACGAGCCACCGCCCAGGCTGCCGTCGAGGGACAGCGGGCCCCGCTCGAAGTAGGCGATCTCCTTGGGCCTGGCGGAGTCGGTGAAGTCCCAGACGGAGACACCGCCCTGGTACCAGGCCTGGACCATGATGTCCTTGCCCTTGACCGGGATCAGCGAGCCGTTGTGGGCGACGCAGTTCTCGGCGTCCGACTGGTGCCGGGGGATCTTGTAGTAGCTGCGGAACTCCAGCTTCAGCTTGTCGCCCTTGCCGACGATGTCGTAGATGCCGTTGGCCCCGCGGTCCGGGCCGATCTCCGCGTTGCAGGTGGCCGCGCCGCCGCCGCCCAGCTCGTCGGTGAAGACGACCTTGTCCGCCTTCTGATTGAAGGTCGCCGAGTGCCAGAACGCGAAGTTCACGTTGTCCTGGACCCGTTCGATCACCTTCGGACGCTCCGGGTCCTTGATGGAGAACAGGATGCCGTCGCCCATGCAGGCACCCGCCGCCAGGTCCTTGGACGGCAGCACGGTGATGTCGTGGCAGCCCGTGGTCTTGGACACGCCCGGGTTGGTGGGCGCGCCCGGGTTGCCGCCGCCGTCCACGCCCTCACCGGGGAAGAGCACCGGGAAGCCCACCACGGCCGCCTTCTGCGGGGCCTTGCGCGGCACCTTGATGACCGAGATGCCGTCGTGCGGGGGCTGGCAGTCGGGGAAGGACGCGCTCGGCGAGTACGAGGAGACGTAGATGTACACGTCCTTGCGCTCGGGCACCAGCGTGTGGGTGTGCGAACCGCAGGCGGTCTCGACGGCGGCGACGTACTTCGGGTTGCGCTTGTCGCTGATGTCGAAGACCTTCATGCCCTCCCACGAGGACTTCTCCGTGGCGGGCTGCGTGGTGCTGTTGCAGGAACTGTCGCTGCGCGAGGAGTCGGTGGACAGGAAGAGCAGGTCGCCGTCGACCGAGATGTCGTTCTGCGAGCCGGGACAGAGGACCTGGGAGACGGTCCTGGGCTTCTTCGGGTTGCTGATGTCGAAGATGCGGAAGCCGTCGTAGTTGCCGGCGAAGGCGTACTTGCCCTGGAAGGCCAGGTCCGAGTTGGTGCCGGGCAGCGCGTCCTTGGGGACGTTGGCGACGTGCTCGATGTTGGCGGAGTGGACGATCTCGTCCACCCCGGGTATCTCCCCGTTCTCGATCGCCTTCCGTGCCTCGTTGACGTCGTTCTTCGAGACCTCCGTCCTTCCGACGGGGGCGTCCCCGGGGTCGGGGGTCGCGGCCGCCGGGGCCGCCGTGAGCAGCGCGGCGAGCAGCCCGGCCGCCGTGGCGGCGACTCCCAGGCGTCTGCGCCGCGTTCGCGGGTCGTTCAACAGGGTCACTGCGTCCTCCCTTGTAGCCGTTCGCAGATGAACGGTTCACGGACCACCGGAAGTATCGTCTTCGGCATGCTCAGATCAACAGATGGAAACGCACCTGTAACGAATTCTTCTGATCACTCGCGCGTGCAACCGTGCTAGACCGGTGAGCAACATTCGCAAGGGGTCCGTCAGTTCTGTGCCCATCCGGAGGCCACTGTGCTCGTTCGCCGCACGTCCCGTGCACCGCTGATCGCCGCCTCGCTGACGGCCGCCGTCCTCGTGCTCGCGGGCTGCGACTCCGGGCCGGACTCCGGCGGGGACAGGGATCCGGCCAGGGCGGCCGGCCCGTCGGTGATCGCTCCCGGCCTGCCGGGCGAGGCCGCCGAGACCCTTTCCGCCGCCGACGCGCAGAAGCGGCGCGCCGAGGACGACTCGCCCAACTCGGCGGACTTCGCCTACGCCCGGATGATGATCGAGCACCACGGCCAGGCCCTGGAGATGGCCGGACTCGTCCCCGAGCGCGCCGATTCGGACAAGGTGAAGCGGCTCGCCGAGCGGATCACGGCCGCGCAGCAGCCGGAGATCGCCATGATGGAGAGCTGGCTGAAATCGAACGGCGAGGACAAGCAGGGCGGTCCGGACGGTCACGCCCACGATCACGGGACGATGCCCGGCATGGCGACCGAGGCCCAGCTGGAAAAGCTGCGCGCGGCGCGGGGCGAGGCCTTCGACGAGCTGTTCCTGAAACTGATGATCACGCATCACGACGGCGCGGTCACCATGGCCACGGACGTGAAGGCACAGGGCAACAACATCCGGATCGAGGAGATGGCCGACGACGTCATCGCGCAGCAGACGTCCGAGATCAGCCGGATGCGCCGGATGCCGTGAGACGGCCGGCGCCCGGCCG
The DNA here is from genome assembly GCF_014648075.1 of Streptomyces ruber. Lineage (GTDB taxonomy): Bacteria > Actinomycetota > Actinomycetes > Streptomycetales > Streptomycetaceae > Streptomyces > Streptomyces ruber. The sequence continues at coordinate 124,641 of NZ_BMQK01000003.1, read as the reverse complement.
CGGCGCGCCGGGTGACCTCAGCGGCGTACGTGGCGGGGCGCCAGCAGTCCGGCGTCGCGCGCGCCCGCGATCAGCCTGAGCGACCTGCGGCGGCTGTGGCCGGTCGCGCACATCACGGCGAGCACGGGGTCGGCGCCCCGCTCCTGGGCCGCGCGGTACTCCTCGGCGACCCTGCGGCGCCCCTCGGCACCGCGCGGCCAGCCGGGCCGGACGTGCCGTGAGACCGCGTCCTCCGGCCCGCGCGCTCCTCGGGGGTCGCCGGGTGGTCCGGGCGGCCCCGACCGGGCCACGACGCACGCCTCGAAGAGCGGCCCCTCGAGCCAGTCGGCCAGCAGGGCCAGGTCGTCGAGTGCCAGGGGCGGCTCGGAGCGCACCTCCTCGAGGGAGACCCGCCCCCCGGCCGCCACCGCGAGCGCGTCGACGCGGGCGCCGTCGGCGAAGGCCAGCCGGGCGTGGAACCACACCGCGACCCCGGCCCGGTCGCGCACCTGCCACGCGGGCCACACGTGGACGTCGCCCCCGTCGCCGCCATCACCACCCGCACTATCCGGCCAATTTCGATCAGAAAGATTCAGAAATGCTCCAACCGTCACCTATGGAACGTAAGTGAATGATCACACCGTGAACGAAGAGGCACGCACGCCAAGGCCGCCCACCGCACCCCGTCAGCGCAGCGGCCCCCGTACGACGCCCGCGCCACCCGCCGCACCGCCCGCCGCACCGGCTCCGCGCGCGTATGGCGTACCGCCTTCGCGCCCTCTCCCCCGCCGCCCGGTGCGGTGCGATGCTGAAGGCATCAGCGATCTCCTCCCGTAAGGAGCTCCGCAGTGCTGCGTGTCGCCGTCGTCGGCTCGGGACCGAGCGGGGTCTACTCCGCCCAGAGCCTCGTCCAGCAGGACCCCGCGGTACGCGTCGACGTGCTGGACCGGCTGCCGTGCCCGTACGGCCTGGTGCGCTACGGCGTCGCGCCGGACCACGAGAAGATCAAGTCGCTGCAGAACACCCTGCGCACCGTGCTGGAGCACGACCGGGTGCGCTTCCTGGGCGGGGTGGAGATCGGCCCGGCGGGGCTGCCGGCCGCCCGGCTGCGCGAGCTGTACCACGCGGTCGTGTACTGCGTGGGGGCCGCCACCGACCGCCGGCTCGGCATCCCCGGCGAGGAGCTGCGCGGCAGCTGGTCGGCGACGGAGTTCGTGTCCTGGTACAGCGCGCACCCGGACTGCGTCGCGGACACCTTCCTGAGCGGGGCGCGCACGGCGGTGGTGATCGGCGTCGGCAACGTCGCGGTGGACGTGACCCGGATGCTGGCGCGGGGCGTCACCGAGCTGAGCCCCACCGACATGCCCCAGGCCGCGCTCAGCGCGCTCGCCGCCAGCGAGGTCACCGAGGTCCACATGGTGGGGCGGCGCGGCCCGTCCCAGGCCCGCTTCACCACCAAGGAGCTGCGCGAACTGGGGACCCTGCCGGACACCCGGGTCACCGTCGAGCGGGCGGACCTGGAGCTCGACCCCGGGTACGGCGACCCGGCGGCCCTCCCCGGCCCCCTGCGCCGCAACGTGGAGGTGCTGCGCGACTGGGCGGGCGCGGCCGCCCCCGGCGCGCCCCCGCCCCGGCACCGCCTGCGGCTGCGCTTCTTCCTGCGGCCCGTGGCGTTCCTGCCGGACGACGCCGGCGGGGACCGGGTGGGCGCGGTGCGTTTCGAGCGGACGGAGCCGGACGGCCGCGGCGGGGTGACCGGCACCGGGCGGTTCGAGGAGATCGAGGCCCAGCTCGTGCTGCGGTCCGTGGGGTACCGCGGGGTGCCGCTGGAGGGGCTGCCGTTCGACGCCGGGCGCGGCACGGTGCCGCACCTGGCCGGGCGGGTGCTGCGCGAGGGCGTGGTCGCGCCGGGCGAGTACGTGGCCGGGTGGATCAAGCGGGGCCCGACCGGAGTGATCGGCACCAACCGGCCCTGCGCCAAGGAGACGGTGGCCTCGCTGCTCGCGGACGCGCCCGCGCTCGTACGGCGCGAGCTGCCGGACGATCCGCTCGCCGTCCTGCGGGCCGAGGGGCGCACGCCCGTGGACTGGTCCGGCTGGCAGGCGATCGAGCGCGCCGAGGCGGAGCTCGGGGCGTCGCTCGGGCGGAGCGTGGTCAAGCTGTCCGACTGGACCTCACTGCTGGCCGCGGCGCGGGGCGGCGTGGCCTGACGGAAGGGCCGGCCCGCTCCCGAGGCGGGCGTCCTGGCGGGCGGCCGCGTCGAGGACGCCGGCGAGGAGACCGGGGAACAGGTCGTCCAGGTCGTCCTCGCGCAGGCCGTTCAGTTTCGCGGTGCCCCGGTAGACCTGCCGGATCACCCCGGTCTCGCGCAGCACGCGGAAGTGGTGCGTGCTCGTGGACTTGGTGACCGGCAGGTCGAACTGCGAACAGGAGAGTTCGTCGCCGACGGCGGCGAGCTCCCGCACGATCCGGAGCCGCATCGGATCCGACAGGGCCTGCAGCACGCCCTCCAGGCGGATCTCCTCGCGCGGCGGGTGCGGCAGATCGCGGCTGCCTGCACTGACAGGGGCGGGGGTCGTCACGGCGGCTCCACTTCGTCCGGGGCGGGTGTCTCCGGGCGTATTCCGGGATCCCTCATGGGATTCCTCATGGCCGTTCATTGTACGAGAGTCATCGTAGTTTGACATCCGCCGTACTACGATGACTATCGTACGAACGATACCCCGGTCCCCCACACGAACGGAGTCTGCCGTGAGCGCGCTCTTCGAGCCCTACACCCTGCGTGAACTGACCTTCCCCAACCGGGTGTGGATGCCTCCGATGTGCCAGTACTCGGCCGCCCCGGAGGGTCCTGAGACCGGCGCGCCCAACGACTGGCACTTCGCGCACTACGCGGCGCGCGCCACCGGCGGCACGGGCCTGATCATCGTGGAGGCCACCGCCGTCAGCCCCGAGGGCCGTATCTCCCCCTACGACCTCGGCATCTGGAACGACACCCAGGTCGAGGCCTTCCGCCGGATCACCGACTTCCTGAGGACGCAGAACACCGTCCCCGGCATCCAGCTCGCGCACGCCGGCCGCAAGGCCTCGACCGAGCGCACCTGGAAGGGCGGCGAGCCGATCGCGGCCGGCGAGGGGTACGGCTGGCAGCCGCTCGCGCCGAGCGCCGTGCCGTTCCAGGAGGGCCACCCGGTCCCCGCCGAACTCACCGTCGAGCAGATCCGCGAGCACGTCGCCCTGTTCGCGGACGCGGCCCGCCGCGCCCTGGCCGCCGGTTTCGAGGTCGCCGAGATCCACGGCGCCCACGGCTACCTGATCAACGAGTTCCTCTCCCCGCACTCCAACAAGCGCGACGACGAGTACGGCGGCTCGTACGAGAACCGCGTCCGCTTCGCCCTGGAGGTCGTCGACGCCGTACGGGAGGTGTGGCCCGAGGACAAGCCGCTGTTCTTCCGCATCTCGGCCACCGACTGGCTGGAGGAGGGGGGCTGGACGGCCGACGACACGGTGCGCTTCGCCGCCGAGCTGAAGGACCACGGCGTGGACCTGCTCGACGTGTCGACCGGCGGCAACGCCTCCGGCGTGCGCATCCCCACCGGCCCCGGCTACCAGGTCGAGTTCGCCGCGCGCGTGAAGGCCGAGACCTCGCTCCCGGTCGCCGCCGTGGGCCTGATCACGGAGGCCGAGCAGGCCGAGAAGATCCTGGTCAACGGGGAGGCGGACGCGGTGCTGCTGGGCCGCGAGCTGCTGCGCGACCCGTCGTTCGCGCAGCACGCCGCCCGCGCGCTCGGCGCCGAGCCGCACGTCCCGCACCAGTACCACCGGTCGGTCTGACGCCTGCGACGCCCGCGTACGGAGCGGCCCCCTCCGAATCACCGGAGGGGGCCGCTCCGTTCGTGGCCCTCATACCCCCGGCAGCGACTGCTCCGCCCAGATGGTCTTGCCGTTGCGGTTCGGGCGGGTGCCCCAGCGGTCGGTGAGCTGGGCGACCAGGAGGAGTCCCCGGCCGCCCTCGTCGTAGGTGCGGGCCCGCCGCAGATGCGGTGAGGTGCTGCTGGCGTCGGAGACCTCGCAGATCAGCGAGTTGTCGCGGATGAGCCGCAACTGGATGGGGGCACCGCCGTAGCGGATGGCGTTGGTGACCAGTTCGCTCACCACCAGCTCGGTGACGAAGGCCACCTCCTCCAGGCCCCAGCGGGCGAGCTGCTCGACGGTGTGCTGACGGGCGGTGGCGACCATCGCCGGGTCGGCGGGCATGTCCCAGACGGCCACCCGGTCCGCGTCCAGGGCCTCGGTGCGGGCGATCAGCAGGGCCACGTCGTCGGTGGGGGTGTCCGGCAGACAGGTACGCAGCACGGTGTCGCACAGGTCGTCGAGGTCCTCGGCGGGGGCCTCGAGGGCGGCGCACAGGGCCCGCAGGCCCGAGTCCACGTCGAGCTCGCGGCCCTCGACCAGCCCGTCGGTGTACAGGGCCAGCAGGCAGCCCTCCGGAAGCTGGATCTCGGTCGCCTCGAACGGCAGCCCGCCGACCCCGAGCATCGGACCGGCGGACACCTCGACGATCCGTACGCTGCCCTCGGGCAGCCGGACGACGGGCGGAGGATGGCCGGCGGAGGCGAGCGTGCAGCGCCGGGACACCGGGTCGTAGACGGCGTACAGGCAGGTCGCCGCGATCTCCCCGGTCTCCCGGCTCTCGTCGGTCGCGAGGTGTCCGACCAGGTCGTCGAGGTGGGTGAGCAACTCGTCCGGCGGCAGGTCGACGTCGGCCAGCGTCCACACGGCCGTACGGAGCCGGCCCATGGTCACGGAGGCGTGGATGCCGTGGCCCACGACGTCGCCGACGACCAGCGCCACCCGGGTGCCGGACAGCGGGATCACGTCGAACCAGTCGCCGCCCACGCCGGCCTGCGACAGCGCGGGCTGGTACCGGGACGCGATCTCGACGGCCACCTGGCCCGTGAGGGCCTGCGGCAGCAGACTGCGCTGCAGGGCCAGTGCGGTGGTCCGCTCCCGCGTGTAACGGCGGGCGTTGTCCGCGCACACGGCGGCCCGGCTGGCCAGCTCCTGCGCCAGCGACACGTCGTGGCGGTCGAAGGCGACGGGCTGCTCGGGCCGCAGCGTCCGGGCGAACATGGCCACGCCCAGCGTCGTGCCCCGCGCCACCAGGGGCACCGCCATCAGGGACAGGTCCCGGCCCCGCCACCCGCTCAGCCAGGGGCGCCGGACGGCCCGCCGCTCCAGCCAGTCGTCGACGTCGGGGGTCCCGGTCCGGGCGAGCACGATCTCGCCGGAGGCCAGCGCACGCGCGGGCGGCGAGGTCGGCGGGTGGCTCTCCACCGCGCCCAGTTCCGTCAGGGGGCGCGGCAGCGGGGAGCCGAGGGAGTGGTGGGCGACCCGGCACAGCTTCGCCTCACCGCCGACGACGCCCGAGGGCGGCTCCTCGCCGCTGAGCACCGATTCGAGGAGGTCCACGGCCGCGACGTCCGCGAACCGGGGCACGACCAGGCCGACCAGTTCCTCGGCGGTGTGGGTCACGTCCAGCTGGGTGCCGAGCGCGTCGGCGGCCTCGTTCAGGATGGCCAGCCGCTGCCGGGCCAGGTACTGCTCGCTGCTGTCCTGGGCGGCGAGCGCGGTACCGATCACTTCGCCCGAGGAGTCGCGCACCGGCCACATCTCGATGTTCCAGGCGTACATGCGCCGTCCGGTCGGCCCGCTCGTCCGGCTCTCCCAGTGGACCGGCCGCCCGGTCTCCACCACCAGCCGCAGGTGGCGCAGGAAACTGGCGTCCTCCGCGGTGTCCGGGAAGAAGGGCCGGTGCCTCAGCTCCGACTCCGGCCGCTCGAGGACCCGGCTGGCCGCGTCGTTCATACGGAGGTAGCGCTGCTCGGTGTCGAAGACGGACATCGGCATGGAGGCCTGCCGGAAGACCGCCTCGACCAGGAGGCGCTCACGGTCGTCCGGCACCGCGCTGATCACATAGGCGGGCCGCCCGCCCCGTACGGGACACGCCCGGACCGTGAGATCCGTCCGGTGTCCGTCCCGGTGGCGCAGGACCACCGTCGCGGCGCCGCCCCCGCACAGGCTCCGCCACGCCCCGGCCGGATCGCCGCCCCCCGGGTCCACCAGATCGGTCACGGGCCGGCCGGTGACCTCGGCGGCCGGGTAGCCGCTCAGCCGGCGCGCCCCCTCGCTCCAGCCCGTCACGGTGCCGTGCGCGTCGACCACGGCCAGGGCGTCACCGGCCGGGTCCGTCCGCTCGGGGCCACGCGGAGCCGTCACCATATGTCCAAGAATGACCCCGTAGGGCAGCGCCATCAAGCCGGGGTCCGGCCGCCCGCGGCCCCCGACGGCACGCGCCGCGGGCTCGGTCACGGGTCCGTGCCGCGGGCTCACGTCGCCCACCTGGGGTTTCGCCCGCATCGAGGTGACTGTCAGTGCCGGGGTGCAGACTGACTGCCGTCTGAGACAACGACGTCCCGGAGGTGGTCGGCATGACCGGCGTCCTGCTCACCGTAGGCACACGCAAGGGTCTGTTCATCGGGCGGCGGCGCGGCGGTTCCCGGCAGAGCTGGGATTTCGACGAGAGCCCGTACTTCAACGCGCAGGCCGTGTACTCGATCGCCATCGACACCCGCCGGGACACGCCCCGGCTGCTCGTCGGGGGCGACAGCGCGCACTGGGGCCCCTCGGTGTTCCACTCCGACGACCTGGGACGGACCTGGACCGAGCCCGCCCAGGCACCCGTCAGGTTCCCCGAGGACACCGGCGCCTCACTGGAGCGGGTCTGGCAGCTGCACCCGTCGGCGGCCGAACCGGACGTGGTGTACGCGGGCACGGAACCGGCCGCCCTGTACCGCTCCGAGGACCGGGGGGAGAGCTTCGCACTCGTCCGGCCGCTCTGGGAGCACCCCACGCGCGGCAGGTGGATGCCCGGTGGCGGCGGCGAGGGGCTGCACACCGTCCTCACCGACGGGCGCGACCCGCGGGCCGTGACGGTCGCCGTCTCCGCGGCCGGGGTGTTCCGCACCGCGGACGGCGGCGCGAGCTGGTCCCCCTCGAACTCCGGGGTCGCCGCGGGGTTCCTGCCCGACCCGAATCCCGAGTTCGGCCAGTGCGTGCACAAGATCGCGCGGGACGCGGCCGTCCCCGACCGGCTGTACCTGCAGAACCACTGGGGTGTGTACCGCAGCGACGACGCGGGCACGCACTGGACGGACATCGGCGAGGGCCTTCCCTCGACGTTCGGGTTCGCCATGGCCGCCCACCCGCGCCGCGGGGACACCGCCTACGTCTTCCCGATCAACGCCGACGTGGACCGGGTACCGGCCGGCCGGCGCTGCCGCGTCTTCCGGACGGCGGACGCGGGCAAGAGCTGGGAGCCGCTCACCGCCGGACTGCCGGACACCGACCACTACGGCACGGTGCTGCGCGACGCGATGTGCACGGACGGCGCGGACCCGGCGGGCGTGTACTTCGGCAACCGCAACGGCGAGGTGTACGCCTCGGCCGACGACGGCGACAGCTGGCGGCGGCTCGCGTCCCACCTGCCGGACGTGCTGTGCGTGCGCGCGGCGGTCGTGGACTGACACCGGGACGGAGGGGGAGGACGAGCGAGAGGAGAGTGCCCGTGGGACGGTCCGCGCGGCCGGGGGAAGAGCGTCCGCGTCACGGTGTGTCAAGTCCGCCCGGGAGGCGACCCGTTCCTCAACCGACCGGTCATTCCCCGTCGTACGGCGGTCACTGGTTGATCGTCGTCGCGCGGACGGCAGTAGGGTGACGCCCGTGGCACCACGACCCTTGCATGAAATCGTCGAGGCGGGCTGGGCGAAGGCCCTGGACCCCGTGGCCGGGCGGATCGCGGAGATGGGGGACTTCCTGCGCGCCGAGATCGCCGCGGGACGCACCTACCTCCCGGCCGGGGCGAACGTCCTGCGGGCCTTCCGGCAGCCCTTCGACGACGTCCGCGTCCTGATCGTCGGTCAGGACCCGTACCCGACGCCCGGACACGCGGTGGGGCTCTCCTTCTCGGTCGCGCCGGACGTGCGGCCGCTGCCGGGCAGCCTCATCAACATCTTCCGCGAACTGCAGGCCGACCTCGCGCTGCCCCAGCCGTCGAACGGCGACCTGACACCGTGGACCGAGCAGGGCGTCCTGCTGCTCAACAGAGCGCTCACCACGGCTCCCCGGCGCCCCGCGGCACACCGCGGCAAGGGCTGGGAGGAGGTCACGGAGCAGGCGATCAGGGCGCTGGTGGCGCGCGGCCGTCCGCTGGTGTCCGTCCTGTGGGGCCGGGACGCCCGCAACCTCCGCCCCCTGCTCGGCGACTACCCGTCCATCGAGTCCGCCCATCCCTCGCCCATGTCGGCGGACCGGGGCTTCTTCGGCTCCCGCCCGTTCAGCCGCGCCAACGACCTGCTGCTGAGGCAGGGAGCGCAGCCGGTGGACTGGCGCCTGCCGTGACCGCCGCGGGGCCGGGACCGCTTCCGGCCGCACCGTCGCCGCCGGGCGGCCCCGGCGGCGATCCGGCCTCGCCCGTCGTGCTGGCCGTGGACTCGGGGGGCTCCGGTCTGCGGGCCGTGCTGGCGGCGGGCGGTGCGGCGCTCGGTGCTCCCGTGGTCTCGGACGAGCCCGTGCGGATCGGGGACCGGGGCGTGGACGCCGGGCACCTGCTGGGCCAGCTGCTGCCCATGGCACGGCAGTTGCTCGGTGCCGCGGGCTCCGGGCCGCCGCGGGCGGTCGTGATCGGCGCCACCGGGTTCGCCGCCCTCGGCGACCGGATGCGCGCCGAACTGCCGTCCGCGCTGGCCCGTGAGTTCGGTGCGCCCAGGATCGCCCTGGTAGCCGACGCGGTCACCGCCTACACCGGCGCCCTCGGCACGCGGCCCGGCGCGGTGGTCGCCGCCGGCACCGGGCTGATCGCGATCGGCACCGACCTGCGGAGCTGGCGCAGGGCGGACGGCTGGGGACATCTGCTGGGCGACTGCGGCGGCGGGGCGTGGATCGGCCGGGCGGGCCTGGAGGCGGCGCTGCGCGCCCACGACGGCCGCCCCGGCGGCTCGGCCGCCCTGCTGGCGTCCGCCGAGGAGATGTTCGGCCCCGTCGACGGGCTGCCCGGACGCCTGTACCCCCGTACCGACCGTCCCGCCGTGCTCGCCTCCTTCGCCCCGCAGGTCGCCGCCCGCGCCGGGCACGACCCGGTGGCCGCGGACATCCTGCGCGCGGCGGCCCGGCACATGGCCGACTCCGCGGCAGCGGTCTGCCCGCCCGCCGACGAGCCCCTGGTCGCGTTCACCGGGGGCGTCCTCCGCATGGGCGAGCCCCTCCTCGTACCCCTGGAGACGGAGCTGAAGGAACGGCTGCCGCACGCGCGCCACGTGCCGGCCGAGGGCGACCCGCTGCACGGTGCGGTCCGGATCGCCACCGAGCTGGCGGCCGGCGCCCTCGCTCTGCCGCGCGACGGGCGGATGCTGTACGAGGTGGCCGGAAACTGACGTCCGGGAAGGGCTTCGCCCCCTCTTGCCGGGCACACCTTCCTCCGCTCCCCGCTCCCGCCCCGAGACACCGCACGTCATGGCGGGCGGCACGATTCCGCGCCGACCAGCGGGTGACCCATCAGACAAATGCGGACGGATACCGCTCACCTGCACCCTCTCCGAACAGGGGAACCCAGGAAGCCAGTAGCATGCGACGCCATGAGCTCCCCCACTGGGCCCGCATCCGGCCTGCCTGTACGAATGCCGCGACCCCGCCAGCCCGGGCGGCACCGCCGTCCGGAACCCCTGGTGGCTCCCGAAGACGCGCCCGCGCTCGTCCTCGCGGTGCCGGGCACGCCCAGCGCCGCCACGCGCAGCCTCGCCGAGGAGGTCGTGAGCATCGCCCGCTCCGAACTCCCCGGCCTGGACGCGCGGATCGGGTACGTCGACGGGGACGGTGACGAGTTCCCGACCCTGCAGTCGGTGCTCACGCGCGCCGGCGAGGAGCGCACGGCCCGTTACGAGCACGCGCGCGCCGCCGGTCTGGACGTGAAGGAGCCCGACGGGCCCGTCGGCGTGGTCGTGCCCCTGCTGGCCGGTCCGAACGGCTCGCTGCTGCGCCAGATCCGCCAGGCCGTGATGGAGAGCCGCGTCGGCGCCGAGCTGACCGATGTCCTCGGTCCGCACCCGCTGCTCGCCGAGGCGCTGCACGTGCGGCTCTCCGAGGCGGGTCTGGCGCGCGCCGACCGCGCCCGGCTGTTCACCGTGGCGACGGCCGCGGACGGCATCATCCTGGCGTCCGTGGGCGGCGACGAGGCCGTGCAGGCCGCCGGGATCACGGGCATGCTGCTGGCCGCGCGGCTCGCCGTGCCGGTGATGGCGGCGGCGCTCGACGACGACGGCTCGATCGTGTCCGTCGCGGAGCAGCTGCGTTCCGCCGGCTCTCAGCAGCTCGCGCTCGCCCCGTACCTGATCGGCCCGGAGATCGACGCCGGTCTGCTGGAGGCTGCCGCCGAGGAGGCGGGCTGCTCCGCGGCCGAGGCGCTCGGCGCGTACCCGGCGATCGGCAAGCTGGTGCTGTCCAAGTACACGACGGCGCTCGGCATCGCCCCGCAGCAGCCGCAGAGCATGCCGGCCCGCTGAGCCGTCCGGCACCCGATCGCTCCCGTACGCGGTGAGGGCCCGCTCCCGATGCAGGAGCGGACCCTCACGTCGTACGGCGGCCTGTGCTCCGGACGGCGGCCTGTGCTCCGGACGGCAGCCCGTGGGCCGGACGGCAGCCCGTAGGCCGGACGGCAGCCCGTAGGCCGGACGGCGGCGCGTGCGTCAGCCGAGCACCACGCACGACGCGGCGGGCACCGTGACCGAGCCGCCGCGCCGGGGCACGCCCGTGTCCGGGTCGAACCCGAACCACGTGACGTCCCCGGAGCGCTCGTTGGCGACGTACAGGAACCGCCCGGAGACGGTGAGCGCGCGCGGCCAGTGCCCGCCGCAGGGCACCGTCTCCACCAGCCGCAGCGTCCCGCCGTCCCCGTCCACCGCGAGCACGGACAGCACGTCCCGGCCACGGGTCGCCGTCCACACGAAGCGGCCGTCGGCCGACACGGCGATCCCGGAGGGGTACGCGTCGCCTTTCACGGGCCCCGCCAGCAGCGGGACCTCACCGAGGGGACGCAGCCGGCCCGCCGCCGCGTCCCACCGGCAGACGGTGACGACCGGGGCCAGTTCGTGCACCACGTAGGCGTGCCGGCCGTCCGGATGGAAGGCCAGGTGGCGCGGCCCCGAGCCGGGCCGCAGCGCGGTCTCGTGGTGCGGGACGGGCACCCCGGCGTCCAGCGTGTACACGAGGACCGAGTCCGTACCGAGGTCGACGCCGACGGCCCAGCGGCCGCTGGGGTCGGCCTGCACCTGGTGGGCGTGCGGCCCCCGCTGGCGCTCCGGGTGCGGGCCGGAGCCGGTGTGCCGGAACACCCCGGAGGCCGCTTCCGCGAGGCTGCCGTCGGCGCGCAGCGGTACGGCCGAGACGCTACCGGAGCCGTAGTCGGCGGTCAGGACGTGGCCGGCGAACAGACCGAGGTGCGTGGGGCCGCCGCCGGGCACGGGCACCGGCGGCCCCGCCGGCACGAGGGCGCCGTGGCCGGTCACGCGGTAGGCGGCCACGGCGCCCTCGTCGGTCTCGCTGACCGCGTAGAGCAGGTCGCCGCCGGGTGACAGGGCGAGGTACGACGGATTCGGGACATCGCCCGCCCCGCCCGCACCGTGCGCGCCGTCGGTGCCGTCGGTGCCGTCGGTGCCGTTCGAGCCACCGAGCAGGGTGAGCGCGCCGCTCTCCCCGTCCACCGCCGCCACGACGATGCCGGGCCCGCCCGCCGTCGTGAACGATCCGATGAACGCCCGTTCTCCCCGCCCGTGTGCCTCTTTCTCCGCCATCGCCGTCCCCTTCCGCCGTTCCGCCCGTTCCGGTCAGTTCCGGTCCGTTCAGCCCGCTCCGGTCCGCTCCGGTCCGTTCAGCCCGCTCCGGTCCACTCCGGTCCGCTCCGGTCCGTCCCGGGACAGACGGTAGCAGCAGGTCTAGACCAAATGGGTACAGTCGGCGGGCCGCCGGTGGCGTGCCGGTGCCCTGCCGGTCAGGCGCCGGCCAGCGGAGTGCGCCGCAGGGGCGCGGCCAGGGCGGTGAGCGCCCGCTCCAGACCGTGCAGGTGCGCGAGGGCCTGCTCCGCGCCCGGGTGATGTCCCGGTGCCCCCGCGTGCGCCGGTACGGCGCGCTCCGGTACGGCTCCGACCAGGGTCTCCACCGCCGTCTCCACCCGCAGGCACGCGGCCGTGAGACGGGCGTCGTGCGAGGCGTCCGGATCGGTGGCGACCGCCACCAGACCGCGCGCCTCCCGGGCGCAGTCGTCCAGCAGGGCGAGCACTTGGCGGGCCCGCTCCTTGCGCGCCCGCAGAGGGTTGAGCGGGTGCACGAGAGGGGCGACCGACAGCCGTACGCGCCCCAGCAGCACCTCGAGCTCTGCCGCGCGCGAGGCAGGGTCCGCGGCGGCGTCCCCCGCCAGCCGCCGGGCCGCCGCGGCGGTGCACCCGTGCACGGCGTGCAGGGCCCGCCGCACCCAGCGGTCGGTGACGGTGTGCGTGGTGACGGGCAGCACCAGCGCCACGGCGAGCACGGCGCCGACGGCGCCGACGGCCGTCTCCGTGAACCGCAGCACCAGCAGCCCCGGGTGCAGCACACCGAGCAGCCCGTACAGCAGACCGGCCATCACGGTGACGAAGAACATCATCCAGCTGTAGGAGAGCGGCGCCGTGTAGAAGATGCCGAACACGCAGACGGCGACGAGCACGGCGGTCGGCGCCGGGGCGCCGTGCAGGGGCACGGCGACGAGCAGTCCGGCCGCGATCCCGGTGACCGTCCCGAGGACGCGCCGGAAGCCGCGAACGAGCGTCTCGCCCCGCGAGGCCGTGTTGACGAAGATCCACCAGGCGGCGCCCACGGCCCAGTACCAGCGGGTCTCGGAGACGACCTGCCCGGCGGCGAGCGCGAAGGCGCAGGCGGCCGTGGCCTGGAAGGCCTGCCGTGTGGTCGGCCGGGCCAGCCCGCGCCCGCCGAGCGGAGGGGGCACGACGGCCGGCGGGACGCGCCGCTCGACGCACCAGGCGCCGAAGCGCACGCCGAACGCCACGACCAGCGCCAGTGCCATCGCGCCGTACAGTTCCGGGAGCTGACCCGGTACCGCGTGCAGGAACTGGGTGACGAAGAAGGTCATGAACGCGAAGATGCCGAGCGCATGGCCCCGCGGCCCCCAGCGGCGGGCGTAGACCCCGCAGAAGACGACGACGAGCCAGCTCGCGTCCCGCAGCGCCGGCGAACCGTGCAGGGTGGTCGCGAGCGCGAGGACCGGGAAACCGACGACCGGCAGCAGCGCCGTGGTGGCCGCCTGGCCGCGCACGGTGGCGTCGGCGACGGTGAACAGCGCCAGCAGGGCCGCGAGTCCGCCGGTGATCGAGGCGGTCAGCGACAGCCCGGCCAGTTCCGACGCGGCCACCGCGAGGCCGATACCGAGCACCGCGCGCAACGACACCCGCAGCCGCAGCAGGCCCGGATCCGGAGCCATGAACATTCTCTTCACCGCCGGCAACACGCCCCTCCCGAACAAGCACTCAAGTACGCGGGACATCCGGAGCGCCCCGACCACCGGGACCACCCGGACCACGCAGACACGGGAATGGCGCCGCGGGCACGGATCCGGCCTCATTGCCGTCCTGCGCTGCGCGGCGCCATCGTCGGTGATCAGGAAAGCATCACTACGGCAATGGCTCAACAGGACGCCGCGAAGCTGGGCCATTGGTACACTGATCCCCGTTCACTCAAAGCCACCGGGAGGCCAACGGACCATGGCCGTGGACGAACTCGACACCCGCATCCTGCGACTGCTCCTGGAACAACCGCGCACCAGCGCCCGCGAGTACGCCCGCATCCTCGGCGTCGCACGCGGCACCCTGCAGGCCCGCCTGGACCGTCTGGAGCGGGAGGGAGTGATCACCGGTTCGGGCGTCTCGCTGTCGCCCGCCGCCCTCGGCCACCCGGTCCTCGCCTTCGTGCACATCGAGGTCACCCAGGGCCATCTCGACGACGTGGGCGAGGCCCTGGCCGCCGTGCCGGAGATCATCGAGGCGTTCTCGATCACGGGCGGCGGCGATCTGCTGACCCGGGTCGTGGCGCGCGACAACGCCCACCTGGAGGATGTGATCCAGAAGGTGATCAGCCTGCCCGGCGTGGTCCGCACCCGCACCGAGGTGGCGCTGCGCGAACGCGTGCCGCGCCGGCTGCTGCCGCTGGTGGAGTCGATCGGCCGGGCGGCAGCCGGGGAACGGCCGTCGACGCCCGGCCCCCGCCCGGCGCCCGGCCCCCGCCCGGCGTCCGGACCACGCCCGGCGTCCGGGGGCTGACTCCCGGAGCCCCGATCACCCTTGGCATCCTGGCCCCATGAGCATCCTCGGTAGCACCTCGGTCGTCTTCGATCTCGACGGAACGCTCGTGGACAGCGAACCCGCCTACTTCGAGGCGGGCCGGCGGACTCTCGCCGCGCAGGGCGTCACGGACTTCACCTGGGCGGACCACGAGCAGTACGTGGGCATCAGCACGCGGGAGACGATCGCCCTGTGGAGGGAGCGGTACGGCCTCGACGCCCCGGCCGAGGAGCTGCTCGCCGACAAGAACCGCCGGTACCTGGAACTGGCGCGGGCCCATACGCGCGCGTACCCGGAGATGCGGACGTTCGTCGGTCTGCTGGCGGACGCGGGGGTGCCGATGGCGGTGGCCTCCGGTTCGTCGCGGGAGGCGATCGAGGCGATCCTGACCGGTACGGGGCTCGCCGACCGGCTGAGGACGGTCGTCTCGGCCGACGAGGTCGCCCACGGCAAGCCGGCGCCCGACGTGTTCCTGGAGGCCGCGCGGCGGCTGGGCGCCGCTCCCGCCGACTGTGTGGTCGTGGAGGACGCGGCTCCGGGCGCGGCCGCAGCGCACGCGGCCGGCATGCGCTGCATCGCGGTCCCGTACCTCGCCGCGCAGGAGGACGACCCGGCGTTCGCCACGGCGGAACTGCTGGTACGCGGCGGCCAGCGGGC
The DNA here is from genome assembly GCF_014648075.1 of Streptomyces ruber. Lineage (GTDB taxonomy): Bacteria > Actinomycetota > Actinomycetes > Streptomycetales > Streptomycetaceae > Streptomyces > Streptomyces ruber. The sequence goes on along the minus strand of NZ_BMQK01000003.1, from coordinate 109,567 downwards.
GTTCAGCGCCCGGAAGGCCATGGACTGGCTCGCGCTCCCGGCCCGCCCCGCCTGACCCGAGGCGGGTCGGGCGGGGCGGGCAGGTCAGGCGGGCGGACAGGTCACGCGAAGGCGCGTCCGCCGACACCCACACAGGACACAGGGGACGCGGGCGGCGCGCGCAGGAAGACCACGCGCCGGGGGCACGCGCGAGGTGTCACCGGGCCACGCCCGCCACGGCAGCAGACGTTCGCGCGCCCTCCGCGCCGGTGAGCAGGTACAGGAGACCGGCGCAGGAGCACACGCATCCCTGTCGCACAGGCCCGTGCGACAGCTCCGTACCACCAGGGCTCGGAAAGCGCCCCTTTCACGCGGTGCACGACCGCCACCGAGGCTGTTTGTCTTGTCCTGCAGCACGCACAGCCCGACCGCACGAACCGCCACGAGGCTCCGTCCGTGTCCCCGGCCTCCCGCGGACACCGAACGTCCCATCCGTACGGAACAGCCCGGCCCGCCCACGGCCGCACGGCCGTACCGCGGCGCCCTCCCGCGCCGGCCACCGCGGGGCTCCCGGCCCTTCCGCCTGTCCCCGTCCTCGTCCGCTCAACATCTCGCCTTCGTCCGTACATGCATGGGAGGGACAGTGACCGTCCCGGACAGCTCGCCGGAGAACCCGGCCGGCCCGGAGCACCCGCATCACCCGCAACACCCGGATCACCCGGGTGACACCGTCGGCGCCACGGCGCCCGGCGGACCCGACGACGCGCGGCAGTTCACCAGCCTCGGTACCCGAGCGGCGCGTCAGCTCGCCACGACCACCAAGTCCGTGCCGCAGATGCAGGCCATCACCTCGCGGTGGCTGCTCAGGATGCTGCCGTGGGTGGATGTCAGGGGCGGCACCTACCGGGTGAACCGCCGGCTCCAGCTGCGCGTCGGCCGGGGCCGGGTGCAGTTCGAGCACAACGGCGGCGACCGCGTCAGTGTCGTCCCGCGGACGCTCACCGAACTCCCGGCTTTGCGCGGCTACTCCGACACGGACGTGCTGCGGGAGCTCGCCGCACGGTTCCGGGTGCGCACCGTCCGCGCCGGTCAGGTCCTCTTCGAGGCCGGGCAGCCCGTGACCGAGACGTATCTGGTCGTCCACGGCCGGTTCACCCGCTACACGACCGGACGGTACGGCGAGGAGGAGGTCCTCGGGGTCGTCACGGACGGCGAGGGCCTGGGCGACGAGACGGTGGGCCGCGCCGACCCGCTGTGGCTCGGGTCGGTCCGGGCCGAGACCCCGGGAACGGTGCTCGCCCTCCCCGGGGACGCCCTCGCGGACCTCGTGGAGCGCGTCCCGTCCCTGGCCGCCCATCTGGACGCCTTCACGCGGCGGCAGCGCGAGCCCATGAACCGCAAGGGCGAGGCCGCGGTTCCCGTACAGGCCGGACACGTGGGCGAGCCCGTCGTCCCCGGCGGTTTCGTCGACTACGAGCTGACCCCGCGCGAGTACGAGCTGTCCCTGACGCAGACGGTGCTGCGCGTGCACACCCGGGTCGCCGATCTCTTCAACGACCCGATGGACCAGACGGAGCAGCAACTCCGTCTGACCGTCGAGGAGGTCCGCGAACGCCAGGAGTGGGAGCTGGTCAACAACCCCGAGTTCGGGTTGCTGCACAACATCGACCACTCGCAGCGCATCAGCACCTTCTCCGGTCCGCCCACCCCGGACGACCTCGACGAACTGCTGACGATGCGCCGCGGCACCCGGATGTTCCTCGCGCACCCGAAGGCGATCGCGGCCTTCCTCCGGCAGTGCAACCGGCGTGGACTGGTGCCCGGCACCGTGGACGTCGACGGGCACCAGGTACCCGCGTGGCGCGGCGTCCCGATGTTCCCCTGCGGCAAGATCCCGATCGGTCCGCAGCACACGAGCAGCATCATCGCGCTGCGCACCGGTGAGAAGAACCAGGGAGTCGTCGGTCTCCACCAGACCGGCATCCCCGAGGAGTACGAGCCCGCGCTCAACGTGCGTTTCATGGGCATCGACCGGGCGGCGGTCACCAGTTATCTCGTGACCGCCTACTACTCCCTGGCCATCCTGGTGCCCGACGCCGCGGGCGCCCTGGAGAACGTCCAGGTCGGGCGGGTGCCGGAATGAGCACTTCGCCATCGGCGTCCGACGCATCCGGCGTGCCCCGGGAATCCGGCGCCCCGCAGGTCTGGCGGCTGCCCGGGCCGCCGAGCCCGCCCCGTATCACGCCGTCCCGGCGCGGCGGAGCGGTTCCCGGGCTGCTGTACCGGCCCGCCGTCCCCGCCGATCCGGAGAAGGCGGCCGAGATCGACCGCAGGCTGGAGGCCTGGGCCGGTGAGCTGGAGCTGTTCCCCGAGGCATGGGCCGGGGACTTCGCGGGTTTCCGGTTCGGCCGGGCCGTCGTGCTCCAGCATCCGGGCGCCCTCGACCTGGAGCGCCTCACCGTGGCGGGGAAGCTGCTGCTGGCCGAGAACGTCGTCGACAGCTGCTACTGCGAGGCGGAGGAAGGCAGGGGCGGTTCACCGCGCGGCCTGGGAGGTCGGCTGATCATGGCCCAGTCGGCGCTCGATCCGTACCACGGCACCCCGGAGCTGGAGGAGGAGTGGCGGCACGGCGTGCGGGCGGACGGTCCGCTGCGTTCCTACCACTGGGCGCTGAAGGACTACGCCGCCTTCGCCACCCCGAGCCAGACCGGCCGTTTCGTGCACGACATCGCCCGGCTGCACATGGGCTACCTCGCCGAGGCGGCGTGGACGGAGATCCGGTACGTGCCGCGGGTCTGGGAGTACCTGGTGATGCGGCAGTTCAACAACTTCCGCCCCTGTCTGTCGATCGTCGACGCCGTGGACGGTTACGAGCTGCCCGAGCCGGTGTACGCCCGGCCCGAGATCCAGCGGATCACCGCCCTGGCCTGCAACGCCACCACGATCGTCAACGACCTGTACTCCTTCACCAAGGAACTGGCCGACCCCGCCCATCTCAACCTGCCCCGGGTCATCGCCGCCGATCAGCGGTGCGGGCTGAAGGCCGCCTACCTGGAGGCCGTCGAGATCCACAACCGGATCATGGCGGCGTTCGAGGAGGAATCCGCGGCCCTGTCCGCCACATCACCGCTGGTGGGGCGCTACGCCGCGGGTCTCGCCGCCTGGGTCTCCGGCAACCACGAGTGGCACGCCACCAACACCCACCGCTATCACCTGCCCGACTACTGGTGAGCCGCCCCTCCCGTCCCCGCGCGCACGTACCCCCCACGCGGCCAGCCCGCACGAACACGCACATCACGACCACGAGGAGTTCCCGTTGACCATGCTCGACGCCGACATCACGACGCCCTCGGTGCCGTCCCAGACCACGTACCAGAACCGCGTCGCGGCCTACTGGAACGCCGAGGAGAACCCGGTCAACCTCGAGCTCGGAAGGATCGACGACTTCTACCACCACCACTACGGCATCGGGGACGCCGACCGGTCCGTACTGGACGAGGCCGACCCGGACCGGCGCCGGGAGAAGATCACCGCCGAGCTGCACCGACTGGAGCAGGCCCAGGCCGAGCTGCTCGTCTCCCACCTCGGTGACCTCTCCCCCGCCGACCGGGTCTTCGACGCCGGCTGCGGGCGCGGCGGCGGCAGCGTGGTCGCCCATCTGCGCCACGGGTGCGGCGCCGACGGGGTCACGATCTCCCGCAAGCAGGCCGACTTCGCCAACGAGCAGGCGAGGCTGCGGGGCATCGCGCACAAGGTGCGCTACCACCACCGCGACATGCTCGACACCGGGTTCGCCCCCGGCACCTACGCGGCGTCCTGGAACAACGAGTCCACGATGTACGTGGAGCTGGACCTGCTGTTCGCGGAGCACGCCCGGCTGCTGCGCCGCGGCGGACGCTACGTCACCATCACCGGCTGCTACGACGACACGTACGGGCGGGCGTCCCGCGAGGTGTCCCTCATCAACGCCCACTACATCTGCGACATCCACCCCCGGTCGGAGTACTTCCGCGCCATGGCCCGCAACCGGCTCGTACCCGTCCACGTCCAGGACCTCACCGCGGCGGCCGTCCCCTACTGGGAACTGCGCAAGGAGGCCGACCACCTGGTCACGGGCATCGAGGACACCTTCCTGACCGCGTACGCGAACGGCAGCTTCCAGTACCTGCTGATCGCGGCCGACCGGGTCTGACCCGGCCGGGCTGGACCCGGTCCGCGGTGCGGGCCGGGCTCGTCCGCTGCCCGGGGGAGGACAGCGCAAGGGCGACTGGGGCCCACGGATGTGCCGACGAAGCCCTGGGCCGTCCTCCAGATCTCTAGTGGAGGTAGGCGAATGACCTCACCTGGGCCGCGGTGAGGGCTCCGCGGAACACGCGGACGGCGTCCGCCCCGCCGTGGAAGTACTCGCCCCAGCCGCCGTCGGCGGTGTGGCCACGGCCGATCTGCAGCGGGCCGGTGGCGCTCCAGGAGGCGTCGAACTCCGCGGTGGCCACGGCCTCGCCCCCGACGTACAGGGTGATGCGGCCTTCGGAGTCGTCGTACACGACGGCCACTTCGTCGGCGTAGGACGTCGGAGCACCGGGCCCGGCGACAACGGTCTCCGTGGCGCCCGGCTCGCTGCCGCTGGTGACGACCAGCTGCCACTCGGACGCGGCCGGGTCGTAACGGACCTTGAAGGCGTCGCTGTCGGCGTCGCCCTGGGACAGGACGGTCATCGGCCGGTCGGGGCTGGTGTCGGCGAAGCGGACCCACAGGCCGACACTGAAACTGTCCGCGGTGTCGACGACGGAACCGCCGGTGGCGGCGTAGTCGTCCGTGCCGTCCAGTGTCAGGTGGTCGTTGCCGTCGAGGGCGTCCGCCGGGAACTCGACGCACTCGGGGTCTTCGAGGCAGGCCGCGTAGTCGGGAGTGTAGAAGCCAGCGCCGCCGTGCAGGGTGAGCGGCTCGTCGCCGTACCGGTCGGGGATCACATCGTCGTCGGTCCGCTCGATGTCCCAGGCGGCGACCAGATCGGCGGGGCGGGCACCCAGCCTCTCGATCTCCTTGCGGGACACGACCCGGTCCCAGACGCGAACGTCGCCGAGCTCTCCCTGCCAGTGCGCACCGCCGTCATCGCGGGCGCGGCCGATCTGGAAGGCGCCGGGGGCGGCCATCGGTGCGACGCCGGTCTCGGAGGCGACCTCCTTGCCGTTGACGTGAAGGCGCAGGGTGTCGTCCTCGGTGTCGTACAGGCCGACCAGGTGGGCCCAGCCGCCGACGGAGGCGCTGCCGCCGGTGAGGGTGGTGCCGCCATAGCGGAAGACCCAGGTGGCCGGGCCGTCCGCGGTCGGGCGCAGGCCGAGGGTGAAGGTGGATGTGCCGTCGGCGGCGTCCTGGCTGGCCACCGTCATCGGAGTGTCGGTGGCGGCGGGACGGGCCCAGGCGGAGAGGGCGAAGGTTCTGGCGGTGTCCGTCGCGGGGGCGTCGGGGGTGAGGTAACTGTTGTTCCGGCCGTCGAGGGTGACGGTGGACGTGAGGTCGGTACGGGAGGGAGCAGGGGCGCCGAAGACGACGCCGTCCTCGGCGCGGGCCGCGGGGCCGGCCTCGGCGGCGGCGTTGTCGGCTCCGGCCGGATCGGCGAGCGTCCAGTGGGCGACGGGTGCGCGGCCGGCGGCGACGCGCATGTAGTGAGTCGTCTGGGAGCTGGACCGCCCGGCCCGGTCGACGGCACGGACCTGCACGTAGTAGACCCCGCTGTCCTCCGGCATCCACCGGACGGTGACCGGTCCGCCCGGCTCTTCGGGGCGGACCCGCGTGGTTCCGGCGCCGAGGACGGAATAGACATACTCGACGACATCCTCGGACGGGGAGTCGAACGTGAAGCTGCCGTAGACGCCGACGCCGTCGTGCCAGCTGCTGTCACCGTCCGGGTACTGCTCCGAGACGACCGTCGCCGGCTCGGGACTGACCGTGTCGATGATGAACCGGCAGGTGATACCGGGGGTTTCGTCGCTCCATGCGGAGGTCGCGCCCTCTTCGTCGACGGCCCGGACGTGCCAGGACACGACGGTGTCGGCCGGGAGCTCGGAGGGGGTCTGCCACATCCGGGTGATGGGGGACTGTACAACGCCGGAGGTGTGGCTGCGGCGCTGCTGGATCCCGTCGGCGCCGGTCCACCAGACCTCGAACTCGGCACCGGCCCGGTTGGACTCCCACTCCTCGTTGTCCTGCGTCGTGTCCTCGACGACGGCCCGGAGTTCGGGCGCGCCGGGAACGTGGACGGGTTCGCCGGAGCAGCCCTTGGTCCGGTTGACGGTGAGGGTGCCGGTGCTCGGCTGGAGCGGAGGAAGGTTCTCCCCGGCTGCCGTGGCAACGCCTGGCGTGGCCGCGAGCAGTACGGCTGCCAGTCCCGTGGCTGCGGCGGCGGTTCTGGCACGCCGGCCGGAATGCGTGTTCATACGGTTGGGTCCCCCCTGTGTCGATTCTCCGGTCCTGTGCGCGGGGGCCGTTCACCGTCTTCGGCCCGCGCAGGGGCCTCGCGGAGACTTGGGCTGTCATGCTCACCGTCAGTCTCGGGCTGCACGACTATAGAGCGATCTTCGAACGCATTCACACGGTTTCCCGGGTCGGCGCGCAATCGGCGGACTCCGCGGGACGGGCTCGCGAGGGACCCGGCGCGGCCGGGTGACGAAGAGCACGTCTGACGCAACCATTCCTGTCGCGGATTGACTTGTACGGCGCGGAGATGGACCACCGCGGTGTCGATGCACGCTGACCTTCTGCAGCGGTGATGCGCTGACCTCTTGAGCTCGCCACCCTTTGACGACAGCGAAGATGCGGAGGCCGAAGCCCGGCGGATCCAGGTTGGGCGGGGAGAGGTCACCGATCCGTTCTCTGGTTCGGCCGCGACCGATGGCAGCGTGGTGCCGCCATCTTGAGACGGGGCCGTCGGCCTTGGTCGGGCAGGGGTGGACCGATCGAAGATTTCACCCCGTTTTACGCTTTCCTCCTCGCTCGGGTCGCCAGACGAAACCAGATGCCCTTCTGGCAATGAGCTTGATGGCGCCAGTCACCTCGCCGCATCTTCCCCCTTTCCCGAGCGCGGCAAAAAATCACCGTCATGCAGGGGCAGACTCGCCTATGAGACAGGCGAGCATCGGGAGCTCAATTATCGATGTACGGAACGGCGGAAAGCGTGATACGCCATACGGTCGACGGTCATGGACTCGGTGAACCGTGCATAACTACCGCCCTGCCCGACAGCTTGAAGAAAGGCGCAGCAGGCGGTGAACGGGTCCCACGTGAAGATCCGCGCCCTCGTCGAGCAGGCCAGCCACCCTCAAGTCCTGGCGACTCCTTCGCAAGCTCCGGTGCTCGGCCAACCGGATCATCTGCATCGTCCAGGCCAGCCTCACCCAATTGGCCAGCTCAGACCGATGACGGGAAAAGCCTCAGCCGTAGGGACATATCTCCACCCATCAAGTCAAGACTTATCTGCAGGGGACTTCGACCGTATGGTGTGGGGCGAGCCGAAGGAGCCCCCTGTTGTCGAAAATGAATGATTTCGCTGCGCGTACGATTGAATCGGAGCAGGATTACGTGTCCTCCTTGTATGAGTTACTCACCGAGCGGCTTTCCGAGGTGCGCGCAGCTCGAGCGAGTGTGCTGAGGGCTCCGGCGGACAGCGCCGGTGAGGCATACGAGAGGGAAATCGCTGCCGAGCGCCTGGCCAAGGAGATCGGCCGGCTGGAGGGTGCCGAAAAGGGGCTGGTCTTCGGGCGCATCGACTGGACGGACGGCACGGCGCTGCGCATCGGGCGGATCGGACTGCGCAGGGAGGAAGATGACCTGCCTCTGCTCGTGGACTGGCGCGCGAACGCGGCGCGGCCCTTCTACGAGGCGACACCGGTCCACCCGATGGGCCTGCGGCGGCGCCGGCACCTGCGCCTCGAGGAGCGCACGGTCGTCTCGGTGAGCGACGAACTGCTGGACGGAACCGCCCCGACCGACGAGGACGTCGTGGGGGACGGCCCGTTGACCGAGGCTCTGTCGGCACGGCGTACGGGCAGGATGCAGGCGGCCGTCGCGACGCTGCAGGCCGAGCAGGACGAGATCGTCCGCTCCGCCCACCGCGGGGTGACCGTGGTGCAGGGCGGACCCGGCACCGGCAAGACGGTGGTCGCCCTGCACCGGGCGGCCTACGTCCTGTACGCGTTCCCGCGCGCCGCGGAGGAGGGTGTCCTGGTGGTGGGCCCGAACGCCCGGTTCCTCGACTACATCTCCCAGGTCCTTCCCTCGCTCGGAGAGAACGACGTCGTTCTGGCGACCTGCCGGGAACTGGCCAAAGTGCCCGCGGACACGGTGGACCCGTTCGACACGGCGCGTCTCAAGGGCAGCGCCGACCTCGCCGACGCCCTGGCCGGCCTGCTGCGCGCCCACCAGGCCCCCGCCGGAGACTTCACCGTGCGGGTCGGACAGGAACCGGTTCACCTCTCCGCCGAGGAAGTCGCCGCGGCACGCGACGCCGCCGTGGCAGCCGCACCCGGGCACAACCCCGCGCGCCAGGTGTTCAAGGAGCTCTTGGTCGACGCCGTCACCGACGCGATGCAACGAGACATGAGCGACGTCCTGGAGCAGATCGACGCCGATGCCGAACGGATGACAGGCATCGACCTCGACCGGTTCACGGGAGCCGCCCGGCGCCGTGCCGAAGGTGCGGCCGACCCGGGTCCGGTCCACGAGCTGGACCTGGACGCCATCCGGGCCGATCTCCTCAACAACGCCGGCGTCGACCGAGCGGTCGAGGCGTTGTGGCCGCGGCTGGTACCCGGTGACCTCGTGAAGGCGCTCCTGACGAACGCCGACGCTCTTGCCGGGCGCCTGCCCCGCCTGACCGACGAGGAGCGGTCCCTTCTGCTGCGCGGTCCGGACGCCCCGTGGACCGATGCCGATGTGCCGTTGCTGGACGAGGCGGCGAGCCTGGTCGACGGCCCTCCCGAGCGGACGTACGGGCACGTCGTCGTCGACGAGGCGCAGGAACTGACCGCCATGCAGTGGCGGATGATCGTCCGCCGCTGTCCGGCACGGGCGATGACGCTGGTGGGTGACTTCGCCCAGGCAGGCCCGGTCGCGACGGCACGCGACTGGAAGGAGGCGCTGAGCCCTCACGTCGGACCGCGGTTCAGACTGCACAACCTGACCGTCAGCTACCGCACCACGCAGGAGATCCTGGAGAGCGTCCGGGACCTGCTCACCCGGATCGCTCCGGACCAGAAGCCCACACGGTCACTGCGGAGCGGTGAGAGCCCTCGCACCGTGACCACACCTCCGGACGGGCTGGTCACCGCCGTCGCTCAGGAAGTACGCGCCCAGAGCACCGCGTACCCGGGCGAGTTCCTGGGAGTGATCTGCGCGGACACCAAGGTGGGCGAGCTGACGGCCCAGGGCATCGCCCACCACGCACGCATCGTGCCGGCGTCCGAAGCACGCGGACTGGAATTCGACGGGGTCGTCGTCGTGGCCCCCGAGGAAATCATCACGAACCGTCCCGGTGGGGAGAGGGACTTGTACGTAGCCCTAACCCGGGCCACCAAGCGCCTCTGCACCATTACCGCCCAGCCCGCCTGACGACTCGGCGCCCGCGTCATCGCCGCGGGCGCACCCGGCGCGGTACAGGCACCGGCCCGCGCGCACGGGGCTGCACGCCGCTTCGCCCGGCAACATGCGGCCTGGTCCAAGCCGACGACGTTCAGATCCCCTTCGCGGCAGGGTGAAGCCGACGTCGAGCTTCGGGTCGTACGCCTCCGGCTCAATGCGGAGTTCGTGCGTGGAGTACTCGCCGAACCGTTTGATGTGCTCGGTCAGGTACCGGGGGATGTGGGCCAGGTCCTCGGGGTCGATCTTCCATCCCTCCTCCAGGAGCTGGCGCACGATCTCGGCGATGTCCAGGGTGTTGTGGAAGATGACCTCGTTGGTCAACAACGCGTTGAACTTCGCGGTCTTCTCCTGCTCGACAGGGTCGTTGTCGGTGATGCCCCCGCCGTTGCCGAAGCCGATCCACTGGGAGAAGCCGTTGAACGCCTCGACCTCGTTCGTGGCAGCCGTCACCCGTCGGCGTAGCGGAGCGTGCGAGAGGTAGCGCGGGAGCTGGACGGCACGGATCACGCGGCCGACCTCGCGGAAGGCGGTGTAGGTGGCGTTCTTGCGGAAGCCCGCGCGCAGGCGCCGCAGTAGAAGGGTGGAGGAATGGCGCCCTCCCGCACCGAGATCGCCACCCGCACCAGGTGCCGGAACTGGGACTCGATCAGGTCGTAGTCGATGACGTTGCGGCCGCTCTCGCCTGACAGGGCGTCGGCGTCGATGTGGACGTACTCGGTCTGCTTGGTGGGCCGGTGGGAAGGTGAGGTCCTTCCAGTTCCTGATGCGGGGCATAAAATCAGAAACCGAGCAGGTGCGCGAGCGCGAAGACGGGAAAGAACTGGCCCTGGGTGTCGGCGTGCACGGTGGTCGGCTTGAGCTCCGAGGTGTTCTTGAGCAGGCCCTCGATGATGTAGACGGCCTCCCACACCCCGCACGGGATGAAGTGCGTGAACAGCGCGATGTACGTGTCCGACATGTGGTGGTAGGCGATGCCGCCCGGCTTGCCGTACCGCACGGACGTCCCGGACAGCAGGTTGTTGACGTGGGTGTCCATGTGGGTGCCGTCCGCGGCTACCGTGGAGCCGTCGCCCCACGCCTGGGAGATGTCCAGGCGGACGTGCGCGTTGACCAGGTCGGCAATCGCCTCGTTGAGCGTCGGGATGGCGAAGGGCCGGTTCGCGGCCAGCGACAGCTCGTGCCCGCTCACGCCGGGGATGTGGCGGGCGGCTTCGTAGGGGCCCATGTTGGTGCCCTTCACGCACGTGATGATCACGTACCGGCCGAAGGGGCCTGTCAGCTTCGGCTCGTTGCCCGAGGCAGGGCCGGAGCGGCGCCACCATTCCACCCAGTAGGCCGTGCGGGAGAGAATCCCGATCAGTGAGCGCTCCGGCGTCCGGGCCTTGATCTCCTGCTCCAGGGCCTTCGCCGAGGCCCGCTGGACCTCGGAGCGGTGGGCCTTGAGGAAGGGGATGCCGGTCTCGGGGTCGATGACCAGACCCTCGTTGTCCGGGTACCCGGCATCGGCCGTCGCGGCGGCCGCGGTGAGCTTGTCCTCCAGCTGCCGGCGGAACGACACCGCGTCGTACGGCGCATCGTCGCCGGTGAGCAGTTCCTCGGCGAGCGCGGCGAAGACCATCGCCTCGAAATGCTTGCGGAGGAAGGCGCCGGGCCGGTACTTGTCCCGGACGGCCTTCCGCCAGTTCAGTGTGGCGAAGGAGATGTCGACCGGACGGCCGTCCTCGTGCCGTTCCGGGATGTAGTCGCGGGAGGTCTTGTACCGGCGGGCGTGCGCGAGCGCGTCCAGGACGCGGCTGTCCTCCGAAGTGGCCTTCAGCTTCAGGCGGCCGGTCAGGTCGTACATCGTGGAGCGGTCCTCGAGCAGGTGCCCTTACAGCAGCACCCCCCAGTAGTCGCCATGGTGGGCTGCGACCTTCTCGATCTGTTCGTACTGTCCCTCGGACCCTCCGAAGTCGTCCACCGCCGCCGCAGGCACCCCCAGCGCACCGGCCTGCACGCGCAGGGCCTTCGCCATCGCGTGCAGGCCGGTCGCGAGCTGGTCGCCGAACCGTACGGCCACGGCGTCGGCCTCCGCGCCTGGTCGAGTTCCCCGGCCGCTGCCAGGATCTCCCCCGTCAGCGTGGCCGCCTTCTCCCGCGCGGCCTGACGGGGCCGTCGGCGTCGATGTGCTGGAGCACGGTGCGATAGTTCCCGAACAACACCTCAACTATGGCCCGCTGTTGCTCCCGGATACTCTCCAGCTCCGCCTTGGCCCGCTCGACGTGCAACGCGACCCGCTTGCAGAACATCGTGGTCAGATCGTCCCGGGCCCGCATCCGCGCCTTGTGCACGAGACACACCAGCAGCGCGAGCCGTTTCACCAGGTCGTAGTCCCGAAGCCCCGGCGCGTCCGCGGCGTCCGCCTCACCGGCGAAGTCCGTGATCTTCCCCGAGGCGACGCCGGACAGCCACACCCCGGTCTCGCCCAGCTCGTCCACCCACCCCAGGGGCTCGGCCTGGCCACGGAAGTGCGACCACGTCGGGGCCTTCGCCGTCTGCTCCAGCCTGTTGAACTTCGTGGTGCCGGACTCGTCCTTCCTCGTCCTTCTCCGACAGCAGGGCCAGCAGCCGGTCCCGGTGGACCTCGCTGAGCTGGTCGTAGACGCCCATGCAGATCGAGGCGTTCACCTCGGTACGAATCTTCGCCGCGAGCGCGTCCAGCGTGGTGAAGCCCGGCAGCTCCGGCCCGGCCTCCACGACCTTCTCCAGCGCGATGTTGATCAGGTCCGCCGGACGGTTCTTCGACACGGCCTCGCTCCGCATCACCGCCTCGGCGGTCTTCCGGGCCTTCGCCTTGCCGTACGACAGCCCCGTCCGCTGGCGTACCGCGGTGCGCTGCCGCTCCGCCGTACGGTTCGCGGCACGCGGCACGGTGCCCTCCGGCAGCTCCACCGCGCGGCGCACGAAGTCGACCACCGTTTCCGGGATCTCCTCCAGCTTCGGGAAACACCCCATGCGCTGGTACGACTTCAACGCCGATAACTGGGCCAGCAGATGCTCGTCGCAGTCGGTGCGAGCCACGGCCCACTCGGCCTCGTCGCGGCTCGACGCGAAGAACAGATGCAGTTCATCGCGGTGATCAGCCGCTTGAACCTCGGCATAGACACGCACTTGCCCGGCGAGTGAACCACTGACCGGCCCGGCGGGCGACGGGACACGACCCACGGCTTCTTCGTTCGGGACAAAGTGGTCGTGGGTTCGGATCTCCGCCACCCTGACAGTGAAGTACCAGGTCAGGGGCCTGGCCATGGGGGAGCCAACTGCGGCAACCGGCTCTTGCGAAGCTGCAGCGCGCCTTGGTTCGCCTTTTTGTACCTGTCGGCCTCCATGCAGCGGGTCGCTTCCGTAGCATGAGAGACGTGACAGCCCCTAAGCAGCTGCGCCGTGCGCGTTCGCCCCTCGGGCGGTGGCGTGCGCTGCTGTTGCTCGGGCTGCTCGCCGGGCTGCTCGGTATGCACGCCCTCGGGCCCGCCGACGCGGTCGCCTCAGGCGGCCATTCCTCGCATCACTCCGCCGCCGTCCCGGCGCACGCGGGTATGGAGATGGCCGGCGCCGCGTTCATCTGTCACGGCGACGGCAGCGGCGGCGGGCACGCGCAGCACGCCGACGCGACCTGTGCGTCCGGCGCGATCGGCGCGGGGCCGGTTCTTCCCGCGCCGATGCCCGACCCCGTCGGCTCGGCCCCACCCGCCGACCACCTGCCCGGCGCCTTCGCCGCCGCGCCCGACGGCGGGCGTGCCCCGCCCACCCTGGCCGAACTGCAACTCCTGCGGATCTAGGACAAGGCCGAGCCGTGCCCGCCCCGTCGTCGAGGGTGGATGCGGCGCTCCGTCATGTCCCGCGCCGACCGGCGCGCCCACCTTCGTACATCGCAGGAGTACACCCCATGACCAGCCCCCGTTCCCTCGTCCGCCGTGCCGCACTGGGCGTCACGGCCGTGACCGCCGCCCTCGTCCTCGCCGCCTGCGGCAGCGACGGCGGCTCCTCCGACACCGGCTCCGGTACGCAGCCGTCCGCCCCGACCGGCGCCGAGGACACCGCCGGTGCCCACAACGACCAGGACGTCGACTTCGCGCAGGGCATGATTCCGCACCACCAGCAGGCCCTCCAGATGGCGCGGATGGCCAGGAGCCAGGCGTCCTCCGCCGAGGTCGAGGACCTCGCCTCCCGTATCGAGAAGGCCCAGGACCCGGAGATCAGGACCATGTCCGGGTGGCTGGAGGCATGGGGTGAGGACGTGCCCTCCGGCATGCCCGGCATGGGCCACGGCGGGCACGGCGACGACTCCTCCGGCATGCCCGGGATGATGGGCACCGAGGACATGGCCCAGCTCATGGAGGCGTCCGGCCATGACTTCGACACCATGTTCCTGACCATGATGATCGAGCACCATGAGGGCGCCGTCGAGATGGCCACCACGGAGAAGGACGAGGGCCAGTACGGGCCGGCCAAGAAGCTGGCCGACGACATCATCACCGCGCAGACCGCCGAGATCGAGGAGATGAACAAGCTTCTCGGCAAGAGCTGACGGTCCCACGGCGGGCGACGGGGTGGGGCACCCCTGTTCCGTCGCCCGCTCGCCGCTCCCCGTTCCTCCCCGCTCCTCCTCGCGCCTTCCAGCAGACCTCAGCATGAGGATTCGTTCCCGCGCGGCCTCCGCCATCGCCTCGGCCGCTGTCGCGGCGGTACTGGCCGCATGCTCCTCCGTCCCTGATTCACCGTCCGGCTCGGAGTCGGCCGACGGCGCTGACGGCCTGGCCGTCAGCCACGTCCACGGCCTGGGCATCGACCCGGCCAACGAACGCCTGTACGTCGCCACCCACGAGGGCGTGATCGCCGTGGCCGACGACGGCACCGCGCAGCGGGTCGGCGACAAGGCCGACTACACGGGCTTCACCGTCATCGGCCCGAAGACCTTCCTCGGCAGCGGCCACCCGGCCGAGGACAGCGGCGACCACGGCAACCGCGGCCTGCTCCAGTCCACCGACTCCGGCAAGACCTGGAAAACCCTCTCCCTGGGCGGCACGACCGACTTCCACTCCCTCGAGTTCGCACACGGCACCGTCTGCGGCTACGACAGCACCCGCGGCGTCCTGCGCGTCAGCACCGATCGCACCACCTGGGACAGCCGTGCCGAGCTCGGCGCTCCGGACATCGCCGTCGGCCCGGAGGGACAGGGGGAGCGGTCGGACGGCCCACGTCGGCATGAGCCCGAACGGCGGGCCGCGCCGAGGCACAGTGGTGCCGTCGGCGCGGGCCCCTCTCTAGATCCGCAGAACTCCCGGCGCGTGAGGTGCCGTCGGAGCGTGGTGGCCGACCCGCCCGTCAGTGGGCGGTGTCGCGTGTGTGACGGTGGTGATCCCGGCTTCGGAGCGAGCCGGAAGGCCCTGCCACGGCCCGGTGGGTACGGAGGCCCAGCAGCCGGCCTCGGGCAGGGAGTCCACGTCCGACGCGGCAACGGCGTTCGTGGGGTGCGGGATGTCGCCGGCTCCGGTGACCGACTCGAGGTCCGCCGCATCGGCCGGGCCGAGGTGGCGGGTGGTGGTGTGTCCGGCGACGCCGTCATGGGCGGCGGCATGGGCGAGCGTGTGGACGACGCCGAGGCCGATCAGGAGCAGGCCGAGCAGCAGCAGGCGCGCCAGGAGGCCCCTCGTCGTTCCGGCCGTCCTCGTCACGTCGCCGCCCCTCGTCCGCCTGCCGGCGGCACCTGGGTACCCATGGCGCGGCGGGCGGCACCGGCCGGGCGAACGGTGGAGCGGAACAGCAGCGTGACGGCCAGGACGAGCCCCGCGAGCCAGGCCAGGGCGATCAGCAGACTGCCCGTCTCGTCGAAGCCGGGGGTCAGCGCCGCGTCGGTCAGCACGCGGCCGGGGCCGTAGCCGGGCAGGGCGTGGGCCCAGGCGGGCGGGGCGGGGCGGAGCATGGGGCTCTGTTCGATGCCGAGGTCGACGAAGGGCAGCAGGAAGGCGATCAGGACGCCGCCGACCCGGCCGAAGAGGGGACCGACCAGGACGCCGACGAGGGCGTAGCTGAGAGCGATCAAGGCGTTCGCCGCCGCGTACCAGCCCCACTGGCGTGCGTCGAAGACGGTCGCGGTGACGGCCAGCGACGCGGTCGTGGCGACGAGCGCGCCCAGGGCGATGACGATCAGCCGGGAGGTGAGCAGCGGCAGCGGACGGAAGCCGGCGAGGGCCAGGCGGCGGTCTCCGGTGCGCGCGTCGAGCAGGGTGAAGAGCCCTGCCAGGGTGGCGAGCGAGGCGATCGCGATGGGGGCCATGGTGCCGCCGTGGACGTCGGGCAGCCAGAATTCCTTCATCATGGTCCGGCCGTTCTCGCGCACGCTGATCGTCGTCGGTTCGTCGGGGGTGGTGGCCACGGCCAGCAGGACGAAGACGACGGGCACGGCGATCAGCAGGGCCCACAGCACCCGGTTGCGGGCCACTTCCCGCAGGCCCATCCGTACCCCCGTGGCCAGTTGCCCGCTCCGCCCGCGCCGCCGGGCGGTGCGGCTGGTCGCGGTGACGGTCGCCCAGGCCGTCGCGAGCGCCGCGGCGGCCCACAGCAGGGCCCGGCCCAGGTCGCCGATCCGGCCGCCGTGCCCGGACGGCAGGTCGGCCATCCAGAGGGTGACGAAGTGGGTGGGCAGGATCCGGGTGGCCGGACGGTCGGCGGCACCGAGGACGGGGCCGAGGAAGACGTCCAGGATCCACACGAACAGGATCAGCACCGTGCCGTTGACCGGGCGTGCGACGAGCGCGCCGACCAGGGTACCGATGGCGAGGTAGATCACTGCGTACATCAGCGTGCCGGCCAGCACCCGCTCCGGCTCGTCGCCCCATCCGGTACGGGCGG
Organism: Streptomyces ruber; assembly: GCF_014648075.1. GTDB lineage: Bacteria > Actinomycetota > Actinomycetes > Streptomycetales > Streptomycetaceae > Streptomyces > Streptomyces ruber. The sequence continues at coordinate 93,061 of NZ_BMQK01000003.1, read as the reverse complement.
CCAGCGCCGTCAGTGCCGCCGCGGAGGCGACCAGGACGAGGGCGAGCCCGGTGGCCGTGCGGGCGGTCACCAGCCGGGCGGGGGCCAGCCCGGCCCGCACCAGACGACGGTCGGCGGCCCGGGCCTCGCGGACCTGGAAGTACATGCCGATCGCGGCGATGAACCCGGCCGCCCAGCCGGCCGTGGCGGTCTGCACCGCGGGCCCGCCCGGGCCGCCCAGCAACTCGGCCGCGTCCGCGAGCGGTTCCGCGGCCACGACGACGAACACCACGGGTACCAGGACGAGGGTGAGGATGTTGACCGGGGTGCGGGCGGCCTCGGTCAGGAAGCGGCGTACCAGCAGCACGGTCGTGGACGTCATCGCCGTACCGCCGCCCGCCCGTCGCGCAGTTCGACGATCCGGTCGAACCGCTCCTCGTCGGTCACGAAGTGACTGATCACCAGCACCGCGCGGCCCTGCTCGCGCCGCTCGCCGACCTGTGCCCAGAACCTCAGATAGGTGTCGAAGTCGAAGCCCGCGTACGGCTCGTCCAGCAGCAGCACCTCGGGGTCGGCCAGCAGCGCCAGGCCCAGGTTGAGCTTGGCGAGGGTACCGCCGGAGAGGCGGTCGGTACGCACCGCCGCGTACCGCTCGAACCCGAGCTCCTCGTACAGCCTCCGGCGGGCGCGACGCTCGGCCTGGTCGGCCAGTCCGTAGGCACGGCCGAAGAGTTCGAAGTGCTCGTCACAGGTGAGACGTTCGTAGACGACGGGCTCCTGCGGGCAGTAGCCGAGCCGTCCGGCACACGTGACCGAGCCGGCGTCGGGGGCCAGCGCGCCGACGAGGATCTTCATCAGGGTGCTCTTGCCCGCTCCGTTCTCCCCCACCAGACCGACCACCTCGCCCGCGGCGAGGAACAGATCGACGCCGCGCAGGACGGGCAGCCGTTGGCGGGACGGCCAAGTACCGCGCCGGTAGCTTTTCTCGATGCCGGTGGCCCGGAGCAGTACACCTTCCCGGCCGGCCGTCATGACGACTCACCTCCGTGCCGGGGCACGGGGCGTGCGCCGGTCGGCAGGGTGGCGTGGGCGGCGGGGCCAGAACGCGGGCGTGTCGGCGGCGTACGCCGTCCACTGCTCGCCGAAGCGCTGCGCGACCTCGCGTTCCTCGCTGCGGGCCAGGCGTGCGTAGACGTGGAGCAGAACCGGGAACATGAGCAGCGTCGGGATGGTCGGCCACTGGAGCAGGAAGCCGATCATGATGAGCAGGAAGCCGTCGTACTGCGGGTGACGCACCCAGGCGTACGCGCCGGTGGTGGCCAGTTCGTCGCGCTGGGCGGCGGCGTGCAGGGTCTTCCAGGCTGTGGCGATGAGCCAGAATCCGCAGCCGATGGCGGCATAGCTGACCAGGTGGAAGGGGCTCAGGTGCGGATCGCCGCTCCAGCCGGTCAGGTCGTTCCACAGGTGGCCGCCGGCATGGGTGTCCTGCAGCAGCGGGAAGCGGGAGCCGAGCCAGCTGCCGAGCAGGTAGACGGTCAGCGGGATGCCGTACATCTCGGTGAACAGGGCGACCAGGAACGCGCTGTAAGCGCCCATCGCCCGCCAGTCCCGCTTGCTCTTCGGGTGGAAGAAGCTCGCGGCGAAGGCGATGAACAGCAGGGTGTTCAGGACGACCAGGGGCCACAGACCGTAGGCGGCGTCAGCCATGGCGGCCTCCTCGGGGTGCGCTCGGGTGCCGGGGGCGCCGGGTAGGGCCCGGGTGGCGTTCGCCGCGGGCGAGACGGCTCATCCGGCCCTGGTGGTCGGCCGGTGTGATGCGGCCGTGGAGCAGCAGTCCGGTGGTCCACCGCTCAGCGGCCTCCAGGGCGGCGCGGCGGCCGCGCAGGCGGGCCAGGGGTGGGCAGCGGAACGCCAGCGGGGTGATCAGACGGGCGGTGTCGTAGACGACACCGGCCAGGATGACCACCCCGAGCAGAACGGCGATCACCGCGGACATGGTGGCCTCCCGGACCGGTCGGTCAGCTCCGAGGGCGCGGCTGGTCGTGCTTGACCGACGGGGCGTCCTCGGGCCGGGACTCGTGGGTCGTGTCGTGGCCGCCGCCGTGCATGCCACCACGACCGCCGTGCATGCCGCGCATCATGAGGAGCATCATCAGCGGGCAGGCCAGCGCGATGGCCAGGAAAAGGAGCGTGGCCACCGGCACGCCGAGTGCCAGGGCACCGACCACGGCGATCGCCACCGCGACGGCGTACAGGCCGTAGTTGTGCTGGTCGGTTTTCATCGCGGGCCTCCTTGAAGAAGCGTGCCCGTCGGGTGGTTGTGCGGTCGGCCCTCGGTGAGCCGGGCGCGGTCGCCGGTGCGTCCGCGCAGGACGGCAGGACCGTCAGACGGCGGTCGTATCCGTCCTCGTCGATCTCACCGCGGGCGAAACTTCCCACTGCCTCAAGGGCGTGGGCGGTGCCCCATGGCGAGCGGTTTCTCGGAGTCGGCATACCCGGGTGCCGGCCGCCGTCCCGGTGTCGCCCGCTCGGGCCAGGGCGCGGACGAGCAGGACACCGAGGGTGATGATCAACGCCCAGAAGAGGATCATGCCGGTCGACACGGCGAACCAGCCCCATGCGCTGAGATCGTGGTCGTACCAGAACATCGCGGTCACCCGCTTCTTCACGGACCGACGGGAGACGGAGCCCGGCGCCTGAGCCTCCCCGACGAGCTCACCTTCACGGTCCACCGCGCCCAGCGGCCCGTCTTGGGTCGATGAGGCCAACGCACCGGGGCCATAGGTCCCTTACCCCCTAGGGGTATCCGGGTGCAGTCTGGAAGGAGCCGGACAGAGAGAAGGCCTGTGATGGATACCGCCGACATCGTCGTCGTGACCCTGGCCGTCGTACTCGTCGCCACGCTGGGCTGGTTCTTCTTCGGTCCACGCCGCGCTCGCGCCGCACGGCTGGAGGGGGGAGTGCAGCGGATCGAGGTGAGCGTGCGGGGCGGCTACAGCCCGAATGTGATCCGGGTGCGGCAGGGAGTGCCGGTCGAGCTGGTCTTCGACCGGCAGGAGTCCGGTGAGTGCACCAACCGGGTCGTCTTCCCCGATCTGCGGGTCAGCGCCGGATTGCCCGCGTACCGGCGCACGACCGTGCGCCTGCGGCCCGAGCGGACGGGGTCGTACGGGTTCGCCTGCGGGATGAACATGATCCACGGCACGCTCGTCGTCGACCCGGGCGAGGGCGGCGGCCCGAGCGGCGACGAGGGACTCCCGGCCGTTGATACGGCTGTTGTCACGGCACCGGGGGACCGTACGTCCGCGGCCGACGCCGAGGCAGCCGAGGTCGCCGAGCGGCGTGCGGAGATCGCGGACCTCGGGCGGCGGGTCGCGGTCGGCACGGTGCTGACGCTGCCCGTGCTGTTCGCCGTGATGGCCCACGAGCTCTTCGGTGCCGACCGGGTGCCGGGCTGGCTGCTGAACCACTGGGTACAGCTTGCTCTGGTCACGCCGGTGATGTTCTACACCGGGTGGCCGATCCACCGCATCGGCTGGCTGACCCTGCGCCACCGGAGCGCCGACATGAACTCCCTGATCACGCTGGGCACCTCGGCCGCCTACGGCTACAGCCTGCTGGTCACGCTGGCCCCGTCGCTGCTGCCGGAGGACGTCCGCGAGGTCTACTTCGAGGCGGTCGGCGTCATCCTCACCCTCATCGTGCTCGGGCGGCTGCTGGAGGCACGGGCCAAGGCCGGAACCGGCGAGGCCATCCGGGCGCTGCTGGGACTGAAGGCCCGTACCGCCCGCGTCGTACGGGACGGCTCGGAGGCCGACATCCCCGTGGACGAGGTCGTCGTGGGCGACGAGATCGCCGTCCGGCCCGGCGAGAAGATCCCCGTCGACGCCGAGGTCCTCTCCGGGACGTCGGCGGTGGACGAGTCGATGGTCACGGGGGAGGCGATGCCCGTCACCAAGCGGGCCGGGGACACGGTCATCGGCGCCACCGTCAACACCACCGGTTCCCTGCGGGTGCGGGCGGCCAAGGTCGGCGCCGACACGATGCTGGCCCAGATCATCCGGCTGGTGCAGCAGGCTCAGGCGTCCAAGGCGCCGATCCAGCGGCTCGCCGACGCGATCTCCGCCTACTTCGTGCCCGCCGTGATCGCGATCGCCGTCGCCGCCTTCGCCCTCTGGTACACCGTCGGCCCCTCTCCCGCGCTGACGCTCGCGCTCGTCTCGGCCGTGGCCGTTCTGATCATCGCCTGCCCCTGCGCTCTGGGCCTGGCCACCCCGCTGTCGGTGATGGTCGGCACCGGCAAGGGCGCTCGGACGGGGATCCTGATCCGCTCCGCCGAGGCCCTGGAGACCGCGCACCAACTGGACACCGTCGTCCTCGACAAGACCGGCACCGTCACCGCGGGCAAGCCGGTCCTCACCGACATCCGGCCCGCCGACGGCTTGACGGTGGACGGCCTGCTGGCGCTGGTCGCCGCCGCCGAGGCGGACAGCGAGCACCCGCTGGCCACCGCGATCCTTGCGGGCGCCCGCCGGCGCGGCCTGGAGGTGCCCGCCGCATCGGCCTTCGATTCCGTCACCGGCAAGGGCGTTCGGGCCACCGTGGACGACCGGTCCGTCCTCGTGGGTACCGCCCGTCTGCTCTCGGACGCCGGCATCGGCACCGGGCAACTCGCCGTGTCGGCCGAGGAGTTCGCCACCCAGGGCAAGACGCCCGTACTGGCCGCGGTGGACGGGCGACCGGCCGGCGTGCTGGCCGTGGCCGACACCGTCAAGGAGGACTCCGTCCAGGCCATCGCCGCCCTGCACGGCCTTGACATCGACACCGTCATCCTCACCGGCGACAGTGCCCGCACCGCCGCCGCGATCGCCGGCCAGGTCGGCGTACGGCGGGTGCTGGCCGAGGTGCTGCCGGAGCACAAGGCCGACGAGATCCGCAGGCTTCAAGGCGAGGGCCGGACCGTCGGCATGGTCGGCGACGGCATCAACGACGCGCCCGCCCTGGCCCAGGCCGACGTGGGATTCGCGATCGGCACCGGCACCGATGTCGCCATCGAGGCCGCCGACATCACGCTCATCTCCGGCTCACTGTCCGGCGTCGTCACCGCGATCCGGCTGTCCCGGGCGACCATGCGCAACATCAGGCAGAACCTGTTCTTCGCCCTGATCTACAACGCCGTCGGCATCCCGGTCGCCGCCGGCGCCCTCCACCCCCTGTGGGGCATCCGGCTCAGCCCGATCATCGCCGCCGCGGCCATGGCCCTGTCCTCCCTCTCCGTCGTCACCAACGCCTCCCGGCTCCGCCGCTGGCTTCCGGCACCGTTGCCGGACGCCGAGGACACGGGCGTACGGCCGACGGTGGAAAGTGTCACCGAACCGTCCGCACCGCCGGCAACCGACCCGGTGTGCGGCATGCAGGTCGACCCGGCGACCGCACCGGAGCGGCGGGACACCCCGCAGGGCACCCTGTACTTCTGCTCCACGGACTGCGCGTCCGCCTACGACGCGGCCCCGGAGCGCCATGCGGCTTCGGCGGCCCAGCCGAACGACGTCCGGCGTGAGTAGGTGCGGTACGGGAGACCCCGGCGAGATCGATCCCGCCGGGTTCGCCTACTTCGCGCGGACGACGCCGAGCAGGGCGTGGCCAACCCGGTCTCACGGGGCGGGCCCCTGACTGGTTCCGCGTCTCCTGGGAGCGCCCGGACCTCATTCGGGGCAAGAGGTCGAGGGTGAGGATCCCGCCACCCGCCGCGCCCAGGATCATGACTCACACGGGCTGATCACGCACGGGCCGGGAGGTATTCGGTACGGCCGTGGTTCGACGCTACGGTTCCGTCTCCCAGTCAGCCGAGGAAGCTCAGCCGCACCTGACGGTTGGCATTGTCCTTATTGGTGTCCACGAGGCACACCGACTGCCAGGTCCCCAGTTCCAGACTGCCGCCGACGACCGGGAGGGTGGCGTGGGGCGGGACGATCGCCGGGAGGACGTGGTCGCGGCCGTGGCCGGGGCTGCCGTGGCGGTGTTGCCAGCGGTCGTCCGCGGGGAGCAGCGAGTGCAGGGCGGTGAGCAGGTCGTCGTCGCTGCCGGCGCCCGTCTCGATGAGGGCGATACCGGCGGTCGCGTGGGGGACGAAGACGTTCAGGAGGCCGTCGCGGCCGGCGGCCACCTCCCTCAGGAACGTTTCGCAGTCGCGGGTGAGATCGACGACGGTCTCCCGGGAGCCGGAGGAGACGTTCAGGACTCGGGTGGTGAAGGCATCGGACATGGGTCCATCCTCGCTCACCCGGCCCCTCGGCGTGCCGGGCGGCCTGCCGGGAAGATCCGCGCACCTCGGGTGGTTGGTAGAAACGTGAACAACTCCGGGGCACGTGAGGTCGACGTCGTCGTGGTGGGGGCCGGTCAGGCCGGGCTCTCCGCCGCCTATCATCTGCGGCGCACCGGTTCCGAGCCGGACCGCGACTTCGTGGTGCTCGACCACGCCCCCCGGCCGGGCGGCGCCTGGCAGTTCCGGTGGCCCTCGCTGACGTGGGGCAAGGTGCACGGGATGCACGCGCTTCCGGGCATGGAGCTGACGGGCGCGGATCCGGCGCGTCCGTCCTCCGAGGTCGTCGGGGAGTACTTCGACGCGTACGAGCGGGAGTTCGGCCTGCGGGTGCGCCGGCCGGTCCACGTGCGGGCGGTGCGCGAGGGGGACGCGGGGCGGCTGCTCGTCGAGACCTCCGCCGGGGTGTGGTCGGCACGGGCCCTGATCAACGCGACCGGCACCTGGGACCGTCCGTTCTGGCCGCACCACCCGGGCCAGGAGACGTTCCGGGGGCGGCAGTTGCACACGGCGCAGTACGCGGGACCGGAGGAGTTCGCGGGGCAGCGGGTGGTCGTCGTGGGCGGTGGTGCGTCCGGTACACAGCACCTGCTGGAGATCGCCCCCTTCGCCGCCGCGACCACGTGGGTGACCCGGCGTCCGCCCGTCTTCCGGGAGGGTCCGTTCGACGAGGAGGCGGGGCGGGCGGCCGTGGCGCTCGTGGAGGAGCGGGTACGGCGCGGGCTGCCGCCGAGGAGTGTGGTGTCGGTGACGGGGCTGCCGCTGAACGACGCCGTCCGCCGGGGCCTGGCGGACGGTGTGCTGGATCGGCAGCCGATGTTCGACCGGGTCACGCCGGACGGGGTGGAGTGGAACGACGGACGGCACGTGGACGCCGACGTCATCCTGTGGGCGACCGGGTTCCGCGCGGCCGTCGGCCACCTGGCGCCGCTGCGGCTGCGCGAGCCGGGTGGCGGCATCCGTGTCGAGGGCACCCGCACGGTCGCCGACGCCCGGATCCACCTGGTCGGGTACGGCCCGTCGGCCAGCACGATCGGCGCGAACCGGGCCGGGCGTGCCGCGGTCCGGGACATCGGGCGCCTGCTGGCGGGGGAGCCGCTCGCCGCGTGACGCGCCGTGGGACGCCCCGTCCCCCGCGTCGCCGTCTCACTTCGCCGGCTCGGCGCTCTTTCCCTCGCTCTTCCGTTCGCGCTCCCGGTGGCGGTTGAACTCGGCGACGTTCCGCTGGTGTTCGGCGTAGTCGGCCGTGAAGCGCGTGTCGCCCGGCTTCACCGTGGCGAAGTACAGCCAGTCGCCCGGGGTCGGCCGGAGCGCGGCCCGCATCGCCTGTTCGCCCGGGTTGGCGATCGGCGTGGGCGGCAGCCCCATGCGCTGGTACGAGTTGTAGGGGCTCTGGATGCGCGTGTCGCTCTCGCGGGTGTCCAGCGTGAAGCGGCTCAGCGCGTAGTTGAGGGTGGAGTCCATCTGCAGCGGCATACCCCGCTCCAGGCGGTTGAGGACGACCCGGGCCACCTTGCCCATGTCCGTCTTGGTGGCGGCCTCGGCCTGGACGATGCTGGCGATGGTGACCGCCTGGTACACGTTCAGGGCGTTGCGCTGGGCCCCGGCCGTGATCCGGCCGCCGCCGAACCTCTCGTTCGCGGTGTCGACCATGGTGGACAGCAGGGACTCCGGGGTCGCCTTCTCGTCCAGGGGGTACGTCGCCGGGAAGAGATATCCCTCGGGATTGCCCTGGGCGTCGGCCGGAAGCTTCAGTCGTGCCTTGCCCAGCGACTTCTTGGTGGTGCCCGCGGGCAGGGCGAGTGCCTTGTCGACGGCCTCGTAGATCTGGGCCGACCGCCAGCCTTCCGGGACGACCAGCGAGGTCGGGCGCCTGCCCGCCGCGCGGTCGCCGTACCCGGTGATCAGCAGGGGCACCGCCACGGCGGTGGCCGCCGCGACGGCTCCGGCCGCGATGAGGGCGGACCGGCCCCGGCGCGTGAGTCGCATCGTGCTCCGTGGCGGAATGTTCGTCTGCATGCGGGCACGGTAACCCGCGAATACCGACAAACCCCGCTTATCTTCATCTTGTCGGCTCCAGTCGGGCGTCCCGCCGTACGAGCGAGGCGTACCGCCCGTTCCGTGCCAACAGCTCCTCGTGCGTTCCCCGTTCGAGCGCGCGGCCGGAGTCGAGGACCACGATCTGGTCGGCCCCCCGAACGGTGGACAGCCGATGGGCGATGGTGATGGTGGTGCGGTCGGCGGAGAGCGCGTCGATGGCCTCCTGCACGGCGTGCTCCGTACGGGTGTCCAGGGCGCTGGTGGCCTCGTCGAGGATGAGCACGGGCGGGTCGCGGAGGATGGTACGGGCGATGGCGAGCCGCTGTTTCTCTCCGCCGGAGAAGCGGTGGCCACGCTCCCCGACGACCGTCTCGTACCCGTCGGGCAGGGACAGGATGTGGTCGTGGATCTGGGCGGCCCTCGCCGCCGCGTGCAGCTCCTCGTCGGTGGCGTCCGGCTTGGCGAAGCGCAGGTTGTCGGCGACCGAGGCGTGGAAGAGGTACGTCTCCTGGGAGACGACGCCGACCGCGCGCGCGAGTGTGTCGAAGTCGAGGTCGCGCACGTTCACGCCGTCCAGTGTGACGCGGCCTTCCGTCACGTCGTACAGGCGCGGCACCAGGTAACCGAGCGTGGACTTGCCGGCGCCGGTGGGGCCGACGACGGCGAGGCTGCCGCCCGCGGGGACGGTGATGTCGATGCCGTCCAGGACGGGGCCGCTCCTGTCGTCGTACCGGAAGGCGACCTTCTCGAAGCGGATCTCCCCCTTGACCTGGCCGAGCCGGACCGGGTGCTCGGGCTCGGTGATGTCGACGGGGAGGTCGAGGTACTCGAAGATGCGCTGGAACAGGGCGAGCGAGGTCTGTATCTGGACGCCGGTCGACAGGAGACTGACGGTGGGGCGGAACAGCCCCTGCTGGAGCGAGACGAACGCGACGAGCGTGCCGATCGAGACGGACGGGCCACCGAGCTGGAAGGCCATCCCCGCGGTCCAGTAGATGACGGCCGGCATGGCGGCCATCACGACCGTGATGACGGCCATGCGCCAGCGGCCCGCCATGCTGGAGCGCACCTCCAGGTCGACCAGCTGCTCGGACTCGCCGGCGAAGGACTTCGTGAGCGAGTCGGCGCGCCCCATGGTGCGGCCGAGGAGGATGCCGCTCACGGACAGCGACTCGGTGACGGTGGCGGCCATGGCGGCCATCTGCTTCTGGCGCTCGGTCGTGATCCTCTTGCGTTCGTTGCCGACGCGGCGGCTGATCCACACGAACAGCGGCAGCAGGAGCAGCGTGACCACGGTCAGCCGCCAGTCCAGGGCGATCATCGCGATGATCGTGGCGACGACGCTGGTCAGGTTGGAGACCAGGGAGGTCGCGGTGGAGGTGACGGTCGCCTGCATGCCACCGATGTCGTTGGCGATGCGCGACTGGACCTCCCCGGTGCGGGTCCGGGTGAAGAAGGCGAGCGACATGCGCTGCAGCCGGTCGTACACGGCGGTGCGCAGGTCGTGCATGACGCGCTGGCCGACCGTCGTGGAGATCAGCGTCTGCAGCACGCCGAAGACGCTGGTGAGTACCGCGCCGACGATCATGCCGAGCGCGAGCAGGCTCAGCAGGCCGGTGCGCCCCTCGGGGATCGCGGTGTCCAGGATCTCCTTCAGCAGGAACGGCGTGGCGACCGAGACCAGCGACGCGGCGCCGACGAGCAGGCCGACGACGGCGAGACGGCCCCGGTAGGGACGGAACAGCTTCAGGATGCGGCGCACCTGCCGCGGCCGGCCGGGCTCGGCGGGCGGGGGCGTCCAGGCGGGAGGTTCGTCGGGATGCATGGGCTCCTACGGGGATCGGGTGCTCGTGGACATCGGCCGATGGACGACTGGTGGAGCATAGCTCATTGTTACCTATGCTCACAATGAACGGCATCCTGATATTGTTCCGGCATGACCTCTCCCGACGCCGACGGCCTGCTCGCGGAGCAGCTGCTGCGCCTGACCCGGCGCGTGCACCGCATCCAGAAGCGCCATCTGGAGCGGTGCGGACTGGGCATCACGCCGGCGCAGTCCCGGCTGCTGCGCACGCTCGCGCACTACGGTGCGCCGCCCCGCATGGCCGACCTCGCCGAGCGGCTCGAGGTGGTGCCCCGGGCCGTGACGACCCTGGTCGACGGGCTGGAGGCGAGCGGACGGGTGCGCCGGGTGCCCGATCCCACCAACCGTCGCGTCATCCGTATCGAGGTCACGGACGAAGGGCGCGCGGTCCTGCGGGAGCTGCGCCGGGCACGCCGCACGGCGGCCGAGGAGATCCTCGCCCCGCTGACGGACGAGCAGCGCACCGTACTGGGCGGGTTGCTGGACACCCTGTTCGACGGGATACCGCCGGAGGTGATGGCCACGGACGGGGACGCGGCGCGTCCCGCGACGGACGGCGACGACCGGACCGTCATCACACAGGCGGGCGACGGCCGAAGCGCCGTCGCGGCGGACGGCGACGGCCGGACCGTCGTGACGGCGGACGGCGACAAGTGACGTGGTGACGGGCCGTCAGGCCTGCAGCTCCGCCCTGTCCCCCATCACGATCACCGGGTGCAGCTCGGGGTCGAGCGTGCGCAGCAGGTACTCCATCCCCGACCGGGACAGACTCACGCACGCGGACGTCCCGCTGCCGTGGTCCATGTGCAGCCAGATGCTGCCGCCCTCGGACCGGCCCCCGGGGCGGGTCGGGTCGTTCGGCGAGGTGCCCCTGACGCGGTTGTAGTCGATCGCGATGACGTAGTCGAAGTCGTGCCAGTGCGACTTCGCCCAGGAGCGCGGGGCCTGGAAGGACGCGGACCGGGTGTACGGCAGTTTCGTGCCGGGGTCGGCCAGGACACCGCCCGCGTCGCTGAGCGTGAACACGCCGACAGGGCTGCGGTTGTCGCCCTCGTGGTGGTCCGTGGTCCAGCCCTTCTTCCCGTTGTGCCCCTGCCAGCTGCGGGTTAGGTCCCAGGTGGAACCGTTCTTGGCGTAGAGGACGACGGTGGAGTCCGCGTCGTTCTCGCCCTCGCCGTAGACGGCCACCACCTGACGGGAGTCGTCGGGGATGCGCCGCTGGAGGCGGTCGCCGACGTCCGGGATGCGTTCGAGCCCGACGGTGCCCGCCCTGGCCCGGCCCGTCGGACCACCGGTGGCTCCCTGGCCCTGCGTTCCGCTCCCGCCGTCCGTACCCCCGCATCCGGCCAGGGACATCACCAGGGCGCCGCAGACCGCCGCGGCGGCCCGTGCCCGTATCACGCCGCTCGCACCGCCTGTTCGCATGCGCTCCATCGTCGCACCGTGCGCCGCCGCGGCGGCCCGTACCCCGGCCGCTCCCGGCCGTGCACGAGGAAAGCAGGCCGAATCTTTGCCACTTCGCGGAAAAGCGTTTGCCCGCCGACACCCGGTGACGGAGCCTTTCACAGCTCGCCACCGACCTGGGCGGCGCGCGGACGGTCCCCGAGGCCGGCTCTCGACCGCACCGGCCCGCACCTCACGGGTCACGCACGTCTCCGTACCTCTCGCACCTCTCGCACGCCTCGCACGCCTCGCACCTCTCGCACCTCTCGCACCTCTCGTACTTGCCGCACGTCCTCGCATTCCCCGCACTTCCTCCCGCCCTTCTCCCTCATCCTTCCTGTCCGCTCCTGTCCGTTCCCGTCCGCTCCCGTCCGCTCCCGTCCGCCCCTGTTCGCTCCTGTCCGCTCCTGTCCGCTTTCCGATCACGAGTCACTGGGACACCATGCAGATCCAAGACCTCCCGTTCCCCGACCCGGGTGTGCCGGACGCGCGCTCGGGGCCCCGCTTCCTGTGGTGGCTCTTCCGCGAACAGCTCGGCGGGCAGCTCAAGTGCCTCGCCTGGGGCCTGCTGCACTTCACGGCCGTCTGCGGGCTGCCGTTCGGGGTGGGCCGGGCCGTGCAGGCGGTCGTCGACGGCTCGGGTGCCGGACTCGCCCTCGCGGGCGGACTGCTGGCACTGTGCGGCGCGGGCATCGCGGTGGGCGACCTCTTCCTGCACCGTGCGGGAGTCACCAACTGGATCACCGCCGCCGCACGCGTCCAGCAGCTGCTGGCCCGCAGGACCGCCCTGCTCGGCTCGGCGCTGACCCGGCGCGTGGCGGCCGGTGAGGTCGTCGCGGTGTCCACCAATGACGTGGAGAAGATCGGCTGGTTCGTGGAGGCGGTGTCGCGCTTCACCGCGGCCGCGCTCACCGTCGTGGTGGTCTGCGCCGGACTGCTCGTGTACCAGCCGGCCCTGGGCGTCGTCGTCGCCGCGGGCGTCCCGGTCCTGGCGCTCGCCGTTCTCCCGCTGCTGCCGGCCGCGACCCGGCGCGCCGAGGTCCAGCGCGAGAAGGCGGGGCGCGCCACCGAACTCGCCTCCGACACCGTCGCGGGGCTGCGCGTCCTGCGCGGTATCGGCGGCGAGGACCTGTTCCTGCGGCGGTACCGCCGCGCCTCGCAGGAGGTGCGCCACGCGGCCGTGCGCAGCGCCCGGATGTGGTCGCTCATCGCGGCGGTCCAGATCCTGCTGCCGGGGCTGCTCATGATCTCGGTCGTCTGGTACGGCGTGCGGCTGGCCCGCGAGGGGCGCATCGCGGTGGGCGAGCTGGTCACCGTGTACAGCGCGGTGATGCTGCTGGCGTACCCGCTGCGGCACTTCGAGGAGATCGCCATGGCGTACTCCTTCTCGCGGCCGTCGGCCAGGCGGGCCGCCCGGGTGCTGTCGCTGGAGCGGGCCACGGACACCGAGGGGACACGCGAGGCCGTCGTGCCGTCCGGTGATCTGTACGACCCGGAGACCGGACTCCTCGCTCCCGGCGGCCTGTTCACCGCCGTGGTGTGCGGCGACCCGGACGCGGCGGGGCGGCTGGCTGAACGGCTGGGCGGCCACGCGACGGAGGAGGACGCCTCCGGAAAGACCTCCTCGGCGCTCCTGGGGGGCGTGCCGCTGGACGACCTGCCGCTCACCTGCGCCCGCACAGCCGTTCTCGTCCAGGACAAGGACCCGGTGCTCCTGTCGGGCTCGTTGCGCGAACTGCTCGACGTGCCCGCCTCCGGCGCCGTCGACGCCGCGGACGCCCTGGACGCCGCAGAGTGCGCGGACGTGCTGGACTCCCTCGTCCAGGGATCGCCCGACGCCGGTGATCCGCTGGACGCGCGCATCACCGAACGCGGCCGGTCCCTGTCCGGCGGCCAGCGGCAGCGCCTCGCCCTCGCCCGGTCGCTGCTCACGGACCCGGAGGTGCTGGTCCTGGACGAGCCGACGTCCGCCGTCGACTCGCACACCGAGGCCCGGATCGCCGAGGGGATCCGCTCGTTCCGGGCGGGCCGCACGACGGTCGTCCTGACCACCTCGCCCCTGCTCCTGGACCGCGCGGAGCGGGTCGTCCTGATCCACGAGGGAACGGTCGTCGCGGTCGGCACGCACCAGGACCTGCTGCGCGCCGAACCCCGGTACCGGGCGGTGGTCACCCGCGAGACCGACGAGGAGGCCGACCGGCACGGCGCACCGGTCGACGCGACCGCCGTCCACGGTGTGCGCGCGCCGGACAGGGCCACCGTGCTCGGTGTGCGGGCGGCGCTTGAAGAGATCGAGGAGACAGCATGATCGGCGTGGCACCGCCGGCCCACGACCCGGCCGCCCCGACGACGGCGAGCACCCTGCCCGTCGGCTCGCCCGGCACCGTACGCGGCTACGTGACCGAGCTGGTACGACGGCACAGACGGCCCTTCGCCCTGCTCGTCACCGTCAACACCGTCGCCGTCGTCGCCTCGATGGCCGGTCCCCACCTGCTCGGCGGACTCGTCGAGCGCGTCTCCGAGGGCGCCCGCGACCTGCGTCTGGAACTCACGGCCGGGCTGTTCGTCGCCGCCCTGCTGGTACAGGCCGTGTTCGTGCGGCAGGTGCGGCTGCGCGGGGCCGTGCTCGGCGAGCGGATGCTGGCCGACCTGCGCGAGGACTTCCTCGTACGGTCCGTGGGGCTGCCGCCGGGGGTGCTGGAGCGGGCCGGGACGGGTGATCTGCTGTCCCGGATCACCACGGACGTCGACCGGCTCGCGAGCGCGATGCGCGAGGCGGTGCCGCAGCTCGCGATCGGTGTGGTGTGGGCGGTGCTGCTGCTCGGCGGGCTCGCCGTGACCGCGCCGCCGCTCGCGCCGGCCGTGCTGCTCGCCCTGCCGCTGCTGGTGCTCGGCTGCCGCTGGTACTTCCGGCGCGCGCCTTCCGCCTACCGGTCGGAGGCCGCCGGGTACGCCGCCGTCGCCGCCGCCCTCGCCGAGACCGTGGACGCCGGCCGCACCGTCGAGGCGCACCGGCTCGGCGAGCGCCGGATCGCGCTGTCGGACCGGCGGATCAGGGAGTGGACGGCGTGGGAGCGGTACACCCTGTGGCTGCGCTCGGTGCTCTTCCCGGTCGTCAACCTCACCCACACCACGGTTCTCGCCTCGGTGCTGATGATCGGCGGGGTGTTCGTGCTGCGGGGCTGGATCGGCGTCGGCCAGCTGACCACGGCCGCCCTCATCGCGCAGATGCTCGTCGAACCGATCGGCCTGGTCCTGCGCTGGTACGACGAGCTCCAGGTGGCGCAGGTGTCGCTGGCCCGGCTGGTGGGCGTACGGGAGATCGAGCCGCACGCGGGGGACTCCACCGTGGTCCCCGACGGGCACGACGTGCGCGCGGACGGGGTGCGCTTCGGTTACCGGGCCGGTGTCGACGTGCTGCGCGAGGTGTCCCTGAGCGTCGCCCCCGGCACCCGGCTCGCCCTCGTGGGCCCGTCCGGCGCGGGCAAGTCCACGCTGGGCCGGCTGCTCGCCGGGATCTACGGGCCCCGCGGCGGCCGGGTCACCCTGGGCGGCGCCGAGCTGTCCCGGATGCCCGCCGAGGACGTCCGCGATCATGTGGCCCTCGTCAACCAGGAGCACCACGTCTTCGTGGGCTCCCTGCGGGACAATCTGCTGCTGGCCCGCCCGGACGCGGCCGACGCGCAGCTGTGGGCGGCGCTCGGCGCGGTCGACGCGGACGGCTGGGCCCGCGCGCTGGACGACGGGCTGGACACCGGGGTCGGCTCGGGCGGGCTCGCGCTCACCCCGGCGCAGGCCCAGCAGATCGCGCTGGCCCGGCTGGTGCTGGCCGATCCGCACACCCTGGTCCTGGACGAGGCGACCTCGCTGCTCGACCCGCGTGCGGCCCGCGACCTGGAGCGTTCCCTCTCCCGTGTCCTCGACGGCCGCACCGTGATCGCCATCGCCCACCGGCTGCACACCGCGCACGACGCCGACGTCATCGCCGTCGTCGAGAACGGCCGCATCAGCGAACTGGGCAGCCACGACCAGCTGGTCGAGGCCGACGGCGCGTACGCGGCGCTGTGGCGGTCCTGGCACGGCTGACCGGACCGGGCGGCAGGACCGGGCGGCAGGACCACCGGGCCGGTGCCGAGCTCTGCCGTTGCACCGGCCCGAGAGCCGGTGGAACGCTGGACGTGGCACCGGTTCCGCTCACCGACCGACAACGACGGGAGGCACCGTGGACAGCGCCGGAGAGTGGGGGGACGACGTCTACCAGCCCGACGCGTCCGAGATCCAGGACGACGCGGGGCTGCTGGACGCCGAGGACACCCTGGAGGACGACGGGGTGAACGATCCGCTGGACCGGGGCTGGTCGCCGCCGGAGCGGCCGTGGGCCGTGGAGCACACCGGTGTGACGGCGGCGGAGCGGCGGGAGGGCGAGAGTCTGGACGAGCGGCTGGCGGAGGAGGTCCCGGACGTGGCGCCGTCCGAGGGGGACGGGATCGGCGACTGGGTGGACTCGGACGGGGAACTCCTGGACAACGAGGTGGGCGACATCCGCGCGGGCCGTCTTGTCGCCCCCGACGAAGGCGCGCACGAGGACGAGGAGAAGGATCTGGTCGCCACCGACGTGGGCATCGACGGCGCGGCCTCCTCGGCCGAGGAGGCCGCGATCCACATAGTCGACGACGAGCGATGGGACATGGACACCCCGCCCTCCCCCGGCTGACGCCGCCGTCCGCCCGGCCCGGACCACCCTCCCCAGCGAAGGAGCACCCATGCAGCAGGACAAGCACCCCGACTACCACCCGGTCGTCTTCCGCGACCGGGCCGCCGGCTTCGCCTTCCTCACCCGGTCGACCGCGACCAGCGACCGGACGATCGAGTGGGACGACGGCGAGACGTACCCGGTCGTGGACGTCGAGATCTCCGCGGAAAGTCATCCCTTCTACACCGGCAGGGCCCGGACCGTGGACACGGAGGGACGCATCGCGCAGTTCGAGCGGCGCTACGGCGGAAGCGGCGAGGGGATCGGCGACGGCATCGGAGGCACGGGTACGGCCTGAGGCGGCGCCGGTGACGGCAGGCGGGCGACGGCGAGGCTCCCCGCCGCTCAGATCACGTTGAGCGCCGCCGCCGCGCCCACCCCGCCGAGCACCATGAACACGGGCATCAGCACCTTCAGCTCGACCCAGCTGCCCGCGCGGAACCGCATCCCCTTCGGCGGGCCGACGGGGTACCAGCGCTTGCGGCCCACCGGTATCGGCCACAGGACCGGGCAGCCGGAGACCGTCAGGGCGTCGCCCAGGTCGTGCACCAGCGCGCCGAGGACGACCGGCAGCCCCAGCCACAGGTACTCCTGGCCCGGCGCCGTGAACAGCCAGTCGGCCCCGTTGCCCGGCTGGTCGAGGATGTCCGCGAGGATCCAGGCGCTGGTGGCGGCCAGCAGCCACACCAGGACGTCGCTGCTGGAGCCGCGGGCCGCCCGCCACAGCAAGCCTTCGATGGCGAGCACCATGTGCACGAAGAGGATGGCGAGCACGCCCCACCGCTCCACCGTGATCGCGGTGACGGAGCAGATCGCACCGATCAGCACCGCCCACAGCCAGGTGTGCGTCAGGGTGCGGTGCCCGCCGGAGCGTCTCGGGTCGCCCGGCCCCTTCGTCGCCTTGTAGACGGCGTACGACAGTTTGTCGACGATCTCGCACAGCCAGCGCGACACGGGTCCGAAGGACCGCGAGATGGTGGCCGCCTTGTGGTCGAGGTCCGGGGCCAGCGCGGCGCCGGCGCAGATCAGCGCGCCGACCAGCAGGACCGGCCAGGGCATCGGGCGATCGGCCGCGGCGGCGGCCGCCCCGACGCCGAGCCAGGCCGCGGCCCCCGACAGTGAGTGTGCTGGTCCCATCATGGCCGCTTCCCGCCCCATTTCTCTTGTGCCGCTGCCCGGTTGGCCGTGCGCGGTGACTCTCCGTCGGCGCCACAGCGTAACGTTCATGATCTTCAGGGCGGCAGCCGATTCCCGCATCGGGTGGGACGGCAGGCAAGATGGGTCCGTGACCCTCATCGATCAGCTGCCGCAGACCGCCGACCCGGACGCCCTCTACGAAGCCTTCGAGGCATGGGCCCAGGAACGGGGTCTCACCCTCTATCCGCATCAGGAGGAGGCGCTGATCGAGGTGGTCTCCGGGGCGAACGTGATCGTCTCGACCCCCACCGGCTCCGGCAAGAGCATGATCGCCGCCGGTGCGCACTTCGCGGCGCTCGCCCGGGACGAGGTCACCTTCTACACGGCACCGATCAAGGCGCTGGTCTCGGAGAAGTTCTTCGAGCTGTGCAAGCTCTTCGGCACCGAGAACGTCGGCATGCTCACCGGCGACGCCTCCGTGAACGCCGACGCGCCCGTCATCTGCTGCACCGCCGAGGTGCTGGCGTCGATCGCCCTGCGTGACGGCAAGGACGCGGACGTCGGCCAGGTCGTGATGGACGAGTTCCACTTCTACGCGGAGGCGGACCGCGGCTGGGCGTGGCAGATCCCGATCCTGGAGCTGCCGCAGGCGCAGTTCATCCTGATGTCGGCGACCCTCGGCGACGTCTCGATGTTCGAGGAGGACCTCACCCGGCGCACGGGCCGCCCCACCTCGGTGGTCCGCTCGGCGACCCGGCCCGTCCCCCTCTCCTACGAGTACCGCGTCACCCCGCTCACGGAGACGCTCACCGAGCTGCTCGAGACGAAGCAGGCGCCCGTCTACATCGTGCACTTCACGCAGGCCCAGGCGGTGGAGCGGGCCCAGGCGCTGATGAGCATCAACATGTGCACGCGCGAGGAGAAGGACCAGATCGCCGAGCTGATCGGAAACTTCCGGTTCACCACCAAGTTCGGCCGCAACCTCTCGCGCTACGTACGGCACGGGATCGGTGTCCACCACGCCGGCATGCTGCCGAAGTACCGGCGGCTGGTGGAGAAGCTGGCGCAGGCCGGTCTGCTGAAGGTCATCTGCGGCACGGACACGCTCGGCGTCGGAGTGAACGTGCCGATCCGCACCGTACTGTTCACGGCCCTGACGAAGTACGACGGCAATCGGGTGCGGACCCTGCGCGCCCGTGAGTTCCACCAGATCGCGGGACGTGCCGGGCGCGCCGGCTTCGACACGGCGGGCTTCGTGGTCGCCCAGGCCCCCGAACACGTCGTCGAGAACGAGAAGGCGCTCGCCAAGGCCGGCGACGACCCGAAGAAGCGCCGCAAGGTGGTCCGCAAGAAGGCCCCGGAGGGTTTCGTCGGGTGGACGGAGAACACCTTCGAGAAGCTGATCGCCTCCGAGCCGGAACCGCTGACCTCCCGGTTCCGGGTGACGCACACGATGCTGCTGTCGGTGATCGCCCGTCCCGGCAACGCCTTCGAGGCGATGCGACGGCTCCTGGAGGACAACCACGAGCCGCGCAAGCAGCAGCTCCGGCACATCCGCCGGGCGATCGCCATCTACCGCTCGCTGCTCGACGGCGGCATCGTGGAGAAGCTCGACCAGCCGGACGCCGAGGGCCGCATCGTGCGTCTCACGGTCGACCTCCAGCAGGACTTCGCGCTGAACCAGCCCCTGTCGACGTTCGCGCTCGCCGCGTTCGAACTGCTGGACCCGGAGTCGCCCTCGTACGCCCTGGACATGGTGTCCGTGGTGGAGTCCACGCTGGACGACCCGCGGCAGATCCTCGCCGCCCAGCAGAACAAGGCGCGCGGCGAGGCCGTGGCCGCGATGAAGGCGGACGGCGTCGAGTACGAGGAGCGCATGGAGCGGCTCCAGGACATCGGCTACCCGAAGCCGCTGGAGGAGCTGCTCTTCCACGCGTACAACACGTACCGCAAGAGCCACCCCTGGGTCGGCGACCATCCGCTGTCGCCGAAGTCCGTCATCCGCGACATGTACGAGCGGGCGCTGTCCTTCACCGAGTTCGTCTCCTTCTACGAGCTCGCCCGCACCGAGGGCATCGTGCTGCGCTACCTCGCCAGTGCCTACAAGACCCTGGATCACACCGTCCCCGACGATCTGAAGTCGGACGACCTGGAGGACCTGATCGCCTGGCTCGGCGAGATGGTGCGCCAGGTGGACTCCAGCCTGCTGGACGAGTGGGAGCAGCTCGCCAATCCGGAGGAGATGACGGCCGAGGAGGCCCAGGAGAAGGCCGACCAGGTCAAACCGGTGACCGCCAACGCGCGCGCCTTCCGGGTCCTGGTCCGCAACGCCATGTTCCGGCGCGTCGAGCTCGCGGCGCTCGACCAGGTGGACGAACTCGGCGAGCTGGACGCCGAGTCCGGCTGGGACGCCGAGCGGTGGGGCGAGGCGATGGACCGGTACTGGGACGAGTACGAGGAGCTGGGCACCGGTCCGGACGCCCGCGGCCCGCGGCTGCTCATGATCGAGGAGGAGCCGGAGAACGGGTTGTGGCGCGTCCGCCAGACCTTCGCCGACCCGAACGGCGATCATGACTGGGGCATCAGCGCGGAGGTCGACCTCACGGCCTCCGACGCCGAGGGACGCGCCGTCGTCAAGGTCACCGACGTCGGACAGCTCTGAGCACGAGCACGGGAGAGACAAGCACATGACGACCAACCCGGCCGAGAGACTCGTCGACCTGCTCGACCTGGAGCGGATCGAGGTCGACATCTTCCGCGGCCGCAGTCCGCAGGAGTCCCTGCAGCGGGTCTTCGGCGGCCAGGTCGCGGGCCAGGCCCTGGTCGCCGCCGGGCGCACCACGGAGGGCGACCGGCCGGTGCACTCGCTGCACGCGTACTTCCTGCGCCCGGGCCGTCCCGGTGTGCCGATCGTGTACCAGGTCGAGCGGGTACGGGACGGGCGGTCGTTCACCACCCGGCGCGTCACCGCCGTGCAGCAGGGCCGCACGATCTTCAATCTGACCGCCTCCTTTCACAAGCCTGAAGAGGGGAGCTTCGAGCACCAGCTGCCGCCGGCCCGCGAGGTGCCGGACCCCGAGTCGCTGCCGACGGTCGCCCAGGAGATCAGGGAGCACCTGGGCGCGCTCCCCGAGCAGCTGGAGCGCATGGCCCGGCGCCAGCCGTTCGACATCCGGTACGTGGACCGGCTGCGCTGGACACCCGACGAGGTCGTGGGCGCCGAGCCGCGCAGCGCGGTGTGGATGCGCGCGGTCGGGCCGCTGGGGGACGACCCGCTCGTGCACACCTGCGCGCTGACGTACGCGAGCGACATGACGCTGCTGGACGCCGTCCGCATCCCGGTGGAGCCGCTGTGGGGCCCGCGCGGGTTCGACATGGCGTCGCTGGACCACGCGATGTGGTTCCACCGGCCGTTCCGCGCGGACGAGTGGTTCCTGTACGACCAGGAGTCCCCGATCGCGGTGGGCGGTCGCGGGCTGGCGCGTGGGCGCATCTACGACCGCGCGGGCCGGCTGTTGGTCTCCGTGGTGCAGGAGGGGCTGTTCCGCAGGCTCGGCGACTGAGGTGGGCTGGGCGGCTGGGGTGAGCTGGGCGGCTGGGGTGAGCAGGGCGGCTGGGGTGAGCAGGATGACTCGGGTGATGTAGAGCGCCTGTCGGGTGGCGGTCCGTCAAGGCGCCTGCGGCGCCATCGCCCCAGCAGACCTCGTCGTTTTCCCGGTGCCGGTGCCTCGCGGGGCGGTGAGTCCAGGGGCGGTGAGTCCAGGGGCGGTGAGTCCGGGGGCGAGGGACGCGGGACCGGCCGTGGTTCGGCTTCCGGGGCGGTCGTCGGCCGTGGCGCCGGCCGGTGCTCCCTTGCCTCGGCGAGAGTCTGCCGCACGCCGGCGCGCAGCCGGGCGATCTCGTCCGGGTCGTCCGCCGTGGTGACACGGGCGGTGATCTGGACGATCGGCGAGTCCGGAGCCCCGTGGACGGGCCGGGCGGGGCGCAGGCGGTTGAGGTGGGCCCGTTCGTACGGGTCCGGAACGAGCTCCGCGATCTGGACAGGATCGAGGAAGGACGCCATCGCCGCGGCCCGCGCCCAGGGGTCGTGGGCCCGGTCCAGCAGGTGCCCGAGATGGCGCCCACGCCAGGCACGGGGGCGGAGGTCCACTCCTGCCTCCAGTCGTTCGCGCAGGTCGTCCGGTGTCCGGCCGTCCAGCAGAGGCGCGTTCGCCTCGTCCGCGGCGAACCGGCGCAGGTCCTCCGCCCGGTAGAGCCAGACCACCGCCCGGTAACGGTTGAGGTAGAAGTCAACGGGAATCACCCGGCCCAGTCGCGCGAGGCGCGTGAACCGGGCGCCCGCCACTCCCATCAGGGCGGCTCCCTCCGCAGTGCCCACGATCTTGAGGCACTCCTTCAGCTCCCCGGGGAAGCCCTCCCCGGCGCGGACCCGGTCGATCTCCGCCCGGGTGACGCGGGGGCCGCCGCCTCCGTCCTCGGTCGTCCAGATGCGTCCGAGGTGGACGGCCAGGTCGAACTCCCGGCGCTTCAGCCCCAGTTCCCGTGCGGCACGACTCGGTGAGAGCGGTGCCCCGTGGGTGGTGGCGGTGCGGCTTGGGCGTTTCCCCGAAAGGGTGCCGGACATGACGGTTCTCCCCCGTGCGACGACGTGCCGGCGCCGCTCGGCGCCTGCGTGGGAAAAACCGTAGCCAGTTCGCCCGACATCGCGGGCGAGCCTGTGGACAACTTTCGTGTCAGCACGGAATGTGCAGGTCAGAACTCCGGTGTGGAAGATCGCTCGGATGGACGGGCGGCCACGCCGAGATGTTCACCGACCTGGTTCACCAACCGGGTCATCTCGTAACCGATCTCTCCGACGTCGGCCTGGACGGCACTCAGCACGCATAAACAGCTGCCCTCGCCGGCCGCGGTGACGAAGAGCATCGCGTCGTCGAACTCGATCACCGTCTGCCGCACCTCTCCCGCGCCGAAGTGCCGGCCGGAACCCTTGGCGAGGCTGTGCAGCCCGGACGCCACGGCGGCGAGGTGTTCGGCGTCCTCGCGCCGCAGGCCGGTACTCGCTTCCGTCACCAGTCCGTCGCCGGACAGCACCAGGGCGTGCCGCACGTGTGGGACACGCTCTATCAGGTCGTCCAGCAGCCAGCCGAGTCCCGTGCGCCGCGGCATCGTCGGTGCCCCCCTGAGGTCGCTCCTCCCTGGGCGGAGGATCCGACGAATCAGCCTTCCCCACCTCAACGGCGCGGGCAAGCGGGTTGGAGCCATGACACGGAAGATGACCGACGAGCGGATGCGGCGAGCGCCGGAAGCTCCCGACGGGACGAGGTCCTCGCAGCCCTCGGGACTTCTGGCCACCATTGCTTCGCGGGAGCGAAGAGGGAAGTCAGCTCACCGAGTCCAGCAGGCGGGCGGTGTGCATCCGCCCGGCGTACTCGACGAGCCGTATCAGCACCTCCTTCCCCGACTCGCGGTCGCGCGCGTCGCAGAGGAGCACGGGAGTGCCCGGGTCGAGATCGAGGGCGCGCGACACCTCGCGCGGCTCGTAGGTGCGGGCGCCGGTGAAACAGTTGCAGGCGACCACGAACGGGATGTTCCGGTGCTCGAAGTAGTCCACCGCGGGGAAGCAGTCCCCGAGCCTCCGGGTGTCCGCGAGGACGACCGCACCGAGTGCGCCGTGCGCCAACTCGTCCCAGAGAAACCAGAAACGGTCCTGGCCAGGGGTGCCGAACAGGTAGAGCGAGAGGTCGGGCCTGATGGTGATGCGCCCGAAGTCCATGGCCACGGTCGTGGCCTTCTTCCGTTCCACGCCCGTGGTGTCGTCCACGGACCGGCCCGCCTCGCTCAGCACTTCCTCGGTGCGCAGCGGCCGGATCTCGCTGAGTGCTCCCACCAGGGTGGTCTTGCCCACGCCGAAACCACCGGCGATCAGGATCTTCAACGCCAGGACGGTCGTGTCCGCGCCGGTGGCGTCGTAGTGCTCGGAGACCATCGATCACTTCTCTCGGGAGTGCCGGCAGATGTCGATGTCGGTACACACTTGCGAAGACAGCATCATGGCAACAACCGGGCGCCTCCGTGGGGTTCGGCCGGATTTCGATCGGCCTGACCGACTGCGCGCGTTCGTCGCCGGGTGAGGAGCGGAAGCCGAGTACCAGCCGGAGCGATGTGAGCGGAACACCCTCGGACACGCCCCCGGACCCGCCCCGGCCCCTCGGACACGCCCCCGGACCCGCCCCCGGCCCCCGGGCACGCCCTCGGATCTCGATCGCCTCGCGCGGCGGCACCGGGTGCCGGTGGGGAATGATGTGGGGATGAGCGGCGACCGCACCCACGTCCAGGCGTTCTTCACGGCCCGTGCGGCCGGCTGGGACGCGAAGTTCCCCGACGACGGGCCCGCCTACGCGGCCGCGGTCGCCGAGCTGGGGCTGCGCGCGGGAGACCGGGTGCTCGACGCCGGTTGCGGCACCGGACGGGCCCTCACGCCGCTGCGCGCCGCCGTGGGTCCCTCGGGGACGGTCCTGGGAGCGGACCTGACTCCGGCCATGCTGGAGGCCGCGGTACGAACGGGACGCGACGGCGCCGGGCGGCTGCTGCTCACCGACGTGGCGGCCCTGCCCCTGCGGGCCGAGTCGCTCGACGCGGTGTTCGCCGCCGGGCTCGTCGCCCATCTCCCGGACCCCGTCGCGGGTCTGCGCGAACTCGCACGGGTCGTCCGTCCCGGCGGCACGCTGGCTCTCTTCCACCCCATCGGCAGAGCCGCGCTCGCGGCACGCCAGGGGCGGCGTCTCACACCGGACGACCTGCGGGCCGAGGACAACCTCGGTCCGCTGCTGGCCCGTTCCGGCTGGCGCATGACGTCGTACGCCGACGAGGACGACCGTTTCCTCGCGCTGGCCGTGCGCGGCCGCTGAACCGGTCGCCCGGCTCCCGACCGCCGTCCGGGCCGCAGCCGTCCGGGCCGCAGCCGTCCGGGCCGCCCACCGTGTGCCTCCTCTTCTGCTGCGGGGCTCCCGACCCTACGTTTGAGGAGGGAAGGCATGAGTGATCGTGCGGGGCGACACACGGGGAGGGCAGCCACATGTTCGGCAGGCTCCACAAGTCCACCAGCAGATTCCTCAACTCCTTGCGCGCGGACGCGAACACGGGCAGCCGGCAGAAGAGGCCCAACCTCTTCGAGGCGGCCGCGGCGTACATCTCGGCGTGCGCCGAGGACGACCAGGACCAGATCGACGAGACCACGACATGGGTGTCGCCCGAGGCACTCTCCTTCGGGGTGAGCGAGCTGGCGTGCCGGGCCGTCATCGCGCTCGCGCGGGAACGGGACGAGACGCCGCGGACGGTGGCGCGCGACCTCCTCGGCCTGCCCGCCGCCTGAACGGCGGGCCGCGCCGAGCCGATGCGTTCCCGGTCCGTACGCGCGGCCCGTGGCCCCCGACCCGTACGTATGTCCGCGAAGGACACGGGCACGGGCGACGGCACCCGCGGCCGTATCCGTCGTGCGCTCGCGGAGGCACGCGCGCATGCGGACGCGCCGCCGCCCCCGGGGCGTGTCCGCTCCTCCTTCGCCTTCGCCCCGGGCGACGCCCGGCTCCTCCGTGCCGACGGCCATGGCTGGTCCCTGGCGGTCAGGACCGACGGCAACGGCGGTACGGCCCGGCTGGGCGACGGGCCGGCGGCCACCTGCTCAGCGGCCGAGCTCCTTGCGCGACACGCGGCGCAGCCTGCGCCGCTGAGCAGGGTCCAGCGTGAGGTACGCCGCCGCCGGCACTCCGAGGACTATCAACAGGGCTGCCCACCAGGGCAGCCAGATCATCAGGAGAAGCCCGGCCGCCACACCCCCTGCGGCGATCTTCGCGTTCTTCGACATCTCGTCGCCTCCTTCGCGGCCACTACCGCTGTCTGTCCCGGGAACGGGCCCGCGCCGTGCGCAGTTCCGAGCCGTGACCCCGAGGTGTCCCTGATACGACCCTGAGATGTGCCCTGACATGGCCCATGGCGCCACCTCACGGCGCCGCCTCACGGCACCGCCTCACGGCACCTCCTCATGGCACCACGGGAGCACTGTGGGAGGAAGGCGGGATGCTGTACCGTCAACCGCTCGGAGTCAGTAGTGAAACTTGAGTAGTGTGCCATCGCTGTGCAGAACCAGCTCGCGGCACCACCTGCCCGACTCGCCGAACTGGCCCGCTGCTGTGCCGTCTTCGTGCCCGGTGATCCGGCACGTACCGGTCGTGTGGCCTTCTGGCGCCCTGACGGCGTACGGCCTCCCGTGCCCGCCTCCGGCCCGGTCGGTGAGCTCACCGTCGTCGTGCCCGGCGACGGGGGCGTCGAGGCGGTGACCATACCCACCGCCCTGCTGCCCGTGCGCTCCGCCCTGCCGGTCCTCACACGCGCGCGTGCCGTCGCGCACGCGCACCGGGCCACCGTCTTCTGGGCGACGGCGGCTCTGCTGGCACTGCGGTTCGCCGCGCGGGGACTGCTGCTGCCAGGTCCGTCCGCGGCCGATCACGACGCATGGCGCGCGGGGCCGTTGCGCGCGGAGGACGTGGACCGGATCCGCGAACTGACCGCGGCCATGCCGCCCGAAGCACACGCCGTGCCCGTGAACGCCACCGTGCCCGTGACCACGGCCGTGCCCAGGACCGCCCCCGTGCTCACGACCGACGGCGGCCCCCTCCGGCTGCCGGACCCGGAGCGGCTGCTGCGCGGCTTTCTCGACGCGGTCGCCGACGCGCTCCCCCGCTCACCCGCGGCGGCGCTCGCTGCGGGCGGTCCGGTCTTCGCGGTCCCGGAGCCGCGGCACGTACCCGGACTGCGCGCCTGGGCCGCCGATGCCGCCGCCGGGCATGACGCGGGCGTACGCCTCTCGCTGCGCGTCGAGGTGCCCGGGCTCGCGTCGGCCGGGCCGGACGAGGCGCGGCTGACCTTCCGTGCCGTACCGCAGGTGCACAGCCTGGACGATCCCGGGCTGGTCGCGGACGCCCCGGCGGTGTGGGCGGGAGCCGAGGGTTTCGGCCCGCGCGCGCGTCTGGACGCCCTGCTCTCGCTGCGCCGCGCCGCCCGCGTCTGGCCACCGCGCGGAGCGGCTCGGGACGCCCGTCGGGACGCCCGTCGGGACGCCGGGCGGCGACGTCGGGCGGCGACGTCGGGGAGGTACGCCCCGTGCCCGGACCGCTCCCGACGGGCGCCCTCTCGTCCGGTGAGCCGTTCCCTCCGGTGACCGCCAGGAACACGGCGGCGGCGACGGCCAGGCCCATGAGCACGGCGAGCAGGACGAGCAGCGGCTTCCGGCGGCCCCCGGAAGGGCCGCCGGAAGCGTCCTGCGGTGGCCGGGGCGGCGGGGGCGGCATGGTCATACCCACCAGGGCCGCCCCCGGCCGGCCGCACCACACCCCGCGTACGGGAGTTGTGGCACACCCATGGCGCGGAGCGAGTGCTTCCGCTGCACCGGGCGTGACCCGAAGCCGCCCCGGCCCCGCTCCCGGCTCACCCAGCCGTCAGGGCACGACGCCTCAGGCCCGCGCCCCCAGCAGGTGATCCATGGCCAGCTGGTCCAGGCGCTCGAACGCCATCCCGCGCGCGGCGGCCGCGTCCACGTCGAACTCCTCGAACGCGGACCGGTCGGCGAGCAGCGCTTCGAGGCCGTCCGCGGCCGTCGGCTGTGCCAGCTCGTCCAGCCGCGAGGCACGCAGCGCCTCCTGCACCTCGGGGTCGGCGCGGAAGGCCGCGGCCCGCTCCTTGAGGATCAGGTAGTTGCGCATGCAGCCGGCGGCCGACGCCCACACGCCGTCCAGGTCCTCGGTGCGCGGCGGCTTGAAGTCGAAGTGCCGCGGCCCGGTCCAGCCGGCGTCCTCCAGCAGGTCGACCAGCCAGAACGCGGCCCGCAGGTCCCCGGCCCCGAACCGCAGGTCCTGGTCGTACTTGGTACCGTGCTGGCCGTTGAGGTCGATGTGGTACAGCTTGCCCGCCCACAGGGCCTGGGCGATGCCGTGCGGGAAGTTCAGCCCGGCCATCTGCTCGTGTCCCACCTCGGGGTTGACCCCGTACAGCTCCGGCCGCTCCAGGCGCTCGATGAACGCCAGCGCGTGCCCGACGGTGGGCAGCAGGATGTCGCCGCGCGGCTCGTTCGGCTTGGGTTCGATCGCGAAGCGGATGTCGTAGCCCTGGGCGGTGACGTACTCGCCGAGCAGGTCGAAGGCCTCCTTCATCCGCTCCAGCGCCAGGCGCACGTCCTTGGCGCCGCCCGACTCCGCGCCCTCCCGGCCGCCCCAGGCCACGTAGGTCTCGGCGCCGAGCTCGACCGCCAGGTCGATGTTGCGGATCGTCTTGCGCAGCGCGTAGCGGCGCACGTCCCGGTCGTTGGCGGTGAAGCCGCCGTCCTTGAACACCGGGTGGGTGAACAGGTTGGTGGTGGCCATCGGCACCTTCATGCCGGTCTCGTCCAGGGCCTGCCGGAAGCGCTTGATGTGCGCCTCGCGCTCGCTGTCGGAGGCGCCGAAGGGGATCAGGTCGTTGTCGTGGAAGGTCACCCCGTAGGCCCCGAGTTCCGACAGCCGCCGCACCGACTCGGCCGGGTCCAGGGCACGCCGTGTGGCGTCGCCGAACGGGTCGTTGCCCCGCCAGCCGACGGTCCACAGGCCGAAGGTGAACCGGTCCTCGGGGGTGGGCTGGTAGTTCATGCCGCGGCTCCTTGCTCGCTCCGACTATTTCGTCATGGCGATTGACAAATTAGTATGCGAACGCATCTCTGGGAAGAGACCGGATGTCCTGAGGTGCGCGAGCCGCGGAAGAGGGAGAGAGCCCGATGTCAGCAGCCGAAGGTCCGCTCGTCGTCGGTGTGGACACGTCCACCCAGTCCACCAAGGCCCTGGTCGTCGACGCGTCGACCGGACAGGTGGTGGCGAGCGGACAGGCGCCGCACACCGTCTCCCCCGGCACGGCCCGGGAGAGCGATCCGCGGCAGTGGTGGGAGGCGCTGTGCGCGGCGCTGGAACAGTGCGGCGCCCCCGCGCGCGAGGCGGCGGCCGTGTCGATCGGCGGCCAGCAGCACGGGCTCGTCACGCTGGACGCCCAGGGCGACCCGGTACGCCCGGCGCTGCTCTGGAACGACGTGCGGTCGGCGCCGCAGACCCGCCGGCTGGTCGCGGAACTGGGCGGGCCCAAGTGGTGGGCCGAGCGCACCGGGAGCGTGCCGTCCACCTCCTTCACGGTCACGAAGTGGGCCTGGCTCGCCGAGAACGAGCCCGAGTCCGTCCGCGCCACCGCCGCCGTACGCCTCCCGCACGACTACCTCACCGAGCGTCTGACCGGGCAGGGCACGACGGACCGCGGTGACGTCTCGGGGACGGGCTGGTGGGCCTCGGGGACGGAGGCGTACGACGAGGAGATCCTCGGGCACGTCGGGCTGGACCCCGCCCTGCTGCCGCGGGTCGTCCGGCCGGGCGAGGTGGCCGGGACCGTGCGCGACACCGGTGAGCTGCCGTTCGCCAAGGGCACGCTGGTGGCGCCCGGGACGGGCGACAACGCGGCGGCGGCGCTCGGCCTGGGACTGCTCCCCGGCACCCCGGTGCTCAGCCTCGGCACCTCCGGGACGGTGTACGCGGTGTCGACGCGCCGCCCCGCCGACCCGACCGGCACCGTGGCGGGTTTCGCGGACGCGCGCGGTGACTGGCTGCCGCTGGCCTGCACCCTGAACTGCACACTCGCCGTGGACCGGCTGGCCGCGCTGCTGAACCTGGACCGCGAGGCCGTCGAGCCGGGCACGGACGTGACCCTGCTCCCCTACCTCGACGGCGAGCGCACCCCCGCCCTGCCGCACGCCTCCGGCCTGCTGCACGGGCTGCGGCACGACACGACGGCCGGGCAGCTCCTCCAGGCCGCCTACGACGGCGCGGTGCACGCGCTGCTGGGCGCCCTGGACCTGGTGCTCGACGAGGACGCGGACCGTTCCGCGCCGCTGCTCCTCATCGGCGGGGGCGCGCGGGGCACGGCCTGGCAGCGGACGGTGCTGCGGCTGTCGGGGCGTCCGGTGCAGGTGCCGGAGGCGAAGGAGCTGGTCGCGCTCGGTGCCGCCGCCCAGGCCGCCGGTCTGCTGACCGGGGAGGACCCGGCGGCGGTCGCCCGTCGCTGGAACACCGCGCGCGGGCCGGTCCTCACGGCCGTGGAACGGGACGAGGCGACGATGACCAGGATCTCCGGGGTACTCTCCGACGCGGCGCCCCTCCTGGAGCGGGAGCCCGGCAGCAGCTGACGGGCGGCGCGCGGGCGTGGACGCGCGCCCTGACGAGAACAGCCCCGCGGGCGCCGTACACGTGCGGCGTGCCCGGCGCCCGCGCGGGGACCGGCCGGACGAGGACTGACGGAGTGACTGACCAAGAGGTGAGCGGAGGCATGACCGCACCGCCGCACGAGGCCCTCCCCGCGGGCCCCGGCCGCGGGCTGCCCGACACCCAGCAGGGCATGCGGCGCCGCAACCTCTCCCGGGTCCTGCACACCGTCCACGCCGAGGGGCCGCTGTCCCGCGCCGCCGTCGCCTCCCGCATCGGCCTGACCCGGGCGGCGGTCTCGACCCTGGTGGACGAGCTGATCCGCGCGGGGCTGCTCGACGAGCTGGGGCCGGAACGGCCGGGCCGCGCCGGGCGGGTGGGCAGGCCGGGTTCGGCGCTCGCCCTCAGCGACCGCGGCCCCGCCGGGATCGGCGCCGTGGTCGGCGTCGACCATCTCGAGGTGTGCGCGGTCGACCTGCGCGGGCAGGTACGCGCGCGTGCCGTGCGGCACGCCGCGAACCGCGGCCGCCGCCCCGGGCCGGTGATCGGTGAACTGACCGCGCTGGTGCGCCAGGTGGTCACCGAGACGGAACGGGAGGGGCTGTGGCCGGCCGGGCTCGCGGTGGCCGTGCCCGGTCTGGTGGCGCGGGACGCCCGTACGGTGGTCCGCGCGCCCAACCTCGACTGGCACGGCACGGACCTCGGCGCGCTGCTGCCGGACGACCTGCCGTTGACGGTGGACAACGAGGCCAACTTCGGCGGGCTCGCCGAACTCTGGCTCGGCGAGGGCGTCCCGCGCGACTTCCTGCACGTCTCGGCCGAGATCGGCATCGGCGCCGCCCTGGTCGTCGACGGCCGGCTGCTGCGCGGTACGCGCGGGTTCGCGGGCGAGCTGGGGCACGTACCGGTGCGTCCGGAGGGACCGGCGTGCGCCTGCGGGGGCCGTGGCTGCCTGGAGCAGTACGCGGGCAAGGAGGCCGTCCTGCGGGCGGCCGGGGTGGAGCCCGGCGAGGACCGCGTGGGACTGCTGGCCGAGCGCGCCGCCGGGGGCGACAAGGACGTACGGCGGGCCCTGCGCGGCGCCGGCTCCGCACTCGGCATCGCGCTGACCGGCGCCGTCAACCTGCTGGACCCGGAGACGGTCGTCCTGGGCGGCGCGCTGGCCGACCTGGCGCCGTGGCTCCTGCCCGCGCTGGAGCGGGAGCTGTCCCGGCGCACCACCGGGCCCGCCCGCGCGGTGACCGTGTCCCGGCTGGGCCCCGAGGGACCGCTGCTGGGCGCGGCGCACTCGGTGGTACGGGCTGTGCTCGACGATCCGGCGGCGGTGTCCGGGCGGTCGTGAGGGGCGGGTGCCGGACGGAGCGCATCACATCCCGGCCACGTGAAACCGCGGCTCCGCCACCGGCGTGATCAGAGGGGTGGCATCGAACGCACGCACCATCCCCCCCGTACTCGTTCCGAGCCCGTACTCACCCCACGCCCGTACTCGCCCATGCCCGGACTCAGGAGAGCAGGAAAGGCGGACCCGTGGAGCGCTCCGGACCGTCACCCAGCAGACGCCGCGTGCTGCGGGGCACCGCCCTCGCCGTGGTCCCCTACGCGTTGCTGCCCGCCCCGCGCGCGGGTGAACGTCCCCGGGCTCCCGATTACCCGCGGGGAGTGTGGGAGCCCGCCTCCCCGGCCAACTACACGGCCGCCACGGCGGCCGGCGTCCCGGCGCCCCGCTCCGTCGACCTCGTGGTGATCCACGTGACCCAGACGACGTACCGGAACACCCTGTCCGTCTTCCGTGACCCGCGGAACGGGGTGTCCTCGCACTACCTCGTACGGTCCGCGGACGGGAGCGTGGCACAGTGCGTCCGCGAGCGCGACATCGCCTGGCACGCGGGCGACTGGGACCACAACACGCGCAGCATCGGCATCGAGCACGAGGGCCGGGTGGAACAGCCCTCCTGGTTCACCGACGCCCTGTACGAACAGTCCGCCGCACTGACCGCGGCGATCTGCGACCGACACGGCATCCCCAAGGACCGCGCCCACATCATCGCCCACCACGAGATACCGGGCACCGACCACACCGACCCCGGCCCGCACTGGGACTGGGCGCGCTACCTGCGGCTCGTCAACAGCGCCTGAGAGCGGAGAAGGGAACGCGGGACGGCTGCACGCTCCTTGTCCCGGATCCCTGGCGGGAGTGACCATGGGAGAAAGCCGCGACCCTTTCGGCCACGACACGTCCGGGGAGGCCGAGTTGACCGATCCGTGGGTGGCCCTGGAGCCGGGGGCCGATCCCGCCGAGCGCGTACGGGCGCTGCGCCGCGCCCACGACAGGTTCACCGAGGGCGGCACGGTGCAGCGGCCCGTGCGTTCCGTGGTGGCCGACTCGTGGCGGCGCTCCGCGCGCGCCGGGGTCGCCCCGGACGGCGGCGCCGGCGTGGAGCTCATGGACGGGGACCTCGGCGCCTACCGCGCGGAGCACCCGCTCGCCCGGGTGATGCCGCTGGTCAGAGAGCTCATGGGCTCGTTCGCGGCGGACGGCGAGCACCTGCTGGCGGTGTGCGACGCGCAGGGCAGACTGCTGTGGGTGGAGGGACATCCCACGACCCGGCGCCGGGCGGACCGGATGAACTTCGTGCCGGGTGCCCGCTGGGCGGAGAGCGCGGTGGGCACCAACGCGCCGGGCACGGCGGTCGCCCTCGGCCGGCCGGTGCAGGTGTTCGCGGCCGAGCACTTCGTCCGCCGGGTCCAGCCGTGGACCTGCGCGGCGGCTCCGGTGCACGATCCGCGCACGGGGCGGGTGCTCGGCGCGGTCGACATCACCGGAGGCGACGGTCTCGCGCATCCGCACAGCCTCGGTTTCGTCCAGGCGGTGGCGCGTGCGGCGGAGTCCCATCTCGCGCTGCTGGCACCGCCCGGCGCGGGCGCGGACGACGTGCTCGAACTGACCGCGCTGGGCCGTGACGAGGCCGGACTGCTGGCCGGCGGCCGCCGGATCGTGCTCAGCCGGCGGCACAGCGAGATCCTGGTGCTGCTCGCCCGGCACCCCGAGGGGCTGACCGGTGACGCGCTGCTGTGCGCGCTGTACGAGGACGGGTCGGTGACGCCCGTGACCCTGCGCGCGGAACTGGCCCGGCTGCGCAGACTGCTCGGCCCCGGGCTGCTGGCGTCCCGTCCGTACCGGCTCACGGTGCCGGTCGAGTCGGACGTCACCGTGGTGGAACGCAGACTGGAGACGGGGGCGGTCACGGCGGCGGTGGCGGCGTACGGGGGCCCGCTGCTCCCCGCTTCGCGGGCCCCGGCGGTGGTGCGGCTGCGGCACCGGCTCGCCGACGCGCTGCGCACGGCGCTCGTCGCGCGGGGCGACCCCGACCTGCTGGCGGACTGGGTGCACGCGCCATGGGGCGAGGACGACCTCGACGTGTGGCGCGCGCTGGCGGCGGTCCGGCCGACGGCCGCGGTGTGCTCGCGCACGGCGGAGCTGGAGTCGGAGCTGGCGGCGCCACCGGGATGGGCACGCCCGGCGGCACGGCGTACGCACCCGAGGAGCGCAACGTCCGCGCAACCTCCCCCTCCCTAGCCTCGGCGCCGAGAGCTGTCCGACGGCGGGCAGCGTGTCCTCGGGAGGCAGGCAGTCATGACGCGTTACGCGGCGCCCGGTACCGACGGCGCGATCGTCTCGTACGAGGCGCGCTACGACCACTTCATCGGCGGGGAGTACGTGCCGCCGGCCGGCGGTCAGTACTTCGAGAACCCGAGTCCGGTCAACGGGCAGCCCTTCACGGAGGTCGCGCGGGGCACCGCCGACGACGTGGAGCGCGCGCTGGACGCCGCCCACGCCGCGGCGCCGGGCTGGGCCCGTACGTCCGTCACCGAACGGGCGGACGTCCTGCGCAGGATCGCCGACCGCATGGAGGCGAACCTGGAGGCCCTGGCCGTCGCCGAGAGCTGGGAGAACGGCAAGCCGGTCCGGGAGACACTGGCCGCCGACATCCCCCTCGCGATCGACCACTTCCGGTACTTCGCGGGGGCGATCCGCGCGCAGGAGGGTTCGCTCGCGGAGCTGGACGAGGACACGGTGGCGTACCACTTCCACGAGCCGCTCGGGGTCGTCGCGCAGATCATCCCGTGGAACTTCCCGATCCTGATGGCGACGTGGAAACTGGCACCGGCCCTCGCCGCGGGCAACACGGTGGTCCTGAAGCCCGCCGAGCAGACCCCGGCGTCGATCCACTACTGGATGGGCCTGGTCGCCGATCTGCTGCCGCCGGGCGTGGTGAACATCGTCAACGGCTTCGGCGTGGAGGCGGGCAAGCCGCTCGCGTCGAGTCCGCGCGTGGCGAAGGTGGCGTTCACGGGCGAGACCACGACGGGGCGGCTGATCATGCAGTACGCCTCCGAGAACATCACCCCGGTCACGCTCGAACTCGGCGGCAAGTCCCCGAACATCTTCTTCGACGACGTCTGGGCGGCGGACGACGACTTCCGCGACAAGGCGCTCGAGGGTTTCACCATGTTCGCGCTCAACCAGGGCGAGGTCTGCACGTGCCCGTCCCGCGCGCTGGTGCAACAGGGCGTCTACGCGGACTTCATGGAGGCCGCGGTCGCCCGCACCGAGCAGATCGAGGCGGGCCACCCGCTCGACACCGAGACGATGATCGGCGCCCAGGCCTCCAACGACCAGCTGGAGAAGATCCTCTCCTACCTGGACATCGGCCGGCAGGAGGGCGCCAAGGTCCTCACGGGCGGCGAACGCGTGGAGTACGACGGCGAGCTGCGGGGCGGCTACTACGTCCAGCCCACCGTCTTCGAGGGCGACAACCGCATGCGGATCTTCCAGGAGGAGATCTTCGGGCCGGTGGTGTCCGTGACGTCGTTCCAGGACTTCGACGACGCCATGAAGATCGCCAATGACACCTTGTACGGTCTCGGCGCCGGCGTCTGGACCCGCGACGTCAACACCGCCTACCGCGCGGGCCGCGCCATCCAGGCGGGCCGCGTCTGGACCAACTGCTACCACGCCTACCCGGCCCACGCGGCGTTCGGCGGCTACAAGGGCTCGGGCATCGGCCGCGAGACCCACAAGATGATGCTGGACCACTACCAGCAGACGAAGAACATTCTTTGTTCCTACAGCCCTCGGAAGCTGGGCTTCTTCTAGACGAACGAGTCCGATGTCAAGTCAGAGGTTCAGCAGCGGTTGCTGAGGCTGGTGGCCGATGCCGCCAGTCGGACCGCCGCGTGAGCCACGCCAACTCCGTCCATGTAGTCGCGGACATTCAGGAGCTGACCGTTTGGCACCCTCGTCATCACGAGGAAACCGGGAAAGCCGAACCGAGCTCAGTGCCGCTGCCGGAACGGGGCGAGTGTGGCGCGCACGACGGCTGCGGCGCCCCAGTCGGGATCGAACTGGGCGATCACTGCCAGGTGCTGGCGTAGCTGGAGGATCGGCATGCGTTCGCGCCAGTCGCGGTCGAGTCCGGTCAGCTCGGCGTACAGCTCGAAGAATACGTGCGCCTCCGGCGGCGGCGTCGTCGTCCACAGGTGGGCCAGGTCGACCTCGGCCCACGTGTACGACACGGCCGGGTCGATCAGCGCGGGCCGCCCGTCGGGGGTAGCCATGGCGTTCGACGCCCACAGGTCGCCGTGCGTCAGACACGCGGGCCTGACCGGCAGCAGCTCGGGCAGCCGGTCGCACAGCCGCTCCAGCGCCGCCCGGTCCGCGGCGTCGAGCGCCTCCTGGACGCGGCGCTCGCCGAGCCAGCGGAGCAGACGGTGCTGGGCGAAGAACGCGAACCCGTCGCCTTCCCAGGTGTTGACCTGCCGACGACGGCCCAGCCAGTTGTCCCGGTGCCACCCGAACCGGGCGTGCCGGGTGGTGGTGTGGAGGTGGGCGAGCGCATGCGCGAGCTTCTCCCAGAATGCCTCGGTACCCGGCCGGGGCTGCAGCACGGACAGCACGAGCAGGTCGCGGTCCGCGAGGATGATGTCCGGCGTGGCGACGCCGCCCGCCTCGCGCAGCACGGTGAGCCCTTCGGCCTCCGCGGCGAAGGCGTCGTCTGACGGCGGCTCGCCGAACGCCTTGACGAACACCGACGTACCGTCACCGCGGCGCGCGAGCCCCGCGGTCGCGGCGAGGCCTCCAGTGGCCGGCTCGATCGCGACAACGTCGGTCAGGCCGGCCGCATGCAGGCGTTCGAGCAGGAAGGACGTCGATTCTGTCACGGATGTACTCCTCTCTGCTGGTCACGCATCAAGGTCGTCCGCAGTCTTGTCGAGCATCGCCCGCTGGTAGCGGGTCGAGGCCTCGCGAGGGCCGAGGCTGGCCGAGGTCGTGTCCGGCATGGCCCTCGGACTCCGTTGGGTCAACGTGTGGACGAGCTCGTTCGAGCGCTGGGCCAGGACTTCAGGACTTCGGGCTCTCACCTGCGCGGCCTGCACCAGGCTTCGGTCGTGGCCGACGGGCTCGCAGTCGATCGCGTCGGGTCCGTCGCATCCCGGCCCGCGGCGGTTGCCGGCTCGACCGGCGCGGCATCGTCTGCCGTGACGCGGCCCTGGCGGGGCGCCGAGGGGTGCTTCCGGCCATCTGTCCCCGCGTTCTGCCACCCGTAACCCTCCGTTCCCCACGTGCGGGGGATCAAGCTATCGGTACCTTCGGAGGACGTCCCAGCCAGGCAAGGTGATCGGCGGAACAGTGCGCCCAATCGGCGCGCCGGCCTGCGGGGCGGGGCCCATCGTCTCGGCCCGGCGCACGCGCGGCACCGTCGAGGTCGAGCGGCCTGCGATCCCGCCGGCGAACTGGGCGATCCAACTGGCGTAGGCGGACGGCGAAGCGGCTCCGCCGGCGGAGTGGCCGCCGCAGTAGTCGCGGTTGTAGATGTTGCAGGCGACGAGGATGGGCAGTTCGTCCCGGGGGTCCGCCTCCCCGACGTAGGCACCCGTGGCGGTGCCGATGGTGCCGCTCCAGGAGCCGAACCAGCGGGCCATCGGGGTGTTGGCGATCGAGGCGTTGATCGCGGCGGCCCGGCCGTCACCGGGGTTGGCGGCCACCCACCTCTTCGCGCTGGAGTCGGGGTCCACGTAGAACCCACTGGTCATGGTGGTCGGGTCGGCCGCGTGGGCGGACGGTGCGGCGGCGAACGCCAGCGGCAGCGCGAAGAGCGCTGCGGCCAGGGCGCGAAGTCTGCGGCGCATGACTGAACCTCGTTCTCCGGGTGAGGGATGCGTCGCACGCTCTCGTCCCGAGCATGTGACGCGCCGAGGGAAGTGCGGTGGTACGACCACCCCTGTCAGCGCTCCCACTGAAGCGCTGACCGCGGGCGCCGTTCAGGTCGTACTCGGCTGGCAGATCACCGGGTTCGTGTACTCCGCGACGGCCGCGAGCGTCCGACGACGAGTGACTGATTGGTGAAGCCATGACAATTCCATGCGGGGGGTCTTCTCAGCTTCGTGGAGTACGGACCGGCTTCCGCGTGCTCGAAGTATCGAATGCGGGACGGCCAGTCGAGCAATCTGCATGACAGGAGGCCCACGCACCCCGTCAACCCCTTTCGCATGCTTCGTCTGTTCCATCGAAAGGTTTCGAAATGCTCTGGGGTTGCGTCATTGCGGGTCGGCGGCCGGATGGTGGGCACGAGCCGACTTCGCGGCATCGCCGATCGCGCGGCGGGATCGATCCTGCGGGCACTGTTGACATGTTCATCCACATCTCTAGGCTCCGTGGGGCCGCGAAGTTTCCGAATGGTGCTCGAAATTTCGAACCTCATCCTCTTCATCTTTGCGTGCTGAAGGAGTCTCTGGTGCCCAGACGATCAGGCGGACGACTGCTCCGCCTCCTCACGGCCGCCGCGCTGACAGTGGCCGCGTCCGTGACGGTCTCAGCCCAGTCCACCGCCTCGGCCGCACCGGGCAGTCCGGCGCTCACCCCACCGCTGGGGTGGAACAGCTGGAACAGCTTCGGGTGCGGGATCACCGAGACCCAGGTGCGCCAGGCCGCAGACGCGATGGTGTCCTCGGGCATGCGGGACGCCGGCTACAGGTACGTCGTGGTCGACGACTGCTGGTTCGACCCGCAGCGTGACGCGGCGGGAAACCTCCGGGCCAACCCGGCCAAGTTTCCCAGCGGGATGAAGGCGCTCGGGGACTACATCCACGGCAAGGGCCTGAAGTTCGGCATCTACCAGGCGCCCGGCGAGCGCACCTGCGCGCAGGCCACGGGCGCCTACCCGGGATCCACGGGCAGCAGGGGACACGAGGCCCAGGACGCCGCGACGTTCGCCTCGTGGGGCGTCGACTACCTCAAGTACGACTGGTGCTCCCCGAGCGGTACCCGTGACGAGCAGGTTTCGCGGTTCACGCTCATGCGTGACGCCCTGCGCGCCACCGGGCGGCCGATCGTCTACAGCATCAACCCCAACAGCCTGCACGCCATCACCGGCGCCACGTACGACTGGGGCGAAGTCGCCGACCTGTGGCGGACGACCGAGGACCTGCTGGACATCTGGCAGAACGGCAACACCAACAGCTATCCGATGGGCGTCGGCAACGTCCTGGACGTCACCGCGCCGCTGGCGGCGCAGTCCGGGCCAGGGCACTGGAACGACCCCGACATGCTGGTCGTCGGCCGCCCCGGCCTGTCGCCGACCGAGTCCCGCTCCCATTTCGCCCTGTGGGCCCTGCTGGGTGCCCCGCTCATGGCCGGTAACGACATCCGGACCATGTCCGCCGACGTCAGCGCGATCCTGCGCAACCCGCGTCTGCTGGCGGTGAACCAGGATCCGCTGGGCGCGGGCGGGCGCAGGGTGCGTGACGACGGCGCCACCGAGGTGTTCGCCAAGCCGCTGTCGGACGGTTCGGTCGCGGTCGGCCTGTTCAACCGCGGCGGCGGCACCGCGACGGTCACCACGTCGGCGGCGCAGGTCGGTCTCTCCGGCGGGCCGTTCACCCTCACCGATCTGTGGACCGGCGGCACGTCGAGCACGTCCGGGCAGATCTCCGCGAGCGTCCCCGCGCACGGCGTCGCCGTGTTCCGGGTGACCGGCGGCAGTCCGCTGACCGCCACCACGTCGCGCCTGCGGGGTACCGCGTCCGGCCGCTGCGCGGACGTGGACAACGCCTCCACCGCCGCGGGCGCCACGGTGCTGCTCTGGGACTGCCACACGGCCGCCAACCAGCTGTGGACCACGTGGGCCGGCGGCGAGATCCGCGTCTTCGGCGACAAGTGCCTGGACGCCTACGACCAGGGCACCGCGAACGGCACCCGGGTCATCACCTGGCCCTGCAACGGCCAGAGCAACCAGAAGTGGACCGTCGGCGGCGACGGGTCGATCCGTAACGTCCACGCGGGACTGTGCCTCGACGCCGACGGCGCAGCGACCACCAACGGGACTCGACTGGTTCTGTGGACCTGCAACGGCCAGGCCGGCCAGAAGTGGTCCCGCGTGTGAGCGAAGCACCGCCGCCCCGAGTTCCGCGGAGTCCGCGACCGCGAATCACTCCTGCCCCGTTACGGAGACCGTCACCTTCAGCCGGGTCACGGTCCTCCCCCGCGGGTCGTCGGCCGGCTCGCCGCACCCGATGGTCTCGGCGAGCGCCCGCCACAGCTTGTCGTTCCCGGCGGCGACCATCAGATGCCCCTCACCGGTGCGCAGGGCCCGGTACGGCACGATCGTGGGGTGGGCCGTGCCGTGCGGGCGCGGTGCCGTCCCGGTGGTGAAGTAGCCCTGCGCGACATACGTGAGCCAGGCCGGCTGGCCGTCGAGCAGGGAGCCGTCGACGTGCCGGCCCGGCCGCTGCGCCCACGGCCCGGTCTGCCCGTAGCAGGAGACGGGACGGCAGTTCCGCACCACCACGTCGGCCCGGACGGCAAGCCTCGGCGCAGGAAGTACGCCGAGCGGACGGCCCCGGGGGGCAGAGGCAGCGAGCGCCGGGCCTGCGGCCCGAGACGGTCCGGCGGCCGTTGTGCCGGCGCGGGCGGTAGCAGAACAAGATCCGGGTCGTTCCCGGGCCAGCGCCTCCAACGAGCAGCACACATCCACTGTTCAGGCAGGTCGGCGAGGCACTCTCGCTGTATCACGAGCAGACGAAGAACATCCTTCGTCCCTACAGCCCCCGGAAGCTGGGCTTCTTCCAGGTCCTCTTCCTCCGGATCCTGAAGTCGGTCGCCTGGAGGCACTGTTGCGTTCCAGGCAACCGCGATACGGAGATCACGCCCGCGGTCAGCCCGGCGTCGCGCGCCACCGCACAGGCTGCGCGTGCGTCCCTTCCGGGCCGGCCGCGGACCGAACGGCGCTCCTGCGCGACCCCGTCCGAGACGCTTGTCCGGTACGTCCCAGGCCGCAGGCCGCCCGTCCCCGGCCCGTGGGCCCGCGTCCCGTCACCCAGCATGTCTCCCGAGGGTGGCGGCGGATCAGTTCTTCCGCTGGCGAAGCCGGTCCTGGGCCTGGGTGGCTATCACCGCGGCCTGGACGCGCCGCTCCACACCGAGCTTGGCCAGCAGCCGGGAGATCTGGTTCTTCACCGTCTTCTCCGCGAGGTACAGGCGTTGGCCGATCTGCCGGTTGGTCAGCCCCTCACCGATCAGGGCCAGGATCTCCCGCTCCCGGTCGGTCAGCCCGGGCAGCGCGTCCGGTTCCTCCTCCTTGACCTGATCGCTGCGCAGCCGGGCCATCAGCCTGGCGGTGGCGCTCGGGTCCAGCAGTGACTGGCCCCTGGCGACCGTGCGGACGGCCGACACCAGGTCCGAGCCCTGGATCTGCTTGAGGACGTATCCGGAGGCACCCGCCATGATCGAGTCGAGCAGGGCCTCCTCGTCGTCGAACGACGTCAGCATCAGGCAGGCCAGCTCCGGCATGCGCGAACGCAGTTCCCGGCACACGGTGACCCCGTCGCCGTCCGGCAGGCGCACGTCCAGCACCGCGACCTGCGGGCGCAGCGCGGGGACGCGTACCAGTGCCTGTTCCACGGTGCCCGCCTCGCCGACCACCGTGATGTCCGGCTCGTCGTCGAGCAGGTCGTGCACCCCGCGCCGTACCACCTCGTGGTCGTCCAGCAGGAAGACCCGGATCGGTTCACCGGGTACAGGTCGTTGGCTGTCCGCCATCACACGCTCCTCCGCGTTCCACGCTGCCTTCTCGTCCCTCGGCCCCCACCCCCCGGGCGGGACCGGCCCCCTGCCTGTCGGAGATCCTGCGCCATCACGGGCCGAAGCGCCAAGGCCCGGGCATCGCGCGGCGGAGCGGGCGCCGGCCGTCGTGGAGCAGGCGTCGGCCGCCGTCCGCGGCGCTCCGCGGCACGGCGGCGCGCCGGTCATGGTGGCCCTGCCGGCCGGCGGCACCATCCAGGCACCCGTCCGCGACCAGGTCTCCCCCGGATGTCGCATGTCCGCGGACGCCGTGCACAGTCGGCCCCCTCCTCCGTACGGGCACCGGCGGACCGGGCGCGGCGACGGGCCCTTGAGGGGATCAACCGGCCGCCCCCGGAGCCGCGCTGCCGACGGGCAGGGGCACCGTCCACTCCAGGAGTGTGCCGGTCGGATCGCGGCGGGCCAGCCGGAACATGCCGCCGAGTTCCTCGGCGCGGCTGCGCAGGTTGGCCAGCCCGCTGCGGCGGGTGGTGGCCGGGTCGATACCGCGTCCGTTGTCCGTGACGGTCAGCCGCAGCGTCCGGCCGACGGCTTCGGCGGTGACTTCCACCGTGGTGGCCCGCGCGTGCCGGGCGGCGTTGGACAGGGCCTCGCGCAGGACGGCGAGGAGGTGGTCGGCGTGGGTGGCGGGCACGTCGGTGTCCAGCAGACCCGTCATGCGCAGGGACGGGGCGAAGCCGAGTGTCCGGGTGGCTTCGTCGGTCAGGGTCAGCAGGTGGGCGCGCAGTCCGCCGGTCCGCTGCTGCCGGTCGCGGTGCTGGAGGCCGAAGACGGTGGAGCGGATGATCTTGATGGTGGCGTCCAGGTCGTCCACGACCTGCTGGATGCGTTCGGCCGCTGCGGGCTGGTCGCGGACGCGGCCGAGTGCGGCCTGCAAGGTCAGCGCGTCGGCGAAGAGCCGCTGGATGACCTGGTCGTGCAGGTCGCGGGCGATACGGTCGCGGTCGCCGAGCAGGGCCAGCTGTTCGGCGTCCCGTCGGTGCTCGGCGAGCTGGAGCGCCAGCGCGGCCTGGTCGGCGAAGGTGAGGACCATGTCGACGGCGGCGTCGGTGAACGGTGGCCTGCCGGGGGCGTCGGCCACCTGCAACACCCCGCGTATCGCCTCGCTGTCGCCGACGGGTACGAAGAAGGCGGGCCCGAGCGGTACGACGGAGGCGCTGCCACCCGAGGCACGGGGATCGTCGCTGAGGGAGTCGCTGGTGAGGGGTTTCCCGGTGGCGTACACCTTCGCCGCCAGGGTGGTGGCGGGCAGGGCGAGACCCAGCACCTGGTCGGCCGCCGCACCGGCCGCGGCCTCCACGACCAGGCCGTCGCCCTCGCCCACAGGGCGGGCGAGGGTGACGAGGTCGCTGTCCGTCATCTCCCGGACGGTGTCGGCCAGCGACCGCAGGATCTCCTCCGGGGGCGCCCCCGACAGCAGGGCACGGGTCATCTCGGCGCCGGCCGCCAGGCGCCGCTCGCGGTGGCGGCTGTCGTCGTACAGGCGGGCGTTGTCGATCGCCACGCCCGCGGCGGCGGCCAGGCTGCGCAGCACCGCCTCGTCGTCGGCGTCGAAGGGCGTCCCACCGCGTTTGTCGGTCAGATAGAGATTGCCGAAGATCTTGTCCCGGACCTGTACGGGAGCGCCGAGGAACGTGCGCATGGGCGGGTGCCCCGGCGGAAAGCCCACCGCTTCCGGATGCTCGCCGAGGTCCTCCAGGCGCAGCGGGTGCGGCTCGCGGATCAACAGGCCCAGAATGCCCTGGCCTTCGGGATAGTGGCCGATCCGCGCGATCGTCCCCTGGTCCATGCCGACCGTGATGAACTGCCGGATCGTGCCCTCCTCCCCCAGCACGCCCAGCGCGCCGTACTCGGCGTCCACCAGGTCGGCCGCGGACTGCACGATCCGTCGCAGCAGGTCCTCCAGGTCGAGATCGCTGCCGACC
The DNA here is from genome assembly GCF_014648075.1 of Streptomyces ruber. Classification (GTDB taxonomy): domain Bacteria; phylum Actinomycetota; class Actinomycetes; order Streptomycetales; family Streptomycetaceae; genus Streptomyces; species Streptomyces ruber. The sequence goes on along the minus strand of NZ_BMQK01000003.1, from coordinate 50,195 downwards.
GCCATCACCGCGTCGAGCAGCGTCTGCATGCGGTCCCGGCCGCCGCGCACCCGCTCGACGTGCTCCTGCAGCTCGCTCAGCAGCGCATCCATCCGCAGCGGCGGGACCGGGCCGGGACGCTGTGCCCCCGACCGGTCGCTCACCGCCGCGTTCTCGTCCTCACGACTGGCCATGTGGTGCAGCATGCCCCAACGGCCCTACCCGAGGACACCCCGGCCTGCTACGGCAGGGCCCGGCCGCCGGCGTCCTGTCCACGCGTGGACGCACACCACCCGGCACCGGCCGGCGACGGACGGGACAGGGGTGCGCGTGCCCTGTGGTGCGGTGACGGTGCGAGTCGGTGTCTCGTGCCGCGGCACCGTGCGGCGCGCCCCGTGTCGGCGGGGAGACGCTCCCGGTCCGCGGACCGCGCGTGCCCGCAGGATGCGGTCATGAAGGTCGACGCGGTGACGTCTGCGGTACGGATCCGCGCAGCCCATGGGCGACATGCACGTGGTGGAGCCGGGGCGCGCGTCCTCGGCCGCGAAGCAGTCGGCACGGACGGACTGTCATGTCCCGGTCCCGCACGCGTGCTTCGGGGGACGGCGAAGCGTCAGGGCGGGACCGTACGGCCGTCGCTCTCCCGCACGCTTCCGCACGGAGGCATGCCGACGCCGCCGAGTGCACGGCGGGACCGGCGGTACCCATGGGCCGGCCGGGGACCAGGGGACGGCCGGGGACCACGGGACGGCCGGGGACCACGGGACGGCCACTCGCCCCCGCCTCACGCCGGTGTCCCGCGCGTCCGCGCGTGAGCCGGCGGACGGTCCGTGCTCAGGCCGCGTCGGGCACGACCGCCACCGGGCAGCCGGAGTGGTGCAGGACCGTGTGGGCGGCCCGCCCGAGGCGCGGGCCGAGGTGCCGGGGGCGGTGCCGGCCGACGACCAGGAGGTCCGCCTCGTGCGAGACGGCGAGAAGCACCCGGCGGGCGGGGCCTTCGACGGTGCGTCGGCGCACCTTCACGTCGGGCGGGGTGTCCCGGAGGGCGGCCTCCAGTTCCCGTACGGCCCGTTCCTCGTACAGTCGCTCGGGACGGCCCGCGAGCAGGGGGTGGTCGGCCGTGTCGTGCGCGGGGCACCGCCAGGCCCGTACCGCCTCCAGCGGGACACCGCGCCGCCGTGCCTCCTCCTGGGCGAAGCGCACCGCCGCCGTCGGCGCGTCGCCGGCCACGCCGACGACGATACGGCCGTGCCCTTCCGCTGCGGCCCGGTTGTCGTGGCTGCCGCGGAGTACGACGACCGGGCAGTGGGCGTGGGCGGCCACGGTCAGGCTGACGGAGCCCAGCAGCAGCTCGGCGAGGTCGCTGCGCCCGCGGTGGCCGACGACCACGGCGGTGGCGTCGCGGCTCTCGCGCACCAGGACGTGTTCAGGTTCCTCGGGCACCACCGCGGTGGTCAGGGAGAGGCCGGCGTGGTGACGCCGGGCCCGCCGGGCGGCGGCACCGAGGATGTCCTCGGCGGTCACGTGCCCGGCGGGCTCGCCGATCTCCGGCGCGAGCGCGGCACCCTCGTACCGCCCCCACAGGGAGGCGTACACCACGCGCAGGGGCACCCCGCGCAGGGCGGCCTCGTCGGCCGCCCAGTCGACGGCCCGCAGGCTGGGCTCGGAACCGTCCACTCCCACCACCAGGGGGAGGCTCACCATCGCCCTCACCGTCCTGTGTCGAGATCGAACACGATGCGGGCCTTGACCTGGCCGCGCAGCACCTCGTCGATGGATTCGTTGACGGCGGCCAGCGGACGGGTCTCGTGAACGACCCTCGTCCGGCCCGCCGCGTGCAGCTGGAAGACCTCGGCGAGGTCCTGCCGGGTGCCGACGATCGAGCCGATCACCGAGGTGCCGTTGAGCACGGTGTCGAAGACGGGTACCTGGATCGTGCCGTGTGCCGGCAGGGCCACCATGACCAGCTTGCCGCCGCGCCGCAACCCTGCGTTGACGGCTTCGAAGGCGGCCGGGCTCACGGCGAGCGCGAGGGCGGCGTGCGCGCCGCCGAGCCGCTTCAGCTCCGCGCCGACGTCCTGGGTGCGGGCGTCGACGACGAAGTCGGCACCGAGTTCCCGGGCGAGCTCCAGCTTGTCGTCGGTGACGTCGACGGCGGCCACCCGCGCCCCGGCGATCTTGGCGTACTGCACCGCGAGATGGCCGAGGCCGCCCACGCCGGAGACCGCGACGAGCTGCGCGGGCCGGACGCCGGCGACCTTGAGTGCCTTGTACGTGGTGACGCCCGCGCAGGTCAGCGGGGCGGCCTCGACGGCGGAGATGCCGTCCGGTACGGGCTGGGCGAAGTCGGCCCAGGCCAGCATCTTCTCCGCGTACCCGCCGTCGCAGCCGTAGCCGGTGTTGACCTGCTGCTCGCACAGCGTCTCCCAGCCGGACAGGCAGTGCTCGCACCGCCCGCAGGCCCGGCCGAGCCAGGGCACGGCGACCCGCTGTCCCACGGTGAGGTGGGTGACGCCCGCCCCGAGCTTCTCCACCAGGCCGACGCCCTCGTGCCCGGGCACGAACGGCGGGGTGGGCCTCACGGGCCAGTCGCCGTGCGCGGCGTGGATGTCGGTGTGGCACAGCCCGGACGCCTCCACCCGGATCCGGACCTGGCCGGGGCCGGGCTCGGGGTCGGGGCGCTCCTCGATGACCAGGGGCTCGCCGAACGCCCGTACGACCGCTGCCTTCATGACGGTTCCTCTTTCCGTGGCCGGCTTTCCGTGGCCGGCCGGGTCAGTCGTGCGCGACGACGGCGACGGGGGCGGTGGAGTGGTGCAGCACCGCGTGGGTGACCGAGCCGATGTGGACGCCGAAGGGGCTGCGGCGGATCCGCCGGCCGACCACGACGAGGGACGCGTCGCGGGCGGCGTCGACGAGGCGGGCGGCGGGGCTGCCGGTGCGGGACGTCTCGACGACCTCCACGTCCGGGTACTTCTGCCGCCAGGGGCGCAGTACGCCGGTGAGTTCGGCGGCCCACCGGCGGGCGGCCTCGGCGTGCAGGTCGACCCCCGCGACCAGGTCGTAGACGCTGTACGGCGGCAGGTTCCAGACCTGGACGGCGTGCAGGGCGGTCCCGCGGCGCTGTGCCTCCTCGAAGGCGAAGGCGAGCACCGTGTCGTCGGGGTGGCCGGTGTCGAGGCCGAGGACGACGGGCCGGAAGGCGGTGGCGGCGGACGGGATGCCGGCGGGGTCCATGACGTGTTCGTCGGCGGCCTGTTCACCGGCGCGTACGAGAACCACCGGCGCCTCGGTGCGGGCGACCACGGCCTGTCCGACGGACCCGACCAGGAAGCCGCCGATCCCGCTCAGCGCGCGGGAGCCGAGGACCAGCAGTTCCGCGTCGCGGGCGGCGTCCACCAGGGCGTCGGCCGGCGTGCCCGCGCGCTGCTCGGTGCTCACCTCGACACCGGGATGACGCAGCCTCAGCCCCTCGGCGGCCTCCCGGGGGATGCGCTCATACCAGTGCTGGGGGGTCTCGTCGTCGGGGAGGGGGACCTGGACCGTCGGCTCCGGCAGCGGCTGCCGCACGTGGACCAGCTTGACCGGCAGGTCGCGCAACCGCGCCTCACGGGCCGCCCACTCGGCTGCGGCCCGGCTCTCGGGCGAGCCGTCGACTCCTACGGTGATGGTGCGGGGCATGACGCCCTCCTCCTGTGTGGGGTGGTGCGGTCTCAGTGTCGTGTTCAGCGGGTTCGCGGGGCAGGGGCCGCTGGTCCCCGGCCGGGGCCGACCGGCTCCGTCGGCGGGCCGGTGCGGTGGGTCCGTCGGCGGGCCCACCGCACCGGTGCCGTTCAGCGGAGCCATCCGTTGCCGCGGACGAGCGGGAGCCGGGCCCACAGCCGTCCGAGGCCGAGGGTGTCGCCGGCGGAGGCGACGGCGAGCGCGACGAGCAGCAGGGCGTAGACGAGGTGGTAGTCGGCGAACGGGTTCGTCGACATGCTCGGGGAGCCGTCCGACAGGTGCCGCGCCGGTGGCCACTCGGCCACCCACATCAGCGCCATCATCACGGTGCCCGCGACGGCCGCGAGACGCAGGGCCACCCCGGCGGTCAGCGCCAGGCCGACGCCGAGCAGGCCCAGCATGAACAGCCAGTCCGCCCAGGCGGCGCCGGCCCACGCGTGGAAGGTGGACTCCATCGGTCCGACGGCGACGTGACCGAGGAAGCCCTCGGTGGGCGAGCCGCCGTCGATCCAGCCCTTGCCGGGCCGAGTGCTGTAGCCGAGGCCGAAGGTCTTGTCGAGGAAGGCCCACAGGAAGACGAAGCCCATCAGCAGGCGCGCCGAGGCGAAGACGTAGGCCCGTGCGGTGTGCGTGCCGGTGTGTGCCGACACGGCTGCGGACTCGGGTGCGGCGGTCCGGTTCCTGCGGAAGGACGGCAGGTGGAAGTCCGCGCTGCGGTGGGAGTGCTGGTGCACGGCCATGACGGTGATCCTTCGGAGTCGGTCCGGTCGGTCCGGTTGGTTTCTGACACCTTCACTGTGGCTGCCGGGGCCGGTCCGACGCCGGATGCCGATGGGCGCGGACGCGGAGCCGAACAGTCCCTTCGGCGCGGGACCTTCGGCCTCGGCCGGGGACCGGGGCCGTCCGGGGCCCCGCGGGGCCCCGGACGGCCCCCCTCCCGCTCGTCCGTCCCGGGGAGGCCGGGGAGGGCATCCACCCAGCCGCACCGGCCCGGCCCCGGGCACGGGCACGGGGCGGGAAGGCGGATTCCCCCGAGCAGTGCGACGCTCGCCGCCCCGGTACCGGAGCACCCGGTCGCCGCGGCGGTGACCGCGCCGGGTGCGGGGCGATGACGGCGTCCGGCAGTGCGCTCCACGCCGAACGCTGCGGGCAGGCGGGGGAGACGGTTCCGCACCGTCTCCCCGGCCGGGCGCGGCCATCGGCCGATCCGCCGGTCGGCCGCCCCCTTCCCGGCCGGCGGCGGGATCTCCCGTCGCCGCGCGGCCGGGCCGGGCGGGGCCTACCGGGTCCCTTCCGCGCTGCCGCGCCTTCTTCCGGGGATTCCGAGGGGGCGTCCTGCTTGCCGTCCGCCCTGGACCGCTCCTCGCGAAGCCTCCCGGCTCGTCACCCGTGGTGGTTCACACCACGGGCGTGCCGGGGCGGACCAGGGTGCCCGACCTGCCGTGGACGATCTCGTAGGCGGCGTCCAGAGCCCCGATCGCGGCGATCCCCCCGGTCCGTTCCACGAACCGGGCGGCGGCCTCGGCCTTGGGCCCCATCGAGTCCTCCGCGAAAGCGCCGCGGCGCAGCTCGGCGGGGGTGGCGTCGAGGACGGGCCGCTGCCGCGGGGTGCCGTAGTCGGTGTAGACGTTGGGGACGTCGGTGAGGATCAGCAGGAAGTCGGCCTTGAGGTCCTCGGCCAGGAGGGCGGCGGTCAGGTCCTTGTCGACCACGGCGTCCGCGCCGCTGAGCGCGCCGGTGAGCGGGTCGGCGGTGACCGGGACGCCGCCTCCGCCGGCGCATATCACGAGTGTGCCCGCGCCCAGCAGATCGTGGATGGTGCCGGCTTCGACGATCCGCTCCGGAGCGGGCGAGGCGACGATCCCGCGCCGGCCGGTGGTGTCCCGGATGATCCGCCGGCTCGGCCTGCGGGCCGGGGCCCGGGCCACGGTGTGCGGGGGGACCTGGCCGACGAACTTCGTGGGCCGCTCGAAAGCGGGATCGTCCGCGCGGACGACGGTGTGGGTGACGAGTGCGGCGATGCGACGTCCGGGCAGGACGTCGTGCAGCGTGCGGACCAGCAGCGAGCCGATCATGCCCTGGGTCTGCGCGCCGAGCAGGTCCAGCGGGTAGGGCGCGCTGAGGGCGGGATCGGCCGCGCTCTCCACGGCGAGCAGCCCGATCTGGGGGCCGTTGCCGTGGGTGATCACGATCTCGTGTTCCCGCGCGAGGGCGGCGATCGCGGTGGTGACGCGGTCGATGTTCGCCTTCTGCACATCGGCGTCGGGGCGTTCGCCCCGGTGCAGCAGGGCGTTGCCGCCGAGGGCGATGACTATGCGCATGATGCCGGTCCTCCAGGGTGGCGACGGGGCGGCCCTGACGGTGCACAGCCGGTTCTCCGCCTGGCCGCGGACGAGGGAGGCGGACGAGGAGACGACGTCGCCGGTGACGTCCGGCCCGGTCGGGTCGCTCAGGTCTCGTGCGGCTGCCCGCCGAGCCTGGTGCGGTCGTCGTACGAGGACGGCGGGCAGTGCCCCACTGTGTACGGCGCGGGCGACCGGGCTGGACAGCTGCTTTCTGGCCGGGACCGCCGAAGGCGGGGCGTACGGGACCGGGTCCGGAGGCGCCGCCCCGGGTCAGTAGGTCAGTGGGCCGCCAGACCATGGTCGCGGAACCGGCCGCGGACCCGGCCCACCAGGTCCGCGTCGGGAACCGGCGTCTCCCGCAGGGGAAAGGGAAGGCCCAAGGCGTCGTACTTGGCCGCGCCGAGCTTGTGGAACGGCAGGACGTCGACCCGGTCGACACTGCCGAGGCCCCCGAGGAAGCCGGCGAGCCCGTCGACCGCCTCCGGGTCGTCGGTCCAGCCGGGCACCAGGACGTACCGGATCCACATGCGCTTGCCCAGCCGGTCGAGACGGGTGGCGAGGTTCAGGGTCGGGGCGAGTTCGCCGCCGGTCAGTTTCCGGTAGGTGGTGACGTCGAAGGCCTTGATGTCCAGCAGCACCAGGTCGGTGTCGGCGAGGAGTCCGTCCGTGGCACGGGCGCCGAGGAAGCCCGAGGTGTCCAGCGCGGTGTGCAGTCCGGCCTCCTTGCAGCGGTGCAGGAGGGCGCCGGTGAAGGCCGGCTGGAGCAGGGGCTCGCCGCCGGTGACGGTGATCCCGCCCCCGGCCGTGGTGAGGAACGCACGGTACTTGTCGATCTCCGCCATCACCTCGTCGACGGTGACCGCCCGGCCGTCGCGCATGTGCCAGGTGTCGGGGTTGGCGCAGTACAGGCAGCGCAGCGGGCAGCCGCTGACGAAGAGCACGAACCGGGTCCCGGGACCGTCCACGCCGGTGGACAGGTCCCAGGAGTGGATCCGGCCGGTGACCGCGTCGCTCGCGGTGCCGTTCGCGGTACCGTCCGCGATGCCGTTCACAGCGATCCGTGGAAGGTGCGGCTGATCACGTCGAGCTGCTGCTCACGGGTCAGGCGGACGAAGTTGACCGCGTACCCGGACACCCGGATCGTCAGCTCGGGGTACTTCTCCGGGTGCTCCATGGCGTCCTCCAGCACGGCGCGGTCCAGCACGTTCACGTTCATGTGGAACCCGCCCGCGGACATGTAGGCGTCGAGGATGCCGACCAGGTGGCCCGCGCGCTCCCCGGGGACGTGGCCCAGCCCCTCCGGGGTGATCGTGGTGGTCAGTGAGATGCCGTCGCGGGCCTGCTCGTACGGCAGTTTCGCCACGGAGAGGGCGGAGGCGGCGACCCCGTGCCGGTCCCGGCCGTTCATCGGGTTGGCGCCGGGTGCGAAGGGCTGTCCGGCGCGGCGGCCGTCCGGGGTGTTGCCGGTGTGCCTGCCGTAGACGACGTTGGAGGTGATGGTCAGCACCGACTGGGTGTGCTCGGCGTCCCGGTAGGCGGGGTGCCGTCGGACCTTGGCCATGAACGACTCCACCAGGCCGGCGGCGAGGGCGTCGGCGCGGTCGTCGTTGTTGCCGTACGCCGGGAACTCGCCCTCGACCTCGTAGTCCACGGCCAGTCCGGTGTCGTCGCGCACCACCTTCACCCGCGCGTACTTCACGGCGGACAGGCTGTCGGCGGCGACGGACAGGCCGGCGATGCCGCAGGCCATGAAGCGGTGCACGGGATGGTCGTGCAGCGCCATCTCGATCCGCTCGTAGGCGTACTTGTCGTGCATGTAGTGGATCACGTTGAGCGCGTCGACGTACGTCTCCGCCAGCCAGTCCAGCATGCGGTCGTACGCCGCCGACAGCTCGTCGTAGGCCAGGTACTCCCCGGTCAGCGGCGGTGTCTCCGGGGCGACCTGGTCGCCGGTCATCTCGTCCCGGCCGCCGTTGACCGCGTACAGCAGCGCCTTGGCGAGGTTGACGCGCGCGCCGAAGAACTGCATCTGCTTCCCCACCGCCATCGCGGAGACACAGCAGGCGATCGCGGTGTCGTCGCCGGTGCGGGGGCGCATCAGCTCGTCGGACTCGTACTGGACGGCGCTGGTGTCGATCGAGACCTGCGCGCAGAACTCCTTGAAGCCGGCGGGCAGCCGGGGCGACCACAGCACGGTCAGGTTGGGCTCGGGGGCCGGGCCCAGGTTGTACAGGGTCTGCAGGAAGCGGAAGGAGGTGCGGGTGACCAGCGGGCGTCCGTCCGCGCCGATGCCGCCGATGGACTCCGTCACCCAGGTCGGGTCGCCGGAGAACAGCGCGTCGTACTCGGGCGTGCGCAGGAACCGCACGATCCGCAGCTTGATGACGAAGTCGTCGATCAGCTCCTGGGCGCGCGTCTCGTCGAGGAGCCCCTCGTCCAGGTCGCGCCGGAGGTAGACGTCCAGGAAGGTGGAGGTGCGGCCCAGCGACATCGCCGCGCCGTTCTGCTCCTTCACCGCGGCGAGGAAGCCAAGGTAGAGCCACTGCACCGCCTCGTGCGCGGTCACGGCGGGGCGGGAGACGTCGCAGCCGTAGGAGGCGGCCATCCGCGCCAGCTCGCCCAGCGCCCGGATCTGCTCGGCCAGCTCCTCGCGGTCGCGGATGACGTCGGGGCCGGAGGGGCGCGCGTCCAGCAGGGCCCGTTCGGCGCGCTTGGCCTCGATCAGCCGGTCCGTGCCGTACAGGGCGACGCGCCGGTAGTCGCCGATGATCCGGCCGCGGCCGTAGGCGTCCGGCAGCCCGGTGATGATCCCCGCCTTGCGGGCGGCCCGCATCTGCGGGGTGTAGGCGTCGAAGACGCCGTCGTTGTGGGTCTTGCGGTACGTGCCGAAGACCTTGCTCACGAACGGGTCGGGCCGGTATCCGTAGGCCGCGAGCCCGTTCTCGACCATCCTGAGGCCGCCGTTCGGCATGATCGCGCGCTTCAGCGGGGCGTCGGTCTGCAGGCCGACGACCAGCTCACGGTCCCGGTCGATGTAGCCGGGGGCGTGCGAGGTGATGGTGGAGGGGGTGGCGGCGTCGACGTCGAGGACGCCCCGGCGCCGCTCCTCCGGGAACAGCGCGCTGACCTTCTCCCAGACCACGCGCGTGCGGTCGGTGGGGCCGGCCAGAAAGGCCGCGTCGCCTTCGTACGGCGTGTAGTTGGCCTGGATGAAGTCGCGCACGTCGATGCGCTCACGCCACCCGTTCCCGGCGAACTGCCGCCAGGCGTCGGCGGTCCGGGGGCCGGCTGTCACCGTCGCGGTCATCACAGGTCCTCTCGTCGAGCGGTCTCCTCACCGTCGATGCTGGCCGTCCTGGCCGGTGGCGAGGAGTGCCGGACAGGACACGGCCGGGTTCCGTCCGGCCCCGGTCCGCCGGGACCTTCAGCCCCCGCCCGCGTACGGCGCACCGTGCCGGGAGCCGCGGCCGGAGGCGAGGCCGGACGGACGACGGTGCGCCCGCCGGCGGTGGAGGGCGGCGTAGGCCGTCGCGTCCTGGCCGGCGGCGAGGAGTGCCGGACAGGACACGGGCCGGGTTCCCGGCCGCCCGCAGGCACCCAGGTCCGGGCAGGCGGGCTCAGTCGTGCGGGACCACGGCGACGGGGCAGTCGGCGTGGTGCAGGACGGCGTGTGCGACCGGACCCGTGCGGGCACCGATCCGCTGGCCGTCCGTGCGGCGGCCCACCACGAGGAGCCCGGCGCCCCGCGCCGCGTGCACGAGTGCGACGGAGGCACGGCCCTCGGTGACCGTCCCGGTCACGGGCACGGTCGGGTACCTCTCCCGCCAGGGGCGCAGCACCGCGCCCACCATGTCCTCCGCGTGCGCCCGCGCCTGCGCCCGTGCCCGCGGGTACAGGGCCGGGCCCGCGGTGGGGACGACCGGTGGGACGGTCACCGACGGGTCGGGGGCGGACCCGGACGGCGCCCGGAAAGCATGGACCACCCGCAGGCCGGTGCCGCGCCACCGGGCGGCGTCGAAGGCGAACCCGATCAGTTCGTCGCAGGGGTGGCCGGTGTGCAGCCCCAGAACCACCTCGCGGCAGGGCGTCCCGGGGATCTCCTCCGGGGCGATGCCGGCCGCGGACGGCGTGTGCTCGTCGGCGGCGCGCCGCCCCGCCCGCGCCAGCACCACGGGGCGGACCGACCGGGCGACGACGCGCTGGGACACGGATCCCGTGACGAAGCCGCCCACGAACCCCAGGCCCGGGGCTCCGAGGACCAGCATGCCGGCGTCGGCGGCGGTGGCGACCAGGGCGTCGACCGTCGCGTCGCACACGAGGCGCTCGGTGATCCGCAGACCGGGACGGGCCGTGCGGACGCCGCGTACGGCCTCCTGGAGGATCTGCGCGGCCCAGTCGTGCTCGGCGCGGCCGAAGGGAACGGACGACGCGGGATGGGCGTGAGGGTGCCAGGCGTGCACCACGGTCAGTCCGGTTCCCCGCCGCCGGGCCTCCTGGGCCGCCCAGTGCGCGGCGGCGAGGCTCGCGGGTGAGCCGTCGACCCCCACGGCGATGTCATGAAGCATGAGTCGTCCCTCCGGGTCCGTGTTTCCTCGCGATGTCCCCGAGCCTCTTCCCGGCGGAGACGGGGGCCCAGGGGCCGTACAGCCCGGCTGCGGGTCCCCTTCGGCCCTGCGGCGGCCCGGCGGCGGGCACCCAGGCCGACCGGCCCCCCGAGCGGGACTGCCGGCACCTCGCGGGCAGCGGCTCCAGCGTCCGACGCTGGTACCACCACCCCACGGCTGAGGAGCGCGGTGTCATGGTCCGTTACGTGTACGACTTCACACAGGGCGGCCGTGACATGGCCGGTCTGCTCGGTGGCAAGGGAGCGAACCTGGCCGAGATGACCCGGCTGGGGCTGCCGGTCCCGCCGGGATTCGTCCTCACCACCGAGGCCTGCCGGGCCTTCCTCACCACCGGTGGCGAGCCCGCGGGCCTGGCGCGGGAGGTCTCCGACCACCTGGCGGCCCTGGAGACCACCGCCGGCCGGCGGCTGGGGCAGCCCGACGACCCGCTGCTGGTGTCCGTGCGCTCCGGCGCCCGGTTCTCCATGCCCGGCATGATGGAGACGATCCTCGACATCGGCCTGAACGACGACTCCGTCCTGGGCCTGGCCAAGGTGTCCGGCAGCGAGCGCTTCGCCTGGGACTCCTACCGGCGTCTGCTCCAGATGTTCGGCAGCACGGTCATGGGCGTCGATCGCGCCCTGTTCGAGGAGGAGTCCGCGCGGCTGAAGGACGTGCGCGGCGTCCCGGACGACGTGCACCTGGGCGCCGGTGACCTCGCCCGGCTGGTGGAGATCTACAAGGATCTGATCCACGACGAGACCGGCGACTGGTTCCCGCAGTGCCCCGCCGAGCAGCTGCGCCGGGCGGTCCTGGCCGTCTTCACGTCCTGGAACGGGGACCGGGCGCGCCTGTACCGACGGCGCGAGCACATCCCCGACGGCCTGGGCACCGCCGTCACCGTGCAGCGCATGGTCTTCGGCAACCTCGGCCCCGACTCCGGCAGCGGCGTCGCCTTCACCCGCGACCCGGCCACCGGACGCCCCGGCCCGTACGGCGACTACCTGCCCGAGGCGCAGGGCGAGGACGTCGTCGCCGGCGTCCGCAACACCGTGCCCCTGACCGAGCTGGAACGCCTGGACCCCGGCTCCTGCGCCCGGCTGCGGGAGCACCTGAGGACCCTGGAGCGGCACTTCCGGGACCTGTGCGACATCGAGTTCACCATCGAACGCGGCACGCTGTGGATCCTGCAGACCCGGATCGGCAAGCGCACCGCCGAGGCCGCCTTCGCCATCGCCGCGCAACTGGCCGACGAGGGGCTCATCACCCCGGAGGAGAGCCTGGCCCGGGTGAGCGGCGAGGAGCTGGCCCGGCTGATGTTCCCGCGCTTCGACGCCTCGATGACCGGCGCCGCGCTCGCGCACGGCGTCGCGGCCTCCCCCGGTGCCGCGGCCGGCGCGGCGGTGTTCGACTCCGCCGAGGCCGTACGGCGCGCCGCGGCCGGCGAGCGGGTCGTCCTCGTCCGCCAGGAGACCACTCCCGACGACCTGCCCGGCATGATCGCCGCCCAGGCGGTGGTCACCAGCCGCGGCGGCAAGACCAGCCACGCCGCCGTGGTCGCCCGCGGCATGGGAAAGGTGTGCGTGTGCGGCGCCGAGGAGCTCTCCGTGGACGTCCGGGCGCGGCGCTTCACCGCTCCGGACGGCACCGTCGTCGGGGAAGGCACGGCCCTGTCCGTGGACGGCAGCGCGGGAGCCGTGTATCCGGGCTCCGTGCCGCTGGTGGACTCGGCGGTGATGCGCTTCCTGGAGACCGGTGACACCGATGGGGAAGCGGCCGGCGTGGTCGAGGCGGTGGCCGGTGCGCTGGCCCGGGCCGACACCGTGCGGCGGCTTCAGGTGCGGGCCAACGCCGACACGCCCCAGGACGCCGCCCGCGCCCGCCGGTTCGGCGCGCAGGGCATCGGCCTGTGCCGCACCGAGCACATGTTCCTCGGCGAGCGCCGCAAGCTGGTCGAGGACATGATCCTGGCCCGCTCGGACACCGAGCGCGACCGGGCCCTGGCAGCCCTGCTGCCGCTCCAGCGGCGGGACTTCACGGGCATCCTGGAGGCGATGGACGGCCTGCCCGTCACCATCCGGCTCCTCGACCCGCCGCTGCACGAGTTCCTGCCCGACCGCACCGACCTCGCGGTGCGCATCGCCGCCGCCGAGGCCCACGGCGACCTGCCGGACCCGCACGACGCCGAACTGCTGGCCGCGGTGGACCGGATGCACGAGGAGAACCCGATGCTCGGGCTGCGGGGCGTGCGCCTCGGCCTGCTGGTGCCCGGTCTGGTCGCCATGCAGGTCCGGGCGATCGGCGAGGCCGTCGTGGAGCGGACGCGGGCCGGCGGCACGCCCCGGGCGGAGATCATGGTGCCGCTCGTCGGGGACGTCCGCGAACTGCGCATCGTGCGCGAGGAGGCGGAACGGGTGCTGGCCGAGGTCTCCGCGGCGGCCGGCGTCCCCGTCACCTGCCCCGTGGGCACCATGATCGAGCTGCCGCGGGCGGCGCTGACGGCGGGCCGGATCGCCGAGGAGGCGGAGTTCTTCTCCTTCGGCACCAACGACCTCACCCAGACCACGTGGGGCTTCTCCCGCGACGACGTGGAGGCGGAGTTCTTCTCCGCCTACCTCGACCGGGGCGTCTTCCCCGTCTCCCCGTTCGAGACGCTCGACCTGGACGGCGTGGGCCGCCTGGTCCGGATCGCCGTCGCCGAGGGCCGCGCCACCCGGCCGGACCTGACGATCGGCGTGTGCGGCGAACACGGCGGCGACCCCGCCTCGGTGCGCTTCTTCCACACCGCCGGCCTGGACTACGTCTCCTGCTCGCCGTTCCGGGTCCCGGTGGCGCGGCTGGAGGCCGGGCGGGCCGCCCTGGAGGGGACCGAGGTGAGCGACACCAGGTGAACGGGGACCCCCATCCTCCCGTCCGGGGCGGGCCGGCCCGGAAGCGGGACGCGGTGCGCGGCGTTCCCGGGGCTGCCGGAACGACCACAAGGAGCGGACCACATGACTGCCGGGGACATCGCCACCCATGACCTCACCACCGCCGTGCGCGTGCGGGCCGAGGGCGACGTGGACGAGGAATCGCTCGCGTACCTGCGGACGAAGCCGGGCGCCGCGCTCGGCCGTCCCGGACTCCCGCCCGTCAGTGGCGAGGTGCGCGTCACCAGGACGTCGGCCCACCACGTCGAGCCGCCCTGGTCGGCCACCGCCGGGATCCGGGTGGGCGGCGACCACGTCGCCGCGCACGCCCGCGAGGCGAGCGCCCGGGAGCTCGCCGGCCGGCTGCAGGACCGGCTGCGCAGCCGCACGGAACGCGCCGCGCACCGCCGGGACACGGCCCGCAGGACGGCCGCGCCACCCCCGTGGCGCGGCGGCCCGCGGCAGTAGGGGCGCCCAGCGCCCGACTCGGCCCGGTGGGGAGCGGGCCGGTCCGATGCCCGCTCCCCGCCGTGCTCGCGAAGGAGGGACCGCCGTGACGTCGTACACCGTGGGTGAAGTGATGACCAGGGAGGTCGTCCAGGCCCGCCGGACGACGCCGTTCAAGGAGGTCGTCCGGCTGCTCGACCACCACCGGATCAGCGGGCTGCCGGTGGTGGACGACGACGACAAGGTGCTCGGTGTGGTCTCCGGGACCGACCTGGTGCGCGCCCAGGCGGACCGGGCGGGCCGGAGCCCGGCCGGCACCGTCACCGCACAGGACCTGATGTCGGCACCGGCGATCACCGTGCACCCGGAGCAGAGCGTCCCGGACGCCGCCCGGCTGATGGAACGCCGCGGCGTGGAACGGCTGCCCGTGGTCGACGAGGAGGACCGCCTCATCGGCATCGCCACCCGCCGCGACCTGCTCCGGGTCTTCCTCCGCACGGACGACGACATCCGCCGCCAGGTGACCGCGGAGGTTGTCGTCGGCGGCCTGGCACTGCCGCCCGACTCCGTCCGCGTCTCCGTCCGCGACGGGGTGGTGACCCTCGACGGCCGCGTGGAGCTGCGCAGTCAGGTTCCGGAGGCCGTGCACGCGGTGTGGCGGCTGGAGGGCGTCGTCGGCGTGGTGAACGGTCTGACGTTCCGCATCGACGACTGCGCACCGGCCGGGGCCGACCGTCCCTGCCGGTCCGGGCCGGACGGACGTGGAAGGGGACCTACGGCGCCCGCGGCGGCACCGGGTTCCCCGGGACAGTGGAGCCGGGGAGCGGCGCACCACCGCGGTGCGGCTCCCGTCCCGGCACCGCCGTACGTCCACGGCGGCCCCTGACAACGGAGGCACACCACCATGACCCGACAGGACGCGCGGACCGGGGCCACGGTCGAGACCGAGGCCCCCTCCGACACCGCAGTGGCCGTGGACCGGCTGGTGACGGCCGCCCTGAAGGCGCTCGCCGACTACGAGACGCTCACCCAGCAACAGGTCGACCACATCGTCAAGAAGGCCTCGGTCGCCGCCCTCGACCAGCACACCGCGCTGGCCCGGCTGGCGGTGGAGGAGACCGGGCGCGGCCTGTTCGAGGACAAGGCGGCCAAGAACATGTTCGCCTGCGAGCACGTCACGCACAGCATGGGTCCCATGAAGACCGTCGGGGTCATCGCCCGGGACGACATCGAGGACATGATCGAGATCGCGGAGCCGGTCGGCGTGGTGTGCGCGATCACCCCCGTCACCAACCCGACCTCGACCACGGTCTTCAAGGCGCTGATGGCGCTGAAGACCCGCAACCCGGTCGTGTTCGCCTTCCATCCCTCCGCCCAGCGGTGCAGCGCCGAGGCGGCCCGCATCGTGCGCGACGCCGCCGTCGCCGCCGGCGCGCCCGAGCACTGCGTCCAGTGGATCGAGACCCCCTCGGTGGAGGCGACCGGCACCCTCATGCGGCACCCGGGCGTCTCGCTCATCCTCGCCACCGGCGGCAACGCCATGGTCAAGGCCGCCTACTCGGCCGGCAAGCCCGCCCTGGGCGTCGGCGCCGGCAACGTCCCCGCCTACGTGCACCGCACCGCCAAGCTGCGCCGGGCCGTCAACGACCTGGTGCTGTCGAAGTCCTTCGACCACGGCATGATCTGCGCCTCCGAGCAGGCCGTCATCCTGGACGACGCGATCTACGACGCGGCCCTGGCCGAGTTCCGCACCCTCCACGCCCACCTGGCCACCCCCGAGGAGAAGGCGAAGCTGGAGGCGTTCCTCTTCCCCGCCACCGGCGGGGCGCACGGCGGCTGCGAGCCCAAGGTCAACGCGGCGGCCGTCGGGCGGAGTCCGGCGTGGATCGCCGAGCAGGCCGGGTTCTCCGTACCGGAGGGCACCTCGTTGATCCTGGTCGAGGCCGAACGGGTCGGCCCGGACGAGCCGCTCACCCGCGAGAAGCTCTGCCCGGTCCTGGCCGTCCTGCGCGCCGGGGACGAGCAGCAGGGCTTCGGCCTGGCCGCCGACATGGTCGCCTTCCACGGCCAGGGCCACAGCGCCGTCGTCCACACCGAGGACCCGGAGCTCGCGGAAGCCTACGGCAGGCACATGAAGACCGTACGGGTCATCGTCAACGCCCCCTCCTCGCAGGGCGCCATCGGCGGCATCTACAACAGCCTGCTGCCCTCGCTGACGCTCGGCTGCGGCTCCTGGGGCAGCACGTCGGTGTCGAACAACGTCTCCGCCGCCCAGCTGCTGAACGTCAAGCGGGTCTCCACCCGCCACAACAACCTGCAGTGGTTCAAGGTCCCGCCGAAGATCTACTTCGAGCCGCAGGCCATCCGCTACCTGACCTCCATGCCCGACGTCCATCGCGTCACCGTCGTCACCGACGCCACCATGACCCGCCTGGGCTACGTCGACCGCGTCACCCGGGTCCTGCAGCGCCGGCCGGAACCGGTCACCGTCCAGATCATCGACGACGTCGAACCCGAACCGAGCATCGACTCCGTGCGGCACGGCGCCCGCCTCATGGGCGACTTCCGCCCGGACACGATCATCGCGCTCGGCGGCGGCTCCCCGATGGACGCGGCCAAGGTGATGTGGCTGCTGTACGAGCAGCAGGCCGCCGGACACGACATCGACTTCGCGGACATGCGGCAGAAGTTCTCCGACATCCGCAAGCGCGCCTTCCGCTTCCCGACGCTGGGCAGGCTGGCCCGCCTGGTCTGCATCCCCACCACGTCCGGCACCGGCGCCGAGGTCACCCCGTTCGCGGTCATCTCCGACCCCGCCACCGGCAAGAAGTACCCGCTGGCCGACTACGCGCTCACCCCCAGCGTGGCCATCGTCGACCCGCTGCTGACCACCGCGCTGCCCCCGGCGCTGGCCGCCGACAGCGGCTTCGACGCCCTCACCCACGCCATCGAGGCGTACGTCTCCGTCTACGCCAACGACTTCACCGACGGCCTCGCGCTGCACGCGATCCGCCTGGTCTTCGACCACCTGGAGGCGGCCGTGAACGACCGCGACGGCTCGCCCGAGGCACGGGAGAAGATGCACAACGCCGGCACCATCGCGGGCATGGCCTTCGGCAACGCCTTCCTCGGCATCGTCCACGCCATGTCCCACACCCTCGGCGCCACCTTCCACATCGCCCACGGCCGCACCAACGCCGTCCTGCTCCCCCACGTCATCCGCTACAACGGCACCGTCCCCGGCAAGCTCACCGGCTGGCCCAAGTACGAGAACTACCGCGCCCCCGAACGCTTCCAGGACATCGCCCGCACCCTGGGCCTGCCCGCCGCCACCCCGGCCGAGGGCGTGGATTCCCTCGCCTGGGCCGTCGAGCAGCTGCGCGACGCCGTGGGCATCGAGCCGGCGTTCGGCGCGCTCGGGATCGACGAGCGGACCTTCCTGGACGCCCTGCCCCAGCAGGCCCTCAACGCCTACGAGGACCAGTGCGCGCCCGCCAACCCCCGTATGCCGATGCTGGACGACATGCAGGGAATCATGCGCGCGGCCTACTACGGCTGAGCACAGCCGGCCGACGGACACCGAAGCCGGCCGGGCAGGGGCTCCGTAGCCCCTGCCCGGCCGGCTGTGCAGGCACCACGGCCCGCCCACGGGCGACACAAGAGCCGGCCGCGCGGGGCGCCGGATCTCCTGCGCCCGCCCGTACCGGAGGACTCGCGGCTCCGGCCCCACCAGAGGTGCACCACGTGCCGAGGCTTCGGCGACGGGCATCGACGAGCTGCTCCCCCGACGGTACGGCGGCGTGTTCTCAGCGTCCGGTGTGTCTGCCCGGCGTTCGGCGGCCCGTCCTTCCATGTCGCCCGGCGGGCGCACGCCCGGCGGACGACGGCCCGGCTTCCCATGCGGGCGACACGGCCGGCCCGTACGGCCTTCGTCCGTCCGGCAGACCGATGCACGTCCCGCGTCGTCGACGCCCGTCGGAGGGCACAGGGTCCGGACAGCAGGTCGACGCCCCTGTCCGGACCCTGTCGGGCTCGGTCAGCCGTCCCAGGACCAGTCGGCGACCTCCGGGAGGTCGGTGCCGTGGACGCGGATCCACTCGTGGTGGCGCAGCCGGGCGTCCTCCATCCGCTGGCGTACGGCCGCGGCGCGCACCGCCAGGCCCGGCACGCGGTCGATGACGTCCATCACCAGGCGGTAGCGGTCCATGTCGTTGCGGACGACCATGTCGAACGGGGTGGTCGTGGTGCCGATCTCCTTGTAGCCGCGCACGTGCAGGTGCGGGTGGCCGGTGCGGCGGTAGGCGAGGCGGTGGATCAGCCACGGGTAGCCGTGGTACGCGAAGATCACCGGCTTGTCGGTGGTGAACAGGCCGTCGTACTCGAAGTCGCTCATGCCGTGCGGATGTTCCTCCCCGGGCAGCAGCCGGGCGATGTCGACGACGTTCACCACCCGCACGGACAGCTCCGGCAGCTGCCCGCGCAGCAACTGGGCGGCGGCCAGCACCTCCTGGGTGGGCACGTCCCCGGCGCAGGCCAGGACCGCGTCCGGTGCGCCACCGTTCTCGGTGCCGGCCCACTCCCAGATGCCGGCGCCGCGCGCACAGTGGACCTTCGCCTGTTCCATCGTCAGCCAGTCGAAGCAGGGCTGCTTGCCGGCGACGATCACGTTGACGTAGTCGCGGCTGCGCAGCGCGTGGTCGGCGACCGACAGCAAGGTGTTGGCGTCGGGCGGCAGGTAGACGCGCACCGCTTCCGGGCTCTTGTTGAGGATGTGGTCGACGAAGCCGGGATCCTGGTGGGAGAAGCCGTTGTGGTCCTGCCGCCACACGTGCGAGGTCAGCAGGTAGTTGAGGGAGGCGATGGGCGCGCGCCAGGGCAGGCGGCGGGTCGTGCGCAGCCACTTGATGTGCTGGTTGACCATCGAGTCGACGATGTGCACGAACGCCTCGTAGCAGGAGAACAGCCCGTGCCGGCCGGTCAGCAGGTACCCCTCCAGCCAGCCCTGGCAGGTGTGCTCGGACAGGATCTCCATCACCCGGCCGTGCCGGTCGAGGTGCTCGTCCACGTCGAGCGTGCCGGCCTGCCACGCCTTGCCGCTGGCCGCGTAGACGGCCTGCAGCCGGTTGGAGGCGGTCTCGTCGGGACCCACCAGGCGGAAGTCGCGCCGGCCGGCGGTGGCCCGCATGACGTCCTGAAGCATGTCGCCCAGTACGCGGGTCGGTTCGTGCAGGGTCGCCCCCGGCTTGTCGACGGGGACGGCGTACCGTTCCAGCGAGGGCAGGGGCAGCTCCCGGAGCAGCAGGCCTCCGTTGGCGTGCGGGGTGGCGCCCAGCCTGCGGGGGCCGTCCGGCACGCATGCCAGGACGTCGGGGCGGGGGCGGCCGTGCTCGTCGAACAGCTCCTCGGGCCGGTAGGAGCGCAGCCATGCCTCCAACTGCCGCAGATGCTCCGGGGTGTCGCGCACGGCGGACAGCGGCACCTGGTGGGAGCGCCAGGTGCCCTCCACGGGCAGGCCGTCGACGTGTCCGGGGCCGGTCCAGCCCTTCGGGGTGCGCAGCACGATCACCGGCCAGCGGGGGCGCTCGGTCGCGCCGTCCTCGCGGGCGGCGCGCTGGAGGGCGGTGATACGGTCCACCGCCGTGTCCATGGCCTGCGCCATCGCCCGGTGGACGGCCGCCGGGTCGTCGCCGGTGACGTGGATCGGGTCGTGGCCGTAGCCCTTGAGGAGCTCGTCGAGTTCGGGCTCCGGCAGCCGGGCGAGCACGGCCGGATTGGCGATCTTGTAGCCGTTGAGGTGGAGGATCGGCAGCACGGCGCCGTCGTGGACGGGGTCGAGGAACTTGTCGGAGTGCCAGGAGGCGGCCAGCGGCCCGGTCTCCGCCTCGCCGTCGCCGATCACACAGGCGACCAGCAGGCCGGGGTTGTCGAAGGCGGCGCCGTAGGCGTGGGAGAGCGCGTACCCCAGCTCGCCGCCCTCGTGGATCGAGCCCGGCGTCTCGGGTGCCACGTGACTCGGCACCCCGCCGGGGAAGGAGAACTGCTTGAACAGCCGCGCCATGCCGGCCGCGTCCCGGGTGATGTCGGGGTAGGTCTGCGTGTAGGAGCCCTCCAGCCAGGAGCCCGCGACCACCGCGGGACCGCCGTGCCCGGGGCCCCAGATGCACAGGGCGTCCAGGTCACGGGTCCTGATGACCCGGTTGAGGTGGGTGTACACGAGGTTCAGCCCGGGTGAGGTGCCCCAGTGGCCGAGCAGCCGCGGTTTCACGTGCTCCGGTCGCAGCGGCTCGGTCAGCAGCGGGTTGGCCATGAGGTAGATCTGGCCGACGGACAGGTAGTTGGCCGCGCGCCAGTGGGCGTCCAGCGTCCTCAGCTCGTCCTCGGTGAGCGAGGCGGGCGCCTGCTGCGTGTCGACGGACGTCATGGGATCCCTTCCGGATCGGGATGCGGTCGGAGGTGCATGCGGATCCGTACGTCCTCACCCTCTCCTGTCCGCCGGGCAAGCGACAGGGCGCGACGTGAACCGGTCCGCTGTGGACCGTGCGGCTGCCG
Organism: Streptomyces ruber; assembly: GCF_014648075.1. Classification (GTDB taxonomy): domain Bacteria; phylum Actinomycetota; class Actinomycetes; order Streptomycetales; family Streptomycetaceae; genus Streptomyces; species Streptomyces ruber. Next base: position 29,639 of record NZ_BMQK01000003.1, on the reverse strand, counting down.
GTCTCGAACCCGGGGTGCTCCGTCCGCGCGCGGGCGGGCCGACACCGCACCGCGGTACGGCTTCCTCCGCCCGGTCTGTTGCGGGCCCGACGCTCCTGGCCGGGCTCGCGGCGGCCACCGGCGAGGGGGGCCTGGGCGAGGCGTGCCGTCGCGTCGAGCGGTGCCGGACACGCAGCCGACCCGCATGCCGCACCGCCTGCCGGAGGCACGGGCGGCCGCGGTCTCGTCGGTGTCGCTTCCCGCCCGGGCCGGGCAGCGGGCCGGTGGCACCGCCGAGCGCCGGGTGCCCACGCCAGCGGGGCGCCCCCGCTCCGCTCGGCCGACGCCCGTAGGGCACGCCCCCCGACCGCCCCGGTCTGCGCCGTCCGACCGGGAGGGCGCGCACGTGGACCCGTACGGCGGCCGACTCCGGAAACGGCTCCGCGCCGTCCCGGTCGGTCACGGCGCGGACGGCGCACGGAACGCGGCCGCGGGGCGGCCGGACATCGTCCCTCGGCGGCCCCGCGGCTGTTCATCGCCGGCGGACGCCGCAGGGCAGTGGCCGACCGGACCCGTCCGTACGCCGTACGCCCGTCGGCCCGTACGCTTCCCGGCCCGGCCGCACGACGAACAGGGCGGGGGGCACGGTCGGAGACGTTCAGGTGGTGAGGTCCACCCCGTACAGGGTGCGTCCGCCGATCAGCTCACGTCCGGTGACCAGTTCGGGTCGGATGCGGACGAGGACCTCCTGGGGCGTCGGCGCCCAGGAGAGGGGGCAGCTGCGGGTCAGGCGTCGGTGCTCGGCGGGGTCGGTCACCACCGAGGCCGGGCCCGTGACGACGACGCTCCAGCCGGAGTGCCGGGCCGCGTCGATCTCGTCGGCCTCGAAGGCGACCACCGCACCGTCGACCGCGCGGACCAGGTCCGACACCGCGGAGGTCCGCAGCAGGACCGCACCGTCGCCGTCGAGACCGAAGTTGACCGGCAGCACGGCAGGCAGGGCCCGGCGTGTGTAGACGATGCGGCCGACGGGCACCCCGGCCAGCAGCCGCAGGCATTCGTGCCGCTTCAGTTCGCGGAAACCGTCATTGGCGTACATTGGGCCGACCCGTCCTTCTTCTGATACCGCCGTACTGCGTTCTTCCACCCTGGACCGGACGGGACCCACGGACGAGGGGCCAGGGGTCCCGGCGGCGCCGGAGAGGGACCGCCACGGCCGGAGCCGATGGTCCCGCCACCGCGCTCCGTGCTAGGCGCCCGCACCGTCCGTCGCGGACCTGTACGTACCGCGTGGCGCCCGTCGCTGCCCGCGTACGCCGCAGGAACGCGTCGGCGGCCGGCGCGGAGCCGCCGGGCGCCACGGCCGGGAAACGGAGCGCCCGCCGGCCGAGGTGCTCGCCGGCCGTCCGGGGAGAGACCCGGCGGCAGCCGTGGAACCGGAGACCGTCCACGACCGGATGCGGGAGGCACTGGTCGCGGCCGGCCGCTCCGCACCACTGACGGCGGCCGACGCCCGGGCGGCGGAACGCTTCCCGGGGCGGCTGCCCGGGTCGGTCAGCCAGGCCGGTCGGCCAGGCCCGGCACGCCGTGCGCACTGCCCGGTGGCGGTGCCGGGAACGGACGGGTCCCGCTGAGCGCACCTGACCCGCCGTCCGGTTCCGCCTTCGGCGGCGGTGCCGCGCGCGTGGGCGCGAAACGGGTGGCCAGGGGCCCGCACACAGCGAGGATCATGACGTAGGCGGTGACCAGGGCCCCGAGGCTGCCCTGTGCGGGAGCGGCGAGGCCGATGATGACGACCGAGAACTCGCCGCGGGCGATGAGCGCGGTCCCGGCGCGCAGTCGCCCTCGGCGGCCCGTCCCGTCAAGGCCGGCGGCGTACCATCCCGCGGCCACTTTGGTGACGGCGGTGACCAGGGCGAGGGCCGTCGCGGCGGGCAGTGCCGGCAGCAGGTCACCGACGTCGACGGAGAGGCCGAGGGCCAGGAAGAACACCGCGGCGAAGAGGTCGCGCAGCGGGCCGAGCACGGTGCGGGCCCGGTCCGCGGCGGCGCCGGTCAGCGAGAGCCCGACGAGGAAGGCTCCGACGGCGGCGGAGATGTGGACGAGCTCGGCCAGCGCCGCGACGACCAGAGTGGCGCCGAGGACCCTGAGCAGCGCCTGTTCGGCATCGGCGTGGAACAGCACCCGCCCGACGTGATGGCCCCAGCGGCCGGAGGCGGCGATCACCACCGTCACGACCGCCGTGGCCGCCAGGACGGCGAACAGTGCCTGCACCCATGTGCCGCCGGCGGTGACGACGGCGAGCAGAGGCAGGTAGGCGGCCATGGCGAAGTCCTCCAGCACCAGCACCGACAGCACCGCCGGGGTCTCCCGGTTGCCGAGCCGGCGCAGGTCGCCGAGCAGACGGGCGACGATGCCGGAGGAGGAGACGTAGGTGGCGCCGGCCAGCGCCAGGACTCCCGGCGCGTCCAGACCGAGCAGCCATCCCGCCACGGCGCCGGGTACGGCGTTGAGGACCAGGTCGACGACGGCGGAGGACCGATGGCGGTGGAGACTGGTGGTGAACTCCCGGACCGTGAAGTCCAGGCCGAGGGTGAGCAGCAGGAGGATCACACCGATGGCGGCACCCGTGTCGACGAACTCGCGTGCAGCCGGCACCGGGGCGAGTCCCCCGTCGCCCAGGGCCAGCCCCGCCAACAGGTACAACGGCACGGGTGACAGGGCGAAGCGCCGGGCGACGGCGCCGAGCACGCTCAACGCGGTCAGGATGATCCCCAGCTCCAGCAGCAGGGCGACGGGTGTGTGCACCGGTCAGCCCTGCACGATGTGCTGGACTCCGGTGATGCCCTCGCGGGTGCCGATGACGACCAGGACGTCACCGGCCCGCAGGCGCTGGGCCGGTCCTGGCGAGGCGATGACGTCCTCCCCGCGGACGACGGCCACGATCGAGGCGCCGGTACGGGTCCGGGCCCGGGTCTCCCCCAGCGGACGGCCGGCGAACGGGCTGCCGGGCCGGACCTCCACCTGTCCCGCGCCGAGTCCGGGCACCTCGCGCGTCAGATCGGCGAACCGCTCCGCTATGCGCGGGGCGCCGAGGATCTCGGCCAGGGTGTCGGCCTCCTCGCCGGTGAGCCGGAGCACCGGCCTGGCCTCGTCGGGATCCTCTCCCGGGTAGACCACCAACTCGAACTCCCCGGAGCGCTGGGCGACGACACCGACCCGCTCGCCCTCGTGGTTGGTGAACTCGTAGCGCAGTCCCACGCCGGGCAGCAGCACCTCGTTGACGTCCACATGCATCACTCCGTCGGCCGTTGCGGTATCTGTGCGGACCTGCGGGCCCGGCCTGCCGTACCCGGGGCTTGCGGCACGTACCGCAGGGCACCCGGGCACCGGCCCCGGCCGCAGGAGGGATGCGGAACCCACGAGGGATCCGGTGGTCCCGCTCGGTCCGCGGGAGCCGAGCAGCAGCGGCTCGGCGTCCTCGGCGGCCTTCAGCAGGGCCCCGGTCACCGGCCCCTCGGTCTGCTCGTCGTCCACGCGCAGGCCGGGGCAGGCCGTACGGATACGCCCGTGCGCCTGTCGCGGGACGCGCCGGGCCGGATGCCGCCGGGCCGCGTCCGTGGCCTCGCCGCCGCCCTGGCGTGGGTGCCGGTTGCGGGCGTGCGGCAGTCGCAGCGGGCGTTCGCGGCATGCGGTCCCGCCGGCCGCGCACTCGGCGGCAGCGAGGCTCCCGGCGGAGCCGCCGACACCGGCGGCAACAGGCGGAACCATGACGCACACCTCCATGACCAGGTCTTTCTCCCGGTGTCAGCGTCGCGTCGATGCCGGCGCGTGAACAAGGGCCACCCGGTCCTCACCGAGGGCCGTCAGCCCTTGTCCGGGGTCCGTGCCGCCACCGTCGACGGCCCTGGTCTCGTCGCTCCGCAGGCGGAGGACGCGCTTGCCGCGGCCGCCTTCTTCGAGGAGCGCCTCGACCCGCGCCGGGCCCCGGTCTCACCGCCGCCCCACGCGCATGGACGTCGACGGAGTGGAGCCAGGATCGTCCCGGCTCCACTCCGTGGTGCGTGCGTGTCACTGGAACTGTGCGAAGAACCTCCAGATCTCTGCTTTGGTCCAGGTGGCCACGCCACTTTCGGAGGGGGAGCCGTCGACCGGACCGGGTATGTGGTCTCCGTCGAACGCCGCCCATTGGACCGGGTGTCCGGCACGGCAGCCCGAGTAGGTGGTAGTGACGTGCGTTCGGCTGCCCGGCGCGGGCTCGCGCGGGCTCTGGGGAGTGCAGCCGTTGGTGCTGACGAACCTGTCGCGCAGGGACCGCCCTTGCGCGATGTTGAGGACGGAGTCGCTGATGCCGTGGATCCCGAAGTAGGCGATGGGCTGGGTGCCACCGCTGCACCCGCTGATCTGAGCGCCGGAGATGACCGCGACGGCCCTGAAGACGTTCGCCCGGCTGCACGCGAGTGCGTAGCTCATACCGCCGCCCCAGCTGAATCCCGTGGCGAAACGCTGTGCCGGGTTGACACAGAGGCCGCCCTCGATGCGCCGGATCATGTCGTCGACGAAGGTGACGTCCTCACCGCCCGAGTTGGCCCAGCCGTTGCCGAGGCCCTGGGGGGCGACGAGGATCGCGCTGTTGTTCGACTGTTCCTGTTGGCCGTAGTAGGACCATGCGCTCCCGCTCGTGCCGCCCGAGGCGACGTCGTTGGCGGTTCCGCCCCGCCAGTGGAAAGCGAAGATCAACCGGTAGGGGCGGTTGTTGTCGTAGTCGGTGGGGACCCTCAGGATGAAGCTGCGGCTCTTGCCACCGCTCTGGATCGTGTGCGTACCGCTCGCCAGAGTCGGGGCGCTGCCGCATCCGCCGCCGCCACCCGACGACAGCTTGATCATCTGCCATTGCTGGTTGGCGCCGCCCCAGTCGGTGTACTGGACGACGTTGCCGCCGTCGGCGGTGGAGGCGCCCTGCACCTCCACCGCCTTGCCGCTGGTGCGGTTGATCAGCCGGACGTGGCCCGCCTCGGAGTCGGCCAGGCGGAACTGCTGGTTGGCCCCGTTGTGATCGGCCCACTGCTGGATCGCGGCACCGTCCGCGGCCGAGGCGCCGGCCACGTCGAGAACCTTGTCCGAATGCCGGGCCTTGAGGCGGTAGAAGCCGTCGCCGGAGTCCACGAACCGCCACTGCTGGTTGGCTCCGTCGTTGCGCGTCCACTGGCCGACCCGCGCGCCGTCGGCGGTGGACGCGCCGGAGACGTCCAGCGCCTTGCCGCTGTTGCGATTGACCAGGACGTACCAGGTGTTGGTGTCCACCGTCGCCGCCTCGGCGGGCGCCGGATCCACCGCGGCGAGCATGCCGACCGCGAGGGTCGCCGCCACCACGGCGGCGATCCGGGACCACCAGCGATGTCTTCGTGGAGGGACGAGGAGGGCCGCATCGTGGGCCGTCATCGATTCACCCCTTCGTTCGTGGCGGGCCGTGTCAGGTGCGGGTCCAGCGCTGGTTGCTGCCGTTCGAGCAGGAGTAGAGCTGGATCTGGGTGCCGTTGGCGGTGCCGTTCCCGACGGCGTCGAGGCACAGGCCGGACTGGACGCCGACGATGGATCCGTCGGAGTTGAGGCGCCACTTCTGGTTGTCGCCGCCCCAGCAGCTGTAGATCTGGACTCTGGCGCCGTTGCCGGTGCCGGCGGCGTCCAGGCACTTGTTGCCGTAGACCTGGAGCTCACCGGCGGCGGTGTACGTCCACTGCTGGTTGGTGCCGCTGTTGCAGTCCCACAGCTGGACCTGGGTGCCGTCGGAGGTACTGGCGCTGGGCACGTCCAGGCAGCGGCCCGAACCGACGCCCTTGATCTGTCCGCCGTCCGCGGGGGGCGTGGAGGTACCGCCGTTGAGTGCGTTGAGGACGGAGGTGTAGGCGGGCTTCTTGCTGCCGTCGCCGTTGAACAGCAGCGGCGTGTCCTGTGCTCGCCAGGAGTCGGTGTCGCGCACGCCCCAGACGGTGATGCCGAGGCAGCGCGCGACGGCCAGGCAGTCGTTGACCACGTTGGCGTAGGTCGTGGGCGAGGCGCCCTGGATGTCGAGTTCGGTGACGGCCACGTCGACGCCGAGGGCGGCGAAGTTCTGCAGGGTGGTGCGGAAGTTGCTGTTGTAGGGGCTGCCGCTGTTGAAGTGCGACTGGAAGCCCACGCAGTCGATCGGCACGCCGCGCTGCTTGAAGTCCCGGACCATGTTGTACATGGCCTGGGTCTTGGCCCAGGTCCAGTTCTCGACGTTGTAGTCGTTGTAGCAGAGCTTGGCGGCCGGATCGGCGGCGCGCGCGGTGCGGAAGGCGACCTCGATCCAGTCGTTGCCGGTGCGCTGCAGGTTGGAGTCGCGCCGGGCTCCGGAACTGCCGTCGGCGAAGGCCTCGTTCACGACGTCCCACTGGGCGATCTTGCCCTTGTAGTGGCCCATCACGCCGTTGATGTGGTCGATCATCGCCTGGCGCAGTGCGCTGCCGCTGAGGCTCTGCATCCAGCCGGGCTGCTGGGAGTGCCAGGCCAGGGTGTGACCGCGCACCTGCTTGCCGTTCTGTACCGCCCAGTTGTAGACGCGGTCACCGTTGGCGAAGTTGAACTGGCCCCGTTGCGGCTGGAGGGCGTCTATCTTCATCTCGTTCTCGGCCGTCACCGAGTTGAACTCACGGTTCGCGATCGACGTGTACGTCGAGTCGCCCAGCCGGCCCGCGGCGATGGCGGTGCCGAAGTAGCGGCCGCTCTGCGCGGCGGCGGCGCCGAGCGTGCTCTCGGCGGCGTGTGCGGCCGGCGGCGCGACCAGTGCGGTGACCACACCCAGGACGCCGACGAGCAGCGCCAACAGCAGCCCGCGGACCCTCCGGCGGACAACGGGTCTGGGAAGGGCGTACGAGCCCATGGCTGTGCCTCCAGGATCGGGATCGAGACGGCGGTGTTTCGACAGAGGCATGCGGGTACTCCATCGCGGCTCAGCCGGGGGGCCGCCACGCGGCGTCGCGTACCTCTCCGACTGCGCGAAGAGTCAGGATGCGCTGCTGCGAACTCACCGGTACAGAACGGGGTGGCGCAGGGTGCTTCGGTGCTGCGTGGATCTGTCGTGCAGCACTGACCGCCCAGGGCAGGGCAGGCATGGTTCGGTATCCCGAACCACGGCCGGTTCCTCAGACAGGGATGATTGAGGTGTTGACGAAGATCGTCAATACTCCCCGCAGAAAAAGTTTCCGCTCTTCGCCCGAAACTTTCGGGATCGCCCTTCTGTCCACAACCCTCGAGAATGGCGATCACTCTTGCGAACTTGGCGACAAGTCTTGACCGGAGGGCCCCGCATTCCTAGCTTGTGGCGTCGAAGATTCCGGGCCTTCTTCGAAACCTTTCGAGACGGCCCCTCCCCCTGGCACGTCCGCTCCGCAATTCATCGAGGTCACCTCACCCCCGCCCCCGAAGGAGGCCCTTTGATGAGGTTCCGCCACCCGTCACCGGTCCGCCCAAGACGATTACTCGCCGTCCTTGCGCCCTTGCTGCTCGTGGCCGCCTTCCTCGGCGCCCAGCCCGCCGGCGCGGCGACCGTGGACCCCAACGCCTGGTATGTGCTGGTCAACCGCAACAGCGGCAAAGCCCTGGACGTCTACAACATGGCGACCGACGACGGCGCCCGCACCACCCAGTGGACCAGGAACGACCAGAACCAGCAGCAGTGGCAGTTCGTCGATTCCGGGGACGGCTACTACCGCATCAAGTCCCGCCACTCGGGCAAGGTGCTGGACGTCTACAACTGGTCCACCGCGAACGGCGGCTCGATCGTCCAGTGGTCCGACCTGAACGCCGCCAACCAGCAGTGGCGGCTGGCCGACAGCTCGGACGGCTACGTCAGGATCGTGTCGCGCCACAGCAACAAGGCACTCGAAGTACAGGGCGGCTCCACCGCCGACAACGCGAACATCGTCCAGTACGACGACTGGGGCGGCACCAACCAGCAGTGGCAGCTCGTCCGGGTCGGGGCCGGGAATCCCGGCCAGTGCGACCTTCCGTCGACATACCGCTGGACGTCGACGGGCGCGCTGGCGCAGCCCAAGCCGGGGTGGGTCTCGCTCAAGGACTTCACCGTCGCCCCCTACAACGGCAGGCAGCTCGTCTATGCGACGACGCACGACACGGGGACGAGCTGGGGTTCGATGAACTTCGGCCTGTTCACCAACTGGTCGGAGATGGCCTCGGCCAGCCAGAACACGATGTCGAGTGCCACCGTCGCGCCCACGCTCTTCTACTTCGCGCCGAAGAACATCTGGGTGCTCGCCTACCAGTGGGGCGGGACCGCCTTCTCCTACCGGACGTCGAGCGACCCCACCAACCCGAATGGCTGGTCGTCCCCGCAGGTGCTCTTCTCCGGAGGCATCTCCGGCTCCCCGACAGGACCCATCGACCAGACGCTCATCGGTGACGGGACGAACATGTACCTGTTCTTCGCCGGTGACAACGGCAAGATCTACCGGGCCAGTATGCCGATCGGGAACTTCCCGGGCAGCTTCGGCACGGCCTCGACCGTGGTCATGAGCGACACGACGAACAACCTGTTCGAAGCCCCGCAGGTCTACAAGCTGCAGGGCCAGAACCGCTACCTCATGATCGTCGAGGCGATCGGCTCGCAGGGCCGCTACTTCCGCTCGTTCACGGCCACCAGCCTGAACGGCTCATGGACCCCCCAGGCCACGAGCGAGAGCAACCCCTTCGCCGGCAAGGCCAACAGCGGCGCCACCTGGACCAACGACATCAGCCATGGCGAACTGATCCGCACCAGCCCCGATCAGACCATGACCGTCGATCCCTGCAATCTGCAGCTGCTCTACCAGGGGCGCAGCCCCAGCTCGGGCGGTGACTACGGCCTCCTGCCCTACCGTCCGGGTCTGCTGACACTGCGGCGCTGACGACACGACACGACACGGTCCGGCTCCGGTGCGGGGCCGGTGGTGGCCGTCGCCCCGGTCACCACCGGCCCCCACAGGCCGCCGACCTCTTCCGGCACGACACGTCCGACAGCGCGCCGGCATCGCGCCCTGGCCTCATGGGCGGACCCCCACGCCAAGCGCAGGCAAAACACAGGTTAGCCTTACCTAAGTCGCAGGCCCGGCACGGCGGTGATCCGTCGTGCCGGTTGCTTCGTCGTGCTCTTGTCCCCGCTTGTCGCCTGCCCCTGGCAGGCTCGGAAGGCCGCACCATGGTTCAGTCCCGCCCCTCCCGTCTGTTCCGTCGTCGCCCGCGACCCGCTCTCGCCGTCGCCGCGCTGACCGGCACGGCCGTCCTGCTGACGGGCTGCTCCTCCGGCGGTGACGGGCAGGCGGAGGCGAAGGGCTCCGGAGAAGAGGTGACGATCGCGACCAACCTCGGCGAGCAGAGCGTGCCGAAGGCGCCGGAGCGCGTCGCCGCCCTGGACAACACCTCGTTCGCCACCCTGAAGGCGCTCGGCGTGAAGCCGGTCGCCGTCCCCAAGGGCCTGCTGCCGGCCAACGGCTTCGAGGACTGGGCCGAGGACGACTCCATCGCCGACGTCGGCACCCACCGCGAACCCAAGTTCGAGGAGCTGAACGCCGCCGAACCGGACCTCATCATCGGCGGCTACCGGTTCGGTGACCACCAGGACCAGCTGGCGAAGATCGCCGACACCATCGACGTCGCACCGTCCGACGACGCCGAGAGCGGCTACGTCGAGTCGCTGAAGACCCAGACCGAGACGCTCGGCAAGATCTTCGGCAAGGAGGAACAGGCCGCTGACATCGTCGAGGCCCTGGACACCGCCGAGCAGGCCGCCGTGGACGCCACCGACGGGGAGTCCGTCTTCCTCGGGGTCGTCACCGCGGGCAAGGTCGACAACGGCGCCTCCCGGATCGGCCGGCTGGCCGAGCCGCTGAACCTGAAGAACGTGCTCGGCGGCGAGGGCCAGGAGGACACCTCCGTCCACAACGACTCCGGTCTCGCCCCGGAGACGATCGCCCAGCTGAACCCCGACTGGATGATCCTGATGGACCGTGACGCCGCCGTCGCCGAGGAAGGGCAGGAGACGACGGCCGCCAAGACGCTCGTCGAGGGCCAGGAGGCCTGGAAGAACACCACCTTCCGGGAGAAGAACCAGGTGATCTACCTCCCGGCGGACTTCTACGTGACCGAGGGCGCGCAGGCCTACACGAACGCCTTCCAGGAGGTCGCCGACGCCTTCGAGAAGGCCGCCGCGTAACCGGCCCCGCCGACCTGACCGAGTGACGAGGAGCCGAGAGAGCACCGCCCGATGCGCCGACTAGCCCTGCCCGCCGCCGTCCTGGTGACCCTGGCCCTGGTGGCAGCCTCCCTGATGACGGGGGGATACGACATCGATGTGAACACCCTGCTGCACGATCCCGAGGCACGCCGGATGTTCCTCGTGTCACGGGTGCCCCGCACCCTCGCCCTGGTGCTCGCGGCCGCCGCCATGGCGGTGTCCGGGGTCATCATGCAGATGCTGGTGCAGAACCGGTTCGTCGAACCGACCACCACCGGCACCAGCGAATGGGCGGCGCTCGGCGTGCTCCTTCTCACGCTCCTCGCCCCCGGTGCGCCGATCCTGGTGAAGATGGCCTGCGCGGCCGTCTTCGCCTTCGCCGGGACACTGCTCTTCCTCACCCTGCTCAACCGGATCGCCCTGCGGTCCCAGGTGATCGTGCCGATCGTCGGCATCATGCTCGGTGCCGTCGTCGGCGCGGTCACCCTCTACATCGCCTCCGCCACCGACCTGATGCAGACGCTGTCCGCCTGGCGGTCCGGCGGCTTCAGTTCGGTGGTGCGCGGTCACTACGAGCCGCTCTGGGTCGTCGGCGTCATCGTCGTCGTCCTGTACGTCGCCGCCGACCGGTTCACCATCGCGGGCCTCGGCCGCTCGGTCGCCACCAGTCTGGGCCTGCACTACAAGCGCGTGCTCTTCCTGGGCCTGGCCATGGTCGCGCTCGCCACCGGCGTCACCTCGATCGTCGTGGGCTTCCTGCCGTTCCTCGGCCTCGTCGTGCCCAACCTGGTCTCGGCCGTCCGCGGCGACGACGTCCGCTCCAACCTGCCCTGGACGGTACTGGCCGCGATCGTTCTGCTGATCGTGTGCGACCTGGTGGGACGTACCGTCGTCGCGCCGCTGGAGATCCCCGCCTCGGTGGTGCTCGGCGCGGTCGGCGCCGTCCTCTTCCTGACGATGACCCTGCGCCGACGCGCCCTGAAGGGAGCGGTCCATGCCTGAGACACGTACGGCAGCGACCGGGACGCGTACGGCCGCGGTGCGCGGATCCGCCCCGTCCCGGCCCGCCGCGGCGACGAAGCGGCAGCCCTCCCCGGCCCGGCGCCTGATCGTCGTGGCCGTCCTCGTGGCCGTCGCCGCCACGTGCTTCCTCTCCCTCTTCGTCAAGGGGTCCTTCGAGTTCGCGATCGAGCGGCGGCTCATCCTCCTCGGCGCCATCACGGTCGCGGCGTTCGCGCAGGGCGTCGGCACGGTCGTCTTCCAGACGGTCACCCACAACCGCATCCTCACCCCGTCGCTGATGGGCTTCGACGCGGTCTACACCCTGATGCAGACCCTGATGGTGTTCGTGTTCGGCGGCAGTGTGCTGGCCACGACCGACGGGCTGCCCAAGCTCCTCACGCAGACGCTGCTCATGGTCGCGTTCACCACCCTGCTCTTCCGGTGGCTGTTCAGCGGCCCCACCGGCTCGCTGCACGTGCTGCTGCTGGCCGGCGTCGTCCTCGGCATCGCCTTCCAGTCGCTCTCCGTCTTCCTGCAGCGACTCCTCTCCCCCGCCGACTACGACGTCCTGTCCACGCGTCTGTTCGGCAGGCTCTCCACCGTGGAGGCCACCCATCTCCCGCTCGCCTTCGCCGTCTGCGCGGTCTGCGCGGTGGTGCTCTGGCGGCGCCGCCACCGGCTCGACGTCCTGCTGCTCGGGCGGGACACCGCCCGGGGGCTCGGCCTGGACCACCGGCGTGAACTGACCACCGCGCTGATCGTCGTCGCCGTACTGGTGTCGTTCTCCACCGCGCTCGTCGGCCCCATGACGTTCTTCGGCTTCACCGCCGCGCTCCTCGCCTACCAGTTCGCGGGCACGCACCAGCACGCCTTCGTGCTGCCGATGGCCTTCCTGCTCGGCCTGCTGACCCTGCTGACCGGCCAGTTCGTGATGGAGCACGTCCTGTACGCGTCCGGCATGCTCACCGTCGTCATCGAGTTCCTCGGCGGCGCGGTCTTCCTGACCCACCTGCTCCGGAGGGGCTCCCTGTGATCGAGTTCCACGACCTCGTCAAGTCCTACGGCGACCACACCGTCCTCGGTCCGGTCAGCGGCCGGATCGAACGCGGCGGCGTGACCTCCCTGATCGGTCCCAACGGCGCCGGCAAGTCCACCCTGCTGACCTTGCTCGGGCGGCTGACCGACCCCACCTCGGGCACGGTGACGCTGGACGGCGTCGACGTGCACAAGGCGCCCTCGGCCGAGGTCGCCCGCAAGCTCGCCATCCTCCGCCAGGAGAACCACTTCACCGCCCGGGTCACCGTCCGCGAGCTGGTCGCCTTCGGCCGCTTCCCGCACAGCCGGGGCCGCCTCACGTCCGAGGACCTCGGGCACGTGGACCGCGCCCTGGACTTCCTCGACCTCACCGCGCTTTCGGGCCGCTACCTCGACCAGCTCTCCGGCGGCCAGCGCCAGCGCGCCTACGTCGCCATGGTGCTCGCCCAGGACACGGACTACGTCCTGCTCGACGAGCCGCTGAACAACCTCGACATCAAGCACGGCGTACGCATGATGGAGCGGCTCCGGGCCGCCGCCGACGACCTGGGCAAGACCGTGGTTCTGATCGTCCACGACATCAACATCGCGGCCGGTTACTCGGACCGCGTCATGGCCCTGCGCGACGGGAAGGTGGAGGCCCATGGCACGCCGGAGGAACTGATGGAGCCGGAGACGCTGAGCGGCATCTTCGACACGCCGGTGCGGGTGCACGTGGTGGACGGGAGGCCGTTGGCGGTCCATCACCGCTGAGCTGCTCCTCACCGCCGACCGCCGGGCCGATGATGATCACGTTACGGGCGCGCAAGGAGCGGCTCACGCATCCGGAACCCGACCACATGCGGCGCACATGGCGTTGCGGTGAGCGGTGGCGGCTTCGGACTCGGTGCCGGCCTCGATGCATAGCTCCTCGTCGGCGGCAACCTCGTCGTCAGTCATGTCGCTGGTCGTGCCGTTTCCTCGTCCGCTCGGCGCTGGGCAGTCATCCGCACAGATCCGGGACGGCCGGCTCGCACGAGCCGGCAACACCGAAGCATCGTTGCGACTCGCGCGCTACGGGAAGCCGCTCGCCTGGGCGCAGCTCGCCCTCGTGTATGGCGGCGCACAGGACGTCGGCGGCTTCGAGTACGGCGGCCGGGGGGCTTTCGCCACAGATGCCCCGCTGCGGATGACGGCGGGGCATCTGGCGTACTGACTTACTGCCAATCAAAGAGATATCGGTTGGCTACTCGATCGAAGGATTCGATGATCTGTCGCTGAGGGAGATTGAACTCAGCCTCAGCCCAGCGACACATCGCCACCGAGAGTCCCTCGATCTGAAAGTCGGATTCGACGTACGAGACTTCCCCTACCGTGACAGTGACGGGGCGCCCGTCCACACGGCGAGAGACCTCGAAGGCAACCGACGACAGCCCTTCAGCCAGTCTCTCCTTATCAAGAGGCGATAGTTCAGCGGCCGATCCGGCGAAGGCAAGCCAGACAGGAAGATCAGATGCCAGGCGCTCCTCTTCGCGCCCCGCCTGAAGTTCGGCCGTCGCCGTGATGGCGATCCTGATTCCCCAGGAGGACTGCAAGACCTTGTATACGTACGTTCTGGATTGCCTCATCAGTCAAACCTCAACAGGTGGAATACCGCAGAAGAGAAGAAGTGTTCCGTTCCGCGTGCTGTCGGTCTGGAGATGTAAGCGAGGCCATGGTTGGGTTCACCGTCCCACAGAAGGCTGTGTCTGTTCATGAAGTCCGTCACTGCATCGTCCGACATGCTCCCGAGATGCGCTTGGGAGAAACCCGCGAGGTCTTCGTTTCGGACCGTGAATCTCATGATCTGAGCCCCGGGCTTGTTTGCCGCGTAAGCCTCGGCCTCGGCGCGGCTACCCCATGAGTAAACACCGGGCCCGAAGTGCGCCCTGTGCGGTTCGGTAGGGAAGGGGTGCCCGCCGGAACTGAGGCGAGCCGCATCATCCGCTCCTTGAACGGTGTAGAAGTCGGTTGTGCCGCAGTTATGAACGAGCACCGGCGTGGCATCCGCCAGCACATAGTACGTGTGCTACGCGACCCCTCCCCGCCTGCGTTTTCGCAGGTCATCGGCGGTTTCGTGCTCCGTCGGCGTCCGTGGCTGTGCCCTGGCATCCGTGCTTGTTGCCGTCAGCGCTGCCGTCAGAGGTACAGCCCCACTGGACGGGCTACGGCAGGAGTGTCAGCGCGGGGACGTGGGCGGGCTTGACGACGCTGAAGTGCCGCCGGTCGAGGGTGGCATCCGGTCCACGCCGAAGCGCTCGGCCACCGCGATGACCGAGGCGTCGACCCCGCCGAGCGGGAAGTCGGCGTACTGGAAGACCAGCTCACCCATGCGTGTCAGGTCGGTGGGAGTTAGGTGGACCAGCTCGAATGTTCCCCGTGCGACCTCGGCGAGGAACGCCGCTTCGACCTGGGGCCAGCGCTCCAGCAGCCAGCAGACCTCGGTCATGACCGGGCTGGACAGCAGACGGCGGCCGGTCAGCGACGTCAGCAGGGAGGCGCACTCCGGGTGGCGCCTGTCGGCCGCGTTGAACGCCGCGGCCAGGGGTCCGGTGTCCAGGACCGTGGCGATCACGCCGTGTCGCCGAAGCGCTCGCGCATCCGCTCGCGGATGTAGTCGTCGTGCCGTTCAGCCAGATCCTCTGGGCCGTTCACGCTGCCGATCAAGGCCAGCAGCCCGGCCGGGACCGACTCCTCGTCCTCGTTCGCGTCGACCGCCGGCAGCGACTGGGCGACCTGGGACAGTTCTTCATCCTGGGTGACGAGCAGGCGCAGGCGTCGCACCTGGGTCGGGGTGAGCCGGTCCACCAGGTGGTGCATGTCCTCGTAGTCGTATGCAGCGGTCACGCCAGCAGTGTAGGACGACCCTGCGGCCTGGGGCAGCCGGATCGGCAGAGGTTCACCCCCGCCGGTGTGGTGCCGGCCACCGCCCTCGGCGAGCCTGCGCGACGCGCGTGAAGAGTCGGCCCCCTGGTCGGCCCTTGCCTGCGATCCGGCCGTAGGACGGTCGTAGGCGATAGCTTGCTGTGCCAGGAGCCCGGCCCCGGTCATCCCGGCGATCTGGCCGGTTGCCCCTCCCGGCAGCCCGGCTACCGCGACGGCTCGGTGCCTCCGGTAGCGCCTGATCGCGGGAGCGGACGGCGGAGTTCGCCGGCGACGGCGGCCAGCCTCGGCGGGCGGTGCCCGCCTTGAACCTCGTAGAGAAAATCTGGACGCACGCCCCCAGGCCACGCTTGTCCGGTCCTGGGCCACGCGGCACGGCGGGTCAGCGGCCCCCCTCGCCGCTGCCTGACTCCAGGGCTTCGATGCGGCCACGAAGGTCGGCAATCTGCTGAGCAGCCTCGGCCAGCGCACGTTCCAGCGCCTCGACGCGGGCCGCCGTCCCGGTGGCGGGCGCGGTCGCCTCGGGGCCGTCGAGGTCATCAGCGTCACCGGCGTCATCTGCGTGGTCGTGGTGGGCGACGAAGGCGCCCTTGCCGGGGCGGGAAACCGCCCACCCCTCCTGCTTCAGCAGGACCATGGCCTTCTGCACGGTCAGGCTCGACGCCCCGAACTCCCGCATCAACACGGCCTGCGTCGGCAGCGCATCACCCGGCCGCAGCCCGCCGGAGCGGATGCGCTCGCGCAGGGTCTCGGCGATGACCTCGAACGTCAGCGGTACCCCGCTGCCCGCCGGCCTGCGCCCGCGCCGCCCCACCACCACGCCCGGTCACCCCCGCTTTCCACGCCATCTACCAGCAATATCCGGCCCGTCCGAACCGGGAAACCGGCCCCACACTACCCGCGTCCCGACCCCACAGAAAGGAATGAGGAGGGATGCACTTGAATGCACCCGTGAGGTGATGTTAACGTCACGCACCCGCCGGTAATCACCACCGCGCCCCGCCGACCAAGCCCCCACTGGTCCGGCCCCGCGCCCGACTTCGAGGCGCCCCGTTCCCCTGTGAGCCGATCACTTCGGCCTGCCCACGCCACCCCGCGCCGTACCACTTCCGCGCTCCCGCCGAAAGGCCCCGTTCCGCATGCCCGCACAGCTCCAACCCCCGTACTCCCCAACTGTTCCGGCCACTGGAAAGACCTCGACCTCGACGGCGGCACCGCCAGCATTTACCGCTCCCTCCAGCGCACCCCCACCGGCGGCCTGACCATCCTGCACACCAAGACCCGCGCCTCCGAACGCCGCATCGTCCTCCCCACCGAATGTGTCCACTCCCTCAAGTCCCACCAGGAACGGCAGCAGGAAGAGCGCCGAGTCGCCGGGACTGCCTGGTCAGACAGCGGGCTCGTCTTCACCACCCCGACCGGCGGCCCTCTCCACCCCGCCAACCTCACCCGCCGCTTCGGCCGAATCGTCAACCGGGCCGGGCTCCGCCGCATCCGCTTCCACGACCTCCGACACTCGACCGCGACCCTGCTCCTGGAACAGGGCGTCGACCTCGTCGTCATCAAGGAGCTGTTGGGTCACGCCCACATCGGCGTCACCGCCGGCGTCTACGCCCACGTCCGACTCCGGCTCCAACGCCAAGCCATCAACGCCCTGGGGAACGCGCTACAAGGGACGCCCCTCGCCCATCCGCCCCATACAGCAACAGACGGCTGGTGCACTCTATGAACGTCGGTGCCCCCCACGAGGTCTCGTGGGGGGCACCGACGTTCGGCCCTGTTGCCGTCAGCGTTGCCGTCACACGCCGATCCAGGTCCTTCTACGCGTCTCTGCCTGCATCAGAAATCGGCAAGTTGAAGAACTGATATACGGCTACTCGCTGGCCTTCCACGGAAGTCACCTGCGACGGTTCCGCCGCTGCGAAGATGTCGACAATCTCTTTCTCTTCGGCGGACCGGGAGAGGACTGCAGCAAAGCGGCCATTATCCATCTGTTGCTGCATTCCGGATGGAAAGACGTCTGGTCGCGCGCCTTGGCAGCAAAGCAGGAGATCTTCCTTCTCCAGGTCAGTTCGAGCGCTCAGGAGACACTTGAACAGATTCGACTCAGTGAAGGACTTCCAGTCTCCGTCTGAGAACTTCATTCTCAAGCTCGCCCCCTCCCTGTCAAGGATCTCGAATGAGACTGGAACGACTGAGGAACCTCGTCCTACAGCCAGCAGTTCAACCGACTCCATGCCTCACTCCCGATAGTTCGGATTTGGGATCCACTCTCCTGTTGTTTCATGCCAGCACCCACGTATGTGACATGAATCAATGGCACGCGGAACAGCTATCTCTGCCTCGTTTGCGTGAACATTTCCAGGGATCCTCTTGTTCACGTCAATCCCTCCAGATGCACCTCTGGAGTCGATTACGTAAGTGTGGCCCTTCCGGCTCAGCGCGTGAGACTTCGAGGTGGTCGTCGACACGAATCCAGAGTCGGGGGTATAGACCCCGGAGACACCCGCTACGTGCTCCTCTAGATTCATATTGTCTCCCTTGGGCGCGAATCCTCCATCGAAGATTTCGCTGGGATCCCGGGTGTCGCTGCGATACACGTCCCCACAGTTGTGAACGAGTACCGGTGTCGCCCCCGCCAGCACATAGTACGTGTGCACGTCACTGACGGTCAGATTGTGAACCGTCGCGCCCTGCACCGTCCGCCGCTCGACCGCCGTGACCTGCACTCGCGTGCCGGCCCCGGTCTGCAGCCACGCGCCCGCCGTCAGGTCCGTGGCGTCGATCCACTCGCCGAGTTCCGGCACCCAGAACGGGTGGCCGTCCGTGGCGGTGACCGTGGCAGTTGCGTCGCCCTTGTCGCCGTCGGTGTCGATGGTGACCTTGACCAGGTGCTTGAGGCCCTCGCCCTTGATCTCGGCGGTGACCGTCTCGACGGTGGTCTCGCCCGTCTCCGGGTCGGTCGCCAGGACCTTGTCGCCGACCTCGACGTCCTCGATCGCCTTGGTGGAACCGTCGGCCATCAGGACCTTGGTGCCGGGGACGAAACTGTTGTTGATCGGACAGGAGCCGCCGGATTCACCTGCCTTGCCGGCACCGCTGTCCCCACTGCTGCCCGCGTTGCTCCGCGACGACCCGCCCGAGGAACCACCGGACTTGGACGAGCCGGCCTTGCTGCCGCCGCCGCCGGAGCTCTTGTGCGTGCTCGCCGCGGACGACACCTTCGGCGCGGCCTTCGCCTGGGCCTGTTTCTGGACCGGGCTGCCTGTCTTCTTCGTCTGGTTGACTGCCGCGTTACTCGTCGTCTGTTTCTTCTCGGCAGCCTTCTTCTTCGCCTCCTGGGCCGCCTTCTTCTTCCGCTCGATGGCCGCCTTCTTGGCCGACAGAGCCTTCCGTTCGGCCGCCTTCGCCGCCGCCAGGACCTTCTCCGCCTTCTTCTTCGCGGAGCGCCACGCCTGGATGGCGTTGATGGTGCGGTTGACCGCCTTGAGGACCGACGGGATCTTGCCGAGCTTGGTCCACGGGATCGCGCCGATGATCAGGCTGCCGCAGGACCACATGTCGCCGCCGAAGCAGGCCATCGCGTCGCTGATGCCGATGAAGTCCTTCAGCGTCGACCAGGCGACGGAGAGCACCACCGAGCTGAGCGAGCGCCGGGAGTCCGACTGGGCCTGTGCCACCTGCGCCGCCGACAGACCCGCGCCCGCCAGGGCCGCGGCCCGTTCCGATGCCGTCAGCGAGACCGCCAGACCTGTCGGGTCCGACAGCGTCACCGGGTTGTTGTGCGCGTACGCGTACCCGTTCGCCTGGAGCGGGTCGGCCAGGTCCAGGACCGGGTCGGCCGAGAGGAAGCGGCCCACCGTCGGGTCGTACAGACGGGCGCCCAGCGGGGTGTAACCGGAGGCGTCGTCCTCGGTGGCGCCGAGGAAGCCGGCGTGGGTCTGGAGGTTGCTGCCGGAGGTGGACGCGCCGCGCTGGTTGCCGAAGGGGTCCTGCTTGCGGATCCGTACCTGCATGTCGCCGTCCATGGCGACCTCGGCGTAGGTGGTGCCCTGGTGGTCACCCGTGACGGCGACGAGCCGGCCGTCGCCGCTGCTCATGCCGTACAGGTAGCGCAGGACGGTGCCGCCCGGCGCGCTGTACGAGCGGTGGGTGCTGACCAGCTTGCCGCCCTGCTGGGTGGTGACCTCCGTGTCACCGAGGTGCAGGGTGGCCTGCTTGCCCTGGACGGTCAGCAGGGCGCCGCCGTCCGGGCCGTAGATGTAGCGGGTCTCGTCCTGCGGCTCCCACTTCTGCGCGGTCGACGTGGCCGAGCAGGTGGCGAGCACGGCGGGGGTCTTGTCGGCGGTCGCGCCGTCCTTGACCGCGACGCACAGTCCGGACGCCGCGTGGATCAGCTGACTGTCCGCGGTGCGCTTGAACTGCTGGGCCGAGGTGCCGTTGCACTTCTGGAGCTGCAGGGCGGAGCCGGCCGTGCCGGACGCCGGGGCGAGACACCACTTGTCGTCGTAGACGGTCATGGTGCCCAGGTCCGGGTCGGACTGGCCGGGCGCCACGCGGAAGGCCCACTTCTGCCCGGGCACACCGGTGCAGGGGTACAGGTGCACCGGCTGCTTCTCGGTGGTGATCCCCGCGTTCAGGTCGAGGCACTTGCCGCCGGGGCCGACGTAGGCGGACCTGCCGCCGGAGCCCTGCCCCGTGATCCGCTCCACCTGGCCGTCCGGAGTCCACGTGATGGACTGCGTGTCGCCGCTGTCGACGGACGTGACCTGCTTCGTCTCGCCGGTCAGTTCGTACAGGCGCTCCGCCTCGGCCGTCACCTGGGCGCCGGCCTCGGTGACGTACTTCTTGGTGACCTTGGTGAGGGTGTGCGGCTGGGAGCCGTCCTCCTGGTCGCCGTACGCGTACGTCGTCACCGCGTCCTTGGCGGTGTCGCCGGTCAGGTTCTTCTCGGTGAGCTTCTTGCGGTTGCCGAGCAGGTCGTACTCGTACTGCTGCCAGTAACCGGAGTCGTCCGGGCCGGCGGTCACGTTCGGGGTGCCGTCGTCCTTGACCGGGCCGTCGACGCAGTGGTCGAGGTCGGCGGAGGTCCAGGCCTCGGTGAGCTGGCCGAGCGGGTCGTAGGTGAAGCACTGGCGTTCCGCGATGCCGGTGGAGCGCTCGCGGATGCCCGTGACGTTGCCCGCGCTGTCGTACCAGTAGGAGCGGTGCGAGACCAGGTTGCCGCTGACGCGGGAGGTGTCGCCCGTCTGCTCGCGGAAGACCTGCTGGTCGGTGAGTGCGCCGCTGGCGTCGTCGTACGTGGAGTAGGTCCAGACCCGGTACGGCTGGGCGCCGAGGGTCGAGCGGAGGACCTGGCCGTAGGGCGAGTAGGCCGTCTCCGCGCCGTACCAGTCCTTGCCGGAGACGGAGAGCGGGAGGCCGTCCTCGTTGTAGCGGACGACGAGCTTCTCGGCGTCGAAGCCACCGGCCGCCGGGAGGGTTCCGCTGAGGAGCAGGCCCGTGTCGTCGTACTCGTAGGTGTTCGTGTAGGTGCTCTTGAAGCCCCAGGGGGCGGTGACGGCGTCCGGCAGGGTGAGGGTGGTGGACTTCGGCTGGTAGTCGGAGGTGTAGCCGCCGACCGTCAGCTGGTAGGCCTGGCCGTCGGTGTAGCGGACCGAGGTCGCCGGCATGCCCTTGCCGCCGGACGCGGTGTCGTACGTGCTCGACGACAGTCTGGTGCCGCTGCTGCTGTCGAGCCGTGTCTCGATCGGGCGGGACAGGTCGTCGTAGCCGGTCCAGATGGTGATGCCGCGCGCGTTGGTGACGGTCACCGGGCGGTCGAGGTGGTCGTACGTGGTCCTCGTGGTGCCGGCGTCCGGGTCGGTGGCGGTGAGCATCCGGCCGCGCTGGTCGTAGGTCCAGCTCCAGGTGCGCTTGGCGTTCTGGGCGCTGGTGGCCTTCACCAGCTGTCCGAGCGCGTCGTACTCGTACTTCATCGACGTGTACTTCGTGCGCTCGCGGTCGGTGAACGTGTCCACCTGGGTGGTGCGGCCCAGGGAGTCCGACCACACCCGGTAGGACGGGGCGCCCTCCGGGTTGACGACCGTGGACCAGTCCTTGCCGTACTCGTAGGAGGTGGCCCGGGAGGACATCGGGCTGCCGCCGAGGACCGGGAGCTCCTTCACCACGCGGCCGAGGCCGTCGTAGGTGTACCGGGTCATGTTGGGGACGGCCGTGTCGGCGAGCGGGGTGAAGAGCTCGCCGCTCGGGTCACCGTCGGCGAGGTAGGCGTTGTTGGTCTGCCAGACCTCACCGGAGCTGTTGTAGAGCGTGTCGGTGATCAGGCGGCCGCCGCCGGTGGCCGGTTCCTGGGACTGGCGCTCCCGGCCGAGGCCGTCGTAGACGGTGACGGACCTCTCGACCCGGTCCTCGTGCCCGCGCGTCTTGGTGACGATGTACGGCGGTCTGCGGTCCGGGTCGTCCGGTTCGATCACCGGGATGTTGTACTCGGCCTCGAAGTCGGGGACGGCCGAGGACGACGGCGTGCGGCCGGGGCCCCACGCCTGGGAGAGGCGGCCCAGCGGGTCGTACACCGACTGGGTGACGTGGCCGTTGGCGTCGGTCGTCTTCAGGGTGGTGCCGCGGCCCGGCTCGACCTCCTGGGTCGAGGTGTGGCCGAGGGTGTTCTTCTCGGTGACGCGGAACGCCTGGCCGGTGGGCGGGTCGTAGGTGGTGGTGGACGCGTTGCCGTCGGGGTCGGTGGTCTTCACCACGCGTCCGATCGGGTCGAAGTCCACCTCACCGTCGTTCTGGAAGCCGGAGCCGTCGGCCTTCAGCGACCAGGTCTGGGTGACGAGGCCACGGGTGGAGTCGCCGAGGGCCGCGCCGTAGGCGCCGTTGTCGTAGGCCGTGCGCGAGCCGGAGGCCAGCTTCTCCAGGTCGCCGAAGTCGGCTTCGGCGCAGGTGGTGGCGGAGGTGAGGGTCTGCTTGGTGAGACCGACCAGGTTCTTGCCCGTGTGGTGGACGTACTCCAGCTTGGTGCAGGAGACGTCGCCGGTAACACCGGTATCGGTCTTGTCGCCGAGTTCCTCGATCTGAACGGGCAGGCCGTACGTCGTGTCGTAGGTGGTCTTCGTCTCCAGCTCGTGGACGACGTCCTTGCTGTCCCGGGTGTACGTGATCTGCCGGGCGTCGTTGACGCGCCAGGCGCGCAGCGGGCTCAGGCCGTCACCGCGGTCGCGCCGGGCGAGCTCGGTGGCCGTCGGGACGGTGACGGAGCGGGTGAGCCACTTGTCGTCGGCGTCCGTGGCCTCGCTGTAGGTCAGCTCCTCGGCGATGCGGCCGGCGAAGGGTTCCTCGTCGGCGGCGATCTGCGCGCCGGTGACGCTCTTGACCTGGACGTCGTCGCCCATGCCGCGGAAGAAGCGGGTGACGGCCTTCGTGCGCTTGCTGCCGATCGCCTCGTCGTCGTCACCGGTGATGACGGTGGTCTGCTCGAAGCCCGCGAACTGCGAGTACGTGCGCGTGGACTTCTTGGTGAACTCCTGCTCGGCCAGCTTCCAGCCGGCGCCGCTGTACGCGTACGCGGTCTCGGTCGAGTAGGAGCCGTCGACGTTCGGCAGTTCCTCGACCTTCTCCACCACGTACTTGTGGAACCAGTCGATGTCCTCCTTCTCCGGGTCCGGATGCCAGAAGACCGGGTAGCACAGCCGGGTGTTGGACTTCAGCTGCGCCGTGTCGCCCTTGCCGGGCAGGCCGGTGCCGGTGGCGCACTGGCCCTCGGGCTGCTTGTACGAGATGACGGTCTCGCCGCCGTACTCGTTGATGACGCGGGCGACGCGCAGGCGGGAGAAGCCGGGGCGCGGGTCGTTCTCGCCGCGCATGACCCGGTTCGGCATGTCGTCGGCGTTGGGCTCGAAGCGCACCGGGTTGAGGGTGACGCTCTTGTCCGTGGAGCCGTTGCGGGCGAAGCCGGTACGGCTGATCGACTCCAGCCACAGCGCCGTGTTCGGGCCGGTGCGCAGGACCGGGAAGGACTGCGTCAGGTTGTAACGGTCCACGACCTGGCGGGCGTCGGTGTCGGTGCGCCGCTGCGCCGAGGTCTGGATGGTCTCCAGCCGCTTGGTCGACCAGAACGACGGGGCCGCGTTCCAGCACATCTTGCCGGACTCGCAGCGCAGGTCCGCCGGGGTGTCGTACCAGATGCGGTACTTGCCCGGGTCCTTCGACTTGAAGTTCTCGTCGCTGCAGGCGAGTCCGTCCTCGGGGAAGCAGCGCTCGGCGACGGTGAAGCTGACGCGGCCCGGAGCGGTGGCGTCGAAGACGCTGTCGCGGCGCTGGCCGTAGTCGATGTGGGACAGGTAGCCGTCGCGGTGGTAGGCGACGGGCGCCTTCCAGTTGAAGTTGCGGGCGTAGTAGTTGGTGTCGCGCTTCCACCACAGCGACATCGCGTTGCCGTGCACGTCCTCGACGTAGTCGAGGTTCCAGCGCCACGCCTGCTTGCAGTGGGAGCCGGCCCAGTCGCCCGCCTTGTAGCAGGGCTCGCCCTCGTGGTTGCCGTAGACCGGCACGGTGAGCACGGAGTTGGTGACCGGGTCGTCGGTCGCGGAGCCGTTGTCGGACCAGCCGGGGAGCTTGTGCAGGCCGAAGTGGTACCGGGTGCCGTCGCGGGTGGTGACGATCCAGTACTCGCCGTCGGCGTCGCCGTTGCCGAGGCTCGTGTCCTTCTTCTGCTCGACCTTGGAGCCGTCACCGCTGGCGGTGGTCCAGGTCTTCGCGTCCTCGTCCCACACCAGCTCGGTGGTGGCGCCGCCGAGGGTGAGGGTGGCGTTGTTCGAGCCCCAGCACATGTCGCCGGTGCGGTGCTTGGCGTTGTTGGAGCCGGCCTTCTTGGAGTCCTCGCGGCAGTTCGCGTAGGTACGGGTGATCGAGCCGGGGTTGTAGTCCCAGCCGTCACCGATCCAGGACGCCTGGTTGTTGGTGGCGGAGGTACGGCCGTCCACGGACTGCGACGAGTAGCTCAGTGCCACCTGCGGCGTCAGACCGCCCACCGCCTCCGGGACCTGCACCTGGTAGCCGTAGGTGAACGCGCCGGAGGACGAACCGGCCGCCCAGGAACCGGAGGACTGCAGCGGGGTGGCCGTGAAGTCACCGGCGGCGGAGGCGCCGGTGTCGAGGACGCCGAGGGCCCGGGAGCCGGTGTCGGCTGCGGCCGACCTCAGGGACATGGCCGACACGCCGGTGTCGGAGGCGGTCCTGCCGTCGGCGCCGGCGGTCTCGGCCGGGGCGTCGCCCAACAGCTCGCCGACCGGCACGCTGGCGGTGACCGTCCGGCGCTTCCGCGGCGCCTTGCTGTCGTCGCCCTCGTCCGCGGCGGTCGCGGCCAGGCTCGCGGTCCTCGCGGTCGTGGTCAGGCCCGCGGTCCTCGCCGTGGTGGCCGGCTTCGTGGTGTCCGCCTGGTCGACCAGCTCGATCTCGCTGGGCAGCGGCTCCATCAGCGCGGACGCCGCGGTGCCGGGATCGGCCGAGGAGTCCGGGTCCTCCCCGGTGGCCTCCTCGGGCGCGCAGTCGCCGCTGCCCGGGGAGTCGATCACGCAGTCGGGCAGCAGCACCACGCCGAAACGGTCCGCGGCCTGCGGACCGTACAGGTCGGCGAAGGAGGTGTAGTCGACGCCGACGGTGACCTCGGCCTCCGGGTCGGCGGTGGCCGGCGGGGTGATCTCCATCAGCAGGCCCGCGACCTCGGCGGTCTCCGACGCCTCCGGGGCCTTCAGGTCGACGGCCCACTCACCGGCGAGCGCCGCGGGGTCGCCGTCCTCGGGCACGCCCAGGGACACGGTCGGGACGTTCTCGACGGGCACCGTCTGGCCGGGCTGCGCCCCGGTCAGGTCGGCGGTGCCCGTGCCCGCGGTCCAGGGCTCGACCGCCACCGGCTGGTACGGGGTGTTCTCCACCTCGGGCGCGGTGGTGAGGTGCTGCTCCGCGCTCTCGTCCTGGCCGACCTTCTCGCTCTCCGGCAGGTCCGGGAGGTCGACCGCCGTCTTCTCGCGCGGCTGCGGCGGGACCGCGATCGCGGTCCCGGCGAACAGGCTGGTCCATGTCAGCGTCGAGGCCAGGGCGACGACGACCGCCGTGCGGGCGTGCCGGCGCCGACGGCGCCCCGACTCGGTCGAGGGTGACCGGGCGGCCCCCCACCAGGGCCGCGGACCTGTTGCACGCATACGCGTCGACTCCCACCAGGCGTGAAGGAACAGCGGAAACAAAGCGAAACGAGGTGCGCGAACGTCAAAGAGCGCACGCCCGGTGGCTCGCGCCGCATACCGTCCTGCACGCCCCGTCTCTTGATCAAGTGCACGCACAGTGACCGAGCGTGGCCACTGGTGATGTCGGTCACGCCCGTACTCACAGCGATCCGACTGATCGGACAAGTCGGGCCTTGGCCGGAAAGCCATACGGAGTCACGAAGTCCGGAGCGGCTAAACCCTGCGGATCGCGCCACACCATGTCTGGAAGACGTCACTCCACGTGTTGATCACAGATCAACAACAGTGCTCTCACTGGGCGTTCACAGCCCTGGCGTGCGAAGGTGCGGGCGCCTGCACCCCCGCGGTCCGCCGAACGGGGCTGTTCGTGCTGCCCGCCCCATTCGTCCGGTCCCTACGGAGACGACCACCGTGACCGCGCCCCGCCTGCTCAGACCACTCGTGCGCACCCGCGCCAGGCTGTCCCTCACCCTCGGCCTGGTGCTGACCGCACTCATCGCTTCCCTGCTGCCGTGGTTCGTCGGTGGACCCGACGACGACGCGCAGGCCACCCGTAACGGCACCGCCAAGGCCGAACAGGCCGGCGACGGCCCCCGCGACGAGGCGGAGGCCGTCGCCGAAGCCCGGCGCACCGGCAAGGAGGTGCTGGTCGAGACCGCCACCACCGCCACCGCCCAGACGTGGGCGCTGCCCGGTGGCCGGATGCGCACCCAGATCCACGCGGCCCCGCAGCGGGCGAAGACCGCCGACGGCCGGTGGGCCCCCATCGACACCGACCTCCGTCGCACCGAGGACCGCTCCGACGAGGGAGACGAGGGAGCCGGAGCCGGTGACGGACTGGGCATCAGCCCCGTCAACCCGGTCCTCCCCGTCCGTTTCGCCGACGGTGGCGGCGGCAGGACGGACGAGGACGGCCGGGACCGCGCCGACCGTTCGTACCGCCGCGGCGTCCTCGCCGACGGAGACGGGAACGGGAGTGGGGCCGGGAACGGGGACACCGTCCTCGCCGAGGTGGAACTGGGCGGCCACACCGTCGCGTACACCTGGCCCGGTTCACTGCCCGAGCCGGTCCTCGACGGCCCGCGCGCCCTGTACCAGGAGGTCCTCCCCGGCGTCGACCTGCTGCTCGTGGCCCGCGAGGAGGGCGGCTTCGCCCAGCTCCTCATCCTCAAGAACCGCGAGGCCGCCGACCACCCGGCCCTGCGCACCCTCGACTACGGACTGCGGTCCGACACCGCCGAGTTCGAGCACGACGCCGAGACCGACACCGTGCGGGTCCTCGACCCGAAGACCGGTGACGAGATCGGTTCCGTGCCGACCCCGTTCGCGTGGGACTCCTCCGGCCAGGAGTCCGACCTCGCCCCCGGTGCGGAGACCCGCACCTCCACCGCCACCGCCGCCGACGTCCTGAAGCTCTCCGGCCTCAGCGGCATCGAGCCGGGCGCGCGGAGCAGTTCGCTGCGGACCGCGCTGGAGAGGGACGGCTCCGGCGTCCGTCTCTCCCTGGACGTGGCCGGCGCCGGACTGCTCGGCCGTGACGACGTCCGGTACCCGCTGTTCGTCGACCCCACGCTCAACCCCGGCTGGAAGGCGTGGACCGTCGCCTACAAGCCGTACCCGAACAGCAGCTTCTACAACGGCACCAACTTCAACTCCGGCACCTCCGACGCCCGTGTGGGCTACGAGAACGAGACCCGCGGCACCGCCCGCTCCTTCTGGCGGATGGAGTTCCCCAGCAGCGCGAAGGGGGCCACCGTCACCAAGGCCACGTTCAAGGTGCTCAACAACCACTCGTGGTCCTGCGAGAAGCGTCAGTTCAAGCTGTACCGGACCGGTGCGATCTCCTCCGGCACCACCTGGAACAAGCAGCCCAGCTGGACCGACCACCTGCAGGACCTGTCCTTCGCCCACGGCAACGGCGACTACGGCTGCTCCGACGAGTACGTGGCGTGGGACGTCGAGGACGCCGCCCAGTACGCCGCGGACGCCGCCGCGTCCACCGTCACCCTCGGCATGCGCGCCAGCGACGAGACCAGCGTCTACACCTGGCGCAAGTTCCGCGCCACCTCCGCGACCATCCAGCTCGTCTACAACCGCAAGCCGAACGAGCCCAAGAACGGCAAGACCACCCCGGGCGGCGCCTGCATGGTCACGCCCCAGTCCCGGCCGGTGGGCAAGACGAACATCCGGCTCACCGCCACCGCCACCGACCCCGACGGCAACCTGCACAAGCTCCGCTTCCGCTGGTGGAAGTCGGGAGACGCGACACCCTCGGGCACCCTGGTGACGCCGAACAGCAGCGGCACGGCCAGCCTGGACATCCCCTCCAGCAAGCTCACCGACAAGACCACGTACAAGTGGGACGTCCGCGCGGAGGACTCCGAGGGCGCCCTCTCCAGCTACTTCCCGCCCGGGACCTCGCCCTGCCAGTTCACCGTGGACGCCTCCGCGCCCTCCAAGCCGGAGATCGTCAGCGAGGACTTCGACGAGGCGACCGACGACGGAGCGACCTGGACGAGCAAGAAGTTCGGCCAGAGCGGCTCGTTCACCGTCACCTCCGCCGGCGCCACCAAGATCAGGTACGGGTTCGCGGGCAACTCCTACACGGAGGTGAACGCCACCCAGACCACCGACGACGCCGGCAACCCGGTCGGCACGGTCACCCTGACCCTGAAACCGCCGAACGCCGGACCCAACGCCCTGCTGGTCTACGCCCGCGACGCCGTCGGCAACCAGAGCGAGCGCGCCGACTACGTCTTCTACCTGCCGCCGAGCGAGACCGCCGACGGCCCCGGCGACGTGGGCGGCGACGGCATCCCCGACCTGCTCACCATCAACGCGAGCGGCAACCTGCGCTCCTACCCCGGCATCGAGGAGGGCGAGCTCTACACCTCCCTCGCCGCCGGCTACACGAGCGACGGCAAGCTCAACCCGCCCGGACACTGGTACGACCCGGCCACCGGCAAGGCGGCCCTGATCACCAAGTACGGCGACGCCTACCCGGGTGACGGGATCACCGACCTCTTCGCCCGCACACCCGACGGCGGCTTCTGGCTCTACCCGGGTGACGGCTACGGCAGCTTCGACGTCGACGAGCGGCTGCGGGTGCGCCTGCCCGCGGGAACGCCCGATCCGGCGAAATGGCTGCAGATCAAAGCCGTCGGCGACGTCACCGGCGACGAGCGTCCCGACCTCTTCCTGCGGACCGGCGACAGCTTCTGGGCGCTGCTCGGGTACACCGGCGGCAGTTTCCAGCAGGCGGTGGAGCTGCACTACGAGGCGTGGGCGGACCGCGACATCGTCAACGTGGCCGACATCGACCTCGACGGCACTCCCGACCTGCTGTGGCGCAACACCGTCAACGGGAACATGTACGTCCGCCACGGCAAGCCCGGCGCGGTCGGCGGCAGTGTGGACCTGGGCTCCCTGAAGACCGCGGCGGTCTCCAGGGAGGGCAAGGACACCGTCTACGGCACCAGTTGGACGGCCGCCAACGTCGACACCGTCATCGGCATCCCGGACGTCAACGGGGACCGCATCCCCGACCTCTGGGCCCGGTTCGCCGACACCGGCAACGTGAAGGTCTACCACCCGTCGAAGACCAACACGAACGCCCCGGTGAAGACGGTGATCTCCTCCGACTGGAGCGCCGTCAAGGCCTTCGGCTGACCCCGCCGCCCTCCCCTCCGTCCCGCTGACGCGGTACGCGAGAAGCCCCGGACCCGCATCGCATGGTCCGGGGCTTCTCGCGTACCGCCGCGCGTCCGGTCAGCCCGTCGCGCGCACCGCCTCCAGGATCAGCTCGGCCACCGCCCCCGGCCGGGAGCCGGCGACCGCGTGGAACGCGCCCTCGGCCTCGACGACGGCCGCCCCGGCCCGCTTCGCGGCGGCGAGGCCCCTGGTGCCCCCCTCGGGCACGTCGGCGGCGAGGACGGACGGGGAGGCGTCCTCGGCGATGGTGACCTCGACGGGGGTGCCACCGCCGTGGACGAGGACGACGGCAGGTGTGGGGCTCGTGCCCATACCGGCCTCAGGCGGTGTGCAGGGCGGTGCGCAGGACGGCGACGGCCTGGTTGATCGCGGCTTCGGCGGCGTGGGTCTCGCGCAGGGCGTCGAGCATGACGAAGTTGTGGATGACGCCCTGGTAGCGGACGGCGGTGACGGGCACGCCGGCCGCGCGCAGCTTGTTCGCGTAGGCCTCGCCCTCGTCGCGCAGGACGTCGGCC
>NZ_BMQK01000002.1 GCF_014648075.1 Streptomyces ruber | reverse complement strand
CAGCACGTCCCACTACGCCAACCGCGACTACGGCGAACAGCACCGCGTCATGCACCGCATCACCCTCCGCGGGGACACCCCCGTGGGCCCCGTGCCGACCGCCCGCTGACGCAGCGCACCCGCATGCCGGGGGCTCGCCGCCTGCGAGCCCCTAGGTGTGCTGTTCGGGCACGTTGGTGACGGCATGCGGTCTTGCATGGGTGAGGGCCTTCTGGATTCGGTGGGGATTGCGACATCTACCGCCGGTCCGAGGAGGCCCTCATGTGCCACGGTAACGCCCCGCTGACGCCGACCGGGAGGCTGCGTCTGGCCTGGTGCGTGGTCGAGGACGGCCGGCCGCTGCGCCGGGCGGCCGAGCGGTTCCAGGTCAGCCACACCACCGCCAAGCGATGGGCCGACCGCTACCGGCTGCAGGGCTGGGCCGGCATGTACGACCGCTCCAGCCGTCCCCATCACTCACCGCGCAAGACCGCCACCGCGGTCGAGGAGCAGGTAGTACGTATGCGGCAGGAGCACCGTATCGGGCCGCTCAGGCTGGCCGTCCGCACCGGGGTGGCCCCCTCCACCGCCCACCGCATCCTGCGTGAGCACGGTCTGCCGCCCCTTGCGGCGCTGGACCGAGCCACCGGCCGGCCCGTGCGCCGTTACGAGCGCACCCGCCCCGGCGAACTGGTCCACATCGATGTCAAGAAACTCGGGCGCATCCCTGACGGCGGCGGTCACAGAATGCGGGGCAGGGCCGCCGGCCAGGCCAACCGCAAGCGGTCCACGGCCGGCTACGCCTACCTGCACACCGCCCTGGACGATCACTCCCGGCTCGCCTACACCGAGGACCTCGCCGACGAGACCGCCCCGACCTGCGCCGCCTTCCTGAAGCGGGCGGCCGCCTGGTTCGCCGCCCGCGGCATCGTCATCGAGCGCGTGCTGACGGACAACGCCTGGGCCTACTCCAAGAACACCTGGCGCCAGACCTGCCGCCAGCTGGGCATCAGCCCCCGCTGGACGAGGCCCTGGCGGCCGCAGACCAACGGCAAGGTCGAACGTTTCCACCGCACCCTGCTGGAGGAATGGGCCTACCACCAGCCCTACACGTCAGACACCGAACGGCAGGCAGCGTTCCCCGCCTGGCTGGACTGGTACAACTACCACCGACCCCACACCGGAATCAGCGGCCGAACCCCAGCCAGCCGCGTCACCAACCTGTCCAAGCAGCACACCTAGTCGCTCGCTGGACTCGATCCCCTTGCGGGCGATGCGTACGCCGATGTGCTTTCCCCAGAGCCATCTGCGCAGGTGGGGGACGTCGTACGCCTTGTCCGCGTGGAGCCGTTGGGGTTTGAAGTACCGGCCGCGGTAGGGGTCGTGTTGCGTGCGGTGGCCCTCGACCATGGGCTTCAGCCCTTCGCTGTCGTGGACGTTGGCGGCCGAGATGCCGACGAGGAGGGGCAGTCCGTTCGCGTCCGACAGGATGTGCGTCTTGGAACCCGGCTTGCGCCGGTCCACGGGGCTCGTACCTGTGTGTTCGCCCCTTTTTTAGCGCGGACGTGGGCGGTGTCGAGCACGACGCGGGTGACGTCGACGAGTCCGGCGTGTCGTCGAGCCGGTGCAGCACAGCCTGGTGCAGGCGGCCCCAGACACCGGCTCTGGACCAGATCAGAAAGCGGCGGTGCGCGGTCGACTTCGAGATGCCGAAGCACGGCGGCAAGGCCCGCCAGGCGCAGCCGCTGACCAGCACGTAGATGATCGCCGCGAACAGCGTCTCATCAGGCGTGTCCGGTGTTCCGCCGCCCTGCGGACGCACCCTCGACGGTGGGAGCAGCGGCTTTGCGATCTCCCAGAGTCCGTCCGGAACGATCCAACTCCAAGTTCCCCGCCCCGTACCTGAGTCTACGTTCGCCTCACCACGTAGGACACCGTCTAAGAGATCATCTCATTTGGTTTCGGCGGTAGCCTGAGGGTGTGCTGTTGGTTGAGCGTCTGGTCCCGGACGGTTTGCGGGAGCTGTTCCAGCGGGTGGTGCCGGAGGCGCCGTCACGTCCGCAGGGTGGCGGCCGGCGCCGGTACGGCGACCGTGAGGTGCTGACCGCGATCATCTTCGTGGCGACGACGGGCTGTACGTGGTCGCAGGTCCCGCCGGTGTTCGGGCCGTCCGGTGCGACGGCCGATCGCCGGTTCACGGAGTGGTCGAAGGCGCGGGTGTGGGCGAAGCTGCACCGGCTGGTGCTGGACGAGCTCGGCTCGCGGGGCGAGCGGGACTGGTCGCGGTGCGCGATCGACTCGGTGAACCTGCGGGCCCTGAAAGGGGGGACCTGACGGGTCCGCATCCTGTGGATCGGGGCAAGAAAGGGTCGAAGATCCACCTGATCACCGAGCGGACCGGGCTGCCTCTGTCCGTCGGGATCTCCGCTGCCAACCTGAACGACAGCCAGGCCCTGGAGCCGCTCGTGCGCGGCATCCCGCCCGTCCGCTCCCGCCGCGGCCCGCGCCGGCGCAAGCCCGCCAAGCTCCACGGCGACAAGGGGTACGACTACGCTCATCTGCGGAAATGGCTCCGCGAGCGCGGCATCCGGCACCGCCTCGCCCGCAAGGGCGTCGAGTCTTCCAAGCGGCTGGGCCGTCACCGCTGGACCATCGAGCGGACCATGGCCTGGCTCGCCGGCTGCCGTCGCCTGCACCGCCGCTACGAGCGCAAGGCGGAGCACTTCCTGGCCTTCGCCAGCATCGCCTGCACCCTCATCTGCTACCGCCGACTCACCAATTGAGATGACCTCTAAGTCCACCACCGCCCCGGCTACCGCTGTCGCCACGGCCACACCAGCGCCACCCGGTCCAAGCCCGGCCGCACCCCCAACACCTACCTGCGCGAGGACCACGTCCTGCCGCACCTGCCGACCCTGCTCCTCCGGCTCACCCACCGCCTCACAGGGCCAGGACCCGACGCGCCAGCCGCCCTCAGCACGAGTACGGGACCGCCTACACCAACCGAGGCCATCGCCCACCTCCGCATCAAGGCGATCTCCCTGACCTACGACCCGGCAACCAGAACCCTGACCGCCAGCACCCCCCAAGAAGAGAGGATCAGTATCGGCTGACCAGAGTCCCACCGACCCTCACCGATGAAGGGAGAAGCCACAGGCGGACACCGAAACGACGAACACCCGCCCCGGCCAGGAGCCGGAAGCGGGTGCCTATTCCACCTGCCCGAAAATCGAGCACCATGGGGGAACTGTGTGTCCGAGGGGGGACTTGAACCCCCACGCCCGATAAAGGGCACTAGCACCTCAAGCTAGCGCGTCTGCCATTCCGCCACCCGGACCAGGTGTCTGTCGCCCTGCCGGGGGCTTCCCGGCGGCGACATGGACAACCATACCAAGGTTTCGCAGTGCGTTTCACCTGCGTATCCATGCCGTGGAGGGCCCGCGGGCGCCGGACGCGCGCTCTCACGGTGGGTGCGCGTCCGGTAGTCCTCGGTGAGGGGTCCGGTCGGCCGGGGTGGCCGGGGGCGGGTCACGGCATCAGCTGGTACTCCGGGAAGTTCCCCGGCAGCCGCTCCCCCGTCCGGCCCTGGGTGACCGCGCGGACGAGGAGTTCGCCGCCGACGAAGGCGCCGCGCCAGGAGGCGCCGAAGCCGCCGAACAGTTCCTCGCGGTCACCGCGGGAGCGTGGCCTGTTGTGGCCGGTCTTGAAGGCGCGGATCTGGGGGGCGAGGCGGTCGTACGTCGCCCTGTCGTCCGTGGAGAGGGTGGCGACCAGGGCGCCGTTGGAGGCGTTCATGGCGGCCAGCAGCTCCGCCTCCGTGTCGACCAGGACGATCGTGTCGACCGGGCCGAACGGTTCGGCGTGGTGGAGGGGCGAGGAGGGAGGCGGGTTGAGGAGGGTCACCGGGTGGACGTACGCCGACGTGTCCTGGCCGGGGAGGAAGCGGGCGTCGGCCTGGTCGCCCCGGTGGAGCGGGATCGCGCCGCGGTCGACGGCCTCGGCCACCTGGTCGGTCAGCTCCTTGGCCTTGGCCGCGTTGATGACCGGGCCGAAGTCCAGGTGGGGGTAGGGGGCGTCCGGGTGGTCCACGGCGAGCGGGTGGCCGATCCTCAGGGTGCGTACCGCGGGGAGGTACGCCGCCAGGAACTCGTCGAACAGGGTGCGCTGGACCACGAAGCGCGGGTATGCGGTGCAGCGCTGCTTGCCGTAGTCGAAGAGTTTGGGGATGACCTCTGTGAGTGCGTGCCAATCCGTGTAGTTCCAGATGCCCCAGGTGTTCAGGCCCTCCTGTTCGAGGATGTGGCGTTTGCCGAGGTCGGCCACGGCCGTGGCCACCGCGGCGCCGGTGTCGCGGCCGCCGACGAAGGAGACGCAGCCGATCTCGGGGGCACGGACCAGAGCCTCGGAGAGTTCGCCGCCGCTGCCGCTGACCAGGGTGACCGGTATGCCTTCGCGTGCGGCGAGGGCGCAGGCCAGGGTGAGGCAGGCGACGCCGCCGTCGGTCGGGGTCTTGGCGATGACCGCGTTGCCCGCCAGGGCCTGTACGAGCATCGCGTGGACGAGCACGCTCATCGGGTAGTTCCAGCTCGCGATGTTGGAGACCGGGCCGTCGAGCGGAGTACGGCCTTTCATCATGGTGTCGATGCCGTCCACGTACCAGCGCACGCCGTCGATGGCACGGTCCACGTCGGCCTGGGCGAGGCGCCATGGTTTGCCGATCTCCCAGACGAGGAGCAGGGCGAGGAGTTCCCTGTGCTGGGTCAGGGCCTCGAGGGTGGCAGCGACGCGGGCGCGGCGTTCGGGGAGGGGAATGTGGCGCCAGGCGCGGTGCTGGTCGAGTGAGGCGCGTACGGCCTGGTGAGCGGTGGTGCCGTCGAGGCGGGGCGGGCCGGCGACGGGGCTGCCGTCGACGGGGGTGGTCGCGGGCAGGGCCCGGCCGTCCGCCTGCCAGGCGGCGTTCCAGAGGTTGAGGACGCGGTCGTCCCGGAATGCCTCGGGGGCGACGGCCAGGCAGCGCTGCCAGGCGTCCGACCAGGAGGTGCCGGCCTTGAGGGTGAGGGGTGACGCCGTTGATGCCATTCGGTTGCTCCGCTCTCGGTGCACAGTCGGGGGCGGGTCGTGCGTGGACAGGGTTCCCGAGGGGGCTCTGATCGACGGACGGCGCCTATCGGTTCGGCTCTGCTCGGGCGTGTCGTGCGTGTCGTGCGTGTCGTGCGTGTGTATCGGCCGCACGCCGTCC
The DNA here is from genome assembly GCF_014648075.1 of Streptomyces ruber. Taxonomy (GTDB): domain Bacteria; phylum Actinomycetota; class Actinomycetes; order Streptomycetales; family Streptomycetaceae; genus Streptomyces; species Streptomyces ruber. The sequence continues at coordinate 844,417 of NZ_BMQK01000002.1, read as the reverse complement.
TTGATCAGGGTCGGGTCGGGTTCGGGTTCGGGTACGGGCATGGCTCGCCTCGCGTACCGGTGACGCGCGGATGGGTACGCGAGGCTTGGTAACCACGACCGTAGTGATCCGGGATGGCAACGGAAAGTCATCTTTCGTCAACTATGAGCGACATCCGGCTTGTTTCCGGCATGCTCGGGTTCCGCTTCCAGCCGGGCCACGACGAGTCGTGCTGTTTCGGCGGGGATGCCGCCGACGGGCACTCCGGCCACCTCCAAGGCCTCCCTCATGGCCTGTGCCGTACCGGAGGAGCGCGCGGCGATATGCGCCCGCAGGCCCCGTCGTCCTGCCCTCGGGGTCGCCGTGAAGCCCGCGACGTAGCCGGTCGGCCGACGCGGTGACGTGCTCGCGGACGTATGTCGCCGCGCGCTCCTCCGCGTCGCCGCCGATCTCGCCGATTTCGCCGATTTCGCCGATCTCGCCGATCATGAGTTGATGCCGGTGTCCGGGTCCTGTTCGAACACGGCCAGGCAGTCGATGCGGGTGGTGCCGACGACCGGGTCGCCGCCGATGCCGATGCACGTGGAGAAGCCGATGTCGCGCAGTTCGTGCGTGAGCTGGTAGGTGAGTGCGCCGGACTGGGATACCTGGGATACCGGGCCGATGCGGCCCGGCTCAGTGATGTCGGCCGGGATGATGCCCGCGCTGGACCGGCCGGGTGCTGGTCAGCTTGGGGCAGTTGGGGCAGTTGGGGCAGTTGGGGCAGTTGGGGCAGTTGGGGCCGATGATGCGGGTGCCGCGTGTCGCGGCGTGCGCGGTGAAGGCCACCGTGTCGTGGACCGGGACGCCCTCGGTGATGACGACGGCGAGGCCGATGCCGGCGTCGGCGGCCTCGACGACCGCCGCCCCGGCGAAGGCGGGCGGCACGAAGACCACGGTGACGTCCGCGCCCATGTCTCGGCCCCTTGCGCCGCGTGGGCAAGGACGGCGGCGGCGCGGCGGCACCGTTCATGGTGGTGATCCGCTCGGCCAGGGAGTGGGTGCGCTGATGTGCGTCGAGGTGCACGCCGACTCCTGACCGTCATCCGACCGCGCAGTCGACCGAAGAGCCGGCCGAGGGGGCCGCGGGACCGGGTGGAAGGGCCGCTTCGCGCAGCTGCGCGTCAGGCCGTGCAGGCAGGCGGTGCGTCAAGCCCTGAGCGCAGCCATGCCTCAGGCCGTGCATTAACTCATACGTCAACCGTGCACCAAGGCCTCGCAAAATGCCGTACGTCCCCCTGGACACCGCCCCGGCCGATACGGGATAACAAGCTTCATACAGTATCCGTCGACTGTATGCAATCTATGCACTCCTTCTCGACGGCATCCACGAACAGCGCATGCACCGTGTCTGAGCTGCGCGAACGCGCGCCCATCCCCTACGAAGGGACAGGACTTCGCCATGCCCGACGACAACAGCCAGGACCTCATCTCCGGTGGGCATCTGGTTGCCAAGGCACTCAAGGCAGAGGGTGTGGAGGTCATTTACACCCTCTGCGGCGGCCACATCATCGACATCTACGACGGCTGCGTCGACGAGGGCATCGAGGTCGTCGACGTCCGTCACGAGCAGGTCGCCGCCCACGCCGCCGACGGGTACGCGCGCATCACCGGCAGGCCCGGGTGCGCCGTCGTCACGGCCGGCCCGGGGACGACCGATGCCGTGACCGGTGTCGCCAACGCGTTCCGCGCGGAGTCCCCGATGCTGCTGATCGGCGGGCAGGGGGCACTCAGCCAGCACAAGATGGGGTCGCTGCAGGACCTGCCGCACGTCGACATGATGTCGCCGATCACCAAGTTCGCGGCGACCGTGCCGGATACGGCGCGCGCGGCCGACATGGTGTCGATGGCGTTCCGCGAGTGCTACCACGGTGCGCCGGGTCCCTCCTTCCTCGAAATCCCGCGGGACGTGCTCGACGCCAAGGTGCCGGTGGAGAAGGCGCGGGTGCCGAAGGCCGGTGCCTACCGCGCCTCGACCCGCTCGTCCGGCGACCCGGAGGCCGTCGAGAAGCTCGCCGATCTGCTGGTGCACGCCGAGAAGCCCGCCGTGCTGCTGGGCAGCCAGGTGTGGACGACCCGCGGCACCGAGGCCGCCGTCGAGCTGGTGCGCACGCTGAACGTGCCCGCCTACATGAACGGCGCCGGCCGCGGCACGCTGCCGCCCGGGGACCCGCACCACTTCCAGCTCTCCCGCCGGTACGCCTTCACCAACGCCGACGTCATCGTCATCGTCGGGACGCCCTTCGACTTCCGCATGGGCTACGGCAAGCGGCTGTCGCCGGACGCGACCGTCGTGCAGATCGACCTCGACTACCGCACGGTCGGCAAGAACCGCGACATCGACCTCGGGATCGTCGGCGACGCGGGGATGGTGCTCAGGGCCGTGGCCGAGGCCGCCTCCGGGCGCGTCGACGGGGGCGCGTCGAAGCGCAAGGAGTGGCTCGACGAGCTGCGCGCCGCCGAGCAGAAGGCGATCGAGAAGCGGCTGCCGAGCCTGAAGTCCGACGCCTCCCCCATCCATCCGTACCGGCTGGTCAGCGAGATCAACGACTTCCTCACCGAGGACTCGATCTACATCGGCGACGGCGGCGACATCGTCACCTTCTCCGGGCAGGTCGTGCAGCCCAAGTCGCCCGGGCACTGGATGGACCCGGGTCCGCTCGGCACGCTCGGCGTCGGGGTCCCCTTCGTGCTCGCGGCCAAGCAGGCGCGGCCCGACAAGGAGGTCGTCGCCCTCTTCGGCGACGGCGCGTTCTCCCTCACCGGCTGGGACTTCGAGACCCTCGTCCGTTACGACCTCCCGTTCGTCGGCATCGTCGGCAACAACTCCTCCATGAACCAGATCCGCTACGGCCAGGCCGCCAAGTACGGCAAGGAGCGCGAGCGGGTCGGCAACACCCTCGGTGACGTCCGGTACGACGAGTTCGCGCGGATGCTGGGCGGTCACGGCGAGGAGGTCCGGGACCCCGCCGACATCGGCCCCGCGCTGCGGCGCGCCCGCGAGTCCGGGAAGCCCTCGCTGGTCAACGTCTGGGTCGATCCGGACGCGTACGCCCCCGGAACCATGAACCAGACCATGTACAAGTGAGGTGGCCTCCATGAGTGGTACGACGGGCAAGGCACCGTCCGGAAGCGCGGGCAAGGCACCGTCCGGAAGCGCGGGCAAGGCACTCGAAGGCATTCGTGTCCTGGACATGACGCACGTGCAGTCCGGGCCCTCCGCGACCCAGCTCCTCGCCTGGCTCGGCGCGGACGTCGTCAAGCTGGAGGCGCCGACCGGTGACATCACCCGCAGGCAGCTGCGGGACATACCGGACGTCGACTCCCTCTACTTCACGATGCTCAACTGCAACAAGCGGAGCATCACCCTCAACACCAAGACCGAGCGCGGCAAGGAGCTGCTCACCGAGCTGATCCGGCGCTCCGACGTCATGGTCGAGAACTTCGGCCCGGGCGCGGTCGACCGCATGGGTTTCACCTGGGACCGCATCCAGGAGATCAATCCGCGGATCGTCTATGCCTCCATCAAGGGTTTCGGGGACGGCCCGTACACGAAGTTCAAGGCGTACGAGGTCGTCGCGCAGGCCATGGGCGGGTCGATGTCCACCACGGGCTTCGAGGACGGGCCGCCGCTGGCGACGGGGGCCCAGATCGGGGACTCGGGCACGGGTGTCCATGCCGTGGCGGGGATTCTCGCGGCGCTGTACCAGCGGGAGAACACCGGGCGCGGTCAGCGGGTCAACGTGGCCATGCAGCATGCCGTGCTCAACCTCTGCCGGGTGAAGCTGCGCGATCAGCAGCGCCTGGCCCATGGCCCGCTCGCTGAATACCCCAACGACGACTTCGGCCCGGAAGTTCCCCGCTCGGGGAACGCGTCCGGTGGCGGTCAGCCTGGCTGGGCGGTCAAGTGCGCGCCGGGCGGCCCGAACGACTACGTGTACGTGATCGTGCAACCGGTGGGCTGGCAGCCGATCACCGAGCTCATCGGCCGGCCCGAGCTCGCCGACGATCCGGAATGGGCGACGCCGGAAGCCCGGCTGCCCAAGCTGAACAAGATGTTCCAGCTCATCGAGGAGTGGTCCGCGACCCTGCCCAAGTGGGATGTGCTGGAGCGGCTCAACGCCCACAACATCCCGTGCGGGCCGATCCTGTCCACGAAGGAGATCATCGAGGACCCGTCCCTGGCCGCCAACGAGATGGTCGTGACGGTGCCGCACCCCGAGCGGGGCGAGTTCACGACCGTGGGCAGCCCGCTGAAGCTGTCCGACTCGCCCGTCACGGTGACCAGTTCACCGCTGCTCGGCGAGCACAACGAAGAGGTCTACGTCGGCGAGCTCGGTCTCGGTGCCGAGGAGCTGCGCCTGCTCAAGTCGAACGGGGTGATCTGACGTGCTGGCCGAGGACCGGGTGCTCAGGGTGCGTGCACTGCTCGACGCCGTGCGCGACGAGGGCCGGAGTGCGCTGACCGCGCCCGAGGGCAAGGTGATCGCCGACGCGTACGGGATCGCCGTGCCCGGCGAGGAACTGGCGTCGGACGTCGACGAGGCGGTGGCCTGCGCGGCGCGCTTCGGCGGCCCCGTCGTGATGAAGGTCGTCTCCCCCGACATCCTGCACAAGACCGACGCGGGCGGCGTGGTCGTCGGTGTGGAGGGCGCGGCGGACGTACGGGCGGCGTTCCACCGGATCGTCGAGAACGCGCGCGCGTACGACGCCGAGGCGCGTATCGAGGGTGTGCAGATCCAGGAGCTGCTGCCGAAGGGACAGGAGGTCATCGTCGGCGCGGTGACCGACCCGACGTTCGGAAAGGTGGTGGCGTTCGGGCTCGGCGGGGTCCTCGTCGAGGTCCTCAAGGACGTCACCTTCCGGCTGGCGCCCGTCTCCGCCGACGAGGCCCTGTCCATGCTGGACTCCATCCGTGCGGCCGAGGTGCTGCGCGGGGTGCGGGGCGCGCCGGCCGTGGACCGGTGGGCGGTCGCCGAGCAGATCCGCCGGGTCTCCGAGCTCGTCGCGGACTTCCCGGAGATCGCCGAGGTGGGCCTCAACCCCGTGATCGCCACCCCCGAGGGAGCGGTCGCGGCGGACATCCGCGTGATCCTCGCCGAGTCGGTGCCGCAGCCGCGTCGCACGTACACGCGCGCGGAGATCCTCACCTCGATGCGGCGGCTGATGCGGCCCTCGTCGGTCGCCGTGATCGGCGCCTCGAACGAGCCGGGCAAGATCGGCAATTCGGTGATGCGCAACCTCGTCGACGGCGGTTTCGCCGGGGAGATCCATCCGGTGAACCCCAGGGCCGATGACATCCTGGGCCGCAAGGCGTACAAGAGCGTCACGGACGTTCCCGGTGAGGTGGATGTGGCGGTGTTCGCGATCCCCGCCAAGTTCGTGGCCGCGGCCCTGGAGGAGGTGGGGCGCAAGAGGATCCCGAACGCCGTGCTGATCCCCTCCGGATTCGCCGAGACCGGCGAGCACGAGCTGCAGGCCGAGATCGTGGCGATCGCCGAACGGCACGGCGTCCGGCTGCTCGGGCCGAACATCTACGGCTACTACTCGACGTGGCAGACCCTGTGCGCCACGTTCTGCACGCCGTACGACGTCAAGGGCGGGGTGGCGCTGACCTCGCAGTCCGGTGGGATCGGGATGGCCGTCCTGGGGTTCGCGCGGACCACGAAGACGGGGGTGTCGGCGATCGTCGGGCTCGGCAACAAGTCCGACCTGGACGAGGACGACCTGCTGACCTGGTTCGGCGAGGATCCGCACACCGAGTGCATCGCCATGCACCTGGAGGACCTCAAGGACGGGCGGGCCTTCGTGGAGGCGGCGCGGGCGACCGTACCGAAGAAGCCGGTCGTGGTCCTGAAGGCCGGGCGTACGGCGGCGGGTGCGAAGGCGGCCGGGTCGCACACGGGCGCGCTGGCCGGCGACGACGCCGTCTACGACGACGTGCTGAAGCAGGCCGGTGTCATCCGGGCGCCCGGGCTGAACGAGATGCTGGAGTACGCGCGCGCGTTGCCGGTGCTTCCGGTGCCCACCGGTGACAACGTCGTCATCATCACGGGGGCGGGCGGCAGCGGTGTGCTCCTGTCCGACGCGGTGACCGACAACGGGCTGTCGCTGATGGAGATCCCGCCGGACCTGGACGCGTCGTTCCGTGAGTTCATCCCGCCCTTCGGGGCGGCGGGCAATCCGGTGGACATCACCGGGGGCGAGCCGCCGTCGACGTACGAGGCGACGATCCGGCTGGGCCTGGAGGACCCGCGCATCCACGCGCTCGTCCTCGGCTACTGGCACACCATCGTCACCCCTCCCATGGTCTTCGCCGAGCTCACCGCGCGCGTGGTGGCCGAATACCGCGAGCGTGGCATCGAGAAGCCCGTGGTGGCGTCGCTCGCGGGCGACGTCGAGGTCGAGGAGGCGTGCCAGTACCTCTTCGAGCGGGGGGTCGTGGCGTACCCGTACACGACCGAGAAGCCGGTGGCGGTGCTCGGGGCCAAGTACCGGTGGGCGCGGGCGGCAGGGCTGCTGTGACGCTCCCGCGCGCGGGAGCGTCACTGAGGGCCCGATGCGTCAGATTCGGGTTCATTGTGGCTGGTCACGTGGTTCCCCGCGCCTCTTCCAGGGCGCCGGAGCTAGGCCGCCGAGCGCTGGGGGGCGGTACAGGAGGTGAGTCGAGGGCGGGGCGGCCGACGGTGCGCGTCGGCCGCCCCGGGACCCGCGCGCACGGAAGGCATGGGACAGGGGGCGCTGGCCAGAACTTTCGACGCAAGCAAGGGGTGCATGAGCGAATGACAACCACCGACCTGACGACGTCCGTCCCCTACAGGGAGGTGACGGACCGCAACGGCCGTCTGTACCGGATCGGCGAGACCGACCGGGACGTCATGGGGCGACCACGCAGATGGATGGTCATCCTGCCGTGGATCGGCATGATGGGCATCAGCTCCGCCGAGTACGCGTTCACGTCGGCGGAGGAGACACTCCACGAGGCCCACCTGTGGAGCAGCGGGCACATCTTCTGGCTGATGGGCGTCTGGGTGTTCTTCCAGGCGGCCGTGGCCTTCCCCGCCGGGCGGTTACGGGAGAGCGGCAGGCTGCCCGCCCGCACGGCCATGCTGATCGGCGCGGTCGGCACCCTGCTCGGCTATGTGTCCCTGGCCTACGCGCCGCATGTGCTCGTCGCCTACCTCGGCTTCGGCATGTGCAGCGGCATCGGTGCGGGTCTCGTCTACGCGACCTGCGTCAACATGGTCGGCAAGTGGTACCCGGAGCGCAAGGGCGGCAAGACCGGCTTCGTCAACGGCGGTTTCGCCTACGGGTCCGTTCCCTTTGTGTTCCTGTTCACCTCGTACATGGATCTGAGCAACTACCAGACCGTGCTCGCGTCGGTGGGTGTCGGACTGTGTCTGGTCGTCGCCGCGGCCGGCTGGTTCTTCAGGGACCCGCCGAAGAACTGGTGGCCCGCGCACGTCGACCCGCTGCGGCAGACCGACGACCCGAAGATCCGGCGGGCCCTGGCCAAGAACCCGCCGGCGGTGAAGCAGTACACCCCGAAGGAGGCCGCCCGCACGCCCGTCCTGTGGATGATGTGGTTCTGCCTGCTGTGCACGGCCGGCATCAACATCTTCGGCATCGCCTTCCAGGTCCCGTTCGGCAAGGACATGGGCTTCGCGGGCGGGATCGTGGCCACGGCGATGTCCCTGAAGGCGATCGTCAACGGCACGGGCCGCGGGGTGATCGGCTGGATATCCGACCGCTACGGGCGGCGCAAGACGCTCATCATCGTGTGTGTGGTGCTGGGCGTCGCCCAGTTCGGCGTCCTCGCCTCCGGCCAGATGGGCAGCATGCCGTTCTTCCTGTTCTGCTCGATGGTCTCCGGCTTCGGCGGCGGCGCTATCTTCCCGCTGTTCGCGGCCATGACGGCCGACTACTTCGGTGAGAACAACAACGCGACCAACTACGGCATGGTCTACAGCTCGAAGCTGATATCCGGCCTGGTGGGCTCCGGCATGGGCGCGGTCGTCGTCGGTGCGTGGGACTACGAGGGCGCCTTCGTCCTGGCCGGGTCTATCGGACTCGCCTCCGCGGTCCTCGCGCTGTTCCTGAAGGCACCGGGCAGGCCGGAGGCCAGGCATGTCGTGGCCGACCCGCAGCCCCTCGGAGAGGAGACGGCCTGAGGGCCGCTCCGCACCCGTCCGCCGTACGCGGCGTCCGTCCGCCGTACGCCGCGCCCGTCCCCGGCCGCCACGACACCTTGACCGGCGTATCACCGCGGAAGGCGGCCCTCCCCACGACGCCACGTGGGGAGGGCCGCTTCGTGTGTGCCCCGGTGCGCCTCGGGTCAGCGGCGCCTGCCGCGCAGGGCCGCGATGTTGTCGTAGCCGATCTTCGCGTACCTCAGCGACTGTCCGGGGTCGGTGGTGCTGGGGGCGTCGTCCTGCTCGACCATCGGGTTGTGGTAGTTCCGCTCCCCGACGCGGGAGAAGAACGTGCGGTAGTCGATGACGCCGGTGCCGAAGGGCACCATGTCGTAGCCCTGACCGCTGGTGGTGTTGACGACGCCGTCCTTGGCGTGGAACAGCGGGTAACGCCTGTTCTGCCGGGCGACGAGCGCCGCCGGGTCGAAGACCTTCCGGCGGGTGGAGCCGTCGTGGGCCGTGTAGGTGTGGAACTTGTACTGGGCCACGTGCGCCCAGAAGATGTCCATCTCCAGCCAGACGAGCTTCGGGTCGGTGACCTTGAGGAAGTACTCGAGCTTGCGGATGCCGGAGCTGCGGGTGGGCCGGCCCTGGTCGTCCAGCGGTCCCCCGTCGAGCAGGAAGCCGTACGCCGCGTCGTGGTTGTGGGTGTACAGCTTGATGCCCTCGCGGCGGGCTATGGCGCCGAGCGCGTTCCACTTGTCGGCCGCCACGTCCCAGTCGGCGCGGTAGGAGCTGCCCGTGGGGTCGCCGCCGGTGCCCATGTGCTCCAGGCCGAGGATGTTGGCGATCTCCAGATGCAGCTTGAAGGTGTCGAGGTCCGCTTTGGTCAGCGGCCAGGAGGAGGGGATGAAGCCGTGGTTGCCGCGCGCTCTGAGCCCGTAGTCGTCGAGCCAGGAGCGGAGCAGTCTCGCGCCCTTGACGGAGGTCAGGTCCGCACCGCCCGGCGCGTTGGCGTGCTGGCTGTAGCCCGCGAACTCCACCTGCCGGTACCCGTGGCGCGAGAGCTGCTTGAAGACCTCGCGGAAGCCGGAGGGCAGGTCGGAGGCGAGCGGGTCGCGGCCCGTCGCGTCGCGGACGGTGTACAGGATGATGCCGCGCTTCTCCGGCGGGACGAGGACGTCACCGCCGTGCCCGTGGCCGTGCCCGTGGCCGTGGCCACGGTCGTGGTCTCTGCCCCGGTCCCCCGCCAGGGCGGGCGAGGCGCCGAAGACGGGCGCGGCGATCGCCGCGCCCGCCACGGCGGTGCAGGTGCTGAGGAAGCGGCGGCGGTCGACGCCGAGAGCGCGGCGCAGCGCGTCGCGCGTTCCGGATTCTTCGTCGAACACGGTCACGGTGTCTCTCTTTCTCGTCGGTGTTCAGCGGTGACGGGTGCTGAAGGATGCTGAAGAAGTGCTGGTCGGACGCGCGCCGGACGCATTGTCAGTGGCGCGTGCTTCACTGTCCGTAATCGATCCGGCCGTCTCGCTCACGCGAGGCCGGCCAGGGAGAGCAGCAGTGATTTCACGTCGGTGGCCGCGACGCGGCCGGTGACTGCGTGGGGGGTGGAGCAGATGAGGAGCGGACCGTCGTCGTCGCTCTCGGGGAGGCGGCCGTGGCTGCCGCGAATAGGCGAGGCGTCCAGGGGCACCACCGCCATGCGGTAGCGCATGCCGAGTTTCTTGCGGGCGACCGCCGTGGCCGCCTTGACCTTCACATAGGGGTCGTGCGGGTCCATGAACAGCTCGACCGGGTCGTAACCGGGTTTGCGGTGGATCTCGACGAGCTGCGCGAAGTCGGGCGCGCGGTCGTCGTCGAGCCAGTAGTAGTACGTGAACCAGGCGTCCGGCTCGGCTATGGCCACGAGTTCGCCGGCGCGCGGATGGTCGAGGTGGTGGGCCTTCTTGCCCTCGTCGTCGAGGAGCTGCTCGATGCCCGGGAGACCGGCGAGCGCCTCCCGGGTGGCCGCCAGGTCCTCGGGGCGGCGTACGTAGACGTGGGCGATCTGGTGGTCGGCGACCGCGAAGGCGCGTGAGGCCATCGTGTCGAGGTATTCCATGCCGTCCTGCGTGTGGACTTCGAGGAGTCCGGCGCGGCGCAGGGCGCGGTTGATGTCGACGGAGCGGTCCACGCGGGTGATGCCGTACTCGGACAGCGCGACGACGGTACGGCCCTCCGCGCGGGCGTCGTCGAGGAGGGGGGCGAGGGCGGTGTCGAGGTCCGTGGCCGCCTGCAGCGAGCGCGGGTCGTCGGGACCGAAGCGCTGCAGGTCGTAGTCCAGGTGAGGGAGGTAGCACAGGGTCAGGTCCGGGTGCCGGGTCCGCATGATGTGGCGGGTGGCGTCGATGATCCACTGGCTGGAGACGAGGTCGGCGCCGGGGCCCCAGAAGTGGAACAGCGGGAAGGTGCCGAGCAGTTCGGTGAGTTCGTCGTGCAGGGAGGGAGGTCTGGTGTAGCAGTCGGGTTCCTTGCGGCCGTCGGCGTAGTAGACCGGGCGGGGGGTGACGGTGATGTCGGTGTCGGCGCCCATGGCGTACCACCAGCAGATGTTGGCGACCGTGTAGCCGGGGTGGACGCGGCGGGCGGCGTCCCAGAGCCTGTCGCCGGCGACGAGGCCGTTGTGCTGGCGCCACAGCAGGACGTCGCCGAGTTCGCGGAAGTACCAGCCGTTGCCGACGATGCCGTGCTCGGCGGGGAGCGTGCCGGTCAGGAAGGTCGACTGGGCGGCACAGGTGACGGCGGGCAGGACGGTCCCGAGGTTGGCCTGGGAGCCGGACCGGCCGAGGGCCTTGAGGTGGGGCATGTGGTCGAGGAGACGGGGGGTGAGGCCGACGACGTCCAGGACGAGGAGCGGGGTGGGGTCCCCCGTCACCTGTGCCGTGGCGTCGGACGCCGGTGAGGAGGTCACGGCAGCTCCTTCAGGCCGAGGTCGGTCAGCAGGTCGCGGGCGAGGGTGAGTTCGGCGGCGATGCCGTCGGCCAGCTGGGAGCGGCCACGGGGGCGCAGCTCGGGCGGCAGGGCCTGCCAGGTGTACGTCTCGACCTCCAGGTGGTGGGTCAGGGGGCGGGGCCCGCCGACCAGCCGGGTCAGTGCCGTCCTCAGTACGGGGAGTGTGGAGGTGAGGGGCGCGGCGGGGGCCGCGTGGAGCGGGACGTGGAAGTGGGAGCGCCACGGTGATGTGTCGGGCAGGGCGTCGCCCTTCAGGGCCTCGCCGAGGTCGTCGGTGCCCTTGAGCTCCGAGGACGGGTAGGCACGCGTCTGGTGCAGGAAGCGGGGCTCGTCGAACGCGCCGAGTGCCTCACGGACGCCGGGCAGGTGGGGGTGTTCGGCGTGCAGGGCGGCGGAGAGCTGGGACTTGACGACGCGCACCCCCGCGTGGGTGAGCGCGTCCAGGGCGGAGTGCGGATCTTCGAAGGAGGTGGCGAGGTGGCAGGTGTCGACGCAGACACCGATGCGTTCGTGGCCGATCGCGGTGAGCGGGGCGATGGCGTCGGCGGTGGTCTCGACGACGCAGCCGGGTTCGGGTTCCAGGCCGACGCGGAGGGAACGGCCGGTCAGCTCGGCGAGGGCGTCGAGGCGTTCGGCGAGGGTGGTCAGGGCTGTGCGGGCCCGCTCGGCGCGGGCGTCGTCGTACGCGGTGCGCCAGGCCAGGGGCAAGGTGGAGATGGTGCCCTCGCTGACGTCGTCGGGGAGCAGGCCGGTGAGGAGGCGGGCCAGGGAGGTGGTGTACTCCAGGCGTTCCAGGTCGGCCCAGTCCGGCTTGTAGACGCGGTACTTGACCTCCTGGGCGCCGAAGCCCTCGTAGGGGAAGCCGTTCAGGGTGACGACCTCGAGGCCGCGGCGGTCGAGCTCGGCGCGCAGGCCGCGCAGCGCGGAGGGGTCGGTGACGAGGGCCCGGGCGGCGTCCTTGGCGAGCCACAGTCCGATGCCGAGGCGGTCGCGGCCGAGGCGGCGGCGCACCGGTTCGCAGTGGTCGCGCAGCTGGGCGAGGACCCCGTCGAGGGTCTCGGCCGGGTGGACGTTGGTGCAGTAGGCGAGGTGGACGGTGGAGCCGTCGGGGTGGCGGAAGCGCATCGGTCACTCACCGCCGCGGAGTATGGAGTTGCCCTCGTGGGTGGCGTCCGGGGCCGCGACGTCGAGGTCGAGGCGTCCGCTCAGCCCGTAGAAGGCGACGGGGTTGCGCCACAGGACCAGGTCCACGTCGTCGTCGGTGAAGCCGGCGGCCAGCATGGCGTCACCGACGCGGCGGGTCTTGAGGGGGTCGCTTCTCCCCCAGTCCGCCGCCGAGTTCACGAGCACCTTGTCGGGCCCGTACGCCTTCAGGATCGCGACCATCCGGTCCTCGTCCATCTTGGTGTCGGGATAGACGGAGAAGCCGAGCCAGCAGCCGCCGTCCTTGGCCTCCTTGACGGTCGTCTCGTTGAGGTGGTCGACCAGCACCCGGTCCGCTGGCAGCGCGGACTCGCGGACGACGTCGAGGGTGCGGCGCAGTCCGGCGAGCTTGTCGCGGTGCGGGGTGTGCACGAGGGCGGGCAGGCCGTGGTCGGCGGCGAGCTGGAGCTGCGCGGCGAGGGCGGTGTCCTCGGCGGGGGTCATCGAGTCGTAACCGATCTCACCGACGGCCACGACGTGGTCCTTGACGAGATAGCGGGGCAGTTCGTCGAGGACGGGCAGGCAGCGGGGGTCGTTCGCCTCCTTGGGGTTGAGGGCGAGCGTGCAGTGGTGGGCGATGCCGTACTGGGCGGCGCGGAACGGTTCCCAGCCGAGGAGGGAGTCGAAGTAGTCGAGGAAGGTGGCGGGCGAGGTGCGGGGCTGGCCCAGCCAGAAGGACGGCTCGACCACGGCGCGGACGCCCGCCGCGTACATGGCCTCGTAGTCGTCGGTGGTCCGTGACGTCATGTGGATGTGGGGGTCGAAGATGCGCATCAGGACTCCTTGCCGGGCGTGCCCGGGCCGGTGCCGGTCAGGGCCAGGACGCGGTACAGGTCCTCGGGTACGGGACGGCCCGCGGCGGTGCGTTCGTCGGCGTAGTCGGTGAGCATGCGGGCGAGTTCGGCGTCGGCGCGGGCGCGGCGCGCCAGGTCGGCCACCTCGTCGACGGGGACGCCGGTGAACAGGCACTTCAGCACGGCGTGCCGCCAGCTGTGGGCGTCCAGGTGGCGGGCGGCGTACGGGCCGAGCGCGGCGGCGACGAGACGGGTGTCGTTGGTGCGCAGCGCGTCCTCGACGACCGGCAGGCACTCGGGGCCCGGCACGAGGTGGGGCAGGGCGTGCAGCACGGCACGGCGTTCGTCGGCGGTGCCCCGGCGGTAGACGCGGACGAGGGTGTCCGCGTCGGCTCCGGCCGCGTGCAGGACGAGGACGCGGACGGCGTCGGCGTGCTCGGGGCCGCAGCGCCGGCCCGCCTCGGCCAGCCGCAGTTCCCAGGCGGCGACGCGGCCGTGACCGCCCGGGCGGTCCGCGGCCTCTTCGAGGGCACGGTCGAGCCAGGCGCCGGCGGTGTCGTCGAGGGCGGCGGTGACACGGACGCGCAGGGCGTCCAGCGGGGTGCCGGCGGGGGTGGTGCCCGCCGCGGGTGTTCCGGTAGCGGCTGCCGGTGCCTCCGCAGTTGTCGTGATCGGTGGGGTCGCCGGGGTCGCCGGAACGCCCGGGATGTCGTGCGGGTGGTTCACGGGGTGCTCCCTTCGAGGGCGGCCGCGTGGTGGCGGAGGGCGGTGAGGGAGTGCTCGGCGAAGTGGGGGCCGGCGTGGGAGTGGCGGGGCAGTTCGACGACGGTGAGGCCCTGGTAGCCGCTTTCGGCGAGGGCCCTGAGCACGGGCGGGAAGTCGACCTCCCCGTCCCCGAAGGGGAGGTGTTCGTGGACGCCGCGGCGCATGTCCTCGATCTGGACGTGCCGCAGCCAGGGCGCGGCGGCGCGTACGCAGTCGGCGGGCGGCAGCGGTTCGAGGCACTGGCAGTGGCCGATGTCGAGGGTGAGCCCCAGGGCGTCCGGGCTGCCGAGCGCCTCACGCAGCCGGTGGAAGTCGGAGAGGGTGGCGAGGAGATGGCCGGGTTCGGGTTCGACGGCAAGCGGGACGTCCGCCTCGGCGGCCGCGTCGAGGACGGGGGCGAGGGTGTCGGGCAGGAGCTTCCAGGCGGTGCTCTCGTCCGTGCCGGCCGGGGTGATGCCGCTGAAGCAGTGCACGGCGTGGGCGCCGAGGTCGGCGGCGACGCGCACCGCGCGCAGCAGCAGGTCGACGCGCCGGGCGCGGTCGTCCGGGTCCGGGTCCAGGAGGGAGGGGCCGTGTTTGCGCCGTGGGTCGAGGACGTAGCGGGCGCCGGTCTCCACGGTGACGCCCAGCCCGAGCGCGTCCAGCCTGCGGGCCACCCGGCCGGTGCGGGCCGCGAGGCCGGGGGCGAGCGGGTCGAGGTGCATGTGGTCGAGGGTCAGGCCGACACCCTCGTACCCGAGGTCGGCGAGCAGGGCCAGGGCGTCGTCGAGGCGGAGGTCGGCGAGGCCGTTGGTGCCGTAGCCGAAGCGGAACGGGGGCCGGCGGGGGTTCGGGGCCCGGTGGGGGTCCGAGGTCCGGTGGGGGTCGGGGACGGTGCCCTGGGCGGGCCGGGAGGATCGGGCGGGAGCCGTCCGGTCGCTCATGTGATGCTCACCTTCCTGGCGAACCTGCGGGCGGCCGGGGCGAGGACGGCGGTGAGCAGTGCCGTGCCGGGCGCGCCCGCATGGGCGCTGAGGGCGGCCTGGAGGGGGATCGTGGCGCGGATGCCGGCGCCGACGGCGCGCTGGGTGAGCGGGGGTGAGGGGTTCAGGGCGGCGTGGGCGTACGGGCGTGCGGTGGCGGCGGCGTACGTGGCGGTGAGCGCGGTGGTCAGCGCGATGGGCGACGTCGCGACCCGGCTGTTCGTGCGAGGCGCGCCTGCCGCGTCCGCGGTTCCCCTCCCGGCTCCCCGTGTCAGCCACCAGGACAGTGCCGCCGTGGTGAGCAGGCCGCCCAGTGGTGCCGCGGACGAGCCGCCCTGGGTCTCCCGGCGGGAGACGGCGGTGACCGCGAGCGTGTGGGTGCCCAGGGCCAGAGCGGGGCCGAGGGCCGGGCGGACGGTGCCGGTGGTGCCGGCCGAGCCCAGCAGGAGGTCGAGGCTCCGGGCCGCGGCCATGGCCGCGGGGCCGACGCGGGTGCGCTTCAGGGCGAGGTCGTACGACCACACGGTGGCGGCGAGGGGGACGGCGACGGTGAGGGCGGGGCGGCCCGCCCGGGCGGCCAGGGCCAGACCGGCGGCGGTGAGGGCGCCCGCCGCGGTGAGCGCCGAGGCGGGGCGCACCCGGCCTGAGGGCAGGGGGCGGTGCGGGCGGTCCCGGGCGTCCTCGGCGCGGTCGGCCCAGTCGTTGAGGGCCATGCCCGCCTCGTACAGGCACAGGGAGGAGCCGATGGCAAGCAGGGTGCGGCCGTTCGGCCGGGCACCCGCCGCGGCCGCGCCCGCGAGGGCGTCACCGGGGACGGTGAACAGGGCGGGCAGACGCAGCAGCTCGGCCCAGGCCCGTGGCTGCGGGCCCGTGCGGGGCTGCGGCTGCCGGACCGGCTGCGTCTGCGTCTGCGTCTGCGTCTGCGTCTGCGGATCCGAAGCCGGCGCCGGCTTCGTCTCTGCCGCACCGCCGCGGGCCGCGTCGTCCCGGGCCGCGCCGCCCCGTACCGCGCCCCCCGCTCGCCGGGCTCTCGCAGCCCTCGTCCTGCCCCGTCCGCCGTCGGACAGGCGTCCCAGCAACGTCATCGGGCTCCCTCCGCGCGGCCGGCCTCGGGAGTCGTACGGAGTCGTTGCGCGAAGCCGGTCAGGGCCTCGTACTGGGCTCCGAGGGAGGACGGGGCGTCGCCCACGGGGTCCTTGAAGTAGAAGGCGAGGCCGGCGAGGGGACCGGTCAGGCCGGCCTCGTGGGCGCGGGCCGTCAGCCGGGCCAGGTCCAGGACCAGGGGTGCGGCGAGCGCCGAGTCGCAGCCCTGCCAGGTGGTCTGGAGGGTCATGCGGGTGCCCAGGAAGCCGTCGAAGGTGACGTGGTCCCAGGCGGTCTTCCAGTCACCGAGCGCGGGGACGTCGTCGATGTGGGTCTCGCCCTCGGGGGTCGTGCCCAGGGTGTCGGTGAGGACGCGTTCCTTGCCCGCGTTCTTGGCCGCCGCGGCGGCCGGGTCGGCCAGGGCCGCGCCGTCGCCGCCGCCGAGGAGGTTGGTGCCGGACCAGGCGCGCACGGCCAGCGCGCGCTGGGCGAACATCGGGCCGAGCACGGACCGCAGCAGGGTCTGGCCCGTCTTGCCGTCACGGCCGGCGTACGGCAGCCCGGAGGAGGCGGCCAGGTCGGTCAGGGCCGGGTGGTGGAGTCCCGTGGACGGGGTGAAGTTGACGTACGGGCACCCCGCGCGGAGGGCCGCCGCCGCGTACAGCGAACTGGGCGGCAGGCCGGAGCCGTCGGCCACCGGTTCCGTGGAGGCCACGTTCACCACGACGGTCCGGGTCAGGCCGTGGTGCCGTGCGAAGTCACGGATGTCCGCGGCGAAGGTCTCGATCAGTTCCTCGGGGCCGCGGGTGTCGCCCGGGAGGGGGCCGCCGGGTCTGATCCCGCGGTCCGCCGCGGCCAGTTCGGCGGCGATCGCGGCCGGGAGGCCGTGCGGCAGGACGCCTCCGGCGGCGAGGGCCTCGGCGCGCTTGGGGAGCGGGCAGTCGAGCGTGTCGTGGCCGCCGAAGACCAGGGACGACAGCGCGGGCAGTCCGGTTTCGGCGAAGGGGGGTGTCTCGGTGACCATGCCGACGGGGGCGTGCAGGCCCGCTGTCACTGCCGCGCACCCCGCGACGGCGGTCGTGGCGACGGAGCCGCGCGCTCCGATCAGCCACACCCCCACCCGGGCCCGGGAATCGGTAAGGGACACGGACACGGACATGGGTGAGCCTCCTTGTTCCTGTGCAGCTTCCTGCGCGACTTCCCGTACGGCTTCCTTCGTGGCTTCCGGTGCGGCGGGGAGACGGCGGGCGGGGGTCCGGCGTCCCCCGCCCGCCGCCGTTCAGTTGCCCGGTGCGGTGACGTCCGCCGCGGAGTCCGCGGTGACCGCTGCGGAGTCCGCGGTGGCGGACGTCCGCGTGGGCAGTTCCCTGATCCGGATGTTGCGGAAGGCGACCTCGTCATCGGCACCGTGGTTCTGGATGCCGATGTGGCCGTCCCGCAGGCTGCGCGCCGGATCGGTGTTGGTGAAATCGTTGATCTTCACGCCGTTGAGCCAGATGCGGAGGCGTTCGCCCTCGACCCGGATCTCGTACGTGTTCCACTCCCCCGGCGGGTTCAGCGCACGGTCGCGCTTCTTGGTGTCGGCGGACCGGAAGGTGTACACGGCGCCCGTCGTCCGGTCGGCGGCGTCGGTCGCGTCGATCTGGACCTCGTAGCCGTTGTCCACGGCCGACCACGGGTCGTCGGAGGCGGGGAAGCCCACGAAGACACCGGAGTTGTCGTCGCCCGCCATCCTCCAGTCCAGCTTCAGGGAGTACGACGCGAACTCCGACCCGGCGTACCAGAGCATGCCCATCCCGCCCGACGACGTGATCGTGCCGTCGTCGGTGTTCAGGTCGAACGTGCCCGGGCCCGCCTGCTTCCAGGCCGCGAGGGACTCCTCGGTGCCGTCGAAGAGGGACCGGTAGCCGTTCTCCGGGCGGCAGTCGGCCTGGGCCGCGCCGGCCGCCCACTTGATGCCGCCCGCCAGGTGCTGCAGGAACGCCGGTTCCGCGTACGACTCCTTGGTGTGCCCGCCTCCGGTGTAGAAGGCGCGCCCGCCCTCGTACTCCTGGCACCAGGCGATCGGATGGTCGCCGTTCATGGTGCCGCCGGTGTACGACGACTCGTCCAGCGTGGCGAGGACGTGGGCCTGCTCGCGCGGGTTGGAGCGGTAGTTGTACCACTCGTCGGTGCGCTCCCACGTCCTGCCCAGGTGGGCGGTGCCCGGGTGGGCGTGGTCCTCCACGTGGACCGTGGCGGACTGGATCTCCGGGTGGGAGTGGAAGTACGCCCCGGCGAGCCCGCCGTAGAAGGGCCAGTCGTACTCGGTGTCGGCGGCCGCGTGGACGCCCACGTAACCGCCGCCGCCCTCGATGTAGCGCTCGAAGGCGCGTTGCTGGGTGCGGTTCAGGACGTCGCCCGTGGTCGACATGAAGACGACGGCGTCGTACCGCGCGAGGTTCCGCGGGGTGAACGCGCCCGCGTCCTCCGTGGCGTCGACCTCGAACCCGTGGGTGGCGCCCAGTTCCCGTACGGCCGCGATGCCCTCGGGGATCGAGTCGTGCCGGAAACCGGCCGTCTTGGAGAACACCAGCACCCGGTCCGAGGCGCCCGCGCCCGGCTTCGGGTCCTTGCCCCCGGCGCCCCCGGAGGAGGACGCCGCCGGTCCGGACACGCACCCGATCAGCAGCGCGGCGCCGACGGCGGCCGTACCCAGCCGGGCTCCTTTCGCGGTGAAGGTCACTCGCATCGCAGCAGCCACCTCACTTCGTCGTGATGGTGAAGTCGTCCAGCTCGAACAGCTGGCCGGCGCCCTTCGCGCCCTTGAAGACCAGGTAGAGCGTGGTGGTGCCGTGCGGCGGCAGCCACAGCTTGGCGGTGACGTCCCGGTAGGTGTCCAGGCCGCCGGTCACCGGCACGGTCGTGGAGCCGAGCAGCCGGCCCTTCGGGGAGCCCGCGCGGACCTCGATCTTGCCGCCGTGGGCCGCCGCGGCGACCCGGGCCGTGACCTGCGTCGCGTTGGACAGGACGTACGGCTCGAAGGCGATCCAGTCACCGCTGGAGATGTCGCCGACGGTCTTGCCGCCGTTCGCGCTCTCCCGGTTCTGCACCGTCGCGCCGGAGGTGTCGCCGAAGTGCTCGGCCTGGCGGTGGCGGGGCTGGGTGACGTTCTGGTCGTGGGTGGTCAGCGGGGCCTGGCCGCCGCCTCCGTTGTCGGTGTAGACGGCGTCGAAGACACCGAAGATGTTGGCGTTCGGGTCGTGGCCGCCGTCGGCGCTGGTCTGGATGGTGCCGGAGCAGCCGTTCGCCGAGGTCAGCGGGTGGCCGTGGCTGTCGTGACCGAGGATGAAGGTGACCGTGACCTTGGAGCAGTCGATGTCCCGGCCGTCCTCGGGGTCGGTGACCTGCACCTTGAACGGCACGGCGTCACCGAAGCTGAACAGCTGACCGTCCGCGGGGAGCTGCAGCGTCACCGTCGGCGCGGTGTTGCCCACCACGATCTGCACGCTGGCACTGCCGCTGCGGCCCTGCGGGTCGGTGGCGGTCACCGTGGCGGTGTAGGTGCCGTTCTGCCGGTAGGTGTGGCTCGGGTCGGCCTCCGTGGAGGTGCCGCCGTCGCCGAAGTCCCAGCTGTAGGTGAGCGTGTCGCCGTCGGCGTCGGTGGAGCCGGCCGAGGAGAAGTTCACCCGCAGCGGTGCCTGGCCGGAGGTGCGGTCGGCCGCGGCCTGGGCGATCGGCGACTGTCCGTCGGTGGCGTTCTCGATGCGGTACAGGGCGGAGTTGTCGTCGCCGCCGAACCAGGAGAGGCCGTAGTCGAGGACGTACAGCGCGCCGTCCGGGCCGAACGTCATGTCCATGGGCTGGGTGCCGGACCACGGGATGTCGTTGATCGCCTGCACGGTGCCGTCGGCGTCCGAGGTGATCCGCTTGATCCACTGGCGGCCGAACTCGGCGGCGAAGAAGTCGCCGTCGTACTCCTCCGGGAACTTCACCGGGGAGTCGAGGTCGGGGTCGTAGTGGTAGACCGGGCCGCCCATCGGGGACTCGGAGCCGTCGCCGAACTCGGGTACGGACGCGCCGTCGTACGGGATCCAGGCGGCCTGGGCGGGCGGCAGGTCGGTCAGGCCGGTGTTGTTGGGCGAGGTGTTCTTCGGGGCGGCGCAGTCGAAGGGCTCGCCCGAGGTGCCGGTGGCGAAGTCGTAGTCGACGTAGGGCTCGTTGGCGCCCACGCAGTACGGCCAGCCGAAGTTGCCGGGTTCGGTGACGCGCGCGAACTCGACCTTGCCGGCCGGGCCGCGGTTCGGGTTCGCGGCGCCCGCGTCGGGACCGTAGTCACCGACGTAGAGGATGCCGGTCTCCTTGTCCACGCTGAACCGGAACGGGTTGCGGAAGCCCATCGCGTAGATCTCGGGCCGCGTCTTCTCCGTGCCGGGCGCGAAGAGGTTGCCCTCGGGTATGGCGTACGAGCCGTCGTCGTTCACCTTGATGCGCAGGATCTTGCCGCGCAGGTCGTTGGTGTTGCCGGAGGTGCGCTGCGCGTCGAAGACCGGGTTGCGGTCCGGGCGCTCGTCGATGGGGGTGAAGCCGTCCGACTGGAACGGGTTGGAGTCGTCGCCCGTCGACAGGTAGAGGTTGCCTGCCGCGTCGAAGTCGATGTCACCGCCGACGTGGCAGCAGATGCCGCGGGTGGCGGGCACGTCGAGGATCTGCGTCTCGCTCGCCACATCCAGTGTGCCGTCGGTGTTCAGCACGAAGCGCGACAGCCGGTTGACGCCCTCGAACGGGGCGAAGTCGGCGGCGGTGCCGTTCTCCGGGGCGTCGCCCTCCGGGGTGTCCATCGGGGGCGCGTAGTAGAGGTAGATGAAACGGTTTTCTTCGAAGCCGGGGTCGACGCCGATGCCCTGCAGGCCCTCCTCGTCGTGCGAGTAGACGTCGAGCTTGCCCGCGAGCCGGGTGTTGCCGCCCGCGTCCGTGATGCGCAGCTCGCCGTCGCGCGAGGTGTGCAGGACGGAGCGGTCCGGCAGGACGGCCAGCGACATGGGCTCGCCGACCTCCGCCTCGCCCTTGGCGAGGACGACCTGCTGGAAGTCCTCGGCCGCCGCGGCCTTCGCCGTGGTGTCCGTCTCGGCCGCGCCCGCGGCCGGCGCGGTGAGCGACAGCGAGGTGCCGGCGAGCAGCAGCCCGGTCAGCAGGGCCGCCGCCCCGCGGAGTCTGGGACGTCTGGTGGGACCGGTGCGGTTCTTCTTCGCGTACGGGTGCACGAAATGCCTCCAGTGAGGAGCCGGTCGTACGGGTGTGTACTCAGTGGTGCGGTGCGCCGGGATGCGCCGTCACCCCGGGGACACCGTGAAGCCGTGCGGGCGGCTAGTCCTTGCCGCCGAACGCCGCGTCGAACGAGGCCGACGGCGGTTCGAAGTCGAAGGTCTTCAGGCGGGCCAGGGCCTCGGGCGCGCCCTGCAGCCGGTCCATGCCGGCGTCCTCCCACTCGACGGAGACGGGGCCCTGGTAGCCGATGGAGCGGAGCATCCGGAAGACGTCCTCCCAGGGCACGTCGCCGTGGCCGGCCGAGACGAAGTCCCAGCCGCGGCGCGGGTCGCCCCACGGCAGGTGCGAGCCGAGGCGGCCGTTGCGGCCGTCGAGCCGCTTGCGGGCCTCCTTGCAGTCGACGTGGTAGATCCGGTCCCGGAAGTCCCACAGGAAACCGACCGGGTCAAGGTCCTGCCACACGAAGTGCGAGGGGTCGAAGTTCAGGCCGAAGGCCGGGCGCCGGTCGACGGCGTCCAGGGCGCGCTGCGTGGTCCAGTAGTCGTACGCGATCTCGCTCGGGTGGACCTCGTGCGCGAACCGCACGCCCTCGGCGTCGAACACGTCGAGGATCGGGTTCCAGCGCGCGGCGAAGTCCTCGTACCCGCGCTCGATCATCGACTCGGGGGCGGGCGGGAACATGGCGACCAGGTGCCAGATCGCCGAGCCGGTGAAGCCGATGACCGTGTCGACGCCGAAGGCCGCCGCGGCGCGCGCGGTGTCGGCGATCTCGGCGGCGGCCCGCTGCCGTACGCCCTCGGGCTCGCCGTCGCCCCAGATGCGGGCGGGCAGGATGGCCTGGTGGCGCTCGTCGATGATCGCGTCGCAGACGGCCTGGCCGACCAGGTGGTTGGAGACGGCCCAGCACTTGAGTCCGTACTTGTCGAGCAGCTGGTGCCGGGACTCGATGTAGCCGGGGTCCGCGAGGGCCTTGTCGACCTCGAAGTGGTCGCCCCAGCAGGCGAGTTCGAGCCCGTCGTAGCCGAAGTCGCGGGCGCGGCGGCAGACCTCTTCCAGCGGCAGGTCGGCCCACTGGCCGGTGAACAGCGTGAAGGTGCGCGGCATGACTGTGCTGGCCTCCTCGTCGGGATCGTCAGACCGTGATCGGCGTGGTCGGTGCGGCCGGGGCGAGCGGGTCCACGGGGGCGACCGGGGTGTAGACGGAGTTCCTCCCGGCGCTCTCCTCGACGGCCGCGAGCACGCGCTGCACCTGGAGCCCGTCGGCGAAGGACGGCTCGGGAACGGTGCCGGACGCGACGGCGTGCACGAGGTCACGGGCCTGGTGCACGAAGGTGTGCTCGTAGCCGAGGCCGTGGCCCGGCGGCCACCACGCCTCCAGGTAGGGGTGGTCGGGCTCGGTGACGAGGATGCGGCGGAAGCCGGCGTGGGCGTCCGGCTCGGTGGCGTCGTGGTACGAGAGCTCGTTGAGCCGCTCCAGGTCGAAGGCGAGCGAGCCGCGCTCGCCGTTGAGCTCGATGCGCAGGGAGTTCTTGCGGCCGGTGGCGAACCGGGTGGCCTCGAAGGAGGCGATCGCACCGGAGGCGAACCGCCCGGTGAACAGGGCCGCGTCGTCGACGGTGACCGCGCCGCGCCCTTCGCTGCCGCCCGGGTTCGTCAGGCCGCTCGACGCGCCGGCGGGCAGCGGCCGCTCCCGCACGAACGTCTCGGTGAGCGCGGAGACACCGACGACGGGCTCTCCCGCGAGGTACTGCGCGAGGTCCACGATGTGCGCGCCCAGGTCGCCGAGGGCCCCGGAGCCCGCGAGCTCCTTGCGCAGCCGCCAGGTCAGCGGTGCCTCGGGGTCCACCAGCCAGTCCTGGAGGTACGTCACCCGGACGTGGCGCAGGGCGCCGATCCGGTCCTCGGCGACCATCCTCCGGGCGAGCGCGGTGGCGGGCACACGGCGGTAGTTGAAGCCGACCATGGCGAGCTGGCCGCGCTCCCGGGCGGCCGCGGCCGCCGCCGCCATGGCCTCGGCCTCCTCGACGGTGTTGGCGAGGGGCTTCTCGCACAGCACGTGCTTGCCCGCGGCGAGGGCGGCGAGGGCAATCTCGGCGTGGCTGTCGCCGGGGGTGCAGATGTCGACGAGGTCGACGTCGTCGCGTGCGATCAGGGCCCGCCAGTCGGTCTCGGCCGCCGCCCAGCCGTGCCGGTCGGCCATGGCGCGCACGGCCCCGGCGTCCCGGCCGCAGACGGCGGCGAGGACCGGGTTCAGCGGCAGGTCGAAGACGCGGCCCGCGGTGCGCCAGCCCTGTGAGTGGGCGGCGCCCATGAACGCGTATCCGACCATGCCCACGCCGAGCCGTGGCTTACCGGCCTCGTCGCCCTGGTGCGGCTGGTGCGGCTGTGTCATCGGGATGTCCTCCTCTTCGTCGGCGGACGGGTCGTCGTCGGACTGTCCGTCCTGGCGCGGTGGGGGGTGCGGGCCGTCACTTGAAGCCGGTGGACATGTACTGGCCGACGTTCTCCTTGTCGACGACCGCGGAGTACAGCGTCAGCGACGACGGGACCTCGAACTCGGCCAGACCGCTGATGCCCTTGCCCTGGCCGAGCGCGCGGGCGACGTCGATCGCGGACGCGGCCATGGTGGGCGGGTAGAGGACGGTGGCCTTCAGCACACCGTCGTCGGCCTCGATGGCCTGCATGGCGGCGAGCGCCCCCGCGCCGCCGACCATCAGGAAGTCGTCGCGCCCGGCCTGCTCGATGGCCCGCAGGGCGCCGACGCCCTGGTCGTCGTCGTGGTTCCACAGCGCGTCGAAGCTCGACTGCGCCTGGAGCAGCTGCGCCATCTTGGCCTGCCCCGACTCGACGGTGAAGTCCGCCGCCTGCCGGGCCACCTTCTGGATGTTGGGGTAGTTCTTCAGGGCGTCGTCGAAGCCCTGCGTGCGCTGCCGGGTCAGCTCCAGGTTGTCGAGCCCGGCGAGCTCGACGACCCGGGCGTTCTCCTTGTCCTTGAGCTTCTCGCCGATGTAGTGCCCGGCGTTGAGACCCATGCCGTAGTTGTCGCCGCCGACGTAGGAGCGGTACGCCTGCGGGGAGTTGAAGACGCGGTCCAGGTTGACCACGGGGATGCCGGCGCGCATCGCCTTGAGGCCGACCTGGGTGAGGGCCTTGCCGTCGGCGGGCAGGACGACCAGGACGTCGACCTTCTTGTTGATGAGGGTCTCGATCTGGCCGATCTGCGTGGCGGTGTCGTTGGAGCCCTCGGTCACCTCGAAGGTGACGTCCTCGTACTTCGCCGCGCGGTTCTTGGCCTGCACGTTGACGGCGTTGAGCCAGCCGTGGTCGGCCTGCGGCCCGGCGTAGCCGATGGTGACCTCCTTGCCGGGCTTGTCGTCGGAGGCGGCCGGCTGGTCGTTGGCGGCGGGCTCGTCGCTCGGCTCGTTGCTGGTGCAGCCGGCGAGGACGACGCCGGCGCCGACCGCGGCGGTCCCGAAGAGCATCCTTCTGCGGCTCGTGAACTGTGACATGACGGTTGGTCCCTTCCCGTGTCGGCCCGTTCAGGTGGTGCTTGCGGTGCGTCGCTGGACCAGGACCGCGGCGACGATGATCGCGCCCTTGGCGATCTGCTGGACGTCGGTCTGCAGGTTGTTCAGCGCGAAGATGTTGGTGATCGTGGTGAAGATCAGGACGCCGAGCACGGAGCCGACGATGGTGCCGCGGCCGCCGGTGAGCAGGGTGCCGCCGATGATCGCGGCGGCGATGGCGTCGAGCTCGTAGAGGTTGCCGTTGGTGTTCTGGCCGGAGCCGGAGAGCACGATCAGCAGGAAGGCCGCGATGCCGCAGCACAGCCCGGAGAGCACGTACAGGTAGAGCCGCTGGCGGCGGACGTCGATGCCGGCGAGCCGGGCGGCCTCCGCGTTGCCGCCGACGGCGACCGTGCGCCGGCCGAACGTCGTCCGGTTGAGCACCAGCCAGCCGATGACGGTGACGACGGCGAAGACGAGGACCAGCGGCGGGATGCCGAGCACGTAGGCGTCGCGTTCGCCGAGGTCCAGGACGCTGGACACGGTGACGACCTGGGTGCTGCCGTCGGTGATCTGCAGGGCGAGTCCGCGGGCCGAGGCGAGCATGGCGAGGGTGGCGATGAAGGGCACCATCCCGCCGTACGCGACGAGCACGCCGTTCACCAGGCCGCAGCCCACGCCGACGGCCACCGCGGTGAAGAGGATGCCCGCGAAGCCGAACTCCTGGGTGGCCACCGTGGTCGCCCACACCGAGGCGAGGGCGACGATCGCGCCCACGGACAGGTCGATGCCGCCGGAGACGATGACGAAGGTCATGCCGACGGTGACGACGCCGATGACGGACGCCTGGGTGAGGACGAGCTGCAGGTTGCGGGTGTCCAGGAACGCGTCCGGCGCGGTGATGCCGCCGATGAGGACCAGCGCGGCGAGGACGCCGAGCAGCGAGAGGGTGCGGACGTCGGCGCGGGCGAAGGCGACGCGCGGGCCGGACTTCCCGCTCGCCTTCGGCACCTCCTCGCCGGTTCCGCCGGTGCCGCCGGTGCTGCCCCGGGGCGGTGATACGGGCTGCGTCATGACGCCGGGGTTCCTTCCATGGGACTCGATGGGCTGACGGGGCTCGTGGGGCTCACGGAGCTGCTTCCTTCCATGACCAGGTCGAGGACGCGGTGTTCGTCCAGTTCACGGGCGGGAGCCCGGTGCACGATCCGGCCCTCGCGCAGGACGAGCACCCGGTCGGCGAGGCCGAGGACCTCGGGCACCTCGCTGGAGACCAGCAGGACGGCAAGACCCTCGTCGGCGAGGCGGCGGACGACCGCGTACAGCTCGGCGCGGGCGCCCACGTCCACCCCGCGGGTGGGCTCGTCCAGCAGCAGGACCTTGCAGCCGCGCAGCAGCCAGCGGGCGAGGACGGCCTTCTGCTGGTTGCCGCCGGAGAGGGTGCGCACGGGGACGTCGGGGTTGTCGGGGCGCAGCGACAGCTCCCGTACCGCCGTCCGCGCGGCCGCGGACTCGGCGCCCCGGTCCATCCAGCCGCCGCGCGAGAAGCGGGACATGGACGACACGGAGACGTTTCTGGTGACGGACTCCAGCATCAGCAGGGCCTGCGCCTTGCGCTCCTCGGGGGCGAGCCCGAGCCCGGCGGCGACGGCGGCGCGGACGCTGCCGGGCCGCAGCGGCTTCCCGTCGACGAGGACGCGCCCCGCGGTGGGCTTGCGCGCCCCGTAGACGGTCTCCAGGATCTCCGAGCGCCCGGAGCCGACGAGGCCGGCCAGCCCGACGATCTCGCCGGGGTGCACGGTGAGGTCGAACGGCTCGAACTCCCCCGCGCGGGCGAGGCCCCGGACCTCCAGCAGCGGTGTGCCGGTGGGCGGCTGCGCGGTCCCGGCGGGCCGCTCGGGGAAGACGTACTCGACGGTGCGGCCGGTCATCAGGGCCACGACCTCGCGCGTCGGGGTGGTCTTCGCGGGCAGTCCGCCCGCCACCGAGCGCCCGTCCTTCAGGACGGTCACCCGGTCGCCGATGCGGCGGATCTCCTCCAGCCGGTGCGAGATGTAGATGACGGCGACCCCGTCGGCGGTCAGGTCGCCGACGATGCGGAACAGGTTGTCGGTCTCGTCCGGGTCGAGCGCGGCGGTCGGCTCGTCCATGACGATGAGGCGTACGTCGTGGGAGAGCGCCCTGGCCATGGAGACGATCTGCTGCTGGGCGGCGGACAGGTCCCCCACCAGCCGGGCGGGGTCGACCTCGGGGTGCCCGAGCCGCCGCAGCAGCGCCGCCGTGGACTCCTTCGCCGCCCTGCCCCGTACGACGAGACCGGCGGCCGTGGGCTCATGGCCCAGGTACACGTTCTCGGCCACCGACAGGTGCTCCACCAGGTCGAGTTCCTGGTACATGGTGGCGATGCCGCGGCGCACGGCGGCGATCGGGGACTTCAGGGTGACGGGTTCGCCGTGCCAGGTGATGGTGCCGCCGTCGGGCTGGTGGGCGCCGGCGAGGACCTTGATGAGCGTGGACTTCCCGGCGCCGTTCTGGCCGAGCAGGCAGTGCACCTCGCCGGCCTGGACGTCGAGGTCGACGCCGTCCAGGGCCCGGACTCCGGGGAAGGACTTGGTGATGCCGGACATGGTGAGCAGGGGTGGTTCGGGTGCCATGACGGTCCCCCTCGGCGGGCGTGCGGGCCTGTTCCAGGGCGGAGCTGAGGTGCTTCGGGCGGGGCGGGGCTGTTTGCGGGCAGGACGGATCGTGAGCTGGGCATGACAGGGCAGAGCGGGGTGAGGTGTGGTGCCGGGGCGTGCTGCGCTGTGCTGTGCTGTGCTGTGCGGGCTTACACGTGTTGCCGGGCTGGCGTACGGACGTGCTGACGTGGACGTGCTGACGTACCTGGTCGTGCGGGTGGGCCGGGTGTCTACACGGGTGAGAACAGGTGGTCGCTGATGAGGCGGGCCGCACCGATGACTCCGGCGGTGGGGCCCAGTTCGCCCAGCACGATGGGCAGGTTGCCGGTCGCGAGCGGGAGGGACTGACGGTAGACCTGGGTGCGGATGGCGGCGAGCAGATTGTGGCCGAGACCGGTGACGCCGCCGCCGATCACCACCAGGCCGGGGTTGAAGAAGCTGACGAGTCCGGCGATGACCTGGCCGGTGCGGGCGCCGCCCTCGCGGATCAGGTCGAGCGCGGTCGCGTCGCCCGCGGCGGCCGCGGCGGCGACGTCGACGGCGCTGAGCGCACCGCTCGCCTGGAGGCGTGCGGCCAGTTCCGGGGAGCGTCCCTGCTGGGCCGCCTCCGTCGCGTCGCGGGCGAGCGCCGCGCCGCTGAAGTGGGCCTCCAGGCAACCGCGGTTGCCGCAGGGGCAGGGACGCCCGTCGGGCACCGCCTGGATGTGCCCGATGTCGCCGGCGCTGCCCGTCGTACCGCGGTGGACCTCACCGCCGACGACGATGCCGCAGCCGATACCGGTGCCGATCTTGACGCAGAGGAAGTCGCCCACGGAACGGGCGACGCCCGCGTGCTGCTCCCCCATCGCCATCAGGTTCACGTCGTTGTCGACCATGACCGGGCAGCCGAGCTCCTGGCTGAGTGCCTCGCGGACCGGGAACCCGTCCCAGCCCGGCATGATCGGCGGCGCGACCGGGACGCCCTCGGGGAAGCGGACCGGTCCGGGGACGCCGACGCCGGCGCCGTCGAAGCCCTCGGCCAGTCCCGTGGCCCGCAGCTTGCCGGCCATGTCCAGGGCCTGCTCGAAGACGGCGACCGGTCCCTCGCGGACGTCCATGGGCTGGTTGATGTGCCCGAGGACCTCCAGCTCGGCGTTGGTCACGGCGACGTCGACGGAGGTCGCGCCGATGTCGATGCCCAGGAAGCGGAGCTGGGGCGCGAGCCTGATGTTGTGGGAGCGCCGGCCGCCGCGCGAGGCGGCGAGTCCGTCGGCCACGACCAGGCCCGTCTCCAGCAGCCGGTCCACCTCGACGGCCAGCTTCGACCGGGAGAGGTCGACCCGGTCGCCGAGCTGTGCCCGCGAGCTGGGACCGCCGTCGCGCAGCAGACGCAGCAGCCGGGCCTGGTGGGCGTTGGCGGGTCGAGCCGTCATGCGTCTCACATGCCCCTCCCTGCCTCGATCGGCTGCGTACGTCGGATGTCGGGTTCCGGTCACGCCTGTGCGGCGTGCTTTCGAGGGGAACGTAGCAGCGGGTGCTGTGGCTGGGAAGAAGTTGCGCAGGAATTGGTGGCGACTTTCTCCACTCGCAGGACAAAGGGATGCGCCAGGAGGGGTGACGCGTCGAGGGCGCCCGCCGTGCCGGCGGGCGCCCTCGACGCGCCTGGTCCCGTTCGGGCCCTACCCGCGTGCCCGCGCGTGGTACGTCCGTCGTGTGTGCTCCGTGTGGGCGCGCATCACCTCGGTCGCGCGCTGTCCGTCGCGGGCCGCGATCGCCGCGATGAGGTCACGGTGCTCGATCCAGGACTGCCGGCCGCGCTGCCGGGCGACCGGTGTGTAGTACCAGCGGACCCGGCGGTCGACCTGGCCGGCCAGCTCCGCGAGGACCGCGTTGCCCGCGAGTTCCATGACCTTGGCGTGGAAGCGGGCGTTGGTCGCGACGGCGCCGTCCACGTCGTCGGCGGCGACCGCGCGCTCGCCCTCGGCGCACAGTTCCTCCAGGGCCTCGATGCCCGCGGTGCCCGCGTGGGCGGCGGCGAGCCGGGCCGCCTCGGCCTCCAGCAGGGTGCGCACCGTGAGGAGCTGGTCGGCCTCCTCCTCGGTCGGCTCGTGCACGAACGCGCCCTGCGCGGGCCGCAGGTCGACCCAGCCCTCGGTGTTCAGCCGCTGCAGCGCCTCGCGCACGGGCTGCCGGGAGACTCCGAGGTGACCGGCGAGCTCGCTCTCGACCAGGTGCTGGCCGGGCCGCAGGGCGCGCGTGGTGATGAGTTCGAGCAGGGCCTCGTAGACGCGGTCGCGCAGCGGACCGGGGCGTTCGAGCCGGGGCACCGCCCCCTGCGGCAGTCCTGTCGACAACATCGCGGTCCCCCTCCAGGGCAGCGGCGGCAGCGCGGCGGCCGGCCGAGCCGGTATGGATTGGCTTTCGTCTACAGTCTACGGTTCACGGACACCGGACGACCTGCCCGCCGTACGACAGGTTCCCGCCGAAGCCGAACAGCAGGACCGGGTCGCCGCTCGTGATCTCGCCGCGTTCGATCAGCTTGGAGAAGGCGAGCGGGATGCTCGCGGCCGAGGTGTTGCCGGAGTCGACGACGTCGCGCGCCACCACGGCGTTCACCGCGCCGAGCCGTTCCGCGAGGGGCTCGATGATGCGCAGGTTGGCCTGGTGCAGCACGACCGCGGCGAGGTCCTCGGGGGCCGTCCCGGCGCGCTCGCACGCCCGGCGGGCGATGGCGGGCAGCTTCGTGGTCGCCCAGCGGTAGACGCTCTGGCCCTCCTGGGCGAAGCGCGGGGGCGTCCCCTCGATGCGTACCGCGTGCCCCATCTCGGGCACCGATCCCCACAGCACCGGTCCGATGCCGGGCTCGGCGGCGGCCTCGACGACGGCGGCGCCCGCTCCGTCCCCGACGAGGACGCAGGTGGTGCGGTCGCTCCAGTCGGTGACGTCGGACATCTTGTCGGCGCCGACCACCAGGGCCCGGTCGGCGGCGCCCGCCCGCACGGCGTGGTCGGCGGTGGCGAGGGCGTGGGTGAACCCGGCACAGACGACGTTGACGTCCATGGCGGCCGGGGAGGGGATGCCGAGGCGCGCGGCGAGCCGGGCGGCGGTGTTCGGCGAGCGGTCGACGGCGGTGGAGGTGGCCACGACGACGAGGTCGACGGCGTCGGGCGCGAGACCGGCGGCCGCGAGGGCCTTGGCGGCGGCGTGCGCGGCCAGTTCGTCGACCGGTTCCCCGGGCCCGGCGATGTGGCGCGTACGGATGCCCACGCGGGTTCTGATCCACTCGTCGCTGGTGTCGACCATGCCCGCCAGGTCCTCGTTGGTGAGCACCTTGGCGGGCTGGTAGTGGCCGACGGCGACGATGCGCGAGCCGTTCATGTGGGGAATCCCCTCGTTGCCGTGGGTAGCGGAATTCCCCAGTCTGATCAGTGACTCACGGGTACGAGGGCGTGCGGGGGAACAGGAATGGGCGGCCCCGGTTGTGGGCTTCTGTCAGACACCTGGACGCCCGGGGCGCCGCGAACAGTGTCCGGGCGCCCCGGAGCGCGTGACCGGACGGCCGGTGACCGTGCCGTCAGCCGGTGAACAGCTGGGTCACCTTCCGGACGAGTTCGTACAGACCGTAGGCGAGCGGCGCGCCCACCCAGATCCACGAGACGACGATGAGCCCCTGCCGGCCGGCCGGGGTGCTGTCCCTGCCGGTGTCACTGCCGGACATCGACGGCCTCCTCCTGCTCGGCGGCCACGTGGTGGCGCGCGTGGACGGGGCGGACCAGCTCGTTGGCGACGAAGCCGACCACCAGCAGCCCGATCATGATCCACATCGACAGGCCGTACAGGTTCGCGCCGGTCTTGCCCGCCGCCTCCTGCCGGTCCGCGATCCAGTTGACGATCAGCGGTCCGAGGACGCCGGCGGTGGACCAGGCGGTGAGCAGCCGGCCGTGGATGGCGCCGACCTGGTAGGTGCCGAACATGTCCTTCAGGTACGCCGGGATGGTCGCGAAGCCGCCCCCGTAGAAGGAGAGGACGACCAGCGCGCAGACGATGAACAACGGCTTGGAGCTGTCCCCGAACCACGCGATGAGCGCGTACATCAGCGCGCCCACCCCCAGGTAGACGCGGTAGATGTTCTTGCGCCCGATGAGGTCGGAGGTGGAGGACCAGCCGAGGCGGCCGGCCATGTTGGCCGCCGAGAGCAGCGCGACGAACCCGGCCGCCGCCGACACCGAGACGGGTGCGGAGGTGTCCGCGAAGAAGTCCTGGATCATCGGCGCGGCCTTCTCCAGGATGCCGATGCCCGCGGTCACGTTCATGCAGAGCACGATCCACAGGAACCAGAACTGCGGGGTGCGCAGCGCGCTGTTGGCGGAGACCTGCACGCCCTCCAGCGGTGCCGGACCGCCGTCGGTGGACGCGGCGGGCCGCGGCACGCGGATCAGGAACACACCGAGCGACATGAAGACGGCGTACGCGAGACCGTGCACGAGGAAGGCCTGCGCGATGCCGCCGCTGTCGGCGCCGAAGGACTCCAGCATCTGCGCGGACCACGGCGAGGCGATCAGCGCGCCGCCGCCGAAGCCCATGATGGCGATGCCGGTGGCCATGCCGGGCCGGTCCGGGAACCACTTCATCAGGGTCGACACGGGTGAGATGTAGCCGATGCCGAGGCCGATGCCGCCGACGAAGCCGTAGCCGAACACGATCAGCCAGTACTGCTCCGTCCAGGCGCCGAGCGCGGACAGCAGGAAGCCCGAGGAGAAGCAGACCAGGGACACGGTCATGGCCCAGCGCGGACCGTTGCGCTCGACGAGGGTGCCGCCGAACGCGGCGGACAGGCCGAGCATCACGATGGCGAGCTGGAAGGGCAGGGCGCTCTGGGTGCCGCTCAGGCCGAGGGCGGACTCCAGGGCGGGTTTGAACACGGACCAGGCGTACGCCTGCCCGATGGAGAGGTGCACCGACAGGGCCGCGGGCGGGACGAGCCAGCGGCTCCAGCCGGGTGGCGCTACAGGGGGACTCATGATCCGGACGATAGGAACCGGCCGCCCGGTTGGGAAGGAGCCGAAGCTCAAGGGCCGGCCATATGCGGTGAGCGGTAAGCAAGGTGCGACGAACGGTCGTTTCCGGCCGATGAACGGTCGGGAGCGGCCATTGCGGTGCGCTGTGGCGCGGTGACGGATCATGACTGTGGCGGATTCACGACCCCGGTGCACCGGGTTCCGTCCTCCCCATGTCCATGACTACGTCCACAGCTGCGCCTTCATCAGCAGGTGCCCGTGCAGGAGCGCGAGGTTCGGCCGGGTCAGCTCGCCCTGGCGGACCACGAGGTAGAAGGTGTTGATGGGCGGGACCTCGGGTTCCAGGAGCGGGACGACCTCGCCCGCCGCCAGTTCCTCCACACACAGGTACGTCGGCAGGACGGAGATCCCGGCCGACGACTTCACGGCGGCGAGCGCGCCTCTCAGGTCGGGTACGACGAGGGCGGGCTTCGCGGTGGGCCGGGTGCCGAAGACGGCGAGCCAGTAACGGCGGATGATGGGCAGCACCTCGGCGTAGCTGATGAGCGGGTAGTCCTCCAGCACGGCCGGGCCGTCGGCCGCGAGCCGGTCCCGGGGAATGCACCGGGACAGCTTCTCGGAGGCGAGGAGCATGAACTCCTCGTCGACGAGCGGGGTGGCGGCGAAGCCCCGCACACGCGGCCGTACGGTCGACAGCACCAGGTCGACCCGCCGGTCCATCAGGACGGTGAGGAGGTCGTCCGCGAGACCGAAGTGCATCCGGAGCTGCAGCCCGTCGGCGATGAGGTCGCTGACGGCGGGGATCACGCGGCTGGTCATGAGTTCGACGGGCCCGCCCACGTGGACGGGCCCGCGGGCCTGCTCGTTCCCGAAGCAGCGTTCGACGGCGCCCGCCAGCGTGTCGATCGGGACCTGCACCTCGCGCACGAGGGCGTCGGCGGCGGACGTGGGTTCCACGCCCTGCGGGAGCCGTTCGAAGAGCGGACGTCCCAGTTCCTTCTCCAGGTTGCGCACCTGGTGGGTGACGGCAGGCTGGGAGAGTCCCAGGGCCTGGGCCGCCTTGGTGAACGATCCGAGCCGGTAGACGGTGACGAAGGTGCGCAGCCAGCCCAGCTGAATCGTCATGGAGGCCCCCCGTAGGCACCCGTCCGCCCGCCGAGGGCAAAACGGACATGTACAAGGGTTACTCTGCCATCACGACGTCCCGCCGGGCAGTCGGCGGACCGGGCAGCGCCTGGCTACCCGGCGTGAACCGGCCTCAGCGCGACCCGCGTTCGGCGAGCGCGAGCCGGGCGACCCGGACGGCGGAGGCCGGGTTCTGGCCGGTGACGAGGCGCCGGTCGGCGACGGCGTGCTCCGCGAAGTCGGCCGTCCGGGTATGCCGGGCGCCGCGCTCCACCAGCCTGTCCTCCAGCAGGAAGGGGACGACGTCGGCGAGACCGACGGCCGCCTCCTCCTCGTTGGTGAAGCACGCGACCTGCTTGCCGTCGACGAGGTGGGAGCCGTCGCTCAGCCTGATGTCGACCAGCCCGGCCGGGCCGTGGCAGACGGCCGCCACGACACCGCCGCGCTCGTAGACGGCGGCGGCGAGGGCGGCCAGTTCGGTGGCTCCGGGGAAGTCCCACATGGCGCCGTGCCCGCCCGCGTAGAAGATGATGTCGTAGTCCTCGGCGCTGACGTCGGCCGCGGTGCGGGTCGACTCCAGGGCGGCCTTGTGGTCCGGGTCCGCCAGGAACGCGGTGACGACCTCGTCCTCCGGGTCCACGCCGTCCTGCGGAGGAGCTCCGCCGCGTACGGACACGAAGTCGATGTCGTAGCCCTCCGCGCGGAACACGGCCGCCGGGTGGGCGACCTCCGGGACGTAGAAACCGGTCGTGCGGCCGGTGTCGCCGAGCTCGCCGTGGCTGGTGAGGGCGAACAGGACCTTCCTCTTCTGCTGCTGCTTCGTCATGGCACGTGCCTCCGTGTCGGGTCGGGATCCGGGGTGCGTGGGCGATCGGGGTGTGACGGGAATCGGGCGGGCGGGACGGGCGCGGTTCCGCCGGCGCCGCCGGCGCCGAGGAGATCGGCGAGCCGCTCGCCCAGCGCGCGGGCGGACGCCGGGTTCTGTCCGGTGACCAGCCGGCCGTCGACCACCACGTGCGGCAGTCTGTCGGGCGCGTGGGTGTGGACGGCGCCGCGCTCCTCCAGGGCGCGCTGGAGCAGGAACGGCACCACGCCGTCGAGTCCGCGCGCCCGCTCGTGCGCGTCGGCGAACGAGGTCAGGTTGCGGCCCGCGACCAGGTGGCTCCCGTCCGACAGCCGTACGTCCACGAGGGCGGCCGGGCCGTGGCAGACGGCGGCCACGATCCCGCCGGCCTCGTACACGCGGCGGGCGAGCGACTCCACGGCCTGGTTCCCGCGGAAGTCCCACATGGTGCCGTGGCCGCCGACGAAGTACACGGCGGCGTACTCGCCGGGGTCCGTCTCCTCCGGCGTCCGCGCGGAGTCCAGGAGCGCGCCGCCCTCCGAGTCGGCGAGGAACGCGGTGTGGGCCGGGCAGTCGGCGTCGTACCCGGTCACCGGGGGCCGTCCGCCCCGTACGGAGACGAGGTCGACCTCGTGGCCGGCGTCCCGGAGGATCCGCCACGGTTCGGCCGTCTCACCGAGGTGGAAGCCGGTGGGCCGGCCGCTGTCGCCGAGTTCGCCGTGGCTGGTGAGGACGAAGAGGACCTTGCTCATACGGGGTCACCCGCTGTCTTCAGGGCGGTGGCGTCGGCCGGTCCGCCGGGCGGACGGCCGGGCGGGCCGTCGGACGGCCGCCGTGTGACCGGCGGCCGGGTGCAGACCGCCACCCCGCACGCCGCCGCCAGCGTGGCCGCCGCCGAGACGGCCGCCACCGTGCGGTACCCGGTGTGCGCGGCCGCGAGCTGCCCCAGGGACGACCCGACGAAGAGCACGAAGGTGTTGAACGAGACCGCGGCCCCCGCGGCGTCCGGGACGAGACGGTGCAGCAGCCCCACCAGGCCCGGTACGACCAGACTGATCCCGCCGACGAAGACCACGGTCCCGGCCAGCAGCACCGCGGGCACCGCCGTGACCTGCGCCAGCAGCAGCCCCGCCGACGCCACGACGAACCCCGCCACCGTCAGCGGGCGCGGCCCGCGCGCCCCCGCGAGCCGGTTCACCACCGGGCCGGCCACCAGACCCAGCGCACCCAGCGCCTGGACGCCCAGCAGGCCGGCCGCGTCGTACCCGGCGGTCGCCCCGAGATGCGCGTTCAGCGCCGCGTACAGCGCGACGAAGCTGCCGAACACCGTGAGCGCCGAGGCGAACACCGCCACGGTGCCCCGGTGCCGCAGCAGCCCGCCCAGCGTCGCGGCCACGCCGCGCGCCGAGGCGGACGAGCGCCCCCGCGCCGGTGCCAGCAGCAGCCAGAAGGCCACCGCAGCGGCCGCGTAGACCAGGGCCGCCGGCCAGAACGCCAGGCGCCACCGGTCGGCGACCGCCTGCCCGTAGACCTGCCCGGCGACCCCCGCGCCCAGCAGGCCGGTGGTGAGGAACGACAGTGCCACCGCGCGCCGTGCCGGCGGTGCGTGCTCCGCCACGTACGCCAGCGCCACCGGCGCGAAGGCGGCCGCGGCAAGGCCCTGCACCACCCGGAAGGCCAGGAACCAGCCGAAGCCCGGGCTGACCGCCACCGCCCCGGTCGCGGCCGCCGTCGCCAGCGTGCCGAACGCCAGCACCGGCCGCCGCCCCACCCGGTCCGACAGCGGTCCGAAGGCCAGGAAGCCGACGGCGTACGCCAGCGAGAACGCGCTGCCCGTCCAGGCCGCGGCCGCCGCGCTCACCCCGAACGCCCGCTGGACGCCGCCGGCCACCGGGATCGCCAGATACAGCTGGGCGGGGATCGCGAACGCCATCGCCACCAGGGCGACGAGCTGGACGGTGAACCCCGTCCGTGCCTGCCTCCCACCGGGCGGGGGCGGGACGGACCGTGCGGTGCTCCTGTGCATGGATCTCCTGCTCGGTATCTCGGGACGCTCCGGTGAACCCGTGGGCGGGGGCGGTGCGGGCGCGTTCACGCCCGCACCGCCCCCGCCGCCGGCCGGCACCGTCGGCACCGGCCCCGACGTCACACGGTCACGGGAGCGAGGTGACGTACCTCGGACAGGTGCAGCGCGGGGACCGCGTGCCGGTCCGCCTCGGCCCGGTGCTCGGGGGTCGCGTACCCCCACAGCGCCCACCGGGCGCGGGCGCCGGTCCGGGCGACCTCGCGCACGTTGGCGAGGTTGTCGTCGATGAAGGTGATGCGCTCCACCGGCACCCCCCACCGCGCGCTGACGTCCAGGACGGCCCCGGCCTTGTGCCGGCACTCGCCGAACACCTCGCGCACGGTGTGCTCGACGCCGTGCCGGGCCAGGATCGCCCGCACCGATCCCTCGTCCTTGGCGGTGACGACCACGACGCGGCCGCCGCAGCGGCGCAGCAGGCCGGCCATGCCCGGGTAGAGGGTGTGCAGGTCGAGCCAGAAGTCCGGCTCCCCGGTCCGCAGCCACTCCCGTGCCGCGCCGGCCGCCGTGGTGAACCCGCGGACGAACGCAGCGTCCAGGCCGGAGAAGAGAGCGTCGAACGCGGCCTGCGAGTCCACCGCCCCGGCTCCGGGCAGGTGCGCCACCACGAAGTGGTCCAGCAGGCGTGCGTAGTCCCGGACGCGGCGGAACCGCTCGACGAACTCGTCGGGCACGCGCTCCAGTTGCTCGGCCCCCGACAGCGAGGGGTCGAGCCCCCGTCCGCCGAGCCAGGTGACGAGCGCGCACTCCTTGAGCGCGTCGGCCACCACTCCGTCGAAGTCGACCGCCAGCACATCGCCGCAGTCCCCGGTCCGGCCGCCGTCCCCGCCGCGGCCGTTCTCCCCCGTCCCCGTCATCAGGCGGCCCGCTCCCCACCGCCGCCGAGCTTCTCGGCGGTCGTGAAGACCGCCCGCATGAACGCGCCCATGTAGCCGTAGTACGAGCAGGTGATGATGTTGCCGTCGACGATGACGTCGCTGTCCACCACGTCCGCGCCCGCGTTGATCACGTCGTCCCGCAGCCCGATGTACGCGCAGGCCCTGCGGCCCTTGAGGACACCGGCGCTGACCATGATCCAGGGGCCGTGGCACAGGCCCGCGACGACCTTGCCGGCCCGGTCCATGCCCGCGACGAAGTCCAGCACGTCGCGGTCCTGGCGGACGCGGTCCGGGGCCTCGTGGCCGCCGGTGAGGATCACGACGTCGTAGTCCTCGACGGCGAGGTCCTCGAAGGAGATCAGCGGGCCGGCGGTCTTGTCCATCGGCAGCGGGACGCCGTACTTGCCGGTGACCGGATCGGCGTGCTTCGTCGCCACGTCGACGTGCCAGCCCTCCTCGAGGAGGCGGTAGTACGTGAAGACGACGTCGTGGTCCTGGAATCCCGGACCGGTGATGATGACGGCATTGCGAGACATTGCTGGCTCCCCCATTGTATGGCGGTCGTATGGCGCGGAATTCAGTGGTTGCGGCTGATGGACAGGTACGTCCTGTCCATCAGCGGCCGCCGGGTGTCGGCCGGGTTTCCGGTCAGGATCTCGACGTCGGAGTTCACCACGCCGGAAACGCACAGCGGAATGTGGAAGATGTCCTCCGGACGCCGCCGGTAGAAAATGTCCATTCCGGTGCGCAGCTCGAACCGGAACCGCCGGTCCGGGCTCGTTTTCCGCATACGGGCGTTCGGCAGGGACGGAACGGCGCGCATGGTGTTCCGCGGGTGTTCCACCGACTGCGACTCGTACGCCGTGCCGGCGCGGTTGTAGTCGTCCTGCAGCCGCATGAGGTCGAACTTGTTCCTCGGCACCTCGACCTCGATGAGTTCCAGCGGGTCGTCCCCCATGTTCCGCGTCCCGTGGAACGTGCCCCGCGCGATGCGCAGGACCGAGCCCGCCGCGATCCGGATGTCCTCCCGGTCGAGTCCCGTGGTGGCGCCCTGCCCCCCGAGGCACAGCAGGTACGTCAGCTTCCTCGGGTGCACGTGGATCGACGTGCTGTGCGGCGTGTCGATGTGCAGCGACCACAGGTCGAAGAAATCGTCGACGTAGGCACGGTACTCGTGGCCCCACGGCTTGGGAATGATCCGGTCCAGGTGCGCGTCGTCGTCGAACTGTTCGTTCAACGCCCGCGATCCGGCCCGCACCAGCCTCCTGAGCTGCGCGATGTCCGCCCTCCCGGCGTCCATGCGCACAATACCTGTTCCGGTTCCGCCCGTTCCGGCGCGGGTTTCGTACGTGACGGTCATGAGCCCCCCGATTCAGCCGTCCCTCTTTCCCGTCAACTTAAGCAGTCGGCACAGCGGGGGTTCAAATAAAAAGACCTGGGAGGGGTATATACCACTTAATACCGGGACCGGGAACCTCCGTTCCGGTACTTCACCTCCGAAGGTTACTCCCGGGCTCAGGGCCACGAAAAGGCTTTCCCGAACGAGGTTCGGTCCGCCCCGCGCGGCCCGCCGGGCCGACGCCCGGCGGGCCACGCGGGCGGCGCACGAGATGGCGTGCGGAGCCTTGCCGGCCCAACTTCCATACTGTACACAGTATTTCGTCGACGAGCCTGGGCGGCGGCGCGCAGACCGCCGCACGGGCCGTGGCATCAGCCCGGATGTACAGCACAATGATGTGTACAGGGGGTCACCGGCCACGACGGTCCGGTGGCTCCGGCGATCCGCACAGCAAGGGCCGTTCGGGCCACAGCACGCAAGGAACCGGGGCTGATCGGGACATGGGACGAGTCACGGAACGACGCAAGGTCATCCGCATCCGGGACGGCGCGGTCTCCAGCCGCCCGGACACACTCGTTGCGGAGGAGCCCCTGGAGATCCGGCTCAACGGCAAGCCGCTCGCGATCACCATGCGCACCCCGGGCGACGACTTCGCCCTGGCCGCGGGCTTCCTGGTCAGCGAGGGCGTGCTGGGCGGCGCGGACGAGCTGCGGAACATCGTGTACTGCGCCGGGGCCACGGCCGACGGGTCGAACACCTACAACGTGGTGGACGTGTCGACGGCGCCCGGCGTCGTCATCCCGGACATCACCCTGGAACGCAACGTCTACACGACCTCGTCGTGCGGGCTGTGCGGCAAGGCGAGCCTGGACGCGGTGCGCACCACGGCCCGGTGGGCCGTCGACGACACCCGCGGCGGCGAGACCTCACCGCTCCGGCTGGAACCCGAGCTGCTCGCGAGTCTCCCCGACCGGCTGCGCGCGGCCCAGCGGGTCTTCGACCGGACCGGGGGGCTGCACGCGGCGGCCCTGTTCTCCGAGGACGGGGAGCTCCTCGACGTCCGCGAGGACGTGGGCCGGCACAACGCGGTCGACAAACTGGTGGGACGCGCCCTGCAGAACGGCGCGCTGCCGTTGTCCCGCACGGTCCTGCTGGTGTCGGGCCGCGCCTCCTTCGAGCTCGCGCAGAAGGCCGTGATGGCGGGCATCCCGGTGCTGGCCGCGGTGTCGGCGCCGTCGTCCCTGGCGGTGGACCTGGCGGCCGAGACCGGGCTGACCCTGGTGGGCTTCCTGCGGGGCGCCTCCATGAACGTGTACGCGGGCGAGCACCGGATCGCCCTGCGGGCCGCGGCCGCCCAGGGCTGACCCGGCTCCTCCGCTGCACGGCGGCGGGGCTCCGACCGACGGGGAGCGCCCCCTGCGCCGTAGGGGCCCCGCCTCGGAAGCGCCCCGGGGTACGCCTCAGCGCACGAAGCGCACGTCCTCGACGCCCGCCACCGTGCCCAGCCGCGGGAAGTCCAGGCGGACCGAGGCCTCGTGCTCGGCGGCCGTGAACGCGGACATCGCCTCCTCGACGAAGACCAGGCCGTAGCCGAGGTCGGCGGCGGCGCGGGCGGTGGACTCGACACCGAGGTTCGTGGCGACGCCGCCGAACACGAGGGTGGTGACGCCCCGCTCGCGCAGCCGCTCGTCGAGACCGGTGCCCTGGAACCCGCCGACGGTCCGTTTCACGATCTCCAGATCGCCGTCCGCGGCGAGCCCGGCGGCCAGGCCGCTGCCCGGCGGCTGCTCGACGACGCCGGAACGCTCCACCCGGATCAGCACGACGGGGGCGCCCGCCCCGCGGAAGGTCCGCGCCAGCCGCTCGGCGGCGACCAGCACGTCCGTGCCCTTGTGCGGCTCGAGGGGCAGCCCGACCATACGGTCCATCAGGTCGACGAGCACGAGGGCGGTGCGCGCGGGGTCGAGCGCCAGGCGGGGTTCGGTGTCCGGTGCGGTCATGACGGAACGTTAGCCCGCACGGGCCGTCCGCACCGGAAATCCGGGTCGACGAACCCGTGAACGGCTCGCATTCGGCCGCCGACACGTCGGCACCCGGACCGGTGTCCGGTTCACGCCGCTTTCACTCCGGTTCGCACGACATGGCCGTACCTGGTCCTTGTGAGGCGCTGGGGCTGCCCGTACCGTCTGTGGTCCACATCGGACATGAAATGTCCGATGTCCTGTTTTTCACGACGCAACACGCCGCCTCACGACGCAACGCCGCCGCCTGAAGGGCAGGTCGCACCCATGCCGTCACACCTCCGCGCACGTCACAGACCGGCCGTCACCGCCGTGTTCGCCACCGTCCTCGCCGCGGCCGGGCTCCTCGCGGCGCCGGGGCACGCCGCCGGCGGACAGACCCGGGCCGCCGGCTTCGAGCAGCAGGTCCTCTTCAGGGCCGACCAGGAGTCCGGTTACGCCTGCTTCCGCATCCCGGCCGTCGTGCGCACCGTCAGGAACACGCTTCTGGCGTTCGCCGAGGGACGGGTGCTCAACTGCGGGGACGCCGCCGACATCGACCTCGTCGTCAAGCGCTCCACCGACGGCGGCCGCACCTGGGGCCCGCTGCAGGTGATCAACAGGGGCGAGGGCGACACCCACGGCAACCCCGCTCCGGTGGTGGACCGCAGGACCGGCCGGGTCCTGCTGGCGGAGACGTACAACACGGGCCGTACGGACAGCGCCAACTGCGCCGTGCCCTGCGACCGCGTCCCGTACCTCCAGTTCAGCGACGACGACGGTCTCACCTGGTCGGAGCCGCGCGACCTGAGCGAGGAGATACTGCCCGGGGAGTGGAACTCCTGGTACGCCACCGGGCCGGTGCACGGCATCCAGCTCGCCCACGGCGAGCACGCCGGTCGGCTGGTGTTCGGCGTCAACGCCGAGACGTGGGACGGCCGCCGGATCACCGCCAACCACGCCGCGCTCGTCGTCAGCGACGACGGCGGCGACAGCTGGCGCATCGGCGCCACGGACACCTGGCCCGTGGCGCGGGACGGCACGTTCCGGCAGAAGCCGTCCGAGGTGACGCTCGCCGAGCGCGCCGACGGTTCGGTCCTCGTCAGCGGGCGCGAGCAGGACGGCACCGATCTCGGCCACCGTGCCCAGGCCGTCAGCCGGGACGGCGGTGACAGCTTCACCGCGCCCTTCCGCGCGATTCCCGACCTCTACATGCCCCAGGTGCAGGGCTCCCTGCTGCGGCTCGGGGACCGGATGCTGCTGGCCGGCCCGGCCGACCCGGACCGCCGCCGGACGATGGCGGTCCGGTCCTCCTACGACGGCGGGCGGACCTGGGAGAGCGCGGACCGCGGCACGGTGGTGACGCGGGACTGGTCCGGCTACTCGGACATGGTGCACATCGACGGGGGTGACGGGGACGGCGGGAACGGCGAGAACACAGTGGGGCTGCTGTACGAGGCCGGGACCGCCGACGCCCGGGACGAGATCCGCTTCGCCCGCTTCTCCGAGAGCTGGCTGGCGCCGCGCCGCGGTCCCGACCCGACGACCCCCGACCGGGCGCCGGGGGCCCGGCCCGCCGCGGTCCTCGGCGGTGCCCGTGAGACGCCCGGCGTGTCCGGCGGCGCCCTCGCGTTCGACGGCACCGACGACGCGGTACGCCTGCCGTTCCGCAGGCAACTGCCGTTGGACGACGGGGAGTTCACCGTCTCGCTGTGGTTCCGGCACACCGCTCAGGACGGGGAACAGCCACTGCTGTGGATGGGCGGGGTCGGGTCGACGCAGCCGCAGGTGTGGGTGCGCGACGAGCCCGCCTCCGACCGGATCCAGGCGCTGATCACCGTGCGGGACGGGGCCGCCCCGCCGCGCAGTCTCTCCGTGCGCGCGGCCGGCGCGTACGGCGACGGCCAGTGGCACCACGTCGCGCTGCGGCGGGGCGGGGGCAGACTCACGCTGTTCGTCGACGGGAGGGAGGCGGCCGGCACCGCGGACGTGCCGGGGTCGGTCAGCCGTACCGCCCCGTTCGGGGTGCACGTCGGGCAGAAGCCGGACGGCCGGGCGCACTTCACCGGCGCGATCGACGAGGTGCGCGTCCACGACCGGGCGCTGAGCGACGACGAGGTCGCCGACCTGCGTGACCGGGACGGGGCGCCGGCCAGCGGCACGATCCTCCGGCTGCCCATGGACCGCGTGGACGGGGCCCGTTAACGTCCCGTCCGTGCCCGACGACATAGGTACGCCCGGTGACATAGGTACGCGCGACGGCTTGCGCGCACGACGGCGCGCGGGGGTCGGGCTGGGCTTCGCGCTCGCCCTGGTCCTCGCGGCCGTGCTGCTCACCGCCCTCCCGGACGACCGGGAGGGCGGCGGCCGTTGCGCGCCCCGTACGGTGCGGTCGTGGGCCGAGCACAGCGCGCTGACGGACGAGTTCGCGCGGTACGGCGACGACGGCACCCGCACGGACGACTGGACCGGAGGGGACGGCACGCACTCGGTGCGGCTGCCGGACGGGCGGGTGCTGTGGCTGTTCTCGGACACTTTCCTGGGCCGGGTGCACGCGCCGCCCAACCCGGCCGGCGAGTCCGTGGCCTGGCGGGACACCGCGACGCCGCTGGTGCGCAACTCGGCCGTGCTGATGTCGGGGTCGGGCCGGCTGCTGTCCACACTGCCCGCTCCCCTCTTCCCCGACCCGGCACCGGGGCAGTGGCGCTGGCCGGTCGCGGCCCGGGTCGAGGCGCGGTCGCCGGGCTCCGCCGAGCAGGTCGTGCGGGTGCTGCTGTGGCGGCGTGCGCAGGGCGGGGCGCCGTGGATATACGGGGTGCCGGTCGCCACCGAGGTCGCCACGCTCTCGCTGCCGGACCTGCGCCCGGAGGGCGTCACGACGGTGCTGGACCAGCGGTCGGTGCGCGATCCGGCGCGGCGGGTGCTGTTCGGTACGACGGCGGTCGACGCGGGTGAGTGGGCTTACGTGTTCGGCGGGAACGACGCGCAGGCCGCCTCCCGTCCGGTCTCCGAGGCGTACGTGGCACGGGTGCCGCGCGGCCGGCTCGGCGCGGCGGGTGCGTGGGAGTACTGGGACGGAGCGCGGTGGACGGTGCGCGGCCGGCCGGCGCCGGTGCTCGGGGACGGCCGGCGCACCGGGGTGGGCAGCGCGTTCACGGTCGTCCGCGACGGGCCGACCCATGTGCTGTTCACGATGGCCGCGGGCGCCGCGGGCCTGACCACCGTGACCTCGTACTGGTCCTGCTCCCCCACCGGCCCCTGGCACGGGCCGGCGGCAGGCTTCACGCCACCGCTGCCCGGGGACGGCACGGCGGCGTACAACCCGCAGGCCCACGAGGCGCTCGGCGGCGGGGGCGGTGCGGCCGGCGGGCTGGTCCTGAGCTACGACGTGAACCGGCTGGACGCGGACGCGGCGGCGGCCCAGCACCACCTCAGTCGGAACGTGTCCCTGTACCGACCGCGGTTCGTGTCGCTGCGTCTCGCTCCCGGGTGACCTCGTCCGGCTCCAGCGGGTCGCGGGAGCGGCGCTTGGCGATCACCGCGCACACCATGAGCTGCATCTGGTGGAACAGCATCAGCGGCAGCACGGCCAGCGAGGCCTCCGCGCCGAACAGCACGCTCGCCATGGGGAGCCCGGCGGCGAGGGACTTCTTCGACCCGGCGAACTGGAGGGCGATCCGGTCCGCCCGGCCGAACCGCAGCGCCTTCCCGCCGTACCAGGTGATCGCGAGCATCACGGC
Organism: Streptomyces ruber; assembly: GCF_014648075.1. GTDB lineage: Bacteria > Actinomycetota > Actinomycetes > Streptomycetales > Streptomycetaceae > Streptomyces > Streptomyces ruber. The sequence continues at coordinate 800,038 of NZ_BMQK01000002.1, read as the reverse complement.
GAGCAGCACCGCCTCCACCGCGAGCAGGCCGGCCAGCTGTACGGGGCTGACCTGCGACCAGATGCCGCGCACCATGCCCTCGCTGAACGCGACATAGACGACGAGGAGGATCGAGCCGCGGTCGACGAGCCCGAGCGCCTTCTTGTGCCGGACGACGAAGCCGCCGATCCAGCGCCGCGTGACCTGCCCCGCGACGAACGGCACCAGCAGCTGCAGCACGATCTCCACGAGCGAGTCGGCGGAGAACCCGCCCGCGCTGCCGCCCAGCAGGGCCGCCGCGAGCAGCGGGGTGAGCACTATGCCGGCCAGGGAGGAGAAGGAGCCCGCACAGATGGCGGCGGGTACGTTGCCGCGCGCGATGGAGGTGAAGGCGATCGACGACTGGATGGTCGACGGCACGAGGGTGCAGAAGAGCAGCCCGGTGTACAGGGAGTGGGTCAGCAGCACCGGCTCCAGCCCGCGCGCGGCGAGGCCCAGCAGCGGGAAGACGACGAAGGTGCAGGCGAGGACGGTGACGTGGAGCCGCCAGTGCCGGAGCCCGTCGAGCGCCTCCCGGGTGGAGAGCCGGGCCCCGTAGAGGAAGAACAGGAAAGCGATCGCGGCCGTGGACGCCCCGGAGGCGACGTCGGCGGCCGTGCCCCGCGCCGGGAGGAGGGCGGCGAGGCCCACCGTCCCGAGCAACAGCAGGATGTACGGGTCGATCGGCATCCAACTCGGCCACTGCAGGCGCTTCACGGTGCTCCACTTGCTCGGTTCGGTCCGGTCCGGTCCGGCTCGGTACGGTGCGGCTCGGTTCGCCCGGTCCGGCACTCCGGGGCACGGGTCGTGCCCTCTCCATCGTCCTCCTGTTCGCCTTGATCGGGAATCCCGTACACGGCTCTGACTGTCATCACGGATCGCGATGACCGGTTAGCCTGGATGCATGTACGACCCCTCCCAGCTGCGCACCTTCCTGGCGGTCGCCCAGACGCTGAGCTTCACGCAGGCCGCGCGGCGGCTCGGGCTGCGGCAGTCCACGGTCAGCCAGCACGTGCGGCGCCTGGAGGAGGCCGCCGGGCGGCAGCTCTTCTCCCGGGACACCCACTCGGTGGAGCTGACGGAGGACGGTGAGGCGATGCTCGGCTTCGCGCGCCGGCTTCTGGAGGTGCACGAGCAGGCGACGGCGTTCTTCACGGGTACCCGGCTGCGCGGCCGGCTGCGGTTCGGCGCCTCGGAGGACTTCGTGCTGACCCGGCTCCCGGAGATCCTGGAGCGTTTCCGCAGCGACCATCCCGAGGTGGACCTGGAGCTGACGGTGGAGCTGTCGGGGACGCTGCACGAGATGCTGGCCGCGGGCAGGCTCGACCTGGTGCTGGCGAAACGGCGCCCCGAGGGCCCGCGCGGGGAGCTGGTCTGGCGCGACCGGCTGGTGTGGATCGGCGCGGAGCGGCTGCGTCTGGACCCCGGCCGTCCGGTGCCGCTGATCGTCTATCCGGCGCCGGGGGTCACGCGCGCGCGGGCCTTCGAGGCGCTGGAGCGCGCGGGCCGTCCCTGGCGCGTGGCGTGCACGAGCGGCAGCCTGAGCGGGCTGGTCGCGGCGGCCCGGGCCGGCCTCGGGGTGATGGCGCACGCCCGCGGGCTGGTGCCCCCGGGCCTGGCGCGCGTGCCCGACCGGGCGGGCCTGCCCGAGCTGGGCGAGGTGGACTTCGCCCTCGTCCACGGCAGGCGGCGGCCCTCCGCGCAGGGGCCCGCGGACGCGCTGGCGGGGGCGATCCTGACCGCCGGGGACCGGCTGCAGCGGGGGCGGGCCGGCTGAGGGCCCGCGGCCCGGGGGCCGCATCCCCGGCGCGCGGCGCGAACAGTACGTGTGAGGTGCGCGTTTCCGGTCAATCTACGATGCGGAAGTCAATTCACGTTTCGGAAGCCCTGCTCACCGGTGAGGAATGCGGCGTAAGCCGTGATTGTTGATCCGGTGAGTACCACCCGACCGACCGAAGGATCGAGAGCTCGTGAGCAGCAAGGTCCCCCCGATCATCCTGAACAACGGCGTCGAGATGCCCCAGCTGGGCTTCGGCGTCTGGCAGGTGCCCGACGACGAGGCGGAGAAGGCTGTCGCCACCGCGTTGGAGAACGGGTACCGCAGCATCGACACAGCCGCGATCTACGGCAACGAGGAGGGCACCGGCAAGGCGATCGCCGCCTCCGGCATAGCCCGTGAGGAGCTCTTCGTCACCACGAAGCTCTGGAACTCCGAGCAGGGCTACGACTCCACGCTGCGCGCCTTCGACGCGTCGCTGGACAAGCTCGGCCTGGAGTTCGTGGACCTGTACCTGATCCACTGGCCGGTTCCCGCCAAGGACAAGTACATCGACACGTACAAGGCGCTCGAGAAGCTGTACGCGGACGGCCGCGCCCGGGCCATCGGCGTCTCGAACTTCCTGCCGGAGCACCTTGAGCGGCTGGCCGGGGAGACCTCCGTGGTCCCCGCGGTCAACCAGATCGAGCTGCACCCGCACCTGCAGCAGCGCGCGCTGCGCGAGTACCACGCGGAGAAGGGCATCGCCACCGAGGCCTGGTCGCCGCTCGGCCAGGGCAAGGGTCTGCTGGAGGTCCCGGCGATCGTCGCCATCGCGCAGAAGCACGGCGTCAGCCCGGCGCAGGTCGTCCTGCGCTGGCACCTCCAGACCGGCAACGTGGTGATCCCGAAGTCGGTCACCCCGTCGCGCATCAAGGAGAACATCGACGTGTTCGGCTTCTCCCTGGACGACGAGGACATGGCCGCGATCAGCGCCCTGAACGAGGACCGCCGCATCGGCCCGAACCCGGCCGACGTCAACGAGTGATCTCCGGCCTCCGGGCCCCGTGACGCCCCCGGCGGGAGCGTCACACCCTGTACGACGGTGCCGCCGCCCGCATTCGCCGGGCGGCGGCACCGTCGTGTGTGCGGCCGCCCGGCGGTACCGACCAGGGCGAAACGCGCTTTCCGGGCACCTGTCCGGTCCCGTGTCCCGGGTCACTCCCCTGGGCAGGTGTCCCGGCGGACTGGGCGGACGTCCCGGTCACGGCCGGGCGTATTCCCCGTTCTTCCGGTGACCGGTGCCCATCGAAATGGTCCCTACCTCTCGCCTAGATTCGCACGCATCGGTCGTACTCGGACGACCGGGAAATCCTGCGAGAGGCTGCTCATGAAGCGGGTGCACAGGAACGATGTGAGGGCCGGAACCGTCCGCGAGCCGGGGGCCGGGGAAATACTCCGCCGGACAGTCGTCGACACCCCGGACGGAGCGGACGGTTCCGTCCACGCCGTCCTCGTCCCGCAGGGCACGTGTCCGCGGCGGCCGGAGTACACGCGAGCGCGGGAGGGCGCGTGACCGCCACGGCGGCCGGTCCGGCACCGCTGCTCGCCCTCAACTTCGGTTTCGCACGGGCCAGGGTGCTCGGCACGGCCCTGGAACTCGGCCTCTTCACCGAACTGGCCCGGGCCCCGCGCCCGGCCCGGCGGCTCGCCGACGATCTGGACTGCGACGGCGAGGGGCTGCGCCGGCTCCTCGCCGCCCTGGCCGAGCTGGGCCTGGTGGAGGGCGACGACGACACCGGGCGGCGGCCGACCGCGCTCGCCGCCGCCCACCTGGTCGAGGACGCACCGGGCTGGCTGGGCGGCCACTTCGCCGAGGTGCTCGACCAGTGGGACGCGTGGGCTGCGCTCACCGACGTCGTGCGCGGCGGCCGGCGGCCCTCCGCAGCGCCGCGGCGCGGGTCGCGTCCCGGGTTCTTCGGGGGCGCCTTCCCCGTCACCGTGCACGCTGCGTGCGCCGTCGTCGACGCGGTCGGGCCGCGCCCCGCGGGACGGGTGCTCGACCTGGTCGCCGGCGGCGGCGAGTGGGGCATCGCGCTGGCCGCCGCCGACCCGGACGCGGTGGTCGTCGCCCACGACGACGAGGAGTTGCTGCCGGGCGTGCGGGCCCGGGCCGAACGGTTCGGCGTGGCCTCGCGGTTCATCTTCCGGGCGGCCCGTGACGGCCGGTCCGCGGCCTTCGCCGACGCCTCGTTCGACACCGTCGTCCTCGCGCACGCCGCCCGCTTCGCGGGGCACGACGCGACCGTACGGCTCGTCGGGGAGGCCGCCCGGCTGCTGCGTACCGGCGGCACGCTGCTGGTCGCCGACGTCATGCGGCCCGAGCCGGGAGGCGATCCGCTGCACCGGCCGATGCTCGACCTCAGCCTGTTCGTGAACACCGCCGAGGGCGGCCTGCCCCGGGCCGCGACGCTGCGCGCCCTGATGAAGGAGGCAGGAGTGACGCCCGGGGAAACCGTCGCCCGGGGAATTCTGACCACCCTCACGGGTGAGAAACAAGAGAGGCAGTAGAAATGCGAGAAGTGGTCGTCACCGGACTGGGTGTCATCAGTCCGGCCGGCATAGGTAAGGAACAGCTCTGGCGCACCGTCTCGGCGGGAAAGAGCGTCACCAAATCACTCACCGACATCACCAGTTCGCCGCTCTTCGGGGATTTCGAGTTCCTGTCCGACGCGATCGCCGAGGTCCCCGGCTTCGAGGAGCAGGCGGCGACGCTGCCGGTGGAGGTGCGGCGGCTCGACCGCTACGTGCAGTTCGCCGTGGCCGCCGCGCTGCAGGCCGTCGAGGACGCCGGGCTGTCGGCCGGCTCCTCCGCACCGGAGCGCACCGGCGTCTCGCTGTCCACCGCGATCTGCGGGACTCCCAAGATGGAGGAGGAGTTCCTGGCGGTGACCGACGAGGCCCGCAAGCCGATCGATCCGTCCAGGGCGGACCGTGACCTGTACCTGGCATCGATGGCGAACACGCCGGGTGCGCTGCTGTCGGCGATGCTCGGCGCCCAGGGGCCGTGCGTGACGCTGTCCACGGGCTGCATCGGCGGCATCGACGCGGTCGGTCACGCCTTCGAGGCCATCGCGTACGGGGACGCCGACGTGATGATCGCGGGTGCCAGCGAGGCGCCGATCACCCCGATCACGGTGGCCTCGTTCGAGATCATCAACTGTCTCAGCCGGGTCCACCGGGACCGCCCCGAGGCCGCCTCCCGGCCGTACGACGCGGGGCGCGACGGGTTCGTGCTGGGCGAGGCGTGCGGCATGCTGGTGCTGGAGGAGAAGGAGCACGCGCTGCGCCGGGGCGCGAAGGTGTACATGGAGATCAACGGCTTCGCGCACACCTCGAACGCCGCGCACATGACCGACCTGCTCTCCGACGGCGAGGACCTGACCCGCGCCATGACACTGGCGGTCGGCCGGTCGGGACTGCGGCCCCAGGACATCACCCACGCCAGCTCGCACGGCAGTTCGACGCCGCAGAACGACACCTGCGAGACCAGCGCCCTGAAGCTGGCGCTCGGCGACCACGCCTACGACATCCCCGTCAACTCGGCGAAGTCGATGCTCGGCCACGCGCTGGCCGCGGCGAGCGCCGTCGAGCTCGTGCTGTGCGCCCTCGCCTGCGAGCGGCGCTTCGTCCATCCGACCGCCAACTACGAGACGCCCGACCCCAGTTGTGACCTGGACTATGTGCCGGGCGACGGCCGTCCGTGGAAGGGCGGCGCGATCCTCAAGGACGCCAGCGGGTTCGCGGGGCTCCACGCGGCGATGGTGGCGCGGTCCCCGCGCGAGGAGGCGGCATGACGAACAGCGAAGCGACCTCCGTGGTCGTCACCGGCGTCGGCGCCACGACCCCGGCCGGGAACGGCCCGGAGGCGCTCTGGGAGAGCGCGCGCGACGGCGCGACGCGCATCACCGCCATCGACCGCTTCGACGCCTCCGCCTACGCCTGCCCGGCCGGGGGACAGACGGACTTCGACCCGCTCGACCATCTCCCGGAACGGTTCGTCAAGCGCACCGACCGGTTCACGCACCTCGCGGTGCACACCGCGCGCGAGGCGCTCGCCGACGCGGAGGTGAGGGTCGGCGACACCGTCGCGGCGGACCGCACCGGAGTCATGGTCGGCAACGTCCTGCCCGGCTGGGAGTTCGGCGAGCGGGAGCTGCGCAAGCTCTGGACGGACGGCATCCGCGCGGTCAGCCCCTATCAGGCCACCGCCTGGTTCTCGGCCGCCCCGCAGGGCAACATCTGCATCGACCAGGGCATCAGGGGCCCGGCCCGCACCTTCGCGGCCGACCGGGCGAGCGGCGCGTACGCGCTGATCGGCGGCGCCCAGGCGCTGCTGCGCGGCCACGCCGACCTGGTGCTCGCGGGCGGGGTGGAGGCCCCGCTGTCGCCGTACGGATGGCTGTGCCTGGAGACCAGCGGTCTGGCCGCCAAGCAGCGCGGGGCCCTCGGTCCCGGCGAGCTGTACCGGCCGTTCGACGCGGGTCACGACGGCAGCGTGTTCGCCGAGGGCGCCGTCTTCCTGGTGCTGGAGCGCCGGGAGCACGCGGAGGCCCGGGGCGCGCGCATCCTCGGCGAACTGGCCGGCTGGGGCGTCAGCACGGACGGGTACATGCCGTACCACACGGTCGAGCCGACCGGCCGGGTGCTCGCCCGGGCGATGCGCGAGGCCAGCCCCGAGGCACCCGACGTGGTCTTCGCGCACGGTTCCGGCATCCCCTCCGAGGACGTCACGGAGGGGTACGCGCTGCACGAGGCGTACGGCGCCGGGGCCGGCCGGCTGCCGGTGACGGCGCCCAAGTCGGGCTTCGGCCACCTGCTGGGCGGCGCCGCGGCCGCCGACGCGGCCCTCGCCCTGCGCGCCATGCCCGAGGACCTGGTGCCGCCCACGGTCAACCTCGACCGTCCGGTGCCCGGCATCGGCCTGGACCTCGTCCGCGGCGAGGCCCGCCCGGCCGGGGACTGGCGCAGCACCCTCGTCGTCTCGCGCGGCCTGGGAGGTGTCAACGCGTGTCTGCTCCTGAAGCGCTGACCGCGCCGCCCGCGGAGCTGCCGGCACCCGGCGCCGCCGCGCGGGTCCCGGGCCCGGCTCCCGGCCTCGGCGTGGACATCGTGCAGGTGACGCGCCTGCGTGCGGCCGTGCTCCGGCGGGGGGACGCACTGGCCGAGCGGCTGCTGACACCGGAGGAACGGGAGCTGTGCCGGGGGCGTTCTGGCCGCCACCGGCTGCAGTGCCTGGCGGGCCGCGTCGCCGCCAAGGAAGCGGTGCGCAAGACGCTCGGCGCGCACGGCGAGGGGCTCGGCTGGCAGGACGTCGAGGTCCGCCGGGGGGCTCACGGCGAGCCCGTACCACATCTGTCCGCCCGGGCCGAACGGGCCCTGCGGCAGGCCGGGTTCACCCGGCTGCGCCTGAGCATCAGCCACGAGCCCGACGTGGCCGTGGCCGTGGCGACGGCGGACTGAACGAGAAGGACGAACTGGGGGAATGGCATGAACATCCGCGAGGAAGTGGTCACCGTACTGCGGGGGATCGGGTTCCGTGACGACGAGCTGACCGACGGCACCGTGCTCGCCGCCGACCTCGGCATCGACTCGACCGAGCTGGTCGAGATCGTGGTCGCCCTGGAGCAGCACTTCGGCATCCGTGTCGACATGGACGAGGAGGGCGCCTTCCGGACCTTCGGGGACCTGGTGGCCTGCGCCGACCGCCTGATGTCCGTGCGGGAGGGCTGAGCGGGATGCCCAGGATCGAGAACAGCGTCGTCATCGCCGAGGACCCGCGGAAGGTCTTCGACATCACCAACGACATCGACCGCTGGTCGGAGATCTTCGACGAGTACAGCGCCGCCGAGGTCGTCACCCGCGAGCGGGACGGCCGCTGGACGGAGATCGTCTTCGAGCTGACCGACCACGAGGGCCGCAGCTGGCGTTCCTGGCGGCTCCTGGACCACCGGGAGCTGGTCGTGTACGCCGAGCGGCGCGACCCGCTCTTCCCGTTCCGCTACATGCACCTGCGCTGGTCCTACCGGGCGGTGGCGGGCGGCACCGAGATGACCTGGGTCCAGGACTTCGAGCCGGCCGACGGCTTCGACGTGCCGCTGGAGTCCATGGTCGAGCGCATGCAGGTCCACACGCGGAGGAACCAGGCCGGGATCCGGCGGATCATCGAGTCCGGCGCCGTCCGGGCCGCCTGACCGGCCGGGCCCGGCGGGGGGCGAGAACCTCCGGCCGGGCCCGGCCCGTCGGCGCACTGCGCACGACAGGGGGGAGCGACACGTGCGGATCGCCGTCACCGGTTCCATCACGACGGACCACCTCATGGCCTTCCCGGGCCGTCTGACCGAACGGCTGGTGCCCGAGGGGCTGCCGGCCGCCACCCTGTTCTTCCTGGTGGACCGGCTGACGGTCCGCTACTCGGGCGCGGGGGCGAACGTCGCGTACGGGCTGGGCCAGCTGGGGCTCTCGCCCGTCCTGGTGGGCGCGGCGGGCGCCGACTTCACCGAGTACCACCTGTGGCTGAAGCGGCACGGCGTCGACGCGGACTCCGTGCTGGTCGTGCCGGACCGTCGGACGGCGCGTTCCGTGCGGACGGTCGACGCGGACGGCCACGAGATCTGCTCCTTCCACGCCGGAGCCCGCGAGGCCGCCCGCACGATCTCGCTGCGTTCGGTGTCCGAGCGGGTCGGCACCCTCGACCTGGTGCTGGTCTCCTCGGACGACACGGAGGCGATGCTGCGGCACACCGAGGAGTGCCGGGCCGGGGGCGTCCCGTTCGCCGCCGATCCCCGGCGCCGGATCGCCGGACTGGGCCGGGCGGACGCGCGGTTCCTCGTCGACGGCGCCCGGATGCTGTTCACCGGCGAGGAGGACGCCGCGCTGCTGCACGACGTGACCGGCTGGAGCGCGCTCGGCGTGCTGGAGCGCGTCGGCACCCGGTTCACCACGCTGGGCCCGTCGGGGGTGCTCGTCGAGCGTTCCGGCCGGCGTCCCGTGGTGGTGCCCGCGGTGCCGGACGTCGTCCCCACCGGGCCGTCGGGCGCCGGGGACGCGCTGCGCGCGGGCGTCCTGGCGGGCCTCGCGGGCGGTGTGGACGCCGTCGGCGCGGCACGCCTCGGCTGCGCGCTGGCCTCGCTGGCGCTGGACGCGGCGGGTCCGCAGGAGTACACGGTGGACCGCCGCCGGCTGTACCGGCGGCTGCTCACCACGTACGGCAGGCGGGCGGCCCACGCCCTGAGCCCGGTGCTGGCCGCGGCCGCGGGGCCCGCCCGGGACACCTCGCGGGAGGTCTAGGGAACGGAACCGGACACCTCCGGGAGTACCTGCCGTGGGGTACGTCGGCCTGTCCCTGCCCGTCCGTCCCCGCCGGACGCCCCGGGCGTGGAGTCCGGGCAGTGGCCGCACCGGACGGCGGCTCGGTTCCCAGCGGTGTTCCGCCGCTGTTTCCCGCACCGTCCGGAACAGCTCCCGTCCGTCATTCCGTCCGTCATTCCGTCTGTATTGACTCCGCTGACTGAGCTGTTCCGTGATATCCGAGGGAGCGCTTCGCGTAGAGCGCGGTCTGCACCCGGCCGGGCGTACCCAGCTTGGCGTAGATCCGGCTCAGGTAATTGCGTACGGTCTTCGGGCTGATGCCGAGGGAGGTGGCGATGTGACCGGTTTCGTGGTCGTCGGCGACCATCGAGAGGATCTGCCGTTCCCGCCCGGTGAGCCGGGCGAACGGGGAGTCGAATTCCTCTCCGCCCTGTCCGGAGACGAGCTGGAGGAGGTGGCCGGCGATGGCCGGCGAGAAGACGGCGCCCTCGCGGTAGACGGTGAGCAGGGCGTCGTGGAGTTCGGTGGCGCTGATGGTGGTGCGGGACAGATAGGCGTTGGCTCCCGCCTGGAAGGCCTCCCGGACGTACACGGGCTGCTGGTGGGAGGCGAGGAAGACGATTCTGACGTGGACGGACTCGCGTCGCAGGGCGCGGGTGACGGCGACGCCGCCCATGCCCGGCTGCCGCAGCCCGATGAGGACGATCTGCGGCCGGCCGGCGCGCATCAGGCGCAGCGCCGAGGCGCCGTCGCGTGCCGTGCCGACCACGCTGAATTCGCTGAAACCTTCGAGAAGGGTGCGTAAACCCTCGAGAACGATCTGCTCGTCGTCGACCAGCAGAACTTTTATCCTGGACAGCATCGATGATCCTTCGGTTCGCCCGGAACGCGAGCGAAAGATCCGTCACACGCGGGCACAGCCAGCTCCGAGCCCCCGTTTTTCGGATTCCTCCGCCGTGAATTAGCCGCGCATTTCGATGCTACCCCACGAACCTACTCGATCGTCGCGATTACCCAGTTGTATGACACCTGTGCAACAGTCCGGACATATCGCCGTTCACGCGTTCTCCGGGTCCGCCCCTACCGCTTCACGCGCGCGCCTGTGCCACATGGAGGGTGAGGGCCGTCAGGACGAAAACGTCCGGACGGCGGTGCAGGCTCGCCCTGTCGTCCGGGTCCAGGAGCCGGTCGAGGGTGGCGAGGTCGGTGGCGTCCAGGGAGTCCGCGACGGCCTCCCGCAGCCGCCGGAAGCCGGAGACGACGAACGCCCGTGCCCGGTCCGGCAGCGGTGCGGGCAGGTCGAGCAGGAAGGTGCGGCTGGTGGCGTTCCGCAGGCCCACGTCGGTGAGCAGGCCCGGATAGTCCTCGGCCACCTCGACGGCGCCGGGCAGCTCGGCCCGCATGGCGGTGAACCGCTCGGCGTGCACGGCGTCCAGGCGTTCCTGCAGGCCGGGACGCCCGATGCCGATGTCGCGGGGCAGGTACCGGGCGGGCAGACCGCCTTCGAGGACCGCCAGGGTGCCGCCGGGGGCGAGCCGCCCGGCGAAGGCGGCGAGGGCCGCCCGCTGGTCGCCCATGTGGTGCAGGCTCCTGCTCGCCCACAGCAGGTCAGCCGGGTACGCGAGGTCGTCGAGCCCGTCCGGCAGGCCGGCCTCCAGGGTGCCGAAGCGGTCGGCGAACCCGTTGCGCCCGGCACGCGCGCGGGCCCGCTCCAGCAGGGGTCCCGAGCCGTCCACGGCGACGATCCGCGCGTCCGGGAACGCGTCGGCCAGCACCCCGGTCACGACACCGGGGCCGCTGCCCGCGTCGACGACCAGGCCCGGGTCGGGCCGCCGCGCCGCGAGCCAGGCCGCGGCCTGCGCGTACAGCGGCGTGTAGAGCTCCGCCTCGGTCTCCAGGTGCGCCACCATCCCGGCCCAGTCGACCTCGTGAGGGCCGTGCCCGTGGTGCCCGGGGCGGGCGGATGCGTGCTGATGCTGTCCCATGACGTGCGCCTCTCGTCCGATCACGGAGCCAAGAGTGCGCCGATCGCCAGGAAAACAGCAAGTAAGGTTGCCGGTACGGCAAATATTGGCGGTGCCACCAGGGAAGGGACACGGTCCGCCGGGACGGGCACGCACATGCCCGTCCCGGCGGATGTCAGCCCGTCGGCCTCACACGAGGCCGGTCACAGCGCCGGGTACGCGTTCTTCATCAGTTCCTGGAACTGCGCCGAGAACCACTGCCCGGAGATCGGGGCGTCCGCCAGGGCGCCCGACATGTTGTTGTTGTTGCGCGGGTTGCCCTCGTAGGTCGGGTCGCACATCCGGTCGAAGCCCTTGCCCTCGTCGTTCGGGATCTCCTTGCTGGACCCGTCCGACTCCCCCGGCGGCTTCATCCACACGTACGCGTCGATACCGGCGGCAGGGGCGGCCTTCGGTCGCTCGCCGAGACCGGCGCCCGCCTGGTTGCACCAGTTGCCGGGGTGGATGCGGCGGTCGTAGCGGCCGCCGTCGACGTAGGTGTCCACGTTGGTCCTGGCGCCCGGGCCGGCGGGCCGTGCGGCGCCGCCCCAGCCGTTGCGGGAGGTGTCGATCAGCATGCCGATGTTGCTGTCGAAGCCGATGGAGACCAGCTGGTTGCGCATGGCCTGGGCGTACGACAGCTCGTCGGTGTACCGGTTCCAGTCCACCCACTTCGACTGGCGCACGGAGGTGCCGTTGACCGTGTCGTTGATGGAGAAGTTGTCCTCCTTCAACGCGCTGTAGTTGGCCGTGTTGACGATGAAGCCGTGCACGTCGCTGAGGGTCGCGCCCTCGGTGGTGGCGGCCTCCTTGAACATGGCGGCCGACGGGGCGAAGTTGTCGTCCCAGCCGAGCCAGCCGTGGTGACCGGCGTCCACGTAGTTGTAGACGTTGCCGATCGCGCCGAGCTTGTTCAGCGCGTAGCCGACGCCCTTCTGGTAGTTGCCGTTCGCCTTCATCACGTCGCAGTTGGGCGTGGCGGTCGGCCGCGGCGTGACGTTGGTGACCAGGTTCGGCAGCGAGTCGATCTCGACCGTGGTGACGATCCGCAGGCCCGCGTACTTGGAGTCGGCGAGGATCGCGGCGATCGGGTCGATGTACTGCGTCTTGTACTTGTCGATCTCCGTCGGGCCGAGCTCTCCGTTGGAGGCGAGGGCCGAGCAGTCGCGTCCGGGCAGGTTGTAGATGACGAGCTGGACCACCAGCTCGCCGGAGCCCTTCTGCCGCAGGGCCTCGTCGAGGTGGGCGCGCAGGCCCATCTTGCCGCCCGCGCCGTTGATGGCCGCGGTGCGGTCGAGCCAGACGCCGGTGGGCTGGTTGGCGATCCGGCTGCCGCCCGGCTCGGCGGCGGCGTTCGCGGACCACTCGGGGTTCACGTACACCTTGGCGCCGGAGTACGGGTTGTTCACCTTCGCGCCGGTCCCCGGGTCCGGGTCGGGGTCGGGGCCCGGGCCGCTGCCGCCGTCGTCGACGTTGCAGGTCACACCGTCGAGCGTGAAGGCGGACGGGAGGGCGTTCGTGCCGCTGTAGGTGCCGTTGAACCCGAAGCTGATCGAACTCCCGGTCGACAGCGTGCCGTTGTAGGTCTCGTTGGAGGCCGTCACCTGGGTGCCGCTCTGGCTCAGGCGCGCGTTCCAGCCGCTGGTGACCTTCTGGTTGCCGGCGTAGGCCCACTTCAGGGCCCACGACGACTTCGCGGCGCCGTTGTTGGTGACCGTGACGGCGACGGTGAAGCCGGTGTCCCACTGGTTCTGCACCTTGTAGTCCACGGCGCAGGGGACGGCTCTCGTGCCGGCGTCGTCGGCGGGGACGGCCGCGAGCGCGGTCCCTGCGGTTCCGCCGACCAGGGCCAGCGAGGCGAGCAGCGCGGTCCGGTTCCGCCGGCCGCGGCTCATACGGCTCAGGGACATGGGTTTGGTACGGCTCATGGTGCGGGTTCCTTATCCGTCGAGGGCGCGCAGGTGCCCGCGCGGCCCGGTGCCGAACGGCGTGGACGTACCGCCGTGGGTGCCGATCTCGGGATGGGCGCAGGTCAGCGCAGCGGCTCGTAAAAGACCTGAACGCGGGGGGTGTCGCATGAGCGACTCCTTGCAGTTCGGGTGCGCCGTGCCAGGCGCGCCGACTGATGGAATCGCTCCCACTGGTGCAGGCGAAGGTAGCGCCAAGTGACGGTAAAGAACAGGGGTGCTGCGGGCATGCATCCATCGAATCTTTTCGACTTACCGCAAACCTTGACCCCCCTCACCCCCCTCTTCAATATGGGAGCGCTCCCACTGGTTCAAGGCTTGTCGCTCCTCCCCCCACCCCCCTCCGAGCCGCAAGGAGGACCAGCGCATGCGCACCGGACGGAGACGGAGATCTTCCGCCGCACGACGGTTGTGGACAGCCGTCGTGGCGGCCCTCGCACTGCCCCTGACCATGCTGGGCACGGGTTCGACTCCCGCGCAGGCGGCCGCGGTCCAGTGCGGCGTCGACTACGAGACCAACGACTGGGGCTCCGGCTTCACCGCCGAGCTCACGATCACCAACCGGGGCACGGAGACGATCTCCGGCTGGACCCTGACCTACGACTACACGGGCAACCAGCGGCTCAGCAGCGGCTGGAGCGGCACCTGGGCCCAGTCCGGCCGGACCGTGACCGTGAAGAACGCGTCCTGGAACGGCACGATCGCGGCGAACGCGGCCGTGACGACCGGCGCCCAGTTCACCTACAGCGGCACCAACGCCGCCCCGACCAACTTCGCGATCAACGGCACCCCGTGCACCGGCGCCCACCAGCCGCCGGTCACCGTGCTGACCAGCCCGGCCGCGGGCGCCGTCTACACGCAGGGGGACGCGGTGCCGCTCGCCGCCACGGCCGCTGCGGCCGACGGGGCGAGTGTCACCCGGGTCGAGTTCTACGACGACACCCGGCTGCTGGGCACGGACACGAGCGCGCCGTACTCGCTCTCGGTCTCCGACCTGTCCGTGGGCAGTCACTCCCTGGTGGCGAAGGCGTACGACAGCCTGGGCGCGTCGGGTGACTCCACGCCGGTGGGCATCACGGTCGCCTCGGGTCCCGCCGTGGTCGCCGCGCCGTCCCAACTCGGCGTGCAGAGCGGGCAGTCGGGCTCCTACGAGGTGAAACTTTCGACGCGGCCGGCGTCGAACGTGACGGTCACGACCACCCGCGCGAGCGGCAACACCGGTCTCACGGTCAGCGGCGGCGGGAGCCTCACCTTCACCCCGTCGAACTGGAACACCGCGCAACGGGTGACCATCGCCGCGAACTCCTCCGGCACCGGTACGGCCGTCTTCGACTCGGCGGCGACCGGGCACGCGAAGGCCTCGGTGACCGTGACGCAGCTCGGTGCGCAGAGCGAGTACGACGGCCGGTTCCTGGAGCTGTACGGGCAGATCACCGACCCGGCGAACGGCTACTTCTCCCCCGAGGGCATCCCCTACCACTCGGTGGAGACGCTGATCGTCGAGGCGCCGGACCACGGCCACGAGACCACCTCGGAGGCGTACAGCTACCTCCTGTGGCTCCAGGCCATGTACGGCAAGGTGACGGGTGACTGGTCGCGGTTCAACGGCGCGTGGGAGCTCATGGAGAAGTACATGATCCCCACCCACGCCGACCAGCCGACCAACTCCTCCTACAACGCCTCGAAGCCCGCGACGTACGCGTCCGAGTACGACACCCCGAACGAGTACCCGTCGCAGCTCGACGGCGCGGTCCCGGTCGGTCCGGACCCGATCGCGGCGGAGCTGAGGAGCGCGTACGGCACGGACGACGTGTACGGCATGCACTGGCTGCAGGACGTCGACAACGTCTACGGCTACGGCAACTCGCCCGGCAAGTGCGAGGCGGGCCCGTCCGACACCGGCCCGTCGTACATCAACACCTTCCAGCGCGGCCCGCAGGAGTCGGTGTGGGAGACGATCCCGCATCCGACCTGCGACGCCTTCAAGTACGGCGGCCGCAACGGCTACCAGGACCTGTTCACCCGTGACGCGTCCTACGCCAAGCAGTGGAAGTACACCAACGCGCCCGACGCCGACGCGCGCGCCGTGCAGGCCGCGTACTGGGCGGACGTGTGGGCCAAGCAGCAGGGCAAGGGCGGAGAGGTCTCCGGGACCGTCTCCAAGGCGGCCAAGATGGGCGACTACCTGCGGTACGCCATGTACGACAAGTACTTCAAGAAGATCGGCAACTGCGTGGGGCCGACCACCTGCCCGGCCGGCACCGGCAAGGACTCCTCGCACTACCTGCTCTCCTGGTACTACGCGTGGGGCGGCGCCGTCGACACCTCGGCGGGCTGGGCCTGGCGCATCGGCTCCAGCCACGCGCACAGCGGCTACCAAAACCCGTTCGCGGCGTACGCGCTCAGCCAGTACGCCGCGCTGAAGCCGAAGTCGGCGACCGGGCAGGCGGACTGGGCGAAGTCACTGGAGCGGCAGATCGAGTTCTACCGCTGGCTCCAGTCCGACGAGGGTGCCATCGCGGGCGGCGCGACCAACAGCTGGGCGGGCCGGTACGCCACCCCGCCGGCGGGCAAGCCGACCTTCCACGGCATGTACTACGACGAGAAGCCCGTGTACCACGACCCGCCGTCCAACCAGTGGTTCGGCTTCCAGGCCTGGTCCATGGAGCGCGTCGCCGAGTACTACCAGCAGTCGGGGAACGCCGGCGCCAAGGCCGTCCTCGACAAGTGGGTGGACTGGGCGCTGTCCGAGACGACCGTGAACCCGGACGGCACCTTCCGCATCCCGTCGACGCTCCAGTGGTCGGGCGCCCCCGACACCTGGAACGCGGCGAACCCGGGTGCCAACAGCGGCCTGCACGTCACCGTCGCCGACTACACGAACGACGTGGGCGTGGCCGGCTCGTACGCCAAGACCCTGACGTACTACGCCGACCGCTCCGGTGACACCGAGGCGGCCCGGGTGGCGAAGGCACTGCTCGACGGCATGTGGGAGAACCACCGCACCGACCTCGGCATCTCCGTCCCGGAGACCCGCGCCGACTACAACCGCTTCGACGACCCCGTGTACGTGCCGAGCGGCTGGACCGGCACCATGCCCAACGGCGACGTGATCGACTCCTCGTCCACCTTCGAGTCGATCCGCTCCTTCTACCAGGACGACCCGGCCTGGTCGAAGATCGAGTCCTATCTGGCGGGCGGCGCCGCGCCCACCTTCACGTACCACCGGTTCTGGGCCCAGGTGGACATCGCCACCGCCATGGGTTCGTACGCGGAGCTGCTCGAATAGTCCCCGCCACGGCTCCGCGCACACCGGTCCCGCCGCCCACGAGACGGCGGGACCACGCCGGGCGGGCCCGCCCCCATCGGGTCCGCCCGGCGCTCCGTTCCTCCGTATCCCCTCCCCGCCATCCCCCCGCAGCCACGGAGAGGACAGCCACACCGTGCGAAGAACCCGCACCCTGACGGCCGTGTTCGCGCTGGCGGCCGGCCTGCTCGCGGGCGGCCCGCCCGCCCTGGCCGCCACCGGTGACGAGCCCGCGCAGGTGCCGCTCGCCGCGGACACCTACACCTGGAAGAACGCCCGCATCGACGGCGGCGGCTTCGTCCCCGGCATCGTCTTCAACCGCACCGAGAAGAACCTCGCCTACGCCCGCACCGACATCGGCGGCGCCTACCGCTGGCAGCAGTCGACGAAGACCTGGACGCCGCTCCTCGACCACGTCGGCTGGGACGACTGGGGGCACACGGGCGTCGTCAGCGTCGCCTCCGACTCCGTCGACCCGGACCGGGTGTACGCGGCGGTCGGCACGTACACCAACGACTGGGACCCGGGGAACGGCGCCGTGCTCCGGTCCGCCGACCGGGGCGCCACCTGGCGGAAGGCGGACCTGCCGTTCAAGCTGGGCGGCAACATGCCGGGGCGCGGCATGGGCGAGCGCCTGGCGATCGACCCGAACAGGAACAGCGTGCTGTACCTGGGCGCGCCCAGCGGCAGGGGACTGTGGCGGTCGACGGACTCCGGCGCCACCTGGTCGCAGGTGACGAGCTTCCCGAACCCCGGGAACTACGTGCAGGACCCGACCGACAGCAGCGGGTACGCCGCCGACAACCAGGGCATCGCCTGGGTCACCTTCGACGAGTCGACGGGCACCTCCGGCAGTGCGACACGCACCGTCTACGTCGGGGTCGCCGACCAGGAGAACGCGGTGTACCGCTCGACGGACGCGGGCGCGACGTGGACCCGTCTCGCCGGCCAGCCCACCGGGTACCTCCCCCACAAGGGCGTCCTGGACGCGGAGAACGGCTACCTGTACGTCGCGTACAGCGACAAGGGCGGCCCGTACGACGGCGGCAAGGGCGCGCTGTGGCGGTACGCGACGGCCACCGGCACCTGGACGGACATCAGCCCCGTCGCGGAGGCCGACACCTACTTCGGCTACAGCGGGCTGACCGTCGACCGGCAGAACCCGGGCACGGTGATGGCGACGGCGTACAGCTCCTGGTGGCCGGACACGCAGATCTTCCGCTCCACGGACAGCGGCGCGACCTGGACGCAGGCGTGGGAGTACACGTCGTACCCGGCCCGCGAGAACCGCTACACGATGGACGTCTCGTCCGTGCCCTGGCTGACCTGGGGCGCGAACCCGTCACCGCCGGAGCAGACGCCGAAGCTGGGCTGGATGACGGAGGCGCTGGAGATCGACCCGTTCGACTCGAACCGGATGATGTACGGGACGGGCGCGACGATCTACGGCACGGAGAACCTGGAGAACTGGGACAGCGGCGGCAAGTTCACCGTCGAGCCCATGGTGCAGGGCCTGGAGGAGACGGCGGTCAACGACCTCGTCTCGCCCCCGTCGGGCGCCCCGCTGCTCAGCGCGCTCGGCGACGTCGACGGCTTCCGGCACACCGACCTGACGAAGGTCCCGTCGATGATGTTCACCTCGCCCACCTTCACGTCGTCGACGAGCCTGGACTACGCGGAGAGCGACCCGGACACGGTGGTCCGCGTCGGCAACCTGGACGCGGGCCCGCACATCGCGTTCTCGACGGACAACGGCGCCCACTGGTTCGCCGGCACCGACCCCGCAGGGGTGAGCGGCGGCGGCACGGTCGCCGCGGCGGCGGACGGCGGCCGCTTCGTGTGGAGCCCGGACGGCGCGGGCGTGCACCACACGACGGGCTTCGGGACCTCCTGGTCGGCGTCGAGCGGCATCCCGGCGGGCGCGATCGTGGAGTCCGACCGGGTGGACCCGAGGACCTTCTACGGCTTCAAGTCGGGGAAGTTCTACGTCAGCACGGACGGCGGCGCGACCTTCACGGCGTCGGCCGCGACCGGGCTGCCGAGCGGCGACAGCGTGCGGTTCAAGGCGCTGCCCGGCGCGAAGGGCGACATCTGGCTGGCGGGCGGGGCCCCGGACGGCGCGTACGGCCTGTGGCACTCGACCGACGGCGGCGCGAGCTTCAGCAAGCTGCCGAACGTCGAGCAGGCGGACACGGTCGGCTTCGGCAAGGCGGCGCCCGGCGCCTCGTACCAGACCCTCTACACCAGCGCGAAGATCGGCGGCGTACGCGGCATCTTCCGCTCCACGGACCAGGGCGCGACCTGGACCCGGATCAACGACGACGCCCACCAGTGGGGCTGGACGGGTGCGGCGATCACGGGCGACCCGCGGGTGTACGGGCGGGTGTACGTGGCGACGAACGGCCGCGGGATCGTCTACGGCGACACGTCGGACGCGGGCGGTGGCAACCCGGATCCCGACCCGGACCCGGAGCCGACGGGCGCCTGCGCCGTGACGTACGAGGTCACCAACCAGTGGTCGGGCGGATTCCAGGCGGACGTGCGGCTCACCAACACCGGGACGAGTGCCTGGTCCGGCTGGTCCCTGGACTGGACCTTCCCGAACGGCCAGACGGTCGCACAGATGTGGAACGCCGAGCACACACGCTCCGGTGCCTCGGTCACGGCGAAGAACGTCGCCTGGAACGCGAACGTCGCGCCCGGCGCCTCGGTGGCCTTCGGCTTCACGGGGAGCTGGACCGGCAGCAACGCCAGACCGGCCGCCTTCCGGCTGGGTGAGCGGTCCTGTGCGGTGAACTGACACACCGCGCGGGACACATGAGGAGGGCGCGTGCCGCACACGGCACGCGCCCTCTTCGTGCGTCGTCTCAGCGGGTCACGGTGTGTACACCGAGGGCCGCGGGGCCGTCGGCATCTTGTCGCCGAGGAAGAAGCCCGGGTGCGGGGGCTGGTTGTAGGCGGTGTTCTGCCATGCGATGCCCGTGCGGTACATCGTGTCGTGGAGCAGGGTGGTGATCTTCGTGCCGGTCTCGTGCGGGGTCGAGTAGATGCGCAGGTTCTTGTTGTCACTGGTCCGCCAGACGACCTCCTCGCGCCAGTCGCCGAGGATGTCGCCGGAGAGGGCCGGGGTGGCCTTGGTGCCGTTGTTGGAGGCGACGCCGGAGCCGGTCAGCAGACGGGTGTCCGAGGACGTGCCGTACTTGTCGATGCGGGTCTGGTCCAGGAGCTCACGGGTGGTGTCGCCGTCCCACCAGACCAGGAAGTTCGCCGAGGACGGCTCGCGGCCCTTGGTGGCGCCGGCCTCGTCGCGGATGTACGTGTCGGAGGCGGACCACACCTCGGCGCCGTCGTTGCCCGCGTGGATGTCGCCCGCGACGCCGCGGCCGTTGTCGCAGCAGGCGTCGAGCTTCCAGCGGATGGAGCCGTTGGCGGGGTCGATGTACAGCTCGGAGGGCTGGGAGGTGGACTCGGAGACCTTGAAGTACTCCAGACCGCCGGTGGACGGGTCGAGGTCCCCGAGGTGCTGGGCGTCGCCGTGGCCGGTCCTCGTGGTCCACAGGCCGTTGCCGTTGTCGTCGACGGCCATCGAGCCGTACACGATCTCGTCCTTGCCGTCGTTGTCGACGTCGCCGACGGAGAGGCTGTGCGAGCCCTGGCCGTCGTAACCCCTTCCGCTGTTGGTGGAGGAGTTGGTGTCGAACGTCCAGCGGCGGGTGAACTGGCCGTTCCGCCAGTCCCAGGCCGCGACGACGCTGCGCGTGTAGTAGCCGCGCGCCATGATCAGGGAGGGGCGGGCGCCGTCCAGGTACGCGGTGCCCGCGAGGAAGCGGTCCACGCGGTTGCCGTAGTTGTCGCCCCAGGAGGAGACGGTGCCGCGGGCCGGGACGTAGTCCACGGAACTCATCGCCTTGCCGGTCAGGCCGTTGAACATGGTCAGGTACTCGGGGCCGGACAGCACGTAGCCGCTGGAGTTGCGGTGGTCGGCGGAGGAGCTGCCGATGACCGCGCCCGTGCCGTCCTTGGTGCCGTCGGACGTCTTCATGGCGACCTCGGCCCTGCCGTCGCCGTCGTAGTCGTACACCTGGAACTGCGTGTAGTGCGCGCCCGAGCGGATGTTGCGGCCCAGGTCGATGCGCCACAGGCGGGTGCCGTCCAGCTCGATGCCGTCGACGACGGTGTTGCCGGTGTAGCCGGACTGGGAGTTGTCCTTGGCGTTGGTGGGCTGCCACTTGAGCACGAACTCCAGGGCGCCGTCGCCGTCGAGGTCGCCGACGGAGGCGTCGTTGGCCTCGTAGGTGTAGGCGACGCCGTCCGGGGTGGTGCCGCCGGCGGGCGCGGAGACCGGGACGTCCTTGTAGCCCGGGCGGAACTGGATCGCGTGCTCGGAGAAGCCCTGTTCCACACCGTTCACGACGGCCCGGACCCGGTAGTCGGCGGAGTTGGGCGCGCCCGCGTGGTAGTAGTTCGTGGAGCCGGTGACCGGAGACGAGTTGACCTTCAGATCGCCTCGGTAGACGTTGAACGACACGTCGTTCGGATCGGTGGCGAGCCAGCGCCAGCTGACCAGGTTGCCGCTGCCGGTGTGCACGCTGACGACGCCGCGGTCGAGCCCCTCGACCTGTCTCGCGGTGGCCGCCTCGGCGGTGTCGGTGGAGAGCGTGGTCAGGCCGGCACCGGCCAGCGTCGCCACGGCGGCCGCGGCCGCGATGCCGGCCCGGTGTCTGCGGTGCTTGCGCGGGTGTCGCACGGGGTACCTCCTGGGGGACGGGCGGGTTCCGTCCTCCCAGTCGCCGCCGTTCACCGGGAAGTTGCCGCGGCGGCGGCGCTCATGTCTTGCGGAACGCCCGCAACGCGAACACCGGGTCCGGGCGCGGCCTGTCCTGGTCGGGCAGCGCCGCGATCCGCGCGGCGAGCCGTTCGGTGAGCGGGCCGTCCGGCGGCAGGGTGACGAACCAGCCGCGCCGCAGGTCGGTGAGGGTGCGGCGGGGGCTGCGGCCCTGGCCGCGGCCCGGGAACCACGCCCGTCCGGCCGGGCGCAGACCGTGCTCGAGGGCGTACCGTTCGACGTCCGCCGCGGCGTCCGTGGCCGGGTTGCGCGGACGTGCGGCGAGGACGGCGTCGATGTCGCTGCCCACGTTGTGGGAGGCGGCCTTGTCGACGGTCGTGACGTACACACCGCCGGGCCGCAGGACACGGGCACACTCCCCGACGACGGTCCGCGCGTCCTCGGGCCCGGCGACGAGGTGGAGCAGCCACACGCTGGTGACGGCGTCGAACCGCGCGTCGCGGAAGGGCAGCCGGCGGCCGTCCCCGAGCACGACGGCGCCGGGCAGCCGGGCGGCGGCCCGGCGGGCCATCCCCCACGTCAGGTCGGCGCCGGTGACCCGCAGCCCGTCCCGTCCGGCCGCGAGGAGCCGGGTGACGATGCCGGTGCCGCACCCCACGTCGAGCAGGCTGCGGGCACCGTGCGGCAGGAGACCCAGCAGTGCCGCGGCGGCCGCCGCCGCCCGGGGCTCGCCCCCGCGCAGCACGTCGTACCGCTCGGCCTCCTCGTCGTAGTCCAGCACCTCGGTCAGCTCGCACCGTGGCCGGGCGCCAGCTTCTCCACCCGGTGGGCGAGCTCGAAGTCGCGCGCGGTCACGGCCCCGCCGGCGCTGTGGGTGTGGACCGTCAGCGAGACGGTGTCGTAGCCGAGGGTCAGGTCCGAGTGGTGGTCGAGCTCCTCCTGCACCTGGGCGATGTGGACCACCATGGCGGTCGCCGCGAAGTGCGAGTCCAGCCGGTACGAGCGGGCGAGCCGGTCCCCGTCCAGCGACCAGCCGGGCAGCTCCGCCAGCCGGTCCTCGATGTCCTTCCGCGACAGGGGTTCCACGGGCATGGGCTCGCTCCTTCTGCTTCGTCGGCCGGTTGTCGCCGTGTGGTCGCCCACAGCGTGCCACGAACGGTCCGTTCCATTCCTGGCCGGACGGCGCGGGGCGGACGGCGGAGGCGTTTTTGGCCGCGATGCGGGCAGGCGCCGGGCCGGGTGCGGGGGTCACCCGGGCGCCGTCCTCGGCTACGGTGATCGCCATGGCCTCCGTCCCGTCCGCCTCCTCCGCCGCCATGTCCCCCGCTTCACCGGCGTCCCCGGCGCTCCCCGCCTCCCCCGCTTCCTCCGCGTTCTCCGCGTTCTCCGCGTCCTCGGGATCCCCCGCCCTTCGCCCCGACGCCGGTGCCGGTCCGCTGCTGCGGGCCTGGCGGGAGCGGCGCGGGGTCAGCCAGCTCGACCTCGCGCTGCGGGCGGGATCCTCGGCCCGGCACATCAGCTTCGTCGAGACGGGCCGCGCCCGGCCGAGCGAGGAGATGGTGCTGCGCCTGGCCGAGCACCTCGACGTCCCCGTGCGGGAGCGCAACGAGCTGCTGCTGGCGGCCGGATACGCGCCGCACTACCCGCGGACCCCGCTCGACGACCCGGCCATGGGCACCCTGCGCGAGGGCGTGGAGCGGCTGCTGAAGGGCTACGAGCCGTACCCGGCGCTGGTCGTCGACGCCGTCCACGACGTGATCGCCGCGAACCGGGGCCTGCTGACGCTGCTGGAGGGCGTGTCCGAGAGGCTGCTCGCACCCCCGCCGAACGCGATGCGCCTGACGCTGCACCCCGAGGGACTGGCCCCGCGCATCCGCAACCTCCGCGCGTGGCGCGACCACCTGCTCGCCCAGATGACCCGGCAGATCGCCCTCCAGCGGTCGGACGCCCTGCGCGCCCTGTACGAGGAGGTCGCGGCCTATCCGGTGCCCGACCGGGACCCCGACGGCGAGGCCGGGTCCGGTGCGCCCGTGCCGTACTTCGCGCTCCCCCTGCGCGTCGAGCACGACGGCCGCGTGCTGAGCTTCGTGTCGTCCGTCGCCACCTTCAACACCCCGATGGACGTCACCGTCGCCGAGCTGGCCGTCGAGACCTTCCTCCCGGCCGACGCGGCGACCGCCGCGTACCTGCACGAGCGGGGAGGCGCGGCGTGAGCCAGCGGCGGCTGGCCCCCACGGTGGGCCAGGTGGTGCTCGGGAAGCGGCTGCAGGAGCTGCGGGAGGCGGCCGGGCTGCGGCGGGAGGAGGCGGCGCAGGTGCTCCGGGTGGCCCCGGCGACCGTCCGGCGCATGGAGTCGGCCGAGACCGCGCTGCGCATTCCCTACATCCAGATACTGCTGACCGCGTACGGGGTGCCGGCGGACGAGACCGCCGCCTTCGTCCAGCTCGCCGAGGAGGCCAACCGGCCCGGCTGGTGGCAGCGGTACCACGACGTGCTGCCCGACTGGTTCAGCATGTACGTCAGCCTGGAGGGCGCGGCGCGGGTGCTCCGGCAGTACGAGCCGCACTACGTGCCCGGACTGCTCCAGACCGAGGACTACGCACGCGCCGTCCTGGAGGCCGGGACGGCCGGCCTGGAGGGGTCCGAGGTGATCGACCGGCACGTGGCGCTGCGGATGGCCCGGCAGAAGCTGCTGGCCCGGGAGAACCCGCCCCACCTGTGGGTCGTCATGGACGAGACCGCGCTGGCGCGTCCGGTGAGCGTCCGGGCCGCGGTGATGCGCGACCAGGTGGACAAGCTCCTCGGCATGACGGAGCGCGACCACATCACCCTGCAGATCGCCGAGTTCGCGTCGGGCCCGCACCCGGGGACGTACGCGCCGTTCGTCCTGTTCCGCTTCGCGGAGCCCGAGCTGCCGGACATGGTGTACAGCGAGTACCTGACGGGCGCGCTGTACCTCGACTCGCGCGCCGAGGTGGCCGCGCACCTGGAGGTGCTGGACCACATGGCCGCCCACGCGGCGACGGCCGACCGCACCAGGGAGCTGCTGAAGGAGTACCGGGACCGGTACTGAGGGCTCCGCCGGGCCCCCACGCGCCCCCTCGGGGCGCCCTACGCGGCGCCCCCCTTGTCGTCGTCCACGATCTCCGCGTCCACCACTCCCTCGTCGTCCGGCGCGCCCCGCTCCCCGGCGGGTCCTCCGGCATCCGCCGTGCCGGACGGCGCCTGGGCCTGCGCGTACATCGCCTGCCCCATCTTCTGGCTGACCGAGGCGAGCCGGTCGATCCCGGCGCGCAGCGGTGCCGTGCCCGCCTGGTCCTCCAGCAGCCGCTTCAGTTCGGCGACGGCCGACTCGACCTCGCCCTTCGTCTCCTGGGGCACCCGCTCGTCGTTCTCGCGGAGGAACTTCTCGGTCTGGTACACGAGTTGCTCGGCCTGGTTGCGGGCCTCGGCCGCCTCGCGCCGCTCCCGGTCCTCCTCGGCGTGCTTCTCGGCCTCCCGCACCATGCGGTCGATGTCGTCCTTGGGCAGGGCCGAGCCGCCGGTCACCGTCATCTTCTGCTCGCGGCCCGTGGCGAGGTCCTTGGCCGAGACGTGCATGATGCCGTTGGCGTCGATGTCGAAGGCGACCTCGATCTGCGGCACCCCGCGGGGTGCGGGCGGCAGCCCGGTGAGGTCGAAGACGCCGAGCTTCTTGTTGTACGCGGCGATCTCGCGTTCGCCCTGGTACACCTGGATGCCGACCGAGGGCTGGTTGTCGGCGGCGGTGGTGAAGATCTCCGAACGACGCGTCGGGATGGTGGTGTTGCGCTCGATGAGCCTGGTCATGATGCCGCCCTTGGTCTCGATGCCGAGGGACAGCGGGGTGACGTCGAGGAGCAGGACGTCCTTGACGTCGCCGCGGATGACACCGGCCTGGAGGGCGGCGCCCAGGGCCACGACCTCGTCCGGGTTGACGCCCTTGTGCGGTTCCTTGCCCGTCAGCTCCTTCACCAGGTCGGTGACGGCGGGCATGCGGGTGGAGCCGCCGACGAGGATCACGTGGTCGACGGCGGACAGCTTCACGCCCGCGTCCTTGACGGCCTGGTGGAAGGGGGTCCTGCACCGGTCGAGCAGGTCGGCGGTGAGCTCCTGGAACTGGGCGCGCGTCAGCTTCTCGTCCAGGTGGAGGGGGCCTTCGGCGGAGGCGGTGATGTAGGGCAGGTTGACCGTCGTCTCGGAGGAGCTGGACAGCTCGATCTTGGCCTTCTCGGCGCCCTCGCGCAGTCGCTGCAGGGCCATCCTGTCGTTGCCGAGATCGACGCCGTACTGGCCCTTGAAGCGCTTGACGAGGTGCTCGACGATCCGCTGGTCCCAGTCGTCGCCGCCGAGGTGGGTGTCGCCGTTGGTGGCCTTGACCTCGATGACACCGTCACCGATCTCCAGCAGGGAGACGTCGAAGGTGCCGCCGCCGAGGTCGAAGACCAGCACGGTCTGCTCGTCGCCGCGGTCGAGGCCGTACGCGAGGGCCGCGGCGGTGGGCTCGTTGATGATGCGCAGGACGTTCAGGCCGGCGATCTCCCCGGCCTCCTTGGTGGCCTGCCGCTGGGCGTCGTCGAAGTAGGCGGGCACGGTGATGACCGCGTCCGTCACGTCCTCGCCGAGGTAGGACTCGGCGTCCCGCTTCAGCTTCTGCAGCACCCGCGCGGAGAGTTCCTGCGCCCGGTAGCGGGTGCCGTCGACCGTGCCGTGCTCCGGGAAGCGCCAGGCGGCGTCGCCCATGTGGCGTTTGACGGAGCGCGCGGTGCGGTCCACGTTCGTCACGGCCTGCCGTTTGGCGACCTCGCCGACGAGGACCTCGCCGTTCTTGGCGAAGGCGACGACGGAGGGGGTGGTCCGCGCGCCCTCCGCGTTGGCGACGACGGTCGGCTCACCGCCCTCCAGAACGGCCACCACCGAGTTCGTCGTACCGAGGTCGATCCCGACCGCGCGTGCCATCGCTGTCCCCTTCCGCCTGTTCCGCCCGGCGACCCTCCGGAGGGTTCTCCCGCTTCCAGCACAAAACTTGAGTGCCCGTCTGTCAAGGGAGCGGGGTGCGCCGGGTGCCCGCGAATGGCCGGTGCCCGACGCGACCGGTGCCGCGGCCCGTACGGACCGCGGCACCGGAGGGGGACGTCGCGTCGTCAGGCGAGCTTCGCCGTCAGCGTGATCGTCGTACCGGTCAGCGCCTGGCTGACCGGGCAGTTCTTCTTGGCGTCCTCGGCGGCGGCCACGAAGCCGTCCTCGTCGAGGCCCGGAACGGTGCCCTCGACGGTGAGGTGGATACCGGTGATGCCCTCACCCGGCTGGAACGTCACGTCGGCGGAGGTGACGAGCTTGGTGGGCGGGGTGCCGGCGCCGTTCAGGCCGTGGGAGAGGGCCATCGAGAAGCAGCTGGAGTGGGCGGCGGCGATGAGCTCCTCCGGGCTGGTCCTGCCGTTCGCCTGCTCGGCGCGCGACGGCCACGACACCGGCTGCTCGCCGATGCCGGAGGAGTCGAAGGTGACGACGCCCTTGCCCTCGGTCAGGTTGCCTTCCCAGACGGTGTGTGCGGAGCGCGTGGTAGCCACGGTTCTTCCTTTCGCGTGTGGTCCCGTTGCCCGGGGTCCGTGTGCCCCATCCGATCACATCCAAGGCACTCGTAGGCGCAGGAGGGGTTACCGGAGCCGGAACCCCCGGTCCGGCCGGGGGGTCAGGCGGCCCGCCGGTCCTGTCGCCCGGCCGCCTGCGGCACCTGCGGGCCGTGCGACTCGCGCAGCCAGCGCCGCAGGACGCGGTGCACCTGCTCCGCGCCGACGAGTTCCCCGCCGTCCCCGACCGGCGCCGACAGCGCCAGGGGCGACAGCAGGAACGGGCGGCCCTGGGCGCCGCCGAGGCCGCCGTGGGAGCCGATCTGTTCCTCGAAGGCGAGGACCTCCCCGTCGGCCGGGTCGTACGCGGAGTTGACCATGATGTCGGCGACGTGCGGGAACCCGTGCGTGCGCCGTACGGCCGCGGCGGCGCCCGGGCCGAAGTCGGCGAGCGGACCCGGGTGGTCGTCGTCCAGTTCGTCCAGCGGGACCTCCGCCCCGTGCGCGGCGAGGACGACGCCGCCGTGCTCCTCGCTGCGGACGAGGAGGAAGCCGATGCCGGGGTGGTTGGCGAGCGTGGAGAGCAGCGCGGGATGGCGCCGGTCGATCTCCTCCTTGCTCATCCGGTGGGGCACGTCGGGGAAGGACACGAGCCCGAGGTTCCCGGAGGCGAGCACGACCGGTTCCGAGTGGCGCGGGGGCCGGTGCTCCTCCGCGCCCTCCTCGACGGGCCGGCGCAGCGCGGCCCGGACGGCGGCGCGGGCCTCGGACCCGCTGTGGGTGCGGCGCGCCCGGCGCGGCACGGGCAGCCCGCAGCCGGCCCGGACGAGCTGGCCGAGGGTGAGGCCGTAGCGGCCGAGGAAGGTCTCGCCGGGGCTCTGGCCGTGGTCGGACAGCAGGACGATGCGGTACGCGCGCGGGGCGTGCTCGGTGACCCGCTCGATCAGCGCCAGGGAGCGGTCGAGCCGTTCGAGGACCTTTCCGGCGTCCCGGCCGTGCGGCCCCGAGTGGTGCGCCACCTCGTCGTAGGCCACCAGGTCGGCGTAGATCGCGGAGCGCCCGGCGAGCATGTCGCCGATGACCGCCGCGACGACGACGTCGCGTTCGACGACGGTGGCGAAGGCGCGGATGAACGGGTAGAGACCGCCGCGGCCCACGCGCGGCCGCTCCTTGCGCAACCGGGCGCGCAGGGACTGCCCGATCTCGCGGAAGACCTCCGCGACGAAGGACATGGCGGTGCGGACGGCGTTGGCGGGGTCGCTGAAGTAGGCGAAGTAACCGGCCCGGGAGCGGGTCGTGCGGTCGCGCCGCGCGGCGATGGACAGCACCAGGGCGAGCTGCTCGGCGCCGCCGCTGAAGAGGTTGCCGCGGCTCGCCCCGTCGTCGGCGAGCAGTCCCCCGTCGCCGGTGCGCTCGACGGCGCGGCGCTGGAGCTCGGCGGCGCTGGAGGGCCGGTTGCTGACCATGACCTCCTGGGTGTCCTTCTCGTACCACCGGAAGGCCGGGACGTCGTGGTTGCTGCCGTGCAGGATGCCGAGCTGGCTGGAGCCGGTCTGGCTGGACCAGTCGGTGCGCCAGGGGGTGAGGCGGTGGGTGGGCGGCCCCGCGGAGCCGTGGCCCAGCCAGCGGGCCACGGTGGGCATCAGCCCCTCGGCGACGGCGGCCTCCAGCACGTCGTGGCCGACGCCGTCGAGCTGGAGGAAGACCGTGCCGGGGCCGGCCGGGCCCGGACCGGCGACGGGCCGCCGTCCACGGCGGGCGGAGAGGCGGCGCCGGTCGGAGAGGCGGTACAGCCGCCTCCGGTAGGCGTCGTCGTCCCGTACGGCGAGGGCGGCGCCGGTGGCGGAGGCGACGGCGGACATCACGGCGGCCACGAGGACGGCGGTCTCCGGGGCGACCTCACCGCGTCCGGAGGGGTTGAGCCGCAGCGCGAGCAGCAGCAGCGACCCGTTCAGGAAGAACACCAGCAGGCCGAGGACCAGGGCGGGGACGAGGAGCAGCAGCCGCACGAGCAGCGGCCACACCAGCGCGGACAGCAGACCGAAGGCGCCGGCGCCGAAGGCCGCGGTGACGGCGATCGTGGTGGCGTCGTCACCGGTCCCGGACTGCAGCCGGAAGTCGGGCAGGGCGCCCGCGAGCAGCAGCATGGTCACGGTGGACACGGCCCACACGGTGACGCTGCGCCACACTCCGCTCGCTACGCGCCGCCATCGCCCGCCGCCCACTCTCCATGCACCTCGCGTCCTGGCCCGCCCGGTCCGCGGGACTCGCCCCAGCCTGTCACAGGGGGCCGGGATGTTCGTTCACGGGTTCGGTGGCCGGCGCGCGGCCCGGTCACCGGTCAGCGGCCGTCGTACCCCGCGGTCGGCATGGACAGCCGCCGGTGCACCCGGGCCTTCATCCGGGCGTCGTACGCCGGCTCCGCCGAGCCGACCGTCTCCAGCCGTACGCCGCGCCGCGCGCACTCGGCGGAGAACTGCTCGACGGAGGCCAGCGCCCGCTCCAGGACCCGGCGGCTGGGCGCGACGAACACGTCGACCATGCCCGCCTCCACGTCGGACCAGAGCACGGTGTGGTCGGGGCGCAGGGCGCGGACGAGGAGCTCGCGGGTGACCACGTAGCCGCGCTCGGCCGCCCAGCGGGCGCACATGGCGTGCTGGCCGCGGGAATCGACCAGGAAGGGCTCGGCGTCGAGTTCCTCCAGCGGGGTCAGGCTGGCGATCGCGGCGACCCGCACCACGTACGGCCTGCCGGGGGCGTCGCTCACGTCTCCCATGGGTCCCCCTCGCCTCCGGATGTCGCCGCAGACCCTACTCCTGCCCGTAGGCTCGGGGGAGTCGCGCGAAGGGATCGCGAGGGGACGCGGAAGGAGCGCTCGTGGAGATCACGTGGTGGGGGCATGCCACCTGTACCGTCGAGGACTCCGGCACGCGCGTGCTCACCGATCCGCTCTTCGCGCGCCGGCTCGCGCATCTGCGCAGGCGCCGGGGGGCGCCGCCGCCTCCCGAGGCGGCCGTGGCGGACGTGGCGCTCGTCTCGCATCTGCACGCCGATCACCTGCACGTACCCTCGCTGGCGCGGCTCGCGCCCGGCACCCGGCTGCTCGTGCCCAGAGGCGCGCGGCGCCAGGTGCCCTCCCTGCGCCGGCTCGCCCATCTGCGGCTCACCGAGGTGGTGCCCGGGGACGAGATTCAGGTCGGTGCCCTGCTGGTGCGCGTCGTCCCCGCGCGGCACGACGGCCGCCGGCTGCCGGTCGGGCCGCACCTCTCGCCGGCCCTCGGCTATGTCATCGAGGGCACCGCGCGGACGTACTTCGCCGGGGACACCGGGCTGTTCGATTCGATGGCGGACGAGGTCGGGCCGGTCGACGTGGCCCTGCTGCCGGTCGGCGGCTGGGGACCGCACCTCGGTGCGGGGCACCTGGACGCGGGGCGCGCGGCCGAGGCGCTCGCGCTGCTCAAGCCGCGCAGCGCCGTACCGGTGCACTACGGCACGTACTGGCCGATCGGCATGGACGCCGTACGTCCCCACGAGTTCCACGCCCCGGGTCACGAGTTCGTACGGCTCGCCGCGGAACACGCGCGCGGGGTGACCGTGCACCGGCCGGAGCACGGGGAGCGGGTACGGCCGGAGGTGGCGCGGTGAGCGGTCGTCCGCGCCGCGCGGCGGGGTGGTACGTGTCGGCTCCGCCGCCGGAGCCGGGCATGCGCATATCGGGCTCGACACCGGGGTCGGGCGCGCCGATGGCGGGCGCGCCGATGGCGGGTACCGGCGCCCCGGGGGGTGTCGCGTGAGGTTGCTCGCCGTGGCGGACGCGGTCGTGCCGACCGCGTCCGCGCACCAGGCGATCGGGTATCCGACGCTGTTCCTGCTGGTGCTGGTCGGGGCGCTGCTGCCGGTGGTGCCGACCGGGGCACTGGTCAGCTCGGCCGCCGTGGTCGCCTTCCACGACTCGGCGCCCGTCTCGCTGCTGCTGCTCTTCGGGGTGGCGGCCGGCGCCGCGTTCCTCGGGGACATCGCGCTGTACTGGCTGGGCCGGCGCGGAATGCACTCGAAGAACGGTTCGCGCTGGCTGGAGGCGATCCGGCGGCGCGCTCCGGAGGACCGGCTCGCACAGGCCCGCGGGAAGCTGCACGACCACGGGGTGACCGTCCTGGTCCTGTCCCGGCTCGTCCCGGCCGGCCGCATCCCGGTGATGCTGGCCTGCCTGATGGCGGAGATGCCGATGCGCCGCTTCGCCCGCGGGAACCTCCCGGCGTGTCTCGCCTGGGCCGTCACCTACCAGCTCATCGGCATCCTCGGCGGCTCCCTGTTCCACGAGCCGTGGGAGGGCGTGCTGGCGGCGGTCGTACTGACGCTGCTGATCAGCACGGTGCCGAGTGTGTGGCGCAGGGTGCGCGGGGCGCGGGCCCGGTAGACCGGGGACCCGGCTCGCGCGGATCACGGCGGGCGTCCCGTCATCCGGTTCGTCCGGTGACGGGGCCCGCGAGCCGGTCCAGCGCCCGGGCCCCTCCCACGGGGAGGTCCCACAGCGCCTCGCGGGGCAGGCCCGCCCGCTCCCAGGCGG
Source organism: Streptomyces ruber (assembly GCF_014648075.1). Taxonomy (GTDB): domain Bacteria; phylum Actinomycetota; class Actinomycetes; order Streptomycetales; family Streptomycetaceae; genus Streptomyces; species Streptomyces ruber. The sequence continues at coordinate 768,675 of NZ_BMQK01000002.1, read as the reverse complement.
CCCGCACCCGCAGCAGCGGTTCGAGGACCGGCTCGGCCGACAGCAGGAAGGTGCCCCAGTGCATCGGGGCCATGCGGCGGGCGCCGAGGTCCTGGAAGGCGCGCACCGCCTCCTCCGGGTCGCAGTGGACGTCCGCGAGCCACCACCGCGGCTCGTACGCGCCGATCGGCAGCAGCGCGAGGTCGATGCCCGGATGGCGGCGGCCGATGCGGGAGAACCAGTGGCCGTAGCCGGTGTCGCCCGCGAAGTAGACGCGGTGCCCGTCGCGGTCGGTCAGCACCCAGCCGCCCCAGAGCGAACGGCAGGCGTCGGTCAGGGAGCGCTTGGACCAGTGGTGGGACGGCACGAAGTCGAGACGGATACCGCCGAGCCCGGCGCCCTCCCACCAGTCCAGTTCGGTGACGCGGGTGAACCTGCGGCGCAGGAACCAGCGTCCGAGCCCCGCGGGGACGAACAGCGGGGTGTCGCGCGGGAGCCGGGCGAGCGTGGGCGCGTCGAGGTGGTCGTAGTGGTTGTGGCTGATGACGACGGCGTCGACACGCGGCAGGGTGCACCAGGCGACACCGACCGGGGTGATCCGGGGCGGCGTGCCGAGGATGCGGCGGGACCACACCGGGTCGGTGAGCACGGTCAACCCACCGATCCGGATCACCCAGCTGGCGTGCCCCGCCCAGGACACGGCCGGGGTACGGGCGTCCACCTCCGGCAGCGGCTCGGGGTCGTACGGGATCCGCGCGATGTCGGCGAGACCCTCACGGCGCGGGCGCAGCGCGCCCTCGCGCGCGAACCGGGCGAAGGCTCTGATGCCCGGCAGCGGCGTCGTGAGCCGGTCCTCGAACGACCGCGGCCAGACCCGCCGCTCCCCGGCCGGCCGCACCGCCCCGGCTGCGCCGGCCCCGTCGACGGCACCGCCCGGCGGGGGTGCGGTGCCCGGGGGCCCCGGGGCCGTGGGCGGGGTTCCGGCCGTGCCCGTGGCCCGTCCGGCCGGTGGGTCACCGTCCGGGGCGTCGGGCGGGGTGGGGCGGGGTGTCATCGACGGGGCTCCCGTCGCCTGGTGTTGTCGTCGAGGTCCTCGAAGGCTGATGCGAACTCGCTCAACGCGCGTTCGACGTGCGGGAGTTCCAGCGGGTCGGGGGCCGTGAGGGACGCCGCGCGCTCCTCGGCGGTGGTGCCGAGCAGGGGGCTCGTGGAGAGCCGGACGCGCAGTGCCCCGAGGTCGTCGCCGAACCGGTGGCCGCCGGGGGCGGGCATGTCGAGGCGGAAGGCGAGGAAGTCCTCCAGTTCCTGCGCGTCCCCCACGCCGTACCGGGCGAGCGCCGGGCGGAGCGGGCCGAGGTCCGCGTAGACGTGCCGGCCGGCCACCGGCGGCGGGGCGAGTGCCCCGGCGGCGACCACCGCGCGGTGCAGGGCCCCGGCCACGCGCGCGTGCAGCCGTACCGCGGCGGTGAGCCGGGCCGTCACCTCGGCGGGCTCGCCCAGCGCGTGGGCGGCCACCGCCGCGACCGGGGTGGCGACGTGGGCACCGAGCCCGGTGAGCACGTCCAGGACCCTCGCCCGCAGCGCGCCCCCCATGTCGTCGTCCGGGAAGCGCGCGACGGCGGCGGGCCAGCCGGGCGGCAGGAAGGAGCCGACCAGGTCGGTGACCACGGTGACGCGGCCGGGGAGCATCTCGGCCGGGCCGAGCAGAACGGTGTCGTGCGGTGCGTGCACGGTGTCGCGCCAGGTCTCGTCGCTGACCACGTGCAGTCCCTCGCTCACGGCCGCCTCAAGGGTCTCGTGCACGAGTTCGGGCGGCGCGACGGTGGCGGTGGGATCGTCCGCGACGCAGAGCACCAGCAGCCGCGGGTCACCCCCCTCCACGCGCACCCGGCGCACCGTCTCCAGCAGGGCGTACGGGTCCGGGACGCCACCGCACTCGGCCGGCGTCGGCACGGGGAACGGCGACCTCCCGGACGCCCGGGTGCCCGGCGCCCACCACGCGGCGCACGGACGCGGGATCAGGACGTCCCCGCCGACCGCGGTGGCCAGCGCGAGGAGCAGCGCGGGCGCGCCGGGGGCGGCGGCCACCCGGTCGGGTCCGGTGGGCAGGCCCCGCCGGTCCCAGTAGCCACTGGCGGCCTCGAGGAGCTCCGGTCCCCCGCCGACGGGTTCGGCGGCGGGACGCTCGGCGGCGGCGCAGAGCCGGGCGACGAGGCCGGGCAGTACGGGAAGTCCCTGGTCGGGGAGGGGCGGGCCGTAACGGACGGGACCGTGCCCCTCCGGCTGCGTCCGACGCCGCATGAGTGCCTCCGCGCGAGTCCCGGTGCGGGTGCGCCACCCGCAGCAAGCCAACCCGTCCCGTTTGGTGCCGATCGCTTCCTCGGCCACTGAGTACCCAGGGTTCCGCGTCGTCATGGGCGTCCGGCCGCGTTGCGCCGGTCACTGCGTCAGCGGTGCGCGGAGCGTCCCCGGCGGCGCGGGCGCAGCCGCTGGACGGCGGCACCGACGGCGCCCGCGACGAGCAGGCCGCCGGCGGCCAGGGCCGGGACGGAGTCGGTGAACGCGCCGCCCTCGCCCGCGCGGACACCGCGGTCCATCGCCGGCGGGTCGGTCACCGGCAGGTGGGAGTCGCCGTCGTGCGGGTCCCTGTCCCTCCCGCTCCCCCCTTCCCTCTCCCTGTCCCCTTCCCTCTCGCTGTCCCCTTCCCCTTCCCCTTCCCCTTCCCTGTCTCCCTCGCCTCGCGACTCCGCTTGCTCGTGCTCGTGCTCGTGCTCGTGCCCGTGTTCGTGGGAGCCCTGGGAGTCGTGCGGGTCCTCCCTGTGGGCGCCCTCCTCACGGCCGTCCCCACCGTGGGAGTCCTCGCCGGGGTCGGCCCCGTCGTCCATCCCCTCGGCGTGCGGATCGCCGCCGCCCTCGTACGCGCCCTCGTCGGGCGGCGACTCCGCGCCGGGGTCGTCCCCGTACGGCTCCCCGGTCCCGGCCCGGAGGAGGGTTCCCCGGACTTCGCCCCGGGTGCCCCCGCCGTGCCGGTCACCGCGCGGGAAGACCGTGACCGTGGTGTTCCACCGCTCGCCGTGCCCGTCGGGTCCCGCCGGGCAGGTGCCCAGGACGGACCACGCGGAGGAACCTCCCTCCTCGGGCCCGCGACCGGTCGCGAGGTCGCCGGCGGGCGCGATGCGGGCGGAGCCCCGGTAGGCGGGGCCGGCGGTGTCGTCCCTCCCGGGGACCCGGTGCAGCCGGGCCGTACCCCCCGCGAACGCCTCGGAGTACGCCTCGACGGTCTCGGGGAGCGGGCCGCCGGCCGGGGTGCAGGAGACCGAGACGGTGGTCGAGCCGTCCGGGTCGACGGCGCGCGGGCCGACCCGGGCGGACGGGCCGTCCCCGATCGGGGCGGGACCGGAGAGGGCCGCGGCGGACAGGACGGTGGTGGAGAGTGCGGTCGCCGACAGGACGGCGACGGACAGGGCGCGGGCGCTGCGGTGCATGGGCGGGGCTCCTTCGGCGGACTCCGGCGGGCTGGGCCCAGGGACACGACGGCCGTCGTGCCCCGCGCTCCATCACAGCCCGCCCGGCACCGCGCCGCGCGCCGCCGGGCACCATTCGCGGGACGCCCGCCGCCGAGCGGGTGACACACCACCACCGGCGCGCCCCGCCGGACGTACGGGCCACCCCGCCCCCCACACAACGCCGGACGCACGGAGTCCCCGTCACCCGGACAGCAGCGCCAGCTCCCTCTCCAGCCCCCGCCCCCGCTTGTCCACGACGGCCGAGGCGACGTCCGTCAGTTTGCGGTGGGTGCCCTGCGAAACCCGGCGCAGGATCCCGAACGCGGCGTCCGCGTCGCAGCCCAGCACGTGCATGACGATGCCGCAGGCCTGGTCGACGACCGGCCGGGAGCGCAGTGCGGTGCCCATCTGGTCCAGTTCCGTCAGCGCGGCCCGGTAGGAACGGTCCCGCAGCAGACAGGCCGCGGCCAGGTCGCCGAGCGTGCGGGCGGGCCCGTGCGGGGCGTCCCGCAGGGTGCCGGGCCGGAAACTGTAGAGGCTGAGCGTGACGGTCAGTCCCGAGCGCCGGAACGGGAGGGTCACGCTGGAGCGCACCCCCGCGTTCAGGGCGACCGCGCGGTACTCCGGCCAGCGGTCCTCCCGCAGCAGGTCCGCCGCGTCGACCGGCTCACCGCCGCGCACCGCGGCCGGTATCGGCCCGTCACCGGAACGGAGCTGGACGGAGACCAGTCCGGCCAGGTCGGGGTGGGTGACCGCCGCGGGCCGTTCCCCGCCGCCCCCGGTCACCGTGCTGCTGGCTCCGCAGCAGGCGCTGGTGCAGCGGGCGGCCTCCTCGGAGAGTTCGAAGAGCCTGCGCCCCGGCAGTGAGGACTCCGGGGACTCCGGACCCAGGCGGCGTAAGTGAGCGTTCTCCGGCATGTGCACGCCTCCTCCCCGGGCGCCTGCCCGCTCGCCCCCGGCGGAAACGGCGAGGCCGGCCGGCAGCTCTCCGGCCGCCTCGCGGGCGGCCGTGTCCCGCAGTGGTCCCTCCACCGCCGTAGGTTCCGTGTACGGACCCCGCTGGACGATCCGTCCACCGGCGAGCACGACGACCTCGTCCACGGCCCCCCGGTCCGGCCAGGGCGCCGCATCCGCCGGTCCCTGCGCGGCCGTCGGCGTTAGGTTCGGGGCATGGCGCAGACGGACGAGTTCGGTGAGGAACTCGCGGATTTCGTACGCCGTGTCGCGGAGCTCAAGGCCGCCCGGTCGGTGCCCAGGGACGATCTGCCCACCGTGCTGGACGCGGCGATCTTCGAGCTCGATCACGTGGCCGACCGGCTGTGGCCCGGATACGAGCGGCTCTTCTCGTCGGCCGCGCCCGGCGGGGGCACCGGGGAGCACCAGGAACTGCAGCTGCTGAAGGGGGCCCTCCAGCGGCTGCCGCTGCCCGTCGCGCTGGTGGACCGCGAGACGGTGGTGCGCCGGATGAACGCGGCGGCGAGCTCCTTCACCGGCGTGCGGGCGGGCTACGCCACGGGACGGCCGATGACCGGGTTCCTGGCGCACGCCGACCGGGTGGCGTTCCGCACCCAGGCGGCGGCGGTGGCCCGCGGGGAGGGCGACCGCAGTCTCACCGTCCATCTCCAGCAGTGCCCCTCGGCCCCGGTGCGGGCGACCCTGACCGCGCTGCGGCCGAGCGGCGAGCCGCGGACGGTGGTGCTGGTACTGCTCCAGCCCGCGGCGCCCGACGGCCCGGCGGCCGGGCCGTCCGCGCGCCCGGTGCCCGACCTCGCCGAGACGACCAGGCACGCGGCACTCCTGGACCTGGTGGACGCGATGACCACGGCCCTGCTCGACGGGCCCGCGGACGGCGCCCTCGGGCGGGCCGCGCGCGTGCTGCACGGGCGGTTCGCGGACTGGGTGGTGGCCGACACCGGTCACGTGCTGGACGACTGCCGTCCCTGTGCCGCCGGGGGCGGCCGGCCGGCCCGTACGGTCGTGCTCGGGCCGTCGGAGCCCGCGGCCGCGGCCGTCGCCGCGCAGGATCCGGCGACGTGCCCGCTGGTCGTCGAGGCGGCGCGCGGCGGTTCCCCGGTCCTCAGGGTGCGGCCGGCCGATCCGGACGCCTTCGGCCGGGACGCCTCGGGGGCGCCGGTCCTCGTCCGGGCCGACGTCACCTCGCTGCTGTGCGTGCCGCTGGCCGTTCCGGACGGCCCCGTGCGGGGCGTGCTCACCCTGTTCCGCTCGGGCGCCCGGCCGGCGTTCTCCCTGGCCGAGGCCCAGGCCGTGGACATGATGTCCCGTCACCTCGCGCTGGCCATGGGCGGCGGGGCCACGGCCTAGGACGCGTCCCGCAGCACCTGTTCCCGCAGCCGGTCGCAGCAGCGGCTGATCAGCCGGGAGACGTGCATCTGGGAGATGCCCAGCTGCTCGGCGATCCGGCTCTGGGTCATGTCGTTGAAGAAGCGCATGTAGAGGATGGCGCGCTCGCGCTCCGGCAGGGCCGCGAGCCGGGGCCTGACCGCCTCACGGTCGACGACGGTGTCGAGCGCGGGGTCGGGCGAGCCGAGGGCGTCGCCGAGCGAGTAGCCGTCATCGCTGCCGGGCAGTTCCGCGTCGAGGGAGAGCGCGGTGAAGCTCTCCAGTGCCTCCAGGCCGGCCTGCACGTCCTCCTCGCCCAGGCCCGTGTGCTCGGCGATCTCCGCGACGGTGGGCCGCCGGCCGGGGGTGCTCTGGGACAGGTCCTGGCAGGCGAACCGCACCCGGTTGCGCAGGTCCTGGACGCGCCGCGGCACGTGCAGGGTCCACATGTGGTCGCGGAAGTGACGCTTGATCTCGCCGGTGACGGTGGGGACGGCATAGCTCTCGAAGGCGTTGCCGCGGTCGGGGTCGTACCGGTCGACGGCCTTGACCAGGCCGAGGGCCGCGACCTGCCGCAGGTCCTCGAAGCTCTCCCCTCGGCTGCGGAACCGGCCCGCGAGCCGTTCGGCCATGGGCAGCCACGCCGTCACGATGCGCTCGCGGAGTTCGTCGCGCTGTCGCCCCGGGGGCAGTGCGGCGAGCCGGCGGAACGCCGCCGCGGTGTCGGGTGCGTCGTCGTGCGAGTGCCTGGCGTGTGCCTGTGCCTGTGTACGCATGGTGCGTCGCAACTCCCTCGAGGGGTGCTCTGGGATGGACGGTCACCGTGGAAGCGCGGCCTGATCGGCGGGGCACACCCGTGGCGGCGGTGCGCCGCTCCCACGGACGTGCCTCCTGTCCGAAGCACTGAGTGTGCGCCTGCCCCGGGGTGTCCCCGGCAAACGCCCCGGGAGGTTTTCCGGCGCACCCGCCGGTGCACCGTGTCCTGTGGTGTGCGTGCCCCGCCCACGCCCCGTCCGCACGCTGTTCCGGCACTCTCCCCGCGGTCCGGCCAGGAGCACCGCGGTGGAATCCGTGTTGATGCCCGCCTCACGGGTACGCGGTCGCCACCTGCGTAGATTCGGAGTGGAGCGAGAGATGCAGCGAGGCAGCGACCGGCTGAACGTCCACCGCGACGACGAGATGAAGCACGAACTGCAGGGCCTGCTCCGGTCCGGCCACCCCACGCGCAGCGAGGAGTGGCACGACCCGGAGCCGACCGCCGAGGACGATCCCGAGGTCTGGCAGAACCCGGTGGCCCCCGGCCGCACCCCGGCCGCCCGGCTGGAGGCGGTGCGTCTGGAGCTGGCGCGCGCGCTGGGACGCACCGCGTTCCCCGCCGGCCCCCGCGAGCTGGTCGGGGAGCTGCGGGACAAGCGCGTCCCGGACGGACTCGTCGAGGCCGTCGAAGGGCTGCCGGAGGACGAGCGGTACCCCACCGTGCACGCCCTCGCGGAGGCGGTCGTGGGGACGACGGAGAGCGCCTGACGCGTACCGGCCTCCCGGGCGGACGCCGAAGCATGGGTGCCCCGCTCCGGGGTACTGCGGCGACGTCACTTTCGACTGTCGAGCAGGCGTACGCATCGGATCGCGTGCGTCGGCGCGGAAGCGCGAGAACGCGAGAAGGGGAGGCCACGACCATGGCTGATTACGTCAGGGAGGTCATGACGCCCGGGGTCGTCACGGTCCGGCCGGACACCTCGCTCGTGGAAGCGGCGCAGCTGATGCGGGCGCAGGACATCGGAGACGTCCTCGTCACGACCGGCAACCGGCTCGTCGGCGTGCTGACCGACCGCGACATCACCCTCCGCGCCGTCGCCGACGGCGCGGACCCGTTGACGGTGAGCGCCCAGGCCGTGTGCACGCCGGACCCGGTGGTCGTGGGCCCCGACGACGCGGTGTCCGCCGCCGTCGGGCTGATGCGCGACCACGCCGTACGGCGGCTGCCGGTCGTCGAGGACGGTCATCCGGTCGGCATGGTCAGCCTCGGCGACCTGGCCCTGGCCGAGGACCCGGCGTCGGCGCTGGCCGACATCAGCCGGGCCGAGCCGGACGGCTGGCCGGACGGAGGCCTCTTATGACCGCGTCCGCCACGGCCGGCTCCGTGATCACCGGGCCCGCGACGACCGGCCCCGTCGTGACCGCGGGTGGGGTGCGCCCGCACCGGACGGCCCGGACCGGTCCGTCCACCACGGTCGACGTGGGCGAGGCGACGACCCGGTACCTGATGTACGGGCTGCTGCCGTCGTGGTTCGTCCCCGGGGTGGCCGACTGGGTGATGCACCGGCGCACCCGCATCGAGGAGACGTCGGGGACCAAGGAGTCCCTGATCCACGCCCTGATGATGACCGAGATCGGCGTGCCCATCGCGCTGACGCTGCGCTACGAGGTCAATCCCCTGCTGCTGTCGGTGCAGCTCGCGGGGGCGGCGGCGCACGAGGCGACGGCGCTGTGGGACGTGCGGACCGCCGTCGACAGCGGCCGCGAGGTCACGCCCGCCGAGCAGCACGTCCACAGTTTCCTGGAGTCGCTGCCGTTCGCGGCGCTCGCGTCGCTGATGTGCCTGCACGCGGACCAGGTGAGGTCGCTGCTGGCGGGCGGGGGCGCGGATCCCGGCGCGTGGCGCCTGTTACCGCGCCGCCGGCCGCTGCCGCCCGGGTACCTCGCGGGCATCGGGCTGGCGATCGGCACCTGTGTGGTGCTGCCGTACGGCGAGGAGCTCAGGCGCTGTCTCCGTACGGCGAGGAACGAGAGGAAGCGCGCCGGGAGGAGGGCCCGGTCCCGGGCGGGCAGGGCCCGCCGGCGCGCACGGAAAGGACAGTGAGGATCTCATGCGTATCGCGTTTCTGACCGCCCCCGAGGGCGTCGAGCAGGTCGAGCTCACCGAGCCGTGGAAGGCCGTGGCCGACGCGGGCCACGAGCCGGTGCTCGTGTCCACGCAGAGCGGCGAGGTGCAGGGCTTCGACCATCTGGACAAGGCGGACACGTTCCGCGTGGACCAGGTGGTCGCGGAAGCCTCCGCCGGGGACTTCGACGGGCTCGTCCTGCCGGGCGGCGTGGCCAATCCGGACGCCCTGCGGACCGACGAGAAGGCCGTGGCGTTCGTCCGTGACTTCTTCGACCAGGGCCTCCCGGTCGCGGCGATCTGCCACGCCCCGTGGACGCTGATCGAGGCGGACGTCGTCCGCGGCCGGACGCTGACCTCCTGGCCGAGCCTGCGGACGGACCTGCGCAACGCGGGCGCCGAGTGGGTCGACGAGCAGGTGAAGATCTGCGAGGGCGGCCCCAACAAGCTGGTCACCAGCCGCAAGCCGGACGACCTGAAGGCGTTCTGCGACTCCCTCCTGAGCGTGTTCGGCGAGGAGGCGTCCCGCCGGAACGGCTGAGCCGCCGGAGCCCGGCACCGCACACACGGCGGCGGCTGCCGTGACGGACCGAATGTCCGTCACGGCAGCCGTCGCGGTGTGTGCGGGTGTCTCAGTCCTCGGCCTCCCGTTCGCGCGCGCCCTCGCGCGTGCGGCCGGCCGCCACGACACGGCGCGGGTTGCGGCGCAGGTACTCGCCCTCCAGCTCCGCCATGCGCTCGTTGTGCACCCGCAGCGCGTCGTTCGAACCGTGCAGGAGCGTGTCGTGCCGGGTGCGGTGGATGGTCTCCAGCTCCTTCATCAGCTGCTGGTCGTCCAGCTGACGGGGGTCGACTCCGGTCATGGTGGTACCCCGCTCGTCGTGTTCCTTCATGCGGTCCGGGTACCCGCCCCGCAAGCGTTACCCCGAGCAGCCCCCGGGAGGGAGCCATGGAGCTCGCCTTTCTCGACCCCCTGTACGAACACCCCGGGCCCTGGGCCTCCGTGTACGTCGATCTCTCCCGGCACACGGAGAACATGGCCCACGAGCGCACGCTGACGGCCGACGCCCTGTCCGGACAGCTGGCCGCCCAGGGTGCCGACGAGCGGACGTGCCGGGCCGTGCGCGACGCGGTGCACGACCTGCGCCACGCGACCGATCCGCACGGGCGGGCGCTGTTCGCCCGCGACGGCCGGGTGGTCCTCGACACCCCGCTGGCCCGGCGTCCGGCGGTCGGCAGCACCGCCCACTGGTCACCGCTGCCGCACACCGCGCCGCTGCTGGAGCTGGCGGGCGAGGACCCGCTGTGCCTGGTGGCGTACATCGACCGGCGGGGCGCGGACTTCGAACTGCGCAGCTCCGCGCTGGGCAGCCGGGACGCCGGCACGGTGACCGGCCGGCAGTGGCCACTGCGCGAGACCGGCTCGGCCGCATGGTCCGAGCGGCACTTCCAGCTGAAGGTGGAGAACACCTGGGAGCACAACACGGCGGAGGTCGCCGAGGCGCTCGCCGCCTGCCAGGAGGAGACCCGGGCCGACCTGCTGATCCTGGTCGGGGACGTCCGGGAGCGGCGGTCGGTGCACGAGCTGCTGCCCAGGCACCTGCGGGACCGTGTGACGGAGACCGGGCACGGGGCCGGCAGCAGGCTGCTGGACGGCGACGTGGAGCGCATCCGCGAGGAGCACGTACGGCAGCGGGCGGCGGACGACCTCGGGCGGTTCCTGGCCGCGCGGGCGCCGGGCCCCGACGGGCGCGCCCGGGCCGTGGAGGGCGTGCCCGCGGTGATCGAGGCGGCCCGTGAGCACCGCATCGACGAGCTCCTGGTCCGGCTGGACGGCTCCGACGCGCACACCGAGGTGTGGGTCGGCGAGGACCCCGACCAGCTCGCGGTGCGCCGCGGCGACCTGCGCGCCTTCGGCGAGCGGGAGGCGTGGCCGGCCCGCGCGGACGACGCGCTGGTACGCGCCATGGTGGCGACGGGCGCCCCGGCCGTCTCGGTGACCGTGGTCGACGACACCGACGCGCCGGTGGGCGGTCTGGGCGCGCTGCTGCGCTGGACGTGACCCACGACCCTCAGCAGGACGGGAAGCGGAGCGTCAGCGGGCCCGTTCCACCCGCCGCTCGTCCCACACCGGCTCCGCCGTCTCGCGTACGCGGCCGTCGGAGCCGAAGACGAGGAAGCGGTCGAAGGAGCGGGCGAACCAGCGGTCGTGCGTGACCGCGAGGACCGTTCCCTCGAAGGCCTCCAGGCCGTCCTGGAGCGCCTCCGCCGACTCCAGGTCCAGGTTGTCCGTCGGCTCGTCGAGGAGCAGCGCGGTCACGCCCTGGAGTTCCAGCAACAGGATCTGGAAGCGGGCCTGCTGGCCGCCCGAGAGCCGGTCGAAGACCTGCTCGGCCTGGTTCGTCAGCTCGTACCGCCGCAGCCGCGACATCGCGGCGCCGCGGTCCTGGGCGTGCTCGGCCCACAGGATGTCGAGGAGGGTGCGGCCCTCCAGCTCGGGGTGGGCGTGCGTCTGGGCGAAGTGCCCGGGGACGACGCGCGCCCCGAGCTTCCACTGCCCGGTGTGCGCCACGTCCTCGCCCGCGAGCAGGCGCAGGAAGTGGGACTTGCCGGAGCCGTTGGAGCCGAGGACGGCGACCCGTTCGCCGTAGAAGACCTCCAGGTCGAAGGGTTTCATCAGGCCGGTCAGTTCCAGCCCGGCGCAGGTGACGGCCCGTACGCCGGTGCGGCCGCCCTTGAGCCGCATGGTGATGTCCTGCTCGCGCGGCGGTTCCGGCGGCGGTCCGGCCTCCTCGAACTTGCGCAGCCGGGTCTGCGCGGCGCGGTAGCGGGACGCCATGTCGTCGCTGACCCCCGCCGCCTGCCGCAGGGTCAGCACCAGCTTCTTCAGCTGGGCGTGCTTCTCGTCCCAGCGGCGCCGCAGCTCCTCGAAGCGGGCGAAGCGTTCCCGCCGGGCCTCGTGGTAGGTGGCGAAACCGCCGCCGTGCACCCACGCGTCCGCGCCCGCCGGGCCGGGTTCCACGCTGACGACCCGCTCGGCGGCACGCGCCAGCAGCTCCCGGTCGTGGGAGACGAACAGCACGGTCTTGCGGGTCTCCGCCAGCCGCTCCTCCAGCCAGCGCTTGCCGGGGACGTCGAGGTAGTTGTCGGGCTCGTCGAGGAGCAGCACCTCGTCCGTGCCGCGCAGCAGGGCCTCCAGGACCAGGCGCTTCTGCTCGCCGCCGGAGAGCGTGCGCACCTGCCGCCACTGCGCCTTCTCGTACGGCACGCCCAGCGCGGCCGTGGTGCAGATGTCCCACAGCGTCTCGGCCTCGTAGCCGCGTGCCTCGGCCCAGTCGGAGAGGGCCTGCGCGTAGGCCAGCTGGGCGGCCTCGTCGTCCACGGTCAGGATGGCGTGCTCGGCGCGGTCGACGGCCCGGGCCGCCTCCCGGATGCGGGGCGGCGCCACGGAGACCAGCAGGTCCCGTACGGTCGACTCGTCCCGTACGGACCCCACGAACTGCCGCATCACACCGAGGCCGCCGCTCACGGTGACCGTCCCGCCGTGCGGTTTCAGCTCGCCCGAGAGCAGCCGCAGGAGGGTGGTCTTGCCCGCGCCGTTGGGCCCGACGAGGGCCGTGACGCTGCCCTCCCCCACCCGGAAGGACACGTCGCCGAGCAGGGTCCTCCCGTCGGGGAGGTGGTACTCGAGGTGTGCGGCTTCCAGATGTCCCATGGGCACGCATTGTCCGGGTGGCCGATACCGCCCCGCAATCCGTTTTGCGGGGCCGGCCACCGGCCGAGTCCTTCCCCCGTCCGGCGGGCGTGTCGCCGTCGGCCCGCGCGACCTGTGGCGCTGGCAGAAAAGGGCCGCCCCGGGGTACGTGTGATCCATGACCGCAGACGTCGACCTCACCGTCCGCCCGCCGGGCCCCCACGTCCTACGGGACCGTTTCCTCGCCCTGGACTGCCGCCTGTTCGAGGCGGTGGCGACCCGTCACTGGCCGGGCGGCGACCACGTGCTCCCCCGGCTGACCCGGGCCGCGAACCACGGCAAGCTCTGGTTCGCCGTGGCGGCCGGCCTCGCCGCGACCGGCAGCCCGCGGGCCCGCCGGGCCGCCGTCCGGGGCCTGGCCTCGCTGACGCTGGCCTCGGCCGCCATCAACACCGTGGGCAAGCGCTCGGTCCGCCGGCCGCGGCCGGTCCTGGACAAGGTGCCGCTGGTGCGGCAGCTGAAGCGACAGCCGATCACCACCTCGTTCCCCTCGGGCCACTCCGCGTCGGCGGCGGCCTTCGCGGCGGGTGTCGCCCTGGAGACCCGCGGCCTGGGCGCCGCGGTGGCGCCGATGGCCGCCGCGGTCGCGCTCTCGCGCGTGTACACGGGGGTGCACTACCCGAGCGACGTGCTCGCGGGCGCGGCCCTCGGCGTGGGCGCCGCCTATGTCGTACGCGGTCTGGTGCCGGCCCGCGACCGGCTCCCGTCGTCCGGGTACCCGCGGGCCGAGGCGCCCGCACTGCCCGACGGGGAGGGCCTCGTCGTGGTGGTCAACCGGGGCGCGGGCACCGCCGACCGCGTCAGCGCCCTGCAGGAGGTCCTGCCGCGCGCCGAGACCGTGGAGTGCGAGCCGCAGGACCTGCCGGACGCGCTGGAGAAGGCGGCCGCCCGTGCGCGGGTGCTCGGTGTGTGCGGCGGCGACGGCACGGTGAACGCGGCCGCCGGGGCCGCGCTGCGCCACGGCCTGCCCCTCGCGGTCCTCCCGGGCGGGACCCTCAACCACTTCGCGGCGGACCTCGGCGTCGAGGACGCGCGGGCCCTCGGCCACGCCGTGCGGAAGGGCGAGGCCGTCAAGGTGGACGTCGGACGGTTCGCCTCTGGCCCCGAGGAGGGCGCGGAGGAAGGCCCGGAGAAGGAGGGGATCTTCCTCAACACGTGCAGCCTGGGCGTCTACCCGGAGCTGGTGCGCGAGCGGGAGCACCGGGAGGAGCGGATCGGCGGCTGGCCCGCCGGTGTGCTCGGTGCGCTGCGCGTGCTGCGAGCGGACCGCCATCCGCTGCGCACCCGGTTCCAGGACCGGCCGCACCCGGTGTGGCTGCTGTTCGCCGGCAACGGCACGTACCACCGCATGGGGCTCACCCCGGGCCGCCGCTCCGGCCTCGCGGACGGGCAGCTCGACGTCCGCGTGGTGCACGGCGGCCGCCGCCCGGCCCTGCGGCTGGTGGCGGCGGCCCTGGCCGGCCCGCTGACCCGCTCCCCCGCGCACGCCGCGGTGCGCGTGCCACGGCTCCAGGTGGAGGGCCTCGCCCCGGGCACCCTCCTCGCGTACGACGGTGAGGTCACCGACGTGGCGGGCGAGCTGCGCCTGTCCAAGCTCCCCGAGGCGCTGACGGTGTACCGGCCGCTGGTCCCGCACGGGCCGCGCGAGCGGTGAATAAACAGCCGGGTGATGCCTGATTCAAGGATTTCGGGTCATACGGAGAGCAGGAGGTGGCATCATGGTTCCCCTTTTGATCGTCCTGCTTCTGGCCGTCATCCTGTTCGGTCTGGGATTCGTGGCGAAGGTCTTCTTCTGGATCGCCCTGGCCGTCGTCGTCCTCTGGGCGCTCGGCTTCCTGCTGCGCGGCACGAGCGCCTCCGGGACACGCGGACGCTGGTACCGCTGGTAGCCGGTACGGAGCACACCGGCGGGATCAGTGCCGCGGGAGCAGCGGTCCCAGCGGCCCGAGGTCCAGGTTCAGGTCCTCGGGCCGCAGTCCGTACCGCTCCCGCAGTTCGGTCATGCGGTCGTCCAGCAGCATCAGGGTGAGTCCGATGCGCTCCTCCTGCTCCTCGGTCAGCTCCCCGGTGTCGAAACGGCGCACGGCCTGGCGCTCCATGAGCTGACGGAGCAGTTCGACGACGGTGAGCACGAGCTTGACGAGATCGCGCTCCACCGTGTCCGGCTCCAGTTCCAGCCGGTTCACGGCGTCTCCTCCCGCGGTGTCTCCTGCCACGGCGGGGGCACCTTCCCGTTCACCGAACTGATCAGCGCGTTCAGGTCGACGCGGACCAGGTCGACGTCGGCGATGCGCAGGGTGAGGTCACCGGTGATGACGACACCGCCCGCGAGCAGCCGGTCGAGCAGGTCCACGAGGGCGATCTCGCGGCGTTCCACGACCGTCACGCCCGCTCCTCCTCGGTGTTCTCTGTGTTCTCGGTGTCCTCGGTGTCCTCGGTGTCCTCGGTGAAGGAGTACGGCGCCCAGGGCCCGGTGAGCTCGACGCGCAGTCCGGGGGTGTCGTCCTTGGCGCGGTCCACGAGCTCCACGAACTCCTCCGATCCTCCCCGCGGCACCAGATAGGCGGCGTTCATCACGTTCTGCCCCGCGGCGCCGGACAGCACGGAGTTCTGCGGCGCGTGCATCCGGTGATCCTCGGCGCGCCCGGCGAGCGATCGGTGCAGAGCGCGGGCGAAGGTCTCGGCGGCCTCCCACATCTCGTCCCGCGAGCGGGTCCGTACCTGCCGCTGCCGCAGGTAGTCACGGCCCGAGGCGGCCTTCTCCGCCGGTGCGGGCGCGGCGGGCTCCGTGTCCAGGTAGACCTTGACGCCCCATTCCACCCGCCCCTCCAGCCGGTCGAGCGTGCGCCGGAACTCGGCCTCCCGGGCCTCGATCATCGTCCGCAGGCCGCTGTCGTCCCGGAACACGGTGCCGAGCCGCAGCGGCAGCGGAGTGGTGACGGTGGTGAGCGCGTCGATCACGCCCTGATGGGCGCGGGCGGTCGAGCCGAGCCAGTCCAGGTCCTCCAGATGGGCCCGCAGCGGACCCTCCGCGAAGTCGTCCTCCGGCACCTCGCTGAGCACGGCGACCAGCCCGTGGTGGGACAACAGCTTCGGCGGCACGCCCGCCACCCCCGTCAGCTGGGCCTGGAGGGCGGCGCCGAAGGGACGGCAGATGGCGTAGACGTAGCGCAGGCCGGCGGTCATGACGGCTCCTCTCGGACGCGGCCGCGCTCCAGGGGGGCGCCCTCCCGGCGTGCCACACGCTTCCGGGAGGTGCCCCCCTGGCCCCGGCCGCGTTCCAGTTCGGCGAGCCGCGCGCGCAACGCGGCGTTCTCACGGGCGAGCTCGTCGCGGTGCGCGAGTTCGTCGCGGTGCGCGCGCGAGGACAGGGCGGGGTCGGTCTCCCACCAGTCGATACCCATCTCCCTGGCCTTGTCGACGGATGCGACGACGAGGCGGAGCTTGATGGTGAGCAGCTCGATGTCGAGCAGGTTGACGCGGATGTCCCCCGCGATGACGAGTCCCTTGTCGAGGACGCGTTCGAGGACGTCGGCGAGGTTGGCCCCGCCGCTCTGCCCGAACGGCTCAGGGGCTCGGCCACCGCCGGGGAACGTCACCGCCGGCCACCGCCCGCGGGGGCCCGGTCGCCCTCGTCCTCGTCCTCGTACTCGTCGCCGTACTCGTCCTCGTACTCCTCCTCCGGCGCGCCCTCCGGCTCCTCCTCCGGCACCTCCTCGGCAGCGTCCTCCGGGGCCTCTTCGTCCCCTTCGTACTCCTCCTCGTCGCCGTACTCGCCGTCGTACTCGTCCTCGGCCTCCTGAGCGGGCTCCTCGGACTCCTGCTCCGGGGACTCCTCCTCCTCCGGCTGGTCCGGCTCGTCCGGTTCCCCGGACTCGTGGGCCTCGTCGGACGCCTCGGGGTCCTCGCCCTGCTGTTCCTGTTCCTGCTGTTCCTGTTCCTGCTGCTCCTCCGCGACGGCGTCCTCGTGCGTGCGGACCACCTCGCCGTCACGGATCTCGCCGCGCCAGCCGTCCTCCGCCTCGCCGCGCATCATGATGAACCGGGCGAAGTTCTTCAGGTCGAGACGGGCCCGGCGGCCCTGGGCCCGCCAGATGTTGCCGGTCTTCTCGAACAGGCCCTTCGGGTAGTACTCGATCACCAGGATGACGCGCGTGAGGTTCTCGGCGAGCTCGTGGAAGGAGACCACGCCCTTGGTGGTGCCCTTCGCGCCCTCCGAGGTCCACACGATCCGGTCGTCCGGAGCCTGCTCGGTGGTGTGGGCCTTCCAGCTCCGGCTGGACCAGAAGATCTTCATCTGCCAGTCGGAGTGCGTGTCGTCGGCCCGGTTCGCGCTCTTCACGCCCTTGGCGAAGGTGCTGAAGGTCTGGTACTGGGTCCACTGGTCGTAGGCGGTGCGCAGCGAGACGCCCACGTCGATGGACTCGATGATGACGGTGGGTTTCTGGCCGGCACCGCCCTTGCGCCCGCCCTTGCCTCCGCCGAGGTTCTTCAGCGCGCCCACCACGTTGTCCTTGGCGCGCGAGGCGCCGATCTCCACGGCGGACCGCAGGGGGCCCTTGCCCTCGGCGAGCTTGCGGCCGCCGTCGAGGGCGAGCTTGGCGAAGCCCGGGCTGTTGCCCTCGGCGATGTCGTTGAGCTTGCCGGTGGTCTCGCCGAGCTTGCGGCCGACACCGGTCAGCAGGCGCGTCGCCTGCGCGGCGAGGTAGTCCTGCACCTCGGCCTTCAGCCGGTCGGCCGCCTCGCTCTTCGCCAGTCCGGCCAGTGGGCCGTCCTTGGCGCCGTTCGCCGCGGAACGCACGGTCTCGGTCATCGGTCACCGCCCTCGCGCTGCGACCGGGAACGGGTCCCGGAGGCGGCCTGCCTGGCCACGGCCGTCTTCTTGGCGGGGGCCTTCTTCGCGGTCTTCCTCGCCGCGGCCTTCTTCTGCGCCGGAACCTTGCCGGCCGCCGTCTTGGCGTCGCCCTCTCCGGACGGCTTCCTGGACGCGGCCTTCTTCGCCGGCGCCTTCGCCCGGGGCCGTTCCGGTTCCTCGTCCCGGTCCTGGTCCCGCGGTTCCGGCTCGTTCTCGCGCTCGTCGCGCTCGTCGCGCTCGTCACGCCCGGCGCGGCGGTTTCGCTCGTCGCCGTCGTCGTACGCGTCGTGGTCGTCCTCGTCGTACGGCTCGTCGTCGTACGGCTCGTCGTCGTCGCGGGAGCGGCCGGGCAGGTCGGGGGTCACCCCGGCGAGCTGGTCGCGCACCTGGGCGGTCCTGCCGTGCAGCCGGTCGGCCAGCCCCTCGATCTGCCGCTCGACCAGCGCCCCGGAGGCCGCCTTGCCGACACCGCGCAGATCGTCGCGGATCTGGTCGCCGATCTCCTTGAACTGCGGGTTGTTCTGCAGCTGCTGGGAGACCAGGTCCGCGATCCCGCGCGGGCTCAGGTTCATCCGCTTGCCCGCCACCATGGTCCCGACGGCGAACGCCAGTTTCATCTTCTTCGTCCGCCCGAGCAGATATCCGGCCCCGACGGCGAGGCCCAGTCCCAGTCGATTCATCCTGTCGTCCCGTTGCCCGTTCCCGCGCCCCTTTGCGCGCTGATCTCCAGCCGGTCCAGGAGCACGTCCTCCTGCCGGTCGAACTCCTCCTCGTCGATCTCTCCCGCCTCCAGGAGCTGTTCGAGGCGGGCGAGCTCGGCCCGGATGGTGCCCGGGTCGTAGTACTGGCGCTCGGCCTCGGCGAGTACCTGTCGTATCGCCCAGAAGCCGCCACGCACGGGTGCGAACGGCAGCAGCAGCACCTCACCGATCAGTCCCATGCCATCCGTCCTCACCCGTGCCCGGTGTCCGGACCCGTCCGGTCGTCGTTCCTCACACGTTCCCGCCGTCGCTCATGTCGGCGCGGCCGGTCACACCCTCGCCTCCGCGGGCTCGGACGGCGCCGGCTCCACGAAGCTGTACGGCGGCAGCGGCCCGTTCACCCGCACCTCCAGGTGCGGGTACTCCTGGCGCACCCGCTCCACGCCGGCCAGGAACTCCTCCGCCTTCGCCCGTTCCACCAGGAACGACACGTTGGCGAGCCAGCCGGTCGAGTCCGGGCCGACGCTCTCGGCCGCGGCGGTGTTCTCCAGCGCCTGCCGCAGCAGCGCCGCGTCCTCGGCCTCCCGGTTCTGCACCGCGGCCGCCACCATCTCGCCGAGCCGCAGCTTGTCCTCGTAACTCCCGCCGCCCGACTGCCGGTTGGACTGCGCGAGGGCGCGCAGCTCCGGGTTGTCGGACATCACGCGGTGCAGCACGGCCTCCTGGTCGTGGCTGGCCTTGACGTTGTACTCGACCTTGCCGTCCAGGGCCTTCAGCCGCTCCAGGTAGTGCTCTGCGCGCTCGGCGAGCACCCCGGTGACGGACGCGTCGTCCGGGGCCACGCTGCCGAACCGCATGGGCAGCACGGCGCCGCCGGCGCCCGCCTCGTTCAGCACGTTCTGGTGGGCGAGCAGGTCCTTGCGCTTGGGGCGCAGGTCCTCGGGGGCGTCGCTGACGATGGCCGCCAGCTCGCCCTCCTCCAGGACGCGCACCTTGAGGGCCGGGGTGCCGACCCCCTCCATGTCCCGGGGGAGCGAGGGGTGCGAGCGGGCCGCGATGCCGTAGACGTACGTGCTCACTCGTCGTCCCCCCTCTTGCGCGCGGCGGTCTTGCGGGCCCGCGGCCTCGACTCCGACTGGCTCTCCTCACGTGCCTGCGAGAAGGCGTCCGAGATCGTCTGCGCCGCCCCGGACAGGGCACCCTTGGACTTGCCGCGGGCACCGGACTCGGTGATCTCACCGACCAGGTCGGGCAGGCCGGGGCTCTTGCGCGGCCCCGACTCCAGGTCGAGGCGGTTGCACGCCTCGGCGAAGCGCAGGTAGGTGTCGACGCTGGCGACGACGACACGTACGTCGATCTTCAAAATCTCAATGCCGACGAGGGAGACCCGCACGAAGGCGTCGATCACGAGCCCTCGGTCGAGGACGAGCTCCAGGACGTCGTACAGGCCGCTGCTGCCGCCTCCTCCGCCGGTCTGCTGTGCAGGGACTACCGTCATGCCTGCCGTTCCTCCTTGCCTGTGTGGTAGGGATGTGCGGGACGGCGGCCTACTGGCCGCCGGAGCGGCGCGGGTCCGCCCTCCCGCGTTCGTAACGGCGGACGCGCCGGTAGCCGGTGAGCTCGCCGTCCTGGTCGAGTTCGACCAGGTAGCTCGCCATGAGGCTCATCGTGTCCGGGACCCGTTCCAGTTCCAGGACCTCGACCTCCAACGTCCAGCCGTCCTCGCTCTGTTCGAAGGTCGACACGGACTCCGGCACCAGGCCGGTGAGCTCGGCGAGCTGCGTGCGCGCGTTGCGCAGCACCTCCATGGGACGGGGCCGCCGGGGCTTCGCCGCCCTCTCTTCGCTCTCTGTGCTGTCTGGGTTCTCTGTGTTGTCCGGGTTCTCTTGGATCTCTTGCTGCTCTTCGTCGTCCGCAGAGGATGTGTGGGACTTCCGCGGCTTCGATGACTGTGATGTGTTCGTCATGGCCACCTCGAACACCGGGTGCTCACAGTCGCGTTGACGAAACCACCAGACATGCGTGTACCGGCCACGCAGCGTGTCGCGCACCGCGTGGCCGGTTCCGTGCGCGCCCCGTCGCCTCAGCCGCGCAGCGCCTCCAGACGCCGCCGCGCGGGGCCGAGCGCGCGGGCCCGGTCCGGCAGCCCCGCCCAGGGCTTGGTGCGGGCCTGCTCGACGGCGTCGGCGACGGTCCAGCGCCGGGCGTGCAGCGCGGGGTCGTCCAACTGCTCCCGGGTGAACGGGGTCGCGACGGGGGCGCCCGGCATGGCGCGCACCGTGAAGGGCGCGACGGCGGTCTGGGCGTAGGCGTTGCGCTGCACGTCCAGGTACAGCCGGTCGCCGCGGTCCTTCTTGCGGGCGGCGGTGGTGAGCCGGTCCGGGTGCCGCCCGGCGAGCCACTCGGCGACGTCGTGGGCGAATGCGCGCACACCGTCGAAGTCGTCGTCACCTCTCAGCGGGACCACGACGTGCACCCCGCGCGAGCCGGTGGTCATCAGGCCGAACGGCAGCCGCAGTTCGTCGAGGAGCTCACCCAGGTCGTGCGCGGCCCGGCGGACCTCCTCGAAGTCGCCCTCCCCCGCCGGGTCGAGGTCGAAGACCAGCCGGTCGGGCCGGTCGACCGAAGCGGCCCGGGAGAGCCAGCGGTGCAGGGTCAGGCACGCCTGGTCGACGAGGTAGAGGAGGGTGGCGGTGTCGTCGCACACGACGTGGTGGACGGTGCCGCCCTCCTTGGTCACCTCCACGCGCCGGATCCAGTCCGGGTAGTGCTCGGAGGCGTTCTTCTGCATGAACCGGGGCCCGTCGATCCCGTCCGGGTGCCGTTCCAGCATCAGGGGCCGGCCGCGCAGCTGCGGCAGGAGGTACGGGGCGACGGCACGGTGGTAGGCCACCAGGTCGGCCTTGGTGATCTCCGTGCCGTGCGCACCGCCCGGGAAGAGCACCTTGTCCGGCCGGTGGATCTCCACGGTGCGGCGGCCGGCCCGTACCGTACGGGTGCCGGTCATCGTCTCAACTCCCTTCCGGTACGGGCCGGTCGCCGGTGCCCGCGGTCACGGTGCCACCGCGTGCTCCACCAGCAGCCGGGCCGCCGCCGCGATCGACCCGGCGTCGATGCCCGCCGCGTGCAGCTGCTCCTCGGGGCTCGCCGAACCCGGCATCGTACGGACGGCCAGGCGCACCAGACGGGGTACGGGGCGCCCGTCGGTGAAGGCGTCGAGCACCGCGTCGCCGAGGCCGCCCTCCTCGTGGTGGTCCTCCACCGTGAGCAGGCAGCCGGTCTGCTCGGCGGCCTCGCGCAGGGTGTCACGGTCGACGGGCTTGACCGAGTACAGGTCGATCACCCGGGCGCGGATGCCCTCGCCCTCGAGCGCGTCGGCGGCGGCGAGGGCCTCGTGGAGGGTGACCCCGGCCGCGACCAGCGTGATCCGGTCGCTGTCGGAGGACCGCAGCACCTTGGCTCCGCCGACCGGGAACTCCTCGTCCGGGCCGTAGATCACCTTGTTCTTGCCGCGCGAGGTGCGCAGGTAGCGGATGCCGTCGAGGTCCGCCATCGTGGCGACCAGCTTCGCCGTCTGGTTGGCGTCGCACGGGTACAGCACGGTGGAGCCGTGCACCGAGCGGAGCATCGCCAGGTCCTCCAGGCCCATCTGCGAGGGCCCGTCCTGGCCGATGGCGACGCCCGCGTGCGAGCCGACGAGGTTGAGCCCGGCCCCGCTGACCGCGGCCATGCGCACGAAGTCGTGGGCCCGGGTGAGGAACGCGGCGAACGTGGACGCGTACGGCACCCAGCCGCGCGAGGCGAGCCCGACCGCGTTCGCGACCATCTGCTGCTCCGCGATGTAGGCCTCGAAGAAGCGCTCCGGGTGCTCCTTGGCGAAGTACTCGGCGCGCGTGGAGTCGCCGACCTCGCCGTCCAGGGCGACGACGTCGCCGCGCGCGGAGCCGAGCGCCGCGAGGGCCTGGCCGAAGGCGTCGCGGGTGGCGGCCTCCTCGCCGAGCTCGAAGCGCGGGAGCTGCAGGTGGCCCGCGGAGGCGGGGCGCGGCTCCTGCGCCTCGTCCGGCCGGTGCACCTCGATGCGCAGGTCGCGGATGCCGCCGAGCTCCTCGATCGCCTCGTCCGCGTCCTTCAGCGGCTTGCCGTGCAGGCCCTCCTTGTCCTCCGTGGCCGCGACGCCCTTGCCCTTGAGGGTGCGGGCGAGGATCACGGTGGGCTGGCCGGCGGTGGAGAGGGCCTCGCCGTAGGCGCGGTCCACGGCGTCCACGTCGTGGCCGTCGCCGACCTCCACGACGTGCCAGCCGAAGGCCCGGAAGCGGCGGGCGTACGCGTCCAGGTCGTGCCCGTGCCGGGTCTCGCCGCGCTGGCCGAGCCGGTTGACGTCGACGATCGCGGTGAGGTTGTCCAGGTCCTCGAAGCCCGCCTGCTCCGCCGCCTCCCAGATCGAGCCCTCCGCGAGCTCGCTGTCGCCGCACAGCACCCACACCCGGTATCCGGTGCGGTCGAGGCGCTTGCCGGACAGCGCTATGCCGACGCCGACGGGGAGGCCCTGGCCGAGCGAGCCGGTGGCGGTCTCCACCCACGGCAGCCGCTGGGGGGTGGGGTGCCCCTCGAGCCGGCTGCCGAGCTCGCGGAAGGTCAGCAGCTCCTCGTCGGTGATCGCGCCGGCCGCCTTGTACACGGAGTACATCAGCGGTGAGGCGTGCCCCTTGGACAGCACGAAGCGGTCGTTGCCGGGGTGGTCGGGGCGCTCGAAGTCGTAGCGGAAGTGCCGGGCGAACAGGACGGCCGCCAGCTCGGCGGCCGACATGGAGGAAGTGGGGTGTCCGGAGCCCGCCGCGGCGGCGGCACGGACGCTGTCCACGCGCAGCTGCTGGGCCAGTTCGGACAGTTGATGGTCACTCACGCTCGTGTGGTCCTTTCTCTCGTTCGGTCATGCGTCCTTCCCGGTGTCCGGCTGCCGGGACGGGTCCGGTGCGGGGTCCGTGACCTTCACCGGGCCCGGCTTGTCGCCGGCGCCGGGGGCGCCCGGTCCCGCACCGGCGGGCGTCGTGTCCCCGGGGATCGCCGCGGGTCCCGGCTTGGCGGGTGCCCCGGCGGGTTCCCGCCGGTCCCGCGTCCCGTCCTCCGGCCGGGGCTTCTCCGGGCCGCCCACCACCCGCGCCACCTCGGGCGAGGCGGTGTCCAGCGGCACCGAACCGGACCGTACGAGCCCCAGCTGCACGCCCTGGCGCGGCAGTACGGCGTCCAGCAGCCAGTCGGCGGCCACCCGGACGCGGTTGCCGGGCATCGCGGCGAGGTGGTACCCGCGGGTGACCGCGCCGGCCGCCAGGCCCGACAGGTGCACGCCGAGCGGGTTGGCGGCGGCCTTCACCCCGCCCAGGTCGACGACGAAGCCCATGTCCTTGTGGCGGTAGGGGCGACGGGTGCCGCCCCCGAGCGAGGCGGCCACGTTGTGCGCGGCCACCTTGCCCTGCCGCCAGGCGTGCTGCGCCGTCATCGGGTGGTACTTGCCGGGGTGCTCCAGGTCGGGCACGGCCGCCGCGTCCCCGGCCGCGAACACCTCGGGGTGGCCGGGGACCTGGAGCGAGGGCTCGACGAGCAGCCGGCCGCGCTCCATCGGCAGCCCGAGGGACTCCGCGAGCGGGTCGGGCCGTACGCCGACGCACCACACCACGGTGTTCGTCCCGACGAACTCGCCGTCGGTCAGCAGCACTCCCTCGCGGGTCGCCTCCTTCACGGAGGTGCCCATGCGCACCTCGACGCCCCGCTCGCGCAGCACCCGGTCCGCGGTGCGGGAGAGCTTCTCGTCCAGTTCGGGCAGGACCCGGTCGGCGATGTCGAGCAGCAGCCAACGGGGTTCGAGGCCCTCCCGCAGCGGGTGCTGGCGCACCAGTTCGTCGGTGAACATCTTTCCCTGGGCCGCCACCTCGGTACCGGTGTAACCGGCGCCCACCACCACGAAGGTGCAGCGCGCCCGGCACGCCTCGGGGTCGTCGGAGGCGGCCGCGAGCTCCACCTGCCGGGTGACGTGGTCGCGCAGGTACAGCGCCTCGGGCAGGCCGCGGAAGCCGTGCGCGTGCTCGGCGACGCCCGGGATGGGCAGCAGCTTGTTGACGCTGCCCGCGGCGAGCACCAGCCGGTCGTAGCGCAGCGAGCCGGTCTCGCCCTCGGGGCCCGTGTACCGGACGGTGCGGCCCTCGAGGTCGATGCCGTCGGCCTCCCCCAGCACCAGGCGCACGTGGCGCAGCCCGGAGAGGGAGATGGTGACGCGGCGCGGCTCCAGGATGCCGGCGGCGACCTGGGGCAGCAGCGGCAGGTAGAGGAAGTAGTCGGTCGGGTTCAGCAGGACGATGTCGGCTTTGCCCTTGCTCAGCCGGGAGAGGGTGCTGGCCGTCCGGTAGCCGGCGAATCCTCCGCCGACGATCACGATGCGGGGTCGACTCACTGTTGTCCTCCGGCACTGGTCGCGTACGGGATCCCGGTCCGTCCGGGACTGGTTTTCCGTGTCCCCGCGTACGGGCGCCGGTCAGCGGCCGTACGCACTCCTGTCCCGCGTACGGCTCACGTACGTACGGGTCTTCCGCGTCCCCCTGGTCAGGGCGGCCAAACGCGTGGTTCCCCGGCGTTTCGCGCGCGCGAGGCCGGGTTACCCGGCCGCCGACCGACTGACCCGAGTGAGCCCGAACGAAACGGAGGCGCCCTCCATGCCCGAGTACGGCTGCTTCCTGTCGACCGAGGAATGGGGCCCCGCCGATCTGGTCGAGCAGGCGCGCATGGCCGAGCAGGCCGGTTTCCAGTGCCTGTGGATCTCCGACCACTACCATCCGTGGAACGGCGAACAGGGCCAGAGCCCGTTCGTGTGGTCGGTGATCGGGGCCCTCTCCGAGGCCGTGTCGCTGCCCGTCCAGACGGCGGTGACCTGCCCGACCGTGCGGATCCATCCGGCGGTGCTGGCCCAGGCCGCGGCCACGGCCTCGGTGATGGCCGGGGGCCGCTTCCGGCTCGGCGTGGGCTCGGGCGAGGCACTGAACGAGCACATCCTCGGGGACCACTGGCCGCCGGCGCACGTCCGCCTGGAGATGCTGGAAGAGGCCGTGCAGGTCATGCGGCACCTGTTCACCGGCAGGACGGTCAACCACCGCGGCACCCACTACACCGTCGAGAACGCCCGCCTCTACACAGTCCCGGACGAGCCCGTACCGATCGACGTCTCCGCCTTCGGACCCAAGGCGACCGCGCTCGCGTCGCGCGTCGGGGACGGCTACATCACGATGACGCCCGACGAGGCGATGGTGACCCGGTACCGCAAGGGCGGCGGGGGCGCGGGGCTGGTGAGCGGCGGGATGAAGGTGTGCTGCGGCCCGGACCGCGACGAGGCCGTCCGCACGGCGCGCCGGCTCTGGTACAGCGACCTGCTCCCCGGCGAACTGGGCCAGATCCTGCCCACGCCCCGCCACTTCGAGCAGGCGGAGGCGCTCGTCACGGAGGACATGGTGCGCGAGAACATGGTGTGCGGCGACGACGCCGACGAACACGTCGCGGCGCTCGGTGCCTTCGCGGACGCGGGCTTCGACCGGATCTACGTGAACCAGATCGGTCCCGGCCAGCGGGGCTTCTTCGACTTCTACCGGACGAAGGTGCTGCCGCAGCTGCCGCGGTGAGACGTCACGCCGCGCGCCGCGCTCACGACCGGTGATGCCCGGGTGCCTCGGGGTCCGCAGGTCCCGGCGGCGGCGTCGTGCCGGTACCGGGCGCGCCGAACGGACGGCCGTCCGCCGCGTCCGGTGCTCCGGCCCTGCGGCCGGGGTCGGCGGAGTCGCCGGTGCCGGGTACGCGGGGCCGGACCGGCGGCACCGGCGGAACGGCGGCGCCCTGCCGCGCGGTCGGCACTCCGGGCACCACGCCGCCGGACGTACCGCCGGGCGCCGCCCGGTCCGTACCGTCGGCGGCACGGCCGACGGCCGGGGGGCGGGAGGCGGACGGCCGGGCCGCGCGGCGCAGCGCGTACGCGACGGCGGCGAGCACGGCCGCCATGATCAGCGCGGCGGCCCAGCCGGGCAGCCCCAGCGCGAGCACCAGGCCGATACCGAGGGCGAGCGCGGCGCCCGCGTAGAGGGCCGCGGCCCCGGACGCCGCGTAGAGCGCGGCCGTGCGGCGCTGCTTGCGGGTCTGCTCGCGCAGTTCCTCGCGCACGGTCTCGCGGGCCACCTGCGCCAGTTCGTCGACCAGTTGTCTGTCCAGATGTTCCAGGTGATCCAGACGCTTCATGCGGCCCGGGTACCCCCGCGACAGGACACGTGACGCGACGGCGGGCGTAGCACCGGCCGCCCCGGGTACCCGCCTCGGCCGTACGACTCCAACACACAGACGGAGCCGGAGAAGAGGAAGCCAGGATGACCGAACGCACCGACGTCGTGGAGCTGTTGAAGGCGCAGCACACGCGGATACGGGACCTGCTCGACGAGGTGGCGGCGACCAAGGGCGAGGAGCGGAAGCAGCACTTCCACGACCTCGTCCGCCTCCTCGCGGTGCACGAGACCGCCGAGGAAGAGGTCGTCCATCCCTTCGCCCGCAAGAACATCGACAACGGTGAACAGATCGTCGCGGAGCGCATCCAGGAGGAGGAGCGCGCCAAGGAGGTGCTGTCCCGCCTCGACGACATGGACACCGAATCGCCCCAGTTCCTGAGCCAGTTCAAGGAGTTGCGGAAGGACGTGCTGGCGCACGCGGAGGCGGAGGAGAAGTACGAGTTCGCACAGCTGGCGAAGGTGACCGACCGCGGGAAGCTGGAGAACCTGGCCCGCGCGGTGAAGGCCGCCGAGACCGTCGCACCGACCCGCCCGCACCCGGGTACCGACACCGCCGTGAAGAACCTGGCGGTGGGTCCGGTCGCGTCCGTCATCGACCGCACGCGTGACGCGATCCGCAAGGCGATGGGCTGACACGGTCCGACAGGGGCCGGCCGGCGGGGAGATCCTGTGGAAACGATCACTTCTCCGGCCGGCCCCGATTAGGCTCGGCCGCATGGACATTCTGGGAGCCACGCTGCGCATCTGCGTCGACGACCTGGAGACCACGGTCCCCTTCTACGAACGGCTCGTCGGCAGTCCCGCGCTGCGTTTCGAACGCGGCGGCGTCCAGGTGGCCGCCGTCGGCTGCTTCCTCCTGATGAGCGGTCCCGAGGCCGAACTGGAAGTGCTCCGCAAGGTGTCGGCGACCATCGCCGTCAGTGACGTGGAGGAGGCCCACCGGGTGCTCACCGCCTCCGGCGCCCAGGTCCTCGCGGGCCCGGTGGCGACGCCCGCGGGCCGCAACCTGATAGCGCTGCACCCGGACGGCACGGTGTACGAGTACGCGGACCGACGGGCCGCCGAGGGGGCCTGACCCCTCGGCGGCCCGTCGGCGGCCCGTCGGCGTCAGGGCCGGTCCGCCCGCCAGGCGAGCTGGTCCTCCGCGAAGTCGTTCTCGTCGCGGATGCGCACCGCGTCCTCCTCCGCCGACAACCCGTGCGTCGTCCCCTCCTGGGAGTAGACGTCCTGTTCCCGCGGCCGGTCGGGGTCCGGCTCGTCGTACAGCAGCCCGGCCGCCTCGTCGGGCGGTCCCGGCGGAACGGTGGGGTCGGGCTCGGGCTCCTCCTCCGCCAGCCGTTCGTCCAGCGACTCGCCCTCCCGGGCCTCGTTCGCGGTGGTGCCGTGTGCCATCGCTGCCGTGGGCTCGTCCCCGGGCACGGACTCCTGCTGCGGGTCCGAGGACCACTGCTGCTCCGGTGTGCCGTCCTGCAGGTCCGGAATGCCCTCGTCCTCGGGGTCGGCCCCGGGATCGTGCGGCCTGCGGCTCATGGTGTCCGCCTCCTTCCGTCGCTACGTGCGGCCATGCCTTACGACCAGCCGGGTTCCCCGTCGCGGGCCGCTTAAGTCCCGCCCGGCCGGAGAAGATCACCGCGGGGACGCCCACGAGGGTGGCACGGTCACCGGGGCACCCACGCGGTGACCGCCCACCGCTCGTGGTCCCGCCGTGGGGGCACCTCCCCGCTCGAGCGAGGCCGAGAGCTCGAGCGAAGCCGAGAGCTCGGGGGAACCGTCGACGAGGAGGAACTCGGGCGAGAAGCCCTCCAGCCGGGTCCCACAGCGCCGGGCCGGCGCGATGGACGCGGTGTTGCGGGGCCGGGGCCGCACGTCGATCTCCAGCCGGTGCAGTCCGAGCACCGTGAAGGCGTGGCCGACGACGAGGCGCAGCCCCTCGGTCGTCAGTCCCCGCCCCGCGGCGTGCGCGAAGGCCCGTACCCGAGGGCGCCGCTCAGGAAGGCACCCTCGACGATGCCGTCGATGTCGACGGACCCGGCGACGCCCCCGCTGGTGAACTCGGCGCCGTCGCCGGGGGTGATGTGCCGGATGCCGACACGGGGGCCTCCGGCGAGGTGACGGGTGCGGAGGCGGTCATCCCGTCACGGTACGCCGCCTCAGAGCAGCGCCGGTTCGTCCAGCGTCAGCGTCCCCTCCCCCGCGTCCAGCTCCGCCGTCACCCCGAACGGGATCGTCGGCGCGCCCTCCCCGTGCCCGAAGCCGAGCTCCTCGACGACCGGCACGCCGAGTCCGCCCAGCCGGTCGGCGAGCATCGGGCGTATCTCGCTGTACGGGGAGCAGTCCGCCCAGGAGCCGAGGACGACGCCGTTGACACCGTCGAGCCAGCCCGCGCGCAGCAGCTGGGTGAGGTAGCGGTCCAGGCGGTACGTCTCCTCTCCGACGTCCTCCAGGCAGAGCAGTCCGCCCCGCGCGGAGGGCCGGGCGTGCGGGGCGCCCAGTCCGGCCGCGAGGAGGCTGAGGCAGCCGCCGAGCAGGACGCCCCGGGCCCGCCCGGGCACCAGCGGCGCCGCCCGCCCGGCGGTGATCGTCAAGGCCGTCTCCGGCGCGAGGAGAGTGGCCCGCAGATGGTCCTGGGCCCGCGCGTTCTTGAGGAAGTCGACACCCGCCGTCATCGGTCCGTGCAGGGTGACGAAACCGGCCCGGACGGCGAACGCCTCGTGCAGCGCCGTGATGTCGCTGAACCCGACGAACACCTTGGGGCCCGCGGCCCGTATCGCGTCCCAGTCGAGCAGGTCCACCATCCGCTGCGCCCCGTAGCCGCCGCGGGCGCACAGCACCGCGTCGACGTCCGGGTCGCACCAGGCGGCCTGGAGGTCGGCGGCCCGGTCGGCGTCGGTGCCCGCGAGGTAGGCGAAGTCGGGGTGCCGGTCCAGCACATGGGGCGCCACCACGGGGTCGAGGTCCCAGCCGCGGAGGAGGTCGAGTCCGGCGCTCAGCCGCTCCTCGGGGACCGGTCCGCTGGGGGCGACGACGGCGACGCGGGCGCCGGGGGCGAGACGGGCGGGCCGGGTGAGCGGGGCGGACGGGACGGACTGTGTCACTTGGTGAGCTCCAGGGTGGGGATGCCGGGCGGGTTGAGGCCGAAGACGAGCGCGTACAGGGACAGTTCGGACTCCAGTGCCCGCACCATCGTGTCGGCCCGCCGGAAGCCGTGCCCCTCGCCCGCGAAGGTCAGGTAGGCGTGCGGAACCCGCCTGCCCTCCATCTCGGCCAGGAACCGTTCGCACTGCGCGGGCGGGCAGATGACGTCGTCGAGTCCCTGGAGCAGCAGGAACGGGACGGTGATCCGGTCGGCGTGCC
This sequence comes from Streptomyces ruber, assembly GCF_014648075.1. Taxonomy (GTDB): domain Bacteria; phylum Actinomycetota; class Actinomycetes; order Streptomycetales; family Streptomycetaceae; genus Streptomyces; species Streptomyces ruber. Next base: position 738,996 of record NZ_BMQK01000002.1, on the reverse strand, counting down.
CGGCGGGCGACCGTTCCGCGTACCGGCCGGGCACCTCGGCGAGCGGCCCGACCAGTGACTCCAGGTACTGCGACTCGAAGTCGTGGGTCTCCCCCGAGCCCCAGCCCGTGAGGTCGAGGATCGGGTAGAGGATCGTGCCGCACGCGTAGACGTCGGTCGCGGCCAGCGACGCGGCGGCGGTCCAGCCGCCGGCGCTGCCGCCCCGGATGGCGAGCCGTCCCCGGTCGGCGGTGCCCTCCCCGGCGAGGGCGAGCGCGACGGCCGCGCAGTCCTCGACGTCCACGACGCCCCACTGCTCGCGCAGCCGGTTGCGGTACTCGCGCCCGTGACCGGTGGAGCCGCCGTAGTTGACCTCGGCGACGCCGATGCCGCGGGAGGTGAAGTAGGCGATGGCCAGGTCGAGGACCAGCGGTGCGCGGCTGGTGGGGCCGCCGTGCGCCCAGATGACGTACGGCGGCAGTTCGTCGTCCGGTGCGACGTGGCCGGGGTGGTGCGGCGGATAGACGTGCGCGTGGATCTCGCGTCCGTCGGGGCCGGCGAAGGTGCGGATCTGCGGCTCGGGGTAGTAGGAGGGGTCGACCGGGTCGTCGTGGGCGGCGCCGATCACGCGCGCGTGGCCGGTGCGGGCGTCCAGCTCGACGACCTCGTACGCGCTGCGGGGGCTCGCCCCGATACCGAGGATGCGGGTGCCGTGCACGGCGAGGGACGGGGCGAACTCGGTCCACGGTCCGGCCGCGTCGACGACCTCGCCGGTCACCGGGTCGAGCACGCCGAGGCAGGTGGTGCCGCGCCCGTGCACGACGGCGACGAGCCCGTTGTCCAGCGGCGCGAACCAGCGCCATCCGATCTTCCACAGCGGCCCGCCGAACTCCTCCTCGCGCGGGCACAGCGCCCTGTCGCGGCCGTCCGGGTCACGTGCGTACAGGTTCCACCAGCCGCTGCGGTCGCTGGTGTACAGGAGCGTCCCGTCGGCGGCCCAGTCGGCCTGGGCGACGGACTCCTCGGGGCCGCCGGCCACGGTGCGCGGCTCGCCGAACGTGCCGTCCCCGGTGACCTCGGCGACGAGCAGTTCGGTGCCGTCCCACGGCATCCGCGGATGGTCCCAGGCCAGCCAGGCCACCCGCGCGCCGTCGGGCGAGAGCCGGGGCCCGGTCACGAAGCGGTGGCGGGGGCCGGTCAGCTCCCGTACGGCGTCCCGGTCCTCGGCCGCCGACCCGTCCAGCGGCACGGCGGCGAGGACGCGCCGCACGTCCGTGGGTCCGTCCCCGGTGAACTCCTCCAGGACGCACCACACCTCGTCCCGGCCGGGCCGCAGCCGCGCGTCGACCCAGCGCAGTCCGCCGCCCACCGGGGACACCGGGGTGAGCGGCCGGGGCTCGCTGCCGGGCTCGTACCGGTAGAGCCGCTGGTCGGCGAAGTTCACGAACACCACCAGCGGGCCGCCGGCCGTCATGGTGCCCGTCCACGGGTGGCCGCCGTACTCGACGACCCGGCTGCGCACGTCCCACGGGGCCGGCAGCACCGTCTCCTCCGTGCCGTCGGTCCGGCGCCGGACCAGGGCGCGCCGGCCGCCCTCGGTGGGCCGCGGCTCGGTCCACCACGCCTCCTCGCCGACGAAGCCCGCGAACTCGGCGTGCCCGTCGTGCCGGGCCGCGAGCGCCGCGTCGATCGGCGAGGGCCACGAACCGTACTCCAGGGTCTGCACCTCGTCCCCCATTCCTAGGCCGTCCGCAGGAAGCGGTCGAGGACGCGGACCCCGAAGTGGAGCGCCTCGACCGGCACCCGCTCGTCGACGCCGTGGAACAGCGCGTTGTAGTCGAAGCCCGGCGGCAGCTTCAACGGCGTGAAGCCGTAACCGGTGATGCCGAGCCGGGAGAACTGCTTGGCGTCCGTGCCGCCGGACATACAGAACGGCACGACGTGCCCCTCGGGCGCGAACTCCTCCACGGCCGCCCGCATCCGCGCGAACGTCACCGAGTCCACCGGCGCCTGGAGGGCCACCTCGCGGTGGTGGAACTCCCATTCCACCCCCGGTCCGGTGAGCCGGTCGAGGGTCTCGGCGAACTCGTCGTCGCCGCCGGGCGGATACCGGCCGTCCACGTACGCCACGGCTTCCCCCGGAATCACGTTGACCTTGTAACCGGCGTCCATCATCGTCGGGTTGGCGCTGCTCCGGACGGTCGACTCGACCAGAGCCGCGGCGGGGCCGATCCGGTCGAGGAGCGCGTCCACGTCGACGGGACCGCCGGAGTCGACGAGGCCGACGGGGCCGGCGGGTTTCAGGTCGTCGATGCCGTACAGGGCGGACAGCTCCAGCAGGGCGGCCCGCACGGTGGGGGTGAGCCGGACGGGCCACTCGTGGTGGCCGATGCGCGCGACCGCGGCGGCCAGCCTGGTCACCGCGTTGTCGCGGTTCACCTTGGAGCCGTGCCCGGCCCGCCCGCGGGCGGTGAGCCGCAGCCAGCCGGTGCCGCGCTCGCCCGCCGCGATCGGGTAGATCTGCCGGCCCGCCCCGTCGTGGAAGGTGTACGCACCCGACTCGCTGACGCCCTCCGTGCACCCCTCGAACAGCTCGCCGTGCTTGTCGGCCAGGAATCCGGAGCCGTCCTCGGCGCTCGCCTCCTCGTCGGCCGTGAACGCGACGACGATGTCGCGCCGGGGCCGCACCCCGAGCCGCGCCCACGCCCGGACGACCGCGAGGATCATCGCGTCCATGTTCTTCATGTCGACGGCGCCCCGGCCCCAGACCACCCCGTCGCGGACCTCCCCGGAGAACGGGTGCACGCTCCAGTCGTCCGCCCGCGCGGGCACCACGTCGAGATGGCCGTGGAGGAGCAGCGCGTCGGCCGACGGGTCGGTGCCCTCGATCCGGGCGACCACGTTCGTCCTGCCTCTGGAGCGCTCCAGCAGGACGGGTTCCAGACCGGCTCCGGCCAGCTGCTCGGCGGCGTACTCGGCGGCCGGCCGCTCCCAGCAGTCCCCGCCACCGTGGTTGGTGGTGTCGACACGGATGAGGTCGGAGGTGAAACGGACGACCTCGTCCAGGGACTGCTCGTCGGTCTGCTCAGCCATACTGCTCCTCCACTGCGGCCGAGACGATCGTGGTCACGGCCTTGAACGTACGGATGCCCTCGTACATCGTCGGGCTGGTGTAGGCGACCCTGCGCTCCCCGACACGGTCGACGCCCGGCACCACGGTGGCCGCCATCGCCAGGTGCTCGGCGTCGAACTCCAGCGCCACCGTGTGCGGTCCCGCCTCGACCGGTGCGGTGCGCACCGCGAGCGCCGCCGCCTCCTCGGCCGCCGCGCGGATGTCGGCGGCCGTCCGGGCGGGCGTCCGGCACACCGCCGCGTAGCGGGAGACATGGTCCTTGACGGCGACCTTCAGCGCCCCGGGCGCGTAGCCGAGGGCGTCCTCGCAGGTCACGTCGTCGCCGGTGACGAGGACGACCGGAACGCCGTACTCCGCGACGACGTGTGCGTTCAGCAGGCCCTCGCTGGCCCGTACGTCGTTGACCCACACGCCGGTGATGGAGTTGGCCAGGTAGGTGTGCGCGAGGACGCCCTCCATGCCGGCGCCCGCGTGGTAGCCGACGAACGCTATGCCGTCCACGTCCCCGTGCTGCACGCCCTCCACCATGGACAGCGCCTTGTGGCGGCCGGTGAGCATCTCGGCCCGCTCGTCGAGGCGCTCCAGAAGCAGATTGCGCATGGTCCAGTGCGCCTCGTTGATGAGCACCTCGTCGGCGCCGCCGTCGAAGAAGCCGAGCACGGCGGCGTTGACGTCGGAGGTGAACATGGCACGGCACCGCTCCCACTGGGGCGTGCCCGGCAGGACGTCGGCGGGCCAGGTCACGCCCGTGGCGCCCTCCATGTCCGCGCTGATGAGGATCTTCATGTCAGAACCGTACGTGGCCGCGCCGTCACCGGACCAGGCCTGTGGAGAACTCCCGCTTCCCCGGACCGGTAACGTACGTCCGTTCGAGCCACCTCCTCGTCCGCCACCCGGCGCCCCCACGCCACACCTCAGCCCGCGCGCCCCGCCACCTGCCATTTCGACGGCAGTTCGATCCGGGTGCCGTCGGGCCCGTGCTCCGTGGTGACGAGGGGCAGCCGGCCGCTCGCGAGGACCGTGAGGCCGGCCGTGCGCAGGAGGCCGGGCACGGCGTCGTCGGGGACCTCGCCCGGTGCGATGCCGTGCCGCAGGACGGAGGCCAGCTTGGCGGGCGGCCCGTCGGCGCCCTCGGCCAGGCCCAGCAGCAGCGGCCGGGCGGCCTGGGAGAGCTCGACGAGGAAGGCGCGCCCCCGTTCCCCCACCAGGGTGGCCAGGGCGTCGACGAGGGGCTGCCGGTCCTCGGGCTCGCACTGGTGCAGCACGCCCCGCATGTAGACGTTCGCGTCGCCGAGTTCCGCGTGCAGCGCGGTCACCTGTGCCGTCTCGGCGGCGTCGAGCAGCCGGTACCCGGCCCGTCCCGCGGGGTCGGCGCGCCGGGCGTGGTCCAGTGCGGCGGCCGACAGGTCGACGCCGAGGACGTGCCGGTAGCGGTCGGCCAGGAACCGGGTCTGCGTGCCGTTGCCGCAGCCGACGTCCACGACCGGCAGGCCGGGGTGGGCCAGGTACGGCTCGAAGAGGGCGAGGTGCACGCCGACGGTCGCCATGGGGTCGCTGTCCCAGAAGACGGCCCCCTGTTCCTCGGGGGCCTCGCTCCAGAACCCCTCCCATGCCTGCCTGTACCGACTCGTCACGCTCATGCCGACTCCCCGGGTGCGACCGCGGTCCGCCGGGGGCGGCGGGCCAGACCACGGGTGTACCGCGGTGGAAGGGGACCGACAAGCACCGTGCGCCCTTCGTTGACGCCCGAACCGCCAGCGCACGCCGTCGAGCGCCGCACGCGCCCCTTCCGGCCCGTCGCACGCGGCCCGGGGCTCCCGTCCCCGACCGTTCCCGACCGTTCCCGCCGTTTCCCACCGGCCGTTCCCGACCGGCCGTTCCCCACCGGCCGTTCCGGAGGATCACACCTCCGTCGGCCGGCGGCGCGGCAGCGGCAGCTCGAACCACACGGTCTTGCCCCCGCCGGTCCGGCTGGTCCCCCACTCGCGCGCCAGGGTGCTGACCACCCTGAGCCCCCGCCCGAACTCGTCGGCGGTGCCCGCGCCGAGCAGCGTCGGCAGCGTGGGATCGTCGTCGTCGACCTCGCACAGCAGCGTGTCGCCCCGGACCAGCCGCAGCTCGATCCGCCGCCCGCGCGCGTGCCGTACGGCGTTGGTGACCAGTTCGCCGGCCAGCAGCGCGGCGTTGTCCGCGAGCGCCGCCAGGCCCCAGACGTGCAGCTGCTCGCGGACCGCCGCCCGGGCCCGCCCGGCCTCCGCCGGGGTGTGGGCGAACGACCACTCGGCGACGTCCTCGGGCTCGATGCCGCTCAGACGGGCCATCAGCAGGGCCACGTCGTCCTTGCGTCCGCCCCGGGTGTTGAGGGAGCGGATGATGGTGTCGCAGGCGTCGTCCATGGACGCGGCCGGATGGGCGGCGGACTCGCAGAGCGTGGCGAGGCCGACACCGATGTCCTCGCCGCGCACCTCGACCAGCCCGTCGGTGCACATCACGAGGCGGTCGCCGGGCGCCACGCGCACGCGTACCGCCTCGAACGCGACACCGCCGACACCGATGGGCGCGCCCGTGGGCAGGTCGAGCAGCTCGCTGCGGCCGTCCGCCGCCCGCACCAGCACCGGCGGTATGTGGCCGGCGTTCGCGAGGTGCAGATCGCCGGCCACGGGGTCGTAGACGGCGTACAGGCAGGTGGCGAGGTAGTGCTCGCCGAGGCGCTGGGCGAGGTCGTCGAGGTTGCGCAGGAGCTGCGCGGGCGGCAGGTCGAGCGCAGCCATGGTCTGCACGGCCGTGCGCAGCTGCCCCATCATCGCGGCCGAGTTGAGCCCGTGTCCCATCACGTCGCCGACGACGAGGGCGGTACGGGCTCCGGGCAGCTTCACCGAGTCGAACCAGTCGCCGCCGACGCGCCCGAGCAGTGTGCCGGGCAGGTAGCGGGTGGCGATGTCGCAGCCCGCCCGGTGCGGCGGGATGTGCGGCAGCATGCTGTCCTGCAGCGTCTCGGCGACGCTCTCCTGGTAGGTGTACATGCGCGCGTTGTCGAGGACGAGGCCCGCGCGGGCGGCGAGTTCGGCGCCGGTGACCCGGTCCATGTCGTTGAACTCGGCGCGCTCGGGGTGACGCAGCAGGATCATGAAGCCGAGCACCACGTTCCGCGCCTTGAGGGGCACGACCAGCATGGAGCGGTGGGTGATCAGCGGCCGGATGTCGCGCTTCTCGAACTGGGCGGCGATCGCGTGCCCCATCTCCTCGCTGATGCGCGGCACGAGGACGGGATCGCCGCTGGTCATGCACTGGAAGAACGGCGTGTGCGCGGGGAACGGCATGGCCTCCCCGACCGGGACGACGTCGTCCCAGCGGCCCGGTTCGTCCGTGTGCTCGACGGCGACCCGGTGCCACAGGGTGGTGGTGTCGGGCACGCCCTCGGGGAAGCCCTCGCCGGCGACGACCTGTTCGCGCAGGTAGGTGCCCGCGACGTCGGTGAACCGCGGCACGACCGCCCGGCTGACCTCGACGACGGTCCGGGAGAGGTCGAGGGAGCTGCCGATGCGGGAGCTGACCTCGTTGAGGAACTCCAGGTGCTCACGCACGGCGGCGTACTCGAGGTCCTCGCCCTCGTCGCGCAGGTCCTCCGGTACGGGCCGCCCCTCGGCGGCGGCGCGGGCGGCCCGCTCGCGGCGCTCCCGTCGCTCCGCCCGGCGCGGGACGCCCCAGTCGGGGGTGACCGGCACCCGGTCCTGGCGGCTGAACTCCAGGACCGGGTAACCGAGTTCGAGGACCTGCGAGACGATGCGGGCGCTGTCGCCGACGCTCATGCTCGGCAGGATCTCGGGGAGGCGGCGGGCGAGGTCCTCGGCGCCGGGGAAGTCGGTGTGCAGGGCGAAGCCGGGGGCGATCCGCTCCACGTCACCGCCGTCACCGCCGTCACCGCCGTCCTCTCCCTGCCGCAGCGCCCCCGCGTCCGCGGCGAGGACCAGCAGCCGCCCCTGCCCGGGCCCGACGAGGGGGTACGCCCACCAGAGCACGTCGACACGGGCGCCGTCCCGGCCCTGCCCCGGCACCGTAAGGCGGGCCCGTCCGGCGGCCGGATAGGACAGCCCGCTCTCCAGCGAGGCGTCCAGGGCGGGACCCGGTTCCTCCACGGCGTACGCCCCGCGGGGCGCCGCGTCGCCGGCGGGGACCGCGGCGTCCGCGGGCTCGTCGAGGGTCTCGGGCAGCGCACCGGACACGGGCAGCAGGTCCACGGCGAGGCGGCCCACCGCGTCCTCCTTGGTGACCCTGAACAGCCGGCGCGCGCCGCTGCTCCAGTGCGAGACGCGTCCGTCGCGGTCCACCACGACCACGGCCAGGGGGATGCGGCCCGCGGCGTGCTCCGCCGCCGTCCGCTCCCCGCCCGCCCGGCCGGGAGGTGTGCCGCTCGCTGCGCCACGGTCCATGGCCCCGGCCCTTTCTCCCACGGTTCCGCGCGGCGTGTGCCGTCGTCACCACCGTAGGGCCGGGAACGGCGGCGATGTGCGGCATCGGACGAATTCGCCAGGGGGCGCCACCGGCGCTCTCCCACCGGCGCACGCCCGCGTCCCAGCCGCCCTCCGGCCGTGCCGGCCGTGCCCCTCAGGCCCCGTCCTCACCGTGGTCCCCGTGCCCACCGTGGTCCTCGTGTCGCAGGTGCACGTCCCGTTCGGTGCCGTTGCCGCCCGCGACCTGGAGGACCGTCGCGGCGGGCGGGTAGCCGCTGGCCACGACGGTGTACTCGCCGACGGGGAGGTCGGCGAAGCGGTACGCCCCGTCGGACCCGGTGACCAGGGTGCCGACAACGTTTCCCGTGACGTCGAGCAGGGTGACGTGGGCGTCCTCGACGGGCCGCCCGGCGCCGGCGCGCACGGTGCCGCGCAGCACCTCGCCGCCCATCAGCTCGACGTCCTGCCGGGTCTCGTGCGCGGGCCGGACGGTGACGGGGCAGGCGGCCGGGCGGAAGGAGTGGGCGCCCACCGCGAGGGTGTACTCGCCCGCGGCCACGTCGGTGACGGCGTAGTCGCCCCCCGGTCCGCTGCGGGTGGTGGCGACGGCCTGGCCGTGGACGTCGGTGAGCGTGACGGCCGCGTCCGGCAGGGGGCTCCCGTCGTGGGTGACCACCCGGCCGGTCAGCCGTCCGGGGCCGCCCAGCACCATGTCGACCCGTACGGGGCCCTCGCCGACGCTGACGGTCACCGCGTGCGGCTGGTGGCCGTCGGCCGCGGCGATCAGCACGTACGCCCCCGGGCCGGGCGGAACCAGTTCGTACCGGCCGTCCTCGCCCCCCGTGCCCCGTCCGATCTGCTGCCCCGTGCCGTCGACGAGGGTCAGCACGGCCCGCGCCACGGCCGGTCCGTCGTGCTGCCGCACGATGCCGCGCACGGCCGCCCCGGCTCCCTGCGCGGGGCGCTGCGGCGGAACCGGGACGGACCCGGCGGGGACGTCGAGGGACACCAGGGGACCGCTCCTGAGCAGGAGGAGGGCGAGAAGAAGGCCGAGGACGAGCACCGGCACCAGGTAGAGGAAGATCCCCGGCATGGCGCCGGCGTACGCCGCGACGTAGGCGTCGTAGTCGTGGCGCAGCGCGGCGGGCAGCGCCTGCACGACGTCCGGGGTGAGGGAGGCGGGGTCCGGCAGTCCGGCGCCCGCGCGGGTGGGCGGACGGCCGGCGAGCCGGTCCGCGAGGAGCGCGCCGAAGGCGGCCACGCCGATGCCGCCGCCGAGCTGCCGGGCGTAGTCCGCGGTGCCGGTCACGGTGCCGGCGTCGGCGGGACGGACCGCGTTCTGCGCGGTGAGGACCAGGACGGGCGTGACCATGCCGATGCCGGCGCCGAGGACGGCCGTCCAGATGCCGAAGTACAACCGGGGCGTGTCCGTCTCCAGCCCGGTCAGCAGCCACATGCCGACGGCGGCGAGGGCGGTGCCGAGGACGGGGTACGTCCGGTGGTGCCCGGTGCGGACGACGAGCTCGCCGACGACGACCGACGCGCCGACGAGGCCGCCCGTCATCGGCAGCATGAGCAGTCCGGCTCCGGTCGCCGACATCCCCCCGGCCAGTTGCAGGAAGGCCGGCAGGTGGGTGGCCGCCGCGTGCAGCGCGACACCGGCCGCGAGGCCCACGGCGCCGGTGACGGCGACGACGGGGTCCTTGAACAGTCTGAGCGGTACGAGGGGGTCGGCCGCGCGGTGCTCGGCGAGGAGGAAGAGGGCGCCGGCGGCCACGGCTGTGACGGCGAGCCCCGGGACGACGTACGAGTCCCGCCCGTACGCGGTGCCGGCCAGGCCGCTCAGCAGCACCAGACAGGCCGACGCGACCGTGAGCAGCAGCGCCCCGAGGACGTCGGGGCGTGCCTTGTCACGGGGCCTCGCCGCCCGCGGCGCCGCCATGACGAGGGCGAGAGCGGCGAGCCCGAGGGGGACGTTGAGGTGGAAGCACCACCGCCAGGAGAGGTGGTCCGTGAGCAGGCCGCCCAGCAGGGGGCCGGCGAGGGAGCCGAGGCCGAAGACGGCGCCGGCCACCCCCATGACGCGGGCGCGTCCCCGCGCGGGCGCGATGCCGGCGGCGATCGCCTGCGCCCCGGTCATGAGTCCGCCCGCGCCGATGCCCTGGAGCGCCCGGAAGGCGATGAGCTGGTCCATGGTGCGCGACCAGCCCGCGAGCGCCGAGCCGACGACGAAGACGCCGAGCGCGAGCACCAGGACGCCCTTGTGGCCGTACCGGTCGCCGAGTCCGCCGAGGACGGGGACTCCCACGGCGGCGGTGAGCAGGTAGGCGGTGATCGCCCAGGACATCCGGTCCGTGCCGTGCAGTTCGCCGGCGATCCGCGGGAGGGCGGTGGCGACGGCCAGCTGGTCCAGCGCGGCGAGCAGCAGCGCGAGCAGGAGCCCGGTCAGGACCAGCCGCAGCCGCCGGGAGCCGAGCGGCACGGGTGCGGTGGGGGGCGGGGCGGCGTCCGGTGGGGGCGCGGTGACCGGTTCGCCCTGCGCCAGCGTGATGCCGCTCATGTGCCGCTCCCCTCGTCGCACCTGCCGTGCGGTTCTCGCGTTGTGCGACAACTTCCGGCAGTTGCGACGAGTTACGGAGAAACGCCGCATGCCACGCCAGGTCCACTCGAACCGGTGAGGTGGCGGCGGGTCCCGGGGGGAGCGGTTACTTCTCGATCTCGGCGGAGAGGTTGGCGAGGACGGTGTCGTAGATACGGGCGAGGCCCTTGGGGGCGAAGGTCTTCTCGAAGAAGCCGCCGATGCCGCCCGCGCCGTTCCAGACGGTGGTCACGGCGACGCGGGACCTGCCCTCCCCGGCCGGCGTGACCCGCCAGGTGGTGACCATCGAGGAGTTGCGGTCCTTCTCGACGAGCTCACCGTCGGTCGGCTCGGTCACCTCCAGCAGACAGTCACGGACGCGCTTGCTGGTGGCCTGGAGCTTCCAGTGGACGAGCGTGCCCTCGCCGTCACCGCCCTCGCGGACCTCGTACTCGCTGAAGTGCTCGGGCAGCAGCTTCGCGCGGGTGCCGCTGTAGTCGGCCAGGGTGTCGAACACCGTGTCCGCGTCCCCGGCGACGATGCGCTCCGTGGTGGCTTCTACCTGTGCCATGCGCACTTCCTCCAGCACTTGTGGGCTCGTGTTGGCGGAAAGCCAACCATCAGGCTGCCGGGCCGCCCAAATCAGGGTCCGGGACGGGTAGCGCCCCCGGACGATGCCCGAATACCCGTTCGCACGATCAAGGGAACATGTGTTCTATTCTGTGGCCAGTGCAACCAAGGAGGCGCCCATGCGCTGGGACCATCTGGCCGAGAACCCCGAGCATCGCGAGAACCCCGAGAATCCCGGGAACGCCGGGGGCAACGGGACTCCCGCAGGTCCGGTGGGCTCCGCCGCGCCCCGGGACGCCGCGCTGTTCGGCGCGGACGCGGTGACCACCCGCACCTTCGACACTCCGGAGTTCCGCGGCATCACCTTCCACGAGGTCCGGGCGAGATCGATCGTGAACCGGGTGCCGGGGGCCTCGCGCATGCCCTTCGAATGGACGGTGAATCCGTACCGCGGCTGCACGCACGCGTGCGTCTACTGTTTCGCGCGCAAGACCCACGGCTACCTGGACCTCGACACGGGCCTCGGCTTCGATTCCCAGATCGTGGTCAAGGTGAACGCGCCGGAGCTGCTCCGCCACCGGCTCGCCTCCCCCCGCTGGCACGGGGAGCACATCGCGATGGGCACCAACGTGGACTGCTACCAGCGCGCGGAGGGCCGTTACCGGCTGATGCCGGGCATCATCGCGGCCCTGCGCGACCACGCGAACCCCTTCTCGATCCTGACCAAGGGCACGCTGCTCCTGCGCGACCTGGACCTGCTCGTGCAGGCCTCCCGGGTCACCGAGGTGGGGATCTCCGTCTCGGTCGGCTTCACCGACCGGGAGCTGTGGCGCACGGTGGAGCCCGGCGCGCCCGCCCCGGAGCGCCGCCTGGACGTCGTACGCGCCCTCACGGATCACGGCATCGGCTGCGGCGTCCTGATGGCGCCCGTGATCCCGTTCCTGAGCGACCACCCGGACCGGCTGCGCGAGACGGTACGGGCCATCGCGGCCTCCGGCGCCACCTCGGTGACGCCCCTGGTACTGCATCTGCGGCCGGGGGCCCGCGAGTGGTTCATGGACTGGCTGCGCCACCACCACCCGCACCTCGTCCAGCGGTACGAACGCCTCTACGCGCAGGGCGCCTACGCGCCGACCTGGTACCAGCGCCGGATCACCGGACAGGTCCACGAGCTGGCCCGGGAGTACGGCATCGGCCCCTCGCGCCCGGGGCTGCCGCGCAGGATCCCCGGGCCCCGGCCGCAGCCGGCGGCGCAGGCCGCGCCCACCCAGCTCACGCTGCTCTGAGCAGGCCGGCCGCACCGGCGCATCCGGGCGCTTCCCTCGGTCCGATCGGGTCACGTCGCCGTCGGACACGTTGCTCCGCCGCTGTCCGCCGGGACGGATGCGACCGGAGCCGTGACCTGCGCGGCTCGGCATCCTGCGCCCGGAAGGCACCCGATGAGGAAACGCGCAGCCGCCCTGTGCGCCGCCGTGACAGCCGGAACGATCATGGCGTTCCCGTTCGCGGCGGGCGCCGATCCCACCCCGGCGGCGCGCTCGGGGCCCGTCGTGCAGCGTGCGGCCTGGACGGCGTGCGCCACCCGCGAGCACCCGACGCTCCAGTGCGCGACCGTGCGGGCGCCCCTCGACCACGCGGACCCCGGCGGCCGGCAGATCACGCTCGCCCTGACCCGCGTCCCGCACACCGCGCGCCCCTACCAGGGCCCGCTGCTGGTCAACCCGGGCGGGCCGGGCGGCAGCGGCCGGGCGCTGGCGGGGTACGTCGCCTCCGCGCTGCCGCGGCGGGTGGCGGCCCGGTACGACGTCATCGGCTTCGACCCGCGGGGCGTCGGGGCCAGCGGTCCGGCCCTGAACTGCCTGCCCGGGCACTTCGCACCGGTGCGGCCCGACCCGCTGCCGGCCTCGCCGGCCGCCGAGGCGGCGGGCCGCGCACGCGCCGCGGCCTTCGCCGAGGGCTGCGCGCGAAGACACGGGGACGTGCTGCCGTACATCGGCACGGTGAGCGCGGCGCGGGACATGGACGTGATCCGCCGCGCGCTCGGCGCCCAGAAGATCAACTACTTCGGGTACTCGTACGGCACGTACCTGGGCGCCGTCTACGCGAAGCTGCACCCGGACCGCGTGCGGCGCATGGCGCTGGACTCCGTCGTCGACCCCGCGCGCGTGTGGTACGCCAGCAACCTCCTGCAGAACCGGGCGTTCGACGAGCGCCACCGGGCGTTCCTGGCCTGGGTCGCGCGGCACGACGCGGCCTACCGGCTCGGCACCGGACCGGAGCGGGTCGAGGCCTCGTGGTACGCGATGCGCGCGGCGCTCGCGAAGAAGCCCGCGGGCGGCACCGTCGGCGCCGCCGAACTGGAGGACACCTTCCTGCCCGCGAGCTACTTCGACGGCCACTGGCCCCGCCTGGCCGAGGTGTTCGCGGCGTACGCGCGCCGCGGGGACGGCGCTCCGCTCCTGGCCGCGTACCGGGACCTCGCCGCCGTCGACGCGGCGGGCGAGAACGCCTACAGCGTCTACACCGCGGTGCAGTGCCACGACGCGCCCTGGCCCCGCGACTGGTCCAGGTGGCGCCGCGACACCTGGGCCGGGTACGAGGAGGCGCCGTTCATCACCTGGAACAACGCCTGGTACAACGCACCGTGCGCGTCCTGGCCGGTCCGCCCGCTGCGCCCGCCGGACGTCTCGAACGACGCCCTGCCGCCGGTGCTGCTCTTCCAGTCGACGCACGACGGGGCCACCCCGTATCCCGGCGCCGCCGCCCTGCGCCGGCTGCTGCGCGGCTCCCGCCTGGTGGTGGAGGACGGCGGCGGCAATCACGGCATCACGCTGAGCGGCAACGCCTGCCTGGACCGGCACCTGGCGGCCTACCTGGCCGACGGCACGGTGCCGCGCGGCACCGACGGGGTCGACGCGCGGTGCGCGCCCCTGCCCGATCCGCAACCGACGGCCACGCGGGGCGCGTCCGGCTCCGCGCCGGGCGAGGCGCTGCACGAACTGCTGGGCCACCGGGGCTGACGCCGCGCGGCCGCGCGCTCACCGTGCCGCCGGCAGCCGCTTCAGCGCGCCGGCCGCCGCCTGGGCCAGCGCGGGGTGTGCCAGCGCCTCGGTCAGGACGCGCCGCGCCCGTACGTCGCCCAGGTCGCCCAGGCCCTCCACGCAGGCGAGGGCGACCTTGCGGTACGGGTCGTGCGGCCGCAGCCGCCGCTCCAGGGTGGTGATCAGCGCGGGCACGGACTCGGGGGCGCGCAGCGCCACCAGGAGCCGTACGGGGTGCAGGGCGTAGGCGACCCGGAGCTCGTTGGTGGCGAGCGCTGCGGCGGCCCGGGCCGTGCGCGGGTCGCCGAGCCGCGCCAGGGCGTGGGCGGCGGAGGCGCAGCGCTGCGGGTCACGGTGGTTGAGGAACAGGACCAGCGACTCGAAGGCTCTCCGGTCCCCGGCGACACCGAGCCGGAAGGCGGCCAGTTCCCGCGCCCACAGCGGCTGCCCGGGGGCGGTGAGCACACCGGCCAGTTCGTCGAGGTCGTCGGTGGCCGCGAGCCGGTCGTACGCCGGCGGCGCCCCCGATTCGCGCCGTATGCGCTCGGTGAGTGCTCGCACCTCTTCGCCCATGGCACGAGCCTAGGGGCGCGTCGCGCCGTTGGGGGCGTACATGACCAAGCCGGCGGTGACATACGGGGAGCGCGCGGTCACGGCTCACTATCGTGCTCCCATGAATGACGAGAAGTTCCTCGAGCACGTCGCGGACCGGCTCGCCGCCCTCCCCGCCGTGCGCGCCGTCGCCCTCGGCGGCTCGCGCGCGGAGGGGACCCACACCCCGGAGAGCGACTGGGACCTGGCCGTGTACTACCGCGGCGGCTTCGACCCGGCGGACCTGCGGGCCGTGGGCTGGGAGGGCGAGGTCTCCGAGATCGGCGGCTGGGGCGGGGGCGTCTTCAACGGGGGCGCCTGGCTCACCGTCGACGGCCGGCGCGTCGACGTCCACTACCGCGACCTCGACGTCGTCGAGCACGAGCTCGCGGAGGCCCGGCGGGGCCGCTTCCACTGGGAGCCGCTGATGTTCCACCTCGCGGGCATCCCCAGCTACCTGGTGGTCGCCGAGCTCGGCGTCAACCGGGTGCTGAGCGGCGCCCTGCCCCGCCCCGGGTACCCGGAGGCACTGCGCGAGGCGGCGCCGCGCTTCTGGCACGGCCGGGCGGCCATGACCTTGCAGTACGCCGAGGCGGCACACGTCCGGCACGGCCGGGTCACCGAGATCGCGGGCGCGCTGGCCACCGCCGCCGCGGAGACGGCGCACGCGGTGCTGGCGGCGCGCGGCGAGTGGGTCACCAACGAGAAGCGGCTCCTGGAGCGGGCGGGGCTGCGGGACCTCGACGGGATCGTGAGCCGGCTGCGGCCGGAGCCGGAAGCCCTGGCGCGGGCGGTCACCGAGGCCGGTGAGCTGTTCGCGGCCGCCGGCTGAGGGGCGGACGACCGCGGTACGGAGAGGGGCTGGCGCGCTCATTACCCACCGGTTAAGCTCATCCGAGCGAGCCACCCGCTCGCACCTCCTCGCGGCGGCCTGGTGACGCAGCCGCCGCCGGGGACACCTCCCGCTCCCCGAGGCGGCGGGAGAGCAGTCGGTTCGGTACCTCATGTACCGCAGAACGACCCGGCTCCGGGACAGGGCCGGCCATCTTCGCCGCCCCGGCGCGCCCGCCGGCGCCCGGGCGCGCTCCCAGTCGTCACCCTCATTCCTGGAGTCCCGCGATGGCCACCGTCCAGTCCGGCACCTCCCCCCTCCCCTCCCCGTTCCAGACCGTCGCCGTGGTCGGCCTCGGCACCATGGGCACCGGTGTCGCCGAGGTCCTGGCCCGGTCCGGCCGCGAGGTCGTCGGCATCGACGTCAGCGAGACGGCGGCCGCACGGGCCGCCGCCGCCCTGGAGTCCTCGACCGCCCGCGCCGTCGGCCGCGGGCGGATCACCGAGGAGCAGCGCGGCGACGTCCTCGCCCGCTTCCGCACCTTCACCGACCTGCAGGCCGCGGCCGCCGCCGACCTGGTGATCGAGCTCGTGCCGGAGTCGTACGAGATCAAGCAGCAGGTCTTCCGCGAGCTGGACGGGATCGTCCGTCCCGGGGCGGTCCTCGCGACCGGCACCAACGCGCTGTCCGTGACCCGGCTGGCCGCCGAGTCGGCCCGTCCCGAGCGGGTGCTGGGCATGCACTTCTTCAACCCGGCCCCGGCGATGCGGCTCGTCGAGGTGGTCTCGTCCGTGCTGACCGCGCCCGAGGCCGTCGCCGCGGTCACGGACCTCGCCCTGGAACTGGGCAAGGAGCCCGTCGCGGTGGGCGACCGGCCCGGGTTCGTCGCCGACGGACTGCTGTTCGGCTACCTCAACCAGGCCGCCGCGATGTACGAGGCCCGGTACGCGTCGAGGGAGGACATCGACGCGGCGATGCGGCTCGGCTGCGGGCTCCCGATGGGTCCCCTCACCCTGCTCGACCTGATCGGCATCGACACGGCGCGTACGGTCCTGGAGGCCATGTACGCCGCCTCGCACGACCGGCTGCACGCCCCCGCGCCCCTCCTCAAGCAGCTCAGCGAGGCGGGCTTGACCGGCCGCAAGGCGGGACGCGGCTTCTACACGTACGCGGCCGCGGGCAGTTCCACCGTCGTGCCGGACGCGCTGACCCCGCGCGAGGGCGGTTCGGCGGTGCCCGGGCGCGTCGTCCGATCCGTCGGGATCGCGGGTTCGGGCACGATGGCGTCGGGCATCGCCGAGGTGTTCGCGAAAGCCGGGTACGGTGTCGTGCTCGCCGCGCGCGGTGCGGAGAAGGCGCGGGAGGCGAAGGCCCGGATCGGCACGTCGCTGTCCCGCTCCGTCGGCAGGGGACGGATGACGGCGGAGGCGGCGGCCGAGGCGCTGGACCGGATCGCCTGCGCCGGCTCGTACGACGCCTTCGCGGACGTCGACCTGGCCCTGGAGGCCGTCGTCGAGGACCTGGAGGTCAAACGGCAGCTGTTCGCCGTGTTCGACAAGGTGTGCAGGCCGGGCGCGATCCTCGCCACCACCACCTCCTCGCTGCCCGTCGTGGCCCTCGCCCGGGCCACCTCGCGCCCGCAGGACGTGATCGGCGTGCACTTCTTCAACCCGGCCCCGGCGATGAAGCTGGTCGAGGTGGTCCGCACCGTCCTGACCGCGGACGACGTGCACAGCACGGTCCGCGGACTGTGCGCGGCCGTGCGCAAGCACCCGGTGGACTGCGGGGACCGGGCCGGCTTCATCGTGAACGCGCTGCTGTTCCCGTACCTGAACAACGCGGTGAAGATGGTGCAGGAGCACTACGCGTCGCCGGACGACATCGACACGGCGATGAAGCTCGGCGGCGGCTACCCGATGGGCCCGTTCGAACTGCTGGACGTGGTCGGGCTCGACGTCTCGCTCGCCATCGAGCGGGTGCTGCACCGCGAGTTCCGCGACCCGGGTCTCGCCCCGGCGCCGCTCCTCGAACATCTGGTGGCCGCGGGCTGCCTCGGCCGCAAGACCGGCCGCGGCTTCCGCGAGCATGGCAAGCGCTGAGAGGCCCGGCGACTGGTTCCCGGGCGGCGCCGGCTGGGGCGGGCTCCTCGACCCGGCCGGCCGTCCCCCGCCCCCGGCGGCCGGGGGAACCGGCGGACCTGCACACTCCTTCGCACACATGCAGTACGTTCAGGGCATGTCCCAGGCCGCGAAGTCCTCACGTACACCAGCCACGTCCGACGCTCCGGAGAGCGCCGCGGGCAGCCGTGCCGCCGCGCAACGCCTCAAGATGCGCCGGGAACTGGCGGCCGCGGCCATGGAGCTCTTCGCGACGAAGGGGTACGAGGCGACCACCGTCGACGAGATCGCCGCGGCGGCGGGGGTGGCCCGCCGCACCTTCTTCCGCCACTTCCGCTCCAAGGAAGAGGCGATCTTCCCCGACCACGACGACACCCTGGTCCGCGCGGAGGCGGTGCTCAACGCCGCCCCGGCGCACGAGCACCCGCTCGACACCGTGTGCCGCGGCATCAAGGAGGTCATGCGGATGTACGCGGCGCAGCCGGAGATCTCCGTGCAGCGCTACCGGCTCACACGGGAGGTCCCCACCCTGCGCGAGGCCGAGATCGCCTCGGTGGCCCGTTACGAGCGGCTCTTCACCCGGTACCTGCTGGGCCACTTCGACGAGCACGCGCACGACGACGACGCCAACGACGACCCGCTGCTGGCGGAGGTCGCCGCGTCGGCGGTCGTCACCGCGCACAACCACGTGCTGCGGCGCTGGCTGCGGGCCGACGGGCAGGGCGACGTGGAGAACCAGCTCGACCACGCCTTCGCGATCGTCCGCAGAACGTTCGGGACGGGCATCGGCGCGGGCCGCACGGCCGCGCCGCAGCCCGCCGCCCCGTCCCCGGCGTCCGTCGCCTCGCAGGGCGAGGTGCTGGTGACGGTGGCCCGGACGGACGCCCCGCTCGACGACATCATGCGGACGATCGAACAGGCGCTGCGGGACCGCTGAGGCGTCGTCGTGCGGACGGCCACCCCGTGGGGTGGCCGTTTTTCATGTCCCAGCCGGCCGCCACTGATCGATCATCGCTCATCTGTCGAGTAAAGATTTCATCTGAGCTCATTATTTGGCACGCAGTGCCTTGTCACCTGTCACGCCGTGCCATACGTTGATGTTGTCCGGGCGGCCGGCGTGCACGAACCCGCGCCGCACGTCGGCTGTCCCCGCGAGCCCCCATGGCGAGCGCGCCCGGACGCCTGCGTCACAGGCACCCTCCGCGCCACGAAGCGCTGCCGCACCACCCCCGCCGAACCGACGGCATCCCTCACACATCTCGCCGGAAGGCACCACCGTGAAGGACATCCTGGACGCCATCCAGTCGCCGGACGCGACGCCCGCCGACTTCGCCGCCCTGCCGCTGCCCGAGTCGTACCGCGCGGTCACCGTGCACAAGGACGAGACGGAGATGTTCGCGGGCCTCGCCACCCGCGACAAGGACCCCCGCAAGTCGATCCACCTGGACCGGGTGCCGGTCCCGGAACTCGGCCCGGGCGAGGCGCTGGTGGCCGTCATGGCCTCCTCGGTCAACTACAACTCGGTCTGGACCTCCATCTTCGAGCCGCTGCCGACCTTCGGTTTCCTGGAGCGCTACGGCCGGCTCAGCGAACTCGCCGCGCGCCACGACCTGCCGTACCACATCATCGGCTCCGACCTCGCGGGCGTCGTCCTGCGCACCGGCCCGGGCGTGCACGCCTGGCACCCCGGTGACGAGGTGGTCGCGCACTGCCTGTCCGTGGAGCTGGAGTCGAGCGACGGGCACAACGACACGATGCTCGACCCGGAGCAGCGGATCTGGGGGTTCGAGACGAACTTCGGCGGCCTGGCGGAGCTGGCGCTCGTGAAGTCCAACCAGCTGATGCCGAAGCCGGACCACCTGAGCTGGGAGGAGGCCGCCGCTCCGGGCCTGGTGAACTCCACCGCGTACCGGCAGCTGGTGTCACGGAACGGCGCCGGCATGAAGCAGGGCGACAACGTGCTCATCTGGGGCGCGAGCGGCGGCCTCGGCAGTTACGCCACGCAGTTCGCGCTCGCCGGCGGCGCCACCCCCATCTGTGTCGTGAGCAGCGACCGGAAGGCCGAGATCTGCCGGGCCATGGGCGCCGAGGCGGTCATCGACCGCACGGCCGAGGGCTACCGGTTCTGGAAGGACGAGGACCACCAGGACCCGCGCGAGTGGAAGCGGTTCGGCAAGCGCATCCGCGAGCTGACCGGCGGCGAGGACGTCGACATCGTCTTCGAGCATCCGGGCCGCGAGACCTTCGGCGCCAGCGTCTACGTCACCCGCAAGGGCGGCACCGTCGTCACCTGTGCCTCGACCTCCGGCTACCGCCACGAGTACGACAACCGCTACCTGTGGATGTCGCTGAAGCGCATCATCGGCTCGCACTTCGCCAACTACCGGGAGGCCTGGGAGGCCAACCGGCTCATCGCCAAGGGGAAGATCCACCCGACGCTGTCGAAGGTGTACCCGCTGCACGAGACCGGCCAGGCGGCGCACGACGTGCACCGCAACGCCCACCAGGGCAAGGTCGGCGTCCTGTGCCTCGCCCCCGAGGAGGGGCTCGGCGTCCGTGACGCGGAGAAGCGCGCGCGGCACATCGACGCCATCAACCGCTTCCGGAACGTCTGAGAGCCACAGATGACAGGCCGCCAGAAAGACCGTCCGTGGCTCATGCGCACCTACGCCGGCCACTCCACCGCCGAGGCCTCCAACGAGCTGTACCGGCGCAACCTCGCCAAGGGCCAGACCGGACTGTCCGTCGCGTTCGACCTGCCGACGCAGACGGGGTACGACCCCGACCACGTCCTCGCGCGCGGGGAGGTGGGCCGGGTCGGGGTGCCGGTCTCGCACCTCGGGGACATGCGCCGGCTGTTCGAGGACATCCCGCTGGAGCGGATGAACACCTCGATGACCATCAACGCCACGGCCATGTGGCTGCTGGCGCTCTACCAGGTGGTCGCCGAGGAACAGGGCGCGGACGTCGCCCGGCTGCAGGGGACGACCCAGAACGACATCGTGAAGGAGTACCTGTCCCGGGGCACGCACGTGTTCCCGCCGGGGCCCTCGCTCCGGCTGACCACGGACATGATCGCGTACACGGTCTCCCGCATCCCCAAGTGGAACCCGATCAACATCTGCAGCTACCACCTGCAGGAGGCCGGGGCCACCCCGGTCCAGGAGATCGCGTACGCGATGTCCACCGCGATCGCCGTCCTGGACGCGGTGCGCGACGGCGGGCAGGTGCCGCGGGAGCGGATGGGCGACGTCGTCGCCCGGATCTCCTTCTTCGTGAACGCGGGCGTCCGCTTCGTCGAGGAGATGTGCAAGATGCGCGCCTTCGGCCGCATCTGGGACCGCGTCACGCGGGAGCGGTACGGCATCACGGACGTGCGGCAGCGGCGGTTCCGGTACGGCGTCCAGGTCAACTCCCTCGGGCTGACCGAGGCGCAGCCGGAGAACAACGTCCAGCGCATCGTGCTGGAGATGCTGGGGGTCACCCTCTCCAAGGACGCACGCGCGCGTGCCGTGCAGCTCCCCGCCTGGAACGAGGCGCTGGGCCTGCCCCGGCCCTGGGACCAGCAGTGGTCGCTGCGCATCCAGCAGGTCCTCGCCCACGAGAGCGACCTGCTGGAGTACGAGGACATCTTCGACGGCTCGCACGTCGTCGAGGCGAAGGTGACCGAGCTCGCCGGGGACGCGTGGGACGAGATGGACCGCATCCGGCAGATGGGCGGCGCGCTGGCCGCCGTGGAGTCGGGCTACCTGAAGTCGCGGCTGGTCGCCTCGCACGCCGAGCGCAGGGCCCGGATCGAGTCCGGCGAGGAGAAGATCGTCGGCGTCAACGTCTACGGGACGACCGAGCCGAACCCGCTGACGGCCGATCTGGACACCGCCGTCCACACGGTCGACCCGGCGGTCGAGGACCGGGTGGTGCAGAGCCTGCGGGACTGGCGGGACACCCGCGACGGGCGGCGCTCCCGGGACGCGCTGGAGCGGCTGAAGGAGACGGCGCGGGGCACGGAGAACCTGATGGCGGCCACCCTGGAGTGCGCCCGCGCCGGGGTCACGACCGGCGAGTGGGCCGGGGCCCTGCGCGAGGTGTTCGGCGAGTACCGCGCGCCGACCGGGGTCTCGTCCGCGCCGGTCGCGGTCGCCGCCGAGGAGGGCACCGCGCTGGCGGAGGTGCGCCGCCGGGTGCGCCTCACCGCCCGTGACCTGGGCGTCGGCAAGCTGCGCTTCCTGGTCGGCAAGCCGGGCCTGGACGGGCACTCCAACGGCGCCGAGCAGATCGCCGTGCGGGCCCGTGACGCCGGGTTCGAGGTGGTCTACCAGGGCATCCGGCTGACGCCCGAGCAGATCGTGGACGCCGCCCTCGCCGAGGACGTGCACGCGGTGGGCCTGTCCGTCCTGTCCGGCTCGCACGCGCGGCTGGTGCCGGACGTGCTGGAGCGGCTGCGCGAGGCCGGCGCGGGCGACATCCCAGTGATCGCCGGCGGGATCATCCCGAACGGCGACGCCCGGCGGCTCAGGGCCGCGGGAGTGGCCGCCGTCTTCACCCCGAAGGACTTCGACATCACCGGAATCATCGGCCGTATCGTCGACGAGATCCGGAAGGCGAACAAGCTCGACCCCTTGGAGGTCCCCGCATGACCAGCCCTGTTCCACAGGTGAACCGGCTCCGCCCGCGCCGCTCGTGCCTGGCCGTGCCGGGCAGCAACCCCCGCTTTCTGGAGAAGGCCCAGGGTCTCCCGGCCGACCAGGTGTTCCTCGACCTGGAGGACGCGTGCGCCCCGCTCGCCAAGCCGGAGGCGCGGCACACGATCGTGAAGTTCCTCAACGAGGGCGACTGGACCGGCAAGACGCGGGTCGTGCGGGTCAACGACTGGACGACGGAGTGGACGTACCGCGACGTCGTCACCGTCGTCGAGGGCGCCGGGCAGAACCTGGACTGCGTCATGCTGCCGAAGGTGCAGGACGCGCAGCAGATCGTGGCGCTCGACCTGCTCCTCACCCAGATCGAGAGGACGATGGGCTTCGAGGTCGGCCGGATCGGCATCGAGGCGCAGATCGAGAACGCGCGGGGCCTGAACAACGTCGACGAGATCGCCGAGGCGTCGCAGCGCCTGGAGACGATCGTCTTCGGCCCGGCCGACTTCATGGCCTCCATCAACATGAAGTCGCTGGTCGTCGGCGAGCAGCCGCCCGGCTACCCGGCGGACGCCTACCACTACATCCTGATGAAGATCCTGATGGCGGCCCGTGCCAACGACCTCCAGGCGATCGACGGCCCCTACCTGCAGATCCGCAACGTCGACGGTTTCCGCGAGGTCGCCGGCCGTGCCGCCGCGCTCGGCTTCGACGGCAAGTGGGTGCTGCACCCCGGCCAGGTCGAGGCCTCCAACGAGATCTTCTCGCCCTCGCAGGAGGACTACGACCGGGCGGAGCTGATCCTGGACGCGTACGCGTACTACACGTCCGAGGCGGGCGGCAAGAAGGGCTCCGCGATGCTCGGCGACGAGATGATCGACGAGGCCAGCCGGAAGATGGCGCTGGTCGTCGCGGGCAAGGGCCGGGCCGCCGGCATGCAGCGCACGTCCAGGTTCGAAGCCCCGGAGGCCTGACCGCCATGCAGTTCGGACGCACCTACGAGGAGTTCGAGGTCGGGGCCGTCTACAAGCACTGGCCCGGGAAGACGGTCACCGAGTACGACGACCACCTGTTCTGCCTCCTCACCATGAACCACCACCCGCTCCACCTGGACGCCAACTACGCGGAGCGGACGACGGACTTCGGCAGGAACGTGGTCGTCGGGAACTACGTCTACTCCCTCCTGCTCGGCATGTCCGTCCCGGACGTCTCCGGCAAGGCCATCGCCAACCTGGAGGTCGAGTCGCTGAGGCACGTGGCGCCGACCTTCCACGGCGACACGGTGTACGGGGAGACGACCGTGCTGGACAAGTGGCCGTCGAAGTCGAAGGGCGACCGCGGGATCGTGTACGTGGAGACCAGGGGCCACAAGCAGGACGGCACGCTGGTCTGCGTGTTCCGGCGCAAGGTGATGGTGCCGACGGAGTCGTACGTCAAGGAGCGGGGCGGCGAGCAGCCGGGCCGTCCTCAGCCGAAGCAGCAGGAGAGGTAGCCATGGCCCGACTCGCCCAGACGTACGGACTGACGGACGTGCAGCAGGAGATCCTCGCGACCGTCCGGGACTTCGTGGACAAGGAGATCCTCCCCGTCGCGACCGAGCTGGAGCACCGCGACGAGTATCCGCAGCGCATCGTCGACGGGCTCAAGGAGCTGGGCCTGTTCGGGCTGATGATCCCCGAGGAGTACGGCGGTCTGGGCGAGTCCCTGCTCACGTACGCGCTGTGCGTGGAGGAGATCGCCCGCGGCTGGATGTCCGTCTCCGGCATCGTCAACACCCACTTCATCGTGGCCTACATGCTCAGGCAGCACGGCACGGAGGAACAGAAGGAGCACTTCCTGCCGCGGATGGCGCTCGGCGAGGTGCGGGGCGCCTTCTCCATGTCGGAGCCGGCGCTGGGCTCCGACGTGTCCGCGATCACGTCGAAAGCAGTCAAAGACGGTGACGATTACGTCCTGAACGGTCAGAAGATGTGGCTGACCAACGGTGGAACGTCCACGCTCGTCGCCGTTCTGGTGCGGAGTGACGAAGGACACCCGCGGGATGCGCCCCCGCACCGGTCGATGACGACGTTCCTGGTCGAGAAGGAGCCCGGGTTCGGGGAGGTCCGCCCCGGTCTCACCGTTCCCGGGAAGATCGACAAGATGGGCTACAAGGGCGTCGACACCACCGAGCTCATCATGGACGGACTGCGCGTACCGGCCGATCGGGTGCTCGGCGGGACCACCGGCCGAGGGTTTTACCAAATGATGGACGGCGTGGAGGTGGGCCGGGTCAACGTGGCCGCGCGCGGCTGCGGCGTGGCCCGGCGCGCGTTCGAGCTCGGCATCCGGTACGCCCAGCAGCGGCACACCTTCGGCAAGCCGATCGCCCAGCACCAGGCCATCCAGTTCAAGCTCGCGGAGATGGCCACCAAGGTGGAGGCCGCCCACGCGATGATGGTGAACGCGGCCCGCAAAAAGGACTCCGGGGAACGAAACGACCTGGAGGCGGGGATGGCGAAGTACCTCGCATCCGAGTACTGCAAGGAGGTCGTGGAGGACGCCTTCCGCATCCACGGCGGCTACGGTTTCTCGAAGGAGTACGAGATCGAGCGCCTCTACCGGGAGGCGCCGATGCTGCTGATCGGTGAAGGTACCGCCGAAATCCAGAAAATGATCATCGGTCGGCGACTGCTCGAGGAGTACCGCTTCGAAGGATAGATGTCGCGTTCGTGGCGGTTTAGGGGTGTTTTCTTCGAGAAGAAGATCACACCCCGTCAACCGTTCCGGGGCGCCGACTCGGCTTCCTGGCTTGCCCAGTTGTGGCCCGCGCCCGGTACGATCCGATAGAAAGCCGCCGTCCCCCGTTCATGCGCGGCATCATCCGCTACGAAGGTCATCCATGCCCCACAGCCAAACCCCTGCACCTCGCGATCGCCAGGCCGGCGTACGTCTTGCGCGCGGAGCATCGCCGTGGCTCATCCCGACCGTGGCCACCGCAGCCCTCAGCCTCGCCCGCGCCCGCCGCTCGGGCGTCGCGAAGGCCGTGGCCGTGCCCACCACCGCGCTCGCGGCGGGCATGCTGTGGTTCTTCCGCGACCCCGAGCGCGAGATCGCCCAGGGTCGGGTCATCTCGCCCGCCGACGGCGTGGTGCAGAGCATCATGCCGTGGAAGGACGGGCGCACCCGCGTCGCCATCTTCATGAGCCCGCTCAACGTCCACGTGAACCGCGCCCCGCTCTCCGGCACGGTCACCTCAGTCGAGCACATCCCGGGCGGGTTCGTTCCGGCTTTCAACAAGGAGAGCGAGAACAACGAGCGCGTCGTCTGGCACTTCGACACCGAGCTCGGTGACATCGAGATGGTACAGATCGCCGGCGCCGTCGCCCGCCGTATCGTTCCGTACGTGCCTCAGGGCACCAAGGTGGAGCAGGGAGACCGGATCGGCCTGATCCGTTTCGGTTCCCGAGTCGACATCTACCTCCCCGAAGGTGTCGAGGTCGCCGTCGAGGTCGGTCAGAAGACCGTGGCTGGGGTGACTCGCATTGACCGTGATTGATCCCGATACGAAGCCGGGCTGGGCGCCCGAGGCGGTCGAGGACGAAGAAGAGGAGGAGATGCCGCTCTCCCTCCGTCTCTCGATAGCGGACACCCTCACGCTCGGCAACGCCACGTGCGGCTTCATGGCGGTGTACTTCACCACCACCGGCATCCTGATCCCGCACCTCCAGGGCAGCCAGGAGACCGGCATGGCCCGCCACAGCGCGGCCACGGCGGTCATCCTGATGCTCTGCGCGGCGGTCTTCGACCTCTTCGACGGCCTGGTGGCGCGCAAGCTGCGTTCCTCACCGATGGGCGCGGAGCTCGACAACCTCTCCGACCTGATCAGCTTCGGTCTGGCGCCGGCGTACTTCGTGCTGGTCTACGGCATGGTCGCGGACGACGCGCACCAGCGGGTCGCGGCCGTCGGGGCCATCGTGGTGCTGCTGGCGGTGGTGCTGCGGCTCGCGCGGTTCAGTTGCGTGACGGTGAAGGACGGCACCTTCCAGGGCATGCCCTCGCCGTTCGGCGCGCTCACCGTCGTCTCGATCGTGCTCCTCGAGCTGCCCTTCGTGGCGACGCTGCTGGCGATCCTCGGCACGGCGTGGCTGATGGTGAGCCGGGTGGAGTACCCGAAGCCGCGGGGCCCGCTCGCCGTGGCGATGCTCTCCTGGATCGTCACCTCCATGGGCCTGCTGGCGGCCTGGGCCTTCGACGCCCCCGGCGGCCAGCTGCTGCTGCAGACCGGCTGCGCCCTGCAGCTCGTGCTGGGCGCGGTGATCCCGCTCTTCGCCACGGCCCGGCGGGTGAACAACTTCCGCGACAACCGGCGCGAGGCGCGCGCGGCGCAGCTGCCGTAACGCGGACGGGAACGAGACACGGGTGTGGGCCCGAGCCTTCCGGCTCGGGCCCACACCCGTGTCCGGCCGTTCCCCGCTCAGCTCAGGAAGTCCCGCGCGATCCGTTCCGCCACGTCCTCCAGGATCGGGCCCGCCTCGGCGATGCACCGCCCGACGTCCGGCTCGACGTCGGTGAGCGGATAGGCGCGGCGGATGCCGGCCCGGGCGAGCGCGTCCGGGGCCAGTGCCAGACGCCCGCAGACCGCGACGACCTCCTTGCCGGCGGCCCGCGCGGCGGCTGCGACCCCCGCGGGGGCCTTGCCGTGCAGGGTCTGCTCGTCGAGGGAGCCCTCGCCGGTGATCACCAGCGTGGCCCGCTCCAGCGCCGGCGCGAAGCCCAGGACGTCGAGCATGACCTCGATGCCGGGCCGGAAGCGGGCACCGAGGACGAGCGCGCCGTAGCCGATCCCGCCGGCGGCGCCGGCCCCGGGCGCGAGGGCGTACTCGGCGGCCTCGGGGCCCGTCGCCCGCTCCAGGACCTCCG
Source organism: Streptomyces ruber (assembly GCF_014648075.1). Classification (GTDB taxonomy): domain Bacteria; phylum Actinomycetota; class Actinomycetes; order Streptomycetales; family Streptomycetaceae; genus Streptomyces; species Streptomyces ruber. The sequence continues at coordinate 712,168 of NZ_BMQK01000002.1, read as the reverse complement.
CGTAGCGGCACAGCGCCGCGTCGAGCACCGCCACGTCCTCCGGGCCCGCCCCCTTCTGCGGCCCGTACACGGCGGGCGCGCCCTTGGGACCGGTCAGCGGGTTGTCGACGTCGCTCGCGAGCACGAACCCGATGCCGGCGAGCCGGGGGTCGAGCCCGGACAGGTCGGCGGTCGCCAGCTCGCGCAGCCCGCCGCCCCCGGGCCCGACCGGCTTCCCGTCCGCGTCCAGGAAGCGCGCCCCGAGCGCGGCGAGCATCCCGGCGCCGCCGTCGGTGGTGGCGCTGCCGCCCACGCCGAAGACGATCGTCGTGGCCCCGGCGTCGAGCGCGGCGCGCAGCAGCTCGCCCGATCCGTACGTGGACGCGGTGAGCGGTGCGAGGACGCCCCCGGGCAGCCGCTGCAGGCCGCTGGCCTCGGCCATCTCCACCACGGCGGTGCCGTCGCGCAGGGCGTACGCCGCCGTGACGGGGTCGCCGAGCGGCCCGGCGACCGTCGTCTCGCGCCGTTCGAAACCGGCCGCGACCGCCGCGGCCACGGTGCCGTCGCCGCCGTCGGCCACGGGCAGCGCCTCGACGGCGATCCCGGGTACGACCCGGCGCAGTCCCGCGGTGATCCGCTCGGCGACCTGTACGGCGGTCAGCGAACCCTTGAACTTGTCAGCGGCTATCAGCACGCTCACCTTGCATCCCCTCGCTCCTCGGGCCTTGCGCACGTCAAGGCAGTCGCGCCGCTGCGACCTTAACCGCAGGGGGGTGCCGCTGCCCAGGGCTGCCGCGTCCGGCCCGGGGCTCACTCCGGGAGGGCCTCGCCCCGGGAGTGGTCGTAGATCTGATGCGCCGTGGGACCGTTGCCACGCCTGATGGTGATGTGTTCCAGCACGTCCTCCAGGATGTCGTAGTCCCCGGTCAGGACGGTCACGTCACCGGTCTCGACGACGGGCGCGGGCGGCTTCGCGTGCGCGGGGACGGCGTGGACGGCGGGGAGGAGGACGGTGAAACACGAGGCGGCGAGCACGAGCGCACGGCGCAGCTTGTTCATGACTCTCCTGGGGAGGCGAGGGGAACCAAGCGGACGTGCGGCAGTAAACCAGACGAACATCTCATGCTGGTGCGGAAGCGGACCAAGGTTGACGCCTCGGTCGCCCGTGGGTTGACGCGGGCGAGGCCTCCGGCCCGGGCGGGCGCACGCGGTCGCCCCGAACGGGCGCGCCGGGGGTATGACTGGAACATGACCCTTGAGGGCACCGAACTCGCCGACCGCGTCCTCGGCGGCTGGCTGGGCCGGATCGCGGGCAACATGCTCGGCAAACCGGTCGAGCGCGGCGACCACTGGACGCGGGAGCGCATCGACCGTTACCTGCGGCGGGCCGGCGCCCTGCCGCTCACCGACTACCTCCCGGAACCCGCCGACGAGAGCGACGAACTCGGCTTGCGCCCCGAGTGGCGCGCCTGTGTCCGCGGCCGGGTCGACGGCAGTTGCCGCGACGACGACGTGGACTACGCGATCCTCGGCCTGGACCTGCTGGAGAGGCACGGCTTCGGCTTCACCACCGAGCAGGTCGGCGAGCTGTGGCTGCTGCGGCTGCCGTACCTCCAGACGTTCACGGCGGAGCGGGCCGCGTACCGCAATCTCACGGCCGGCCTCAAACCCCCGCTCACGGCCACGTACGACAACCCGTACCAGGAGTGGATCGGCGCCCTCATCCGTGCCGACATCCACGGCTGGACGCATCCCGGCGACCCCCGGCGCGCGGCGGCGTCGGCGCGCCGGGACGCGGTGCTCTCGCACACCGGGAACGGGGTGTACGGCGCGATGTGGGCGGCGGCGCTGATCGCGGACGCGTTCACCGCGCCGGACGCGCGCCACGCCGTCGAGGCGGCCCTCATGGTGATCCCGGCGGGCAGCCGCCTCGCCCGCGCCGTGCGCCGGGTGCTCTCCCTGCACGAGGCCGGGCTCGGCTGGGCGGAGACGCTGGACACCCTGTCCGGGGAGACCGCCGGGCTGGGCTGGATCCACACGGTGCCGAACGCCGCGGTGCTGACGGCCGGACTCCTGTACGGCGACGGGGACTTCACCAGGACGGTCGCCCTCACCGTGCGCGGCGGGCTCGACACCGACTCCAACGGCGCGACGGCGGGCTCGGTGGCCGGCGTGCTGTGCGGGGCGGGGGCGATACCGCCGCAGTGGACGGAGCCGTTGCGGGACACGGTGCGCAGCGCGGTGTTCGGCTTCGACGGGGTACGGATCAGCGAACTGGCCGAGCGGACGGTGCGGCTGGCCGGGCCGGAGGGGTGACCGGGGCCGGGCGGCTGCTCCCGTCCGGGCTCGAACTGATGGCGCGTCGCTGTTTCGAGCGGTCGTCACGGGCGTCGCGACACCGCCGTGCGCGTACTTCGTTGGCCAGCCCGTGACGGCCGAGGAGCGGGAACGGTGGCGCGGTGGTGCCGGGCGGCTGCGAGGGGACGACGGGAGCGCCGTGAGCCACTGGTGGCGGTGTCTGCGTACGGCGGTCCGGTACGCGGTGCGGGAGCAGGCGCGCAACCGTGCGGCGCTGGTGCCGGCGGTGCTGATCGTGCCGCTGTGGCTGGGACTGGCCCATCTGGTGCTGCCCGCGGACCCGGTGCGGTTCCCGCTGCGCGCGGCGGACCGCACGGTGCGGCTCGCCGCGAACGAGGTCGCCGGGCTGTCGGGGGCGCTGCACTCGCTCACCCTGGTCGTCGGCTTCATGATGTTCCTGTCCACCAGCCGGTGCGCGGTCTTCTACGGGCACCTGGCCAGGGCCGGCTGCCCACGTGCCTGCCTGGCGCCGGCCCAGGGTTCCGTGCTGCTGCTGTGGGCGGTGTCGGCCGCCGGGTACGCCACCGCGTGGGTGTGCGTCTTCGGGCGGCCGGAGCGGATCGACGTGCCGGCGCTCGCGCTCGCGCTCTGCGTCGGTGCCCTGGTCTACGGCGCCGCCGGCGTCCTGCTGGCCTCGGTGACGCGCAGCGAGGCGGCGGGCCTGTTCATGGTGACGTCGGTCGGGTTCGTCGACCTGACCCTGCAGAACCCGGTCGCCGGCCCCTGGGCGGACGCCCCGCTGCTGAGCCTGCTGCCGGCGTACGGCGCGATGCAGTCCGCCGTCGCGGCCGTCGGTACCGGCGGCACCCCGTGGCGGCACCTGCTGCTGGGGATGGGCTGGGCGGCCGCGCTGTCCCTGGCCGGGCTGCTCGTCCCGGCCGTGCGCGCCCGCGGCCGCGGGGGTCCGCCGGCCACGCGGGGACGCGCACGTGACGGCGGTGCGCGGGAACGTTCGCCCGGCGACCGGATGCGGGGCGGCTCGGTGCGGGCCGGGGGCGTGCCGGGGCAGGTCCGCGCCGTGAGCGAACCGCCGCCGGCGCCGCCCGCCGTCGTACGGGTGCCGTGGCGCCGTCCGGGACCGGGGCGGGTCTACCGGGCGGCCGGGATCACCGACCCGGCGGTGCGCGCCGGGTACGAGGCCTGCCGTCGGCTGGTGCGGGATTCGGGCCGGCTGGACCGTGCGGTCGGCCTGCTCCTCCCGGCGGGGCTGCGGCCGCTGCTGTGGGCGGTGCACGGCCACGCCCGGACCGTCGACGCCCTCGCCGGCGCCCCGGACGACACCCCGCGGCGGCGCGCGGAGCGGGTGGCCGCGCACAGCCGGGCCCTGGAGACCGAGCTGCGGCGCGGCCACAGCACCGACCCGGTGCGCGCGGCGCTGGTCGACGCGGTCTGGCGGTGGGACCTGCCGGGGGACGGGCTGCCGGTCACGGCCGCCGGGCACCGGACCGACACGACGCGCGAGACCCGCCTGCTCACCTGGGCGGACTGGCAGGCGTACGGGGACAGGCTGTCGTTCCCCTTCGGGATCTCCCGGCTGCTGGCCCTGCTCACCGGCCCGGGGCTGTCCCTCACCGCCGCGGACGCCGACGCGCTGCGCCGCTGGGGCGACGCCCACCGCCTCGTCGGCGCCCTGCGCGAGCTGTGCGAGGACGCCCGGCAGGGCTCCGTCGAGCTGCCGCACGACGTGCTGGACGAGTACGGGGTGACCGCCGACGACCTGCGGCGGCCACAGCGGAGCGAACGGGTCACCGCCCTGGTGCGCGCCCTGGCGGACCGGGCCGACGCGTGGCTGGCGCAGGCCGCGCGCCTCGGTGCCCAGCACCCGCCGGCGGCGGCGGCCTGGCGCACGCTCGTGGCGCTGCAGCGGCTCGAACTCGACGGGCTGCGGCGCCGTCCGCGAGGGCTGCGGCGCACGGCGGACCACGTCCGCTTCCAGTGCCTGCTGCTGGGCGGCCGGCTGCGTGTCGCCCGGGCCTGGCGACGCGCGCGGACGGCGGCCGTCGCACCTCCCGCTCCCCCGCCGCTCCCCGTGCCCCGGCCCGCCCCGGCGGACCCCCCGGCCGCCCGTGCCGTCCCGTTGCCGCCCCTGCCGCATCCGGACGGCGTCCGGCCGCCCCGGCTGCCCGCCCACCGGCTGCCCCGGCACGTGGCGATCGTCATGGACGGCAACGGACGCTGGGCCGCCGACCGCGGGCTGCCCCGCGGCGAGGGGCACGGCGCCGGCGGGCGGGCCCTGCGCGACATCGTCCACGGCGCGCTGGAGATCGGCCTGCCCTGCCTGAGCGTGTACGCGCTGTCCACCGAGAACTGGTCCCGCACCACGGCGGAGACCGAGAACATCCTGCGCGCGCTGCGGACCGGGCTGGACCTGCGCACCGAGGAACTGTGGCGGCGCGACGTGCGGTTGCTGTGGTCCGGCTCGGCCGACGGACTGCCCGCCGACGTGGTGCGGGACCTGCGGGAGACGGTGCACGCCACCCGGGACCGCGCCGGCCTCACCCTCAACCTGTGCTTCAACTACGGGGGCCGCGACGAGATCGCCCTCGCGGCCCGGGCGCTGGCCCGGCGGGCGGTGCGCGGTGAGCTCGCCCCCGACCGGATCACCGCCCGGCACGTGGGCCGCCATCTGCACCAGCCCGAGCTGCCGGACGTCGACCTGCTGGTGCGTACGGCCGGGGAGCGGCGCACCTCGGACTTCCTGCCCTGGCAGGCCGCCTGCGCCGAGCTGGTCTTCCTCGACACCCTGTGGCCCGACGCCGACCGCACGCACCTGTGGGACGCCGTGCGCGCCTATACCGGCCGGGAGCGCCGCTCCGGCTCCGCCGGGACCGGCCGGTGAGCGGGAGGTGGGCCGCCGCCGTGGCTGGATACCCTTTCCCGATGACCACCTCGAACACCACCCAGGACTTCGCCACCTACATCGCGGGCCTCCCCCGCGTGCTCGCCGGCGCCGCCGCGCTCTTCCGGGACGCCGAGGGGCGGGTGCTGCTCGTCGAGCCGAACTACCGGGAGGGCTGGGCGCTGCCCGGCGGCACGGTCGAGTCGGACGACGGGGAGAGCCCGCGCCAGGGCGCGCGGCGCGAGACCGCCGAGGAGATCGGCCTCGACATCGAGCTGGGCCGGCTGCTCGCGGTGGACTGGGTGACCGGTCCCGGGCGCCCGCCGCTGGTGGCGTACCTGTACGACGGCGGTGTCCTCGGCGAGGACGACCTCGCGGCGATCCGGCTGCAGGAGGAGGAGCTGCTGTCCTGGCGGCTCGCCTCGCACGAGGAGCTGGCCGAGCTGCTGCGGGGCTCGCTCGGCCGCCGGGTCGTCGCCGCGCTGGAGGTGCTGGCGGAGGGCTCGGGGACGGTGGAGCTGGAGAACGGCTACCGGGTCGGCTGAGGCGCGGTCGCTCGGGGGCCGGACCGGGCCCCGGACGCGGACGACGTGGCCGGAGGGGCGGCGGCGCACCGCGGCGCGTTCGGTTCGGCGCGGGTCACCGCCGAGCGTCGTGCCCGTATGAGGCGCATCTGGCCCTACCGTCCCGAAACCGATCTCGTCGTCGTCTCCCCCGGCGGTGACGTCGTCGCCTACCGCCAGGGCCGGTACGACGAGGCGGCCGGCGTGGGTGAGTCCGAGCCGGTCGGCACCCGTCCGGACCACCGACGGCCGGGCCTGGCCCGTGCCGTCTGCACCGCCGTGCTGCACGCCTTCGCCGACGCGGGCGGGCGCCGCGCCGTCGTCCGGTGCCGCCGGGACGCCGCGTGTCCCGTGCCGAAGCGGCTGTACGGGTCCCTGGGGTTCGTTCCCCGCACCCGTACCCGTACCTACGTCGCGGGAGAGATCCGGCACGGACCCGCGTAGCCGTACGGGACCGGTGGTGCCTGGACGGGACCGGTCCGGGGACGCTCGACCGTAAGCGCCCCCGGACCGGCCTTTCTGCCGCCCTGGAACAGTCCCCACGAAGTCCAGGGCGACGACCGGGCCCGCGGTCGTGATCCGCGGGGGTCAGTCGGGGCCGCCGGCCAGCAGGACGGTCGCGGCGGCCGTGAGGGCCAGGAACGATGCCGACAGGACCCAGGCGACGAACACCGCGGCGGCGTGGGCCGGTGCGGGTACCGCCCGCCCCACCGGTCCCAGGTGCGCCCACCGCCGTCTCTCCTCGGCCTGTTCGCGTGCGTGCTGCCGGCGGGAGCACACCCGCAGCCCGGCGGCGGCGGTCAGGCCCGCCGCCGTCACGGCCGTGCCGGTCCACGGCACGGGCGTGAGCAGCAGGACACCGACGGCCGCGACCGTGCCCCACGCGACGAGGCACGCGAGGGCCGCCAGCCGCTGCGACCGGGGCCGGTCGGCACCCGCCCGGACGTCCGCCACGGCGGGCAGGTACCAGACGCTGCCGGAGGCGCACAGCGCGGCGGTTCCGAGGGCCAGGACACCGTTGGGCATGATCCGCTCCCCTTCCCCTTCCGTTCCGCTCCGCCCGCTCAGTTCCGTGCCCCGTCGAGCTCGGTGTGCCGTGCCGCGTCGAGTGCGGCGACCTCCGGATGGTGCAGGTCGAACGCCGGGGACTCGGAGCGGATGACGGGAAGGCGGACGAAGTTGTGCCGCGGGGGCGGGCAGGAGGTCGCCCACTCCAGCGACCGGCCGTAGCCCCACGGGTCGTCGGCGTCGACCTTCCTGCCGTACCTGGCGGTCCGCCAGACGTTGTAGAGGAACGGCAGGATCGACAGACCGAGCAGGAAGGAGCCGATCGTGGACAGCATGTTCAGGCCGGTGAAGCCGTCGGCGGCGAGGTAGTCCGCGTACCGGCGCGGCATGCCCTCGATGCCGAGCCAGTGCTGGACGAGGAAGGTGAGGTTGAAGCCGACCGTCAGCGTCCAGAAGGTGATCCTGCCGAGGCGTTCGTCGAGCATCCGGCCCGTCCACTTCGGCCACCAGAAGTGGAAGCCGGCGAACATGGCGTACACGACCGTGCCGAAGAGCGTGTAGTGGAAGTGGGCGACGACGAAGTACGAGTCGGAGACGTGGAAGTCCAGCGGCGGGGAGGCCAGGATCACGCCCGTGAGCCCGCCGAACAGGAACGTCACCAGGAAGCCGGCCGCCCACAGCATCGGTGTCTCGAAGGACAGCGAGCCCCGCCACATCGTGCCGATCCAGTTGAAGAACTTCACCCCGGTCGGGACGCCGATCAGGAACGTCATGAAGGAGAAGAAGGGCAGCAGCACGCCACCGGTGGTGTACATGTGGTGCGCCCACACCGTCACCGACAGACCGGCGATGGCCATGGTCGCCGCGACCAGTCCCATGTAGCCGAACATCGGCTTGCGGGCGAAGACCGGGATGACCTCGCTGACGACGCCGAAGAACGGCAACGCCAGGACGTACACCTCCGGATGGCCGAAGAACCAGAACAGGTGCTGCCACAGCAGGGCGCCGCCGTTGGACGCGTCGAAGACGTGGCTGCCGAACCGGCGGTCGCACTCCAGGGCGAAGAGGGCCGCGGCGAGCACCGGGAAGATCATCAGGACCAGTACGCCGGTGAGCAGGACGTTCCAGGTGAAGATCGGCATCCGGAACATCGTCATGCCGGGGGCGCGCATGCAGATGATCGTGGTGATGAAGTTGACCGCGCCGAGGATGCTGCCGAAGCCCGAGAGCGCCACGCCCATGATCCACATGTCGGCGCCGATGCCCGGCGAGAACACCTCGTTCGACAGCGGCGCGTACAGGAACCAGCCGAAGCCGGCGGCGCCCTGCGGGGTGAGGAAGCCGCCCGCGGCGATGAGCGAACCGAACAGGAACAGCCAGTAGGCGAGCATGTTCAGCCGGGGGAAGGCGACGTCCGGGGCGCCGATCTGCAGCGGCATCAGCCAGTTGGCGAAACCGGTGAACAACGGCATCGCGAACAGCAGCAGCATGACCGAGCCGTGCATCGTGAACGCCTGGTTGAACTGCTCGTTGGACACGATCTGCGTGCCGGGGCGGGCGAGTTCGGCCCGCATCACCAGGGCGAGCGCACCGCCCACCAGGAAGAAGGCGAAGGCCGAGACCAGGTACATCGTCCCGATCCTCTTGTGGTCGGTGGTCGTCAGCCACTCCACCACGACGCCTCTGGTCCGCGCCCGGACGACCGGCTCCGCTCCACTGCCGCCGGCCACCGCCACGGCGCCCCGTTCACTCTCCGGGCGCTGTTGGCCGTACGCGTGATTGACGTCCACCTGGACGCGACCTCCACCTCTGGTACCGAACTCGATCAGCCGGGAAGGACCAGATGACACGCGGGGGAAGCGGTCCTTCCCGGCTGCGACTCATGCTCGTCCGCGGTGCTGGGCGTCGACAGGGCCGAACGGTCCCGCGCTTCCGGGGGCCGAAGGTCCCGGCCAGGGGTGGAGCGGGCGGCGAGGGTGTCAGCGGTCCGTGACCGGCACCCGCCACACCAAGGTGGTCCCCCCGTCGGGCGGACGGGTCAGCTCCAGTGTGCCGCCGAGCTGCTGGGCCCTCTCGGCCATGTTGCGCAGCCCGCTGCGGCGGCCGCCGGCCGGGACGCCCACGCCGTCGTCGGACACCTCCAGCCGCACGCTGCGGCCGTCGGTCTCGAGCGTGACCTCGGCCCGGCTCGCCCGCGCGTGCCGGGCGACGTTGGTCAGGGCCTCGGAGAGGACGGCCACCAGGTGGTCGGCGGTCTCCTTCGGCACATGGGTGTCGAGCAGGCCGCCCATCCGCAGCCCGGCCGCGAACCCCAGCACGGGCGCGGCCTCGCCGACCACGCGCACCGCCCGCGCCCGCAGGCCGGGCCCGGCGGACTCGTCACGCGAGCGCAGCCCGAAGATGGTCGACCTGATGATCTTGATGGTCTCGTCCAGGTCGTCCACCGCGCGCAGCACGCGCTCCGAGGCCTCCGGGTGGTCGATGAAGCGGCCCGCGCTCTGCAGCGTCATGCCGGTCGCGAAGAGCCGCTGGATCGCCAGGTCGTGCAGGTCCCGGGCGATCCGGTCACGGTCCTGGAGCACGGCGATCCGCTCCGCGTCCCGGCGGCGCTCGGCCAGCTCCATCGTCACCGCGGCCTGCGCGGCGAAACCCCGCAGCGGCTCGTTCTCCTTCTCGGAGAACGCCGTCCGGCCCGTCTCCCGGACCAGCAGGACGACACCCCGTACGCCGTCGCCGGTGCCGATGGGGACGGCCACGGCCGGACCGAGCCCCGAGAAGCGCGGCGGCCCGGCGCGGACGAGCCCGTCGCGCGCGACGTCCGTGCTGGAGACGGGCACCGCACGGGAGAACGCCTCGCCGATCAGGCCGCTGTCCGCGGGCAGTACCAGCCCGCGGTGGGCCTCGGCCTCCCGCCCGATGGCCAGTTCCACCGTGAGGGAGCCGGTGTCCGCCATGGGCACCGCCACCACGGCCAGCGCCGCCCCGGTGATCTCCCTGGCCCGTTCGGCGATCAGCGCGAGGACCTCGCCGCGGTCGCTGCCGGACATCAGGCTGTGGGTGATCTCCGCGCTCGCCCGCAGCCAGCGCTCGCGCAGCCGGGACTCCTCGTACAGCCGGGCGTTGTCGATCGCCACACCGGCCGCCACCGCCAGGGTGGACAGCACCGCCTCGTCCTCTTCGTCGAACTGCGCCCCGCCGCGTTTCTCGGTCAGGTACAGGTTGCCGAAGACCTGGCCCCGCACCCGGATCGGGACGCCGAGGAAGGTGTGCATCGGCGGGTGGTGGGCCGGGACGCCGTACGAGGACGGGTGCTCGGAGAGTCTCGCCAGCCGCAGCGGCTCCGGGTGGCGGATCAGCTCCCCCAGGATGCCGTGCCCCTCCGGGTAGGGGCCGATCCTGGCGATCTGCTCCTCGGTGATGCCGACCGTGAGGAAGTCCGACAGTCCCCTGCCGTCCGGGCCGATGACGCCCAGCGCGGCGTACTCGGCGTCCACCAGCACCGCCGCGGCCTGCACGATGCCGCGCAGCGCCTGCTCCAGGTCCAGCTCCCGGCCCACCGAGAGGACCGCCTCCAGCAGGCTGTGCACCCGGTCGCGCGTGCCGCGGGCCGCGTCCAGGCGGGCCTGCAGCTCTTCCAGCAGCTCGTCCAGCCTCAGCTGGGGCAACCGTATGCGGGCCTCCCCGGAGCTTCCCACCAGTGATCCTCCGCACTTCCTCGACGTGCCCCGACCGGCCGTTCCCGACCCGGTCACGGTAGCGGTCCGCCGGAAGGGGACGGTACCGGGGCGGGGCCGGGTGTTCCCCCCGCCGGGGCCGGGCGGCCCCCGGCCCGGGACGTGGGGCACGGAGGAGCCGGGACGGCAGGGGCACCGTACGACCTCCGGATCGAGGGGACGAGGGGATCGAGGGGACCGGGGGGATTGACCTCCCGCTTCCGTGGTGACTCGCCACCACGCACCACCGACACAGGTAAGGAGTCCGCCATGTCCGAAGCGAAGGACCAGGACAAGAGCCACCCCCTGGAGCAGGTCACGGGAGAGCGGGACGTCCACCCGGAGGAGGAGGGCCGCCCGAAGCCCGGCGGACAGCCGACGCGGAGCGGTGACGAGGGCAAGTCGCGGGGTGACGGCCCGGCGGCCGGAAAGACGTCATGACCCTGTCCATCGCCGGGCGGAGTGCTGCCGAGCTGGGGGGCGAAGGCAGCATTCTGCTGAGGCAGCGCCGCGACCACGTCGAGCTCGACCGGCTGATGAACGCCTGGCTCGCGGCCGACGCGACGGACCCGCACCGCGAGCGGCTCTGGCAGGACATCGTGCAGCTGGTCTTCAGCCACGCCTTCGCGGAGGAGACCGTCCTGTGGCCCCTGCTGCGGCACGTCACCCGCACGGGCGAGCGGCTCACCGCCCGGGTGGAGGAGGAGCACCAGGCCATCAACGGCCTGATCGCGAAGATGGAGCGGGCCGGCCGGGACGACCCGCGGCGCGAGGCGTGGGCCCAGGAGGCCTTCGCCCTCATACGCGAGGACATCCGCGACGAGGAGGACGAACTCCTGCCGCGTCTCCGCGAGACCCTGAGCGACCGGCGGCTGCGCCGTGTCGGCGCCGCCTGGGAAGCCGTACGCCGCACCGCGCCCACCCACCCGCACCCGGCCGTCCCCCGGCGCCCGCCGGGCAACGCCGTGCTGGGGGTGCCGCTGAGCGGCTTCGACCGGCTGCGGGACCTGGCACCGGTGGACAGCCCCGCCGCCCGCCGCGCCGCGTCGGCCGCCGGCACGCTGCTCGTCGCTTCGGCGGCCGCGCTGCTCGTGCGGCGCGCTCTCCGGCGACGACGTCCCGGTACCTGAGCCGCGTGCCCGCCCCCGCCGCGCCCATGGACCCGGTGGCGGCGCACCCCGCGCCTGCCTCGGCCGCCAACCGGGTCCGCCTCAGACCGCTCCCGGGTCCGCCTCGGGCCGTCCCACGAGGACGTTGTCGTCACCCGTACGGCCCGCGAGGTAGGCGTCGACGTCGGCCGCCGTCGTCTCCGCGATCCGGCCGACCGCGTCGCGGGTGAAGTACGCCTGGTGCGAGGTGACCAGGACGTCGGGGAAGGTCATGAGCCGGGCGAGCCGCTCGTCGGTCATCACCTCCAGGGACTTGTCGAGGAGGAACACGCCCGCCTCCTCCTCGTACACGTCGAGGCCGACCCCGCTCAGCCGCCCCGCGCGCAGGGTGGCCAGCAGGGCGTCGGTGTCGACGAGGCCGCCGCGGCTGGAGTTGACCAGGACGGCGTCGTCCTTCATCAGGGCGAGGGCGGCGGCGTCCACCATGTGGTGCGTGTCCGCCACCAGCGGGACGTGCAGGCTGACCAGGTCGGACTCCGCGAACAGCCGCTCGCGTCCCACATACTTCATGCCGAGGGCGAGGCAGTCGGGGTCCTCGGTGATGTCCCAGCCCAGCAGCCGCATTCCGAAGCCGTGGGCGATCCGGGCGAACGCGGCGCCGATCCTGCCGGTGCCCACCACCCCGGCCGTCCGGCCGTGCAGGTCACGGCCCATCGGACCGTCCAGCCGGAAGTCGAACTCGCGGGTGCGGTGGGCGGCCCGGACGATCCCGCGGTCGACGGCGAGCGCCAGCGCCCAGGCGAACTCGGCGACCGAGTGCGGTGAGGAGTACGAGACCCGGGCCACCGTCAGGCCCAGTTTCCCGGCGGCGGACAGGTCGATGCTGTTGTAGCCGGTGGAGCGCTGGGAGATCATCCTGGTCCCGCCCTCCGCCAGGGCCCGCAGCACCCGCGCGTCCAGGCGGTCGTTCACGCCGCTGAGCACGACCTCGTGGCCGGCGGCGGTGGGCACCGTGTCCGCGTCCAGGAACAGCCGCAGACAGCGCAGCTCATGACGGCCGGCGCACCTCCGGCCGAACGCCTCCCGGAGCAGGGCCTCCTCGTCCGCGAGGACGCCGTACGCGACGGTCTCCACGTGCTCTCCCTCCCCGGGCCGGACGGTCACCGTCGCACCGAGCGCCCGCACGCCGACCGGCTCCGTCGTGCGAGATGCTTCCCGTCCCCGGGCCGCGGGGCCAGGGCCGAACGGCCCTACCGCCGGTGCCGCCGCGAGCCGTCCAATGAGCTGACCCAGCCTGCCCGTGGCCCGTGGCGGACGCCTCCGACGGCCGCGGCGGCCCCCTCGGCCACCGGTCCCGCACCGCGCGACGAACCCCTACGGACACACCATGAAGGTCAACAGCTTCCCGTCCCCCGCCGTCGGACCACGGCGGAGCGTGGCACTCGACGACTGCGAAGCCCTGCGCCTGCTCGGCAGCGTCTCCCTGGGGCGGATCGTCTTCACCCGGCAGGCGCTCCCGACCGTCCGTCCGGTCAACCACGTCCTCGACGACGGCGGCATCGTCATCCGCACCCACGAGGGCTCGGCCCTGACGTCGCACACCCGGCACGGGGAGGGCTCCGGGGTCGTCGTCGCCTACGAGGCCGACGCCATCGACCCGGCCACGCACCTCGGCTGGAGCGTGGTCGTCACCGGGTACGCCCGTCTGGTCACCGACCCGCGGGAGCTGGCCCGCTACCGGGCACTGCTCCATCCCTGGGTGGAGCGGACCATGGACTACGCGGTCCGCATCCGTCCCGATCTGGTCACGGGGATCCGGCTCACGGCCGCGGACGGACCCGCGGGCCGGGCTTAGAGCCGCGCGGCGAACGCCGCGTGGGCCCGCTCGTCGAAGAGCACGAACGTGACCCGTTCGACCTCCGTCTCCGTGGCCCGCACCGTGTCCACCGCGATGCGCGCGGCGTCCTCCAGCGGCCATCGGTAGACACCCGTGGACACGGCGGGGAACGCGACCGTGCGGGCGCCGAGTCCGTCGGCGACGCGGAGGGACTCGCGGTAGCAGGAGGCGAGCAGCGCGGAGCGGTCCTCGTCCGCCGAGAACACCGGGCCCACGGTGTGGATGACCCAGCGTGCGTCCAGCTCGCCGGCCGTGGTGGCGACCGCCTGGCCGGTGGGCAGGCCCCGGCCGTACCTCGATGCGCGCAGGGCACGGCACTCGGCGAGGATCGCGGGGCCGCCCCGGCGGTGGACGGCGCCGTCGACGCCCCCGCCGCCGAGGAGCGAGGAGTTCGCCGCGTTGACGATGGCGTCGGCGGACTGCCGGGTGATGTCGCCCTGGACCAACGTGAGGGTGGTCATGCGCGCTTCTCCGTCCGCTCCCCGGCCACCCGCTCCCCGGCCGCGCGGCCGGCGGGTGTCCGGTGCAGGTGCCGCCACACCGCCTTGGCCGCGTTGTGCCCCGGCATGCCGTGCACCCCGGGACCCGGCGGGGTGGCGGACGAGCAGAGGAAGACCGCCGGGTGCGGGGTGTTGTAGGGGAAGAGGGAGAGCTTGGGGCGGAGCAGGAGCTGCAGCCCCGACGCGGCGCCGCAGGCGATGTCGCCGCCGACGTAGTTGGCGTTGCGGGCGGCGAGCTGCGGCGGTCCCGCGGTGGCGCGGGCGAGGACGCGGTCGCGGAAACCCGGTGCGAAGCGCTCCAGCTGGCGTTCGATCGCGTCGGTGAGGTCGCCGGACCAGCCGTTCGGGACGTGGCCGTAGGCCCAGAAGACGTGCTTGCCGTCGGGGGCCCGGGTGGGGTCGACGGTGCTGGGCTGCACGGTGATCAGGAAGGGCACCTCGGGGGCGCGGCCCGCGCGCGAGGCCGCGTGCAGGGCGGTGCCGATCTCCTCGTGGTCCGCGGCGACCTGCACGGTGCCCGCGGCGCGCGCCTCCTTCGCCGTCCACGGCACGGGACCGTCCAGCGCGTAGTCGACCTTGAAGACGCCGGCGCCGTAGCGGTACGACTCGTAGTGGTGCCCGAAGCCCGCGATCCGGGCCAGGGCGGCGGGTGAGGTGTCGAAGACGTACGCGCGCGCGGGCGGCAGGTCGTCCAGCCGCTTGACCTCGTAGTCGGTGTGGACGGCGCCGCCGAGGTCCTTCAGGTACGCGGCGAGCGCGTCGGAGAGGGACTGGGAGCCGCCGCGCACGACCGGCCAGCCGCGCGCGTGCGCGGCCAGTGCGAAGACCAGTCCGACGGCGCCGGTGGCGAGTCCGTCGAGGGGCGCGATGACGTGGGCGACGAGTCCGGACAGGAGGGCCTTGGCGCGCTCGTCGCGGAAGCGGCGCAGCAGCCAGGTGGCGGGCGGCAGCCCGGCGAGGCCGAAGCGGGCGAGGGTGACCGGGTCGCGGGGCAGCGCCGTCGACGGCAGCGACATGAAGTCCCGCAGCAGGGTGTCCCACCGGGGCACGAAGGGCTCGACGAGCCTGCGGTAGGTGCCCGCGTCACGCGGCCCGAACGAGGCCGCCGTCTCGGCGACCGACCGGGACAGCACCGCGGCCGTGCCGTCGGTGAACGGGTGCGCCATCGGCAGGTCGGCGTGCAGCCATCGAAGCCCGTACCGGTCGAGCGGCATCGTCCTGAAGACGGGTGAGTTGACGCCGAGCGGGTGCGCGGCCGAGCAGGGGTCGTGCCGGAAGCCCGGCAGGGTGAGCTCCTCGGTGCGGGCTCCTCCGCCGACGGTGCCGCACGCCTCGAACACGGCCACGGAGAAGCCGCGGCGGGCCAGTTCCACGGCGGCCGTCAGTCCGTTCGGGCCCGCACCCACCACGACAGCGTCCAGCATCGCCGGCACCTCTCGACTCCTTCGTCAGCCCGTGGCCTCTCGGGCTCAGGATATGCCGGGGGCCGCCCGCCCGGACCGGGTGCCGTCGGCGAGCAGGTCCACGACCCGGCGGGCCGTCGCCGCGTCCCGGGCCGCGGTGAACGGCAGGGCGTTTCCCCCGGTGATGCCGAACGGCTCGCCCGCGCGGGTCAGGTGCGTGCCGCCCGCCTCCTCCACCAGCAGCAGGCCGGCCGCGTGGTCCCAGGCCGCCTCCCAGGTGAAGGCGGTGGCGTCGAGTTCGCCGCGCGCGATGTTCAGGTACTCCAGCCCGGCCGAGCCGCACGGGCGCGGGGCGACGCCGTCGGTGCGCAGGCCGAGCAGGGCGCGCTTCTGTTCCTCGGTGGTGTAGTCCGGGTGGGAGGTGGCCACCTCCAGGTCGCGGCCCGGCTCGGGCGATCCCGCGCGCAGGGGCTCGCCGTCGAGGAGGGCGCCCTGGCCCCGCACCGCCACCGCGAGCCGGTCGAGGGCCGGGGCGTACGTCCAGGAGGCGTGCACGACGCCGTGCCGGGCGAGCGCGACCAGGGTGCAGAAGCCGGTGCTGCCGTGGACGAACTGACGGGTGCCGTCGACCGGGTCGACGATCCACACCGGCGCGTCGCCGCGGATCGCCTCGTACGACGCCGGGTTCGCGTGCACGGCCTCCTCGCCGACCACCACCGAGCCGGGCAGCAGCGCGGGCAGCGCCTCGGTCAGGTACAGCTCGGCCTTGCGGTCGGCGTCCGTCACCAGGTCGTGCGGCGCGCTCTTCTGCTGCACCTCGTGCGCGGCGAGCTGCCGGAAGCGGGGCATGATCTCGGTGGCGGCGGCCTTGCGGACGGCCTCCTCGACGTCGGGGGCGTGCCGGGCGAGGAAGGTGTCGACGGTTGCCGGATCTCCGATCATGGCACCATCAGATCACGGCCCACTGACATCCTGCTCCTTGTCCCAGGCGGTGGTCCCGAGGCGGCCGGTGTTGCCGACGTCGAGGCCGCCGTCGGGCGCGATGACCTCGGAGGGGCCGCCCTTTGTGGGGGTGACCCGCAGGTAGGGGCCGTTCACGGCGACCGTGGTGGGATCGGTGACCGTGTTGCGCCAGGCCAGCACGGTCCGGGCCGACTCGCCGGGCTCCAGGGTGACGGGGTGCGGGCCCCGGTCGCCGAGGCCGGACGTGATCGGGTCCGTGCCCTCGAGGACCTCGACGTCCAGGGGTTCGCGCTGCTCGTCGAGCACCTGGAGGTCCGGGTAGCCGTTGAGGGAGTACGGCCGCTCACCGCAGTTGGTGAGGGTCACGCCCATCGCGCGCAGGCCCATGGCGGCCTCGACGGGGCCCGGCTGGATCCGCACGCCGGAGGCGGGGCAGGCGGCGGAGGGGGACGGCGGGGGCGCGGAGCTCGTACGGACGGGGTCCGGCTCGGCCGGGGCGGCGCAACCGCCCACGGCGAGGGCGACGGCCACGGACGCCAGGGCCGGGGAAGCGGTACGGCGGCGTATCGGATGCATGCGCCGATCATGGCACCGCGGCACCGGAATCCTCCCGTCCGCTGTGAGCCGGAGATGAAGTTCCGGTGACCGCGGGGCGACGCGAGAACTTCTCCCTTCCGCCTCACAGGGAGTCATGTGACACTGTCGTCCCCACCGCCTGCGGACCCCTCCGCACCGACTCCCCTGAGAAGTGCGCCGTGCGTGATCTCCCTCTGCCGCTCGCCCTCACCGCGCGTCTGCTGCCGGTCGCCCTGCTGGCCGGCGGGGGCTGGGCGATGACGTCCGGGCCGTTCGCCGCAGAGCCCACGGGACAGGACGCGGCACGGAAACCGGAGACGGCCGCCTCGCCCTCCACCTCCCCGCCGGCACCGTCGGCCACGGCCACGGCCACGGCCGCGACCCGTACGTACCCGACCGCGCCCGACCCCTGCGGCAGCCTCGCCGGGAAGACGCTCGGCTCGCTCGTGCCGGGCGCCGACGCGGCGGGCGAGGAGATACCGTCCACGGACGAGTCCGTGCGCCGCACCTGCTCCTGGAACGCGCTCGAGGGCTACGACTACCGCTGGCTCGACGTGTCGTACGAGATCAAGGAGTCCGACGACGAGGCCGGCGCCTCCTACGCGGAGCGCACCGGGGAGAAGGAGGGCGGCGGGGCGGTGCCCGGACTCGGTGACGAGGCCTACTCCGTCGTGAACACGAGCACCGAGGACGGGCAGCAGACACGCGAGGCCGTCGTGATCGCGCGCGCGTCCAACGCCCTGGTCGTCGTCACGTACAACGGCAGCGACTTCGAGACCAGGAAGGCCCCGGGGACGGACACGATGAACAAGGGCGCCATCCAGGCGGCCGAGGAGGCGGTGGCCGCGCTGGACGGCGACGAGTGACGGCCACTACCCACCATGGATGTCATGCCGGGCCGCGCCTTCCCGCACCGGATCACACCCCGCACACGGGAGCGCCCGCAAGCGCCCGGCAGATCGTGCTCGCTACCGCCACGACACGGCGTTCGTTAGCCTCGGAACTCCGGCCCCGAACGCCCTCCCCGAACGGCTACCACCTATCCCACCCAGCGTGTAGGTCACTCGTCGTCAGCCCTGTCATCCAGGTCGAAGTCGAAGGCCAACTGGCCTGACAGAACATCCTCCGGCGCGGCCGCGGCCTGGGGCTCCGTCGGGTCCAGGACGTCCTCGATCTCGTGAGGGAGAGCGTAGTCGTCCGCGAGCTGCGCAAGATGAAGGATCAGAGGCAGAGCCAGCCCATCGCGACCATCGCGGTAGTCCTCGCTGAAACGCTGCTGGTGGACGAAGGCTGCCCATACTTCCGCGTCGTCACCCGGCTGGAGGCACGCAACGGTCAGTTCGAGGAGGTCCGGGTTCCAAGCGTTCACCGTCGGTCGATAAGCGCTGTTGCCTGAGGCGTTGGTGTGCGGAGTCAGCTTGGCGTCGTCGTTCGTGAGCTTCGTCTGGGTGCTGGACTTGCCGATCGTGCTGTAGAAGACGCGGTCGGAGTCGCCCCGTGCCCCGGACCGCCACAGCCCCATCGCGATGCCCCCGCGCTGCTTGCCCTCCAGTTCGGGAGAGAGCTCCTCCCGCTCAGCCCAGCACGCCGGCGTCTCGTCTCGGCTGCCGTCCGCGATCCGGACGACACGGAGCCGCTTGCCGTACAGACCGATCCGCTGAACGGGACCTCCGTCGAGGCCGAGCTTGTCCCGTTCCAGACCGTCGTTCCTCAGCCACGGCCACCGCTTTCGGACGTCCTGGGCATGAGCCAGGACCAGCGTCGGGGTGCTACGCAGCTGCGCGAGCGTCTTCTTGACGAAGGCCGCCATAAGGGCCGACTGCTCCGTGCTGTTCCTCCTGCCCTCGACACGTCCCGTCAATGCCTTGAGGAGCTCGGGGTACGGCACCCATTCGTTCATGTCGGCGGACTTGCCCAGGACGCACTTCGCACCCGGGCGGATGAGCACCGCGATCGGCGTGAACTGCTGCTTGCCCGTGGGGCCGTCAAGGCGACGTTCCACGAGGTGGAAGGCGACTTGATTCAGTTCCGCAGGGATGAGGGCGTCGCCGAGTGTGTGCTGGGGTACCAGCCGCATGCCAGTCTGACGCAGGCCGTCCGACCAGGCCGCAGCTGCACGCAGTCCGGCATCCGTGAGGGCCTCCTCCGTCTCCAGATCAGTGTCCGGCGGACGGATGAACTGGGTCACCAGGCCGGCGTCCGCGCAGCCGAGGCGGATCGCGTGCTTGGGGTCGCTCCGCCGCTTGGTATGGCGGAAGGCGTCCTGTCCGTCGAGCTCCACAAAGGCCAACCGCACGCTGGGAACAGTCGCGCGCAGCGCAGCCATGGCACGGCCGACGCGGGTACGACGCTCCTCGATAGCCTTGTCGTGTTCCTGGCCGCGACGCGGCACGCTGTCACCTCCCAGCGGTGCTCCCAGATCTCCCAGGGGTCGCGCGTGCAGCCGGACGGTCAGTTCCTCCGCCTCCCACGTCCAGGTGTCGGGCCCCTGTTCGCGCCGGTGCCCGGCCAGCCCCAGCCCCTTCTCCGCAGCGGCGACCAGCCGATCACGAATGGTGTCGTTCTGGTAGAGCACGACTGCTCCCAGGTCTTCCCCTTCGAGGGCTTCGGCAAGGCGTGCCCGCAGTACCTGTGCATTGTGGGCCGCATTCAGCTCGCGCTTGTTCAGAATGACCGCGAGGTCTTCCGGATCCTTGTCCTCCTTGTTCTTGGGAATGGACGGCAGCTTTTTAAGTTGCTTTTTGGGAGGCCGGGCATATGCGCTGCGCTCAAGTTTCGGAATGGGCACGAACTCGGGTGCGATCGCCTGTTCCGCCCACTCGATGAGCCGACGGCGCTCACTTGGCATCAGTCCGGTACCGATCGTGTGCTTGCCCATGGCCGCCTGATGTCCGACGGCGATCCGGATGCCGTCCCGGCCGTGCAGCCAGTGGTCGGCTTCCTTCACCACCCGGTCCGGGGACGGCAGGGCGTCGAGCGCGCTGATCCGTGCGAGCATTCCTTCCACCCCGCCTTGGCGCCAGTCCGTGCTGCCGTTCTTCCACTCCAGCATGGCGACCGCATAGCGCTGAGGCTGTGGGCCGTTGTGCACGAGGGAATTGTCCGGCAGCAGATACGCGGACACGCCCTTGCGGTACGGCATGTAGACCTTGCCGGTGACGAACCGGCGCACGCCGGCGGCCAGGTGGATCCGTGGGACAGGCGAGAAGGGCACAGTACGCACGGTGACGCGGATGGTCGCCGCGTAGTACGCCGGCCTGCCGTCACCGCCACCGCGCCGCCTGGGCACGTACTCGATGGGGTTCGACATCAGCTCGGCGCCCCCGCTTCCCTGGCCCCTGGCCCCGGGAAGACCGGCAACCTGGCGGAACACCAACTGCTGTCCGTTGTGTTCGTACGGCTCCTGACGCGCGATCCTTGCCGCGAGGACGTCAGGGAGCAGCCGGTACACGTGAGGCGCGGGCAGGGCGGTTCCCCCGGGTGACACGTCTTGTTGGAGGAGGTCGACCATGCCAGGACGCCAGCGGAGGGCTGCCGTGTCCAGGTCGTGGAAGCAGTCCATCAGCAGGGACGGCGTCTCGGGATCGTCGGCGTCCTGCTGGAGGCTCTTGAGCCAGGTGGCGATGTAGAGGTTCGTCACCGCCATCGGGTACGCGTCCTGGCAGTACAGCCAGGGGTGGTCCGATCCGAACCGCGCCGTGGAGTCGACCGTCACGATGTCCGGTGCGGTGGCGCGCATCAGCTGGTTGACGGCCGCCGTCGGTACGCGGCGGCGCCGCTCCGCCTGCCGGTCGGTCATCCCGGCGTGGTACTGGCGCAGGAGTGGTTCCTCCCAGTGGGCGGGCAGCGAAAGGGTGTGCATCGGGACGACGAAGGATCCCTGTGTCGGGCTGAGCACGTAGGCCGCAGGCCGGTTGTACTGGTACTCCACGGGTCTGGTTCTCCTTGGAACAAGGCGCAGGGGCTCGAGTACGTGGTGCGGGGGCGCGTTGGCGGTGTGATGACGGGTAGCGTCAGCCCATGTCCACCAAGGCGCGGTACAGCGGTTCGTACAGTTCACGGACGAGAGACCTGTCGATCGGGGCAGGGCTCCCCTCCGCTGCGGTCCCGTCCTCGAAGTAGGGGGCGAGCACCTCACGCATACTCACCAGCAGGCTGGTGTCGGGTGTGTCCGCGGCCTGGAATCCGGCTTCTCGGGGGGAGAAAGCCGCGTCGACGAAGACGACGCGGGCCGGCACGCCGCCGCGCACCAGACGACCGATGACCTGCCACATGACGACGAGCTGATCCCAGGTGAATGCCGCCTTCTCCTCGTCCCGCAGGCTGGTCCAGGCCAGTCGCCGGGTGAGGAAGCGGTTCCACTGATGACGTGCGCGGCTGCGGAACGCCACGGCTGCCTGGTCGGGTGTGGCAGCGGCGAGCGCGCTGTGCCGGAAGGACCCGTCTGCGTCGCGGAGTTGGCGTACGGCCCAGTCGTTGATGGACTGAATGGCGAGTGAGATGTCGTCGGGCCGAGGGTGTGGGCGTGCCAGGAAGTAAACCGTGCCGATGGCCGCCTTACCACCACGCAACACGATGTTGTGTCCCCGCTCCACGGCGAGCAGCGGAGCGACGAGAATGTCGCCGCCGACCGAGGGAAAGGCCCTCACGTCACCGCGCGGCAGCGTTCGTGCGGCGGAGTCCTCCGGCAGCCGGGTCCAAGCGGTGTCGGAGTCCGCGTCGTCGGACACGAGTCGGGTGACGCGGCCGTTCCACTCAGGGATCTGGTTGAGGTACTCGGCGGCCCGGCGTGCCTCGTCGTAGCTGCCGACGAGCAGCAGGATGCGGCGGCGGTCCGGATCGTCGATCTCCTTCAGCTCGGTGTCCAGCATGCTCTCGGCGTCGGGCAGGCTCCGGTCGGGCACCGCGAGCTGGTGCAGCATGTGGAGAAGGGCCTGTGGCCGCTCCTCGGGATCGCAGCCGGACAGGCGCAGCGGCTTGGGCCGGTCGTTCCCGGGCCAGTACAGGAACTCCTTGCGGAACTCGCTTCCCAGGACGGCTTCGACTTCCTCGTCATGAGGCCGCAGAACAGCACCGACCTCGGCGTGCACGTGGTACCTGCTCGAGGTGCCCGCCCAGCTCGTTGCGGACATGAGCAGAACGTGCGGGCCCGGACGGCCGTCCACGGCGCACAGGTCACCGAGTCGCATGAGCAGTTCGCGGCCCACACCGTTGCAATGGAAGAAACGGAGCTCACCGCTGCGGTCACCATCGCGCTCACGGTCGTCGTGACGGAACTGGAAGCCGAGCACGTTGCCCATGGGCGACTCGGGGATGACCGCCTCGTAGTCCTTCGGTGGCCTGCGGGAGAGCACGTTCGAGGCGCTCTCGAGATTGAGGGCGGCCTCGACGCGCGGCCACAGCGTGGTCATGAAGTCGAGACGGCTGTGCAGGGCGGAAAGGAGCAGGGTGAACTCGAAGCGGCGGGCCTGGAGGTCAGCGTCCGCGAGCACCGTACTGTCGTTTCCGACGATGACAGTGAGCGTGTCGCGCAGCCTCTCACGCGTCCGTGCTCCCTGGGGAGCGTGCAGGAGCTCCAGGGTGAGGTGAACGAAGGTGTTCACCAAGGCTGTCTCTTCGTCCTTGTCTCCCGTGCTCTGCTGCTCGTGCAGCGGGTCGTCGCGGAACCGGCCGAGCGCACCGTCCAGCGCCCGGGCCGCCGCAGGCGGGCGTTCGCCCTCCTTCCGCCCCGGGAACCAGCTGTCCAGCAGCAGGTTGTGGAGGGTGAAGGCGCTGAAGTAGTCGACGCTGATCCATCGCCTGAGATTGTCGTCCTTGACGAGCAGAGCGAAGAGGCGGTCGGTCGCGGCGCTGACCGTGTTGACGGCGTTGGTCCAGTCGTCGACATCACGAGCGGAGAGCTGCAGCCGTCCGTCCCGGGCCATCTGCTGGAACTTGTGGACGGCGACCTCGTCGAACCAGGAGTTCGGGGCCTTGCCCACGAGAGTACTGGCCGGGGCGAAGGCCGTGTCGAGCTGCATCTGGACCCGGTCCGCCTCGTCGACGATGATCAGGTCGCTGAGCCGGCAAGCGAGTTCGAGATACCGCAGCTGTTCCTGGTGCTGGTGCAGCGGGACGGAGCTGTGCACCAGCCCGGCCGGGGTGGCGACCCACACCTGTGCGTCGACCAGGTCGCGAGCCCCGCGATGACGCGGGCAGCGATTCCACAATGGGCACAGTCTCCGCTGCGGCTTCGGGCCTCGTGCACCTTGCTGCGTGCTGTTCTCGTCGTCGAGGAGGGCATCGCCATCCGTGGCTTCCTGCTCGGGGACGGTGTACAGCGTGATGCACGGTGCTTCACGGACGCCGAGCGGGCGGCGGGCTTCCAGGCCGCGCAGCACGTCGACGGGGCAGGCGCTGCTGAGGTAGGCGAAGCCGGCGTGGTCGTGCCCGAGCATGGTGGCGGCGCCGGCCGTGGCGGTGCGGCGGTGCAGCCGGTTGATGTTGCGCTCCCGGGTGGAGTGCCCGAGGATCGGTGCCGCCCGTACACCGAGCCGGTTGAACTGCTCCACCACGGCGAGCGTCTCGGCCACGTCACCGACGACGATGGTGACCCGGCGGGGCGTCCGGGTCACGAGGTGGTAGGTCAGGATGTCCCGGAGGGTGGACTTGCCGGCTCCCACCATCCCCACGAGGTGCAGCAGCCGGTCGATCCTCAGCCGTCCCTGTTCGGTGAAGCGGCCGAGTTCCGTGTCACGCACGAGCAGTTTCACCCGCCGGAGCCGCCCGGCCCAGCCGTTGCGCGGCCCCTCCGGCGCCGTCGCCTCGACGGTGTCCATCTCGTCGGCGGCCTTTTCGAGCTCTTCCCAGGTAACGTCGACGGGCTCGCCGTGCCCGGCCGGTGGTGCATCGAGCGCGTGGGCACGCGGCAAGGTGTCCGTCAGCAGTTCCTCGTCGAACACCACGGAGTGGGTACGGTCCTGCACCCGGAAGGTGTGCTCTCCCTCCTCAGCGAACGGAAGGGACCGTGTCGCGAACCGCGGAGGGGTGCTGAGCAGTTCTTCGAAGATCTCGAAACGGCGTACGGCACGCGACGGCTCGCGACGACGCGGCACGGAGCCGGGTCCGTCGACGTCGTATCCGCGCAGGTGCTGGGGGACCTTCAGATAGTCAGCCAGCGCCTCCGTCCAGGCGTGCCGTCGCCGCATGTCCCACAGGTAGTGGCGGGCGCGCAGAACGCGCAGCCGCTGATCGTCGGTGCGGACGTCTCCGAACACCTCGCTGTACGGGTAACCACCCAGCAGCGGCCAGACGTCGGTGGCGGTGCGGGTGGGCGTCACATCCTGCAGGAGATACAGGCCCAGTTCGACGTCGAGAAGGTCACCGGGGCGAAAGGTGCCGAGATCGGCCGGCCATACCTCGGTGAGCTGCTGCGGTGAGCAGCGCCGGTGCCATCCGCTGCGGTCACGCATGACGTCCTCCTTCGGTACGCGGGTCTCCCGCCTTGTCGCACGAGGTGGTGATTGCATCGGCGACCAGCCGCAGGAAGGCCTGGTCGTCCAGGAGGGTGACCCGGTCGGCCAGGTCCTCCGGCAGGTTGCGGCGGAACTGCCGCCCATACGCCTCGTTGTCGCGGAAGCGGTAGCGGGGCACGACGAGAAACGCCTGGTCGTACGGCGGCTCGTTCCTGAACGGTGTGAGGGATCGCGCCAGGAGAACGGGGTTCACCCGGTCCTTGACATCCACCGCCCAATGCCGTCCCCCCGGCAGAGGGACGCGCAGGTCGTACGCGTCGTAGTGGGGCCACATCTCGGCGGTGATCCCGAACTTCTTCTCCAGGGCGGCTTGCAGATCGGTCTCCGCGAGCCCGGGACTGGTGACGAACATCCGCAGGGGGCGGCTGAGCTGGAAGATCCCGCCTTTGTCGGCACGGAGCGGCGTGCCTTCGTCCGTGGTGCCGTCGCGGCGGCACCGGTCCAGTTCGCACCGGTGGCCACCGTGCAGCAGCGGCACCATCAGACAGCGGCAGCGAGCGCACTGCCGGTACGTGCCGCGCCGCAGGTAGGAGGCGGGTACGGGCTCGTAGCAACGCTTGATCACGTCGTGCAGCAGCATGCCGCAATCCGGATCGCCGCCGAGCAGCGCCAGCTCGGCGCCGGTCAGCACGGGCCTGGAGGTGAGCAGGGTCCGGAACGCGGTGTACGCCTGCGGGTTCTTGGCCGCGCGGCACACGGCGAGTGCTTCCCGGATGCGCTCGTTCTCGAAGAGTTCGGCGGCCGGGTCGGCCGCATTCACCTCCCACTCCAGGCACAACTGGTGCGGCAGCCGGGTCTCCGGATCGACGAGCAGGGCCGCTCCGGGGAAGTTGTCGGGTGACAGTTCCAGCGGCCACTCGGCCAGGGGTCGTTCGCAGGCCCAGCGCACCATCTGCGGCACGCTGCCCGGCGGTTCCTCGCCCCGGCGCAGGCAGTGCAGGACGAGTCGGTTGTACGCGTTCTGCACCTTCGCCGGGTAGACCGGGTTGGGCACGGTCCTCTGCCGGGACAGGCACGCCAGTGCACTGGCGATCTGGCGAAGCAGCCCCTCGTCCGTGCCGACGGCGTCCTCGGACCGTGCATCCCTCATGTCGGTCGTGGTCACGTTTCCCCCTCTCCCGTGACGGCGCCGTCGGGCGCGGCGCTCGGGCACCACCGTGATACCGGACAGAACTGACAGTGCGGTCCGGGCCGGGCGTCCCATGTCTCGTCCTCCCGCCACGGACCGGCGTATCGCTGCAGTACCGACAGCGCCTTCCGCTGCCGGCCCGGGTCCGTCGGGTCGATCATGTGCAGATCGGAACCGTCCGGCCGGAGGATCTCCACCTCGACGCGCGAGCCGTCCGGCTCGCCTCCCAGCGCTCCTTGCGCCAGGAGCGTGACGGCCAGGGCGATTTGGGGGTAGGTCTCAAGAAGGTCCGCCTGGCGATGACGCCGTCTCCGTGTCGTCTTGAGCTCCCGCCATACCCACGAATCGTCCTCCTGGTAGAGAAGGTCGGGTTTGGCGATGACGACGGCCTGCGCCGCGGTGTCGTGGACGACTCGGAGGGCCTCGGGCTCGACCCGCTGGATGAGGGCGGCGTCCCGGAAGGGGCAGGCGTCGACGTGGTGGAGCAGCATGTCCCGACCGGTCGCGGCGTCCTCGTCGGAGACCCGCCAGCGTCCCTCTGTCCAGTTCTCGCCCTCCGGGGGCATGTCGCCGGCCGCGCACGGCGGCCGTCCCGGGCGCCGGTGCAGCTTCTCGATCCAGCCGTGCACCGCCTGGCCGAGCCTGGCCGCACTGCCGTACTCGTCGGACTCGGGCAGGTGCAGGGCACGGAGGAATCCCTGTGCGGGGCAGGCCGCGTGATAGCGCAGATCGCTGACCGACACCTTCCTCAGCGGTGCCACCCGCGAGGAGAGTCCGAGGATGCCTGGCCTGCGCGGCACGGCCTCGCAGCCCGTGAACTGCTTGCAGTCGACGCAGGACGAGCCGGGTACCGGCCTGCCGCCCGCCACGACACGGGTCACATACGCGTGCCCGTGCTCGGCGTAGTACGCCTCGGCCTCCTCGGCCGTCCCGTCGAACTGCACGCGCGGCCGTCCGTCGGCGAGCCCGACTTCGACGACGCGTACCCGCTCGGGCCGGACGGTGGGACCGTACGGCCGGAACGTGCGCGCCCACTTCTCAGGCCAGGCCGCCTGGCGCCCGTGAACGGCCACGTACACGGCGATGGCGATCTCGCCGGGCTCGGAGTCCTTGGCCTCGCCGTGCCGCAGCCGTCGATACTCGCGCAGTCGTCCGCCGGCCGACTCGTACCTGCGCCACCAGGCGTACATCTCCCAGACCTTGCCGTTCTCCCGCTGGGCCACCCAGTACGGGCGGACCGGCCGGAGCCGCTGCGCCTTGTCGTCGGCGCACGCTCTCACGTACGTACGAAGGGCATGTTCGGCATACGTCAGGTGACCGGGGTGCAGGGCGGGAGTGCGGGAACGCAGCACCGCCAGGGCCTGGTCGGATGTCTCACCGTGGAACTCGACCCGGTCGACGGCGTCCATCACCGGCCCGAGGGTGAACGTCTCGAGCTCCGGCTTCGGGAGCCGGAGACGCCGGGCCGGCCAGAGACCGGGCCGGGCTTTGGCGGCGGCGTGCGAGGGGCAGGTGTGCTCCTCGCTCCCGCCCGTACCGGGCCCCACGCGAACGAGGCCGTCGTTCCCGGTCAGCCAGTGCGGCTTGCGCCATGCCGTCGTGTCGTGGCTCATTGCCTCCCCCTTGTCTCGGAGCAGACGGCACCCTTCCGCACCGGCTGGGTGCGCCGCCGTATTCGACCGTAGCAGAAACTTTGGAATTCATTGGAATTTCTTGGCACAGGTTGGCTCCTGCGCTAAGCTGCCCACATGGCGGCATCACTGGAGGAACTCGAGCAGCGCCTGTCCCACCTGCGCACCGAGTTGCGCGGTGCTGTGCGCGCACGGGACAAGGCCGAAACCACGCGCATCCGTCGCGCACTGCGCGAGGCCGAGGCAGCGTGGGAACATGCCCTCGAGTCCGAGGCCGGCCCGGACAGCGAGGCGCTCCTGCCCGAGCCTCCGGTCCCGCAGGCGTCGGCGACCACAGACGCTCCGCGCCGCAAGGAGCGCCCGACGCACGGCTCCATCCCGATCCGCGAGCAGGTCCACCAGGCACTCACCCTGCTGGGCGCCCCTGCCTCCCCGAAACTCATCTCGTCCACGTACGAGGCGTTCTTTACCGAGCCACTGGTCGCCACCAAACTCGCGTCCCTCCGCCGCGACGAGGAGCGCTCCTTCACGGCACAGGGCTATGCCCGCCCGTACTACATCTGCGCGGCGCTGACTCACGACCGCCTCGTCCCCGCACGGGGACTACTGGCCCTGTCCACCTGGCCCGTGGAACGGCGGATCATCGGCCCGCTCAGCCCGCGCGCCGACTTCCTCACCCATGCGGTGGGAACCGCCGAGCAGATCCAGCGGCTCACCGCCGCGGGGCATCCGGCCCCGGACGCCGCCTGGCGGCTGCTGCGCCGGTTCGCCCTCACGATCCCCGGTGCCTACGACGCCGCGGCCCCGGAAGCCGACCCCGCCCGCGTGATCGCCGCCGCCCACGCCGAAGCGGCCGTCCACCGGCAGGAGGACGACCAGCAGCGGCAAGCGGCCGCACAGCGCGCCCGGGCCCAACTCGCGGACATACAGCAACTGTTCGGTGCGGCACCCATGCGCGACGCCCTGCGCAACGCGGGTGGAACCCTGCCCTGACCCTTTTCGACGGCGCTGACGTCAGACGCCTCGCACGCCGATCAGCTCCCGAAGACGTTCCCGAAACAGAGACGATGCCCTCGCAGCAGTCCGGACCCCCCGACGGCCGACTCGCGCGGCTGCGTGGACCGCAGCCCCCTCAGCCGTACACCGCCCGCAAGATCACCGCCCTGACCGCCAATCCCGCCTGCACCCGCCGCGCCGTCCTCGACGCCGCCGGGGTGGACAAGGCACTCCTCGCCCAGCAGGTCGGATACGAGCCGCGCTTCGGCCAGTCGCCCTTCGCCCTCGCCCGCGAACAGGCATTCCACGGCCTCGTGAAATGGGGCGGGTACGCCGAGCTCATCCGGCTCCTGCGCGAGCAGCTCTCCGTCCCCGTGGCAGAGGCCCATGTCACCGACCTCAACGAGGTGGGGGGCAACACGGCCCTGCACATGCGCGAGCGGGAGACCCGCCGCCTCATCGCGCACGTGGCCTCCGGCCAGGACGTACGGCTCATTCTCGACCGCCCGGTGCTCACCCTCGAAGTCGCCGGCCAGACGGCGTACCTGGAACCGGACGCGCTCACCCACCGCATCGGGGGGAAGTTCTACGTCGTCCTGATCCGCTCGTTCGCGGCGATCGACGGCCAGGCCAATCCGACCGCCGTCGCGGAGGCGGCCAAGCAGGCCGCGGTGTACGTCCTCGCCCTGCGCAGCGTCTTCGAGACCGCCGGCCTGCCCACCGAGCAGATCTCGCACGAGTTCCTGCTCGTCTGCCCCAAGGACTTCTCCAACCGCCCCTACGGCAGCCTGATCGACCTCCGGCAGGAACTCGACGCCCTTCAGTTCCAGCTCTCGCGGCTGCGGCGCGCCGAGGACCTCGCGGCCCGGCTCCCCGAGACGGCCACCCTGGACCCGACCCGAAGCACGGACGAGCTCTCCTCCTCCATAGAGGCGTTGGACGCCTCCTACACGCCATCCTGCCTGTCCTTCTGCGAGATGGCGCGCTACTGCCGCGACCAGGCCGACGGGTGTGCCTCGCCGGCCCGCCTGGGCAGCGGCGTGCGCAACGACCTGCCGGGCATCGACTCCACCCGCATCGCGCTCGACTACCTGGACGGCGTCACCGCCCCGGGAGAGGCCGAGGCGGAAGCCACCGAGCTGCTGCGCGCCGCCGCCCGGCTGCGCCGACTCCGCCGGGGGGCCGCATGAGCGTCCTGTCCACCGTCGCGACGCTCACGGCGTCCCGCACCGGCCGTGCCGAACCGCTGACGACCGTCCGCCACCAGCACCTGGACGAGAAGCCGTTCGTCCTGGTGCCGCTCACCCTCGCCGGCGAGGCGTGCGCGCCCCTCGCCGCACTGGCGGGTACGGACCCCGACCACCCGACCCTCCTCACCGTTCGCCAGCCGCGCAACCGCGCTGAACGCTTCCGGTTCGCCGAGCGGCTCGCCGCACTCCTCCTCGCGTACATCGACGGGTGCCGGACGGAGACAGAGCCCTACACCATCGGCCGCGGCAAGGAGAAGGAGGAACGCCTGCGCTTCCAGCGGGCCCCGCAGCTCCTCGTGCCGAACGGCGAGGGCATTGCGTACGTACGCCTGCTCGGCCGACTGACCAGGCTGCGCGCCACCGAGGGGCCGTACGCGGTCGACCCGTCCGTGCCTGCCCTCGGCAAGTGGCTGACCTGGTGCGCGGAGCTGGCCGAGTTCCCGAACTCCAGTGTGCTTCTCGCGATGACCCGGCTGCTCGCCGCGCACTGGGCCACGGGCCAGAGCCCTTCCGAGGACTCCCACCTCGCCTCCCTGCTCGCCTGGATCGATCCGCCGGAGGGCAGCGACGGTGCGCAGGCGGCGCGGGATGCGGAGGACCCCGCCGTGTGGCCGCCGGCCGGCCCGTCCACGGACCCGGTCTTCGACCGGACCCTCCACGAGCTGATGACGCGCTACGACGAGGCGCCCGACGACCGCGGACGCGAGGCGGTCGGCCGCCAGATCGACCGTGAACTGAGCGGCCAGATGATGCCCACCTGGCGGCTGATGTGGCGTGGCGTGGAGCTGCTTCGCGAGCTGCCGGAAGGTGCCCACGTCCCCGACCGCTGGGCCCTCGACCGGCGCTGGTTCTCCGAGTACGCCGAGTACCTGGACGCCGACGGCCGCCCGCAGGCCCGCCGTGACCAGGCCGTCAGAGCCGCCCGCCGCCTGGCCCGGCTGGAGGACGCCGTCGCCCGCTACGAGGCGGAACGCGCGTACGACGACCCGCTGGTGATGGCGGAGTACGAGCTGACCGGCGAGGCGTTCACGGGCACGGTGACGGCCAGGGACGAGGACCGCTTCGTCCCCGGCGCCCGTCCCGGATCGCAGGTGTGGCGCCCGACGATCACACTCCGTACCGACGCCCGCGTCGGCCTCGCGGTCGGCACGACTGTGAAGTCTCCCGCCCGGCCCGGCCAGGAGGCACGAATCCTCGAGGTCCGGCAGGAGGACGACGGCGGTCACACCGTGGTGCTCCAGCTCAAGGGCGGCTTCGCGAACAAGCGCAAGCCGCCGGCACCGGCCGGCACCCTCGCGGAGACCGGCGAGGAGCTGACGTACACCACGCTCAACCCGACGGCCATGCCGTCCGCCCTGCCCGACGAGGAGAACACCCCCTGGACCCACGGCGGTCCGCCGCAGCCGTACGAACCCACCGACGAGGACGCAGAGGAGACCTGGGAGTGACCGCCCTCCTTCCCGACACCGGGGAGCCCGAAGCCCTCACCCCCGGCGAACGCGCGGACCGGGCGGTCGCGGGCATCCTGACCAGCCTCGACACCGCACCCGGCCGGGGCGTCGTCGTGGACTCGCCTCCCGGGGCCGGGAAGTCCACGCTGGTTGTGAAGGCCACCGGGCATCTGACGTCCGCGGGCCATCAGCTCATGATCGTCGCGCAGACCAACGAGCAGGTCGACGACCTGGTGGACCGTATCGCGCGGGAGCACCCCGGCCTGGCGCTCGGCCGCCTCCACGCCGGCGGCCACACCCTCCCGCCCCGCGTCACCCGGCACCCCAACGTCACCGGGAGCAGCCAGGTATCGGACCTGCGCGATCTGCCCGTCGTGGTCTCCACCGCGAAGAAGTGGTCGTTCGTCACCCCGGACAAGTGCGCGCCGTGGCGGTGGGCCATCGTCGACGAGGCGTACCAGATGCGCTCGGACGCACTCCTGGCGACGGCCCCACTGTTTTCCGAGAACGACTCGCAGGTCCTCTTCGTCGGCGACCCCGGCCAGCTCGACCCCTTCGCCACCGTGGAGACCGACCGCTGGCACGGCCTGACCTGGGACCCCCTGCGCAACGCGGTCGACGTCACCCTCGCCCACAACCCCGACCTCGTACGCCACCAGCTCCCCGTCTCCTGGCGCCTGCCGGAGACGGCGGCACCCCTGGTCGAGCAGGCCTTCTACCCCTTCTACCGATTCGTCCCCGGCACGACGGCACCGGAGCGCGTACTCTCGTACGGCATCCTGCCGCACGGTTCCAGCCCTCTGGACGATGTCCTCGCCCGGGCCGCCGCCTCCGGCTGGGGCCACCTGGAACTCCCCGCCCGCCACACCCTGGACCAGGACCCGGAGGTGGCGGACGCCCTGGTAACGACGGCGGCCCGGCTGCTGGAGCGCGGCGCACTGGTGAACGGGGAGCCCCTGACCGCGGACCGCATCGCGATCGGCACGGCCCGCACCGTGCAGGCGGACGCGGTCCGCTCCCGCCTCACCGCCCGCGGCCTGACCGGCATCACGGTGGACACGGCCAACCGCCTCCAGGGCCGCGAGTTCGACGTCACCCTCGTCTGGCACCCGCTCTCCGGCCGCCAGGACGCCTCCGCCTTCCACCTGGAGACGGGCCGCCTGTGCGTCCTGCTCTCCCGGCACCGCTTCGCCTGCATCGTGGTGGCTCGCGCCGGCATTCGCGATCTGCTGGACCGGCATCCGCGGAGCAGTCCTGTGTACCTGGATGTGCCGCCTAAGTTTCCGGACGGGTGGCGGGCACATCAGGTGGTCATGGGGTGGCTGGAGCGGGGGGAGCATCGGGTGCGGGCGGCGTGATCATGCACGAATGGGGTGTCAATGGCAGTGGCAGTGGCAGTGGCAGGGGCAGTGGCAGTGGCAGGATGTACGGTCCACGCAGATGTGGCATGAGGGGGGTATCTAGAGCATGGCAGTAGTGATCGAGAACCCGATCATCAATTCGCCGTTCGCGAAGCCGGCCTGGCACTGGGAACTGGACGAGCAAGGGCAGCCGACAGGGGAACTGCTTCCAGGGTCGCCGCCTGATCCAGACCGCCTGTCGATCACCGGTCACCCGGTGTGACCTACGACAGTAAATCCACGTCCACAGCCCCGGAGGTTCCTCTTTCATGGTCCCCAGCGACGCGGGCCGCACGATCGACCGGCTACGCAAGCATCTGACCGGCGCCACGCGCCTGGACTCGCTGACTGAGTCGTTTTCCGTGTTCGTCTACGAGGCGCTCCAAGAGGAGTTGGCCCAAGTCGACCTGCGCCTGCTCCTGCACGGCCACAGTCTCGACGACTTCGCCTTAAACGGCCTTGAGGAGGAGAATCTCCATCGCGCCCGGCTGGATCAGCACCGCGTCGCCCGCGCGTTCCTGAACTGGGCCGAAGAACATCTTCAGGCAAGGGCGCTCAAACGGCGCACGCGCGGTACCTGGACGAGCGTCGACGGGCCGTTCCCTTATGTCGTCGACGGCGCGGGCCTTGAGGCCGAGAGCCTCGGTCTGGTGGCGTCCCAGGACCTGTACTTCCCTCTGGAAACCACAGAAGCGGAGAAGGTAGCGCAGGCCGTGGTCCGCTTCGAGCGGATGTGGCACGACGACGGCACCAGCAGTACCGTCCAGGAGGAATTCCTCAACGCCGCCCGGGCCCTCTTCGAGGACAGGGCCCCCGAGTCCGTCTACCTGCGCATCCTGACGTCCCTGTTCAAGGACTTCGTCGAGGAGGCCAGCGAGGAGACCGCTGAGCGAGACAGAACGGGCTTGCACGACTCCGTCGTGTGGAAGAAGCTCTACAAGTTCCAGCGTGACGGCGTGCTCGGCGCGATCGAGAAGCTTGAGCGCCATAACGGCTGCATCATCGCCGACAGTGTGGGCCTGGGGAAAACCTTCGAGGCCCTCGCCGTCATCAAGTACTACGAGCTGCGCAATGACCGTGTTCTCGTCCTGGCGCCCAAGCGGCTGCGGGAGAACTGGACCATCTACCGCGGCAACGACAGGCGGAATCCGCTGGCTGCGGACCGCTTCCATTATGACGTCCTCAACCACACTGATCTCAGCCGGACCGGCGGGCTGTCGGGAGACATCGATCTGGCGAACGTCAACTGGGGCAACTACGACCTCGTCGTGATCGACGAGTCCCACAACTTCCGTAACAACCCTCAGGTCAAGGGACGGACGACCCGGTACGAGCGCCTCATGGACGAGGTCTTCAGGTCTGGAGTAAGGACCAAGGTCCTCATGCTCAGTGCAACGCCTGTGAACACACGCTTGGCTGACCTGAAGAACCAGGTTCTGTTCGCCACCGAGGGAGACGACCGGGCACTGGCTTCGGACGGGATCAGAAGTATCGAGACCACACTGAACAAGGCGCAGAGGCACTTCAACGAGTGGCAGCGCCTCCCTGCGGCCACCCGCAGTACGAAGTCCCTGGTCGGCACGCTCGGCATGGATTACATCCGGCTGCTGGACCTGGTCACGATCGCCCGCTCCCGCAAGCACATCGAGAAGTATTACGGCACCAAGGACGTCGGGAGGTTCCCCACCCGCCTGGCTCCCGTCAACCTCACCCCGCCCATTGACACGGCCGACATGATGATCCCGCTGGAGGAGATCAACCGGTCGATCCTGCGTCTGAATCTGGCCGCCTACAAGCCCACCTCCTACGTCAGCGCCAAGCACGAGAGCAAATACGCGGCCCTGTACGACCAGAGGGTGCGCACGGGCGGCCGACGCGTGTGGCGGCAGACCGACCGTGAGAACAACGTGGTCCACCTGCTGCGAGTGGGTCTGCTCAAGCGCTTGGAGTCCTCGGTCAACTCCCTGGGCAAGACCCTTGGCAAGATCCTGGCCACCATGGAAAGCGCGATCGCCAGCATCGACGCCTACGAGGCGACCGGGGCCGAAGGAACGTCCATTGACAGTTTCGCCGACCTGGAGGAGATCGACCTGGACGACCCCCAGTTCGAGGACACCGTCGGCGGCAGCGTCAAGGTATTCCTCGCTGACATCGACCGGGTGCGGTGGCGGCAGGAACTCGAGCACGACCGGGACACCGTGGCCAGCCTGCTCGCCGAGGTGACGGCGGTCGACGCCGACCGCGACGCCAAACTGGCCGAGCTCAAGCGGTTCCTGCGCGACAAGGTCGAGCACCCCACCAACGACGGCAATCGCAAGGCACTGGTGTTCACCGCGTTCAGCGACACCGCCGAGTACCTCTACGAGCATGTGGCCCGCTGGGCACGTGACGAACTGGGTGTGCACGTGGCCCTGGTCACGGGGCAGAGCACCCGGAGCACCCTCCCGATGAAGCGCGTCCACATGGTCGACGTCCTCACCGCGTTCTCACCGCGCTCCAAAGACGGCGATCCGGACGACCCGCAGATCGACATCGTGATCGCCACCGACACCATTTCCGAGGGCCAGAACCTCCAGGACTGCGACACGGTGATCAACTACGACATCCACTGGAACCCGGTGCGCATCGTCCAGCGTTTCGGCCGCGTCGACCGCCTCGGTACCACCAACACGAGTGTCCAACTCGTCAATTTCTGGCCCAACATGGACCTGGACGCCTACATCAACCTCGAGGCGCGCGTGTCCAGCCGTATGACCCTGCTGGACGTCTCCGCAACCGGTGAGGAGAACGTCTTGGACGTCACGTCCGGCGACATGAACGACCTCGACTACCGGCGCAAGCAACTGCAGCAGATGCAGCAGGCCGCTCCCACCATGGAGGACCTCGCCGGCGGTCTGAGCATCACCGACCTGACGCTCTCCGACTTCCGCATGGACGCTGCGGCTCGTGCGCGGGACGAGCTTCAGGAGATCGCCGGGTGGCCTCTGGCCCTGTTTGGCGTCTCCCGCTTCGACAAGACCCTCGCCGACGACGGGCTCGCTCCTGGTGCGGTCTTCCTCCTGCGCGTGCGGGACGACGCGTTCGCTCTCTCCGAGGGGTACCCGCTGGCGCCGTACGTGCTGGCCTACGTGACCGACGACGGCAGCCTCGCTCACAAGATCGAGGAACCCAAGCTGGCCCTCGACGTCCTGCGCCACCACTGCCTGGGCAGCACCGAACCCGACGCCGCCATCCTGGGGGAGTTCGACCGGGCGACCAGGTCGGGCAGGTCCATGAAGCACTACCGCGACCTTCTGGAGGTGGCGGTCCGAGCCGCTTCAGGAAAGGCCGAAGAAAGCATGGTGGCCTCTCTGTTCTCGGCAGGCCCCTCACTACTGGGAACGGAGGCTGCCGCGCCCGGCCTGGAAGCCGTAGATTTGATCGCATGGCTGGCGGTGCTGCCGTGAGTGACATTCCCCACGAGTACGCCGGTGCCGACCTGCTGGCTCTGCCCGAGAAGGCCCGGCAGCAGCAGCGTGTCGCGAAGAAGATGCTCGCCGCCCAGTTCGAGGATCAGACCCCCGCCGACGCCCGGCTACTGACCAAGGCGGTGGCTTCGGCGCACCTGGTCGGCATTTTACGCCCGGAGACCATACAGGTGTCTCGGTACCAGGACGGCGAGCGTACTGTCGTTGACGTCCCTGTCCTCGAGGCCTTCCTAGCCGACAAGACCTCGGCATCCGACAGGACCCGCGTGGCCGAACTCGTCCATCGCAGCATGGCCAAGCCGGTGGTGCTGTTCGCGCACATGCCCGACGGCATCACGGCCCTCTCGCTGGCGCTCAGCCATGTGAGCCGCACAGACCCCACCAGATCGACCTCCGTGATAGACGCGCACGTCATGGTGCCGACCAAAGGCATCGAACCGGGCGCCCTCCACCTGGACCGGCTGGACCGCACGGACATGTGGGCGCTGTACCGCGACCTCGTGCGCACCGCAGCCGCTGACGGCCGCCCTGCCGGCACTGCCCTGCGGGCGGCGGACGCGGTCGCGCTGCGCCGACGGTTGACCGACCTGGAGAGCGAACTGATCACGGTCGTGCGGGACGCGAAACGCGCGAGGAATCAGCAGCAGCGCATCGATCTTAATATGGCGGCTCGGACACTACGTACACAGATCGGTCATGTCAGAGGCACCCTATACAGTGCCGACGGCGACCACGACACCGCCTGAACAGCTTGCAAATCACCACCTAAGCACACAAGGAAGACATCACCCGTGACCCTGGACTTCGAACCGGTCGGCGACCTGACCGGCCCCGGCGAGGCCAAGTCGAACCTCGACGTACTGGCGCGTCTCTTCCCCGACGCCGTCGTCGACGGCACCGTCGACATCGATGCCCTCCGGGACCTCCTGGGTGAGAACGCCGCCCCCACGACCGCCGAGGCGTTCGGTCTGCGCTGGCCGGGCATGGCCGAGGCCCGGCGCCTGTCCACGCTTCCGGCGACAGGCACGCTCCTTCCGAAGCCCGAGGAGTCCGTGGACTGGGACAACACCCGCAACATCGTCATCGAGGGCGACAACCTCGAGGTGCTGCAGCTGCTGCGGCGCGGATACACCAACAAAGTCGACGTGATCTACATCGACCCGCCCTACAACACGGGCAACGATTTCATCTACGACGACAAGCGCGTCACCTCCCAGGCCGAGCACGAGGCAGTTGCCGGGCAACGAGACGAGGAGGGGGTACTTCAAACTGGTAAGGGATCCGACCGGGCTCAAGACCGCATAGCTGGTGCTTCCAAACACAGCGCCTGGCTTTCGATGATGTACCCACGCCTGCTCGTCGCCCATCATCTGCTCAAGGAGACCGGTGTCATCATCGTCGCCATTGACGACACCGAGCACGCACGCCTGAAGATCCTAATGGATCGCGTTTGGGGTTCCGAGAATTTTATCGCCAGCGTGGTTTGGCAGGGCGGTCGAAAGAATGACTCCCGATTCGTTTCCGTCGGGCACGACTACATGCTCATCTATGCCAAGAGCTTGGGAACCCTTCGACAGATGGATGCGCGGTGGCGTGAGGAAAAGGCTGGATACTCTGCCGTGCTCGCTCAAGGGAAGATCGCCTGGGAGGAAAGTGGCCATGATGAGCTAGCAGCCGAGCTCAAGATGCGCTCATGGTTCAAGAGTCAGCCTAAGGACTCCCCGGTTCAGGCACTTGGACGGTTTGTTTACTTCCTTCCGGATGGAACTCTCGCCTCTGACACAGATATGCGAGCCCCTGAAGACCGACCGAATCGCTGCCGCACTCCCATCTCTGATCCTCGGAGCGGAATCCAGTATGCGGTCCCGAAAAACGGATGGTTCTGCGAAGAGTCAACCCTATTCAAACTTCGCGATGAGGGGCACTTGATTTTTCGTTCCGACCCTTCCAAGCCGCCGCGGCTGAAGAAGCCGCTGGAGACGGTTTCCGGCCAGGTCCCCCTTTCCGTATTTGAGCGCCAGCGAACACATGCCGGTCGCAGTCTGGAGGAGCTCTTCGAAGGGAAATCTCCCTTCGACTTCCCGAAGGACACGATGGTTCTCTCCCGCTGGATTTCTCTCGTCACGCAGTCAGATCCCGATGCAGTCATTCTTGATTTCTTTGCGGGGTCTGGCTCCACGGGGCATGCCGTCATGGACCTCAACGCTGCCGATGGCGGCAACCGTCGTTACATCCTGGTGCAGCTCGACGAGCGGGTCGACATGGACGGCTACGAAACGATCGCGGACATCACCCGCGAGCGCCTTCGCCGCGCGGGCCGCCAGATCGCGTCCAAGCAGAGTCCCGACGCCGCCCCGATCGACACCGGCTTCCGGTCGTACCGCCTGGCCTCCAGTAACGTGAAGGCCTGGGATGGGACCCCTGACCAGCTAAACCTGCTTGAAGCCGTAGACAACCTCGTGGCTGGGCGTACCGCGGACGATCTCTTGGTCGAAATGATGCTACGCATGGGCGTGGAGTTGACCACACCGTTGGAGACGCGCGAGGTCGCTGGCAGCCCGCTGTACAACCTCGCGGGCACACTGTTCGCGTACTTCGGCACCGACATCACGATCGACCGGGCGAACGAGGTCGCCAAAGCTCTGGCGGCCTGGCGCGACGAGGAGCCAGGCGACGCCGACACCACGGTCGTCGTCCGCGACACCGGCTTCGTCGACTCCGCCACCAAGCTCAACTTCGCCGCCGCGCTCAAGCAGGCCGGCTTCACAACGCTGCGGAGCATCTGAATGAAGTTTTCCTTCGATGCGGACCTCGACTACCAGCGTCGGGCCATCGATGCAGTAACGGGCCTGTTCAAGGGTCAGGAAGCCATGACCTCCCAGTTCACCGTGCACGCGCACCCGTCCGCGCACG
This sequence comes from Streptomyces ruber, assembly GCF_014648075.1. Lineage (GTDB taxonomy): Bacteria > Actinomycetota > Actinomycetes > Streptomycetales > Streptomycetaceae > Streptomyces > Streptomyces ruber. The sequence goes on along the minus strand of NZ_BMQK01000002.1, from coordinate 673,509 downwards.
CCGGCTTCGAGGGGCTGTCCGACCGGGGGTACGGCAACATGCTGCACCTGGACCGGGAGACGATCCTCGCCAATCTGCGCAAGGTACAGAACGACGCGGGCCTCGCCCTGGAGCCGTCGCTCGACTCGGTGAACTTCACCATCGAGATGGAGACCGGCACCGGCAAGACGTACGTCTACCTGCGCACCATCTATGAGCTCAACCAGCTTTATGGATTCACCAAGTTCATGGTGGTGGTCCCGTCGGTGGCTATCAAGGAGGGCGTCGAGACGTCTATCCGGATGCTGCGTGAGCACTTCGCGACCCTGTACGGCAACCCGCCGATGAACTTCTTCCAGTTCGACGGCGGCAACCCGTCCCGGGTCCGATCCTTCGCCACCTCGCCGAGCATCGAGATCATGATCGTCACCGTCGGGGCGATTAACAAGAAGACCAACAAGATCTACCAGCCGGCCGAGGATCTCGACTTCGAGGTGCCCGCCGATCTGATCCGGGCCACAAGACCGATCATCATCGTCGACGAACCCCAGAGCGTGTATGGGGACACCGGCAACGGTAAGAAGAAGGGCGCGGGACGCAGCGCACTGGAGGACTTCAATGCTCTGGCCGCTCTGCGCTATTCGGCCACCCACCCGAAAGACGACAAAGCAAACCTCGTCTACCGTCTCGACGCCATCGCCGCCTACGAGAACGAGCTGGTCAAGCAGATCGAGGTCGACTCGCTGATCACGTCTTCCAGTGGGACGACCCCGTACGTCAAGTTCCTGGAGGCGAAGCGCGGCAAGGCCGGAGCGATTACGGCCCGCGTCGAGGCGGATGTCGAGGAGGGAAACGAGCTCAAGCGCAAAGCCATCACCGTTGACACCGGATCGCGCAGCAACCTCGCAGATGTGACCGGGCGTGACCTGTACAAGGACCTCACGGTGGTCGCCATTAACGCGGCCGAGGGACAGCAGAGCATCTCCTTCGACACCGTCACGCATCCGCTCGGTGTGGGCGACAGCATCGGCGCCGAAGTCAGCGTCGATGAGCGGGCCCGTCAGATGATCGCTCAGACCATCCGGCAGCATCTACGCAAGGAGCAGGAGTTCGCGATCCACGGACGCGACATAAAAGTACTCAGCCTGATCTTCGTCGACTCCGTGGCCAAGTACCGTGAGTACGGCTCCGGCGGGGAGGCCCTTCCGGGCGAGTATGCGCGGATCTTCGAGGAGGAGTACACGCGCATCGCCTCCGAGCCGGAGTTCAACACCCTGCTGGGCGACTCTCCCGCCGACGAGGTCGCGAAAGAGGCCCACCAGGGGTACTTCTCTGTGGACCGTCGCAAGGGCGGTAGCGAAGTCCTGGTGGACACCAAGGAGACCACCGACAAGGGGCGCCAGCAGGCCAGTCTGGCGTACGAGCAGATCATGCGGGACAAGGTCGGCCTGACCACGCCCGGCACCCCCATTCGGTTCATCTTCAGCCACTCCGCGCTGCAGGAGGGTTGGGACAACCCCAACGTTTTCCAGATCTGCGTCCTGAGGAACATGGGCACCGAGCGGTGGAGGCGCCAGTCCATCGGCCGGGGCCTGCGCCTCTGCGTGGACGGGTCTGGCAACCGCGTGCACGGATTCGACACCAACCGCCTCACCGTGATCGCGAACGAGTCCTATGAGGAGTTCGCCGAGCGCCTCCAGCGCGAGATGGCCGACGACCTGGGTATCCGGTTCGGCGTCGTCACAGTGGACGGCTTCGCACGGCTAACCTTCAGAGCGGAGGACGGGAACGTCGTCCCCGTGGGCGCGGCCGCCGCGGAACAGCTGTACCAGGCCCTGTTCTTCGAAGGGTACGTCGACGCGAAGGGGAGGGTACAAGACAGCCTGCGCGAGGCCGTGCAGACAGGCGACGCGAAACTCACGAAGATCGTCGGTAACGTCATGGATTCGGAGGCCGCGACCAAAGCGGTACTCGGGTACATCAAACGCCTGTCCAAGCCGATCGACGTCAAGAAGGCCGGCGAACGCATCGCGGTGCCGGTCGTCCAGGAACGGCTGGAGAGCCCCGAGTTCCTGGAGCTGTGGAACCGCATCCGGCACCGCACGGAGTACCGGGTCGAGGTCGACGAGTCCGACCTGCGCGCCGCGATGGTCAATGCGCTGCGCACCATGCTCCCCGTGCCCAAGCGCCGCGGCGAATGGCTCACGCACCGAGTGCGGCGCATAGACCAGAGCGGTCTGACGGCCGAAGCGGCGGCCGCGCGCCGCACGGACGTCACCTACGCGGACAGTGAAGACCTGCCCGACATCCTGTCCGTCCTCGCGGACCGCACGCAGTTGACCCGTGCCACGCTCGCCCATGTCCTCACTGAGTCGGGCACCCTCGCACAGTTCCGGAACAATCCGCAGGCGTACATCGACCAGGTAGGCCGCCTACTCAACATCACCAAGGAGCAGTTCCTTGTCGAAGGAGTGCGCTACGAGTTGGTGGATGCCTCCCGCCCAGAAGCGGACCGCCGCTACCCGATAAGCCTGTTCCACGAGGCTGACCTCGCCGGCTACACCGGCCCCGGAGGAAACATCATCACGGACGCGGACGGCAACGCCGTCTCGTTCGAGGACAAGTCCGTGTACCGCTACCTGATCATCGACTCGGCTCCGGAGAAGGAATTCGCGCTCGCACTCCTACAGCGTCCCGAGGTCAAGACTTTCGTCAAGCTTCCGCCATCGTTCCAAATCCCGACCCCTCTGGGGAACTACAACCCCGACTGGGCCCTGACCGTGGAACGGACCGACGGCAGCCGCTACATCGTTTTCGAGACCAAGGACGTCAACGAGTTGGAACTCCTGCGTCCCAAGGAACAAGGAAAGATTGCTTCAGCTCGCAGGCACTTCGCGGCGGTAACGCGGGGCGTCGGGATAGACGATCTCGAGTACGAAGTCGTCAACGGCATCGAGGCGGCAACCGCGGTGATGGAACGGGACACCTGAGATCACGGCGTGCTGCGGGATCGGCCAGCATCGCTCCCGCAGCACATCGCTCGGCGCCCGCGCCTTTCATGCCTCCTGCCAAGAACCCCAAGAACTGCGTTCACTCCTCGCGACCGACAGCAAAGTGAGGACGCGACACATCCTTGGAGTCCCGTACGCACACGGCCTGTTCGGTGATGGCGACCTCCACGCAGCTGTCACCCTAGCTGCCGCTGTAGCTGGACTTGAACCACGCCAGTTCCGGCCTCGCGCTCATAGCTCTCCTCGGAGTCGCTCAAGCAGACCCCGCGAGTCATTGGCGTTCAGGGCCTGCGAGCGCAGTGTGTCATAGCGCTGACAGAGCAGGCTCACCTCTTTCACGTCGGAGGTCAGACGACCATTTCGCTGCCCCTCGGAGTACGCGAGCCGTTGCCCTCTCGGAGTCTCGAGCAACTGCACCGGCCCATCCAGGCAGGCATGCAACCCAGCCTCCAACGGCACGTCCTGAAGCGTCACGTTCCGCGATGCGCTCAGCTCCAGCACATGGTCCAACATCTCCCGCATCTGGTCCGGGTCCCCGAACCGGCGCCGGAAGACGTGCTCTTCGACGATGAAACTGAACGGCGCTGTCGGTCGCTCGAACAGCATCCGCCGCCCCAGTTCCACCGACTCCACCGTGTGCTTGGAGAAGCTCACCAGGTTCGCGAACTCGGTTCTGCTGTACCCGGCGTGCTCGCGCAATACCTGCATGACCGCCCCGAACGTCCGCAAGCTGTCCGAGGGATCGGGTTCCCGGTCCGCCTGGCTGCCCGGCATGTCCTCGTCATCCACCACATCGCCGTCGGTCATCCGCGGCCACCTCCGGTCCCGTACCCGCGCTGTTCGCCGTCCCTCACCCGACGACATCCAGCGTGACGCATGAGACGTCGTACCGCCTACGGAATGCGCTCGTACGCTGACACAGCGTACGGCCCGCATCTCTGGAGCGCGCCCACGCACACCCGTCACCGTGGTCTCATGCACGCAACCGCACCCCAACTCACGGCTCCCAGACACACGTTCACCCAGCTTCTGCCGTCCACCCGTCAGGGAGCCCGGCTCGCCCGTCTCCTCGCCGTCCAGCAGCTCCGCGCGTGGCCGGTGTCACTCGACGTCACCGAGCGCGCCGAGCAGATCGTGGCCGAGCTCGCCGCCAACGCCGCCCTGCACGGTCGTGTCAAGAGCCGCGACTTTCGGCTCGTCCTCACCCTCAACACCACGGCTGGCCTGCTTCGTATCGCCGTCACCGACGCCCGGGGCGAGCACCTACCGTCGGCGTCCGCCGAATGCGGGACACCTGTGGATGCCGAGTCCGGCCGCGGCCTTGCCCTGGTCACCGCCCTCGCCGGCCGCTGGGGCGTCGAGCCGTACCCGCCCTGCGGCAAGACGGTCTGGGCCGAGTGCGCCTGCGAACCCTCGGCCCGAACGTGCACGCCAGACGAACCCGCGTGACAGTTGATCGTCAGACGGCGACCACGTGCACGTCCGTCGGCGCGAGGACCCCCAGGTAGGCATGGATGTCTCCCGGATCGGTGGTGAAGATCACCGCGCTGCCGTGCCGGGCCGCCGCCAGTGTCACCCAGGCGTCCACCGCGTCCGGCCGCTTCTTCGCCGGCAGGGCGGCCTGCCCGAGAGCGGTGCCGATGCGCCGCCAGTCCGCGAGGTCCGGACCCGTCGCACAGGCCAGACACTCCGGACGGCCCGCCTTCGTCTCACGCATGGGCGGCTCAGACGTACGTGCCTGCGGAACCGTGCAGTCCTTCAGAACGCCGGACAGGGCGTGCACCAGCGCCGGCTGGGGGCGCCACACCTGGGCGAGGACCGGTCCGAGCACCAGCGCCCGGTGCGGGACCGTGCGCAGTCCCTCATGAAGAGCCACTGCCTTCGCCTTGCGGTCGGCGAGGGCGATGAGCATGCCGGTGTCGTAGACCGGCACCCGTGCACTCACGCGGCGTATCCCGGACGACGGCCTTGCCGGTCCCGGCCCTGGACGAGAGACAGGGCCTCCTCGACCTCGCGGCGTTCCTGCTCCGTCAGCGCCGCGGTCGGCTCCGGAGCGGGTTCGGCGGGCAGCCCGTCCGCTGCCCGCTCCGCGCGGGCGATGAGTGCGTCCACCTCGGCGAACTGTTCCTCTATGGCATCGCTCTCAGCCATCTGGCGCGTCGCTGCATGCACCAGATATGCCGAGACATCCATTCCTGCTCGTTCTGCATGTTGCCTGATGCGTTCGGATTGTTCCTGCTCCAAGCTGATGCTGATCCGGGCCTTTGCCATGACGGCATCGTAATACGCGTATGACGTTAGTGCGAGTGCGATCAAGGTGGGCAATCGCCTGGCAGCGCCCTGGGAAGCCTGGCGGGGCAACCTCCGGTCCGCCAGGCGCTGCTCAGGTTCGCTCGTGCCCCGCCATGAGCACCACGTACAGAACAAGCGACGCGCCCAGCCCCACAGCCCACCCGTAGTCGGCGAGCGGCTTGAGGAACGGGATCAGCCCGTCGGCCGGGAAGGGCCCCGACCTCACCTCCTCGGCGTTCACTGTCGAGTACGAGCCGCCGACCGCGAGCACCCCGCCCACCAGGAACGACACCACCGCCCGCCAGTTCCAGCCGGCCGCGTACCAGTAGCGGCCGCCCGGCGTGTAGAGGTCCGCGAGGTGGAGCACCGTGCGGCGGACGATCCAGTAGTCGGCGATGAGGATGCCCGCGACCGTGCCGAGCAGTCCGCCGACCACTCCCAGCCAGGTGAATATGTAGAACTCGGGGGTGGAGATCAGCTTCCACGGGGAGATCAGGATGCCGATGACCCCGGTGATCAGCGCGCCGGTGCGGAAGGTGATGAGCTTTGGGGCCAGGTTGGCGAGGTCGTACGCGGGTGAGACGACGTTCGCCGCGATGTTGGTGGAGACCGTCGCCATCAGCACGGTCACCAGCGCGAACAGCAGGCCGAAGACGTTGTCGGCCCGGGCGGACAGTTCCACCGGGTCCCATATCGCCTCGCCGTACACCGCCTCGGAGCCCGAGGTGACCAGCACGGCGAGGAGCGCGAACAGCGTCATGGTGGTGGGCAGGCCGAGCGATTGTCCGTATACCTGCGCCCGCTGGCCGGCGCCGAAGCGGGTGAAGTCGGGGATGTTCAGCGACAGGGTCGCCCAGAAGCCGATCATGCCCATGAGGGACGGGAAGAAGACCGGCCAGAAGTCGGCGCCCCAGCCGAGCTCCGAGGGCTGCGACAGCAGTGTGCCGAAGCCGTCCGCCTGGACCGCGATCCAGATCAGCAGCGCGAAGGCGCCCACGAGCACGAAGGGAGCGGCCCAGTTCTCGAAGTGCCGCAGGAAGTTCATGCCGCGCCAGATGATCGCGATCTGCACGGCCCAGAAGAGCAGGAAGCACAGCCACAGCGGCCACGGCTGGCCCCCGACCCGCCCGGCGTTCTCCCACTCGCCACCGGTGATTTTGGAGCCGAGGGCGAAGATGCCGCTGCCGCCGATCCAGGTCTGGATGCCGAACCAGCCGCACGCCACGGCCGCGCGAAGGAGCGCCGGGACGTTGGCGCCGCGCAGGCCGAAGGAGGCGCGGGCGAGTACGGGGAAGGGGATGCCGTACTTGGGTCCCGCGTGCCCGGTGGCCAGCATCGGCAGCAGCACGATGACGTTGGCCAGGGCGATGGTGAAGACCGCCTGCTTCCAGTCCATGCCGATCGCGACCAGGCCGGAGGCCAGGGTCCAGCTGGGGATGCAGTGGGCCATGGATATCCACAGGGCCGCGAAGTTGTACGTGGTCCACTTGCGCTCGGCGAGGGGAACGGGGCGCAGATCCTCGTTGGCGAAGGGGCTGTCGGCGGGGAAGGCCTCTGGGGCGAGTTCCACCCGGCCGTCGGCGCCGGTCGTCTGGGGGGTCGGCGGCCCCTGGGGGACTGTGTCGGTCATGGGCAGGCCAATCGATGCGGTGGGTCGTCGGGAAAGGCCGTGCGGGTGGCGTCGACACGGGTGCGGGGGATCAGCCGTTGAGGAGGTGGATACGGGGTCAGCCGTTGACCACGGGCATCACCTGCGATCCGTACAGGTCGATCACGGCCTCCTGCGCGTCGTGCATGTCGTACACCGCGAACTGGTCCACGCCCAGCTCGCGCAGCGCGGTCAGTTTCTCGATGTGCGCCGCGACCGGCCCGATGACGCAGAACCGGTCGACGATCTCGTCCGGCACGAACCGGGTGTCCGGGTTGCCGCTGCGCCCGTGGTGCGCGTAGTCGTAGCCCTCCCGGGCCTCGATGTAGTCGGTGAGCTCCTTCGGCACGGCGGCGGAGTCCGCACCGTAGCGGGCGACCAGGTCGGCGACGTGGTTGCCGACCATGCCGCCGAACCAGCGGCACTGCTCGCGCGCGTGGGCGAGCGCCTCCGGCGAGTCGTCCTCGGTGACGTACGCCGGCGCGGCCACGCAGACGGTCACCTCCGACGGGTCGCGTCCGGCGGCGACGGCGGCGTCCTTGACGGCCTTGACCATGTACTCGGTCAGGTAGAGGTCGGCGAGCTGGAGGATGAACCCGTCGGCCTCCTCGCCGGTCAGTTTCAGCGCCCTGGGCCCGTACGCGGCCATCCACACCGGGAGTTCGGCGCCGGACTTCACCCACGGGAGGCGGACGGCCGTCCCGCCGCCGAGGTCGGCCTCCTCGCCGCGGGCGAGCGCCCGGATCACCTTCGTGGCCTCGCTCAGGCGGGCCAGGGTGTTCGGTTTGCGCCCGGCGACGCGCATCGCCGAGTCGCCGCGGCCGATCCCGCAGACGGTGCGGTTGCCGAACATGTCGTTGAGCGTGGCGAACGTGGAGGCGGTGACCTCCCAGGCACGGGTGCCCGGGTTGGTGACCATCGGGCCGACCGTCAGCCGCCGCGTGTTGGCCAGGATCTGGCTGTGGATGACGAAGGGTTCCTGCCACAGCACGGCGGAGTCGAAGGTCCAGCCGTGGGTGAAGCCGTTGCGTTCGGCGCGCTGCATCAGGGCGACGACCCGCGAGGCCGGCGGGTCGGTCTGCAGCACCAGTCCGAAGTCCATGGGCACGCCTCCTAGTCGAGGTACTGGCAGGTGGAGCGGGGGGTATAGACGCCGTGCCCGGCGCGCCCGGTGAACTCCCGGTCCGTGACGACGAACTCGCCGCGCGAGAGGACGGTCTCGACGCGGCCGGTGACCCGCCTGCCCTCGTACGCCGAGTAGTCGACGTTCATGTGGTGGGTGGCGGCGGACAGGACCTGCTCGGCGTGCGGGTCGTAGATCACGACGTCGGCGTCCGTGCCCGGCGCGATGGTGCCCTTCTTCGGGTACAGGCCGAACATGCGGGCCGGGGTCGCGCAGGCGATCTCGATCCAGCGGCGGCGCGAGAGGTGTCCGTCGACGACGGCCTGGTGCAGCAGGTCCATGCGGTTCTCGACGCCCGGCAGACCGTTGGGAATCTTCGAGAAGTCGCCGCGGCCCAGGTCCTTCTGGCCGGTGAAGCAGAAGGGGCAGTGGTCGGTGGAGACCACCTGGAGGTCGTTGGTGTGCAGGGCTTTCCACAGCGCCGCCTGGTGCTCGCGCGGGCGCAGCGGGGTGGAGCAGACGTACTTGGCGCCCTCGAAGTCCGGCTCCGCCAGGTTGTCCGTGGAGAGGAAGAGGTACTGCGGGCAGGTCTCGCCGAAGACGGGCAGGCCCTCGTCACGCGCGCGGGCCAGTTCCGCCACCGCCTCCGCCGCCGACACGTGCACGACGTACAGCGGGGCGCCCGCGACCTGCGCGAGCCGGACGGCGCGGTGGGTGGCCTCGGCCTCCAGCAGGGCCTTGCGGACCTCGCCGTGGAAGCGGGGAGCGGTCTCGCCGCGGGCCAGCGCCTGTTCCACGAGGACGTCGATGGCGATGCCGTTCTCCGCGTGCATCATGATCAGGCCGCCGTTGTCGGCGGAGCGCTGCATGGCGCGCAGGATCTGCCCGTCGTCGGAGTAGAAGACCCCCGGATACGCCATGAACTGCTTGAACGACGTGACCCCCTCCTCCACCAGGAGGTCCATCTCCTTCAGCGTCTCCTGGTTCACATCGGAGACGATCATGTGGAAGCCGTAGTCGATCGCGCACCTGCCGTCCGCCTTGGCGTTCCAGGTGTCCAGTCCCTCGCGGAGCGAGCGGCCGACGCCCTGCACCGCGAAGTCGACGATCGTGGTGGTGCCGCCCCAGGCGGCGGCCCGGGTGCCGGTCTCGAAGGTGTCCGACGCGAGGGTCCCGCCGAACGGCATCTCCATGTGCGTGTGCGCGTCGACGCCGCCCGGGATCACGTACCTGCCGGTGGCGTCGATGGTGCGGTCCGCCGTCCAGGCCGCGGCGACGGGGGTGCCGCTCGCGGCGAGGGCGGCGATGCGGCCGTCCTCGATCAGGACGTCGGCGTGCAGTTCGTCGGACGCGGTGATGACGAGACCACCGCGGATCACGGTACGGCTCATGCTGCTGCTCCCTCTTCGGTTCCGCGCTCGCGGGGTGCCGGCCCGGCCGTCGCGTACCGGACGCGACGGCCGGGCCGCGGCTACACGCTGTGGAGGGCGTCCTCCAGGATGTCCGCGCCCTCCTCCGCCTCCGCGACGGTGAGCGTGAGGGGCGGGGCGATCCGCAGGGCGCTGGTGTCGTGGCCGCCGCCCTTGCCGATCAGCAGACCGCCCGCGCGGGCCGCCTCGAGCACGGCGGCCGCCGCGTCCGGGTCGGCCTCGTCCGTGCCGGGCCGGGCCAGTTCGATGCCGATCATCAGGCCCCGGCCGCGTACCTCCCGTACGGCGGGGACCCGCGCGGCGACGGCCCGCAGCCGTTCGATGAGCAGCCCGCCGACGCGCCGGGCGTTGCCCTGCAGGTCGTGCTCCAGCAGGTAGGTGAGGTTGGCGAGGCCCGCGGCCATGGTGATCTGGGTACCGCCGAAGGTCGAGATCGAGTTGCTGTCCAGGCAGTTCATGATCTCGGCTCGGGCGACGACACCGCCGACGGACATGCCGTTGCCGATGCCCTTGGCGAAGGTGAGCATGTCCGGGGGGCCGCTGCGCCCGTGCGCCTGCCAGCCCCAGAAGTGGTCGCCGGTGCGGCCCCAGCCGGTCTGCACCTCGTCGGAGATCCAGAGGACGCCGCGCTCCGCCAGGACTTCGCGGAAGGCCGCGTACAGGCCGTCCGGCGGTGAGGTGAAGCCGCCGACGCCCTGGATCGGCTCGGCGATCAGCGCGGCCGGCGGGCGGGTGTGGCCGAGGAGGTCCTTCAGGTCCTCGACACAGGCCGCGACGAAGTCGGCGTCGCCCAGGTGCGCGTACGGGCCGCGGGTGCGGACGCCGCCGTGGACGTACAGCGTCTGCAGGGGCGACAGACTGGTGGGCGACCAGCCCCTGTTGCCGGTGACGCCGACCGCGCTGAAGGAACGGCCGTGGTAGCTGTTGCGCATCGCCAGGATCTGGTTGCTGCGGCGGTACGTCGTCGCCAGCAGCAGCGCGGTGTCGTTGGCCTCGGTGCCGGAGGTGGTGAAGAAGACCCGGGCGTCCGGGATGCCGGACAACTGGGCGACGCGCTCGGCGAGTTCGACCATCGGCCGGTTGAGGTAGAGCGTGGACGAGTGGACGATGCGCCCGGCCTGCTCGGCGACCGCCTTGGTGACCTCCGGCAGCGCGTGCGCGGTCATCGTGGTGAGGATGCCGCCGAAGAAGTCGAGGTAGCGGTTGCCCGCGGCGTCCCAGACGTGGCGGCCCTCGCCGTGGGTGATCTCGACGGGGTCGGTGTAGTAGAGCGCGAGCCAGTCGGGGAGGACGGCCCGGTGGCGGCCCAGCAGACCGCCGGTCGCGTTCCCGGGCGTCGTGGCGTCGGTCACGGCCGCACCAGCCCTTCGTACGCGTCGGGCCGTCGGTCGCGGTAGAACGCCCACTGCTGCCGGGTCTCCGTGACGAGGCCGAGGTCGAGGTCCCGGACGAGGAGCTCCTCGTCCTTGTCGCTCGCGACGTCGCCCACGAACTGTCCGCGCGGGTCGACGAAGTAGCTGGTGCCGTAGAAGTCGTTGTCCCCGTACTCCTCCCGGCCCACGCGGTTGATCGCCGCCACGTAGTACAGGTTCGCGACGGCGGCCGCGGGCTGCTCCAGCCGCCACAGGTGGGCGGAGAGACCGCGGGAGGTGGCGGACGGGTTGTAGACCAGCTGGGCGCCGTTCAGGCCGAGCTGCCGCCAGCCCTCCGGGAAGTGGCGGTCGTAGCAGATGTAGACGCCGACCTTGCCGACGGCGGTGTCGAAGACGGGCCAGCCGAGGTTCCCCGGCTTGAAGTAGTACTTCTCCCAGAAGCCCTTCACCTGCGGGATGTGGTGCTTGCGGTACTTGCCGAGGTAGGTGCCGTCCGCGTCGATCACGGCCGCGGTGTTGTAGTAGAAACCGTCGCCCTCCACCTCGAAGACCGGCACGACGATCACCATGCCGGTCTCGCGCGCCAGGTCCCGCATGCGGCTGACGGTCGGGCCGTCCGGCACGGGTTCGGCCCAGCGGTGGTGCTCGGGCTCCTGGACCTGGCAGAAGTAGGGGGCGTTGAACACCTCTTGGAAGCCGATGACCCGGGCGCCCTGCCGGGCGGCCTCGCGGGCGTGCTTCTCATGTTTGGCGATCATGGACTCCGTGTCGCCGGTCCAGGTCGCCTGGACCAGGGCGGCGCGTACGACGTCGGCCATTGAGCTGCTCCTTCGACGAGGCGTCAGAGAGCCTCTACGCCCGTAGACACAGGCGGTAGAGGCTCGAACGTAAGCCTCGCCGACGGGCGGGGCAAGACCGGCGCCGTCAACCTTCGGAGTCGATCACGTTTCGCACCCCTCCGGGTGACCGCGCGCGTCACGCCGTGAGGCCGGTGACCCGGAGGGCGTGCACGAGGTGACGGCGGTACGGCTCCGACACCTCGCTTGCCGCTTCCAGGAGCAGGGGTACGAGGCGCCGGGGATCGGCCGCCGCGCTGCGCGCCGTCTCCTCGGGCGGCCGGGCACGTACGTACGCGTCCAGCAGCGCACGCGCCTCCCTCCCGCGCCCCTCGTCGGCGAGCCCGAGCACGGCGTCCCCGATCTCCCCGGCCGGGCGGGCGACCCCCTGCCGCAGCAGCCGCTCCCCGTCCGCGCCACGGCCCGCCCCGGCCAGGGCGTCCGCGACGGCGGCCAGCCGGCCGGCGGGCAGCGACGCCGCCTCCCACAGCAGGGTCGCCCAGTCGGCCCCGAGGCCCGCGCGGTGCAGCGCGGCGGCGAGCGGCGGGAAGCGGGCGGCGGGCCAGTGCGCGAGCTCGGCGAGCAGCGCGTGCGCCTCGCCGCCGCGGCCCCCACGGCGCAGGGCGAGCAGGGTCCCGACGGTCCCGTCGATCTCGTGACGCGCCTCGTCGTCCAGGGGCGACGGCTGCCGGGGCTCCGGCGGACGGGCGGGCCGCACCGGCTCCTGGGTGGCGCCCGCGAACCGGGCGCCGCGAGGGGCACGGGCCCCGGGCGGGGTCACGGCGGGGGCGGCGGCCGCCGGGGCCGCCTCCGCCTCCTCGGCGGCGGCTGTGGCGGCTGTGGCGTCCAAGACGTTCATCATCCCGGCGAAGCGCGCGCTGCCGCGGGGTCGCCGCCTGGGCCTGGGCTCGGGCTCGGGGCGGTTGCTTGCGGAAGGTGCGGGCGCGGGCGCGGGCACCGGCGTGGGGGCGACGTCACCACCCCCGGAGCGCCCCTCGGGGGCCGCGCGGCGGTCGAGGTCTTCCAGGCGCGCGCGCAGCTCGGCACAGCGCGCCGTGGCGCGTGCGTGGTCGTCCTGGGCCCAGGCCAGCTTCACGCGAAGGACCTCGGCCTCCTCCCGGGTGGCGGCCGACTCCAGCAGGCGCCCCAGTTCGGCCGTACGCCCGGCGGCCCGGCGCTGCTCGTGGAGCATGGCGTCGAGGTGGCCGCCGAGGGAGGCGCGGGCGCCGGGGCGGAGGTCGTGGGCGGCGACCGAGGCTCTGTGCAGGGAACGGGCGCGCTCGGTCTCCCGGGCCGCGGCGGCGGGTCCGTACGCGCCGGCCAGGTCGTGGAGGAGCGCCTCCACGACGTCCCAGGGAGGAACCTCCCAGCCGTCGAGGCAGGCACGCATGCCCTCGGGGTCCCGGTGCCGGAACACCGCGTACCAGCCGCCGCCCGGGTCGAGCCGGGCGACCAGACCGTTCAGGTAGCCCGCGAACTCCCGTACGCCGACCGCGAGTTGATCGACCGCCATCGCACGACTCCCGCCGGATCGGAACACTTCGACCCGGTAGGGAACACCAGCCGTGTTACGGGGCGGCTACAGCGAGTTTTCGGAGCGGTGCGACGCGAGGTCGGAGGGCACGAGATCAGGCGGGGGCGAGGGCGCACCGTCCGGCGAGCTCGTCCATCGACAGCCCGAGCACCCGGGCGAGGGCCGCCACCGTGAAGAAGGCCGGCGTCGGGGCGCGGCCCGTCTCGATCTTGCGCAGGGTCTCCGCGGAGATCCCGGCGGCCGCGGCGACCTCCGCCATGCTCCTGCCGCCACGGGCTTCGCGCAGCGTCCTCCCCAGCCGCTCGCCACGTTCGTGCTCTTCGGGGGTCAGAGGGGTGCGCACCATGCCACCCATTCTAATACCACCCCGCCGCCACCGCCCCGGAACGGCGAGGGGCCGGCCGCGACCGGCGACCGCCTCGGCGGCATCGCACACGGCCGGCTCGGCGTTCCGCGGACCTGGGGCGGCGCTCCAGCGGGTCCGGCGAACCGGCGGTCCCGGCGGGTCCGGACGCGTCCGGCGAACCGGCGGATTCGACGGCCCGGCGGGTCCGGCGGCCCCGGCGGCCCGGACGCGTCCGACGATCCGGCGGATTCGACGGCCTGGCGGTCCCGGCGGTCCTGGCGGCTCCGACGGGCACGGCGGGCACGGCGGCCCCGGCGGCCCCGGCGGCCTCGACGGCCTCGACGGCCTCGACGGCTCCGGACGCGTCCGGCGATCCGGCGGGTCCGGCGACTCCGGCGGGTCCGACGGCCCCGACGGTCCTGGCGGCTTCGACGGCTCCGACGGGCACGGTGGGTCCGACGGGCACGGCGAGTCCGGCAGCTCCGGCGGCCCCGGCGGTCCCGGCGGTCCCGGCGGATTCGACGGCCCCGGACGCGTCCGGCGAACCGGCGGATTCGACGGCCCGGCGACCCCGGCGGTCCCGGCGGCTCCGGACGCGTCCGGCGAACCGGCCGATCCGGCGGGTCCGGCGACGCCGGCGGGTCCGACGGCCCCGACGGCCCCGACGGCCCCGACTGCCCCGGCGACCCCAGACGCGTCCGGCGGCTCCGACGGGCACGGCGGGTCCAACGGGCACGGCGGCCCCGACTGTCCCCGCCGCACCGTACAGCCGGCCCCGCGCGTGAACGGCGGCCCTCGTGCCGCCCGCGCGTCCGTACGGCGCCGTGGCGACGGAGGACCCGCATCCGAGCCGGGCGCGGGTCCTGACAGGTGTAACCAGGGTGACGACAGGGCACCCGCGAGCGGAACGAGCACGTCGATCGGCAAGGGTGCCCCCGGCCCCGCCCCGGGCCCGGGCGACCTGGAACGGAAGGCCATGACGAGCGGGTACACCGGTCCACAGGGCTACAACTCGGATCCCTTCTCGGAGCTCTCGGCGTTTCTCGCCCGTTTCTTCGCCGGGCAGCGCCCCCAGCGCGTCGACATCGGACGGCTGATGAGCCGGGAGGCGCGGCAGCTGGTGGCGGACGCGGCGACGTACGCGGCCGAGCACGGAAGCACCGACCTGGACACCCAGCACCTGCTGCGGGCCGCGGTGGGCTCCGAACCCACGCGGAGCCTGCTGGCCCGCGCCGGGGCGGACCCCGACTCCCTGGCCGGCCAGATAGACGGGCGGGCCGGGCCGGCCGGCCACCCCGCGCAGGAGGGCGGGGCGCCGTCGCCCGCGTCGCTCGCCCTGACCCCGGCCGCCAAGCGGGCCCTGCTGGACGCCCACGAGCTCGCCCGGGCCGGCGGCTCCGGCCACATCGGCCCCGAGCACGTGCTGACCGCGCTGGTCGCGAACCCGGACTCGGCCGCCGGGGCGATCCTGAACGCCGCCCGGTTCTCGCCCGCCAAGCTGCCGCCCGAGACACCGGAGCCGTCGGCGTCGGACGAGGAGCGGCCCCGCTCCGAGCGGCGCCGGAAATCCTCCACCCCGACCCTGGACAAGTACGGCCGCGATCTGACCGAGCTGGCGCGGCAGGGCCGTATCGACCCGGTCATCGGGCGCGAGGAGGAGATCGAGCAGACCGTCGAGGTGCTGTCCCGGCGCGGCAAGAACAACCCGGTGCTGGTCGGCGAGGCGGGCGTCGGCAAGACCGCGATCGTGGAGGGCCTCGCCCAGCGGATCGCGGACGACGACGTGCCCGACGTCCTCGCCGGCCGCCGGGTCGTCGCGCTGGACCTGGCCGGCGTGGTCTCCGGCACCCGCTTCCGGGGCGACTTCGAGGAACGGCTGACGAAGATCGTCGACGAGGTCCGGGCGCACTCCGGCGAGCTGATCGTGTTCATCGACGAGATGCACACCGTCGTCGGCGCGGGGGCGGGCGAGACCAGCGGGATGGACGCGGGCAACATCCTCAAGCCCGCGCTGGCACGGGGCGAGCTGCACATCGTGGGCGCCACGACGCTGGTGGAGTACCGCAGGATCGAGAAGGACGCGGCGCTGGCCCGCCGCTTCCAGCCGATCCTGGTGCCCGAGCCGTCCACCTCGGACGCGCTGGAGATCCTGCGCGGGCTGCGCGACCGCTACGAGGCCCACCACCAGGTCCGCTACACCGACGAGGCGCTGGTGGCCGCCGTCGACCTCTCCGACCGCCACCTCACCGACCGGCAGCTGCCGGACAAGGCCATCGACCTGGTGGACCAGGCGGGCGCCCGGGTGCGGCTGCGCTCCCGCACCAAGGGCTCGGACGTACGGGCCATGGAGCGCGAGATCGAGCAGCTCACCCGGGACAAGGACCTGGCGGTCGAGGGCGAGCGGTACGAGGAGGCCGGCCGGCTCCGTGACCGCATCGGCACACTGCAGCAGCGGATCTCCTCCGGACGCGACGAGCGGGCGGACGACGGGCAGCACCTGGAGGTCACCGCCGAGGACATCGCCGAGGTGGTGTCCCGGCAGACCGGCATCCCGGTCAGCAGTCTCACCCAGGAGGAGAAGCAGCGGCTGCTCGGTCTCAGGGAGCATCTGCACCAGCGGGTCGTCGGGCAGGAGGAGGCGGTGGCCGCGGTGGCCGACGCGGTGCTGCGCTCGCGGGCCGGCCTGGCGAGCCCCGACCGGCCGATCGGCAGCTTCCTGTTCCTCGGCCCGACCGGGGTCGGCAAGACCGAGCTGGCCCGGGCGCTGGCGGAGGCGCTGTTCGGCAGCGAGGAGCGGATGGTGCGGCTGGACATGAGCGAGTACCAGGAGCGGCACACCGTCAGCCGTCTGGTCGGCGCGCCACCCGGATACGTCGGCCACGAGGACGCCGGCCAGCTCACCGAGACGGTGCGCCGCCACCCGTACTCACTGCTCCTCCTCGACGAGGTGGAGAAGGCGCACCCGGACGTGTTCAACATCCTGCTCCAGGTCCTCGACGACGGCCGGCTCACCGACTCCCAGGGCCGCACCGTGGACTTCACCCACACCGTCATCGTCATGACGTCCAACCTCGGCTCCGAGTCGGTCACCCGGCGCGGCGCGGGACTGGGCTTCGCCGCGGGCGGCGAGGAGGCGGACGAGGAGGCGCGCCGGGAGCGGACCCTGCGCCCGCTGCGGGAGCACTTCCGGCCCGAGTTCCTCAACCGCATCGACGAGATCGTGGTCTTCCGGCAGCTCACCGCGGAGCAGCTGCGGCGCATCACCGACCTGCTCCTGGAACGGACCCGGCGCCGGCTGCACGCCCAGGACGTCACCATCGACCTCACCGAGCAGGCCGTCGACTGGCTGGCCCGCCGCGGCCACCAGCCCGAGTACGGCGCCCGCCCGCTGCGCCGCACCATCCAGCGGGAGGTCGACAACCCCTTGTCGCTGCTGCTCCTGGACGGCCGTCTCGCCCCCGGCAGCCGGGTGGAGGCGGACGTCGAGGACGACCGCCTGACGTTCCGCACCACTCCCCCGGCGGGGGCGGCTCAGCCGGGGCCGGGTCACGGCTGAGCGGAGACCCGCCCGGCCGGCACCGAGACGGCCCCAGCCACCCGCCGACGGCCCCCACGGCGGCACCCGCCGGGGCGCTTACGATCGCCCGGCACCGGTGCCGGGTCACCGCTGAGCGGGGCGCCCCCCGGCACCGCCAACAGGCCGGAGCCTGGTCACGGGCCGGATCGGGGCCGGTTCCGGTCCGGGCGGCACCGGCAGGGCACCTGCCAACCGGCGACGGCCCCCACGGTGGCGCCGCCCAGGGGCGAACCGTTCCACGGTGCCACCGCCCGGCCGACGGCGGCACCGCCGTCACACCTACCGTTCCGGCCGTACCACCATCGCGGAGCCACCCCCGCGCCGTACCGTCTCCGCCGCGGCCAGCCACTTGCCGTTCGGCAGGCGCTGGACGCCGACCGTCGCGCCGATCTCCGGGTTCTCCTTGAAGACGTGGCCGACGGCCTCCAGCTCACCCTTCAGCGGGCTGTTCCACAGGCCGGGTTCGAGTTCGGTGGTGGCCGCGTTGCGCTGGCTGGCGCGCGGTGCGGCGATCGCGTCGACCAGCGGCAGCCCTCGGTCGAGGAAGCCGGTCAGCGTCTGCAGCACGGTGGTGATGATGGTCGCGCCGCCCGGCGAGCCGAGTGCCACCACCGGCCGGTCGTGCTTGTCCAGCACGATCGTCGGCGACATCGAGGAGCGGGGCCGCTTGCCCGGACCCGGCAGGTTCGGGTCGTGGACGGCCGGGTTCGCCGGGGTGAAGGAGAAGTCGGTCAGCTCGTTGTTGAGGAGGAAGCCGCGCCCGGGGACGGTGATGCCGCTGCCGCCGGTCTGCTCGATGGTGAGGGTGTACGAGACGACGTTGCCCCACTTGTCGGCGACCGTGAGGTGGGTGGTGCTGTCGCCCTCGTACGTCGTCGGGGCGGGCGTGCCCCCGGTCGAGCAGCGGCCCGGGTGCCGCGGGTCGCCGGGTGCCACCGGGCTGGTGAGCACGGCGTCGTCCTTGATCAGGCACTCCCGCGCGTCGGCGTACCGCTGCGACAGCAGCTCCTTCGTGGGCACGTCCTCGAAGGCGGGGTCGCCCACCCAGCGCCCCCGGTCGGCGAAGGCGATCCGGCTCGCCTCGATGAAGCGGTGCAGGTACTGGGCCTCGCTCGCCTTCGACAGGTCCGTGCGCTCCAGCATGTTGAGCGCCTGGCCGACCGTCGTGCCGCCGGAGGACGAGGGCGCCATGGAGTAGACGTCCAGGCCGCGGTACGAGGTCTTCGTCGGTGCCTGGTGCTCGACGCGGTACGTCGCCAGGTCCTTCGCCGACAGGTCGCCGGGGCGCGCCTCGTACCCGGAGTCCGGGTCCACGGGCGGCTTGTTGACGGTGTCGACGATGTCCTCGGCCAGTCCGCCCCGGTACAGGGTGCCGACGCCCTTGCGCGCCAGTTCCGCGTACGTACGGGCCAGGTCCGGGTTCTTGAAGGTGGAGCCGACCACCGGCAGCTCGCCGCCCGGCAGGAACAGCTCGGCCGTGTCGGGGAAGTACCGGAAGCGGGCCTCGTTGGACGCGGTCTGCGAGCGGAACGTCTCGTCGACGGTGAACCCGTCCCGGGCGAGCCGTTCGGCGGGCTTCAGCAGGGTGCCGAGGCTCCGGCTCCCCCATCGGTCCAGCGCCGCCTGCCAGGTGGCGGGCGTGCCGGGGGTGCCGACGCTCAGCCCGCTGCTGACGGCCTCGGCGAAGGGGATCGCCTTGCCGTCCTCCGTGAACAGGTTCTCGTCGGCGGTCCGGGGCGCGGTCTCCCGGCCGTCGATCGTCCGCACCGTACGGGACTTCGCGTCGTAGTGGACGAAGTAGCCGCCTCCGCCGATGCCCGCCGAGTAGGGCTCGGTGACGCCGAGGGCCGCGGCCGTGGCGACCGCCGCGTCGACGGCGTTGCCGCCCTTGCGCAGGACCTCGATGCCCACGGCGGAGGCGTCCGCGTCCACGCTGGAGACCGCGCCGCCGTGGCCGACGGCCACGGGTTCCTTCTCCGCGCCGCGCCCGGCGGCCGGCGGCGGCGCGGCCGCACCGACCGAGACCACGGCGGCCGAGACGGCCAGTACCGCGAGTGTGCGTGCGACAGGGCGTTGCATCCGTACCTCCAGTCGACGTGCGTCCGCGCAGCGTAACCCGCTTGCCATGGTCCCGTCAGGGTCACCGGGCGAGGGGGACGGCACCGCCCGCTAGCATGCGCGCCCATGACTGACGACGTGCGCAACATCGCCCTCGGAGTGATCGCGGCGGGCATCAGCGCCTCGCTGGGCTGGATGGCCCGCACCTACCTGTGGAAGCGCAGGCTCCGTCGCAGACAGGCGTTCTTCGGGCTGCCCGGCCACTCCGAGTCGCTGCTCGTGGTCAACCGCGACGCCGGCAGCCCCGACCTTGCGGTCCACCGCTACGACGTGTTCGCACTGCTGGAGCTCTCCGCCCTCATCAAGGACTGCGGGGCGCACGCCGACGTCGTCACCCAGGACATGGCGCGGCAGGGCTTCGGGGAGCGGACCGAGTTCTGCGTGGGCGGACCGGACTCGAACCGCCGTATGCAGGCCCACATGGGCGCCATGCTGCCGGGTGTCCAGGTGAACACCGACCGGGAAGCGGGCCCGGACCGGCTGGCGTTCACGATAGGCACCGAGCGCTACCGCATGGAGGCCGGGGTCACGGAGTACGTCCTGCTGGCCCGGATCGCCGCGGGCCGGTCGCGGCCGGTGTTCCTCTTCTGCGGCCAGCGCGCCATCACCAACCAGGCCGCGACCCGCTACCTCGCCCGCCACCACGAACAGCTCGCCCGCAAGCACGGCACCGGCACCTTCGTCCTGCTGCTGAAGGTGGTCAACTCGCAGGCGTACGGACCGGACGTGGTCGAACTGGTGGCCGATGTGACCCGGGCCGCGACGACCCCGCCGGCCCGGACACCGGCATCCCCTTCCTGACCACGCGCGTCGTTCACACCTCAACAATCGTTACCCGCACGTAACTTACCGACGGGTTACCTGCGGTAAGGAGCCACGGTTACCTTCTGGTCACTTTGCACTGACACGAGTGAGGAGTGACCCGTGGGACCTGGTGTCAGCGGCCGCGACGGCCGCAACGCCCTGCGCACGTCCGCCGTCGGTGCCGTCTCGGCGGCCCTGGTCGCCGGGACGATCGCCGGCCTGGCCCCGGCCGCCCGGGCCGCCCAGACCGCCGTGCCCGCCGCCTCCGCCGTCCGCTTCGTCGACATCACCGGCGACGGCGGCACGGTCCTCAAGGCCAACGTCGTCACACCGCCCGGCGCCGACAACTCCCGCGACTACCCCCTCGTCGTGCTGCCGACGAGCTGGGGCCTGCCCCAGATCGAGTACCTGGCCCAGGCGCGGCGGCTCGCCGCCGACGGCTACGTCGTGGTCGGCTACAACGTGCGCGGCTTCTGGCAGTCCGGCGGGTTCATCGAGGTGGCCGGCCCGCCCGACATCGCCGACGCCTCCAAGGTGATCGACTGGGCGCTCGCCAACACCCCGGCCGACGCGGGGAAGGTGGGGATGGCGGGTGTCTCGTACGGTGCCGGGATCAGCCTGCTCACCGCCGCGCACGACAGCCGTGTCAAGGCCGTCGCCGCGCTCAGCGGCTGGGCCGACCTCATCGACTCGATCTACTCCGGCCGCACCCAGCACTCCCAGGCGGCCGCCCTGCTGGGCGGCTCCGCGCAGCTCACGGGCCGGCCGAGCGCCGAACTCCAGGGCATACTCGACGGCTTCCTCTCCTCGGACCTGGCCAAGGAGCAGGAGATGCTCGACTGGGGCGCGAAGCGCTCCCCCGCCACCTACGTCGACCGCATCAACGCCCACGGCACGGCGGTCATGCTGGCCAACGCCTGGGGCGACTCCCTCTTCCCGCCCAACCAGTACGCCGACTTCTACGAGGAACTGACCGGCCCGAAGAGACTCGCGCTGCGCCCCGGCGACCACGCCACCGCCGAGGCGACCGGGCTGCTCGGCCTGCCCAACGACGTGTGGACCGACACCGAACGCTGGCTGGACTTCCACCTCAAGGGCGAGGACAACGGCGTCGGCCGCGAGCAGCCGGTCCGGCTGAAGTCCCGTTCCACGGGCGCCTGGGAGGGTTACGCGGACTGGAAGTCCGTCGGCGCGACCAGCCGGAAGATCGACCTGGCCGGCACCACGACGATCGACGCGAACGTCAACTCGGGCGCCGACGGCGGGGTCATCTTCCTCTCCAGCCTCCTCGACCAGCTGGTCAAGCTGCCCCCGACGGCGTCGATCCCGTTGCTGCCGCGGCGTCACGCCGCCGTGTGGCAGTCGGAGCGCCGTGCGACGGTCCAGCAGGTGCGCGGCACGCCCCGGCTGCACACCACGCTCACGAGCACCGAGTCGAGCGGCACCCTCGTCGCCTACCTGTACGACGTGGGGCCGCTCGGCCTCGGCAAGCTGGTCACCAGCGCGCCGTACACCTTCCACGGGCGGACGCCGGGCCGGCCGTTCGGCGTGGACCTGGAGTTGTTCTCCACGGCCTACGACGTCCCGGCCGGGCACCGGCTCGCCCTCGTCGTCGACACGGTCGACCCGCTCTACATCGAGCACAACCCGACCGGCGCGCAGCTGACCTTCTCCTCGCCGCAGAGCGATCCCTCCTATGTGGCGGTACCGCTGCGCGAGCAGTGATCTCCGGCTGCCGCCGGGCGGGCCTGGCCCTGTGAGCCGCTGCTCTCCCCCACGGCCTCCGGACCGCCGGGAACCCCACCGGGCAGCGACGCCCTGGCACGGCCGGGGCGCTCACCAGGGTCCCGGCCCGCACAGGGCTGAACGGCTCATCGTAGTCGACGTCCCGGCGGCGGGACGGAGGGGTGTTCGACCGGGCGCGCGGGCCGGCCGCCGCCCACTACCCCTCCGCCACCTCGGCGTACACCCAGGAGAGCTCGGGAACTCCGCTGACCGCCCACTCGTGTCCGGCGGCGACCACGTCGATCTCGCGGCCGGAGGCGAGCCGTACGACCGGCTGGCCGCCGGACCGGAGCGCCCAGCCGGCGCCGGGGACCGTGCGGACCACGACCGTCCCCAGGTAGAGCCCCGCGTCGTTGCCGAGCCAGGACAGCAGTTCCTCGTCGTCCCGCCAGCGCGGCACGAGCTGGTCCACCGCCTCCAACGAGGCGGCGCTGTCGTCGAGTTCGACGCCCGCCCGGTTCGCCTGCGCGCGCAGCAGCTCGCACTCGGCGAGGAGGTCCGCGAGCCCCGCGTGCTCGGCGGCCCGCCCGGAGAACACCGCGACACCGAGGGCGGGACCGCGCTTCTTGCGCCAGTTGCCCAGGAAAGAGATGTTCATACGGCCAGCGTGTCATCCGGACCACCCCCCGCACCACAGGCGCGCGGGACCGTGCGTGTCGTGACGGCGACGGAGCGTTCGCGCGGGATTCGCGCCGGGTTCGAGCACGCCTCGTTGACGGATTTCTGACGACTCCTTAGTTTCGGGGCGCACCTGTCATCTCAGAGGTCATGGGCGTGATCGTGGGAGAGGGGCCGGAAGTGCTCAGACGTGTGTGGGGTACGGCGCTCGTGCTCGGCCTGCTGGCGGCGACCGCGCCGGTGGCGACCGCGCGGGCCGAGACGGCGGAGGCCCGGCCGCTGCCGCTGGAGCGGCACTTCGACAACCGGGCCGTCAGCGACGACGACCACCCGGGCGAGGCGGACTTCGACGGCTCGGGCGGCTCCCTGTCCGCCCAGGACCTGGCGGCCGCGGGCTGGACCCCCGGGCGGGACCTGACCGTGCAGGGCGCCCGGCTGAACTGGCCCGCCCGGAAGGCGGGCGAGCCGGACAACGCCCGCGCCGACGGGCAGTCCGTACGCGTACGCGGCCGGGGCGACGCCCTGGCCTTCCTCGTCGCGGGCACGGGCGGTGCCCCCGCGAGCGGCAGGGGCACGGTCCGGTACGCCGACGGCACGCGCTCCGTCTACCGGCTGACCGCGCCGGACTGGCGCACCGGCCCGCTCGCCACCAAGGCGGTCGCGCTGCCGCACGTCAACGGCCCGGACGGCCAGGCGGTCGAGAAGGCCCGGCTGTACGTGGTGACCGTGCCGGTCGCACGCGGGCGCGAGGTGGCGTCGGTGTCCCTGCCGCGCAACCGTGACCTGCACGTCTTCGACCTCGCGGTACGGCCCGCGGCGCACGGCTGGACCGGCACCTGGTCGGCCGCCACCTCCGGCTACCAGTCCGTCGGGCCGTGGACGGACCGCACGCTGCGGCTCGTGGTGCACACCTCGGCGGGCGGGCCCCGAGTGCGGATCCGGCTCGACAACACCTTCGCCGGCGCCCCGGTGCGCATCGGGAGTGCGACGGTCGCCGTGCGCGCCGAGGGCGCGAGCTCGCGGGGCGCCCCGGTGCCGCTGTCGTTCCGGGGCGCCGGGAGCACCGAGATCCCGGCGGGAGCGCAGGCGTACAGCGATCCGCTGGCCTTCGACGTGCCACGGGACAGCGATCTGCTGGTGAGCTTCCATCTGCCGGGGACGGTCACGGCCGCGCCCACGCACCGGCTGGCGATGCAGACCTCGTACGTCAGCGGACCGGGCGACCACGCGCGGGACGGCTCGGCCGCCGCGTACACCTCGACGATCACCTCGTGGCCGTTCCTGACCGGGGTCGACGTGGGCGGCGGGCCGGGCTCCGTCGTGCTCCTCGGGGACTCGATCACGGACGGCGAGAAGTCCACGCCGGGCGCGAACCGGCGCTGGCCCGACGTGCTCGCCGACCGGCTGCGGGCGCAGCGCGCGGTCCCCCGCTACGGGGTGCTCAACCACGGCATCTCCGCGAACCGCGTGGTCGGCGACCGTTACCCGGGCGACGGGGTCTCGACCGAGACGGGCGGGGTCGACGCCCTGCACCGCCTGGACCGTGACGTCCTCGCGCAGACCTCCGCCCGGACCGCCGTCGTCTTCCTGGGCGTCAACGACGTCCGCTGGGGTGCCACGTCGGAGCAGGTGATCGCCGGGCTGCGGGAGATCGCCGCGCGGAGCCACGCGCGGGGACTGCGGGTGCTGGCGGCGACGATCGTGCCGTGCGAGGGCGAGGCGCGCTGCACGGCGGCCGCCGACACCGAGCGCCAGGAGGTGAACGCGTGGCTGCGGGGCCGGGGCGCGGCCGCGTTCGACGGTGTGCTCGACTTCGACGCGGTGATCCGTGATCCCGCTCACCCGTCGCGCATCCTCCCGGCGTACGACAGCGGGGACCATCTGCACCCGGGTGACGCGGGGCTGGCGGCCCTGGCGGAGTCGGTGGACCTGCGGATGCTGCGGGGGTGAGGAGCGCCGCCGAGGGGGCCGCCCGCCTCCTCGGCAGCGGCTGTACGGCTACACGTCCAGGTCCACCACGACCGGCGCGTGGTCGGACGCCCCCTTGCCCTTGCGCTCCTCGCGGTCCACGTAGGCGTCCGTGACGGCCTTCGCGAACGGCTCGTTGCCGTACACCAGGTCGATGCGCATGCCCCGGTTCTTCGGGAAGGCCAGCTGGCGGTAGTCCCAGTACGTGTAGGGGTGGTCGTACTTGAGGGGGCGGGGGACGACGTCCGTCAGGCCCGCCTCGCGCAGGGCGGCGAGGGCGGCGCGCTCCGCCTCGGTGACGTGGGTGGAGCCCTCGAAGGCCGCCCGGTCGAAGACGTCGTCGTCCGTCGGCGCCACGTTGTAGTCGCCCATCACCGCGAACGGGCGGCTGCCCGTCGCGTCGCCCGCGACGGCGGCCCGCAGCGCCTCGAACCACTGGATCTTGTACGCGTAGTGGGGGTGGCCCACCTCACGGCCGTTCGGCACGTACACCGACCAGACGCGGACCGGGCCGCAGGTCGCGGAGACGGCGCGGGGCTCCTCGGCGCCCTCGTAACCCGGGTCGCCGGGCAGCCCCCTGACCACGTCCTCGAGGCCGACGCGGGAGAGCACCGCCACGCCGTTCCACCGGCCGGTCGCGTTGACCGCCGCCTCGTAGCCCAGCTCGCGCAGCTCACCGAACGGGAACTTCTCCTCGGCGATCTTGGCCTCCTGGAGGCACAGCACGTCCGTGCCGCTGCTCTCCAGCCAGGCCAGCAGCCTGGGCAGACGGGCGGTGATCGAGTTGACGTTCCAGGTCGCGATGCGCATGCGTCCCAACCTACCCGGAGGGTACGACAACGCCCTCCGCCGCGGTCGGCCGGCGGGGTCAGACCTCGGCCGACGCCCCCGGGGCCAGCCGCTGGTGGTCCGCGCCGCCCAGGGCGCCGATCTGGTTGTCGTACGCCGGCCGGGCGAGGTCGGTCAGCAGGGCGTCGTGGATGTCGTACGCGCGCTGCGGCTTCACCTCGCGGACGTAGTCGATGACCTCGGAGATCTTGTTCCAGGGGGCCATGACCGGGAGCATCAGCGTCTCGACGGGGCGGTCGGGGACGGTGAGCGCGTCGCCCGGGTGGAAGACCCGGCCGCCGTCGATCAGGTAGCCGACGTTCGTGATGCGCGGGATGTCCGGGTGGATGACGGCGTGCAGCTCGCCGTGGACCTGGACGTCGAAGCCCGCCGCGGTGAAGGTGTCGCCGTGGCCGACCGTGTGCACGCGGCCGGGGAAGGCGGCGGAGATCCTCCCCGCGACGGACCGGTTGGTCCAGATCTCGGCGGCCGGGTTCGCCTCCAGGGCCGCGCGGAGCCGTCCCTCGTCGAAGTGGTCGGGGTGCTCGTGCGTGACCAGGACGGCGTCCGCCCCCACGGCGGCGTCCGCCTCGCTGAACCCGCCGGGATCGATGACGAGCGTCCGCCCGTCCTTCTCCAGCCGTACGCAGGCGTGCGATTTCTTCGTGAGCTTCATACGGTCCATCCTGCTCCTCCTCGCCGGGACGGCGAGGGCCGGGGCCGGGGCCGGGCGGGGCCGGGTGCTCTCACTCCTGCGGGGTCGTCTCCTCCTGGATGACCCGCTGGGCCACCCTGAAGGCGCTGTTCGCGGCCGGGACGCCGCAGTAGACCGCCGCCTGGAGCAGCACCTCCTTGATCTCCGCCGGGGTGAGCCCGTTGCGCAGGGCGGCCCGGGTGTGGGCGGCGAGCTCCTCGAGGTGGCCGCCCGCGACCAGTGCGGTCAGGGTGACGCAGCTGCGGGTGCGCCGGTCCAGCCCCGGCCGGTTCCACACCTCGCCCCAGGCGTACCGGGTGAGGAACTCCTGGAAGTCCCCCGAGAAGTCGTCCGCGGAGGACAGCGCCCGGTCGACGTGCGCGTCGCCGAGCACCTCACGGCGGACCTTCAGCCCGGTGTCGTACGGGTCGGACCGGCCGGCGCCCTCGGGCTGCGCGGTGGCGGGGGCGATCGCGGCGACGGGTCCGGCGGCCGGCGGCGGGACGGCGACCGCCGCTTGCGGGACGGCGGCCGGAGGGATGGCGACGTGCCCGGTGGCCGTGTCGTACCCGGGCACGGGCTGCCAGGCGGAGGAGAAGTGCCGTACGAGCAGGTCCGTGACCGCGACGGGCTGTTCGACGGGGACGAGGTGCGAGGCGCCGGGGACGACGGCGAGCCGGGCGTCCGGGATGCCCGCGACCAGGGTGCGCGCCTCGGCGGGGCCGGTGACCTGGTCGTCGGAGCCGACGAGGACCAGGGTCGGCACGCCGACCCGGCCGAGTTCGGCCCGCACGTCGAACACGGCGAGCGCCTCGCAGGCCGCGATGTAGCAGCCGGGGTCGGTGGTGCGCACCATCTGCACGGCCCACTCGGTGATCGCGGGCTGGGCGGCCGCGAAGCCGCCCGTGAACCATCGCTCGGGCGAGGTGCGGGCGATCGGGTCGAGGCCGTTCGTCCGTACGATCACGCCGCGCTGCCGGAACTCGTCCGCCGTGCCGAAGCGCGGCGAGGCGGCGATCAGCGCGAGCGAGGCCAGGCGTTCGGGGTGGCGCAGCGCGAGCTCGATGCCGATCGCGCCGCCGAGGGAGCAGCCCGCGTAGCCGAAGCGCTGGATCCCGAGTCCGTCGAGGGTGGCGAGCAGCCGCGCCGACAGCTCGGCGACCGAGCCCGCCGGGTGCGCGGGGGCACCGCCGTGGCCCGGCAGGTCGAACCGGACGACGCGCCACTGCTTCGCCAGCTCCGGGATCTGGCGGTCCCACATGTGCCATGTGGTACCCAGTGAGGGACCGAGGATCAGGACCGGGGCCTCTTCTGGCCCGTCAAAGCGGTATTGCAGGGTGTTCGACGGTGTCTCACTCACGCCCCAGACCCTCTCACGTCTCACAGTTCCTCCTCCAGCTCACGGACGTTCTTGCGCAGAGCGGCGTTCTCCGCCTCCAACGGCGTCGGTGGCTGCGCCGACACCTCCGTCCGGCGCCCGCGGGCCGGCTCGCACCGGCCGCCCTCACCCAGTTCCGCGAAGTCTCCGGGTTGCTCCCCAGATCGGCAGTGACCTGCCTGATCGTCGCCTCGGGCCGCGACTGGTACGGCGCGACCGAGTCCGCCTTGGACTGCGGCGGACAGTTCTTCATGACCACAAGATGTCCGTTCTCGAATCCTCAGGATCCAGTGTCTCGTGCATCCAGGATCAAGGGCCAAGGTCCACGCCCTTCTGACCGTCGGTGCCCTTCCCGGACGGGCCTGCCGGGCGGGGGCGGCCGTCAGCGCTCCGGGCTGGTTCACCCTGGCGGTCGCGGGCCTGGCCGGAAGCCACCACGTTGCGGCGGATTCCCGGGGCTGACCCGTCCGCAGCACCACCTCCCCCGACCGCAACAGGGGAACACGTTCCGGGATCGAAACTGCTCCGCTGGGTCCACACGCCAGGGGTGAGACTCTTTCGACCGCCGTCGGGTCAGGTCGGGAGCGGATGGTCCGGTCAGTGTGGGGTTTGTGCCGGGCCGGTAGTCCCCGCCACCTCGACGTGCCTCTGCGGTCGGCGGTTTCTGGTCGGTACCGGGCCGGTCGCCGTCTCACTGCACACGCCGCGCCGGCCGGTCCGGCGATCCGGACGGCAGTGCCGGCCCCGAGCAGAGGGGTACTCCTGGGGACACGTATCAGGGCGCAGCCGGTCAGCGGTGCGGCCCCGGAACGGAGGAGAGGTCATGACGATCGAGGTGGCGCCGGGCACGCTAGTCGTCTACACGGACGTGGCGTGCGCGTGGTCCACGGTGGGGCTGGCGAGGCTGTACGCCGCCCGGGAGCGGGCGCGGGCGCAGGACCAGCTTCGGGTGGAGCACCGTCTTTTCCTGTTGGAGGACGTCAACCGCTTCCCCATTCCGAAGCGTTACCTGGACGCCGAGATCCCGGTCGTGGGGCCCCTGGCTCCGGAACTCGGCTTCAAGCCGTGGCAGCAGGACCCGTCGGCCTGGCCGGTGACCGTCGCCCCGGCGAACGAGGCCGTGCACGCCGCGAAGGCCCAGTCGTACGCGGCCGCCGAGCAACTGGACATGGCGCTGCGCCTCGCGTTCTTCCGCGACAGCCGCTGCATCTCGCTGCACCACGAGATCCTCGACATCGCCTCCGGCTGCGACCGGGTGGACACCGACGCGCTGGCCGAGGCCCTCGACACGGGAAGCGCGCGCGGGGCGATGATGCGCGACTACCGAGAGCACCGCGACGAGGTCCAGGGCAGCCCGCACTTCTTCCTCCCGGACGGCTCGAACGTCCACAACCCGGGCATCGGCCTGCGCTGGGAGGGTGATCCCGGCGCAGGCCATCCCGTGGTCGAGGACGACGATCCTGGAGCCTACGACGCGCTCGTCCGCCGCGCGCTGGAATGACGCCTCGTCCCGGCCACGAAGTCGTCGTACGTGGCGTCCTCGTCGGCCGAGCCGGCGGAGGAGGAGACCGCTCGCTGCGCACACCACGACGGCCACGGCCCGGGGTCGGATGCCGAGGCGCCGGAGTCCCCGCGTGAGCGGGTCAACCGCCGCTGGAACGAGGTCCTGCAGGAGACGCGGGTCACCCAGACCGGTGTACAGATCCTCTTCGGCTTCCTGCTGAGCGTGGCCTTCACCCCGCTGTTCAACTGGGGACGGTGGACCACGTCATCTGCGTCATCACCGTGGTCCTGGGCGCGTCGGCCACGGGATCTCTCATGGCACCCGTCTCCATCCACCGTTTCCTGTCCGGCCAGCGTATGAAGGACGAGGTGGAGGCAGCCTGCCGCCTGATGATGTGCGGCATGGTCCTGCTCGCGCTGACCATCGGCTGCACGCTGCTGCTCATCCTGCGTTTCGTGGTCCCCGGTGTCCTCGCCGAAGTACTCGTCGGCGGGGTCATGCTGTGGTTCGGCCTCTGCTGGTACGTGCTGCCGCTGCGCCTGCGCCACCGCGCCGCCCGGCGCTCCCCCACCGACGACGCGTAGGCGCCCGGGGCGCGAGGCGGGCAGGGCGTCGTGACCGGATGCCGGAGCAACGGGCAACACGGTCCGCCTCAGGTGCGCGGCCTGAAGGCCGGGCCTGCCGCCGTCACCAGGGGAGTGTGCCGGCGCGGTCGGTGACCGTGCCGGTGGGCGTGTCGGGCCCCAGGGTGGCGATACGCACCGCCGCCTCCGCGCCCTCCTCGACGCTGTGCCCGATGTGGCCGGTGAACTCGGTCGCGGTCTGGCCGGGGTCCACCGCGTTGAAGCGGACGTCGGGGATCGTCCTGGCGTACTGCGTGGTCAGCATGGTGACCGCGCTCTTCGACGAGCCGTAGGCGGCGAGCGGATACTGCGACTCGACCCGCTCCGGGTCGTGGGTCAGCGTGAACGACCCCAGACCGCTGGTGACGTTGACGACGGACGGGGCGGTCGCTTTCCGCAGCAGGGGCAGGAACGCGTGCGTGACGCGCACCAGGCCGAAGACGTTGGTTTCGTAGACGTGGCGGATCTGGTCGGCCGTCATGTCCTCGGGTGCGGTCACTTCGCCGAGGATGCCGGCGTTGTTGATGAGAATGTCCAGGTGGCCGACCCGTGCGCGCAGCGTCTCGACCGCCGCGTCGACCGACGCGTCGTCGGTCACGTCCAGCTGGACGAAGCCGGCGCCGAGCCGGTCGGCGGCCTTGCGTCCGTTCCCGGCGTCCCGGGCTCCGATCCAGACCGTCTGGCCCGCCTGGACGAGTCGGCGCGCGATCTCGTGGCCGAGGCCCCTGTTGCCGCCGGTGATCAATGTGGTGGTCACGTCGTGTCTCTCCTGTGCGTGTCGTCGGAGCGGGTGCTCCCGGAAAGCGGTCACCGGGAGCACCCAGGGGGTTGGTTTCGCGGCGGTGTGCTCCGTCGGCGTCGACCCCGACGTCGGCGGGCGCCCTGCTCTAGTGGGCGGGGCGGAACGGACGCAGCAGGCGGATGCCGTCCTCGATGGATCCGTCGATCAGTTCGAGCATCTGCGGGACGAGTTCCCGCATCCGGGGCGCGGCGAGGTGCGCGTCGAGGTGGGCGCGTGTCTCCCAGCGTTCGTAGATGACGAACTCGCCGGGTCGGCCCTCGACTTCGTGGGACTCGTAGTCGATGTTGCCGGGGTCGTTGCGCGAGGGGGTGACGGCGGCGGTGATGAACGCCTTGAGGTCATCCTCCCTGCCCGCCTTCGCCTTCGCGTCCCAGACGACGGTCACGTAGCCGGTGTGTGTTGCGGTCATGGTGATTCCTTCTCTGTTCCGTGTTGTGTTCCGTGCTGACGGGCTGTGTGTCGGTACCGAGCCGGGTCAGCTTTTGATGAAGTCGAGGAGGTCTGCGTTGACGGTGTCGGCGTTGACGGTGCACATGCCGTGCGACAGGCCCGGGTAGACCTTCAGGGTCACGTGCTCGACCAACGTGACCGCCGACCGGGCGGAGTTGGCGATCGGGACGATCTGGTCGTCGTCGCCGTGCAGGAGGAGCGTGGGCACGTCGATCGCCCGGAGGTCGTCGGTGAAGTCCGTCTCCGAGAACGCTCTGATCCCCTCGTGGTGCGCCTGCGCGCTGCCGGCCATCCCCTGGCGCCACCAGTTCTGGATGATGCCCTGGGAGACGTCCGCGCCCGGACGGTTGAACCCGTAGAACGGCCCGGAGGCGATGTCGAGGTAGAACTGGGAGCGGTCGGTGGCCACGCCCTCGCGGAAGCCGTCGAAGACCTCCACCGGCAGCCCTGCGGGGTTGGATTTCGTTTGGACCATGAGCGGCGGGACCGCTGCGATGAGGACGGCCTTGGCAACCCGGCCGGCACCGTGCCTGGCGACGTACCGGGCGACCTCTCCGCCACCGGCGCAGTGGCCGACGTGCACGACGTCGCGCAGGCCGAGGTGCGCCACCACGGCGGCGGCGTCCGCCGCGTAACGGTCCATGTCGTGCCCGTGGCCGACCTGGGCGGAGCGCCCGTGCCCGCGGCGGTCGTGGGCGACGACGCGGTAGCCCCGCCGGACGAGGAACAGCAACTGGGCGTCCCAGTCGTCCGAGCTCAGCGGCCAGCCGTGGTGGAACATGACCGGTCGGCCCGAGCCCCAGTCCTTGTAGAAGATCTCGACTCCGTCGCCGGTGGTGACGAACGGCATGGTCCGCTCCTCGTGGTCTCGCCCGGGTACCGGGCGGATTCGATGTCTCCACGAGAATGGCTCGGCCACCGTGCCGACAGCCTCCGTCAGCTGACTGACATCCGGCCGACGGCTCGCTTACGTCAGTACCGGGGCAGTGCTGAGACCCGACCGGTGGCTCTCACAGCCGGGTGGCCGGAGGCTCGGGAGGCAGCGCCTCCAGAGCGTCGCGGAGCCCGGCCCGCGACGTGATCCCCAGCTTCGGGAACACACGGTAGAGATGCGACGACACGGTCCGCGGCGAAAGGAACAGACGCGACGCGATCTGCGGGTTCGACAGCCCCGTCGCCGCCAGCCTGGCGACCTCCAGCTCCTGCGGGGTGAGGGCATCGCCGGCCTTGCCCCGGCCGGTCCGCGTCATCCCGGTG
This sequence comes from Streptomyces ruber, assembly GCF_014648075.1. Lineage (GTDB taxonomy): Bacteria > Actinomycetota > Actinomycetes > Streptomycetales > Streptomycetaceae > Streptomyces > Streptomyces ruber. The sequence goes on along the minus strand of NZ_BMQK01000002.1, from coordinate 641,531 downwards.
GCGCGGAGCTCCGCCGCGGCCCGGGCCTCCCACGAACGCGCTCCGAGCTCCTCGAAGCGGCCGCGGGCGGCGGCCAGCTGCACCCGGGCCTCGCGGTTGAGCCCCTGACGGCGCAGCCTCTCGCCGTACGCCAGATGAGCACGGCCGACCTCGAAGGGCCACTGCTCGACGCCCGGCAGCCCGAGTGCCTCCTCGAAGCACCGGACCATGTCCTCGGCAGCCGATGTCATCGCCGTGACCGTGGCCGCGCTCAGCGCGAACCGCGACGAGAGGTGACCGACACCGGCGCAGCGCAGCGCGTCCGCGTGCCGTCGCGCCTCCGCGTGCCGCCCGGAGCGCACGGCGGCCTCGACGAGGTCCGGCGCGGACCACACGGCCTCGGGGTTGAACGCCGGCAGCACACCCGGGGCGCAGATCGCCGTGGCGTGCCGGAACGCCGTCTCGAAGTCGGCGGCGCCGAGGGCCGCCCGGGCCGCCGCCTGGTGGGCGCAGTTCTCCAGCCGCCGCAGGCCCCTGGGACCCGACCACTCCCAGATGTCCTCGCAGTGCTCCCGGCACGCGTCGAGGGCGCCGCGCTGGGCCGCGGCCATTGCAGCGACGTAGTGCCCCACCTGGGCGAACAGGTGGTACCCCGTCTCCTCGGACAGTGCGATGAGCTCGTCCGCGGCGCCGGCCGACGCCTGCCACCGGCCGACGTACAGGTCGTCCAGGGCGACGAACATCAGGGCCGGCATGCTCGATCCCACCGCGCCGCCGTCGCGTATGACCCGGGACACGGCCTCGCGACAGCCCGGAAGCCGGTCGAGGTACGAGGCGGTCAGGGCGGTGCGGATGACCACGTCGGCGTCACTCTGGTCCCTCAGCCGCGCGATCTCCTCGTCCAGGCGGCGCAGCATGCCGTCGGTGACGGAGCCGAGGTCGTGGTGGACGCGCCCCAGCGACGCCGCGGCGGCGGGCGCCGCCTCGGGGACCCGGGCGAGCACGTCGACCAGAGGTCGCCAGTGCTCGGGCCGGCCCGAGTACTGGCTGACGAGGGTGAGGGTGAACAGCGCGGTCTCCAGCTCCTCATGCGGCGGTCCGGGCATCACCGGGGCCTGCTCGACCGCCTCCATCAGGAGTGCATGGGCCGTATCGGCGTCGCCTTCCGTGACGAGCACCAGGAAGCCGGCCGTCGCGGCCGCCGAGAGCGACCGGGCCGCCGGATTGCCCTCGACCTCACGCATGATCTCGTGGCTGACCTCCAGATGGCCTGTGACCCAGGCGGCGGCATAGGCGGCCTGCGACAGGCGGCGCCTGCGGTCCGCTCGGTCGGTGCTCAGCTCGGCCGCGCGCCGCAATCTCGCGATCGCGCCGTCGGCGTCACCGCGCCGCAGGCTGCTCCGGGCCGCGGACTCCACGACGGCGGCGACCGCCTCGTCGGGCGCCGTCGTGGCTCTGGCGAGGTGATCACCGCGCCGCTCGGGCTGGTCGGCCAGCGCGTCGGCCAGCCGGCGGTGGGCGCCGCGCCGCTGTTCACCGGTGGAGCCGTCGACCACCGCGGACCTGACCAGCGGATGCCTGAAGCGCACCGCGCGGCCGTTCTCCGTGACCATGACCAGGTGGTCACGCTCCGCGGGAGCGAGTTCCTCGAGGCTGCCCGGCCCGCCGGCCGCCTCGAGGACGCCGATGTCGCCGGAGCCCTCAAGAGCCGCGAGCAGCAGTACCTCACGCGTTCCCCGCGGCAGTCGTCCGACGCGGGCGCCGTACAGAGCGCGGACATCCCGCCCCGGGCCGCTCGCCCGCCCCGTCCCTTGGCCGTGTCGGTCGCCGGACACCCCGGTGGACCCGGCGAACTCGAGCAGCGCCAGGGGATTTCCCTGCGCCTCGTGGGCCACGGTCGAAAGAATCCGGCGGGGAAGGTGAGCGAAGCGTCGGGACAGCAGCCGCAGGGCGTCCGCGTCACCCAGCGGCGCGACCTCGAGCTCCGGCAGACCGGTGGACCGGAAGGATTCGCCGGACTCCGCCCGCTGCGCTCCGAGCAGCCCGATGCGGCGGCCCCCCAGTCTTCTGGCGACGAAACCCACCGCGGCCCGGCTCGCCTGGTCGACGACATGAAGGTCATCGACCACGAGGAGCAACGGCCGCTCCTTCGCGGCCTCGTCGAACAGGGACAGTGCCGCGTTCAGGACGGCGATCCGGCTCGGCGCGGGACCGGCGCCGAGACCGAGGGCGACCTCGAGGGCCTCCCGCATGGAACGCGGCAGACGACCGAGCTCGTCCGGCAGCGAGCCGACGAGCTGATGGAGCCCCGCGAAGCTGATGTCCGTCTCGTACTCGACACCGCTCCCGCGGACGACCCGCACTCCCTTCGCCACCGCCAGCTCGGCGGTCGCGTCCAGGAGTGCCGTCTTCCCCACGCCCGGATCACCGGTGAGCAGCAGAACAGCTCCGTCCGTCCCGGCCATGTCCAGGAACGCCGCAAGCTCGGCGAGCTCGCCCTCCCGGCCGACCAGCCCGGTCGGGCCGACGCCCATGCCTGTCCCTGACTTCGCCCACATCCGCCGCGTCCCTCGTCCTGCCTCGCGAAGCAGTCGAAACACTAGCCACGCGCCTGACCAGGAAGTATTGCACCCACCGGCAAACGGAGCCTGAAGCCATCTGCTTCGCCGACACCCGCAGCTCCCAAACGAAGATCATGCAGAACACCCGTCGGGCGCTGCAGCCCCACCGCAACGACAGCACCAAGGGCGCGCGGATCATCGTGCCGGTCTTCCTCCCGCCCGGCAAAGACCGGCCGACACGGTCGCCTCCGCCGCCTACCGCCCCCTCGTCGCCGTCCTCCAGAGGCCTGCGCAGTCATGATGAGACTCGTCGAGCAGCTCGCCTCCCGCGCCCACACCAGCGGACAGCGCACGATCCACGTCCGACGCGACGAAGACGACGGATCATCGGCGCCGGCACCGGCGGCAAGGACGACGGCGAAGACCAGGAACACTACGACGCCGACGCCGCTGCCGAGTCCGCCCTGCTCCACTTCTCCACCCCGCGCGACCCAGCGACCATCGCGGCCTTACTGCGCACCCGGGTCCACCGACCCGGATCCCTGATCTGGCCGCAGGGCTGACAAACCCTGCGGCGCTGGCGAGCCGAGAACGAGATCACCGGCCTCTACGCCGTCCCATCCTTCGTCTCAGGTTGCTTGCCTGGCCAGCCTGCGCAGGGCCCGCACGGCAGGTGATCCGGGGTCGGCCGTCATCAGGACGACCTCCTGGTCGTCCTCGGGCACGAGCAGGACGTCGCAGTTCAACCGCAGCGCACCGGCCTCCGGATGGTCCAGGGTCTTGGTGCGGTGCCCGGGAGCGTGGACCGGATGTGTCTGCCAGATCTGCCGGAACTCCTCACTGCCCTCGTGCAGTTCGGCCAGCAGGGCGGCCAGCTGCGGGTCGTGCGGGTAGCGGTCGGCGGCCCGGCGCAGCCGCGCCACCGCGATGTGTCCGAATTCCTCGGCGCCGGAGCTCTCGTACGTCCGCCCCTGGCCCAGGAAGCGGCGGCGGGCCAGGTTCGTCGTCCCGTCTCCGAGGTCGGCGCCGAGCAGTGCCTGGGCCAGGGGGTTCCAGGCGACGACGTGGTACGCCGCGTCAGTGACGATGGCACCGGTCTCCGGCAGCCGGTCCAGCATCCGGGCCACGTGCGGGCGCACCCGCCGCACGGCGCTGGTGCCGGGCGGCGCGGTCGAACCCGCCAGGCGGAACAGGTGGCTGCGCTCGGCCGGCGTGAGCCGCAGCGCGCGGGCCAATGCGTCCAGGATCCGGGCCGACGGCCGCGGTCCCCGGGCCTGCTCCAGCCGCGTGTAGTAGTCGACCGACATGTGGGCGAGCTCCGCCACCTCTTCGCGGCGCAGGCCCGGTGTGCGGCGGGCGGTGCCCGTCTCCGTCAGGCCGATCTCGTGCGGACGCAGGGCCGCCCGGCGGTCCCGCAGGTACTGGGCCAGCTCCTGCCGTGCCATACCGCCTCCCGTCTCCTCCCACTGCCTGGTACAGACTGTCCCTGGCCGAGCGCCTGCGACCAGGGAAGCGTGGTTGCCATGAACAAACGCACAGCTCTGGTCACCGGTGCCAACAAGGGCATCGGCAAGCATATTGCCCGGCTGCTCGCCGCCGAGGGCCTCACCGTGTACGTGGGCTCCCGCGACCCCGGGCGTGGGCAGCGGGCCGTCGAGGAGATCGGCGCCGGGGCCCGCCCGCTGGTCCTCGACGTGAGTGATCCCGACGGCATCGCACAGGCCGCGGCTCAGGTGGACCGCTTGGACGTGCTGGTCAACAATGCCGGCATCTCGCTGTCACTCGCCCCGCCGGCCGGCACCGGCGTCGAGGAGTTCCGGCGCACGTACGAGACCAACGTGTTCGGGGTAGTGGCGGTGACCAACGCCTTCCTGCCCGCCCTGAGCCGGTCGCCGCGCCCGCGCATCGTCAACATCTCCAGTGGCACCGCGTCGCTGACCTGGAGCACGAACCCCAACCCCCAGTTCACCCCGGGAAGCGGCGGCGCCGCTGCCTACCGGTCGTCCAAGGCCGCCCTCAACGCCCTCACCGTCTTGTACGCCCAGACGCTCGCCCACGACGGCTTCAAGGTCAACGCGCTCGCTCCTGGCCTGCGGGCCACTGATCTCACTCCCGGGGCCGCCGCTGCCGGCGGCGACCCGGCCGAGGCCGCCCAAGGTGCCCTCCGCCTGGCCCTGCTGCCGGACGACGGCCCCACCGGTGGCTTCTTCTCCTGGGACGGAACCCCCGTGCCCTGGTGACGAGTCATGGGAGGCGTCGGGGACGGGTGCCCCAGCGGTGGTGACCCGTGCCCGGCGAATCCGGCTGCGGAGGACCTGCTGCTCGGGTCCGAGCCGGCCGTAGGCGTACCGGAGAAAGTCGCCCTGGGCCTCGCCGTGCAGGCCGGTGCCCGGTTCGTCGAGCAGGCGTGGGCACCGACTCGGCGGTGCCCACGGCGCGTACGGTCGCGTGGGTCACCGCGTCCGCGCCCCGCCGTGAGGACGTTGTCCAGGGCCGGCGGGTTCGCGGTGCCGAGCGGGTGCGTCCGGCGCCGTCGGCGTGAACAACGTGTCGCCGTCGTTGAGCAGGTGCACCGGGCGCACGGCACGGGCGCCGTCGTACGCCGTGCCGGCCAGATTTCCGCGGCGGCGAGGGTTCCCTCACAGAACTGGCACCGCGACGCCTTCCTCGCCCATCCCGCGCTCCGGGCTCGCCCCGAGCGCCGTCAGCGTCACCCCGGCTGCCACCGCCAGCGCCGCCACCAGCCCCGCCGCGAGCACCGCCCAGTGACCCAGGAACGTACAGACGACCACCAGCAGCGCCGTGGCCGGCAGCACCGACTGCTGGGCGATCCCCACCTTGTAGAAGCGCGAGTGCAGCGCCCACACCGTGAGCAGGAACAGCGCTGTCGGCAGCGTCACCGCTGCCGACGCCGACAGCGCCGAAAGGTGCGTCCTGCCCACCGCCTGCTCCACCGCCACCTCCAGGCCGGCCCCGATCGCGGCACCCGAGACGAGGATCAGGTAATGGCCGTAGCCCCAGAGGAAGGACTGCCGGTTGGACCGGAGGTGCCCGTGGATGGGGACCGCGAAGTACACCCACCAGGCGGCGAAGATGATCAGCAGTCCGCCGGCGGCAATGGGCAGCAACTCACCCAGGGCCTCGTGCTCGTCGATCCCCGACTTCACGGCGACGGTGGCCGCCGCGATGGTCTCGCCGAGCACGATGAGCGTGAGCAGCCCGTACCGTTCGGCGATGTGGTGGGGGTGCCAGGGCGTGGGGTGAGCCCGCTCCGCATACAGCGGTACGGCCATCTCCAGCAGCGCCATCACCAGGAAGACCCACGGGCGGCCGGCCTCCGGCAGGGCCAGTAGCCCCAGCCAGCCGATCTGGCACAGCCCGATGGCGTACCGCAGCGCCATCGTCCGCTCGGGGCCCTGGCTCGACCGCGCCACGCGCAGCCACTGCGCCGTCATGGCGAGCCGCATGATCACATAGCCCAGGATGACGACCAGGTACGCGTGTTCCTCGAACACCTGGGAGACGCCTGCCGTCAGGACGAGCACGCCGGCTATCTGGATCAGCGTGACGATCCGGTACAGCACGTCGTCGTTGTCGTAAGCCGAGGCGAACCACGTGAAGTTCATCCACGCCCACCAGATGGCGAAGAAGATCATCAAGTAGTTGAGGATCCCCTCGCCCGTGTGTCCCTCGGCCATGGCGTGCACCAACTGGGCGCCTGCCTGGGCTATGGCCACGATGAAGCACAGGTCGAAGAAGAGCTCCAGTGAGGAGACGCCGCGGCGGGTCTCGTCGCGGCCTCGCGCCGTGAGCCTGCGCAGTGGTCTGTGGTGTGCGGGCGCCGCGGAGCACACCGGCGGCGGAGCCGGGCTGCTTGTCATCTGGTGAGCCAAGCTCCGAAATGCCGCTGCAGTCGGGGATTGATCTGCCAGACCATCGCTGCTGCCGCCGCCGGGACGAGTACAGCGAGTCGCACCGGCAGGTACAGATCCTCCAGAACAGGGTTCGTGGCCAGGCCCAGCAGGACGATGGTGGGGTAGATACCGCACACGGTGAGGAGCCACAGCTTCCAACGCCGGACGGCGGCCGGAACGGTGGGGCCGAGCCGGGGTTCGGCGTTCGCGGACGCGTTCCGGCTCTGCTCCCGGAGCGTGTGCCGGATGTCTGTCACTGCCGGTGGGCTCGGCAGTCCGGGATCGTCGGCACCGTAGGCATGGGAAACGGTTCTCTCGTTCATGGACCACTCCACATCGAAATGCTGCGTATCGTTTTGATTCCATCGGTTCCTGCGCGACCGAGGCGATGGTGGCGCTGCATGATGGGCTGCCCGCGCGCAACAGCGGCAGCAGTTGCCGGGTGGGCAGCACAGGGCTCAGATGTCTCACCGCCAGCCGCTGCCGGTATCCGTCTGCCGGCATGCTTCGGATGGTGCCGTTCCAGGTGAAGCCAGACCCGCGTTGTCGACCAGCAGGTCGAGGCGACCGTGCCGTGCCGCCACTTCGGCCGCGGGTCGCTGGGTCTCGGCCGGAGCGGACAGGCCGGCGATGTACTGCCCGGCCCCGAAACGTTGCGCGACCGGCACCGGTCGCTGCGGGTCACGACCGTGCAGAAGCAACTGGTGCCTGGCTTCCGCAAGCTCCTCAGCCAGAGCGAGACCAGGAGCGTTCGTCGCTCCGGTGATCAGAATCGAGGCCATGGTGCACCCTTCCTGTGCAGGAGGGCTGCCCGGCGCCCAGGTGGGCGCCGGGCCAGGTGATGATCTGATCAGTGAGCGGACTGGGTGTGGTCCTGCTCCACGTACACCTTGAGGGCCTGGAACTCCTCGATCGCTCGCGGGCCGCACAGGTAGCCGTAACCGCTTCCCTTGACGCCGCCCTCCTCGAAGTCCTCGCTGATGGCTCCCCAGGTGTTGATCCATACCGTGCCGGTGCGGATGCGCCGGGCGATCCGGCGGGCCTTCATCGAGTCCGAGCTGAACACCGAGGCGGCCAGGCCGTAGATGGTGGCGTTCGCCTTGGTCACGGCGTCGTCCTCGTCGTCGAAGATCTCGAACGTCTGGACCGGACCGAAGACCTCTTCCTGCACGATCCGGACGTCGGTGCGGTCCACCTCGATCAGGCTCGGCCGGTAGAACGCCCCGGCGGCCAGCGGGCCGTCGGTGACCACACCGCCGCGCAGCAGCACCGTGCCGTACGAGGCGGCTTCCTCGACGATCGCGTCCACCCGCTGGGCGGACGCCCGGTCGATCACCGGGCCGAGCTGGGCCTTCTCGTCGTCGCCCGACCCGAGCCGCACCTGCGCGAGCGCGGCGGTGAGCCGAGTGCGCACCTGGTCGGCGATGTCCCGGTGAACCAGTACACGGGAGCCGGTGCAGCAGAACTGCCCGTTCATCAGCACCAGCGACTGCACAACAGTCGGGATCACCATGTCCAGATCGGCGTCGGGAAAGATCACCATGGGCGCCTTGCCGCCCAGTTCCAGACCGAGCCGCTTGAGCGTGGTGGAGGCCGCGGCCGCGATACGGCGCCCGACCGGCGTACTGCCGGTGTAGTTGATCACGGCGACCTTGTCCGAGGAGACCAGGAACGGGGCCCCGGTGTTGCCGGACTCGGTGAACACGCTGACCACACCCGCCGGGATCTCCGGGACCGAGGCCAGGACCTGCGCGAAAAGCTCATTGGTCAGCGCCGTCTGAGCCGGAAGCTTGACCACGACGGTACAGCCGGCGGCCAGCGCCGGGCCCAGTGCCCGCACGGTCAGCATGATGGGAGAGTTCCAGGGAGAAATGATCCCGGCGACACCGAGCGGCTCGGGCACCGAGTGGGTGTACTGGCCGGGTGCCGTCTCGGCGGCGCGCCCGGCGGTCTGGGTGCGCACAGAGGCCGCCGCGTACCGCAGCCACCCGACCGCACCGCTGACCTCCCACGTGGTCTCACCCAGCAGCTTGCCGTTCTCCCGGGACAACATGGCCGCGACCTCGGGTACCCGGGCCTCTAGGGCGTCGGCCAGCCGGCTGAGCGCGGTCGTCCGGAGCGAGGGAGTGCGCGCCCATTCGGTGGTCTCGAACGCGGCGGCGGCTGCGTCCACGGCGGCCGAGGCCTCCGCCTCGCCACCGTCGTAGAACGAGCCGACGACGGTGCCGTCGGCCGGGTTGATCGATTCCAGAACGGAGCCGGAGCCGGTCCACCGTCCGTTGATCCAGTGCTGCGCGATGGTGTTCATGGTCCGCTCCTCGTGGTCTCGCCCGGGTACCGGGCGGTTTCGATGTCTCCACGAGAATGGCTCGGCCACCGTGCCGACAGCCTCCGTCAGCTGACTGACATCCGGCCGACGGCTCGCTTGCTTCAGTACCGGGGCAGTGCTGAGACCCGACCGGTGGCTCTCCGTGGACGTCGAGTCCGCTTCTGGTAGCGGCCTCGTCCGGGTTGAGTGAGGAAGCCTTGGCGGGTGAGGTGTCCGAGGCGGCTGCGGGTGATGTCGACGGATGCCTCGTCGGTGGGCATGCCGAGGCGTTCGTGCAGTTCACCGGCTCGGAACTCTTGATCGGGATGCTGGTTGAAGGTGTTCACGATGGCCTGGTGGGCGGTGTTCGTCTCGGGCGGTGCGGGTTGGCCTGAAGCCGGTGCGAGTTCGGCGATGACCTTCCGGGTGCTGACCAGGTTCGCGAGTCGCGCTTCGGTCTTGGTCAGGGCGGCGGTCAAGTGCTCGATCTGATCACGCAGTTCGTCGGCACGGGCTGCGGTCCTGTCGTGCTGGGCCTGGAGGCCGGCCAGGAGCTCGATGACGTTCACGCGGCCAGTCCGAGGGTGTCGCGCCCGGCTGGACTCGGTGTGGTGAGGCGGCGGGTCATGTTCGCGATCGAGGCCCAGTAGACGCGCGGGGCGGACGTGTCGGACCGGTGATCGTACTCGCGGGCCAGTCTGCGGTGCAGCGTCAACGTGCCGTTGACCTGCTCCACGAGGACCCAGGCCGTGGGCGGTGAGGTGGTCGGCGAGCGCGGTGAGTTCGGCGGCGTCGCGGCCGAGCCGCTTCATCTCGTACACGGTAAAGCTGACGCGGCAGTGCGGGGCGTGGGCCTTGACCTCCCGCGCCGTACGAGCGCCTCCTCGAACTGGGCCCTCCGCGGACGCGGGTGCTGATCTTCTCGCTGAAGATCTTGTCCCTCGGGATGCCGTGGCCCGCAAGGCGTCGAGCTGGGAGTCGTCGTCCTGCCCAAGGGCAAAGCAAGGGGCGCGGGTGGTGCCGTCTCTTACGCCGGCCTCCGCGCCGGTTCTCGTAATCGTCACGGACTCATGGCAGGCCGAGCCCTCCACGGTCCGCGCACGCGTGGAACTCGTCCACGGTCAGCGTCGGATGCGCAGGGCTTGGCGGCATGGGGAAGGGCAGTCCGGCCCCGCGTACCTCGATGATCTTTGGGGTGGGGTCCCGTCGCAGCCGTGTGTCTCGTGGTGGCGGGCCCGGAGAACGTCACTCGATGTGGGTCGTTGCCCTACCTGCCGGCCAGGGCTGCTGATACTCGATGAGTCGGCCTGCCGGGTCGTGTCGGCGGCTGGGTGCGAACAACAACTTTGTTCAAGAAGCAGCGCCGGGTATGCGGCCCGAAGAAGGGAGTGTCTTGTCGCATACTCGGCGCTGACCGGCAGAGTTACGCCGTCGTGGCTGCTGTCTCGGTGGCTTCGACTGCGGACTTGAAGTCGGGGTGGACCCCGATTTGATCAAGCCACACGCTCATCAGGTTGTAGCAGTTGAACCTTTCGATCTTTCCGTCACGGAGGTACCAGAGGTCCGCCGCCGGCACGTCGATCCGGTTCCCGGTCGGTGGGATCTCGCCGACCGGAGTCGGAAACCCTCCGAGATGCGTGCCCTGGATTCGCAGCTCGACGGCGACGACATCACCGAACGCATGTACCTCGAGCAGCTCACGGTGTACATCGGGGAACGAGCGGGCGAGGCCCGCGATCACCTGAGGAATCTGCTCTCCGCGGAAACTCTGCGAGGTCGACATGTCGTTGAACGACCCGTCCTCGGTGAACAAGGCCAGGAAACCGTCACCGTCGAGAACGTTCCCTTCCGCGAGCCGGTAAGCCTCGCGAATGATCTTTTCGTTACTTTCCATTGCTGTTCTCCTTCGAGTTCGCGACATGCTCACGGTCCGCGCTTGTCTTTGATTGACCCTTCCCGGCTGTCGTAACGATAATTGTTACGCCAGATTGTCGCAACCTTCACTGTTGCGACTGCGCTGTCGTAACATGGAGCGTTGCGACCGGAGGAGGGATCATGAGCGCCAACAGCAGGCTGACCATTGCCGCCCATGCGCTGGCCTGGATCGGTCTCTACCAGCGCCAGGGCCACGAGGTCGCCACCTCCGAGCAGATCGCAGCCAGCGCGAACACCAACCCCGTGGTGATCAGACGGCTGCTCGGCGAGCTGCGCAGGGCCGGCCTCGTGGAGTCCCGGCGGGGCGCGGGCGCGGGCTGGTCGCTGGCGCGCGAGCTGGGGTCGATCACCCTGCTCGACGTGTACGAGGCAGTGGAACCCGGCCCGCTGTTCGCGATGCACCGCACCACTCCTGACCAGGGATGCGTGGTGGGTCACGGCATCCAGCCGGCAATGCGGGGCGTCTACCAGGACATCGAGGAGACCCTGAGACACGAACTGGCCCGCGTCACGCTCGAGAAGGTACTCAGGGACGTACTCGCGGCACCTCGCCAGCCTCTCTGATCAACTGGGCGACCCCGTGCGAACCGTAGGGTTCGGCGTGGGTTCTGCCCACCGGGGCGGAGTGACGTGAGCGTGGAGAGGGAATCCCGCGCCGAACGCGTTGGATCCGCCGCCGGAACAGACGGCGGGCACAGGCCGAGCTCACCGCGGACCAGGCCGTGCTCGTCCAGCGGCTCTACGACGACGAGCGGGAGAAGACCGTCCAGCAGATCCCCGACAGATTCGGCGTGCCCCGTTTCACGGTGCACGGGCACCTCGACAAGCCCAGACCGTCCCCCGCCAGGCCCAGATTGTCCCTACGGCGAGATGTGGGCCAGTTCCTCCGGCTCGATCGTCCAGCCCTCCTCCGGCAACTGCCGGACGATCTCCGCGATGTCCAGGGCGTTGTGGAAGATCACCGCGTTCGTGAGCAGCGCGTTGAACTTCATCGCCTTCTCCTGCTCGACGGGGTCGTTGCCGGCGAGGACGCCACGGTTGCCGAAGCCGAGCCACTGGGAGAAGCCGTTGAACGCCTCGACCTTGTTCGTCGCCGCGGTCACCCGCCGGCGCAGCGGGGCATCCGAGAGGTAGCGCAGCAGCTGCACGGTGCGAATCACGCGGCCGACCTCGCGGAACGCGGTGCAGGTGGCGTTCTTCCACGATCCCGACCGCAGCCGCTTCGGCAGCGTGGACGAGGAGATCGCTCCCTCGCGTACGGAGATCGCCACCCGCATCAGGTGCCGGAACTGCGACTCGATCAGGTCCCAGTCCCCAACTCCACAAAGGGCGGCAAAGGACGCCTCGGTGTTCAGCCGCTCGGAACGTCGTCCGTCATGGCTGCGATCGCAAATGCAGCGTCCCCGAGGACAGCGCTGGAAGACAAACTGCATGACGAGTCGAACGCGTCACGCGGGCACGCACAGTGAACTTCACAGCGATGCCTCACCGGAGCGCTCCCGTGAGGCTTCGTCTCGTGGCTCCGGGCAGAGGCCCGCCAAGGATGCTCCCCGGCGGAGCCTCGGTCTGTCACCGGCCCTGTCACACGTCTGTCACCAACTACGCCGACGCCACCGGACCGCAAGACCTGACCTGCTACAACGCACACACCATGGACTGGCGTGGACGCCCCTGGACGGTCTCTACAACCTGTGCCACGTCGTACCGAGCGAGGGGCCGAGGATGATGACCGGGGCGTCCTTCGGACCGTCCAGGCGGTACTGGAGGACGGGCGTCCGCGTCTCACTCACCGCTCCACGCTAGCGTCCCCGCGGACGTGATCCGTCCTCGGACCCCCGGCCTCCGCGCCCGGTTCCGGGAGATCGGCCGCGGACCCTCACACGATCTTCACCACGAGCGGCTCACGAGGAGCTCGCGAGCGGCTCACGGGCGGGTGCCGGGCGGGTGCCGGCGGCTCCCGAGCGATGCGGTCCGGTCTCAGAGGCCGTCGGCCGCGCCGAGGCCCGTGAGGGCGCCCACCGGGTCCGGGTCGGGGGTGCCGCGGGGCCACCAGTCGTCGCGGTCCGGCTCCGACTCGTAGGCGTACCACAGTCCGTCGCGGCCCAGGCGGAGCTGGAGATGGCCGCCGGGGTGGGTGAGGCGGTTGCGCCAGGGCCGGAAGGCGGGGAGGTCGGCGGCGCGGAGGAGGGGCCGCGCACGGTCGAAGCGGCCCGCCGGCGGATCCCAGGGCTCCTCCAGGGCCGCGAGCCCGTCGATCCCGCCCTGCCGCCACGCGGCCACCGCGCGGGCCAGGTCGGCCGGGGTGCGGCCGGTGGCGGCGGCGAGCGAGGCGTAGAGGGCGCGGGTGGCGGCGGTGAGCCCGGAACCGGGGCGGGCGGCGGCGAGCCGTACCGCGTCCTGCCAGAGCGTGAGATCCGCGACCGGGTCGCGGCCGGTACCGAGCAGCGCGTGCGCGCGGGCGGCCGCGTCGGTGGCCAGCTGGTCCAGGGCGAACGGGTCCGGGCCGCCCGGCGCGCCCGGGTGGACGGGAGGCTGCTCGGGGTGCCGCAACGCAGGCGGCGGCGCCGGGAGCGGCGGCAGCGGACGCGGGGCCAGGGCGTCACGGGCCCGGACGCCCGGGAGGGGCGCGGGGTCCTGGTCCTGCGCGGCGCGGGCCGCGCGGGCGGCGCTCCGCCGGGACAGCGCGTCGAGCAGCTCGCGCTCACCGCGTCCGCGCAGCAGAAGCAGGACGAACGGGTCCTCGTCCAGGAGGCGCGCCGTCTGGTAGCAGAGCGCGGCGGCGTGCTTGCAGGGGTGACCCGAGTCGGGGCAGCTGCAGCTCGGGGCGAGGTCGCCGGGGCCGGGCAGCAGGGGCACCCCGCAGTCGGCGAGGGAGTGCGGCATCTCCCTGTCGAGCAGCGCCGCGATGTGCCCCGGCCGTTCGGCCGCCGTGTCGAGGAAGCGCTCCCAGTCGCCGTCGGACAGCGTCCGCAGCCGGACCTGCGTGCGGTACGGCCGTGCCCTGCTGCCCTGCACATAGCCGAGGACGAGACCGGGGGTGACCGTGATCGCGTCCACGTGCCCCTGCCGGGCGTACTCCCGCCCCCGCCCGAGCCGCGCCGCGTCGAGGGCCCCCTGCTCCAGGGCGCCCACCCACGCATCGCCCCACCAGGTCTCCGCGAACCGCTCCCCCGGCCCACGACGCGCCGGGAAGGCGGCGAAGGTACGCCGCAGATCGCCGTCGCGGGCGGGCGCGGCCATCGACGGGGGGACGCGCGGCGAGGCGGATGGCGGAGGCGCGCCGGCTGCCCGCCCAGGGGAGGCGGACGGGGTCGGTACGTCGGCTGCCCGCCCAGGGGAGGCGGACGGGGTCGGTACGTCGGCTGCCCGCCCAGGGGAGGCGGACGGGGTCGGTACGTCGGCTGCCCGCCCGGGAGAGGCAGGCGGAGTGGGTGCGCCGGCTGCCCGCCCGGATGAGGCGCCGGGGCCGGTCGGCACGCCGGAACCGGGGGCGGCCGGGCGCGGCGAGGCGGGCGTGGCGTGCACGTCGGCCGCCTGCTCGGGCGTCGCGCCGGGGGTGGTCCCGGCGCCGGAGTCGGGCGCCGCCCCCGAACCGGACGCCCGCGGCGCATCGGACGCTGCCGGTGCCCCGGCCGCCCGCTCGCGTGCCGCACCCGTTCCGGTCTCCGCGCCGGGGCCGGGCGCCGCAGCTGCCCCGGCCGCCGGACCGGCCGATACACCGGGAACGGCCGCCGCACCGGTGACGGGCGGCGCGTCGGAGCCGGGCCGGGGCGGCCGGGCGGCTCCCGGCCGGGCGGCGCCCGGGGCCGATCCGGGCGGCGCGTCGGCCCCGGACCCACCGGTCACGGCCGGCCCCGCGCCGGACGCGTCGCCGTGTCCCTCGGTGCCGTGCCCGGGGGTGTCGTCCGGGCGCGGCCGCGCTTCGTCGGCGGCGGTGGGCACGGCGAAGGCGCCCGCGAGCAGTGCACGCAGCTCCGCTGCCCGGTTTACCGTCGTCTCGCGCGGGGCGCTCCGCCCCGGGGTGGGGCGTCCCGCGGGCGCGGAAGGACGCCTCGCCGCGGAACGGCTCCGCGCGGAGGCGCTGGCCGGGCGTGTCCGTCCGGGCTGCTCCTCCGGCTCCGTCGTGTCCCCCGCCCGTGCCTCCCCGCGGGCCTCACGCGCCGCCCGCAACGCCTCCCGGGCCACGTCCCCCGGCCGTGCCTGCCCGCTCGCGCCCGCGGGCCGCGCGGACACCGTTCCTCCGTCGTCCGGCCCGGGCGCGGACGCGGCCGGCAGCTCCTCGGGCGGCCGTGTCTCCCGCGCCGCCCGCTCCCGCCGGGCCGCCCGCAGCGCCCGGCGGGCCACGTCGCCCGGCCGGCCCGTACCGGCCGGCTCGCGTCCCGCGCCGTCGCGTGTCTCCTTCGCCCCGCTCACGTCTGCCTCCGCAGCGACACCAGATCGGTCAGCTCCCGGTCCGTCAGCTCGGTCAGGGCGGCCTCCCCGGAGCCCAGGACGGCGTCGGCGAGGGCCCGCTTGGCCTGCAGCATCTCCGCGATGCGGTCCTCGACCGTGCCCTCGGTGACGAGGCGGTGGACCTGGACGGGCTGGGTCTGGCCGATGCGGTAGGCGCGGTCCGTGGCCTGCTCCTCCACCGCCGGGTTCCACCAGCGGTCGAAGTGGATGACATGGCCCGCGCGGGTGAGGTTCAGCCCCGTGCCCGCCGCCTTGAGGGAGAGGACCAGGACGGGGGTCGCGCCGCTCTGGAACCGGTCGACCATCCGCTCGCGCTCCTTGACCGGAGTGCCCCCGTGCAGCACCTCGACCGGGATCGCGCGGGCCGCCAGGTGGGCGGTGATCAGGCGGGCCATGCCGACGTACTGGGTGAAGACCAGCGCCGAGCCGTCCTCGGCCAGGAGGGTGTCCACGAGCTCGTCCAGCAGGGCGAGCTTTCCGGAGCGGACCGCGAGACGGTCGTCCGCGCCCGGACCGTCCTCCGCGTCCTTCAGGTACAGCGCCGGGTGGTCGCAGATCTGCTTCAGCGCGCCCAGCAGCTTCAGCACCAGGCCGCGGCGGGCGATGCCGTCGGCCGTCTCGATGGCGAGCATCGACTCGCGCACCACGGCCTCGTACAGCGCGGCCTGCTCGCGGGTGAGCGGGACCGCGTGGTCCGTCTCCGTCTTCGGCGGCAGTTCGGGGACGATGCCGGGGTCGGACTTCTTGCGGCGCAGCAGGAAGGGGCGGACCAGGCGGGCCAGCCGCTCGGCGGCCTCCTGGTCCTCACCGGCCTCCACCGCGCGCGCGTGGCGGGCGCGGAAGGACTTGAGGGGGCCGAGGAGGCCGGGGGTCGTCCAGTCGAGCAGGGCCCACAGCTCGGAGAGGTTGTTCTCCACGGGGGTGCCGGTGAGGGCGACGCGCGCGGGCGCCGGGATGGTGCGCAGGGCCTTCGCGGTCGCCGAGTACGGGTTCTTGACGTGCTGGGCCTCGTCCGCGACGACCATGCCCCAGGAGTGTCCGGCCAGCAGGGGCGCGGCCGTCCGCATCGTGCCGTACGTGGTGAGCACGAAGCCGCCGTCCGGGCCGCCGAGGGTGCGCTCGGTCCCGTGGTACCGGCGGACCGGGACGCCCGGGGCGAAGCGGGTGATCTCCCGCTGCCAGTTGCCCAGCAGGGACGCCGGGCAGACCACGAGGGTGGGCTCGCGGCGGGCCCGGCGCAGGTGCAGCGCGATGACCGTGACCGTCTTGCCGAGGCCCATGTCGTCGGCGAGGCAGCCGCCGAGGCCGAGGGAGGTCATGAGGTCCAGCCAGGCGAGGCCCCGCAGCTGGTAGTCGCGCAGCCGGGCGGCCAGCCCCGGCGGCGGCTCCACGGTGCCCGCTCCCGCCGTCAGCCGGTCCCGCAGCGCCGCCAGCGCGCCCGTCGGCACGGCCTCCACCGTCTCGCCGTCGACCTCCGCGCTGCCGGTCAGGGCGACGGAGAGCGCGTCGACCGGGTCGAGCAGGCCGAGCTCGCGCTTGCGGGCCTTGCGGACGAGGGCCGGGTCGACGAGCACCCACTGGTCCCGCAGCCGGACCACCGGGCGGTGGGCCTCGGCGAGGGCGTCCATCTCGGTCTCGGTGAGCGGGTCGCCGCCGATCGCCAGCTGCCAGCGGAACTGGAGCAGGTCCTCGCTGTCGAAGAAGCCGGTGCCGTCGGTGGCGGAGCCGGGCGCGGGGCGGACCACCGCCGTGGCGCTGAGGTCGCGGGCGAGGTCACGGGGCCAGTGCACGGCGACACCGGCCGCCGCGAGGCGGGTCGCGGCGACGCCCAGCAGGTCGGCCACCTCCTCCTCGGACAGGGCGAGGACGTCGGGCACGTCCTGCTCGGCGAGCCGGTCCAGGGGCGGCCAGACACGGGCCGCGCGGCGCACGGCCAGCGCGGCGTCCACCCGCGCGCGGGGCCCGAAGGCCGGCTCCGCGTCCCCCGCCCACAGCGCGGCGGCGTCGGCGACGAGCGTCGGGTCGGCGAGGCTGTGCACCTGGACGACGGCCGCGCCGGCCCGCCGCGCCCCCTCGCTGTCGTCGAACAGGTCGGACGCCGACAGGTCGAGCCGCAGCGAGATCCGCAGCCCCGCGTCCATCCCCGCCGCGACCTCCGCAGCCCAGTCCCGCGCGCGGGGCAGGCGCTGCGGCGCGGCAGCGGCGAACGGCCTGCCGTACGCGTGGGGCGCGGCCGGGGTGCGCGGCAGCGTGTCGGCCACCGCGTCGAGGAAGGCCCGCATCAGTGCCTCGGGCTCGGGCAGCCGGAGCGGGCCGCCGCCGGCCA
The DNA here is from genome assembly GCF_014648075.1 of Streptomyces ruber. Lineage (GTDB taxonomy): Bacteria > Actinomycetota > Actinomycetes > Streptomycetales > Streptomycetaceae > Streptomyces > Streptomyces ruber. Next base: position 624,056 of record NZ_BMQK01000002.1, on the reverse strand, counting down.
GCGGCACGGCATGACCCTCGTACGGGAGGGCGGCGGCCACCGCCCGCAGGTGCGCGATGTCGTCCTGGTCGAGCGGTCCGGTCCGCCACGCGTCGTGGCCCTCGGGCGTGAGACCGGGCAGCAGCCGCCCGCGGGCGACGAGCCGCAGCGCGTGCAGCGCGGCGGCGCCCCAGCAGGCGGTGGCGGGGTGGGCGGCGGGGTCGCGGCGGGCCCGCGCGAGCAGCGGCAGCGCCTCGCCGACCGGCAGCGACACGGCGGGCACCGTCGCCCTGCGGACCTGGCTGCCGTGCGGCCGTACGACCGTGATCTCGCAGTTCCACGCGGCGCGGTCCGCGTCGGGCTCCGGATCGGACGGATCCCAGAAGGCCACCCGTCCCTGCCGTGGCACGGGCGCGGGCAGGAAGACGGCGGCGAGCCGCGCGGACACCTCCGCACCGCCCCCGGCGGACGCCTCGTACGCGCCCGCAGCACCCGCCGCGCCCGCCGTGTGCCCGCCGTGCACGGCCGTCCGTACGGCCCCGTCCCTCATACGCCCGGTCACCTCCCGCCCGGCTGTCGGATCGATCGTCTCCGACTCTACGGGCGGGGTCTGACAACCGGCTCCGACGGCCGCCGACGCGGTCCGTCGGTCCGTCACGGAGTCGGTCCGTCACGGAGTCGGTCCGTCACGGAGTCGTCGTCGACACCACGTACACCATCGGGTGCTCGGGATTCGACCGGTTGACGACGACGGTGTGCGTCGGCGCCGGGTCGGGCTGCTCGCGGACGAGCCCGGACCAGGGTCCCGGGCCGGAGAAGTCCCAGCCGACGGTCTCCCGGTCGCGGTCGCTGATGGTGATGTCGTCCGGCTCCAGCGCCCCGGGGCTCGTGCCGATCTCGCCGAGGAACCGCTCCAGCCCCACGTCGTTGGTGAGGAACTGGACGTAGAGGCGGCTGGTCTTCCAGTTGTTCGTCTCGTAGTAGGCGACGTCCCAGGAGCCCCGCGGGACGGGCACGTGGTACAGGCGGCGCTGGAGGCGCGACGGATAGCCGGCGGTGAGACCGGTCGCCGAGTACTTCTCCTCCTTGTCCCGGCCGCTGTCACGGCTCTGGCCGGCGGAGATCGCCAGATAGCCGGCGGGGATGCCGATCAGCAGCACGATGATCACCAGGGTCAGCGCGCGGCGCCGGATCATGCGGCGCCGGTTCTCCGGGGACCGGTCCGGCGCCGGCTCGTCCGGCGGCGCAGGCTGGCGCGGCAGGGCGGCCGTCATGCGGAGTCCTGGGTGGTGCGGCGGGTCTCCGTGTACCGCGCGTAGCGCTCGTAGCGCTCCACCCGGCGGCGGTTGGCGCGGCGGAAGCGGCGGGCGACGAGCCGGGCGAGGTCCGCGGCGCCGACCATGCCGGCCTCGGGGCCGAGCTGGGCGCGGGCGATCCGGGCCTCGGGGCGGTAGCCGCGGCCGGTCAGGTGGCGCCGGAAGGCGTCCCGCGCGGGGGCGATGAGCAGGTCGTCGGCGGCCGACACACCGCCGCCGATCACGAAGCAGGAGGGGTCGAGGGCCGCGGCGAGGTTGGCGATGCCGACGCCGAGCCACTGGCCGATGTCCTGGAGCAGCTCGATGCACATGGCGTCGCCCTCGCGGGCCAGCTCGGTGATCATCGGGCCGGTGATCTCGGAGATGTTGCCCTTGACGTGCTCGATGATCCCGTACGCCACCGGGGAGTCGGCGGCGGCGAGCTCCCTGGCCTCGCGGACCAGCGCGTTGCCGGAGCTGTACTGCTCCCAGCAGCCGCGGTTGCCGCAGGGGCAGCGGTGGCCGCCGGGGACGACCTGCATGTGGCCGAACTCGCCCGCGACGCCGAACTTGCCCCGCTTGACCTGCCCGTCCTCCAGGATGGCGCCGCCGATGCCGGTGCCGAGCGTGATCATCACCAGGTGGTCCTCGCCGGCCCCCGCGCCGAAGCGCCACTCGGCCCAGGCGGCGGCGTTGGCGTCGTTGTCGACCAGGACCGGGACGGCGAGGCGGTCGGCGAGGCGGTCGCGCAGCGGCTCGTTGCGCCAGGACAGGTGGGGGGCGAACAGGACGCGGTTGCGGTCGGCGTCGACCCAGCCGGCCGCGCCGATGCCGACGGCGTGCACGTCGTGCCGGTCGGAGAGGTCCAGGACCAGTTCGACGATGGTGTCCTCGACGACCTGGGGGCTCTTGGACTTGTCGGGCGTCTCCGTGCGGAGCTTCTCCAGGATGGTGCCGTCGGCGTCGACGACGCCCGCCATCACCTTCGTACCGCCGATGTCGATGCCGACCGTGGGTACGCGGGGCGCGGACAGGTGCGAACGGCGCTCGCGCGTGCCCACGGTCCGCAGGACGGTGGCCCGGGCGGAGCCGCGGTGTGTGAAGTCGCGGTAGGTGCTCATCGCGCCGATTCTGCCCTACGCACCCGCCGGGCGCGCCGTGGGGCGTCCGCGTTGCCGCCGCCGCACCGCCGGCGGACCGCGAGCCGGGCACCCGAACGCTAGCGGACCAGGAGCTGGAACTCGAACGAGTAGCGCGAGGCGCGGTACACGTTGGTGGCGAACTCCACCGCGCGGCCCGTGTCGTCGAAAGTGGTGCGCTCCATGGTGAGCAGGGGCGCGCCCTCCGGTTCGTCGAGGCGCTCGGCCTCCGCGCGGGTGGCGGCGCGGGCGCCGACGGCCTGCCGCGCGCTGTGCAGGGTGATGCCTGCGGCACGCATCAGCCGGTACAGGCCGGTCTCCTCGAGCTGCCCGGACTCCAGGTCGAGCAGGCCGACGGGCAGCACGTTGCACAGGTACGCCATCGGCTCGCCGTGGGCCAGCCGCAGCCGCTCCACGCGCCGCACCTCGCCGCCCTCGCCGACGCCCAGCGCGGCGGCCACCTCGGCGGTGGCGGGCACCACGGTGTTGGCGAGCACCCGGGTCGCGGGGCGCTGTCCGGCCGCCTCCAGGTCGTCGTACAGACTGCTGAGCTCGAGCGGTCGTTTGACCTGGCTGTGCACGACCTGGGTGCCGACGCCGCGACGGCGGACCAGCAGGCCCTTGTCGACGAGGGACTGGATGGCCTGGCGGACGGTCGGCCGGGACAGGCCGAGCCGCCCGGCGAGTTCGATCTCGTTGCCCAGCAGGCTGCCCGGGGTCAGCGCGCCCCGCTCGATCGCGGCCTCCAGCTGCTGCGACAGCTGGAAGTACAGCGGGACCGGGCTGTTGCGGTCGACGCTGAGCTGGAGCGGCACGGTCGGGTCCACTTCTGGTTTCGGCACGGGCCGAGCGTAGCCCCGGTGCTGGTGGACGGGAAGTTGTGCGGTCAGGTCGTCACGTCGTCCGAACGTCTGAACAATACGACGAAAGAACAAAAGCACAAAAGCACAAAGCAGGGGCAGAGTGATTGACAGGGCGGCGGGCCCGCCTCCACTTTTGTCCCATGCGCATCGGACTCATAGGCGCGGGTCGCATCGGCACGTTCCACGCGGCCACGCTCAGCCGCCACCGGGACGTCGGCTCGCTCATCGTCACGGACGTCGACCGGGGGCGGGCCCAGGAGCTCGCGGACCGTCTGGGCGAGACGGCGGCGCCCGGGGTCGACGAGATCTTCACCTGGGGCGTGGACGCCGTGGTGATCACCGCGGCGACCGCGGCCCACGCCGAGCTGATCGGCCGGGCGGCGCGTTCGGGACTGCCGGTGTTCTGCGAGAAGCCCATCGCCCTGGACCTGCCGGGCACGCTGCACGCGCTGGCCGAGGTGGACGCGGCCGGGACCGAGCTCCAGATGGGCTTCCAGCGCCGTTTCGACCCGGGGTACGCCGCCGCGCGGGAGGCCGTGCGGTCGGGACGGCTCGGGCGGCTGCACAGCGTACGGGCGCTGACGGCGGACCAGGCGCCGCCGCCCGCCGGGTACCTGCCGCTGTCCGGTGGGATCTACCGGGACTGCCTGATCCACGACTTCGACGTCCTGCGGTGGGTGACCGGGCAGGAGGTCGCCGAGGTGTACGCGACCGGGTCGGACACCGGACCCGCGATGTTCCGCGAGGCGGAGGACTACGCGGCGGCCGCGGCGGTCCTCATCCTCGAGGACGGCACCCTCGCCACCGCGACCGCGGCACGGCAGAACGGCGCCGGGTACGACGTCCGCATGGAGCTCGCCGGCGAGCTCGACACGGTGGCGGTCGGCCTGGACGACCGCACGCCGATCGCGTCCACGGAGCCGGCCGGGCCCCCGCCCGCCGACAAGCCGTACACCGGTTTCCTGGACCGCTTCGGGCCCGCGTACGAGGCGGAGCTGACCGCGTTCGTGGAGGTGGTCCGCGGGGAGCGCGCCAACCCGTGCGACGGCCGTGACGCCCTGCAGGCCCTGCGCATCGCCGAGGCCTGTGAGCTCTCCCGCCAGGAACGGCGCCCGGTGAACGTCGGTGAGATCACCGGGGCGCCGCACTGACGGGAGCCGGTGCGGCCGGGCTGCCGCCCGGCGCCTACCACCGCACCGGCAGCCTCCGCAGCCCCCGCATCAGCATCCCCGGCAGCCAGTCGTCCGGCCGGCCGTCCAGCGCCAGGTCCGGGCAGCGCTCCAGCAGGGAGCGCAGGGCGACGCGGCCCTCCATGCGGGCCAGCGGGGCGCCCAGGCAGAAGTGGATGCCGTGGCCGAAGGCGAGGTGGCCCTGGGGTGCGCGGCGGATGTCGAAACGGTCCGGTTCCGGGAAGCGGCTGCCGTCGCGGTCGGCGGCCGTCAGCCCGATCATCACCCGCTCACCCGCCGCGACCGGCGTCCCGGCGAGGTCGAACGACTCGGCGGCGTAGCGGAACGTGGCGTTCTCCACGGGACCCTCGTACCGCAGGATCTCCTCCACCGCCCCGTCGAGCAGACTCATGTCCGCCCTCAGCGCGGCGAGCTGGCCGGGGTGGGTGAGCAGCGCGTGCACGCCGTTGGCGATGAGGTTCACCGTCGTCTCGTGGCCGGCGACGAGCAGCACGAACGCCATGCCGCGCAGTTCCGCCGCCGACAGCCGGTCGCCGTCCTCGTCCGTGGTCCGGATCAGATCGCCCAGCAGGTCGTCCGTGGACGCGGACGGGGCGGACCGTTTCTCCTCGATCAGCTCGTCCAGGTAGGCGGCGAGCCGGACGACCGTGTCGTACCCGTCGTCCTCCCGCGTCGGCGCCACCAGCTCCGTCGACAGCGCGCGGAACGCCTTCCGGTCCAGCTCCGGCACGCCCAGCAGCTCGCAGATGACGGTCATGGGCAGGGGGAACGCCAACGACTCCACGAGGTCGGCGCGGCCGCCGGGCAGCATGGCGTCGAGCAGCGCGTCGGTGATCTCCTGCACCCGCGGCCGCAGCCGCTCCACGCGCCGCCCGGTGAACTCCCGGGCGATCAGCCGGCGCAGCCGTGTGTGCTGCGGCGGATCGGTGATCAGCAGGTGCTTGCCGATCAGCCCGTCGGCGAGTGCGGCACCGGCCTGGAAGACGTCCTTGGACGCGTCCTTGGACAGCCGGTCGTCGGCGAGCGCCGCGCGTGCCGCCTCGTGTCCGACGACGAGCCACACCTCCACCTGGGCGAACGGCGGCGGCAACCGCACCCGGTGCACCGGACCGCGCTCGCGCAGCTCCGCGTAGACGGGATGCGGGTCCTCGGTGAACCGGCGTCCGTACTCCCCCAGGTCGACGATCCGTCCCGGCTGCTCGTTCCGCTCGTTCCGCGGCTCCAAGGGGCCTCCCCTCCGTCACGGGCGGCACGCGCTGTACGGCCCGCAGGACACGTCCACACCGTCCAACGCGCGGGCCGCCCCGTCGGTGCCCGTCCTGCCGTCCTGCCGTCCTGCCGTCCTGCTACGGGGTCCACGAGAAGCGTCGCGCTGCCCGTGCCTGTCCGTCGCCCTGTCCGCCGCAGCCGGGAGCCGCGGATCCGGCCGGCCGCGACGGGCCGGCCGGATCGGCGGCGGATCAGCAGCCGTGGTCGACCAGGTCGAACGACGCGTAGTGGTCCGCGGTGTAGTAGTCCTCCTGGTACGACTCGCCCGTGACGATGCGGCGGGCACCGCGCGTGGCGGAGCCGGGGGTCTCCACCGTGTACTCGTGGTAGTAACCGGTGGCCTCGCCGGGCAGGATGCCCTCGCGGTTCTGGAAGACGGTCCCGTCCTGGGGGTAGGGGAAGGGGCCGCCCGACGCGATGAGGTCGAGCGTGTCGTGGGCCTGCGACGGGAGGTCGCTGTAACAGACGCTGCCGACCGCGGCGGCGGACGTGTCGGCGGCGGTGGCCGGGCCGGCGGCGGTGGCCGGGCCGGCGGCGGTGACGGTGCCGCCGACCAGCAGGGCGGACAGGAGCGCGGCGGCCGCGCCGAGGCGGGTTGTGCGTGGGGGGAATCGCATGAGCCCATCGTGACCCGCGTAGACGATGGCATGTCAATGACAACGGCAGCGGCTCCTCGGGCTCGCCCCGATTGCTTTTCACGGAGTTCACCCGGGCCCGGCGGGTCGTCACAGGTTCTCGCCCGTTCACCACCGGCGCGTGCTCAGCCCTCCGAGCCCTCCGACTCCCGGTACCGCGCCTCGAGCCGGGCGGCCCCCTCCGGCGTCAGCGAACCGTGCAGGCGGAGCCGGGATATGCCCCCGTCGGGGTAGATGTCGATGCGCGCGTGGGTGCCGACGGCCGCCGCGCCGAGGACGAAGCGGTGGTTCGTGTCGGGCTGGAGGCGGGTGCGGGGCAGGATCTCCCGCCACTCACCGCCCGTACCGCCGGTGCTGTCCTCACCGGCTTCGCCGGTTTCGCCGGTCTCACCGGTCTCGCCGGTCTCGCCGTCCCTCAGCGACACCGCCGCCCAGCCCGCCGCGTTGCCCTTCAGACACGCCGTGTCGATCTCGATCGCCCGTATCTCGGACCGCGCGGCCAGCCGGTAGCGGATCCAGTCGTTGCCCTGGTCACGGCGGCGGCGCGTCTCCCAGCCGTCGTCCATCCTGCGGGAGCGGCCCGGCTGGACGGTGTGGACGGCGGGCGAGTAGAAGAGGTCGGAGGCGTCCTCGACCCGGCCGCCGTTCTCCAGGGCGACGACGTCGAACGTGCCCAGCGCGCCGAGCCAGGCGGGATCGGGCACGGCCTCGCCGTACACCCGCAGGCGCGCGATGCCCCCGTCGGGGTGCTGGTTGACGCGCAGGTGCGTGAAGCGCCGCGTCGGCGGGACGGCGAAGCCGTTGGCCGCGTGGCCGCCGACCGGGGTGCGCGGGACCAGGGTCGTCCACCGCACGCCGTCCGCGAGGAGGTCCTCCGGCGACGGCGAGCCCGGTACGGAGACCCCCTCGACGGACACCGCCCGCGGGTGGTTGCCGCGGAAGTGGGCCGTGTCGACGACGATGCCGTGGATCACTCCGGGGACGCCGAGGCGGACCAGCGCCCAGTCGTGGTCGTCGGCCGCCGGCCACGGATGGGCGGCCGAGACGCCGCGCCGCCGCCGGGTCTCCCACCCGTCCATGACCTTGCCCTTGTGCCCGAAGCGCTCCGGGTCGAACTCGGCGCGCCCGGGCAGCAGGAGGTTCTCGCGCTGGGCGAAGAACTCGTCGTTCGCCGCGACGACCGAGGCGCCGAGGCGGCGGTCGGCGAGATCGACGTGCCGGGCGAAGGGGAAGTCGGCGGTGCGGTAGTCCGCGTACGGGTCGCCGCCCCGGTAGGGGTTCGCGTCGCCGGTGAAGCTGGGTATCGCCGTCACGGAAGGTGCCTTTCGGGAGTCGGCGGCCACGGGCGCGGGTGGACCGGGAAGTCAAGGGGTCAAGGGGTTCTGGTGAGCAGCCGGCCCCTCGGCTCGGTGAACTCGCCGTCGACGGCGACGCGTTCGCCGCGCAGCCAGGTGGATCTGACGACGCCGTAGAGGGTCCGGCCCGCGTACGCGGTGACGCGGTTGCGGTGCTGGAGGGCGGCCGGGTCGACGGTGAACGTCTCGTCGGGGGCGAGGACGGCGAAGTCCGCGTCGCGGCCGGCCTCGATGGCGCCCTTCCGGTCGTCGAGGCCGACGAGTTCCGCCGTACGCGCCGCCATCCAGCGCACCACGTCCTCCAGACCGTGCCCCCGCGCGCGGGCCGCCGTCCATACCGCCGGCAGGCTGAGCTGGAGGCCGGAGATGCCGCCCCAGGCGGTCGCGAAGTCGTCGGTCTTCAGGTCGGCCGTGGACGGCGAGTGGTCGGTGACCACGCAGTCGATCGTGCCGTCGGCCAGTGCCCGCCACAGGAGGTCCTGGTTGGCGGCCTCGCGGATGGGCGGACAGCACTTGAACTCACTGGCGCCGTCCGGCACTTCCTCCGCGGTCAGCGTGAGGTAGTGCGGGCAGGTCTCGACGGTGAGCCGCACGCCCGCGCGCCGGGCCTCGGCGATCAGCGGCAGCGCGTCGGCCGACGACAGGTGCAGGACGTGCACGCGGGCGTCCAGCCGCCGGGCCTCGGCGACGAGGTGGGCGACGGCCGCGTCCTCGGCCCGGCGCGGGCGGGAGGCGAGGAAGTCGGCGTACCGGGGGCCGCCCCGCTGCGGGGCCGCGGCCAGGTGGTGCGGGTCCTCGGCGTGCACGATCAGCAGCCCGCCGAAGGAGGCGATCCGGGCCATGGAGCGGGCGAGCCGCTCCCGGTCCAGCTCGGGGAACTCCGCCACCCCGGACGGCGACAGGAACGCCTTGAAGCCGAAGACGCCCGCGTCGTGCAGCGGCCGCAGCTGATCGAGGTTGTCCGGCAGCGCGCCGCCCCAGAAGCCCACGTCGACATGGATCCTGTCCACGGCCGCCGCCTGCTTGATCCGCAGGTGTTCGACCGTCGTGGTCGGCGGCAGGGAGTTGAGGGGCATGTCGACCAGGGTGGTGACACCGCCGGCCGCCGCGGCGCGCGTCGCGGTCCAGAAGCCCTCCCACTCGGTGCGGCCCGGATCGTTGACGTGCACGTGCGTGTCGACGAGGCCGGGCAGCAGGACGTCGTCGCCCAGATCCTCCAGCCGGGCTCCCGCGGGCACGCCGGCGTCGTACGGCAGCACGGCGGCGATCCGGCCCGCGGCGACCGCGACCGACGCGGCGCGCATGCCTCCGGGAGTGATGACCCGCGTCGAACGCAACACCAGTTCGACCGCTGTGACGTCGCGCATCCGGCCCCCTCTGCCCTCCGGCCACCCCTCCGGCCACCCCTCCGCCACCCTTCAACGGACTGTTGAAGCGGCGGCGCAAGGAGTCTTCACTCGCCCCACCCGCCCGTCAAGAGCACCTACGCCCGCCGCGCACCCCCTTCGCCCCCTCTGCACGCTTTCACGCAGCGGAATTAACATTCCGGAAAGCAGAACGTAGCTTTCGCCCCGGCGGGGCGTCGACCGGCCCACGGGTACTCTGCTGCCCTGCCCGTCAGCCGAAAGGAACGCGCCGTGCCGACGTCCAGCTCCAGCGCCACCGGCAAGCCGTCCGCCGCCGGCGGTGGCGGGGTCCAGTCCCTGGAGCGCGCCTTCGATCTGCTGGAGCGTATGGCGGACGCGGGCGGCGAGGTCGGTCTGAGCGAGCTGTCGGCCGGCAGCGGGCTGCCGCTGCCCACCATCCACCGGCTGATGCGCACCCTTGTGACCTGCGGTTACGTACGCCAGCAGCCCAACCGGCGGTATGCCCTCGGCCCCCGCCTCATCCGCCTCGGCGAGTCCGCGTCCCGGCTGCTGGGCACCTGGGCCCGCCCCCATCTCGCCCGGCTGGTCGAGGAGACCGGCGAGACGGCGAACATGGCGCTGCTCGACGGCGACGAGATCGTGTACGTGGCGCAGGCGCCGTCCAAGCACTCGATGCGGATGTTCACCGAGGTGGGCCGACGGGTGCTGCCCCACTCGACCGGTGTGGGCAAGGCCCTGCTCGCGGGGCTCCCGCCACAGGAGGTGCGCGCGCTGCTCGGCCGCACCGGCATGCCCGCCGCCACCGAGAAGACGATCACGACGCCCGACGCCTTCCTGGCCGCCCTGGAGGACGTGCGCCGGCTCGGGTACGCCGTCGACGACAACGAGCAGGAGATCGGGGTGCGGTGCCTCGCCGTCCCGGTGCCCGGCTCCCCCACCGCGGCGGCGATCTCCATCTCCGGCCCGGCGGGCCGGGTGACGGACGCGGCGACGGAGCGGATCGTGCCGGTGCTCCGGCAGGTCGCGGCGGAGCTCTCCGAGACGCTGGCGAGTTCGGGCACCGGCGCCTAGGATCTGCCGTCCCGCCCGGCGCCGGTGCGCCCGGACCGCGGCGCCTCCCCGAACAGCTCCACCGCTCTGCGCACATCGGCGAGGCTTGTCGTCAGGGCGCTGACCGAGCCGATGGCACCGGCCACCAGCAACAGGGAGCGGTGCAGCCGGGACACTTCGGGAACGCCGCCCACGGCCATCGCGGCGAGCGCCGCGAGTTCGTCCTCGGCGATGGAGCGGTCGGGGAACTCCGGCGGCAGCACCGCCAGTTCACGGCGCAGTCGCGACACGGCCGACCGCAGTCCGGCCACCCTCGGATCCTCACCGCTGCCGGTCACCGGCTTCTGTCCCAGACTCCGCAACACAGCTCTCCCCCCTCGCACCCACTCGTGCGCGCGACGTGTCCGTACGGAGCCCGGCGGCCTCCCGCGGCTTCGGTCCGGGCTCTCAGGGATGCGCGCCAGTTAACGCCACCAATGCCTCGCGCGCCACCATGCGGGCCGAAATCCAGCCCCCGCGCGCCCCCGCGAGCCCCCGGGAGCCCCGAAGTCCCGCGCGCCCCGCCGGAGGTGCCACGGCACGTAGGTGTCCGGGTCGGATACGCGTCGGGTATGCAGGGGGCATGACGGAGACCAAGGACGACCGGATCGCCGGACTGCTGCTGGCCGCGGGGGGTGGGCGGCGCCTCGGGGGCCGCCCCAAGGCCCTGCTGACCCACCGGGGACGCCCGCTCGTCGAGCACGCGGTCGCGGCGCTGCGCGAGGGCGGCTGCTCCCGGGTCCACGTGGTGCTCGGCGCGGCGGCGGACACCGTGCGCGCCCGTGCGGAACTGGCGGAACTCCCCGGCTGCGTACTCGTGGAGAACCCGGACTGGGCGGAGGGCATGGGGTCCTCCCTGCGGGCCGGCCTCGCGTCGCTGGCGGGTACGGACGCCCGGGCGGCGCTCGTGTCGCTGGTGGACCAGCCGGGGATCGGCGCGGCGGCGGTGGCGCGGGTCCGGTCCGCGTACACCTCGCCCGGATCGCTCGCGGCGGCCGCGTACGACGGCCGGCGCGGCCACCCCGTGCTCTTCGGCCGGGCCCACTGGGCGGGTGTCGGCGCGGCGGCGACCGGGGACCAGGGGGCGCGGAACTACCTGGCGGCCCGCGCGGACGACGTGGCCCTGGTCGAGTGCGGGGACGTGGCCCGGCCGTACGACATCGACACGGAGGCCGATCTGGTCCGGCTCGAGTGAACGCCCGCCGAACGGGCAACAAAATGGCTCGATCCGGAGAATCTCGACATCAACAATTCATTGAGCTTCCACCATGAGAAAACTACTATCCACTCAGCAGAAGCAGCCGCCCCGGCCCGCCGAAGGAAGTGACAGCTCATGTCCGCACCAGCGCCGTCCTCGTTGGCCGTCGTCGACGCCGGGCCCCTCCCCCGGCAGGAGGAGGTCCTGACCGACGCGGCCCTCGCCTTCGTGGCCGAGCTGCACCGGCGGTTCACGCCCCGGCGCGACGAACTGCTCGCCCGCCGCGCGGAGCGCCGCGCCGAGATCGCCCGCACCGCCACGCTCGACTTCCTCCCGGAGACCGCGGCGATCCGCGCGGACGACTCCTGGCGGGTGGCCCCGGCGCCCGCGGCCCTGAACGACCGCCGGGTGGAGATCACCGGCCCCACCGACCGCAAGATGACGGTCAACGCGCTCAACTCGGGCGCCCGGGTGTGGCTCGCCGACTTCGAGGACGCCTCCGCGCCCACCTGGGAGAACGTGGTCCTCGGCCAGCTCAACCTGATCGACGCGTACACCCGGAACATCGACTTCACCGACGAGCGCACCGGCAAGTCGTACGCCCTGCGGCCCGACGAGGAGCTCGCTACGGTCGTCACCCGCCCCCGCGGCTGGCACCTCGACGAGCGCCACCTCGTCGACGAGGGCGGCCGTGCCGTCCCCGGCGCCCTCGTCGACTTCGGCCTGTACTTCTTCCACAACGCCCGGCGCCTGCTCGACGCGGGCAAGGGCCCGTACTTCTATCTCCCGAAGACCGAGTCGCACCTGGAGGCCCGCCTCTGGAACGACGTGTTCGTCTTCGCGCAGGACCACCTCGGCATCCCGCGGGGCACCGTCCGCGCCACCGTCCTCATCGAGACGATCACGGCCGCGTACGAGATGGAGGAGATCCTCTACGAGCTCCGCGACCACGCCTCCGGCCTCAACGCGGGCCGCTGGGACTACCTCTTCTCCCTCGTGAAGAACTTCCGTGACGCCGGACCGAAGTTCGTCCTCCCGGACCGCAACGCGGTGACGATGACGGCCCCGTTCATGCGCGCGTACACCGAACTCCTCGTCCGCACCTGCCACAGGCGCGGCGCGCACGCGATCGGCGGCATGGCGGCCTTCATCCCGTCCCGGCGCGACCCCGAGGTCAACGAGGCGGCCTTCGAGAAGGTCCGCGCCGACAAGGACCGCGAGGCGAACGACGGCTTCGACGGCTCCTGGGTCGCCCACCCCGACCTCGTCCCCGTGGCCATGGAGTCCTTCGACAAGGTGCTCGGCGACCGCCCGCACCAGAAGGACCGCCTGCGCGAGGACGTCCACGTCGAGGCCGCCGACCTGATCGCGGTCGACTCCCTCGACGCGCGGCCCACGTACGCGGGCCTCGTCAACGCCGTCCAGGTCGGCATCCGCTACATCGAGGCCTGGCTGCGCGGCTCCGGCGCGGTCGCCATCTTCAACCTGATGGAGGACGCGGCGACCGCCGAGATATCCCGCTCCCAGATCTGGCAGTGGACCAACGCGGGCGTGGTCCTCGACAACGGCGAGCGTGTCACCGCCGACCTGGTCCGCAGGATCGCCGCCGCGGAGCTGGCGGACATCCGTGCCGGGATCGGCGACGAGGCGTTCACGTCCGGCACCTGGCAGCAGGCCCACGACCTGCTGCTGCGGGTCTCGCTCGACGAGGACTACGCGGACTTCCTGACGCTGCCCGCGTACGAGCGGCTCAAGGGCTGACGCCCCCTACGCCCACTTGTCCGAGTGGCCCAGGGGCTTCCCCGGGGCCACTCGGTCGCGTACGAGGCGCTTGACCGCCGTCGGCTCCGGGAAGCCCTGTTCGCGGCGGTCCCACACCACCTCGTCGTTCACGCGCACGACGAAGACGCCACCGGTGCCGGGCCTCAGCGACAGCTCCGTCAGTTCGGCCTCGAAGGTCGTGAGCAGCTCCTGCGCCAGCCAGGCCGCGCGGGGCAGCCAGCGGCACCGGGTGCAGTACTCGATCTCCACGCGCTGCGGGTCCGTCATCCCAGGTGCACCGACCAATCCTGTTCCGCGCCCGGCTTGCCGTGCAGGTCGGGGACCTGCTTGAGCCAGGCCGGGCGGCCTCGTCGCGTCTTCGCCGCGCGGCGGGCGTTCTCGGCGGCGAGTTCCTCGCGGCTGGGGAAGTCCCGGGGCAGCCAGACCTCGGACGCCCGGACGCGGGCCAGCAGGTAGTCCACGTAGGCGGTGCGCACCTCGTCGGGCGAGGCGAAGCCCGGCTCCCCGGCCAGCCAGGCGTCCGGCACCCGGGCCGTCACGTCACGCAGCAGCTCCTCGGTCACGCGGGGCCCGAGTTCGGCGTCGGCGGCCCGGGTGTCGGGGGCGCCGTGGCCGAGGGCGTGGTGGCGGAAGTCGTACGCCTTCTCCGGCGCCGAGGTGTCCCAGCGGTGGTGGAAGACGAGGGCGGCGCCGTGGTCGATGGGCCACAGCCGCGGGGGCGCCGTGCCGAACGTGGGCCACACCATCAGGTTCGAGCTGTGCACCGTGCGGTCGACGTTCGCGGTGAGCGCGTCCAGCCAGATGATCCGGCCCGCCTCCACGGGGTCGACGGGGAAGTCCGCGGCGACCTCCGGGGTGAAGTCCACGGCGCCCGGCAGGAAGTCCATGCCCAGGTTGAGGCCGGGGCTGGCGTCGAGCAGGTCCCGTACCTCCTGGTGGGGTTCGTCGGCACCGATCACCGGGTCGAAGTGGACGAGGACCAGCTCGGGCACCCGGAGCCCGAGGGCACGGCCCAGCTCGCCGACGATCACCTCGGCGACCAGCGCCTTGCGGCCCTGCGCGGAGCCGGTGAACTTCACGACGTAGGTCCCGAGGTCGTCGGCCTCGACCACGCCGGGGACGGAGCCGCCGGAGTGCAGGGGTGTGAGGTAGCGGGTCGCAGTGACCTCTCTCAGCATTTCCTCAGGCCACCCCACTTCGTCGCCCCTCATCGCCCTCGCACTCCACGGTCGCCCCGAGAAGGCGCCCGACAGCGGGATGCGCCCGTCATCGGCCCCGGGGAGGCATAGTAACCGAGGGTGATCGTCGGGCGAGGCGAGAGAAGCCCGAGTGCCGCCGCACCGTTCAGCGCGCGGCGGGGCGATGTCCGCCCCGGGCGACGCGGGCTGCATGCACCGCAGGGGCGGGACACGAGGACATCGTGCGGGCGGTCCCGGTGGCGTCGGCGGACGGCGTCGTGGCGGTCGACGGGCAGCGTGTCGTCCACTGCTGCAACCCGGCCGCGACGGAGCTGTTCGGCCGCCCGGCCGACGGCCCGACCGGCAGCGGCCTCGCCCTCCCCGCTCACCGTCGGCCGGACCGTCATCGAACCGTGCTGCCCGGGGGGCGACAGCCGCGTCGTGGACGTGCGGGTCACCACGACGGTGTTCGAGGGCGAGCGGCTGCACGTCATCGCGCTGCGGGACGTCACCCGGCGGCGGCGGACGGAACGCGAACCGGGGAAGCGCTGGAGCGGCGCGACGTCGTCGCCGTCGCGGCCCGCCGACTGCACAACCCGCCGGCCACCATCGGTCTCCTGTGCGCCGTTCCGCGGCGGCCGACGCGGAACGGCGCGCCGAGGTCCTCGCCCGGATCGCCGAGGGCGTCACCCGCTTCCAAGGGACTCGTCCGCCGGGCGCGGACTGCGGGCGTACGTCCACCGGGTCGCCCTCTCGGAGATGCTCACGAACCACCTGGGAGTGGCCCCGCCTTCCTCTCGCACCTGTTCGAACGGTCCGGCCGGGACTGTGGAGCGTCCGCGACCTGGCCGACACCGACGGAGGCGACGCGAGGGTACGGGCCGCAGCCGGACGGCGCCTGTTTCCGTCTGCGGCTGCCGGAGGCGGGGGGTGACCGAGTGGGCGTCCCGGCGGGAGCGGTGCACCGTCCGGGACACCCCGTTCCGAAGGAGGCGAGTGCACGATCCGTACACCAGTTGGGCTTGAGGTGCGCCGCCTAGGCTCCGGCGGCATGAAGGCTCTCGTCCTGTCCGGGGGGTCGGGCACGCGCCTGCGACCCTTCACCCACACGTCTCCCAAACAACTGGTTCCGGTGGCCAACAAGCCGGTCCTCTACTACGTCCTCGAGGACATCGCGCAGGCCGGCATCACCGAGGTCGGCATCGTCGTGGGAGAGACGGCCAAGGAGATCCGCAAGGCCGTCGGCAACGGCGACGGGTTCGGCCTTCGTGTGACCTACCTTCCGCAGGAGGCGCCCCTGGGTCTGGCACACGCCGTCCTCATCGCCCGCGACTATCTCGGCGACGAGGACTTCGTCATGTACCTCGGCGACAACTTCGTGGTCGGCGGCATCGCGGATCTGGTCGACACGTTCCGTGTGGAACGCCCCGACGCCCAGATCCTGCTCACCCGCGTCTCCGACCCCTCCAGCTTCGGTGTGGCGGAGATCGGCCCGGACGGCCGGGTCGTCGCACTGGAGGAGAAGCCGAGACATCCCCGCAGTGATCTGGCGGTGGTCGGGATCTACTTCTTCACGCCGGTCGTGCACGAGGCGGTCGGCGCCGTGACACCGTCGTGGCGGGGCGAGCTGGAGATCACGGACGCCCTGCAGTGGCTCCTCGACGGATCGTACGACGTGCGCTCGACCACCATCT
Organism: Streptomyces ruber; assembly: GCF_014648075.1. Taxonomy (GTDB): domain Bacteria; phylum Actinomycetota; class Actinomycetes; order Streptomycetales; family Streptomycetaceae; genus Streptomyces; species Streptomyces ruber. The sequence goes on along the minus strand of NZ_BMQK01000002.1, from coordinate 608,023 downwards.
CCGGCTACTGGAAGGACACCGGGAACGTCGCCGACATGCTGGAGGTGAACCGCTCCGTGCTCGACGGGATCGAGCCCGGTACGGAGGGCCGGGTCGACGCGGCGAGCGAAGTGGTGGGGCGGGTACGGATCGAAGCGGGGGCACAGATCCGGGCGTCGCGGATCGTGGGCCCCGCTGTCATCGGCCCCGGGACGGTGGTGACCGAGTCCTACGTCGGGCCCTACACCTCCATCGCGGAGAACTGCTGGATCGAGGGCAGCGAGATCGAGTTCTCCATCATGCTGGGCGACTCCCGGCTCACGGGCACCCGCCGGGTCCAACGCTCCCTCATCGGACGGAACGTGACGGTCACGCCGGCTCCCCGCGTACCGGCAGGCGCCCGGCTCATCCTCGGTGACGACAGCAGGGTGGAGATCTCCTCATGACCACGAGAATCCTGGTGACCGGCGGTGCCGGTTTCATCGGCTCGCACTACGTCCGCAACGTCCTCGGGTCCCACGACGGCAGCCCGGTCCGGATCACGGTGCTGGACAAGCTCACTTATGCGGGGAACGAGGCCAATCTGGAGTCCGTGCGCGGGGACGCCCGGTTCGCCTTCGTCCACGGCGACATCTGCGACGCCCCGCTCGTCGATCGGCTGGTCGCCGCCCACGACCAGATCGTCCACTTCGCTGCCGAGTCGCACGTCGACCGTTCGGTGCTGGGAGCGAGGGCGTTCGTACGCACGAACGTGTTGGGTACACAGATCCTGCTGGAGGCGGCTCTGCGTCACAGCCTGGGCACCTTCGTGCACATCTCGACGGACGAGGTGTACGGCTCCGTCGACGTCGGCACCAGCACCGAGACCGATCCACTGCGCCCCAGCTCCCCGTACGCGGCCACCAAGGCGTCGAGCGACGTGCTGGCGCTGTCGTACCACCACACGCACGGACTGGACGTCCGGATCACCCGTTGCTCGAACAACTACGGCACACACCAGCACCCGGAGAAGGTCATTCCACGTTTTGTGACGACTCTGCTGCGCGGCGGCCGGGTGCCGCTCTACGGCGACGGTGGCAACCTGCGGAACTGGCTGCACGTCGACGACCACTGCGATGCCGTGGAACTCGTCAGGACGGAGGGCTCACCGGGGGAGATCTACAACATAGGCGGCGGCACGGAGCTGTCCAACAAGGAGCTGACCTCCCTGCTGCTCGACGCGGTGGGCGCGGACTGGGACTCCGTGGACTTCGTCGCCGACCGCAAGGGGCACGACCGGCGGTACGCCGTCGACCACGGGAAGATCTCCCGACTGCTCGGCTACCGGCCCCGTCGGGACTTCCGGAGCTCGCTCGCCGAGACCGTCGCCTGGTACCGCGACAACCGCACCTGGTGGGAGCCTCTGACCGCCGCCTGAGCCGAGCAGCGGGGGTCAGATCCAGCCCGACGAGCTGGCGATCCGCACCGCGTCGAGCCGATTGCGCGCATTCATCTTCCCGACGGTCGTCGCCAGGTAATTGCGGACCGTTCCGGGCGAGAGCGACAGCTTGACGGCGATCTCCTTGACGTCGTCGCCCGCGGCGGCGAGCTGGAGTATCTCCATCTCCCGCTCCGTGAGCGGGCAGCCGGTGTTGCCCCACGCGGCGAGCGTCAGTTCGGTGTCGAACACGCGACGGCCCTCGTGGACGCTTCTTATGGCGTTGCCCAGCTGGGTCGGGTGGGAGTTCTTCAGCACCAGGCCGCCCAGACCGGATGCGAGCGACTGGCGCACGGTGGCCAGCCGGGCGAAACGCGCGGTGAGCAACGTGCGGCACTCCGGTAGGTGCTCCTGGATCGTCGTGGCGGCGAGGAGACTCTCCCGCTCGTGCATGTCGACGTCGATGACCGCAACGTCGGGACTGTACTCCAGCACCGTTCGGATCAACTCGCTGCCGGCACCGACACCGGTGGAGGCGACGACTTTGATGTCCGGTTCGCGTTCCATCAGGAGAACGAGTCCGGCGCGGACCAGCTCCAGTCCGTCAGCAATCATGACTCGAATCGTCATGCACTCCCCCAAGCATGGTTGTCGATGGGACTCCACCAGATCGCGACGCGATACCGGCCGGCGTGGTCCTACCGTCCTGGGCGGCCGAATTCCGGGCAGCGGTCGGAGTCGCGCTGACGCAGCGCTCAGCCCTCGGTGGGCCGGCTCCGACACGGACTGCGGTGGAACGGCTCCGACTCGGCCTGCGGTGGAACGGATGCGACCTGGCCGGGCCGGCTCACACGCTAGGTCGCGGCTTCTCGCAGCGGGGAGTTGCCGCTGATGCCAGGGTGGACATGTCCGGGAACGAACCGGCTGGTATGAGCCGCCGTCGGACCTGCGGCTGATTGCTGCTCATCGACTCCCCCGTCTGCTCTCGGCATGAACTGGCGTGGTCTCCGCCCGCCGAGCGTCTGCATGCAACTATAAGAGGCGATTCCGGTAGTGGCTATGGGAGTACCTGGGTCACTGGAAACGCAGGAGGACGGCATCGCGGCCGCGGAGTGACCGCGATTCGTGCCACTCTGAGGGCATGACCGAGACGCCGTCCCGCATGCTCCGTCTGCTGTCCCTCCTGCAGAACAGCCGCGACTGGCCGGGGCGCACACTGGCGGAACGGCTCGGTGTCAGCCCCCGTACCCTGCGCAGGGACGTCGAGCGGTTACGGGACCTCGGGTATCCGGTTCGGGCCATTCCGGGCGTGGGGGGAGGCTACCGGCTGGAAGCGGGTGCCCACTTGCCCCCCTTGCTGCTCGACGACGACGAGGCGGTCGCCATCGCGGTGGGGCTGCGAACGGCTGCGGGCGGAAGCGTGACGGACATCGAGGACACGTCGATCCGCGCACTGGCCAAGCTGGAGCAGGTGCTCCCCAAGCGGCTGCGCAGCCGGGTCAACGCCCTGCAGATGTACACGGTGCCCATGTTCGGAGCGGGCCCCACCGTCAACCCCGGATATCTCGCCGCGGTCGCCCAGGCCTGCCGCGACCAGCAACGGCTCAGGTTCGGCTACCGCAAGCGCGACGGGGAGACGAGCAGCCGCCTGGTGGAGCCGTACCGTCTGGTCCATGTGAATCGCAAGTGGTACGTGCTGTCGTGGGACATGGGGCGGCAGGACTGGCGCACCTTCCGCGTGGACCGCATGGAGGAGCCGTCGCTGACGGGCGTGTGCTTCCGGCAGCGCGAGTTGCCGGCCGAGGATGCGGCGGCCTACGTGGCGCAGTCCATCACCTCCTCCCTCGCCAACTACCGGGCGCTCGTCACCTTCCACGCACCCGTCGAGGTCGTGGCGGAGCGCGTCCGCCCGCGCGACGGCATTCTCACGGCGGTGGACGACCGGACGTGCCGGCTGCGTTCGGCCGCCGACTCGCTGGAGTGGCTCGCGCTCACCATCGGTATGTTCGGCATCGAGTTCGAGGTGCACGAGCCCCCGGAACTGATCGACTACATAGCGGAGTTGTCGAACCGGCTCAAGCGGGCCGTGACACCGCGGGAGCCCGGCCCCGCCGAGGCCGGGCAGGCCGCGCGTGACACCTCCGTCAGCGGGCCAGCAGGCGGGTGAGAACCTCGTCCAGCCGGTCCTGGGCGTCCGGGCCGGGCGCCGCCGCCGTGCGCCAGGCGACCACGCCGTCCGGACGCACCAGGCTGGCGCCTGCCCGACCGATTCCGTACGCCGGCGCCAGGGCACCCGGGCCGTCGCCGACGTCACGGCCGGCGAGATGGGCGTCGAGGCGGACACCGAGGTCCTCCGCGGCCCGGACGGCGGCTTGCACCCAGGCCCCGCCGCGCGGAGCCGCCAGCAGCACCCAGCGGTCGCCGAAGAGGTCGTGGGTGGACCGCCGCCTCCCGCCCCGCTCGATCCAGACATGGGGTGCGCGGAAGCCGGGGCGGCCGGACGGACGCCGCGGGTCCTCGCAGAGTGCGACGTCGCCGTCGTCCTCGACGGCGACCGCACCGGAGCGGTAACGGAAACCCAGCACGACCTCCGCCGTGCCGCGTTCCTCGGGAACACTGCCGAGCAGGTGGGGGGCCATGCGCTGGGCGTAGATCGCGAGCGACTCGTCGACCACGAGGCGGGCCACCTGCGACCGCTCCGCCCCGTAGCTGTCGAGGAGTTCCTCGCCCGCCTCACCCCGCAGCACGGCGGCCAGCTTCCAGGCCACGTCGAACCCGTCGCCGATGGCGGTGTTGCCGCCCATACCACCCGTGGGCGGGGTGACCTTGGCTGCGTCGCCGGCCAGCAGCACCGGGCCGTCACGCCACCGGTCGGCGATGTACGCCGCCATCTCCCACGCCTGGACGTCGAGGATGTCCGGCACGAGGTCGGGCGCGTCGACGGCCAGCCGGATCAGCTCGGTGCAGCGCTGCGGTGTGTAGTCCTGCGCGCTCTCGCCGCGTCCGGGGTCGTAACGGACGTAAAAGGTGTGCCGGTTCGGCCGGTCGGTGGGGCCGAACGTGCCGGTGAAGCGCGGATGCTGCAGGTAGTACCAGCCGGTGGAGCCGGGCGGTACGACGGCCGTGAGGTCGGCCTCGAAGATGACGCCCATGAAGTGGGCGAGTGTCCCGTGACCCCGCCTGGTGATGCCGAGGCTTTCACGGACCGGACTTCGGGGCCCGTCGGCGGCGACCATGTACCGGGCTTCCACGACGCTCTCCGCGCCCGTGCCGAGATCCCGCAGACGGGCGGTGACCGCGTCGCCGTCCCGGCGGAACGACGTCAGTTCGGTGGAGAACCGGACGTCCGCGCCCAGCTTGACCGCGTGGGTCAGCAGGACGGGCTCCACGCGGTCCTGGGGGGCGAGCGCCCAGGGCATGGGTGTGCACTGCTCCGTGGCACCCACGAGTTCCTCGAAGCTCTCCGCGAAGCTGTGCAGCACGCGCCCGCCCACCCGCTCCACGACCTTGACGGTGAAGTCGCCCTGCGCGCCGCGGATGTCGTCAGCGGCCAGGATGTCGTCGGCCACGCCGCCGTAGCGGAACAGTTCCATGGTGCGCGGGTTCTGGCCGGCCGCCTTGGGCAGCAGCGAGGTGGTGGCGTGCCGCTCCACCAGCAGGACGCGTACACCCCGACGAGCGAGGAACAGGGCGGTGGACAGCCCTCCGAGAGAGCCGCCCACCACAAGTACGTCGACTTCCGTTTTCGTCAGGACCACCTCATACCTCCCGGGTTCGCGGCCGCGCCGGCCGTATGCGCAAGGGTCGGGGGCGCCACTCGAGGCGGTCACGAGGCCCGGTGGAACGTGCCGTGGAGATTGGTCCGGCGGGCGGGACAATCGCGGCCATGAAGTGTCCTCAATGGGGGCTACGGTACTCAACGTGAAGACGAGTGACCGAAAAGAAGCACAGTGCACGTTATGTCCGCTCCACGTGACCACTGGGGGCGTTCTGTGAGTACGCAGCCGACATGGGCCATCGAGACGTCCGGCCTCGTCAAGGTCTACGGCAGAACGAGGGCGGTGGACGGCCTCGATCTGAAGGTCCCGGCCGGGCTCGTCTACGGAATCCTGGGACCGAACGGCGCCGGCAAGTCCACCACCATCCGCATGCTGGCGACACTGCTGCGACCGGACGGCGGCACGGCCCGGATCTTCGGTCACGACGTGCTGGGCGAACCCGACTCGGTGCGTCGCAGGATCAGCGTCACCGGCCAGTACGCCTCCGTCGACGAAGGACTGACCGGCCTGGAGAACCTCGTCCTCATGGGCCGGCTCCAGGGCTACTCCTGGGCCCGGGCCAGGGCACGCGCCACCGAGCTGATCGACGGCTTCGGGCTCGGCGACGCCCGCGACCGGCTCCTTCGGACCTATTCCGGCGGTATGCGGCGCAGGCTCGACATCGCCGCGAGCATCGTCGTCACCCCCGATCTCCTCTTCCTGGACGAACCGACCACCGGCCTCGACCCGCGCAGCCGCACCCAGGTCTGGGACATCGTCCGGGCACTGGTCGAGGCGGGCACGACGGTGCTGCTCACCACGCAGTACCTGGACGAGGCGGACCAGCTCGCCGACCGCATCGCGGTCATCGACCAGGGCCGCGTGATAGCCGAGGGCACCACCGGGGAGCTGAAGTCCTCGCTGGGCTCCGACGTCCTGCGACTGCGACTGCAGGACGCCCGGTGGCGTCCCGAGGCCGAACGCTTCCTGAGCGCGGAGCTGGGCGTCACGGTTCACCCCGGCTCCGACCCGACGACGCTGACCGCCCGGGTGACCGACACCCAGGCGGTCATGCGAGCCCTCGCCGGGCTGTCGCGCACGGCGGTGGAGGTACGTGACTTCTCCCTCGGCCAGTCCAGCCTCGACGAGGTGTTCCTGGCCCTGACCGGTCACAAGGCCGATGACCAGCACACCGGGAAGACGTCGGAGGAGGAGGCCGCATGACCACGGCTCAGCACACCACGCGGACCACGACCGTGGACGGCCGGCTGCGGACGGTACTGTCCGCGGGTGAACGGCCGCCCCGCGTGACGGCGGTGTCCGCCACCCTGACACATCTGTGGCGGGCGATGATGGCGTTCAAGCACTTCCCGGTGCAGCTGATCGACATCGTCCTCATGCCGCTGATCTTCCTGCTGATGTTCACGTACCTCTTCGGAGGGGCGTTCGCGGACTCCACCGAGGAGTACCTGCAGTTCTACCTGCCGGGCGTGATGGTGCAGGCGGTCGTCATGATGACCGTCTACACGGGCACCTCGCTCAACACGGACATCCACAAGGGCGTCTTCGACCGTTTCCGGACGCTGCCCTTCTGGCAGCCCGCAACGCTGGCCGGCAGCCTCCTCGGTGACGTGCTCCGTTACGTGGTCGCCCTGACGACCACCGTGCTCCTCGGCCTGCTGCTCGGCTTCCGTCCGGACGGCGGCGCTCTCGGCGTCGTCCTGGCGATGCTGGTGCTCATCGTCTTCGGCTTCAGTGTGAGCTGGATCTTCGCCGCCCTGGGCGTGGTGGCGAGCGAGCCGGAACGGGTCTCGGGGACCAGCATGATCGTGCTCTACCCGCTGCTCTTCATGAGCAACATCTTCGTCATGCCGGAGACGATGCCGGGCTGGATGCAGGGCGTCGTGGACGCCAACCCGATGAGCCACGCCGCGACGGCCTCCCGCGCACTCATGCACGGGAGCGCCGACTTCTGGGACGTGGGCCTGGTCCTCTGCGTCTGCGTCGGTCTGGTGGCCGTCTTCGGACCGCTGACCATGCGTCTGTACCGCACCAAGAATGCCCGCTGAGACCGCGTGCCGGAGTGCCGCTCGCACCGCGCTGGAGCGATGTTGAGGGGGTGTGAGCGGCACACCTAGTGTCCCGGGGACAGATCGCCGACACCAGGAAGGGGCGTCTCCCTTGACCCGGTATCCGCAGAGTTCCCCGGCACCGCACCCGTCGGTTCGTCCGCCGGCTGTCGTCGAGCGGCACGATCCCCGCTACGCCGACCTGGTCGGCCGCGGCATCAACGCCCGTTTCCGTCCCGCCCCCGACACGATCCAGGTGGTGGCCTCCGCCGGACAGGCCTTGCGGGCCGTCGAGGACAGCGTGCGCGACGGCAGGCGGCTGGCGGTTCGCAGCGGGGGCCACTGTTTCGAGTCCCTGGTGGACGACCCCGCCGTCGCCACGGTGATCGATGTGTCCGAGATGAGGTCGGTGTCCTACGACGAGGAGCTGAACGCGTTCTCCGTCGACTCGGGAGCCACTCTCGGCACCATGTACCGAAGCCTCTACCTCGGGTGGGGCGTGACCGTCCCGGCCGGCCGCTGCCCCGACGTGGGGGTCGGCGGCCATGTGGCGGGCGGCGGCGGCGGAGCGCTGTCGCGCCGGTACGGGTTGTCGGTCGACCACCTCTACGGGATCGAGGTCGTGGTGCCCGCTTCCACCGGGCGGGCCCGGCTGGTGCGGGCGACCAGGGAGCCGTCCGACCCCCACCGTGACCTTTGGTGGGCGCACACCGGCGGGGGCGGGGGCAGCTTCGGTCTGGTCACGCGCTATCTGTTCCGCTCCCCGGACACGGACACCGGCTCCCGGTCGCGGCCCGCGGACCCGGGCCGGCTGCTGCCCAGGCCGCCGGCCGCGGTGCTCCGCAAGACGGCACGCTGGGACTGGCAGGACGTCGACGAAGCCGCGTTCCTCGCCCTGGTGCGGAACTTCGGCACGTGGCACGAGCAGCACGCGGCTCCCGGCGATCCTGGCGCCCGGCTCGACAACAGCCTCGCCCTGCCGCGGGCCGGCGGCGGGCCCCTCACACTGGAGACGGCCGTCGACGCCACCCGGCCCGACGCGGAGGAGCTCACCGACGGGTTCATCGCGGAAGTGTCGAGGAACGTCGGTGTGCGCCCGGTGGTCTCGGTGACGACGCTGCCCTGGCTGACGGCGACCCTCGTCCCGGACGAGTTCGCGGGGGTCAAGGGCCGGTTCAAGTCCAAAGCGGCCTTTCTGCGCACCGGGTGGACCGAACAGCAGGCCCGGCTGGTGCACAGACGCCTCACCGACGTGTCCGGGTACCACAACCCCGCGGCGACGGTTTACCTGCTCTCGCACGGGGGCGAGGTCAACAGGGCCGGCCCGGCGGACACGGCCACGGCCCACCGGGACGCGGTACTCAAGACGTACTGGTCGGTGTTCTGGTTCGACGAAGGGGAGGACGCCCTCCACCTGGAGTGGGTGCGGGCGTCCTACGGGGAGGTCTTCGGCGACGCGGGCGGAGTGCCCGACCCGGACCGTGGTTACGGGGGCGCCTTCGTGAACTACGCCGACGCCGACCTGGCCGACCCGGTGCTCAATACCAGCGGCGTCCCCTGGCACCGCCTGTACTTCCGGGACAACTACGCGCCGCTCCAGCGGGTCAAGGAGCGCTGGGACCCGGGCAACGTCTTCCGGCACGCGCTGTCCGTCCGACTGCCCGGGGACGACGACACCGTGATCAGCTGATGCGGAACTCCGGGACGTAGAGGATCCAGCGGCCTCCCTGCTCCGTGAACGCCGCCTCCCGCGCACGGATCTCGTCGAGATGGTTCCAGGCGAAGAGCAGCGCGTAGTCGGGGTAGGGAGCCTTGAACTCCTCCGCCGAGCGGATGGGGATGTGTGACCCGGGGAGCCGACGGCCGATCTTGGCGGGCGTGGTGTCGTAGACGCACGGCAGCAGGTCGGTACCGATCCCGGCGTAGTTGAGGATGGTGGCGCTCTTGGCGGTCGCCCCGTACCCGACCACGTAGAAGCCGAGGTCGCGCAGTTCGCGCAGGCGAGACACGAGGTCCCAGCAGACCCGTCTGACCTCGGCACCGAACTTCTCCAGTGTCGTCAGGTCGGCGAGCCCGCGGCGGCTCTCCTCCGCGATGAGCTCGCCGACCTCCTTGCTCGGCCGCCGCCGGCCCGCACGGGCGATGGTGTAACGGACCTCGCCGCCGTGCACGGGCAGCCGCTCGACGTCGACCAGTTCGAACCCGAAGCGGCGGGCGGTGGTGTGCACCGACCGGGCGGTGAACAGGTAGAAGTGCTCGTCGTAGATCTGGTCGAAGGTGTTCTTCTCCACGATGTCGCCCAGGTACGGGTCCTCGAAGACGAAGACGCCGTCCGGGCCGAGCAGCGCGTCGACGCCCCGGAAGACGGAGTCGAGGTAGGGGATGTGGCAGATGGTGTTGGCCGCGTAGATGACATCGGCGGGTCCGTGTTCCTCGGCGATCTCCCGGGCGGTGGACTCCTCGAAGAACGCGGTCCGCACCTGGATGCCCTTGGCCCGGGACACCTCCGCGACGCCGCCGGAGGGCTCCACGCCCAGGTGCCGGACGCCGGCGTCGCGTACCGTACCGAGCATCACCCCGTCGTTGCTGCCGATCTCCACGCAGAACGGGTCCCGTCCGGTCAGCTCGGTGCTGATGAGCCGGTGGGCGGTGGAGGCGAAATGCTCGCGCATCCGCTCGGAACCCGACGAGTGGTACGGGTAGTCGTAGCGGAACATACGGTCCCGGGGCACCTCCTCCAGCAGCTGGACCATGGTGCACGTGGCGCACATCCCGACCGCGAGCCGGAAGAAGAACTCCTTGTCGAGTTCCTCCTCCGACGGAAAGAAGTCGGACAGCGGCTGGCGGCCGAAGTCGAAGAACTCCCGTACTCGGCCACCGCAGATACGACATGTCGTTTCGTTCGGCTCCATGATCCCTCCTGATGCTGGGCAGCCGCCGGGCCGTGGGCACCGCCCGGAACAGTCATTCGTCGACGAAGGCGACCGCGCGGGTCCACCCGGCACCCGCGCCGGTGATCTTGATCGGGAAGCACGCGACACGGAAGCCGTGGTCACCCGGCAGCGCGGCCAGGTTCCCCAGCCGCTCGATCTGGCAGTACTCCCGGTGGCGGCCGATGAAGTGGGCCGGCCAGAGGACCGACCGGTCCCCCGTCTCCAGGTACCGGCGGATGACGGCGCCGAAGGGCGCGTCCAGACTGAACGCATCGGTGCCGATGACCCGTACTCCCCGGTCGAGGAGCAGGTTCACGGCGGGACCGTCCAGACCGGTGAAGTCGGTGAAGTACCGTTCGGTCCCGGCCCAGGCGGAGGCGCCGGTGCGGAGCAGCACGATGGTGCCCGGCTCCGGCACGCGCCCGATCCGGACGAACGCCTCCTTCAGGTCCTCGACGCCGGCCGTCGGTCCCTCGCAGCCGGTGAGGTCGAGCAGCATCCCGGGCCCGTAGAACCAGTCGAGCGGGAGTTCGTCGATGTGCCGCGGCCTGCCGTCGCCGTAGTGAGCCCGCGAGCCGTAGTGGGAGGGGGCGTCCACGTGCGTGCCGGTGTGGGACGTGAGGGTGAGCCTGTCGAGCGACAGGAACTCGCCGTCGGGCAGATCGTCGGGGTCGAGATCCACGCCGAAGTGCCCCCGCATCTCCTCGCTCATGTGCACGGCGCCGTCCCGGGGGTCGAGCACCTCGTGTCGCACCTGGTCCGGTTCCCATCCCGACGCGTCCACCGCGGTGGAGATGTCGATGATGCGCATGGTCGTCGCCTCCGCTCTCTCGGGCCACCACAGCACACCGGCAGCTCCTCGAGCGGCGACGGAACACCGGTGGACCACGTGCCTCGCACCTTCGCTCCAGCGGCTCTCGAACACTGGTCGGCATCGTGGTTCCCGGTGTTGTCCCCCAGCCCATCGAGGAGCCATGACAGAGGCATCTGTGCACGACCCCGGTTCCCGGGCCGACTACGGCCTGCGCGAGCCCAGGACCGCAGCCGGGCAGCGGCTGCTCGACCTCATGGGGCGGTACCGGCCGGCCCTGGAGGCGGAGAGCCGGCAGAACGACCGTGAGGCGACCCTGCCCGTCCATCTCTTCGACCGGATGCGCAAGGAGGGAGTGCTGGGCGCCACCGTCCCGGAGGAGCTCGGAGGGCTCGGTGTACGGTCACTGCACGATGTCGCGCTCGCCCTCGCCCACGTCGCCGGCCGGGACGCGGGGGTGGCACTGGCACTGCACATGCAGTTCAGCCGGGGCCTGACACTGGACTTCGAGTGGCGGCACGGTACGCCGTCGACGCGACCGTTCGCCGAGGACCTGCTGCGGCAGATGGGTTCCGGTGAGGCCGTCGTGTGCGGCGCGGTGAAGGATGTGCGCGGCACCACCGTGCTCACGCGCGCCGGAAGCGGCTCCTACCGGCTGGACGGCCGCAAGACGCTGGTCAGTATGGCCGGCATCGCCACCCACTACGTGGTGTCGGCCCGTCTGGAGGAGGAGGGCGCCCCCGTCCGTCTGGCCGCGCCCGTGATCGCCCGCACGAGCCCCGGCCTCACCGTGCTGGACAACTGGGACGGGATGGGGATGCGGTCCTCGGGCAGCGTGGACATCGTCTTCGACGGTTGCCCCGTGGCGGAGGACCGAGTGCTGCCGCGCGGGGTGCCCGGAGTCCGGGACGATGCGGCGCTCGCGGGGCAGACGGTCAGCTCGATCGCCATGCTGGGCATCTACGTCGGCATCGCCGACTCCGCCCGCCGGATCGCCGTCGAGGAGCTGCGGCGGCGCGGCGGCACACCGCCGGCCGCCGTGCGGACCACCGTCGCCGAGATCGACGCACGGCTGTTCGCGCTGCACACGGCGGTGGCCAGCGCGCTGGCCACCACGGACCGGCTCTCCGACGACCTCGGCGGCGACCTCGGCGCGCGCGGCCGCGCGATGATGACGTCGTTCCAGTACGCCAAGCTGCTGGTCAACCGGCACGCCGTGAGTGTCGTGGACGACTGTGTGACCCTGGTGGGCGGTGCCGCCTACAGCAACTCGCATCCGCTGGCGCGCATGTACCGCGATGTCCGGGCGGGCGGGTTCATGCACCCCTACAACTTCACGGACGGCGTCGACTATCTGAGCGAAGCGGCGCTCGGGCGATGAGCGCCGGGCGAAGCGGAACCCTCGGAGCCGGAGGAGGGCGATGAAGGCACGGGAGCTGATGGTGGAGGGAGCGTTCACGTTCGCTCCGGAGGTGTTCCCGGACGAGCGGGGACTGTTCGTCTCACCGTTCCGGGAGGAGGCGTTCACGGCCGCGGTCGGCCACCCCCTCTTCCCGGTGCGGCAGACGAACCACAGCCTGTCGCGGCGGGGAGTGGTGCGGGGCGTGCATTACACGCTCACACCGCCGGGCTCGGCCAAGTACGTCTACTGCGCCCGCGGCAGGTCGCTGGACATCGTCGTCGACCTGCGGGTCGGCTCCCCGACCTTCGGCCGGTGGGACGCCGTCGAGCTGGAGCCCCGGGACTTCCGGACGGTGTACTTCCCGGTCGGGGTGGGACACGCGTTCGTGGCTCTGGAGGACGACACCGTCATGTCGTACATGCTGTCCGGGGAGTACGTCCCGGCGAACGAGCTCGCCGTGTCGGTGCTGGACCCCGCACTCGGGCTGCCCGTGCCCGGCGACCTGGAGCCGGTGCTGTCCGAGCGGGACCGGGTCGCGCCCACCATGGAGCAGGCCCGGCTCGCCGGCGCCCTTCCGGAGTACGCCGCGTGCCGGGCGGTCGAGTCGACGCTGTGGCCGTCGGCCGGAGGGCGCGCCACGACTCGCGGGGACGGGTGAGGCCGGCATGCGGGTCGTGGTTCTGGGCGCGACGGGCAGTGTCGGCCGGCAGGTGTGCGCGGCGTACGCGGCGCGGGGGTGGGACGTGCACGGCGTGGCCCGGCGTCCGGCGCCGCACCTGACCGGCGTCGGCTTCACCGCCCTGGACCTCGCGGCCGCCGTCCCCGAGCGGATCGCCGCGGTGCTGGGCGATCCGCCGGCGGACGTCGTGGTCAATGCGGCGGGCGGCTGGGGCGACACGGAGGAGGAGATGACCTACTCGCATCTGCGGCTGGTGCGGCGCCTGGTCGAGGCTCTCGGGTCGGTGCCGCACCGGCCGCGCCTGGTGCACCTGGGTTCGGTGCACGAGTACGGCCCGGTCCCGGCCGGCACGCTGCTCCACGAGGACCTGGTGCCGGAGCCGGTCACACCCTACGCGCGCATCAAGCTGGAGACCTCGTCGGCCGTCCTGACCGCCGTGCGGGACGGCCTGCTGGACGCGGTGGTCCTGCGCGCGGCGAACATGTCGGGTCCCCACCCCCCGCAGGAGAGTTTCCTGGCGGCCCTGATGGCACGGGTGCGGACCGCGCTGGCGGACGGCGGGCGGCTGGAGCTGAGTGTCGCCGACGCCCGGCGGGACTACGTCGACGTACGGGATGTGGCGCGGGCGGTGGTCCGGGCCGGGCAGGCCCCGGCGGCCGGCGGACTGGTCGTCAACGTCGGGCGCGGCGAGGCCGTGCCGATCGGCGACCTGGTCGGCTGGCTCCTGGAGGCCGCCGCTTTCCCGGAGGACCGGACGGACCGCCGGGACCTCCCGGTGCGGAGCAAGGGCGGCGACTGGACACAGCTGGACGTCACACGGGCGTGGCGCCTGCTGGACTGGACGCCGCGCATCGGCCTGCGGGACTCGGTGCACAGCATGTGGCGGGTCGCGCACGGTGCCGCCGCTTGAGACTCACAGGCTGCCGACGGTCTCCCGCACTGCGTCGATCACTTTCTCCTGCTCGTCGGCGCGCAGGGACGGGTACATCGGCAGGGAGAAGATCTGGTCGGCCAGCCGCTCGGTCACGGGCAGGTCGCCCCGGCCGTAACCGAGGTGGGCGAATCCGCTCATGGTGTGGACCGGCCACCGGTAGCTGATGTTCAGGTGGATGTCATGGGCGGTCAGCGCCTTGAGGATGCGGTCCCGTTCCGGGTGCCGGACCACGTACACGTAGTAGACGTGGTCGTTGCCCTCCGCCGTCCTGGGCAGCACCAGGCCGTCGAGGTCGCCGAGTCCCTCCTCGTAGCGGCGGGCGACGGCACGGCGGCCTTCGACATAGGCGTCGAGGCGGCGCAGCTTCCGGCGCAGGATCTCGGCCTGCACCTCGTCGAGCCTGCTGTTGTGCCCGGGGGTGTCCACGACGTAGTAGCGCTCCTCCATCCCGTAGTAGCGCAGGCGCCGCAGGCGCTGGTCGACGTCGGCGTCCTGGGTGCCCACGGCGCCACCGTCACCGTAGGCACCGAGGACCTTGGTCGGGTAGAAGGAGAAGGCCGCCGCGTGGCCGTCGGTGCCGACCAGCCGCCCGTGACGCCGTGCACCGTGTGCCTGGGCGCAGTCCTCCAGCACCTTCAGGCCCTTCTCGGCGGCGAGCCGGAGCACGGGGGCCATGTCCACGCTCTGTCCGTACAGATGGACGGGAAGCAGGCACCGGGTACGCGGGCCGATCACCGACCGGAGCTGATCGGTGTCCATGAGGTAGTCCTCCTCGCGCACGTCGACGAAGACGGGTGTGGCGCCGACGGCGTCGATGGCGACCACGGTGGGAGCGGCCGTGTTGGAAACGGTCACGACCTCGTCCCCGGGGCCGATCCCGAGCGCACGGAGACCGAGAACCAGCGCGTTGGTGCCGTTGTCGACGCCGGCGCAGTACGACAGGCCGTGGTATGCGGCGAATTCCTCCTCGAAAGCGCGGACACTGCTTCCAAGAATGAGCCGGCCGGATTCGAAGACGGTCTCGACCGCGTCGAGAATGTCGGCGCGTTCTTCCCGGTATTCGTTGAGGTACTGCCAGACGTGGGTGGACACGTGACTCCTTCTCAGGGCGCGGTCAGGCGATTACGACGGAAGCGGCCGTCGGCACTTCGGGGCCGATCCGGTCGATGCCGGGATCGGCTCGCAGAATTGCGTGCTGAAGGTGCTGGAGACGGGCGGACGGTTCGACGCCGAGTTCGTTCACCAGCGTCTTGCGCAGCTTGATGAAGGCTTCGAGGGCCTGGCTGGTGCGGCCCGAACGGTGCAGGGCGATCATGAACTGGGCCCACAGGTTCTCGTGCATGGGATGGCGTGCGGTGAGCGCCGACAGCTCGGGCAGCAGGCTCGTGTGCCGGCCCAGCCGCAGGTCGGTCTCCACACGGGCCTCCAGGACACCGAGCCGGCTCTCCTCCAGGCGCGCCACCTCCATGCCGATCCGCATGCCGGCATGCACGTCCACGAGCGCGTCGCCGCGCCACAGGCCGAGGGCCTGGCGGTAACGCGCGGACGCCAGGTCGAGGTTTCCCTTCCCGAAGGCCCGTTTGCCCTCCTCGGCGAGGCGCTCGAAGGCGTGGACGTCGGTGCAGGTGCGGCTCACGTCGAGCAGATAGCCGCCGTAGCAGGTGCGCAGCACGTCCTTGGCGGGTCCGTTGTGGCTCGCGCCGAGGGCCACCGTGATGCCCCGGCGCACCTGGAGGATGTAGGTCTGCAGCGTGGTCAGCGCGCTGGCCGGGGGCTGGGTTCCCCAGAGCTCTTCGATGAGTGCGGGCACTTTCACGACCGTGCCCGCCTGCAGCGCAAGGAGCGAGAACACCTGTCGAGGTTTACGGGCTATCGGTGTCACCGATATGCCGTTCTTGTGTGCGACGAGTGGACCCAACATATTGATCTGCATTGCCGGTGCTCCCTCTGTGGCCTTCCATTGGCGTCAGCAGGTGGAATATCTCCGGCGACCGAAGGATCGCTTCGGGCGGCCCCGTTTGCTTGGTACATCCTCGCAAGGAAATGCGCGCCGTAGAAGTGTGTACGGCACCGGCTGAGGTGAATTCATCACATCCTGGCATGCGGGAGTCACGGTGGGCGCCCACGGGACGTGTCCGCCGCGGCACCGGCGCACACGGCGACCGCCCACCGCGTCATTCACGGTGGGCGGTCCCCGACCGGTGGCGGCCGGCCGGTCAGCGCAGCCAGGCGGGCAGCCCGGTGAGCCGCGCCGTCTGCGCCCCCTGCCGGCTCCACCGCAACTCGTCGTACGGCACGGCCAGTCGTGCCGCGGGGAACCGGTTGCGCAGCACGCCGATCATCGTGCGCGATTCCAGCTGGGCCAGTTGCTCACCGATGCAGTAGTGCGGGCCGTCGCCGAATGTGAGCCGCCGGTACGACGGGCGGTCCGGGTGGAAGCCGTGCGGGTCGTCGTGGTGGCGAGCGTCGGTGTTGATGCCCTCGATGTCCACGAGCACCGGCGCTCCACGCGGCAGCCTGACTCCGCCGATGGTCACTTCCGTGGCGGCGAACCGCCACAACGTGTACGGCACCGGCGGGTGGTGACGCAGCGCCTCCTCCACGAATCGCGAGACGGCGTCGTCGTCGGCGTCCGGCGCGAGGTGACCCGCCAGGAACTCCGCGAGCAGGAAGCCCAGGAAGGAACCGGTCGTGTCGTGACCCGCGAAGATGAGCCCCGTGATCATGTAGATGAGCTGGTCGTCGGTGACGGAGCCGAACTCGGCCGTCGCCCGTTCGTACAGCACGCGGGTCATGGTCTGCGTGTCGCTCCGTCGGGCGGAGCGCACGGCCTCGGAGAGCAGGCCCTCCAGTGCCGAGGTGTCCGGCACCTCCCCGTCCGCCCCCGTGCCGCCACCCCCGTCGCTCTGTGGGCCACCGAGCCCCAGGGCCTTGAGGACGCTCACGGCCTCCCGTGCCATCACCGGGTCGGTGACCGGCACCCCGAGCAGCTCGCAGATGACCAGCAGCGGGAAGTGGTAGGCGAACCCGCCGACCAGCTCGGCCGGTTCGCCCGACCGGTCGGAGACGTCGGCGAGCTCGGTGAGCAGCCGGCCGGCGATGACGGCGATCCGGTCCGCCCGCTCGGCCAGCCGACGCGGGTTGAAGGCGGGGGCGTGGATGCGGCGCAGCCGCCGGTGGTCCTCGCCGTCCACGGCGATGAGCGTGTAGGGACGCAGTTCGGGGACGGGGCGGTCGAGTCCGTCGTCCACTCCCCGCCAGGACGCGGGGGCGAGCTCGGGGTCCTTCACGAACCGTGGATCGGTCAGCACCTCACGGGCCACGGCGTCGTCGGTGACGACCCACGCGGGGCCACCCGCGGGGGCTCTCACCTCGACGACCGGGCCCGCCTCCCGGAAGGTGTCGTGCACCTCGGGCTTGCGCCGCATGGCCATCACGGGGCAGCCGAACGGTTCGGCGTCCACCCGGGGCGCGCCGGACGTCACGAGGCACCGCCCGCCGCCGCGGCGGAGGACCTGTCGTGCGGTTCGATCACCGAGAACCCGGCTCCGTGCGGGTCGAGCAGGTCCGCCCGCCGCCCCCTGGGCGTGTCAGCGGGTTCGTTCTCCACGGAGCCGCCCAGCTCCACGGCGCGCCGGGCCGTGGCGTCACAATCGCCCACCGCGAACAGCACGGCCCAGTGCGGCCGTACCGCGCCGGTGACGCCCAGCTCGCGGGTACCGGCGACCGGGTCGTCCCCGAGGTGCCAGACCGGGTCGGTCACCCCCTCCAGGCCCGTGTCCACCGGAGTCAGTCCGAGCGTGGCCGGGTAGAAGGCCCGGGAGCCGTCGACGTCACCGGTCACCAGCTCGACCCAGCCGACGGAGCCGGGGACGCCGGTCACCTCGGCCCCTTCCATGACTCCCTTGCGCCAGACCGCGAACGCCGCCCCGGCACGGTCGGCGAAGACCGCCATCCGGCCGAGGCCGAGGACGTCCATCGGGGTCATGATGACCTCACCGCCCGCCGCCCCGACCCGCTCGGTCAGGGCATCGGCGTCATCGGTGGCGAAGTACACGGTCCATATGGCCGGCATGCCGTGCTGGTCGTTCCCGGGCCCGTACGGCCGGTGGTACGGGGTGTCGATCTGGTGGCGGGCGACCGCGGCGACCAGTTTCCCGTCGTGGCTGAACGTCGTGTACCCGCCGGCCGCCGGATCGCTCACCACGGTGGCGGTCCAGCCGAACAGGCCGCTGTAGAAGTCCGCCGAGGCGGCGACGTCGGGCGAACCGAGGTCGAACCATGCGGGAGCGCCGGGCGCGAACCTGGTCACGAATCGTGTCCTTTCGGTGAAGCGGCACACGGGGTCCGTGTGCGCGTCGAGTCGGAGTGCGGGCACGGCCGAACAGTCACCGTCAGCCTGTGGTGCAGCCCACGGCGGCCTCGCTGGCCTCCCAGAGTCTGGCCGCGAGACCGGCGTCCGCCGTCGGGCCGCTGACCGGGGACAGCCGCCGATCCGTGTAGTAGCCGCCCGGGGTCAGCTCCCCGGCAGGTGCGGCCGCCAGCCACAGGAGGGTGTCGGCGCCCTTCGCCGCGGAGCGCAGGAAGGGATTGAACCGGAAGTACGACGAGGCGATCGTGCCCCGTCCGATGCGGGTGCGGACCTCTCCCGGATGATGGCTGACCGCCAGCACGTCCGGCCAGCGCCTGGCGGCCTCGGCGGCGGCCATGATGTTGGCCTGCTTGGACGTGCCGTACGCCTGGCCGGCGCTGTAACGGTGGCGGTCGCCGTTGAGGTCGTCCGGGTCGATCCGGCCCTGGGTGTACGCGTCGGACGAGGTGAGGATCAGCCGCCCGCCCGCAAGCCGGTCCCGCAGCAGCCGCGCCAGCAGGAAGCCCGCCAGGTGGTTGACCTGGATGGTGGCCTCGAACCCGTCCGCGGTCGTCGTGCGCGACCAGAACATGGCACCGGCGTTGCTGACCAGGACGTCGATGCGCGGGTAGCGCTCGCGCAGCTGTTCCGCCAGTCCGCGCACCTGCCGCAGTTCTGTGAAGTCCGTGCGGAAGGCCGCCGGGACGGGGCTTGCGGTCCGCCCGGCCTCCTCCGTGACCGTCCGGAGACGCTCGGCATCACGGCCGACGAGCACGACGTGGGCCCCCTGGCGGGCGATCGCGAGGGCGGCCGCCCGGCCGATACCGGACGTGGCCCCGGTGACCAGCACCGTGCGGCCCGCCAGCCCGTCCCGGGGGTGTCCGTGGCTCGGAGCGGCCGCCGTCATGCCGCCGCCCGCAGCCTCTCGTTGACGAACACCAGCAGGCCGTCCGGTGTCCTGATCTCGGACAGTTCCTCCTCGGGCAGCTTGACCCCGTAGGTCCGCTCGATACGGTTGACCGTCTCCAGGACGGCCAGGGAGTCGTACCCGAGGTCCTCGAACGTCATGGCTCCCGCGTCCGCCGGGTCGTGCGCCTCGTCCTCGCCCGTGCTCTGCCGCATGATCTCCCGCAGTTCCGTCAGGCTGAGCTCAGCCATTCCTCTCCTCCGTACCCGTCGCTGCACGTCTGCGCGGTCTCGTCGGGACCGCGGCGACCACCCTCGACGCGGGGCGTCCAGTCGCGCTGGAGCGGTGGTGGACCGGTCGTTGTCCGCCTTCCCTCCAGGCAGACGGCACAGGGTGGGGCACGGCCCCGGCCGGCGGGCGCGCCCGGCCGGGCCATGGACCGGGCCGACCAAGGCCACAGAGCGACCCAGGGGGCAACCATGGACACGTTTCCGGCGGCCGGCGGGCCGGCGACCGACTCGGCGGATGCGGCCGATCCCGCCGTCCACCTTCAGATACAGCGGTTCTACGCACGGCAGATGCAGCTTCTGGACGACGGCAGGGCCGAGGACTGGGCGCGTACGTTCGCCGACGACGGTGTCTTCGAGGTGGGCGGCGAGGCCGTCCGCGGGGCCACGGACATCGCGCGGGCGGCCCGGCGCACGGCTGACCGGTTCGCCGCCGACGGCATCACCCGCAGGCACTGGATCGGCATGCTGACCGTGGCCGGGAAGGGCGACGAGGTCACGGCCCGCAGCTACGCGGCGGTACTGGAGACACCGCGCGGCGGCGAGCCGGTGCTGCGCCGCAGCACGGTGTGCAGCGACATCCTGGTGCGGGTGGCCGACGAGTGGCGGGTCAGGCACCGTGTGGTCACCCGGGACGGGCTGGACTGACCATGGGCGACTTCCCCGCCCTGTCGGTGCGCCGTCACGACGACGCCGCACTGACCGCCCGGATCGCCCGGTCCGTTCTCGCCCGGGACGGTCTGGGCGGCATGGACCGCTTCTGGGCGTGGTACGCCGACCGCTCGGCCCGGGTCGTCCACCGCACCGAGCGGATCCCGCTCGACGCCCTCAAGGAGTGGGACCGCGACGCGGCCACGGGAACCATCTCCCACCGCACCGGGAAGTTCTTCGCCATCGAGGGCCTGGACGTCCGCATCCCGGGTGCACCCGTGCCGCATTGGTCCCAGCCGATACTGAACCAGCCGGAGGTCGGCATCCTCGGCTTCCTGGTGAAGGAGTTCGACGGGATCCCGCACTTCCTGGTACAGGCCAAGTTCGAGCCCGGCAACGTGGGCGGCCTGCAGCTCTCGCCGACCGTGCAGGCGACCCGGAGCAACTACACGCGGGTGCACGGCGGCAAGGCCATACCGTACCTGGAGCACTTCCGTGACACCGCCGGACGGCGGGTGATCGCCGACGTGCTCCAGTCCGAGCAGGGATCCTGGTTCTACCGCAAGCGCAACCGCAACATGGTCGTCCAGGTGACCGGCGACGTGCCGCTCCGCGCGGACTTCCACTGGCTGACGCTGGGTCAGCTGCACCGGCTGCTGGGTGTCGAGAACCTCGTGAACATGGATGCCCGGACGGTGCTCGCCTGTCTGCCGTTCGCGAGCCGGGGCCCGCACCCGCTGGCCGCTGCGGAACCGGCCGCGGCCGACGGCCCTGGGAACGCCCGGTCCGCGGGTACGGATCACCCCGGCGCTCCCGACGGCGGCGCGGGCCGTCCCGAAGCCGGCTTCCACCGGTCCGTCGTACGGTCGTGCACGGCCGCTGCGGGCAGCCTGCACAGCACCGTGGACATCGTCAGCTGGATCGCCGACCTGCGCAGCCGCACCGACGTGCACACTCGCCCGGCCGCCTTGAACGCGTTGCCGCACTGGTACGCGCGCGACGGTGTGATCGCCCACGAGAGCGGACGCTTCCTGCAGGTCATGGCCGTCGACGTGACGGCTGCCTCGCGGGAGGTGTCCGGGTGGAGCCAGCCGATGATCGAGCCCAGGGACCAGGGCGTCGCGGCATTCGTCGTCCGGCGGATCGACGGCGTCCTGCACGTCCTGGCGCACGCGCGCGTGGAGCCCGGCTACGTCGACGTCGTGGAGATCGCGCCCACCGTGCAGTGCACTCCGGGCAGTCTGGACGTCCTGCCGGCCGAAGCCAGGCCCCGCTTCCTCGACGCCGTGCTGGAGGCACCGCCCGAGCGCGTGCGCTACGCGACAGCACTCTCGGAGGAGGGCGGGCGCTTCCACCACGCCGTGAACACCTACATGATCGTCGAGGCCGACCGTGACATCCCGGACGGCGGTGCCTACCGCTGGCTGACGCTCCACCAGCTGGCCGAGCTGCTCCGGCACTCCCATTACGTCAACGTCCAGGCCCGCACCCTGGTCGCCTGTCTGCACAGTCTGTCCGTGGGCTCGCCCGTCATCCGATCGGCCGTGCCGTCCGCCCCGCCCCGGAGGTGAGTTGCCCGTGCGAGTCCTGTTCACGACCATGGCCGCGCGCTCCCACGTCTACGCCCAGGTCACCCTGGCGTCGGCGCTGCGGACCGCGGGGCACGAGGTCCTTGTGGCCAGCCAGCCCGACGTGCTCGACGACATCGTCCGGGCCGGCCTCACCGCCGTGAGGATCGGCGAGGACCTCAACATCGAGGAGGAGACCCGCGAGGCCAACGCCAGTTTCGAGGACGACCGCAACCTCGGCGGTCTCGCCATGAGCAACACCCGCTACGACCCGTATCCGTGGGATCACGCGCTCGGCATGTTCACCGCGATGACCGCCATGGTCTTCCAGAACGTCTGCCCCGAACCCATGGTCGACGACCTCGTCGCCCTCGCCCGTGACTGGCGGCCGGACCTCGTGATCTGGGATCCGCTGACGCTGGCCGGTCCGGTGGCCGCCCGGCTCAGCGGGGCGGCGCATGCCCGGTTGCTGTTCGGCCCGGACCAGATGGGCAGGAACAGGAAGGCCTTCCGCGCCCTGCTGGACCGGCAGCCGCCCGAGCTGCGGGACGATCCGCTGGCCGAGTGGCTCACCTGGACGCTGGAGCGGTGCGGCGGCAGCGCCGCGGACATGAGCGAGGAGCTCGTCCTCGGGCAGTGGACCGTCGATCCCACGCCGACGTCGATGCGCATCCCCCTGGATCTGCCCTACGTGCCGGTCCGCTACGTGCCGTACAACGGGCCCTCCCTGCTCCCGGACTGGCTGCGCGAACCGCCCCGCCATCCGCGGCGCCTGTGCCTGACGCTCGGGGTGTCCTTGGGCGAGGCGGCCGGCGCCGGTACGGTCGCGGCCTCCGACGTGCTGGCCGCCGTGGACGGTCTGGACGTGGAGGTCGTCGCCACCCTCCCGCGCGAACTGCGCGAAGGACTGGGTGCCCTGCCGCCGAACGTGCGGGCCGTGGACTTCGTCCCGCTGAACGCCCTGCTGCCGTCCTGCGCGGGCATCATCCACCACGGTGGGTCCGGCACCTTCATGACCGCACTGGTCCACGCGGTACCGCAGTTGATCGTGCCCGACATGATGTGGGACGCCATGGAGAAGGCGTACGGCCTGGCCCGCAGCGGGGCGGGCATGTACGTCGACGCGGGTGATGTCTCGCCGGAGCTGCTGCGCGAGCGCGTCCTCGCCCTGCTCGACGACCCGTCCTACGCCGCCGGAGCCCGCAGGGTGCGCACCGAGATGGTCGGAACGCCGAGTCCGAACGACATCGTGCCCGTGCTGGAGCGGCTGACCGCCGAGCACCGGGCCGGCGACACCGAGCGGCTCCCCTCGCTCAAGTCGCCTTCCACCGCGGCTCTCTAGCCTCGCCACATGACGAACACAGAGCGATCCGTGATCGTGACCGGTGGTGGCTCCGGCATCGGACGAGCCGTCGCCCGCGCCTTCGCCGACCGGGGCGACCGCGTCCTCGTCGTGGGCAGGACCCCCGGTCCGCTGGCCGAGACGGTACACGGGCACACCACCGCACATGCGCTGACCATGGACATCACCGACCCCTCGGCACCGGACGCGATCGCCCGCGAGGTGCAGGAACGGCTCGGTGGCGTCGTCGACGTCCTCGTGAACAACGCCGCCACCGCCGCCTTCGGGAACCTCGGCGAGCTGGACCCGGCCGCGCTGCAGGCACAGGTGGCCACGAACCTCGTGGCCCCCGTCCTGCTCACCCGGGCCCTGCTCGGTCCGCTCGAGTCCGCCTCCGGTCTGGTGGTGAACATCGGCTCGGCGGGGGCGCTCGGCCGGCGCGCCTGGCCGGGGAACGCCGTCTACGGGGCGACCAAAGCGGGCCTCGACCTGCTGACCCGGTCCTGGGCCGTGGAGCTCGGTCCCCGTGGCATACGCGTGGTCGGCATCGCCCCCGGGGTGATCGAGACCGGCACGGGCACACGGTCGGGGATGTCCCAGGATGCCTACGACGGCTTCCTGGAGACGATGGCCCGGCGTGTCCCGCTCGGCCGTGTGGGCCGGCCCGAGGACATCGCGTGGTGGGTGGTGCGGCTCGCCGATCCCGGTGCCTCCTACGCCAGCGGGGCGGTCCTGGCCGTGGACGGAGGTCTCTCGGTGACGTGATGCGGGGCCGGCCCCGGCCGGTGACGCCCGCAGGGCGCCCTCCGCTCGCCGGAGGGCGCCCTGCGGGCCGTACGGAACCGTGTTCAGGCGCGGGACTCGGCGTACCTCTTGGCCGCCTCCAGGGTCAGCAGGCTGTTGCGGCCCAGGGCCCGGCGGACGAAGTCCACAGCGTCCGTCTCGGTCGCCCGTTCGCCGAGGATGCCGGGGACAGCGGAGCGGATCACCGACACGGTGTGTGCCGAGGTGACGGCGATCCCGTCGCCGTCACCGCCGGGACGGACCGACCAGCGCCCGAGGTGGAGCGAGAGCAGGGCCGGGGTACGCAGCTGCTTGTAGACGATGACCCGCCGTTCGGGCGAGCACACCCGCACCGACGCGGTGGTGTGCGTCGAGCCGTCGGCCGCGAGCGTGTCCATCTCCATGTGCTGGAGCCCCGGTTCCTCCTCCTTGACCGCGATCCGCGCGACGTGCGAGAGCCGTTCCGGCCAGAGGTCACTG
This sequence comes from Streptomyces ruber, assembly GCF_014648075.1. GTDB lineage: Bacteria > Actinomycetota > Actinomycetes > Streptomycetales > Streptomycetaceae > Streptomyces > Streptomyces ruber. The sequence continues at coordinate 583,672 of NZ_BMQK01000002.1, read as the reverse complement.
CGGTAGAGGAACTCGTACACGTCCTCGGCCCGGCCGTTGACGAGGACGGTGTCCTCGAAGGTCGTCGGCGCGGTGCCGTCGGGCCGTTCCAGCGCGGAGCGCAGGGACGCCAGCTCCGCCTCGCTGTTGCGGTCCACGGCCCGGTGGATCCAGCCGATCGTCTCCGGGTCGTCGTCCACGGCCCGGAAGTCGTGCGTCAGCCGTACCCGGGTGCCGCCGTCGCCGGCCTCCTCGACCGTCCATTCGCCGCCCATCGCGGCGACCGGATGGGCGGACACCTCCTGCCGGAAACGGATCCTGCGGGCCCGTTCGTCGAACTCGCGCCGCGAGGTCCAAGTGCGCAGCGAACCGTTCGCCGTGGCCCAGATGCGGATCCGCTCGCCGGAGCCGGTGCGCTCGATCTGTTCGACGTGCACACTGGGCGGGAACACCGCAGGCCAGCCCGGTGCGTCGGCGAGCACGGCGAACACGGCGTCCGGCGGGGCGGAGATGTGTGTCTCGTGCTCGGTCTCCTGTAGGGGCGACTCGGTCATCTGCCCTCCTGGGCTGTGTCGCGGACGGTCAGTAGCTGCCGAGGCCACCGCAGACGTTGACGGCCTGGGCCGTGATCGAGTCGGCGGTGTCGGAGACCAGGTAGTGCACCATCCCGGCCACCTCGTCGGGCGTCGAGTAGCGGCCGAGGGGAATCTTCGCCTGGAACTTCTCCAGCACGTCGTCCTCGGTGACGCCCCAGAAGGCGGCGTAACGCCGACGGACACCCTGCGCCATGGGCGTCTCGACGTAACCGGGGCAGACGGCGTTGACGGTGACGCCCTTCCCGGCCAGCTCCAGCGCGACGGCCTTGGTGAAGCCGATCAGACCGCTCTTGGAGGCGGAGTAGGGGGCACCGAGCGCCACTCCCTGCTTGCCGCCCGTGGAGGCGACGTTGATGATCCGGCCCCATCCGTGCTCCAGCATGCCGCCGCGGGCGAGGACCGCCCGGGTGACCCGGAAAGCTCCACCGAGGTTCGTGTCCAGGACATCCAGCCACAGGTCGTCGGAGATCTCGGCGGTCACCCCGCCACCGCCGCGGCCCGCGTTGTTGACGAGGATGCCGACCGGTCCGAAGCGGTCGCGTGCCGTACGGACCAGCCGGTCGACCTCCTCGGTGCTGCGCACGTCGCACCGTACGCCGTCCACCTCCAGTCCCGATGCCTGCAGTTCCTTCACGGTCCTGGTGACGGCGCTCTCGTCGCGGGCGCACAGGAACACCCGGGTCCCGTCCCTGGCGAGCTTTCGCACCACGGCGAGACCGATGCCGCTGGTTCCCCCGGTGACGAGTGCGACCCGGTTGACTGCGTCGGACATGGTCCTCCCTTCGACGGAGGGCCAATCTCACAGGCCGTGCTCGAGCCGCGCTTGACGACCCGGCTTCCAGCGGTCCGCGAGCGGTGCCGCAGAGCCTCGGAGACCGGCGTGACCGACGCCCCTCCCGCACCACCTGGACCAACGGACCTGTGGAGCAGCGATGCCTCTGCCAGAAACGAACGACGCCGGCCGCGGATCGGTGATGTTCGTCAACCGATTCACGCTGAGCGGATCCGCCGAGGACTTCGAGGCGGCGTTCGCCGGAACGGCCGAGTTCCTGTGCCGTCGGCCCGGTTTCCGCTGGCACACCCTGTTGGTACCGGCGGAGACCGGTCACCGAGCGGCAGGAACCCGCCCGCAGTACGTGAACGTCGCGGTCTGGGACGACGAAGCCTCCTTCCGCGCCGCCCTGGCACACCCAAACTTCCCCGCCCACGCGGCGGCCCTGCGGGCACTGAGCACCAGCGAACCGGCCCTGTACCGGCATCGCCAGGTGCGCGTGGCACCGGACGTGCCGGCCCCGTCCGGGCCCGGAGGGTGGTCGGTGTGAACCGGCGGGTCGTCATCACCGGGATCGGCGTGGTGGCCCCCGGCGCCACGGGGACCGAGCCGTTCTGGAAGTTCCTGTTGTCCGGGACCACCGCGACCCGGGCCATCAGCACCTTCGACGCCACGCCCTTCCGTTCCCGTATCGCCGCCGAGTGCGACTTCGACCCCGTGGCGGCCGGGCTGTCCGGGGAGCAGACCCGGCGCCTCGACCGCGCCGGCCAGTTCGCACTGGTCGCCGGCCGGGAGGCGCTCGCCGACAGCGGGCTGCGGATCGAGGAGGAGTCGGCCCACCGGGTCGGGGTGTGTGTGGGGACCGCCGTGGGCTGCACCCAGAAGCTGGAGTCGGAGTACGTCGCCCTCAGTGACAGCGGAGCGCACTGGGTCGTGGACCCCGACAGGGGATCGCCCGAGCTGTACGACTACTTCGTGCCCAGTTCCATCGCCGCCGAAGTGGCCTGGCTCGCCGAGGCGGAGGGGCCCGTGAACGTCGTCTCGGCCGGGTGCACCTCCGGGATCGACTCCATCGGGTACGCATGTGAGCTCATCCGGGAGGGCTCGGTGGACGCCATGATCGCCGGCGGGGTGGACGCTCCCATAGCGCCGATCACCGTGGCCTGCTTCGACGCCATCAGGGCGACCTCCGACCACAATGACACGCCCGGAACCGCGTCCCGCCCGTTCAGCCGCAGCCGCAACGGTTTCGTCCTGGGCGAGGGCGGTGCGATCGTGGTCCTGGAGGAGGCGGAGGCCGCGCTGCGCAGGGGGGCGCGGATCTACGCGGAGATCGGCGGGTACGCGTCGCGCAGCAACGCCTACCACATGACGGGGCTGCGCGCCGACGGCGCCGAGATGGCCGCTGCGATCACCGCGGCGCTCGACGAGGCCCGCCGCGTCCCGTCGGACGTGGACTACGTCAACGCCCACGGAACGGCGACGAAGCAGAACGACCGGCACGAGACCGCCGCCTTCAAACGCTCCCTGGGCGACCACGCCCACCGCGTGCCGATCAGCTCCATCAAGTCGATGATCGGGCATTCCCTGGGCGCGGTCGGCTCCCTGGAGGTGGCGGCGACGGCGTTGGCGGTCGAGTACGGCGCCATCCCGCCGACCGCGAACCTGCACGACCCGGATCCGGAGCTCGACCTGGACTACGTCCCGCTGACGGCGCGCGAGCAGCGGGTGCGGCACGCCCTGACCGTGGGCAGCGGCTTCGGCGGCTTCCAGAGCGCCATGGTGCTGAGCCGGTTCGAGAGGTGAGCCGAATGACACGTACGGCGGCACGGACCGCACCTTCTGACTTCTCCTCGTCGCCCACGGCCGGGCGGGGCGGTACGGGCCGTACGGTCGTGACGGGCCTCGGCATCATCGCCCCCAACGGTCTGGGCGCGCAGGAGTACTGGGACGCCGTCCTGGAAGGCCGGGGCGGCATCGGGCCGCTGCGGCGGTTCGCGGGCGACGGCAGCCTGGGCCGGCTGGCCGGGGAGGTGACCGGCTTCGTACCCGACGCCCACCTGCCGAAGCGGCTGCTGGCGCAGACCGACCGGATGACGCAGTACGCGCTGGCCGCCGCCGACTGGGCGCTGCGCGAGGCCCGGTACTCCCCCTCCTCCCCGCTGGACGCGGGCGTGATCACGGCCAGCGCGTCCGGCGGTTTCGACTTCGGCCAGCGGGAGCTGCAGCATCTCTGGAGCGAGGGACCGGCACACGTCAGCGCGTACATGTCGTTCGCCTGGTTCTACGCCGTCAACACCGGGCAGATCGCGATCCGTCACGACCTCCGCGGCCCGGTCGGCGTGGTGGTGACCGAGCAGGCGGGCGGCCTCGACGCGCTCGCGCACGCCCGGCGCAAGATCCGAGGCGGATCCGAACTGATCGTCACGGGCGCCGTGGACTCGTCTCTGTGCCCGTACGGCATGGCGGCCCAGGTGAAGTCGGGCCGACTGAGCGCATCGGACGACCCCACGGCCGCATACCTGCCCTTCGACCGACGGGCGGCCGGGCACGTCCCGGGCGAGGGAGGAGCCATCCTCACCGTCGAGGACGGGGAGCGGGCCGCCGCCCGGGGTGCGACGGTCTACGGGGAGATCGCGGGGTACGGGGCGAGCTTCGACCCCCCGCCGGATTCCGGCCGCCCCTCCTCGCTCGTCCGTGCCGTCGAGGGAGCGCTGGCCGACGCCGGGCTGGACGCCGCCGACGTAGCCGTGGTGTTCGCCGACGGCGCCGCGGTGCCGGAGCTGGACGCGGCCGAGGCGGAGACCCTGGCGGCGGTCTTCGGGCCGCGCGGGGTCCCGGTGACGGTGCCCAAGACCCTCACCGGCCGGCTGTACTCGGGCGCCGGGCCGCTGGACGTGGCGACCGCTCTGCTGGCGCTGCGGGACGGTGTGGTTCCGGTGACCGCCCACGTCGACCCCGATCCGGAGCTGCCGCTCGACCTGGTGACCGAACGGCCGCGGCCCCTGGCCGGGAGGGCGGCCCGGGCCGCCGGCCCGGCGGCCCTCGTCGTCGCCCGCGGCTACGGCGGTTTCAACAGCGCGCTCGTGGTCCGGGAGGCCGCATGACCGCACCGGTACCGGCTCCCGGGGACCTGTACGTGGCCGGCTGCGGGATCTGGCTGCCTCCGCCGGTGACCACGGAGCAGGCCGTGGCCGCCGGGCACTGTGACCGCAGACTCGCCACCTCGACGGCGATGCTGTCGGTGGCGGTCGCGGACAAGGAGACCCCGGCCGAGATGGCGGCTCTGGCGGCCCAGGAGGCCGTGCGCCGTTCCGGCGTCGACCCGGCCCGGATCGACCTCGTTCTCCACGCCAGCCTGTACTTCCAGGGGCACCACCTGTGGGCGCCCGCCTCCTACGTCCAGCGGGTGGCCGTCGGGAACCGCTGCCCGGCCATGGAGGTGCGGCAGGTGTCCAACGGCGGCATGGCTGCCCTCGAGCTGGCCCACGCCTACCTGCTCGCCTCCCCGGACCGGACGGCCGCGCTGATCACGACGGGCGACCGGATGCGTCCGCCGGGTTTCGACCGCTGGCGCAGCGACCCCGGCACGGTGTACGCCGACGGCGGTACGGCCCTGGTGGTCTCCCGGCAGGGCGGCTTCGCCCGGCTGCGCAGCCTGGTGACCGTCTCCGAGCCGGTGCTCGAGGGCATGCACCGGGGCGGGCACCCGTTCGGCCCGCCGTCGCCGGAGGAGCAGCGGACCGTGGACCTGGACGCGCACAAGCGGGCGTACGTGGCCGAGACCGGTACCTCGTTCAGTGTCGCCCGGGTCTCGGCGGGCCAGGAGGCGGCGCTGACCGGCGCGCTGCGGACGGCCGGGGTCGGCCTCGGCGACATCAGCCGGGTGGTGTTGCCGCACATGGGCTGGCGTCGGCTGAGCGCGGCCTTCTTCAACAAGTGGGACGTCGACCCGAGACGCACCACGTGGGAGTTCGGCCGGCGCACCGGCCATCTCGGAGGCGGTGACCCGATCGCCGGGTTCGACCACCTGATCACCTCCGGCCGCCTCTCCCCGGGGGAACTGTGTCTGCTGGTGAGCGTCGGCGCCGGCTTCAGCTGGTCGTGCGCCGTCGTCGAGTTGCTGGAACGCCCGTCGTGGGCGGCCGCTCCGGCCGCCCGGTGAGGAGCCCGTCATGACACCGTCCGTCGTTCTCCTCCTGTTCCCCGGACAGGGGTCGCAGCATGCGCGGATGGCCGTCGGCCTGTACGGACACGATCCGGTGTTCACCGCTGCCATGGACGAGGTCTTCGATGCGTACGACGTCACCGCCGACGGGGAGGGACGCCGGCTGCGCGCCGACTGGATGAGTGAACACCCCGCCGTGCCGCTGGACCACGTCACCCGCTCCCAGCCGCTGCTGTTCGCCGTGGACTACGCCCTCGGCAGGATGGTGACGGCCGCGACCGGCCGGCCGTGGGCGCTGCTGGGACACAGCGTCGGGGAGATGGCCGCTGCCGCGCTCGCCGGGGTGTTCACCCTGCGCGATGCGGCGGGCCTCCTGCTGGACCGGGTACGCCGGCTGGCCCCGGCCCCGCCGGGAGGCATGCTGGCGGTGGCCGCGGGCGAGGACGCGCTGGCTCCGTACCTCGGGGACGGCGAGGTGACGGTCGCGGCCGTCAACTCACCCCGTCAGACGATCCTGGCAGGACCCGACGGGCCGCTCCGCGCGGTCACCCGGCGGCTCCGCCAGGCGGGCCTGACCTGCCGTGAGGTGCCCTCGATGACCGCTTTCCACAGTCCCGTGCTGGCCCCGTACGCGGCGGGTGCGGCCGAGCGGTTCGCCGCCACACCGGTGACGGCGCCGCGCGTTCCCCTGCATTCCGGCTACCGTCGCGGGCTGGTGACCGCGCGCGTGGCCGCCGACCCGTCGTACTGGGCCGGGCATCCCGTGGAGACCGTGCGCTTCTGGCCGGCGCTGGACGCGGTCCTCACCTCGCGCACGGAGGTGGTCTGCCTGGAGACGGGCCCGGGGCAGGGGCTGAGCACCATCGCCCGCCGGCATCCGACGGTACGGTCCGGGCGGAATACCGTGGTACCGCTGCTGCCGCCGCGGGCCGGCGCGGCCGAGGCCGACCGGGAGTCCGCGGCGGCGGCGCTGGCGGCGGTGCGTGCCCGCACCTCCTCGCTCAACGGGCGACCCGGGCGGTGACGAAACGGACCGGCACGTCGATGGCGAGCGCCCCGTTGTCGTCGCTCAGTTCGTCGAGCCCCTCGATGAGCCGTTCGCGCAGTTCCGTCCGCTGGGCTTCGGGAAGGTGCTGCCACAGCAGCCGCATCCCCTGGGTGTGGGACCACTCCACCCACGCCTCGCTGGACAGGGCCGTCATACGCACCGGCTCGTCGATGACGTCGACCGAGGTGTAGCCGCAGCGCTCAAGAGCCTGACGCAGGTCCTCGGCCCGCTCCAGCCAGCTGTTGAACCGCCGGACCAACGCCTCGGGCCGCCACTGCTCGGGCAGGTGCTCCAGCAGCGCCCGCGGGATGAGCGGAGTGAACTCCGGGGGCAGGAAGGGGAACGTGCCGGCCCGGAACTCCGGGCTGGTGAAGGCGATCCTTCCGGCGTCGTCCAGAATCGCGGCGTAGCGCGCCAGCGCGCTCACCGCGTCCGGCAGGAAGATGACGCTGTAGCTCCCCATGACGAGGTCGAAGGAGCGTGGCGGGAAGGTCGGCGATTCGGCGTCCATCACCTCCAGGACGACGTTGCGCAGGCCACGCCCCACCGCTTCCTTCCGCGCCTCGTCGATCATTCCGGGAGCGATGTCGATGCCGTGGACACGGCCCTTCGGGCCGACCTTCTCCGCCGCCGGAAACAGACATGCACCGCGCCCGCACCCTATGTCGAGCACACGTTCACCGACCGCCGGTTCGGCGATATCCACGAGGCGGCGCCCCATGGGTCCGAAGAATTGCACCCCCAGACGGTCATAAGTCGACGACGACTGGTCGAAGGCGTGCGCCACCTGCTCTTTGTAGGACGTGTCCTGCAACGTCGGCTCCTGCCTCTGCGATTCGGCGATCGGGTTCCATTCCGGCCCGGACTCCAGTATTCGACCTGCACTAGAAGAGCGGTGGAGTGCCGTTCGAGTAACTCCGGTGCCTTCTGTACATCGCTGCGAGAGAAAACAAAAATCGTGGGTGCAGCCGCCGCCGGCGGCATCGTTTCCGGTGCGGGAGGAGAATTTCATGAGCACACAGATCGATCTGGTCCGGCGCATGGTGGAGGCTTACAACACAGGAAAGACCGACGATGTGGCGGAGTTCATCCACCCCGAGTACCTGAACCCGGGCGCGCTGGAGCACAATCCGGACGCACGCGGTCCCGAGGCGTTCGCGGCTGCCGTCACCTGGCTCAAGTACGCCTTCTCCGAGGAGGCGCACCTGGAGGAGATCGCGTACGAGGAGAACGGCTCGTGGGTACGGGCGAAGCTGGCCCTCTACGGCCGGCACGTCGGGAACCTCGTCGGCATGCCGCCCACCGGGCGCCGCTTCTCCGGTGAGCAGATCCACCTCATACGCATCGTCGACGGCAAGATCCGCGACCACCGCGACTGGCCCGACTACCTCGGCACATACCGCCAGCTCGGCGAGCCCTGGCCCACGCCTGAGGGCTGGCGCCGCTGACCACCTTCCCCGTCGACGCCCTGACAGGAGCGCGGACACACCCATGACAGCCGAACCGACCGTCGCGGCCCGGCCGCAGCAGATCGACGCCCTCAGAACACTGATACGCCTCGGAAGCCTGCACACCCCCATGGTCGTGCGGGTGGCCGCCACCCTGCGGCTCGTCGACCACATCCGGGACGGGTCCCGCACCGTGGAGGACCTGGCGGCGAGGACCGACACCCAGCCCCAGGCCCTCCTGCGGCTGATCCGCCACCTGGTGGCGATCGGACTGCTGGAGGAGGCCGCGCCGGGCGAGTTCGTCCCGACGGAGGTCGGGGAGCTCCTCGCCGACGACCACCCGGCCGCACAACGTGCCTGGCACGACCTCACCCAGACGGTGGCCCGCGCCGACATCTCCTTCATCCGCCTTCTCGACGCCGTGCGAACCGGTCGTCCCACCTACGAGTCGGTGTACGGCAAGCCGTTCTACGATGATCTGGCCGCCCGCCCCGACCTGCGCGCGTCCTTCGACTCGCTGCTCGCCTGCGACCAGGACGTCGCCTTCGACGCGCCGGCCGCCGCATACGACTGGACGAACGTCCGGCACGTCCTCGACGTGGGCGGCGGCAAGGGAGGGTTTGCCGCGGCCATCGCGCGTCAGGCCCCGCACACCTCGGTGACCGTCCTGGAGATGGCCGGCACCGTGGACACCGCCCGCGCGTACCTGAAGGGCGAGGGCCTCTCCGACCGCGTCGACGTCGTCGAGGGTGACTTCTTCGAGCCGCTGCCCCGCCGGGCGGACGTGATCATCCTGTCCTTCGTCCTGCTCAACTGGCCGGACCACGACGCCGTTCGGATCCTCACCCGCTGCGCCGAGGCCCTCGAACCCGGTGGGCGGATCCTGGTCCACGAGCGCGACGACCTCCAGGAGAACTCGTTCAACGAGCAGTTCACGGAGCTCGACCTGCGCATGCTGGTCTTCCTGGGAGGCGCGCTGCGCACCCGCGAGAAGTGGGACCACCTGGCCACGGCGGCCGGCCTGGTGGTGGAGGAGGTCCGGCAACTGCCGTCGCCGACCATCCCGTACGACCTCTCGCTGCTCGTCCTGGCTCCCGCGCCCACCGGCAGTTGAAGGACCGAGGACCAGGAAGGGAGGCAGCGATGCCGACACGCATCATCACCAGCGGTGAGACGACCTTGTGGAGCGAGGGGCTCGGCGACCCGGCCGGCGCCCCGATGCTCCTGATCGCCGGTGGCAACCTCACCGCCAAGTCGTGGCCGGACGAGTTCGTACAACGGCTGGTAGCCGCCGGGCACTTCGTGATCCGCTACGACCACCGGGACACCGGACGCTCCACCCGGCGCGACTTCGCGCTCCATCCGTACGGATTCGACGAACTGACCAACGACGCCGTGGCCGTCCTGGACGGCTGGGGGGTCGACGCGGGCCATGTGGTCGGTATGTCGCTGGGCCACACCATCGGCCAGCTCCTCGCGTTGGACGCACCGAAGCGGCTCCTCACCCTCACGGTGATGCTGGGCGGCGCACTCGACGTCGACTTCGACGCCGACATCGAGGCCGCCCTCAGAGGTGAGCCGTCCGCCGGCGGGCTGCCGACACCCACCCGGCGGTTCCTCGACATGATGACGTTGCTGCAGCAGCCGGCGGAGACGGACGAGGAGCGGCTGGAGCGCCGGGTGGAGAAGTGGCGCCTGCTCAACGGGGACGGAGTGCCCTTCGACGCCGACGAGTTCCGCCGTCGCGAGCTCCTGGCCATCGCCCACTCGGGGACCTTCGAGGAGCCGATCGTGCACCACATGATCCCGCAGCCGCCGGTGTCGCGGGGGGCGGAGCTGTCCCGCGTCACCACACCGGTGCTGGCGATCCAGGCGATGCGCGACCCCGCCGCTCCGCCGCCGCACGCCCGTCATCTCGCCGACCGGATCCCCGGCGCCCGCGTCGTGGAGATCGAGAACATGGGACACGCCCTGCCCCTCGCTGTCCACGAGCCACTGGCCGCCGCCATCTGCGCCCACACCCGGGCCGCCACAGCCGGAGGGACATGACGATGCCGACGACACCCACGCCCGCTCCGGCGGCCGTCCCGACCGACAGCGAACTGGGGCGCCACCTGCTGACGGTGCGCGGATTCCACTTCGTCTTCGCCGCCCTGGGCGACCCCTACGCCCGGCGGCTGCGCGGCGAAGCCGACCACCTGTCCCTCGGTGAGCTGGTGCGCGACCGGGGACCCCTCCACCGCAGTGCGCTGGGCACGTGGGTGACGGCGGACGGCCGGCTCTCGGCACGCCTGTCGGACGACCCGCTGCTCGCCGTCCGTCACCCCGGGACGGACGGCCCGCAGGAGCACGTCCGGGACAACGTGTGGGAGACATGGCGGACCTGTCATGTGACTCCGCTCGGCGAAGACCTCCTGACCCCGGCCGCCGCCGAGCGGGATCGCCTGGCGGCCTTGCTCGGCCCGGTCCTCGGCCCCCGCACGTGCCCGGCGTGGCAGACGGACGCGGAGCGGTCGGTCCACCGTGTGCTGGACGGCCTGCCGCCGCGTTTCGACCTGGTACGGGATCTGGCGCGGCCGGCGGTCGTCGGCTCGCTCGCCACCGTGCTGGGCCTCCCCGACACGGCACGGACCGAACTGCTGGAGCTGCTGCCCGCCTGCGGGCCGGCGCTCGACTCCACGCTCTGCCCGCCGCGCCTCCCGGCGGCCCGAGCGATGGCGCGGGCGCTGCGGCGCGTCCGGGAGCTGATGGAGGCGGCCGTGTCGACCCGCGTCACCGACCCCGCCGGCGATGCGCTGAGCGCCTTGCTGGCCGTCGGCCCGGAAGGCGGACGCGATCCCGGGGACACCGTCACGGCCGCTGTCCTGAGCGCGGTGGTGGGAGCCGAGATGGCGGTCGTCACCGTGGCGAACGCCGTCATGGCGCTCTTGGCGCACGGCGAGCAGTGGTCACTGCTGCTGGCCGATCCCGGCAGGGCCGCGGACGCGGTCGAGGAGACCCTCCGCTGGGCCCCGCCCGTGACGCTGCGCAGCCTGATCACCCAGGGCGAGGTCGAGATCGGCGGCGAGACGCTGGAGGCGGACCAGCACGTGGTGGTGCTGGTCGACGCCGCGCAGAGGGACCCGGAACTGTACGCGGACCCCGACCGCTTCAGCCTCGATCGCCCCAGCCGCCCCGGTTTCGCGCACGTCGCCCTGGCAGGCCCGGATCACGTCCGGCTGGTCGCCCCGCTCGTCCGCCTGCAGTGCACAGCGGTGCTGCGGGCGGTGGCCGAACGACTGCCCGGGCTGCGGCCCGAGGGCGAGCCGCTGCGGCGCGGACGCTCGCCGGTGGTCCGCGCCCCGCTGTCGCTGCCACTGGCCCAGAAATGACCCGGAAAGGGTGACTCGATGAAAGTGCTGGTGACAGCGTTCGCCATGGACGCGCACTTCAACGGTGTGGTGCCGCTCTCCTGGGCGCTGCGGACGGCGGGACACGACGTCCGGGTGGCGAGCCAGCCCGCCCTCACCGACAGCATCACCCGCGCGGGACTCACGGCTGTACCGGTGGGTACGGATCACCAGGTGCAGGCGGTGATGGGAGTCATGGCCCCCGGGGTGTTCGCCCTGCACCGGAATCCCGACTACCTGGAGAACCGGCCGGAGCTGCTCGGCGCGGAGTTCCTCGAGGCGTCCGCCTCGATGCTGACGGCGGCGTTCTACGCCCAGATCAACAACGACTCCATGATCGACGAGCTGGTGGACTTCGCCCGCTGGTGGCGCCCCGACCTGGTGGTCTGGGAGCCCTTCACCTTCGCCGGCGCGGTGGCGGCCCAGGCCACCGGTGCGGCGCACGCCCGTCTGCTGTGGGGCCCGGACCTCTTCCTGAGGGTGCACGACCGGTTCCGGCAGGCGTTGGGGGAGATGCCGGCCGAGCACCGGGACGATGCGCTGGAGGAGTGGCTGACGTGGACACTGGAACGACACGGTGAGGCCTTCCGCCCCGAGGTGATCAGCGGCCACTGGACGATCGACCAGATGCCGCCGAGCGTGCGGCTGCCCACGGCGCGTCCGACGGTGCCCGTCCGGTTCATCCCGTACAACGGCCCGGTACCGGCCGTGGTGCCGCCGTGGCTGCGGGCGGACCCGGAGCGCCCGAGGGTGCTGCTCACCCAGGGCATCACGGAGCGCTCGACGGGTTTCACCGGTCTGCCCCGGGCCGGTGAGCTGCTGGCGTCCATCGCGGAGCTGGACGCCGAGGTGGTCGCCACGGTGAAGGCCGAGGAGCGCGAGGGCCTGCCGCCGCTGCCCGCCAACGTACGGGTCGTGGACAGCCTGTCTCTGCATGCCGTCCTGCCGACCTGCGCCGCCGTGGTCCACCACGGCGGCGCAGGCACCTGGGCGACAGCGGCGCTGCACGGCATACCGCAGCTTGCCCTCGCCTGGCAGTGGGACGACGTCTTCCGGGCCGGACAGCTCGAGAAACTGGGGGCGGGGGTGTTCCTCCCGCCCCACTCCGAGGGCGCCTCCGCCGGGCGCGTCCGGGACAAGCTGGGGCAGGTGCTGACCGAGCCGTCCTTCCGTCAGGGCGCGGCTCGCATCCGCTCGGAGATGCTGCGGACTCCGGCGCCGAGCGAGGTGGTGCCGACACTGGAGGAGCTGACCGGCCGTCATCGTTCGCCGGGAGGGCGAAGCCCCCGGGGCTGAGCCCGTCTCCGGCGGTTCGGGCCCGGCAGGAAGCCGGAATCCGTACCGGCATGCCCGTGGCGGCGGCCGCACGCCCGCCGCCCGCCGCCCGGCGCCCGGCTCCGCTCGCGGACACGGCGGCGGCACGTCGCCGTGTGCTCCGGCCCCGCTCCGGCCCCGGCCCCGCTCCGGGGCCGGGGCCGCTCCCGGGCCGGGGCCGCGGCCGGGAGCACACGGGATGCCCCCGTCGTGCGGGGCGGGCGGCGCCCCGGGACCGCCGGCCCCACCGGGACCGGATGCCTCAGCCCGGCAGCGACGCGGCGAGGAACCGTCCGGTGACGGAGTGCTCGGCCTTCGCCAGCTCGGCGGGGGTGCCCTCGAAGATCACCCGTCCTCCCTCGCTGCCGCCTCCGGGACCGAGGTCGACGACCCAGTCGGCGTGCTTGACGACGTCGAGGTTGTGCTCGATGACGATGACGGAGTTGCCCTTCTCGACGAGTCCGTCGACGAGGCGGACCAGACTGTCGACATCGGACATGTGAAGTCCTGTGGTGGGCTCGTCCATGACGTAGACGCTGCCCTTCTTCCCCAGCTCCGTGGCGAGCTTGATGCGCTGGCACTCCCCGCCGGAAAGGGTGTTCAGCGGCTGCCCGAGCTGGAGGTAGCCGAGGCCCACCTGGTTGATGGAACGGAGGGTCGCGGCGACCTTGGGCTCGGTGAAGAACTCGGCCGCGTCGGCGGCGCTCATCGACAGCACATCGTGGATGTTCCGTCCGCGCAGGGTGAGGCGCAGGACGTCCTCGGTGAAACGCATGCCCGCGCAGACCTCGCAGGTCGTGATCATCGGGTCCATGAAGGCGAGGTCGGTGTAGATGATGCCGTGCCCCTGGCAGTTGGGGCAGGCACCCTCGGAGTTGAAGCTGAACAACGAGGGGCTGACCCGGTTCTCCCGGGCGAACAGCCGGCGTATCTCGTCCATGATGCCGGTGTAGGTCGCGGGGTTGGAGCGCCGGTTCGTGGTGACCGCCGACTGGTCGATGACGACGGCCGAGGGGTGCTGCCGAAGGAGTACGTCGTGGACGAGGGTGCTCTTGCCGGAGCCGGCGGGCCCGGTGACGGCGGTGAGGACACCGAGCGGGATCCGTACGGTGATGTCCTTCAGGTTGTGGGCCCGGGCGCCGGTCACCTCCAGGTGCCCCTTCGGCTCACGGAACCGGTCCTTGACGGGGATGGTCCGCCGCAGGAACCGCCCGGTCGGGGTGTCCGCGTCGGCCAGGCCACGGACACTGCCCTGGTACACGATCTCGCCCCCGTTCCGTCCGGCACCGGGCCCGAGGTCGATGACGTGCTCGGCCATCTCGATGATGTCGCGGTCGTGTTCGACCACGAGCACGGTGTTGCCCTTCTCGGCCAGCTCCATCAGCAGCCGACTGAGCCTCTGCACGTCACTGGGGTGCAGGCCGATGGTCGGCTCGTCGAAGATGTACACCACATCGACGAGCGAACTGTTCAGGTGACGCACCATCTTGATGCGCTGCGACTCGCCGCCGGAGAGCGTGGAGGTCTCACGGTTGAGGCTGAGGTATCCCAGCCCCAGTTCGATGAGGTGCTGCAGCCGCTCGTTGAGACTGGCCGTCAGGGTGGAGACGGTCGGTGACTCCACCTTCTTGACCGCTTCCATCAGGTCGGCGACCTCCAGGGACGCCAGCTCGGCGATGTTCCGGCCGTTGATGCGGCAGCCGAGCGCCCGCTGACTGAGACGTCGGCCCTTACACGTGTCGCAGGGCCCCCTGGTGACGACCCGCTCCAGCGCCTCGCGGTTCTTGGCGCTCATCTCGTCCGGTTCCTTGCGCAGGTACAGCCGGTCGAACTTGTGCAGCAGTCCTTCGTACTTGGAGTTGATCTGCCCGCCCTGCCAGTCCAGGGCGATCGAGCCCTGCGCTCCGCGCAGGAACACCTCCCACTCGCTCTCGCTGTAGTCGCGGAGCTTCTTGTCGTTGTCGAAGAGACCGGAGTGGGCGTACAGCTTCCAGAACCAGCCGCCGACGTTGAAGGCGGGATGCCGGATGGCGCCCTCGTTGAGGGACTTGGACGTGTCGAGCAGCTTGTCGAGGTCGACCTGCACCCGGGTGCCGAGGCCTTCGCAGTCGGGGCACATGCCCGAAGGGTCGTTGAAGGAGAAGGCGTTGGAGTATCCGATCCAGGGCTCACCCACCCGCGAGTAGAGCAACCGGAGCAACGCGTAGATGTCGGTGATCGTCCCGACGGTGGACCGCGCGTTCCCCCCGATGCGCTTCTGATCGATGATCACTGCCGTGGAGAGGTTCGCGATGGCGTCGGCGTCGGGCTGACCGTATTTGGGCAGCCGGTTCCGTACGAACGCGGTGAACGTCTCGTTGAGCTGTCGTTGCGACTCGGCCGCGATCGTGTCGAACACCAAGGAGGACTTTCCCGACCCCGACACTCCGGTGAACACGGTGACCTTGTGCTTGGGCACCTCCACTGAGACGTTCTTGAGGTTGTTCTCACGGGCGCCGATGATCTGAATTGCCTTCTGCTGCATGAGCATCCTCGCGTCGACGGAAGAGGGCCGCCTCTCACGCTATCGGCGATTGCGGACAGAACTTGGCCGCGATCCGCGGTGACCTCTCGTCCGGTGAGTCAGCGGCGGACCGAAGTCCCGCCGGGCGCCCGGCCTGGTTCCGCGCACCGCTCGGGCTTCCGCGAAGCACCCGGCGACGCGATCGCGGAACCGGCCGGGCAGGGGGAAGCCTCGGGCCTCGGTCCCGGCGAGGCACGGGCCGGACCGGGCCGGACGGAGGGCGCCGTCATCCTCGGCGCAGCGGATTGGGCAGCGGCAGGTAGCGGGCGTCCGCGCCGTCCGCGCCCGTCCAGCGCAGCAGCAGGTTGGTCTTCCCCGGCAGGGTGGGCGAGGCGAGCAGGCCGGCGGCCTCCGGCGGGCCGGGGCGGACGGCGAACTCCCGGCGTACGGCCGGCCACGGGTCGAATCCGGGCCACCGCTCCGCCAGGACGGCGGCGACCTCCAGCAGGTGGTTGACGACCAGGCAGTACACCAGCCGCTCCCACCCGGCGGCCCGGTCCGTCTCCGGCAGCAGCTTCACGCCCTCCGCGTCCCGGAACAGCGCCTGTACGGGCAGGCCGGCCGCGTCCACGGCGACCAGGCTGTTCTGCATGTGCGCCTCCAGGACGACGCCGTGCCGCGCGAACGCCTCCAGCACCGGGGGCACGACCTGGCGCAGATACGCCTCCCACCAGGCGGCCGGGGCGTCGAGGCGGTCCAGCGGGCTGCCGTCGAACCCCTCCGCCAGCGCGGCGACGAGCAGCGGTGTCGCACCGGGCAGCAGGTGCTCCCGCAGCCCGTCCCGCACCAGGACGGCGAGTTCCTCGAAGGCGAAGCCGGCGGTGCGGTAACCGCGGTCGCTCAGCCAGGCCGCCGGGCCGGGGAGGCCCGCGAAGGCGGTGGCCGCCGCGGTGTCCGTACGGCGGAGCTTCAGCAGGTCGTGGCGCCACAGCCGGCGGATGTCGTTGGTGATGCGCACGTCCAGGCTGAACTTGAGGAAGAGGTCGCCGCCCACCGCGGTCCCCTCCGGGACATGGACCGTGCGGATCGCCGCCGTGGGCCACACGTGCCCCGGGACTGCACCGAGCCGTACGAGGCGCCCGTCCGCGAACGCGTCCGCCAGGTCCCTCCCGACCAGGGACAGCTGCCAGGGGTGCGCGGGCAGCAGCCGGTAGCCGGGCGGGGCGGTGCCGAGGGCGTCCAGGGCCGAGGTGTCGCCCTCCTCCACGACCACGTCCTCGCGCACGCCGAGCAGTGTGAGCGGGAAGCGGGCGTGCGCCTCGGGCGCGTACGGCAGCCAGGCCGCGACCGGGCCGCCACCGCGCGCCTTGGGGGCGGGATGGTGGGGATGACCGGTGATCAGGGACTGCTCGGAGCGCACGTACGGGTCGGCGGACGGGACCGCCCGCGCGCGGGCGGCGAGAACGGCCGCGACTGCGTTCCGGCTGTCGAGCATCTCGGCCGGCAGCTCCGAGTTGACGAGCCCGGTGTGGTGACGCAGCTCCTCGGCGGTGAGCTTGACCAGCTCGGCGTGGGTGAGGCGGTACCAGAGGCCGTGTCTGCGCAGCTCCGGGCCGGCGGGGCGTCTGGTGCCGCGGACCCGCAGCAGCCGGCCGGTGGCCCTCAACCGGTATTCGTCCGGCCCGGTCCGCTCCCCCACCTCCCGGAGCAGACAATTGAGGAGCGGAGCGGCGGCGTACGCGTCGGCCGCAACGCCGACGTCGTCCCAGGGGTGCTTGGCGTCCACGGGATCCATTCGTCCGTACGGTGCACTGGTGATCAGTATGTCTGTCGCCGCAGGCCGGCGCCCGGGGCGCAGCGGCGCACGGCTGTTCACCGCGCCGCACCGACGGCTGCCGCACGCCGCCCCGCACCGATTCCGTACCCGAGGAGCCCGCCCGTGCACCGTCCCATCACGCCCGAGGCCGAGGCCGCGCTCGCCGACGAACTCGCCGCCGTACGGCCCGACCTGACGCAGCCGTACGCAGAGGCGCTCCCCGGTGCGCGCGCGGCCGTACTGTCGCGGCTGTGGCGCGCGCTGGCGTACGAGCCGCTGCCCTGGATCGCGCGCCGTGAGCGCGGCCGGGACGGGCTGACCCTGCACCTGGCCGACGGACGCCGGCTGCACGGCCCGCACCCCGACCCGTACGCGACCGCCGCGTACGTCACGGAGCTGCGGCTCGACGGCCGGCCGTACGACCGGGCGGCGCGGCTGGTGACGGCCCTCGCCGTGCCGCACGGCGAGGGCTTCGCCGCGGAACTCGACCACAGCGCGGCGTCGTCGGCCCTGTCCCGCGCGAACCAGCGTCCCGCCGGCCCGGCCTGCCCCGCACGGCCGTCGACGAGCGCGGAGTGGGAGCAGCGGGTGGTCGACGGCCACCCCTACCACCCCAACTGCCGGTCGCGCCCCGGCTTCTCGGTGGCCGAGCAGCTCGCCTACGCGCCGGAACACCGCCCGGTCGTACGGCTCGCCCTCGCCGGGCTCCCCTCGGGGGCGGACGGCTGCCTGGTCGTGGGCGACTGGCCGGAACGCTTCCGCGACGGAGGCCGGGTGCTGGTCCCCGTGCACCCCTGGCAGGCCGGCCACGTCCTCGGGACGCCGGTCGTGCCCGGCGTCCCGGCACACCCGCTGATGTCCCTGCGCACCCTCGCCCTGCAGGACGCCGGGCGGCCCGGCGGACCGCACGTCAAGACGACGTTGAGCGCCCGGCTGACGTCCTCCGTACGGGACATCTCCGTGGCCTCGGTCCACTCGTCCATGCCCCTCTCGGAGTTCGCCGGGACCGTCGCCGCCCGCACCGACGGCCTGCTGCACATCACCCGCACGCTGGGCGCCGTCACCGCGGGCACCCCGGAGCTGGCGGCGGTGCTGCGCGAGGCGCCGGACGTGTACGCGGACGGCGGCGCCGGTGAGCGGGTCGTCCCGGTGGCCGCCCTCCCGGCCACCGGCCTGCCCGGCGCCCGTCCCTGGCTCGCCGACTTCGCCCGTCTCACGCTCACGGTCGGCCTGCGGCTGCTGGAACTGGGCGTGGCCCTGGAGGCACACGGCCAGAACCTGCTCGTCGTCCTGTCGGCCTCGGGCGACCCCGTCCGGCTGGTCTACCGCGACCTCGCCGACATCCGCATCAGCCCGGCCCGGCTCGCCCGCCATGCCGTCCCGCTGCCCGGCCCGCCCGGCCTGCCCGGCCGCAACCTCACCGACGACCCGGCCGCCCTGCGCCGCAAGCTGTTCGGCTCCCTGCTGGCGGGCGCCCTGGCCGCCACGGCGGGCTCGGCCCCCGCCCTGCGCGAGGCGCTCTCCACGGCCGTACGGGACCTGCCGCGCACGCCCGACCTCGGGGCGCTGCGGGAGAACCCGGTGCCCACGAAGGCGCTGACGCTGATGCGGCTCTCCCCACACCGGCCCGGAGACCTCTGGACGGAGCTGCCGAATCCCCTCATGTAACCCTGGTCCACTCCCGTAACCCCTGCGTTCAGACGCACGACTCGTGCGGTACGGGGTCTACCCGCGTGGTTTTGATGCGCGCCCCCCGACCTCAATAAGATCCGCCGATGATCACAAGAAAACGGCTGGCGGCGGGAGCCTGCGCCCTGCTCGCCGCCCTGACGGCGTCCCTCGCCGTCCCGTCCGGAGCCGTCGCCGACGAGACGGCGGACAAGGTCGCGCCCAAGGTCGACCTGGTGCTCGACGTCAGCGGGTCCATGCGGACCCGGGACATCGACGGCGACTCCCGGATGGCGGCGGCGAAGCAGGCGTTCAACGAGGTGCTGGACGCGACCCCGGAGGACGTCGAGCTCGGCATCCGCACGCTGGGCGCCGACTACGCGGGCGAGGACCGCCAGACCGGCTGCAAGGACACCGCACAGCTCTACCCGGTGGGGCCGCTGGACCGCACCGAGGCGAAGACGGCGGTCGCCACCCTCGTCCCCACCGGCTTCACGCCGATCGGTCCCGCGCTGCTCGCGGCCGCCGAGGACCTGGAGGGCGGCAACGGCACCAAGCGCATCGTGCTGATCAGCGACGGCGAGGACACCTGCGCCCCGCTCGACCCGTGCGAGGTGGCCCGCGAGATAGCCGCCAAGGGCATCGGCCTGACCATCGACACGCTCGGCCTGGTGCCGAACGCGAAGCTCCGCGTCCAGCTGAGCTGCATCGCCGAGGCGACCGGCGGTACGTACACGTCCATCGAGCACACCGACGAACTGACCGACCGGGTCAACGACCTGGTGGACCGGGCCGCCGACCCCGTGGTCGTGCCGCGGGCCGTCGAGGGCGCCGACGCGTGCGCGAAGGCCCCGAAGCTCGGGTCCGGCCTGTACACCGACCGCGAGGAGTTCGGGCAGGAGCGCTGGTACCGCGTCGACGTGCTGCCGGGCCAGGAGCTGCGCACCTCGGTGAGCATCGCGGCGGACCGCGCCGTCGACCCCTCGTACGGGCTGCTCGTGCGGGCGGTCACCGTGCACGGGCGGGAGATCGTGCGCGGCGAGGCCGCGGGCACCGGCCGTACCGACGTCGTCTCGACGGGCCTGCGCTACCCGAAGCCCGAACGCGACGACGCCGAGAACTCCCAGGACACCGCCGGCGAGCAGAAGCCCGCGGCCGAGACCGTGTGCGTCGTCGTCACCCACTCCTTCTCCCCCGCCGAAGGCGTCAAGACCACGCCGGGCCTGCCGGTCGAGATGACGGTCGACGTCGTGGGCGGACCGAGCGGCGCGAGCGACGTGGCCGCCTTCGGCCTGGGCCGCGGCTGGTGGCTGCTGGGCGTCCTGGTGCTGGTCGGCTTCCTGGCCGGACTGCTGTGGGGCTGGGTGTCGCGGTGGCGGATCGCGGTGTGGAGGAGCAACTGATGCGGATCACTGACGTGTTGCGTACACCCCGTACTGCGCGTACACCCCGTACTGCGCGTACCGCGCCTGCGGCGAGAACCGCGGTCCTGGCGGTGACGGCCGGTCTCCTGCTGCTGGGCGGTGCCGCCGCCCCCGCCGTCGCCGACGCGACGCCCGCCGCGAGCGCGTCGGACGGCGCGGCCGGCTCCGGCGCGCCGACCCGGGCGGGTACGTCGTTCCGTACGGCGACGGAGATCGAACAGGGCCAGAAGGCGACCGCGAACGCCTCGGCGGGCGACTACATGTACTGGTCGTTCCCCGCGGACGCCGAACAGCGCCCCACCGTCACGGCCACGGTGAAGCTGCCGGAGGGCGCCCGTTCCGCGTCGTCCACCTGGCAGGTCGACGTGTACGACGGGCTGCGGCGCCGCCAGGCCTGCCAGTACGGCGCCCAGACGCGCACGGCCGGTCAGGCCACGGACACCGTGACCCTGGCCTGCGTCCTGCGCACGGTGCGCGCCTGGTCGGAGCCGTGGGCGAACGACCCGCTGCCGGGCACGTACTACGTCCGGCTGACCACGACGGAGCTGGCGACGGCCGACCGGGGCATGCCCGTGAGCGCCGAGGTCCTGGTCGGCTCCGAGGAGATGGGCGGCGCGGCGGCGGTGGACGGCTCGCTGGCCGAGCCGCTGGTGCCGGGCATCGCCGTGACGGGCGCCGGGAACGCCGGCTCCGACGAGGAGCCGAACGCCGTCCTCTCCGCCATCGAGCCGGAGGACGGCTGGTCGTCCGGCTGGTGGTCCGACCGCTGGGTGTGGACGGCGGTCGGCGGCGTGCTGGCGGCGCTGGCGGGCGTCGGCGGGTACGCGCTGACGCGCGGGCCGGGACGGCCGTCGCGGGTGCCGCCCGGGGCCTGAGCACCGCCCCGGCTGCCCGGCGGCCCGCCGCACCACGTACGACGGTGCGGCGGGCCGCCCCCGTACGGACGGTGCGGCGGGCCGGCCGCCCGCGTACGGACGGTGCAGTGACCCGCCCGACGTACGACGGCACGCAGTGAGCCGCCCGCGCACGGACGGTGCAGCGGACCACCCGCGTACGACGGTGCGGCGGACCACCCGCGCACGGACGGTGCAGCGGACCACCCGCGCACGACGGTGCGGCGGACCACCCGCGCACGGACGGTGCAGTGACCCGCCCGACGTACGACGGCACGCAGTGAGCCGCCCGCGCACGACGGGGCAGCGGACCACCCGCGCACGACGGTGCGGCGGACCACCCGCGTGTCAGGCCGTGCGCAGCTCGCGCAGTTCCTTGGCGAGCGCCCCGTCGCCCTCCACCACGACGCGCCCCGCGCGCACGACGTCCACCACGCTCGTCTCCCCCCGGCGCACGGCCGCGGAGACCGCCGCGTCCTCGAAGGACAGCCGCGCGTCCGGCGTACGGGGCGCCGGCCCGTCCCCGTACACGGGCCCCTCCGCCTCGCCCGCCCACACGTGGAACGTGCCCTCCGGCAGCCGCACCTCGACCAGCCCCGACAGCGCCGGGCCGCCGTCCCCCACCTCCTCCAGGCCGCGCAGCAGCGGCAGCGCGAACCAGTGCGCCCGTACGGCGTCCGTGGGCCGGCACTCGCCCAGCGCCCCCTCGCCCCACCGCCCCAGGGCCTGTAGCACGGGCAGCAACTCCCGCCCCCGGCCCGTGAGTTCGTAGACGGACGCGGCGCCGGGCGGAGGCAGCCGGCGCCGCGTGGCGAGTCCGTCCCGCTCCATGTCCTTCAGCCGCGAGGCGAGCACATCGGTGCTGACGCCCGGCAGATCCGCGTGCAGGTCCGTGTACCGGCGCGGTCCGGCCAGCAGTTCACGGACGATCAGCAGGGTCCAGCGGTCTCCGACGACGTCGAGCGCCCGGGCGGCGGAACAGTACTGGTCGTAGCTTCGGCGGCGAGGTGGCATGTGACGCAGTCTAGACATGCTGTTGGACTTTCCAAGCGTCTACTTGGTAAAACCAAGTGACACCACGATCCGGAGGGCGGGCGCATGGAGTTCCGGCAGTCGAGCAAGCTGAGCGAGGTCTGTTACGAGATCCGCGGCCCGGTGATCGAGCACGCCGACGCACTGGAGGAGGCGGGCCACAGCGTGCTGCGCCTCAACACCGGCAATCCCGCGCTCTTCGGCTTCGAGGCGCCGGAGGAGATCGTCCAGGACATGATCCGGATGCTCCCCCAGGCGCACGGCTACACGGACTCGCGCGGCATCCTCTCCGCGCGCCGGGCGGTGGCGCAGCGCTACGAGACCCTGGGCCTGGACGTGACCGTGGACGACGTCTTCCTCGGCAACGGCGTCTCGGAACTGGTGTCGATGGCCGTCCAGGCATTGCTGGAGGACGGCGACGAGATCCTGATCCCGGCGCCCGACTTCCCGCTCTGGACGGCGGTGACGACCCTCGCGGGCGGCAAGGCGGTCCACTACCTGTGCGACGAGCAGGCGGACTGGTACCCGGACCTGGACGACATGGCGGCCAAGATCACCGACCGCACGAAGGCCGTCGTCATCATCAACCCCAACAACCCCACGGGCGCGGTGTATCCGAAGGAGGTCGTCGAGGGCATCCTCGACCTGGCCCGCCGCCACGGTCTGATGGTCTTCGCCGACGAGATCTACGACCAGATCCTGTACGACGACGCCGTCCACCACTCGGCCGCGGCCCTCGCCCCCGACCTGGTGGTCCTCACCTTCTGCGGCCTGTCCAAGACGTACCGGGTGGCGGGCTTCCGCTCGGGCTGGCTGGTGGTCACGGGGCCGAAGAGCCACGCGAAGGACTATCTGGAGGGCCTGACGATGCTGGCCTCCATGCGCCTGTGCGCCAACGCCCCCGCCCAGTACGCCATCCAGGCCGCGCTCGGCGGCCGCCAGTCCATCCGTGAGCTCACCGCCCCGGGCGGCCGGCTCCACGAACAGCGCGACCGCGCCTGGCAGAAGCTGAACGAGATCCCGGGCGTGAGCTGCGTGAAACCGAAGGGCGCACTGTACGCGTTCCCGCGCCTGGACCCCAAGGTCCACAAGATCCACGACGACGAGCGGTTCGTGCTCGACCTGCTGCTGCGGGAGAAGATCCAGGTGGTGCAGGGTACGGGCTTCAACTGGCCCACCCCCGACCACTTCCGCATCCTCACCCTCCCGTACGCGGACGACCTGGAGGCGGCGATCGGGCGGATCGGGCGGTTCCTCAGCGGGTACCGGCAGTAGCCCGGCGGGCGCGGCTCAGCCGCGCCCGCCGGGTGCGGCACCGGCACTGACGGCCGCCACGATCGCGGCGACCTCCTCGCGGCTCAGCGGCTCGTCGTCCATGTGGTTGTGGATGGAGAGCCCCTCCACCAGCGCGTCGAGCCCCCGGGCGGTCCTGGGGTCGAAGTGCTTGCCCAGCGAGGCTCGGCTGGCGCGCATCCAGGACCGGGTGACCCCCAGCAGTGCCGGGTCGCGTGCGGCGAAGGCGTACAGCTCGTAGATCAGCACGAGCTCCCGGGAGGTCCCGTACTCGGGCCCGCAGATGAGCTCCACCACGGCGGCACGCGCCTCCTGTGTCGTCCTCGCGGCGTCGAGCAGTGCCCGGTAGCGGTGGGACATCGACTCCGCGAGCCGGGTGAATGCCTCGATCAGCAGGTGCTGCATACCGTCGAAGTAGTAGGTCATGGACCCCAGCGAGACGCCCGCGGCCTCGGCGACACGCCGGTGCGTGGTGCCCGTGACCCCGTGCTCGGCGATCACGTCCAGTGCCGCGTCGATGATGCGGTCACGGCGTCCCGGGTCGTTCGGGCCGCGCAGGCTTCCCGTCACAGTGATCCTCTTCCTCTGCCCCGCCCTGGCGTGTACGTTTGTACATACTCAGGTGGGGGCGACGATGCCCTGGTCCTGCCGCATTCTCCCGGAGGAGCACGTAGCTGATGGACCCGGCCACACGCCGCCGCAGGACGGCCCTGTTCCTCTTCTTCCTCATACCCGGCCTGTCGATGTCCTCCTGGGTGACCCGGACACCCGATGTCAGGGACCTGCTGGGCGCGTCGACCGCGCAGATGGGGCTGGTCCTGTTCGGCCTGTCCGTGGGCTCGATGCTCGGCATCCTCTGCTCCGGGGCGCTGGTGGCCAGGTTCGGCACCAGGCCCGTCATGGGCGTGGGCACCCTGCTGGTCGTCCTCGCCCTGGCGGTCGTCGGCGGCGGGGCGGTGCTGTCCTCCTCCCCGGTGGTCGCGGCCGGGCTCCTCCTCTTCGGCGCCGGCATGGGAGGCGGCGAGATCGCGATCAACGTCGACGGCGCCGAGGTCGAGCGGATCACCGGCCGGACGGTGCTGCCCACGCTGCACGGCTTCTTCAGCCTCGGCACCGTCGTGGGAGCCGCGCTCGGCATCCTGTGCACCGCGGTCGGGTTCCCGGTGCTGTGGCACCTGGCCGCGATGGCCGCCGTCACGCTCGCCCTGCTCGCCCACGCCATCCGGGCCATCCCGGCGGGGGTCGGCAGGACCAGGGGAACGAAAGAGCACCGCGAGGCCGACGCGGAGGCACGGCAGTCCCGGCCGGCACTCCGGAAGGACCGCACCCTGCTGCTGATCGGCGGCATCGTCCTCGCCATGGCCCTGGCCGAGGGCGCCGCCAACGACTGGCTGCCCCTGCTCATGGTCGACGGCCACGGCATGGACCCCGCCCTGGGCTCGGCCGTCTTCGCGGGCTTCGCCGCCGCCATGACGATCGGCCGCTTCACCGGCGGACTCTTCATCGACCGCTTCGGCCGCACCGCCGTCGTCCGCGCCAGCGCGATCTCCGCGGCCCTCGGCCTCGCCCTCGTCGTCTTCGCCGGCTCCCCCGTCCTCGCGGGCGCCGCGGTGCTCTTCTGGGGCCTGGGCGCCTCGCTCGGCTTCCCCCTCGCCCTCTCGGCGGCGGGCGACTCCGGCCCGGACCCGGCGGCCCGCGTCAGCCTGGTGGCGATGATCGGCTACGTCGCCTTCCTCGTCGGCCCGCCCGGCCTGGGCTTCCTCGGCGACCACTACGGCCTGCGCTACGCGATGCTGGCCGTCCTGGCGTTCGTCGCGGTGGCGGTCTTCCTGGCGCCGGCCGTCGGCGGCACCCGCCGCACCGCCGTCACCCGGCCGGCCGCGGAGCAGCAGCCCGTGCGGGACAGGTGACTTCGCGCCATGACCACCACGGGGCGCTCGCCACTGATCAGCCACCTGGACCGCCGGTCGGCGCCGGCCCGAGAGCCGAGCGTCCGCACGGCAGGCCCTGGTGCACGAAAGGGACAGCCATGCGGGCGTGCCGTGTGTCTCCCCCGGTCCGACACCGGGGGAGAGACACGGCACGTGAAGGGGTGGTGAGGTGCCCGGCCACCCCGTGACAGCCTCCCTCAGCGGCCCTCGGCCCGTCGCCGGGCCTCCTCGGCGGTCTGCTGCCCCGTGCTCCGCAGTTCCTCGGCCCCCTCCCGCCCCGACCGGCGTGCCTGCTCCGTGGTGGACCGGGCCGCTTCCTGCGCGGTGTCCTTCACGGACGTGGCCGCCTCGCGGGCGGGCTCGCGCATGCCCTCCGTGATCCCCTGCGCGGCGTCGCGCACCGTCTCCTTCGCCGGTTCGACCAGTTCGTCGGAGTGCTCGCGGATGCGTTCGCCCATGCGCTCCTCGGTCTCGGTCGCCGGGAACACGGCCCCGGCGAGCATGCCCGCCCCGAACGCGATCAGCCCGGCGGCCAGCGGGCTGCCCTCCGTGCGGTGGCGTACCTGTCCGGGTACCTGGCGTGCCTGCCGGCCGAGTTGCCCGGTGGTCTCGCGCATGGTGTCGCCCACTTCGGACGGGGAGGGCGTGACGGACCGGGCCGTTCCCATCACCCTCTCCCTGACATCGCCGAGGCGGGCGCGTGCGGCGCTCGCCCGGCGGCGCACCACCCGGGGCGGGCTGACCCGGTCGACGAGCCGGTCCGTGGTCTCCGCCAGGCGTGCCCGGGTCTCGTCGGTGTCCTGCCTCAACCGGTCGGGTGTCGTGCCCATGTGGCGTCCTCCTTCAACGACTCCAGTGAGCGTTCGGGCGTGAGCTGGACCGAGCGCATCCGCCGGCGCCCCGCGGCGTACGCGGCGGCGCCGACGACGGCCCACACCGCGGCGAGGATCAGGGCCGCCCACGCGAGGTCGATGACGTGCCTGAGGCCGTACACCGCCGCGAGGCTGCCGAGCAGGAGCGCCAGCCCGGCGGCGTAACCCGCACCGCCGTACAGGCCGGCGACCTTGCCCGCCTTGCGGCCCTCCTCCTTCAGCTCCGCCTTGGCGAGCTCGACCTCGTTGCGCAGCAGCCGTGACAGGTCATTGCCGATGTCGCCGATCAGGTCGCCGATCGACGCCTCGGCACCGTGTCGCGGCGAGGAGGCGGGCGGGGGCGTGTCCTGCTGCCGGGACTGGGACTGGGACGGGGTCGGAGGCGGGTCGGGCCGTTCCACGTGGGGGGACGACATGGTCACCGCCCCCTGCCGGGCTGCTCGGGCCGCGCCGGGGAAGCGGGTCCCTCGCCGCCGTGCAGACCGGGTTGCGGCGTGTACGCGGGCGGGGACGGCTGCGGTTCGAACGACGACGGGGGCACCGGCGGGGCCTGTGTGCCGGACGCGGCCCCGGACGCCGGCCGGGGCGGCGGGACCTCGGTCCCCTCGTCCCGCCGGTCGCCCTGGTCCGCCTCGGCTTCCGTCGCCGGGGCCGGGCCGCCGCCCGCGGCGGTGACGCCGCGGCCCAGACGGGACGCGGCGAACCCGGCCAGCGCCGCACCGGCGAGGAACAGCCCCGGACGACGGCGGGCGAAGTCCCGGACGTCGTGCAGGAGTTCGCCGGGCTGCTGCCGGTCGAGCCGGTCGGCGAGCAGCTGCCCGCGCTCGGCCATCTGGTGCACCAGCGAGGCGGCGGGCGACGCGGGCTTGCCGGTCTCGCTCATGTACCGCAGGTCCTCTGCCAGGTCGCGGAGGTTGGCGGCCAGCCGCCGCACCTGCGTCCCGGTCTCCCCCGCGGCTTGCTCCCTGAACCGCTCGAACAGGTCCCTGCCGCGCTCGGTGGTCTCCCGGATCACCTGCTCCGCGCCCTCCCGGGCCGTGCCGGCGACCTCCTGTGTCTTGTCCCGGACGACTTCCGCGCCCTGCTCTGAGCCCTGTCGGGCGGTCCGGCCGGCCGCGGCCGCCTCGCCTTCCCGGCGGGGGCGCCCGGGTCCTTGGGTCCGGTCCATGGCTGTCCTCCTCTGCACACTGCGGTGAGGTCGGAAACGGCCGCCGGGTACCCGCACATATGATCGAAACACGGTGCGGTGCGCCGGTTCGTCGAGCGCCGGGACAATGACCGAAAGGCACCGTTCCGAGGACGGCCCGAGCGCACCGCGCCGGACGGTTCCGGCCTCGGCCCGGCGCACCCGCGCCCGTGTGGGACGACACCCCCGGACGGCACCCCGGGGACCGACGCGCCGGGAATGCGGACGGTCGGCAGTCCGTTGGCGATCATGGGTCGTGGAGCGACCGCGAAGTGAAAGGAAAGGTGCCGGTCATGGGTGACCTGCTTCTCGTGCGGCATGGCGAGACCGAGTGGTCCCGGTCCGGGCAGCACACCAGTTGGACGGACCTTCCGCTGACCGAGAAGGGGCGCGCGCAGGCGCGTGCGGTGGTGCCGCTCCTCGGGTCGGAGCGGGTCGCGGCCGTCTTCGTCAGCCCCATGAAGCGGGCCCGGGAGACGGCCGAGCTGGCCGGACTGGCCGAAACGCACGACCTGCGGATCGACGCCGATCTGAGCGAGTGGGACTACGGGGCGTACGAAGGGGTCACGACCGCCGACATCCAGCTCGACCGGCCCGAGTGGTTCCTGTTCACGGACGGTGTCGCCCCCGGGCCGGCCGAGCACCCCGGTGAGAGCCCCGAGCAGGTCGGGGCGCGGGCGGACCGCGTGCTGGGCAAGGTGCGCACGGTGCTGGAGAGCGGTGCGGGCGATGTGGTGCTGGTGGCCCACGGGCACTTCCTGCGGGTGCTCACCGCCCGGTGGCTGGGGCTGCCCGCGTCCGGGGGCGCGTTCTTCCGGCTCGGGACGGGGACCGTCAGCCGGCTCGGCACGGAGCACGAACGGCCCGTCATCGCCAGCTGGAACGTCACCGCATGACGAGCGAGCCCCGCCCCGCGCACGGGGTGGGGCTCGTCCTCGGAGCGCCGGGCAGGCCTTGCACCTGCATCTCCCCGCAGGAAGCGGGGCGTCTTTCCTTGGACCACCAACGCACGGCCGTTCACCGGGAGTTGTTCCGGCGGACCGCTCAAGATCCACTATAGCCCGTCGCCGGCCGGCGGTCGAGTCCGTACGGCTGTCGGACCCACCTCGTAACCTCGACGAGCGAGGACGGGCCGTACGACCGGGGAAGGAGCCAGCCGTGACACGACCGCCGACCGCCGCCCAGCTGCGCGTCATCGAGGCCGCCGACGCCGTGACCGGACGGCTGCGCGGTACGGAGGCGCAGCTCGCGGCACTGGTGAGACGGGGGCTCGCCTTCCGGCATCCCCGTCCGCCGCACGACCACTTCCTCACGCCCGCCGGGCACCGCGTACGGGAGGAGGGTGCGGCGCCGGCCGCGGCCCCCGAGCCCGACACGGCCGCGCCCGGCCACGGCGGCGTGTTCGCCGCTCGCGTCGGCGGGGAGGAGGCGGACGCCGCCGCGTCCGGTCCCGCACGCGCACGCGAGGTGCACAGCGCCTGGCAGGGGCTGCTGGAGCTGCGCAGGATGACCAGTCCGGACGGGTCCGTGGAGCGGCCGTGCAACTGGGAGCGCGCTCATCTCGTACGGGCCGCCGCCCTCGCCCTGGAGGCGGCCGGGCACCGGCCGGCGGCGGGCACCGACGGTGCCGGGTACCGGGTGCGGGCGACACCGCAGCCGGAGGCCGTCGCCGTGCGCGAGCCGGACGCCGCGGCGTTGCGGGCCTGCGCGGCCACGTTGGAGCGCGCGGGCTGGCAGGTCGGCGAGTACACCGAGCCGCGCAGCCGGGTGCGTTATCTGCTGGCCTCGCCCCGTCGGGTGTGACGTCGGGTGTGAAGGTGCGACGGGCCGGTGGTGGCGTACGGGGCGTACGCCACCACCGGCCGCCCGCTAGCCCAGCGGGTTCAGCAGCTCCGCGTCCTCCTCGAACGCGAACAGCAGCAGGTCCGTCATCGTGAACGAACCCAGGTGGTGGGACGGCAGGCTGGGGCGCCAGCCCGGGTGCTTGACGATCGAGACGCGGCTGCCCTCCATCGCGCGGTGGAACACCTCGGCGACGAGCGTGCCGCCGACGCCGGTGAGGCGGCCGGGGTGGCGCTCGTTCACCTCGGCCTCGCGCAGGACGTAGAACCACAGGGGTGTGTGGGTCACCAGCTGTTCCCGCTCGGTGGGCGTCAGGCCGTCCAGGACCGCGCCTCCGTCACCCTGGAGGATCTGGGCCTCCGTCAGGGGTTCGATGCCCATCTGGGCGGCCAGCTGCGGACCGGTGCTCAGTTCGACCATGGCCGCGCGGGTGAGGTTGCGGAAGGCCAGGTTGCGCTGGACCGGGGGCGGGGCCGGACGGCCCCGGCCGTCGAAGGTGCCGGTGGGCAGCGCGGCCAGCGGGTCGACGAGCAGGGTGTCGATGCGCTTGGTGATGTTGAACTCGCCCCGCGGTACGACCAGGTCGTCCCGGTCCGCCTCGCCGAAGTCGAAGAACCTGCGCCAGTCGGCGATCCAGTTGCTCGGCAGCCGCAGCCCCTCCCCCGCGTCCGGGTCGTCGAGGTCGCTCAGGTCGTCCGGGTCGTCCGGGTCCGGGGCCGGGTTCAGGTTGCCCGCCGTGCCGCTGAAGCGGAAGAGCGCGCCGAGGCCGGCGGCCGGGCCGGGGCCGCCGGCGCGGAAGACGCTGTTCCACTGGTAGGCCGTACGGATCATGCTGTGCCCGAACCGGTAGGCGGCCACCGAGAACTCGATGGGCATGGTGGGGAGGTCGCCGGGGCGGGTGCGTCCCGGCACCTCGAAGTGGCGGCGGCCCCGGGCGAAGACGCGCTGCACGATCTCCGGGTCGACGACGCGGGGCAGGAAGTCGGTGCGGAGCATCCACTGGTAGTGCTTGACCACGGTGTCGCGGGCGGCGTGGAAGAGCAGGGGTTCGGGCACGCCCCGTTCGGCCAGCCGGTCCGTCACGCGGTTGTGGAAGCGGATGAAGGCGAGATGCAGCTGGGCCACGGCCAGGTTCTCGTCGTTGCGCGCGTCCGGGATCAGCGCGGCGCGCTTGTCGGCCCGGGTGCCGCCCGCCGTCTCGCCGGCCCGGGGCAGGTCGAAGCCCTTCTGGTCGGTGTTCGCGGGCGGCAGTTCCGGTGGGAAGGGCACGCCCAGCGTCGTTCCCATGGCGAGGTGGCCGTCCGGCTCGTAGAAGCGGGCGCTGCCGGCGTGGTGCGGGCCGAGGCCGTAGAGCGAGTCGAGGTCGAGGGTGGGGCTGCGGCCCTGGAGCAGTTCCTCGACCGGGACCGGCTCACCGAGGCCCACCTGGGTGCGGTCGAGGGTCAGGTCGTGGTCGACGAACTGACCGAGGTAGGTGTAGCCCGCCGGCACGGCCGCTCCCGGTGTCCCCCCTGGTCCCGGCGCATCCGAGTCCGGGTCGTCGGCGCCCCCGCCGGCCGTGGTCATGGCCTCGGCGAGCTTGGCGCGCAGCGCCTCGTCGAGCTGGACCCCCTTCTCCCGGCCGAACCTGGAGAACCGGAACGCCAGTTGCTGCTCGGCGGCGGTCGGCACGCGCGCGACCGCCTGCCCCGCCCGGAACCGGCCGTTCTCGAACCGGCCCTTCCCGAACTCCAGGATCCGGCCCTCGTCGACGACGTAGTAGCTCTCACGATGGTGTCGCTGCACCGAGTGTCCCCCTTCTGTCCCGCGCCCCCGTGTCCCCCTACCGGCCACGCGCGGATCCCCGCATGGTGACAACACACCATGTACCGCCACAAGATTTCCATCACCCTCAACCTGGGTCACTCAGCGCACACCGGGACACTTCGTCCCGCACCACACCCCGACGGCGTGCACCGGCGCACGGCACGATCCCGTGGGCCGAGCGCGCCTGCTGCTCCCCGCGCACCCCTGTCCGGTGCGCGGGGAGCAGCCACCGGGTACTGCTTCCACGGCACTCCTTCACGCCCCGCGACCCCGGAGTCACCATGCCGCTCGCCCGCCGCTCCCTTCTGACCGCTTTCGCCGCCGGTTCCGCCGGAGCCGTCTCGACGGCCGTCGCCCGCTCCGCCCCGCCGGCCGGGGCGCAGCCCCCGGCCGGCGCGCCCGCCCGGCCCTCCCCCGCGGCCGCGGCGGCCCGGCGGCTGCTCCCGCGCCACTGGCGGCAGATCGACTTCCGCAGCACGGAGAGCGGGACGGACGGGGCAGCGGCCACGGAAGGCGCGCGCGACACGTTCCGGGTGTCCGGCCGCACCGGACGCGTCACCGTCTCCGGCGACACCCCGGCCACCCAGCTCGCCGGCCTCAACTGGTACCTGCGGCACATCGCCCGCGCCGACATCAACTGGTGCGGCGAGCAGACCGCCCTCCTCCCCCGCGAACTGCCGGGCATGGACGGCACCGTCACCCGCCGCGCGAACGTCCCCCACCGTTTCGCGCTCAACGACACCAACGACGGCTACACGGGCGCCTACCGCGACTGGCGGTACTGGGAGCGCGAGCTGGACGTGCTCGCGCTGCACGGTTACAACGAGATCCTCGTCTACGCGGGCGCGGACGCGCTCTACCACCGGCTGTTCCAGGAGTTCGGGTACGGGGAGGCGGAGCTGAGGAAGTGGGTCCCGGGTCCCGCGCACCAGCCGTGGTGGCTGCTGCAGAACCTGTCCGCCTTCCCGCACCCCCTCTCCCGGCAGCTCCTCGACGCGCGGGCCGCGCTGGGGCGCCGGATCGCGGACCGGGTGCGGGAGCTGGGGATGACGCCGGTGCTCCCCGGGTACTTCGGGACGGTCCCGCCCGGGTTCACCGAGCGCAACCCGGGGGCGCGTACGGTGCCGCAGGGCACCTGGATGGACTTCGCGCGCCCCGACTGGCTGGACCCGCGCACGGAGCACTTCGCACGGGTGGCCGCCGCCTTCTACCGGATCCAGGAGGAGATGTTCGGCGGGCCGTCGACCCTGTACAAGATGGACCTGCTGCACGAGGGCGGCAGCGCCGGCGACGTACCCGTCGGGGAGGCGGCGCGGGGCGTGGAACGGGCGCTGCAGGAGGCCAGGCCCGGGGCCGTGTGGGTGATCCTCGGGTGGCAGCGCAATCCGCCACGGGCGATCGTGGACGCCGTCGACAAGCGGCACATGCTGGTCGTCGACGGGCTGTCCGACCGCTTCCCGACCGTCGTCGACCGCGAGGCCGACTGGGGCGGCACGCCGTACGCGTTCGGCTCGATCTGGAACTTCGGCGGGCACACCGCGCTCGGGGCGAACACTCCCGACTGGGCGGAACTGTACGAGAAGTGGCGCACGAAGGACGGCAGCGCGCTGCGCGGCGTCGCGCTCATGCCGGAGGCCGCGGACAACAACCCCGCCGCCTTCGCCCTCTTCTCCGAACTCGCCTGGCGTGAGGGCGCCCTGGATCTCGAGGAGTGGTTCGGCGAGTGGGCGCACGCCCGGTACGGGGCACGTGATCCGCACGCCGGCGCCGCCTGGGACGTGCTGCGCCGCACGGCGTACGGCACGACGCGCGCCGACCGGTGGAGCGAGGCCGCGGACGGGCTGTTCGGGGCGCGGCCGTCGCTGACGGCCGACCGCGCGGCCCACTGGTCGCCGCGACGGCTCCGGTACGACTGGGCCGCGTTCGAGCCCGCGCTCACCGAACTGCTCCGGGTCGCGCCACGCCTGCGGGCGTCGTCCGCGTACCGCTGCGACCTCCTCGACGTCGCCCGCCAGGCCCTCTCCAACCGCAGCCGTGTCCTCCTCCCCCGGATCAAATCCGCGTACGAAGCCGGGGACACCGCCCGCTTCGACGCGCTCACCGGCACCTGGCTGGAACTGATGGACCTGCTGGAGCGGCTGCTGGCCACCGACTCCCGGCACCTGGCCGGGCGCTGGGTGGCGGACGCGCGGGCGTGGGGCGCGAGCGCCGAGGAACGCGACCGGCTCGCGTACGACAACCTCGTGCTGCTCACCGTGTGGGGCACGCGCGCGGGCGCGGACGCGGGGCTGCGGGACTACGCCAACCGGGAGTGGGCGGGGCTGGTCGGCGGACTGTACCGGCTGCGCTGGTCCACGTACTTCGACGGTCTGCGGACGGCGCTCCGGACGGGCGGGGCCGCCCCGAGGACCGACTGGTTCGCCCTGGAGGACCGCTGGACTCGCGCTCCGGGCACGCTCCCGACGGAGGTGACCGGCGACACGTACACGGTGGCCACGGAGGTACGGGACCGACTGGCCGCCACCCGGTGACGCGGCTGACCGGCACCCGGTGACGCGGCTGACCGCCACCCGGTCGGCGCGGCTGACCGCCACCCGGTCGGCGCGGCTGACCGCCACCCGGTCGGCGCGGCTGACCGCCACCCGGTCGGCGCGGCCCACCGCCACCCGGTCGGCGCGGCCCGCCACCGCCGCAGCGGGCCGTACCCACGCCACCACGCCCCCGCGCCATACGCCCGCCCCCGGGCGGCCGGTCACCGGGCCGTGGTCATCCCGTCGGCCGGGGACGCGGCATTCGGGGCCATCGGTGCCGTCACCTCGGCGTCGCCGGCGTGGCGTCCGCCGAGGTGGTTGAAGACGAAGTTGAGCAGGAGGGCCGCGGCGCAGCCCGTCGAGATGCCCGAGTCCAGGACGATCCGCGCGGTCTGCGGGAAGGCGTGGTAGAACTCCGGCGCCGTGACGGGGATGATGCCGACGGCCAGCGAGACGGCGACGATCAGCATGTTGTTGTCCTTCTCCAGGCCCGCCCCGGCCAGGGTCCGGATCCCGCTCGCCGCGACCGAGCCGAAGAGGACGACGCCCGCGCCGCCGAGCACCGGGCGCGGTACGACGGCGATGAGCGAGGCGGCCATGGGGCACAGGCCCATGAGGACCAAGAAACCGCCCCCCGTGGCGACGACGTAGCGGCTGCGGATACGCGTCATCGCGACCAGGCCGACGTTCTGGGCGAAAGCGCTGCACATGAAGCCGTTGAAGAGCGGACTGATCGCCGAGCCGAGGGTGTCGGCCCGCAGACCGGCCGCGATCGTCCGCTCGTCGACGGGCTTCTCCACGATCTCGCCGAGCGCCAGCATGTCCGCGGTCGACTCGGTCATCGACACGACCATGACCACGCACAGGGAGACGATCGCGGCGGCCTGGAACTGCGGGGCGCCGAAGTGGAACGGCGTCGGGAAGCCGATGACGTCCGCGTCCGCCACCGGACCGAAGTCGGTGACGCCGAACGGGATCGCGACGACCGTGCCGGCGACCAGTCCGAGGAGGACCGCGATCTGCTTGACGAAACCGCGGGTGAAGCGGCGCAGCAGCAGGACGATGAGGAGGGTCGCCCCCGCGAGGCCCAGGTTCGTCGCCGAGCCGTGGCCGGCCGCTGTCCGGTCGGGGCCCTGGGCCCAGTCGAAGGCCACCGGGAGGAGGGAGATGCCGATCAGGGTGATGACCGTGCCGGTGACGACGGGCGGGAAGAACCGGACCGCCTTGCCGAAGAAGGGGGCGGCGAGGAAGCCGAGGAGACCCGCGACGATCACCGCGCCGAAGATGACCGGCAGGGCGTCGCGCCTGTCCTCGGTGGAGGCGACGATCGCGGTCATGGGCGCGACGCCGGCGAAGGTGACACCGTTGACGAACGGCAGCCGGGCCCCGATGTTCCAGACCCCGATGGTCTGGAGGAGGGTCGCGAGACCGGCGGTGAACAGGCAGGCGCCGGTCAGGAAGGTGAGTTCGGCGGCGGTCAGGCCGATGGCGGCGCCGACGACGAGGGGCGGGGCGACGACTCCCGCGTACATGGCGGCCACGTGCTGGAGACCGGTGGTCGCCGTCTTCAGGGCGGGGAGTCTCCGGTCCACGGGGTGCTGCGCCCTGCTGTCGTCGTCGGGCTCGGCGGGCTGGTGCGGGGACGGGGCGGCCACGGCGGCTCCTCCGGTCGGGTGCGCGCCGGCGCGGCATGGCCGGCGCGGATGGCAAGGAGGTGGTGCGCGGTCGTGCGGGGACCGGGGGGAGGCCTGCGCGACGGTGCGAGGTCTCGGGTCGTGCGTGCGTACGGGAGCGGGTGGGGACACGTATACCGGAGCGGCGGGCCGGTCAGCCCCGTCCGGCGAGCTCGGCCAGGCGCCGCGCCTCCGTCCGGGTCGAGCGGGCGATCGCGTCCTCGTCCACGTGCAGCAGCCGGCCGTTCTCCACGATCTGCCGGCCGCCCACGAACGAGGCGGTGACGGGGGCGGCGGCGCCGAGGACCAGGGCGGCCACCGGATCGGCGATGGAGGCGTGGGCCAGGGTGTCCATCCGCCACAGCACCAGGTCGGCGAGTTTGCCGGGCTCCAGGGAGCCGATCTCCCGCGCCCGGCCGAGGACCTGGGCGCCGCCGTACGTGCCGAGCCGCAGCGCCTGGCGGGCGGTCAGCGCGGCCTCCCGGTGCGGGCCGAGACGGTTCACGAGGAGGGCGTTGCGCAGCTCGGTGTGGAGTTCGCCGGACTCGTTGGAGGCGGTGCCGTCGACACCGAGGCCGACCGGGACACCGGCCGCGAGCATGTCCGGGACGCGTGCGATGCCCGCGGCGAGGCGGGCGTTGGACGACGGGCAGTGGGCGACCCCCGTGCCCGTACGGGCGAACGCGGCGATGTCGGAGTCGTTCATGTGGACGCAGTGCGCCATCCACACGTCCTCGCCGAGCCAGCCGGTGGACTCGAAGTAGTCGGTCGGGCCCATGCCGAACAGCTCGTGGCAGAACCTCTCCTCCTCCACGGTCTCCGAGCCGTGGGTGTGCAGCCGCACACCCTTGCGGCGGGCGAGCTCGGCGCCCTGCTTGAGGAGATCGCTGGAGACGGAGACGGGCGAGCAGGGTGCGACGGCGACCTGGGTCATGGCGCCGAAGGAGTGGTCGTGGTGTTCGTCGACGGCCGCCTCGGTGGCGGCGAGTGCCCCGTCCAGGGTCTCGACGGCGAAGTCCGGCGGCAGTCCGCCGTCCTTCTCGCCGCGGTCCATCGAACCGCGGGCGAGGGTGAAGCGGACCCCGGTCTCCCGGGCGGCGCGGACGATCGCGCCGGACAGGTCGCCGGAGCCCTTCGGGTGGATGTAGTGGTGGTCCATGGCGGTGGTGACACCGCCGCGGGCCATCATCGCGAGGGAGCCCCGCGCGGCCGCCGACACCATCGGCTCGTCGATGCGCGCCCACACCGGGTAGAGGGTGACGAGCCAGTCGAAGAGGTTGTGGTCCGTGGCCAGCCCGCGGGTGAGCCACTGGTAGAAGTGGTGGTGGGTGTTGACCAGGCCGGGGGTGACCAGGTGGCCGGTGGCGTCGATGCGCCGGACGGCGTCCGCGGGGCCGGTGGGGGCCCGGCCCGCGCCCACCGCCTCGATGCGGTCGCCGGCGACGACGACGTACCCGCATCCGTACTCGGTGCCGTGCGCGTCGACCGTCGCGATCGCGCAGTTCTCGATGACGATGCGCTGGGTTGCTGCCATGGTCCGTCCTCTTCGGGGGTACGGGGACCGCGTCACAGGTTGGTGAGGTCCACCGGGATCCGCGCCTCGCAGCCGTCCCGCAGGACGGTGGCCTCGATCAGGCCGTACGGGCGGTCGGCGGCGAAGTACACGGCTCCCTCGGCGGTGTCGTTGTCGAGACCGAACGGCTCCAGGTCCACCAGGAAATGGTGCTGGTTGGGGAGCGAGAAGCGCACCTCGTCTATCTCGCTCCGGTGGTCGATGATGCGCGCGCCCATCTGGTACATGGTCTGCTGGAGCGAGAGGGAGTACGTCTCGGCGAACGCCTGCAGCAGGTGCCTCCTGGTCTCCTCGTACGACGTCTGCCAGTCGGGCGTCTCCGCCGCGTCGTCGGTCCAGTTGAAGCGCCAGCGGCCGGCGACCCGGGTGGCGAGGACACGGTCCCGCGTCTCCGGGAGCGTCGTGTACTCGTCCTTGATGTAACCGTGGAACTCGGAGTCCGTCGAGTTCAGTACGGTCAGGTCCTTCAGGCCCGAGACGACCTCCCACCGGTCCCCGTCATAGGTGACCTGGGCGAGCCGTGTCTCCCGGCCCTCGCGGACGAAGGAGTGCTTCTTCGCCGCCTGCGGGTCGGAGGTCTCGATGCGCTGCCAGGCGTACTCCTCGATCCTGACGCGGGCCCGGTGTATGGATGCCTGGGAGGTGACGAAGTGGCGGGCGAGGTGGATGCCGAACTGCTCGGCGGAGTCGATGCCGTGTTTCTTGGCGAAGGCGAACACGGTGTTCTTGGTGGTGTCCGTCGTCAGGACGTTGGCGTTCGAGCCGGAGTAGTGGACGTCGTCCATGTCGCCGCTCAGTGACACCGACACGTTGAGGTCCTTGATGTGGTGGACGGCGCCGTCCCGCGTGATCCTGACGACGCGGGTCCCGGCCTTGCCGTACTGGTTCTGTCCCAGGGTCGTGGGCATGGAGCTAGCTCCCTCGGTAAACGGAGTAGCCGTACGGGCTGAGCAGCAGCGGTACGTGGTGGTGCTCCCCGGGCGCGACCGTGAACGTGACGGTCACCTCGGGGAAGAACGCACCGCCGGCGAAGTGCTCCTCGACGTACGCGCCGACGCGGAAGTCGAGCCGTACGTGGGTGGTGCCCTGCGGCAGGGCCGGGAGGTCCTTGCACCGGCCGTCCGCGTCGGTCGTGGAGCCGCCGAGTGCCCGCCACTCCGCTTCACCGCCGGTACGGGACGCGAGGTGGACGGCGACGCCCCGCGCGGGGCGGCCGGTGCCGGTGTCGAGGACGTGGGTGGAGACGGAGGCGGGGGCAGGGGCGGGGGATCCGGTGCTGCTCATGCTGCTGTCGGGTCCTCCGTGACGAGTCGGGACAGGCGGATCCGGTTGATCGCCCCCAGTTCGGTACGGGTGATCTCCCGTTCCTGCTCGGGGGAGTTGGCGAGCCGTCGCCTGAGCGCGTCCCGCATCTGCTCGCCGGTGCGGCCGGTGGCACGGATCAGGAAGACGTGTCCGAACCGCTCCTGGTAGGCCAGGTTCAGTTCGAGCATCTCGGCCCCGAGCTCCGCCGGGGCGCCGGCCATGCCGCGCTGTTCCCGTGCCGAGGCGGCGTCACCCGGTTCCGGGCGGCCGATCGGCGGGTGCCCGGCCACCGCCTCCGCCAGGTCCGCCGCGGTCAGTCCGGCCATGGCGGCGTCACTGGCGGCGAGGAGGTCGTCGACGACGGTGTACGGGCGCCCCGCGAGCAGCCTGCGCCCCCACTCGGCCGAGGCACACACCTCGTGGAGTGCGGTGGCCGCCGCGCGCTCCTCCAGGGCGTTGAACCGGGCGAGGCCCGGCGTCGGGGAACGCGAAGTCACGGGCGCCTCCACAGCGTTCGCTTCCGGGATGCGATCGGGGTGCGATCGGGGTGCGGACAGCTAACGCCTTCGGCCGACAGCGCGTCAACACTCTGTTGAAAAATCGCTGTTACACGGTGTTACGGTCAGCCCTGCCGCTCCCGGTTGAGGTAGTTGTAGACGGTGAAGCGGCTGACACCGAGCGCGGTCGCCACGGTCTCCACGCCGTGCCGCACCGAGAAGGCGCCGCGTGCCTCCAGCACCCGTACGACCTCCTGCTTGGCCTTGCGGTCCAGTTCGGCGAGCGGCCTGCCCCGCTCGCGCTCCATGGCGGCGAGGATGTGGTCCAGCGACTCGGCGAGCTGCGGCAGGCGTACGGCCACGACGTCGGCGCCCTCCCAGGACAGCACGACGTCGTCGGGACCGGCCTGGCCGGGCGGGAGCATCTCGCCGCCCATGGCGTCGACCAGCGGCTTGACGGCGCTGACGAAGGGGTCGTCCGCGTCGCCGGGCGCCGGGGTCACCGCTTCCCCTCGCCGATCACGTTGAGCTGCAGCGACACCCGGGTCGCGCCCGCGTCCAGCGCCTTGCGCAGCACCGCGTCGACCGCGCCGAGCACCGCGTCCGCACCGCCCTCCACGGTGTTGCCGAACGGGCCCACGTCCACGGCGTCCAGTTCGGCGCTCTCGACGACCTCACGGGCGACCAGCGCGTGCCGGGGCGGCTCGTCGAGGTCGAAGGGCTCGGTCGTGAACTCCACTCTCAGCCGCACTGCGCCCCCAAGGCATCTATGGTTCCGCGCTTCCCGGGCACGTTCACCGTCACCGCTCCGGCACGACCCTAACGGACCGGTCCGCCGTGACCGGTGCGGGCCGTGACCCGGAGCACGCCGGCCGGGAGACCGCCTGGCGGCATCATGTCGTGCAGGCCCTGACCACCACGCACACGGCGAGGAGAAAAGGAGCTCCGAGCCGTATGGGATGCGCGGAGCAGCGCCACACCGTTGGGATGCGCGGAGCAGCGCCACACCGTCACCCCGTCGGTCCTCCTCGCGGGCCTCCCGCTCCTCGAACGCCCCGCGGCCGCCGCCGCGGCCGGGGTCACCGCGGTCGAGCCGTGGTGGCCCCGGGCCGACTCCCCCGCCCCCCCGAGCGGTCCCGGCTCGACGCCGTGCGCACGGCCGGGCAGGACGCGCCCGCACTGGAGAACCCGGCGCTCGCCGCCCGGGCCGCCGACCGGATCGGCGCCGTCCTGCTGGTCGAGACCCTGCACAGGACCGAGTCGCCGCGCTACCCGCTGGTGACCGCCGAGGCGGGTGTCGCCGTCGTCGACCGGGGCGACGAGGCGACCGGGCTGGGCGACGCGCGCTTCCTCATGGATCTCTGCCACCTGGCCGTGAACGGCGAGGACCTGCCGCGGGTCATCGACCGGTACACGGCGAACACCGGTCACGTGCGGATCGCCGACGACCCGGCCCGCGGCGCGCCGGGCACGGGCACGCTGCCACTGCGTACGGGCGCCGAGGCCTTCGACCGGCTGCCCCGGGAGGCACGCGCCGCCCGTTGAGCGCCGTACAGCGGCCCTCTCCTCGTACACAAGCGGGCGTACCCCGTCTACGGCATCCTCAAATTCAGCTCTGAGGACGCGCCCGGAGGCTTCAACCACCCCCGGGCGCGGGCATATTCGCGTCACACGGGGCCCGCCGGCACGGGGGCGGCGGGCCCCGTGTGACGGGGGCCTCCGGACGGCGGTGCGGCGAAGCGGCCCGTACGGGCCCGACCCGTACGGGGTCGCACCGCTGCGGGGTGAGGGCCCCGCGCCATGACACCCGGCCGACCGAGTCCGGCCCGCGCCCGCGGGCCGGGCGCCGACGCCGGTCGGCCGGGCACGGCAGGGACGCACGGGGGCGTCCGCGGGCGCGGGGCACCCCCTGGCTCACCTCCTGGTTCCGCACAGTGGCAGGGCGGCTCGCCTCCGGGTGACCGCCTCCGCCCTGCCTGCACCCGGGTCACAGGCGTCAGGGGCGGTGTCCACCGGCCGGCTGCGCGCCGGCATGGTCATCCGGCCGTTCGACTGTTGGAGCGGCCTTCCCTGGAGCACGATGGAAGGGCTGTCCCGGCGTTGCGCGGTGTGAAGTGGAGTGGGCAATGACCGAGAGCATCCCGGTGCGGTGTCCGGGCTGCCGGCGCGAGCATCGGTACACGGCACCGGCCTATCCCTGCGCGTGCGGGGCACCCGTCAGTCCGCCGCTGGACCCGCTCGGCGCCGCTACCGCCGTCACCCACCGCACCTGGGACGAGGACTGGATCGCCGTCCGCTGCCAGGCCTGCGACCGCGAGGACCAGTGGCCCCAGCCCGAGCTGGGCTGCCCCTGCGGCATCCTCGTCCGGGTGCCGGTCACGGTGGCCTCGCAGCCGCTGCGGGCGCGGGAGCGGTGCGACCCCGGGCCGTTCGACAGACCGGATCTCTTCGGCCCGCCGGCCGGCACGGATCCCGCCTCCGGCCCCACCGCCGGCCACCCGGACCCGTCCGCCGGGTGCCCCGGCACGGACGACCGGTCCGACCGGGCCACGGCCCTCCCCCGGCCGGCCTTCCACCCGGTCACCATCCGCACGGCGCGCGACGCGGTCACCGCCGCCGCCCTCTATCTGCGCTGGCTCGGCTACCGGGACATCCGCCGGGCGGCCCAGCGGCCGCCGTCCGGGATCGGGCTCGCCGCGCGGGGCGTCGTGGCCCAGGTGGACCCGACGGTGCGCCCCGCCTCGCCGCGCGACGTGGAGTGCCTGTGGCTGACGGCGATGACGGAGTCGGCGGGGTGCGTGTACTTCTCGCTCGCGGGATACGACCCGGAGGCCCGGGACCGCGCCGACCACCTCGGCATCGCCCTCTTCGTCCTGGACCTCACGGGAACGCCCCAGCCGGTGAACGGCCCGGCGAACGAACTGATCTCCAGCGGGGCCTGAGGGCGGGGGCCGGTTCCCGTACGTACGCGCGGAGAATTGCCGTCACGGTCACCGTGGCACGCGAAATCTCCGCCATGTGTCCGCCTCGTTGCCGGACGGTTTCCCGGCGCCGTGCGACGCGTGGCACGGGTCTCACCCCCGGCCGGAAGGGAGCGGAGCGGTTCCGCTTCTCGCGCGGGCGGCATATTCGTGTACGGCGCCCGTGAATTGTTCTCTGCCGGACCCGCCTTAGCCCGCCCGTTGTTTCTCTTCTCACCGGACCTTCCTTCCGGAATTCAATGAGCCGTTGCCTAATATTGGCCCGGACACGACACTCGAGGGGAGCGGTGGACCGTGCTACGGGACCTCAAGGAGCCTGGCAGACCGCGCCCCGACCTGGTGGTCGGCCGGGACGACCTGCTGAGCGGCGCGCGCGAACAGCTGTCGCGGGGCGGGAGCGTCGTCGTGCACGGCGACACCGGAATCGGCAAATCGACTGTGCTGCGCACGCTGGCGGCGGAATACGCCGACCAGGCGCGCACGGTCCTGCGCTGCTCCGCCACCGAGTCCGAATCGCATCTTCCGTTCCTGGCCCTGGCCGATCTGCTCGGCCTGGTGGCCGACGAGGTCTCCGACCAGTTGCCCGCCCCGCAGCGCGACGCCCTGGAGTCGGCGCTCACCGGGCGCGGCGAGTCCACCCTCCAGCGCGACGGGCTCGCCCTGCGGCTCGCCGTGCTGTCGACCCTGCGCGCCCTCGCCGCCCGCGGTCCGGTGCTGATCGTCGCCGACGACCTCCAGTGGCTGGACTCGGCCAGCGCCGAGCTGCTCGGCTTCGCCGCCCGCCGGCTCGGCGAGCTGCCGGTCCGGATGCTCTGTGCCGTACGCACCGAGACGGAGCCCCGTGGGCCGGGACAGGGCCGTCATCTACGCGCGTTGCCCCCGGACACCCTCACCGTCCGCGTCAACCCGCTCACCCGCGCGCAGGTGGCCGAGCTGCTCGGGCGCCGCGGCTACACCGGACTGTCCCGCTCCACGGTGCGGGAGATCCACCGCACCAGCGGCGGCAACCCGCTGTTCGCGCTGGAGCTCGGCCGTGCCCTCGCCGAGAGCCCGACCCCGCCGCGTCCCGGGGAGCCGCTGCCCGTGCCGACCTCGCTGCGGGCACTGGTGCTCAGCCGGCTGGAGATGCTGTCCGCCGAGGCCCGCCGCACCCTGCTGGTGGCGAGCGCCGGCGCGCGCCCCACGCTGTCCCTGCTGCACGCGGCCGGCCGCGGGGACGCGGAGACGGAGACCGCGGAGGCCGCCCGCCTCGGTCTGCTCGCCCCGGAACGGGAGGGCCCGGGCGTACGGTTCGCGCATCCCCTCGTGTCGGCCGCCCTGTACGCGGAGGCCGGCGCGGCGGAGCGGCGCGCGGCCCACGCCGCGCTGTCCACGGCCGCCTCCGACCCCATCGAGCGCGCCCGGCACCTGGCCCTCGCCACCACCGGCGCGGACCCGGCGGTCGCCGCGGGGCTCGGCGAGGCGGCGGCCGCGGCCCGGGACCGGGGCGCGCCCTCCGTCGCCGCGGAACTGGGCCTGCTCGCCGCCCGGCACACTCCCGCGGACGCCGTACCCGGGCCGGACGTACGGCGGTTGCAGGCGGCCGAGGACGCGCTGACCGCCGGGGGGCACGACCTCGCCCGGGACATCGCCCGGGACGTGCTGGGACGGGCCACCGAGCCCGCCGACCGGGTGCGGGCCTGGATGGTGGTGATCGAGGCGGCCGGCCAGTCCATAGCCGAGGTCGACGCCGTCTTCCCGCAGGCCCTCGCGGACGCGGGCGACGACCCGGCGCTGCTGGCCCAGGTCCACTACCAGCTCGCCTGGCGGGCCCTGGTCGTGGAGGGCGACTTCGCCGAGTGCCGCGAGGAGGCGGCGCACGCGGCGCGCCTCGCCGAGCGGGCCGGCATCCGGCGCACCGGGCTGCTGGCGCTCGCCCTGCAGGCGCAGACCGAGACGCTGATGGGGCACCCGGACGCGCCCGCCACCATCAAGCGGGCGCTGCGGGAGCCGCAGGACCCCCAGGTGGCGTGTCATCACAACGGCGCGGGCGCGGCGCGCTTCCGGTGGCTGGTCATGGGCGACCGGCTGGCCGAGGCCCGGAACACGATCACCGCGCTGCTGCGGGAGGTCCGCCGGCGGGGCATGGTCGAGAGCGAGGTGCACTTCCTGCGCGGGCTCGCGGAGACCGAGCTGCGCTCC
The DNA here is from genome assembly GCF_014648075.1 of Streptomyces ruber. GTDB lineage: Bacteria > Actinomycetota > Actinomycetes > Streptomycetales > Streptomycetaceae > Streptomyces > Streptomyces ruber. The sequence continues at coordinate 539,951 of NZ_BMQK01000002.1, read as the reverse complement.
GGGCACTGCGGCCGGGCCCTCGACCTCGCCCGGGAGAGCCTGCGGCTGGCCCGGGACTCCGGCATCGGCGAGGGTGCGTCGGCCATGCAGACCTCGCTCGCGGAGGCCTCCGGCGGCGATGTCGACCGGGCGCTGGCGCTGGCCCGGGAGGCGGTGCGGCACGCCGAGGGCGACGGCGACCTGATGTACCTGTCCCTCGCCCTCGGGGCCCTCGGGCAGGCCCGGTTCGTGGCCGGGGACGCGCCCGGCGCGGTCGCGGCCCTGCGCCGGGTGCGGGAGCTGGAGGAGAGCCTGAAGGTCACCGATCCGGCGCGCGGGCGCTGGCAGGGCGATCTGGCGGAGGCGCTGGTGTGCGTCGGGGAGCACGCGGAGGCGCAGGACGTCATCGACGCCGCGCGGGAGCGGGCGCTGCGGCTGGGGCGGGAGAGCATGCTCGCCGTCCTGGACCGGGCCGAGGCGCTGGTGCGCGCCGCCCGTGGCGAACTGGACGTGGCGGTGCGGCAGTTGACGTCCGCGCAGGACCGGCTGGCGAAGCTGGGCCACGGCCTGGAGGAGGCGCGGACCGCGTACGCCCTGGCCGAGGTGCGCATCCGGCGGTCCGAACCGGCGTCGTACGACGAGGCGGTGCGGCTGTTCCGCCGCTGTCGCGCCCTGCCCTGGCTGAAGCGGGCCGAGCGGGCGGCCGTCGCCCCGGTGCCGCGCCCGCAGGCCGCCGCCGCGCCGGCCGCGCTCGCCGTCCTCGCCGCGACGGAGCGCCGGGTCGCCGAACTCGTCATGGAGGGCGCGACCAACCGGGAGATCGCCGGGCGGCTGTTCATCAGTGTCAAGACGGTCGAGGCGACCCTCACCCGGGTCTACCGGAAGCTGGGCATCCGGTCGCGGGTGGACATCGTGCGGCTGGCGGCTGGACACCGTACGAACTGACCTCCCCGGGACGCAGCCGACGACCGACGGCACGGCCGACGGCCTCTCGGGGTCAGCCTAGGTTCAAACCGGGCATGGGGTCATCGAGGGTTTTCCCTCCTCGACTCGGCTAGGGGCTTCCCCCATTGGGCGCCGGTGCGCGCCGCTCCTAGGTTGAGGACGTGCCGCTCGCCAGGGCACACGGGACCAGCACCTCCCCTTCCCCCTTCCCCACGGGGGAGGCGGTCCCGTGCACCACCCCCACCCGCGCGACCCCCACCGGCAACCCCCACGAATGGAGACCCCTTTGTTCGGGTTCAACCGCGCCAAGAAGTCGCTCGTCGCCGTCGCCGCGACCGCTGCCGCCGCCGCGGCCACGCTGCTGGGCGCCCCCTCCGCGGCCGCCGCTCCCCAGCCCGTCGTCGGTGGCACCACGACCACCGCGAGCGCGTACCCGTACGTCATGCAGATCACGACCGCCTCGCAGTCGCAGTTCTGCGGCGGCACCCTGGTCGCGCCCGACAAGGTCGTCACGGCCGCGCACTGCATGGTCGGCCGGTCCACCAGCAGCACCCGTGTCGTCGGCGGCCGTACCTACCGCAACGGCAGTGACGGCACGGTCGCGCAGGTCAGCCGAATATGGATCCACCCGAGCTACACGTCGGCCACCAGAGGTTACGACGTGGCGGTGCTGACCCTGTCGAGCTCGATGCCGTACACGACGGCGCCGTACGTCTCCGCCTCGCAGACCGGCGTGTACGCGGCCGGCACCACCGCCCGCATCCTCGGCTGGGGCACCACCTCCTCGGGCGGCAGCTCCTCCAACCAGCTGCGCACGGCGACGGTGCCGACCGTCTCCGACTCCAGCTGCTCCTCGTCCTACGGCTCGTCCTACAAGGCGAGCGACATGGTGTGCGCCGGCTACGCCTCCGGCGGCGTGGACACCTGCCAGGGCGACAGCGGCGGCCCGCTGATGATCAACGGTGTCCTGGCGGGCATCGTCTCCTGGGGCAACGGCTGCGCGTGGGCCGGTTACCCGGGCGTCTACACCCGGCTGACGACCTTCTCCGACCTCGTCACCCAGCAGATCAACTCCTGAGGTTCTCCCTCGGGTGACGCCAGGGGGCGTCGCGGGCCGACCACGAGCGGCCCGCGGCGCCCCCTCTCCATGCGCTCTACACCTGTGACGCACCTGCAACTAATATGCAACAGCGTTCCACTCGTAACAGGGGCAACAGGAGTGTGAGGTCATGACGGTCCCAACGGTCCGACGGATACGGAGAGTCGCCGCCGCGGCGGCGGTGCTCGGCGGTGTCGCCGCATGCTCGGCGCCCGGCGGCGGCACGGGAGACGAAGGGGCCGCCGACTCCGTCGTGATCGGTGTGGCCAACGAACCGGACACGCTCAGCCCGCTGCTCGGCTACGGCAAGGACGGCAACTCGAAGATCTTCGACGGGCTTCTCGCCCGGGGCGCCGACGAGCAGCTGACCCCCGCGCTCGCGACCGCCCTGCCCGAGGTCGGCGACGACGGGCGCACGTACACCTACCACCTCCGCGACGGGGTGAGGTTCAGCGACGGCGAGCCGCTGACCGCCGAGGACGTCGTCTTCACCTACCGGACCGCCCTCGACCCGAAGACGAACAACACCTTCCGCAACGAACTGGACGCCGTCGAGGAGGTTCGGGCGGACGGCGACGACAAGGTCGTCTTCACCCTCAAGTACCCGTACGCACCGTTCGCCGCACGCACCACGCTGCCCATCGTCCCCGAGCACATCGTGGGGAAGCAGGACCCCAACACCGGCTCCTTCAACACGAAGCCCGTCGGCACCGGACCGTACGTCCTCACCGGCTGGAGCAAGGGCGAGAAGCTCACCTTCGAGGCCAACCCCGACTACTGGGGCGGCGCGCCGGAGGTCGAGAAGGTGACCATGGCGATCATCGAGGACGACGACGTGCGCGCCACCCGGCTGCGCTCCGGCGACCTCGACGGCGCGGTCCTGACGCCCGCCCTCGCCGCCACCTTCGACGGCGACGAGGGGAAGGTGAGGTACGACGCGAAGACCTACGACTTCCGCGCCGTCACCCTCCCCACGGGCGACGAGGTCACGGGCGACCGCGCGATCCGGCAGGCCCTCGACGCCGCCGTGGACCGCGAGGCCATGGTGGAGCGGATCCTCGACGGCGCGGGCCGCCCGGCGTACGGGCCGCTGCCCAGCGACGACGCCTGGTTCGCGAAGGGCATCGAGCGCAAGCGGGACCTGGCCGGGGCCGAGGAGATCCTGGACCGGGCGGGCTGGAAGGCCGACGCGGACGGCGTACGGTCCAGGGACGGCCGGCGGGCGGCCTTCACCCTTCTCTACCCCGCGGGCGACAAGCTCCGCCAGGACCACGCCCTCGCCTACGCCTCCGACGCCAAGGAGGCCGGCATCGAGGTGACGGTGGAGAGCGCCACCTGGGAGGTCATCGAGCCGCGGATGGGCGACGACGCGGTCCTGGCGGGCGGCGGCAGCACGGGTGACCCCGACTTCACCCTCTACCGCACGCTGCACTCCTCCCTCGCCGGCGACGGCTTCAACAACATGGGCCGTTACGACAACCCCGCGGTCGACGAGGCGCTCGACGAGGCCCGCCGCAGCCAGGACCGCGCGGACCGCAAGACCGCCTACGACACGGTCCAGCGCGAACTGGTGAAGGACCCCGGCACCACCTACCTCACCCACGTCGACCACACCTACGTGCTGGCCGACCGCTGGAAGGGGCTGACCACGCAGGTGGAACCGCACGAGCACGGCTTCGGCAGCGGCCCGTGGTGGAACCTCGAGGACTGGCAGCCCAAGAAGTGAGCTCCCCGCACCGGCCCCGGTCGCTGCCCTGGGGAGCGATGGCACGCCTCGCGGGGCGGCGGCTGCTGTTCGCCGCCCCCGTCCTCCTCGTCGTCACCTTCGGGGTGTTCGCGATCGCCGCCGCCTCCCCCTTCGACCCCGTCAAGGCGTACGCGGGCACGGCCGCCCTCGCCGCCGACCAGGAGACCCTCGACCGGCTGCGGGACAACCTGGGCGCGGACGAGCCCTTCGCCGCCCGCTGGTGGGAGTGGCTGACCTCGGCGTTCACCGGCGACCTCGGTCAGTCCACCGTGATGCGGCAGCCGGTCGCCCAGGTCATCGGCGAGCGGGTCGTCTGGTCGACGCTGCTGTGCGCGGTCGCCCTCGTGGCGGCCGTGGTGCTCGGCACGGTGCTCGGCGTGCTCGCCGCCCGCCGTCCCGGCTCGCCGCTCGACCGGGTGGTGACCTCCCTGTCGTACACCCTGGAGGCCGCACCGACCTTCTGGCTCGGCCTGCTCGCAGTCTGGCTGTTCGCCCTCCAGCTCGGCGTGCTCCCGGCCGGCGGCCTCACCGACACGGCCAGCGAACAGGTGACGGCGGGGCAGGTGGCGAGCCACCTCGTCCTGCCCGCCGGTGTACTGGCCGTATCCCAACTCCCCTGGTTCGTCCTGTACGTCCGCCAGGGCGTCGGCGACGCGCTCGCGGAGGACCCCGTGCGCGGCGCCCGCGCGCGGGGGCTGAGCGAGCGCACCGTACTGCTCGGCCACGCACTGCGCTCCGGACTGCTGCCGGTGCTGACCCTGATCGGGTCCCGCGTGCCCGAACTCATCACCGGCGCCCTGCTGGTGGAGACCGTGTTCAGCTGGCCGGGCATCGCCGCGGCCACCGTGGAGGCGGCCACCGCCGTCGACTTCCCGCTGCTCGCCGCGCTGACCGTGCTCGCCACGGCCGCCGTCCTGGCCGGCAACCTGCTGGCGGACCTGCTCTACGGACTGTTCGACCCGAGGGTGAAGTTCAGTGACATGTGACGCTCCCGCCGCGCAGAGCGCGGTCTGGCGGTCGTACGGCATCAGGCGCCGCTCCACCCGCACGGTACGGGTACGGGTCTCCGCCGCGCTGGTGGCGCTGACCGTGCTCGCGGTGCTCCTCGTGCCGCCGCTGGCCCAGCTCGACCAGCAGGCCGTCGACCTCGCCGCCAAACTGCAACCGCCGAGCCGGTCGCACCCGTTCGGCACCGACGACCTCGGCCGCGACCTGCTGCTGCGCTGTGTCTACGGGCTGCGGGTCTCCCTGCTCGTCGGCCTGGTGGCGGCGCTCGTGGCGGCCGTGGTGGGCACCGCCGTCGGGGCCGCCGCCGGGGCGCTGGGCGGCTGGGTCGACCGGGCCGTGATGCGGGTGGTCGACACCCTGTCGTCCGTGCCGCACCTGCTGCTCGGCATCTTCGTCGTCGCCCTGTTCCGGCCGGGTGTCGTGCCGGTGGCCGTCTCGGTCGCGTCCACGCACTGGCTGTCGACCGCCCGGATCGTGCGCGCCGAGGTGCTGTCGCTGCGCTCCCGCCCGTTCATCGACGCGGCCGTGTCCGGGGGTGCCTCACGGCGGCGGATCGCGGTACGGCACCTGCTGCCGGCCGTGGCACCGCAGGCCGCGCTCGCCGCCGTGCTGATGGTGCCGCACGCCATGTGGCACGAGTCGGCCCTGTCCTTCCTCGGCCTCGGACTGCCCACCCACATGGCGAGCCTCGGCAACCTGGTGCAGGGCGCGCGGAGTTCACTGCTCGCCGGGCACTGGTGGCCGACCCTGTTCCCCGGCCTGTTCATCATCGTCCCCACCCTCGCCATCGCCGGCCTCGCCGGGGCCTGGCGGGAACGGATCAGCCCACGGCGCCGATCGGAGCTCATGCTGTGACCGAGCCAACCCCCGTGCTGTCGGTGCGCGGACTGTCGGTGCGCTTCCTCATGCCGGGCGGGCGCCGCGTCGCCGCCGTCACCGACGTCCACTTCGACGTGGCGCCCGGCGAATGCCTGGCGCTGATCGGCGAGAGCGGCTGCGGCAAGTCCGTGCTCGCCTCCGCCCTCCTCGGGCTGCTGCCCGCCAACGCCCAGAGCGCGGGCGAGGCACGGCTCGGCGACCTGGACCTGATCTCCGCCGACGAGCGCACGCTCAGCCGGAAGGTGCGGGGCCGCCTGATCGGTCTCGTGCCGCAGAGCCCCGCCGCGCACCTCACCCCCGTACGCACCATCCGCTCGCAGACCGAGGAGACCGTCGCCGCGCTGGCCGGGATACGGGGCCGGGCCGCCGTACGGGACGCGGCGCGGGCCGCCGCCGAACGCGCCGCCTTCCCCGCCGGCCACCTCGACCGCCATCCGCACGAACTCTCCGGCGGCCTCGCCCAGCGCGCCGCCACCGCGCTCGCCCTCGTCGGCGACGCGCCCCTGCTGCTCGCCGACGAACCGACCACCGGGCTCGACCGCGACCTGGTGGACCGCACGGTCGACGAGCTGCGGCGGCACGTCGACACCGCCGACGGCACCGGCCGGGGTCTGCTGATGATCACCCACGATCTGGCGGCGGCGGAACGCATCGCCGACCGGGTCGCCGTGATGTACGCGGGCCGCATCGTCGAACTGGCCGACGCGGCCTCGTTCTTCGGCTCCCCCGGCCCCCGCCACCCCTACGGCCGCGGCCTGCTCCGGGCCCTGCCGGACCGGGCCTTCACCCCGATCCCCGGCCTGCCCCCGGAACTGGGCGCCCTCCCCGAGGGCTGCGCCTTCGCACCGCGCTGCGACCGCGCCACCGACGCCTGCGCCGCCCTGCCGCCGGTCACCGGCGGAGTCGCCTGCCACCATCCCGTCCCGGGGTCCGACGTGAGAGCCGCGGAGGACGTCCATGCTTGAACTGCGCGCCGTCACCGCCGGATACGACCCGAAGGCCCCGGTCGTACGGAACGCCTCCCTGGCCGTCGCGCCCGGTGAGGCCGTCGGTCTGCTCGGCCCCAGCGGCTGCGGCAAGTCCACCCTCGCCCGGGTCGCGGCCCTGCTGCACCGGCCCGACTCCGGCACCCTGCTGCTCGACGGCACGCCCGTACGGCGCTGGCGGCACCGCGCCCCGCGCGAGCAGCGCACCGCCGTCGGGGTCGTCTTCCAGCAGCCCCGGCTCTCCGCCGATCCGCGGCTGCGGCTCACCGACCTGATCGCCGAACCGCTCCGCGCCACCGGCCGCCGCGAGGAGGCGCCCGGGCGGGTGGCCGAGCTGGCGGCGGCCGTCGGCCTGACACCGGACCTGCTGGGCAGGCGGCCGCACGAGGTCAGCGACGGCCAGCTGCAGCGCGCCTGCCTGGCCCGCGCCCTGGTGCTGCGCCCGCGCTGGCTGGTGTGCGACGAGATGACCGCGATGCTCGACGCCTCGACCACCGCCGCGCTGGTCGCGGTCGTGGAGGAGTACCGCGCCGCCACCGGGGCCGGCCTCCTCGCCGTCGGCCACGACCACACGCTGCTGCGCCGCTGGTGCGACCGGACGGCGCACTGGGAGGACGTGACCGGCGGAACCCCGTAGCCGCGTAACACGCCGTTCATGGACGGCGGGACGTGCGGGAAACAAGCGTTCCCTACCGTGTCCCGCCATGGACCCCGACCTGTATACACAAGTGGACCCGGCCGTCGGACGGAGCGGGGCGCACGCGCCCTCGCTCCGCGAGGAGGTCTACGTCAGGCTGCGGGAGGCCGTGCTCGGCGGTGAGTTCGCGCCCCGGGAGCGGCTGGCCGAGATGCGGCTGGCCGACCGGTTCGGGGTGTCGCGCACCCCGGTCCGCGAGGCGCTGGCCCGGCTGCTGGCCGACGGCCTGGTCGAGCGGGGCGACGAGGGTTTCCGGGTCACCGTGCCCACCCTCGACCGGCTGACGGACCTGTACGAGCTCGGGGTCACCCTGGAGCTGCGCGGGATGGCCCGTGTGGCGGAGGACCCGGCCGCCCGGCACGACGCGGGCGTCCTCACCGCGGAACTGCGGCGCTGGCACGGGATGCGGGAGCACCCGCCGGCGCCGGACCACCGTTTCGTGATCCAGGAGGAACGGTTCCACGCCGAGCTCTGCCGCGCCTCCGGCAACCGGGCGCTGACCGAGGCCCTGGTCACCGCCGGGCGACGGGTCCGGCGGGTGCGGATGTACGACTTCCTCGACCCCGGCCGGGTGGAGACGGCCGTCGCCGAGCACATCGAGATCCTGGAACTGGTCCTCGCGGGACGCGTCGACGAGGCGTCCCGGGCCCTGCACGTCCACCTCGGCGACTCGCCGGCCGCGGTGGCGGAGCACGCGCGACGGGCGATGACGCAGATGGCGCTGCACGCGGGGCGGCTGTGACCGGGCGGTGAACCGGGCGGGCGGTGCCGCCGACGTCGCGGGGGAGGACGCCCGCCGCGGTGGTGTCCCGATGGCCTGGTGCAGGTGCGCCACCCGCTCCGGTGTACCGGAGTGCTCCGGCATCGGGGCGGCGCTGCCGGCCGGGGCGGTGTGCACGCGTCGGCTCCGCCCGGGGTCTGCAGTGAACCGGGGCCCACGTCCGGGCACGTCCGGGGGTGCACGACCGAGGAGAACCGATGCCCCCGTATGGGCGGCACCTGTCGGTCGGACAACGTGTGACGGGCGGTCGAGGGGCACCGTGTGGCGGTCCTCACCGCCCGGTACGCGGCGCCGGCGTCATCACGGGCCCGCCGCTTACCCGAATCGGCGACTTGCCCTTTCATCGGCTGCTCCGATATCCATTTTTTGTCGGTGCATTCCCGCCTCCGATCAGGGCCGGAGGCGGGGATGCTCCGCGGTGCGGCGGCCGCGTCCGTTCAACCGGTGACTTCCGCGGGCCGCCGGCGGTCAGATGTCGCCGAGGGAAACGCCGTAGGTGCCGTTCGCGTCAATGGGGGCGTACGTGCCGTTGCCGCCGAAGCGGGCCTCGTAACCGTTCGCCAGGGCATTGGGCACCTCCAGGTCGGAGGGAAGGTGCGCGTCACATTCGGCGGTGCCGTTGAGGTCGGTGTAGGCCCGGCAGAGGTATTCCTGGCTGCCCGAGGTCGTGAACACCACGAGGAGCCCGGGGACCGGGGCGCCGTCGTCGGCCCGGTGCACGTCCAGGCGGTGGCCCGACAGCTCGCGGGACAGCAGCTGGGCCTTGGCCTGGTAGGCCTTCACCGTCAGCGGAGCGGGCCCGGTGTGGGACGTGCCGCCCGCCTGGGCGGTACCGGCCAGGGCGCCGGCGGTCAGTGCCGCGGTGCCGAGCAGGACGCCGAGCATCCGGTGCAGTGTGCGATTCATGGTGGCCTCCGAAAGCCGTACCGAGGAATGTCGAACCCGGCTTCTGCCGCCGGGAGATCCGCAATCTGACAGGCACACCGGCATATGAGCAATAGAACATACGCACCGTCGGTCTCCCGGCAAGAAAGCGGCCGCCGTCTCCGTGTACTGTCGCCGTTTTCCCGGTACCCCTCTGCCGGTGACCACCCGGCGCGTCACCGGCTTCGAGTGACCGCGCGCCGCCATTGTACGGAATCCGCGATTACCTCTTTCGGGTCACCCGTTCACCGTCACCGGCCGACAGGCGTTTTTCATATCGTCATCCCGTTGCGGAGGTCGCGAAGGTCACGACCGCTGCGGCCGTTGCCGCCGCACGGCCGGCAGGGGCCCGAGCGGAGCCGCGCGGTACGGCTGATCTGTGACCACTGGGACACGGGTAGGCTGGTGAGGCTGCGGCATCCCCACCGTCACCGTCCCCACGAGGTGCGTCACGCCTGCGGCAGACGAATTGGTCTTGTGGCATGAGGATGAACACAGGTGCTGATAGCCGGCCGTTACCAGCTGCACGATCCGATCGGTCGAGGCGCGATGGGCGAGGTCTGGCGGGCCTACGACGAGACCCTCGGCAGGGCGGTGGCGGTCAAGCTCCTGCTCAACCAGGGCGCCGACGCCACCGCGGCCTCACGCTTCCGTCTCGAGGCGCAGACCGCCGGACGGCTCAACCACCCCAACGTGGTCGGCGTCCTGGACTTCGGCGAGCAGGAGGACCGCCTCTACCTGGTGATGGAGCTGGTCGACGGGGACAGCCTCGCCCGCCTCCTCGCCGACTCCGGGACGCTGCCCGCCGAGCGGGTGGCCCGTATCGCCGCCGAGGCGGCCGCCGGGCTCGCCGCCGCCCACCGGCAGGGCATCGTCCACCGGGACATCAAGCCCGCCAACCTGCTGCTGGACGCCCACGGCACCTGCAAGATCGGGGACTTCGGCATCGCCCGGTTCCTGGACGACCCGGGTGCCGCGCTGACCGCGACCGGGCACATCGTCGGCACCAGCCTGTACATCGCGCCCGAGCGCGCCCTGGGCGAGACCGCGGGACCGGCCTCCGACGTGTACTCGCTGGGCTGCGTGCTCTACCAGCTCCTCACCGGCCGCCCGCCCTTCGAGGCGGACAGCGCGGTCGGCATCCTCCACCAGCACCTGGACGCCGCTCCCGTACCGCCCCGCGAACTGGGCGCCGTGCTGCCGCCCGCCTTCGAGAACTTCCTCCTCGGTCTGCTCGACAAGCAGCCGCAGGACCGGCCTACGGCCGAACAGGCGGCCGAGTGGTTCGCGGCGGGCTCCTGGCAGGGGCACGCCGAGCCGTTGCCGGCCGCCGCTCCGATGGCCGCCCCCATGACGTCGCCCATGGCCGCTCCGGCGGCCGCCTCCGTACCGGGTCCCGCCCCGATGGGCGAGACCGGTCCCCCGACCACCTACAAGCTGCCGACGGCCACCGGGACCAGGAGCCGCTCGGGCGGGACGCGCGGCGTACAGCGGTCCGGCGGGGTGCGCGCGTTCGTCACGAGCCGGCCCCGCGTGGTGGCCGCCGTCGCCGGCGCGGCGCTCTTCGTGGCCGCGGTGTTCCTCGGCATGGCCCTGTTCTCGTCCGAGGAGAGCGCCGCGGAGACACCCGGCCCGAGCGGCTCGCCGACCAGTTCCTCCTCCACTTCCTCCGCGTCCCCGTCCGCCCCCGCCACGGACTCGGACACCGGCACCGGCACCGGCACCGATTCCGGCACCGGCGCGGATTCCGGCACCGGCTCCGTTCCGGCACCGGAACAGACCCCCTCGGCCGCCGGCACGCCCGCCACGACTCCGGAGACGGCGCCGGGCGGCTCCCCGGCGCAGACGGAGACCGCCAAGGAGGAGCGGGAGAAGGAACGGAAGGCGCGGGAACGGCAGGACGAGAACGAGCCGGACGAAGAAGAGCCGGACGAGGAGGAACCGGACGAGAACGAGGCGTGACCCGACGCCCCTCCCCGCTCCGGTCCACTCGCCCCGGGCCACCACCCGAGCCGGGTCCCTCGTCCGCCCGAACACACCCACCCGGCCGCTCCTCCGGGTCACCGCCCACACCCCCGCCTCGCGCCGCACGGGCCAACCCGCATGCGCCACGCGCCACTTGTGGCCCGTGCCGTCGTCCGAACCGCTCCACTCCCGCACCACTCCCCGGGCCGCTCCGTCCGGACCGCGTCACCCGAGCCGCACCGCCCGGACCTCCCCGCCACCCTCCCGTCACCGCCGCGCGCGGGTCGGCGAGGGTGGCTCTTCGGTCGTCGCAAGGGGGCGTTTTCGGCCTTTCCCTTCGTGCACGCGCGGACCGCGCGCCCGGGGGCCTTCGGCATGCCTATGCTTCTACTCGTTTGTAGAAGGGCCCGCCCCGGAGCAGGGCCTTCCCTCTTTGGAGACGAGAGACATGGCTGCGATCGACCTGGACAAGGTGCTGGACAAGGCATGGGCCGACAAGAGCCTGCCCGAGATTCTGGGCGCCCCGGTGGCGGCGCTCAAGGGGGTCTCCGAGCGTGACGGCGAGCTGCTGGAGGAGGCCTTCGGGGTGAAGACCGTGGCGGACCTCGCGGAGCTGAAGTTCGTCCGCTGGGCCCAGGCGCTCGCGGCGCTGGACGCGGCCAAGTAGCCGACAGGCGCACCCCGGTGATGCCGCACGCCTGACCAGGGGTGTGCGGCATCATCCTCTTGAACCACACGCACGTATAAGGAGTGGACGCCACGATGGTGTTCAAACGACTGCTCGGCTCGCTCGGCGTGGGCGGCCCCACGGTCGACACGGTTCTCGCCCCCGGGGCCGTCCGGCCCGGCGGCGCGCTGACCGGCCAGGTCCACCTCAAGGGTGGCAGCGCCGACTTCGACATCGAGCACATCACGCTGGAACTGGTGGCCCGCGTCGAGGCCGAGCACGAGGACGGTGAGAGCGAGGGCGTCGCCGTCTTCGAGCGGTTCACCGTCGGCGGCGGCTTCCGGCTCGCCGAGGGCGCGGAGCACAGCGTCCCGTTCAGCGTCACCCTGCCCTGGGAGACGCCGATCACGGAGCTGTACGGGCAGGCCCTGGGCATCGTGCTCGGGGTGCGCACCGAGCTGGCCGTCGCCGGTGCGAAGGACAAGGGCGACCTGGACCAGCTGAACGTCGCCCCGCTCCCGGTGCAGGAGGCCGTCCTGGAGGCCTTCGGCTCGCTCGGCTTCGGTTTCAGGTCGGCCGACCTGGAGTACGGGCACATCGGCGGCACCGGCCAGCAGCTGCCCTTCTACCAGGAGATCGAACTCACCCCGTCGCCCGCCTACGCGCACCAGGTGAACGAGATCGAGGTGTCCTTCCTGGCCCACCCGGGCGGTATGGACGTCGTCCTGGAGGCCGACAAGCGGGGCGGGTTCCTCACCCCGGGCCACGACGCGCTGACCCGGTTCACCGTCTCCCACGACGGGGTCGCGCACCAGGACTGGAACGGCACCGTCGACGCCTGGGTGCGGCAGCTCGTCGAGCACCGCGCGTCCTACGGCTCGCACGCCGCGTACGGGCACGGCGACCCGTACGGCGGTCATGGCGGTCACGAGTACAAGCACGACGAGCACCACGACGGGCACCGTTCCGGCCCCGGCATGGGCACCGCCGTCGCGGCGGGCGCGGCCGGACTCGCGGTCGGCGTCGTCGGCGGCATGGTCGCGGCCGAAGTCGTCGACGAGGTCGGCGACTTCTTCGAGGGCGACGAGGACGAGGAAGGCTGAGCCGGCGCGGTACGCGAAGGCGGAGGCCGGCCCACGCCATGGCCGGCCTCCGCCCTGGGGGGTTCGAAGCCCGGACCACGCCATGCCCGGCTCCGTCCCGAGAGAGAGCGGACCAACGCTCTCCTTGGAATCGTCGTCATCTGATGTACTGCGCGCAGCGCCCGGTGGTGTGCATCAGGTGTTCCAGGGGGCCGCGTCGGAAGCAGTGCGTCCAGCAGGTCGCCAGCAGCACGGCCGCCGCCATGAAGGCGAGCAGCGCCGGCAGTCCGCCCATGGTCTGGTCCTCGACGGCGGGCACGTACCACGCGTCGCTCAGGACCCACAGGGCGACGATGTGCAGGACGTACGCGGTCAGAGCCGTCCTGCCGACCGCGATGACGGGGGTGGCCAGGCGGGCGAGGCGCGGCAGCCGGGCGACCACGGTGAGACATGCGGTGATCACGACCAGCGCGGTGCCCGTGTTGCCGAGGATGGACAGGGTCGTCTGGCTGTGCGGCGAGGCCACCAGCATCCAGTCCAGGGGGATCCGGCCCTCGGGCACTCCGCCCACGGTGTCGGACCACCAGGCCGCCGATGCCTGATGACCGTCCGCCGCCGAGGAGACGACGCGCAGCGCGCCCGGGCCGGCGAGGTGCAGGGCCAGCCATGAACCGCCGTAGCCGAGAAGGGCGAGCCCGCCGCCGGTCAGTGCCAGTCGTGTGCGGATGCCGGGCCGGTCGAGGAGCAGACGGGCCACCGCCATGCCGGCGAGGACGAACGGGATCCAGGTGATGACCGGATAGCCCCCGGTGAACAGCAGGTCCACGAAGCCGTCCGTGCCGGTGAGGCGGGCCAGCGGGTCGACGGCGACGACGGCGTCCGCCCAGTCGCTCGTCCACATCGACGCGCGGATCGCGTACCAGGCCTGGGGCAGGATCAGCGCGCCGGAGACGGCGAGCAGCGCGAGCGTACCGGCCCGCAGCCGGTGCAGCGGCAGCACGATGAGGAACAGCAGTCCGTAGCAGACGAGGATCACGTCGACCGAGGTGTCGAGGGCGATCAGGACGTAGCCGAGCGGGATCAGCACGAGGGCGCGGACGGCGACGCGGGCCCTGGCCTGCCGCCCGGCCAGTCCCGTCCGGGGCTGCGGCCGGCCGGTCAGGGCGACCAGCGAGAACCCGGCGAGCACCGCGAACAGGGCGGAGGAGCGGCCGCGGGCCAGTTCGAGGAGGAAGCCCACGGGTCCGCCGACCGTCACGTCCGGTCCGATGTGGGCGGAGAACATCCCGAGGACCGCGATGCCGCGAGCCAGGTCGATGCCGGTCAGCCGGTCGGCCGACGGTGCGCCGGAGGGAGCACGGCCCGTCTCCGGCCCGGGGGGCGCCGCCGACGGCGCGACCGGCGATGCGTGGTGCGTCATGCCCCAAGGCTCCCGAGGGCAGCGGGGTGCGTCCCACCCGGCGACCTTCCGAGGACACCCGGCCGAACGGCTGGTCCTGCCCGGCCGTTCGGCCGGTCGCCCGTGGCACCGGCCCGGCGCGAAACCGTCCCGGCGCGCGGGGGCCCGGCCGCCGGCGTGGTACGCATCGGGGGGCGGACGGGCGGCGAACGGAGCGCGCGGGACGGAGGAGGCGCCGTTTCCGGTGCGGGCCTTCGCCGGGGGTGGGACCGTGCTGTCCTCGGGAGTCACTCGCAAGGTGCCGGCACCGGTACGGGACGGGGAGGACACATGAGCATCCGGGGCACGACGGACCACGGCACGACCGCGGAGCGCACGGCCGCCCGCGACACAGCCGTGCACGGTGCCGGCGCCCGGGACACAACCGAACGGGGCACGGCCGACCGGGACACGGCCGGGCAGGACGAGCCCCCCGCGGACACGGCCGTCCCCCGGGGCGGCCGGCGCCCGGCGTTCCCCCGGTGCCCGCCCGGCCGGCACGTGCCCGCCCCGCTGGTCGACGCCGCCGCCCTCGTCGCCTCGCTCGCGGACGTGCGGATCAACATCCCCCACGGCTACGGACCGGGCCTGCTCTGCGCCCTGCTCGCCGCCTTCGTCCTGCCGCTGCGCCGGCGCTTCCCCCTGGCGACCTTCGTCCTCACGCTCCCCTCCGCCCTGTTCACCGACGCGGTGTTCGCCCCGCTGGCCGCCCTGTACACCCTGTCCTCGCTCAACCACCACCGTGTTCTGCTGGCGCTCTGCGGCGTGGTGTACGCGATCAGCGACTTCCTGCCGTGGCGGTGGTGGGAGCTGGACGCCGACCGGTTCTCGGCGCAGGACCTCAGTGTCGTCAACCTCACCTACACCGTGGCGTGGGCCACCGCGCCCGTCTTCCTCGGCCAGCTCGTCCAGGCCAGACGGGAACTGTCGCTCCGGCTCGACGAGATCTCCGAGGCGCGCGAGCACGAACGGCTGCTCACCGCGCAGAGCGTCCTGGCCCGGGAACGCGCCCAGCTCGCCCGGGAGATGCACGACGTGGTCGCCCACCAGGTGAGTCTGATCGCCGTGCAGGCCGGGGCGCTCCAGGTCGGCACCCAGGACGACGGGACCCGGCAGGCGGCCGCCACCATCCGGCGCCTCAGCGTGCAGACCCTGGAGGAGCTGCGGCACATGGTGAGCGTGCTGCGCGCCTCGGGCAGCCGCCCCACCGAGCTCACCCCGCAGCCGTCGCTCGCCGACCTGCGGCGCCTGGTCGACACCAGCGGCATCGAGGCGGAGCTGCACACCGACCTGCCGGGCACGCTGCCGCCGCCCGTCCAGCGCGCCGTCTACCGCACCGTCCAGGAGGCCCTGACCAACGTCCGCAAACACGCGCCCGGGGCCACCGCGACGATCGGTCTGCACCGCGAGGGCGGCACGGTGCGCGTCACCGTCACCAACACCGCCCCGACCCGCCCGGCGCTGCCGCTGCCCGGCGCCCACCACGGTCTCGTCGGGCTGCGCCAGCGCGCCGAACTCCTCGGCGGCACCGTGACCTCGGGCCCCACCGAGGAGGGCGGGTACGAGCTGCGCCTGGAGCTGCCGGCGGACGCCGGGCGGTAGCGCCTCAGGGCCGTGGCGGCGGCGGTGGCAGGAGCTCCGCCACCGCCCTGACCAGCGGGTCGAGGCCGGGGCGGCCGGCCTCGGCGTCCGCGACGAGCAGGGCGCGCATCCGGGGGTCCCAGAACGCCCGGAGGTGCGCGGCGATCTCCTCGGCCGCCGTGGCGGGGTCCCGGTGCCGGAACTGGGCGGCTATCCCGTTGGCCAGCCGGACGTGGGCGGGCGTGGGCGCCGCGGTGGTCATCGGCGCGCTCCGACCGGCGTCACCTGTACCGCGGTGACCTTGTACTCGGGGCAGTTGGTCGCCCAGTCCGAGTGCTCGGTGGTGACCACGTTGGCGCCGGTCGCCGGGTGGTGGAAGGTCGTGTAGACGACACCCACCGGCATCCGGTCGTCGATCCTCGCCCGCAGGCTGGTCTCGCCGACCCGGCTGGCCAGCGCCACCAGGTCCCCGTCGCGGATGCCGCGCACCTCGGCGTCGTGCGGGTGCAGTTCGAGGACGTCCTCCGGGTGCCAGGCGACGTTGCCCGTACGGCGGGTCTGGGCGCCCACGTTGTACTGGGACAGGATGCGGCCGGTGGTGAGGATGAGGGGGTACTTGCGTGTGCTGCGCTCCTCGGTCGGCACGTACACCGTCTCCACGAACCGCCCCTTCCCGCGCACGAACCCGTCCACGTGCAGGAGCGGGGTGCCCTCGGGCGCCGCGTCGTCGCACGGCCACTGGACGCTGCCGACCCGGTCGAGGCGGTCGAACGACACTCCGGCGAAGGCCGGCGTGGTCACCGCGATCTCGTCCATGATCTGCGCGGCGTCGTCCCACTTCATCGGGTAGCCCATGGCCTGCGCGAGCTCACAGACGATCTGCCACTCGTGCTTGCCGGTCCGCGGCGCCATCACGGGCCGTACGCGGTTGATGCGGCGCTCGGCGTTGGTGAAGGTGCCGTCCTTCTCCAGGAAGGAGGTGCCGGGCAGGAAGACGTGCGCGAACTTCGACGTCTCGTTGAGGAACAGGTCCTGGACGACGACCAGTTCCATCGCCGACAGGGCCGCGGTGACGTGCCGCGTGTTCGGGTCGGACTGGGCGATGTCCTCCCCGTGCACGAACAGCGCCCGGAAGGAGCCGTCGAGCGCCGCGTCGAACATGTTGGGGATGCGCAGGCCCGGCTCGGCGAGGATCGTACGGCCCCACAGGGTCTCGAAGACCGAACGGACCGCGTCGTCCGAGACGTGCCGGTAGCCGGGGAGTTCGTGCGGGAAGGAGCCCATGTCGCAGGAGCCCTGGACGTTGTTCTGGCCGCGCAGGGGGTTCACGCCGACGCCCTCGCGGCCGATGTTGCCGGTGGCCATGGCGAGGTTGGCCATGCCCATCACCATGGTCGAGCCCTGGCTGTGCTCGGTGACCCCGAGGCCGTAGTAAATGGCCGCGTTGGGGGCGGTGGCGTAGAGGCGGGCGGCGGCGCGGAGTTCGTCCGCCGGTACGCCGGTGATGTCGGCGACCGCTTCCGGGCTGTGCTCCGGCTGGGCGATGAACCGCTCCCAGGTCTCGAAGTCCTCGCAGCGGTCGTTCACGAACGCGCGGTCGACCAGCCCCTCGGTGACGACGACATGCGCGAGCGCGTTGACGAGGGCCACATTCGTGCCGGGGGCCAGCGCGAGGTGGTGGGCGGCCTCGATGTGCGGGGAGCGGACGAGGTCGATGCGGCGCGGGTCGGCGACGATGAGCCGGGCGCCCTGGCGCAGACGGCGCTTCATGCGGGAGCCGAACACCGGGTGGGCGTCGGTGGGGTTGGCGCCGATCAGCAGGATGACGTCGGCCTTGTCGACGGACTTGAAGTCCTGGGTGCCGGCGGAGGTGCCGTACGTCTGCTTGAGGCCGTACCCGGTGGGCGAGTGGCAGACGCGGGCGCAGGTGTCGACGTTGTTGTTGCCGAAGGCGGCGCGGACCATCTTCTGGACCGCGTACACCTCCTCGTTGGTGCAGCGGGAGGAGGTGATGCCGCCGATGGCGCCGGTGCCGTGCGCGGCCTGGATCTCCAGCAGGCGGCGGGCCGTGTACCCGATGGCCTCCTCCCACTCCACCTCCCGCCACGGGTCGGTGATCCGCTCGCGCAGCATCGGCTTGAGCCTGCGGTCCGGGTGGGAGGCGTAGCCGAAGGCGAAGCGGCCCTTGACGCAGGAGTGGCCCTCGTTGGCGCCGCCGTCCTTGTACGGGACCATGCGGACGACCTCGTCGCCGCGCAGCTCGGCCTTGAAGGAGCAGCCGACGCCGCAGTACGCGCAGGTGGTGAGCACGCTGCGGGTGGGCATGCCGAGCTCGACGACCGACTTCTCCTGGAGGGTGGAGGTGGGGCAGGCCTGCACGCAGGCGCCGCAGGAGACGCAGTCGGACTCCATGAAGCTGCCGCCCGCGCCCGCCGCGACCTTCGAGGCGAAGCCGCGGCCCTCGATGGTGAGGGCGAAGGTGCCCTGGACCTCGCCGCAGGCGCGCACGCAGCGGGAGCAGGAGATGCACTTGCCGGCGTCGAAGTCGAAGTAGGGGTTGGAGCTGTCGGTGGGTTCGGTGAGGTGGTTCTCGCCGTCGAAGCCGTAGCGGACCTCGCGCAGCCCGACGACGCCCGCCATGTCCTGGAGTTCGCAGTCGCCGTTGGCGGGACAGGTCAGGCAGTCGAGGGGGTGGTCGGAGATGTACAGCTCCATGACGCCGCGCCGGAGCTTCGCGAGCTTCTGGGTCTGGGTGCGGACCTTCATGCCGGGGGCGACGGGGGTCGTGCAGGAGGCCGGGGTGCCCTTGCGTCCGTCGATGTCGACCAGGCAGAGGCGGCAGGAGCCGAAGGGTTCGAGGCTGTCGGTGGCACAGAGTCTGGGGATGTCGATGCCGGCCTCGGCGGCGGCGCGCATCACGGAGGTGCCCTCGGGGACGAGGACCTCCTTGCCGTCGATCTCCACGGCGACGGTGGGCTCGCCGGGGCGGGCCGGGGTGCCGAGGTCGGGCTCCTTGATCAGGCTCATCGGCGTGCCTCCGTGGTCGTGGTGAGGTCGGTGGTGGTGAGGTCCCCGGTGGTCGGCGGTTCGGCCGCGGGCTCCTCGCCGAAGTCCGCGGGGAAGTGCTCCAGCGCGCTCCTGACCGGCACCGGGGTGAGGCCGCCCATCGCGCACAGCGAGCCCTCCGTCATCAGGTCGCACAGGTCGTCGAGGAGGGTGAGGTTGGCCCGTCGGTCGATCCCGGCGGTGATCCGGTCGATGACCTCGACGCCCCGTACCGCGCCGACCCGGCACGGTGTGCACTTGCCGCAGGACTCGGCGGCGCAGAACTCCATGGCGAACCGGGCCTGTCCCGCCATGTCCACGGTGTCGTCGAAGACGACCACTCCCCCGTGCCCGACCATGGCGCCCGCCGCCGCGAACGCCTCGTAGTCCATGGGGAGGTGGAAGCGGGAGGTCGGCAGGTACGCGCCGAGCGGCCCGCCGACCTGCACGGCCCGCACCGGGCGCCCGGACCGCGTGCCGCCGCCGTAGCCCTCGACGAGCTCGCCGAGCGTGACGCCGAACGCGGTCTCCACGATGCCGCCGCGCGCGACGTTCCCGCCGAGCTGGAAGACCTGGGTGCCGCGCGAGCGGCCGGTGCCGAGGCCGGCGAAGGCCGCCGCGCCGTCGGCGAGGACCATGGGGACGGAGCCGAGGGTGAGGACGTTGTTGACGACGGTCGGCTTGCCGAACAGGCCCTCCAGCGCGGGCATCGGCGGTTTCGCGCGGACCGTGCCGCGCCTGCCCTCCAGGCTCTCCAGCATGGAGGTCTCCTCGCCGCAGATGTACGCCCCGGCCCCGACCCGTACGAACAGGTCGAAGCGGAGGTCCGAGCCGAGGACGCGCTCGCCGAGCCAGCCGCGCCCGTACGCCGTCGTGATCGCGGCGCGCAGGGCGGCCACCGCGTCCGGGTACTCGGAGCGGACGTAGACGTACCCCTCGGTGGCGCCGACCGCGCGGGCGGCGATGGTCATGCCCTCGATGAGGGTGAACGGGTCGCCCTCCATCAGCATGCGGTCGGCGAAGGTGCCGCTGTCGCCCTCGTCGGCGTTGCAGCACACGAACTTGAGGGCGGAGTCGGCCTGTCGGACCGTCTTCCATTTGATGCCGGCCGGGAAGCCCGCGCCGCCCCGGCCGCGCAGCCCGGACTCGGTGACCTCGGTGACGATCTCCTCGGGGCTCAGCTCCAGGGCGCGGCGCAGTCCGCGCAGACCGCCGTGGGCGAGGAAGTCGTCCGGGTCGAGCGGGTCGGTGACGCCGACGCGGGCGAAGGTGACGCGGTTCTGGGTGCGGAGCCAGTCGAGGTCGTCGGTGCGGCCGAGGTGCAGCGGGTGGTCGGGCCGGGCGTCGAGGAGTCCCGCGGCCACCAGCTCGTCGACGTCCTCGGGGGCGACCGGGCCGTACGCCACCCGCCCGGCTCCGGTCCCGACCTCCACCAGCGGCTCCCGCCACAGCATGCCGCGGGAGCCGTTGCGGACCAGGCGGATCCCGCGTCCGGCCCCGGCCGCCGCCGCGGCGATCCGCTCGGCGACCTCGTCGGCGCCCACGGAGCGGGCGGCCGAGTCACGGGGTACGTACACCGTCACGGGGTTGCTCATACGTCCGCCTCCCGGGGAGCCAGCAGGGCGTCCAGCCGTTCCGGAGTGACCCGGCCGTGCAGGCGGCCGTCTATCTCGACGGCGGGGCCGGTCGCGCAGTTGCCCAGGCAGAAGACCTGGTCGAGGGTGACCGCTCCGTCGGGCGTCGTCCCGCCGAAGGAGACGCCGAGGCGGGACCTGGCGCGGTCCGCGAGGGTACCGGCGCCCACGGCCTGGCAGGCCTCGGCGCGGCAGATCCGTACCGTCGTGCGGCCCGGCGGGGTCTGCCGGAAGTCCTCGTAGAAGGTGATGACGCCGTACACGTCGGCCCGGGACAGGTTCAGTTCGGTGGCCAGGACCGGGATCACGGCCGGATCGACGTACCCGAACTCCTCCTTCACCGCGTGGAGGACGGGCAGCAGGGCGCCGCGTGTGCCGCGGTGCTCCGCGACGATCGAGCGCACCCGTTGCTCCAGGTCCGGCGACGCTGCCATGACCAGCCCCTTCCGGTCGCACAACAGGACACTGGGACAAGGGCACTGTGCTGCCGTTCCCCGGGCCCGTCCAAGAGCGCGTGCGAACGTTGTTGGCTATGGGGTGTTAGGCGCCGTCTATCAACCGTCGTCCGTCGCGGGTGCCTGTCCGCGCAGACTGTCGCGCAGGACTCCGTCCAGTTCGCCGGCCACGTCCACCTGGTGCGCCACGTCGACCAGGGCCCGCACCAGGCTGAGCGCGGGGTCGCGGTCGGCGAGCACGAGGCCGACGTGGTAGCTGCGGGCGGGCCGTTCCATGGGCACGAGCCGCATGCCGGCGGGGACGCCGAACAGCCCGAGCCAGGCGTGCGCGATGACGCTGGACCAGCGCCGGGTGCCGAGGTGGGCGTAGAGGGCGGAGACGGTGTCGGTCTCCAGACAGGCGCTGACGGCGCCGGCCCCGGCGTCGGCGAAACAGCGGTCGAGGATGCGGCGGTTCTGCATCTGCGGGGACAGCAGGCACAGTGGCAGCCGGGCGACGTCGGCCCAGCCCGCGCGCGGCCGGTGCGCCAGCTCACCGTCCTCCGGGGTCAGCAGGAGGTGCCGTTCGCGGTAGAGCGGGACGGTGCGGACGCCGCCGAGCGGTTCGCCGTCCACATAGCTGAGGCCCACGTCGAGGTCGTACTCGGCCAGCCGGTGCACCATCTCCCGCGACGACATGGACTCCAGCGAGATCCGCACCTGGGGGTGCCGGTCGAGGAAGGGCATGGTCAGCAGCTGCGCGGCGGTGAGCGCGGTGGGGATCGCGCCGATGCGCAGCACGCCGGTCGGCCCGCCGTCCATGGCCGCGACGTCGTCGCGCAGGGCGTCCCGTTCGGCGAGGATGCGACGGGCCCACATCACCACCCGTTCGCCTTCGGGGGTGAAGCCCTCGAAGCGCCTGCCACGGCGCACGATCATCACCTTGAGCTCGCGTTCCAGCGTCCTGATGCCCGCGGAGAGGGAGGGCTGGGAGACGTGGCAGGCCTCGGCGGCGCGCGCGAAGTGGCGTGTCCGCGCCAGGGCGGTCAGGTATTCGAGCTGTCTGAGCAGCACCGCGGCCCCTCCCCGGGTGTTCCCCTCGTACGTCCCGCCGTACGGTTCCCGTCGCACGGTCACCGTCGCACGGTCCTGCTCAGGGAAGCACGATGCCGGCCTCCTTGCCCGCCGCCTGGGAACGGATCGTGGCCAACTGCCCGTACAGGGCGTCGCCCGGGCACTGGGTGTTGTAGCTGTCGCGGTGCCCGTGGATCACCGGGAGGGCCAGCTCGTCGCCCTTCTTCCACGACGCGCCGGAGTAGCTCTTCCCGTCCGCCCCCGCCGTGAGGGCCGCCTGCCCCGCCGGGTCGGCCCCGTCCAGGCCGAGCTTCCAGCCCGCGAGCCGGGCGAGCGCGGTCACCGCCTCCTTGGGCGGGGCGGTGTCGGTGTGGGTGCCGAGCACCGCGATGCCGGTGGTCTCGGAGTTGAAACCGTAGGCGTGCGCGCCCAGCACCGGCCGGTCCACGCCGCCCTTGCGGCCCTCGTAGAGCGTGCCGCACTTGTCGACGAGGAAGTTGTAGCCGATGTCCTTCCAGCCCAGTTGCTTGACGTGGTAGGCGTAGACGCCGCGGATCACGGCCGGTGCCTGGTCGCAGGTGTAGTCGTTGGAGTCCACCGTGTGGTGGACGACGGCCGCCCCCACCTTTCCGCCGGGCAGGTACGCGGGGGCCTCCGGGCTGATCGACTCGTCCGCGCCCCAGTCGGCGCGGGAGGCGATCGGCGGCCGCTCGGCGGACGGGGCCGCCGTCCTGCCGCCCGGGCCCCTCCTCGCCCTCGTCGAGACCGCGGTGCCCGGGTCGATCATGTCCAGCCGGAGGCCGGCGGGCAGCGGTGCCGTGCCCTCCCTGCTCACCCGTGCCTCGACGCCGTCGGACTCCCCCACCCACACGGGGTCGGTGCCGCCCCGGTCCGCGCCCTGCTCGCCCGGCCCGCTGTCGGCGTCCAGCGTGCGCCAGTGCGACCACACCCTGGTCACGGCGGACCGGGTGCGGACCTCCACCGTGCCGGCCGGGCTCGCCGAGGGCTGCGCCCAGGTGACGCCGAGCACGCTGAAGGGCGGGGTGTCCCGGCTGCCGAGCGCGGCCGCGGCGCCGTCCGCCGCGGTGGTCAAGGGGACCGTGCGGCTGTGCGTCCTGACCGGGTCCCCCTCGCCCTCGTCCCCCGGGTGCCCGGCGGGCTGTCCGGTGCCGCCCCGGAACGCGAGGACGGCCACGCCCACCGCGGCCGACGCGGCCGTACCGCGCCATCGACGAGTTCTCATCCGTACGTACGTCCTTGCCTGCAGCCGTTACCGCATCCGTTACCCGGTCACTCACAGTGGCGAACCACCACAGTAAGTGAGGTGGGTGCGGCGCGCGACGCGAGACGACGGCAGGGGGCTGGTCGCAGGTCGGCGGCTGCGGCGACATGATCTCGAGCATGGCGCTGGTCCAGCGCTTCTGCCGGAGGGTCCGCGGACGGCAGGAGGTGGCCAGGCCGAGCAGCCGGAAGTCGTCCGTGGCCTGGGCCGCCTGGGCGGACGTCTCCCAGCGGAGGCAGTTCCGGGCGGCGGCCAGGTGCAGGTCCCGCGGGTCCCGTGCGCCGGATGCGCCGGGTGCGTGCGGGCCGTGGCGGCGGCCGGTGACGGCGAGCCGGGCCGCGTGCTCGTGGCACCAGCGGGCGGCGGAAGAGGTCCTGGACCACCGTGGACGGGCCCTCCCGGGCGAGGACGCCCCGGACGGGGGACAGCCCCGGCAGGGAGACTGCCGCATCGGTGCCGGGTGAACCGTGAGTGCTCAGGGTCCGTACGGGGTGATGCGGCGGTAGGCGGCGCGGGCGTTCATCACGCGGGCCACGGCGGTGCCGGTGAGGGCCGCCGCGAACAGGCAGCCGAGCCAGAGCGAGTCGCGGGAGCCGGCCCAGGTCAGCGTGCCCAGGGGCGGTATGCCGAAGCCGTTGAGGAACAGCCAGCACAGGACGGCGGTGCCGGGCGCCGCGACGAACCGGGCGCACAGGCCCAGCAGCCCGGCCAGCAGGGACAGCGCCACGAGGGCGGGCACCGGCCGGCCGACGCCGCCGAGCAGGGCGAAGACCGCCATCATCCCCAGAGCGCCGACGCACGCGGCGGACCAGACGAACGGCGTGGCCACGGGCTCGGGAACGGCCCGTGCCCCACTGCTGAGCCGCACCCACTCGATCACGGCCACGCCCCTTCCCTCTCCTGCCCGCGCGCAGCCGCTCCCGCCCACCACCGTGATCCGGCGCCGCGCCGCGCCCATCAGCGGATTGTCGCATTCGGGGGTGGTACGGCGTCCAGACCGTCCCCGGGGGAACGCCCGCGACGAGCGCCCCGCCGTGCCCGCGGTCGCATGCGCCCGTGTCCCGGGGGAACCCGTGGCGCGGTGCGGAGGATTCTGGTGACCGGCTGGTTCAGCTTCCTCGACGGTGAGGCGACCGCCGGGGACGTGCTCGCGCTGCGGCGGGTGGAGGACCTGCTGGAGCGGGCCGGGCTGCCGTACGACGTGGTGTGGAGCGCCGGGTTCCGGCCGGGGCACCTGGACATGGACCACGTACGGCCGCGGGCCTACTCGCATCTCCTCTTCGTCTGCGGGCCGCTGCACGGCGCGCCGGTCGCCGCGCTGCACCGGCGGTTCAGGCACTGCGTGCGGATCGCCGTGGGGGTGTCGGTGATCGACGAGCGGGATCCGGCGGTGACCGGTTTCCACCGGGTGCTCGCGCGGGACGTCCCGTCGGGCGGCGAGCCGGTGGTGGACCTGGCCGCCCGGGCACCCGCGCAGCCCCCGGTCCCCGTCGTCGGGGTGATCCTCACCCACGGACAGGGCGAGTACGGGGCGCTGCGGCGGCACGAGCGGGTCGCCGACGGGGTGACCCGGTGGCTCGGCCGCAGGGACTGCGCGCGCGTCGAGCTGGAGACGCGGCTGGACGCGTACGACTGGCGGCTGAGCGGCACACCGGAGCAGTTGCAGTCCGTGCTGGCCCGTCTCGACCTGATCGTCACCGACCGGCTGCACGGGCTGGTGCTCGGGCTGCGGGCCGGGGTGCCGGTGCTGGCCGTCGATCCGGTGGCGGGCGGCGCCAAGGTGACCGCGCAGGCCCGGGCCTGCGGCTGGCCCGCGCTGGTGCCCGCCGAGCGGCTCGGCACCGAGCTGCTGGAGCGGTGGACGCGCTGGTGCCTGTCCGACGGGCGGGCGGCCGCCCGGCTGATC
This sequence comes from Streptomyces ruber, assembly GCF_014648075.1. Lineage (GTDB taxonomy): Bacteria > Actinomycetota > Actinomycetes > Streptomycetales > Streptomycetaceae > Streptomyces > Streptomyces ruber. The sequence continues at coordinate 514,798 of NZ_BMQK01000002.1, read as the reverse complement.
CGCGACGGCCTCGCAGCGGGCACCGTGCCCGACAGCGCGGACGGGCTCCTGACGGCTCTGGAACACCCCGGCTGAGCGACGTTAGGGCACCTCGCGCGCGGGCACACGGGACGGCGGACACCCCCACGGCCCCGGAGGCAGCACAGTGACGATCGGCCGACTCCCCGACCACGAACAGCGCATTCTCGAGCAGTTGGAGGCGGACCTGCGCCGCGACCGGCGCCTCGACCGCCAGATGCGCACCCTCCAGCTGAAGCGGCGCCGGCGGCTGAACCTGGCGCCGGTCGCCGCGTACCGGCCGCACCCGGTCACCGTCGCGTTCGGCCTCGCCACGTCGATCATCCTGATGGTGACCGGCATACGCACCTCGGACCCCGGCGTCATCTGGGCCTTCGCCCTCGTCTGGCCGGTGACCCTGTACATGGTCTTCCGGCTGCTGTGCCGCTGGTCGGAACCCCAGGGCACGCGGGCGACCGCGGTGCGGGAGCCCGAGGCGTGGGAGCCGCGGCGGCGCCGTCGCCGCGAGGAGCGGTAGTTCAGGAGGTGATCGTCGTGCCCGAGCCCGGAAGCAAGGAGTACGACGTCCGGCGCGCACGACTGCGCAAGGGACTCGAGCGGTCGGGGACCCCCGACCAGAAGGCGAACATCGAGGCCGACGAGCGTCTTCAGGAGGAGGGCATGCGCAGCCGGGGCCCGCGCACCGAGCGCGGCCGCGGGCCGAAGGGCGAACGTCCCGGAAACGACTGAGCCGACCGAGCCGGCCCGGCCGGAACGCCTGCCTCGACCGAGCCGCGGCCGGAACCCGTACGCAGCTCAGCGGCTCACGCCGTGGGGCTGCTCCCGCGTGCGCCGCCCGCGTGCGCCGCGCGCCGTCACCCCGTATAACGCCGTGCCGTCGACCGCCGCTGCGTCTCGTCCAGCAGCCGCAGCCGGCCCTCGATCTCCTGCGGCACCACGCGGCGTTCCCTCAGCACCCACGGCAGCCCCGCCGCCGCCTGCCCGAAGGCTCTCAGCGAGGCGGTGTCCCGGGGCACCGTGCGGGCGAGGTGCAGGGTCCGGCGGGTGGCGGTGCGCACCGGGCGGCGGAGCCAGGTGAACCACAGGGTGTTGCGCAGCCCGTGCGTCCTGCGGAGCGTCGGGTCCCGCAGCACGGACGGGTGGTGATGGACCGTCAGGTCCTCCGCGTACGTCAGCCACCAGCCCGCCGTCGCCAGGTCCACGGCCAGCAGTTCCTCCTCGCCGCCCAGCCACAGCCGCGCGTCGAAGCCGCCCGCCGAGCGGAACGCCTCCGTGCGCAGCGAGGTCGCCGCGGCCAGGAACGAGCCGAGTGCCGGGCCGGGCAGCCAGGCCGGGCCGCGTACCGGCGAGTCGCGCAGCTCCGCCACGATCGGGTCCTCGGTGCCGTCCGGTTCGACCACGATGCGCGCCGTCACCGCGGCCAGCCGCTCGTGCCGGTCCAGCAGGTCGGCCGCGCCGGCCAGGGAGCCGGGTGCCCACCAGGAGTCGTCGTCGCAGAACGCCACGTAGGGGGTGCGGACCTGGTGCACGGCCAGGTTGCGGCCGACGGCGCCGAGGTTGCGGCCGGGGCGCAGCAGCCGGACGTCCGGGAAGTGGCGGGCGACCGCGTCGGCGGTGCCGTCCGTGGAGGCGTTGTCCGTCACGATCACCGGTGGCCGCTCCGGCAGCCGGGTCATGCGGTCGAGGGTGCGCAGGAGTTCCGCGCGGCGGTTGTACGTGATGACGACGACGGTCGTGCGGTCATCGCTCATGGGCGGCTCTCCTGACCTCGTCCAGCAGCCGTGCGCTCCGCTCGACGTGCGGCGGCAGGGGTCTGCGGGCGCGCAGCGCGGCCGGGACCCGGGTGAGGGCCTCGCCGAGCGCGGTGCGGGCCTCGGGATCGTGGCGGGCCGCGGCGGCCAGGGCGTGGGTGCGTTCCAGCGCGAACGGCAGGGGGCGGCGCAGCCAGGCCGTGAGCAGGGCGTTGCGGCGGAGCCTGACCATACGGCCGGCGCGGGCGTCCGGGTCGGGATGGTGGTGGGCCACCACCTCGGGGCAGTGGGTGACGCCCCAGCCGCGCGCGGCGAGGTCGTAGGCGAGGCAGGTCTCCTCGCCGCCGAAGAACAGCAGCGGATGGTAGCCGCCCGCGTCGAGCCAGGCCTCGCGGCGGGCGACGGCGGCGCAGGCGAGGTAGCCGAGGACCTGCGGACCGGGCAGGTCGTGGGCGCGGCCGAGCGGGGACGCGGCCATGACCTCGTTGAGCGGGTCCGGGCGCTGCGCGGGGCCGACCAGGGTGCGGGCGGAGAGCAGGCCGAGCCGCGGGTGGCCGTCCAGCAGCCGTACGGCGGTGGGCAGGGCGTCCGGGGCCCACCAGGAGTCGTCGTCGCTGAACGCCACGTAGGGGGTGGTGGCCGCGCGGACGCCGTGGTTGCGGGCCAGGGCGCCGCGGTTGAGGGGCAGGGCGAGGACGCGGACCTCCGGGTGGTGCCGGGCGATCATGTCGCGGGTGCCGTCGGTGGAGGCGTTGTCGGCGACCAGGACGGCGGGCCGCTCGGGGAGGGCGCGGAGCCGGTCGAGGGTGTGGGCGAGGGAGTCGCGGCGGTCGCGGGTGGCGATGACCACGGTGAGGTCCGCCGCGAGGGGCGGGCCGCCCGCCGGGGCGCCGTGCGGGTCCGTCGCCGGGCCGGCGGTCATGGCGTCCGTGCCCCGGGCAGCGCGTCGAGCTCGTCCATGGCGCGCAGCACGTCGTCCGGCCGGATGCGCAGCAGGACCGGGTCCGGCACCTGGCCGTGCGGGTTGCCGCCCGGGCCCTCGTGCGGATGCCACAGCACCCGGTGGCGCGGGTCGTCCGGCGGGCCCCACGCGGCGGGCGGGACCGGGCCGAACAGGGTCACGGACGGGGTGGCGTGCGCGGCGGCGAGGTGGGCGATGCCGGTGTCGCCGCTGATGACGGCGCGGGCCCCGGCGACCAGCGCGGACAGCGCGGGGAAGGGGAGCGTGCCGGACAGCCCGACGGCGGCGGGCGGGCCGGCGAACGTGTCCGTCTCCGGGAGGTCGGCGCGTTTGGCGACCTCCGTCACCAGGTCGCCCTCCTCCGGGCCGCCGGTGACGACGACGCGGTGGCCGCGGGCGCGCAGTTCCGCGGCGACGGCCGCGTACCGTTCGGCGGGCCAGCAGCGGGCGGGGGCGCCCGCGCCGGGGTGCACGAGCACGGCGCCGGGGGCGGGCGAGGGCACCGCCGGGCGCGGCAGCCGCAGGTCGGTGGGGTCGGCCGGGATGCCGTACCAGCGCAGGAACCGGCACCAGCGGTCCCTCTCGTGCTCCCCGTCCCGCCAGAACGGGCCGTCCTGCGCGGCGAAGGCGAGCACCTTGCGCGGCCGTGCGGTGCGCAGCAGCCGGTGGCTGGCCTGGCCGTTGCCGTGCAGGTCGACCCCGATCTCGGGGGGCGGGCCGGGCCAGTCCAGGGTGCGGGGCACCGCCCGGCCGGGGGCGGCGGCGGGCAGCAGCCGGTCCACCGCCCCGGTCGCCTCCGCCACCGGGGCCAGCTCCTCGGGGGCGGCGAGGACCATCTCGTACGGGAAGAAGGCGCGGCGCAGGGCGCGCAGGGCGGGTACGGCGGCGAGGAGGTCGCCGAGGCCGAGGGCGCGCAGCACGAGGATGCTGGGGCGGTCCGGTGCGGGGGCGACCGCGAGTTCGGCCAGGGGCAGGGCTGTCAGCGTGGTCTGCGCGGCCTGTGCGCTCCGAGTGGTCTGTGTGCTCTGCATGACCTGTGCGCTCATCGGGCGTCTCCCCCGGTCGTCACCTTCACCGTCGCCGCCGCCCGTGCCGCGAGCCGCGTGGTCGAGCGGCCGTCCAGGTACGGCAGCAGGACGGTCTGGCCGCCCCAGCTCTCGAGGAGCGCCGCCTCGGGGAGGTCGCCGCGGGCGTAGTCGCCCCCCTTGACCCAGACGTCCGGGCGGAGGTCGCCCAGCAGGCGCTCGGGGGTGTCCTCGTCGAAGACGGCGACGGCCGACACGCACTCCAGGGCGCGCAGGACGCGGACCCGGTCGGCGAGGGGGGTGACGGGGCGGCCGTCGCCCTTGCGGCGGCGGACGGACGCGTCGGAGTTGACGCACACCACGAGGCAGTCGCCGATGCGGCGGGCGGCCTGGAGCAGGCCCACGTGCCCGGCGTGCAGGAGGTCGAAGCAGCCGCCCGCGGCGACGACGGTGCCGCCTCCGGCACGGACCCGGGCCACGAGTCCGTACGGGTCGTGCGCGTCCTCGCGGTCCGCGTGCCCGTCCGCCGGGCCGGTGCGGGTGAGCGCGCCCGCGCCGCCCGCCGCGACGAACGCGGTCGCCGCGGCCACCGCGCCCTCGACGGCCTCGCCGGTCAGCGCGCCGTCCGCGAGGAGCCCGGCGGCGGTGGCGGCGAACCGGTCGCCCGCGCCGCAGCTGTCGCCGTGGAGTTCGCCGGGCGCGGGCACCAGCAGCGGGCAGTCCCCGTACGACAGCAGCGCGCCGCGTGCGCCGAGGGTGACGGCGACGGCTCCGGCCCGCCACCGCCGTACCAGCGCGGCGGCGTCCTGGGCGGCGGTGCGCAGGTCGCCAGCGCGGGACGGGGGCCGGGGGCCGGTCTCCGGGGGTGTGCCCCGGCCGGCCGGGGCGGCGGCGAAGCGGCGGGCCTCGCGGGCCGCCGGGGTCACCAGCCGGGTGCCCGGTACGGGGGCGGGGCCGCGCGGGTGCGGGTCCCACACGGCCGGCGGGTTCTCGGCGAGGGTGTCGCGCAGGGCGTCGGCGGCGCCGCGTCCGTAGTCGGCGACCAGCACGGCGCGCGCCGAGCGCAGGGCGCGGCGCGCCTCGCCGGTCGCCTCGTGGGCGCGGCCGGAGCCCCGGTCCATCCGCAGCACGGGCTGTCCCTGGGCCAGGACACGGGTCTTCTCGGGCAGGTCTCCGGTCAGGGGCAGCGGGACCACTTCCATCCAGTCGTCGAGGAGCCGGCGCAGCGCGTGGCCGGCGGGGTCGTCGCCGAGGCCGGTGACGAGCGTGACGTCGCGGCCGTCGCGGGCGGCGAGGTACGCGGCGAGGGCGGCGCCGCCGGGCCGTACCCGCTCGGCGCAGTCCGTGACCACGGGGACGGGCGCGTCGGGGGCGAGCCGTTCGGCACAGCCGGTCAGGTCCCGGTCGAGCAGGGCGTCGCCGACGACGACCAGCGGCGTCCGGCCGGTCCGCGCGGTGCCGTGGGCGGGTACGGGTGCGGTGCGGTCAGCCATGGGCCGGGGCTCCGTTCTCCGGGGTGGTCTCCAGGGCCGCGTCGAAGGCCGCGCACAGCAGGTGCACCGCGACCAGGTGCAGTTCCTGCACGGTGGCGGCGGACGTCGCCTCGACGCCGAGCATCTCGTCGCTGCCGGCCGCGAGGGGGTTGGGCACGGGTCCGGTGAGGGCCCACACGCGGAGCCCGGCGGCCCGGCCGGCGTCGGCCGCGGCCAGCAGGTTGGCGCTGGCCCCGCTGGTGGAGAGCAGGACGAGGACGTCACCGGCGCGGCCGTGGGCCCGTACCTGCCGGGCGAACACCTCGTGCACGCCGTAGTCGTTGGCGATGGCCGTGGTGCTGGAGGTGTCGGCGTGCAGCGCGATCGCCGAGAACGGCGGCCGGTCGCTGCGGTAACGGCCGACGAGTTCGGCGGTGAGGTGCTGGGCCTGGGCCGCGCTGCCGCCGTTGCCCGCGGCGAGCAGCCGGCCGCCGCCGGTGAGGGTCCGGGCCAGCTGGGCGCCCCAGCGCGCCGTGACGGACGCGGAGCCGCGGAACGCGCCGAGGGCGTGCAGCAGTTCGTCGCAGTGTCCGGTCACGGGCGCCGGTACCGCGACGGCCCGGCGGCGGGGCTGCTCGATCCGTTCGATGCGTTCCATCACGCCACCTCCGACGGCACCGCGTGGCCGGCCGTCACCCGCCGGTAGACCTGTTCCGCGCCGTCGGCGACGCGCTGCCAGGTGAAGCGGGCGAGGACCCGTTCGCGGCCCGCGCGGCCCATCCGGCGGCGCAGTTGTTCCGAGGCGAGCAGGTCGCGTGCCGCGGCGGCGATGGCGCCGGGGTCGCGGGGCGGCACGAGACGGCCGGTGCCCCGGTCGGCGACGGTGTCGCGGTGCCCGCCGACGTCCGTGGCGAGGACGGGCACCCCGCACGCCATGGCCTCCAGCGGCACGATCCCGAACGGCTCGTAGGCCGGGACGCACAGGACGACGTCGGCGCTGCGCACCAGTGCGGGCATGGCCGCCGGGTCGACGGCGCCGAGGAGCCGTACGCGGTCCCGTACGCCCGCGCGTGCGGCGACGTGCCGGAGCCGTTCCGCCTCCGGGTCGGTGTCGAGGAGCGGCGCCTCGGGGCCGCCCGCGACGAGGAGTTCGGTGTCGGGGAGGTGGGCGAGGGCACGGATCGCCTGGTCGAAGCCCTTGCGCGGGACCAGCCGGCCCGTGGCGAGCAGCCGGTGCCGCGCCGCGCGCGCGGGTGCCGTGCCGGTGGGGCCCTCGGGGGTGAAGTGCTCGATGTCGACGCCGCACGGCACGACGGACACCTGTTGCGGCGGCACGCCCATGTCGGCCAGTTCGTAGACCTCGTCGGTACAGGTGGCGAGGACGCGCCCGCAGGAGCGGCCGAGGTGCCGTTCGACGCCGATCCGCTCGTACGGGCTGGTGTCGAGTCTGCCCTGGTGGCGCCGCTTGACCGTGCCGAGGGCGTGGAAGGTCTGCACGACCGGGACGCCGTGGGCGTGCGCGCCGATCCGGGCGGCCATGCCGGACATCCAGAAGTGGGCGTGCACCGTGTCGGGCCGCTCGTCGCCCCACGCGCGCGCGAGGTGGGCGCCGAAGGCGGGCATGTGCGGGAACAGCTCGTCCTTGGGCAGGGCCGCCGGTGGTCCGGCCGGGACGTGGACGACCGTCGTGCCGCCGGGCATGCGCACCCGCTCGGGGAGCCGGCGCGCGTCCCGCCGGGTGTAGACGGTGACGTCGTGCCCGCGCGCGGACAGCTCCTCGGAGAGGCGGGCCACGTACACGTTCTGGCCTCCGGCGTCGGGGCCGCCGAGCGCGGCGAGCGGGCTCGCGTGCTCGGACACCATGGCGATCCTCATCGGGTCACCTCCTTGATCAGTCGCTCCCAGTCGTCCAGGAAGCGGGCCAGCCCGTAGCGGGCGAGCGCGGCCGTGCGGGCCTTCTCGCCGGCCACGCGCGCGTGCGCGGGGTCGGCGGTGAAGGTCCGTACGGCGTCGGTCAGTTCCTCGATCCGGTTGGAGACCAGCCCCGCTCCGGCCGGGACCGCCTCGGTGACCTCGGTGGTGGCGAGGGCGACCACGGGCATGCCGAGGTGCATCGCCTCCAGCAGGGAGAGGCCGAGGGAGGTCCAGCGGACGGGGTGGAGGTAGACGCGGCGCCGGGCCAGTTCCGTGTGGAGCGCGGCCTGGGGCAGGTCCTGGGTGGTGCAGCGGCCGGGCGGGGTGCCGAGGTGTCCGGCGAGGCCGTCGGTGCCCATGCCGAACACGTCCAGCGGGGCGGCCGCCGCGAGGACGGGCAGCAGGTCGGTGCCGACGGTGCGGCCGCGGCGCACGGGCTCGTTGACGACGACGGCGGCGCGGTCGAGTTCGCCGGTGTACCGGGGGCCCGGGTCGACGACGCCGTGCTCGATCACGGCGGTCGGGGCGGTGCCCGCGTCCCACATCAGCCGGTTGAAGTGGGTGACGTGCACGAGGGTCACGTCGCCGGGCAGTCCGGCGGCCGGGTGGCGGGTGTCGGGGACGTCCCCGTGGGGGGCGTTGTGCTCCAGGTACACGGCGGGCACGTCGCGTCCGGGCCTGCGGCCGCCGAGCCAGCGCTCCGCGAGGTCCGCCTCGTGCGGGCGCTGGAGCACCACCAGGTCGACCTCGGTGTCGCGCAGCCGCTCGGGCGGGACCTCGACGGTGCTGTCCGGCCAGTCCCAGGTGCGGGCGCGGCCGAGGCCGTCGGGCCCGCGGCCGGGGGTGACGGGGACGAGGTAGGTGTGCGGGCCCTGGACGAACGCCGTCGTCCAGGAGCCGTGCACGTGCCAGATCAGGATCCTCATGCCGGTACCACCCTCTCCGCCTGCATGACCTTCTCCGTCGCGGCGAGCACGTCGTGCGCGGTCACCGACTCCAGGCAGGGGTGGCCGGGGACGGGGCACTCCCGTGCGCGGGTGCCCGCGCACGGGGCGCCCTGGTCGCCGAGCAGGACGTACGGGACGCCGTAGGGCCGCCAGCGTTCGGCGGGCACGACCGGCGCGAACAGGGAGACGACGGGGGTGCCGACGGCGGCGGCCAGGTGGGCGGGGCCCGTGTTGCCGGTGACGACGGCGCCCGCGCGCGCGAGGACCCCGGCGAGCAGGGCCGCGTCGGTGCGGCCGCCGAGGTCGAGCGCGTCGTCCCCGGCCACGTACGCGGTGAGGTCGCGCTCTCCGGGGCCGCCGGTGACGACGACGCGGTGGCCCGCGGCGGTGAGTTCGGCGACCGCCCCGGCGCAGCGGCCGGGGCTCCAGGCGCGGGCGGGGACGCTGGCGCCCGGGTGCAGCACGACGTACGGGGGGCCGCCGGTGAGCTCGGCCGTGCCGGGTACGTCCCGGACGCGCATCAGCCCGTCGTCGGCGCACGGGAAGCCCGCCGCCTCCGCCAGGCCGAGCGCCGCCTCCACCTCGTGGGCGTGCGGCGCCCGGTGGTGCCGTACGTCGAGCAGCGAGCCCGGGTGGTCCTCGCTGTCCGCGGCGATGCGCGCCACGCCGGCCAGGCGCAGCAGCAGGGCCGTGGGCAGCGGGGACTGGTGGTACGAGGTGAGGACGAGCGCCGTGTCCGCGTCCAGGGCGCCGAGGGCGGCCACCAGCCGGGTGATGTCGCCGCGGTCCACGGGCGGCGGCGTGAACCCGGCCCAGGGCGCGTCCCAGACGATGACCCGGTCCACGCCGGGCAGCATGCGCGCGGCGGGCTCGCCGAGCGGCCCGCAGAGCAGGGTCACGGAGTCGGCGCGGGCGGCCACGGCGCGCACGGCGGGTCCGGCGAGCAGTACGTCGCCGAAGCTGTCGAGCCGCGTCACGAGCGCTTTCACGGGATGCTCCCGCCGACGGCGGGCCGGTGTCCCGGCACCAGTGACCGCACCGCCTCCCACAGGTCGGGGGCCACCCACTCGGCGGTCTCCGTCTCCTCCCGCAGGGTCACGGGGGTCGGCACGAGGATGCCGCGGGCGCCCGCGCGGCGGGCCGCCGTCAGATCGGAGCCGATGTCGCCGACGACGACGCAGTCGGCGGCGGGGACGCCGAGCTTCCGGGCCGCGGAGAGGACGAGCCCGGGTGCGGGCTTGCGGCAGGCGCAGCCCTCGGCGGGGGCGTGCGGGCACACCGCCCATACGTCGAACGGTCCGAGCAGCTCCTCGACGCGTTCGTTGACGCGGCGCACCTGGGCGTGGGTGAGCAGGCCGCGGCCGATGCCGGACTGGTTGGTGACGACACCGGTGCGGATGCCGTGCGTGCGCAGCAGGCCGAGGGCCTCGCGGGCGCCGGGGACGGGCGTGACGAGGGCGGGGTCCCGGTTGTAGGGGACGTCCTCGACGAGGGTGCCGTCGCGGTCGAAGAGCACGGCCTGCACGCCGGTCATCGCGCCTCCTGGAGCCAGGGCCGGGCGGCGCGGTGGCGCCACAGACCGGTGAGCCAGTGCCAGGTGGCGGCGGGCGGGATGAGCACGCTGGTGGCGAGCATGGTCTCCACCTCGTGCCGGGTGCGCGGCCCGGGGGCGATGCGCGCCCAGGCGAACTCGGCGGTGCCGGCGGCCCAGAGGAGGCCGGCCGCGAGGGCGGGCCCGCGCCGTCCGGCCGCGGCGAGGCCGCACGCGGCGGCGCCCGCGGAGGTGACGGCGAGGTGGCGGCGGAGCCGGCCGCGCGGCGCCGCCGCGCGGGTCCACCAGTCCGGTCCGTGCAGCCGCACCATCAGCGCGTCGTCGGCGTTGCCGCGCTGGGCGCGCAGCGACACCCAGCGGCTCGCGGCGCGCACCGGGTGCCGGGTGGTGCGCCGGCCGCGCCGTACGCCCCAGCCGGCGTCCAGGACGCGCAGCGCGAGGTCGGCGTCCTCCCTGAAGGCCCGCCGGAAACGTTCGTCGAACCCGCCGAGGTAGGTGAGCACGTCGGTGCGGAACGCCATGTCCGCGGTGATCCAGCGGGCGGTGGCCAGGCCCGCGGTGCCGCGTTCCCAGTCGGTGGGGCGGCGTTCGCCGGGCAGCGGCACCGTGATCACGCCCTGCACGGCGGCCGTGTCGGGCGCCACCTCGGCGAGGTCCTGGACGAGCTGTGCGCTCCAGTGCGGCCCGACCTGCACGTCGTCGTCGAGGAAGACGACCCAGGGCGAGGTGACGGCCCGCAGCCCGCGGTTGCGCGCGGCGGCGGGTCCCCGGCCGCCGCCGCGCAGCACGGTGGTCCGTACGCGCAGTTCGCCGAGGAGCCGCAGCGGGTGCCGCAGCGCCGCGTCGTCGGGTTCGGGGCGGTCGTCGACCAGGACGATCTCGGCGGGCGCCGGTCCGGTGGCCGCGGCGAGCGCGGCGAGACAGTCGGCCAGTGTGTCCCGCGCCAGCGTCGGGATCACCACGGCGTACGCGGTGGCGGCGATGGTGGTCATCCGAACACCCGCCCCCTGCGCACCGCGTACGGTCCGATCGCGAGCAGGTCCACGGGCGCGGAGCCGAAGCACTCCAGCGCGTCGCGCGGGTCGTCGACCATGGGCCGGCCGGCGGTGTTGAGGCTGGTGTTGACGACCACGGGCAGTCCGGTGCGCCGCTCGAACGCGCGGAGCATCCGGGCGACCAGCGGCTCCTGCCGCGCGTCGACGGTCTGCACGCGCGCGGTGCCGTCCACGTGCACCACCGCCGGGATGCGGTCGCGCCACTCGCGGACGACGTCGTGCACGAACAGCATGTACGGGCTCGGCAGCGGCCCTTCGAAGAGGCCGGCGGCGCGCTCGGCCAGCACCATCGGCGCGACCGGCCGGAACTCCTCGCGCCCCTTGACGGTGTTCAGCCGCTCCAGGTTCTCGGCGCGCCCCGGGTGGGCGAGCAGGGAGCGGTGCCCGAGGGCACGCGGCCCGTACTCGCTCCGCCCCTGGAACCAGGCGACGACACCGTCCCGGGCGAGCTCCTCGGCGACCGTCTCGGCGATGTCGGGGGGTTTCTCGTACGGTACGGCCGCGCCGTCGAGCCAGGCGCGCAGTTCGTCGTCGCTCCATGCGCGGCCGAGGTCGGCGCCCGCCAGGGGGGCGGGGTTCTCCGCGAGGTACAGGGCGCCGCCGAGGGCGGTGCCCGCGTCACCGGCGGCGGGCTGCACCCACACGTGCCGGTACGGTCCCTGCGCCGCGAGTCTGGAGTTGGCGACGCAGTTCAGGGCCACTCCCCCGGCGAGCGCGAGGGCGTCGCCGCCGGCTTCCCGGTGCAGCCAGTGCGCGAGGTCGACGACGACCTCCTCCAGCACGGCCTGGGCGCTCGCGGCGAGGTCCGCGTGGTCCTGGTTCCACTCCTCGTCCCGCGCGCGGGGCGGGGTGAAGGCAGCCCAGTCGACGTCCCGCGCGCGGAAGCCGCCGTCACCGGTGGCGTGCACGGACTGCCGCAGCTGGGGCAGAAAGCGCGGCTTGCCGTAGGAGGCGAGCGCCATCACCTTGTACTCGTCGCTGCTGCGCAGGAAGCCCAGGTGGGCGGTGAGCTCCTCGTACATCAGGCCGAGCGAGTCGGGCAGCGCCTGGGCGGCGACGGTGTGGAGGGTGCCGTCCTGGAAGCGGCCCGCGAGGTGGGAGGCGGCCTCGCCGCGGCCGTCGAGCACCAGGACGGCGCTGTCCGGGTACGGGGAGGCGGGCCCGGCGGAGGCCGCGTGCGCCACGTGGTGGGGGACGAAGACGACCTTCGCCGGGTCCAGGCCGGGCAGCGCCTCGGCGAGGAACTCGGGCGCCCGCTCCGCGTACTCCAGCCGGAGCGGGTCGAAGGGGTCGTGCAGCCCCATCTCGTCGGCGGGGCGGGCGAGGCGCGGGTCGAAGGAGTACGTGACCGCGTCCAGGTCCTCGGGCCGCACACCCCCGTGCGCCAGGCACCAGCGCGCCGCCTGCTCGGGCAGCTCCCAGGCCGAGAACGGCACCGGCCGCTTGCCGTGCTTGCGCCGGCTGAAGCGCTCCTCCTCCGCGGCCGCCATGGTCGTGCCGTCCACGACGAGGGCGGCGGCCGGGTCGTGGAACAAGGCGTTGATACCAAGGATGCGCATGTGGTGCTCCGTCCCGGAGTGTGTGCGGGGACCTCGGCCTCCCCGGGTCTCGCACCGGCGGCTGTCTCAAACACTTGGAGACAGCTCACCCGAACGTTCACCAATTCGTCACCTTTTGTGACGGGAGATCCGTTACGCGACGTGTTCGGCCGACCGAGCCGCACGGTGCGCGTGCGATCGGGAGAAGGGGCGGCCGGTACGGGTCAGGCCGCGACGGCCCGTGCCGTGAACCAGCCGATCGTGGACTCCAGGCCCTCGCTCCAGCCGACCCGCGGCCGCCAGCCGAGCCGCTCCGCGGCCAGCCGGGTGTCGGGCCGGCGCCGCTCGGGGTCGTCGACCGGACGTTCGACGAACCGGATGCGGGAGCGGGAGCCGGTCAGCTCCACCACGCGCCGCGCCAGCTCCAGCATGGTGATCTCCTCGCCGCCGCCGATGTTCACGGGACCGGTCTCGGCGGACGCGGCCAGCGCGAGCACCCCGTCGACCGTGTCGTCGACGTAGGTCAGCGACCGGGTCTGGCTGCCGTCGCCCGCGACCGTGAGCGGCGTGCCGTCCAGCGCCTGCGCGATGAAGGTGGGCACGGCGCGGCCGTCGCCGGTGCGCATGCGCGGCCCGTAGGTGTTGAAGATGCGCACGATGGCCGCGTCGGTGCCGTGCACCGAGCGGTGGGCGGTGACCAGGGCCTCGGAGAAGCGCTTGGACTCGTCGTAGACGCTGCGGGGCCCGACCGGGTTGACGTTGCCCCAGTAGCTCTCCGTCTGCGGGTGCTCCAGCGGGTCGCCGTACACCTCGGAGGTCGAGGCGAGCAGGAAGCGGGCGCCGTCGCGCCGGGCCCGCTCCAGGGCGTTGCGCGTACCGCTGCTGCCGACGTCCAGCGTCTCCAGCGGCAGTCGCAGGTAGTCGGCGGGCGACGCCGGGCAGGCGAAGTGCAGCACCAGGTCGAAGGGCCCGGGAAGGCCGTGCACGACGTCCTCGTCGGTCACGTCGCCCCGGACGAACCGGAAGCGGCGCCGCCGGTCCAGTTCGAGCACGTTGCTCCGCGTGCCGGTGGACAGGTTGTCGAGACAGACCACGTCCGTCCCGTCGTCCAGCAGCCGTGCGCAGAGATGGGAGCCCACGAAGCCGGCTCCGCCGGTGACCAGAGCGCGGCGCCAGCCGCGACCGGTCACGTCACCGATCACCCGTCCGCGTCCACGTACGCCCATGGGGGTCTCCTCACGCTCACCGTTCACTGATGTGCGGCGCGCGAGTACCCCCCTCTTACTCGACTGAGACGGAGGGGGAAGCGGTTGCGCCGGGGCGGTACATGTGCTCCGTGGCCGCGCCCTTGAAAGGTCCGCGGGGAACTGCGCGACCAGCCACGACGCACCCGAAGACAAGAACGGCGAGAACGCGCCGCCCTCTCAACGCCCCATCCGCACATCCACCGCCACAACCGCCAGAGCCAACGGCCCCGGCACCAGAAACGCCAGCGGCAGCAACATCCCCGCGGCCAGCACGGCGGCCGCCAGCGCCAGCAGCACGAGACCGCTCCCGCCCACATCCCGCACCGCGTCACGCCCCGCCGCCCGCACCGCCCCGCGCCAGTCCTCCACCGACTCGGGCCGCCCGCACGCCCGCAGCCCCACCACGGCGGCCCCCGCAGTGATCGCGGCGGCGACGGCCGCGAACAGCGGGGCGCCCGGCAGCCCCGCCCGCACGAGCGCCAGATCCGCAACGACCAGCAGCACCCCCGCGAGAGCGACGGCGCCCGCGGCCAGGTCACCGCCGCGCAGCCGCCGCCGCAGCAGCGCCGCGTACCGCCCCGCGGTGACCGGCCGCCCCTCCCGGGCGCCGCGCAGCACCGCGCACGCCGTGGACAGCGCGGCGGGCGCGGTCACCAGCGGCAACGACGCCACCGCCGTGGCCAGCCCCACGCTCAGCACGTCCGCGAACAGCGTCATGCGAGGCCCGAAGAGCTCGCCCGCCTCTCTGCTCGTTCCCACCGGCATCACCCCTTCACCCCTTCACCCCGGAGCTCGCCATGCCCTCCACCAGGAACCGCTGGAAGGCCAGGAAGAACAGCACGATCGGCAGCAGCGCGATCACCGACATGGCGAACATGGGCCCGAACGACGACTGGCTGGAGGCATCCACGAACGACCTCAGCGCCAGCGTCAGCGTGAACTTCTCCGGCGAGAAGAGGTAGATCAGCTGGGTGAAGAAGTCGTTCCAGGTCCAGATGAAGGTGAAGATCGCCGTGGTGATCAGGGCGGGCCGGGTCAGCGGCAGCACCACCGACCGGAAGGCCCGGAACGGCCCGCAGCCGTCGATGCGCGCCGCCTCCTCCAGCTCCCTGGGCAGCCCGCGCATGAACTGCACGATGAGGAAGACGAAGAACGCCTCCGTGGCCAGGAACTTCGGCAGGACCAGCGGCCAGTAGGTGTTCACCATGCCGAGCTGGTTGAAGATGATGTACTGCGGGATCAGCACCGCGTGGTGCGGCAGCATGATCGTCGCGATCATGAACGCGAAGAGCGGCCCGCGCAGCCGGAACCGCAGCCGCGCGAAGGCGTACGCGGCCAGCGAGCAGGACAGCACGTTGCCGAGGACCGCACCGCCCGCGATCAGCAGCGAGTTGCTCAGCAGCCGGCCCACGGAGACGTCGTTCACGCCGTCCAGCGCGGTCTCGTAGTTCGACCACTCCAGGGTGCCGGGGAGCAGGTTCAGGCTGGCGATCACCTCGTCGGCGGGCTTCAGCGAGGTCGCGAGCAGCCAGGCCAGCGGGTACAGCATGACGAGCAGCGCGGCGAGACAGCCGGCGTGCAGGGCCACGCGTCGCCGGTTGACGGGCGGCTTCCGGCCCGCGGCCGTGGTGGTGGGTGCGGCGGTCGTCATCGGTCGTCCCCCTCGAAGGCGTAGAAGACCCAGGAGCGCGAGGTGCGGAACAGCACGGCGGTGACCGCGCCGATGACGAGGAGCAGCACCCAGGCCATGGCGGAGGCGTAGCCCATGTGGGAGGCGACGAAGCCGCGGTCGTACAGGTACAGCGTGTAGAAGAGCGTGGAGTCGGCGGGGCCGCCCTTGCCCGCGCTGACCGCGAAGGCGGGGGTGAACACCTGGAAGGCCTGGATGGTCTGGAGCACCAGGTTGAAGAAGATCACCGGGGAGAGCATCGGCACGGTGACGGACAGGAACCGCCGCCACCGGCTCGCCCCGTCGACCGCCGCCGCCTCGTACAGCTCCGCGGGTATCTGCTGGAGCCCGGCGAGGAAGATGACCATGGGCGCCCCGAACTGCCACACGGTCAGCAGCGCGACCGCGAGCAGCGCCCAGCCGGGCCGGTTGACCCAGCCGCCGGTGCCGAGCAGGTTGTCGACCGTGCCGCCGTCGTTGAAGAGCGCCCGCCAGACGAGGGCGATGGACATGGAGGCGCCGAGCAGGGACGGCGCGTAGAAGGCGGAGCGGTAGAAGCCCTTGCCGCGCTTCATGTTCTTCAGGGCGAGGGCGACGACGAGGGCGAGCGCGAGCTGCAGGGGGACGGCGATGACGACGTACGTGAGGGTCGCGGCCACCGACCGCCAGTAGCGGGGGTCCTCGGTGAACATCTGCGTGTAGTTGCGCAGGCCCACCCAGGACGGCGGGTTGAACAGGTCGTAGTCCGTGAAGGACAGGTAGAGCGAGACCGCCATCGGCAGCAGGGTCAGCAGCACGGCGCCGAGCACCCACGGGGAGAGGAACACCCAGGCGGCGCCCTCGCGGCGGCGCCCGGCGGGCCTGCGGGCGCCGGTGGCGGCGGGCCGTTCCGGCCGCCGTAGGGACGCGGAGGTCTGTGTGGTGGTCACCGGAGTTCCGCCTTCGCGTGGGTGACGTAGTTCTCGGCCGCCTCGCGGGGGGACATCCGCTCGTACGACACCTGGTCGTAGTCGCGCGCGAAGGTGGTCTGCAGGGCGCTGTCGCCGGACGGGGGCGCCTGCGGCGGGGCGTCGAGCTTCCCGTCGAGCGAGGTGTGGAAGTCGTACATGGTCCGGTCGAAGCCCGTGAGGCCGGCGGCGATGTCCTCGCGGATCGCGTCGTTGACCGGGATGCCGCGGGTGGCGCCGAGGATCTCCGCGGCGTCCGGGTCGTTCAGCATGAAGTCGATGAGCCGCGCGGACTGCTCCGGGTGCGCGGTGTCGGCGGCGACGCCCATGAACATCGACGGCTTGAAGTACTGCCCCGGGGTGCCGTCCTCGCCGGACGGGGTCGGCGCGAGGGTGATGCCGCTCGGTATGAGCGGCAGGAAGCCACTGCACGGGGCGTCCCAGTTGTAGTCGGACACCGCCGTCCCGCGCCCGAGCGGGGTGTTCTCCACTGTGCCGTCCATCTGGGTGGTCTGCTCGGCGGCCGAGACGGCGCCCTCGCGCCGCAGCCCGTCGGTGAAGGTCCACCAGCGGGTCAGGTCGTCGGCGGTGAAGCCGAGGGCGCCGTCCTCGGTGTACAGCGCCTTCCCCTGCCCCCGCAGCCACACCTCGAAGGCGTCCTCGCTCTGGCCGGGGTCGGTGCCGCCGGGCCTGCCCGTCCGCTCGGCCAGCTGCCGCATGGTGTCGGCCCACTCGCTCCAGGTCCAGCCCGCGCGGGGCGGCGCGACACCGGCGGCCTCCCACTGCTCGGTGTCGTACACGACCGTCTCGGTGCCGCGTCCCTGCGGGACCGCGTACAGCCTGCCGTCGATCCGGCCGGTGCCGAGGAGCCCCTGGTCGAACTCGCTCGTGTCCAGCACCGCCTGCGGCTCCGGTCCGGCGAGGTCGAGCAGGACCCCGCCGGTCGCGTACTGGTCGATCATGCGGTAGTCGAGCTGCATGACGTCGGGGGCGTCGCCGCCGGCGGCCTGGGTGGCCAGCTTCTGCTTGTAGGCGTCGTAGCCGGAGAACGAGGTCTGCACCTCGATGCCCGGGTGCTTCTTCTCGAAGAGGTCGAGCGCGGCCTCGGTTCTCGCCGCCCTGTCCTGGTTGCCCCACCAGGTGTAGCGCAGCACGACCGTGCCGTCCGTGCCGGTCGCCTCGTCCTCCGCACCGGAGCAGCCGGTGAGCACCGCGCAGAGGGCGAACGCGGCGGCCGCCGCGCGGGACGCCCGGGACGTCCTTGTCCTGTCTCCGGTGTTTCCGGGCATGGACGAGTCACCTCTTCCGCTAGAGCGCACGCGCGAGAAAGCGCTTCCATCCCGGGCCCAACCTAGGGAAGATCCAGATGCCGCAACAAGACCCGTGCACCACATCCGCCGTACGCCCTGCCGCCCGGGCCGGGGCCTACGATCCCCTCGTGGCCCTCTTCGCTCTCGCACGCGTCACCCCCCTGCCCGTCGACGAGGCCTGGCGCCGGCTCACGGACTGGGAACGTCACGCAGACGTGGTCCCGCTGACCCGGATCACCGTCCTGACCCCGCCGCCCACGCGCGCGGGCACGGCCTTCGTGGGCCGCACGGGCGCCGGCCCGCTGGGCTTCGACGACCCGATGGAGGTGGTCGTGTGGGAGCCGCCCGCACCGGGCGGTCCCGCCCGGTGCCGCCTGGAGAAGCGGGGCGGCCTCGTCCGGGGCTGGGCGGAGATCGAGGTCCGCCCGCACGGCGCCGGCGGGGCACGGGCGGTGTGGCGGGAGGAGCTGTCGCCGCGCTTCCTGCCGCCGCTCCTCGACCGTCCCCTGAAGTGGGCGGCCCGGTGGATGTTCGGCCGGGCCGTGGACCGGCTGCTGCGGCCGTAGGCGGCCGCGACGGCCGGCCGCCTACGAGGACGGCCCGGCTGCCGCTTCCCGGCCGGACATCGACCGTGGCCGGTGGACGTCACCGCGGGGCGGCGGGAAAGCTGAGCGGACACCTCGGTCCGGTGCGGCCCTGTGCGGCGGTGAGCGCGCGGAGCCCGCCGGCGCACTCCGCATCCGCCCGCGACAGCCGGAAGCGAGGCACGCCGCCCATGGTCACCGCATACGTCCTCATCACCGTCCTCACGGTCCTGGCCAACGCGGGGATCGCCGTCGCGGATCTCGCCGGGGCCCGGTTCGTCCTCGCCAACTCCGCCGAGGTGGGCGTCCCGCTCACCTGGCTCCCGTGGCTCGCCGCCCTCAAGGCCGCGGGCGCCGCCGGACTGCTGCTCGGGCTGCTGGGCGTCCCGGTCGTCGGCGTCGCCGCCGCGGCCGGGCTGGTGCTCTTCTTCACCGGCGCCGTCGCGGCACACGTCCGCGCCGGCGTCTACCACAACATCGCGTTCCCCGGCGGCTACCTGGCCCTGGCCGCCGCCTCCCTCGTCCTCGCCGTGCCGCACCAGGTGCACTGACCGTCGAGCGCGGGTCGGGGCGTTCAGCGCCCCTCCCCGGCCCGGCAGGGAAGCGCGCGCCGATTCTAATACCGGTATAGTAAGACCGGTATTGTTATTGGCAGCGCGCGAAGGACGCCCCATGATCGAAATCCTGAACCCCACCCTGCTGGCCCGGGCACGGGACACCGGCGCCCTGGTCGCCGACATCCTGCAGACGCTGAGGAGCCGCAGCACGGTCGGCACGAACCTCCTGGACATCGACCGATGGGCCAAGGAAATGATCGTCGGGGCGGGGGCGCGGTCCTGCTACGTCGACTACGCGCCGTCCTTCGGACGGGGCCCGTTCGGCCACTACATCTGCACGGCCGTCAACGACGCCGTACTCCACGGCCGCCCGTACGACCGCACGCTCGCCGACGGCGATCTGCTGACCCTCGACCTCGCCGTCTCCAAGGGCGGGGTCGCCGCGGACGCCGCCATCAGCTTCCTCGTCGGCGACACGAGGCCCCCGGAGAGCGTCGCGCTGATCAGCACCACCGAGCGCGCGCTGGCCGCGGGGATCGCCGCCGCCGGGCCCGGGGCCCGCATCGGCGACATCTCCCATGCCATCGGCACCGTCCTCAGCGAGGCGGGATACCCGGTCAACACCGAGTTCGGCGGTCACGGCATCGGATCGACGATGCACCAGGACCCGCACGTCGCGAACACCGGGCGGCCCGGCCGCGGGTACAAGCTGCGCCCCGGGCTGCTGCTGGCCCTGGAGCCGTGGATCATGGCGGACACCGCCGAGCTCGTCACCGACGCCGACGGGTGGACGCTCCGCAGCGCGACGGGCTGCCGGACGGCACACAGCGAGCACACGATCGCCATCACCGAGGAGGGAGCCGAAATCCTCACCCTGCCGAAGCGGGCACGGCCCTGAACCGGATCCGGTTCCCCCGGGGTTCCGGGGGGCTCAGGCCACCACCCCCGCCCGCCCCGCCCTCGCAGGCACCGCGTCATGGTGGATCGGCGTGTGCGCCCCCCTCAACGGTGCTCCGCTGCCCCCGTGGCGTGCCGCCACGATCTCCGCGGCGATGGACAGGGCCGTCTCCTCCGGTGTGCGGGCGCCGAGGTCGAGGCCGATCGGGGACCTGAGCCCGGCCAGTTCCCGTTCCGTCACGCCCTCCTCGCGCAGCCGGGCGGTGCGGTCCAGGTGGGTGCGGCGGGAGCCCATCGCGCCCACGTACGCCACCGGCAGCCGCAGTGCGCGCTTCAGCAGCGGTACGTCGAACTTGGCGTCGTGGGTCAGCACGCACAGCACCGTCCGGGCGTCCACCTCCGTGCCCTCCAGGTACCGGTGCGGCCACTCGACCACCACCTCGTCCGCCTCCGGGAAACGGGCCGGCGTCGCGAACACCGGGCGGGCGTCGCACACCGTCACGCGGTAGCCGAGGAACGTGCCGACGCGGACCAGCGCCGACGCGAAGTCGATCGCGCCGAAGACGATCATGCGGGGCGGCGGGACCGAGGACTCGACCAGGACCGTCAGCGGCTGCCCGCACCGCGAGCCCCCCTCCCCCACCTCCAGCGTGCCGGTGCGCCCGGCCGCCAGGAAGGCGGCGGCCTCGCCCCGCACCGTACGGTCCAGTGCCGGACGGTCGCCGAAGCCGCCCTCGTACGAGCCGTCCCCGCGGACCAGCACCGCCCGGCCGAGCAGGTCCGCCGGGCCCGAGACGATCCTCGCCAGCGCCGCCGCCTCGCCGCGGGCGGCGGCGGACAGGGCGGCGGTCAGGACCGGGCGGGCCGGGTCCCCGGACCGTACCGGCGTGACCAGGATGTCGATGACGCCACCGCAGGTCAGGCCGACCGCGAAGGCGTCCTCGTCGCTGTAGCCGAACCGTTGGAGGACCGGGTCGCCGTCCTGGAGTGCCTGGGTGCACAGGTCGTAGACGGCGCCCTCCACACAGCCGCCGGACACCGAACCGATCACCGTGCCCTCGGTGTCCACCGCGAGCGCGGCGCCGGGCCGGCGCGGTGCGCTGCCGCCGACGGCCACCACCGTGGCCACGGCGAACTCGCGTCCCTGCGCCGCCCACCGGTGCAGTTCTGCGGCGATGTCCAGCATCTCTCGGTCTCCTCGGTCTCCTCGGACGGCGGTCGGACGGTGCCTGCGACGGGGGGAGGGATCGGGTACCCAGAGCCACCGCCTACGTGCCCGTGTCCGTTCCCGTCAGGTGTTCCGGCCGTACCGGCGTCCTGTTCAGCTCCAGCCCCGTCGCGTCCCGGATCGCCGCGAGGACGGCCGGGGTGGACGACAGGGTGGGCGCCTCGCCGATGCCGCGCAGCCCGTACGGGGCGTGGTCGTCGGCGAGTTCGAGCACGTCCACCGGCATGGTCGGCGTGTCGAGGATGGTGGGGATGAGGTAATCGGTGAAGGACGGGTTCCGGACCTTCGCCGTGCGCGGGTCGACCACGATCTCCTCCATGACCGCGATGCCCAGGCCCTGCGTCGTGCCGCCCTGGATCTGGCCGATCACCGACAGCGGGTTGAGCGCCTTGCCGACGTCCTGGGCGCAGGCAAGTTCGATCACCTTGACCAGGCCGAGCTCCGTGTCGACCTCGACGACGGCGCGGTGCGCGGCGAAGGAGTACTGCACGTGCCCCCTGCCCTGGCCGGTGCGCGGGTCGAACGGCTCGGTGGGCCGGTGCCGCCACTCCCGCTCGATCTCGACGGCCTCGTCCCCGAGCACGTCCGCCAGGTCGGCCAGCGCCTCTCCGGCGTCGGTGACGACCTTGCCGCCCTCCAGGAGCAGTCCGGCCGTCGCCCAGGCCGGGTGGTACGGGCCGAACTTCCGGCGCCCCAGCTCCAGGACCCTCTCGCGCACCAGCTCGCACGCGTGCTTCACGGCGCCGCCGGTGACGTACGTCTGGCGGGACGCGGACGTCGAACCCGCCGAGCCGACCCGGGTGTCGGCCGGCTGGATGGTGACCCGGGTGACGCCCAGCTCGGTGCGGGCGATCTGCGCGTGGACGGTGACGCCGCCCTGGCCGACCTCCGCCATCGCGGTGTGGACGGTCGCCACCGGCTCGCCGCCGACGACCTCCATGCGCACGCGCGCGGTGGAGTAGTCGTCGAAGCCCTCGGAGAAGCCGACGTTCTTGATCCCGACCGCGTAGCCGATCCCGCGGACGACGCCCTCGCCGTGCGTGGTGTTGGACAGGCCGCCCGGGAGCTGCCGTACGTCCACGCCCTCGCTGCTCTCCCACTGACGCTCGGGCGGCAGGGGCATCGCCTTGACGCGGCGCAGGAGCTCGGCCACCGGCGCCGGGGAGTCGACCACCTGCCCCGTCGGCATGACGGAGCCCTGCGACATGGCGTTGAGCTGCCGGAACTCCACCCGGTCCATCCCCACCGCGTCCGCCAGGCGGTCCATCTGCGCCTCGTACGCGAAGCACGCCTGGACCGCGCCGAAGCCGCGCATGGCGCCGCAGGGCGGGTTGTTGGTGTAGAGGGCGAGCGCCTCGATGTCCACGTCGTCCACGACGTACGGGCCGACGCCGAGCGAGGAGGCGTTGCCGACGACGGCCGGGGAGGCGGAGGCGTACGCGCCGCCGTCCAGGACGATGCGCGCCTTCACGTGGGTCAGGCGGCCGTCGCGCGTCGCCCCGTGCTCGTAGCGCAGTGTCGCCGGGTGGCGGTGGACGTGGCCGAAGAAGGACTCGAAGCGGTTGTAGACGATCTTGATCGGTTTGCCGGTGCGCAGGGCCAGCAGGCAGGCGTGGATCTGCATCGACAGGTCCTCGCGGCCGCCGAACGCCCCGCCGACCCCCGCCAGCGTCATCCGCACCTTCTCCGGGGGGAGGCCGAGGACGGGTGCGATCTGGCGCAGGTCGGAGTGGAGCCACTGGGTGGCGATGTAGAGGTCGACGCCGCCGTCCTCGGCGGGGACCGCGAGCCCCGACTCGGGGCCGAGGAACGCCTGGTCCTGCATGCCGAAGACGTACTCGCCCTCGACCACGAAGTCGGCGCGGCGGCGGGCCTCCGCCACGTCGCCCCGCACGATCGGCTGGCGGTGGAGGATGTTCGGGTGGGGGACGTGGGCCGCGTGGTGATCCGTGCGGTCCTCGTGGAGCAGGACCGCGTCCGGCGCGGTCGCGGACGCCTCGTCCGTGATCACCGGCAGCTCGCGGTACCCGACCCTGATCCGGGCGGCGGCGCGGCGCGCGGTCTCCGGGTGGTCGGCGGCGACGATGGCGACCGGTTCGCCGTGGTGGCGGACCCTGCCGTGGGCGAGGACCGGGGTGTCCTGGATCTCCAGTCCGTAGTGCCGCACGTCGGTGGGCAGGTCGTCGTAGGTCATCACGGCGTACACGCCCGGCACGGCGAGGGCCTCGGCGGTGTCGATCGAGACGATCTCGGCGTGGGCGACGGGGGAGCGCAGGATCTGGCCCCAGAGCATGTCCTCGTGCCACATGTCGGAGGAGTACGCGAACTCGCCGGTGACCTTGAGGGTGCCGTCCGGGCGCAGCGTGGACTCGCCGATGCCGCCCCTGGTGCGGGCGCCCTGCGTGAGGTGGGTGATGTTGGCGGGCAGGCCTGCCGTTCCCCTGCTTCCCATGGTCACGTCACGTCCCCTCGGACTGCCGGGCGGCCGCCAGGCGGACCGCGTCCATGATCTTCTCGTAGCCGGTGCAGCGGCAGAGGTTGCCCGACAGTGCCTCGCGGATGTCCGCGTCGGCCGGCATGGGGTTGCGCTCCAGCAGTTCGTCGGCGGCGACGAGCAGGCCGGGGGTGCAGAAGCCGCACTGGACGGCGCCCGCGTCGACGAACGCCTGCTGGACGGGGGCGAGACGGGTGTCCTCGCCGGCCTGGGAGTGGGTGCCCCCGGCCCGCGGCGGACCGTCCCCGGACCGCTGTCCGGCGTACTCCGCGAGCCCCTCCACGGTGACGACCTCGCGGCCCTCCGCCTGTCCCGCCGCGACCAGGCACGCGCACACCGGCACACCGTCCAGGCGGACCGTGCAGGACCCGCACTCCCCCTGTTCGCAGGCGTTCTTGGAGCCGGGCAGGCCGAGGCGCTCGCGCAGGACGTACAGCAGGGACTCGCCCTCCCAGACGTCGTCCGCCTCCTGCGGGCGGCCGTTGACGGTGAAGTGGACGCGCATCAGGCGGCTCCCTCCGTGCCGCGGCGCGCGCCGCGGTACTCCTCCCAGGCCCAGTTCAGCGTGCGGCGGGCCAGTACGCCGACCGCGTGGCGGCGGTAGCCCGCGGTGCCGCGGACGTCGTCGATCGGGTCGCAGGCGGCGGCGCACAGCTCGGCGAAGCGCCGGGCGACGGACGGGGTGACGGCCTGGCCGTCGTCCCAGAAGCCGCCTTCCTCCAGCGCCGCGTTCAGGAAGTCCTCGGCGACCGTGGCGCGGACGGGCGTGGGCGCGGCCGAGCCGATGCCCGTACGCACCGTCCGGGTCGCCGGGTGCAGCGCAAGACCGAAGGCGCACACCGCGATGACCATGGCGTTGCGGGTGCCGACCTTCGCGTACTGCTGCGGGCCGTCGGCCCTCCTGACGTGCACGGCGCGGATCAGCTCGTCGGGGGCGAGCGCGTTGCGCTTGACGCCGGTGTAGAAGTCGTCGACCGGGATGCGCCGGGAGCCCCGTACGGACTCGGCCTCGACCTCGGCGCCCGCGGCGAGCAGCGCGGGGTGGGCGTCGCCGGCCGGGGAGGCGGTGCCCAGGTTGCCGCCCACGCTCCCGCGGTTGCGGATCTGCGGGGAGGCGACCGTGTGCGAGGCGAGGGCGAGGGCCGGCAGCTCGGCCCGCAGGTCCTCCATGATCCGGGTGTACGGCACCGAGGCGCCGAGCCGCACGCGGTCCTCGCCGACCTCCCACTCGTACAGATCCCCGACGCGGTTCAGGTCGAGGAGGTACTCGGGACGGCGGTGATCGAAGTTGATCTCGACCATCACGTCGGTGCCGCCCGCGATCGGCACGGCGGTGGGGTGCTCGGCCTTCGCGGCGAGCGCCTCCTCCCAGCTGGCGGGGCGAAGGAAGTCCATGACCGGCTCTCTTCTTCTCTGGGGAGTCGTCCGGTTCGTTCGGTACTGCCCAGCGTGGCGGCAGGGAACGCAGCCAGTACACCGGGTGTCCCCCATCGGGGTCAGTCACCGAAACCATGAAGGAGTTGCCTGGCCGGAGCGGCGGTCTTGTAGATTCATATGAAAGGAGGTCGTCAGAAACCTCGCCGTTTCCCCCGGGAAACGAGAAGCACTTGCACACCCGGACAGGGTCCGGACGAGAACGACACGAGACCACGAGGAACGGCGGCGAAGAGACATGCGGCTGCGCGCACTTCTGGACACCGACGCGCTGGGGCTGCGGCTGCTCGGCGGTGAGGACGAGCTGGACCGCACCGTGCGCGGTGTGATGACCACGGACCTGAGGGACCCCAGCCGCTACCTCTCGGGCGGCGAACTGGTGCTCACCGGGCTCGCCTGGCGCCGGGACGCCGCCGACTCCGAGCCGTTCGTACGCATCCTGGTGGGGGCCGGCGTCACCGCGCTGGCCGCGGGCGAGGCCGAGCTGGGGCCCGTTCCCGAGGACCTCGTCGAGGCGTGCGGCCGGCACCGGCTGCCGCTGTTCGCGGTCCACGAGTCGGTGGCCTTCGCGACGATCACCGAGCACGTCGTGCGGCAGGTCTCGGGCGAACGCGCCGGGGACCTCGCGGCCGTGGTGGACCGGCACCGCCGCATGATGACCTCGGGCCCGGCGGGCGGCGGCCCGGACGTGGTGCTCGACCTGCTGGGCTCCGACCTCGACCTGCGCGCCTGGGTGCTCTCCCCCACCGGGCGGCCCGTCGCGGGCCCGAGGGCCGACGGGGCCGTGCTCCCCGCCGACGTGGCCACGCGGCTGGCCGCCGAGCACCTGGCGGCCGGGCGCACGGGCCGGCGCGGACCCCACCGGGTGACGGTCGGCCCGACGACGTACTCGCTGTTCCCGGTGCGCGGCGGGCACCGCCCGGCGGCGGCCGCGGACGGCCCGGACCGGGGCGCCGCCCGCGACGTGCGGCAGGCCGTGCTCTCCGACTGGCTGCTCGCGGTCGAGGCCGACGCCGGGGACTGGGCCGAGGAGCGGCTCGACCTGCTGCACGGGGTGACCCAGCTGATCGCCGTGGAGCGGGACCGGCGGGACGCGGCGCGCACCGTACGGCGGCGGCTCGCACAGGAGGTGCTCGAGCTGGTGCAGGCGGGTGCCGCGCCCGGCGAGATCGCGGCCCGGCTGCGGGTGGCGGCGCCGGTGCTGCTGCCCGGGGTGGGCGCCGCCCCGCACTGGCAGGTGGTCGTGGCCCGGGTCGAGTGGGACGACGGGCACGACGCACGGGACGGGTCCGGGGCCGGGAGCTCCTCGGCCGGGGCCGACGGCGGGCCGGTCGCGCAGGCGCTGCTGGAGGAGATCCTGGTCGCGCCCCGGTCGTCCGGGGCGTCCGGGACGGAGTACGCGGACCGGATCGCCGTCGCGCACAACGGCGCCGAGGCGGTCGCGCTGGTGCCCCTTTCGGCCATGACGGGCGAGCACGACGGCCCGGAGAGCGGCGTCCTCGCCGACGCCCTGCTGGAGGCCGTGCGTGTGCCGCTGACGGCGGGCCTGGACGACGACGGACGGCTCACGCTCGGCGTCAGCGCGGCGGTGCACTCGGCCGAGGGGCTGCGGGGCGCGCTGGAGGAGGCCCGGCACGCGCGCCGGGTGGCGGCGGCACGGTCCGGGCGGGTCTGCGCGGCCGGCCACCAGGAGCTGGCCTCGCACGTGCTGCTGCTGCCGTTCGTCCCGGACGACGTGCGCCGCGCCTTCACCGCCCGGCTCCTCGACCCGCTGCGGGACTACGACCGCCGGCACCGCGCGGAGCTGATCCCGACGCTGGAGGCGTTCCTCGACTCCGACGGTTCGTGGACGCGCTGCGCGGCGCGGCTGCACCTGCACGTCAACACGCTGCGGTACCGGGTGGGCCGGATCGAGCAGTTGACGGGCCGGGATCTGTCCCGCCTGGAGGACAAGCTGGACTTCTTCCTGGCCCTGCGCATGAGCTGAGGTCACGGGGGTGCGCACCGGATCTCACGCCGCGCTGTCCACACCCCATGACTTTGTGAAATCCTTCACCCAGCCCCTTGGCCGGGTGCCGCGTTCCGTGCTGAGATGCGGCCACCACTCAACAGCTC
This sequence comes from Streptomyces ruber, assembly GCF_014648075.1. Lineage (GTDB taxonomy): Bacteria > Actinomycetota > Actinomycetes > Streptomycetales > Streptomycetaceae > Streptomyces > Streptomyces ruber. The sequence continues at coordinate 488,083 of NZ_BMQK01000002.1, read as the reverse complement.
GATGACGTGCTAGGGGAGGGCAACGTGGCGCATACCGCCATGTCTGGTACAGGAACGACCGAAGGTGACGATCCACTCCAGACCGCGGTATGGCGGCTGCGCTCGCGCGCCTGCTGGGCCGACGCGGCGGCGCTGCTGAGGCCGACCACGGCGGCGGCCGCGCTCCAGCGGGCCGCACTCCTGGTGGAGCGGTGCCTGTACACCGAGCAGGGCTGGGAGGAGGCCGAGGACGCGCTGCGCACGGCGGAGGCGCAGGCCCGGAGCGACGACGAACGGGGTGCCGCGGCCTGCGAGCGCGGGCAGCTGGGGTACGCGGCGACGGTCCTGGGCGTGCGGGACCGGGCCGACGAGGCGCGTGCCGCGCTCGGCCGGGCGGCGGCGCTGATCGCCCCGGGCGCCCCGGGCCGGGCACTGCTGGACTTCCGCCGGGGGCTGCTGGCCGAGAACCTGGCCCGCTCCCCGCAGGCCGCCCGCGCCGCCTACCGCCGGGCCCACGCGGCCGCCACCGCGCACGGCGATCCGCTGCTGCTCTCCTCCACCTGGCGGCACCTGGCCGGGCTCGCCCTGCGCGACGGCGAACTGGCGGAGGCCCGGCAGGGGTTCGCCGAGTCGCTGCGGATCCGTGAGGAACTGGGCTACCTCGTCGGTACGGCGCCCGCGCTGGTGTCCCTGGCCGACGCGGAGACCGAACCGGAGGCGACCCGGCTGCGCGCGGAGGCGACCCGGCTTTTCCGCCTCCTGGGCGGCGTCCCGACCTGGCTGGCCGAACGGCTGGCTCCACCGCCGGCGACGGCGGTCTGAGCCGGCGACGGCGCTCCGAGCCGGAGACGGCGGTCCGAGCCGGAGACGGCGGTCCGAGCCGGGGCGGCGCTCCGAGCCGGGGCGGCGCTCCGAGCCGGGGTGGCACTCCGAGCCGGGGCGGCGCTCCGAGCCGGAGACGTGCGGCCGCTCACACCGCGCCGAGCGGTAACGAGGTGCCGAAGTGCTGTTCCACCAGGCACTCGACGGCCTCCAGGTCCTGGGCCCCGAGGGCGTCCAGGAGGGCGATGTGCTCCGCCGCGTCCGCCATCAGCTCGGTGCGCACGGCGGCCGAGGGGACGCTGCTGCGCGGCAGCTGGGTGCGGCGGTGCAGGTCGCAGGCGAGCCGTACCAGCTGCTCGTTGCCGGCCCGGCCGAGCACCGCGCAATGGAAGGCGCGGTCGGCCTCGCCGTAGGCCAGCCGGCAGCCGGAGGACGCGGCGCGCGCCGCGTCCTCGGCGAGCGGCCGGAGTTCCGCCCAGCGCCCGGCGGGCACCGTGCGGGCCAGGCTCAGGATCACGGGGACCTCCAGCAGGGCGCGGATCCCGGCCAGCTCGGCCAGCTCGCGGGCGCCCCGCCGGACCACGCGGAAGCCGCGGTTGGGCACCACCTCGACGGCGCCCTCCAGGGCCAGCTGCTGCATGGCCTCGCGCACCGGCGTCGCGGACACCCCGAAGCGCTCGCCGAGCGCGGGCGCCGAGTACACCTCCCCCGGCGTGAGCTCCCCCGCCCCGAGCGCGGCCCGCAGGGCGTCGAGTATCTGCCCGCGGACGGAGGACCGCTGCACGACCGGGCGGGCCGGGTCGCCGGGGCGGACCGGGCCGTCCGGGTGCGGTCGCGACAGGGACGGGCCGTCGTGCACGTGCTCGCCCCTCGCCCGGTCGGCACCGGCCGCGTGCGGGCCGCCCACGGCGCGCGCGGTGTGCCCCTGGCCCCGCGACCGGTCCGCCTCCGCCGCCCGCTGCTGCACGGGCACCCGCGCGGCACGCGGACACGCCTCGGGGCGCCCCGCCCCGGCCTCGGTGCGGGCCTGCGGGTCACGCGTGCGTGGGCCGGCCTGCTCCACGGGTTCCTCCTGCGGGGTCGCTGTTGCACGGGTGCTGGGTGCCCAAGGGCGTTACCCGGGTTGTTACCGGTCGTAAAGCACCCTAAGCGCACCAAGCGCCAGTTCAAATACGGATTTCATCAGGTAAGGTGAGGCTTACCTTTTGTTGATCAATCGCCGCCTCGATCGTCGACTCGATCGCCGACCGCGACCCCGGGGGCCTCGCATGCCGCTCACAGCACCGGCCGTCTCGCCCGTCATGGACGCGTACACCCGCCTCACCGAGGTGTTCCCCGGGCTCGGGGTCATGGAGCTCTCCCCCGCGGACGAGATGCCGCGGGGCGACGGCTGGGCGGAGGCCGCCCGGCTCGCGGCGGGCGGGGCGGACCTCGAGGCGTTCCTCGCCTGGGACGACGAGCAGGTGCTGCGGGACTACGGCCGCAAGGCCCGCCCGGACGTCGTCGCGAGCTTCGCGCTGCACCGTTACGCCTGGCCGGCCTGCCTGCTGTTCACCCTCCCCTGGTTCCTGGTGCGCCGCGTCCCCCGCCTCCCGGTGGAGCACGTCGCCTTCCACCGCGGGCTCGGCCGCATGGCGGTCCGGATCGGCGGGTTCGCCTGCCTGCCCGACGACCCGGCGGCGGGCCTGCCCGGCGCACGCGTCGTCCCGGACGAGGAGGCGCTGCGCGCCGAGGTGCGGACGGCCGTCGCCGAGCACCTCGGACCCCTGCTCGACGGCTTCGGCCCCCGTATGCGGCGGCGCGGGCGCGCCCTGTGGGGCATGGCGACCGACGAGATCGTCGAGGGCCTCTGGTACGTCGCCCACCTCCTCGGCGAGGAGGAGCGCGCGATGCGCGAGCTGGAGCTGCTGCTGCCGGGCGCGACCAAGCCGTACGCGGGCGCCGCGGCCTTCCGCGAGCTGACCGGGCCGAACGGCGAGTCGCTGCCCACCCGGGACCGGGCCAGCTGCTGCATGTTCTACACGCTGCGCCCCGAGGACACCTGCGCCACCTGCCCGCGCACCTGCGACGCCGACCGCGTCGCCAAGCTGACGGCCGGCGCCGCGAGCTGACGGCGCATCACATCCGGCCCCCCGGCCAGGCGTCCGGCCGAGGGTGTGGGCACAGGTGTGCGACGAGGTCCCGTAAGATCATCCCGCGATGCGGGCCGCCCGCGGGTCACAGGTGCTTCACAACTTCCTCACCTGCCGCAGGAACTTTCGTGAGAACCATCCGTACGGGTAGTCTTATTCGCACTCAACTCCCGGCCTTCGCGCGGCAGTTCGAGCAGATTGCCGCCCGGTGCATCCCCTTGCCCTTCCTTGGCGGTCTGTTGCCCCGAAACCCCCCTGAGGGCCGAGGGGATTGGTCCACTATGGCGGGCGTTACGCCCTATCCCAATGCAAGGGACCCGTGATGAGATTGACCGACATATCGCTGAACTGGCTGCTTCCGGGCGCCGTACTGCTCCTGGGGCTGCTGGCGGCGGTGGCGGTGCTGGCGCGCGGCAAGAAGTCCGGGGAGCACGCGAAGACCGAGGACTCGTGGGAGCGCAGCGAGGAGCGCCGCAGGCGCAAGGAGGCCATATACGGAACGGCCTCCTACGTCCTCCTCTTCTGCTGTGCCGCGGTCGCGGCCGCGCTCTCCTTCCACGGGCTGGTCGGCTTCGGCCGGCAGAACCTGAACCTGTCCGGCGGCTGGGAGTACCTGGTCCCGTTCGGCCTGGACGGCGCCGCCATGTTCTGCTCGGTGCTCGCGGTGCGTGAGGCCAGCCACGGTGACGCGGCGCTCGGCTCCCGGATACTCGTGTGGACGTTCGCGGGCGCGGCGGCCTGGTTCAACTGGGTGCACGCCCCGACGGGCACGGGCCACGAGGGCGCCCAGCACTTCTTCGCCGGCATGTCCCTGTCGGCCGCGGTGCTGTTCGACCGCGCGCTCAAGCAGACCCGTCGTGCCGCGCTGCGCGAGCAGGGCCTGATCCCGCGTCCGCTGCCGCAGATCCGTGTCGTCCGCTGGGTGCGGGCGCCCCGGGAGACCTACAAGGCCTGGTCGCTGATGCTCCTCGAGGGCGTGCGCAGCCTGGACGAGGCCGTGGACGAGGTGCGCGACGAGAAGCGCAAGAAGGAGCAGGAGCGGCAGCGCCGCCGCGACCAGGAGAAGCTGGAGCGCGCCCAGCTGAAGGCGATCAGCCGCGGCCACCGGCGCACGCTCGGCCGTGGCGACGGCCGGCAGGTCGAGGTGGCGACCGTCGAACGGGCCCCCGCGCCCGCCACCGCGGAGCCTGCCATATCCGGCGCGGAGCAGCTGCCCGTGCGTACCCGGCCCTCGCTGCAGCCCGTCCGCAGCGGTTCCGACAAGCAGACCGTTGACCTCACCGCGGAGGACGACACACAGGCCCTCCCGCGACTCGACTCCCTGGAGCGCAAGCTCAAGGACCTGGAGCAGCAGTTCGGCTGAGCACTCCGGCGGACGCCCGGACGACCGACAGCTCCATGACGAGGGGGCGCGGCCCGTACGCCGCGCCCCCTCGCCGTTCCCTCTCTCTTCTTTCGCCGGTTCGCTCAGGCCGCTTCCGCGTGGAGTTCGAACCACACCGATTTGCCCACTCCGTGACTCCGCACGCCCCACGCGTCCGCGAGGGACTGGACCAGGTACAGACCCCTGCCGTGCGTATCGCAGTCGGCGTCCGATACGCGCAGCCGGGGTTTGCGAGCCACGAAGTCCCGTACCTCCACGCGCAGTCCGCGTGCGGTGACGGTCGCCGTCAGCACGGCGTCGTGATCGGTGTGGAGCAATGCGTTGGTGACGAGTTCACTGGTCAGCAGCTCGGCGACATCCGACCTGCCGGGTTCTCCCCAGGTCTCGAGCAGCTCTCTGAGCGCCCGCCGAACCTCGGGGACCGCGCGCAGGTCCGCCCGTGCCAGCCTGCGCCGGAGCTGTTCCGCCCCCGGCCGGTCCGGTGCGCCGTCGGCCGCCGCCTCCGCCTTCTCCATCGAAGAGGCTCCGACCCCCATGGAACCACCCCCTCGTGCCTGCCTTCTCATGACCCCCGCCCGCACGCCGAAGTCGAATCCTTCCTGCTCGAACACGTTCACGAGATCCATGCCCGGGCGTGGAACACGGCAGTCATGCTGAATCGTGAACCACCGCGCGTGATCGGTCGAACGCGCTCCGTCAAACCGAACCGCTGATTGCCGTGAGAGCGTTCCCATCCACGGGGAAAAGCCTGTTGAAGGGTCGTCAAAGGGGCATTCCGGCCCGTTCGGCCGTCGCCGGGCCGACCGCGCCCGCCGGTTCCGCACGTCCAGGGACGCCTGCCGATCCGGCCGTACCCGACCAGGCGCCGGGGGCTACGCGCCCCGCGGACGCCTCCCACGAGGTGGGTCAGCCGGACCGGCTCACGGATCGGCGCCGGATCGCCCGGAAGCACCGGGGCGCCGTTCCCGGGCGCCGTGCCGGCCGGCGCGTGCGACGCGTACGCGCGGCGACGCCGGAATCGTTCAGGGCCTCGGCACGTTGCGCAGGTTGGAGCGGGCCATCTGCAGCATGCGGCCGACGCCGCCGTCCAGCACCATCTTCGAGGCGGACAGCGCGAAGCCGGTCACCATGTCCGTGCTGATCTTCGGCGGCATGGACAGGGCGTTGGGGTCGGTGACGATGTCGACGAGCGCCGGGCCCTTGTGCTTGAAGGCCTCCTTCAGCGCGCCGGCGAGCTGCTTCGGCTTCTCCACGCGGACGCCGTACGCCCCGCAGGCACGGGCGACGGCGGCGAAGTCGGGGTTGGTGTTGGCCGTGCCGTGCGAGGGGAGCCCGGCCACCAGCATCTCCAGCTCCACCATGCTGAGCGAGGAGTTGTTGAAGAGGACGACCTTGACCGGCAGGTCGTACTGCACGAGCGTCAGGAAGTCGCCCATCAGCATCGAGAACCCGCCGTCGCCGGACATCGACACGACCTGCCGTTTCCGGTCGGTGAACTGGGCGCCGATCGCCATCGGCAGCGCGTTCGCCATCGAGCCGTGCGAGAAGGAGCCGATGATGCGGCGCCTGCCGTTGGGCGAGATGTAGCGCGCGGCCCAGACGTTGCACATACCGGTATCAACCGTGAAGACCGCGTCGTCATCGGCGATCTCGTCGAGGACGGACGCCACGTACTCGGGGTGGATGGGGACGTGCTTGTCGACCTTCTTCGTGTACGCGGAGACCACCCCCTCCAGCGCGTCCGCGTGCTTCTTGAGCATCTTGTCGAGGAAGCGGCGGCTCTTCTTCGTCTTCACCCGCTCGGTGAGACAGCGCAGCGTCTCCTTCACGTCGCCCCACACCGCGAGGTCCAGCTTGGAACGCCGGCCGAGGACCTCCGGGCGTACGTCGACCTGCGCGATCCGGACGTCCTCGGGCAGGAACGCGTTGTACGGGAAGTCGGTGCCCAGCAGGATCAGCAGGTCGCACTCGTGGGTCGCCTCGTAGGCGGCGCCGTAGCCGAGGAGGCCGCTCATGCCGACGTCGTAGGGGTTGTCGTACTGGATCCACTCCTTGCCGCGCAGGGCGTGCCCCACCGGTGACTTGATCTTCCCCGCGAACTCCATGACCTCCGCGTGCGCCCCCGCCGTGCCGGCGCCGCAGAAGAGGGTGACCTTGTCGGCCTCGTCGATCATCTCCACGAGCCGGTCGATCTCGGCGTCGCCGGGGCGGACGGTGGGCCGGGAGGTGACGAGGGCGGTGTCGGCGGCCTTCTCGGGTGCCTCCTCGCCGGCGATGTCGCCGGGCAGCGAGACCACGCTGACGCCGGACCGGCCGACGGCGTGCTGGATGGCGGTGTTCAGCAGCCGCGGCATCTGCTTCGGGCTGGAGATCAGCTCGCTGTAGTGGCTGCACTCGGTGAACAGCCGGTCGGGGTGGGTCTCCTGGAAGTAGCCGAGGCCGATCTCACTGGAGGGGATGTGGGAGGCGAGGGCGAGGACCGGGGCCATGGAGCGGTGGGCGTCGTACAGGCCGTTGACGAGGTGCAGGTTCCCCGGGCCGCAGGAGCCCGCGCAGGCGGCCAGCTTCCCGGTGATCTGGGCCTCCGCACCGGCGGCGAAGGCGGCGGTCTCCTCGTGGCGTACGTGCACCCAGTCGATGCCGGAGTGGCGGCGGACGGCGTCGACGACCGGATTGAGGCTGTCGCCGACGACCCCGTAGAGGCGGCTCACTCCGGCGCGGACGAGGATGTCGACGAACTGCTCGGCTACATTCTGCTTGGCCATGGCTCTCGTGTGCCCTTCGGTCTGCTGAAGATCCCTCGCAGATTTCCTCCGGGTCCATGAATGCACATGTAAGCCGCTCACGCCTCCCAGACGGCGACGGCCGTACGGTCGTCCGCGTACCCCTTCACCCGTACCTGCGTGTCGGCGAGGAACGCGGCGAGGCCCGGCGGTTTCGCGCCCGCCCAGCGGCCCGCGAGATGCTCGGCGAGCGAGGGTTCGCCGCGCAGCGGGTCGGCGAACCCCGCGCTGCACAGCAGGAGCGTGTCGCCCGGGCGGGCGACGGAGGCACGGAAGCGGAAGGGCTCGCGGGGCGGGCCCTCGGCCCCGACCCGGTGGTGCGCCGAGTACGGGCTCGGCGGAGGCACGACGCCGAGGTGCATGGTCAGGCGGTCGCCGTCGGCGGTCTCGTGGGGCAGCGACCCGAATCCCAGCACGGGCGCGCCCGCTCCCTCGGCGGCTCGTGGCTCTATGTCCTGCCACTCGTCGTCCCGCAGCCGGAACAGCCCGCCGGCGCCCACGCCGAAGAACACGCGGGTACGGCACTCCGGGTCGGCCGGGAGCAGCAGGCAGCGGAGCGAGGCCGTGTACTCGTCCGGATCGAGGCCGCGCTCGGCGGCGGTGACGCGCAGCCTGCCGAGGCTGCGGTCGGTGAGCCGGTGCAGCCCGGACTTGAGGTCGCCGCGACGGGCGTCGCGGATGTCCTCGACGAGCCGGGCGTGGTGGTGGCCCACGGCCCGCCCGATCCAGCGGCACGCCTCGGCCGCCGCCCTGTGCGCGCCCGGTACGGCGCGGGCGCCGGTCGCCACCGCGACGAGCACCAGCGCCTGTTCGCCGGTGCCGAACCGGGCGGTGAGCAGCGCGTCCCGGCGCGGCTCGCCCCGGAACCGCGCGGAGTCCCCGCGCCCCGACGCCGCCCGCAGCGTGTACGTCCCATGACGCGCCCCGTCCAGCACGGTGTCCGCGACGAGCTCGTCGAGCCCGTCCGGGTCGGCGGCGGGCAGCGCGCCGGGCTCCCCGTCGTAGGTGGGCGGACGGGAACCCAGGTGGGCGGGAGAGTCGGGGCGGGGACCGGTGACGAGGGTGGCGTTGTCGGACGGGTGGGGGGCGGTGGGAACGGGGGGCGGCTGCTGCGCGGCCGCCGGTTCGGGGGTGGCGGGTGTGGGGGCCGCCGGGCCGGGAGCGGTGGGGCGCGGGGTGGCCGTGGTCTGGGGGGCGTCGGGCGGTGGGGCGTCGCGCGGGTCCGGTGGCAGGGCGTCGGGCAGCGGGGTCGCGGTGGACCAGGGGCTGCCGGGCGGCGGGCGGAAACCGGTCGGGGCGGCGTCGGCGGGAGGACGGGACGGGGGCGCCGCCGCGCCCGGTGGCTGGGTCGGCGGGCGGCTGGTGCGGGGCGCGTGCGTGGGCGGGCGTACCGCGCGGGGGGCCTCCGCGCGGTAGCCCGGCGGCTTGGGGCCGGGCGGGAAGGACACCGGGCCCGGCGGGTCGGCGGGCGGGGGTTCCCAGGGTGCCGCCCCGGGCGCGGACCGTGGAACGGGACCGTCGCTCGGGGGCCGGTCGGCGGGCTCCTGCCCGCCGGGCGCCGGGGACCGGTCGTACGGAGCGGGCCCGCGCTGCCCGGGCACTCCAGGAGCCCCGGAGACCCCGGAGGCCCCGGGGGTCTCTGCGGGCGGCGTCCCGTCCGCGCCGGGCGAGGGCGGGACGTCCGACACCGGCGGCGGGGGCGGAGGCGGCGTCCCCGCCCCCTTCCCCACCGTGCCCGCCGCCGAGGCGAACCGGTCGTCGAGGGAATCGGCCGCGGCCGTGGGCCCCGCGTCGTCGACGGAGTCGTCGTACAACTGCCTCCACCAGTCGTCCTCATGACCGGTGGGCCTCTCCCCCTGATGGCTCATGCCCCTAATTGTCCACCGCTGCGGCGACTTGGAAACGGGGCATCCGGAAAAACCGATCGGGGACCCCGGGCGGCCGCCGGGTGGTGCGGATCAGACCGCGGACGGCAGCGCGCCCTCCAGGGTGAGCAGCCGGAGCTTGCGGTCGAGGCCGCCCGCGTACCCGGTGAGGGTCCCGTTCGCGCCGATGACCCGGTGGCAGGGGCGGACGATCAGCAGCGGGTTGGCGCCGATCGCGCCGCCCACGGCCCGGACGGCGGCGCGCGGGGCGCCGATGCGCGCGGCGATCTCGCCGTACGTCGCCGTCGCTCCGTACGGCACGTCGGCGAGGGCGGCCCAGACCCGCTCGCGGAACGCGGTCCCGCTGCTGCTCAGCCGGAGCCCGAACTCCTTGAGCTCACCGGCGAAGTACGCGGCGAGCTGCTCCGCCGCCTCGGCGAACAGCCGCGGCTCGTGCCGCCACTCCGGCTGCTCCACCCGGCCGCCCTTCTGGCCGGGCACGGACAGGGACGTCAGGGCGCCGGAGTCGTCGGCGGTGAGCAGCAGCCGGCCGACGGGGCTGTCGAGGTGCGTGTAACAGGTGTGCTGGGACACGTTCGCGTGCTGGGGCATGTCAGACTCCGGCTTCCTCTCGCCGCGACTGGCTCGCGGTGGTGTTCGCGGTGGTGTTCGCGGTGGTCAGGTGGCGCAGGGCGTACGAGCGCCAGGGGCGCCAGGTGTCGGGGGCGTCCGCGTCCGGCGGGGCCACGTCGGGGTCGCCGAGGGCGCGGGCGCGGATCACGGCGGCCGTACGGGCGTCCATGCCCGGCAGCGCGCGCAGGACCCGCTGCGCCTCGTCGCGGTCGGCTCCCGCGTCGAGCCGCAGCGTCCCGTCCGCGAGCGCGGTGGCCAGGGCGCCGAGCGGTTCGCCGGGCGGGACGGCGGCCGCCAGGACGGCGGGTTCGGGGAACAGGTGGGTGAGCGTTCCGTACGGCGCGTCCAGGGCCTTCCCGTACGCCTGTACCAACCGGGCCGCCTCCTCCGTCCCCACGAGCGCCCGGACGGCCAGTTCCCCCGGGTCGGCGGTACCGGGGCACCGCAGTCCGGGGCGGGCGGCCACCAGCGGGGCGAGCCTCGGGTCGCGGCCGAGACGCTCGTCCACGGCGTACGGGTCGGCGTCCAGGTCGAACAGCCGGCGCAGCCGCTGGACGGCGGTGGTGAGGTCACGGGGATCGGTGAGGCGGATGCGGGCGTCCAGCCACCCGCCGTGCCGGACCGGTCCGCTCCCCGGCTGCTCGGCGCGTCCGGCCCGGCCGCCACCCGGTGGCTCGTCGACCGCGGCGGTCCCGGTGCCGTACGGCAGCCGGAGCGTGCGCCGGTAGGTACGGCGCCCGGGCGGGCCGCTCACCTCCTCGACGGCCGGGAGCGCCTCGGCGGCCAGCAGGTCGAAGACGGCGTCCGCCCGGTACGGGCCCCGGTACGCGAGCCGCAGCGGGATCCCGGCGGCCGGGGCGGCCTCCCGCCGGGCCCGGGCGTCCCGGCCGGAGGCGGCGGCGCGCAGCCGCGTGGGCGTGGCCGCGTACACGGCGCGGATCGTGTCGTTGAACTGCCGGACGCTGGCGAACCCGGACGCGAACGCGATGTGCGTGACCGGCAGACCGGTGGTCTGCAGCAGCACGCGCGCGGAGTGTGCCCGCTGGGCCCGCGCCACCGCCACGGGACCGGCGCCCACCTCGGCGGTGAGCTGCCGCTGCACCTGGCGGGCGCTGTAGCCGAGGCGGGCGGCCAGCCCGGCGACGCCCTCCCGGTCGACCACGCCGTCACCGATCATGCGCATGGCGCGGCCGACGACGTCCGCGCGTACGTTCCACTCGGCGGAGCCGGGCACGGCGTCCGGCCGGCACCGCCGGCAGGCCCGGAACCCGGCGCCCTGGGCGGCCGCGGCGGACCGGAAGTACCGCACGTTGTGCCGCTTCGGTGTCACCGCCGGGCAACTGGGCCGGCAGTAGATGCCGGTCGTGACGACGGCGAAGAAGAACACCCCGTCGAACCGGGCGTCCCTGCTCCGCACCGCCTCGTACCTGGTCTCGTCCCTGGTCTCGTCGCTGATGCCGTACCTGGTCCCGTCGTCGTCCACGCCCTCCAGTCTGCGGGACCGGCGGCGGCCGGGCTGGCGGGAATCGGACACGGCGGTGCCGGCCCGTGCGCCGGCGGCCCGCCCGCCGTGTCCGGTGGCTCCGCTACATCCGGCGGCCCCGCTTGATCTCCATCGCCGCCCGCCCCTCCGCGCCCCGGCGCTTCCACTCCCGGCGCATCTCCGCGCGCAGCCGCGCGTCGGTCTTGGCGACGATGTACTGGTTCTCGCGGAGGAGCTTGCGGTAGCTGTCGAGCCGCCGCCCGGGCAGCGTGCCGGACGCGACGGCGGCGAGCACCGCGCACCCCGGCTCCGCGTCGTGCGCGCAGTCGTGGAACCGGCAGCCGGCGGCCAGTTCCCCGATCTCCGCGAACACCTGGCCGACCCCGCTCCCGGCGTCCCACAGGCCGACGCCGCGCAGCCCGGGGGTGTCGATGAGCGCCCCGCCGCCGGGCAGCGGGAGGAGGTTGCGCGTGGTCGTGGTGTGGCGGCCCTTGCCGTCCACGTCACGCGCGGCCTGCACGTCCATGACGTCCTCGCCGAGCAGCGCGTTGGCCAGGGAGGACTTGCCCGCGCCGGACTGCCCGAGCAGCACGGAGGTGCCGCCGGCGAGCACCGCGCCCAGGATGTCGACGCCGTCCCCGGTGACGGCGCTGACCGGCAGCACCTGCACACCCGGCGCGGACGCCGCCACGTCCGCCACGAGATGCGCGACCGTCGCCGTGTCCGGCACGAGGTCGGCCTTGGTGAGCACGACGACGGGCTGCGCCCCGGACTCCCAGGCGAGCGCGAGGAAACGCTCGACGCGGCCGAGGTCGAGTTCGGCGGCGAGGGAGACGGCGACGGCGGCGTGGTCGACGTTGGCGGCGAGGACCTGTCCCTCGGACCGCTTGGAGGAGGTGGAGCGCAGGAAGGAGGTACGGCGCGGCAGGTACGTCCGTACGTAACGGGGACTGCCGCCCGGGTCCACGGCGACCCAGTCGCCGGTGCAGACGACCCGCTGGGGGTCGCGCGGCGTCACGTACTCGGTGTCCGCGCGCAGCACCCCCTCGGCGGTCACGACGTCGCACCGGCCGCGGTCGACGCGCACCACCCGGCCGGGGACGAGCCCTTGGGCGGCGTACGGGGCGAAGGACTCGGCCCAGGCCCGGTCCCAGCCGTAGGGGGCGAGCGCGCCGGCGGAGGAGGCAGAGGGGGAAGACGGAGAGGAGGAGGAACGAGGAGGGAGGGAAGTCAAGGGAGACCCTTCACAGGGGCGGCCCCGGCGTGCGCGTGAACGCGCGAGGATGTGACTGGGCGTCAGCCGGCGGCCACGGAGGTGGACTTGATGGGTTCGTGAACGCGCGCAGCGCTCGTCGCGGTGACAGCCATCGTCAGCACCTCCGTCCGTGCTCTCGGGACCTCCTCGAGGTCCTCGGGTTCGTGTTCCCTGCGGAACGCCCTCACCCTAGCGGGGCGCCGGGCGGCATCGTCAACCGGTTATTACTCAGCGCACCGTGGCGCAAGGGCTCCCGTTCAGCGTGAACCGCTGCGGGGCGCCGTTGCCGTTCCGCAGGGAACCGACGAAGCCGACGCCGAAGGGGGCCCCGGCGGTGACGGATCTGTTGTGGTCGGCCGTGACGCGGGCGTCGTCCTGGGGGAAGGAGCCGTCCCACATGTGGTCGACGCGCTGGCCGTCGGGGAAGGTCCAGCCGATGCGCCAGTCGTCGAGGGCGCGGGGGGAGGTGGGGGAGGTGACGGTGACCGTGGCCTGGAAGCCGTCCGGCCACTCGTCGACGACCTCGTAGCGGGCGTGACAGGAGGCGTCCGTGGAGCGGGTGGGCTCCATCGGGCGGTGCGGGATCCCGGTGGGAGTCGTTCCCTCGTCCTGCGGGGCCGGCTCGGGGCCGCCCCGGCCCGTCGGCGCCGCCGGTGCCGGCCGGGGCGTGAGGGGCGGGTCGGTGTGCCGGGCGGCGCCCTCCGAGTGGGGCCGGAGCCGCAGGCCGGGGTCGAGCAGGTGGCCCTCCCCCGCGGCCTCCCAGGACGCGGCCGTGGTACGCACCGACGCCGGCCGGAACGGGATGCGCGGCAGCCGCGGCGCCCGGCGGCCCGGGCCCCGGCCGGCGCGGGCCTCCTCGGCGCGCGCCCGCCGGACGCCTCGCGTGAACGCCTCGGTGGCCAGCCGGGACCCCGAGGACGAGCCCGAGGTGCACAGACCGGCGTACGACAGGACCGCGTCCCAGCATTCCGAGAGCAGCGTGGCCTCGGTGGCGTCCTGGGGCTTGGGCAGGTCGGGCATGGGTCTCCCGCGTCCTTGGAGGGGAAACCTCGGACATGCTGACGTACTGGAGTCCCAATGGCCTCACCGGTCACGGGAGTTGCGCAGCCGACCGGTGCGGACGCCCGGTTCAGACCGTGGCGTTCTCCTCCTCCACCGCCGGCAGGCTGTCCATGAACGAGCTCACGGAGAACACCGCGCGGCCGGGCCCGGGCGGGCCGTATCCGGGCGGGGAGGAGAGCCCGAAGTCCTCCATCGTCTGCCGGTACGCCTGGAGCAGCCGGATGTGGTACTCCAGCGGCGCGCCCTGCGGGTTGGCCTTGCCCAGCGGGGTGGTCGGCTCCGGGCACCAGGTGGTGAAGCGGGGCGTGATGCCCTGGGACATGAAGAAGCGCAGGCCCTCGGTGGTGGAGGCGATGGCCTCGTCGACGGTCTTGAAGCCGAAGGGCTCCGCCATCTCCACGCCCGCGACGAAGTTCGGGATCACGTTGCGCGCGCCGAAGACCTCCGCGGACTCCAGGACGCGCTTGTGCCACTCGTCCCGGCCGACGTAGCGCTCCTTGCCGGGGCAGAAGATCTTGAACAGGTACTCGTCCCACACCTCGTAGTTCGGGTGGTAGATCTGCACGCCGTAGTCCTTGAACCGCTGCACGTCGTCGCGCGGCAGCGCCTGGGCGACGACCTTGCCGATCCAGCGGCCCGGGAAGCGCTCCTCGATGGCCTTGGCGTAGTGGCCGTAGAAGTCGGCCTCGTCACGGCCGGAGACCGTGCTGGTGATCGCGCCGCCGGTGAGGGTGTAGGCGGTGGACGCCTTCGCGGTGTCGTACCGGTTGATGATGTCGAGGGCCTCCAGCACCTCCTCGACGTCTTTCACGCCCGTGTAGGGGCGTCCGGCGGCCTTGTGCTGGCGCCAGTTGTGGTTGATGTCGCAGTACTGGCACTCCTCCTTGGCGCCGAAGTACTGGCAGACCCGGAAGACGGTGAGGTAGATCAGGTAGCCCCACTGGATGGTCGGGGCGACCTCCATCACGGACTTCCCGTTGGAGAGCTTGTGCCGGTAGTACTCGGGCATCGGCGGGACGCCGACGTCCGAGATCCGCCTGCCGTCCAGGTAGAGGCCGAGCACGCCGTGCTCGTCGGCGGCGACCCGGTACGGGGAGGACGGGTTCACACGCACGGAGACCACGGTGCGCCGCAGGTCGTACGGGCCGCCGGTGAGGATGATCTCCTCGGGCGGTCGGTTCAGCGCGGCCTCGCCCAGCTCGGGCAGGGTGCCGTGGTCGAAGGAGAAGATGAAGTACGACTTCGGCTTGACGTCACCGTCCTCGTTGCCGGTGAGGGCCGACTTGTCGAAGGCGATCCCGCCCCTGAGCAGGTCCTCCTTGAAGACGGCCTCCCGCGGCACGTGCGGGAACCGTTCCATCAGATCCTCGACCAGCGCCGTACGGCTGCCCATCCCGTTTCTCCTCGCTCCCGACTCGCTCCGGGGTCACTCAGGCGTTTGCTCTCGACTCCTCACGGTATGCCCCCGCCCGGCGCCGACGGGCGCCGGGTCCCCTCACGGCCACCGCGGGATGCCCGCGGGTGACACAGGTCACGGGCCGTCCGGGCACACCCCGGGCGCCGCCGGCCGCCGGTGAAATCGCTTGACGCACGGGCCGCGGGAGCGTTCGGATGTCCCGGTGCGAGCCGAGCAGACCACCGTCGACCCCGCCCTCGTGCGTCACCTGGTGACCGCGCAGTTCCCGCGCTGGGCCGGCCTCCCCGTCCTCCCGGTGGACTCCGCCGGGACCGCCAACGCCATGTTCCGGCTCGGCGCGGACCTGGTCGTCCGGCTGCCCCGGACCGAGGGCGCCGCGCGGGACATCGGCAAGGAGCACACCTGGCTGCCGCGGCTCGCCCCGCAGCTGCCGGTCCCCGTGCCCGTGCCCCTGGTGAAGGGCGCGCCCGGCGGGGGCTTCCCCTGGGAGTGGTCGGTGTCCCGGTGGCTGGACGGGGAGAACCCGCGGCCCGGCCGGGCCGCCGCCCCGGACGCCCTCGCCCGCGACCTGGCGGACTTCGTCACCGCACTGCACCGCGCCGGCCCCGCCGGCGGCCCGCCCTCCTACCGCGCCGAACCCCTGGCCGAGCGGGACCCGGTGACCCGCGCGGCCCTGGCGGAGCTGCGGGAGGAGGTGGGCACCGACGCGGCGGAGGCCGTCTGGGAGGCGGCCCTGCGGTCCCCCGCCCCGTCCGGCCCGCCGGTCTGGATCCACGCCGACCTGCAGCCCGGGAACGTGCTGACGGCCGGCGGCCGGCTCAGCGCCGTCATCGACTTCGGCTGCCTGGGCCTGGGCGACCCGGCCGTCGATCTGCTCGCGGCCTGGTACGTCCTGCCCGCCTCCGCACGCCCCGTCTTCCGGGCCGCGCTGGGGGCCGACGACGCCGCCTGGGCGCGGGGCCGCGGCTGGGCCCTGTCGGTCGCGCTGCTGGAACTGCGGGCCTACCGCGGGACGAACCCGGCCATGGCGTCCACCGCGCGGCACGTCCTGCGTGAGCTCCTGGAACCGGAACCGGGACATCCGAATCCGTGAGCTGCTGACCGCCGGCTCTTGATCATGCGCTGTCCTTCGGCTGGGATGCCGTCGTACGCACCTCGCCGGCGCCGATGCGGCGGGGACTTCCGGAAAGGGACACCGATGGCCGAGACCGTGACCAACTGGGCGGGCAACATCACGTATACGGCCGGGGAGGTGCACCGCCCGCGCTCGGTCGCGGAGCTGCGCGGCGTGGTCGCGGCGAGTCCGAAGGTGCGGGTCCTCGGCAGCGGGCACTCGTTCAACCGGATCGCCGACCCGGGCGGCGAGGGCGCGCTGCTCTCCCTCGCCGGGCTGCCGCCGCTGATCGAGGTGGACACGGCGGGCCGTACGGTACGGGTCGGGGGCGGCGTCCGGTACGCCGAACTGGCCGCCGCGGTGCACGCGAAGGGGCTGGCGCTGCACAACATGGCCTCGCTCCCCCACATCTCCGTGGCCGGCTCGGTGGCGACCGGCACGCACGGGTCGGGGGACACCAACGGCCCGCTCTCGTCGTCCGTACGGGAGGTCGAGCTGGTCACCGCGGACGGGGAGACGGTCGTCCTCGCCCGCGGGGACGACCGCTTCGGCGGCGCGGTGGTGAACCTGGGCGCCCTCGGCGTGGTGACCGCGCTGACGCTCGACCTGGAGCCGGCCTTCGACGTCGAGCAGCACGTCTTCGTCGACCTGCCTCTCGCCGGCCTCGACCACGCGGCCGTGGCGGCGACGGCGTACAGCGTGAGCATGTTCACCGACTGGCGGGAGCCGCGCTTCAACCACGTGTGGGTCAAGCGGCGCACCGACCGGCCGATGCCCGGCTTCCCGTGGGCGGCGCCCGCGACCGAGGCGGTGCACCCCGTGCCGGGGATGCCGGCGGTCAACTGCACGCGGCAGTCCGGCGTCCCGGGCCCCTGGCACGAGCGGCTGCCGCACTTCCGCGCCGAGTTCACGCCGAGCAGCGGCACCGAGCTCCAGTCGGAGTACCTGCTGCCCCGGCAGCACGCGACGGAGGCGCTGCACGCGCTGGCCGGGATACGGGAGGTGATCGCGCCGGTGCTGCAGATCTGCGAGGCGCGCACCGTGGCCGCGGACGACCAGTGGCTGAGCCCCTCCTACGGGCGGGACACGGTCGCCTTCCACTTCACCTGGGTCGACGACCTGGCGGCCGTCGTGCCCGTGGTGCGCGGCATCGAGGAGGCGCTGGAGCCGTTCGCGCCGCGCCCGCACTGGGGCAAGGTCTTCTCGGTGCCGCCGGCGGGCTTCGGGGACCGTTACCCGCGGCTGGACGCCTTCCGGGCGCTGACCGACGCCCTGGACCCGGCGGAGAAGTTCCGCAACGCGTTCGTACGGGACGTGCTCAGGGCCTGAGGCGACCCGCCCGAAGGGGCGCGGGGAACTGCGCGGCCGGCCACGACGGGCCCGCGGTCAGTCCGCCCGCCGTCCGGCGGGGCCCCGCCCGCCGATGCTCTGGGCGTGCCGGAAGAGTCCGTCCGGGTCGTAGTGCTCCTTGACGGCGACGAGGCGCTCGTAGTTGCCCCGGTAGTAGGCGTGCCGCCAGTCGGGCAGGTCGGGGTCGGCGAAGTTGACGTACGCGGCGTCGGTGCGCAGGCCGTGCCGGAGGGTGCGGTGCAGGGCGCGCTGCTGGGCGAGGAGCCGGTCGACCACGTGCCGCGGGGCGCCGGGGTGCCAGTGGACGCCGATGTCGACGGTGAAGGCGGCGCGGCGGTGCGGGTAGGCCGTCGCGTCCGGGGCGGGGGCGGTGCCCGCGCCGCCCATCGCGAACATCGCGACGTACGAGGGGTTCTTCTCCTCGCCGGGCTGCCACTCCTCGATCCAGCCGATGACGTCCGCGACCGTGTGCCGGTCGATCCGCCGGTCGGTGACCAGGGACTTGTACGCGCCGGCCGCGGGCTCGGTGGGCGGCACCATCAGGTACTTCTGGCCGTCCAGGAAGTGCCGCTCCTCGAGGAACCGTTTGGCCGGCCCCAGTGACAGGACCGGGGCCAGGGCGCGGCGCAGCGCGTCCTCGTCGCCGAGCCGCTGGCCGAGCAGCGACAGGGTGGTGCCCTTCCCGTCGCCGTTGTTGCGGAAGGTGATCTGCAGGTCGAAGTCGTGGTGCCGGTCCGCGGCCAGGACGTCCTGCACCGCGTCCATGACCTCGACGCCGCGCACGGCGGGGAAGGTCAGGTCGAAGACGCCGGCGGACTGCCGGGAGACGTCGACGGCGTGGAAGGTGAAGCCGGTGTTGACGCCGAAGTTGCCGCCCCCGCCGCCCCGGCAGGCCCAGAACAGGTCGGCGTTCTCGCGCTCACCGGCCCGTACCCGCGAGCCGTCGGCCAGGATCAGCCGGGTCTCGGCGAGCCGGTCGCAGGTCATGCCCCACTTGCGGTCGTTGAAGCCGAGCCCGCCGCCGAGCGCCAGCCCGGCCACCCCCACGGTGGGGCAGCGCCCGCCGGGGACGTACAGCCGGGCGGCGGAGCCACCGTCGTGCAGTTCCCCGACGGTGGCTCCGCCGCCCACCACGACCGTGCCGTTCCCGCCGGGCCGCACGCTCCTCATCCGGCGCAGGCTGATCAGCAGGCCCGTGGTGGTGGAGAAGCCGGCGAAGCTGTGGCCGCCCGAGCGGACGGCGAACGGCATCCCGTGCCCGGCGGCCCAGCGCAGGGCCGCCCGCACGTCGCCCTCCGTGGCGCACGCGACGATGCCGGCCGGCCGGACGGCCGCGTAGCGCCGGTTGTTCGGCAGCACCAGCCGCCGGTAGGGCGTGTCCTCCGGCCGGTACAGCTCCGCGCCTCTGCCGAGGGCCCGCCGCAGCTGCCGCCACGCGGAGGCCGGCAGGTCGTGGCCGCCGGTGTCCCGCGGTTCCGGGCCCGCCGCGGTCCCGGCCGCCTCGCCCGGCAGCAGGGCGGCCCCGGTCAGGGCCGCCACCTGTGTTCCGCGCCGCAATACGTCCCGGCGACTCGTTCCCGTCATCGCTCTCCGCCCTTCTCGGCCCAGGCACCCGCAGGCCCATGGTGCCGACCGGCCGCGGCGACGCCGTCCGCCGCGCCGGACGGGACCGTTAGTCGTACCGGCAGCCGTACCGACGGACTTTCGGACCGTACGCGGAACAGCGGTGCCGAATGGTTTCGCCCGCCCTCCGGCCCGGCAGTACTTCCTGGGGGTTTCCCCCCGACGCCGCAACAGACGGTCAACGGCTGACCTGGGAGACCGATGTCATCTCGCATCACCGCACCGCCCACGACGACCGGCAGGACCGCTCGCGTCACCGGCTATGTCGAGGACGTCTCGCCGGGGCGCGGCGCGCTGCCGCCGCGCGCCTGGTACGCCGCCTCCGACGCCGCGTCCCTGTCCCTGAACGGCCGCTGGCGGTTCCGGCTGTCGGACACCGCCGACGCCGAGGACGACTCCTTCGCCGCTCCGGGGTACGACTCCGGGGGCTGGGCCGAGGTGTCCGTGCCGGGCCACTGGGTGCTGCAGGGCGACGGCGCCTTCGGTGCGCCGGTCTACACGAACCACCTGTACCCGTTCCCGGTGGACCCGCCGCGGGTGCCGGACGAGAACCCTACCGGTGACCACCTGCGCGTCTTCGACCTGCCGGCGGACTGGCCCGCGGACGGCGGCGCGGTGCTGCGCTTCGACGGGGTCGAGTCGTGCGCCAGGGTGTGGCTCAACGGCACGGAGCTCGGTGAGTTCAAGGGCTCCCGGCTGCCCCACGAGTTCGCGGTCGGGCTGCTGCTGCGGCCGGCCGGGAACATCCTCGCGGTCCGCGTCCACCAGTGGTCGGCCGGTTCGTACCTGGAGGACCAGGACCAGTGGTGGCTGCCGGGCATCTTCCGTGACGTGACGCTGCTGCACCGCCCGGCGGACGGTGTGGGCGACTTCTTCGTGCACGCCTCCTACGACCACGTGGAGGGGCACGGCACCCTGCGCGTGGACGCGGACGTGCCCGGGCGGGTCACCGTGCCCGCCCTCGGCATCGACGCCGCCACGGGCGAGACGGTGACCGTGCCCGTCGAGCCGTGGACGGCGGAGACACCGCACCTGTACGACGGTGTACTGGCCACCGCCGGTGAGCGCGTGCCGCTGCGGATCGGCTTCCGCACGGTCGTCCTGGAGGACGGTCTGATCAAGGTGAACGGCAGACCGGTGCTGTTCAAGGGCGTCAACCGGCACGAGTGGCACCCCGGGCACGGGCGCGCCCTCGATCTCGCGACGATGCGCGAGGACGTCGCGCTGATGAAGCGGCACAACGTCAACGCGGTCCGCACCTCGCACTATCCGCCGCACCCGGCCTTCCTCGACCTGTGCGACGAGTACGGCCTGTGGGTGATCGACGAGTGCGACCTGGAGACGCACGGCTTCTCCGAGCAGGGCTGGCGCGACAACCCCGTCGACGACGACCGCTGGACCCCGGCCCTCCTCGACCGCGCGGCCCGCATGGTGGAGCGCGACAAGAACCATCCGTCGGTCGTGATGTGGTCCCTCGGCAACGAGGCGGGCACCGGGCGCGGTCTGACCGCGATGGCCGAGTGGATCCGCGGCCGGGACGGCTCGCGCCTCCTGCACTACGAAGGCGACCGGAACTGCCGCGACACGGACGTCTACTCGCGGATGTACGCCTCGCACGAGGAGGTCGAGCGGATCGGGCGGCGCCTGGACGGCGGCCCGCGCCGCCGCCGTGAACTGCCCTTCGTCCAGTGCGAGTACGGGCACGCCATGGGCAACGGGCCCGGTGGCATCGCCGACTACCAGCGGATCTTCGAGGAGCACGACCGCATCCAGGGCGGCTTCGTCTGGGAGTGGATCGACCACGGGATCAGCCACCCGGAGCTGGGCTACGCCTACGGCGGCGACTTCGGCGAGGAGCTGCACGACGGCAACTTCGTCTGCGACGGGCTGGTCTTCCCCGACCGTACGCCGTCGCCGGGGCTGGCCGAGTTCAAGAAGGTGATCGAGCCGGTCCGTATCGAGGGGGACGGGAGGGGCGGCATCGTCCGGGTGACGAACGGCTACGACTTCGCCGACCTGTCCACGCTTGCCTTCACCTGGTCCTACGAGGTCGACGGCGAGCCGGTCGCGTCCGGCCCGCTGGCCGTGCCCGCGCTCGCGCCGGGCGAGTCCGCCGAGGTGAAGCTGCCGGAGCCGCCCGCGACCGGCGGGACCGGTGAGACACAGTGGACGGTACGGGCCACGCCGTCCGAGGACACGGTGTGGGCGTCGAAGGACCATGTGCTGGCCTGGGGCCAGCTGCCCGTCTCCCGCCCGCCGCGGGCGTCCGTGGCCGCCTCCGTGGGTCCCGTGTCCGGCGACGGGCTGATCACGCTGGGGCCGGGGGTCTTCGACGCCCGCACCGGCGCGCCGCGCACGATCGGCGGGGTCGAGGTGACCGGGCTCCGGCTCGACGTGTGGCGGGCGCCCACCGACAACGACGCCGGCGCGCCCTGGCAGGACGACCCGCGGCTCGGTCCGCTGTGGCGGACGCTCGGCCTGCACCGGATGCGGCACCGGACGGACGCGGTGGAGGCGGGCGAGGACGCGCTCACGGTACGGACCCGGGTGGCGCCCGCGGGGCGGGAGCTGGGCCTCGGCACGGTGTACCGGTGGACGTCGGACGGCAGCGCACTGAGGCTGACCGTGTCCGTGACGCCCGAGGGCGACTGGACGGTGCCGCTGCCGAGGCTCGGCATCCGTTTCGGGCTGCCCGCCGCCGACGTGGTGCGCTGGTTCGGCGGCGGCCCCGGCGAGGCGTACCCGGACACCCGGGCGGCCTCGATGCTGGGCGCGTGGCGCGCCACGGTGGACGAGCTGCAGACCCCGTACGTGCGTCCGCAGGAGAACGGCGCCCGCGCCGACGTGCGCCGGGCCGAGCTCGGGGGCCTGCGGATCGAGGGCGAGCCGGAGTTCTGGCTGACCGCCCGGCGGTGGACCACCGAGCAGCTGGACGCGGCGGACCACCTGACGGACCTGCGCCCGGGCGACCTCGTCTGGGTCAACCTCGACCACGGCCAGATGGGCATCGGCTCGCAGTCCTGCGGCCCGGGCGCGCTGCCGCAATACCACCTGCGGGCGCGGCCCGCCGAGTTCTCGTTCGTGTTCTCGGCGGCCGGGGACTGAACGGCACAGGCGGGAGGCCCCGGGTGCCGCGCCGGACGGTGCGGCACCCGGGGCCCGGCCCTCAGTGGTCCGCGCAGCAGGGCGTCGGGTCCGGGTGCTCGAAGGGCACCAGGGTGCCGCCCAGCGCGGGCATCGCGGCGAGCACCAGCTCGCCGTCCTGCCACTGCGGCCGCACGTGCTCCCGGGTCACCAGCGCGGTGTCCGCGGCGGGCGGCTCCTGGGCGCCGAGGACGGTCACCCGGTCGATCGCGGTGCGTGCCAGCAGGTCCGCGACCGTGACGGTGCCGGTGAGGGACGCCGCGCCGGGGTACAGCACGGCGCGGCCCGCCTCGTCCGGGACGCCGTCCGTAACCTCGTGCCCGTCGGCCGTGAGCCGCGCGCGGGCGGCGTCCCGCGCCTCCTGGGCCGGCCAGGCGAAGGAGAGCACGACCCGCGGCCGGTCGTCCCGCACCAGGTGCGTGCAGCCGAACACGTCCCCGTCCCCGCCCCCGGTGAGGCCGAGTCCGGACGCCAGCGTCCTGAGCAGGTGGTCGGCCTCCAGCAGGTCCGTGACGTCCGTGTCGACCGTGAGGGCGTACGGCGTCACGAGGGCAGCACCCAGACCGGGTTGGAGTAGAACCACAGGTCCTCCCACGGGTCCGCGTCACCGATCACGTCGATGGCCGGGCCCGCCGGGTCGACGGCCGCGCCGTTCGGGCCGACGGCCAGCCGCTTGCCGTCGCTGCCGCGCAGGCGGACGTAGACCGGGCGGTCGACGCGGCCGAGGTCGTAGGTGAGCCTGACCGTGCCGGCGGCCTTGTCGATCTCGTACGTCTTCACGACCTTGGCCGTCGGCGCGGTGAACGTGTCCTTGTCCTCGACCTCGCCGGTCACGTCGCCCTGGATGACGTCGACGCGCGCCAGCTTCGGCAGGAAGCCCGCCCAGTTGGGGCCGCCCGCGAGGGCGATGTCCACCGTGAGGGTGACCCGGGTGCCCTTGCGGACGTGCAGGGCGCCGCCGAGGGTGGCCCAGCGGCTGCCGCCGGAGACCCGGACGTCGAGGCCGTCGATGAGCTGGCCGTGGTCGACCCAGATGCGGCCGGCCCGGATGCCGTCCATGACGTCGGCGTAGGTGAAGCCCTCGGCGCCGACGTGGGTGCGGCTGTAGTAGCCGGGCCAGTAGTCGTTCTGCGCGAGGTCCAGCTGACCGCCGTAGACCGGGTCGTCGTACCTGCCGTTGGCGTTGAAGTCGCCGCCGCCGCGCTTGGCGGTGTCGGCGTACACCTGGTGGGAGTCCGAGTTGGCGGTGATCCACCAGGGCTTGCCCTCGGCGAGCAGGCTGTCCCACAGCCCGCCGACGGTGGCGGTCATCCAGTCGAAGCCGCCCCAGGTGCGGTAGCTCTCCAGCGGGTAGGCGGCGAAGGAGTTGGCGCTGGGGCTGCCGTCGTAGATGCCGCGGGCCCCGGCGGGGCCGATCGGGCCGGGCAGACCGCCGGCCTGGTGGCCGGGGGCGCCCTCGAAGCCGACGGCGATGCGGTGCCGGTCGGAGGTCGCGTCGCGCCAGGCGCGGATCTCGTGCGGGGAGTCGATGCCCTTGCGCGCCGGGTGGTTGGCGAGCATCAGCGCGTCCTTGACCTTGCGCCGCTTCACCTGCTCGGCGAGGAAGTTCAGGCCCGCGATGGCGAGGGCCTCGTTGGCCGGGGTGGAGGAGCTGGCGCCCTTGACGCTGCCGTCGTAGCCGGTCTCGAACTGCTTGAGGACGGAGACCTCGTTCCTGCCCGGGTGCACGAAGACGGTGCCGTGCTCGGCGGCCGGGATGTTCCACTCCAGGCCCTGGAAGACGAGGGTGTCCTGGTAGGCGTCCCGGGCCTCCTTGATGTCCGGGTTGACCTTCTCCACACCGATCCTGGCGTGGGTGGTGCTGCCGTGGTCGGTGATGACCAGCCAGTCCATGCCGTGCTTGGCGCCCTGGCGGACCTGGTCGACGACGCGGTACTTGCCGTCGCTGCTGTACTGGGTGTGGATGTGGTGGTCGCCGGCCAGCCACAGGAAACCGTCCCTCTTCTTGCGGCTGCCGCTGCCGTGGGCGTACGCCGGGGCGGCGCCGCCGACCCCGCCGATGACGCTGCCGGCGGCCAGGCCCGCGCCGAGCAGGCCGGCGCGGCGGAGCAGCGAGCGGCGGGACGCCTGCTCGGGGCTGAGCGCCTCGTCGGGCACGGAGGTGTCGAAGGCGGCCGGCAGGGGCGTCGTGTCGTGCGTGTGACCGTGACCGTGGTCGTGGTCGTGGTCGTGGTCGTGTCCGTGATGATGCCCGTGTCCGTGCCCCATGCTGCGCCTCCTGTTGGATCCACCGGCTTGAAACCGCCGCTCGTCGCGGCGCCGGTTGCGCCGCGTGAGGAGAATCCAGGCAGAAGGTGAACGTTGTACGACCTATGGATGAGCTGTGCACGGCTCGAACGCGGCTGATCGCCCATGTACTCACGGCTTCCTCACCTATGTGCCGTTCGCCACCCGCCGACCGCTCGTACGGGCGTACGACGAGACCTCGCCATACGTCGGCGTACGCCCCTGCGGCGGGCCGCCGGCCCGGATGCCGACGGCCGCCTCCACGGCCGCGCCCAGCGCCCGCCGGTACAGCAGCGAGCCGAGACTGACGCGCCGTACGCCCAGGTCACCGAGGTGGGCGACGGTGAGTCCCGCGGGTGAGTACAGGATGTTCAGTGGTACGTCGAGGGCGTTCACGAGGGAGGTGATGGCGTCCGGGTCGGCCAGCCCCGGCACGAACACGCCGTCCGCACCCGCCTGCCGGTAGGCGTCGAGGCGCGCCCTGGTCCCCTCGCCGTCTCCCAGCCAGTAGGTGTCGGTACGGGCGTTGACGAAGAGACCGGGCGCGGCCGCCTTCACCGCGGCGATCTTCGCGGCGTGCAGCGCGGTGTCGCCGAGCCCGTCCTCCAGGTTGATGCCGACGGCCCCGGCGGCGTGCAGCTCCCGCGCGAACTCCCCCACCTCGTCCGGGTCGTCGCTGAAGCCGCCCTCCGCGTCGACGGACAGCAGGAACGGCTCCGAGCCGAGCGCGAGCGCCAGCCGGAGCGTCGGCTCGCGCGTCGCCGCCGCGCCGTCGGGCAGCCCGGCCGCGGCGGCGGCGCCGAGACTCGTCGTCCCGATCGCGGGAAAGCCCTCGGCGGCGAGGGCCACCGCCGAGGCGTGGTCCCAGGCATTGGGCAGCAGCAGCGGTGCGGTCCCCTGATGGAGCCGGTGGAAGTCGGTGGGTGCCGTCGCGGTCATGCGGCCCACGCTAGCGGCGTGTCGTTGCGGTGCCGACCGAAGTGTCGCGGCCCGTCCGTGGCGTGCCGGTGACGGGCCTGGGGCACCCCGGTTCCGGCGGGACGCCCCAAGGGCTCATGGGGCCGCACCTCGGCCCCGCTTCCTCAACCGCCCCGCGTCCACTGCTGGTTCGTGGCCCCGTTGCACGCATACGTGATGATCGCGGCGGAGTCGGCGGTCGACCCGCCGTTCACGTCCAGGCACTCGCCCGTGGCCCGGGACCGGACGGTCACGTAACCGCCCGTGCTGGTCACCGTCCACTGCTGGGCGGCGGCGGAGGCGTCGCAGTTCTCCTGGGTGACGTCGGCGGCGTTCTCCCGCAGACACAGGGAGCTGTGCCGGGCCACGAGCTGGTGGTGGCCGCCGCCGACGGACCTGAACCAGAACCTCTGGTTGCCGCCGCCGTTGCAGTCGTACTGCTTGACCTGGGCACCCGCCCACTGCGACTGGCTGGTGACGTCGGCGCACCGGGAGGAGTGCCGGGCGACGAGCGTGTGGTACGTGGCACTCGTCCCGGTCACCGTCCCGGCGGCGGCGTCGACGGTGAGCTCCGGCGTCCAGGACATGGACAGCGTGGTGGAGGTGGGGAAGGTCAGCGGCAGCCACACGTACCGGGAGTCGTTGACGCGCCCGCCGAAGGAGTTGCCCCACCGGTCGCCGAGGTAGAGGTAGGAGGTCCCCGAACTTCCCTGCACGGGCAGCACATACGCGGTCTGCGAGCCGAACGCGGTGGCGTCGCCCACGTTCCGCATGGCCGACCAGGGACCGGCGAGGCTGGTGGCGGTGGCGTACTGCTGCTGGTTGGGGCTCCAGCCCGTGGCACCGGACGTCAGCATGAAGTACACGCCGTTCCGCTTGAACAGGGCGGGTGCCTCGCGGTGGCCGCCCGGCCAGGGGTTCGCGACCAGGGCCGCGACGCCCGTGTAGTCGGCGGTCAGCCGGTAGATGTGCAGGTCGTAGTTCTCCCGGGCGGCGGACACCATGTACCCGGTGCCGTCGGTGTCGGTGAAGACGGTGATGTCGCGGGACATGTGCTGCCCGAGCGGCCGGAAGCTGCCCCGCCAGCTGTAGTTCCCGTCCACGGTGTCGGACACGGCGACGGCGGCGCGCGCCTCGCCGTAGTCGACACCGTTCTCCTTGTGCATCCACATCACGAACTTCCCGGTGGCCGCGTTGTACATGACCTTCGGGCGCTCGATGTTGGCGACGGCGAGCTCCGCGTCGGAGGACTGGGTGAGGACGTGGTTGCGGAACTCCCAGTTCTTCAGGTCGGTGGAGCGGTAGGCGCTCACCGCCCGGAAGGTGTTGTCCGTGTTGCGGTGCTCGCCGAACCAGTAGTAGTACGAGCCGACCTTGAGCACCCCGCCGCCGTGGGCGTGCACGGGGTTGCCGCTGGTGTCGGTGAACTGCGTCCCGTTGGTGATCGTCTGCGGCGCCGCCCGGGCGGTACCGGCGGTGACGAGCGCTCCGGACACCGCCAGGCAGACGGCGAGGAGGATCGCGTATGCGCGTCTCATCTCGGTCACTTCTCCCGCCTTCTTCCGCTGTCCAAGGGAAGGGAACAGAAGCGTTCGACATCTCGTACAGGTTCTGTCGCTCCGAACGCGGAAAAGGTAGAGGCGTGTTACGACGAGGTCAACGGGTCGCGCGTGACGCGATGGGAACAGCCAGCCGGACAGCACCGGCCGCGCATCGCCCTGCCTACCGCTTCAGCCTCGCCAAGAAATCGGACACGAATTTTGCGATTTCGGCTGGTTCCGTAGCATCCTCCACCACCAGACGCTCGACGAACACCACCCCGGCGTGCACCAACAGTCGGTCGCGGCTGTGGTCGGCAGCGGCACGTCCCTTGTGGTGCGAGCCGTCGACCTCGATGACGGCGGCGCGTCCGCGATACGTGACCAGGAAGTCGGGCTCAAAGGTGTTTCCCCGCACCCGCATCCCTCCCAGCGGCATGATCCCTATCGTCTCGTTGTCCGGCAGGGCGGCCTGCCACCGCTTGAGCGCTTGGTAGACGCGATGCTCGTCCTCGTTCGTGAAGTGCAGTCTGTCCTCGACCAGGCGGCGCGCTTCCCGGCGAGGAGCTCGCGCCTGGTTGGTGATAGTGGGGTCGTTGGCCGTGCGCTCTGGGTGATCAGAGGTCGGGCCCGGGGCGGGTGAAGGCACCTGTTCGCTCATAACCGGGATTGTTGCGGCTTCCACGGACAACGAAAGGGCGTTCACATGCCGGAGGCATATGTTCAAGTACACCGGGTTCACGCCCCGTCCAGACCGTGCGCGATGCCGAGCCCTCGCGCGCCGGTACGGGCTCAGCGGCGCCCGCACTCCGTCATTCCGGCGCCTTGTCGTAGGCAGCGAGAGTGGCCTTGCCTGTATCGGCATTCATGAACGTCAGCTCCCACGGCCCGGTGTTCACGTCGAACTCCTTACCGAAACCGACCCACTTCCCGGCCATTCGCCGCCCGGTCGGCTCGATCAGCATCTGCAACGCGCCGAAGTACCGCGCACCACGGTAGTAGCCCTCGGCCGCGGTCTGCTCGGTCCATGTCCCGGTCACGATGCTGCCCTCCACCTGAAGGTCCAACGTCAACGGACTGTCGGGGACGAGCGAACCATGTGGCAGGCTGCGGCCGGTGAGCCGGTTGCCGTGCTGGAGCAGCACCACATAGTGCTTGCCGGTGAAGGCCGCGTCCCGTCCGGAGCTGAAGTACTCGTACCTGCTCAGCCAGACCCCGGAGTGGTTGCCTTTCGGGGCGGCCTGGGCCGTGGGCCGACCACCGGCCACTGGTACGCCCACCGGGCTGTCCGTCACATCGTGGCCGCCGTGGCCGTCGTCCCTCACCCGCACCTGGGGCACCGGCGCCGCGAAACCTAGAGATTCGATCGGCAGCCCCGTCACGCTCTCCAGGGCACGGGCGTACACCGGCCGGGGCGCGGCCGTCTCACCGCTCTCCCAGCGTTGCACGAGCCGCTTGTTGGCCCCGTTGGGCTGGCCCGCACGCCGTCCCGCCTCACGGACTGCATGGGCGAGGTCGTCCTGACTCATCAAGAGGCCGAGGCGGACGGCCCGGAGTGTGCTGTTCGGCGTGGTCATGTGGGGAAGTTACCCGCGTACCTCTGCGAATGACACCGAAATGACGCCCTTTACGCCGCCGGAATGACGCCGCTCTCGCCGCCGCGCAGCAGGGTCGGCGAACCCGATCATGTGTCACATGACAGCTACCAGCAGTGACCGGTTCCTCTGGCACCCCGGCCTGACCGTCGCGATCTACCGCGTCAACCCTCGGACGCTGGAACGCACGCCCGTCCGCACCACCATCCTGCCGCCCGCCGACGCCCCAGCCCTCGATCGGGGTTTCCCTCCGTGTGCATGCCCCCGCTGTGCCCGGAGGACCGATCGGCGGGGCCCCGACGCCCGGCCGACCGCTGAGCGCATGGGCTAGCGTCGCGGCATGACCGGTGCCACCCCTCCGTCCCTCGCCGACACCCTCGCCCGCCGCCCCCTCGTCCTCGACGGCGGCATGTCCAACCAGCTGGAGGCCGCGGGGCACGACCTGAGCGACGAACTCTGGTCGGCCCGCCTCCTCGCCGACCGGCCGGAGGCCGTGACCGCGGCCCACCTCGCGTACTTCGAGGCGGGTGCGGACGTGGCGATCACCGCGAGCTACCAGGCGACGTTCGAGGGATTCGCCCGGCGCGGGATCGGGCGGGAGGAGGTGGCCGGGCTGCTGGGGCTGAGTGTCGGGGTGGCGCGTGAGGCGGCCCGGCGGGCCGGTGGCGGGCGGCGGCCGCTGTGGGTGGCCACGTCCGTCGGGCCGTACGGGGCGATGCTCGCCGACGGGTCCGAGTACCGGGGGCGCTACGGGCTCACCGTGGCCGAGCTGGAGCGGTTCCACCGGCCGCGTCTCGAGGTGCTGGCCGCTGCCGGGCCCGACGTCCTCGCGCTGGAGACCGTGCCGGACGCCGTCGAGGCCGAGGCGCTGCTCCGGGCGGTGCGTGGACTCGGTGTGCCCGCGTGGCTGTCGTACACGGTCTCCGGCGACCGCACGCGCGCGGGACAGCCGCTGGAGGAGGCCTTCGCCCTGGCCGCCGACGCGGACGAGGTGATCGCGGTGGGCGTGAACTGCTGCGACCCGCGCGACGTGGACGCCGCGGTCGCGACGGCGGCGCGGGTGACAGGCAGGCCGGTCGTGGTCTACCCCAACAGCGGTGAGAGCTGGGACGCGGACGCGCGCGCGTGGACCGGCCCCGCCACCTTCACCGCCGAGCGGGTGGCGGGGTGGGTGCGGGCCGGGGCCCGGCTGGTCGGCGGGTGCTGCCGGGTGGGGCCGGCGGCGGTAGCGGAGATCGCCGGGGTTCTGCGGTCCTGATCATGGACGGCGGACATCACCGGTGCCGGGGCGGCGGAGGCGCCGTACGGCCGACAGCGGTGCCGGGCCCCGCCTGAGCCGAACGGGTGTACGGGGGTCCGGTGACCGCGGTGCACCGCCCGGCCCGTCCGGGACGAGGGCCCCGGCCGGGACGGACCGCGCCGCCCTGCGCGCCTCGGCCTCCCAGAGCGCGAGTTCGCGGTCGTACGGGCCGTGGACGTTCCCGGGCGGCCCGGCGGCCGGGTCGTCGAAGATCCGTACCGGGTGGGTGGCGTCCCAGGCCGGCCAGCCCGGGTCACCGGTCTCCGCGAACCGCACCCACGCCGCGTGCATGACCTTCGCGAGCTCGTGCGGGGCCCCCTCGCCGGCGAGCGACACCGACGCCGGGGTGTCCCCGGTGTCGAAGACGAAGCCCAGCTCCAGGGCGTGGCAGGCGCCGAGGCCGGGCACGCGGGACGGCCAGGCGAACTCGTAGACGTAGGTGGGGGCGGCGCGGCCCACGCGCGCGTCGGCGAGGCGGAGCAGCGGGACGCGCAACAGGTGGTCGGTGACCAGCCGGCCGACGAGTTCGGCGGGGCTCGCGTCCGGGTGGAGCTCGCGGTAGCCGCGGAGGACCTCATGGCCGCAGCGGCAGCGGGCGCGGGCCGCGGCGAGGGCGACCGCGCCCAGCCGGTCGAGGTGGTCCACCAGTCCGCTGGGGGCCAGCCACAGCCGGTGCTCCTCGCTGGTCCAGCCGAGGAGCAGGTCGACGTCGCGGGCGGGGCCGCCGCCGTTCGCGGCGTTCGGAACGTCCTGGGTGTCCTGGGCATCCGGGGTGTTCGGGGCACCCTCCAGCAGCGCCTCCAGCGGGTCGCGCGGCACCACGTCGCCGTCGACCACGATGCCGAAGGCGGGGCCGCCGAGCACCGGGCTGCTGCGTCTGCCGACCTCGGCCTGCGCCGCGGCCAGGGCGTCCCGGCCGACGTCCGCGAAGGCGGCGGCGGTCGCCGGGACTCGGAGCCGGGCCGCCATCCGGCGCACCATGCGCCGCACCTTGTCCCGGTCGGTGGCCTGCGGCGGCCCGCTCTGCAGCACGGCCCGCCGGAAGAGCCCCCGGGCCTGCGGGGCCGCCAGCAGCGCGCCGACGCTCATGGCGCCCGCGGACTGCCCGAAGACGGTCACCCGGTCCGGGTCGCCGCCGAACTCCGCGACCGCCTCGCGCACCCACGCGAGCGCGGCCAGCTGGTCGCGCAGGCCCGCGTTGGGCGGGGCGTCGGGGAAGAGCCCGAAGCCCTCCACGCCGAGGCGGTAGTTGACCGAGACGAGCACGATCCCGTCGCGGGCGAAGGCGCGGCCGTCGTACACCGGCACGGCCGAGGAGCCGCGGGTGAGCGCTCCGCCGTGGATCCACACCATCACCGGCAGCCGGGCGCCCCGGCCCGGCTCGGGCGTCCACACGTTCAGGTTGAGGCAGTCGTCGCCCGGCACCACCGGGTCGTACAGGAGCCGGGCGTACACCTCCGAGTACGGCGGTTTCGGCGGCGTCGGGCCGAACGCGCCCGCGTCCCGCACCCCCTGCCAGGGCTCGGGCGGCACGGGCGGCCGGAACCTGCGGGGGCCGAAGGGCGGCGCCGCGTAGGGGACGCCGCGGAAGACCGCGACGCCGTCCTCGTACCTGCCGCGTACGTCCCCGTACGGTGTCCTGACCACGGGCCCGGTCCGGTCCGCCCTCGTCTCCGTCATCGCCCACCAGCTCCTCGCGCCCGTGAACAGTCGTTCCGTTCCGAGCATCGCACCGGCCGCGGGCCGCTTCCCGACGTCTTCCCGCCGCCCGATGGCCCACCTAGGGTAGGAAGCGCTTTCTATCCAGGCCCCGCGGCGGGCCGGAGAGGTGGTCTTCGATGGTCCGTTCCGGGAGCGGCGGCACGGTGCGTACCGGTCACGCGGCCCGTGCGGGTGGCGCGCCGCCCGCGCAGGGTGTGCCGCGCGGGAGCGGGGCGTCCCGCCCGGGCGGTGCCGCCGTCCGCGCGGGAGCCGACGGCACCGGAGCCGGCGGCACGACGGCCGGGCCGACGCTGGCCGTGGTGGCGCGTGAGGCGGGGGTGTCCGTACCGACCGCCTCCAAGGTGGTCAACGGGCGCCAGGATGTGGCGCCCGAGACCCGGCAGCGGGTGACCGAGGCGCTCCAGCGGCTCGGCTACGTCCGCCGGCCCCGGGTCGAGACGGCGCGGGCGCCCGGGCTGATCGACCTGGTCGTGCACTCGCTGGAGAGCTCCTGGTCGGGGGCGGTCCTGCGCGGGGTGGAGGAGGCGGCGCACGACGCCGGCCTGGAGGTGGTCGTCTCCCCCGGGCTGGCCCGGCCCCGGGGCGGACGCCCCGAGCGCGGCTGGATGGACAAGCTCACCGCGCGCGGGTCGTCCGGGGTGCTGTTCAACCTCACCGAGCTGACCCCCGCCCAGTACGCCTGGCTGGACCGGCGCCGCATCCCCTACGTGCTGATCGACCCCGTGGTGGAGCCGCCGCCGGGCGTGGTGTCGGTGGGCGCCGCGAACTGGCAGGGCGGGGTCACGGCCACCGAGCACCTGCTGGGGCTGGGGCACGAGCGGATCGCGTGCGTCGCCGGGCTCCGGCGCAGCATGTGCGGCGGCGCGCGGGTCGCGGGGTACCGCTCGGCGCTCGCCTCCGCCGGGATCCGGCACCGCCCCGAGTACGTCCGCCACGGCGACTTCGACGAGACCACCGCGTACCGCCGCACGGTGGAACTCCTCGCCCTGCCCGAGCCGCCCACCGCCGTCTTCGTCTGCTCGGACACGATGGCGCTCGGGGTGTACCGGGCGCTGGCCGAGCGGGGGCTGCGGGTGCCGGACGACGTGAGCGTGGTCGGCTTCGACGACCTGCCCGAGGCCCGCTGGGCCGCTCCCCCACTCACGACGGTGCGGCAGCCGCTGTCGGAGATGGCCGCGGCGTCGCTGCGGCTGCTGGTGCGGATGATGGCGGGCGAGCGCCCGGAGGGGACGCGTACGGAGCTGTCCACGCGGCTGGTGCCGCGGGCCAGCACGGCGCGGCGGGGGCGCTCCGCGGGGTGAGTCGTTCGCGGGGTGCTTCGTCTGCGGGTTCGTTGTGGCTGGTCGCGCAGTTCCCCGCGCCCCTTCGGGCGCGCCCCCTGACCGGTGTCCGATTCCTTCAAGACCGCCGTCCGGCGCCGTTCCTCCGCGGGGTGAGTCGTTCGCGGGGTGCTTCGTCTGCGGGTTCGATGTGGCTGGTCGCGCAGTTCCCCGCGCCCCTTCGGGCGCGCCCCCTGACCGGTGTCCGATTCCTTCAAGACCGCCGTCCGGCGCCGTTCCTACGCTGGCACGCATGACTCCACGATTCGACGCGATCGGCATGGTCGTCTCCGACATGGCCGCCTCGGTCGCCTTCTACCGCCGCCTCGGGTTCGCCTTCCCCGAGGGTTCCGAGAGTGCGCCCCATGCGGAGGCCGTGCTGCCGGGAGGTGTGCGGCTGTTGCTCGACACCGAGGAGACGGTGCGCTCCTTCCACCCCGCGTGGCGGCCGCGGTCCGGGGGCCGGACCTCGCTAGCGCTGCTGTGCGGGGACCCGGCGGAGGTGGACGCGGTGTACGCGGACCTGGTGGGCGCCGGGTACCGCGGTGAGCTGAAGCCGTGGGACGCGGTGTGGGGGCAGCGGTACGCGGTCGTGCTGGACCCGGACGGCAACGGCGTGGACCTGTTCGCCCGGTCGGTCCCGGAAGGAACGAAAGGGCGCGAGGGCTAGCCGGCGAGCAGGTCCCGGAGCGGCAGCCCGGCCAGCGCGCGTACGTCGCGCGCGAGATGGGCCTGGTCCGCGAAACCGGTGCGGTGCGCCGTCTCGGCGAGGGGCACCCCGGCGCGGGCCAGGGCGAGCGCCCGCCGGAACCGGAGGATGCGGGCCAGCGTCTTGGGGCCGTACCCGAACGCGACGAGTGAGCGGCGGTGCAGCCGGCGGGCGCCGATGCCGAGTTCGTCGGCGGTCGCGGCGACCGGGCGGCCCGCGTCGAGCGCGGCCACGATCCCGCGCAGGAGCGGGTCGGGGGCGTCGCGGGCGGCCGCCCGGCGCAGGGCGAGCTCCTCCAGTCCGAGGGCCGGGGTGGCCGCGGCGTTCACGCGCGCGGTGAGGCGCCGCACCTCCGCGGCGGGCCAGAGGTCGGCGAGGCCGACGCGCTGATCGCGCAGTACGTGCGCGGGGACGCCGAGCAGCGCGGGCGCGGTGCCCGGGAAGAAGCGGATGCCGGCCCAGCTCCCGGACGCCTCGCCGGGGGCGTGCGCGCGGGTGTCGGGGCCCGCGACGAACAGCCGGCCCTCGTGCCACAGCAGATCCATGCAGCCGTCGGGCAGCACCAGGTGGGCACCGGGCGCCGACGGCCCGCCGGGGGTCTTCGTCCACACCACCGCGCCCGCCTGCCGGGACGCCCACTCCTCGTACACGGCTGCCAGGCTACGCGACGCCGTCGCGGTACTCCGGCGGCCCGGGCCGCCGTCCCATGGACACGCACGCCCGGATTCGGGCCGTCCGCCGAGGTCCGCCCGCGCGGCCCGGCCGTCGGCCGGTCCCCTGACAGGGACGACGGGGAGCACGCCGGGCACGTGGGCGGTGAGCCGTGGACGGGGGCGACCGGGCGAGGCGGGCGGGTCTCCGTACGGTGCGGCGACGGCGTGCGGTGCGTCACGAGACGGCATGGGCCATCCCCCGGCCGCCCCCTCGACCGGCGCCCCGGCGGGGCAAGACGGCATTCCCGTGCGGCGGGCGGCGGCCCGTACGGCTCTGGCGGGCGGCCCGTACGGCTCTCGGCGGGCGGCGAGGGCCGGATCCCGCGGGCGGCGAGGGCCGGATCCCGCGGGCGGCGGGACGCCGCGGTGTCGCGGTCTGCCGGGCGGTGGCAGGTGCCGCCTCACTCGTCCGCCGGTCCCTCGCCCCCCTGCTTGGGCGACGTCTTCGCGTGGGTGCGCAGGCGTGCGGTGACGTCCTCGGGCGGGAGGAAGCGGGACCAGCGCTCGGGGAACTCCGAGGGCATGTCCGGGTCGTCGGGGTCGTCGGCGTCGCCGGGGTCGGCGGCGCGGGCGGCCGCGGCGCGGGCGATGTACTCGGCGGCGATCTCCTCCCGCAGGCGCTCGTTGGCGGCGCGGGCGGCGGCGGTCGCGGCGGCCGGCCAGACCCGGTCGATGGCCGCGTTGACGGCGGCGCCGACCAGCACCGCGAAGGCGGACACCCCGATCCACAGCAGGACGGCGACGGCCGCGCCGAGCGAGCCGTAGATCGTCGCCCCCTCGATGGTGCTGGTGATGTAGATGCGCAGCAGGAAGCTGCCGAGCACCCACATGCCGAGGGCCACCAGGGCGCCCGGGACGTCCTCCACCCAGGGCGAGCGCACGGGCACGGACACGTGGTACAGCGTCGTCAGGAAGACGATCGACAGGACGATCACGACCGGCCAGTACAGGACCTGCACGAGGGTCGCCGACCACGGCACGACGCTCACCACCGCGTCCGGGCCCACGACCATCAGGGGCAGCGCCACCGAGCCGATCAGCAGCGCCACGATGAAGAGGAGGAAGGCCAGAAGGCGGGTCTTGACGATGCCGCGGACGCCGTCGAGGCCGTACATCACGGTGATCGTGTCGATGAAGACGTTCACCGCGCGGGAGCCCGACCAGACCGCGAAGAGGAAGCCGACGGAGATGACGTCGGGTCTGCCGCTCTTCGTGACGTCGTCCAGGATCGGCTGGGCGATCTCCTGCACGCCGCGGTCGGACAGCACCGTGCGGGATGCCTCGATGAGGTTGTTCTCCAGGCCGGAGATGGTGTCGGCGCCGGTCCAGCCGTCCACGTAGTAGAGCAGGCCGATCATGCTGACGAGCAGCGGCGGCACGGACATCAGCGTGAAGAACGCCGCCTCCGCGGCGAGGCCGAGGATGCGGTACTCGATGCACGAGTTCACCGTGTCCTTGAGCAGCAGCCAGGCGGTCCTGCGCTTGGAGACGTTCCGGTAGAGGGCGCGGGCCCGGTGGAGACGGCCGGAGGGGCTCTCGGAGAACTTTCTTGCTGGCTGCACGCCTCTTACGGTATCCGCCGCGACGGGCGGCACTCACCTCGCGGTACGGCTGCCGGACCTTCCGCGGGTGCGGATTGCCGGGCCTGTTCCGGTACGGGCACCGCGGCGCCGGGCGGTACGGGTGACGTGGCCGTCCGGTACGGATGCCGCAGCGTCCGGCGGTACGGGTGGCGTGGGCGTCGGCCACCTGTCGCGGGAGCGCCCGACGGTACGGGTGACGCATCCGTCCCGCGCCGGTTCCCCCGTGACCGGCGCCGACGCCACGGTCAAGCGGAGGCCGGCCGTGCCCGCGTCCCGGTGGCGGACCGCTCGCTTCCCACGGGTCGCGCCGTACGGCAGAAATACAAAGGCAACCCACGGGAAACCGGCGGCGATTAATTGAATTCGATTCTGTCATGACCGCGCTGGCCGAAAAGGGTGGGCCGCCAAGCGGAACGGCCGATGACGCTTGTTCCTGCCGAAGGGGAAGTTCCCCGTTGAAGCACATGCGGGGGCTGCGCCGAAGACCTCGGAGAAGATCGGAAGTGGCACAGGAAAGCGTCAATTGCCCGAACTCCCTTGACCTGTTCACTATTAGACCGAAAGAATCCGAATTGCATTCCACTGCGGACACCCGCCAGGGGGGAGGGGCGCCGCACCACGGGGGATCGTGAGGATACCTGACCAAGTGTCCGAGCTGCAGCGTTGCCCGTGACCCGCCGGAACACCGGGCGGATCACCCCCGTCTCGCTCCGCGCCGACCCACACGGCTGTCCGGTTCCACTTTTCCACACGCCGACTGGACAATCGCGCTCGACATGTCACTACGCGCCACGCCGCTCACCCCCGGGCGTATTCCAACGATGAACCGCCCCGGAGATATCCATGCTTTCACTCGCACCACGCGCTTCTCTTTCCTGTCCCACCCCGCATGTCGCCGTCCGTGTCAGGCATTGCCTGCCCGGTGCGGCATGACCTGTCACAGCCCCTGACAGAACCTGCGGATGCCCCGGGTACCGGCACACGCCATGAACCGGACGAAGGGGCGCGGCCGCATGCCCGGGAACGGGCGGCGGACACGGAAGCGGACGGCCGGTGCCCCAGCCTGCCGCGTCACGGACGGGCCTCGTCACGATTGCCTCAATCCGAACCAATCCGGACGGGCTCGGGCGCCGAACACCCAACACACGTCGCTACGAAACATCGCACAAGGAGTTCATGTGCTGCGAAACAGCGGTGAGGCCACGACGGCCGCTCCGCCCGACCTCCCGGCCGCGCAGGTTCCGAGCGCGGACACCGACACCCCGGCCACCCGCCCGGACACCGCCGCGCGGGTCGCGCCCGCGGACGCCACGGACACGCCCGCGCCGCTCACGCGCGCGGACACCGAACGGGTCCTCGCCGAGGTGCTGGCCACGGTCGTGCGCGTCGACCATGTACCGGTCGACAGCCACTTCTTCGACGATCTCGGCGCCAACTCGCTGGTGCTGGCCCACTTCTGCGCGAAGATCCGGAAGCGGTCCGATCTGCCGTCGGTCTCGATGAAGGACGTCTACGGCCATCCGACGGTCCGCTCCCTGGCGGCCGCCCTGACCGAGGCCCCCGAACCGGGGCCCGAGCGGACGCCCGTGCAGGCCGAGCCGGTGGCGTCCGGCAGCTCGTTCCGCCACGCGCTGTGCGGGACACTGCAGCTGCTCGTCTTCGTCGGGTACTGCCTGTTCGGCGCGGTCGCCCTGACGCGAGGGTACGAATGGGTGGCCGCCGGCCCGTCGGCCACCCAGGTCTATCTGCGCGCGGCGTTCTTCGGCGGGACCCTCGTCGTCGTCCTGACCGTGCTGCCGGTCGCCGCCAAGTGGCTGCTGATCGGCCGCGCCCGGCCGACCGAGTTCCCGGTCTGGTCCATGGCGTACCTGCGGTTCTGGACCGTCCGGGCGCTGCTGCACACCAGCCCCGCGATGCTCCTCGTCGGCAACCCGCTGTACGTGGTCTACCTGCGCGCGCTCGGCGCCCGCATCGGCAAGAACGTCACGATCCTGAGCCGTTCGGTGCCCGTCGCCGCGGACCTGCTCACGATCGGCGAGGGCACGATCGTCCGCAAGGACTCGCTGCTGCAGTGCTACCACGCCCACGCCGGGCGCCTGCGCACCGGCCCGGTCACCCTCGGGCGGGACGTGTTCGTGGGCGAGCGGACCGTGCTGGACATCGACACCTCGATGGGTGACGGGTCCCAGCTC
Organism: Streptomyces ruber; assembly: GCF_014648075.1. Lineage (GTDB taxonomy): Bacteria > Actinomycetota > Actinomycetes > Streptomycetales > Streptomycetaceae > Streptomyces > Streptomyces ruber. The sequence goes on along the minus strand of NZ_BMQK01000002.1, from coordinate 450,123 downwards.
GGCCACTCCTCCGCGCTGCGCCCCGGCGAGTCGGTGCCGGCCCGGGAGAGCTGGCACGGTTCCCCGGCCGAACGCACCCCGATCGACCACGTACGGGTGGCCCCGACGCCGTGCGGCACGTTCCGCCGGTCCGGCTACGCCCTCGCCTCGCTGCTCCAGGTGTTCCTGCTGTGGGTGCCGCTGGCCGTCGGCGGGCTGTACCTGCTGTTCGCGGTGGCGCCCGGCCTGGAGGCGCTCGTCAACCCGCGGTTCCGGGACATCGGCTCGCTGCGCTTCTACGTCGAGGCGCTGGTCCTGTCCGTGGTGCTGTTCCTGCTCGCCACCGTCACCGGAGCGATCACGGTGCTCGCGGTGCCACGCCTGCTGAACCGGATGATCGAGCCGGACAAGGTGTATCCGCTGTACGGCTTCCACTACGGGCTGCACCGCACGATCACCCGCCTGACCAACATCAGGTTCTACAAGTGGCTCTTCGGCGACAGCTCCTACATCGTGTACTACCTGAAGGCCCTCGGGTACGACCTGTCCCGCGTGCGACAGACCGGCTCCAACTTCGGTACCGAGCTGGCGCACGAGACGCCGTTCCTGTCCTCGGTCGGCAGCGGCACGATGATCGCGGACGGGCTCTCGCTCATGAACGCGGAGTACTCGGCCACGTCCTTCAAGGTCACCCGGACCTCGATCGGCGCGAACAACTTCCTCGGCAACGCCATCGCCTACCCGGCCGGGGGCCGGACCGGCGACAACTGCCTGCTGGCGACGAAGGTGCTGGTCCCCCTGGACGGCGAGGTCCGTGAGGGGGTCGGACTGCTCGGCTCACCGGCGTTCGAGATCCCCCGGTCGGTCGAGCGCGACAGCCGCTTCGACCACCTGCGCGAGGGCGCGGAGTTCGAGCGCCGGCTGCGCGCGAAGAATCGATACAACCTGAAGTCGATGGGGATGCACCTGTGCCTCAGGTGGCTCTGCGGCTTCGTGCTGACGGTGCTCGGCTTCGCGGCCGTCGACCTGTACTGGACCGGCACCGCGAAGCTCACCGTGGTCACCGCCTCCATGGTGCTGGGCCTGGTGTTCACCGTCGTGTACTTCGCGCTCGTGGAGCGCTGCATCCTGCACTTCCGCCCGCTCCAGCCGGAGCTCTTCTCCATCTACGACGAGCGCTTCTGGCACATCGAGCGCCTGTGGAAGGTGCCCGACCTGCACCTGGAGATACTGAACGGCACCCCGTACAAGGTCTGGGCCTGGCGGCTGATGGGCGCGAGGTTCGGCAAGCGGGTCCTCGACGACGGCGCCTACCTGACCGAGCGGACGCTCTCCACGGTCGGGGACGACTGCACCCTCAACGCCGGCAGCAGGCTGCAGGCGCATTCCCAGGAGGACGGCACCTTCAAGTCGGACCACGTCAGGCTCGGCGACGGGGTGACCCTGGGGGTCGGCTCGCTGGTCCACTACGGCGTGACCATGGGCGACGGGGCGGAGCTCGCCGCCGACTCCTTCCTGCTGAAGGGCGAGCAAGTACCGCCGCGCGCGCGGTGGGGCGGCAACCCGGCCTCGGAGGACCGGGGACGACGGTGAAACGGGGGAACGGACCGATGGATGTGACGAACGCGAGGAAGCGGCGGGCCGACGACGCCCGTGAGTACTGGCGCGGGGTGCTGACCGGCGGCGGGCGGACGGCGGTCCCCCGCTGGACACCGGCCCCGGCGGCCGGGACGGGCGAGGTCGACGTGGCGCTGCCCGACGGGTTCCTGGCGGCGGTGCGGGCGCTGGCGCTGCCGCTGGACTCCGTGCTGCTCGCCGCGCACGCGCGCGTGCTGGCCGTCCTGTCCGGTGAGCGGGAGATCACCACGGGCTGGGTGGCCGTCGCGGGCGGCCGTCCGCTGCCCTGCCGGCTCACCACCGGCGCGGGCCCGTGGCACGACCTGCTGCGGCACGCACGGCAGGTCATGGCGGACGTACGGGCTTACGCGGACTGTTCCGTGGACGGCCTGGACGGACTGCGGGAGGAACTCGGGCTGACCGAGCCGCCGTTCGAGACCGTGCTCGACGCCACCGGCGGCGACGACGCCCTCGACGGGGGCGTCGTGCTGCGGGTGGGCGTGCTGCGGCAGGGCGACCGCATCGGACTGCGGGTGCGGTACCGCACCGACGTGCTCGGCGGGGAGGCCGCGGCCCGGATCGCCGGCTACCACGCCGTCGCGCTGACCTCGCTGGCCCTCGACCCGGACGCCGACTACGGGCGGCAGTCCCTGCTCACCGCCGACGAGGTCCGCCGTCAGGTCGACGGTCTCGCGGGACCCCGCCGGGAGCTGCCGGACCGGCGCGTCCACGAACTGTTCGAGGAGCGGGTACGGGCCCACCCGGACGCGGTCGCCGCCGAGTGCGGCGCGGAGCGGTGGACGTACCGGGAGCTCAACTCCCGCGCCAACCGGATCGCCCGGGCCCTGCTGGCGCGCGGCCTGGAGCGCGAGGGCGTCGTCGCCGTGGTGACCGAGCGGAACCTGGACTGGACGGCCGCCGTGCTCGGCGTGCTGAAGGCCGGCGGCGTCTACCTGCCCGTCGAGCCGCACTTCCCCGCCGGGCGCATCGCGAAGACGCTGTCCCGCGCGGAGTGCGCGCTGGTGGTGACCGAGGAGGGCAGCACGACCACGCTCGACGCGGCGCTGGACAGGCTGCCCGGTGTGGGACGCGTCCTCGTCACCGCGGCCTACGCGGAGGGCCACGCCGACAGCGACCCGGGGGTGGCCGTCGCCGCGGACCAGCTCGCGTACATCTACTTCACCTCCGGCTCCACGGGAGAGCCGAAGGGGGCGATGTGCGAGCACGCCGGGATGCTCAACCACCTCCTCGCCAAGATCGAGGACTTGGGCATCGAGGAGGGGTCCGTGGTCGCCCAGACCGCGCCCCAGTGCTTCGACATCTCGCTGTGGCAGCTGGTGTCCGCGCTGCTGGTCGGCGGGCGGACGCTGCTGGTGGAACAGGAGGTGATCCTCGACGTCGGCCGGTACGTCGACCGGATCGCCTCCGGCCGGGTGAACGTGCTGCAGGCCGTGCCCTCGTACCTGGAGGCCGTCCTCACCCACCTGGAGCACGACCCGCGCGCGCTGCCCGACCTGCGGTGCGTGTCGGTCACCGGGGAGGCGCTGAAGAAGGAGCTGACCGAGCGCTGGTTCGCCGCGTTCCCGGCCGTTCCGCTGGCCAACGCCTACGGGCTGACCGAGACCTCGGACGACACCAACCACGAGGTGATGCGCCGGCCGCCGGACGGGGACCGGGTGCCGCTCGGCCGCGCGGTGCGCAACGTGCGCGTGTACGTCGTCGACGAGCACCTGGGCCTGGTGCCGCTGGGCGCCCCCGGCGAGATCGTGTTCTCCGGGGTGTGTGTCGGCCGGGGCTACGTCAACGACCCCGAGCGGACCCGGCGCGCCTTCGGGGACGACCCGTACCGGCCGGGCGAGCGGCTGTACCGCAGCGGCGACCAGGGGCGCTGGCGGCCCGACGGCAAGCTGGAGTTCCTGGGCCGCAAGGACACCCAGGTGAAGGTGCGCGGCTTCCGCATCGAGATGGGTGAGGTGGAGAACGCGCTGCTCAGGGTCGCGGGCGTGCGCGACGGCGCCGTGGTCGTGGCCCGGGGCGAGCACCTGGTCGCCTTCTACAGCGGGCGGAAGCCGCTGGACGCCGAGGTGCTGCGGCGGACGCTGGCCGCGTCGCTGCCCGTGTACATGGTGCCGACGGTCGTCCACTGGCGCGAGCACCTGCCGCTCACCGCGAACGGCAAGATCGACGTCAAGCGGCTGACCGCGCTGGCCGAGGAGCTGGAGGCCGCCGGCGACGGCTCCCCCGCGCCCGCGCCGGGCACGCCGACCGAGGAGCGGCTGGCGGCCGCGTGGGCCGAGGTCCTGGGCGTCCCGCAGGCCCGGGTCGGCCGCCGGGACCACTTCTTCGACCGCGGCGGCACCTCGCTGTCGGCGGTGAAGCTGGCGATCGCCCTGGACCGGGCGGTGTCCCCGAAGGACGTCACCCAGCACCCGGTCCTCGCCGACCTCGCCGACCTGATCGACACCAGGACCGGCACGGCGGGCACGGGAACACCGGCCGGGACGGTCACGACAGCGGGCACCACCGCCCCGGCCGCGACCGGCGGCACCACCGCACCCGTCACGCCACACCGGACCGCCACGCCGGCCGGCACCGCCCCGCCGCCCGGGGCCGGTCTGCCGGCCGAGGCGCCCAGCGCGTGAGCCGCCCCCGCACCGACCGCATCACCAGAACTACCGAAAGGACCATCACGACCATGTCGTCCTCGACTTCCCTGCTCCGCGACGACGTCGTCCTGAGCGAGGGCAGGCCACCGCTCCTCGACGTCGCCGCCGGCGACGCCCGGGAGTGGACCACCCGGCACCGGGACGCGCTGCGCGCCGTCGTCGCCGAACACGGGGCGGTGCTCGTCCGCGGGCTCGGCCTGCGGGACCGGGCGCAGACCGGCGCCGTCTTCCAGCGGGTGGCCGACGGCCTGATGGCGGAGAAGGAGGCGTTCGCGCCGCGGGAGGCGTACGCCGACGGCGTGCACTCCTCCACCGCCTGGCCGGCCAACCAGCAGATGTGCATGCACCACGAGCTGAGCTACACGCTGGAGTTTCCCGGCCTGATGCTCTTCGCCTGCCTCACCGCGCCCACCGGGGGCGGGGTCACGGGCACCGCCGACGCGGAGGCCGTCCTCGCGGCGCTGCCCGCCGAGCTGACGGAGCGCTTCGAGCGGGAGGGCTGGCTGCTCACCCGCAGCTACAACGACGAGATCGGCGCCACCCTCGAGGAGGCGTTCGGCACGGACGACCGGGGCGCCATCGAGGCGTACTGCCGGGTGCACGCCATCGAGTACGCCTGGCAGGACGACGGCTCCCTGCACACCCGCCAGCGCCGCAGCGCCGTGGTCCGCCACCCGGTGACGGGCCGCCGCTGCTGGTTCAACCAGGTCGCGTTCCTCAACCAGTGGACCCTGGAGGAGGAGGTCCGCGACTACCTGGTCGACGTGTACGGGGAGGACGGCCTGCCGTTCAACACCCGCTACGGCAACGGCGACCCGATCGGCCCGGACGTCGTCGAGACGATCAACGAGGTCTACACGGCCCACACCCGCCGCGAGCCGTGGCAGGCGGGCGATCTCCTGCTCGTCGACAACATCCGTACGGCGCACAGCCGGGAGCCCTTCCAGGGGGATCGCGAGATCCTCGTGGGCCTGGCCGACCCGGTGCGGTTCTCCGACGTCTCCGCGACCCTGGAAGGGAACACCCGATGAGCCCGGCGCACCCGCAGCCCCCGCAGCAGCCGCAGGGCGACCCGGCGGCGACGCCCGCGAGCGACGGAGCGCCGTCCTTCGCCGTGATCACCGGTGCCCAGGTGCAGCAGGTCCTGACGGGCCGCGAGCGCGAGGTCGTGGACCTGGTGGAGTCGGTGTACCGGCTGCACGGCGCGGGCGAGACGGTCAACCCGCCGTCGTACTTCCTGCGCTTCCCGGACCGCCCCTCGTCCCGCATCATCGCGCTGCCCGCCTCCCTCGGCGGCGGCCACCGGGTCGACGGGCTGAAGTGGGTGTCCAGTTTCCCGGACAACATCAGGTCCGGTCTGCCCCGCGCCTCGGCCGTGCTGATCCTCAACGACCCGGCCACCGGCTATCCGTTCGCCTGCCTGGAGGCGTCGGTGATCAGCGCCGCCAGGACGGCCGCGTCGGCGGCGCTGGCGGCCCACCGGCTCGGGGACGCCCGCGAGGGGCGCGGGAAGCCGGGCCGGGTGGTCTTCGTCGGTACGGGTCTGATCGCCCGGTACATCCACACGTACCTGGCGGCGACGGGCTGGCCGTTCGAGGAGATCGGGGTGCACGACCTGATCGCCGAGAGCGCCGCCGGGTTCACGGACTACCTCCGGCGGTCGGGCACCGACGCCCCGGTCACCGTGCACGAGGACGCCGAGCAGGCGATCCGCGCGGGCGACCTGGTCGTCTTCGCCACGGTCGCGGGCACCCCGCACGTGCACGACCCGAAGTGGTTCGCCCACGACCCGCTGGTGCTGCACGTCTCGCTGCGCGACCTGGCGCCGGAGATCCTGCTCGGCGCGGCGAACTTCGTCGACGACGTGGAGCACTGCCTGAAGGCGGACACCTCGCCGCACCTGGCCGAGAAGCTCACCGGCGGCCGGGACTTCCTGACGGGAACCCTGGAGGACGTGCTCTCCGGCAGGACCGGCGTGCCGTCGGACCGGCCGGTGATCTTCTCGCCGTTCGGCCTCGGCGTCCTGGACCTGGCGGTGGGGGCCCATGTCCACGAGGCCGTGACCCGGGCCGGTGAACTGCACGTGGTGGACGGCTTCTTCAACGAGCTGAGCCGCCACGGCTGACCGGCCGAACCGACACCACCCGCACTACCCGCACCAGCCGTAACACTCGTAACACCCGCACCGTTCGCACACACGCGCCCGACCAGCACGTATGTGCCTCACGTACCCGAAATATACACAGAAAACAGAGAAAGAAGACCTAAGTCACTACCACACGCCAATTGCACCAACATGGCAAGCGTGAACCAGGGGGAAGCAGTGCCAGTCATCTCCGCACCCACGGACTTCAACGAGGAAGAGCTGTACGTCGACCTGCGACCGGTCGTCGGACACTCCCTGTACCTGAAGTGCGAGGGCTTCAACTTCGCGGGCTCGATCAAGGTCAAGGCCGCGCTGGAAATGGTGAAGGCCGCCGAACGGGACGGGATCCTCACGCCGGGATCCGTTCTGGTCGAGTCCTCGTCCGGGAATCTGGGCGTGGCACTCAGCATGATCGCGGCGAGCAGGGGTTACCGGTTCCTGTGCGTGACCGACGCCCGCTGCAACCCGCAGACACGCCGGCTGATGGAGGCGCTGGGCACCGACGTCCACGTCATCACCGAGCCGGCGACCCACGGGGGTTTCCTGGGCGCCCGCCTCGCGTACCTCCGTGCGCTGTGCGCCTCCGACGACCGTTACGTCTGGCTCGACCAGTACACCAACTCGGGCAACTGGCGGGCGCACTACCGCAACACGGCACCGGCCATCGCCCGGCAGTTCCCGCACCTGGACGTCCTGTTCGTGGGCGTGGGCACCTCCGGGACCCTGATGGGGTGCGCGCGCTGGTTCTGGGAGCACCGGCGCGGCGTGCGCATCGTGGCCGTGGACAGTGAGGGCTCCGTGTCGTTCGGCGGGGCTCCGGGCCGCCGGATGATCCCGGGTCTCGGCATGAGCGTCACCCCGCCGCTGCTCGACGAGTCCTGGGTGGACGACCTCGTACGGGTCGAGGAGGCGGACACCGTGCGCGCCTGCCGCCGGCTGGCCCGCCGCGGGTTCCTGTTCGGCGGCTCCACCGGCACGGTGGTCAGCGGCGCCTCCGACTGGCTGGCCCGCAACGGGAGCGACGACCTGACGGCGGTGGCCATCGCCCCGGACCTGGGCGAGCGCTACCTGGACACCGTGTACCGCGACGGCTGGGTGAGCGACACCTACGGCGCCGACGTCCTGGAGACCACCGGGGAGCTGCCGCTGATCTCACGCTCGGCCTGACCGCGCCCGCGCGTACGGCCCGGACCACGACACGCCCGGCCCGGTCTCCGGCCGGTCCGGAGCGCGCCTCCCGACGACCCGCGGCACCCCGGTGGCCCGACGGCACACCGGGGTGCCGCGGCGTGCCCGTGCGCCGCCACGCCGGGACGGCGCCCGCCGTCCACCGGGTGAGCCTCCCCGTACCGGCGGGTACGTTCCGCACATGGCAGCGAGCACCCATGAAGTGAGCAACCAGCCCCCGCCACTCGGGGGCCACGACGTCTTCTCCACCGACCGGGCACTGGCCGAGGCGGTCGAGCGGCACCTCGCCCCCGGACTCGTCGACGAGGTGCGTGCGGAACTGTCGGCGTTCGGCCGCACGGCGGGCTCCGACCAGGTGCGGGAGTGGGGGCGGCTGGCGAACGAGAACCCGCCGGTCCTGCGGACGCACGACCGCTACGGGAACCGGATCGACGAGGTGGAGTTCCACCCCTCCTGGCACCGGCTGCTCGGCAAGGGCGTCTCCCAGGGCCTCACGGCGGCCTGGACCCGGCCCGGCGGCCATGTGCGGCGCGCGGCCGCGTTCGTCGTCTGGACGCAGGTCGAGGCGGGCAACGGCTGCCCGCTGTCGATGACCCACGCCGCGGTGCCCGCGCTGCGCGCCGACCCGGACCTCGCGGCCGAGTGGGAGCCGCGCCTGACGTCCATGGTCTACGACTGGGACATGCGGCCCGCCGCCCGGAAGGCCGGCGCGGTCTTCGGCATGGGGATGACGGAGAAGCAGGGCGGCAGCGACGTCCGGGCGAACACCACGGCGGCACGGCCGCTCGCCGAGGACGGGACGTACGAGCTGACGGGCCACAAGTGGTTCTGCTCGGCGCCGATGTCGGACGGCTTCCTGGTGCTGGCGCAGGCACCGGGAGGCCTGACGTGCTTCCTGGTGCCCCGGGTGCTGGCGGACGGCACCCGCAACGTGTTCCGCATCCAGCGGCTCAAGGACAAGCTGGGCAACCGGTCCAACGCCTCCGCCGAGGTCGAGTTCGACGGGACGTGGGCGCGCCGGGTCGGCGACGAGGGCCGCGGGGTGCGCACGATCATCGGCATGGTGGCCGCCACCCGCGTGGACTGTGTGCTGGGTGCCGCGGCGCTGATGCGGCAGGCGGTGGCGGAGGCGGTCCACCACTGCACCTACCGGGAGGCCTTCGGCGGGAAGCTGGTCGACAAGCCGCTGATGCGCAACGTCCTCGCGGACCTGGCGCTGGAGTCGGAGGCGGCGACCGCGCTCGGCATGCGGCTGGCGGCGGCGTACGACGACGGCTCGGAGAGCGAGCGCGCGTTCCTGCGGATCGCCGTGCCCGCCGCGAAGTACTGGGTGACCAAGCGCTGTACGCCGGTGGTGACCGAGGCCCTGGAGTGCCTGGGCGGCAACGGGTACGTGGAGGAGTCCGGGATGCCCCGGCTGCTGCGCGAGTCGCCGCTCAACTCGATCTGGGAGGGCGCCGGGAACGTACAGGCGCTCGACGTGCTGCGGGCGCTCCGGCGCGAGCCGCAGGCGCTGAACGCCTTCCTCCGGGAGGTCGGACTGGCCCGGGGCGCCGACCACCGGCTGGACGGCGCCATCAAGAACCTGCTGACCGAACTCGCCGACCTGGACGGTGTCGAGGCCCGCGCACGCCGGCTCGTGGAGCGCATGGCACTGGTGCTCCAGGGGTCGCTCCTCGTCCGGTACGCGCCCCCGGAGGTCGCCGACGCGTTCTGCGGTTCCCGGCTCGGCGGTGACTGGGGCACGGCCTTCGGCACCCTGCCGCACACCCTGGACCTCGCCTCGGTGGTGGCCCGGGCACGGCCGGTGGTGGACTGACGGCACCGTACGGGGTGGTGCCGCGCCGACACGGCACCACCCCGTCAATCGGCCCTCGGCCGAAGCGCGCCGCCCTCGCGGACGGCGTGCGACAAGTCTCGGTACGCGGACGGCTGTTCGCCAGGGTTGCGGGGGGTTGCAACGCGGCGGCCCGCCGTCGGCTCCCCGTGCCCGGACCGGCTCCCTCCGGGTCCGATCGGCGGCACACTATGAGGTCTGCCGTCGACGCGCGCGTGGGCCGGCCGTGGCCCGGAGACGGCCCGGAGACGGCCCGGAGATGACAGGCGACCCGGGAGGAACGAGTGCCGCACCCGCCGTCGGACGTCACGCGGCACCCCGGGGCCGGCCCCGGCCACGGCCCGCACGGCGGCCCGCTCAGCCGTGAGGAGGTCGAACGGCGCCGGCGGACCTCACGGCTGCGGCACGTCCTGCCGGTGCTGCACGAGGGACTGCTGCCGTTCACCGACTCGGGCCGGCACGTCGTCACGGTCGCGGACGCGGAGGGCCGGGTGCTGTGGCGCGAGGGCGGCGCCGCCGTGCTGCGCAGGGCGGACGGGTACGGCCTCGCCGTCGGCGTGGACCGGCGCGGGACGGCGGTGCGCACCTGGGCGTGCGCCGGCGCCCCCATCACCGACCCGCGCGACGGCCGGCTGCTCGGCACGGTCGACGTCAGCGGTCCGCCCGCGGCGCACCACCCGGCCACCCTCGCCCTCGTCGGCTCGGTGGCCAAGCTCGCCGAGGCCCGGCTGCGGGATCTGCACCTGGCCTCGCTGGAACGGCTGCGCGCGGTCGCCGCCCCGGTGCTGGCGCGGATCGGGGAACGGGCGGTGGCCGTGGACGAGAACGGCTGGACGGCCGCGGTGACGGGCATGCCGTACACCAGACGCGTCGTCCTGCCGAGGGCGCTCTCCCCCGGCCGCGGCCGGCTGCCGGACCTCGGCGTCTGCTCGGTGGAACCGCTGCCCGGCGGCTGGCTGGTACGGCCCTGCGCCGAGCCGCCGCCCGGTTCCGGCACCGCCCGCCTCGTCCTGGACCTGACGCACCCGCACCGCTGGACGGTCACCGCCTCGGGCGGCGCGTGCCGCTGGACCCACCGGATCGGCGCCCGGCACGCGGAGCTGCTGTACCTGCTGGCCCGGCACCGCGCAGGCCACAGCGCCTCCGCACTGGCCGCCGCGCTGTACGGCGACCCCGCCCGCACGGTCACGGTCCGCGCCGAGATGTCCCGGATGCGGCGCCTCCTCGGGGCGTATCTGGAGCACCGCCCGTACCGCTTCGCGGAGGGCGTGGAGGTGGAGATCCTGCTGCCGGAGGACGGGCCGGAGCCGTTCCCCCGCGCAGCGGCGCCGGGCGTGCATACCCGGTGAACACCCGTGATCACCGGGTGTGGGTACTCGTCGCATTTATGCGGTTCCCCGATCGGGCACCCGGTTCTCTGAAGTAGCATCCCTCCCGAACGACCCCACCTGCTTCTCCGTCAACGTCCGGATGCGTCGAAGCAGTTGACCGGCTGTGATCGGAGGTTGGTTGTATGCAGCACCGCGGCAGACACCGACGACGCAGACGAGGGCGCGCGCTGCGCGCGGGGCTGGCGGGCACGGCGCTCGCGCTGACCGCCGCCGCCACCCTGATCAGCACCTCGCAGGCCGCCGGCGATGACACGCCCGGGGCGCTCACCCCGCTGACCTCGGCCGCCGAGATGGACCGGTTCCAGCTGCACGAGAGCCTGGCCCGCGAGACGACGCTCGACTCCCTGACCGACGCGATGGGCGGCCCCGCCGGCGTCCACGAGGTGCTGCGGAGCGCCGACCGCCCGATGCGGAACGAGGAGGACTGCTCCGACACCGAGCGGGCCGCGCTCCCCCTCGAACCCACCGCGACGCGCGCGTACTGCTGGGACACCGACGACGCGGCGACCCGGGAGTGGCTCCCGCGGTCCGTCACCACCTCCGGCGACGCCACCGCGGACGGCACGTGGGGCGGCGACCGCGTCATCCTGGCCGGCTGGACGCACACCGACGGCGCCGCGGGCGGGCCGGCGGACGGGGGTTTCGCCCGGGTCGCGTTCATCGACGCGAGCGACCCGGAGCACCTGAGGTACCAGTGGGTCCTCCTCGTCGCCCCGCGCGAGGGCGGCACGGACTTCGCCCCGGTGCGCTCCCGGGCCGGCGGCATGGTCTGGTACCGGGACAAGCTGATCGTCACGGCGCACGACGGCGCCGCCTCCGACGACGACACCCTGTACGTCTTCGACCTGGACCGCATCCTGCGGGCCGGCGTGTCCGGCGACGCGGTCGGCCGGGTGGACGGCGGCTGGTCGGCCCACCGCCACCGCTACGTGATGCCGGCGGTCGGCTCGTACACCGCGACGGCCGGCACCTGCACCGCCGCGCACGACGGCGCACCGCCCTGCTTCGCCTCCCTCTCGCTGGACCGCACCTCCTCCCCGCACAGCCTGGTGGCCACCTCGTCGAGCACCGGCGACGGCGCCCCGGCCCGCGTCTGGCGCTACCCCTTCAGCACCTCGTCCGACCGCACCGGGCTGCTCGGCGCCGACCCCTTCGGCTTCGTCGGCGCGGAGGAGGCGTACGAGACGGAGGCGACCGGAGTCCGGGGCGTGCTGTCCCACCGGCACGGCGCGGCGGGCGGGGCCGACTGGTACGTCGGGCACACCCCCGAGGGCCAGGGCCGGCGCGGCACGCTGTGGCGGCAGGACGAGGACGGCGCGGCGGCGGCCGAGTGCACCGCCGACGGGTCCCGCGCCTGCTGGGGCCGGAGCGCCGAGTCGCTGTCGTACTGGCCGCAGACCGGCGAGCTGTGGACGCTGACCGAGCGGGCGGCGGACCCGGGCGACCCGGAGAGCGGGGAGGCGTCGGACGCCGCCCCCGAGCGGGTGCTGTACGCGGTGCCGCTGGCGTCGGTGGACGAGTCGCTGGACTGAGGCGGCGCCGGCCCCGGCAGCCCCCGGCCGGGCGGACCCGCCCTGGTCACCGCATGGACCTCATGATTCTCTGGCCACCATGGCCACGATCACCGTCACCACCTGGTCCCTGGAGCAGACGTCCCCGGCGGACCTGCTGCCCGCCGGGCCTCCCGCGGGGGACGTCCGCGTCCTCCGGTCCGAGGTCCCCTCACCCGAGTTCAGCCGGTTCCTGTACGCCTCCGTCGGCGGTGACGTCCGCTGGACCGACCGGCTGCCGTGGACGTACGCGCGCTGGCGGGAGCACCTCGGCCGGCCCGGTGTGGAGACCTGGGTGGCGTACGACCGCGGCACGCCCGCCGGCTACGTCGAGCTGGCGGCGCGGGACGAGGGCGTGGTGGAGATCGTGTACTTCGGGCTGCTGCCGGCCTTCCGCGGGCGCGGCATCGGCGGGCATCTGCTGTCGTACGGGACCGCGCGGGCCTGGGACCTGGCCGGGCGGTGGCCCGGGCTCGCCCCCACCGAGCGGGTGTGGCTGCACACGTGCAGCAAGGACGGCGAGCACGCGATGGCGAACTACCTGCGGCGCGGCTTCAGGCTCTTCGACACGAGCACCGCGGAGGAGCCGGAGACCGGGACCCCGGGACCCTGGCCCGGTGCGCTGCCCGACGCCTGAGCACGGGTCACCGCGGCTGCCGGCCGGGCACGGCCTCCCGCGCTCGTCCCGCACATGACACACATCACACCGTCTCGCCATACGGGACAGACTTGTCCGTGATTCGGACAAAGGTGGACTGGGTCCAAAAAGCCGTGCCACGCTTCCGCCATGTCCGGAACTGGAATTGCCTTGGTGAGTCGGCGACACGTCGATCTCTGCCGCATGTCCAGCGCCATCTGTCCGGCGAGCTGAGCAGACCCAGCACCGCCGCACTTCCCTCCCCGCCTCGCCCGCGCCGACGCCGCGCACTCTCGGCACGCATGTCGTGACGCACCCGCGCGCGCAGGTCGGAGCCGCATCCCCGCCTGTCCCGAAGGACGTATCCACCATGGCCGCCACCCCGCAGAACTCCGCCGCGCCCCGCCGCAAGGTGAGCCGTCACCGTGGCGAGGGCCAGTGGGCCGTTGGTCACCACACGCCCCTCAACGGCAACGAGCAGTTCAAGAAGGACGACGACGGTCTCAATGTGCGGACACGCATTGAGACGATCTACTCCAAACGCGGCTTCGACTCCATCGACCCCAACGACCTGCGCGGCCGTATGCGCTGGTGGGGCCTGTACACGCAGCGCAAGCCCGGTATCGACGGCGGCAAGACGGCGGTCCTCGCGCCGGAGGAGCTGGACGACCGGTACTTCATGATGCGGGTGCGCATCGACGGCGGCCGGCTGACCGTCGCCCAGCTGCGCGCCATCGGCGAGGTCTCCGAGACGTACGCGCGCGGCACCGCCGACATCACCGACCGGCAGAACATCCAGCTGCACTGGGTGCGCATCGAGGACGTGCCGGCGATCTGGGAGAAGCTGGAGGCCGTCGGGCTGTCCACGACCGAGGCGTGCGGGGACTGCCCGCGCGTCATCATCGGCTCCCCCGTCGCGGGCATCGCCGCGGACGAGATCATCGACGGCACCCCGGCCGTGGACGAGATCCACGAGCGCTACATCGGCAGCAAGGAGTTCTCCAACCTGCCGCGCAAGTTCAAGACGGCCGTCTCCGGCTCCCCCGTGCAGGACGTCGTCCACGAGATCAACGACGTGGCGTTCGTCGGCGTGGTCCACCCCGAGCACGGCCCCGGCTTCGACCTCTGGGTCGGCGGCGGCCTGTCCACCAACCCCAAGCTGGCCCAGCGGCTGGGCACCTGGGTGCCGCTGGACGAGGTCGCGGACGTCTGGGCCGGCGTCGTCGGCATCTTCCGCGACTACGGCTACCGGCGGCTGCGCAACCGGGCCCGGCTGAAGTTCCTGATGGCCGACTGGGGCCCGGAGAAGTTCCGGCAGGTGCTGGAGGACGAGTACCTGAAGCGGAAGATGGTCGACGGTCCGGCGCCCGACGAGCCGGTCTCCCGGTGGCGCGACCACATCGGCGTCCACCAGCAGCGCGACGGCCGCTACTACGTGGGCTTCGCCCCGCGCGTCGGCCGTGTCGACGGCGCCACCCTGACCAGGATCGCCGATCTGGCCGCCGCGCACGGCTCCGACCGGCTCAACACCACGGTCGAGCAGAAGATGATCATTCTCGACGTGGAGCGGGACCGGATCGACTCGCTGGTGGCCGGGCTCGAGGCACTGGACTTCCAGGTGAACCCGTCGCCGTTCCGCCGCGGCACCATCGCCTGCACCGGCATCGAGTTCTGCAAGCTCGCCATCGTCGAGACCAAGGCGCGCGGCGCCTCCCTCATCGACGAACTCGAGCGCCGCATGCCGGACTTCGACGAGCCGCTCACCATCAACATCAACGGCTGCCCGAACGCCTGCGCCCGCATCCAGACCGCCGACATCGGCCTCAAGGGCCAGCTCGTCCTGGACGACGACGGCAACCACGTCGAGGGCTACCAGGTGCACCTGGGCGGCGCACTCGGCCTCCAGGCCGGCTTCGGCCGCAAGGTACGCGGCCTGAAGGTGACCTCGGCGGAACTGCCGGACTACATCGAGCGCGTCCTGAAGCGGTTCGAGAAGGAACGCGAGCCCGGCGAACGCTTCGCGACGTGGGCCACGCGGGCCTCCGAGGAGGCGTTGTCGTGAGCCGGGCGAGTGAGCCGAAGGGGCGCGCCTCCGTCGAGAGGGAGGCCGCGCGCAGGCCGCGAGGAACGAGTGGCCGAGCACGGCCGACCGTCGACGGAGGCACCGGCGCCCCGGAGGCGAACCGAGCCACGGAAGAAGGGGAGGCGTTGTCGTGAGCGAGCGCGCCGCGCCCTTCCACTGCCCCTACTGCGGTGACGAGGACCTGCGTCCGAGCGAGCAGGCCGCGCACGGCACCTGGGAATGCCACGCGTGCAACCGCGCCTTCCAGTTGAAGTATCTCGGGCTGCTGTCCCGGGGCGTTCGACGAGCCGACAGCGGAGGGGACATATGACCGTCAAGGTGGATCCCGACACGACCTCACCGGGGGCGGCCGGCCCCGAGGAGGCCCGGCGCGCCGAGCTCAGGGCGCTCGCCGAGCAGGCCGGCCGCGACCTGGAGGACGCCCCGGCCCTGGACGTCCTCAAGTGGGCCGCCGACACCTTCGGCAGGCGCTTCTGCGTGACCTCCTCCATGGAGGACGCGGTCGTCGCCCACCTCGCCTCCCGCGCGATGCCCGGCGTCGACGTCGTCTTCCTCGACACCGGCTACCACTTCGAGGAGACCATCGGCACCCGCGACGCGGTCGAGGCGGTGATGGACGTCAACGTCATCACGCTGACGCCCCGTCAGACGGTGGCCGAGCAGGACGCCGAGTACGGCCCGAGGCTGCACGACCGGAACCCCGACCTGTGCTGCGCCCTGCGCAAGGTGAAGCCGCTGGAGGAGGGGCTCGCCCGCTTCGACGCCTGGGCGACCGGCCTGCGCCGCGACGAGTCCCCGACCCGGGCGGACACCCCGGTCGTCGGCTGGGACGAGAAGCGCCGGAAGGTGAAGGTCTCCCCGATCGCCCGCTGGACCCAGGACGACGTGGACGCCTACGTCGCCGAGCACGGAGTGCTCACCAACCCGCTGCTCATGGACGGCTACGCCTCCGTGGGCTGCGCCCCCTGCACCCGCCGGGTCCTCGAGGGCGAGGACGCGCGCGCCGGCCGCTGGGCGGGCCGCGCCAAGACCGAGTGCGGACTGCACGGCTGACATGGCCACCGTCCCCCGGACCCCCCGAGATCAGGAGAGCCAAGTGACCACCGGAGCCACCGTCTGGCTCACGGGTCTGCCGAGCGCCGGCAAGACCACCATCGCGTACGAGCTGGCAGAGCGCCTGCGCGCGGACGGCCACCGCGTGGAGGTCCTCGACGGCGACGAGATCCGCGAGTTCCTCACCGCCGGCCTCGGCTTCAGCCGCGCCGACCGGCACACCAACGTGCAGCGCATCGGCTTCCTCGCCGACCTGCTGGCCCGCAACGGCGTCCTCGCCCTCGTCCCCGTCATCGCCCCGTACGCCGACAGCCGCGAGGCGGTCCGCAAGCGGCACGCCGCGAGCGGCGCCGCGTACGTCGAGGTGCACGTGGCCACCCCCGTCGAGGTGTGCTCCGTACGCGACGTGAAGGGGCTGTACGCCCGGCAGGCCGCGGGCGAGATCTCCGGGCTCACCGGGGTCGACGACCCCTACGAGGAGCCCGACTCCCCCGATCTGCGCATCGAGTCGCAGCACCAGACGGTGCAGGAGTCCGCGGCCGCCGTCCACGAGCTGCTCGTCGAAAGGGGTCTGGCATGACGACCGTCGCCTCCGTCTCCGAGGAGACGGGCAGCCCGTACGCCCTGTCCCACCTGGACGCCCTCGAATCCGAGGCGGTCCACATCTTCCGCGAGGTGGCGGGCGAGTTCGAGCACCCGGTGATCCTGTTCTCCGGCGGCAAGGACTCCATCGTCATGCTCCACCTGGCGCTGAAGGCCTTCACCCCGGCCCCGGTCCCGTTCGCCCTGCTGCACGTCGACACCGGGCACAACTTCCCCGAGGTGCTGGAGTACCGCGACCGCGTGGTCGCCCGGCACGGGCTGCGGCTGCACGTCGCCTCCGTGCAGGACTACATCGACCGCGGCGTGCTCAAGGAGCGCCCCGACGGCACCCGCAACCCGCTGCAGACCCTCCCCCTCACCGACACCATCCGCGAGCAGCGCTTCGACGCCGTCTTCGGCGGCGGCCGCCGCGACGAGGAGAAGGCCCGCGCCAAGGAACGCGTCTTCTCCCTGCGCGACGAGTTCTCCCAGTGGGACCCCCGCCGCCAGCGCCCCGAACTCTGGCAGCTCTACAACGGCCGCCACGCCCCCGGCGAGCACGTCCGCGTCTTCCCCCTGTCCAACTGGACCGAGCTGGACGTCTGGCAGTACATCGCCCGCGAGGGCATCGAACTCCCGGAGATCTACTTCGCGCACGAGCGCGAGGTGTTCCGGCGGAGCGGCATGTGGCTGACCGCCGGGGAGTGGGGCGGCCCCAAGGACGGCGAGAGCGTCGAGCGGCGGCTGGTGCGCTACCGCACCGTCGGCGACATGTCCTGCACCGGCGCCGTCGACTCCGCGGCGACCACGCTCGACGCCGTGATCACCGAGATCGCCGCCTCCCGGCTCACCGAACGCGGCGCCACCCGCGCCGACGACAAGCTCTCCGAGGCCGCGATGGAAGACCGCAAGCGCGAGGGGTACTTCTAGCCATGAGCACGACCACGACCGAGGAGCTCTCGGCCACCACCCTGCTGCGGTTCGCGACCGCGGGCTCCGTCGACGACGGCAAGTCCACCCTCGTCGGCCGCCTCCTGCACGACTCCAAGTCGGTCCTCACCGACCAGCTGGAGGCCGTGGAGCGCGCCTCCGCGAGCCGCGGCCAGGAAGGCCCCGACCTCGCCCTCCTCACCGACGGCCTGCGCGCCGAGCGCGAGCAGGGCATCACCATCGACGTGGCCTACCGCTACTTCGCCACCCCCCGGCGCCGCTTCATCCTGGCCGACACCCCCGGCCACGTGCAGTACACCCGCAACATGGTCACCGGCGCCTCGACGGCCGAGCTCACCGTCGTCCTCGTCGACGCCCGCAACGGCGTCGTCGAGCAGACCCGCCGCCACGCCGCCATCGCCGCCCTCCTGCGCGTCCCGCACGTCGTCCTCGCCGTCAACAAGATGGACCTCGTCGGCTACGCGGAGAAGGTCTTCGCGGCCATCGCGGAGGAGTTCACGGCGTACGCGACCGAGCTGGGCGTCCCGGAGGTCACCGCGATCCCGATCTCGGCGCTCGTGGGCGACAACGTCGTGGAGCCCTCCGCGCACATGGACTGGTACGGCGGCCCGACGGTCCTGGAGCACCTGGAGACCGTCCCGGTCAGCCACGACCTGGCGCACTGCCACGCCCGGCTGCCCGTGCAGTACGTGATCCGCCCGCAGACCGCCGAGCACCCGGACTACCGCGGGTACGCGGGCCAGATCGCGGCCGGCACGTTCCGGGTCGGCGAGCAGGTGACGGTGCTGCCCTCCGGCCGTACGACGACGGTCGCCGGGATCGACCTGCTGGGCGAGCCGGTGGACGTGGCGTGGACCCCGCAGTCGGTGACCCTGCTGCTGGCGGACGACATCGACGTCTCGCGCGGCGACCTGATCGTGCCGACGAAGGACGCGCCCGCAACCACGCAGGACATTGAGGCGACCGTCTGCCACGTCGCCGACCAGGCGCTGAGCGTGGGCCACCGGGTGCTGCTCAAGCACGGCACCCGCACGGTCAAGGCGATCGTCAAGGACATCCCGTCCCGGCTGACCCTGGACGACCTGTCCCTGCACCCGCACCCGGGCCGGCTCGTCGCCAACGACATCGGGCGGGTCACGGTCCGCACCGCGGAGCCGCTGCCGGTCGACTCCTACGCCGACTCGCGGCGCACCGGCTCGTTCCTCCTGATCGACCCCTCCGACGGCACCACGCTGGCCGCCGGCATGGTCGGCGAGTCGTTCGCCGCGCCGGAGCCCGTCCGGGACGAGGCCGACGACGACGGGTGGGACTTCTGACATGAACCCGTACGACGTCTACTCGACGTTCGCGAAGGAGGGCGGCCGCGTCGGCAGCGGCGACCTCGGCAGCGGACAGGGCGGAGTGGCGCGATGTGCGTGCTGACGTACGCGCACTGCCCGCGCGCCTTCGCCACCCCCCGCCCGACGTCGCGCGTTCGACGAAGACCTGCCGACCTCCCGGCCAGCGCCTGACCCACTGACAGGCCGTGACCGCCGGGCCAACGAGAGGAACAGCCTCCCGTGCCTGCCACCACCGCCCTCCGGCGCTCCCTCGCGGTGCTAGCCGCGCTCCCTCTGCTCACCCTGGCCGCCTGCGGCTACGGCTCCCAGGCCACCGACGACGAGGCCGAGCAGGTCTCCGCCGGGGCGGAGAAGATCGACGGCCTCGACACCGTACGGATCGGCTACTTCGACAACCTCACCCACGCGACCGCGCTGGTGGGCCGGCAGGGGGGCATCCTCCAGAAGGAGCTCGGCGGCACGAAGGCCGAGTACGCGACCTTCAACGCCGGTCCCTCCGAGATCGAGGCGCTGAACTCGGGCTCCATCGACATCGGCTGGATCGGCCCCTCCCCGGCCATCAACGGCTACACCAGGTCCGGCGGCAAGAACCTCCGGATCATCGGGGGTTCGGCGTCCGGCGGGGTGAAGCTGGTCGTGAACCCGGACAAGATCAAGACCCTGGACGACGTCAAGGGCAAGAACATCGCCACCCCGCAGCTCGGCAACACCCAGGACGTCGCGTTCCTGCACTGGATCGCCGAGCAGGGCTGGAAGGTCGACGCGCAGAGCGGCAAGGGCGACGTCTCCGTGGTCCGCACCGACAACAAGATCACTCCGGACGCCTACAGGTCCGGCTCGATCGACGGCGCCTGGGTACCGGAGCCGACCGCGTCCAAGCTGGTCGCCGAGGGCGCGGAAGTGCTGCTGGACGAGGCCGACCTGTGGCCCGACAAGGCGTTCGTGATCACGAACATCATCGTGTCGCAGAAGTTCCTGAAGGAGCACCCGAAGGTCGTCGAGGCGGTGCTGCGCGGCTCGGTGAGGACCAACGCGTGGATCAACGACAACCCGGACGAGGCCAAGAAGGCCGCGAACGAGCGGCTGAAGCAGGACTCCGGCAAGGCGCTGCCCGCCGAGGTCCTCGACCCGGCCTGGGAGTCCATCAAGTTCCTGAACGACCCGCTCGCCTCCACCCTGGACTCGCAGGCGGGGCACGCGGTCTCGGCGGGCCTGCTGGAGGAGCCCGACCTGGACGGCATCTACGACCTGGCCCCGCTGAACGAGGTGCTGAGGGCCGAGGGCGAGCCCGAGGTCGACGACGCCGGCCTCGGCGTGCGGTAACCGCGTGTTCCGACCAGTTCCCAGGATTCCCAGGAGGTGACGACCATGGCCACGACCACCCTCGCCGAGGGCGCCGGGGGCACCGGCACGGTGCGGCACGCCGCCCGGATCGAGCACGTCTCGAAGTCCTTCGCCCAGCCCACGGGGCAGCAGCTCGTCCTGGACGACATCACGCTCGACGTCGCCCCGGGTGAGTTCGTCACCCTTCTGGGGGCGTCGGGCTGCGGCAAGTCCACACTGCTCAACCTGGTGGCGGGGCTCGACGCCCCGACCGCCGGGGAGATCACGACCGACGGGCGGCCCGCCCTGATGTTCCAGGAGCACGCCCTGTTCCCGTGGCTGACCGCGGGCAAGAACATCGAACTCGCCCTGAAGCTGAGGGGCGTGCCGAAGAACGAGCGGCGCGGCCGGGCCGAGGAGCTGCTCGAACTCGTCCGCCTCGGCGGCGCGTACGGCAAGCGCGTGCACGAGCTGTCCGGCGGCATGCGCCAGCGCGTGGCGCTGGCGCGCGCGCTGGCGCAGGAGAGCAAGCTGCTGCTGATGGACGAGCCGTTCGCCGCGCTCGACGCCATCACCCGGGACGTGCTGCACGACGAACTCACCCGCATCTGGCGGGAGACGAAGCTGTCCGTGCTGTTCGTGACGCACAACGTGCGCGAGGCGGTACGGCTCGCGCAGCGCGTCGTCCTGCTGTCCTCCCGTCCGGGCCGGATCGCCCGCGAGTGGACGGTGGACATCCCGCAGCCGCGCCGTATCGAGGACACCGCCGTGGCGGAGCTGTCCGTCGAGATCACCGAACAACTGCGTGGGGAGATCCGCCGCCATGGCCAGCACTGAGACCTCCGCCGTGCAGGACGGCGACGTCAGGGACGAGAAGAGCGTGAAGGAGGGCGGCGGCGACCTCGCGGGCCTGGAGGCGGGTCTGGACGCGCTGGACACCGTCCAGACCGGGCGCCCCCCGTTCCGGGAGACCTTCGTCCGCAAGATCCTGCCGCCCCTGGTCGCCGTCGCGCTGGTGCTGGTGGTCTGGCAGGCGCTGGTCTCCTTCGAGATCGTCGACGATCCGTCCAAGCTGCCCGCGCCCGGCGACGTGTGGGGCGAGATCGAGGACGCCTGGCTGCAGGGCACCCTGCTCGGCTACATCTGGACGAGCGTCTCGCGCGGTCTGTTCGGCTTCCTGCTGGCGCTCGCGATCGGCACGCCGCTGGGTCTGCTGGTGTCCCGGGTGAGGTTTGTCCGCGCGGCGATCGGCCCGGTCCTGTCCGGCCTGCAGTCCCTGCCGTCGGTGGCCTGGGTGCCGCCGGCCGTGATCTGGCTGGGGCTGAACGACCAGATGATGTACGCGGTGATCCTGCTCGGCGCGGTCCCGTCGATCGCCAACGGGCTGGTGTCCGGCGTCGACCAGGTGCCCCCGCTGTTCCTGCGGGCCGGCCGCACCCTCGGGGCGACGGGGCTGCGCGGCACCTGGCACATCGTGATGCCGGCGGCGCTGCCCGGCTACGTGGCGGGGCTGAAGCAGGGCTGGGCGTTCTCGTGGCGGTCGCTGATGGCCGCGGAGATCATCGCCCAGCACCCCGACCTCGGCACCGGGCTCGGCCAGCTGCTGGAGAACGGCCGCAACTCCAGCTCGATGTCCATGGTCTTCCTCGCCATCCTCCTCATCCTCGTCGTCGGCATCGCGATCGACCTGCTGATCTTCAGCCCGCTGGAGCGGTGGGTCCTGCGCAGCCGCGGCCTCCTCGTGAAAAGCTGATCATCCATGGCCTCCACGACGTCCCCGGTCCTCCTCGTCATCGCCCACGGCAGCCGCGACCCGCGGCACGCCGCGACGGTGCACGCCCTGGTGCGGCGGGTACGGGCGATGCGGCCGGGGCTGCGCGTGGAGACCGGCTTCCTGGACTTCAACGTCCCCTCCGTGCAGGGGGTGCTGGAATCGCTGGCGGCGGAGGGCGTACGGGACGTGGTGGCGCTGCCGCTGCTGCTGACCCGCGCCTTCCACGCCAAGGCCGACATCCCCGCCGTGCTCCGGGAGGCGCCGCGGCGGCTGCGCATCCGTCAGGCGGCGGTGCTCGGCCCGTCGCCGCTGCTGGTGGCGGCGCTGGAACGGCGGCTGTACGAGGCGGGCCTCGACCCCGCCGACAAGTCCTCGACCGGGGTCGTCCTGGCCTCGGCGGGGTCCACCGACCCGGAGGCGATCGCGGTGATCGCAGATATCGCGCGGGAGTGGCGGCACACCGGTTGGTGCGCCGTGCGGCCCGCGTTCGCCTCCGCTTCCCTCCCCCGCACCGAGGACGCGGTGCGGGAGCTGCGCGCCGCGGGCTGCGAGCGCGTGGCGGTCGCGCCGTACGTCCTCGCGCCCGGCTTCCTGCCGGACCGCATCGCCCGGGGCGCCGCGCAGGCGGACGTCCTCGCGGACGTCCTGGGCCCGGCGCCCGAGGTGGCGCGGGTGCTGCTGGAGCGGTACGAGGCGGCCCGGCGGCCGGCGCTCCTGACGGCGCTGGGTGCCTGAGCCGACCCCCTCACGGCGTGCCCCGGCGCGGGTCCCGTCCCGTCGTCGCCAGCAGCCGCTCGAAGGCGGTGGCGCCGTCCGGTACGGGCGCCGGGGCGCCGAACGCCTTCCACTCCCGGGCCGTCGGAGCCATCTGCTCCACCACCGGCGTCAGGAGCTCCACCACGGAAGGGTCGGGCTCGAAGTCCTGCCCCGTGGCGACGGCCAGGTCCCAGGCGTGCACCAGGAGGTCGAGGAGCACCATGTGCCCCAGGGTGCGGGCGGGAAGACCCGTCCGCCCGGCCGTCCCCTCCTCCGCGCCGGGTGCCGCCCAGGCCTCGACCAGTCTCCCGGCCTCGGCGGCGAACCGCTCGCGCCAGCCCGGGTCCTCGCCGACGTAGTCCGGGGTGACCGCGAAGTCCGCCTCCCCCTTGGCCGCGTACGCCTGGAAGCCCACGACCACGTGCGTGAGGTGGCCGACCAGCTCCCGCACGGAGTACTCCGCGCACGGCGTCGGGCCGCCGAGCCGCTCGTCGGGCACCCCGCGCACCACGGGCACGGCCCGGGCCGAGGCGGCTTCCAGCAGCTCGCTGATGCTCTGTCCGTCGCTCATGACCGCGACACTACGGGCTTCCCGTGCCGGATCGAACGGCGTGCCCTGGTGGAAGTACAGCCGCCAGCCGTCCCCCGTCCGCCGCCACAGCGAACTGCGGTGCGCCCAGCGGCCTCCGCTCTCCGAGTCGTAGGTGAGATGGACGAGATCGGGGGCGAGCCGGACGCCGCGTATCCGGGAAGTCGTCGCGGGCCGCCGCAACGGGCCGGCCGGGTCGGTGAGGGCCGCGAGGATCGCGGCCCGGTCCCACCGCCGCCCCGAGGCGCCGAACTCCTCGAACTCCGGGTGCAGCAGGGCCTCCACGAGGCCGGGCGAGCGGCACACCTCCGGGTCCAGCAGTCGCAGCTCGCCCTCGATCGCGGCCTCGACGGCCGCGTCCCCGGTGTCAGCCACGGGGCAGCGCGGCCTCGATGAGGTCGGCCGCCCGCCGGGTGCCGCCCTCCTCCGCCATCTCCGCCTGGACACGGGCCAGCCGGCGCGCCACCTCGGGGTCGTCGACGAGGGCCAGCACCGCCTCCCGGAGGGTCTCCGCGGTCGCCTCCTCCATCGGGACGTGCCGGGCGACGCCGAGCGCCTGGAGCATGTCCGCGTTGCCGAACTGGTCGACGGCCTGCGGCACGGCGACCATGGGCGTGGCCGTGGCGAGCCCCTCCTGGCTGCCGCCGGCGCCCGCGTGCGTGATGAACGCGTCGGCCTGCCTCAGGACGGCCAGTTGCGGCACCCAGTCGCGCACCTCCACGTTGGCCGGTACGTCGCCGAGTTCGGCCGGGTCGACGTGCTTGCCGATCTGCAGCACCACGTGCCAGCCGGGCAGGTCGCCGAAGGCCTTGACGCACTCGCGGTAGAAGTCGGGCCGCTTGGTGAAGGCCGAGCCGAGCGACACGAGCAGCACCTTCCCGGCGTCCGCGGGCCGCTGCCACTCCCCCTCGGCCGAGCGGTCGCCCTGGCAGGCGCCGACGAAGGTGTACACGCTCTCGTCGACCCGGTCGGCGTTCGGCTGGAGCGCCTTCGGGACGAGGACCAGGGAGCGGGCGGGGTGACCGTAGAAGTCGTCCGGGTCCTCGGTGATCCCGTTCTCCTCCAGCCAGGCGCGGAAGCGGGCGAAGTACGCCTTGCCGCGCTCGGTCTGCTTCGGCTCCCGCCACATCGGCTCGGCGACCTCCTCCTCGTACCCTCGCCAGGCCACGAGGTGCGTCGAGAGGGAGATCGCCCCGACGCCCCAGCGGCGGGCGAGGACGGCGCCCGGGTAGGAGGTGGTGTCGTACAGCACGAGGTCCGGCTCGTCGCCCTGGTACGCCTCGATGAGCTGGGGCAGCGCCTGGATCGCGTCGTCCAGGAAGGGCTCCACGTTGTCCAGGAGCGTGTCGCCCCACGCCGAGGGGTCGTCGTCCGGGGTGGGCAGCGTCGAGTTCCAGAGCCTGGGCTCCGCGCCGGTCTCCGCGATCTTGTCCGCGAAGACCGGCGGGATCGCGTACGTCACCCGGTGCCCCCGGGCGACGAGCTCGCGGATCACTTCCAGGTGGGGGTTGACGTGGCCGTGGGCGGCGATGGAGAACATGGCGATGTGCGAGGTCATGCCGCGACCATAGGCGAGACGATACGTCTCGTACAACTCATTTACCGTGCGCCTGCCGCCCCGGCGCCTCACCTCTGGTAGCGCGCGAGCACCCGGTTGCCGTCCTCCACCAGCCGTTTCCGCAGCTCGGAGAGGCCGATCGCGCCGCTGTAGTACTCCTGGAGGGCGGGTGTGGCGATCTTGTCCTGCCACTCCGGGTAGCCGCGGACGGACTGGGCGGGAGCCGGGCGGAGGTGTTCCGCGAGGGCCGTGCCGGTGGCCCAGCCGTGCCGCTCCGTGCGCAGGGCCGGGTCGGCGAGGGCGGTCCGGCCGGTGGGCAGCATCCAGTCGCCGAGCGCGAGGCGCACCTGGTTCCCGGGGCGGAGCAGGAAGTCGACGAAGGCGGCCGCCTCCTCCCTGTGCGGGCTGTCCGCGGCGACCGAGAGCGTCTGCGGACTGACGCCCTGGGTGAGCCCGTCGGCGCCCGCCGGGGCGGGCAGCACCTGCCAGTCGAAGCCCTCGGGCGCCTGCTGGACGATCTGCTGGCGGTAGGAGAAGCCGAGCGGGACCATCGCGTACCGGCCGCCGAAGAAGCCGGGCAGCGTGTCCGCGCCGCCCATGCCGAGCGTGCTGCCGGACGCGCTCCGGTCGGTGTTCACCTGGGCCCGGACCGTGCCCGGCACCACCGCGTCGGCGGCGCGGAAGCGGATGCGCGCCTTTCCGTCCGCGTCCCGGTGGAACATCCGGCCCCCGGCGGACAGGGAGAGGTCGAGCGTGGCCGGGACGGGTTCCTTGAGCGGCCAGGCCACCCCGTACCTCCCCGCGTCCGGGTCGCTCAGCTCCTTCGTCACGGAGCGGAACTCGTCCCAGGTCCACGGGTCGTCCGGGGTCGGGATACGCACGCCCGCCTCCCGGAGCCGGGCCGCGTCGGCGATCAGGACGCGCGGTTCCTGCAGGAACGGCACGCCGTAGACCCCGTCCCCGAAGGTCGTCGTCTCCCAGCTGCGGCGCGGGATGTCCGCCTCCAGCCGGTCGGACAGGAGCCCGCGCAGGTCGGCGAGGTAGCCGCCGTACGCGAAGTCGGCCAGGTCGTCGGAGGCGTCGTGGACGATGTCGGGCGCCTCGCCGCCCATGAAGGAGGTGAGCAGCTGGTCGTGGACGCTGCCCCAGCTGCCCTGGACGTACTCGACCCGGACGCCCGGGTGGGCGGCGTTCCACTCCGCCACCAGTTCCCGGTTCGCCTCGACCGACTCCCGCTGCCAGGCCAGGGACTGGAAGCGCAGGGTGATCCGGCCGTCCTCCCGGCCGCCGTCGCCGGAACAGCCGGTGAGCACGAGCACCAGGGCGGCCAGGGCCGCCGTGATGCGCCTCGTCGTCCGCATCAGCCCTTCACCGCCCCGGCGAGCAGCCCGCTTGTGATCCGCCGCTGGACGACCGCGAAGACGGCCAGCGAGGGCAGCGTCGCGAGGGCCGCCGCCGCGGCGAGGGGGCCGAGGTCGGCGACGCCCTCCGGGCCGGTGAAGCGGGTGAGGACGACCGGCAGGGTCTGTCTCTCCGGGGTCTTCAGCAGCACCAGCGCGAAGAAGAACTCGTTCCAGGCGGTGACGAACGCGAACAGCGCCGTCGCGGCGACGCCCGGCGCGAGCAGCGGCGCCGTCACCGAGACCAGCGTGCGCAGCCGGCCCGCCCCGTCCACCGCGGCGGCCTCCTCCAGTTCGGCCGGCACGGCGCGTACGTACCCCATGAGCATCCACAGCGCGAACGGCAGCGCCCACACGACGTACACCAGGACCAGACCGGGCACCGAGTCGACCATCCGCAGGTTCTTCAGCACCAGGAACAGCGGGACGATCACCAGCACGAAGGGGAACGCCTGGCTGACGACCACCCAGCCGGTCGCGGCGCGGCCGAGCGGGGTGCGGCGCCGGGCGACGGCGTACGCCGTGGGCGTGGCGATCAGGACGGCGACGACGGCCGCGCCGAGCGCCGCCACCAGGGAGTTGAGCGCGGCGCGCAGCAGCGGCTGTTCGGCGAAGGCCTGCTGGAAGTTGGCGAGGGTGGGGTCCCGCGGGATCCAGGCGGGGTGCGGGCCGCCCAGTTCGCGCGGCGGTTTGAAGGCGGTCGAGAGGAGCCAGAGGAAGGGCAGGGCGAGGAAGAGGAGGTAGGCGAGCAGGGCCGCGTACTGGCCCGCGCGCGCCGCCGTGCCGGATCTCATCCGTCCTCGCCTCCCCGCAACCGGGCCGCCAGGTGGAACGCGAGGATCACCGAGATCACCGCCACCATCGCGCATCCCATCGCCGCCGCGTAGCCGAACTGCCCGTACCGGAAGGCCTCCTCGTACGCGAACAGCGTCGGCAGCCGGGTGCGGCCGCCGGGTCCGCCGCTGGTCAGCACGTACACCAGCGCGAAGGCGTTGAAGTTCCAGATGAGGTTGAGCGCCGTGATCGCGAGCGCCACCGGTCTGAGGGCGGGCCAGGTCACGCTGCGGAAGCGGCGCCAGGCGCCCGCGCCGTCCACGGCGGCGGCCTCGTGGAGTTCGCGCGGGGTGTTCTGCAGCCCGGCGAGCAGGGCGACCGTGGTCTGCGGCATGCCCGCCCAGACGCCGACCACGATCACCGCGGGCAGCGCGGTGGCCGGCCCGCCCAGCCAGTCGCGGCCGTCGCCGAGGCCCAGGTCGCGCAGTGTCTCGTTGAGGACGCCCGCGTCCGGGTGGTAGACCAGCCGCCACATGACGCCGACCACCACCTCGGGCATCGCCCACGGGACGATCGCGAGGGCCCGGGCCAGCGGGCGCAGCCGGAGGTCCTGGTGGAGCAGCAGCGCGAGCCCGAGCGCCAGCAGGAACTGGGGCACGGTCACCCCGGCCGACCAGACCAGACCGATCCGGAACGACTCCCAGAACAGCGTGTCGTGCAGCAGGTCCCGGAAGTTGAGGGCCCCGATCCACCGCGTGGGCCCGGCCCGCCCCGACTGGGCGTCGGTGAACGCCAGCGCGATCCCGTACAGCAGGGGGCCGACGCTCAGCACCAGGACGGGCAGCAGCGCGGGCAGGACGAGGAACCACGCGCCGCGGACGGGACCGGCCCGCTCCCGCCCGGGTCGGTCCCGTCCGGGCCCGCCCCGCCCGGACCGCTCCCGCCGCGGCCGGGACGGCGCTCTGCCGGCCCCGGCCGCCCGCGTCACGGCGCCGCCCCGGTCATCGGGGCGCCCGTGTCACGGGGTCATCCGTGTCATGTGATCGCCAACGTCATCGACGGCACCTCCGGGCGGCTCGTCCGGGCCTGCGCGCAGGTCTGTGCGGCGCGCCGCCCGGAGCCGGGCGGGCCCCCGCCATGGTGCTGAGCGCCCGAGGGTCCGTCAAGGCACCGCGCACATCCTGCGACCTGTGCGAATGCGACACTTACCGACGAAAACGGGTACGGACGGACGGACACGGAGGCGACGGATGGACGAGGCACGGGCACGGGACGTACTCGCCGGGGCCGGGCTGGGACGCGGCGCGGAGCTGCTCACCCTCGGCGAGAACGCGGTGTTCGCCGTCGGTGACCTGGTCGTCAAGGTGGGCCGCGACGCCGAGCTCCTCGGCCGCGCCCGCCGCGAACTCGACGTCGCGCTCTGGCTCGCCGAGGCGGACGTCCCCGCCGTACGGGCCGCCGCGCCGGAACCGCTCTCGGTGGACGGCCACCCGGTGACGGTGTGGCACCGGCTGCCCGCCGCCGTACGCCCCGCGACCCCCCGCGACCTGGCCGGGCTGCTCCGCCGGGTGCACGCGCTGCCCGCGCCGTCCTTCACGCTGCCGCGCCGCGAACTGCTCGGCGGGGTGGAGCGCTGGCTGCGCCTCGCGGGCGACGCGGTCGACCCCGCGGACGCGGCGTACCTCCGCGACCGCCGTGACGGTTTCGCCGCGGCCGCGGCCGGCCTGACGCCGCACCTGCCGCCCGGCCCGATCCACGGCGACGCGCTGCCCCGCAACGTGCACGTCGGCCCGGACGGTCCGGTCCTGGTGGACCTGGAGACCTTCGCCACCGATCTGCGCGAGCACGACCTGGTGGTCATGGCCCTCTCCCGGGACCGCTACGGGCTGCCGGAGGAGGAGTACGCCTCGTTCACCGCGACGTACGGCTGGGACGTGCGCGAGTGGGACGGCTGCGCGGTGCTGCGCGGCGCCCGCGAGACGGCGAGCTGCGCCTGGGTCGCCCAGCACGCCCCGGGCAACCCGAAGGCACTGGCCGAGTTCCGGCGGCGGGTGGCGTCGCTGCGGGACGGGGACGCGGCCGTTCGCTGGTACCCGTTCTGAGCGTCCGTTCCGCGGCGAGCGCCCCGGGGCCCGGCGTGCGTCACACCGGTTCGTCCGCCGGTTCCCGCAGCGGCCAGGTCGCATCCACCACCGCCTCCGTGTTCCCCTTGCGGCGCAGGAAGTCCTGGAAGTCCGCCGCCCATTCGGCGTACCACTCGATCTGCCGGCGGTGCAGCTCCGCCGGGGCGAGGGCCGCGACCTTGGGGTGGCGGCCGGCTATCGCGTGCGCGAGCCGGGCCGCGGCCAGCGCGTCCGCCGCCGCGTCGTGGGCCGCGTCGAGCACGACCCCGTACTCCCCGCAGACCGCCTCCAGGTTCCGCTTGCCCCGGCGGTAGCGGTCCACCCGGCGGTCGATCGTGTACGGGTCGACGACCGGCGCGGGCTCGGCGCCGCCGAGCCGCTCGCGCAGCGACGGCAGACCGTACCGGCGCAGCTCGGCGGAGAGCAGGCTCAGGTCGAAGGCGGCGTTGTACGCCACGACCGGGACGCCCGCCCGCCAGTACCCGGCGAGGACGTCCGCCACCGCGTCGGCGACCTGGTCGGCCGGTCTGCCCTCGGCCGTCGCGCGCTCGTTGGTGATGCCGTGCACGGCCACCGCGTCGTCGGGGATGGTGACGCCCGGGTCGGCGAGCCACTCCCGGCACGCGCCCGGCTCGCCGTCCTCGAGCTCGATGACCGCCGCCGTGACGATGCGCGCCTCGCGCGGGTCCGTGCCGGTCGTCTCCAGGTCGAAGCCGACCAGCGGCTCCCGGTGCCAGCTCATGGTGGCCCCCTCCTCAGTGGTGCTTTCCCCCGGTGGCCTTTACCCTCGCACGCACCACTGACAACCGGACCGCCGCCTTCCGCTCAACGTCCGCTCAACAGGTTGCCCGCGGTCTCACGACACCGGCCGGGAATCCACCCACGCCAGTTCGAACTCCTCACGGTACGTCTCGAAAAGGCACCCTTCGTCCCTCTCGTCCGCCTTGAGCAGCCGTCCCCCGCCCCGCAGCACGAGGACCGGCGACTCCATGCCCCGCGAGCGGCGCAGATACGACTGGACGACCGCGACACCGTCGGAGCCGTCACCGTTCACGAGGTACGCCGTGAAGCGCGGCGTCTCGTCGAACACCTGGATCTCGAAGGCTCCCGGGTCGCGCAGCCTGGACCGCACCCGGCGCATGTGCAGGATGTTCATCTCCACCGCCCGGCTCAGCTCGCCGCGCTTGACGCCGAGTTCCCGCTCGCGCCGCTTCACCGCGCTGGACGCCGGGTTCAGGAACAGCAGCCGCACCCGGCACCCGGCGTCGGCGAGCCGTACCAGCCGCCGGCCGGAGAAGTTCTGCACCAGCAGGTTCAGGCCGATCCCGATGGCGTCCAGCCGGCGGGCGCCGCCGAAGAGGTCCTCCGCCGGGAACTGCCGCAGCAGCCGTACGCGGTCCGGGTGCACGCCCACGACGTCCGCGTACCGGTCGCCCACCAGGTCCTCGACGGCGTCGACCGGCAGCCGGCGGGCGGAGGGTACGTCGCCGCCCGTGCCGAGGATCTCCAGGAGCCGGGCGGAGGCGCGCTCGGCCTGGGCCAGCACGGCCTCCGACAGCGCCCGGTTGCGGGAGACGACGTTGCGGGCCACCTCCAGCTCGTCCAGGACGAGTTCCACCTCGCGCCGGTCGTCGACGTACGGCTCGAAGCACGGCCAGTGCTGCACCATCAGCTCGCGCAGCTGGGGCAGGGTGAGGAAACTGATCACATTGTCGTCGGCGGGGTCGAGCAGATAGCCCTTGCGGCGGCTGACCTCCCGGACGGCGACCGCGCGCTGCACCCACTCCTGCCCGGCGGGCCCGGCGGCGGCCACCACCCAGTCGTCGCCGTGGACGGGTTCGTACACGGGACGCAGCACGGCGGCCACCACCGCGCGCAGCCGCTGTTCGACGAGGTTCAGCCAGATGTAGGCGCGGCCGGCCCGCTGGGCCCGTGTCCGCACCTCGCGCCAGGCGTCGGCGTCCCAGTCCAGTTCCGGCCCGATGGAGCCCCTCTCCATCGGCCGCGCCAGCGACACCGCGCCGGGTGGGACCTCTGTGGAGCCCCCCTCGTGACCCTCGTCACCAGGAGGCAGCTCCAGCCCTCCCGAGCCCACCCGTGCACCGCCTTCCGCTCCCCCGGGGCAACCCCTGTTCAACGATCAAGGAAGGGTACTCCGGGAGCGGTGGGCGGTGCAGCCGGATGGACAGGTCGTTTTCCAACGGCCGCGTCCCGCCGGGCCGTTCCCGCGCGCGGGCCGGGTCCGAGTGAGCGGTTTCATAGCCGCCCGGTCCGCGGCGCCCGTGGGGTCGACTTCCGGCCACCGGCCCGCGGCGGCCGGTGGCCGACCGACGAGAGGGACGCAAGTCATAGGTGGTTCCATCACTTTCGGGGACACTCGGCTGCAAGACGCTCCCTACGGCACTGCCCAACTGAAAGAGTCGGTCCTATGCAGGTCTGGCCTGGAGAGGCATACCCACTCGGCGCCACGTACGACGGCGCCGGCACCAACTTCGCGGTCTTCTCGGAGGCCGCCGACCGGATCGAGCTGTGTCTGCTGCACGACGACGGCTCCGAGACGGCGGTGGAACTGCGGGAGACGGACGCGTTCGTACGGCACGCGTACCTGCCCGGCGTCATGCCCGGGCAGCGGTACGGCTACCGCGTGCACGGCCCGTACGCACCCGAGCGCGGACTGCGCTGCAATTCGGCGAAGCTGCTGCTGGACCCCTACGCGCGCGCCATCAGCGGTTCGATCAAATGGGGCGAGGAGGTGTACGGATACCACTTCGGCTCACCCGACAGCCGCAACGACCTCGACTCGGCCCCGCACTCGATGGCCTCGGTCGTGGTCAACCCCTACTTCGACTGGGGCGACGACCGGCGCCCCCGCACCGAGTACCACCACACCGTCCTCTACGAGGCCCATGTCAAGGGCCTGACGATGCGGCATCCGGGACTGCCCGAGGAACTGCGCGGCACCTATGCCGCCCTCGCGCACCCGGCGGTCATCGAGCATCTCACCGAGCTCGGGATCACCGCCCTGGAACTGATGCCCGTCCACCAGTTCGTCAACGACCACCGCCTGGTGGACATGGGCCTGAACAACTACTGGGGCTACAACACCATAGGTTTCTTCGCCCCCCACAACGCCTACGCCTCCTGGGGCGACCGCGGACAGCAGGTGCTGGAGTTCAAGTCGGCGGTCAAGGCGCTGCACGAGGCCGGGATCGAGGTCATCCTCGACGTGGTCTACAACCACACCGCGGAGGGCAACCACCTGGGGCCCACGCTGTCCTTCAAGGGCCTGGACAACCCCTCGTACTACCGGCTGACCGACGACCCCCGGTACTACATGGACACCACGGGGACGGGCAACTCGCTGCTCATGCGCTCCCCGCACGTCCTGCAGCTCATCATGGACTCGCTGCGGTACTGGGTCACCGAGATGCACGTCGACGGATTCCGCTTCGACCTCGCGGCCACGCTGGCCCGGCAGTTCCACGAGGTGGACCGGCTGTCCTCGTTCTTCGACCTGGTCCAGCAGGACCCGGTCGTCTCCCAGGTGAAGCTGATCGCCGAGCCCTGGGACGTCGGCGAGGGCGGCTACCAGGTGGGCAACTTCCCGCCGCTGTGGACGGAGTGGAACGGCAAGTACCGGGACACCGTCCGCGACCTGTGGCGGGGCGAGCCGCGCACGCTGGCGGAGTTCGCGTCCCGGCTGACCGGCTCCTCCGACCTGTACCAGGACGACGGGCGCCGGCCCCTCGCCTCGATCAACTTCGTGACCTGCCACGACGGCTTCACGCTGCACGACCTGGTCGCGTACAACGAGAAGCACAACGAGGCCAACGGCGAGGACAACCGCGACGGGGAGAGCCACAACCGGTCGTGGAACTGCGGGGCCGAGGGCGACACGGACGACCCCGGGGTCCTGGCGCTGCGGTCCCGGCAGATGCGGAACTTCATCGCGACGCTGCTGCTGTCCCAGGGCGTGCCGATGCTCAGCCACGGCGACGAGTTCGCCCGCAGCCAGGGCGGCAACAACAACGCCTACTGCCAGGACAACGAGATCTCGTGGGTGCCGTGGCCCGACCCCGAGAACTCCGAGGCGGGCGACGACCGGACCGCCCTGCTCGACTTCACGCGCGCGATCGTGCGGCTGCGCAGGGACCACCCCGTCTTCCGGCGCCGCCGCTTCTTCCACGGACGGCCGGTGGAGGGCACCCACGACGACCTGTCCGACATCGCGTGGTTCACCCCGGCGGGCGAGGAGATGACCCAGCGCGACTGGGACTCGGCCCAGGCGTCGACGCTGACCGTCTTCCTCAACGGCAACGCGATCTCGGAGCCGGACGTGCGCGGGGAACGGATCACGGACGACTCGTTCCTGATGATGTTCAACGCCTCGCACAGACCACTGGAGTTCGTGGTGCCGGTCAACCACGGCCGCCAGTGGCAGGTCGTGGTCGACACCGCCCGCTCGGACGGGGTGCCGCCGGGCGACGGCGCGAAGGTCAAGGCCGGCGACCGGCTGACCCTGCAGGACCGGAGCCTGACGGTGCTCCAGCGGCCGGCGTAACCGCAGGACCGCACACGCGCGCGGACCGCCCGGGTGGCTCCTCCACCCGGGCGGTCCGCCGTACCGCGGCGGCCCCCGTGCCGCGGCCGGTGCCGTGATCATGGCCGGGGAGCGGCCGGGGCCCGACCGTTCCCACGGTCGGGTGCGCAGGTTCCCGGGGCGAGCGGGTACGTAGGGTGGCATGACACCTGAGCGCTCCGGGCCCCCGGACGAGGCCGTGCCGACCGCGACGACCGCGCCCACGTCCACCTACCGGCTCCAGCTCCAGCCGGACTTCACCTTCGCCGCCGCGGCGGCCGCCGTGCCGTACGTGGCCTCGCTCGGCGTCTCCCACCTCCATCTGTCGCCGGTGCTGGAGGCCGTGCCGGGCTCCGGGCACGGGTACGACGTCGTGGACCACGCGCGCGTGCGCGGCGAGCTGGGCGGGGAGGAGGGCCTGCGTGAGCTGTCGCGCACCGCGCGGGAGCACGGCCTCGGCCTGGTCGTGGACATCGTGCCGAACCACATGGCGATGGCCCCGCGGCACAACCGCGCCCTGTGGGAGGTGCTGCGCGAGGGCCCCGCTTCGTCGTACGCGCGCTGGTTCGACATCGACTGGGACGCGCAGGACGGACAGGTGCTGCTCCCGGTCCTCGGCGGCCCGCTCGGCGACGAGCTGGACCAGTTCGTGGTCGACGGCCGGGAGCTGCGCTACTACGACCACGTCCTCCCGCTGCGCGAGGGCACCGAGAAGCTGCCGCTGCCGCAGCTCCTGGACGCGCAGTGGTACCGCCCCGTGTGGTGGCGGCTGGCCCGCACCGAGCTCAACTACCGGCGTTTCTTCAGCATCTCGGAGCTGATCGGGGTGCGGGTGGAGGACCCGGAGGTGTTCACCGCCACCCACGCCAAGATCCTCGAACTGCTCGACGAGGGCGTCGTCGACGGACTGCGCGTGGACCACCCGGACGGCCTCGCCGACCCGGAGGCGTACCTGCGCCGGCTGCACGAGGCGACCGGCGGGCGCTGGACGGTCGTGGAGAAAATCCTCGCCGAGGGCGAGCCGCTGCCGGCGGCCTGGCCGGTCGCGGGCACCACCGGGTACGACGCCCTGCGCCACGTGGACGGCCTGTTCGTCGACCCGGCGGGCGCCGGGGAGCTGCTGGGCCAGTACCGGCGGTACGCGGCCCCGCAGCCCGACCGGGGCGGCCACTGGGCGGCCACGGTGCGGCGCGCCGCGTACAAGGTGATCACGCACGAGCTGGCCACGGAGGTGGACCGGCTCACTCGTGTGGCGCACCACCTGTGCGTCCACGCCCCCGATCCCGCCCTGCGGGACCACGCGCCCTGGGCCCTGCGCACCGCGCTGTGCGAGCTCCTGGTGCGCATGGAGGTGTACCGGCCGTACGCCTCCCAGGACGCCTCCGCCGTTCTCACCGAGGAGGCCGCGGCCGAGGCGCGCGCCGCGTTCGTGGTGCCCGAGGAGGCGCGGGCCGTCGACACGGTGCGCGACCTGGTGCTCGGGCTTGCGGGCGAGGGGCCCGGATGCGAGGAGTTCCGGACGCGGTTCGCGCAGACCTCGTCCGCGCTGCGGGCCAAGTCCGTGGAGGACACGGCGTTCTACCGCTACGTGCCGCTGCTGTCGGTGAACGAGGTGGGCGGGAACCCGGGCGCCCCGGCCGTCGCCCCGGAGGCCTTCCACGCGTACTGCGCGCGCGTGCAGCGCGACTGGCCCACCACGGGGACGGTGCTGTCGACGCACGACACCAAGCGCAGCGCCGACGTGCGCGCCGCCCTCGCCGTGCTCACCGAGTGCCCCGAGCGGTGGGCCGGCCTGCTCACCGAGGTGACCCGCGACGGCCCCGGCGTGCCCGACGCGCAACTGGCGT
This sequence comes from Streptomyces ruber, assembly GCF_014648075.1. GTDB lineage: Bacteria > Actinomycetota > Actinomycetes > Streptomycetales > Streptomycetaceae > Streptomyces > Streptomyces ruber. The sequence continues at coordinate 414,380 of NZ_BMQK01000002.1, read as the reverse complement.
GGGCCGCCTGGCAGACGGCGTTCGGGCTGGGCCCGGCGGACGCGGAGCGCCTCCAGGGGGCCCTGCTCAAGCATGTGCGGGAGGCTGGCCTGTACACCTCCTGGACGGAGCAGGACCCCGGGTACGAGAGCGCCGTGGCCGAGTTCGTGGCCCGGGGCCCGGCCGACGACCGGCGCGTGGCGGCGCTGCGGGCCGCCCTCACGCCCTATGTGCGGGCGAACGTGCTGGCCGCGGCGCTGGTCCAGCTCACGATGCCGGGTGTGCCGGACGTCTACCAGGGCACGGAGGACGAGTACCTGGCGCTGGTGGACCCGGACAACCGGCGGCCGTTCGAGCGCGGTGAGCTGCTCTCGGAGAAGGCCGGCGTCACCGCGGCGGCCCTGCGGCTGCGCCGCCGGCGCCCCGACGTCTTCGGGGAGCGGGCGACGTACCGCCCGCTGTCCGCCGAGGGCCGGGCCGCCGCGCACTGTGTCGCGTTCGCGCGGTCCGGGGAGGTGGTCACGGCCGTCACCCGGCTGTCGCTGCGGCTGGCCGAGGCGGGCGGCTGGGGCGACACCGTGCTGGCGCTGCCTCCCGGACGGTGGGGCGACGTCCTCGCGCCGGAGCGGGAGTTCACGGGACACGCGCGCGCGGCGGACCTCTTCGCGGATCTGCCGGTGGTCCTGCTGGAGCGCGTCCGGGACTGACCGCGACGATCACGGCCCCGGTCATATGACTCCCCTCGGATGGCGTATGCCCCCAGGCGCCCCCTGGAGCCGCCCCCGTCACCTCCTTGACACCTCCCTCCGTGCGGGGAGACTGCGAGAGGCGACGCCGGGCGGACAGGACGGGGGTGAGTCTCCTGCGGGAACTGCGCTACCCCACGGTCACGGAAGTGGAGTCGTCCGCCCGGGCGCTGGCGGCCCACCGTCCCGCCCTGTGCGCCCTGAGACAGGTCGGCGTCTCCCGGGCGGGACGCCCCCTCCAGCTGCTGTCCGTCGGCCACGACCCGAGCGCGGTGCTCGTCGTCGCGGGCGCCCACGCCAACGAGCCGACCGGCGGCTCGACCCTGCTGGCGCTGGCCGAACGGGTGGTGCGCGAGCGGGAGTTGCGGGCCGGCGCCTCCTGGCACTTCCTGCTCTGCGCGGACCCGGACGGGGCGAGCCTGCACACGACTCCGGCGCCGCGCACCCTGTTCGACTACCACCTGGGGTTCTTCCGCCCCGCGGGTCCCGAGCAGCCCGAGTGGTCGCCGTCGGTGCTGCCGCCGGACCGGCTGCCGCCCGAGACCCGCACCCTGACCCGGGTCATCGACGAGCTGCGCCCCTACCTCCAGGTGACCCTGCACGGCACCGACCTGGGCGGCAGCTGGGTACAGCTGACCCGGGACGTGCCCGGCCTCGCCGAACCGTTCGCCAAGTCCGCGGCCGAGCTGAACATCCCGGTGGAGACGAGCGCCTCCGACGCGGCCGGCTGGCCCGCCTCCGGGCCCGGCGTGCGCGTGATGCCCGACCCCGGGCCGGGCGCGGCGCACCCGGGCATGCCGGACGACGCCCGGCACAGCACCTGGTACCACGCCCACCGGTACGGCGGGCTGACCGCGGTCGTCGAGGTGCCGATGTGGGCGAGCGACCTGGTGGACGACCCCGCCCCGCACCCGGACCCGGCGGCGGCGCTCGACGGGCTGGCGCGGCGGCTCAGCGAGGACGCGTGCCGGGTGGAGCGGATCCTGCGGGAGGCGCTGCCGCGGCTGGCGGGTGCGGAGGGGCCGCTGCTGCGCGCCTCGCGGTGGGCCCTCGACCTGGTGCCGGGGCTGGCCGCGGACTGGGCGCGGGGGACACCGCCGGACACGACGGTGGCGTACGTGGGCAGTCTGGAGGCGTTCGGGCGCCGGCTGCCGCTGCGGGCGGCCGCGATGCTGCTGCGGGTGCTCCGGCAGGCCGACGACAGCGCGGCGCCGCGTCTGGAGGAGCTGGTGGCCCTCTGGAGCGATGCCTTCGCGGAGCGCTTCGGGGCCCGCTGGGTGCCCCTGGAGAACCAGGTGGAGCACCAGGTCAGGACCGTGGTGACGGCGGCGCGCCACGCGCGGGACCGCCTGGTCTGAAGCCGCCGCGCTCCCCTGGTGGCCGCCTACTCCGCCGCCAGCCGGAACGCCACGTGCCCGAAGCACACCTGGTCGCCGTCGCGGACGACGGCCGCGCCGACGACACGGCGCCCGTTGACGGTGGTGCCGTTGGTCGAGCCGAGGTCGCGCAGCACCCACAGCCCGCCCTGGTGGCTCAGTTCGGCGTGCACCCGGGAGACGGTCTCGTGGCTGAGCCGCAGCCCGTTGGCGCGGTCGCGCCCTATGCGCAGCGGGTGCCCGCCGTCCGGCCGGGGCAGCAGCAGTTTGGGAAGCCGCTCGGTCTGCCAGGTCCTGCGCAGCGCCACGGTGAAGCCGGAGACCGCGCGGACGGTCCCGAACACCAGCCGGGACCAGCGGTTCTCGGTGGGCAGGTCGGCGGTGAGCGTGGCGATCTCGTGGGGATGCCGGGCGGCGAGCACGAGTTCCATGCGGCGCACGAAGGTGTCGTGCGAGAGACGGCCGAGGGCGACGCCGTCACGCAGCACCTTCAGCGCCCGCTCGCGCTCCGTGTCGGACAGCCGCGCGGGGGAGGTGTTGAACTCGAAGGACGACGTCACGCGTGTGATTGTCGGTCAGCGCGGCCCGGCTGTCCAGAAAGCGCGGAACCGGTCGCCACCGGTCACAGTGGCGCCCTGTCGGGCAAAAGGGCCGATTCGCCAGCGCGGTGATCGCGATGTGCCGCACCATGGACGGGATACCTCACATGCCGCAGCCGAAGGGGAACCGTCCGTGCAGTTCGAGGTGTGGGCACCACAGGCAGACCGGGTGACGCTCCATTGCGCGGACACCACGCGCGCGTTGGACCGCGATACGAGGCGTCCGGGGTGGTGGACGGGCGAGGCGGAGGCGGCCGACGGCACGCGGTACGGCTACGCGCTCGACGACGGCCCCGTGCTGCCCGACCCGCGCTCCCGCCGTCAGCCGGACGGGCCGGACGGGCTCAGCGCGGTGGTCGACCACGAGCGGTACGCGTGGCGGGTGCCGTGGGCCGGGCGCGGGCTGCCCGGCGCGGTGCTGTACGAGCTGCACGTGGGCACCTACACGCGCGAGGGCACGCTCGACGCGGCCGCGGAGCGGCTGGAGCACCTCGTGGAACTGGGGATCACCCACGTCGAGCTGATGCCGCTGTGCCCGTTCCCCGGGACGCACGGCTGGGGGTACGAGGGGGTGTCGCTGTGGGCGGTGCACGAGCCGTACGGCGGGCCCGAGGCGCTGAAGCGTTTCGTCGACCGGGCCCACGAACTGGGCCTCGGCGTCGTCCTCGACGTGGTGCACAACCACCTGGGTCCGTCCGGCAACTACCTGCCGATGTTCGGCCCGTACTTCACGGACCGGCACCACACGCCCTGGGGCATGGCCGTCAACCTGGACGCGCCCGGCTCGGACGAGGTGCGCGGGTACTTCCTCGGCAGCGCGCTGGCGTGGCTGCGGGACTACCGGCTGGACGGGCTGCGCCTGGACGCGGTGCACGCGCTGAAGGACACGCGCGCGTGCCACTTCCTGGAGGAGCTGTCGACGGCCGTGGACGCGCTCGCCGAGGAGGTGGAGCGGCCGCTGTTCCTCATCGCCGAGTCGGACCTGAACGACCCGCGGCTCATCACCCGGCGCACGCAGGGCGGGTACGGGCTGCACGCGCAGTGGAACGACGACTTCCACCACGCGCTGCACACGGCGCTCACGGGCGAGTCCCAGGGCTACTACGAGGACTTCGCGCGGGCGCCCTTCGAGGCGCTGGAGAAGACCCTCACGGGCGGGTACTTCCACGACGGCACGTACTCGACGTTCCGGGGCCGCGGACACGGCCGCCCGCTGGACCGTACGCGGGTCTCGGCGCACCGGCTGCTCGGCTACACGCAGACGCACGACCAGATCGGCAACCGCGCGCAGGGCGACCGGCTCGCGGCGCACCTGTCCCCCGGGCTGCTGGCGTGCGCGGCGACGCTGATGCTCACCGCGCCCTTCACGCCGATGCTGTTCATGGGCGAGGAGTGGGCCGCGGGCACCCCCTGGCAGTTCTTCACCGACCACACCGACCCGGAGCTCGCCGAGGCCGTACGGCGGGGCCGGCGCCGGGAGTTCGCGGAGCACGGGTGGGCCGAGGAGGAGATCCCCGACCCGCAGGACCCCGCGACCCGCGACCGCTCGTGCCTGGACTGGTCGGAGCCCGCGCGCGAGCCCCACGCGCGCGTGCTCGCCTGGTACCGCGAGCTGATCGCGCTCCGGCGCGCGCAGCCCGACCTGTCGGATCCCGATCTCGCCGAGGTCAGGGTCGCCCACGACGAGGCGGCCCGCTGGTTCGCCTTCCGCCGCGGCGACGTCCGCGTGGCGGTCAACCTGGGCCCGGAGCCCGCCGCGATCCAGCTCGGTCTGCACCGCGCGCGCGTGCTGGCCGCCTGGGAGCCGGTCGAGGCACCGGGCCGGGACGGGGTGCTGCGGCTGCCCGGCGAGTCGTGCGTGGTGCTGGGACAGGGGTGACCGGGGCGGCCGCCGCGGTCCGGGTCCGGTCAGTCCCCGTCGGGCAGTTCGGTGATCCGCTCCAGCAGGATGGGCTCCCAGGCCCGCCGCAGCCGGTGCCGCAGCAGCGGGAGCGGTGCGTCGTCGTGGTTCCGGAGCCCGCCGGCTAGCCGGAGCACGGTGTCGCAGCGGGCCAGCCACAGGCCGCGCAGACAGGTGCGGGCCCCGTACCCGGCGAGTGTGGCGGCCCGGACGGCGGCCGGTGAGCCGACCGCCAGGGCGAGCCCCGCGACGTCCTCGGCGGGGTCGCCGATCACCGCCCCGGTCCAGTCGAGGACGCCGCGCACCCGGCCGTCGCCGCTCACCACCAGGTGCTCGCCCCGGAGGCCGTGGTGCACCAGGACGGGCGCGGGCGCGGCGAGCCGGTCCGCGGCGGACGGGGTGAGCCGGCCGAACCGGCCGGTGAACTCGCCGGCCTCCGCGAGCCGGCGGGCCGCTGCCGCAGCGGCCGTCCGCAGGCTCTCCAGCGGGCGCGGTGCGGCGGGCGGGACGCCCAGCGTCCCGGCCCGGCCCGCGGGCACCTCGCGCAGTCCGGTGAGCAGCCCCGCCAGATCGGCCTCGCCGAGCGCGGACACCGTGAGGTCCTCGCCGGTGCCGCCGGGCAGCCTCACGTCGAGGGTGTACGCGAGACCGGGCGCCCACTCGCCGTGCGCGGCGCTCGCCGGGACGGGCACCGGGAGGTGCGGGCGGACCAGGTCCCGCAGCCGCAGTTCGCGCCGCAGCCGTGCGGTGGCCTCGCGGTCGGGGGCCAGGCGCAGCACGTGCCGGGTGCCGACCCACCAGGTGCGGTGCGCGCCGTCCTCGGTGACGGGCCGCACCGCGGGCGCGCCGCCGTCGGGCAGCAGGGTACGGACCAGTCGGCGGACGGTGTCCGCGGTGGGTGTCGGTGCCTGGCTCATGGTCCCCGGGTCGTGGTCGCGCCGCCGTGGTCCGGTGGTCGGTGGGCTCCTGGTGTACGGTGCGTCTCCGCGTCCGGTGCAGCCGGTCGGCCGGCTACGGCCGGTTCGCGCGGGGTGGTGCCGAGGCGGTGCCCGCCGGCGTGGGCGGTGAGGGGCGCGGGTGTGCGGTTCCACGGGCAGCATCCTGCCCCTCCGCCGCGGCGCGCGCGAGCCGCTGGCCCGTGGCACGGACACCCGTGGCGTCCCGTCAACCCGTGTGGCCCTCATGGCCGCCGTGCCCCGCCCCGTGGCCGAACCTCAGCACCTCCTCCGGCAGGACGACGAAGGGCCGCATCATGCCCATGTCCTCGTGCTCCAGCAGGTGGCAGTGGTACATGAACCGGCCGTACGCCCCGTCGAAGCGGCCCAGCACCCGCAGCATCTGCTCGCCCGGCACCTGGAAGACGTCCTTGTCGCCGAGCTCGTTGGGGGCGAGCGGGACCGGGGTGCCCGGGTCGGACCGGACCGGCGTCACCGTGCCGCCGGTCGACAGGTCGAAGCCGGAGACGTCGTACGCCTCGCGTCCCAGCAGCTGGAAGTCGGCGAGGTGGACGTGCATGGGGTGCAGCACCCGGGAGAGGTTGAGGAAGCTCCACTGCTCGTGGGTGCCCTCGGCGACGGTGAAGCCGAGCCCGTCGTCGAAGGTGCGCGCGGTGCGGCGGTACGTCCTGGTGGTGCCGTCCGCGCCGGTCACCTGGATGACGCCGGCCGCGGGGACCTGGACGCCGATCGGGTCCCGCACCTCGGCCATCTCCCAGATCTCCGGGTGCCCGCCGCCGCCCGTGGTGCCGGGCGGGGTGAGGACGACGAGCCGGTGGCGGTGCGGGGTGGCGTGGGTGAGCCGGCGGAAGGAGCCGGAGAGGACGTCGGGCGGCTCGAAGGTGTCCCGTTCACCGCTCTCGCGGACGCGGAACTCCATCACCTGCGGATAGGGGACGTCGTTCACCGGGTCGGGCACCCCGGGCGCCTGCCCGCGGCCCTGGTCGACCAGCCGCAGCCGACGTCCCGCGAGCCCCCGGAAGTCGACGAGCAGGTCGAACCGCTCGGCCGGGGCCGCGCTGAGCACCGGCAGCTCACCTGCGAAGTCGACCGGCACGGGGCGCGGCAGCAGTCCCCCGTCGCTGCCGATCTGCCGGACCACGCCCGGCACCGGTTCGCCGTCCTCGTCGATCAGCACGAGGCGGTAGACGCGCGCATTGGAGGCGTTGACGAGCCGGAAGCGGTACCAGGCGTCGTCCACGTCGGCGTAGGGCCAGATGCGGCCGTTGACCGTCGTGTAAGGCCCGGTGAAGGGCAGGGTGACCGGCTTGCCCGTCTCCGGGTCGCGCTCCTCGACCACGACCGTCTTGTGCAGCAGGCGCCCGTCGAGGCGGCCGTCCTCGTCGGTGTCCAGGTTGCGGTCGGCGAGCATCAGCGGGATCTCCCGCCTCCCGCGCGGCAGCCGGAGTGCCTCCTCCTCGTCGTCCCGGACGAGGTAGCTGCCGTACAGGCCCGCGTGCACGTTCCACCGGGTGATGTTCATGGCGTGGTCGTGGTACCACCAGTGCGCCGCCCGGTGGTCGTTCGGGTACTCGGCGAGCTGGGCGTCGCCGGAGCCGACCGCGTTGTCCGCCCAGCCGTCGTTGCCGCCGCCGGTCTGCGCGCCGTGCAGGTGCGTCACGGACCAGGCGGGGAGCGCGGCCACGTCCGCCTTCGGCTCGGCGCCGCCGCGGCCCGGCTCGGTGGTGGCGGGCGGGACACCCGGGGCGCGGGCGGGCACCTCGACGGCGGTGACGGGGTACTCGCTGCCCCTGGGGACGCGGTTGGTCCAGGAGATGCGGACGCGCTGCCCGCGCCGCACCTCTACGGTCGGGCCCGGCACCTGTCCGTCGTATCCCCACATCAGGGTCGGCGGCAGCTGCGGGTGGAGCCGCACCCAGGCGGGGCGCAGCGCGATCTCGGTCTGGTGCGGTACGTCGCCGGTGGCCGGCCGCAGCAGGGGCGGCACGGGCAGCGGGGCGACGTACGGCGTCAGTTCCCCCGCGGCGGACGTCCCCTCGCCGGTTCCGGCGACGTGGACGGCGGCCTCGTCGATCGTGTCGGTCAAGGTCGGACACCCCCGTGTTCCGTTCCTGGTCCCCTCATCGCGGAGACCTCCCTTCAGAGCACCACCGGTTCGGGCCGCCACGCCGGTGGCGCGGGAGCCCGGTCCGGCAGGAAACCGTGGGCGCGGCGGGCGAGGTGGTCGGCGCGGTAGCGGCGGACGTGGCGGTGCCAGTTGAGGATGCCGGCCATCCAGTTCCGCAGCTGGTCCACGTAGCCGTCGAGGACGCCGCGCGCCCGCGCCGGGAGGCCGAGGTCCTCGTACAGGGCGGGCAGTTCGTGCTCCGCCACGTGCTGGAACTGCCCGATGCGCTGGGTCATCAGGTCGTGGACGACGCCGAGCGCGGCCGGGTAGTCGCAGCCGAAGAAGTGCTGCACGACGAGGACACCGTTGTGGATCTCGCCCTCGTACTCGATCTCCTTCTGGTACGAGAAGACGTCGTTGACCAGCATCGCGTAGTCCATGGCGGCGTGCTCCAGGGACCGGACGGGTCCGCTGCGGTACACCTCCGGCGGGACCGCCGGGCCGTGCCCCGCGCGGCACAGGCTCATCGTGAGCTCGGAGCCGAAGGTGGCGCGGCGCATCTCCAGGTAGTCGACCGGGTCCGGGACACGGTTCTGCAGCTGGTCGGACAGTTCCCACAGCCAGGCGGCGGTCATCGCCTCCACCGACGCCCTCAGCCTGCGGCGGGCGTCCCGGCCCATCCCGGCGGTGGTGTCGCGCCAGAGACCGGTCAGGCCGCGCTCCATGGCGTCGGCCGGGAGGAGCGGCTGCTCACCGTCCTCGACGGGCATGCACGCCGACAGGCGCTCGGTGCACAGCCGGGCCGCGGCGAGGTCGCGCCGCCGGCCGAAGACGAGCGGGTAGTAGTCGTCGCCGTACGTGCCCCAGGTCAGCCACCGGGCGCCGAGGTCGAGCGCCTCCGGGGTGCCGTCGGGGTCCAGGCCCGCCGCGCACAGCGGCAGGTCGGCCGCGTCGAGCCGGTCCTCGTCCCAGACGCCCTCGCCGAGGATGCCCGTGCGCCGCGCCCAGGGCAGCAGGCGTCGCCGCGCCCCGTCGAGCCCCGGGTTCAGCCGCACCTCGAACGGCATGTCGAAGTCCGGCAGCAGGGACGGGCCGACCTTCTGGTACGGGACGTGTGTGTGGGCGCGGAGCCGGTCCGCGGCGGCCCCGGCGAGCAGGGCGCCCACCCCGGCGCCGGACCTGCCGAGGCCCGCCCGGAACAGCGGCACCGGGCCGGACAGCGCCGCGCCGCCGAGGTCGAGCGGTCCGCGCGCGGAGGCGGCGCCCTCGTTCATGTACCGGCTGGAGCGCATGTGCCACTCGTGGCCGCCCGACTGCCAGTCCTGGAGCCCCTTCGTGTAGGCGGTGACGGAGGCGGCCTCACCGGGCGTGAGCCCCCGCTCCGCGGCGAGCGCGGGGACCTCGGTGAGCGCCGTGTGCTCGAACTGGTGGAGCCGGGAGGTGAGGATGTCGTTGACGGTGTCGGCCGCCTGCTGCGTCGTACAGCCGAAGAAGGTCTCCAGGACGAGGACGCCGTTGCTGAGTTCTCCCTCGTCCTCGACCTCCCGCTGGTAGGAGAACAGGTCGTTGCGCAGGTGGACGGCGTCCGCGAACGTCTCCGTCAGCACCCTGAGCGGCCTCGTCCCCGCCACGCGCGCGGGGACCTCGGCCGTCGCGTACTCCACGAGCCCCGCCGACCAGGGCGCGCCGCCCACCTTGCGGCGCATCTCGATGTACTCGACGGGGTTGGCGATCCGCCCCTCGCCGATGTTGGACAGCTCCCACAGCGACTCGTTCAGCAGGTGCTCGGTGGCGGCCGCGAACCGGGTGCGCCAGTCCCGCGACATCGACGGGACCGTGCGCGCCCACAGGTCGGCGAGGCCCGCCTCGACGGGGTTCTCCGGCTCGGGCACGGGGGCGGCGGGGTCGAGCGGCATGAAGAGCGGCAGCCGGTCGAGGTGGGCCCTGCCGCCGGCGCGGTCCCGGGTGCGCTTGAACCTCTCCAGGAAGTGGTCGTCGAAGAAGAAGACCCACACGTACCAGTCGGTGATCAGGGAGAGCGCCGGGCCGTCGCAGTCGGGGTGCGTGTACGCGCACAGCAGCCCGTAGTCGTGCGCGTCGAGGTCCGCCTGCTCCCAGACGCCGGAACCCTCCAGCATGCCCATGCCGCGCGCCCACGCGGCGGAGTGGGCGCGGGCCTCCTCCAGACGCGGGTTCAGCCGCGCGGGGTACGGCAGGTAGAAGTGCGGGAGGCGGAACGGCTGTGTCATGGCCGGGCACTACCCGAGCGCCTGCGGCGGCATCCGGGCAGCGGCACATGGTCACACCATCGCGTGAATCCGGAGCGCCGGCGGAACTTCTCCGGGTGCCCGCTGCGAACAGGCCCGGAACGCAGCCGGGCCCGCCGCTACGTCCGTACCTGGATCAGCGCGTGCGTCCCGCTGGTCCGCCAGCGCTGTCCCTCGGCGGCGACGAGCCGGGCCTCCGTGTCCGGGGCTAGGCCGGTGATCACGTCCGACTTGAGGGTGCGCAGGGCGGCGACCGGGCCGGGGAAGTACGCCGTCGTGTCCCGGTACGGGGTGGTCGGCGGGTACATGCGGTCGCCCACCAGACGGCGGTAGTTGAGGTCGCCCTTCATGACGGTGACGTCCGCGGCCGCGAACTCCGCGCGGAGGTCGTCCGGCATCTCGGCGTACGGCAGCGGGCCGCAGGAGAAGGGGTGGGCGCGCAGGGCGAGCCGGCCGTCGGCCAGCGCGGACCACAGGCGCCGGCCGTGCTCCGTGCCGGCGGCGGCCAGATGGCGCACGGCGTCGACGACGTCGGCGGTGGTGGCGTCGGAGACGTAGTACGGGTACGGCTTCACGTGCAGCACGGCCCGCTCGACGTGGCCGTGGCGCAGCAGGTGGTCGACGAGGAGGAGGTCGGGGACGAGTTCGCAGCCCGCGTTGTCGGCGACGAGGAGCAGCGTCCCGGCGCCGGGGAGCAGCCGCCACAGGACGTCGCCGTCGTCCGCGACGAGCTCGCCGGCGCCCGCCCCGTCGGCGTCGTCATCGTGGTCACCGGCCCTCTGGAGGCGGAAGCCGAGGTCGGCGCGGTTGCCCCAGAGCGAGCCGTGCAGCAGGGCCGTGCGCTGTTCCGCCTCGGTCAGGCCGGCCAGCCGGTCCAGCGCGGCGATCTCCTCGCGGGCCTCCGGGCCCCCGAGCTCGGCGAGCTTGAAGGGGCGGAAGGGGTCGACGCCCTGCCACGGGGCGGACCACGGAGGCCCTCCGAAGTACCCGACGGCGTGCAGCAGCCGGCGGTAGAAGTAGCTCTCGGACCAGAGGAAGGGCACCTCGAACCAGGAGCGGCCGACGTACTCGGCGACGCCCCACGCGTCCCACCACGCGTCGCCGTCCAGCGCCTCGACCGTGCCCTCCACGGCGCTCTTCAGCAGCGCGTCCAGGGCCCGGTGCTGCTCGGGTCCGTACGGGAAGGCGTCGCGCACCCGGCGGATCAGGGCGGGGTGGCGGTCGGCGAGCACGCTGTGCGGGAAGGACGCGGGGTCGGCACCGGTGATGACGGGGGCGTCAGTGGTCTCAGACATGGTCCGGCACTCCTCCCGGCCGGGCCGGGTCCGTGGGAGGCGGGGCCGCGTCCCGGGCCCGCTCGTCGAGCTGGTCACCGTAACCGGCCTCCGTCCACACGTACTTCCTGAACTGCTCCGGCGTGAGCGGGCGGGACCGGGGGACGCCGCCCGGGAAGAACACCGCCCCGCAGCCCGAGCAGTGGGAGGCCGCACGCCACAGGGCGTCGGCGCGCGGCCGTCCCGCCTGCACGCGCCGCTCGCGGATCTCGCTGCGGACCACTCCCGCCGTGACGGCGAGCATCAGCACCGCCAGCACCGACCCGCCGACCGTGTACAGCGGCTCGCCGCTGCGGATGCCGCTGTGGGCGAGGGCGGCGCCCACGAACACCAGCAGCAGGCCCTCGATCGTGTGGACGACGGTGTCGGAGCGGGACGTGAGGCCCGGTCCCTGCGTCAGCCGGTCGGCCAGGCCGTCGCGTCGCGCCTCCGGGTCGGCGCAGACGTCGGGCACCGCGCGCACCGCGGGCCCGGAACCGCCGCAGCCCGGACACGTCACTCCCACCGGTCGGGGGGCTTCGTCGCTCTGCATGCGCCTACGCTAACGGCCGGCCGGTGCGTGTGCGCACCGGCCGGCCGTTCACGGGCGGGGGCCGCTCAGCCCCGTACCGCCCGCACGGTCTTCGCGGCGTCCGCGAGGCCGGCGCCGCAGCCGCCGGAGCAGGCGCCGGGCAGGGCGCGGGCGTTGGCCTTGATCGCCGACTCGATCTGGGCCGGGGTCAGCGACGGGTTCGCCGACTTCATCAGCGCGACCAGGCCGGCGATGTGCGGGGCGGCCATGCTGGTGCCCTGGTAGTACGCGTAGGCCTCGGCCGACGGGGTCCGCGTGCCGGTGTTCAGGGTGGACAGGATGCCGTCCGCGGAGGCGGTGCCGGTCTGGCCGCCCGGGGCCGCGATGTCGACGGTGGTGCCGTAGTTCGAGTACGAGGCGCGGGCGCCGCTGCGGTTGGTCGCGGCGACGGAGATGACGTTGGAGCAGCTCGCCGGGGAGAAGTTGGCGGCGTTGGCGTTGCTGTTGCCCGCGGCGACGACGACGGTGGTGCCGCGGTTCACGGCGCCGTTGACGGCGTTCTGGGTGGCCGTGGTGCACCGGCCGGAGCCGCCCAGGCTCATGTTGATGACGTCGGCCCTGTTCGGGTTGGCCGGGACGCCGGCGACGGTGCCGCCGGACGCCCAGGTGATGGCGTCGATGATGTCGGAGTCGTAGCCGCCGCACTTGCCGAGGACGCGCACCGGGGAGACCTTGGCGCCGTACGCGACGCCCGCGACGCCCTTGTTGTTGTTCGCGACCGCGGCGACGGTGCCCGCGACGTGGGTGCCGTGCCAGGAGGAGCCGGCCGCGGGGTAGCCGGTCTGGCACTCGTTGGCGCTGTTCCAGTCGCCCGGGTCGGAGGGGTCGCTGTCGCGCCCGTCGCCGTCCACGGAGACGAAGGTGTCGGAGATGAAGTCGTACCCGGGGACGATGTTCGCGGCGAGGTCGGAGTGGGCGACGTAGCCGGTGTCCAGGACGGCGACGGTCACGCCGCTGCCGGTGGCGAGGTCCCAGGCGCCGGGCACGCGCATGCCGGCGGTGGTCTCGAACAGGTCCCACTGCTTGGTGTAGTGGGTGTCGTTCGGGGTGGCCAGCGGGGTGTTGAGGCGGTCCGGCTCGACGTAGGCGACCTGCGGGTCGGCCTTGTACTCGGCGATGACGTCGGAGACCGCCTTCGTGCTGAGGCCGTCGCCGAGGCCGACGAGGGCGGCACCGGAGCCGAGGCGGCGCTCGAAGCCGAGGTCCTCGCCGGCCTTCCGGCCCTTGGCCGCGGCGTCGGAGGAGGCGGCCCGGTCGGAGGTGGCCTCGGCGGCGCCCGGCTTGTAGCCGACGATCAGGCGCTCGGCGGGGACGGAGGGGGCGGCCTCGGCGGGACCGGCGAGGGCGGGGGCGGATCTCTGCGGTGTCACCGGGGCGTGCCCGTCGGCGGCGGGCTGGGCGACGGCGGCCGTGGTGGTGACGCCGGCGAGCAGGGTGGCGGAGACGGCGGCGACGGATATCAGCTTCCGTCCCGCGGCACGGGAGGGGGAGGTGCGCAAGGGCTTGCCTTTCGTGACCGGCTCCGCGCGGGCGGCGGGATGCGACGGTGCATCGCCTCGTGGCGCGCGTCGAAGCGGCGTGGGGGAACAAGGAAAGGGGCGTGACGCGTGAGGCCGGCCTGGTCGCGGCGGACCCGCCCGGGGTTGCCTGTGGATCAGCCGCAGATGAACGATAAGTGCGGGCCGACCTGCGCGGATACAGGGAAAACCCTCGACGTGCCACCGGCGGGGACGGAGGACGCCCCCTTGGGCGTGGGCGTACGCGCGCGGGCGGCACCGTCGCACGGCTGCCGGGGCGGTGGACGCGAACCCCCGTGTCGCGTCCACCGGTGCCGTCGGCGTCGTACGCGTCGGCGCCACCCGCGGCTTCGAGCCTATGAGGCGGGTGAGGCGTCGACTTCGCGCTGCGCGCACGGATCTTGCCCGTACACGCAGCGGGTGCCGCGCACGGTCACCTGGGCCGGCCGGCCGGCCGTAGCGTGACGGCCCGTCACACCGAGACGAGCAGGGAAGGCCCGATGGGAACGACCGGAGAGTCCAGCGCCGCGACCACCGCACCCGGCCCCGTGGTGCTGGACGGCACCGGCCGCGACATCCACGGGGAGGCGGCCCGGATCGGTGCGCGGGGGCCGGTCGCCCGGGTGGAGCTCCCCGGCCGGGTCGAGGCGTGGGCGGTCGTCGGCCCGGAGCTGCTCAAGCGGCTGCTGACGGACCCGCGGGTGTCCAAGGACGCCCGGCGGCACTGGACCCGGTTCCGGGAGGGGGACATCACCCCCGACTGGCCGCTGTTCACCTGGGTCGCCGTGCGGAACATGTTCACCGCGTACGGCGCCGACCACAGGCGTCTGCGCACCCTGGTCTCCAAGGCGTTCACCGCCCGCCGCACCATGGCGCTGCGGCCCCGGATCGAGGAGATCACCGGGGCGCTCCTGGACCGGGTGGAGGAGGCCGCGCGCCGGTCGGGGACCGTCGATCTGCGTGAGGAGTTCTGCTACCCGCTGCCGATCCAGGTGATCAGCGAACTGTTCGGCCTGCCCGAGGACCGCGCGGCCGAGCTGCGCCGGCTGGTGGACGGCGTCTTCGACACGTCCGCCGGAGCGGGCGAGATGACCGCCGCGTACGAGGGGCTGTACGGCGTCCTCGCCGGACTCGTCGCCGACAGGCGGGCCGCACCCGGCGACGACCTCACCACCGGGCTGATCGCGGCCCGCGACGAGGAGGACGGCGCCCGGCTCGGCGAGCGGGAACTGCTCGACACCCTGTTCCTGGTGATCAGCGCCGGCCACGAGACCACCGTCAACCTGCTGGACAACGCGGTCCACGCCCTGCTCACCCACCCCGCTCAGCTGGCCCTCGTGCGCTCGGGCCGGGCCTCCTGGGACGACGTGGTCGAGGAGACCCTCCGGTACGACGCCCCGGTCGCCAACCTGCCGCTGCGGTACGCCGTCGAGGACATCGCGCTCGGCGACCTCGGCGGCCCGGCGGACACGGTGATCGGCAAGGGCGAGGCGATCCTGGCCGCGTACGCCGCGACCGGGCGCGACACCGCGCGGTACGGCGAGGACGCCGCGCTCTTCGACGTCACCCGTCCGGACAAGGAGCACCTGGCCTTCGGCTACGGCGTGCACCGCTGTCTGGGCGCGCCGCTCGCCCGCCTGGAGGCCGCGGTCGCCCTGCCGGCCCTGTTCGAGCGGTTCCCCGGCCTGGAACTCGCGCCCGGCGCGGAGGGGACGGGACACGTGGAGTCCTTCATCTCCAACGGGCACCGCCGGCTGCCCGTACGCCTGGGCTGAACTCCGCCGCCTCCCCCGCCCCGGAACGCTCCCCGGCTCCCGCCCGGGTACCCGGCTCCCGCGGGAACCGCCGCGCTAAGGTCCCTCCGTGTGACGCCCGGTGACCGGCGGACGGTGACGCCGGGCCGCACGGGGGGCGGTGCGCGCGCACCGTCGGCAATCGTCGCGGTGAGGAGGATCGTTGCTCACGGGGAGCTACTTGGTGGAGTCGCGGACCACCGATGTGGTCGACGCGGGCGAGCGGGCCGACTTCTGGAGCGAGCACATCGCCGCCTACCAGCCGCGGATGGACTACGGCTACACCCGCCCCGACGACTTCCGGGGCGAGACCGTCCTCCAGCGCTCCGGCACCTATCAGCTCGTCATGTTCCGGTCGGACGAGATCCGGTACAGCCGGACCCCCGGCCAGGTGCGCCGGGCCCCGGACGAGGACTACCGCCTGGTGGTACCGGTGAGCGGGAGCATCCGGCTGCGGCAGGACGAGCAGGAGTCCTGGCTGGTTCCCGGGACCGGCGCGGTGGTCAGCTTCGCGGCGCCCTTCGAGTGCCTGCAGACCGCGGACGCACGGGCGTTCATCCTCACGATCCCGGCCCGTGCGGTGAACGGCCCGCTGAGCCGCCGGTCGCCGCTGGCCACCGGCCTCGACCTGACGAAGGGGCTGGGCGCCGTCACGGGTTCCATGCTGGACAGCCTGTACCGGGAGCGCGACCGGCTCGCCGACGGCCAGTTCGACGCGGTCACCGACCGGGTCGTCGAGCTGGTCTGCATGCTCGCCGCCGGCGACGACCGCCCCGACGCACGGGGTCACCTCCGCGAGGTCGAGGCGATGGTCCGCCGTCATGTGCGCGAGCACGCCGCCGACCCGGCGCTCACCGGCACGACGGTCGCGCGCGCTCTGGGCTGGTCGCTGCGCCAGGTGCAGCTGGCCCTGCAGCTCGCGGGCACCACGCCGCGCGAACTGATCAAGGAGGAGCGGCTGAGACTGGTCCGTGACCGGCTGGCGTGCGCGGACTGCGGGCACCTGACCATCACGGATCTGGCGCACGCGTCGGGTTTCACCTCGGCGAGCACGCTGAGCACGGCGTTCCGCCGGCGGTACGGGGTGAGCCCCCGCGAGTGGCGTCACGGCTTGCGCTGACCCGGGCGGCCACGCGGGCGGACGGCCGCCCGGCCGGTGGCGGATGGATTCCCGTGTGTCCGCCGCGTCGGCCGGGCCGGACGGCTCGGCGTCCCTCTGCCCGGGCACGGTCGCCGGGCGTACGGCCGTCAGGCGCGCTGTCCCGGGAAGGCGCCCGCGACGCCGCCGGAGCCCAGCCGTTCGAAACGCTCCTGGACGTTCGCGGCGAACGCCTGCTGCTCGTGGCCGGTGAAGGCCTGACCCGTGACGTTCATGGCCACGGTGAGGACGCCGCTGATGGGCGCGCCGGGCGAGGTGCGCACCGGGGTGCACAGGAAGCTGAACTCCTGCGGCTGCGGGTAGTCGTACGTGCTGATCTGCACGCGGGGCAGCGTGGCCGCGCGGCCGGTGTGGAAGGCCTCGTCCATCGCGTTGAAGACCCCTATGGTCTCGAGTCCGGGCAGCGCCGTCCGGCCGGGGCTGAACTGCGGCACCATGCCGAAGGCGGAGCCCTGCTTGCCGTTGGCGTACCGCAGCAGGTGGTTCGCGCCCTCGGTGAGCATGATGGGGAACGGGGCGCCGTCGAACACGGCGAACAGCTCCTGCTGCTGGGCGAGCAGGCTGTCCCGCAGCTTGAAGTCCGCGAGCAGCGTCTCGGTGAGCTCCTGCATGCCCTCCCGGAGCTTGCGGTCCCAGTTCCGGGGCTTCATGTCGGCGACGCACACGGTGCCGAGGATCATGCCGGTGTTGTCGCGCAGCGGGGTGCCGAGGTACGAGCGCACACCCATGTCGTTGACGAGCGGGTTGCCCTTGAAGCGCGGGTAGTCGAAGACGTCGTCCAGGGCGAGCTGGGACCCCTGGGCCACCACGTGGGGGCAGAAGCCGTAGTCGTTGGGCGCCTCACGGGCTGCGCTGCTGAGGTCGAAGACGACGCCGCCGCCCGCGGGGTCCGCCTTGTCGTCGGGCGACGCGGTGGGCACGTACATGCCGCGGAACATCTGCCGCTCGTCGTTGATGAAGTTCACCATGGCCAGCGGGGTCTGCGTGAAGCTGGCCGCGAGCCGGGCGACACGGTCGAACGTGGCCTCCGCCTCGAGGCTGTTGAGGCCGAGAACCTGCAGTCGCAGCTTGCGCTGCTCGCTCGCCAGACGCAACTGCTCGGATGTCTTCAAGGGATCCATGAGGTCAGATGAAAGCAGAATCTCGGACTCCACGGATCACCACTCCCGTTGAAATCCGTCTCGTTTCACACCCTCTCAACAGGTCGGCGACGCGGACGTGGTGATCCCGGCTCCCATGTGAGAGCCTCACGGATCGTCACTTCTGTCTCACGAGCCACACACGCCTAATCTCGGAGTCTGTCCAAATTTTTCCATGTTTCAACACTGGCCGATCACTTCTCGCCAATCCCGGGGCGGAAATCGAGCGGAAACGATTCGGCGTACGACAATCTCTCGGTGGGCTGGTTTTCGACGATGGTGCGCGTGGGGCTCCTGGGAGGGAGAGCCGGGGCTGCTGTGTCAAGTGCGTCACGAGCTGCGGGCATCCCGCCGCCGTGTGGTCCTGGACACGCTGGCGCTCCGACCCATTTCACGCCAAGATCAACTCTGCGCACGGCGTCCTGCCGTGACGTCCGGAGCCGCTGGTCGCCGCGCCGGGGCCGCGGAGGCACAGCGCTCAGCCGATTCGTCGCGACCCCGGTACGACGGCGACCGGGGCTTCACCTCACACTCGTAACCCTGTCACCATCCGCCTCGTTGGGAACCCCAACTGCCGGGCGGACGTCAAGCGCGCCATCCCACACGCACATCGACGAAGCAGCGAAGGAGAGTTGCGTTGAAGAAGTCGGACGTGGACGCACGGTCGGTCGCGGTGATCGGTATGGCCTGCCGGCTGCCGGGCGCATCCGGGGCCGATGAGCTGTGGTCCCTGCTGCGCGCCGGTGTCGACGCCACCAGCGAGATCCCGCCCGACCGCTATGACGCCGACGCCCTCCACGACTCCGGCCCGGGCCCCGGCAGACTGGCGAGCCGCCGCGCCGGCTACGTCGACGCCGCCGGTTTCGACGCCGGGTTCTTCGGTCTGTCCGCCACCGAGGCCGTCGAGCTCGACCCGCAGCAACGACTGCTGCTGATGACC
Source organism: Streptomyces ruber (assembly GCF_014648075.1). GTDB lineage: Bacteria > Actinomycetota > Actinomycetes > Streptomycetales > Streptomycetaceae > Streptomyces > Streptomyces ruber. The sequence goes on along the minus strand of NZ_BMQK01000002.1, from coordinate 395,997 downwards.
GCCTGGGAGGCGCTGGAGGACGCCGGCCAGCAGCCCGACCGGCTCGCGGGCAGCCGCACCGGGGTCTTCGTGGGCAACGCCCGCGCGGACTACCTGGAACTGGCGCTCCGCCGGGGGCCGGAGGCCGCGACGGCCTCCCAGATGCTCAACTTCCGCTCGCTGCTGTCCGCCCGCCTGTCCCACTTCTTCGACTTCCGCGGCCCCAGCATTGTCGTGGACACGGCGTGCTCCTCGTCGCTCACCGCCGTGCACCAGGCGGTGCAGAGCCTGCGCGCCGGGGAGAGCCCGCTGGCCCTGGTCGCCGGGGTGAACCTCACGCTGCGCCCGGACGAGGGCGTGGTGATGACCGCGGCCGGGTCCATGTCCGCCGACGGCCGCAGCAGGTTCGGCGACGCGGGCGCCGACGGGCACGCGCCGAGCGACGCGGTCGGCGTGGTGGTGCTCAAGCCGCTCACCGCCGCCCTCGCCGACGGCGACCGCATACGGGCCGTCATCCAGGGCAGCGCCGTGGGCAACGACGGCGGCACCAGCGACTCGGTCCTCAACCCCTCGCTCACCGGGCAGACCGAGGTGCTGCGCTGGGCGTACGAGGACGCCGGCGTCGACCCCGCCGAGGTGGACTACGTGGAGGCGCACGGATCGGGCTCCCCCGCCCTCGACCCGCTGGAGATCACCGCGCTCGGCGAGGTGCTGGGCGAGGGCCGTCCCGCCGACCGGCCCCTGCTGGTGGGCTCCGTGAAGACGAACGTCGGGCACGCCGAGGCCGCCGGCGGTCTCACCGGGCTGATCAAGGCGGTGCTCTGCCTGGAGCACGGGCAGGTGCCGGCCAGCCTGCACCTGCGCACCCCCAGCCCCCGCGTCGACTGGCAGCGGCTGCCGGTCGTCGTCCCGCGCGCCCTCCAGGACCTGCCCGACCGCGACCGCCCGGCCGTCGTCGGCGTCTCCGGGCAGGGCTCCTCCGCGCTCAACGCGCACGTGGTGCTGCGCCAGGCCGATCCGCCGCGGGTCCGCGTCAAGGCGCTCCGGCCCCGCAGGCCGTACGTGCTGCCGCTGTCCGCCCGCACCCCCGCCGCCCTCTCCGCGCTCGCCCGCGCGTACGCCGAGTACCTGCGCCCCGGCGGACCCGGCGCGGCCCACGCGGTGCGGGACATCTGCTTCAGCGCGGCCACCCGCCGCCAGCACCACCCCTGCCGGATGGCCGTCGTCGGCTCCTCCCACGAGGAGCTGATCGCCGCGCTCACCGGCACGCGCACCGGCCCGGTCCGCACCTCGGAGGCCGCCGACCGCTACCGCGCGGGCCTGGACGTGGACTGGGACGCCGAGTTCAGGAAGGGCGGCACCTATGTGCCGCTCCCGCTCTACCCCTGGCAGACCGAACGGTACTGGCCCGGTGACGGGGCTTCCGAGGACGGCGGCGACCTGTCCACCTGGGTCCTGCGCGAGCACGCCCGCACCGGCTTCGACGACGGCTCGACCCTCACCGAGATAGGCATCGACTCGCTCGCCAAGCTGCGCATCGTGGTGGAGCTGACGAAGCGCTCCGGCCGCGAGATCGACCCCGAGGAGTTCGGCCGGCTGCGCACGGTGGGCGAACTGCGCGCGTGGACGCGGACGCTGGGGGCCGCGGCATGAGCGGCGGGACACAGTCCCACGGCGGTGGCGACGACAGAGCCGGGAACCCCCTCGATCCGGCCGCCGGGGGCCGGCCGAGCACCCTGTACGACTGGTTCGCGCGCTCCGCCGACGAGTTCGGTGACGCGGCCGTCGCCCTGGAGATCGGCGAGGAGCGGTACACCTACGCCGGGCTGCGGGACCTCGCGGAGCGGATCGCGGCCCGGCTGGTCCCCGCGGGGGCCGGGGCGGCACCGCGCCGGATCGGGCTCCTGGCGAGCCGGTCCGTGCTCGCGTACGCGGGGTACCTGGCGATCCTGCGGGCCGGCGCGACCGTCGTCCCGCTGAACCCGGAGCATCCCGCCGGGCGGACCGCGGACATCGCCCGGGCGGCGGGTCTGGACCTGGTCCTCGCCGACGCGCCGGGCCCCGGCCTGCCGGTCCCCCTGCTCGTCCTCACCGCCGACGACCTCGCGGCCCTCCCGCCCGCGGCCGCCCCGGAGCGTCACCGGGCCACTCCGGACGACCTCGCGTACATCATCTTCACCTCCGGCTCCACGGGCGCGCCGAAGGGGGTGCCGATCACCCACCGGAACATCTGCGCCAACATCGGTCACGTCGCCACCCGGTACGGCGTCGGGCCCGGCAGCAGGCTCTCCCAGACCTTCGAGCTCACCTTCGACGCCGCGGCGCACGACCTGTTCGTCGCCTGGGCGGGCGGCGGGACCCTGGTCGTACAGGCCCGCAGCCAGCTGCTGTCGCCGGTCAGGACCATCAACTCGCAGCGGCTGACGCACTGGTTCTCGGTGCCGTCGATGATCGGTTTCGCCTCCCGGCTCGGCACCCTGAGGCCCGGCAGCATGCCGAGCCTGCGCATGAGCGTCTTCGGCGGTGAACCGCTCACCCTGGCCGCGGCCCGCGAGTGGCGCGAGGCCGCGCCGCAGAGCGTGCTCGAGGTGCTGTACGGCCCGACCGAACTGACCGTCTCCTGCACCGCGTACCGCTTCCCGGCCGACCCGGCCGACTGGCCCGTCACCCCCAACGGCACCGCCCCCATCGGCCTCAGTCATCCCACGCTGGACTTCGTGCTGCTGGCCGAGGACGGCCGGCCGGCCGACCACGGCGAACTGTGCATGCGCGGCCCGCAGCGCTTCCCCGGCTACCTGGACCCGGCGAACAACCGCGGCCGCTTCGTGGGTCTCGACGGCGCACAGCGGCCGGCCGAGGGGCACTGGTACCGCACCGGTGACCGAGTGGCCCTGCACCAGGGCCAGTTGGTCCATCTCGGCCGCACCGACCACCAGGTGAAGATCAGGGGACACCGGATCGAGCTCGGGGAGATCGAGGCCATGCTGCGTGAGCAGGAGAGCGTGCGCGACGCCGTCGTGCTCGCCGTGCCCGCGTCCGACGGCGAGCCGGAGCTCCAGGCGGTGGTCAGCGGCGCCGGCTGCGTCCCCGAGCGGATCTTCACGGGCCTGGGCGACCGGCTGCCGCCCTACATGCTGCCCCGCCGGATCTCGGTCGTGGACGCACTCCCGCTGAACGCCAACGGCAAGATCGACCGCCGGGCCCTGCTCACGGAGCTCTCCCGCTCCGGCTGAGCCGCCCGCCGGTCCCCCACCTCCCCCAACTCCCCGTACCTACACGCGAGTGAGGCACGAACATGTACGACGCCATCGTGGTCGGGGCGCGCTGCGCCGGGGCCCCGGCCGCCATGCTGCTGGCCCGCGCGGGACACCGGGTGCTCCTGCTCGACAGGTCGGCCTTCGGCACGGACGTCCTGTCCACCCACCTCGTGCACCAGCCCGGCGTGGCCGCCCTCGCCCGCTGGGGCCTGCTCGACGCCGTGCGCGCCACCGGCTGCCCGCCCCTCGCGCACGTCCGCTACGAGGTGACCGGCACGGACGTACGGCTCGAAGGGTCCGCCCGGGGCGTGGAGGGCCAGCGCGCCGCGTACGCGCCCCGGCGCCGGGCCCTCGACCCGGTCCTGGTGCGGGCGGCGGTCGCGGACGGGGTCGAGTACCGCGACCGGTGCACGGTGACCGGTCTGCTCCGCGACGACGCGGGCCGGGTGGTCGGCGTCGAGGGCAGGCACGCCGGGCGCGTCTTCACCGAGCGCGCCCGGCTCGTGATCGGCGCCGACGGCATGCGCTCCACGGTCGCCGGGCTGGCCGGCGCGCCGTACACGGTGGAGGACCGCCGGCTGACCTGCGCCTACTACACGTACTGGACGGACGTCCCGGTCACCATGGAGTCGTACGAGCGGGCCGGGGCCTGGGTCTCGGCGGTCGCCACCAACGACGGGGCGACACTGGTTCTGGCCTATTTCCCGCAGTCGCGGTTCGACGAGGTACGGGCCGACGCGTACACCGCGTACCTGGAGCAGATACGCGCCACCGCGCCGGAACTGTACGAGCGGCTGCGCGGCAGGCAGCCGGTCGAGCGGCTGCGCGGCACGGGCGACCAGCAGAACTTCTTCCGGCAGGCCACCGGCCCGGGCTGGGTCCTGGTCGGCGACTCCGGGCACCACAAGGACTCCATCACCGCACGCGGCATCAGCGACGGTTTCCAGCAAGCGGAATCTCTTGTACAGCACACGGGACCCGTTCTCGGCGAGGCCCCGGAACGGCTGGACGACGCCCTGCGGAGATTCGCCGAGGACCGCGACCGGGCGCTCGCCCCGGGCTACGAGGCCACCCTGTCGGTCGCTCGACTGGAACCCAACGAACAGCGGTTGTCCCTGCTCAGAGCGGTGCAGACGGACCCCGAACTGACCTCGATCTACTTCGACATGGCGGCCGGTATAGGGTCGGCCCAGGCACTTTACACCCCCAAGCTCCTCTCGCTTTTGTAATCGCCGTCAACTGGCCGGAACACCTGCCCAGTTGCGGTCAAGCGGATGCTGACGGTCAGCCGTGGGCCTGATACGGTTCACACGCCGCTGACATACACCAGAGTCGTGTCAAGGCGGCGCGCGGGGGATCTCGGGCAAGTGCACCACCGCCCCTACCGTCATCAGTGTTTCGCTGTCGTACGAGGAATCAGATGCCAGGCACCCGCGACCGGCGGACACGTCATCGGTCCGCCTCTCGCAAGAATCTCCGGCTTTCGTTCGTCGTGCCGTTCGTCGTGCCCGCGGTCCTCGCCACCGGCGTCTGGGGCTATACGGCGGCGGGACTGATCGACGAGCAGATCCAGCTGAGATCCGAGAGCGACCGGGCCTCCTCGGTCGCCGGTCCGGCGCAGGCCCTCGTCACCCGGCTCCAGCAGGAGCGCCGTCTCACCGCCGTCTGGCAGGGCGGCCGCACCGACGCCGCGCGCACCGAGCTGGACGCGGCCCGGGAGGAGACGGACGCCGCCGTCGCCTCGTACCGCACCGCCGTCTCCTCCTTCGCCTTCGACGCAGCCGACCTCCGCGGCGGCGACCAGAGACTCGTCCAGGCGCTGGACGAGCTGACCGCACGGCGCGAGGCCGTCGACGACCTCAGCCTGAACAGCTCGGACGCGTTCCAATACTTCACCGGCGCCGTCACCGGCGGCACCGATCTGATCGCCGCCGCGCTGCGCAGCGAGGACGCCGACCTCGCCGGGACCGGCGCCGCCACCACGGCCCTCGTACGGCTCACCGAGATGCTCTCCCGGGAGGACGCGCTGATCTCCGGCGCGCTGCCCGTGGAGGAGATGAGCGGCTCCACCCGCTCCCGGTTCGTCCAGTACCTGGCGGTACAGCAGGAGTTGCGGGCCGCCCTGACGGCCCGTGACCTGCCCGGGAGCGGGGCGGCCGACTACGGGGAGATCACCGGCAGCCGGCAGTGGACGTCCATCGGCGTGGTGGAGAGCGCGATCCTGGACGCCGGCGGTACGGGGCTGCCGCTGCCCGGGCAGGCGTCGTCCTGGCCGGAGGCCGCCGGCACCGTCGTCGGCGAACTGCAGACCCTGGGCGGGGACTCGGTGCGGGGCGTCGCGGACGAGGCCTCGGACCGGGCCGGCGACCTGCTCCTCGGCCTGCTGCTCGGCACCGCCGCCACGCTCGCCGCCCTCGTCGGCGGCGCGCTGCTGGCGCTGCGCGGCCGGCGCACGGCGCTGGACCGCATCACCGAGCTGCAGAGGAAGACCGAGGAGCTGTCGGGCGTCTGGCTGCCGCAGGTGATGGCCCGGATCGAGCGGGGCGAGCGCGTCGAACCGCAGCCGGCCGGCGCACAGCCCCACCACACCGCCGCCGACGAGCTCGAGCGGCTCGGCGCGGCCATCAACCACCTCGGCAGCGTCGCCGCCGACACCGCGGTGCGGCAGAACATCGGCCGCGAGGGCACCGAGAAGGTCTTCGCCCAGCTCATCCGGCGCACGCAGATCCTGATCCACCGCCTCATCTCGCTCCTGGACGACCTGGAGCGCAAGCACGAGGACTCCGACCTGCTGAAGGACATCTTCAGGGTCGACCACCTGGCCACCCGGGTCCGCCGGCACGCCGAGAACCTGGTCATCCTCTCGGGGTCCCCGCCGAGCCGGCGGATGACCGCGCCCGTCTCCATCACGGACGTGATGCGCAGCGCGGTCGCCGAGACCGAGGCGTACACCCGGGTCAAGGTGAAGAACCTGCCCGCGGACCTGCGTGTCGCCCTGACCGGGCGGGCCGTCGCCGACGTGACCCACCTGCTCGCCGAGCTCATCGAGAACGGCACGAGCTTCTCCCCGCCGGACACCCAGGTGTTCGTCAGCGCCACGAAGGTGGCCAAGGGCCTGGCCGTGCACGTCGAGGACCACGGCCTCGGCATGCCGGAGGACCTGCGCGAGAAGGCCAACCACCTGCTCTCGCACCCGCCGAAGCTGGACATGACCGCGCTGGGCGAGGACCCGCGCCTCGGCCACTTCGTGGTGGCGCGGCTCGCCGAGCGGCACAAGATCAAGGTGGAGCTGCGCGAGTCCGTGTACGGCGGCACGCTCGTCGTCGTGCTGCTGCCGTCCGGGCTCCTCACGGAGATCGACTCGCCGGTCCTCGACCAGCTCAAGTCGGCGGCCGCGAAGCAGAACCGGGCCGTCCGGGACTCCGGGGCCGAGCGGACCGGCATCCCGGCGGCGGAGCGGACCGACGCCCCGGCGGCCGCCGCGGTGTCCGGGACCGAGCCCGTCGGCCCGGCTCCCGGTGCCGTTCCGGGCGGTGCGGGCCTGGTCGTCACGGGTACGGCCGTGCCGACGCCCGCCCCGGAGGTCCTGACGCACTCCCGGACGCCGGACTACAGCGGGTTCCCCGACTACGGGGGCGCCGGTCTGCTGCCGCCCGTGTCCGACCGCTCCCCGCACCGGGACACCGCCGCGGCCGCCTGGACGGCCCCGCAGGAACATCCGGCGCACCGCGCCGAACCGGGTCCGCGCGACGGCCGCCCCGCGGGCGCGGGCCTGCACGCCGGTGCGGGCGCGGGCGTGGGCACTGGTGCAGGCGCCGGTGCGGGAGCGGTTGCGTCCGCGCCGGGCTACGGCTCCGGCGCGGGTGTCCCTGCCGGTACCGGTACCGGCGCGGGTCACGGCCCGGGTCGTGCCGCCCCCGGTGCGGGCATGGGCGCCGGCGCCCGCCGGTCCGCCCCGGCCGCGGGTTCCGCCGGGGAGGCCTCCGGGCCCCTGACCACCCCGACGGTCCTGCCGCAGCGGACCCGGGGAGCCAGCCTCGCCCAGCAGCTGCGCAAGGAGGCGGGACACCAGAACGAAGGGACCGACGGGTCGGGCGGCCTCTCCCCCGACGCCTCGGCCCGCGCGATGATCGCCATTCAGCAGGGTCTGAAGCGGGCCCGGCTCTCCGAGGGCGGCGAGCCGGACGGCACCGACGACCGGAAGGCGCCGCGAGACCCCGGCTCTTACTGACGCGCGCCTGCGGGCGCCACACGACCGGCGCACCTCCCCCGATGCGCCAGCTGACCGGCGCACCCCCCGGCGCCACTAACTGTGAGGAACTATCAGTAATGACTGAGCAGGCACACTCCGGTCCCCAGCTGGACTGGCTCCTGGACGGGCTGGTGGAACGGATTCCGGAGATCCGCTGCGCCGTGGTGCTGTCGGGTGACGGCCTCCTCATCGGCAAGTCGAAGGACATCCGCCGCGACGACGCGGAACACCTCTCCGCGGTCGGCTCGGGCATGTACAGCCTCGCCCGGGGCGTGGCCCGTCACTTCCACGGCGGAGAGGTCCAGCAGACGGTCATCCAGATGGAGCGGGCGTTCCTGTTCGTCACCGCCGCCGGCCGGGGCGCGCGGCTCGCCGCCATCGCTTCGGAGGAGGTCGACGTCGGGATGATGGCGTTCGAGATGGGAACGCTGGTCAAGCAGGTCGGCAAGTACCTGTCCGCCGCGCCGCGCGTGGAGACCGCGGCCGGTCACGTCCAGGATGCGTGACCCACGGTGGCTCGACGATGAGCAGGCCGGACGCCATGTCCGGCCGTACGCCATCACGGGTGGCCGGACCCGCCACAGCCAGCACAGCTTCACGCTGATCACACTGATCGTCGCGCGGCACGACCACGAGCACGAGCAGGATCACCTGGAACCGGAGTCCATGGCGATCCTCTCGCTGTGCCGTGACCGCGCGGTGGCGGTGGCCGAGATCGCCGGCCAGTTAGATCTGCCGGTGAGCGTGGTGAAGGTGCTCTGCGGCGACCTGCTCAACGCCGAGCTGATCATTGTCCAGTCCCCGCCCTCGCTGAGCGAGCAGCCGAGCGTGGAACTCATCGAAAGGGTGATGGATGGTATCCGTCAGCTCTGAGCCGGTCCTGCCGACCGCCTTGAAGATCCTGATCGCGGGTGGATTCGGCGTGGGCAAGACCACCATGGTGGGCTCGGTGAGCGAGGTGGCGCCGCTGGAGACCGAGGAGCGGATCACCGCGGCGAGCGTCGGCGTGGACGACCTGGCCGGTGTGGAGAAGAAGACGTCCACCACGGTCGCCATGGACTTCGGGCGCATCACCATCTCGCCCGAGCTGGTGCTGTACCTGTTCGGCACGCCGGGCCAGGACCGCTTCTGGTTCATGTGGGACGACCTGTCCAGCGGCGCGCTGGGCGCCGTCGTCCTGGCGGACACGCGCCGGCTGGACGCCTCCTTCGCCTCCATCGACTTCTTCGAGGCGCGCGACATCCCCTTCGCCGTCGGCGTGAACTGCTTCGACGGGCGCCGGGACGCCACCGCCGAGCAGGTCCGCGAGGCCCTGGACCTGGACCCGTCGACGCCGGTCGTCCTCTGCGACGTACGCGAACGCGCGTCCAGCAAGGAGGTCCTGCTGGCCGTCCTGGACACGGCGCGGAAGCAGGCGGAGGCCCGCCTCGCGACGACGGGCGGCGTCTGACGCCCTGGCGCCGGACGGTGCCACGGAGGCTCAGGCCGCCGTCCGGGCGGCCCGGGCGAGGAGTTCGTCCCGTCCGAGGGGATGGGTGACGGTCGCCGGTACGGTGCAGGCGTGCGCCCCCGCGACGGCCCCGTACCGTCCGCACCGCCACGGCGGCTCGCCGGACAGCATGCCGAAGAGGTAACCCGCCGCGAACGCGTCGCCCGCGCCGTTGGAGTCCACGACGGGAGCGGCGGGCCGGACGGCCGGGACGTGGCTCAGCTCCCCGTCGACGAGCTGGTACGCCCCGTCGGCACCGGCCGTGACGACCACCGCCCGGGCCCGGCCCCGCTCGGCGATCCGCCGCATCGTCTTCTCCGGGTCCGGGAGCGCGGCGGCCGACAGGAACACCACGTCGGCCGCGAGGGCGAAGGGCTCGTGGTACGGGTTCGCTCCGTCCCAGTCGTGCAGGTCGGTCGAGATCGTCGCTCCCGCAGCTCCCGCCCTCCCCGTCGCCCTCGCCCGTCCCGCCGTCTCCGCCGTCTCCCGCAGCAGCGGCAGGGTGTGGACACAGGGGTGGGTGAGGGAGACGTGGACGTGGCGGGCGGCCGCGGCGAGGGACCGTACGGTGTCCGCCGGGAGCCGGTCGGCGTCCCGCACGCGTGTGCTGTCGTAGAGCGACAGCCGCCCTCCGTCCGGCCCGACGAGGTTCACCGCACGCTTGGTGCCCGCGGGCGAGGGAACCTCGGTGAGCGGGATGCCGCGCTCCCGGTGCAGGGCACGGACCAGGTCGCCCTCGTGGTCGTCGCCGACCATGTCGAGGTGGTGCGTGCGCAGCCCGAGCGCGTGCAGGCCGAGGGCCACGAAGTCGCCGGTCTGCCCGGCACGGGTCTCGATGGCGGGCACCATGTGGCTGTCGGCCGGGGGCAGCGGCAGCTCGGGCACGTGGACGATCGTGTCGACGCCGGCCCCGCCGAGGACGAGCACGTCGATGTCTGTTTCGGTCACCCCCCATCCTTGGTCAGGGATGTACGGCCGGTCCATGGGACAGGGGCCCTCCGGTGGCCGGGTGGGGGGCGGTCCGGCCGGGGCGGGGGGCCGGCGCGACCGGTCTCGACGGTGCCGTGGCCTCCCACGGCGGCACCTGGTCCCCCTTCGACCACAACGCCACCTCCCGCGACGGCAGTTCGACCGCCCGTACCGGCAACGCGGGAGCCGGTGCACGCCGTACGACGGCCGACGACGGCCCGCCCGGGGAAGGCGCGCCGCTGCCGCTGGAGGACGACTCGCCGGCCTCCGGCCCCTCGCGCTCCTCGGGCTCCTCGGCCTTCTCGCAGTCCCCGGAGGCCGGCTCGGCCCAGACGACGCGCCCCGAGCCGCAAGCGGTGTCCCTGACACCCCAGTCGCGGCTCAACGCGCCCACCAGCAGCAGCCCGCGCCCGTGCTGGTCGTCGTCCCCCGGCTCCCGCCGCAGGGGAAGGGGCCCGCCGCCGTTCTGGTCCTCGACCTCGACCCGGAGCCGCCGTCCCGTCCAGCTCAGCCGGCACACGATCCGCACGCTGCCGGTGTGGGTCAGCGCGTTGGTGACGAGTTCGGAGACCACCAGGACGGCGTTGTCGCCCGTGTCGTCGTCGACGCCCCACGCCTCCAGCAGCACGCGTACGGTCCGGCGGGCCGCCGCCACCGAGGAGGGCGTCGCGGACAGGTCGAACGCGGCGGTGCGGTGGGAGCTCCGCGGCGCAGGGTGCGGGTCCGAGTGCGGCGCGGAGGACCGGACCGGCCCGGAGGCCCCGGCCGGGAACCGCGGCTTCGGGGCCTGTGCCGGCAGGGCCGGGAGCGGGGAGACCTCGTGCGGACGGTCGGCCGACGACGACCGGGGGCCACCGGTCAGCCGGCCCGACGGCTGGGGGAGGAAGGGCGTAGCCATCGCCGTTCGCCTTTCGTCAGCTCGCACCATGATCGGTGCCGACGCACGGCGAGCGGTGTCGCCGCGCACCACGGACGGTGCCGGTGCCACACCCTCCCGGCACAGCACGGGACGCCACGCGGACACCGCGACATTGCGGCGGCTCGTTGCGCGGAGCGAAGCGGTACGACCCCGTCTCCCCCAACGGGGCTGTTCGGCCTCTGCGTTCACCGGACGGGGGCGGCACGACCACTCTGGCACCTGCCAACATCGACTCGCAACCGGCAAGTTGAAATTTGCAAAGCGCCAGAGGCATGCTGCGTCCGCTCGACTTCCGTCAGCGGACGATCGTGACAGACTCTCATCCCGTCACGGGCCGATGTGTGAACGTGAGGGGGAAGTGTCGTGACCGCGGAGACCGACTGGGGCGGCGCCCCCTCCGTGCTGCGCATGATCCTCGGCAGGCAGCTCGAGGCGCTGCGCGGCCGGGCCGGTCTGTCGTACGAGGACGCGGGCGCGGCGATCGGCGTGAGCCACTCCACGATCCGCCGGATGGAGTCCGCCAAGGTGGCCCGGCTGCGCCTGCCGGACGTCGAGAAGCTCCTCCAGGTCTACGGCGTCGGCGACCGCCAGGAGATCGACACGTTCCTGGCCTCGGTCCGCGAGGCCAACAAGCGCGGCTGGTGGCACACCTACCGGGACGTGCTGCCGGACTGGTTCACCCCGTACCTCAGCCTGGAGCAGGCGGCCCTGCACATCCGCGCGTACGAGCCGCAGTTCGTCCCCGGCCTGCTGCAGACGGAGGCGTACGCCCGTGCCCAGCTGAGCGCCGCCGACCCGCAGGCACCGGCCGAGGTCACGGACCGCGCGTGGGCGCTGCGCATGCGGCGCCAGGAGCTCCTGTCCCGCCCCGAGCCGCCCCGCCTGTGGGCCGTCCTGGACGAGACCGTGCTGCGGCGGCCGATCGGGGGCCCCGCGGTGATGCGGGCTCAGGTGGACCACCTGATCGAGGTCGGCCGGCTGCCGTACGTGACCGTGCAGATCATGCCGTTCGGCAACGGCCCGCATCCGGCGCTGCGTTCCGGCGCGTTCCACCTGTTCCGGTTCCGGGCGCCGGAACTGCCCGACGTCGTCTATCTCGGCGGGCTGGCGGGGGCCGCCTACCTCGACAAGCCGGACGACGTCGTCATCCACCGCGAGGCCCTGGACCGGCTGAGCGCCCAGGCGGCGCCCGCGCGGAGGACCGAGGAGGTCCTCCGGCTGCTGCGCAAGGACCTGTGACGCCCGGGACCCGCCGCCGACGCCCGGGACCGGGGCTCAGCCGCCGAGGATTCCCCGCTCGTACGCCGTCGCCACCGCCGCCGCGCGGTCGTTCACGCCGAGCTACGCGTACAGGTGCGTCAGATGGGTCTTCACCGTGGCCTCGCTGATGAACAGCTCGCGGGCGCCGACACGGCCGTACCGAAGCCCGGTTCGGACTCGACGGTGAGCGACCCGGCGATGCGTTCGGCGCGGGCGCGCATGCCGTCGGGCCCGAAGCCGCCGGTGCCGGTGCGCGGCGGGAGGGCGAACGGGTCGAAACCCCGGCGGTCGTCGCGGACGTCCAGGGTGACCTCGTCGCCCATGAAGCTGAGCGTCACGCCGAGGCGGGAGGCGTCCGCGTGCCGTGCGGCGTTCGACAGGGCCTCCTGGACGAAGCTTGGCCTGCAACTCGCTCTCCTGGAGCTGCACGCCGAGCACCCGGGTCACCGCCTCGTGCTCGGCGACCGGGTCCAGCCCGGCCACACGGACACGCCCCGCGTCGGGGACGCGCAGCCCCTCGACGCACTCGACGGTGGTGGTCTTGCCCGCGCCGTTCGGGCCGAGGATCCCGAAGATCTCGCCTTCCTCGACGGCGCAGGAGACCCCGTCGACGACGGCGCGCCCCCCGTAGGACTTGCGCAGCTCACCGACTTCGATGACCGACATGCCCCGAGCCTCCCGCCCGGCCGGGGGTCCGCACATCGGCCGTCGCGCTCGAAGGCGCATCAGCCGATCGGTCGGTGTCGGGGCTCATACGTCACGGCACGCCACCGGGCGCCGACGTGACCGCGCGCCGCCCGGCACGGTGCCGGGCGGCGCGGACGACGCGGGTCTCAGCCCTCGCTCGGCGTCAGCCGCAGCGAGATCGAGTTGATGCAGTACCGCTGGTCCGTCGGCGTCGGATACCCCTCACCCTCGAACACGTGCCCGAGGTGCGATCCGCAGCGGGCGCACCGGACCTCCGTGCGGACCATGCCGAGGGAGCGGTCCTCGATCAGCTCCACGGCGTCCGAGTCCTTCGGGTCGTAGAAGCTGGGCCAGCCGCAGTGGGACTCGAACTTGGTGGTCGAGGTGAAGAGTTCGGCGCCGCAGGCGCGGCAGGAGTAGACGCCCTCGGTCTTGGTGTCGGTGTACTCACCGGTGAACGGGCGCTCCGTGCCCGCCTGGCGCAGGACCTGGTACTCGGCCGGGGACAGTTCCGCCCGCCACTGCTCGTCCGGCTTCTCGACGTCGTACGACATGGGAAATCAGCCCCTTACTGCTGCTTCAGGCGGTCCAGGATCAGCGGGCCGAGGTCGGTGACGTCGCCCGCTCCCATGGTGAGAACGAGATCACCGGGGGTCGCCATTCCCGCGAGCAGCGCCGGGGCGCCGTCCTTGTCGTGGGCCGCCGTCACGTCCGCACCGGCCGCGCGCGCCGCCTCGATGATCAGCTCGCTGGTGATGCCCGGGATCGGGTCCTCGCGCGCCGGGTAGATGTCCAGGACCACGGACCGGTCCGCGAGGGCCAGCGCCTCGCCCATCTCCTTGCCCAGTTCCTGGGTGCGGGAGAACAGGTGCGGCTGGAAGAGGACCAGGAGGCGGGAGCCGTCGGCGGCGGCGCCGCGCATGGCCTCCAGGTCCGCCGTCATCTCGGTGGGGTGGTGGGCGTAGGAGTCGATCACCTGGACGCCCGCCGCCTCGCCCCTGAGCTGCAGGCGGCGCTTGACGCCCGTGTACGCGGCCAGGGCGGGAGCCAGCTCCGCCGCCGGGACGCCGAGCGCGACGCCCGCCGCGAGCGCGGCGACCGCGTTGTGCGCGTAGTGGCGGCCGGGGACGGAGACCGTGAAGGTGAGCGGCGTCCCGTCCAGCTCCACGGTGACCTCGCTCCTCAGGCCCTGGGGCACCACGGAGGTGATGCGCACGTCCGCGCCCTCCGACTCCCCGTACGTCACCGTCCGCGGCGAGCCGGGGCCCGCGTCCGCCAGCCGCCGTGTCAGCTCCCGCGCGCCCTCCTGGTCGGCCGCGATCACCAGGGTGCCGCCCGGCACGACGCGGCCCGCGAACGTCTCGAAGGACTCGTGGATCTCGTCGATCGAGGCGTAGTTGGCGTGGTGGTCCAGTTCGACGTTGAGGACGATGGCGACCTCGGGGGCGTACTTGTGGAAGCTGCGGTCCGATTCGTCCGCCTCGGCGACGAAGATCTCGCCCTCGCCGTGCAGCGCGTTGGAGCCGGGGGCGTCCAGGTCGCCGCCGATGGCGTAGGAGGGGGCGAGGCCCAGTTCGGTCAGGGCGACCGCGAGCATGGACGTCGTGGTCGTCTTGCCGTGGGTGCCGGCGACCGCGATCGGGCGCAGGCCGTCCATGAGGCGGGCGAGGGCGTCCGAGCGATGGACCACCGGGATGCCGAGTTCCGCGGCGCGGGCCAGCTCGGGGTTGTCCGCGCGGATCGCGGAGGAGACGACGACGCAGCTCGCGTCGTCCGCCAGGTGCTCCGCCGCGTGCCCGATGTGCACGGTCGCGCCGAGCGCGCGCAGCGCCTCGGCGGTCGCGGAGTCCTTGGCGTCGCTGCCCGCGACCCGGGCCCCGCGCTGGGCGAGGATCTTCGCGATGCCCGACATCCCGGCGCCGCCGATGCCGATGAAGTGCGGTCGCTCCATGGCGGTGGGAAGGCCGGGTGCCATGCGTCTCTCCTGGTGTGCGTAACGGTACGGCGGACTGTTCAGCGGCCCAGCCTATGCCCCGCGCGCGGGGGCCCGCTCACGCGTCCCTGCCCGCCTTGGCGTGCGAGAACAGCTTCAGCACCGGCACCCCGACCTTGTGCCGCGCCCTGGACGCCCAGTCGCGGTGGAAGAACTCCTCCACGTAGTGCGGGTCGGTCAGCACGATGACCTCGTCGGCGCCGGCCTCGTCGACCAGCGTCTTGAGCGCGTCCAGCGGGTGGTCCTCGACGAGACGGCCGTCCGCCTCGTGGCCGGCCGCGCGGAGGGCGACCAGGGAGACGTCCAGGGCCTGTCGCGCCGGGACCTTCGCCTCGTCGCCCTCGGGCGTCTCGCCCTCGCGCGCCGCCTCGTCCAGCGCGCCCAGGGCGACGTCGTCGATGGCGCGCAGCAACCGGTCGGCCTGGTCGCCGCGGGGCTGGAGCAGCACGTGGAAGGAGACCGGTTCGTCGCCGTGCAGGGTCGTGACGAACTCCACGTCGGCGGAGGTCAGGGCCTTCTCGATCATCAAAACGCTTCGGAACACGGCTGGCGCCCTTCTCCTGTCGAGGGCCCGGGGCCCTCGTTCCGCCGCGGGCCGCACCGGGCCCGCGGAAACCATCCTGCCCCGTGATGCGGACGGGGCCGCGTATCAGGTACCCCGCGGCCCCCGTGTCAGCTCCGCCGGTACCGGCTGAACAGGAAGCCCTCCTCCTCCAGCAGGGACACCAGCTCGAAGCGGCGGGGCACGGCGACCGGAGGGCCTCCGGCGACGCGCTGGGCGTCCCCCGCGGTGAGCATGGGGGAGACCGTCAGGCAGAGCTCGTCCAGCACACCGGCCGCCACGAACTGGCCGAGGAGGCGCGGGCCGCCCTCGGTCAGCAGCCGGGTGTGGCCCAGTCCGGCGAGGGCCCGTACGGCCCGCGCGGGCTCCACGCCCGTGCCGTCCCCGGCGATGACCACCCGGGCGCCGGCCCGCTCCGCGGCGGCCACCCGGTCGGGCGCCGCGGCGGCACCGGTCAGCAGGAGGGTGGGGACGAGCGGGGAGGTGAACAGCGGCAGCGAGAAATCCAGGTCCAGGCTCGCGCTGACCACCGCGACGGCGGGCGCGGGCCCCTGTCCGGCCGCCTTCCTGCGCTCCGCGAACTCCTCCCGCGCGCGGGCCGGCCGGTACCCCTCCTGACGTACCGTCTCGGCGCCCACGACCACCACATCGGCGAGCGCCCGCAGGGTGCCGAAGATCCGCATGTCGGCCGCGCCCGAGATCGGCTTCGAGTGCCCGTCGTGCTGGGCGGCGCCGTCGAGGGTGGACACCATGTTGGCGCGCAGCCAGGGCTCGGGGGCTCCCGTGGAGGCGGGGGCGGAGACGGAGGCGGGGTACGCGTACGCCTCCGCCAGTTCGTCGAGTTCCCATGCGCGGTCGGTGGTGTCCGCGGCCTTCCGGGCCGCTGTCCCTGCTGTCTCTTCGGTCACATCGGTCACGGGGAACAGACGTCGCATGTCGTGCAGTGTGGCACGGCCGTAGAGTGGATGATCGTGTCGTCGTCCTTCTCCGCGCCCGGATCCCCTTCGATCCCCGACGCGGCCCCGCTGTCCCTGTGCGCCCGCGAGCCCCACGTTCCCGCGGACCGGCTCGTCGCCGAGATGGTGCCTCCGCCCCGGTTCGGCGGAGCGCGCTTCGACACCTACATACCGGACCCGGACCAGCCCAGCCAGACCGAGGCGGTGAGGGTGCTGAGCGCGTTCGCGGCGGGTCTGGACGGAGCGGACGCGGGCGGCACGGGCGGCCGGCGCAAGCTCTTCGGCGGTTTCGGCGGCTTCGGGAAGGCCGCCAAGAAGGCCCCCTCCGGCCCGCGCGGCGTCTACCTCGACGGCGGGTACGGCGTGGGCAAGACCCATCTGCTGGCCTCCCTTTGGCACGCCACGCCCGCCGAGCCCGCGCTCAAGGCGTTCGGCACGTTCGTGGAGCTGACGAACCTGGTCGGCGCCCTCGGCTTCCAGCAGACCGTCGCCACGCTCTCCGGTCACCGGCTGCTGTGCATCGACGAGTTCGAGCTGGACGACCCGGGCGACACCGTCCTGGTGTCGTCGCTGCTCGGCAAGCTCGTCGACGCGGGGGTCGCCCTCGCCGCGACCTCCAACACGCTGCCGGGCAGGCTCGGCGAGGGCCGGTTCGCGGCGGCCGACTTCCTGCGCGAGATACAGGGGCTGTCCGCGCACTTCCGCGCCCTGCGCATCGACGGCGAGGACTACCGTCACCGCGGGCTGCCCGAGGCCCCGGCGCCGTACGCCGACGAGCAGGTCACCAAGGCCGCGCAGGCCACCGAGGGCGCCTCGCTCGACGCCTTCCCGCAGCTCCTCGAGCATCTCGCGCGCGTGCACCCGAGCCGGTACGGCGCCCTCACGGACGGGGTCAGGGCCGTGTGCCTCACCGATGTGCGCCCCGTCCCGGACCAGTCGACCGCGCTGCGGCTCGTCGTCCTCGCCGACCGGCTGTACGACCGGGAGGTGCCGGTACTCGCCTCCGGGCTGCCCTTCGACCAGTTGTTCGGCGAGGAGATGCTGAAGGGCGGCTACCGCAAGAAGTACTTCCGCGCGATATCCCGCCTCACCGCGCTCGCACGCGACGCCAAGGGGCTCGTCGAACAGGACTGACCCGCGCCCCCACCGCACCGTCACGGAAGCCCCCTGGCCACCTCAGGCACCAGGGGGCTTCCCCATGCGCACGGACACTGGGGGGCTACTCGACCGTCGACCACGCCGTCAAGGATCGATTCAAGCCATCCACATCTCCACTTTCAGGCTGTCTTCAGCTCGCAACGCTAAGTTAACCCTGCAAACAACTTTGCTGGGTTAACGTACTTCTTGACTCGCTGTTGACTATCTGTTGACACTTTCAAGAGACAACACTCTGCACAACACTGCGCTGGGGGGAGGGAAGTTGCGAGGCACCACCATCGGTTCCGCGGCCAGGATCCTCGCGGCCGTCCTGCTCGCCCTGCAGTTCTTCGCGCCCTCGGCTTCCTTCGCATCCGTGCACACGCTTCGTCATGTTGAGGCCAAAGCTGAGCCCGGAAACGAACTCACGGGTACGTCGGTGCGCGACGAGGCCGTCACTCACCGCGGCTGCGGCCCGCCAGGGGACCCGACCGACCCCCTGCGGACCCGCGACCGTCACCGCGGCGTCGCGGCCGTGCACGCGTGCCTGGTGTTCGAACAACCACCGGAGGGTAAGCGCTGGGTGACCGCTCCCCCGCGGGTTCCCCCCTCCGTCTCGTCCCGTCCGGAGAGAACCGGAGCGGCGCACACTCCGGCCCTACTGCAGGTTTTCCGCTGCTGAGCAGCAGAGTCCGACCCCCCACACTCTGTCTTGTCAGCCCGACGCGCCCTGATGGCGCGCCAGGAGGAGTCCCCACATGCAGCCCCTCATCGACAACGCCCGCACGTTCGGACAGCGCCCTGAGGAGTTCGCCGCTCTGGCGGCCGGCCAGTCGCCAGACGTCCTGTTCATCACCTGCTCCGACTCCCGGGTCGTCCCGGCCCTGATCACCGGAGCCCGCCCCGGCGAGCTCTTCGAGCTGCGCACCGCGGGCAACGTCGTGCCCCCGTACGGCTCCGGCACCCCCACCGGCGAGGCCGCCACGATCGAGTACGCCGTGGAGGTCCTCGGCGTCAAGGACATCGTGGTCTGCGGCCACTCGCACTGCGGCGCCGTGGGCGCCCTGGTCCGCGGCGACGACCTCACCGCCGTACCCGCCGTGCGCGACTGGCTCGCGCACTCCTGTGACCACCCGAAAACCGGTGACGCCGGCGACCCCACCGTCGCGGAGGCCGTGCAGCACCACGTCCTGTCGCAGCTGCTCCGGCTGCGGTCCTACCCCTGCATCGAGAAGCGCCTGAACGAGGGCACCCTCGGACTGCGCGGCTGGTACTACGAAGTGCACACCGGAGCCGTGCGCGAACACCGGGCGGACACCGACTCGTTCGAGTCCCTGTGAGCGGCGCGATGACTACGACCACCAACGCGCCCCAGCCGTCCACCGAGGCGCCCCGGAAGCCCCGGTTCCCGTACTGGAAGCAGGACTTCACCGCCTCGCTCGTCGTCTTCCTGGTCGCCCTCCCGCTGTGCGTGGGCGTGGCCGTCGCGTCCGGTGTGCCGGCCGAACTCGGCCTCGTCACCGGCATCGTCGGCGGTCTCGTGACCGGTTTGCTGCCGGGCAGCAGCCTCCAGGTGTCCGGACCGGCCGCGGGCCTCACCGTGCTGGTCTTCGAAGCGGTCCGTGAGTTCGGGCTGCCCGTGCTCGGTGTGATCGTGCTGATCACGGGCCTGCTCCAGCTCGTCATGGGCGCGCTGAAGCTGGGCCGCTACTTCCGGGCCATATCGGTCTCCGTGGTCGAGGGCATGCTGGCCGGCATCGGTCTCGTGCTCATCGCGGGCCAGCTGTACTCGGCGGCCGGCCTGGAGGCCCCCGCCTCCGGTCTCGACAAGATCTTCGGGCTGCCCGGAGCGGTCGTGGACGCCGTGGGCAGTACGACGGCCCTCGCCTCGCTCGCGGTCGCCGCGGGCACGATCGCCGTGATGGTGTTCTGGAAGAAGCTGCCCAAGGCCGCGCAGACGGTACCGGGAGCGCTTGCCGCGGTCGGCCTCGCGACCGTCGTCACGCTGGTGTTCAGCCTGCCGGTGGCCACCGTCGAGGTGCAGGGTCTGCTGGCGTCCATCCAGCCGCCCGGCCTGGAGGCCTTCGGCGAGCTCGCCGACGTCGCCCTGCTCGGCACCATCCTGGCCTTCCTGCTGATCGCGTCCGCCGAGTCGCTGTTCAGCGCGGCGGCCGTGGACCGGCTGCACGACGGTCCGCGGACCGAGTACGACAAGGAACTGATGGCGCAGGGCGCGGGCAACACCGTGTCCGGTGTGCTCGGCGCGCTGCCCATGACCGCGGTGATCGTGCGCAGCTCCGCCAACGTCGCGGCGGGTGCCCGCACCAAGGCCTCGCGGGTGCTGCACGGCGTCTGGCTGCTGCTGTTCGCCGCGCTGCTGCCGTCCGTGCTGGCGTACATCCCGCTGCCCGCGCTGGCGGGCATCCTGGTCCACGCGGGCTACAAGCTGATCCCGTTCAAGGGTGTGGCCTCGCTGTGGCGGTCGCACCGGGGTGAGGCGCTGATCCTGATCGTCACCGCCGTCGCGATCGTCGCGGTGAACATGTTCGAGGGTGTCCTGATCGGTCTGGCCCTGTCCGTGGTCAAGACCGCCTGGGATGCCTCGCACATCAAGCTGGAGATCATCGACAAGGGCGCCGGCCCCATCCAGGCGTACCTGTCGGGCAACGCGACCTTCCTCAAGCTGCCCAAGATCCTCGACAGTCTGGAGGCCCTCCCCCAGGACCGTCCGATCGAGCTGCACCTGGGCGGAGTGCACCACCTGGACCACGCCTGCCGCACGGCGCTGGAGAACTGGGCGGCCCGCCACAGCGCACCGGACACGGAGCCGGTGAAGGTGAACGAGCCGACGGAGGACCCGGCGCCGGCCACGACATCCGCGGTGTCCGCCGGGGACGCCGTGGACGCCGGGGACGCCGAGCCGGCGAAGCAGCCGGTGCGGGCGGAGAAGCGGTGACAGAGCCGTCCCGCGGAGACCGGTGACACCGTAGGGGCGCCGTCGCAGGGGCCGTGGCACTTCGGGAAGCACACCCGGAGCGCCACGGCCCTGTCACGTCCGCCCACGGCCTCCGCGCATGGTTCCCGCGCCGGGAACCACGTGGTACACACAAGCGGGTCACGTCCTGTCCGCCAGCAGGAGGAGTCACCCATGTCAGCCACACGACGAGAAGTGCTCGCCCGCTCCGGTGCCCTGGGAGCGGGCATCGCCTTCTCCGGAGCGCTCTCCGAACTCTTCGCCGGGACGGCCGCCGCCGCGGACGGCCCCGGGCGCTTCGGTTCCGGCCACTCCGGACACGGTCCGCTCGTCCCCGACCCGGACGGGCTGCTCGACCTGCCGAGAGGCTTCCGCTACCAGGTGCTCTCCCGTGAGGGCGACCGGCTCCGCTCCGGTGAGGGAGCGGTTCCCGGCAATCACGACGGCATGGCCGCCTTCGGCGGCGGAGCCGGCCGCGTCCACCTGGTCCGCAACCACGAGAACCGCGCCGACGGCCGCGTTCCGGTGCCGACGGTGAAGGGCCTGACGTACGACCCGGCGGGCAAGGGCGGATGTACGGTCCTGACCCTGGACGGGCACGGCGAGGTGCGCGGCGAGCGGGTCGGGATCGCCGGTACGGCCGTCAACTGCGCAGGTGGCCCCACCCCCTGGAGAACCTGGCTGACCTGCGAGGAGACCGAGGACAGGGCCGGCACAAACGGCTACGCGAAGGACCACGGCTTCATCTTCGAGGTCGACCCGGTGGACCCGCACCGCACCGGGGCCGTCCCGCTCACCGCGATGGGCCGCTTCCAGCACGAGGCGGTCGCGGTGGACCCGGGGCGCGGGATCGTCTACGAGACGGAGGACGCCTTCGAGCGGCCCTTCGGGCTCTTCTACCGCTTCCTCCCCGACCGCCCGCTCGGCGGCACCGGCTCCCTGCGCGCGGGCGGCCGGCTGCAGGCGATGCGCGTGCCGGACGTGCCCGACCTGTCCTCCATCCAGGAGACGGGCACGGCGTTCGACCGCATCGAGTGGGTGGACGTACCGGACCCCCAGGCCACCGGGACCCCGATCCGTTTCCAGGACTTCGGCAGGAAGGGCATCACGCACGCGCAGAAGCTGGAGGGCTGCTACTGGGGCGGCCGGTGCGTGTACTTCGTCTCGTCCTTCGCCCGCAGCGCGGAGGGCTCGGCCGCGGACCACCACGGCCAGATCTGGCGGTACGACCCGGACGCGCGCCGCCTCACCCTGGTGATCGTCTTCGGCCCGGCCACGGACGTGACGCTGCCGGGCGAGTCCCCCGACAACATCTGCCTCGCCCCCGGCGGCGGCCTGATGGTCTGCGAGGACGGCGACGGCGCACAGCACGTGTTCGGCGTGACGCGGCGCGGCGAGGTGTACGCCGTGGCCCGCAACGCCCAGAACACCGGGACGCCGGAGGAACCGGAGTGGGGCGAGTTCGCGGGCGTCACGTTCTCCCCGGACGGGCGGACGATGTACGTCAACTGCTACACGCCGGGGACGACGTTCGCGGTGACGGGGCCCTGGCGGCGGGGTTCATGAGGCGTTCGCTGCCGGTGCGGCTCCTGTGGCGCTCGGCATGACCGGACCGGGCGGACGACGCCGTTCCATGAGCGGCCCGGCAGGTCACTCAGGCGTCCACTTCACCGTCCAGCTGTCGTTCAGGACGGAGATGCCCCCCTCGCAGCGCTGGACGAACGCCTCGCCGCCGCCCCCGGCCGTGCCTCTGTGATCCAGGAGCCGCTGCAGCTCGGCGGCGGTCCGGGTGAACCCCGTCTGCCGGCGGGCGTACTCCGATGCCGCGCCGTGTGCGCTGACCGCTGCGCCGGCCATGACCGTGACGGGCACCCAGGCACGTGCGTCCGGTGAGGTGGAGGCACGGCTGGGCTCGGGACCGCGCGCACTGGCCGACCCGGCCGCCGAGCCGGTCGCCGACGCGGATCACGGGCGACACGTTCCGGTCGTGGTCGACCAGGCCGAGGAACTGCTCACCCGTACCGGCGTCGAGGAGCAACGGTCCTCCCTCCGCCTGCTGCGTGGCGCGCTGGACGCGGACAGTCCCCTGTGGGTCGTGGTGACGGTGCGTTCCGAGTTCCCGAGCACCGATCCCGACCGGGCGGGCCCGATCGAGGCCGTCGACGAAGCCCTCGTGCTCGAACCGCCGAGCCGGTCCCGGCTGCCCGAAACAGCAGGCCGGATGGGGTGGCCGGGGCGGGGTACCCGGCCGCCCATGGAGAACAATCGGGGCTCGTACTGGATCGAGACGGCACCGGGCACGGCGCACCCGCCCCTGGACCGTGATCTCGACGTCGACGTGGTGGTGGTGGGCGCCGGCATCGCCGGGATCAGCACCGCCTACGAGGTCGCGCGGCTCGGGCGGAGTGTGGCGCTGCTGGAGGCCGGGACGGTCGCCGGCGGCGTGACCGGGCACACGACCGCCAAGGTCAGCGTGTTGCACACGCTGGTCTACGACAAGCTGCGGCGGACCCGGAACGAAGAGGCGGCGCGGCTGTACGCGGTGTCGCAGAGCGAGGCCGTCGAGCGGGCCGCCGAGCTCGTCGAGGAGCTCGGCATCGCCTGCGACTGGGAGCGCCGGGACTCGTACACCTATGTGCACGGCCAGAAGCAGGTGCCCCAGGTGCGCGCCGAGGCCGAGGCCGCGCGCGCGGCCGGGCTGCCCGCGGAGTTCGTGGGAGAGACCCCGCTGCCGTACCCCGTCACGGGGGCCGTGCGCGTCACCGGGCAGGCGCAGTTCCACCCGCGCAAGTACCTCCTCGCCCTCGTCGACGACTTCGTCGCCCGCGGCGGGCAGGTCTTCGAGCACACGCCCGTCGTCGGACTGCGGGAGGGCGAGCCCTGCCGGGTCACCACGGAGAGCGGGGCGACCGTGACGGCCCGGGACGTCGTCGTGGCCACGCACTATCCGATCTTCGACCGGTCCATGGCCTTCGCCCGGCTCTCCAGCCACCGTGAGCTGGTCGTCGCCGGCCCCATGGACGCCGACCGCGACCCCGACGGCATGTACATCACCCCGGACGAGGGCAAGCGCTCGGTGCGCACCGCGCCGCTGGAGGACGGCCGGCGACTGCTCATCATCACCGGCGAGGGATTCACCCCCGGCACCGCCGACACCGACGAGCGCTTCGAGCGGCTCTCCGCCTGGGCGAACGAGCGCTTCCCCGGTGTCCCCCTCACCCACCGCTGGGCCACCCAGGACAACAGCCCCACCGACACCGTGCCGCTGGTCGGCCCCCTCCACCAGAGGGCCGAGCACGCGTACGTCGTGACCGGCTTCGGCGGCTGGGGCATGAGCGGCGGCATCATGGCGGGCCGCCTCCTGTCCGACCTGCTGACGGGCGGCCGCCCGGCGTGGGCCGACCTCTACGACCCGCGCCGGCTGCGCACCGTCGCGCGCGAGGCCCCCGCCTTCCTCCAGCACCAGGCCAAGGTGGGCATGCACTTCATCGGCGACCGGCTGCACTCCCTCGACTCCGCCGACGAGATCCCCCCGGGCGGCGGAGGCGTCGTCCGCACGGGCGGCAGGCAGGTCGCCGTGCACCGCGACGACAGCGGACGGCTGCACGCCCTGTCCGCCCGCTGTACGCACATGGGCTGCATCGTCGCCTTCAACTCCGCCGAGCGGTCGTGGGACTGCCCCTGCCACGGGTCGCGTTTCGACGTGGACGGGAAGGTCGTCCAGGGCCCGGCGACGAAGCCGTTGGAGCGGCGGGAGCTGTGAGGGTCCGAGAGGGTGACATGACACCCTGAATCGTCTGTTCATCAGACTGATGCGGATACCTTCACTCGGTGATCGCTTCCGCACGGCACCTCACCGCCGCCTGCGCCCTCTGGGCCGCTCTGGCCGCCTGCGGTACCGCACCGGCACCGCAGGCGGCGCAGACGGCACGGCGTCCCGCCCTGGCGGCCCCTTCACGGGCGCCCGCCCTCGCACCGGTCTTCGCCCACGGTCCCCGCACGCGCGGCAGGAGCGTCGCGCTCACCTTCGACGCCGACATGACCGCGGATCAGGGCGCGCGGGCGGCCGCGGGCGAGCGGTTCGACAATCCCCGGCTGATCGCGGCCCTGCGCCGCCTCCGGGTCCCGGCCACGGTCTTCATGACGGGCCGGTGGGCCGAGGAGTACCCGGCCCAGGCCCGCGCCATCGGCCGCCACCCGCTGTTCGAGGTCGCGAACCACTCGTACAGCCACTACGCCTTCACCGACGACTGCTACGGGCTGCCGACCCTCTCCCGGAAGCGGATGCGGGCGGACGTCGAACGGGCGTTCGCCGCCTTCCGGAAGGCCGGGGTACGGAGAACCGTCCCCTACTTCCGCTTCCCCGGCGGGTGCCACGACCGCCGGACCCTGGCGGCGCTGGCCCCGACCGGGGTCACCGCCGTGCAGTGGGACGTGGTGAGCGGGGACGCGTTCGCGACGGACGCGGACGCGGTGGCGCGGCAGGTGCTGGACGAGGTGCGGCCGGGGTCCGTGGTCGTCATGCACTGCACCCGCAGCGCCGCCCCCGTGACCGAGCGCGCCGTACGGACGATCGTCCCCGCCCTGCGGAAGCGCGGGTACCGGTTCGTGAAGGTGTCGGAGCTGATCGGGGCGGCGGCACGGCGGTAGGACGAGTCGGCCGTGTACCGGTGCGGTGCGGCCGGGGCGTTTCTTCGGGCAACGGATCGTGCCCGAAGGTATGCCCCCGCCGCACTGCCCGCGCACCCCGTGCCTCCGGACAATGCGACGGGGAGCGGGTCGGCACTCAACGGGTGCGCGCACTGTCGAGGTGAAGGTGGTCGGGATGCGCAGGCAGGTGCGGAACGCGGGCTCGGAGTCGGAGTACGGTGCCGGGCACGAGCACCGGCCCCGGTCCCGGCCGGGTCCGGCCGGCGGGGCGGTGGCCCGGTCGGCCGGGAGGCCGATGACGGCGAACGCCGTGCGGACCCTGCAGCTGACAGCGGGGAACGCCGCTGCCGTGGCGGCGGTCGGACGCGCCGTACCCGTCCAGCGCGCCCCCGCCCCGCCCCGGTCCGACGACGAGATGTCGGTCGACGAGACGCCGGTCGACGAGAAACCCATGGACGCGGAGAGCAGGCTGCGGAGGGCGCACCAGCGCGCCAAGGACCGCCTGGGAGAGGGCGAGGCGCCGCTCGCCCCCGGGGAGTACCAGACCCCTTTCGGCCCGTACACGGTGACTCAGGGGCGGGGCGGAGTGCCCTGGATCCGTTCGAACGCGCGGCAGCACCCCGGGAGCGAGACGATCGGGGAGAAGTACGAGCAGGTGGTTCCGCAGCTCGACGCCGATCAGTTCGGCATCCTCACGAACGCCTTGCGCAGCGGAGAGGTGAGCTCCGAGAACCTCGACAGGCTGGACGCGACGCAGAGACGCGCGGCCGCCATGCTCTACGCGATCGCCGCGTCCGAGGAGAACAGGTTCCCCGGGGCCGGCAAGGCACTGCGAAGCGCTCTGGACAGGCAGTCGGACCCGTACCACGAGGCGCCGGAGTTCCTGGAGGACTTCCCGATGGGCAAGGCGAGCAAGGCAGGCGGTGGGGCCAGGTACTACCAGGACGTGTTGAGCGGCAAGAAGCAGCTCACCGCTGAAGCGCGTGCGACGTTGGAGGCCATGTCGTCCTCCTCCGACGAGAACGCGTCGTCCTCCTCCGACTCCGAGGAGGAGACCGCCGGGAAACGGCCGGGGCCCGCGTGACGCCGTGAGCGCATCAGCGGCCGGGACCGAGGCGCGGACCGGCCGCCGCCCCCGTCCGTGCCGCGTGCCGGGCGACACGGTGCGTGTCCTCGGTGGCGCAGGTCCGTGACGGTACCGCCCGACGGTGCGCCGGCCAGGGTCACGGCCTACCCGGGCCGCACCACGGGCAGCATCCGCAGACCGTCGCTCACCTCCGGGCCGGGCCGGCGGGGCAGTCCCGGGGCCACAGGGCCGGATCACGCAACGGGGCCGCGACGCCCGTTCCAGCTGGTCGTCCGCGGTGCCGACGGCGGCCTGTGCGCGGCGGCGGGGCGGATCGGTGCCGTCGTACGAGTCGACCGGGCCGCCGAGCGGGGACGCGTCGCATCCCGGCAGGGTGTCTCGACGCCCGTCGCCTCGCCGTGCGGGGCCCCCTGGCCGCCGCCGACCCGGCGCTGGGGGGAGAGACCGGCGCGGTGGCCGGCTCCGCCGGGGAACGGGACGGCACCCTGCTCGCACACGTGACTGCCGAGGTCGGCCGGGCCGTGCGTGCGTGGACGGAGGAACTTCTCGCGGCGACCACGACGGCCACGGCGGCCACGACGACCACGACGACCGGACCTACGCTGGACACATGAGCGAGAGCGACTACTGCGCCACCGGCCCGGAGGAGCGGCGGCGGACCGGGCAGCCGGCCGAGGCCGACGGCCCTCCGTACGCCGAGTGCGTGCTGTGCCGGCAGCCGACCGAGTACCCGGAGACGTACAAGGGCGTCACCCTGTGCCCGGTGTGCGAGTGGCAGGAGGCCCAGCGGTCCGCCTGTTCAGGATGAGCGACGGGTGGTGAGCGCGCAGGAGAGCGCCGTCGCGGCCGCCATGAACAGGGCGGCCGGGGCCAGCGGCAGGAGCGGCGCCGGAACGGTGCCCTCCTGCGAACCCCGCACCAGCGCGTCGACCGCCGCCCGCGCCGGGGAGCCGGTGGTGACCAGGGCCAGCAGCGCCCCGAGCAGCAGCGCGGGCACGGCGCGGCCCCGGGAGCGCAGCACCGGCCACGTCGTCAGCGCGCCGACGGCCGCGCCGACGAGGGCGCACGCGAGGACGGCCGACAGCCCGGCGCCGCTCGCCGGACCCACCGGTACCGGTGTCCGGCGGTCCGTGCCCGCCGGCTCGCTGACGGCCAGGACGACGCCCACGGCGGCCGCCCCGAGCAGCACGGCCGCGCCCAGGGCCACGAGCAGGGACGCGAGGTGCGCCCGGCCGGGGCCGGCCGCCGCGCCGGCACAACCGCGGGCGGCGGCCGGCTCGTTGGTGGCGCAGACGCGCACCAGCCACGCGGTGACGGGCAGCAGCGCGGCGGCCGTCCAGCCGAGCGAGTCCAGCACGGGCTGCCCGCCCTGCACGCCGATGCCGAGGGCCGCCACGTACAGGATGAGGGGCGGCAGCCAGCGCTGGGAGCGCACCAGGAGCGCGGCCTGGTAGCGGAGGAGGGCGGTCGTCACCGGCGGCCCTCCTCACGGGGCCGCACGCTCACCACGTGCCAGGGCGGCCGCGCCCCGAGCAGTGCCCGCAGGACCGCGTCCGACCGCGGTCCCGTGACATCGAGGCGGAAGGCGCCGTCCGCCCGTTCCGCCACGGACACGGAGAGCCGCACGGCCTCCGCCGGCGGCCGCGCGCCCGCCGGTCCCCTGGCCTCGACAGCGACGCGGGGCCCGTCCGGCCACGCGGGCTCGGCCGCGGTACGGCGTGTCAGGGCACCGTCGGCGACCGTGTACGTCGCGTCCGTCATCCCCGCGAGCCGGCGCGGGTCGTGGTCGACGAAGACCGCGGCGGCCCCGTCGGCCGTGCGCTCGGCCACGGCACGCTCCAGTTCCTCCCGGCTCGCCGCGTCGAGCCCGGTCCACGCCTCGTCCAGGACGAGCAGCTCCGGCGCCGCGAGCAGGGCCTGGGCGACGGCGACCTTCTGGCTGCCGCCCTTGGACAGTTCCGACAGGGGCGTACGGGCGTGTCCGGCGGCCCCGAGGCGCTCCAGCCACTCGTCGGCGGCGCGGGCGGCGGCCGCGCGGGTCAGGCCGTGGACGGCACCGAGGTGGGTGAGGTACCCGGACGCGGTGAAGGGCAGCGCGGCGGGGAAGCGCTCGGGGACGTACGCGGTGCGCGGGCGTCCGACGATCCTGCCCTCCGTGGGCGCGTCCAGTCCGGCGAGCAGCCGGAGCAGCGTGGACTTGCCGGTGCCGTTGGCGCCCTCGACGCGGACCAGGGCGCCGGGGGCCACGTCCAGGTCGACCCCGCGCAGCACCCAGCGCCCGCGCAGCCCGTAGCGACGGCCGACGCCGTCCAGCCGTATCCGTGTCCCGCTCCGCACCCCGCTTCCCATGGGCCCCATCCTCGTACGGATGTACGGGTGCGCGCAGGGATCCGCGTCTTTTGCCTGGCAGACTGGGACGTGTGACGATCCCTGACCCCAGCTCCGCGTCCCTGCCGTCTCAGCCGTCCCGGCCGTTCCGCCGCGAGGAGACCGCGCGCGACGAGGCGCCCCAGTTCGTGCTGCCCCTGGTGGTGCGGATCGAGAAGGCCGCGCCCCCGGCCCGTACCGACGCGCTGCAGACCGCGGCCCGCGCGGTGCTCGTCATGCTGAGCGACGAGCGGTCCCTCGGCGACGGCGAGTGGGCGCGGGCGATGCGGGACTGGCAGGACGCCCGGATCCGCAAGGTCGTCCGCCGGGCGCGGGGCGCGGAGTGGCGGCGCGCGGAGGCGCTGCCCGGGATCACGGTGACGGGCAAGTCGGCCGAGGTACGGGTGTTCCCGCCGGTGCCGCTGGACGGCTGGCCCAAGGAACTGGCGAAGCTCCAGGTCTCGGGGACGGACCTCGACGACCCCGAGCCCCCGGTCGGGGCGGACCCGGCGGCTCCCGTGCTGTGGCTGAGCCCGGACCTGGAGATGTCGGCGGGCAAGGCGATGGCCCAGGCGGGGCACGGCGCCCAGCTCGCCTGGTGGGAGCTGGACGACGAGGAGCGCACCGTCTGGCGCGAGGCGGGTTTCCCGCTCGCCGTGCGCACCGCCGACCCGGCGCGGTGGCGCGAGCTGACCGCCTCCGGGCTCCCCGTGGTCCGCGACGCCGGCTTCACGGAGATCGCCCCCGGTTCCTGCACGGTGGTGGCGGACCACCCGGCGCTGCGCCACCGCTGACGGTCCCGCGGACGCCGCTGAACATCACCGCCGCCTCGCACGTACTTACCGGTACTGGCCACGTAACGATCCCCAACGACCAGTTGGTTTCTCCGGGAGGCGTCCCCATGCGGCGTATCAACGGCTCGGTCCTCGTCAGCCTGGCACTCATCGGCACCGCCGGCGCGCTGGCGTTCCCCGTCTGGTCGTACGCGGACCGGTCCGGCACCGAACAGGCCAATGTCGCCGCCGGCGCGGTGAACACCCGGTGGGGTCCGCTCACCGCCTCCGACCGCGATCTGATCGTGCGGGTCCGGCTGGCCGGCCTGTGGGAGCTGCCCGCCGGCCAGCAGGCCCTGGAGCGCGCGCCCACCCAGGCGATCAAGGAGGCCGCCGACCACCTCGTCGTCGGCCACACCGACCTGGACAACCGCGTACGGATCGTCGCGGAGCAGCTCGGTGTCGAACTGCCCAACGTGCCGAACGAACAGCAGCGGGGCTGGCTGAACGAACTGACGCAGGCGCGGGGCGCGGACTACGAGTACAAGTTCGCCAACCTCCTGCGCGCCGCCCACGGCAAGATCTTTCCGGCGATCGGCGCGGTCCGGAACAGCACCCGCAACACACTGGTGCGCCAGCTCGCCTCGGACGCCAACCAGACCGTGCTCGACCACATCACCGTGCTGGAGAAGACGGGCAAGGTCGACTTCGACGCCATCGCGAACGACACCGTCGCCGGTTCGACCGCCAGCCCGACCGGTCCGCCGGCGCCCCGGCCCGGTGTCTCCGTCCCGGCCGCACCGCCCGCCGAGGCGACCGGCGACATCAGCGTGACGTCGCAGCCGTCGCCGGGCGAGCCCGGCGTCATCAGCACGGACCGGCCGGAGGCGACGGTGCCGGAGGTGCCGCGGACCGGCGGGCGGGTCGGCTGAGCCGAAGCTCAAATGTTGCTCTGAAGGTCCGCCTCGCGGGGTTGGGCGGCCGTGCCCGGGGCCATCACCCCGTCACGCCGGGCGACCGGTACGAGGGTGATCCGGGGGAGGAACGATGCAGCAGCGGCACGTGCGCCTGGGGACGGGCATCGGCTGGCGGCCGGAGATCGCCGACGCCGTGGAGCGCATGACGGACACGGCGGGCACGACAGACACCACGAGCACACCGGGCACGGCGGGCGTCGACTGGGTGGAGGTCGTGGCGGAGAACGTGTGCCCCGAGCACCTCCCCGCGTCGCTGACCCGGCTGCGGGAACGGGGCGTCACGGTGGTGCCGCACGGCGTCTCGCTCGGCCTCGGCGGCGCCCGCCGTCCCGACCCGGAGCGGCTGCGGGCGCTCGCCGAGCGGGCCGGGGCGCTGGGGTCGCCGCTGGTCACGGAGCACATCGCGTTCGTCCGGGCGGGCGGCCCGCCGACCGGGACCCCGGCGCTGGAGGCGGGCCACCTGCTGCCCGTCCCGCGCACCCGCGACGCGCTGGACGTGCTGTGCGAGAACGTCCGCATCGCCCAGGACGCCCTGCCGGTGCCGCTCGCCCTGGAGAACATCGCGGCGCTCCTGTCCTGGCCCGACGAGGAGATGACGGAGGGACAGTTCCTGTACGAGCTGGCCGACCGGACCGGGGTGCGGCTGCTCATCGACGTGGCCAACCTGCACACCAACCACGTCAACCAGGGCGAGGACCCCGCGAGGGCGCTCGACGAGCTGCCGGTCGAGGCCGTCGCGTACGTGCATGTGGCGGGCGGCTTCGAACGGGACGGCGTCTGGCACGACAGCCACGCCCACCCCGTCCCCCGGCAGGTCCACGACATCCTCGCCGGCCTGGCCTCCCGGGTGACCCCGCCGGGCGTCCTCCTGGAACGGGACGACAACTTCCCCGCGCCGGAGGAGCTGGAGCGGGAGGTGGCGGCGATACGGGAGACGGTACGGGGTGCCTCCGGCGCAGGCGGGAACGGGGGCGCGGGCGTGCGGGCGCTCCCCGGGCCGCGGGGCGGCGCACCGGAAGCCGAGGCGGACACCGCCCCCGCCCGGCAGCGCCTCGGGACCGGGCAGGCCGCGCTGCTGTCCGCGCTGGTCGCGGGCACACCCGCGCCCGAGGGGTTCGACCGGGCACGGCTGGGCGTGCAGGCACGGGCGCTCGCCGCCAAGCGCGCGGACGTCGTGGCCAAGGTCGCGCCGGAGCTCCCGGAGATCCTCGGCGGGGCGTACCGGCCGGCCTTCCTCGCCTACGCCGAGGGCCGGCCGCTGACCGGCGGGTACCGCCGCGACGCCCTGGACTTCGTCGAGGGACTGCTGCGCGACGGGGTCCCCGGGGGTTCCGAGGCGCGGCGGCTGCGGGCGTGGTGGCGGGAGCGGTCGGGGCCGACGCCGCCTTCCGGGCGGGCGACCGCGCGTCTGGCCCGCACCGCCCGCCGGGTGCTGCTCCGCCGCTGAGCGCCCGTGCGTACGGCGGCCCGGGGCAATGGGGACGCGCCCACGGCCTGGTTGCTTTACTTCGTCCACCAGTGATCGAAACATCCCTTCTGTCGTCACCGTAAGGACCGAAGGGATCACGCGATGAGAGCCGCCGCCGTCTATGGAGCCGTCGGGTCCTTGCTGCTGACAGCGTTGACCGCCGCCCCCGCGCGCAGCGACACGAGCCACTGGCCGGACGTCTCGGTCCTCACGGGGATCGACGGCACGGCGGTCGCCGAGGCGCAGGGGGCCGCCGTCGCGGCCCGGCGCGCCGAGGCGGCGGGCATCCGCTTCGGCGTCTGCCCGAAGGAGGAGGGTCTTCCGGCGCCCGTGCGGTGCGGCACCGTCACGGTTCCCCTCGACTACGCCCGGCCGAACGGCTCGAAGATCAAGCTGACGGTCAGCCGCGTCGAGGCCACGGGCAAGGGTTCCGGCAAGGGCTCGGGCAAGGTCGCGCGGCAGGGCGCCCTCGTCTACAACCCCGGCGGTCCCGGCGCCTCGGGCATGCACTTCCCGCTCGCCGCCCACCTGCCCGAGTGGCAGCGCCTCGCGGGCGCGTACGACCTCGTCGGCTACGCCCCGCGCGGTGTGGGGCGCTCGGCGCCGCTGTCCTGCCGGGACCCGCAGCAACTGGTGAAGAAGGGGCCCTCCCAGCAGCCGACGCACCCCTCGGAGTCGTACAAGAGGGAACGCGTCGCGCGGGCCCAGGCGTACGCGCGCGGCTGCGACCGGCGGGGCGGCAGCGGGCTGCGGCACTACCACTCGCTGAACAACGCGCGTGACCTGGACGTACTGCGCGCCGCGCTCGGCGAGGAGAAGCTCACGTTCATGGGTGCCTCGTACGGCACGTACATCGGGGCGGTGTACGCGACGCTCTTCCCCTCGCACGTGCGCCGCATGGTGTTCGACTCGGTGGTGAACCCCGACCCCGAGGGGATCTGGTACCGCAACAACCTCCGCCAGTCGGCCGCGTTCGAGCGCCGCTGGGCGGACTTCCGCGCGTGGACGGCCCGGCACCACGCGGTGTACGGGCTGGGGAGGACCGAGCAGGAGGTGCTCAGGAGTTACGAGCGGGCACGGGCGCGGCTCGCCGCCGAGCCCGCGGGCGGCAAGGTCGGGCCGGGGCAGCTGCAGGCCGCGATGCTCCAGGCCGGGTACTACGACGACTACTGGCCGCAGCGGGCGCTGGCGCTGTCGCGCTACCTGAAGGGCGATGCGAAGCCGCTGGTGCAGCAGGCGGCGCCGAGTGCCGAGGGGATCACCGAGCAGGAGAACGGCAACGCGGTCTACACGGCCGTGGAGTGCAACGACGCACCCTGGCCCACGGACTGGCGCACCTGGGACCGGGACAACACCCGGCTGGCGCGCACGGCACCGTTCGAGACGTGGGACAACGTGTGGATGAACCTGCCGTGCGCGTACTGGAAGGCGACCCGGCAGCGGCCGCTCGACGTCCGCACGGGCCCCGGCGCGCTGCCGCCGACGCTGCTCCTCGCGGGGGAACGGGACGCGGCGACGCCCTACGAGGGGGCGCTGGAGCTCCGGCGGCGGCTGTCCGGCTCGGTCCTGGTCACCGAGCGGAACGCGGGTACGCACGGGGTCGCGGGCGGACGGAACGCGTGCGTCAACGCCCACCTGGAGGCCTACCTGCTGGAGGGTCGGGTCCCGGAGCGGGGCGCGTCGTGCGCGCCGCGCCCGGAGCCGAGGCCGGCGGCGCCGGGCAGCCCGTCCGCCGGGGAACGGGCCGCCCGGGCGCTGCGCTGACCGTCAGGGCCTCAGGCCAGACCCGCCACCAGCTCGGCGACCGACCTGCGGCGGCCGGTGAAGAACGGCACCTCCTCGCGGACGTGCCGCCGGGCCTCGGAGCCACGGAGGTGACGCATGAGGTCGACGATGCGGTACAGCTCGTCGGCCTCGAAGGCGAGGATCCACTCGTAGTCGCCGAGCGAGAACGAGGCGACCGTGTTGGCGCGCACGTCCGGGTAGCCGCGGGCCATCTTGCCGTGGTCGGCGAGCATCGTGCGGCGCTCCTCGTCGGGGAGGAGGTACCACTCGTAGGAGCGCACGAAGGGGTAGACGCTGACGTACTCGCGCGGCGTCTCGTCGGCGAGGAACGCCGGGATGTGCGAGCGGTTGAACTCGGCGGGGCGGTGCAGCGCCATGTTCGACCACACCGGCGTGAGCGCACGGCCGAGCCTCGTACGGCGGAAGAGGTTGTACGCCTCCTGCAGCGCGTCGCTCGTCTCGGCGTGCCACCAGATCATCAGGTCGGCGTCGGCGCGCAGGCCCGACACGTCGTAGGTGCCGCGGACGGTGACGTCCTTGGCGGCGAGCTGGTCGAACAGCTCCTGGACCTCTTCGGCGTAGCCGCCGCGGTCCTCGGGCAGCACGTCCTTCAGCTGGAAGACCGACCACAGGGTGTACCGGATGACCTCGTTGAGGTCCTTCGCCAGCTTGCCCTTGTTCGGGATGCGGGCAGGTTCGGCGGCGGGAGCAGTGTCACTCATGGCCTTATTGTCCTCCTCCCGTCCGCGGGCCCCGGCACCGGGTCGGCGGTGAGCGCGTCCACCGCGGCGTACGCGCTCGCGATGGTCGCCGGGACGCCGACGCCGTCGTACGCGGCACCGCACACGGCGAGACCGGGCAGCTTGGCCACCTGCTCGCGGACGCGGGCCACGCGCGCGTGGTGGCCGACCGGGTACTGGGGCAGGCCGTCGGCCCAGCGGGTGACGCGGGTGGCGACGGGGGCGGCGTCCAGGCCGGTGGCCTCGCGCAGGTCGTGCCGGGAGACGTCCACGAGGTGCTCGTCGTCGTGACCGAGGACCGCCGTCTCGCCGTACCGCCCGACGGAGGTGCGCACCACCAGCAGGTCCGGGTTCTCGTCCGCGATCCAGCCCCACTTGCGGGACGCGAACGTCGACGCCTTGATGGTCCGCCCGTCGACCGGCGGCACGAGGAAGCCGCTGCCCTCCGGCAGCTCCGCCTCGGCCCGGCGGTAGACGAGGCTGACCAGGGCCATGGAGGCGTACTCGACGCCGGCCAGCTCGGCCGCGGCGGCCGGGGCCTCGGCGCGCAGCAGCCCGGCGGCGGCCGGTGCGGGCACGGCCACGACGACCGCGTCGGCGTGCAGGACACGGCCCCCGGCGACCACCCGCCAGGCGCCCGCGCGCCCCGCCTCCGCCGTGCCGGTGCGGCGCAGCTCCGTCACCGGCGTGCCGGTCAGGATCTCGCCGCCCCGCGCGCGTACGGAGTCGGCGACGGCGAGCGGCAGCGTCCCGACACCGCCCTCGACGCCCATGAACACCGGCCCGGACGGAGCGGAACCGGTCCGCGCCGCCGCGGCCGTCCGTCCCTGGATCGCGCGGACGGCCTCCGTCAGCGAGGTGTGCGCGCGGGCCGCCTCGAAGAGCTGGGGCACCGCCGCACGCATCGAGATGCGGTACGCGTCGCCCGCGTACACCCCGCCCAGGAGGGGCTCCACCAGGCGGTCGACGACCTCGCGGCCGAGGCGCGCCGCCACGTACTCCCCCACCGCCACGTCGTCGCCGACCTCCGTGCGCGGCAGGCCGGCGTCCCGCTCGATGCGTGCGAGGCCCTCCTCCGACAGCACCCCGGCGACGGCGGACGCGGCGCCGGGCACGCCCATGACGTGGCCCTTGGGCATGGGGCGCAGGGCACCGCGGGTCCAGATGGAGGCCGTGGCGGTGGCGGGCTGCTGGAGGCGGTCGCCGAGGCCGACCGCGCGGGCGAGGCCGACCGCCTCGGGGCGGCGGGCCAGCAGCGACTCGGCGCCGAGGTCCACGCGGACCCCCTCGATCTCGCCGGGCAGCAGTTTCCCGCCGAGCCGGTCCGACGCCTCCAGCACGGTGACCCGTGCGCCCCGGTCCAGCAGGCGGTGGGCGGCGACGAGTCCCGCGATGCCGCCCCCGATGACGATGACCTGCCCTGTGTCCGCGATGCCCGCGGTCTCCGCACTTGTTCCGCGCATGCACCCACCTTCTCAGACCCCACTGACAGGCGCCGACGCCGGTCACGGTGATCCGTGGGCCGCCCCGTAGCGTGGTCGGCATGGTCAAGGACTCTGGGAGAGAACGACTGGTCGTGATCGGCGGCGACGCGACGGGCATGTCCGCCGCCTCGCAGGCGCGCCGGATGCGGGGACCGGACGAGCTGGAGATCGTGGCGTTCGAGCGGGGCCGCTTCTCGTCCTACTCGGCGTGCGGCATCCCGTACTGGGTGGGCGGCGACGTCACCGGACGGGACCGGCTGATCGCCCGCACGCCCGAGGAGCACCGGGCCCGGGACATCGACCTGCGGATGCGTACCGAGGTCCTGGAGATCGACGTGGAGAAGCAGCGCGTCCGCGCGCGGGACCTCGGCTCCGGGGCCGAGTCCTGGACGCCGTACGACCAGCTCGTCATCGCCACCGGTGCCCGCCCCGTCCACCCGTCGCTGCCGGGGGCCCACGCGCGCGGGGTGCACGGGGTGCAGACCCTGGAGGACGGGCAGGCCCTCCTGGACACCCTCGCCGCCACCGAGGGCCGCCGCGCGGTGGTCGTCGGCGCGGGCTACATCGGCGTGGAGATGGCCGAGGCGCTCCTCACGCGCGGGTACGAGGTGACCGTCGTCAACCGCGGCGCGGAACCCATGGCGACGCTCGATGCGGACATGGGCCGTCTGGTGCACGACGCCATGGAGGGCATGGGCATCGCCATGGTGAACGGCGCCGAGGTCACCGAGATCCGCACGGACGGCGAGGGTCGCGTCCGCGCGGTGGCCACGGCGGACGCCGAGTACCCGGCGGACGTCGTCGTCCTCGGGATCGGCGTTCAGCCCGAGACGACCCTCGCCGAGCGGGCGGGGCTGCCGCTGGGCGGGGCCGGGGGGCTGCTGACCGACCTGGCGATGCGGGTGCGCGGCCACGAGAACGTCTGGGCCGGCGGCGACTGCGTGGAGGTGCTCGACCTGGTCTCCGGCCGGGAGCGGCACATACCGCTGGGCACGCACGCCAACAAGCACGGGCAGATCATCGGCACCAACATCGGCGGCGGGTACGCCACGTTCCCGGGCGTCGTGGGCACGGCGGTCAGCAAGGTCTGCGCACTGGAGATCGCCCGCACCGGGCTGCGCGAGAAGGACGCGCGGCGGGCGGGGCTGCAGTTCGAGACGGTGACGATCGAGTCCACGAGCCGCGCCGGCTACTACCCGGACGCGGCCCCCATGACGGTGAAGATGCTCGCCGAGCGCCGCACGGGACGTCTTCTCGGGGTGCAGATCGTCGGCCGCGAGGGCGCGGGCAAGCGCGTGGACATCGCCGCGGTGGCGCTGACCGCGGGCATGACCGTGGAGCAGATGACCACCTTGGACCTGGGGTACGCGCCCCCGTTCTCCCCGGTGTGGGACCCGGTGCTGGTGGCCGCCAGGAAGGCGGTGGGCGCGGTGCGGCGCGGGGGCGCGTGAGGTCCGGGCGTGCCGCGCCGTACGGCGCCCGGTCAGACCGACCCGTTGATCCGGTCGATCGCCTGGCGGGCCTGCTCGGCCGGCGGGCGCGGCGGCAGGGACGACACCGAGGCGGTGGCGGGCAGGGGACCCGCGATCGACGGGTCGGCCGGCGGTTTGGCGTGGGCGGCGGCCGGGCGTGCGGTCCGCAGCCGGTGACCGACGGCCTCGTCGAGGGTGACGGGGCGCTGCATCTGGGCGGCGAGCCGGCCGGCCTCCTGGCCCAGCCGCGCCACGTCCTCCCAGGGCAGCCGCACCACCAGGGCTATCTCGGCCTCGCCGTCGGGCAGGGCGTGCATCGGCGGGGTGACTCGGTCGTTCATCGCCTGTTCCTCACGTGGTCCGTCGGGCCTGGCATCGCGGGCGTTGCGAAGACATACGCACGGTCGCGCCACCGTGTTCAACGCGCCGGTTCCGGAGCCGGAACGGGGGCACACGTCCCCTGTGGTGATCCCCGTCCATGACGTCAACCCGACGCGTCGCACGCCCTACGTGACGTACACGCTGATCGCCGTGAACGTCGTCGTCTTCCTTCTCATGCCGGGCCTGGCCGGTTCGGTGGCGGGCGACGGCGGGCTGGCGCAGCTGTGCAGGCTGCACGCCTTCCTCGACCACTACGCCGCGGTGCCGCAGGAGCTGATCCACGCGCGGATGCCGCAGCTCGTGCCCACGGGCGGGACGGGGGTGGGCCCGCAGGGGCCCGGCTGTGTGGTGGGACCGCCGGGCTACGACAAGTCGCCGGTGCTGTCCGTGCTGTCGGCGATGTTCCTGCACGGCGGCTGGCT
Organism: Streptomyces ruber; assembly: GCF_014648075.1. GTDB lineage: Bacteria > Actinomycetota > Actinomycetes > Streptomycetales > Streptomycetaceae > Streptomyces > Streptomyces ruber. The sequence goes on along the minus strand of NZ_BMQK01000002.1, from coordinate 357,957 downwards.
GCACCTGCTGGGCAACATGCTCTTCCTGCTGATCTTCGGCAACAACATCGAGGACCGGCTGGGGCATGTCCGCTTCGCGCTGTTCTACCTGGTCTGCGGGTACGCGGCCACGTACGGCTACGCCCTGCTCAACGCGGACTCGGGCGAGCCGCTGATCGGCGCCTCGGGGGCGATCGCCGGGGTGCTCGGCGCGTATCTCGTGCTCTACCCCAGGGCCCGGGTCTGGGTGCTGGTCCCGTTTCTGATCTTCCTGCCGCTGCGGCTGCCCGCGTGGCTGGTGCTGGGCTTCTGGTTCGTGCTGCAGGCGGTGTACTCGGCGGGCGAGGGCGTCTCGGCCGCGGGGAGCGTGGCGTACGCGGCCCATGTCGCCGGGTTCCTCGTGGGCATGCTGCTGGCGTGGCCGCTGCGCCCCGGCACCCCGCCGCCGCCCGAGCCGCGCGGCCTGCTGTGGGGCAGGCGCGCGCGGCACGGCTGGTGAGCGGCTCCCGGCCGGCTTCAGGGGCGTACTAGAGCGCCGTCTGCGTGTGGACGTGCTCGACGAGCCGGGTCAGCGCGTCGGGGTCCGTGGTGGGCAGGACGCCGTGACCGAGGTTGAAGATGTGGCCCTCCAGGTCCGCCGCCGCGTCGAGGACCTCGCGGGTCTTGGCCTCGACGGCTTCCCGGCCGGCGAAGAGGACGGCCGGGTCCAGGTTGCCCTGGAGCGCCTTGCCCGGGCCGACGCGGCGGGCCGCCTCGTCCATGGGGACGCGCCAGTCGACGCCGACGACGTCCGCGCCCGCCTCGCCCATGAGGCCGAGCAGTTCACCGGTGCCGACGCCGAAGTGGATGCGGGGGACGCCGTACCCTGCCACGGCCTCGAAGACCTTGCTCGACGCCGGCAGGACGGAGCGCCGGTAGTCGGCGGGCGCGAGGGCGCCCACCCACGAGTCGAAGAGCTGCACGGCGCTGGCGCCGGCCTCGATCTGCACCTTCAGGAACGCGGCGGTGATCTCGGCGAGACGGTCCAGCAGGTCGGCCCAGAGCTGCGGGTCGCCGTACATGAGCGCCTTGGTGTGCTCGTGGTTGCGGGACGGGCCGCCCTCGACGAGGTAGCTGGCCAGGGTGAAGGGGGCGCCGGCGAAACCGATGAGCGGGGTCTCGCCGAGCTCGGCGGTGAGCAGCCCGATCGCCTCGGTGACGTAAGGGACGTCCTCGGGGGTCAGGTCGCGGAGCCGGGCGAGGTCGGCGCGGGTGCGGACCGGGTTCTCGACGACCGGGCCGACCCCGGGCCTGATGTCGAGGTCGACGCCGATGGCCTTGAGCGGGACGACGATGTCGCTGAAGTAGATCGCCGCGTCCACGTGGTGCCGCCGCACGGGCTGGAGCGTGATCTCCGTGACCAGCTCGGGGCGCATGCAGGACTCCAGCATCGGGATGCCCTCGCGCACCTTGCGGTACTCCGGCAGGGAGCGCCCCGCCTGCCGCATGAACCACACCGGCGTGTGCGGCACGGGCTCGCGCCTGCACGCCTTGAGGAAGGCGGAGTCGTACGTGGCGGTCGGCTGGGGGCCCGAAGGGCTGACGATGGCACTCACGCCGAAAAGTCTCGCACGGCGCGCGGGCCCCTTCGCCCCGGGCCCCCGCGGCGTGCGCGGTGCCCGGGGCACCGGCCCGTGCGGGCGCGCCCGGGTGCGGGAACCGTATCGGCGCGCGTTCGCCCACCGCGATGCGACCGTGACCTCGCGTACGGGTGTCTCTCCCCGCGCCGGGGCCCCGTTCCCCTTACTCTTCCCCGCATGGCTGCGGCTCAGGGACGACTGTCGGACGACACTGGCGGGATGGGCGACCCGAAGGAGGGGGACCGGAGAGCTATGGAGACGGCGCCGCTGCCCTTCCGAGCGGCCGTCGACGCGCTGAGAGGCGCCCGTCTGCGGCCGGAGATCGAGCTCGAGGCCGCGCGCCCGCCGCAGCGGCTCGCCCCTTACGCGTACGCCCTGGAGGCCGCGGTCCTCGACGAGGACGAGGAGGACCTCGCCGACGGACGTCTGATCCTGCTGCACGACCCGGCCGGGCACGAGGCCTGGCAGGGCTCCTTCCGGCTGGTCACCCTGATCCGCGCGGAACTGGAGGCGGAGATGGCCGCGGACCCGCTGCTCCCCGACGTCTGCTGGTCCTGGCTGACCGGCGCGCTCCAGTCCCGCGGCCTGCCGTACGGCGAGCCGAGCGGCACCGTCACGCGCGCGAGCTCCCACTACTTCGGCGGCCTCAGCGCCCGCCCGGCCGCCTCGCAGATCGAGATCCGTGCCTCGTGGACCCCGCGCGAGGGCCTGGGCGGCGTCCCCGACACCGCCTCCCACCTCGTCTCCTGGTGCGACCTCCTCGCGCAGGTCGCCGGTCTGCCCCCGGCCACGGCGGGCGACGCGTCCGTCGTCTCACTGCCCCAGCGCCGGGGTCCCCGCACCCGTTAGCCGCGTCCCCGCCCGGCCCCGTCCGCACCCGGCGGGCCACCCCTTCCGAAGGCCCCTCGGCCGCACCGCCGAGGGGCCTTCGCGCGTCCGCGCCCGCTTCCCGCAGAGATCACCCGTTTGCCTCTGCCTCTTTGTCGATACGGCCACTTTCGGACCCGTATCGACGCGGAGCGACACCGTTCGATCTTCGAATGATCGAAGGCGTGTCCGAATTGCACGTATTGTTACTCACCAAATCGTGATCATTCTCTAAAGAACGCCCGGCCTGTTGCCGAAGAGGTCTGTGACCTTGAAAGCACGGTTGGTCCCGGTCCTGATCCCCGCGAGCCGGTTCCGTCCCGCACCCCAGGAGGCCTGGTGTCCGTTCTCCTCGAGCAGCCCGCAAGCCTGGTCGCCTACCGCCCGAACAAGCCGACCGCGATGGTGGTCGTGGCCGATCCCCGCGTCCGCTCCACCGTGACCCGCCACCTGTGGGCGCTCGGTGTGCGCGACGTCATCGAGGCCTCGTCCGTCGCGGAGGCTCGTCCCCGCATCGGCAACCCCCGCGACATCTGCGTCGCCGACGTCCACCTGCCCGACGGCTCCGGACTCACGCTCCTGTCCGAGACCCGCGCCGCGGGCTGGCCCAACGGCCTCGCCCTCTCCGCCGCCGACGACATCGGCGCCGTCCGCAACGCCCTCGCCGGCGGGGTGAAGGGATACGTCGTCACCGGCACCCGCACCAACCTCGGCCTGCCCGCCCGTCCCGGCGCCGCCCCCATCGGCTCCGCCGCCGCCCGTATGCACCGCCGCCCCCCGGGCGCCCCGAGCCACCCGGGCGGCTACCGCGAGCTGTCGGGCCGCGAGGTCGAGGTGCTGCGCCTCGTCGCGGAGGGCCAGTCCAACAAGGCGATCGGCGTGTCGATGGGCCTGTCCGCGCTCACCGTCAAGAGCCACCTCGCGCGCATCGCCCGCAAGCTCGGCACCGGCGACCGCGCCGGGATGGTGGCGGTGGCCCTGCGCACCGGGATCATCCACTGAGCGCCCGTCCCGGGCCGGCCACCCCCACGCCGCACCGGCGTCCGGACTCCGGTCCCGCGCCCCTGACCACCGGGCCCGGCTTCCCCGCTCCCGTTCACCGGGCCCGGTCCTCCCACCACCCGGGCACGGGCGCACGCGGTGGCTGACCGGTTTACGACCCTCGTCGCCGCGTCGACGGAACGTTCCGTCGGCAGGTGCAGTCCATACACAGATACCCTTGACAGGTGACCGACGCCCAAGAGACCGCAGCAGACAGTTCACTGCGAACCACCGGGGGCGCCCCTCCGGACGACGGCGGATCTTCTGCGCTGGAAGCGCCGATCCCCCTGCTGGAACCGCAGGACGGCATCCCGCCCGTGATCGCCGACGAGGACTCGCTCGCCGAGGCGGTCGCCGCCTTCGCCGCCGGCTCCGGCCCCGTCGCCGTCGACGCCGAGCGCGCCTCCGGGTACCGCTACGGACAGCGCGCCTACCTCGTGCAGCTGCGCCGCGCGGGTGCCGGTACCGCCCTGATCGACCCCGTGGCCTGCCCCGATCTGTCGGGCCTCGGCGAGGTGCTCGCCGACGTCGAGTGGGTGCTGCACGCGGCCACCCAGGACCTGCCCTGTCTGCGCGAGATAGGCATGGTCCCGGCACGGATCTTCGACACCGAGCTGGCCGGCCGCCTCGCCGGATTCCCGCGCGTCGGCCTCGGCGCGATGGTCGAGGGCGTCCTCGGCTACGTCCTGGAGAAGGGCCACTCCGCGGTCGACTGGTCGACGCGTCCGCTGCCCGAGCCGTGGCTGCGCTACGCGGCCCTCGACGTGGAACTCCTCGTCGACCTGCGCGACGCGCTGGAGAAGGAGCTGGACCGGCAGGGCAAGCTGCAGTGGGCCCGGCAGGAGTTCGACGCGATCGCCTCGGCACCGCCCGCCGAGCCGCGCAAGGACCCCTGGCGCCGTACGTCCGGGATGCACAAGGTGCGCAGGCGCCGGCAGATGGCCGTCGTGAAGGAGCTGTGGGAGACCCGGGACCGCATCGCGCGGCGCCGGGACGTCTCGCCGGGCAAGGTGCTGAGCGACGCGGCGATCGTCGAGGCCGCGCTCGCCGTGCCGCCGAACGTGCACGCGCTGGCCGCGCTGAACGGCTTCGGGCACCGCATCGGCCGCCGTCAGCTGGAGCAGTGGCAGGCCGCCGTCGACCGCGCGCGGGAACTGCCCGAGTCCCGGCTGCCGCAGCCCGGGCAGCCGGTGGCCGGTCCCCCGCCGCCGCGGGCCTGGGCCGACAAGGACCCGACGGCCGCGGCGCGGCTGTCCGCCGCCAGGGCCGCCGTGTCCGGGCTGGCCGAGCGGCTCGGCATGCCGCAGGAGAACCTGATCGCCCCGGACACCGTGCGGCGGGTGTGCTGGGAGCCGCCCGCCCCCGTGGACGCCGGGACGGTGTCCGCCGCGCTGGCCGCGCACGGGGCGCGGCCGTGGCAGGTGGAGCAGGTGACTCCGGTGCTGGTGGGGGCGCTGTCGGTCACGGGGGCCTGAAGCAGGCCCCCGGTCTCACTTCGTCGCCCCCCGCATGAAGCCGTTGTAGATGTAGCGCTGCAGGAACAGGAACGCGATCAGCGTCGGCAGGATGACGAGGACCGCGCCCGCCGAGATCACCTCCCAGTGCGCGCCGAACGGCCCCTTGAAACGGAACAGCGACGTCGAGATCACGCCAAGGTCCTCGGAGGGCATGTAGAGGAAGGGGATGTAGAAGTCGTTGTAGACGGTGATCCCCTTCACGATCACGACCGTCGCGATCGCGGGCTTCAGCAGCGGGAAGATGATCTTCCGGTAGATCGTGAAGGCGCCCGCGCCGTCCAGCCGCGCGGCCTCGTCCAGCGAGACGGGGATCGACCGGACGAACTGCAGGAAGATGTAGATCGACACGATGTCGGTGCCCATGTAGAGCAGGACGGGCGCCCAGCGGGTGTCGAACACGCCCATGCTGTTGACGATCTGGAAGGTGGCCACCTGCGTGGTCACCCCGGGCACCAGGGTCGCCACCAGGAAGAGCGCCACCACCAGCCCCCGGAAGCGGAACGTGAAGCGGTCGATCGCGTAGGCGGCCATCGAGCCGATGACCACCGTGCCCGCGATGGCGAAGAGCAGGATGAAGGCCGTGTTGCCGAAGGCCGCGACCATCCGGCCGTCCTGGAACGCGGTGACGTAGTTGGAGAAGTTGAGCAGGTCGTCCGGGAGCGAGAGCGCGCCGCTGTCGTCCGCCATCTCCCGGGGCGTCTTCAGCGAGGTCAGGAAGACGGCGCCGAGCGGCAGCAGCACGACGACGGAGGCGACGGCCAGGGACAGGTGGGTGAGCACGCGGGCCAGGGGTGTCATACGAGATCCACCTTGTCGTCGGGGACGAGCCGGCGCTGCACCCAGGTCACCGCGAGGATGATCAGCAGCAGGACGACCGCGGCGGCCGACGCGAGCCCGGTCTTGTTGAACTGGAAGGCCAGCTTCACCGTCTGGATCACGAAGGTCTCGGTGCCGGTCGCGCCGCCGGTCATGATGTACGGGATCTCGAAGACCGACAGCGAGCCGGAGACCGACAGGATCACGGTGAGGCTCAGCACCGGGCGGATGCCGGGCGCGATGATGTACCGGAACTGCTGCCACCGCCCCGCGCCGTCCAGCTCGGCCGCCTCGTACAGCTCCCCCGGGATCGACTGGACGGCGCCCAGGAACAGCACGAAGTTCAGCCCGAGGTGACGCCAGACCGAGACCCCGGCCAGCGAGACGTTCGCGGACGTCGAGGTGCCGAGCCAGGCGCGGTCGGACTCGTACCCGAAGAGACCGAGCACCGAGTCGAGCGTGCCGCCGTCCTGGAAGAAGTAGAGGAAGACGAACCCGATCGCGACCCCGTTGATCAGGTACGGGAAGAAGATGACGCCCTTGAAGAAGTTGCGGAAGCGGACGTCGAAGCTCAGCACGGTCGCGAAGTAGAGCGCGAGGGCGATCTGCACCACGGAGGCGGCCAGGTAGTAGCCGCTGACCAGGAAGACCTGGAAGAGCTCCGACCTGGTGAAGATGTCGACGTAGTTCCCGGCGCCCGTGAAGCTCAGCTCGGGGCTGACGCCGTCCCAGTCGGTGAAGCTGTAGACGAGCATGTTCGCGACCGGCGCGTAGGTGAACACGATCAGCAGTACCAGCGGTGCGATCAGGAACAGCCACGGAGTGAGCAGTTTCCGCGCCTTCACCGCGTTCGGCAGCCGTTCCATCACGACCCCAGGGACGTGGCCGCCTCGGTCCAGCGCTCGCCGAGCCCGGCGAGGTAGTCGTCGAGCTCGCCGTCCTTCGCGCCGCGGGCCATGTCGACCAGCTCCTGGCGGTAGTCGGGCTGGTAGATGCCGACCTCGGAGGCGTTGTCGATCTCCTTGACCTCACCGCCCCTGCTGTCCTCGGTCTCGATGAACGTCACCCCGGCGGCCTCGTAGTCCTTCAGCACGTCGGGCAGGGCCGCGTCCTTCAGCGGGGAGAGGGCGAGGTTGTCGTCCGCGTAGCCCGACTTCTCGGTGAACCAGTCGATCCAGGCGCGGGCCGCCGGCTTGTTGTCGGAGTGGACGTTGACCGCCTGGTTGTAGTCGGGCGCGACGACCGCGCAGAACGTCCCGTCCTGCTGGGCGGGGAAGGGCATGAAGCCGATGTCGTCGGGGTCGGCGCCGGCCTGCTCGGCGGCCTGCCGGAACTGGATGATCGCCCAGCTCCCGAGCCACTGCGTGGCGATCCCGCCCTTGGCGGTGCGGGGCTTGGACGCCTCCCAGTTGGTGGTGGTCGGGTCCTTCTCGATCAGTCCCTCGCGCACGATGTCGTACAGCAGCTCGTCGGCGACGCGGAGGTCGGCGCCCTCGGCCCAGGGGTCGCCCTCGGCCAGCTTGGTGGTCGCCCCCGTGTCACAGCCGACCGAGCCGTTGACGGTCGTCCACTGGGCCAGCGGCCAGCCCGCCGCGAAGTTGGTGTAGTAGGGGACCGCGTCCGTCTTCGACTTGATCGCCTTCAGTGCGGTGACGAACGCGTCCGGTGTGGTGGGCCAGTCCGTGACTCCGGCCTCTCTCCACACTCTCTTGTTGTAGATGAAGCCCGGGGTGACGCCGATCGGGCTCTGGCCGTAGACCTTGCCGTCGACGGCGGTGTAGTCGGTGAAGCGGTACTTCTCGCTCCGCTCCTCCTCGGTGCCCAGCGAGGCGAAGAACTTCGGGTAGTCGTTCTTCTTGATGACGGCCGGAATCATCAGGACGTCGCCGTAGTCCTCCGTGTTCATCCGGATCTTGACCTCGGCCTCGTAGTCGGTGATGCCCTCGAACTCGACCTTCACCTTCGGGTAGGTCCGGTTGAACGCCTCGGCGTAGCGGTCCATCGTGCCGTCCTGCACGATGTCGGTGCGGTGGGTGAGGACCGTGATGGTTCCGGACACCTTCGACGGGTCGTCGGGCGCCTCGGCGTCGGCGCCCTCGGACGAGGCACCGCCGCCCGTGCAGCCCGCGGCCGCGATCGCGGCGGCGAGCAGTGTCGCGATGAGACCTCGGTGGCTCCTGCGGTGGTTCACGTGCATCAGCTCCGTTCGGGACGGATGAGCACCAGTGGGTGGAAGGGGATGGCTGGTTCGGCACTCTGACAGACCGTCACTGAACCGGTAAAGTCGCGATTTCGCCAAGGGATGCGAGATGTTCCGGGGAGACCCAACGCGAGGGTCGCTCGACCGGTTTAGGGAGTGCGGATGCTGGACGCCACACCGCTCACCGACGGATGGACCCTCGGTCACGAGGGCGGGGCGCTGCCCGCCACGGTGCCGGGCTGTGTGCACACCGACCTGCTGGCGGCCGGGGTGATCCCCGACCCCTTCCTCGGGCGGAACGAGACCGGGGTGGCGTGGGTGGGGCGCCGCGAGTGGACGTACGAGACGGAGCTGACCGCCTCCTCCGGGCACGAGCGGACCGACCTCGTCTTCGACGGCCTCGACACGGCCGCCGAGATCGTGCTGGACGGACGCTCGCTGGGCAAGGTGCGGAACATGCACCGCTCGTACCGCTTCGACGTGACGGGCGTCAGCGGGCGGCTCGCGGTGCGCTTCGCCTCCGCGTACACCGAGGCGGAGGCGGTGCGACAACGGCTCGGCGACCGCCCGAACGCCTACCCCGAGCCCTTCCAGCACATCCGCAAGATGGCCTGCTCCTTCGGCTGGGACTGGGGTCCGACGCTGGTCACGGCCGGGATCTGGCGGCCGGTGCGGCTGGAGCACTGGTCGACGGCCCGGCTCGCCCGGGTGCGCCCGCTGGTCACCGTCGACGGGCGGCACGGACGGGTCGAGCTGCGCGTCGACGTGGAACGCACCCGGGTCGAGGCCGACCTCACGCTGGAGGCGCGGACCGGTGACGTACGGGCGGTCGCGGCCGTCGACGGCACGGGCGGCACCGTACGGCTCGACGTGCCGGACCCGGAGCTGTGGTGGCCGCGCGGGTACGGCGAGCAGCCGCTGTACGACGTGGAGTTGACGCTGCTGCACGGCGACGTGCCGCTCGACACCTGGCGCCGTCGCATCGGCTTCCGCACCGTGGAGCTGGACCGGGGCGCGGACGCGCACGGCAGCGCCTTCACGTTCGCCGTCAACGGGACGCGGCTGTTCGCGCGCGGGGTCAACTGGATACCGGACGACGTGTTCCCGTCCCGGGTCACGCGCGAGCGGTACCGCGAGCGGCTCGCGCAGGCGGCGGACGCGGGCGTGGACCTGGTGCGCGTGTGGGGCGGCGGCATCTACGAGAGCGAGGACTTCTACGACGCGTGCGACGAGCTGGGACTGCTGGTGTGGCAGGACTTCCCGTTCGCGTGCGCGGCCTACCCCGAGGAGCAGCCGCTGCGGGGCGAGGTGGAGGCGGAGGCGCGCGAGAACGTCGTACGGCTGATGCCGCACCCCTCGCTCGTGCTGTGGAACGGCAACAACGAGAACCTGTGGGGCTTCCGCGACTGGGACTGGGAGCGGCGGCTCGCCGGGAAGTCCTGGGGCGAGGGCTACTACCTGGGGCTGCTGCCGCGCGTCGTCGCGGAGCTCGACCCGACACGGCCGTACGCGGCGGGCAGCCCCTGGTCGGGCTCCTGGGACCACCACCCGAACGACCCGGCGCACGGCACGCACCACTCGTGGGAGGTGTGGAACCGGGAGGACTACGCGGAGTACCGGGCGAACGTGCCGCGTTTCGTGGCCGAGTTCGGCTGGCAGGCGCCGCCCGCGTACGCCACGCTGCGGCGCGCGCTGCCCGGTGAGGAGCTCGCGGCCGGCTCCCCCGGGATGCTGCACCACCAGAAGGCCGAGGACGGCAACGGCAAGCTGGAGCGGGGGCTCGCCCGGCACTTCGCCGTGCCCGACGGGACACCCGGTGAGGAGTTCGACCGCTGGCACTACCTGACCCAGGTCAACCAGGCGCGGGCCGTCGCCGCCGGGATCGAGCACTGGCGGTCGAACTGGCCGGTGTGCGCGGGCACGGTCGTGTGGCAGCTCAACGACTGCTGGCCGGTGACCTCCTGGGCGGCGATCGACGGCGACGGGCGCCCGAAGCCGCTGTACCACGAGCTGCGCCGGCTGTACGCGGACCGGTTGCTCACCCTGCGGCCCGGCGGCGACGGTCCACTGCTGGCGGCGGTGAACCAGGCCGCCGAGGTGTGGCGCGGCACGCTGCGGCTGCGCCGGATGTCCGTCGACGGGACCGTGCTGGGCGCGACGACCGTGTCCCTCACCGCCTTCCCGCGCTCGGTCGCCGACCTCCGCGTACCGCGCGACCTGGTGCCCACCGGGCCGAAGGAGTTCCTCGTCGCGGACGCGTGGGGGTCCCCCCGGTCGAGCGGAGCCGAGAGTGGGGGAGCGCTGCGCGCCCTGCACTTCCCGGCGCCGGACAAGGACATCCCCTACCCGCGGCCGGAGTTCGAGGTCTCGGTCACCCCCGGCCCCGTCACCGCCGTCACCGTGACCGCCCGGACGCTGGTGCGGGACCTGCTGCTCCAGGCCGACCGGCTGGCGCCCGGCGCACGCGCCGACACCGGACTGGTCACGCTGCTCCCCGGCGAGCGCGTCACCATCGGCGTGGACGGCTGGCCGCACCCGGACTCGTCCGCCGCGCGGACCGCCCTGTACTGCGTGGAGCCCGCCCTGTGACGACGACACCGCCCTCCCCTGCGCCGCGCGTCACCATCAAGGACGTCGCCGCGCGCGCCGGGGTGTCCAAGGGGGCGGTGTCGCTCGCCTTCAACCACCGGCCTGGGCTGTCCGAGGCCACCCGGGACCGGATCTTCGCGGCCGCGCGGGAGCTGGGCTGGGCGCCCAATCCGACCGCGCGGTCACTGGCCGGGCGGCGGGTGGACGTGGTCGGCCTGGCGATCTGCCGGCCGGCGCGGCTGCTCGGGCTCGAACCCTTCTACATGGAGTTCGTGTCGGGCGTGGAGAGCGTGCTGACCGAGCGCTCGTGCTCCCTGCTGCTGCGGCTGGTACGGGACCTGGACGAGGAGGTGGCCCTGCTGGACGCGTGGTGGAAGGCCAAGCAGGTCGGCGGCTCGATCCTGGTCGACTTCCACGCGGGCGACCCACGGGTGCCGGCCGTCGAACGGTCCGGGATGCCGGTCGTGGCCGTCGGGCACCCGTCCCTGACCGGCTCCCTCACCTCCGTGTGGACCGACGACGCGACCGCCGTCACGGAGGCGGTGCGCTACCTCGCGGCGCTCGGGCACCGGCGGATCGCGCGGGTGGGCGGGGCGGCGGCCTTCGGGCACACCTCGATCCGTACGGCGGCGTTCGACGAGGCCGCGCGGGCGCTGGGGCTGGCCGGGGCGCAGATGGCGACCGACTTCTCGGGCGGGGCGGGGGCGCGGGCGACGAGGTCGCTGCTCAGCGCCTCGGGCGAGGACCGGCCGACGGCGATCGTGTACGACAACGACATCATGGCGGTGGCCGGTCTCTCCGTGGCGGCGGAGATGGGGCTGCGGGTCCCGGCCGACGTGTCCCTGCTGGCGTGGGACGACTCCCAGCTGTGCCGGCTGACGCATCCGCGGCTGTCCGCGATGAGCCATGACGTGCACGGGTTCGGGGCCGAGGTGGCGCGGACGCTGTTCGAGGTGATCACGGGCAGGGGCGGCGGGTCGCATCCGGTGCCCACTCCGGTGCTGACGCCGCGGGGGTCGACGGCGCCGCCCCGGGGGGCCGGCCACGTGTGACGTTCACCGCTGCGGCCAGGGGGACTGGGCAGCATGGTTACCCACAAGTAGCATGGGGCCTGAGCGTGCGCTCAGCGCATCGCGGCAGTGCCGTCCCGCACCTGGAGGAGAGCCATCGTGCCTCGTACCGTCAGGGACGTCGTCTTCGTGGACGGCGTCCGCACCCCGTTCGGCAAGGCGGGCCCGAAGGGCGTCTACCACGAGACCCGGGCCGACGACCTCGTCGTGAAGGCGATCCGGGAGCTGCTGCGCCGCAACCCCGGTCTCGACCCGAAGAAGGTCGACGAGGTCGCCATCGCCGCCACCACCCAGATCGGCGACCAGGGCCTGACCATCGGCCGCACCGCGGGCATCCTCGCGGGCCTGCCGACCTCGGTCCCCGGCTACTCGATCGACCGCATGTGCGCGGGCGCGCTGACCGCCGTGACCACGGTGGCCGGCTCCGTCGCCTTCGGCGCGTACGACGTCGCCGTGGCGGGCGGTGTCGAGCACATGGGCCGCCACCCGATGGGCGAGGGCGTCGACCCCAACCCGCGCTTCGTCAGCGAGAAGCTGGTCGACGAGTCGGCCCTGTTCATGGGCATGACCGCGGAGAACCTGCACGACCGCTACCCGACGATCACCAAGCGGCGCGCCGACGAGTACGCCGTGCGCTCCCAGGAGAAGGCCGCCAAGGCGTACGCCGACGGCAAGATCCAGGCCGACCTGGTGCCGGTGTCCGTGCGCCGTACGACCCCGGAGGGCGGCGAGACGGGCTGGGGCCTGGTCACCGCCGACGAGCCGATGCGCCCGGGTACGACGCTGGAGGGCCTCGCGACCCTGAAGACGCCGTTCCGCGTGCACGGCCGGGTCACGGCCGGCAACTCCGCCGGTCTGAACGACGGCGCCACCGCCTCGCTCATCGCCTCCGAGGACTTCGCCCGCGAGAACGGGCTGCCGGTCAAGATGCGCCTGGTCTCCTACGCCTTCGCGGGCGTCGAGCCGGAGGTCATGGGCTACGGCCCGATCCCGGCGACGGAGAAGGCCCTGGCCCAGGCCGGCCTGTCGATCGGGGACATCGGCCTCTTCGAGATCAACGAGGCCTTCGCCGTGCAGGTCCTGGCCTTCCTGGAGCACTACGGCATCGCGGACGACGACCCGCGCGTCAACCAGTACGGCGGCGCCATCGCCTTCGGCCACCCGCTGGCCTCCTCCGGCGTACGGCTGATGACGCAGCTGGCCCGGCAGTTCGAGGACCAGCCCGAGGTCCGCTACGGCGTGACCACCATGTGCGTCGGCTTCGGCATGGGCGCGACCGTCGTCTGGGAGAACCCGCACTTCGAGGGGGACAAGTGAGCACCACCGCCGAACTGTTGAAGGGCGCGGCCGAGCTGTTCCCGGACGAGGTCGTGACGACGGCGCACGTACGCCACTTCGACCTTCCCCTGGGTGCGGGCCGTTTCGCCCTGATCACCCTCGACAACGGTCACGACCACAAGAAGCCGACCACCTTCGGTCCCCAGTCGCTCGCGAACCTCAACACCGCGATCGACCAGGTGGAGAAGGAGGCCGCGGACGGCGAGATCGTCGGCGTCGGCATCACCGGCAAGCCGTTCGTCTTCGCGGTCGGCGCCGACCTCAAGGGCGTCGAGCTGCTGAAGCGGCACGAGGACGCGGTCGCGATCGGCAAGGGCGGCCACGACGTCTTCAAGCGCCTGGCGCACCTCGCCGTCCCGACCTTCGCGTACTACAACGGCGCGGCCATGGGCGGCGGCGTCGAGGTCGGCCTGCACTGCTCGTACCGCACGGTGTCGACGGCCGTCCCGGCGTTCTCGCTCCCCGAGGTCTTCCTCGGCCTGGTCCCCGGCTGGGGCGGCTGCACCCTGCTGCCGAACCTGATCGGCGCCGACAAGGCCGTCTCGGTGATCATCGAGAACTCGCTCAACCAGAACAAGCAGCTCAAGGGCGCCCAGGTCTACGAGCTCGGCATCGCGGACGCGATCTTCGAGGGCGCCGACTTCCTGGAGCAGTCCCTCGCCTGGACGGCGGCCGTCCTCAAGGGCGAGATCGTGGTCGAGCGCCCGGCGGTCGACCGCGGCGAGGCCTGGGACGAGGCGGTGGCGCGCGGCCGGTTCGTCGCCGACGGCAAGGTGCACGGTGCGGCCCCGGCCGCCTACCGCGCGCTCGACATCATCGCCGCCGCGAAGAACGGCGACCTCCAGCAGGGGTACGACGCCGAGGACCAGGCCCTCGCCGACCTGATCATGAGCGGTGAACTGCGCGCGGGCCTCTACGCGTTCAACCTCGTGCAGAAGCGCGGCAAGCGTCCCGCGGGCGCCCCGGACAAGTCCCTCGCGCGCCCGGTGACGAAGGTCGGCGTGGTCGGCGCGGGCCTGATGGCCTCGCAGCTCGCCCTGCTCTTCCTGCGCCGCCTGGAGGTGCCGGTCGTCCTGACCGACATCGACCAGGAGCGCGTCGACAAGGGTGTGGGCTACGTCCACGCCGAGATCGACAAGCTGCTCGGCAAGGGCCGCATCAACCAGGACAAGGCCAACCGGCTGAAGGCGCTGGTGAGCGGTGTCCTGGACAAGGCGGAGGGCTTCTCCGACGCGGACTTCGTGATCGAGGCCGTCTTCGAGGAGATCGGCGTCAAGCAGCAGGTGTTCGCGGAGGTCGAGGCGGTCGCCCCGGCGCACGCGATCCTCGCCACGAACACGTCCTCCCTCTCGGTCACCGAGATGGCGTCGAAGCTGAAGCACCCCGAGCGGGTCGTCGGCTTCCACTTCTTCAACCCGGTCGCGGTGCTCCCGCTGCTGGAGATCGTCCGCGGTGAGCGGACCGACGACGCCGCGCTGGCCACGGCGTTCGCCGTGGCCAAGAAGCTGAAGAAGACCGCGGTCCTGGTGAAGGACGCCCCGGCGTTCGTCGTCAACCGCATCCTCACCCGCTTCATGGGCGAGATCCAGACCGTGATCGACGAGGGCACCCCGGTGGACGTCGCGGAGCGCGCGGTCGAGCCGCTCGGCCTGCCGATGTCCCCGCTGGTCCTGCTGGAGCTGGTCGGCCCGGCGATCGGTCTGCACGTCTCCGAGACCCTCAACGGCGCGTTCCCGGACCGCTTCACGGTCTCCGAGAACCTGCGCTCCGTCGTGCAGGCCGGCAAGCGCGGCTTCTACGTGTACGACTCCGGCAAGCCGGAGCTGGACCCGGAGGTCGCGGCGCTGCTCCGGCAGGGCGACACCGTCCTGACCGAGGAGCAGGTGCGGGCCCGGGTGCTGGACGCGGTGGCCCAGGAGATCGGCCTCATGCTCGACGAGGGCGTGGTGGCCGAGGCTCAGGACATCGACCTGTGCCTGATCACGGGCGCGGGCTGGCCGTTCCACCTGGGCGGCATCACGCCGTACCTGGACCGTGAGGGCGTCAGCGAGCGGGTGAACGGCAAGCGGTTCCTGGAGCCGGGCGTGGCGAGCGTCCCGGCGTAACCCCTGGCGTTCCTCGCCGACCGGCGCGGAGGGCGGGCCGTACGACGGCCCGCCCTCCGTGCTTCCGCGGGGCCTCCGTGGCTCAGATCTCCTGCCACGCCCGGAGCGCCAGGCCCGGTTCGTCCTTGCGCCGGCTGAGCAGGAAGGTTCCTGTGGACGGGGAGACCGTGGCCGCGACGGGCTCGTCGTGCTCGTCCAGGGCGAGGGAGACCGTGGCGTCGGCGGGCAGCGGGGGGCCGGACTCGGTCCACCAGGCACCGGCCGACTCCTGCTCGGTGGGGTACGCGGCGAAGGCGACCCGGCCGTTCTCCGTCCGCTGGGCGAGGACCGTGCAGTCGGTGCCCTCGATGTCGCAGCGTACGGCGGAGACCGGGCCGGGACCGGCGGCGGGCAGCAGCGGCACCGGATCGCCCTGGCCCGGGCGCCAGGCGCACACCGTGCCGTCGGCGTCGGTGAAGAAGAGCGTGGTGTGCTCCTCGGAGGTGGCCAGTGCGTACAGGGTGCCGGGCCGGACGGCCGCCTCGGCGTCCGGCGACCGCACCGGCTGCGTGCCCGGCTTCTCCCTGCGCCAGTGCAGGAGCCCGCCGAGGACGGACGCGTACACCTCGACGACCCGTCCCGACCGGCCCGCCACGGCGGTGAGTTGCTCCTGGACGCCCTCTCCCCCGAGTTCGCGCCACGCGTCCCAGCCGCCCTTCTCCCGCTGCCCCAGCAGGCTCACCCCGCCGCTGCCGTTGCGGACGAAGACCTGTGCGCGGCCCCAGACGTCGACGGCGACGGCCGGTGTCCCCGTGCGTTCGCCCTTGCCGTCGGGGTGGCCGACGGGCTTCCAGTCCAGGGCGGCGAGGCGCGGCCGGAAGTGCGTCGAGTGCACCAGGCCGGCCTGGCCGGACCCGGTGGGCCGCCAGGCGACCAGATGGGCGTAGCCGTTGGCGCCCTGCCCGATGGCCGGTCGCATCAGCACCTTCTGGTCGCCGCCGAGCCTGCGGGGTGCCTCCCAGGGGCCGCCGTCGGCGAGCTCCGCACGGCACAGGACGGCGTCGTCCGAGGGGAGGTAGACAGTCAGGCGGCCGTCACGGCCGCGGAGGAGCCAGTCTCCGTTCACCGTTCAACCCTAAGCAACCGTGCGCGCGTACGGTACGCGGGCTCGGCTCGGCGGTCCTTCGTGCCACCCTGGCCCCATGGACGAC
Source organism: Streptomyces ruber (assembly GCF_014648075.1). Taxonomy (GTDB): domain Bacteria; phylum Actinomycetota; class Actinomycetes; order Streptomycetales; family Streptomycetaceae; genus Streptomyces; species Streptomyces ruber. The sequence continues at coordinate 341,626 of NZ_BMQK01000002.1, read as the reverse complement.
ACCGACGCCCCGCTCGTGATCATCGACGCCGCCAACGTCGTCGGCTCCGTGCCCGACGGCTGGTGGCGCGACCGGCGCGGAGCGGCGGAGCGGCTGCGGGACCGGCTCGCCCGGGACGGCGTGCCGGAGATCCACGGCTCCCCCGACATCGCTCTCGTGGTCGAGGGAGCGGCCCGCGGGGTGGCGGCCGTCCCGGGGGTGCGCGTCGTCGGGGCGCCCGGCAGCGGGGACGACCGGATCGTCGAGCTCGTCGCCGAGGCCGGCGGCCGGTCCGTGATCGTCGTGACGGCCGACCGTGAGCTGCGGCGCAGGGTCCGGGAGCTGGGTGCGGACGTACGGGGTCCCCGGGCCGTGCGCGGCGACGGCTGAGGCCGTCACCCGGCGCCGGGCCCCGGCCGCCGTCCCGCCTCGCCCGCCGCCGGCTGCGCCTGCCGCGCCAGCCGGCTGTGCGTACGCCCGTACAGGAAGTAGACGACGACGCCCAGGGCCATCCAGACCACGAAGCGGATCCAGGTCTCGGCGGGCAGGTTCAGCATCAGCCACAGGGAGGCCAGGACGGAGACGATCGGCAGTACGGGCACCCACGGGGTGCGGAAGGCGCGGGGCAGGTCCGGGCGGGTCCGGCGGAGGATCAGCACGCTGATCGCGACGACCATGAAGGCGAACAGCGTGCCGATGTTCACGAGCTCGGCGAGCTCGCTGAGGCTCGTGAAGCCCGCGACGACCGCGATGACCACGCCGAGCAGGACGGTCGGCCGGTGCGGGGTCTTGAACCGGGGGTGGACGTGGGAGAAGAAGCGCGGCAGCAGCCCGTCCCGGCTCATCGCGAAGAAGACGCGGGTCTGGCCCAGCAGCAGGATCATGCAGACCGTCGTCAGACCCACCGCCGCGCCGAAGCTGATGATGCCCGCGAAGGCGGGGTGCCCGGTGGCCTTGAACGCGTCGGCGAGCGGGGCGTCCACGGAGAGCTGTGAGTAGTTCTGCATGCCGGTGACCACGATCGACACGGCGACGTACAGGGCGGTGCAGATGAACAGGGAGCCCAGGATGCCGCGCGGCATGTCCCGCTGCGGGTTCCTGGTCTCCTCGGCGGCCGTGGCGACGATGTCGAAGCCGATGAAGGCGAAGAAGACGATCGAGGCGGCGGTGAAGATGCCCATCACGCCGAAGTTGGCGGGTGCCCAGCCGACGAGCAGCTGGATCAGCGGGGCGTGCAGGGAGCCGCCCGCCTCCTGCGGCTCCGACGGCGGGATGAACGGCTGGTAGTTGGCGCCCTTGACGAAGAAGGCGCCCGCGATGATCACGACGAGGACGACGGCCACCTTGATGGCGACGACGACCTGGGTGACCCGGGCCGACAGCTTCATGCCGAGGACCAGGATGCCGGTGAGGACCAGGACCAGGGCGGCTGCCAGGATGTCGAACCCGAAGCCGTCGGCGCCGTCCCGTCCGGCGAGCGCGGCGGGCAGTTCCCAGCCGGCGCCTGCCAGCAGCGAGTGGATGTAGCCCGACCAGCCGACGGCGACCACCGCCGTGCCGAGCGCGAACTCCAGGACCAGGTCCCAGCCGATGATCCAGGCGGGCAGCTCGCCGAGCGAGGCGTACGCGAAGGTGTACGCGGAGCCGGCGACCGGGACGGTGGAGGCGAACTCGGCGTAGCAGAGCGCGGCGAGCGCGCAGACGACCCCGGCGACGACGAAGGACAGGGCGACGGCCGGGCCCGCGTTGTTCTTGGCGACGGTGCCGGTGAGCACGAAGATGCCGGTGCCGATGACGACACCGACGCCGAAGACGGTGAGGTCGAGGGCGGACAGTGATCTCTTCAGCGCGTGTTCCGGCTCCTCGGTGTCCTGGATCGACTGCTCGACCTTCTTCGTCCGGAAGAGGGTGCTGCTCACCTGCTGCCTCCCGTGCTGCGTAGTCCCCGACATGTTCCGGAGGGGCTTACTGCCTATGCCCCACGCCGGGGCACGTCACGCGAATGGGCCGGTTTCCCCACCGTAAAGAGGGGGGAAACCGGCCCATTCGGATCAGCAGCCCCGGGCTGCGAGACGGCGCGGCCAGAACCTACAACTACCCACGCCCACAGGTGAGTTGAGATGCGAGGAAGCCACACCGGGGGGAACGAGGTGACTGAGACCGCCGGGAGCGATCGCATCGAGAGCACACGCGAGAGGGGTCACGCGCGCGGCCGACGCCCTACCCGAACACCGGAACGGGCCCTCGGACGAGGGCCCGTTCCCACGCGGTGACCATGCCCCGACGGGAGCGCGGCCGGTAGCCGGTCAGTCGCGGGCGGGCTCCACCGAGTCGACCGTCTCGGCGGCGGTCCGGGCGGCGGGAGTGGTGCCGTTCGCGCGCAGCCGGGTCGAGGGCAGGCCGTCGAGCTGGGAGACCAGGCCGGTGACCTGGCGGGCGATGTCCGGGGCGGTCAGGCCGATCTCGGTCATCACCTCGGCGCGCGAGGCGTGGTCCAGGAAGCGCGGCGGGATGCCGAAGTCGCGCAGGGGTACGTCGACGCCCGCGTCGCGCAGGGCCTGGGCGATCGCCGAGCCGACACCGCCGACGCGGCTGTTGTCCTCGACGGTGACGACCACGCGGTGCTTCTCCGCGAGCGGGGCCAGGGCCTCGTCGACCGGCTTGACCCAGCGCGGGTCGACGACGGTGGTCGAGATGCCCTGCTGGTCGAGGAGGTTCGCGATCTCCAGGCACATCGGGGCGAGGGCGCCCACGGAGACGAGCAGCACGTCCGGGGTGTCCGTGCCCGGCTCGCGCAGCACGTCCATGCCGCCGACACGGCCCACGGCGGGCACGGCGGGGCCGACGGCGCCCTTGGAGAAACGGACCACGGTCGGGGCGTCCGTCACCTCGACGGCCTCGCGGAGCTGGGCGCGGACCTGGTCGGCGTCGCGCGGCGCGGCGAGCCTGAGGCCGGGGACGACCTGGAGGATCGACATGTCCCACATGCCGTTGTGGGAGGCGCCGTCGGTGCCGGTGATGCCCGCCCGGTCCAGGACGAACGTCACGCCGCACTTGTGCAGGGCGACGTCCATGAGCACCTGGTCGAAGGCGCGGTTGAGGAAGGTGGCGTACACGGCGAAGACGGGGTGCAGGCCGCCGTGCGCGAGCCCCGCGGCCGAGACCGCGCCGTGCTGCTCGGCGATGCCGACGTCGAAGACCCGCTCGGGGAACCGCTTGGCGAACCGGTCCAGGCCGACCGGCTGGAGCATGGCGGCGGTGATGGCGACGACGTCCTCGCGCTCCTCGCCGAGCTTCACCATCTCCTCGCCGAAGACGGAGGTCCAGTCGGCGCCGGAGGTCTTGATCGGCAGACCGGTGTCCGGGTGGATCTTGCCCACCGCGTGGAACCGGTCCGCCTCGTCCTGGAGGGCCGGCTGGTAGCCGCGGCCCTTCTCGGTGAGGCAGTGCACGATGACCGGGCCGCCGAAGCGCTTGGCGCGGGCGAGCGCCGACTCCAGGGCCTCGATGTCGTGGCCGTCGATCGGGCCGACGTACTTCAGGCCCAGGTCCTCGAACATGCCCTGCGGGGCGATGAAGTCCTTCAGGCCCTTCTTGGCGCCGTGCAGGGTCTCGTACAGCGGCTTGCCGACGACCGGGGTGCGGTCCAGGAGGTCCTTGGTACGGGCCAGGAAGCGCTCGTAGCCGTCGGTGGTGCGCAGGGTGGCGAGGTGGTTGGCGAGGCCGCCGATGGTGGGGGCGTAGGAGCGCTCGTTGTCGTTCACGACGATGACGAGGGGGCGGTCCTTGGCCTCGGCGATGTTGTTCAGCGCCTCCCAGGCCATGCCGCCGGTGAGGGCGCCGTCACCGATGACGGCGACCACGTGGTCGTCGCGTTTGCGCAGCTCGTTGGCCTTCGCCAGGCCGTCGGCCCAGCCGAGGACCGTGGAGGCGTGCGAGTTCTCGATGACGTCGTGCTCGGACTCCGCCTGCGAGGGGTAGCCGGACAGGCCGCCCTTCATCTTCAGCTTCGAGAAGTCCTGGCGGCCGGTGAGCAGCTTGTGGACGTAGGACTGGTGGCCCGTGTCCCACAGCACCTTGTCCTTCGGCGACTCGAAGACGCGGTGGAGCGCGATGGTGAGCTCCACCACACCGAGATTCGGGCCGAGGTGGCCGCCGGTCTTGGACACCGCGTCGACCAGGAAGGTCCGGATCTCCTCTGCCAGCTGGTTCAGCTCCTCCAGGCTGAGTCGGTCCAGATCGCGCGGTCCCCTGATGCGGGTCAGCAGCGGCACCCGTGCCTCCTTGCAGTAGAGCTGATCGAGCTATGCCGGGTCTGTCGAGTCTAATGTTCCGCCATGGACGGCGGTGGCCGGGTTCCGCGTTCGCGTCGCGTCACGCGTGTGGCCGTAGGACATCCTGCACCCGAGTTCCCGTACGAAACGTAACCGGGCAGGCGGAAGTGCCCGGCACCGACGCGGGGTGCCGGGCACTTCGGCCGGAAGAGGACGCCGGCGCTAGGCGCGGCCGGCCGTCTTCTGGGTCTTGCGGGTGACGGAGTCGATGACCACCGTCGTGAGCAGCACCGCCGCGGTGATCATGTACTTGACCGGCTCGGCGATGGACTCCAGCTGGAGGCCGTACTGGATCGAGACGATCACCATGACACCGAGGAGCGCGTTCCAGGTGCGGCCCCGGCCGCCGAAGAGGCTCGTGCCGCCGATGACGGCCGCCGCGATCGCGTTCATCAGCAGGTCACCGGCGCCGGCGCTCTGGTTCGCCGAGGCGATCTTCGAGGCCAGGAAGAGACCGCCCATGGCCGCGAAACCGCCGGAGATCGCGAAGACCGAGATCCGGATCGCGGTGACGTTGATGCCCGCGCGCCGGGACGCCTCGACGCTGCCGCCGAGCGCGAAGACCTTGCGGCCGTACGAGGTGCGGCGGAGCAGGAAGTCGGTGGCGACCAGGAACACCAGGAAGATCACCGTGGCCAGCGGCAGGCCCTTGTACTGGTTGTACATGAACGCCGCGGCGAAGGAGACCACCGCGAGCAGCACCGTGCGCAGGACCAGGTCGCTCATCGGGCGGGACGGGACGCCCGCGGCCTCGCGGCGGCGGTTGCCGAGGAAGCCCGTGAGGAAGAACACGGCGGTCACCACGGCGGCCAGGCCGTAGGCGGCGGCGATGTCCGAGAAGTGGTACGTGGTGAGCTGGCCGATCAGGCCGTCGCTGTCGAGGTTGATGGTGCCGTTCTCGCCCAGCGTCTGGAGCATGAAGCCCAGCCAGAAGAGCAGACCGGCCAGGGTGACCGCGAAGGCGGGCGCGCCGAGCACCGCGAAGAAGAAGCCGTGCAGGGCGCCGAAGGCGGCGCCGCCCGCGATGGCGGCGAGGACCGCGAGCCACTCGGGCCAGCCCTGGTTGACGGCGAGCACGGCGGCGAGGGCGCTGGCCGCGCCGCTGACCGAGCCGACGGAGAGGTCGATCTCACCGAGCAGCAGCACGAAGACGATGCCGACGGAGATCATGCCGGTGCCGACCATCGTGATGGTGATGTTGCTCAGGTTCTCCGCGGAGAGGAACGCGGAGTTCAGGCTCTGGAAGACGACGCAGATGACGATCAGGCCGACGACGACCGGGATGGAGCCCAGTTCACCGGCGCGCATCTTGCGCTTGAACTCGTCCAGGTAGCCCGCGAGACCCTGCTCGCGGACGAGGAGGCGGGGGTCGACGGCGGTGACCGCGGCGGCCGCGGCCTCGGTGTTCTCGACGGTGGCCGTCTTCTGCGGCTTCGTCGAGGCCTTGTCGGTGCTCACTTGCTGACCTCCCCGTTCGTGCGCGCCGCACGGCGGGTCACGGCGTTGTCGGTGGCGCCGGTGATGGCGGAGATGATCTCCTCCTGCGAGGTCGTCGCGACCTCGAAGACGCCGTTGTTGCGGCCGAGGCGCAGCACCGCCACCTTGTCGGCGACGGCCTTGACGTCGGCCATGTTGTGGCTGATGAGGATGACCGCGTGGCCGCGCTCGCGCAGCCGCTCGACCAGGTCGAGGACCTGGGCGGTCTGCTCGACGCCGAGGGCCGCGGTGGGCTCGTCGAGGATGACCAGCTTGGGCTCGCCGAGCATGGAGCGGGCGATGGCCACGGTCTGGCGCTGGCCGCCGGAGAGCGAGGCGATCGGGATGCGGACGCTCGGGATGCGGATCGAGAGGGTGGTGAGCAGGTCGCGGGCGCGCCGCTCCATCTCGACCTCGTCGAGGACGCCGCGCCGCTTGATCTCGCGGCCGAGGAAGAGGTTGCCGACGACGTCGATGTTGTCGCACAGCGCGAGGTCCTGGTAGACCGTCGCGATGCCGAGGTTCTGGGCGTCGTGCGGCTTGTTGACCGTGACCGGCCTGCCCTCCCACTCGATGACGCCCTCATCGATGGGGTGCACGCCGGCGATCGTCTTGACCAGCGTGGACTTTCCGGCGCCGTTGTCGCCGACCAGGGCGACCACCTCACCGGCGTGGATCTCGAGCGTGACGTCGGTGAGCGCCTGTACGGCACCGAACCGCTTGGAGACCCCGCGCAACGCCAGCACGGGCGTAGCGGACACGTGAACCATCTCCTTCGCCGCCTGAACCGGCGGGAGGTTGTGCTGAGAAAAGTATGGGGGGGGAGTTCCGTCCGGCGCCCCGGACGAGCTTTGCGGGGCTGGTGAACACGGGGCGCCGGAGGAGCTGTGGGCGGACGGGGCCGGTGGGTCACCGGGCCCCGGCCGCGTGTGCGGGACCTGTCGCGTGCCGCCCGTCGCGGGCCGGACCCGTCATGGGCCGTACCCGTCACGGAGCCGGTTCCGTCGCGGGACCGTACCCGTCGCGGAGCCGGTTCCGTCGCGGGACCGTACCCGTCGCGGAGCCGGTTCCGTCGCGGGACCGTACCCGTCGCGGAGCCGGTTCCGTCACGGGACCGTACCCGTCGCGGGACCGTACCCGTCACGGGCCGGACCCGTACGGGAGCCGTCCTCCGTGCGGGAGCCGGTGGGCTCGGCCGGTCGCGGCGGGCCGGGCCGGTGAACTCCCGTACGGGTGGGGCGACGTGAGCCGGGACCTACTCGAGGCCGAGCTCGGCGCAGGCCGACTTGTACTTGTCCGAGCAGATCTCGGCGACGGTGTAGATGCCGTCCTTGATGACGGTGTCGTTGACGTTCTCCTTGGTCAGGGAGACGACCGGGACGAGCACCGCCGGGACGTCCTTGGCGCTCTCGCTGGAGACCTTGTCCTTGGCGATGGAGCCGAGGTCCTCGCCCTTGCCGAGGGCGACCGCCATCTCGGCGGCCATTGCGGCCTCCTGCGGGTAGGACTTGTACACGCTCATGTACTGCTCGCCGGTGATGACGCGCTGCACGGCCGCGAGCTCGGCGTCCTGGCCGGTGACCGGGATGTCCGCGACGCCGGCGGCCTTGAGGGCGGTGATGATGCCGCCGGCCATGCCGTCGTTGGCGGAGAGGACACCGGCGATCTTGTCCTTGCCGAGCGCCGAGATCGCCGACTCCATGTTGGCGTTGGCGTTGTCCGGCGACCACTCCTTGGTGTCGAACTCGCGGCCGATCTTGACCTTGCCGTCGAGGACGGAGTGGGCGCCGTCCTTGTACTGCTTGGCGTTCGGGTCGGTGATCGCCCCGTTCATCATGACGATCTGGCTGTCGGCGGCCTTGTCGCCCAGGGCCTTGAGCAGGGCCTCGCCCTGGGTGCGGCCGACTTCCTCGTTGTCGAAGGAGGTGTAAGCGCTGATCGGCCCCTCGGCGAGGCGGTCGTAGGCGACGACCGGGATACCGGCCTCCTTCGCCTTCTGCACCGAGTTCTTGATGGCCTTGGCGTCCACCGCGTCCAGGATGAGCACGTCCACCTTGTTGGTGACCATCGTGTCCACCTGCTGGCTCTGCAGGTTGGCGTCCTGCCGCGCGTTGTTGTACAGGACCTCGGCCTTGTTGTTCGTGAGCTCCTTGATCTTCTTCTCGATCAGGGGCTTGTCGAACTTCTCGTACCGAGCGGTCTTGTTCTCGGGAAGGAGCAGGCCGATCTTGAGGTCGTCGCCCTTGGGAGCGGCGGCGGACTCGCTGTCGCCGCCCGCCTCCTCGGCGCTGCCACAGGCGGCGAGCGAGACGGCCATCGCGGCGGTGGCAACGGCAACAGCGGCACGACGCATACGCGTGTTCACTTCAGAAACCTCCCTGACATGGCCGCGTCGTTGCGGCCGAGGTGGCTGGAAGTCAACTCGGCCACGCGTGCGACGTCAAGAAGTAAATCCTTAACGAGATGGCAACGGTGCCATACGTTCTCTAAGTGAAGGCAGGGGTGACTGCGGGTGACGTGCCGTCCAAAAGTGTCGAATCGCCCATCTCGCTGAGCGCCAGCGCGAGGGCCCCGAGCACCTCGGCCCGGCCCCCGAGCGCCCCCGGCAGCACCGACAGATGCCGGGCGGCGCTGGGGATCGCGTACCGTCCGACGGACTCCCTGATGGGTCCGAGGACCAGCTCACCGGCCTCGGCGAGGTCGCCGCCGAGCACCACCCGGCTGGGGTTCAGCAGGTTGCAGAGGTTGGCGACCCCGCTGCCGATGTGCCGGCCGACGTCCGCGATCACGCGACGGCACCCCGGGTCGCCGTTCCGCCCCAGCCTCACCACGCCTTCCATGGTCAGGTCGGTGCCGTGACTGGGCGTCAGGAGCGGCAGCACGTACCGCGCGGCCGTGAAGGTCTCCAGGCAGCCGCGGTTGCCGCAGCGGCACACCGGTCCCGACTCGTCCAGCGTGATGTGACCGATCTCTCCCGCCGTGCCGCCGGGCCCCCGGTAGATCCGCCCGTCGATCACCAGCCCGGCGCCGACACCGCTCGCGACCTTGATGTACGCCAGGTCCCTGACCCCCCGGCCGCTCCCCCACACCAGCTCGCCCAGGGCGCCCAGGTTGGCGTCGTTGTCGACGTGCACGGGCACGCCGAGCCGCCCGCGCAGCTCCTCGGCGGGCCGGGTGCCGCTCCAGCCCGGCAGGATGGAGGTGGAGCCGAGGGTGCCGGACTCCACGTCGATCGGGCCGGGCACACCGAGGCCCACGCCCGCGATCTTGGCGCGGTCCACGCCGGTGGCCTCGATGAGCCGGTTGACGAGCTGCTCGGCCCGGTCGAAGCCCTGCGCGGCGGACGCGTCCACGTCGAGCGGCTCGGACTCCTCGGCCAGCACCTGGTGGGCGAGGTTCCCGACCGCGACGCGCAAATGCGTGTGCCCGAAGTCGACGCCGATCACGATGCCGGCGTCCCCGCTCAGCGAGACGGCACGGGCCCGGCGGCCACCCGCCGAGGTCGGTGTGACCTCGACGGTCCCGCCCTCCCTCAGCTCGCGCACGATGTTGGAGACCGTCGCCGCGGACAGGCCCGTCGTCCTCGCGATCTCCGCCTGCGTGAGCGAACCGGCGAGCCGCACGGCCCGTACCACCCGCTCGAGGTTGGCCCGGTGCAGCGACGACTGCGACCCTGGAGTCTCCACGACGACCTCCCGCGCCCGAGGCCGCTTCGATGAGGCCCCGCGTATGTCCAACTAGTGAACTCTAAGCTGAGCCGTTCGGGTTGCCTCCCGTCAAGAGGTTGAGCAAGAGGTGACTCCGCTCCCGTGAGCAAATGGGTGGTGTGCTGGTGAATTGCCGCCCCTGCCTGCGGCAATACGCACTCCGGTGAGCGCGGCCACGGCCCGGCCGCCCGGCCCGGCGCCCCGCCACCCGCCCGGTCCACGGGGAAGGCGGCCACCGGCAGCGGACCGCACCCGCCGTTCGACCCCCTCGCCCTCGACTCCGTCCCCGTCCCCACCCCCGCCCTCGTCCCCGTCCCCGTCCCCGTCCCCGTCCCCGTCCCCGTCCCCGTCCCCGTCCCCGAAAGAACGCTGCCCGCGTGGGTATCCGTAAGCGTCGACGGACTGGGCACGGTGACTACCTGGGGAGTCAGGATGTACTCGGCCGACGGTGCGAGCACTGTCGCTCACCCAAGGAACTGACGGCGACGCGGGCGTGCGCGCGAGGAGCTCGGCTGTCTCCGCGGGGCTCAACGGGACGTTGACGACGACGATGCTGCCGGCGCGTTCGACGGCACCCGCCTGTGCGCGTCGAGCCGAGACGGCAGAGGGGCGGTAAGGAGCCTTCGCGCTCCCTACCGCCCCTCAACGCGGCCTTACTTCAGCGCCCCCGCGGTCAGCCCCTGCACCACCTGCCGCTGGAACAGGATGTACGCGGCCAGCACCGGCAGCATCGCCATCACCAGGCCCGCGAACAGGCCCGACCAGTCACCCTTGTAGCCCTGGCTGGTGGCCAGTTCGACCAGGCCCTGGGAGAGCACCTTCTTGTCCGGGTCCGTGTTCAGGACCGTCGGCAGCATGTACTGGTTCCACTGGCCGAGGAAGTTGAAGATGCCCACGCTGATCAGGCCGGGCTTGGCCATCGGCAGCATGATCTGGAAGAACGTCCGGGTGTGCGAGGCGCCGTCGACGAACGCGGCCTCGGCGATCGACGTCGGCAGCGTCCTGAAGAACGAGGTCAGGAAGAACACCGTGAACGGGAGTGAGTAGGCGATGTAGACGAGGATCAGGCCCGGCAGGGTGTTCAGCAGGCTCATATTGCTGAGCACGTAGAACAGCGGGACCAGGGCGAGCATGACCGGGAAGCTCATGCCGCCCACGAAGAGGAAGTAGACGAGGCGGTTGCCCGGGAACTCGAAGCGGGCCAGCACGTACGCCGCCATCGAGCCCAGCACCAGCGTGCCGACCAGCGAACAGCTCACCACGATCAGCGTGTTGCCGAAGTAGTCGCTCATGTGGGCCTGCGACCAGGCGCGCGACCAGTTCTCGAAGTGCAGCCGGTCCGGCAGCGACCAGGGCGAGCTGAAGATGGAGCTGTCGTCCTTGAAGGACGTGATGACCGCCCAGACGAGCGGCAGCACGACCATGATCGCCCAGATGATCAGGATGCCGTGCGAGAAGACGTTGAGGACGCCGCCGCCCTCGCCGCCCCTGGCGGCCTCCTCCTTCGCGGGGTCCGTCGTCGCCGCCTGCGGGCGGGCCTCGAGCGGCTCCAGGGGCGGCGGGGTGTCGGTGGTCTTCATCAGTACTCCAGCCGCTCGCGCCGGCCCAGCCGCATCACGACCGCCGCGAACAGCAGCGTGACGATGAGCAGGGCGACACCGATCGTCGTTGCGTAGGCGGCGTTCGCGTCCCGGAACGCCGATTGGTACACGTACAGAGGGAGCACGCTCGTCGAGTAGTCGGGGCCGCCGGGGCCGACCGTCATGATCTGCACGACGGCGAAGGCCTCGGCGCCGAGGGCCAGGATGCCCATGTAGACCCAGCCGGACTGCACGGTGTCCCAGAGCAGGGGCAAGGTGATCCGGAAGAAGGTGGTGAAGCGGTTGGCGCCGTCGAGGAGGGCGGCCTCGTAGAAGTCCTTGGGGATCGAGGCCATGCCCGCCGAGAACAGCACCACGAAGAACCCGACCGTGCTCCACAGCAGCACCGCCATCACGCACCACAGGGCCAGGTTCGGGTCCCCCAGCCAGTTCGGCCGGACGTCGCCGAACCCGATCGACTCCAGCGTCCCGTTGATCACGCCGTCGTTCGGGTTGTACGCGAACTGGAACAGCAGGGCGACGATCGCGATCGACAGCACCTGCGGGAAGAAGTATGCGATCTTGTAGAAGCCCGAACCGCGCACGCCCGTGATGGCGGCGCCCTTCCGGCGCCGCCCCCCGACGTTGAGCATGAAGGCGAAGAACAGCGCGAGGCCCAGCGTCACCAGCGGCAGCAGCAGCGCGAAGATCACGCTGTGCTGCAGCGACTTCCAGAAGACGTCGTCTCCCAGCATCCTGCTGTAGTTGGCGAAGCCAACCATCGCGAAGTCGGGGCTCAGCCCGGTCCAGTCGGTGAACGAGTAGTAGATCGCCTGGACGAACGGCCAGATGACGAAGACCGCGTACAAGGCCAGGGGAACGATCAGGAACCCCGCGATGAACCGGTACTTGCCGTGTTGCATGATCAACGACCCCGATCGGTTGGCGGCCGCCGCCGCTGATGACGCTGCCGTGCCACGTGCCGCTACTGGTGCTTGTAGTGCTTGATGGACTCGTCCTTCGCCGTCGCGTCCGCGAAGTCCTGGATCTTCTTGATGGCCTCGGCCGGGGTGATCCGCCCCGCCATCATCTCGCCGAGCCCGGAGACGCCGATCTGCTCCTTCTGGAGCTTCACGTACCAGTCGCCGATGCGCGGGTTCACGATGTTGTCGCCGGCCTTGTCCAGGGCCGCGACCGCCGACTTCAGGCCGGGCGTCAGCTCGATGCCGTCGGTGCCGCCGTTGAGCGCCGACAGCGACTTCACCTGGGCGGTGAAGTTCTTCGAGGAGGTCTCGCCGAGCATGATGCGGAGCTGTTCCATGCCGCCCGCCACGTTGTTGGCCTGGGCCGGGACGATGAAGGGCTCGCCGCCGGACGCCCAGAGAGTGCCGAACGGCATCTTGTCCGACGCGTCCAGGGCGGAGGGCGCGCCCACGGAGAGCCGGAAGTCGTCCGGGATCACGCTGGCGGACTCGTTCTCCACCCAGGAGCCGTTCGGGATGAAGAGTGCCTCGCCCTTGGCCCAGGCGGTCTGCGACTGGATGTGGTCGATGCCCGGGGTGCCCTGGAGGACGTAACCCTTCCGCTGGAGCTCGTAGTACGCCTCGAAGGCGGCCTTGACGGCCGGATGCTTCCAGGCGTTCGGCTCGAGGTTGTCGATGCTGTCGAGCACCTCCCGCCCGCCGATCTTGGCGATGAAGGGGTACAGCGAGAACGGGACGTAGTACGGGTACTTGCCGGCGTACGTCCAGCCGGCGATGCCCTGCTTCTTCGCCTTGGCGCACAGTGCGAGCATCGCGTCCCAGTCCTCGGGGTACTCCGCGTCGAGCCGGTCCAGCGCGGTCTGCGAGTACCACACGCCGTAGACGGTGTACGCGTAGTACAGGGTCCACACCGGGTCGCCGTCGAACCGGCCCATCTCGACGATGCCCGGGCGCAGCGTGTCGCGAACCTTCTTCGACGGGTCGTCGATGGACGGCGCGTCGAGCAGCGGCGTGAGGTCGGCGAGCTGCTTCTTGGAGCTGAGCACACCCACGTCCATCTGCTGGGCGCCGGAGTTGTCGATGAGGTCCGGCGGGGTGCCGCCGTTGAACTTCGGCTGCAGCTCGGACTGGATCTTCTGGGTGCTGTGGAAGTCGATCTTCGCGTCGGGGAAGGCCTTCTTGTACTCCGCGTTGGCGTCGGTCGCGTACTTGGTGCCGAACCCGCCGTCGAAGATGACGACGGACAGCGCGGCGCTCCCGTCGACACCCAGCGGGTTCTGCTCGGTCTTCTTGCCCTCCTTGGCCTTGTCCTGCGAGCCGCCCCCGCCGCTGGCACAGGCGGACAGGAAACTCATGGCCGGTACGGATACCAGGCCGAGGGCCGCCGAACGTTTGAGCAGATTGCGGCGGCCGACGCCTGCGGAACCATTGCTCGTGCCGGAAGTGGATCCCATGCTCAAGTCCTCGCTTTCTCCAGGACTCAGGCGGTGTACCGGATCCTCCCCGGCACCGCGGTCGGGTTCAAGCTGGGTGGTACTCGGATGGTGCTGGTGGTGCTGGGTCGTGCGAAGCGTGCGTGAGGGATTCAACCGGGACGGGTGGCCCGTCGGCGTGTGTGACACGTCCGCGGCCGCCCGGGTTTCCTCCCCGGACCGTGCGTGTCCTCAGCAGTCGAACGACTGGGCGGATGCGACAGGTATAGTCCACTTGCCGACGGGGGATCAACATCGAGAACAAGGTTGGCCGTGGGTCTTTTCCTAGTTGAGACCTCGCGGAAATATGAGCGGAGCGGCTCCGTTCTCCATGGAAGATCTACACGCTCCCGCCCCGTCAGGAGTGGGGCCTGCGGTAGGAATCGCGCCACGCGCGTCCCCGGATGCCTCACTCAACACCCTTGACAGCGCCGACCACTTGAACCCTACTTGTGCTTGCGCAGCAAGTTGACAACGTTGTCCGATTCTGATCGTCGGTGATCAGGCGCAGCAGGGAGGGTGCTCGCAGCATGCGGCACAGATGGGGTTCCACGGCGGCGCTCGGCGCGGCCGCGTTCGCACTGGTCCTGGCCTCGCAGGGAGCGGCGGTCGCGCTGCCCGCCCGCGCGGCCGCGGACCGGGAGTTCGCTTCTTCGTTCGAGACAGACGATCCCGCACCGGACTGGCTCAATACCGTCGACACGGCACCGGACGGCTCCAAGCGGGCCTCCGGCGTCGACGGCGGCTACAGCAGCGGCATCCCCGGCAATGTGACCGACCACGTCACGGACGTCCGGGCCAGCGGCGAGAACACGGGTGCGAACGAGGTGAAGGAGAACCTCGCCGACGGCGAACCGGGCAGCAAATGGCTGACCTTCGCGCCCACCGGCTGGGCCGAGTTCGACCTCGACGCCCCGGCCGCGATCACGACGTACGCGCTGACCTCGGCCAACGACCACGCCGAACGCGACCCGAGGGACTGGGTGCTCAAGGGCTCGGCGGACGGCGTGGCGTGGACGGTCCTCGACACCCGGACGGGCGAGTCGTTCCCGGAGCGGTACCAGACGAAGTCGTACGGCCTCCAGGCACCGGCCGAGTACCGGCACTTCCGACTGGAGATCACCCGGAACAACGGCGCGTCCGACGCCCTCCAACTCGCCGACGTGCAGTTCTCCACGGGCGGCGAGGAGAACGAGCCGGTCCCGCAGGACATGCTCACGCTGGTCGACCGCGGACCGAGCGGCTCGCCCACCGCGAAGTCCGGCGCGGGCTTCACCGGCAAGCGGGCGCTGCGGTACGCGGGCCGCCACACGGCGGACGACCGGGCGTACTCGTACAACAAGGTCTTCGACGTCGATGTGGCGGTCGGCCGGAACACCGAGCTGGCCTACCGGATCTTTCCCCAGATGGCCGACGGCGACCTGGACTACGACGCCACCAACGTCTCCGTCGACCTCGCCTTCACCGACGGCACCTATCTGAGCGACCTGCGCGCCACCGACCAGCACGGCTTCCCGCTGACACCCCGCGGGCAGGGCGACGCCAAGGTGCTGTACGTCAACCAGTGGAACAACGTCACCTCGCGCATAGGCTCGGTCGCGGCCGGCCGGACGGTGGACCGCATCCTGGTCGCGTACGACTCCCCGAAGGGGCCGGCGAAGTTCCGCGGCTGGATCGACGACGTGGCGCTGCGGGTCAAGGCCCCCGAGAAGCCGAAGGCCCACCTGTCGGACTACGCGGTCACCACCCGCGGCACCCACTCCACCGGCAGCTTCTCGCGCGGCAACAACATACCGGCGACCGCCGTGCCGCACGGCTTCAACTTCTGGACCCCGGTGACCAACGCCGGCTCGCTGAGCTGGCTGTACGACTACCACCGCGGCAACAACGCGGACAACCTGCCCACGATCCAGGCCTTCAGCGCGAGCCACGAGCCGAGCCCCTGGATGGGCGACCGGCAGACCTTCCAGGTGATGCCGTCGGCCGCCGCCGGTACCCCGGACACCGGCCGCGAGGCCCGGGAGCTGGCCTTCCGGCACGAGAACGAGACGGCGCGCCCGCACTACTACGGGGTGCGCTTCGAGAACGGCGTCAAGGCCGAGATGGCGCCGACCGACCACGCGGCGGTCATGCGCTTCACCTACCCCGGTGACGACGCGAGCGTCCTCTTCGACAACGTCACCGACCAGGCGGGCCTGACGCTGAACGAGGCGGACGGCACCTTCACCGGCTACTCGGACGTGAAGTCCGGCCTGTCGACGGGCGCGACCCGGCTGTTCGTGTACGGCACGTTCGACAAGCCGGTCACGGACGGCGGTTCGTCGGGCGTCAAGGGCCACCTGCGCTTCGACGCGGGCGCCGACCGCACCGTCACCCTGCGCATCGCCACCTCGCTCATCAGCGTCGGCCAGGCGAAGGACAACCTGCGCCAGGAGATCCCGGACGGCACCTCGTTCGACAAGGTGAAGCAGCGGGCGCAGCGGCAGTGGGACCAGCTCCTCGGCAGGGTCGAGGTGGAGGGCGCGACCCCGGACCAGCTGACCACGCTGTACTCCGGCATGTACCGGCTCTTCCTCTACCCGAACTCCGGTTTCGAGAAGGTCGGCGGCAAGGACAGGTACGCGTCCCCGTTCACGGCGATGGAGAGCCAGGACACCCCCACGCACACCGGCGCGAAGATCGTCGACGGCAAGGTGTACGTGAACAACGGCTTCTGGGACACCTACCGCACCACCTGGCCGGCGTACTCCCTGCTCACCCCCGAGAAGGCCGGCGAGCTGGTCGACGGGTTCGTGCAGCAGTACAAGGACGGCGGCTGGACCTCGCGCTGGTCCTCCCCCGGCTACGCCGACCTGATGACGGGCACCTCCTCGGACGTCGCGTTCGCGGACGCGTACGTCAAGGGCGTGCGGATGGACGCGAAGGCCGCGTACGAGGCCGCGCTGAAGAACGCGACGGTGGTGCCGCCCTCCTCCGGCGTCGGCCGCAAGGGCATGGAGACCTCGCCGTTCCTCGGCTACACGAGCACCGGGACGCACGAGGGCCTGTCGTGGGCGCTGGAGGGCTTCCTCAACGACTACGGCATCGCCCGGATGGGCCGGGCCCTGTACGAGAAGACGGGCGAGAAGCGCTACAAGGAGGAGTCGGACTACTTCCTGGACCGCGCCCGGGACTACGTGAACCTCTTCGACGAGGACGCGGGCTTCTTCCAGGGCAAGGACGCCAACGGTGACTGGCGGGTCGACTCGGCCGAGTACGACCCGCGCGTGTGGGGCTACGACTACACGGAGACCAACGGCTGGGGCTACGCCTTCACCGCCCCGCAGGACAGCCGGGGCCTGGCCAACCTGTACGGCGGCCGGAAGGGCCTCGCCGAGAAGCTCGACGAGTACTTCTCCACGCCCGAGACGGCGTCGCCCGAGTTCAAGGGGTCGTACGGCGGCGTCATCCACGAGATGACCGAGGCCCGCGACGTGCGCATGGGCAACTACGGCCACTCCAATCAGGTCGCGCACCACGTGACCTACATGTACGACGCGGCCGGGCAGCCCTGGAAGACGCAGGAGAAGGTCCGCGAGGTGCTCTCCCGCCTCTACACCGGCAGTGAGATCGGGCAGGGCTACCCCGGCGACGAGGACAACGGCGAGCAGTCCGCCTGGTACCTGTTCTCCTCGCTCGGCTTCTACCCGCTGGTGATGGGCAGCGGCGAGTACGCCATCGGCTCCCCGCTGTTCAAGAAGGCGACCGTCCACCTGGAGAACGGCCGGGACCTGGTGATCAAGGCCCCGAAGAACAGCGCGAAGAACGTCTACGTGCAGGGCCTGAAGGTCAACGGCAAGAAGTGGACGTCGACCTCGCTGCCGCACTCGCTGATCGCCAAGGGCGCGGTGCTGGAGTTCGACATGGGGCCGAAGCCGTCGGCGTGGGGCACGGGCAAGAACGCGGCGCCCGTCTCGATCACGAAGGACGACGAGGTGCCGACGCCCCGCTCGGACGCGCTGGAGGGCGAGGGCGCGCTCTTCGACGACACCTCGGCGACGGACGCGACCGTCGTCTCCGTCGACCTCCCGGTCTCCGGGCGCACGAAGGCGGTGCAGTACACGCTGACGTCGTCCAGGGACCGGACGAAGGCACCGGCGGGCTGGACGCTCCAGGGCTCGAAGGACGGCACGTCCTGGCAGACCCTCGACCGGCGCTCCGGCGAGTCCTTCGCCTGGGACCGGCAGACGCGCGCGTTCTCGGTGCAGAAGCCGGGGGCGTACCAGCACTACCGGCTCGTCCTGACCGGTGAGTCGACGCTGGCGGAGGTGGAGCTGCTGTCCTGACGCCCGGTACCGGCGCTTCGCACGGAAAGGCGGCGTGAGGTGGGAACGGGACCCCTCGGCGGGTTCCGGTCCACCGGGGGCTGGGAGCGCTCCCACCTCACGCACCTGGAGAAGTTAGCTCCCTGCGGTCGCCTTGTAAACGTTTGACGCAGGGGTTTCACGCTTCCGCGAAGGCAACGGGCCGCACCCCCCGGAAGACGGGGGATGCGGCCCGAACTGCCGTACTGACGCGCTTACTTGCGGATCAGGCTCCGCAGCACGTACTGCATGATGCCGCCGTTGCGGTAGTAGTCGGCCTCACCGGGGGTGTCGATCCGGACGACCGCGTCGAACTCGACGCCCGTGTCGGTGGTGACCTTGACCGTGCGCGGCGTGGTGCCGTCGTTCAGCTCGGTGACGCCGGTGACCGAGAAGGCCTCCTCACCGGTCAGACCGAGGGACTCGGCGGACTGGCCCTCCGGGAACTGGAGCGGCAGGACGCCCATGCCGATGAGGTTCGAGCGGTGGATGCGCTCGTACGACTCGGCGATGACGGCCTTCACGCCGAGGAGCGCGGTGCCCTTGGCCGCCCAGTCGCGGGACGAGCCGGAGCCGTACTCCTTGCCGGCCAGGACGACCAGCGGGATGCCCTGCTCGATGTAGTTGCGCGAGGCGTCGTAGATGAAGGAGACCGGGCCGCCCTCCTGCGTGAAGTCACGCGTGTAGCCGCCCTCGGTGCCCGGCGCGATCTGGTTGCGCAGGCGGATGTTGGCGAACGTACCGCGGATCATGACCTCGTGGTTGCCGCGGCGCGAGCCGTAGCTGTTGAAGTCGCGGCGCTCCACACCGTGCTCGGTGAGGTACTTGCCCGCCGGGGTGTCGGCCTTGATCGCACCGGCCGGGGAGATGTGGTCGGTGGTGACCGAGTCGCCCAGCTTGGCGAGCACACGGGCGCCCGTGATGTCCTCGACCGGGGCCGGCTCCATCTCCATGCCCTCGAAGTACGGGGGCTTGCGGACGTAGGTGGACTCCGGGTCCCACTCGAAGGTGTCGCCGGTCGGGATCGACAGCGACTGCCACTGGGCGTCGCCGGCGAAGACGTCGGAGTAGGACTTGGAGAACATGTCCTCGCCGATGGCGTTCGCCACGACGTCGTTGACCTCGGCCTCGGAGGGCCAGATGTCCTTCAGGAAGACCGGGTTGCCGTCCTGGTCGGTGCCCAGGGCGTCCTTGGTGATGTCCACCTTCATGGAACCCGCGATGGCGTACGCGACGACCAGCGGCGGGGAGGCCAGGTAGTTCATCTTGACGTCGGGGTTGATGCGGCCCTCGAAGTTCCGGTTGCCGGAGAGGACCGAGGTGACCGCGAGGTCGTGGTCGTTGACGGCCTTGGAGACCTCCTCCGGCAGCGGGCCGGAGTTGCCGATGCAGGTGGTGCAGCCGTAGCCGACGAGGTTGAAGCCGACCTTGTCGAGGTACGGGGTCAGCCCGGCCTTGTCGAAGTAGTCCGTGACGACCTTCGAGCCCGGGGCGAGGGTGGTCTTGACCCACGGCTTGCGGGTCAGGCCCTTCTCGACCGCCTTCTTGGCCACCAGCGCGGCGGCGACCATGACGTACGGGTTGGAGGTGTTGGTGCAGGAGGTGATGGCCGCGACGGTGACCGCGCCGTGGTCCAGCGTGTAGGTCGAGCCGTCGGGGGCGGTGACGGGGACCGGGTTGGACGGGACGGTGCCGTTCGGGATGGTCGACGGGGAGTCGGAGCCGGGGAAGGACTCCTTGCTGGCCTCATACTCGTCGATGGAGACGTAGTTGAGGACGTCCTGCTTGAACTGCTCGGCGGCGTTCGCGAGGACGATGCGGTCCTGCGGGCGCTTCGGGCCGGCGATCGACGGGACGACCGTCGACAGGTCCAGTTCGAGCTTCTCGGAGAAGTCGGGCTCGGCGGCCGGGTCCAGCCAGAGGCCCTGCTCCTTGGCGTACGCCTCGACCAGCGCGACCTGCTGCTCGGAGCGGCCGGTGAGCCTGAGGTAGCTCAGGGTCTCGTCGTCGATCGGGAAGATCGCGGCGGTGGAGCCGAACTCCGGCGACATGTTGCCGATGGTGGCGCGGTTGGCGAGGGAGGTGGCGGCCACGCCCTCACCGTAGAACTCGACGAACTTGCCGACGACGCCATGCTTGCGCAGCATCTCGGTGATGGTCAGCACGAGGTCGGTGGCGGTGGTGCCGGGCTGGAGCTCACCGGTCAGCTTGAAGCCGACGACGCGCGGGATGAGCATGGAGACCGGCTGGCCGAGCATCGCGGCCTCGGCCTCGATGCCGCCGACGCCCCAGCCGAGCACGCCGAGGCCGTTGACCATGGTGGTGTGCGAGTCGGTGCCGACGAGGGTGTCGGGGTACGCCTGGCCGTTGCGCACCATGACCGTGCGCGCCAGGTGCTCGATGTTCACCTGGTGCACGATGCCGGTGCCCGGCGGGACGACCTTGAAGTCGTCGAACGCGGTCTGGCCCCAGCGCAGGAACTGGTAGCGCTCCTTGTTGCGGCCGTACTCCAGGTCGACGTTCTGCTTGAAGGCGTCGTTGGTGCCGAACTTGTCGGCGATGACGGAGTGGTCGATGACCATCTCGGCCGGGGAGAGCGGGTTGATCTTGTTCGGGTCGCCGCCCAGCTCCTTGACGGCCTCACGCATGGTGGCGAGGTCCACCACGCAGGGCACGCCGGTGAAGTCCTGCATGATCACGCGGGCCGGCGTGAACTGGATCTCCTGCGACGGCTGGGCCTGGGAGTCCCAGTTGCCGAGGGAGCGGATGTGGTCGGCGGTGATGTTCGCGCCGTCCTCGGTACGGAGCAGGTTCTCCAGCAGGACCTTGAGGCTGTACGGCAGGCGGGCCGAGCCCTCCACCTTGTCCAGCCGGAAGATCTCGTACGACTCGTCGCCCACCTGCAGCGTGCTGCGGGCGTCGAAGCTGTTCGCCGACACGACAGTCTCCTTCTTTATGTGCGCGTACCACCGGCATCCTGCCGCCACGCCGTCTCGACGATCCGCTAAGGTAAGGCTAAGTTAGGTTCGCCTTACCGCCAGCTTGGTGATGGCGCGCGGCCTCGGTGCGCCTCGGCAGATATCTCGATGTCGAGATAACTCTAGTACATGGGGGCCGCTTGGTCATGCCCGGGCCCGCCGTGATGTCCGCCCGTGACCCACGGGTCACTTACGGGTGCCCCGCCGCGGCGGAAGATGACGCGGAGTGCGGGCTTTCACTTTCAACCAGATGGGCGCGGGCACCCATCGGCACGCGGAGCCGGGGTAAGCGGGGAGCCAAGGACCACCACCGACAACCGGCGACCGGCGACCGGCACCCCGGAAGGAGCCCGACGTGCCCCTGACGTTCCGCAAGAGTTTCCGCATCTTCCCCGGCGTACGGCTGAACATCAACAGGCGCTCGTGGTCCATCACCACCGGCGGCAGGAGCGGCCCGCGCTACACGCACAGCAGCACGGGGCGCCGCACGACGTCGATGGACCTGCCGGGCCCGTTCGGCTGGCGCAGCACCCGCACGGCCAGGCGCCGCTGAACACTCCGGGCCGGAGCGGTCACTGACGCCTCATCATCCGAACGCCGCCCTCCGGATGCGAAATCTCATATGTGAGATAGTCTCGACTCATGGCAGACGACTACCTCGTACGCATCGGCAAGCTCATCCGTGATGCCCGGCAGCACCGGGGCTGGACGCAGTCGCAGCTCGCGGAGGCTCTCGGTACCAGCCAGAGCGCCGTCAACCGCATCGAGCGCGGCAACCAGAACATCAGCCTTGAGATGATCGCCCGCATCGGCGAGGCCCTGGACAGCGAGATCGTCTCCCTGGGCTACGCCGGTCCGATGCACCTGCGCGTGGTCGGCGGACGTCGTCTGTCGGGCGCCATCGACGTCAAGACCAGCAAGAACGCGTGCGTGGCACTGCTGTGCGCCTCGCTGCTCAACAAGGGGCGCACGGTGCTGCGCCGGGTGGCGCGCATCGAGGAGGTCTACCGCCTCCTCGAGGTGCTCGGCTCGATCGGCGTCCGCACCCGCTGGATCAACGACGGCGTCGACCTGGAGATCATCCCTCCGGCCACCCTCGACATGGACGCCATCGACGCGGAGGCGGCGGTCCGCACCCGCTCCATCATCATGTTCCTCGGCCCGCTGCTGCACCGGCTGGACCGCTTCAGGCTCCCGTACGCGGGCGGCTGCGACCTCGGCACCCGCACCATCGAGCCGCACATGATCGCGCTGCGCCGGTTCGGCCTGGAGGTCGCCGCGACGGAGGGCCACTACCACGCCGTGGTCGACCGCTCGGTCTCCCCCGGCCGCCCCATCGTCCTGACGGAGCGCGGCGACACGGTCACGGAGAACGCGCTCCTCGCCGCCGCCCGCCACCCCGGTACCACGGTCATCCGCAACGCCTCCTCCAACTACATGGTCCAGGACCTGTGCTTCTTCCTGGAGGCCCTGGGCGTGCGGGTGGAGGGCATCGGCACGACCACGCTCACCGTGCACGGCGTGCCGGACATCGACGTGGACGTGGACTACTCGCCCTCCGAGGACCCGGTCGAGGCGATGAGCCTGCTGGCGGCGGCCGTCGTCACGGAGTCGGAGCTGACGGTCCGGCGCGTGCCCATCGAGTTCCTGGAGATCGAGCTCGCGGTGCTGGAGGAGATGGGCCTCGACCACGACCGCACCCCCGAGTACGTCGCGGACAACGGCCGCACCCGGTTGATCGACCTGACGGTCCGCCCCTCGAAGCTCGAGGCGCCGATCGACAAGATCCACCCCATGCCGTTCCCCGGACTGAACATCGACAACGTCCCGTTCTTCGCCGCGATCGCGGCGGTGGCCCAGGGCAAGACCCTGATCCACGACTGGGTCTACGACAACCGGGCGATCTACCTGACCGACCTGAACCGCCTCGGCGGCCGCCTCCAGCTGCTGGACCCCCACCGCGTCCTGGTCGAGGGCCCGACCCGCTGGCGCGCCGCCGAGATGATGTGCCCGCCGGCACTGCGGCCCGCGGTGGTGGTGCTGCTGGCGATGATGGCGGCGGAGGGCACGTCGGTGCTGCGCAATGTCTACGTGATCAACCGGGGGTACGAGGATCTGGCGGAGCGGTTGAACTCCGTGGGGGCGCAGATCGAGATCTTCCGGGACATCTGAAGGTTCCAGGAGAAAGTATCGCGAAGCCCCTCCTGACCTGGGACCCGGGCCACGGGTCACGGGTTCCGGGTCGGGACGGCACGCGGCGGCAGCCCGCACGACTCAGCCGACCCCCGTGACGACTGTCTCCGGTTCCGCCCCGGCGGAAGCGGCGCCCAGGACCGGGACGAGCCGGGAGTGCCAGCCAATGGCACAGGCCATACCACGTCTCTCGAACAGCCGGGCGACGCCCGCACCCAGTGCGGCACCGGTCTCTCCGGGCAGCGGCGACAGCCAGGCGTCACGAAGCGTGGGCAGGGTCCGCAGCGCACCGGTCGATCCGGCCGCGTGACCGGCGTTGCCGGCGAGGACGAGGTTCCACGGGCCGGCGCCCTTCCAGGAGCGGATGCGGTCATCCAGGTCCCGCGGGGCCGGGGAGGGGACCCGGCCGCCGCTGTCGACCCATCCGGAGGGCGTGATGTAGGAGAGCCGCGCGGCCGTCCCGCCGTCGCCCACCACGATGAGGGCGGGCTCGCCCCGACGGGCGAAAGGGCTGATGGCGTAGGCGCCCGCGAGGTGCGCGAACGCGCGGCCGAAGCCGCGGAAGGGGTACTTCCTCCCTCGCATCGAGAAGGTGCCGGTCAATGCCGTCGCCAGCGAACGGGTGCCCGCTGCGGAGCGGTCCGGCGCTGCCTCCGCGCCGGTACCGACTCCGGCGATGACGAACTCGGCGATGTCACCGGGACGGTAACCGAAGTCCGCCAGGATGTCCGGCAGCGGTTCGAAGGGCCGGTCCGATCGCGGCATCGCCACGTCGAACAACAGGACATCGTCCTCGAGAAGGACGACGGAGCCGTCAGATGTCGGATCGAGGGCGCAGATCAGCATGGGGGGTCTCCTCGTGTCGGTCGCCGCCCCGCACGTCCCCCGGCGGCCGCGCGGCCTCGGTGCCGCGCACCGTCCTGCGCGTCAGCACGGCGAACAGCAGGCAGACGGCACCGGAGCCCGCGAGGGCGAAGGCGATGGACTCGGGCAGGCGTGAGCCTCCGACGAGCGCCTGCACGGCGGCGGGAAGAGCGGCGTTGCCGAGCATGCAGCACAGGGTCAGGGCCGAGGTGGCCCGCTGGGGTACGCGCACCAGCCCGGACAGCCAGGAAATGAGAGTCGGCAGCACCGGCGCCAGGCACAGTCCGGCGAGGGGGTAGGCGACGACGGCCGCGTTCGGGACGGCGGCCAGCAGGAGCATGGCCGTTCCGGCCGAGAGGTAGAGCGGGATGCTCGTACTCGGGTGGAGGTGCCGGGTGAGGCGGGGCACCACCAGGCGTCCCACCGCCATACCCGCCCAGAAGCCGGAGGCCGCGAGGGTGGCCGTCTGCGTGTCCCAGCCACTGCGCACCAGTTGGGTCGACTGCCAGGCCCCGATGCTGGTCTCCGTCCCGGCATAGCACAGGCCGACGGCGAGGAACAGCACGATGGGGAGGCCGAGCCCCGCATGGCGGGCGGGTGTGCTCCCGTTCTCGTGCTCCTTCGCGTCCGCTGCCGCCTCCAGTACGACGCCCGCGCGCCACACCGGAACGCAGACCAGGGCGATCAGTGCGGTGATCAGGGCGAGCAGGCGGATGTCGACCCGCCCCACGGCTCCGGCCGCCAGCGGGCCGAGCATGGCGCCGATGCCGAAGACCGCGTTGAGGCGGTTCACCATCACCACGCTCCGGTCCCCGAAGCCACGTGCGAAGGCCGTGTTGAGCAGCAGGGTCAGGCCGCCGTAACCGACGCCGGCCATGGTGGCGAACGACAGGTACCAGGACCAGGCGGGGCTGAGGCCCATCCCGGCCGCCCCTCCGGCGAAGACGGCCAACAGTACGCCGATGGCGGGACGCACCCTCATCCTGCGGCCGAGGAGGCCGATGACGACGGTGGACACCAGCGCACCCGCGTTGTAGAAGGTGACGATGCTCCCGGGATGCCGTGTGGTCGAGAACTGCTCCCTGAGGTACGGCAGGGAGGCCCCGAGGGACGCCGTGAGGATGCCGAGGACGAGGAAGACGAGGAAGGCGGAGAGCTCACCGGACCTGGGCATCACCCGTGGCCCGGCCGGCACGGCCGTCGCCGCCGCGGAGCCACCGCTGTCGCCGCCGCGCCGCGGTCTCGAACCACCGTCAGACATGGGCGCCCACTTCCCCGGCGGTGAAGCGGATCGCTACGTCCAGGCCGGTGAGTACGGCACCGCGGGCATCGGTCTCCAGGAGGAGGCCGGTGAAGTCGTCGGCCACGGCCACCGCGCCCGCCCGGCGGAGGCCGTCACCGCCGATGCCCACGCACACCGCGCCCGCCGCCACCGCGGAGGTGACGCCGCTCAGCGAGTCCTCGAAGACCAGCGTGCGTGCGGGAGCGCTGCCCAGTGACTCGAAGGCCTTCAGGTAGGGGTCGGGATGCGGCTTGCCACGCGTCACGTCGTCCCGTGTGACCCGGGTGTCGAAGAGGTGCAGAATGCCCAGCCGCCCCAGCGCGTTCTCGATCTTGCGCGGCCAGCCGGCGGTCGCCAGCGCGAGGGGAACCCCCTCCTGTGCGAGCCGGAGCACCAGCGCGTCGGCTCCCGGGACGGCCTGGTACGGTGACTCCTCCTCCAGCTCGTCCACCTCCGCCCAGATCGCGGCGCGCTGGTCGTCCGTGTGGTCAGGGAAGAGCAGCCGCACCGTCTCCGCTCCGGCACGCCCGTGCACGTGATGTTCGATGTCCGCGGAAGCCAGTACGCGGCCGTGACGTCGCGCCACGTCCCTCCAGGCGTTCTCGATCACCGTCCTGGAGTCGATCAGGACTCCGTCCATGTCGAAGACGACGGCCTCGACCTCATACCGCGTACCGGCTTCTGACGTCATCGGGTTCCTTCAGGTTTCTTCGAAAGGATCAATCGGCGATGGGGCGGCGGATCAGGCGGCGCTCGCGCCGCGCTCCTTCCAGACCAGGTAGGCGTCGTCGATGAGCAGGAGATCGATCACCTCGTCCTGCAAGGGGTCCAGCGCGTCCCGATGCGACCCCACGATGGGCTCCTCGTGCTTGTTGAACGACGTGTTGACCAGCGCGGCCTGGCCGGAGCGCCGGTGCCAGGCGAGCAGCAGGTCGTACAGGAAGGCGTCGTCCTCGCTGCGGACGATCTGGGGGCGCGCGGTGTTGTCCACGTGCACGACGGCGGGAGACGTCCTGGCGAACTCCTCGTGGCAGTCGTAGGTGATGGTCATGAAACGTGCCGAGGGCTGGTCCGGTCGCCAGCCCACGTAGCAGTCCGCGGCCAGCTCCTCCGCGGTGATCGGCGCGAAGGGCATGAACTCCGTACGGTTCAGCCGCTTGTTGAGCCAGTCGTTCATCGCCGGGTCGTGCGTGCCGTAGATGACACTGCGGTGGCCGAGCGCCCGCGGCCCGAACTCCATGCGTCCCCGGAAGAGGCCGATCACCCGGTCCTGCTCCAGGGCGTCGACCACCGCGTCGCGCAACCCCTCGGAGAACCGGCGGTAACGCAGTTCCGGATAGTCCTTCAGCACTTCCTCCAGCCGGCCCTCGGAGATGGTCGCGTCGGGCCCCAGCGCCATGGAGGGCACGCGGGGCCTGCGACCGCTTTCCCGGTACTCCGCCACCACGGCGGCCTGGAGCGGCAGCCCGCCGTCGCCCATCGGGGGCAGGACATAGATGTTCTGCACCCCCTTGGTGTCGGCGATGCGCTGGTTGAGTTTCACGTTCGCGAAGACCCCGCCGGCCAGGCAGATGTGCCCGCTGGGAACACTTTCGATGTGCCGCGCGACGACGGCGGTCAGGATGTTCTCGACGTGCTGCTGCGCGGCTGCGGCGACATCAGCGGGATCGCATTCCGCGATCTCCGCGAGAAGAACGTCGGAATATCCGTCGTAGGACGGCTGGTAATAGTCTCCGCAGAATGCGCGGACCCTGCCGTCCTCGTCGATGTCGATCATCTTCCGCATCAACGGGAGAAGCTTCTCCGGATTACCTCTCGAAGCCAGACCGGTGATCTTTCCCTCGTGTCGGTTGGGCTTGAAGCCGAGCAGTTTCGTGATACGCCCGTAGAAATACCCGAGGCTGTCCACCGAGGTCTCCCGCTGCAGCACCTCCTCGCCCTCGGCGGTGCAGCGGGTGACGGTGAGGGACTGGAAGTCACCACGCCCGTCGCAGGTGACCACGAGGGCCTCGTCGAACGGCGAGCACAGGAACGCGCTCAGGCCGTGGGACTCGTGGTGATCGATGTAGACGGCCTTCCCGCGCAGGCCGTGCTGTTCGACGAAGGCGTCGAACTCCCCCCGCTTCTCCTTGTCGTTGCGGATCTCGTCGGACACGCGCTTGCGCACATGGGGTAACGCCTGCGGGTTGCGGAGCGCCTCTTCCGCTATGCGATCCACGTACAGCAGCAGGTGTTTCTCCGCGTCGAGGCCGGCGCACCATCCGTAGGCGACGCGGTCCACTTCCGAGAGTTCCGCGCCCGCCTCCCGCAGTACGTAATCGATGGCCCGGGCCGGCCAGGTCTTGTGGTCCTTCACCCGCGAGAAACGTTCCTCGCTGACAGCGGCGACGATTTCTCCGTCGCGCACGACGCAGGCACCGGCGAGATCATTGTTGGTGATTCCCAGGACGAGCATTCGGTTCTCCTTGCCGCTGACCCGGTCGCGGGCCATTTATTTTCTTCCGGATATCGAAGAAGCTGCCGGAAGCTAACAGTCCGCCCGATCGGCAGGCAATGGTGCATACCTCCATCTGGCCATGCCGACCCTGAACACCGGGTATACACGTCCGCAATAACCGGTACGGGCCGTCACCCTGCGAGAAAACGTGACCGGCCGCGACGGTCACCAACAGTGATCGCTCCAGTTGCATATTAAAACGATGTCCGACTTATCTCCCGTGCCGGAATGACCGGACGGCGAGCGTTACAAAGGTGGTCACAGCAAGTAACTGACCGGAAACAACCCTCTGCCGTCGGCCGACGGGCCATCTCCACAGGAGCCGCCGGATTTGCGCCCGGTCATCGCCGCACGGGCCGACGGTCATGGGCCGGCATGTGTAGCCCCAAGGCTGGTTCAGCACTCGGTCATGGCATGGCAACGCAGGGGACAGCCCGCACATACGGACGTACGTTCCCCGCCATGATCACCCACACCGCGGCCCGCCGACCTGCCGCCTCCGGCCCTGCCCCCGCCCGGCGCTCCCTGCTCCGTACCGCCCTGACCGCCGGCACGCTGCTCGGTACCGGTCTCGCCGCCGACGCAGCGCTCACCTCTCCCGCTTCCGCCGCGCCCTCCTCCGGGCGTACGCGCCCCCGCCCGAGCACCCCCGAGGAGGCCCTGCGGGAGCTGGCCGCGGGCAACCGGCGCTGGCGGACCTACCGTGAGCAGCATCCCCATGAGACGCGGACCGTCCGGGAGGAGCTGACGACGGGGCAGCATCCGTTCGCCCTCGTGCTCGGCTGTGTCGACTCCCGTGTGCCGCCGGAGCTGGTGTTCGACCAGGGCCTCGGTGATCTGCTCACCGTGCGGTCGGCGGGCGAGGTGCTGGACGAGGCCGTTCTCGGGAGCATCGCCTACGGGGTGCTGGAACTGGGCATACCGCTGGTCGTGGTGCTCGGGCATCAGTCCTGCGGAGCCGTGAGAGCCGCGGTCGAGGCGGACGAGTCGGAGGCACAGCTGCCCGCTCACATCCAGTACCTGGCCGACCGAATACGTCCGGCGATAGACCACGGCGAGGAGGGCGACGCCCGGGTCGACGCGACGATCGACGCCAACATCGAACTCGTCCGCTCCCAGCTCGCGGCGGATCCCGACCTCGCGGCCAAGGTGGAGGAGGGCGCACTGCTCGTCGTCGGCGCTCGTTATGAACTGACCACGCAGCTGGTCCACCGGGTCGGCTGAGGCGCGCGCCGGGGACGGCCGCCGCTCACCTGGGCCGTTCACGCGATGTACGGACGCGCGGTCGCCGCAAGGATGGTGCGTGCAGGCGATCGTCGGCCTCACCCGCGCCGGCCGGAGCCGGGAGGCGCCGGCGGCCGGGGACCGGCTGCTGGCCCTGCGGCCGCCCCTGGCCGTGTTCGGCCGTCTGCGGGCCGCGCTCGGCGACACCCTGTGGAGCCCGGAAGGCGCCGAGGAGCTGCGCCGCCGGGCCGGGAGCGCCCTCGCGCTCGGGGGCGTCAGGCCGGGGACCGCGGCGAGGCTCGCCGCGCTGCGGGCGCCGGCCCTGTCCCGGGGCACCGATCTGACGGCGGCGCGCGCGGCCGGCGAGACCGCCCGATGACGGGGTCACCGTGGGATTCCCGTGAGTCGACCCATGCCTCCCGCACGTGACATCCACACAGGTCCTTCGGGAGGGCACCACCCTGGGCTCCAGGAGTTCCAGGGGCTCAGCGCCCGGACCGGCGGCGCGGCGGGCCGCCGCCCTTCTCGTCGCGGCCGCCCTGGTGCCGGCCGCGGCCGGATGCGGGACCGTGACGGGGGCCTCCGCCGACGAGGGCACCGCCATCCCCGCGCTCGACTACTACACCGACGGCACCGAGCACGCCCAGTGGGGGAAGCTGCTCGACGCCTGCGGCAGGGCCGCCGGCGTCGGGGTCGAGCACCGCAGCGTTCCCCCGTCGCAGTTCATGCCCACGGTCCTGCGGCAGGCGTCCTCAGTACTTCACCGTGCCGTCCCCCGTACGTCGGTGGCCGCCGAGTACGCCGAGCAGGCGCCGTCGATGGCCGCGCTCGCCGACAGCGTCGCGACGGCCCGGGCCCGTACCGGCCGGCTCGGCGCCGGGTGGCCGGAGGCGGCGACCGGCATCCACACGGCGATCCAGTCCGCGCTGACGGGCGAGGAGACGCCGGAGGAGGCACTCGAGCACGCGCAGCGCGTCGCGACCGCACCCCGAAGCGCAACCGCCCACTCCGTGAAGCGGGCACCGGACCCCCGGGGGCTGCGGGAGCGACGGCACCAGGGAGACTTGCCCTCCGGTGGGCGTCGGAGGCGTCCGGTGAGGAGGGGCGGGCATGGGACCGGGAACGGATCTCCGGTTGGCGGCGTACGCCGTGTGCGTGGAGGACGGGCGGGTGCTGCTCGCCCATTACGTACCGGCGCGGGGCCGGAGCAACTGGACCCTGCCGGGCGGCCGGGTCGAGCACGCGGAGGATCCGTCGGACGCGGTGCTCCGGGAGATCGCCGAGGAGACCGGCTACGACGCGGTCGTCGAACGCCTGCTGGGCGTGGACTCACGAGTGGTCCCCGCGGCCGAGCGCACCGTCCCCGGCCGCCCCGAGCTCCACAACGTGGGCGTCTTTTACCAGGTCCGCATCACCGGCGGCCGGCTCCGCCCCGAGCCGGACGGCACCATCGCCGAGTCGGTCTGGACGCCGGTCCCCGACGTCACGCGGCTGCGCCGCTCCTCACTGGTCGACATCGGCCTCACCCTGGCCCGGACCCGGCCGCCGACCGGCCACGTCGCTCCGGTCCCGGTCGGCGGCCTGATCCAGCACTGAGCACCGGGGAGTCACGGCCTCCGGCCCGGTCCCGTACTCCGCGCCCCCGCGTCGTCGCTGAGGGCCGGGCCCGTCCTCGTCGGTGTCGGTGTCGGTGTCGATGTCGGTGTCGGTGTCGATGTCGGCGTCGGGTCGGCGCCGGCGTCGGCGTCGGCGTCGGCGTCGGCGTCGGCGTCGGGGAACATCAACCGGGCGCCCAGGGAGATCGTCCCCAGGCCCCCAGGCCCCCAGGCCCCCGGGGCGGGACCGTGACGTACCCGTCTCATCCCGCCCTCCCACTCCTGACGACCGTGCGGCTCACTGCCGGCCTCATGCGCTCGTCCTCCAGTACTGGCGTCGTCTCTCGTCCCTCACCACGACACCGAGACGTGCCAGTTCCTCGCGCAGTTCCCGGACGTCGTCGTGGGAGGAGCCGTGCTTCTCCAAGTACCTCTGACGGGTCTTGAGGATCGCGTTCGCCTCCTGCGGCAGGCCGGGGGTGTCCGGGACCCAGCGGCGGAAGTCGTCCTCGTACGGATCGGCGTCCGCCCACGCGTAGCCGTGCGCGGTGAAGGCGCCGGCGACGCGGCCGGCGTCCAGGTCGCACTCCTGCCGGGTCAGCTCGCCGCCGTCGTGGCCGAGCAGGACCAGGTGCTTGCCGTCCCGGAACGCCGTGGCGACCACGTCCCGCGGGAACTCCCGCTTCCGGCCTCTGCTCGTGAGCGCGACGCGGTCGTCCGACAGATCGACCACGAGCTGTTCGTACCGGGCGACCAGTCCGAGGGCCGCCCCCGCCACCGCCCCCACGACGGGCAGCACCGGCGCGGGGAGGGACGCGACGAGCTCGGCCGGTCCCTGGAGCGGCGCCCACGGCAGCGTCAGCAGCAGACGGGCCAGAGGGCCGACCAGCCAGCCGAGCCCCGCACCCGCCGCCGTGAGACCGGCACACAGGAGCACGGTGCCGGCGACCGGCTCCCTGAGCACAGTCACCCGGTCGTCCTGCGGGCTCCGTCCGTGTGCCTTGTGCATGTCCATGTTCCCCCTCGCGTCCTGCCGCCCCGCCGTCTCGCGGAGGCCTTTCCGCAATAATAGACCGAGCACTCGGTCTATTATTGTTCGCCTACGATGCGCTTGGCCGAGAGCCGAGCGAGAGGAAGCCTGATGAGAACAGTCGACCCGGCCAGGCACCGGGCACGACGCCGGCACATCGTCGACGCCGCGGCCGGGCTCTTCGCCACCAAGGGCTTCGAGCGCACCACCACGGCGGAGATCTGCAAGGCCGCCGGCATGAGCGCGGGCAACCTGTTCCACTACTTCCCGAACAAACGCGCGATCTTCCACGCCGTCTTCGAGGAGGAGCCGGTCGGCGAGCAGGGCGACGGGCACGGCGGTGGCCCCACCAAGACCGAACGCCTCGCCGCCGCCCGCGCCGCCGACGACCCGTGGGCCGCCCTCCTGGAGACCGTCGACCTCCTGGCCGCCCCCGCCCTGGAGCCGCTGGTGCCCGCCCTCGTCATGGAGGCGATGATCCAGGCCTACCGCGACCCGGAGCTCGAGGCGCTGCTGAGCCGCGACAACGACGAGGAGCGGGCCACCGTCGGCACGCTGCTGCGGAACGCGGCCGCGGCCGGCCAGATCGATCCCGGCCTGGACCCGGACGAGGCCGCGGCCTGGGTCATGGCCCTCATCGCGGCCCTCTACACCAGCGCCGCCACCGATCCGTCCTTCGACCCGGCCGCCGAGCTCCCCACCCTGCGCCTGATCCTCCAGCGCTTCCTGCGGCCCGGGACCTCCCGGCAGCCGGGGTGACCCGCGGGGCCTCGTCCCCCCTACGTCCCCGGCACGTCGGCGTTGTCACAGCGCGTCCCGGTGCTGTCACGACTCCTCGACAGCGCTTGGCGCCGGGGTGCGGGCGGGCGCAGAGTCCTCGGTACAGGCACCACGGCACCACAGCAGTACGGCACCAGGGCGAGGCGGTGGCCCACCGCCCGCCGGCCCATCCTCTTCGACGGAGGCGCGCCATGTGCTCGCACCAGCCCCCGTGCCCCTCGGCCGACCGTCCGGACAGCGACGCCGCCCACATCGTCGCCTTCCACCCCGAGCAGGGCTGGAACCTGCTGTGCAACGGGGCCATCGTCTTCGACGACACCGGCGGGATCCTGCCCGACGGCACCGTGGTCGCCCCGCGGCGCGTGCCGGTCGGCAAGCAGCTGACCGTCGCCGCCTGAGCCGGAGTCACGGCAGCGCCGCGCCGCCGTCCGGTTGCGCGCCGGGGGGGATCAGCAAGATCCACATGTTGTTCAATGCCTAAAATGATCAACGTGTCCGAGCAGTCCACCCCGCGTTCCCTCATCGTCACCTTCTACGGTGCGTACGGCCGCTCCGTGTCGGGGCCGGTCGCGGTGTCCGAGCTGATCAGGCTCCTCGCCGCGGTCGGTGTCGACGCGCCCTCCGTGCGGTCGTCGGTGTCACGGCTGAAGCGGCGCGAACTGCTGGTGCCCGCCCGCACGGCGGCCGGCGCCGCCGGGTACGCGCTGTCGCCGCGGGCACGGGAGCTGCTCGACGACGGCGACCGGCGCGTGTACGCGACCACCTCCCCGAGCGAGGACGAGGGCTGGGTGCTGGCCGTGTTCTCCGTGCCGGAGTCCGAGCGCCAGAAGCGGCACGTACTGCGCTCCCGGCTGGCCGCCCTCGGCTTCGGCACCGCGGCCCCCGGGGTCTGGATAGCTCCGGCACGCCTGTACGAGGAGACCCGGCGCAGCCTGCGGCGGCTGGTGCTCGACCCGTACGTGGACCTGTTCCGGGGCGAGCACCTGGGTTTCGCGGTGACGGGCGAGGCGGTGGCGCGCTGGTGGGACCTGGCCGCGATCGCCGAGCAGCACGAGGCGTTCCTCGACCGGCACGCGCACATGCTGCGCGCGTGGGAGGCGCGCCCGGACACGCCCCCGGAAGAGGCCTACCGGGACTACCTGCTCATGCTGGACTCGTGGCGCCGGCTGCCGTACGCGGATCCCGGACTGCCGGCCGCGCTGCTGCCCGCCGACTGGCCGGGGGCGCGCTCGGCGGCCGTCTTCCGGGCGCTGCACGAGCGGCTGAGGGACGCGGGGGCCGCCTTCGTCGGAGTGAAGTGACTCCCCCGTCATGGTCCCGTGCACTCGGTGAACCCCCGGGTCTCTCCGTCCCTCCGCCCCTCCACCCCTCCGCACTTCCGTACCTCCTTCAGGAATCCGGTCCGTACCCGGCGTCGTGACGCACCGGTCCCTCCGCCCCGGACGCCCGTGACACGGTCACGCCTGTGCGACAGCCCCGTAACGGCGGGCGCGATCGGGCGCGGCCGTGCGTAAGTACAGGTAAGGGGCCGTCCGGCAACGGGGCCGGCAGGCGGTCCGAGGTCCTGTACGACGCCCGCCGGGCGTGCCCGCGGGAGGGCGCCGTACCATTCCTGAAGTTGAAAGCAGGACAGCCTGCTCATGAACGGACCCGTAGTGCACGAACCCGCAAGTCCCGCATCCTGGCGCGTCGCGCTGCCGCACACCGCCGCGGCCGTGCCGGTCGCCCGCGCGCTGGTCCGCAGGGCACTGGCCGAACAGGAGCACGCCGCCGACCGCGACACGGCGGAACTGCTCACCGCCGAACTGGTCGCCAACGCCGTCGAGCACACGGCGGGCCGGGCGCCGATCGAGCTGGTCGTGGAGCTGCTGCCGACGAGCTGCCGGGTCGAGGTCCACGACCAGGACCCGGAGCCGCCCGGCGACCTCGTGCGGCCGGCGGTGGAGCAGCCCGACCCCTGGCAGGAGCACGGCCGGGGACTCCTCCTCATCCGCGCGCTCAGCTCGTCCTGCGGCCACCGGCCCACCGCCTCCGGCAAGGCGGTGTGGTTCGCGCTGCCGGTGGTGTCGGTCCGTCAGGGCCTGTCGTAGCTCAACGGCCCAGCGTCGCGACCATGACCGCCTTGATCGTGTGCAGACGGTTCTCCGCCTCGTCGAAGACCACCGAGTGCGGCGACTCGAAGACCTCGTCGGTGACCTCCAGGGAGTCCAGGCCGTACGCCTCGTGGATCTCCCGGCCGACCTTGGTGCCGAGGTCGTGGAAGGCCGGCAGGCAGTGCAGGAACCTCACGTCCGGGTTGCCGGTGGCGCGCAGCACGTCCATGGTCACCGCGTACGGGGTCAGGGCGGCGATCCGCTCGGCCCAGACCTCCTTGGGCTCACCCATGGACACCCACACGTCGGTGGCGACGAAGTCGGCTCCCCGGACGCCCTCGGCGACGTCCTCGGTGAGCGTGACGCGGGCCCCGCTGGTCTCGGCGAGCTTGCGGGCGTGGGTGACGATCTCCTCGGCGGGCCAGTAGGACTCCGGCGCCACGATCCGTACGTCCATGCCGAGGAGCGCGCCGGTGACCAGGTAGGAGTTGCCCATGTTGAAGCGCGCGTCGCCGAGGTAGGCGAAGGCGGTCCCGGTGAGCGGCTTGTCGCAGTGCTCGGTCATGGTGAGCACGTCGGCGAGCATCTGGGTGGGGTGCCAGTCGTCGGTGAGGCCGTTGTAGACGGGGACGCCGGCGTACGCGGCCAGCTCCTCCACCTTCTGCTGGCTGTCGCCGCGGTACTCGATCGCGTCGTACATCCGGCCGAGCACGCGGGCCGTGTCCTTCACGGACTCCTTGTGGCCGATCTGCGAGCCGGACGGGTCGAGGTAGGTCGTCGAGGCACCCTGGTCGGCGGCCGCCACCTCGAACGCGCAGCGCGTGCGCGTCGAGGTCTTCTCGAAGATCAGCGCGATGTTCCGGCCGCTCAGGTACCGCGGCTCGGTCCCGGCCTTCTTGGCGGCCTTGAGCTCGGCGGCCAGCTCGACCAGACCGCGGAGCTCCTCCCCGGTGAAGTCCAGCTCCTTGAGGAAGTGGCGGCCTGCGAGGGTGGTCGGGACTGTCGCCATGGGAGCACTCCTGGGGACGGGGACGGGGAGGGACCGCTGAACGGAACCGCGGAACGGGACCGGTGAGGACCGGTGAGGACCGGCGAACGGGGTGGAAGTCTATACGACCGGTAACATTTGTATGCAAGCGGGTCGGTTCCGGCTCGCGGGCGGCCGCTCAGCCCACGGCGTCCCTCTGCACCGGGCAGCTCATGCACCGCGGCCCGCCCCGGCCCCGGCCCAGCTCGCTCCCGGGGATCTCGATCACCTCGATGCCCTGCTTGCGCAGATGGGTGTTGGTCGTGGAGTTGCGCTCGTACGCGATGACGACGCCCGGCTCCACCGCGAGGACGTTGCAGCCGTCGTCCCACTGCTCCCGCTCCGCCGCGTGCACGTCCTGCGTGGCGGTCAGCACCCGGATCTCGCTGAGCCCGAGCGCGGCGGCGATCGCGCGGTGCATGTGCTCCGGCGGGTGGTCGGTGACCTTCAGCTCCTGGTCCGACGCGCCCGGTTCGATGGTGTACGAGCGGAGCATGCCGAGCCCCGCGTACTGGGTGAACGTATCGCCGTCGATCATCGTCATCACCGTGTCTAGGTGCATGAAAGCGCGCCGCTTCGGCATGTCCAGGGCCACGATGGTGCGCGCCGAGCCCTCCGCGAACAGCTTGTGCGCGAGCATCTCGACCGCCTGCGGCGTGGTGCGCTCGCTCATGCCGATGAGCACGGCGCCGTTGCCGATGACCAGCACGTCGCCGCCCTCGATGGTGGACGGGTAGTCGGCGAGCCCCTCCGACCAGACGTGGAAGGACTCGTCGCGGAAGAGCGGGTGGTGCCGGTAGATCGCCTCGAAGTGGACGGTCTCGCGCTGCCGCGCCGGCCAGCGCATGGCGTTGATGGAGACCCCGTCGTATATCCAGGCGGAGGTGTCCCGGGTGAAGAGGTGGTTGGGCAGCGGTCCGAGCAGGAAGTCGTCCAGGTCCATGACGTGGAAGCGCACGGACGTCGGCTCGGCGTGCGCATCGAGGAACTCGCGCTTGGTCATCCCGCCGACCAGGGCCTCGGCGAGCTCGGCCGTGGGCAGGTCCTCGAACACGGCCCGCAGGTGGTCGGTGGCGAGCGGCCCGTACTCCTTCTCGTCGAAGACCTTGTCCAGGATCAGCTTCTTGGCCGCCGGGATCCTGAGGACGTCGGTGAGCAGGTCGCCGAACAGGTGGACGACGACCCCGCGGTCGCGCAGGGCGTCCGCGAACCCGTCGTGCTCCAGACGCGCCCGGCGCACCCACAGCACGTCGTCGAAGAGCAGGGCGTGTTTGTTGCTGGGGGTGAGCCTCTTCAGCTCCAGATCGGGCCGGTGCAGGATGACCCGGCGCAGCCGCCCGGCCTCGGAGTCGACGTGGAATGCCATGTCTCCATCCTGACCGTTCGAACGCGTTTCACCCCTCGGAAGCCCTGATCGGCACAGGTGGGCGAGGGTCCCGTGCGTCACACCGGACCCTCGCCCCGCCTCACAGCCGCGGGTCCACCGGCTCCGACTCCAGCGCCAGCACCCCGAACACCGCCTCGTGCACCCGCCACAGCGGCTCGCCCCCGGCCAGCCGGTCCAGCGCCTCCAGCCCCAGGGCGTACTCCCTGAGGGCGAGCGACCGCTTGTGGTCGAGGAAGCGGCCGCGCAGCCTGGCCAGGTTGTCCGGGCGGGTGTACTCCGGGCCGTAGATGATGCGCAGGTACTCCCGGCCGCGGCACTTGACGCCCGGCTGCACCAGCCGCCCCTTGCCTCCCCCGCTCCCGGCTTCGCTCGAGCGGGGGGACCCCGACCGCACGACCGCCCCGACCGGCTTGACCACCATGCCCTCGCCGCCGCGGCCGGTCATCTCCAGCCACCAGTCGACGCCCGCCCGCACCGACTCCGCGTCCCCGGTGTCGACGTACAGCCGTCGCGTCGTCCGCAGCAGACCGGACCCGTCGTGCCCGACCATGCGGTCGATCAGGGCCAGCTGCTCGTCGTGCGGCAGCGCGGCCAGGCTGCGGCCCTGGACGGCGAGGAGCTGGAAGGGCGCGAGCCGCACGCCCTCCAGTCCGTCCGTCGGCCAGCAGTACCGCCGGTACGCCTCCGTGAACGCCGCCGCGTCGGCGGCCCGCCCGCGCTGCCGCGCCAGCAGCCCGCCCACGTCCACGCCGCGCGCCGCGGCACCCTCCAGCGCGGCCAGCGCGCCCGGGAACGCGGCGCCGGCGGCCGCCCCGACCGCCGCGTACTGCTTCCGCAGCAGCCCGGCGGCCTTCAGCGACCACGGCAGCAGCTCGGCGTCGAGCAGCAGCCAGTCGGTACCGAGCCCGTCCCACAGCCCGGCGGCCGTCACCGCCTCGCGCACCCGGCCGAGGACCTCCTCCGTGACGGCCGGGTCGTCGAAGAACGGACGGCCGGTGCGGGTGTACAGGGAGCCGGTCTCGCCTCCCCCGGCACCGAAGCGCTCCCGGGCCACCTCCGCGTCCCGGCACACCAGCGCCACCGCCCGCGAGCCCATGTGCTTCTCCTCGCACACGACCCGCTCGACCCCGTCCTGCCGGTACTGCTCGAACGCCTCCGTCGGGTGCTCCAGGTAGCCCTCCACCTTCGAGGTCGCGGTGGGGGCCATGGTCGGCGGGAGGTACGGCAGCAGCCGCGGGTCCACCGCGAAACGGCTCATGACCTCCAGGGCCGCCGCCGCGTTCTCCTCGCGGACCGCGATCCGCCCGGCGTGCCGGGTCTCGACGGTCCGGCGGCCGTGCACGTCGGCGAGGTCTAGCGGGCGTCCCTCGTGCCCGCCGGGCGCCTCCGTGGCCAGCGGCCTGGCCGGCTCGTACCAGACGCGCTCGGCCGGTACGTCGACCAGTTCCCGCTCCGGCCAGCGCAGCGCGGTGAGCCTGCCGCCGAACACGGCGCCCGTGTCCAGGCAGATGGTGTTGTTGAGCCAGGTGGCCGTGGGGACGGGGGTGTGCCCGTAGACCACGGCCGCGCGGCCCCGGTAGTCCTCCGCCCACGGGTAGCGCACCGGCAGGCCGAACTCGTCCGTCTCCCCGGTCGTGTCGCCGTACAGCGCGTGCGAGCGCACCCGGCCCGAGGTGCGGCCGTGGTACTTCTCCGGCAGGCCCGCGTGGCACACCACCAGCCGGCCGCCGTCGAGGACGTAGTGGCTGACCAGCCCGTCCACGAACTCCCGCACCCGCGCGCGGAACTCCTCGCTCTCCCCCTCCAGCTGCTCGACGGTCTCCGCGAGGCCGTGCGTGAGCTGGACCTTGCGGCCCTTCAGCCAGCGGCCCAGCTTGTTCTCGTGATTGCCGGGCACGCAGAGCGCGGTGCCCGCCGCCACCATAAAAGTTTCCGCAGGTGCTTCCTCGTGCCGGACGCCTTCTAGGGGCAGGATGTGCGGGTCTACGCGCCCCTCAATCTTGAGAGGCGGCAGCACGGGCATCCCCGCCGGAAGCGTGCCCTCGTTGGGAATTACCTTCATGATCTCGTCCCACACACCAGCGCGAAGCCAGCGGTTGAATCGTGAATGCACGGTCTTCCACAGGACATCGCCCGACACCTCAAT
This sequence comes from Streptomyces ruber, assembly GCF_014648075.1. Lineage (GTDB taxonomy): Bacteria > Actinomycetota > Actinomycetes > Streptomycetales > Streptomycetaceae > Streptomyces > Streptomyces ruber. The sequence goes on along the minus strand of NZ_BMQK01000002.1, from coordinate 302,656 downwards.
GTCGTGCCAGCCGCACCCGGTGCGCGCTTTGAACAGGATGCCGTCGACCACCGCGCGACCGTCGATGAGGCGATGGTTCGGTGGTTCCCATGCCTTGACGACCGGTTCCACCAGGGCCCACACCTCATCGGTCAGCGGGAGTGGCACCAGCCGTCCCGAGTCAGCAAACCACTTGGTGAGGGTGCAGCCTTTGTTGGTCTTGCGCTCGGGCCTCGCGCCCAGGACGGTGACGCGCACGTCCAACAACGCAAGGATTTCGCCTTGCTCGTCGGGCGTCATGTCGGCCAGCCGCGTGCGCGCCAGCTCGGCCAGGGCGGCAAGGTCGTTCGCGCGCTGCTCGGCCGCTTCGGTCTCCTCCATCCACCGCTGTGCCTCGTCGCGCATCTCCCTGAGCTGATCAAGCTCGTCGGTGAGCGTCTTGACGACCTCCTCAATCGTGGAGGTGGGCACGTTCAGCCGGGCGTAGGTGGTCAAGGTTTCGGTCATGGCCCTTTCACGGTCGGTCACCTGCTTGCTCAGATCGGCCACCCTGGCTCGCTGCGCCTCCTGGTCTGTGTCGGCCATGCCCACCCACTCAGCCGCCATCGCCCGGAGCTGGTCAGGATCGCCGAGCAGGCTGACGACCTCGGCCCAGACTGCGGCCTCAAGCTCGGTGGCGGGGATCTGCGGGTCGTCACACGTCGGCGCGTGTGCGTACTCCTCCTGTCGGCCCTTGCAGCGGTACCAGCGGCCGGGCCCCTTGTGACGCTTGCCGCCGATGTAGTGCTTGCCGCACTGGGCCGTGACGCGCTTCGACAGCGGATAGACGCCAGCCTGGCCCTTGGGCTTGCCGGAGGGTTCGCCGACAGCGGCCTTCAGGTCGGCCACCTCGCCCGGCGTGAAGATCGGGTCAAGCTCGATGCGGACGGTTTCGCCGTAGAGCGGCTGGCCGTTCTGGTCGAGCTTCGGCCCTCGGCCGTTTTTCACGGCCGTGTTGCGGAAGATGAACACGGCTTCGAGGACAGCCGTGGACATCAGCCGGGCACGCAGGTTCTGATGTGACCATGGCTTGCCGGAGCGGGTGAACAGCCCCTCGGCGTTCAGGCGTGCGGCGGTCTGGCGCATGTTCAGGCCGAACTCCACCAGCAGTTCCCGGGCGCGGCGCAACACCTTGACCTCAGCCGCACACTGGATGAGGCGTGAAAGGCCCTTCTTGCCCTGGTCCTCGATCTCGTAGCCGTACGGCGGGGGGCCACCGACCCAACCGCCCTCTTCGGCCTTCTCCTGGAGGCCGCCTTGGGTGCGCTGGCGGATGGTCTCCCACTCGGTCTCGGCGTAGTCGGCGTCACGGCGCATCTTCTTGCGCCCCTCGGCGGTCGTGTTGTCGTAGTCGTCTTGGACGACGCCGACGAAGATGCCCATGTCTTCGAGTTCCCAGACCCACCGCCAAAAGGCGCGACCGGTACGACCGATGGCGCGACCTTCGTTGACGACGACGATGTCGAAGGGCTTGGGCTTCTCACGCGCCAGCTCCATCAGCTTGTTGAGGTCTTCGCGCTGGTGCGCCTCAAGGCTGCCGCTGATGCCCTCGTCACAGAAGGTGCCGACGCGCCGCCAGCCTTTGCGCTCGATGTGGCGCATGATCTTTTTAGTTGAGTATTGGACGCCGTAGCCCTTGGCCTGGTCCTCGGTGGAAACGCGGGCATAGGCGACCGCCCGGAGCTGGCCACCCGCCGCTACGCGTTCGATTACGCCCGTGGCGATGGCTGTGCTTTGCTGGGTCATAGCTGGGTTTCCTCTTGTTTCGCTCAGCGTTGGCCCGGTCGGGGGGTGATGGCCCCCGACCGGGCCGGTTCATGTCAGGCGTCCTGGTCAACGACGATGAGCCTGAAGGTTTTTGTGATTTCCGTTACGCGCCCGTGGACATCGAAAATCTGCTCCACGTAGGCGGTGGCGTTCTCGGCGGTCAGCGGTTGCTCGCCACCGTGTATGTTCTCCCAGGCGTCGGCATCAATCTCGATGACGGCATTAAGGCGGATCTTCATGAGCTGGCTCCTCAGACGAATTGGTGGGTGACCTCGGCCCAGATGCGGTCGCCGACGATCGGGCAGCTGACGAGCTGCTGAACGCGCAGGTGGTTGCCCTCGGGGTTGGCGTCGATCGCGTCGGCCGCGAGCTTGCGGACGGTGGCCGGGTCGAAGACCTTGGCCAGGGCGGGGCGGCCCTCGGGCGTGCGCCAGGTGAGTTTGTACATGTGGGGCTCCTCGGGGAGCCGCCGGGCGGCCTGTGCCGACCGCCCGGCGGGGCGGGTCGGTCAGACAGCCACGAACTTGAGGGTCCGGCGCTCCTTGCCCTTCACCTCGTAGACGAAGTGCTCGCCGTCCATCCGGCCGGTGAAGGTCGCGCGGCCGACCTTGGCGGTGACCTTCTTCGGGCGCCTGGCGCGGGGGGCGGTCTTGCGGGCGGCGCGCTCCTCGGCGCGGGCGGCCTTCTCGGCGGCCTTCGCCTCGGCGCGCTGCACACCGGCCGTGACCATCCGGGCGAAGGCGTAGCGCGCGGCGTGCTCCTCGGCGCTGGCGCTGCTGGCCACCCCCGCCTCGCTGCGGCGGATCTCGTGCCCGGCCGCACCGTGCCTGATCAAGAAGGACTTGAGCTTGGCGTCGTGACCGGGCGCGAAGGTCCGGCGGGTGGTGGCGGTACAGCCGGTGGTGAAGACCTCGTAGTCACCGTTGGCCAGCCGCTCGTCGGTGAGCTCCTCGGGGTCGAGGGCGTCGTAGGCCGAGCACTCGCAGGGGTGCTCCTCGTCGGCGGGGGCGGGCTTGAGGTCGTTCACGTCGTAGCCAGCGCCACCGCCCGCCGAGATCGACGGGTCGTCGAACTTCACGGTGACCACGTGGCCGGAGGCCGTCAGCGCGGGCTCGTTCTCCACGGTGCCCAGGTGGCCGTCCTTGGTGACGACCCGGATGCCCTTGGTGATTTCTGCGGCCATTTCGTGCCCCCTGCTTTCCCGAATTCCGGACCCCGGCGGAATTGCCGAGAATTCAAGAAAATCACGGGATTTGCGCAGCGCACAATTCCTGAAATGAAGCCGAATCCAAAAAGGTGCGCGGAAAAGGCGTGACCACCCCCATCCACACACCGCCACTCACGCCTCGTGACCGCCCTTTTCCTGGCGCCCGAGGAACCTGAATTCGAACCCGGAATTTGAATTAGCACCCTCCCGCCGGGCCGCGCCCCGCGTGGCCCGGCGGGAGGGTCGGGGCAAGGTGTTCAAGTTCAAGTTGTTCAAGTTCGGGCGGGTCGGCCGACCCGGGTGCACCTCAAGGGGCTTGCGGGTGCGTGTAGGCAACATGAGCCGGCGGTCGGGCCGACCCGACTTGCTGGGTCGTCAAGGTCGGGTCGAGCCTCGGCCCCGGGGCTCATGTTGAGGTCCGAATTTCAGAGCGGGAGGTCGACGTGATCGGTTGAGGTCTGCACGCGGCGGGCACGTTCGACGGGCGTGATCCGCCACAGGGGTCCGCCGTCCGCGTTGAGGCTCGTGATCAGCCGCCCGAGGTCGGTGTCCCGGCCTCGGACCTGCTCGGCGGCCTGGGCGGTCGCGCGCGCCAGCAGCTCACGGACGGGCGTGCGCTCAGCGTTGGGAAGCTTGGCCAGCGCCAGACCGGCCGCGTGCTGGCCGATCAGGTCGTTGCGGGTGCAGGCGCCCTCGGCCAGGGCGGCCAGGGCGGCCACCGCCGCATCGAACAGGTCGGCCAGCTCGGGCAGCGTCACGCCCTCGGCCGACAGAGCCGCCTCGGCGTCCGCCTTGAGCTGGTCGTGCTGGGCCTGCCGTTCGGCCACCGACTCGGCGTGCTTGTCGGCCTCGGCCAGCTCGGCCGCCTTGGCCACCACCCGCGCCTTCTCCTCGGCCTCGATCGCCAGCCGGGCGCGGGTGATCAGGTTGTCTGTGCTGGTCATGGTTCCTCTTCTTGTGTGTCATGCGATGGGGTGGGAAACGAGCCTGGGCATCCGCGTTTCGCGTGTCCTCACGTGCCGGGCTCCCGGCGGCTCTCCCTGGATCTCTCGTGGTCTGACCGGGCCCGTGGGCCCCGAGCGGGACGGGAGGCCGTCCGTGCCCCGTCCCGGGCGCCCGGTGGCTATGCGCAGCCGCGCCAGCGGTGGTCCGGGCGGCTCTCGTCCACCAGCTCGGACCGGCCGTCCTCGTAGGTACGGATCGCCTGGCCGGTCATCGGATCGCGCCGCTCGGTAAAGGACTTGGCCACCTGTGCCGCGTGGCGGCTGTCGGCACCGATAGCGGCGGCCTTGCGGACCTCGGCCATCTGGTCGTCAGTCACCGTGCCATCCCCGGCCACCACCTCGCCCCAGATGACGGCGCAGTCGAGCGGACCGCGTTCGCCCCGGTGGTAGAAGCCGCCGGTCGACCCCGGGCGCGCGGCCCTCAGTTCCTCGACGCTCGGACCGTCCGAGGTCATCGGTCCCTGCACGACCTCGCCGGAATTACGGTTCGTCATTATTGCCGTCCAATCCAAGTTCTCGTCGGGAAATCCGGGTGGCCTCGTCCGACCCCATGTCCAGGCCGGTGCGTGTCTCGAATTGGTCGCGTGCTGCGCGCAGGTTGTCGTTGAATTCGAGCAGGAAGTCCCGAGCCTCTTCAAGCTTGTCTTCCTCGGTGACCCCTGGAGTGAGGTTGTGCACTGCTCTCGCAAGATCGCTGATGGTCTTCGCGGCGAAAGCCAAGTCACGGTTATTATTAGCCATGCGGAGCTTGATCCGAGCGTGGGTCAGGTCCTCGCTCAGGCCCTCGGCCACGGCCATGTTCTTCACCTTCAGGTCGGTCAGCCGGGCTTTCAAAGCCTGCTCGGTCTGGGAGCGGTCGAAGTTGACCCCGATCACCTGGGCGATTTCGGTAACCGTCGTATTGGGGACGTTCATTCGACGCGCGATCGCATTGCGACCAAGGCCCTGTTCGGCCAGCACTTGAATCACCACGGCCATCTCCGCGCGTGGACCGACCAGTCGAATCGAACTGTCTTCTGCGAGCTCCTTACTGACCTCTTCCGCCTCCTCAGGCGGCTCGTATTTAGCCACTCGCCAGCACCCACGCCCGCACGCGCTCGATGGCCTCGCATTCCTCGACGCTGCTGGCGCGCTCGGCCCAGTCGACCAGCTCACGCATGGCGGCCACCCGTGCCGCCTGCTGCACCGTCCCCCGCATCACCAAGCCGTCCCGGCAGCCGGTCCAGGTGCCGACCGTCAGCGGGTTCACGCCGTCTTCATCCAGCCACCAGCCGGTCACTTCGCTGAGGACTTCCTGGTCGTGAATGCGCCCCACTAGCCACGTCTGCGCCTCCACCGGCACTGCCGTCATCTGGTCACCTCCTTTTTCACCAGCTCATCCATCGTGCAGTCCATCAAGGCGGCGATCTTTTGAAGGCTCGACACGTTCGGATTGAACACGCCTCGTTCCCAGCGGCCGACCACCACGTGCGTCGTGCCGAGTTCATCGGCCATCGCCCGTTGGGATATGCCGAGCTGCTCCCGAAAGTGCCGCAGCCTTTGTCCGGCGCTCATGTCCCCAGAGAATCACCTGTGATACCGCCAGCGTCATACCGGTTGCATTCACGGCAAATAGACGGCCACCGCGCCGCTGGTGTTTTTTGGACGTGCGGGAAAGTCCTGGGTCCACCACTTTCCCGCTCGGGGGCGCCCAGACCCCGGAGGTGGGCCAGCCGCCCGCACGGCGGAGCCCCCAACCGTGCCGTCGGGCGTCAGGGTTGGGGGCTCTCGCGTGCCCGGCGGCGGCAGCGCCGCGCGGGCGGGTTGCTCTCAAGGTGACCGCCGGCCTTACTTCCCGTGCTCGCCAGTCACCACTCGTTACTGCGGGCCGGTGCTGGCGCTCCCGGGGGCCACCCGCTGCCGCGCGCTACCGTCGTCGTGGGGTCTTTCTGGCCGTCCCGTGGCCTCGCCCGGTGCCTGCGGCACTCGGGCCCGGCCCCGCCCTCTCGTGCCCTCCGCAGTACCGTCCCTGGCCTCAGAGCTGCCGATAGCCCAAGGCGCGCACCGACTCCGGCGCGGGCTCCATCACCTCGATGACGTCAGTACGCCACATCAGCACTTGCGTGGAACCGATGCCGTACCAGCCCTGGCCGCCGAGGGCGACCGCCAGCCGGGGGTCTTCGGCAACCCACCATTCAAATCGGGCGCGATACTCGTCCGAGATGCCGTAGGCGGCCGACGTCAGGGCCACCGGCTGCCCGTCGAGGACCCAGCCGACCCTGTGTTCCAGCCAGCGGTGGTCGGTTGCACCGCCGCCGAACGCGGTGCAACGGTCGATGCTGCATCGCCTGCTGACCTTGCGCGTGAGCCAGCCGGGGCAGCAGGCCATCTTCGCCCGCTTGAGGCCGTACCACTCGGCCCATTCGACGATGACCCGCTGGGCGTCGGCCTGCTCAGCCGTCTCGCGCTCGTACCGCTCCGGCTCCCTGAGCTTCATCAGCCGATACGGGCTGTCTGCCCCAGACGGCCAGGCCACCTCCCCCTCCACTCGGCCGAAGATCCTGCTGCCGCGCCTGTCCAAGTCGTTCACTGCCTTACCTCTCCCCTATCAGCTGTTGCGGAGAGTGTTGCGCGGGTCGCTGCAGGGTGTGTTCCGGGGGTGTTCGCCTCCCTCTCCCCAGAGGGGAGGCGAACACCCCGAACACCCCCCTGTTCGAACAGTGTTTGAAACACCCGAACACCCCCTCTGACCGGCGGTGGAGCACTGTTCTGGGGGGTGTTCGGCCGGGTGTTCCGAACACCCCCTCCGGCGGCCATGGGCAGAACACCTACGCCGACCGCACCGGGCGGTATTGCTTGGCGCTCGTGATTTCCGGGTGCTGGCGCTCCTCGATCTGTCCGTCCATCGCCCTCAGTGCGTTGGTGACCGTTGGCCGGGCGGCTTCCGTCGCCTCCATCAGGTCGGCCATCGACAGCCATTCGCCCTTGCGCCGCATGAACGCCAGGCTCAGCCGGTCGCGGGTGCTGAGCTTGCCGCCCTTGCCCGGCGTCGGCACATACTCATCGACGCCCCCCGCCTGGCCCTTGACGCCCTCGTCCGTCCACTTGATGTGGAACGGCTCGTCGTCCTGACGGACGATCACGTCACCGCGCCAGGTGTGGCCCGTACTCTCGCCGTTCCGGTGCTTGTGCACCGTGACCTTGATTTGGCCATTGCGGTCCCGGGCAAATTTGATCTTTGAGGAGACCTCAAGGACGACCGACGACATCTGAGCCTTGCCGGTTGCGCCCCGGGCGTGGCCCCCGCCCTTGTGGCCCTGGTGGTCGATCAGCAGGACCGCCACTTGCGGGTACTTCGCCGCGAACCGCTCGAAGACGGTCCACAGCGCGACCGCGCCGGGGTTGTCTTCCTCCAGTCCAGCCAACTTGGTGATCTTCATGACCGAGTCGATGATCAGAAGCGTCGTGCACGGGTGCCGTTCCATGAGCGCGTCGAGCATCTCGGGCGTGGCCACCAGGTTCCAGCCCTGGTAGTTGTACGGCTGGAAGCGGTCTTCCTCCTCCTCGGTGAGGCAGAAGGCGTCGATCTTGCTCCACGTCTGGTCGGCGGCCTCGTCCTCCTGGATCACGACGACCTCGTCGCCCCTGCGCAGCCGGTCGGCCGCCAGCGAGTAGGCCAGCATGGTCTTGCCGACCTCGTAGTCAGCCATGAACAGCGTGATCCATCCCGGCTGGATGAACAATCCCGGTGCGGTCGTGTCATAGACCACCCCGGTGCAGTCCTTGCGGCGCGACGGACGACCAAGCTCCTTGCTGCCGGGTGCGGCCAGCACCTTCGCCTTCTGCTCGGCTCGTGTGCGGTTGATCTGCCGCAGCAGCTCAGTCCTCGCGAACGGAGTAGCGTCGAACGCCTCGGCATCGGTCTCGGCGAGCTTCAGCAACGGCCCGTAGTAGCGCTCCTGAGCAACGTTGCTGATGTGGATACCGGCGATGTCATCGAAGACTCGTTGGTTGAAGTCGCTCCAGGACTCAACAGCCTCGGCCGGATCGATCTCACCCTTCGCGAGCTGGGCGGCCAGCGCGGTCTTGGAGTCGCTTCGCTTGACTCCGTCCTCTTCCCACTTGTGTTCCAGCACCTCGAAGAACTGCGCTTCGTCGTGCAGGAGGCGAGGAGCCTCCGACGCACCGTCGTAGCTGATGACCCGTGCGATGTACTCACGCTTGCTCGGGCAAGGCTTCATGCTCTCGGCGCGCGACTCGTGCCCGGCCACCCTCTGCACCCACTCCCAGGTGCTGCGGTCGTCATGCTCCGGGGGCAGCGACAGCAGATCGCCCAGCGTCCTGCACTCGGTCAGACTGCTCGGCGCGTCCGGCACCGCCCACGGGGTGGCCTCGTCCCGGGCTCCGGCAGGGGTCTTCTGGGTCTCCGGCAGCAGGGACGCCAGCTCGGCCGGGTCCCACCCCGCGAAGTCCTCCGGGAGCCGCTCCAGGCCCACGGGGTTGCTCGGGTCCGTCTTGTGGTTAAACGTGCCCGGCATGCGCAGTACCGAGCTGGCGTTCTCCTTCGAGCTGTCGCCAGCGAACGCCGCCGTGAGCTGCGCGTTAAGCCGGTCGATGACAGCACGCGGAGTGTCCCGGTCGAGCTTCACGTAGGCGTGGAAGTTGCCGTTCGTGCCCGACCTCACGACCGCCGCGTTCAGCTTCTCCAGGAGAGCCGAGCGGGTGGCCGTCTCCTCCTCGGTCCACTCGTCCGTGTGGTCAGCGTCCACCTGGCAGATGCGTCCGTTGTCGGTGGCGTTGGTGGCCTTGCGGTCCTGGGTCCGGAGCAGCGCAGGTGTGAACCACACTTCACGGCTGTTCATGACCATCTCGGCGTGTGCCCAGATTTTGTTGCGGTCCTCGGGCCACGAGTACCAAGCCGAATTACGGAAGTCGGATGACATGCGCTTCGACTTGATGTCGCGAATACGGTGATCGGTCGCCAGGCACACCCACCCGGGGCGCTCGTCCCACAGGTAATCGAACAGGTCGGCGGCTACTTCGGACCCATCTTGCGCAGCATCCAAGCTGCGTGTTTCGGTGGTAGTGGTGGTGACGAGATCACTCTGGCGGCCCTCGGTTGTGGCGACCGGGGGTCGCTGCATGTCAGTGGTCACTTCGTTCGGCCACCGCCGTTCTGGTCCTTGAGCTTGCGGTTGCCGAAGATCAGGGCGAGCAGGCGTCGGCGCTCCGCCTCGGTGAGCGGTCGGGCGCCCTTGGCGATCTCCATCACGCCGACACCTCTTCGCGGTCGGCGCGGGTCATGAAGTCGTCCATGCGAGCCCCGAGGGCGTCGGCGATGGCGACCAGCGTGGTCACCGAGGGGCCGTTGCGGCCGTTCTCCATCAGGCCAATTGCAGTCGAGTAGAGGCCGACGGCCTTGGAAAGCTTGATCTGCGACAGGCCACGCTCCAGCCGAATTCGGCGGAGAGCCTGAGGATCGAAAGTGCGCGTTGACATGGGATTCCCGTCGTTGGCTTCTCACGTGGGTGCCGAACACGGCGGGATCCTCGGGGTTGCGTCGCCAACAGATGAGGCGAGCCCCTGGCCGGAGGCTGGGCCCCGGCGTACCCCTAGCAGAACACGGGATTTCATAGCGCCACAAGCACTGTCGTACTTGCGGTTGCGACAAGGCCCCTGATCCGGTCAGCGTGCCCTCTCAGGGGGGTATCGAAGGCCCTCTCCGCGGCTGTCACACGTCGTTATAGCTGTCACGAGAAGTAAGGCCGGCGGGCCGCCTGGGCCTCAACCTGACGCCTAGCCAGACAATGTCAACTGAGGTACAATAAGAAGTACAGAGAGAGCGTTCACTGAGCTGTCGCTGCGGCCGGTTCAACTCCGGCCATCACGCTTGCGGCTGGTCTGGCTATTTGGCACTCCTACGAGTTTTCCAGGGTCATTCGCAGTTACCGCAAGAGCAGCGCCATTGTTCGCACAATTTCAAATCGCATGGTGGAGGTTGGCATGAAGGTTATTGAGTTTGTTATGTCAGCCGTAAGCGTCGTGGTGGGTTTGGTACACGTGGCCGCAGCTGAGTGAACGGTCTCTTGCTCGAAGGGGCACCCCGTCTTGGGGTGCCCCTTCGGCGTACGTGCGGCCGGTCCGGGTCGGCGACCCGTCCCGCGGCTGTCACTCGTCGTCATGGCTGTCACGACAGGTAACCGCCGGCCTATCCCCCGGGCCTCAACCTGACGACCGGGCGTCCGGTGCTCCGGCCGGGCCACCCCGGCATATATCGTCCCGGCCTCCGGTGGGGTCGTCCCGGGCCTGACGGCCCGGGGCGGGCACCCGGGCCGCACCCGCCCGCACGAGCCCCCCGGAGACACCGTCCCGGCCTCAGGCGGTTCCGACACCAACGACCGCTCTGTCAGCTACAGTTGAAGCAGACACATAATCGCCTCGCGAGCCCGCCGCCGACGTAGTCGGGTAGCCCGCTCCGGCGACTCCCACCTATTAAGGGGGCCGCCGCAGTTGTGTGGACGAAGTTCGTCCGGCCTAGTCGCGAGGAATTTGGAAGTGCAGGGGTTCACGGAACCCAGTAGCTAGCCGTACGGAGCAGTCAGGCCACACACCGCCCTGGCAAGGCACCGAGAGCCAAGACACGTCGGCACGGCCTCAGCATGACCTCACGTTGGTTACGTGGTGGTCGGGCTGAGAGCTGCGTGCCATCGGTCCGCCACCGGAAAGGTGCTTCGGACCGTTGAACCTCACTCTCGGTGTCAAGGTGCTGATCGTCGTCATCTGCGCCCTGGTCTCCGTCATCGTCGGCATGGTGGCTGGCCTGATCAAGCACACTCCCGCCAGCCCCAAGGGCCACGCGTTCCTCTACGGGGGCGGCGTCTTCGGCGGGTCGCTGACGCTGTGCCTGGTCGTGATGACGTCGCTCGGCGTGCTCTGAACGTGCGGAGGTCCCGGAGAGCCTCCTTGGTCTCCGGGACCTCGCCAGTCTCGGCCCCACAAGGCCGCAACCGTGCTTACGCTCAATGTGTGACGATCACACCGGTTACCCTCGCCCTGATCAGCACCGGAGCCGGACTGCTGGGCGCCGTCATCGGCGCGCTGGCCACCCTGATGTCGGCACATCTCACACAGCGCGCAACGCGCGACCGTGAAGGCGCCTTCAAGATCTGGGAGCGTCGAGCCGACGCGATCGAGGAGGCGCACCGGAGGATGTACGCCCTCAGCAGGACCCGCGACTCAGCCTTCTTACGCCGGGCAGTCTCCAGCGCGGACTACCACGAGCTTGTCCTTGACCCCAATAACGAGGCGAACCGCCTGGTCATCACCAAACTGGTGCTCTACACAACGCCGGAACTGGTGCAGGCGTTCAGGGAATCGAACATCGCGGTCAGGAACGCACTGAGCGCCATCCAATATCTGCAACTCGCCCTGGCGGAAGACGACGGCGAGGCTCGGGAGCGCGACGGGAGACAGTGGGATATCGAAGCTGCGACCCCCGCCGCCGTCCGGGCCGTCGAGGAGTCGAAGGCCGCCGACGAACGTTTCACGGCTGCGTTGCGCGAAGCGGCCACCCTCACCGCTCGACGGGGGCGTCGAGGTTAGCCGGCTCGCTTTGGGTCGGCGTCGGGGACGAAGGTGCCGAGGCCCAGCTCGGTGCGCACCTGGCCGGTGTCGCGCAGGTGCGCCAGGGCCTTCTGGGCGGTACTGACGGCGATGCCGAACTCTGCGCTCAGCTCGACGATGCCCGGCACGCGGCTGCCCGGCGGATAGGTCCCGTCGGCGATCCGCGCACCGATCACCTCGGCCACCTGCCGCCAGACCGGACGAGAACGGTCAAGATCAACACTCACTCCTTGACCGTACGATCTCGCGGTCTCCTGCGCTATCGCAGACTTCTGTGATATCCCGATATCGCGGTACTCTGCGATATCGCGATACCTGCTGGTCAGGACCACAAGGGGGCTGCCATGGCCGGACTGTCGATCAGGGTCTACAAGTACGACGCCAGAACCAAGGAGATGCGCGAGGTCAGCGCGTGGTCGGGGGAGTTCGAGAAGCTGCCGAACCTGCCGTTGCTCGATGACCGGTGGCCGCTCTGCGAGTGCCACCGCTGCCGACCCGGCCGGGGCCGACCGGCGCACCGTTGACCACTCAACCCGACCGGACTGAGCTTCAGTTACTCGAACAAGGTTGCGTCCACGTGCGCTATGCTGGCCACAGCCAAGTGCAGGTGAAGGCACTTGGTGTAACGCATGCTGGAGCTGATTCCTCGGTGCGCCGAGTGACGTGTCTCAGCGATGAAGGCATGGTTGAAACAGCCTTGCTACAACGCTTGGGCTAGCGATAACAGCCCGCCCGAGAACATTTGCGCACACGTCAGCGCGGGTGTCTCGGTCCGAACCGTAGGGTTCGGATCGAGGCTGCCTGCGCACCCGATCCGACCCATGACAGGGAAGGTAAGGATCGGTGGACGGCACCGTCATCATCGCCATTCTCGCCGTCGCTGGCGTGGCTTCGATCTTCCTCTTCGCCATGAAGGGGCTGCTCGACCAGGTCCCGGACGTGATCGATTCCGCCGGGCGTGCGCGCGACGCGTGGCACCGCTTCAAGAAGCCCCCGGTGGACGACGACGAGGAGCCGCCCGTCGCCGCTTGAGCCACCACGGCCTCGCCCCGCCTTCCGACCAGGCGGGGCTTTGCCATTCCCGCAGCTCAGCGCCCAAATGCCCGAAATCCTCGCACAGTTGAGCGTTAACGCGGTAAGCTTGACTTGCAATGGCACCCACGTTGGAGCTGCGAACTCTTGTGGGTGAAAAGCAAGATCACTCTTGCCGTTCTTGGCGTGTGTCCGCACTGGCAGTGACGGACCAGTCAGTGGGCGGGCTGCTGAGTGGGTGGTTCCCACCTCGATCGGGGGGAATTATGCGCTCATCCGATGTCAGCCAGCCGTAGCGGTGTGTGGTTTGTGCTGTCAGTGTCGTCTAACACTTGATTCGATCTTCAGTTTAGAGATCCACGGTAGGGCCAGGCCCTGCCACTGAGATCCCGGCGATACGTCGGACGCGGGGCTTCTCAGTTCGAGCCACTCATGTGTGGCCGAGCTGACGAATGCCCTGCGCATAAGCCTCCCGCTCGGTCACCCGATCTGAAAGGGACCGAGGTCCGTTGGACGGGGCAACGATCACCATCCTCGCCGTCTTCGGCGTACTGGCAATCCTGCTGTACTGCCTGAAGGGCGCCCTGCATGCTCTCAAGGAATTCGTCGATCAACTGCCTGACTTCTTCGCGTCGATCCGACGTGCCTGGGAGGCGTGGCAGGAGCTGAAGCGTGCCCGGAGAGAGGCCGCCCAGCCCGAGGAATCGCAGTCCCTCCCGGCCCCCGTGCACCAGGACGGGCAGCCGCCTGCCGCCACATAGCCCGGGACGGGCCTCCGTGGGGTCTCGGAGCGCACGAGACCCCGCCCCGGGGCACCGGGCCCGGCGGACACACGAGAGGCCACGGGAGACACCACCCGTGGCCTCGTGCTATGTGAGCCGTTGATCAGCCAGTCGGGACCATGATCCGGAACGGAATGACGCCCCTGGAAACGGCTGTGACCATGGACATGACGCGACGCAGCACACCCGGCGTGTCGGGGCCCCGGTCGACGAGGTCGCCGACGAAGACGGCCGTGCGGCCCTCGGGGTGCGTGCCGTCCACGTACCCGAGCTTGCCGAGCAGCGTCTCCAGCTCGGACGCGCAGCCGTGGATGTCGCCGATGATGTCGAAGGGTCCGGTGAGGTGGGTGAGGTCGTTGAAGCGCTTCTCGGTGACGACGGTGGCCGCCTCGACCTCCTCGGCGCCGCGCAGCACGTGCACCTTGCGGAAGCCCTCGCGCTCCAGGTGCCGCAGCGAGCGGCGGAGCTCCCGGGTGTGCCGCCGGATGACGTGGCGCGGCATGTCGGCCCGGTCGGCGCGGCCGGCGTTGCGGGCCGCGCACACCTCCTCGGGCACGTCGAGCACGATGGCTATGGGCAGCACGTCGTACTGCCGGGCCAGGTCGATGAGCTGCTTGCGGGCGCCCTGCTGCACGCTCGTCGCGTCGACGACGGTCCGGCGGCCGGCCGCCAGCCGCTTGCCCGCTATGTAGTGCAGGACGTCGAAGGCGTCGCCGCTCGCGCTCTGGTCGTTCTCGTCGTCGGCGACGAGCCCGCGGCAGAAGTCGGAGGAGATGACCTCGGTCGGCTTGAAGTGCCGACGGGCGAAGGTGGACTTGCCGGAGCCGGAGGCGCCGACGAGCACGACGAGGGAGAGGTCGGTGACGGGCAGGACGCGTCCCGGGACCGTCTCGGTACGGTTCTCGGTCTCCGTCATGCCGCTGTCGCCTCCTTCTCGGTGTCAGTGATGCTTCGCAGGGTGAACACGGCCATCTGCGTGGGCGGTCCGACCTCGGGGTCGTCGGGCCCGACCGGCCGGAGCTCCACCGCGTAGCCGTGCCGCGTCGCGACCGCCTCCGCCCAGGCGCGGAACTCCTCGCGGGTCCACTCGAAGCGGTGGTCGCCGTGGCGGACGTGCCCGGCCGGGAGGGACTCCCAGCGGACGTTGTACTCGGCGTTCGGGGTGGTGACGAGCACGGTGCGGGGGCGGGCCGAGCCGAACACCGCGTACTCCAGGGCGGGCAGCCGCGGCTGGTCGAGGTGCTCGATCACCTCGCTGAGCACGGCGGCGTCGTACCCCTTGAGCCGGCTGTCGGTGTACGTGAGCGAGCCCTGGAACAGGCTGACCCGCGAGGACTGCCGCTCCCCCATGCGCTCGATCCGCAGCCGGCGCGCGGCGACGGTCAGCGCGCGCACCGACACGTCGACGCCGACGATCTCGGTGTGGCGCGGGTCCTTCAGCAGGGCCTGCACCAGTTGGCCCTGCCCGCAGCCGAGGTCGAGCACCCGCGCGGCGCCCGCCTCCCGCAGCGCCCCGAGGATCGCGTCCCGGCGCTGCACGGCGAGCGGCGTCGGCTTCTCGTCGGCCTCCGTCCCGCTCTCCTCCGCCACCGCGTTGTCGATCTCCTCGACCTCGCTGTCGTCCGCCTCGGCGAGCCGGACGAGCTCCAGCCGTTCCATGGCCTGACGCGTCAGCGACCAGCGGCGCGACAGATAACGGCTGGTGATCAGCTTCTGCTCGGGGTGGGCCGGCAGCCAGCCCTCACCGGCCCGCAGCAGCTTGTCCACCTCGTCGTCCGACACCCAGTAGTGCTTGGCGTCGTCGAGGACCGGCAGCAGGACGTACAGGTGCCGCAGCGCCTCGGCCAGGGTCAGCTCCGCCGACTCCAGCACCAGCCGTACGTAACGGGAGTCGCCCCACTCGGGGAACTCGGTGTCCAGCGGCACCGCGTCGACGGTCACGGCCCAGCCGAGCGGTTCGAACAGTCCGCGCACCAGGCCGGGGCCGCCGCGCGCGGGCAGCGCGGGTATCTCCACGCGCAACGGGCGCGGCTCGCCCGGCAGTTCGGGGCGGGCGCGGCAGACGCCCTTCATCGCGGTGGAGAACACTCTGCTCAGCGCCACGGCGAGGAGCGAGGAGGCCGCGTACGGGCGGTCGTTGACGTACTGCGCGAGCGCGGCGTCGGGTGCGCCGCCGCGCCCCTTGCCCTTGCCCCGCCGGACCAGCGCCACGGCATCCACCTCCAGCAGCAGCGCCGCCGTGCAGCGCTCGTCGCTCGCCTCGGGGTAGAGGACGTGCGCCGTGCCGTAGGAGGTGGAGAACGCCTGCGCGTGGTCGGGATGCTTGTGCAGCAGGTGACCGAGTTCGGTCGCGGGGCGTTCCGGGGTGCCGGTGGTGCTGATCGTCAGGAACATCCGGAGGACCTCTCCAGAGGGGGCTCTTGGGGTAGTGGTGTCCAGGGGTGCCGCCGTACGCACGACGCCCCCAGGAGGTGATCCTGGGGGCGCGGCAGGACGACTTCGGAAACCATCCCACAGGCCGCCCGACCGGCGCCTTCGGTTATTCGCGCGGCCGGGTTCGCGGGTGGTCGGCCCGCTTCTCGCTATCGGACCTCGCTACCGGAGCTGCGACTGCACCTCGGCGGAGATCAGCTCCAGGTGGTCCAGGTCGTCGAGGTCGAGGATCTGGAAGTAGATCCGCTGGGAACCGATCTCCCGGTAGCGGCCGATCTTGTCGACGACCTCGGCCGGGGAACCGGCCAGACCGTTGGCCTTCAGCTCGTCGACCTCACGGCCGATCGCGGCGGCGCGGCGGGCCACCTCGGCGTCGTCCTTGCCGACACAGGCCACCAGCGCGTTGGAGTACACCAGGTCGTCGCCCTTGCGCCCGGCCTCCTCGGCCGCCGCGCGCACCCGCTTGAACTGCCGCTCGCTGTCCTCGAGGGAGGCGAACGGGATGTTGAACTCGTCCGCGTAGCGCGCGGCGAGCGCCGGGGTGCGCTTGGCACCGTGGCCGCCGATGAGCACGGGCACCTTGGGCTGCGCGGGCTTGGGCAGCGCGGGCGAGTCGGTCAGCTGGTAGTGGTCGCCGTCGTAGCTGAAGGTCTGGCCGACCTCCGTCGCCCACAGGCCGGTCACGATGGCGAGCTGCTCCTCCAGGCGCGCGAACTTCTCCTTCGGGAAGGGGATGCCGTACGCCTTGTGCTCCTCCTCGAACCAGCCCGCGCCGAGACCGAGCTCGACCCGGCCGCCGGACATCTGGTCGACCTGCGCGACCTGGATGGCGAGGACGCCGGGCAGCCGGAAGGTACCGGCGGTCATCAGGGTGCCGAGCCGGATGCGCCTGGTCTCCCGGGCGAGACCGGCGAGGGTGATCCACGCGTCGGTGGGGCCGGGCAGGCCGTCCACCGATCCCATGCGCAGGTAGTGGTCCGAGCGGAAGAAGGCGTCGAAGCCGAGGTCCTCGGTGGCCTTGGCGACGGTGAGGAGGGTGTCGTAGGTGGCGCCCTGCTGGGGCTCGGTGAAGATGCGGAGATCCATGGCTCCATCCTGCACGCTCGCGGACGGGCCGCCGCCACCGGTCCCGGACGCCCTCTCCGCCCCGGTCGCCCCGGTCGGGTGAAAACGCGTCAACCGGGGCCCGCGCCGCGTCCGGGTCCAGTGACCGGGCCGAACGGCCGTCGTTGGCGTGGGCGGAGCCGGACCGCCCGGCACCCGTCGCCGGCGGCCGCTGCCGGGGCGTTCACCGACGGGCCCCGCTTTCGGGGCCGAGGGCCCAGGAGGCCGTGATGTCCCAGGAAGCCGAAGCCGGAGCCGCCGTGCCGGAACGGACCGCGCCCGCGCAGCCGGGAGGACTGCTGCAGCAGATGGAGGAGCTGATGGCGGCCCTCAACGCCGACCTGTCCCGGCTCGACGCGGACCTCTCGCACTCCCGGCCCACCCCGGCGGCCGGCACCCCGGCGCCCGGCACACCGACGCTTCCGGCCACCCCGGCGACGACGGTTCCGACGGACGGCTCGGGCACCACTGCGACAGACGGCCCGGGCACCACTGCGACAGACGGCCCGGGCACCACTGCGACGGAGAGCACGGCGGCCGCCCCGGCGGACAGCGCGCCGGACATCCCGGCCGACGGCACCGGCACCGCTTCCGCCTGAACCGCCGCCCGAGGCCCTCGTGATGCCGGGGGCGGGGGCGGGGGCGGGGACCGGGACGGCCCCGAGCCGTCCCCGGGGGGTACCGTCTCAGCCATGATCGATCCCGATTCCGTGCTCCACCTGGCCGCCTTCCCCGCGACTGTGGCCGGAGGCAACCCCGCCGGGGTCGTCCTCGACGCACGGGGCATGTCCGACACGGAGATGCAGGCCGTCGCGGCGGAAGTGGGTCACTCCGAGACCGCGTTCGTCGTACGGCCCCCGGACGACGGCCGGCCGCGGCGCGCGGGCATGCGGTACTTCTCCCCCACCGCCGAGGTGCCGTTCTGCGGGCACGCCACCGTGGCGACGGCCGTCGCGCTGGCCCGGCGGACCGAGGCCGACGCGTTCCTGTTCGAGACGTCCGCCGGAGAGGTGCGGATCGACATCGCACGGGAGGGCGACGAGGTGATCGCCTCGTTCACGAGCGTGCAGCCACGGGTGGAACCGCTCGACGCACACGTCCTGGCACGGCTGCTCGGTGTCCTCGGCCTCTCGGAGGACGACCTGGATCCCGCCCGTCCGCCCCGGCAGGCGTTCGCCGGCAACACCCATCCGGTCCTCGTCCTCGCCGACCAGGACACCTTCGACGGCTTCTCCTTCGACCCGGACGTCCTGCGCGTGCTCATGGACGAACAGCGGTGGCTCGGTACGGTCACGGTGCTGAAGTCGCTCGGCGAGCGGGACGGTGAGCAGCGGTTCGAGGCGCGGAACCTCTTCCCGGTCGGCGCGATCACCGAGGACCCGGCCACGGGGTCGGCGGCCGCCTCCGTGGGCGCCTACCTCCGCGACACCGGTCTGCTCGGGGCGACCGGCACCGGCGCGGTCGTGATCCACCAGGGTCGCCACGTGGGACGCCCCAGTCTGCTGCGCGTGCGGGTCCCGGCCGAGGGCGGCATCACCGTCTCGGGCACGGCCACCGTGATCGCCTGACGTCCGGCCGCGCCGCCCGGCACGGCGGGCGCGCCCCCGCCGTCAGCCCGCCTCCCGCTCGGGCAGCGCCTGGTCCCTGGCCGCCAGGCGGCGCAACATCTCCAGCACCCGGTCCCGGGACTCGTCGGCCGCGTCGATGGCCTCCATGCACTGCCAGTACGTCGCCTCGTCGTCCGCCGCGGAGGCTATGCCCACGAGGGCGATGCCCACCTCGCCGAGGAGACCGCCGAGGGACAGGAGCGCCTGGCGGGCGTCGCCCAGCTCGGTGAGCTGGGCGGCCCGCAGAGCGTCGACCGTGAGCGCCGGGGTGTCGAGGACCCCGCATCCTCTGCCCGACAACTCGGTCAGCCCGAGGGCCTCGCCCCGCAGCTCGGGAGGACCCGACACCGCGAGGCGGCTGCCTATCGCCTGGGCCAGGGCCTGGGCCTGCCAGGCCTCCGTCATGACATCGCGCTGTTCTCCGCTTCCCGCCAGGGCACGCTTGCTCGCCACGATGAGCCGCACCGCGTCCATGCGCTGTCCCCGTCTGTCCGACGCGCTGTTCGCACGTCCGCCCTAACTCCGCTGCCACTACCCAGAGTGAAGGCAGGTGGGACGAAAAGCCAGAGGAAGACCGAAATCTGTGGACAACAAGTTGGCCTCGGACAACTCGACCACTACGGAGAGTGACGAACGGAAGGAGTGACTTCCTTCCCGCCCTCCTTTGCCCGCCGCCCGCCCGCTGCCGTCTCGCTTCCGGCCCGCCGCCGTCTCGCTTCCGGCCCGCTTCCCGCCTGCCTTCGGAACTCTCTCCGGAGGTGGTTATTCCACCCGCATATCCGGCGGGAACCTCCGCTCGTTGCGGTCGATCTTGGCGTCCAGCGCCGCGAGGGCGTCGACCCCGAGCACCTCGCACAGCTGGAGCAGGTAGGCGAGCACGTCGGCGACCTCGTCGCGCACGCGGTGGGCCGTCTCCGCGTCCTCCATGACGCGCGCCGACTCCTCCGGAGTCAGCCACTGGAAGATCTCGACGAGTTCGGAGGCCTCGACGCTCAGCGCGGCCACGAGGTTCTTGGGGGTGTGGTACCGCTGCCAGTCGCGGGCCGCCGCGAAGTCGGCGAGGCGTCGCTGCAGGGTCGCCAGGTCCAGGTCCAGGTCCGGTTCGGTCACGGGGTCAAGGTGTACCACCCGGCCACCGGCCGTCCGGTGGCCCGTCCCCGTCCGGTGGCCCGTCCCCGTCCACCGTCCGGTGGCCCGTCACCCGCCCATCTCCACCACGGTCACCCCGTGCGTCCCGCGCACCTCGGCGGTGGCCGTCGCGTCGCCGACCGCGCCCACCAGCCGGATGTGCCCGCGCTCACCCACATGGGCCGAGAGCCGCACCAGCTCGCGCGTCTGCCGCGCGTCCAGGGCGCGGTCGAACCCGTCGGCCAGGACGGTCAGGCCCTGGAGGGCCGCGGGCACCTCCCCCGCCGGATCCACCTCCAGCACCCCCGGCCCGGTCAGCAGCACCAGGGCGAGGGCCAGGTACCGCAGTTCACCGTCGCCGAGCAGCGCCAGCGGGGTACGCGTCCCGTCGCCCCGGTCCAGCAGCGCCCGTACCGTGCCGTCGCCCAGCGGCGCCGCCGACACGTCCGCGACCGGGCCCGCGCACCCGGCGCGGGCCGCCTCGACGAGCCGCGCGTGCCGCCGCCCGCACTCCGTACGCGTACGCCACAGCACCTCGGCGAGGTTGTCGCAGCCGCGCAGCAGCCGTCCCGGGCCGAGCGGCACCGGGCCGCGCATCGCGCCGGGCCGCGGGTCGCACGGGAAGACGGAGCGCAGGGCGACCACCATCTGCTCGGCCGCGGCGAGCACCCGGCGCTGGCCGTCGGTCCGGCCCGCGACGCGCAGCGGCAACAGGGCCGTACCGAGCCGGTCGTCGGGGAGGGGGCCGCGCGTGACGGGGGCCGATCCCGCGGTGTGCCAGGCCGCCTGGACGACGGGGCGGCCGGGGTCGCGCAGGGCCGTCTCCAGCAGGACCTGTCCGCCCCCGGTCAGCCGCTCGCCGACGACCCGCAGCTCGGGCTCGGCCTGGACGGCGACGTCGAGCCGTACCGGACCCTCCGGGCCGTCGGCCGTGCAGCCGATGCGGAAGCCGCGTCGCCGCTGGGCGTCGGGCCGGGCCCGCTCCGGTACGCATGCGACCGGCTCCGGGAACACCTCGTGCAGGACGGCTCCGCCGCCGAGCCGGGCCAGCGCCTCGAACGCCCGCAGCGCGGTGGACTTGCCGCTGCCGCTGCGGCCGGCGAGGAAGGTCACCGGTCCCAGCGGCAGGACGGCGGCGCGGTGCCCGGCGAAGGCGGACAGCCGCAGCTCGACGATGCCGGGCCGGCCGGGACGGGCCGCCGCGGCCGGACCGGGTGCGGCGGCCGTACGGGAGGCGGAGCGGGGGCGGGGACGGGGCGTCGACGGCGACGAGACGGTCATGGGCGGACGGTAGGCACCGGTCCGCCGGGGGAACCGTTCCGCCCTCGCGCCCTTCCCACGATCGGGGGACCGCCTGGAGCCGCCGGTGCGCGCCGGGCCCGTACGCGCGCCCCGTCCGGACCGCGCGCGCCGGGTCGGCCGGCGCGGCGCGTCACAGGCCGGGGACCCCGGCCTCCTCCATCATTCCGCCGACCTGGGTACCGGGCGGAGTGAGCAGGAACACGTTCCGGTCGACGCGGTGCATCCCGCTGCCCAGGCCGAAGACGACGCCGGTGCTGAAGTCCAGCACCCGTTTGGCGACCTCGCCCTCGGCGCCCGTGAGGTCCAGCAGGACCGGTATGCCCGCCATCAGGGTCTCGGCGACGTCACGGGCGTCGGCGAACACGTTGACCCGCAGCACGACGAAGCGGCGCCGCGCCTCCGTCTCCGCATCGGGGATCGAACGGTGCCCGACCGCGGACGGCCATGCGTCCCGGCCCCGCAACGGAACGACCTGGGCGAGCCCCTCCCACTGTTCGTCGGTGACATCGTGGCTGTTCACCGGCCCTCCCCCTGGGTCGCACTGAAAGTCTGCACCAGTCAATTCTTACGCAAGGTCACCCGTTCGGCCCAACAACGACACGGACCGCTACGCCCCCATTCGGCACAACGGCCGGAACCCGCTCCCGTACCCGGTCGGGCAGCCGACTGCGCGGTGATCCCCGTACGGTACCCGCTGGCCGCCGGAGCGTTGCGCCCGGGACGGCATTGACACCTTCGGGGGAGACGGCGCGACCGTACGGCGGTGCGGCACGACCGGACCGCCCGCTTCCCGGGAACAGTGGGAGACCCGATCCACCGATCCCCGGGAGCCGTCCCCATGAGTGTCCGCGTCGCCGTGATCTATTACAGCGCCACCGGCAATGTCCACCAGCTGGCCGAGGCCGTCGCGGCCGGTGCCGCCGCCCGCAACGCGGACGTCCGCCTCCGCCGGGTGCCCGAGCTGGCCCCGGACTCCGCCGTCGACGCCAACCCCGCCTGGCGCGCGCACGTCGACGCCACGAAGAACCAGGTGCCCGAGGCGACCCTGGAGGACCTGGAGTGGGCGACCGCGTACGCGTTCGGCACCCCGACCCGCTTCGGCAACGTAAGTGCCCAGCTGAAGCAGTTCATCGACCAGGCCGGCGGCCTGTGGCAGGCGGGCGTGTTCGCCAGCAACCCCGCGACGAGCTTCACCTCCGCCATGAACCGCCACGGCGGCCAGGAGTCCACGCTCCTGTCCCTGAACAACGTCTTCTACCACTGGGGCTGCGTCATCGTCCCGCCCGGCTACACCGACCCCCTGCTCTACGCGGCGGGCGGCAACCCGTACGGCACGAGCTGGCCCAGCGGCGGCGGCGAGGGCCCGGACGCGGCCACCCTGGAGGCGGCCCGGTACCAGGGGCGGCATCTGGCGGACATCGCGGAGCGGTTGCGGGTGAGCTGAGGGCGGCTGCGCCCACGCCAGTTGATCGCCGCTGTCGCCCCACAATCGGACTCAAACATCAAAGATCACCCTTAGTATCTCTTTGCACATCCACCGTCCGCCGCAGCGCGGCGGACGGGTCGGCCGGCCGTACTGGCGGTCGGGTGCCGGGAGTTGAAGAGGGCGGGGGCAGCGCATGCGGGAAGGCCGGTGGACCACGGTCACCGAGTCCGAGTTCGACCACGAGCGCCGCGGGCTGGAGGCCATCCGGGAGAAGTTGCCCGACTCCGACCCGTGGCGCGCCTGGTCGAACTTCACCTTCACCGCCAACACCGGGCACGTGCGCGAGGTCGACCTTCTGATCGTCGCTCCCGGCGGCGTCTACATGATCGAGCTCAAGAACTGGCACGGCTCGCTCACCAGTGAGAACGGCACCTGGATACAAACCACGCCCGGAGGTCACCGCCGCCCGCACGGCAACCCGCTCCACCTGGTCAACAAGAAGGCCAAGGAACTGGCGGGCCTGCTGGGCCCGAGGAAGCGGGTGTACGTCGGCGAGGCCGTCTGCTTCACCGAGGGCTCCCTGCGCGTCCGGCTCCCGGCCCACGACCAGAACGGCGTGTTCAAGGTCGACGACCTGGTGGCGATGCTCAAGCAGGCGCCGCGCGACGAGCGCCGCCGTATCACCGCCATCGACTCGCGCGAGATCAAGGCAGCGCTGGAACGGATCGGTATCCGCAAGAGCGACGCCGAGTTCACGGTCGGCCCGTACCACCTGGAACGCAAGTCCTTCGACTCCGGCCCCACCTGGGCCGACTACCTGGCCAAGCACAGCGAGCTGCCCGAGATCGCCCGCGTACGGATCTATCTGCGCGAGCGCGGCTCCGACGCCACCCTCCGCCGGTCCGTGGAGAACGCGGCCCGGCGCGAGGCCGCGGTCCTGCGCCGGTTCAAGCACCCGGGAGCCGTCGAGCTCAAGCAGTACGACCCGTCGGGGCACTCCGCCGGCCCGGCTCTGATCTTCGACTACCACCCCGAGACCCTGCGTCTGGACGAGTACCTGCTCCAGTACGGGCCGAAGCTCGACGTCCTGAGCCGTATGGCGCTGGTGCGGCAGCTTGCAGAAACGATGCGCTCGGCGCACTCCAGCCGTCTCTACCACCGCGCGCTCGCCGCCCGCTCCGTGCACGTCGTCCCGCGCAACCGCGGCCCCCGCGACCAGGCGCTGGGCGAGGACGCGGCCTGGCTCAACCCGCGTCTGGAGATATCCGACTGGCAGATCGCCACGCACCGCGGCGGCACCAGCGGCGCGGCGCCCGGCCGGACACGCCACGCACCGACCGCCCTGTCCGCGACCCACCTGGCGGACGACTCCGACCCCTACCTCGCACCCGAGCTGACCGCCCTGAATGCCGACCCGGTCTACCTCGACGTGTACGGCCTCGGTGTCCTCACCTACCTCCTGGTCACCGGCAAGGCCCCGGCCGCCAGCCAGGCCGAGCTGCTGGCCCGCCTGGAGGCCGGCGAGGGTCTCCGGCCCAGCTCGCTGGTGGACGACCTGTCGGAGGACATCGACTTCCTGGTGCAGGCCGCGACCGCGTACCGCCCGGAGCGCCGCCTGTCCACGGTCGATGAGTTCCTGGAGATGCTGGAGCTGGTCGAGGACACCCTCACCGCTCCGGCTCCCGCCCCCGCCGCCCCCGAGAAGGACCCTCTGGAGGCCGTACGCGGCGACGTCCTCGCGGACCGTTGGGAGATCGTCCGCCGTCTGGGCACCGGGTCCACCAGCCGCGCCTTCCTCGTCCGTGACCTGGAGGCGGAGGCCCGCAGGACACGGCCGCTCGCCGTGCTCAAGGTGGCGCTCTCCGACAACCGGAGCAAGTTCCTGGTCGGCGAGGCCGAGGTGATGCGACGGCTGCGCGCCGACTCCCGGGTCATCCGCCTTGTCGAGCCGGAACCGCTGCACATCGGCGGCCGTACGGTCCTCGCGCTGGAGTACGTGGGCGACGAGCGCGAGGAGACCACGGACCCCGCCGAGTCCGGCGGCTCCCGCACCCGGGGCCGCGAGGAGACCGTCGCCCGGCAGCTCCGCGAGCGCGGCCGGCTCCCGATGGACCAGCTGGAGGCGTACGGCGACTACCTCTTCGGCGCCGTGGACTTCCTGGAGGGCGAGGGCGTCTGGCACCGCGACATCAAGCCCGACAACATCGCCATCCGCGTCCGCCCCAACCGCACCCGCGAGCTCGTCCTCATCGACTTCTCCCTCGCCGGCTACCCCGCCAAGGACTACGAGGCGGGCACGGAGGGCTATCTCGACCCGTTCATCGGCAGGCTGACCCGTACCGCGTACGACTCGCACGCCGAGCGGTACGCGCTGGCGGTCACCCTGCACCAGATGGCCTCGGGCGAGCTGCCCAAGTGGGGCGACGGCTCGGTGCCGCCGCACATGACGGACCCGGAGGAGTGGCCCCACCCGAGGATCGAGTCCGACGCCTTCGAACGCCCCGTGGCGGACGGCCTGACGGCCTTCTTCCAGAAGGCCCTGCACCGCGACACCTCCCGCCGCTTCCCCGAGCTGAAGCCGATGCGCGACGCCTGGAAGAAGATCTTCCTGGACGCCTCGCAGACCGTCCCGTCCAGCCACCGCCCCCGCAACGGCGAGACGGCGGCGAAGGGCGAGGCCGCGCCCGGCCGCCCGGGACAGCCCGCCATCGCGGACGCCGAACCCCTCACGGCCCAGCAGCAGCGTGACCTGCTGGCCCAGCAGGTCACCCGGGACACGCACCTGTCGGCGGCGGGTCTCACCCCCGCTGCCGAATCGTTCGTGTACGGCCTGGGCATCACCACCGTCGGCCAGCTCCTGGACTACAGCCGCCGCAAGCTGCTGAACGCCCCCGGCCTCGGCGCCAAGACGCGCGGCGAGCTGCAGAGCCGTCAGCGCGAGTGGGGCCAGCTGCTGAGCCAGGCCCCGGTGTCACCACTGACGCCGCGTGGCCGCGCGGAGGCCAGGGAGGAACTGGAACAGGTCACGGCCGCCGCCGGGGCCGCCGCGACCGGCACACCGGGTGCCGCCGACGACCGCCCCGAGATCCGACTGCGCTCCCTCAGCCTGGACACCCTCACCACCCTCCTCGTCCCGGAACCGAACAACAACGGCGCCAACCGCACCAAGATCGAGGCCGTACGGCTGCTGCTGCGCCTCCCCGACGAGCGCGGCGCCCTGCCCGACATCGGTGTCTGGCCTTTCCAGAAGGACGTGGCCGACCGGCTGGGCATGTCCGCGCCCGCGGTCTCCAAGCTTCTCAAGGAGGAGCGCAAGCGCTGGAAGAAGGACCCGGCGGTCCAGGCCCTGCGCGAAGAGATCATGGACCTCCTAGCCGGCCTCGGCCGGGTGGCCCCTGCCGCCGAGATCGCCGACGCCCTCGTCCTGCGCCGCGGCACGCAGCTCCCGGAGCGCGAGCAGCGCCGGGCGCTGGCGCTGGCGGCTGTGCGGGCGGTGGTGGAAGTGGAGCAACTGGAGCCCGCCGAGGCGGAGTTCCAGCACCAGGCCAACCGCCGGGCCACCGAGGAGTCCCTCGGTGCGGGCCTGCTCGCCCTGGACGTGCGCGAGGGCGACGCCCCCGACACCCCGACCGCCCCCGGCCTGCTGGAGTACGCGATCCGCCTGGGCCGCAAGGCCGACAGGCTGACGGACCTGGACACCCTGCCCACGGCCTCGACGGTCCTGGCCGAACTGAGCGCCCTGACGCCGCCGCCGGGCACGCTGGACTGGGACGAACGGCGCCTGGTGGAACTGGCCGCCGCCGCCTCCGCCAACGCGGCGGCCACGCCCCGCCTGGAGATCTACCCGCGCGACCTGCCGCTGGTCCGCGCACTGCGCCTGACGCAGGCTGGTCTGGTCCGCCTGATCCCAGGCGTACCGGAGGAGCGACAGCCAGGCCTGACCGGCCAGGACGTGCACGAGCGAGTACGGGCCCGCTTCCCCGAACTGGTCGTGCCGGACGGCCGTGGCGGTACGACGCACGAGCTGCCGACCGGCGGCCCGCTCACCAAGGCACTGCGCGACGCGGGCTTCGACCTGACCCTGTCGACCCGCGAGGACACGCAGACGCTGCGGTACCTGCCGACGCGGCTGGACAGCGCCTCCAGCTACATGACGGCGGGCGCCGGCCGCCAGTCCACGGTGCTGGGTCTGGCGACCCGCTACTCCGACGACCCGGTGGTGGCGAGCGCGGTGCGGGCGGAGGAGCGGCTCATGGGCGCCGCGCGCCGGGACGGCTTCCGGGTACTGACCGTCCGCCAGGGACTGTCGTGCAACGCGGTGGAGCAGCTCGCCCGCGCGGACCGGACCGGAGCAGAGGTGATCTCGGTGACCGCGCTGTTCCTGGAGGCGATGCACGCGCTCGTCACTCCGGGCACCAAGCCGACATGGGAGACGCTGCTGAAGGCGGACGTGGCCGAGCCCGGTTCGCGGGGTGCGGTGAAGTTCGCCCAGTACGCGCGGACGGCGTGGGGCGCGGTGGAACCGCGGGTGCGGGAGCTGCTGGCCGGTGAGGGCCGGAGCGGTGCCGGTACGGGCTCCGCTTCAGGCTCCGGTACGGGCACGGGGGCGGCGCCGGGACCGGTGCTGCTGACCGACTCGGCGGTGTTCGCGCGGTACGACGCGATGGGCGTCCTGGGCCGCCTGGCCAGTGCGGCGCGGCAGGGCGGACGCGGCCTGTGGCTGCTGGTCCCGCAGAGCGACCCGGCGCGGGAGCCGAGGCTCGGTTCCGTCGCGGTGCCGTACCAGGCGGGCCTGGGCGAATGGATAGAACTGCCGGACTCGTGGGTGAACAACAACCACCGGTCCGGCGCGGGTACGGGCACCGGCTCCGACGCCGGTGCGTTAGGTGAGACTGAGGGGGGCGGCTCGTGATCGACCGCAAGGCGCTGTTGGAAGACCTGAAGCAGCAGGTGAAGGCGGTCGAGGCCGACCTCGGGCAACAGGTGAAAGCCGTCTGGGAGGTCGGCGTCCGCCTGAAGGGCGAGTACGACCAGGCCCGCAAGCTGGGCCGTACGGCGGCGACGTGGAACTCGTGGCTGAACGAGCGCGTCACGCAGGCCGCGGTGGCTTGGGTGCTGGGCACGGTGTTCGTCCGGTTCTGCGAGGACAACCGGCTGATACCCGAGCCGTACCTGACGGGTCCGGAGGACGACCGCCGGGACCTGGCGCTGGCGCGGTACCAGGAGTACGTGGCGACCGACGAGGACCCGACGTACCGCGGCTGGCTGGAGAAGGCATTCGCCGACCTGGGCTCCGGGCAGGCGGGCCGGCTGCTGTTCGACCAGCGGCACAACCCGCTGTACCAGATACCGCTGTCCCATGACGGGGCGCGGGAGCTGATCGACTTCTGGCGGGAGCGGGACGAGGACGGTGTCCTGGTCCACGACTTCACCGACCCGCTGGAGGAGGACGGCGACGGTACGCGGGGCTGGGACACCCGGTTCCTGGGTGACCTGTACCAGGACCTGAGCGAGTCCGCGCGGAAGACGTATGCGCTGCTCCAAACGCCGGAGTTTGTGGAGGAGTTCATCCTTGACCGGACGATGACTCCGGCGGTGCGGGAGTTCGGGTACGAGGACCTGAAGATGATCGACCCTACGTGCGGGTCGGGGCACTTTGTGTTGGGGGCGTTTCGGCGGCTGGTTCGGCTTTGGGCTGAGGGGCAGCCGGGGCGGGATGTGCATGAGCGGGTGCGGGCGGCGTTGGACTCGGTGCACGGGGTGGATATCAACCCGTTCGCTGTGGCTATTGCGCGGTTCCGGTTGCTTGTTGCTGCCATGGCTGCGAGTCGGGTGCGGACGTTGGCGGAGGCGGCGGTGTACGAGTGGCCTGTGCACTTGGCAGTAGGTGACTCGTTGATCAAGCACCGGCATCGGCAGGGGAACCTGTTCGATGATTCGGAGGAAGAGGGCGCAGACGAGCTCGCCGAATTCAAGTACGAAACCGAGGACGTACACAAACACCCGGACATTCTCCAGCCAGGGAGGTACCACGTTGTAGTTGGCAATCCACCATACATTACAGTTAAAGACAAGAAGCTCAATCAGCTCTATCGAGACCTGTACGACGCCTGCGCAGGATCCTACGCCCTTTCGGTACCCTTTGCTCAGCGATTCTTTGAGTTGGCGACTATCGGCAATGCCGAAACCGGACTCGGGTATGGCATGGTCGGGCAGATTACAGCCAACTCGTTCATGAAGCGAGAGTTCGGGACTTCACTTATTGAAACGCACTTCAGGCATGAGGTGGAGCTGACTGAGGTCATCGACACATCTGGCGCCTACATTCCCGGACATGGAACTCCGACGGTCATCCTTGTCGGCAGGCGACGTGGGGGATCGCATCGCGTCGCAACGGTGAGGACAGTACGAAGCGTTCAAGGAGAGCCTGTCGCTCCCGATAAGGGTGAAGACGGACTGGTCTGGAATGCGATCGTGAAGCAAATCGATCAACCAGGATCGTTTAGCCAGTGGGTTTCAGTCGACGATCTAGAAAGAGCACGTTACTTCGGCAAGCAGCCGTGGATTCTGACAGATGGCGGCCTAGAGATGGTCGAGCAGCTGGTTACTAACAGTAAAGCGGAACTGGCGTCTATCACAGATGAGCTAGGGGCGGGAGCGGTCACCCGCGAAGACGGTGCCTACATGATCGGCGCAGGAGCACTACGTCGCCACGACATTCCTACGCCTCAGCAGCGCCAGCTGGTTGAAGGTGAACAAGTCCGAGACTATCTCGTCAACGATTCAACTCAATCGCTGTGGCCGTACGATGAAGACGATCTGGTAGCTGTAGCACCGGAAGCTGTGGAGCGGCTACTCTGGCCTTCTCGAGTTTTCCTGCGGGACCGTGTCGCTTTCGGTAAGACTCAACTGGAGCGCGGCCTCGAGTGGTTCGAGTATTCGATGTTCTTCAAAAAGCGATACAACACCCGGTTCTCGATTGCGTTCCCTTTTGTGGCTACTCACAATCATTTTGCGCTGAACCGCCACAAAAAGGTCTTCATCCGTACCGCGCCAGTGATTAAGTTGCAGGCGGGCTCCAGTGAGGAACAGTATCTGCGACTGCTTGGCTTGCTCAATAGCTCGGCTGCCGGGTTTTGGCTGAAGCAGGTAAGCCACAAGAAGGGCGGTAGCCCGGAGTCCGGCGGGGGCCAGTCCGACCAGCCCTGGTCATGGAGTTACGAATTCACCGGGACCAAATTGGCGGAGTTCCCTCTTCCTTCTTCCTACCCCACCGCCATCGCCACTGCTCTGGATGCTGCGGCTCAAAAACTCGCGACTGTGAGCCCGTCTGCTATCACTGCTGATGCAGTGCCCGACGGCCGTGTGCTCCGCGAAGCACAGATGACTTGGCACTCCACCCGCGCCCGCATGATCACCCTTCAAGAGGAGCTCGACTGGCAGGTCTACTCGATTTACAACCTATGCTCCGAAGATCTCCGTGTCTCCGATGATCCCTACTCCCTCGAGATTCCCGAGATTTCTCTCGGAGAGCGCGCGTTCGAAATAGTACTAGCGCGGCGTGTAGCCGCGGGTGAGGCCAGCGACGAGTGGTTCAAGCGGCACGGGTCCACGCCCATCAAGGAGATACCCGCGCACTGGCCCGCCGCCTACCGCGAGGTCGTGCAGAAGCGGATCGACGCCATCGAGTCAAACCGCGCCATTGGCATGGTCGAGCGGCCGGAGTACAAGCGGCGCTGGGCCACCGAAGGGTGGGACGCGCTCCAGGAGAAGGCCCTCCGGTCCTGGCTGCTTGACCGGATCGAGAGCCGCGAGCATTGGTACGACGAGAACGACATGCCCGCTCTCGTCACCCTTTCTCGGCTTACCGATGCCCTTTCCCGTGACGAGGACTTCGTCTCCGTTGCGAAGATCTACGCTCCCCGCAAGGAACTGCCCGCCGTCGTTGCCGAGCTGATGACCGACGAGCACGTGCCGTTCCTCGCCGCGCTGCGCTACAAGCCGTCCGGGCTGAAGAAGCGCGCGGACTGGGAGCACGTCTGGGACCTCCAGCGGCAGGAAGACGCCGCTCCGGACGAGCCGACCAAGCGGAAGATCCGGGACAGCATCCCCGTACCGCCGAAGTACACCTCCGCGGACTTCCTGCGCCCCTCTTACTGGCGTGCGCGCGGCAAGCTCGACGTGCCGAAGGAGCGCTTCATCTCCTACGGAAACAGCAACGTGGCCACCCCCGACCTGTACGGCTGGGCCGGCTGGGACCACCGGGAGCAGGCGTACGCCCTCGACGCGTACATCGCCGCGAACGAGTCGCTGACCACGGAGGAACTGACGCCCTTCCTGGCCGGGCTGCTGGAACTTCAGCCCTGGCTCGACCAGTGGCACGACGAGTTCGACGCCACCTTCGGCGCCTCCCCCGCTGCGTTCTTCAGGGGCGACCGGCAGATGGTCCAGGGCGAGCACGGCCTCACGGACGATGATCTGCGCGCCTGGCGTCCCGCCGCCGCGGCGCGTGGCCGCCGTACCAGCAAGAAGTAGTCCGACTCACGACGACGGCCCCACACACAGGTAGTGCTGTGCATGGGGCCGTCAGTTGCGAACCGTACGGTTACCCGTCAGCCCCGCAGCTCAGCCTGTTTCACCATGGCAACGAATGACGTCCATCCGTCCGCCGCGAAGGCGAGCACTGGGCCGTGCGGATTCTTGCTGTCGCGCACAGGAACCAGGCCGGCGAAGTCGTCGGAAACCTCGACGCACTCACCACCGTCCTGGTTGCTGTAGCTGCTCTTGCGCCAGGTGGCGAGGGTCAGGTCGAGGGATCGCACGGTGTTTCCTCCAACAAGCGCAGAACGAACTTCCGCGACTCGGCGGAAGACATGGCCAGGTCGCGCACTGCATCGTACGCACGCTGCAAACGATCAACTGGGCCGTTTTCTTCGATCAGTTCGCCCCGGTAGCCGTTCTCCATGTATGCCACCGTACGGCCGTCCAGCAGTCGCAGGAACATCACGGTCGCGTTCATCAGGCCGTGGGGCCCAACGCTCAATGGCAGTACGTGAACCGTCACTTCCTGTCGCTCTGCCATCTCAAGCAGGTGCTCCAGTTGCTTGCGCCACTCGACCACGTCACGCAGCGGTGACCGCAGAACCGCCTCCGAGAGGATGGAACGAAAGGGCGGCGCTTCGTCCCCTTCCAACAACTCCCGCCGTCCCATGCGCGCCTCGACCTGCTTCTCAAGTTCATCACCCTTGAGGCCGCCTGCTGCCAGGAGCTCTCGCGCATACCCCGCCGTCTGAAGCAGGCCCGGCAGGACGCCGACCGCGAAGTGCCACAAGCTGGTCGCCTCTGCTTCCAACGCCATGTAGCGCCGGTACCGCTCCCGGAACTGCGTATGGTCCGCCCGCGCCAACTCCCAAAGCGCCAACAGCAACCCCGGCGTCCCATAGTGCTGATCAAGCGCCTGGACCACCTCCGGTCCGCCCAGCGTCTCCCCCTTCTCCATCTTCCCGAACAACGACCAGTCCCAGCCCAGTCGCTCACCGAGCTGGCGCAGGCTGTCACCGCGCTGGGTGCGCAGCTCGCGCAACTCCTCGGCGAACCGCCGGCGCGGCTCCTGGCTGCGGCCGGTGACGATGCGGCGCTGCGGCATGGCGCTCCCTTCGTACCCGTACACGTACACACGCGCCCGCACGCCCGTACTGATCACTGTGGAAGTTGTGGAACATGCGTCGCGCAGCGGGGAACGAGAACGCGCCATCGACTCACACGGCACAACTCGGCGGCATGCTCGTAATGACCCCACTACGCAAGGTAATCGACACCAGGTGGGTGCCACATAAGAACCGCGAAACCAGCACACCCGCTCGCGCCGACCGGCGCCACGCACAAGGAGAACAAGCCATGCCGTCCCTCCCCCGCCGCACCCCGGACCACCCCGCCGACGCCACCGCCACCCGTCCCCGCCCCGTCCGCGTCTCCCGCTCGCGAGTTCAGGAGGCCATCGAGGCTCGAGACGTCCTGGCCGCCGCCCTGACCCGCGCCAGCATCCAGCTCCCCGCGATGGATGTCCGCACTCCCTGGGCCGAGGTCGTCCCGGACCAGCAGGACGAGCAGGACCGACAGGATGAACAGGACCGGGACGGCGGCGGCTCCCCTGCCAGCGCCCGTTACGCCCTCGTGCACCTCGGCGTGTGCTCCGCCCCTGTAGCCGTCGCGCTGGCCGCCGTCATCGACGCGGGCGCCACCCGATGAACGATCCCGCAGAACCGACCCCGGCACCACCGCCGCCAGGCGCAGCCGTGCGCGATACCGCCTCCGGCCGCGTCGGCGTCGTCATGGGTCACGAGGGTCCCTACCTCCAGCTGCGCCCCCTCAGCGGCGGCCGGGAATGGGACGCCGCCCCGGAACGAGTACGGCCGATCGACGCAGCGGAGCTGATGCACGCCCGCGTGGCCGAGGCGAACGCCCGCAGCCGCGCGGACCTCGATATCGGCTACACCTGGACAGCCACAGCCCACCAGGACGAGGACACCTGCCAGGGCCCCTGACCCCGTACCCAGTGACCATGGCCCATGCGTACCGGCCGACCACCGCAGAGGACATGACGGTCACGAGAGCCGCAGTTGTACGCCGTCCCTGCCTGCACCACCGGCGCGTCCCCGCGCCCGCTCTCGGTTGCGGGGACGCGGTGCTGTTACTCGCAGCCGGTCTTCGGTTCGCATCCCGCGGATGCGGGTCGATCGTCGATGACGATGCAGACCGGCTTGCCCGTGTTGCCGCTACGGGGGTTGTTCAGGACTTCGCGCACAGCGGCAGTGATCTTGTCACGGACGTGTTCGGCAATGGCCCGGGTGTTGGGGTTGTCCGTGGTGTGGGCGACACGGTGCAGGCTGGTGACGGCCGCAACAAGGCTGGGACCGGAGAAGCGAACCTTGACGAACCCGTCGTCGTCTTTCACCTTGCCGGGAATGTGGAAGTGCGTCTCGTTGCCGGCGACCTGGATCAGGAACGCCCACGTGTCACGTTGCGCTTGGACAGTGGCGTGGGCGATGCCTGCGGCGGCACGCAGGATGTCCGGGTCGGGTTCGGGCGGACCGGTCGGCCCGCACCGCGGCTGCGGAGGCTCGGGCGGGTTCGGCGGCTCGTCCTCGGAACCACCCGGGTCGTGCTTGCCTGTCCACTCGGCCTGCGTCTTCAGCTCGCTGATGCCAGTTCGAATGGCTGCCAGCTCTTTGTCGACCGCGACGAGTGGCCCGGTGAGGAGCTCGTTGGGTCGGTCGAGGCCGGCGCGGACGGTGGCTCGGATCTCAGTGAGGCCGTTGTTAATGGCCGCGTTGGCATCGCGGCGGGCCTCGTCGATCGCGTGCTGCTGGTCGGCGACCTGCTGTTTGAGCGCGGTGAGGTCGGTGGTTATCTGCTTGAGCCCGGTGAGGTCGTTGGCGATGCAGTCGAGCTGGTGCACCAGCTTCTGAAGTCGCGCTCTGTCTTCCCTGCCGAATGGCATGATCCCCCCTGACGGTCGTTGGCCGACCAGGTCAGGGTGGATGTCCGGTTGAAATGTCTACAAGCTGTGTTCCGGCCAGTGGGTGGTGCGTCGGAGTGCAACGGCGCGCGCTGTCCAGTTCGGAAGCAACCGGCATGCGCGTGACGACAACTGACCGACGGTCGCGGGATCTTGCATGCCCGGCGCGCTTGCCGATGCGCTCCCTGCTGCACTCCTGTCCCCGCCCAAGTGCGGGAAGCCATGGAAGCCCGAAACGGCTTGGCGGGCCGTTGCTCCGCTCCCGTCTTCCCTTGGAAACTCTTGAGGCTCACTGAGATAAGGCTATGCATCACGGGACGCCAATCGGCGCTGCAGCTCCGCATGCCGAAATTGATAACTCGCTCCAGCTTGACGTAGAACACCCTTCTTGTGTGCGTCTGCCAGGAATTCCATGAGTCGCCAGGGGAGGCACCTCCGCACCGACAGCCAAATCCGCGCGATCGTGTGCGCCCCCCAAACAGCCTTGGTGAAAGCCTGAACAACACTAACGGCAATAGCGATGGAGAGTCCGGGCATCGCACCGGCAATGAGCATTCTACCCAAGTCAACCGAAAGTTGGTTTTCAGTGGTCACAGCAATGCCTGTTATGAGAGTAGATATTGCCCAGACTGCGGCCAGGGTAGCCGTCATGTAGATGAAGAATGTGCGACTGTCACCGGCCAGTGATTCCTGCGGATCTTTGTATGCAGTGGGATCTGCCGATGCTCCCGCAAGGCCAGCTACAAGGGCGCTAGCAATCCCTACGATTATTCCTACCAAAGATCCTATGCCGATTCCAGCCACCAACGCTGAGGCTATTCCCACCGCCATTCCAACCGTGACTCCGCCGACCACTCCGATGGGCTTCCAATCCAGTCTCTGTGCTGGCTCTTTTCGCCCAACGAAATGCACCGTCACGGCCGCGGCCAAGCCTACTCCTAGCCCGTTCATGAGCCCCGAGGGAAGGCCAATTCCAATTCCGGAAAGCATGCCAGCTATTGCCCCACCAACAAGTCCCCCAGCGAAACCGCCAGCCAGACCGCTTGCCGGGCCCACAGCTACACCGACTCCCAGCCCTGCTGCGATTCCACCCGCTGGTCCCACGGCATACCCCAGGCCCACCATGCCGACCAGTCCAGCGACCAGCCCTCCGAGGAGACCGCCTACCAGGCCGGCCATAAACCCACTCAGAGAAGTTCGCACGTTCCCGATCGATCTGAGTGGAAGCCCTGCAGTAAAGCCACATATTATGCCAGCTCCAACCCCCAAACCAAAGCCAATACCGACCCCCGAGCCGAAGCCCGCCCCTAGCCCGCAGGCCAGCCCGCCAATTAGGGCCGTTACTAGATTGGGTAGAATCTTGGGGGCTGACTCCAGCAGCTTCCACCAAGCAATGTCGGTCGTGCCATTCAATCGTTCCTCTAGATGCTCGGCCAAGAACTTAAACCACCGCTCCGCGTCCGCTGCTGACCACTCCGGCCGCGCCCGGGATTCCGGGTTGTGTCGATACGCGGCAGGTATGTAGGCGTCGAAAAGATGGCGCTCGATCGCGGCAGCATCAGGGAATTGAGAAGGGTTACACAGTTCAGATGGACCGGGCAGTGATCCGGTGCTCTCACCTGGCCTCGGATTGTAAATGGTCCGCACTAAAAAAAGCATGAGCGGCGTACGTAACGCCTGCTTCACTGGCGCATCTGGACAACCACGCATGATATGAAACACGGGAGACCAGCGTGACGCGGCCGTGGTCCCACTGCCGCCAGCGTCGCGCAAGAGATAATTAATGCACTCCTCGGTATCGAGTGAATTCAGCTCGATCGCTGCTGCACTGGCTAGTTTCACGGGCACGGCGCTGGCAGATCCTTGGGTTGCTGTACGGTACTCTTCGATTCTACTGGAAAGTACCGCCCCTTGCCCGAGGGAGAGAGCGGCATTGATACTGCCCAAGGCCACGGGGCGTACACGCTCAGGAATCTCATCGAACCCGTCCAAAATGGGGAAGATCATTCGATGATCTAGGAGTGCTTGCGCGCAGCTGGTATCTGCCACTACTCCCGGGGCAGGGTTGCGGAGCGCAGCATAGTCCTGCGTTAAGCGGTCAACCAGCCATTCACTCAAAGACTGCTTGAGGGGATTCCATGAAGCTAGCGAAAAGAGAACTGGGACGGGTTCTCCAGCATGACGACGCTCGAACGAATCCAGCAACATCCGGACCAGTAACATCGTTTTCCCTGAACCGGGCTCCCCCAGGACCACTAGGCGCTTTGTAGGTACCTTGTTCAGAATGCTTAAAATTTCGCCACCCGCCCCTGAGATCTCCGGCGCGCTTGTGGCCCAACCTTGGGTATCCCGACGAGAACCATTGGGCCAGTCCGCCGCCGTCGCCTCCAGTAGCGACCACTCCTCCATTAGATCGAAGTCCGCAGCTCGCCATGAGACCGGCAGGGGGTAGGGGTCGTTGAGACGACGCAGTTTGTATTCTTCTTCCCACTGGGTGCGCACGGCTTGAGCCAAAGCGTCGGCGGAGTCTTCGAGGCGGCCGACAGTCGAGGTGGCTCGTCTCGCGAGCACCCGGTCCCAGAATAGCGCGAATGTCCCAATAAGCCCAACAAAGGCGCCAAATACACTGGCGGACTTGTCTGCGTCGTCTAGCCCGACATGATCGACATACGCCGCAAGCCCTGCAGACGCTCCCCCCACCATCAGTACGCCAGCCCACCTGAGAACCCGCCTGTCCATCTCGTAATCGTCAGCCAGTGACCGGTCGTTGCCAAGTACACCGCTCGTGCTCACGGATATGTCCAGCGAGTGAGCCTTGTCCAATTTGGCGACTGAACATGCCAGTTGGAATGACAGGCAAGTGATGCTCCCGATAGATGGGTTTTAGACCAAGAAATCCGTCTCCACCAGAGGCTTCGTGAGCTTGTCCACCCGTCCGGTGTCGACGTGTCCGGCTTGCTGGGCAGCGCCCTGCTGCCCAGCGATCACATCACCGAGGACCGCCCCTTCTGCTTTGGCTCAGTGAGCGCCTCGTGAGCGACCTCCTGGACGTCACGCGGACCACCCGCCCCAAGTGACGCAACCTTGTCGGACAATGTTCTGAGGTTCAATCAGAAACGAACGAACGACAGCGAGCGACACGGCCGCAGCACCGACGTGCCCCGACGGCCGGGGGGAAGCGAGACCCGCGATGGCACAGGCCCAGCAGCCACCTCTTCTCCGCGATGTCATCGACATCAAGGAGTCCATATCGACCTCGGACTTCGTGCTCCAGCTGTCCGAGGCGACCACTCCCGAGGGCGCCGAGCACGCGCTCAAGGACTACGTGGTCACCGAACGGCTGCTGGAGAACTTCGACGAGGCGCTCGGGCTGATCAGGGCCGCGCTCGACGGACACACGTCCAAGGCCGCCTATCTGCACGGCTCGTTCGGTTCCGGTAAGTCGCACTTCATGGCCGTGCTGCACGCGCTGCTCAGCGGCAGCCCTGCCGCGCGGCGGCGCGGGGAGTTCGATCCGCTGCTGGCCAAGCACGAGTGGCTCGGTGCCGAGGGGAAACGATTCCTCCTGGTGCCGTACCACATGCTCGGTGCCAAGGCGATGGAGCAGCGGGTCCTCGGCGGGTACGTCAGCCACGTCAAGAAGTTGCACCCTGACGCGCCCACGCCGCAGGTGTACCGGACCGACGCGCTGTTCGAGGACATCCGGGCGCTGCGGGCCCGGCACGGCGACCGGTTCATCATCGAGGGGCTCACCTCGCCGGACGGCGCGGACGCCGGGGACGATGACGACGAGTGGGGCGAGTCGTTCGCCTGGACGCCCGAGCTCCTCGACATCGCGCTGGCCGCCGAGGAGATCCACGAGTCCGGGCACGCCCTCAACCTCGTCAGCCCCTTTACGCCCGCCGAGCTGCGGGCACGGCTGGTGCAGGATGCGAGTACGAATCTGCTGCCGGGTTTCACGAAGAACGCCGCCGAGAACGAGCACGGGTTCATCTCGCTCGACGCGGGGCTGTCCGTGATCGCCGCGCATGCGAAGGAGCTCGGGTACGACGGGCTGATCCTCTTCCTCGACGAGCTGATCCTGTGGCTCGCCACCCTCATCCACGACCAGAAGTTCGTGGGGCGGGAGGCCGGGAAGATCACGAACTTCGTGGAGGGTGCCGACGCGCGGCGGGCCATCCCGGTCGTGTCCTTCATCGCCCGCCAGCGTGACCTGCGGGAGCTGGTGGGCGAGGAGCTGTCGGGGGCGGCCGAGGCGTCGATCCAGGACACGCTCAACCAGGCGTCCGGGCGCTTCGACAAGATCACGCTGGAGGACCGCAACCTGCCGCAGATCGCGCGGGCGCGGCTGCTCCAGCCCAAGAGCACCGAGGCCGCCGCGCTGATCGAGGCGGAGTTCCTGAAGACCCGCAAGGTGCGCCAGGAGGTGTGGGACACGCTGCTCGGGTCCGACCGGGGCACCGACGGGATCGGGGCGGACGAGGCCAGCTTCCGGCTGACGTACCCCTTCTCGCCGGCCTTCATGGACACCCTCGTCCATGTGTCGTCCGCGCTCCAGCGCAACCGGACCGGTATGAAGCTGATGGGGCAGTTGCTCGCCGACCACCGCGACGAGCTGCGGCTCGGTGACCTGATACCGGTCGGTGATCTGTATCCGCTGATCACCTCCGGTGGCGACAAGCCGTTCACCGACAGTCTGAAGGTGGTGTTCGAGGCCGCCGACAAGCTGTACCGGACCAAGCTGCGCCCGTACCTGCTCGCCACGTACAACGTGACCGAGGAGGACATCGAGCAGTACACCCACCGCGGACCCGACAGCATCACCGACCCCGATCTGCGGGGGCGAGTGAAGACGTTCGTCGGGGACAACCGCATCATCGGCACGCTGCTGCTGTCCGCGCTGGCGCCGAGCGTGCCCGCCCTGTCGGATCTCACCATCCGGCGGCTGTCCGCGCTCAACTACGGGTCCGTCGTCGCCCCGATCCCCGGGCGCGAGTACGGCATCCTGAAGAACAAGATCGCCGAGTGGGCGGGGCGGTTCCCCGAGATCAAGGAGACCGGCACCGACGCCAACCCGGGCGTACGGCTCGAACTGTCCGGCGTGGACGTCGACTCGGTCATCGCCAACGCGCAGGTCAACGACAACCCGGCGAACCGAGAGGCGCTCGCCAAACGGCTGCTCACCGAGGAGCTGGACCTGAGGCAGGGGCAGCTCACCGACCGGCTGGACTTCGTGTGGCGCGGCACCGAGCGCAGCGCCGAGGTCGTGTTCGGGAACGTCGCCGACGAGGACGAGCTGCCCGACCATGACTTGGTGCCGCAGGAGGAGGGGCTGTGGCGGATCGTCATCGACCTGCCCTTCGACGACAGCGAGTGGGGCGCCCGTGAGGACGCCGGCCGGATGCAGCGGCTGCGGGAGAGACAGCAGGGCGAGCGGACCCGGACCGTCGCCTGGCTGCCCGCTCATCTGTCCGCCCAGCGGTACGCCGACTTCCGGCGGCTCGTGGTCATCGACAAGGCACTCGCCGACGACCAGCGCTTCAGCGGCCAGTACGCGGCCCATCTCAACGCCGACAACCGGGCCCGAGCCAAGGGGCTGCTGGAGACCCAGCGGGAGTCGCTGCTCAAGAACATCAGGGCCGCCTTCAAGCAGGCGTACGGCCTCGCCGAGAAGAAGGCCGCCGACGTGCAGCTCGACTTCTCCGACCATCTCCAGTCGCTGCGTGAGGTCGGCGGGCTCCACTTCTCCATCGGGCAGTCGCTGCACGACGGGCTGCGGCACATCGCGGGCAAGCTGCTCGCCTCCCAGTACCCCGACCACCCCGACCTCGACCCCGACGGGACCGGCATCACCGTGAAGTCGGCCGACGCCCGCAAGGTGTTCGGTCATGTGCGGGCCGCCGCCGAGGCACGCGACGGACGCGCCGAGGTGCCGAGTGGGGACAGGAAGCTGATGCAGCGCATCGTCGGGCCGCTGCGGCTGGGGCAGCAGAAGGAGGCGTACTTCGAGCTGTCGCCGTACTGGGCCGACCACTTCCGCAAGCTCGCCCGGGACCGCGGCGCCACCGGTGACCTGAGCCTCATCACACTGACCGACTGGACGGACGAGCCCAGCCCCCGCGGGCTGCCGGACTTCCTCGCCCGGCTCGTCGTCGCCTCGTTCGCCGAGATGGACGACCGGGTGTGGGTGCGCGGCGGCATGCCCCTCGACCCCGCTCCGGAACTCTCGCAGATGAAGGAGGGGGACGCGCTGCGCAGCCAGCCGCTGCCCTCCGGGGAGGACTGGGACACCGCGCGGCAGCGCTTCGCCGCGATCTTCGGTGAGACGGCTCCCTCGCTGCGCCGTGGCCGGATCGTCAACCAGTTCGCGCGCCGGATCACCGAGCTGGCCCGTACCCATCAGGAGGCTGCCGCCGACCTGGTGCGGCAGCTGGAGACGCACACCGGGTTCCTCCAGCTTGACGAGACCGACGAGACGGGTCGGCTGGCCCTCGCCCGGCGGTCCGCCGACCTGCTGGGAGCCCTCGTCCGTACGGCGGGACAGGGCGCCGCCGGGGCGAAGAAGACCGTGGAGGCGCTGGCGTCGTTCGACCTCGGCCAGGTCGGTGCCGAACGGTACGGCGCCTCGGTCGTCCAGGCACGGAAGGTGGCGCAGGCGCTGAACGACGCCTCCTGGACGACTCTCGAACTCGCCCTCAACGAGGGGCCGGAAGGGCTGGCGCTGCTGGACTCGCTGCGCAACGTCGCCCGGAGCGACCAGCAGACCAGCAACCTGGTCGAGGCGCTGTCCCGTACCGAGCGGGAGGTCCTCGCGCTGGTGAAGCGCAACCGGGCCGCTGCCACCTCCACCACTCCGCCGCCCGAGCCCGCCCGGCCGAGCGCGGGTGAGGTGTCGCTGAGCGGGAACTCCAGCCATCCGCCGGTGCCTACCACCCTTCCGCCCGCGCCCGCCGGGTCCGGGAGCGGTGGCGGCGGTGGAAGCCGCCCGGTCCGCACGTCCGGAGGGGGGCGTACGACGGCGGCGCGTGCCGCGGCCGAGCTCCAGGCGGAGCTGGCCGAGCTGGTGAACCGTGACCCGGGCGCCACCATCGAGATCACCTGGCGGGTCGTCGAGCGATGAGCACCGTCACCACTGCCGACGCCACCGCGTCCGCCGGGCTCGCCGTACCGCTGAACCCGGCGACCGTCACCCAGTACCTGTCGTCGCAGACATCGCTCGCCGCCTCGCTGAGCGGCGAGGACCGGCGGCGCGTGGTCCTGCTGCGGTCCGCGCCCGTCTGGGACGGGCCGGCCGAGCCCGTGTGGGGCGACGGGTACACCGCCCGTGTCGCGGCGGCGCCGTCGCCGCTCGCCGTGCACGAACTGGTCCTGGAGCATCTGCTCACGAAAGGGAGAACGGACGGGAGCGGAGTCGACGGTCCCGCCGGACCGCGCGTGCTGGTGGTGCTCACCGACCGGGAGCAGAGCGAGCTCGACCCGGCGATCCTGGCCCGTGCCCACAAGCAGCGCATCGACACCGTCGACAGCTGGGACGTGGTGCGCGAGGCGTTCGGCGCCGGGCAGGTCGACCCCCGGCTCAGGGCCGCGGGCTGGGCCGCCGAAGCCCTGCTCGACGCCACACCGCCCGGCGGCTGGCCTCCGGTGTCGGGCACCGTGCTCTCCCGGCTCACGGCCCTGTCCGCGCTGGCCCAGCGGCGGCTGCGGCTCGGGGCGTACGCGACCGACGCCGATCTGTCGCCGGTCCCCCGGCCGGGCGGTGCGCTCGACGTCCACTCGCTGCTCGCCTGGTCCCTGACCCCGGGCGGACCGGAGCGGCTGCTCGCGCTGCGCGGCCCCGAACGGCGGGGCATCGCTGCGTTCCTCGGCGAACAGGACCAGGCGGGACTCGCCGGACGGGCGCTCCTCGCCCTCGTCGACGCCGAGCACGGCCCCGACGCGGTCGCCTACGGGCTGGTGTGCGCCACGTTGTGGCAGCACGCGCCTGCCGATGCCGACACCTACCGGGCTCGGGGCCGGGCGGAGCGCTGGTTCGGGGAGCACCTGCCCGCGACGGGCGAGGAGTTCGACGCCCTGGCGTCGTCGTTCGGGCGGGCCTGCGAGGAGTACGTGTCCGCTCTGCTGGCCACCGCGGCGCGTGGCGCGGGTGTTGCGGCCGACGAGGCTCGCGAGGCACGGCGCCTCAGTGACACCGTGCTGGAGCGGGCCTCCGCCCTGGTGCGGCAGTTCGGTGCGGAGACGGCGGCGCGGACCAGCCCACTGCTGCCCGCGGGTCTGGAGGCGAGCTTCACCGCCGTGGGGCACGCGCTGCGGTCCGGCGAGGCCGACACGACCACCGGGGCCGTGGATGCCTTGCGCGGTCACCGGCGTGCCGACGAGCCGGACATCCGCGTCCGCATCGGGCGAGTCCTGATGGCCTGGCGGCTGACCCGCTGGCTGGCCGCCGACCCGGTCGTCGACTGCCCGACGGTGGCCGCCGGCATACAGCGCCACGTCGCCGAGACCGGCTGGGTGGATCAGGCCCTGGAGCACATCGAGGCGGGCGGCGACCCCGAGCCCGTACTCAAGGCGGCGTACGACGCGCTCGCCGTGCGGGTCCGGGAACGGCGGCACGGGATCGACCGGCACTTCGCCCGCACCCTGGCCACGTCCACGGCGGCCGGTCAGGCGCCGGGCTCCATGCTCACGGTGGAGAACTTCCTCGAACGGGTCGTGAAGCCCGTGGTGCGGGGCGGGGAGTCCCGGCGCGTCCTGCTCCTCGTACTGGACGGGATGAGCGCGGCCATCGCCACCGAGCTGGCCGAGGAGCTGCGGGGCTCCTGGGCGGAGTTCGATCCGGTGAAGGACGACGGGCCGCCGCGGCGCCGCGCCATGGCTGCCGCCCTGCCGACGCTCACCGCCGTCTCCCGCACCTCGCTGCTGACGGGCACGTTGATGAAGGGCTCCCAGGCCGACGAGAAGCGGCTGTTCCCCACGCTCAAGTTGTGGGGCGGGGCTCCGGCGGCGGTGTTCCACAAGGACGACCTGCGTGCCGACACCGCCGGGGACACCTTCGGCCCAGCCCTCACCGAGGCCCTCACCGACGGGCGCACCCATGTCGCGGTGGTTCTCAACGCCATCGACGACCGGCTGGGCAAGGAGCAGAAGCTCGGTGACGGCTCCTGGCGTCCGCATCACATCCCGGGCCTGTCCGACCTGCTGCGAGTCGCCGCCGCTCAGGGCATGGCGGTACTCGTCACCAGTGACCACGGGCATGTGGTGGACCGGCACGGCACCAAGGTCGAGGCCGCCTCCCCCGGGTCCGCGCGCCACCGCACGCCCGGCGGGTCCCTGGCCGACGCCGAGATCGAGCTCAGCGGTCCCCGGGTGGTGTGGCCGGAGTCCGGTGCGTCGATCGTCGCCCTGTGGGACGCCGACTCGCGCTATACGGCTCTCAAGGCGGGGTATCACGGTGGGGCGTCCCCCGCCGAGTTCGCCATTCCCGTCCTTGCCTTTCTGCGGTTCGGTGCGACACCTCCGCGGGACTGGCGGGAGCTGGGCGATCAGCAGCCGAGATGGTGGCAGCTGGACGGGCCGGCGCCGGTGGCCGCCGTGGAACGGCAGGAGGCGGCACCGTCGGCGCCGCCGAAGAAGCAGACCCGGTCCAAGCCGTCGAAGACGCAGGCCCAGCTGGCCGAACTGGCCGAGACGCATGACTCCCTGTTCGACATGGCCGAGGTGCCGACGTCCCCCGCTGCGCCGGAACCGTCTCGGGAAGCGGAAGCTCGGGCAGCGGCGGACCAGACCCGTTCCGCTGCGGATGCCCTCGTCACGCAGCTCTTCGCCTCCGATGCGTTGCGCAGCCAGGCCGAGCTCCTGGCCCGCAGACCTCAGGAACGGGAGATGGCCAAGTTCCAGGCGGCGGTCGCCGCCCTCATCGACGCGGGCGGAACCCTGCCCGTGACGGCGCTCGCCCAGCGCGTCGGGCACCCGACGGGCCGGGCGGACGGCTTCGCCGCCGTACTGCGTCAGCTCCTCAACTACGACGGCGTACAGGTCCTTGAGACGCTGCCGGACGGCCGTACGGTGCGTCTGCACGCGGGACTGTTGCGGGAGCAGTTCGGGCTCGCCTGACGGGCGTACGGACCCGGTGCACGGCATCCCGCTCGCCGGGATGCCGTGCTAGCCTCGGCGGCAGGGACGTCATACAAGCAACGGACGCCCGGTTCGCCTCAGGCCCCGCAGGGTGAATATGCGGGGCCTTTGTGCTGCCTCGTATCGCCCGGCAGCGGCGTCAGCCGTCGTGCAGTGGGTGCTCCGGAACGAAGCAGTGCTGGTGGACGACGCTCGGCGCCACGAACGACCACAGCTTCTCGTTGGCCCTGCGGGCCCGTGGGTCGCCGTCCTGGCCGCTGACCAGCCGGCGGTGCAGATAGGCGATCAGGTCCGCGGCCTGCAGCAGACGGCTCGACTTCGACGGCGCGAAGTGGATGGTGTCGACGAGACAGGGCAGCGTGCTGCTGAGGCTGCCGCCCGTTCCCTCGATCTGGTAGTCGCGGAAGTGCCGCCGGTGGTCATCGGCGCCGTCGATCTCGT
This sequence comes from Streptomyces ruber, assembly GCF_014648075.1. GTDB lineage: Bacteria > Actinomycetota > Actinomycetes > Streptomycetales > Streptomycetaceae > Streptomyces > Streptomyces ruber. The sequence continues at coordinate 258,154 of NZ_BMQK01000002.1, read as the reverse complement.
CGGCGATCACCAGGGCCAGCTCGTCACGGGCCTGCACGTGGTCGCAGATCTGCTCCAGCAGATGCCGCAGGACGATCCGGTGGGGCGATGCGTCGGCGTCCCGCTCCGTCGGCGGTGAGGAGCGGTGCGCCCGCAGGTCCAGCCCGCGAACGAGCACGCCTACATCGTGTGCGGCGATCGCCTTCATGGCGTCCGCGTACACGCCTATCCGGGCACGGATCATGTTGCTGCCCTTCTCGCCCATGCGCCGCCAGTCGTCCCGTGCGTGCACCAGCGCGTGACCGTGCAGCTCGGCGTCGGCCTCGACCGGGTAGCTGTCCGCGGCCTTGCGGACGACCGAGTCGAGGGCCAGGTGCAGCGGTCGGAGATGCCGTTCGGCGACGACGAGGGCGACCATCCAGTAGCGGTCCCGGTCGTACGACTCATCGACGTAGGTCAGCAACACGGCGCCGAGTGTTCCACACAACAGGTGTATGCCATGCATGCGTTGGCCCGTCGCTGCCGTGAGCAGGCCGGTCTTCGGACACTTGTGCAGTGAGAGACTGATGGGGTGAGTACGACCAGTCCTTCACCGGCCTCTCCCGCCTCCGCCGCCCGTCGACGCGCGGTCGTCGACGCGCTGCGGCGCGGCGCCGTACCGGAGAGCGGCCTCGACCTGCTGGCGACCGGCCTGGACCGGTTCGAGTCCGCGCTCGACGCCGAACTGGCGGCGGTCGCCTCGGGAGGGTCGGTCTTCAAAGCGGTCCGCGGTGAGTACGGGTCGGGCAAGACGTTCTTCACCCGCTGGCTGGCGGAACGGGCCAAGCGGCTGGGCATGGCCGTCGCCGAGATCCAGATTTCGGAGACGGAGACGCCCCTGCACCGGCTGGAGACCGTCTACCGGCGGCTCACCGAGCGGCTCGCCACCGCGAGCTTCCCGCCGAGCGCACTCAGGCCCGTCGTGGACGCCTGGTTCTACGCGCTGGAGGAAGATGCCCTCGCCGCCGGCGCGGGCGAGGAGGACCTCGCGGAAGAAGTGGACCGGCTGCTCACCGCCCGGCTCACCGAGGTGTCACGGCACGCCCCGTCCTTCGCCACCGCCCTGCGCGGCTACCGCTCCGCGCTCGCCCAGGGCGACGAGGCCACCGCAGCGGCCGTCCTGGCCTGGCTCGGCGGCCAGCCCCACGTCGCCGCGGCTGCGCGCCGCTCCGCCGGGGTCCGCGGTGATCTGGACCACTTCGGAGCGTTCGGCTTCCTCCAGGGGCTGCTGACGGTGCTGCGGGACTCCGGACACCGGGGGCTCTTCGTCGTCCTCGACGAGGTGGAGACACTGCAGCGCGTCCGGTCGGATGCCCGGGACAAGGCGCTCAACGCGTTGCGGCAGCTCATCGACGAAGTCCACTCGGGCCGCTTCCCCGGCCTCTACCTGGTCATCACCGGCACCCCCGCCTTCTACGACGGACCGCAGGGCGTCCAGCGGCTCGCTCCTCTCGCCCAGCGGCTCGCCACCGATTTCACCGCCGATCCCCGGTTCGACAACCCGCGCGCTGTGCAGTTGCGACTGCCGGGGTTCACCGAGGAATCGCTGGTGGCCCTGGGAGTGACCATCCGCGATCTGTACGCGGCCGGTGCCGACGCACCGGAGCGCATCACCGCCCTCGCGGACGATGCCTACGTCTCCGACCTCGCCACGGCCGTCGGTGGTGCACTCGGCGGCAGGGTGGGGGTGGCTCCCCGGCTCTTCCTGAAGAAACTCGTCGGTGATGTCCTGGACCGTATCGACCAGTTCGAGGACTTCGACCCCCGACGGCACTACCGGCTGACGGTCACCGGAAGCGAACTGACGGACGTCGAGAGGAATCTGGCGGCCGGCCCCGCGGCTTCGGCGGGCGACATCGAGCTGGACCTGTGAGGGGCGCATGTGATGGGTGACCCTGTCGGCCGGCTCGACCCGGTCGTGCTGCACCACGTGGTGAACACCCTGGGCTGGCCCGATCTGCGTCCCCTGCAACGGGCCGCGATCGACCCGTTGATGGACGGTGAGGACGCCATACTGCTCGCCCCGACCGCTGGCGGCAAGACGGAGGCCGCCTGCCTGCCGCTGCTGTCGGCCATGTCGGAACAGCGCTGGTCCGGTACGTCGGTGCTGTACCTGTGCCCTCTCAAAGCACTGCTCAACAACCTGGTGACGCGTATCGACGGCTACGCGCAGTGGCTCGGGCGCCGCGCCGCCCTCTGGCACGGGGACATTCGGCAGTCACAGCGGCGGCGCATCCGTACCGACCCGCCGGACATCCTGCTCACCACGCCCGAGTCGCTGGAGTCCATGCTCATCGGCGTGAAAACCGACCACGGCCGTCTGCTGGGGAGCGTCCGGGCGGTCGTGGTGGACGAGGTGCACGCCTTCGCCGGTGACGACCGGGGCTGGCATCTGCTCGCCGTGCTGGAGCGGCTGCAGCGGATCGCGGGCCGCCCCCTGCAGCGCATCGGGCTGTCGGCGACCGTCGGCAACCCGCGGCAGTTGCTCACTTGGCTCCAGGGATCCGGAGCGGGGGTGCGGCCCGGACAGGTCATCGCCCCGGAGCACACCCCAGCAGCGTCTGGTAAGCCGGGTGGACCCCCTCCCGGTGAAGTGGAGCTGGACTACGTCGGTTCCCTCGACAACGCCGCCAAGGTCATCGCCGCTCTGCACCGGGGCGAGAAACGGCTGGTGTTCTGCGAGTCGCGGCGCCAGGTGGAGGAGCTGGGTGCGGCGTTGCGGGCCCGCGAGGTGTCCGTGTTCCTCTCGCATGCCTCGCTGTCGGCCGAGGAACGGGCCCGCTCCGAGCAGGCGTTCGCCGAGGCGCGTGACTGTGTCATCGTCTCGACATCCACCCTGGAACTGGGTATCGACGTGGGCGACCTGGACCGTGTCATCCAGATCGACTCGCCACGCACCGTGGCCTCCTTCCTCCAGCGCATCGGGCGGACGGGCAGGCGGCCGGGCAGTATCCGCAACTGTCTGTTTCTCGCCACCGGCAAGGACGCCCTGCTGCAGGCGGCCGGATTGCTGCTGCTCTGGGGGCGAGGCTGGGTGGAACCGGTGACGGCGCCACCGGAACCGCGTCACCTGGTGGCTCAGCAACTGCTCGCCGCCACCTTGCAGCAGCACAAGCTCGGCGATCAGGTGTGGCCGGGCACGTGGAACGGCCTGGCACCCTTCGACCGCACGGCCGCTCCCGTACTGCGCCATCTGCTGGACGAGGGCTTCCTCGACGAGGACGGCGGCATGCTGTTCATCGGCCCCGAGGCCGAGCGCCGTTTCGGCCGCCGTCACTTCATCGAGCTGACCGCCTCCTTCACGGCTCCTCCGCAGTTCACCGTGTTCGCCGGGCGCACGGAGATCGGTCAGACGGACCCTTCCGTCCTGACCGAGGAGCGGGCGGGACCCCGGCGGCTGCTGCTCGCCGGTCGCAGCTGGCAGGTCACGTACATCGACTGGACACGCCGACGCGTCTTCGTCGAGCCGGCCGACAGCGGCGGCATCGCCAAGTGGACCAGTGGGTCTGTACTCGGTCTGTCGTACGCCCTGACGCGTGCGATGCGTGAGGTGCTGCTCGGTGCCGACCCTCCGGTGTCGCTGACCCGCCGCGCGGAGGCGTGCCTGGCCGGGTGGCGGGAGGGCGATGCACCGGACATGGTCCGGCCCGGCGGGACGCTGATCTCCCGGGTCGGCGACGACGTGCGCTGGTGGACCTGGGCCGGTCACCGCGCCAATGCGACGCTGGCCGCGGCGCTGCCGGCGGTCACCGACCCGGTGCAGCGGCCGACGGACTGCTGTCTGCGTCTGCGCGAGGATCTGACGTACGACATGTGGCGTGCGGCGCGGGACTCCGCTGCCGACGAGAGCGCCGCCCTCGTTCTTCCGGACGTCGATCACCGCGCGGTGCACGGACTGAAGTTCTCCGCCGCGCTGCCGCAGCACCTCGCGGTGGCGACGGTCGCCGCCCGGCTCGCCGACTTCGACGGCGCCCGAACCGTACTGCGGGACCCCGTGCTGTTCCGGACCGGACGGGCCGGATGACGACCCGCTGCGAACACCGCTCGTCAGGCGGCGTGTAGTCGACCACACGCCCCTGGCTGCCCCGTCGGGATCACCCACACTCCGTCATGGACCGGACATCACCGCGACGGCCGATGCCCGGCCCGCGCAAGCGGTCGCGGGGCGGGCGGGTCGAAAGCACCCACTCGGGCGAGCGCTCACCCCGTCAATGCCTCGACCGCTTCCTCCGCACTGCCGAACAGCGTGAACACCTGGTCCAGCCCCACCACGCGGAAGACCCGGTCCATGGCCGGCAGGAGGCCCGCGACCGCGAAGGACGAGCCCGCGGACTCGGCGCGGTGGTAGGCCGTGATGATGACGGTCAGGCCCGTGGAGTCGCAGTACTCCATACCCGACAGGTCGAGGACGACGTCCGTGTCCGGGCCGAACGGGACCTCTCCGACGGCCTGGGTGAGGCTGGGGGCGGTGTAGTGGTCCAGCTCCCCGGCCACGCTCAGCACGACCGGCCCCGCGGGATGGTGCTGTCGGGTGATGGCCAGAGTGCCCTCTATGTCGGTCACCGTGTCTCCTGTGCGGCGGGTGTGCTGTGTCGTGCGGCAGGTGTGCTGTGTGTACGCGGCGGGTGTGCTGCAAGTATGCGGCGGGTGTGCCGTGTGTGCGGTTCGTGACGGAGCGGAACGTGCCGCACGCGCTCTCCTCCCCCTCCTCCCCGTTCCCACTGCGCGGCTCCGGCCTCATGCCCTGCCTGCGGAATTCCCGAGTGGTTGGCTTATCCTACGAAGTCGCAACAGCTCGCATAGAGCAGCACCGGGACTCAGCGGGAGGCCCGTACTCGCAGGAACCGCACACGGGTCGCCCGAAGAAGCGTGCCGATGCTCACCGGCCTGCCGCGCTGCCCACGTGCGTGATCGGCACGGGTGACGGCCCGCGGGGGGTGGCCCGTCACGAGCGGAAGGGTGTGGCGTGGCGCGTTACGACGACGCTGGGCACGAGGTGCCCGCGGCAGCCGGGTACGGCGTGTTCGACGCCGATCGCGAGGTCGGCCGGGATCTCGCCGAGGTGGACTGGGCGGCCACCCCGCTCGGCCGGCCCGAGACATGGCCGCAGAGCCTCCAGACGGCCGTGAGCATCCTGCTGTCGTCCCGTTTCCCCATGTGGATGGCGTACGGGCCGGAGCTGACCTTCTTCTGCAACGCCGCCTACCGCCGTGACACGCTGGGCCGGAAGTACCCGTGGGCGCTGGGCCGGCCGGCGAGCGAGGTGTGGGCGGAGATCTGGGGCGACATCGGCCCGCGGATAGACACGGTGCTCCGCACCGAGGAGGCCACGTGGGACGAGGGGCTGCTGCTGTTCGTCGAGCGGTCCGGCTACCCGGAGGAGAGCTACCACACGTTCTCCTACAGCCCGCTGCGCGACGACTCCGACGCCGTGGTCGGCATGCTGTGCGTGGTCAGCGAGGAGACCGAACGGGTCATCGGCGAGCGCCGGATGGCCACGCTGCGGCACCTGGGCTCCGACCCGAGCGTGGTCCGCACCGAGCAGGAGGTGCTGTCGTTCGCCGACCGGCAGCTCTCCCGGAACCGGCGGGACCTGCCCTTCACGCTGACCTATCTCTTCAATGACGCCGACGGCGACGGCGGTGCCGCTCAGCTCGTCGGCGCCACCGGCGTGCCCGCCGGTCATCCGGCCGCCCCGGCGCTCGTGCCGGTCGACTCCCCCGACGCGCTGTGGCCGGCGGCGGCCCTGGCGCGCGGCGAGGCGATGCTCGTACCGCTCACCGACGCGGCCTTCGGCGAACTGCCCCGGGGCGACTGGTCCGAGCCGCCCCTGCACGCGCTGGTGGTGCCGCTGCTGCAGCAGGGCAGCGCCCCGTACGGCTTCCTGGTGGCGGGGCTGAACCGGTACCGCGCGCTGGACCAGGGGTACCGCGGCTTCATCGAGCTGACGGCCGGGCACATCGCGTCCGGCATCGGCAGCGCCCGCTCCTACGAGGCCCAGCAGCGCCGTGCGGAGGAGCTGGCCGAGCTGGACCGGGCCAAGACCACCTTCTTCTCCAACATCAGCCATGAGTTCCGTACGCCGCTGACCCTGATCATGGGGCCGGTGGAGGAGCTGCGCACCCGGCTCGCCGGGGCGGACCCGCAGGTGCGGCAGGAGCTGGAGCTCATCCACCGCAACGGGCTGCGGCTGGGCAAGCTGGTCAACACGCTCCTGGACTTCTCCCGCATCGAGGCCGGCCGGATGCAGGCGGGCTTCGAGCCGGTCGACCTGGCCGCGGTCACCGCCGAGCTGGCCAGCGTCTTCCGCAGCGCGATCGACCGGGCCGGGCTCGCCTTCCACGTCGACTGTCCGCCGCTCGACGAGCCGGTCCACATCGACCGCGGCATGTGGGAGAAGGTGGTGCTCAACCTGCTCAGCAACGCGCTGAAGTTCACCTTCGACGGCTCGATCCGCGTCACGGTGGGTGCCGAGGACGGCCGGGCCGTGGTCACCGTGGCCGACACCGGCATCGGTGTGCCCGAGGCGGAGATCCCCCGGCTGTTCGAGCGGTTCCACCGCATCGAGCACGCCCGCTCCCGCTCCAACGAGGGCAGCGGGATCGGGCTGGCCCTGGTCCGGGAACTGGTCGGCCTGCACGGTGGCACGATCACCGCGGACAGCGTCGAGGGCGAGGGCACGTCCTTCACCGTCCGGCTGCCCTTCGGCGCCGCCCACCTGCCCGCCGAGTCGGTGGTGTCCCCGGGCACCGTCGCGGCCTCCGCGGCCGAGCCCTACGTACAGGAAGCCCTGCGCTGGCTGCCCGACGACCGGGGGGCCGGCGCCGGTACGGGCGCGTCGGCGGCGGACACCGGCGCGGGCACCTTCCCGTTCCTGACCGCCGGGACCACCGGGACCACCGGTACCACCGCGACCACTGGGGCGGGCGGCGCGGAGAGCGACGGGGCGACGGGGAACGCCGAGAGGGCGGAGAAGGCCGAGGACGCGGCGGCTCTCCTGTCGCCGGCCGCCGCGCCGGCCGAGGCGGGCGGCTCCGCGCTCGAGACCCCCGGGCCGGCGGTCCGGGCGCGGGTGCTGGTGGCCGACGACAACACCGACATGCGGGAGTACCTCACCCGCATCCTCACGGGCGCCGGTTACGACGTCACCTCGGTCACCGACGGCGCGGAGGCGCTGGACGCCATCCGGCGCGACCCGCCGGACCTGGTGGTCAGCGACGTGATGATGCCGCGCCTCGACGGGCTGCAGATGGTGGCGGCGCTGCGCAACGACCCGCGCACCGTCTTCGTGCCCGTCATCCTGCTGTCGGCCCGCGCCGGGCAGGAGGCGTCCATCGAGGGTCTGCAGGCCGGCGCCGACGACTACCTCGTCAAGCCGTTCGCCGCCGCCGAGCTCCTCGCCCGGGTCCGCGCCAACGTCGAGATGGCGCGGCTGCGCAGCCACCACGCCCGCTGGCGGACCGCGCTCATCGACTCCCTGCAGGAGGCGTTCTTCGTCTGCGACGAGAACGGCGCCGTCATCGAGATCAACGCCGCGTTCACCGAAACCCTCGGCTACGGCCCGGAGGGGCTGCCCTACCAGCCGGTCCACCCGTGGTGGCCGGACCCCGAGTCGGACGCCGAGGCGTACCGGCAGGTCAGTGAGGCCTTCGCCCTGCTCCTCGACCGCCCCCAGGGCTCGTACACCATCCCGGTCACCCACCAGGACGGGCACCGGCTGTGGGTGACGGCCGCGTTCAACGACGCCGAGGACCCCGTCACCGGCCGCCGGGTCACCGTGGGCACCTTCCGCGACGTCACCGCCGAGCACTACGCCGTCCAGCGCGAGACCGCGCGGGCCGCGCTGAGCACGGCCCTGTCCCAGGCCACCAGCCTGTCCGGGGCGCTGTCGGGGGCACTGGGCGAACTGAGGAACCTGTGGAACGCCCGCGGTGTCCTCGCCGCCGTCTTCGACGGGGGCGACGCACCGCGGCTGACCTCCACCGACGGGCAGCCGGTCTGGGCGGACCTGCCCGCCGGGCGTCGCGCGTCGCTGACGGGCCTGCGCGAGCAGCCGTCCCTCACCCCGGTCTCCGACGCCACCGGGGCCGGTGTGCTCCTGGAGCACCCGGACGGTCCGCTGGCCCTCTGGCTCGACCTGGGCGAGCACCGGCCCTTCACCGACGAGGACCAGCTGCTGCTGTCACTGCTGGCCGGTCACCTCGCGCAGGGACTGGTCCGCGCGCACCAGATCGACCAGCAGCGCGAGACGGCGATCGCCCTGCAGCGCGCCATCCTCGGCCCGTCCCGGCTCCCCGAGGGCTTCGCCGTGCGCTACGAGCCCGCCACCCGCCCCCTGGAGGTCGGCGGCGACTGGTACGACACGGTGACCCTGCCCGACGGCCGGATCGGCATCGTCGTCGGCGACTGCGTCGGACGCGGTCTGGAGGCGGCCACCGTGATGGGGCAGCTCCGCAGTGCCTGCCGTGCCCTGCTGCTGCAGGACGCGAGTCCCTCCCAGACGCTGATGGCCCTGGACCACTTCGCCGCCGGCATCCCCGGAGCCGTCTGCACCACCGTCTTCTGCGGCGTCCTCAACCCCGAGACCGGGGAGCTGACCTACTCCAGTGCCGGGCATCCGCCGGGCATCCTCGTCCGGCCCGACGGCTCCAAACAGCTGCTGGACGACGGGCGGTCGCTGCCGCTCGCCGTACGGCCCGGCCGGGTGCGCCCGGAGGGCCAGTGCACGCTGCCGGCCCGCGCCACGCTGCTGCTGTACACCGACGGTCTCGTCGAACGCCGCCGGCGGTCGCTCGAGGTCGGCATCAACCAGGCCAGCGAGGCCGTGCAGCAGGGCCGTCTGGAGGCCGTCGACGAGCTCGCCACCTACGTGATGAGCCGGCTGGCGCCCGCGGACGGGTACGACGACGACGTCGCCCTGCTGCTGTACCGCCACCCGGCCCCGCTGGACATGACCTTCCCCGCCGAGTCGTCGCAGCTCGCGCCCGTGCGCAAGGCCCTGCGCAGCTGGCTGGGCCAGTGCGACCTGCCGGCGAACAAGGTGCAGGACATCCTCGTCGCCGTCGGGGAGGCCTGCGCCAACGCCATCGAGCACGGCCATCGGCACGCCCCGGGCGAGACCGTCCGGCTGCGCGCCGAGGCGTTCGCCGACGATCTGCACCTCATCGTCGCCGACACCGGCCGGTGGAAGACCCCGCAGCCCGAGCTCAACGCCCACCGAGGCCGTGGCGTGGCCCTCATGCGGGCCATGATGCAGCAGGTCACCATCGTTCCCGGCCCGTCCGGCACCACCGTCGACATGCACACGAGGATCGCCTGATGACCACCCAGCTCACTCTCACCCCCGGCAGGCGTCCGGACGGCACCCAGCTGCTGACGGCCGTCGGCGAGATCGACATGAGCAACATCGGCAGCCTCACCGAGGCTCTCGACAGCGTGTCCGGACCTCTCGTCCTCGATCTGAGCGAGGTGGAGTACCTCGACAGCGCGGGGCTGAACGTGCTGTTCGCCCACGCGGACCGCCTGGAACTCATCGCGACGCCCGTCCTGGAGTCCGTCCTCACGATATCCGGGCTCGCCGACCTCACCACCGTGCACGGCCTGGGCCGTGACGGCTCCGGGGCCGACGGGCGATGACCCGGCCCTCCCGTTCCGGTCGGCGGACGGCGCTCCGGCGCGGAGAGAGGGGGATCCGTTGACCCAGCACGCATCGGCGGCCGGCCCTCCGGCCGCCCGGCGCCGCCGGGCGGAACCGGACGACCGGGCGGAGCGGGAGCGGATCGCGGCGGTGCGGCGTTACGACATCCTCGACACGCCGCCGGACGGCGCGTTCGACCGGGTGGCCGCGTTGGCCGCCCGGCTGCTCGACGCCCCCGCGGCCACGGTCACGATCGTGGACACCGACCGCGTCCGGTTCAAGGCCGCGCACGGTCTGGAGGGACTGAAAGGGATCGAGGAGGTCGACCGGGTCCCGGGGCTGTGCGCCTCGGCCGTCCGGCGTGACGGCGCGCTGGTGATCCCCGACACCCTCCTCGACCCCGTCGCCGCGCACCATCCCCTGGTCACGGGCGAGTTGGGGATACGGTTCTACGCCGCCGCGCCGATCACCACCGGCGACGGTCACCGGCTGGGCACCGTCAACGTCCTCGACACCAGGCCCCGCGTCATCACCGAGGACGACACCGCCACGCTCGTCGACCTCGCCGCGCTCGTGATGGACCAGCTGGAACTGCGCCTGTCCGCGCTGCGGACCCTGCGCGCCGAGCGGGAGGCGCGGGAGAGGGCGGAGAAGGACCGGGCGTCCATCGCCGCTTTCGCCTCCACCCTGCAGCGCACCCTGCTCCCCCCGGCGCTCCCGGCCGTCCCCGGGCTCGAACTGGCCTGCCACTACCGCACCGCCTCCGCCCACGAGGTCGGCGGCGACTTCTACGACGTCTTCCCCCTGGACGGCGAACGGTGGGCGTTCTTCATGGGCGACGTGTGCGGCAAGGGCCCCGAGGCGGCGACCGTCACCGCCCTGGCCCGCCACACCCTGCGCGCCGCCGCCCGTGTCGACCCCGACCCGGTGACCGTCCTGGGCGCCCTCAACGCGGAACTGCTCACCGACGTCACCGCGGGCAGCCGCTACTGCACCACCGTCTACGGCGTCCTGGAGCCGCGCGAGAAGGAAGGTTTCACCGTCACGTTGGCCGCCGGCGGCCACCCCCCGGCGTACCACCTGGGAACCGACGACAGCGGCACGGTGTCGGCACGGCCCGTACAGCTGCAGGGCGGCATGCTCGTGGGCGCCTTCCGGCAGGCCCGCTTCGCCCGGACCGTCCTGACCCTGGACCGTGGTGAGACCCTCTTCCTCTACACCGACGGACTGACCGAGGCCCGCACCGCCGAGGGCGCCATGCTCGGTGACGAGGGGCTGACCGGTTTCCTGGAGCGACGCGACGGCATCCCGACCGCCTCGGCCCTGGTGGAGGACACCATCACCCTGCTCGCCTCGCTGCCCGACCAGGCCGGTGACGACGTCGCCCTGCTCGCCCTGTCGGTCCCCGGCCCGACGACCGCGCCGAAGACCGGCGTCAGCGCCACCGCCCGTACCACCGCAAGTCCCGAGCACCTCGGCCAGGAGTAGTTCGACGTGACCGACACACTTCGCCTGAGCGTCCGGCGCCCCGGCCCGGACCTCGCCGTCGCCACCCTCATCGGAGACGTGGACCTGCACACGGCGCCCGTCCTGCGCGCGGACGCCCTGGAGCTCATCGAGACAGGCACTCCGCGTCTGATCCTGGACCTCGCGCAGGTCGACTACTTCGACTCCACCGGCCTGAGCGTGCTGATAGGCATCTGGCACGCCGCCCGGGAGGCGGGCGGCACGCTCGTCCTCGCCGCCGTCCCCGGCCGCCTGACCCGCATGCTCTCCCTCACCGGCGTCGACGCGCTGCTGCCGGTGCACGCGACGCTGGCGGAGGCGCTGGCCTACTCGGGCGGGGGCGCCTCCGGCTGAGGCCGCGCGGGTCCGCGCGGCGGGAACGGTCAGCGCACCGAGTCCGTCACAGGCCGGGAAGCGGGGTCCGAGGCGGACAGACGCGGGCCCGGCACGTCGACGGCACGGGCCGGGCGTTCCTGCAGTCGGGCGTGGCGGAATCGGTGGACGGGGCCGACCTGGCGAAGGATCCCCAGGCGGTGGGCGTCGTCGAGGAAGTGCTGGAGCCGCCAGGGAAGCCGGCCCCGGGCGGCGAGGTACAGCCGGGCGGCTGTGCAGTACGGCCACGCGTGTGCGGCCAGCGCGAGGACGAGCCCGGTCGGGCCGACTCCCAGGAGCGCCGGTGCCCCGCTCCGGGTGGATCGGAACGGGGCGTTCTCCGCTTGAGGTCCGCTCGGGGGTCGCGTGCCCCGGGCTCACCGGCCCGGTGTCACGCCGAGGTCGGTCCGTCCGCTCCCGTGTCCGGAAACAGTCCGGGCAGCCTCCGGGCCGACTCCGTCGCGCGCAGGTCGTCGAGGTCGGCGGGCCGGAGTCCGGCACCGGGAACGGCCCCGGGGTCCGGCTCACCGTAGCGCCGGACGGCGTCCAGGCCCGCGCGCAGGGCGTCGGCGGTCAGGAGCTGGCCCACCGGGGCGGAGGAACTGAGGAACAGCACCTCCCGGTCCTCGGGCAGCCGGTCGAGGAGGGCGGGCACCGCCATCAGCTCGTGCGGCGGCAGCCGCTCCTGGTCCAGCCCGGGAGCGGTGGAGAAGACGGGGACGGCGGGCGTGCCGTCGGGCGCCTCCGTCACCGCCAGGGCGCCCCCGGCGTCGACGCAGACCGCCAGTTCGGCGTCGGCGAGGGCCAGCGCGAGCAGTTCCTCGGAGTCGTAGCCGGTGGCGACCAGGCGCACCGCGGCGTCCGCCGGGCTGACCGGCGGGTCCCAGCCGTAGGCGTCGGGCGAGGGCCGGTAGAGGGGGTTCTCCTCCCACTCGACGATCTCGCCGTGGGCGTCGCTGCGCCAGCGTCCCAGCATCGCCCAGACCGGCGGTGCCTCGCCGGCGGCGCCGTCCCAGTGCCGGTCGATCACCGAGAGCCAGTGGTCGGGGGCGAGCCGGGCGGCGTCCACGTACTCCTGCGGGGGCTCCCGGAAGGCGGGGTGGCCGCGCGGGACGAGGGCCGGGGTGCCGGACGGGTCAGGGGTTCCGGGGGTGTCCGGGGGCGTCGTCATGCCTGGTCACCGCCTTCGGCGGGCTCGGTCGAGGTCTCCTCGGCCGCGCGGCGCAGCGCGTCGGTGTCGACCGTCATGCTGACCGGTCCCGAGGGGTTGAGGTACAGCGTGTGGCCCTCCGGGAGCCGGTCCAGGACGTCCAGCGCGGGCAGCAGTTCGTAGCCGAAGCGGCCGGCGGCGTGGAGGTGGACGGGCGAGGTGAAGACCGGGACCACCGGCTCGCCGTCCGGGGAGACGGCCGACAGGGGCGTCCCACCGGGGCCGAGGAGCATCGCGACCTCGGCGGCGGCCAGGGTGCGCGGCACCGCGTCGCCGGGGCCGTAGCCGGTGGCGGCGAGCTGCACCGCCTCGTCGACGGGGTCGGTGGGAGCGGGCCAGTCCAGCGCCTGCGGGGAGGGGCGGTACTCCTCGTTGGGCCGCCACTCCGCGATCTCGCCGTCCGGGCCGGAGCGCCACTGGCCGACCACCGCCCAGTTCGGCGGCTCTCCCGTCCCGGTCCACGTCGGGTCCACCATGCCCAGCCAGTGGTCGGGGGCGAGCCGGGCCGCCTCCCTCAGCTCCTCCGGGACCGGTGGCGCGGTGTCCTCACCGGGGCCGGGCCCGGCCCCGGTGGCGTCGGCTGCTGCGGTGTCGTTCATGGGTTCCTCGGGAGATGTCGGGGGTGGTCGTCCAGTATCCGCCGGATGTTCCGGTCGGGGTCCAGGGAGGGTACGAGGCCCCGGTCCCGGAACCAGTCCTCGACGAGCCGCCGCAGCCGCCCGCCGGTGTCCCGGTCGTCCCCGGCGTCGTCGGGGACGGCGGCGGGACCGAGCGCCGTCAGCAGGTCGAGGACGTCGTCCATGGTGTGCCGGTGGGCGTCGAGCCAGGCGGCCTCGTCCGGGTCCGGGGTGCGGCCCGGTCCGCCCGGCAGCGGGCCGCCTGCCGGCCGGTCCATCTCGGCGCGGGCGTGCTCGTCGGGGAACAGGCCGTCGACGGCGACGTGGGTGCGCAGTTCCTCCTCGGTGAGTGGGGCGATGCGCCAGTAACGGCCCCAGTTGTCCGCGTAGTCGAGGTCGGGCGACTCCGCGATCCCGCGGGCCCGCAGGTCGTCCAGGACCATCTGCGAGGCCCGCATGATCTCGTGCAGCGAGTGGTGGCGGACGGGCAGCATCTCCGCCATCAGCGCGAGCCGCACCAGCCCCAGGTCGATGTCCAGGCCCCACTGCTCGCGCATGTGCGCGGCGTTGCGCAGCAGCCGGTGCGTGGTGCCGGAGGTGCCGGCCCGCACCAGGCCGCCGGTGGCGTGGGCGGCGGTCGGGAGCGTGGTGCTCATGGCGATGTCGTAGCGGGACACGCCCGGGATCCAGGGCAGGACGCCGTCCGGCATCAGCGCGCGCTCGGCGGCGCTCAGCGGCGGCCGGACCTGCTCGGGGGCCAGCGGTACGCGCAGGGCGCGTTCGAGGCGGGTGAGCCGGTCGCGGTCGGCGGGGGACAGGGCGGTGCCGAGCGCGGTCAGGGCCTCGTACGCGTCCAGGTCGGCGTGGTGCGGCCGGTCCGCGCGCTCGGCCTCGATCTGCGGCGGGTTGAGGTTGGAGACGCCCAGCAGGTCGGAGGTGGTCCGCTCGCCGACCCAGAGCAGGCCCATGCGCTCGCGCAGGTTGCCGGAGGCGACGACCGCCTCGATCCGGTCGCGGTCCACGCCGACCACGCCGTCGACGGTGGGGTCGTCGGAGCCCAGCTCGCGCCAGCGGCCCGCGGCGTCCGCGCGCCGGAACAGCTCGGCCGCCATGACGGCGATCTGGTCGTTGATCTCGGGCCGGTCCGCGAGGTGGTCGCCGAGGCGCTGCTCGAAGAGTTCCGCCTGCTCCAGGTAGTGGATCCGGCCGCGGATCCACGCCGGCGCCTCGTCCGGGGCGGGGGCGGTCGCCAGCTCCCGCAGTCGGCGGCGGACCGCCGGGGGCGCGTCGTCGATCGCCCGCGCGATGCGCTGCGACCGGTCCGCCGCGTGGCGGCCGGGGGCGGGTGCCGCGGCGGCGGAATCCGTCACGGCCGTCACGGACGTTCCGGCGAGCCACTGGTCGCCGTCGTGGACGAGGAGTACGGCGGGGTCCTCCGCGTCGGGTCCGAGGCGGGTGACCGTGCCGTCCGCCTGCGCCACGGCGGCCGGCACGCCGAGGGCGCGCAGGGCGGCGGCGAGCAGCACGGGCAGCGTCGGCTCGGTGTCCGCGCCGCCCAGGGAGGGGTCGGCGAGCAGGAGCCGCAGCCGTACGCCGGGTCCGGCGTCCAGGTCGGCGACCGGCAGCACGTCGCCGAGCAGGGCGCCCTGCGTCCGCTGGGAGCCGGTCAGCGAGTGGCCCGCGCTCTCCAGCAGGGACAGCGGCACCATGGCCGACGGGTCGAGCGGCGGCACCTCCTCGTCGGTGAGGTGCTCGTCGTCGAGGGCGCCCGCCAGCCAGGTGCGGAAGGCGGCACTGCGGCCGGGCTCCGCCTCGGGGAGGAGCGAGGTCAGCGGCTCGCGGTCGCCGAGGGCGGCCAGAAGTGCGGTCTCGGCGGTGCGGCCGGGCGCGGCGGGCACGGGGCGCAGGTCGTACCGGGTGCCGTCGAGGTCGGCTCCGCCGTCGTCGGTGCGCCGCAGCGTCCCGCGCGGGGCCGGCGGCTCCGGATCGGGCGCGGTGGGACGGGCGGGAGCCGACGCGGTGCCGTCACCGGCCGCGGCCTCCTCGACGTCCTCGGCGTTGTGGTAGGCGCGCGGCGGGTACGGCGGCAGCTCCGCGACGGTGAGGACGGCGTACGGCTCGCTGATGTTGGCGTCCTCGCGGACCTGGCGGGCGACCACGGTGTGGGCGCGGCCCGGCGGGTAGAGGACCTCCTCCTCGGTGAGCCACATCGAGAACGGCGTGACCAGTGGGGCGGTCGACCGGGGCAGGTGGCCGAGGACCGGGTGGCGGTCCTCCTCGAGCTCGGCGTCGTCGCGGACGAAGCCCAGCGCCAGGTCCAGGCGCTCGGTGGTGCTGCGGAAGCGGGTGACGAACAGCGTGCCGTCGTGCAGCAGCGGGGAGGGGCCCGGCGCGTCGACGGGGCCGGGCAGCCAGCCGCCCCACCACACGGGGGCGGCCACCGGCGGCAGCATCTCCAGCGCCTCGGTCGCCATGTCGACGTGCAGCGCCAGCGCGTCGGAGATCCGGTCGGCGATCCGGTCCGTCCGGCGCCGCAGCTCGGCCAGGTCCTCCGGGTCGGGGCCCTCGCCGGCGTCGGGCAGGTCCTCGGAGTCGGAGTCGGAGTTCTCGCTGGTGCCCAAGAGGTCGGTGAGGTCGGAGATGACGTCGCCCAGCTCGTCGTCGCCGAGCAGCAGTTCGGGCCGGGAGTGGTGGTCGGCCCGGGCGTCCTCCAGGGCCAGGGTCCACACCTGGTGGCGCATCAGCCAGCGGACGCCCGCCGGACCGAGGCGGCTCGCGGTGACGAAGGTCTTGAACAGCTTGTGGTCGGAGCCGGTGTAGCGGAACAGGGCCGTGAGGTGGCCCGGCGCCAGCGAGGTGACGGCGCGGCGGCCCGCCTTTCCGAACCGCTCCAGCCACTTCCGGGCGGCCTCGGCACGCTCGGTCAGCTCCTCGGACTTCTCGGGCACCTTGGTGCCGGTCAGGGCCGCGTTCAGCGCGGTGGCGATGTCCCCGGGGATCTCCAGGTCGTACGAGGAGCGGAAGCGGGTGGTGGCGTCGTAGGCCGCGTGGTGCGGCAGGGGCAGCGGCAGGTCGGGGGCCAGGCTGCGGCGGGCCCAGAGGTGGAGCCGGGCGCCGTCGCGGGTGAGCGCGACACGCTCCTCGTCGGTGCCGACGCCGGCGAGGTGGGAGGCGCGCAGCACCTCGGCGAGTGACTGGTTGTCGGTGAGCACCGACCAGGCCAGCACGGCGGAGCGGAACGCGACCATGCGCTGGGCGTCGGCGCCGGTCGCCCGGTACGCCTGGAGCAGCCACAGGGCCGGGCCCACGGTGCCGCCGACGTAGCGGAAGCCGCGGTCGTCGTGGGCCAGGCGGTACGCGCCCTGGCGGTGGCCGCGCGGGTGCGGCGGGTGCGGGGAGCCGATCCGGCCGGGCTCGGAGTTGCGCAGGCTGGTGGGCGCGGGGCCGTAGGCGGCTGAGCTGAACGCCTGCATCAGCTGGCCGACGGTGGGCTGCTGCTCCAGGAACCGGGCCAGGGCGGGGCTCGGCCCGGCCTGGCCCGCCGCGGCGGGCTGTCCGGGGGCGGCGAGGCCGAGGGCCAGGTCGGCGCCGTGCGGGCCGTGCTGGGCGGCGAGGCGCGCGTGGAGCCGGCTGACGGCGTCGACGAGGACGGCGCGGGTCTGCGGCCGGGCGGCGATGTGCCGGGCGAGGTTCACCTCGTACTGGTAGCTGAGGGTGCGCCAGTCGCGCCGGGCATAGAGCGGGCCGAAGCGGAGGCTGTCGGGCTCGCCGGGGATCCGCCAGCGGGACACCGACCAGGGGTTGCCGGGCAGCACCGCCTGCCCGGTGGGGCCGGCCGGGGCGACGCGCTCGAAGGGGGGTGCCGGGAGCGGGGGCGCGGCGCGGAAGGCGGGGCTGACGCGCAGCCAGCCGTTGGGGGTGCCGTCGGCGTTCTCCAGCAGGTGGACGGCGGCGGCCGGGCTGCCGTCCGGGCGGCGCATCGGGGTGACGGCGACCCGGCCGGTGTTGACGAACACGTCGAGACCCGTGGCGTCGGCGATGCCCTGGACGCGGCGCGCGGTGTCGGCCGGGTCGGCCGGTCCGCCGTCGCCGCGGACGGGTTCGCAGACCACGACGGTGACGCTGGTGAAGCCCGCATCGCGCGGACCGGTGCCGAGGAGCCGGCCGACCGTGTCCCCCGTCGCGCCGGACGGCAGGCCGTCCGGACCGGCGACGGTGAAGCCGTCGGTGCCGCCGTGCGAGGTCCAGAAGAAGGTGCCGCCGGAGCCGGTGGCGGGCAGGGCGCGCTGCCGGGCGACCCGGATGCCGCCGGGGCCCCGGCTCCACTCGGTGTAGCCGGCGGTGTCCCGCAGCCCGGAGTAGAAGGGCGCGCGCAGCGACCAGTCGGCGGCCGTGAAGGAGGCGCGGCCGACCAGCCGTCCGTCGGCGGTGCGGATCTCCTGGGTGGTGATCTCGGAGGGGGACGTGACGGTGCGCTGCCCCGCCCAGGGGTTGTTCCAGTAGTCGGGCTCGGGGTAGTGCGGAGCGGCGGTGCGCTGTGCCGGGGCCTCAGGGAGCGCGGCGGGGCGCTCGGCGAGGCGTACCAGCGTGTAGCGCAGGCCGGTGTCGGGGTCGGTGCGCGGGACGCGGGCGGTCACGTCGAACTCGGCGGGCGCGGCGTGCGCCGCCCGCCGCTCCTCCGGGTTCGCCGCGTAGGGGCTGATGTCGCGCGCCGAGGAGCGCTCCACCTCGTAGAGCACCGGGTGGTGTCCGTCGCGGGAGGCGTCGGCCAGCGCCCGCAGAGCCGCGGACGGGCTCAGCCGTACGGGGTGCAGCCGGGCCGCGGTGACCACGCCGGGCAGCGCGTCGGCGGCCTCCTGGGAGGCGGGCGCCTCGCCGGGCAGCCAGCTCCCCCACCACACGGCGGTGTCCACCGGCGGCAGCAGGGACAGCGCCTCCAGGGCGGCGGCGGTGTGCTGGTCGGCGCGGGTGCGCAGGAGGTCGGCGGAGCGGGCGACGACGTCGGCGAGGAGGACCGCCGACGTGGCGAGGCGGGCGGCGCGGTCGGCGGCGGGCAGGGCGCGGGCCTCTCCGACGAGGCTGCGGAACTCCGGCACCTCCATCAGCAGCACCGGGAAGTCGCCGCGGCCCTCCAGCGCGGCGGTCAGGGCGGCGCGGGCCGCCGGGACCACCGGGACACCGCCGAGCAGGGCGGCGTCGGGGCCGCCGAGCAGGTACAGCGCGGTCAGGTGGGACTCGTCGAGGCCGTCCAGGGCGGAGCCGCCGTGCCGGCGCAGGCGTTCCAGGAGCGCCTGTTCCCGCTCCAGCAGGCCGTCGGGGTCGGCGTCCGGGTCGGCGGCGAGGATGCGCTCGCCGCGCCGGATCGCGCCGGCGAGGCCCTCGGGCAGCATCCAGGTGCCGGTGGCCTCCGCGCCGATCCGGGCCGTGTCGGTGGCGTACAGGGCGCGGTGCGGCGGGCGCAGCGCGGCCGGGTCCTGGGCACCGGGGCGGCCGGCGGGGCGCAGGGTGCGCTCCGCCCAGGCGTACAGGTGGGCGGCGTCGCCGAGGACGACGGCGCGTTCGGCGGCGTCGCCGAGGCCCGCGGCGTGCGAGGCCAGGAGGATCTCGGTCAGCGAGTGGCGGCCGGTGGGCAGCAGCCAGCCGAGGACCGCCTCGCGGAAGGCGGCGGAGTCCTCACGGCGGGTGCCGGGCAGCATGCGGTACCGCGTCAGGGCCTTCTGCGCGGTGTGCGCGGGACCGTCGCCGAGCGGCAGCCCGCGGTCGCGGTGGTCGCGGCGGTGGTTGCCGTCCTCGTCCCGCTCCCGCGGCCGGTCCGTGGCGAACCAGTCGGTCAGGCCGGTGCCGCGGGCGTACATGCCCATCAGGCGCGACAGCGTCACGTCCGTGGCGGGGTCGAGGAGCCTCTCCAGGGCGGCGAGCGGGTCCGAGGGCATGGCGGACTCGGGGAACAGCACGGCGGCGGCGCGGGAGGGGTCGGCCGTCCCGTGCCGCTGCTGGTGGCGGTGGACGGCGCGCACCGCGGCGCGCGCGGTGTCCAGGACCGCCGGGTCGGCGGCCAGCGCCAGGCCGAGGGTCCGCTCGTAGGCGCGGCTCGCCGCGTCCCAGCGGGGGTCGGCGTGGAGCGAGGAGAGCAGGTCGGCCGGGGAACCGGTGTCCTCCGCGCGGCCGGACGGCGTGGTGGGCGCGCTGATCAGCCAGCGGGGGCGCGGTTGTCCGGGGACCTGGTCGAGCTGGAGCCCGTGCGGGACGCCGCCTGCCTGGCCGCGGTCGTAGGTCTCGTTGGTCGTGGTGGCCGCGGCGACCTCGTGGCCGGAGGCGTCGGCCAGGGTGCGCGACAGCGGCCCGGCGGCGGCCGGGGGGCCGAACACGACGACGGTGGCGGCCTCGCGGGGGCCGGTGAGCAGCCGCCGCAGGTAGGTGCCCGCCTGCCCGCCGGTGATCAGCCGGGAGCCGTACGGGGAGCCGGCGCGCACCAGGCGGCCGTCGCTGGGGACGGCGAAGAACACGGCGCCGTTGTCCCAGGGCACCGGGACCCGCTCCGGCTCCCACTCCTCGGAGGCGGTGTCGTAGTACTTGAAGTAGTCCAGGACCGGCAGGGTGGCGAGGCCGCGGCGGCGCTCGGACCACTCCTGGGCGGTGTAGGCGGTCAGCCCGGACCAGGTGCCGTCGGGGGCGA
The DNA here is from genome assembly GCF_014648075.1 of Streptomyces ruber. Taxonomy (GTDB): domain Bacteria; phylum Actinomycetota; class Actinomycetes; order Streptomycetales; family Streptomycetaceae; genus Streptomyces; species Streptomyces ruber. The sequence continues at coordinate 238,118 of NZ_BMQK01000002.1, read as the reverse complement.
CGACCGGGCGGGCGAGGATCTCCCGCTCCCAGGCGGCGGCGTCCTGGTCGGGGGCCTCCTGGAGCAGGACGTGGGTGTAGACGCGGCCGGTGGTTGCGTCGTGGCGCAGCTCGCGGGAGACCTCCGTGAAGCGCGCCGGGCGCGGGTAGAGCGCATAGCGCGCTCCGGGGAGGCGGGAGAACGGCGCGATGTCCCGCGCGGTGGAGCCGCGCACCTCGTAGAGCACCGGGCGGCGGCCCTCCGGGAGGGTCCCCGCCGCGATCACGCGGACGGCGTGCTCCCGTGAGGTGTGGACGGTGTGCAGGGCCGGGCGGTCGTGGACGGTGCCCGGCCGAGGGGTGGCGACCTGCTCGGGGGTGCCGGACTCCAGGCCCACGTGGTAGACGGTGCTGTCCACCGGCGGCAGCAGTTCCAGCGCCTCGTGCGCCATGCGCGCCATCGCGAGCAGCTCGGCACGGGCGCCGTCGGCGAGTTCGGCGGCCCGCTGCCCGGCCCGCTGGGCCAGGGACTGCAGAGCGGTGGCACGGGAGGGTCCCGCGGGCACCCGGGCCGCCTGGCGGGCCAGCGAGCGCAGCAGGTTGTCGCGGAGCAGCACCAGCGGGTACGCCGGGTCCTTCGCGCCCCGGCCGACGAGGGCGGCGGCTCGTGCGGCGAGGACCTGGCGGAACCGCGCGGCGGCGTCGGGGCCGGTGCCCCGGGCGGCCTCGGCCAGGGCCCCGTCGGGTCCGCTCGCCAGGTACAGCGCGGGTACGTGCGCCGCCGTCAGGTTGCGCAGCAGGGCCGGGCTCTCGTGCCGCAGCAGCCAGGCGCGCAGCGCGGCGCGCCGCTCGCGGGCGGAGGGGCCGCCGGGCCACGGCAGCGTCTCCAGGTCGGCGGCGCTCCAGGTCTCGCCGTCCAGTCCGGCGAGCGAGGTGATCGCGGCCGGTTCGGCGGCGCCTGCGGTGATCCAGGGAGTGAGCCAGGCGGTGTGCTGCCGGTAGAGCCGCTGGTGGGGCAGGATCAGCTGCTCGGGCAGGTTCGGGTCGTCGCCGAGCACCTCCCGCAGGGTCGGGTCCGAGGCGAGCCGGACGCGGGGCGCGAACACGGCGTCGGCCCAGGCGTACAGCTCCGCCGCGCCGGTGTCGGCGGGGCGTGGTTCGCCGGTGTCGCGGACCCCGGCCGCCTGCGCGGCCTCCAGCAGTTCGGCCAGCGAGTGGCTGCCGTCGAACAGTCGTTCGGCCAGCAGTGCGGTACGCAGCTCCAGGAGCCGGTCGGGGTCGGTGCCGGGCAGGGCGGCGTAGGCCCGCAGCAGCCACTCGAAGCGGGTGGCGCGGCCGTCCCGGACGGGGTGGCCGAGCCGGTCGTGGCGGTCGCGGTACCAGCTGCCCTCCGGCGCGTGCGGCTCGGAGGGGGCCACGGTGGTGGTGAGCCCGCGGGTGTTGAGCTCCGGGTGCTCGTGCCACAGGCGGCGCAGGGACTGCCGGCCGGGCTGGTCCAGCGGCCCGTAGGCGGCCTCGGTGAAGGCCTCGAGGAGGGTGTCGAGCTCGTCGTGGTCCAGCAGGTCGGCCATCCGCTGGGCGGGGTCGGCGTCGGCGTCCGGGAGCGATTCGGAGTCGGAGTCGGAGCCGGAGTCGGGGAACGCGGAGACCGCGGCGTCGGGGCCGAGGTGGTCCGAGAGGTAGGCGTACAGGGCGCGTACGGCGTCGCGGGCGGCGTCGACGACGGCGTCCTCCTGGGCCAGGGTCCGGCCGAGGGCGTGCTCGTACTCCGCGGCCAGCGACCACCAGCGCGGGTGGGCGTAGAGCACGCCGAGGCCGTCGGGACCGGCGTCCGGCGCCGGCAGGGGGGCGGTCGCCGGCATGGGGGCGCCGGGGGTCTCGGTGACCCTCAGGAGGGCGAAGGGCCGGCGGTCCCTGCCGTAGTGGAGTATCGAGCGGCGTACGCGGTCGAAGACCACCCCGGGCGGGTAGAGGGCCTCCGCCTCCTTGGGCCACGAGGAGAACATGGCGATCTCCCGCGCCTGGGAGTTCGCGACCTCGGTGAGCTGCGGGTGCATGCCGCGCGGCGGCGAGCCGCGGTGCAGCGCGAAGTCCAGGGCGCTGCTGCGCTCCAGGGCGGTGCTGCGGAAGAACGGCATGGTGATCCGCCGGCCGCCGTAGAGCGCGGAGGACTCGGAGGGGCGGCGCAGGGTGCCGGGCACGGCCCGGTCGCCCCAGTACACGGTGCGGTTGACGGGCGGGAGGAGTTCCAGCGCCTCCGAGGTCATGTCGATGTGGCCCGGCAGCTGGGCGTGCACGCCGCGGGCGACGGCGTCGAGGTGGCGGCGCGCCCGCAGGAGCTGCGCCCGGTCGCCGCTCCCGACCGCCTGCTGCACCCCCGTGAAGATCGCCGGGAAGTTCGGCTGGATGCGCATGATCAGCGGGATCCGGTCGTACTTACCGCGCCTGGCGAGGCTCCAGACCATCCGGCGCACCATCCAGCGGCTCATGCCCCGGCCCAGCCGCTCGCCCTTCAGGTACGCCTTCATCAGCTGGTAGTCGTGGAAGGTGTAGACGTGCAGCGCCGTCAGGTGACCGGGCGACAGGCGGAGCAGTGCCTCGCGGCCCGCGTCCCCGTACCGCGTCAGCCACTCGCGGCCGATGACGAGGCGCTCGTCGTTCTGGTCCATGCCGGTGCTGCCCGGCGCGAGCATGTCCCGCACCATCCTCACGAGGTCGTCGGGGAGGTTCAGCTCACCCGTCACGGCCGCCGGGAAGCGGTTGTAGTGGCTGTACAGCACCTCGTGCGGGGCCCTCAGCCGCTCCCGCAGGGCGGCGCCCGCGGGGGTGGGCGGGATCAGGTGCCAGGGGACCAGGTGTTCGCGCGCCCAGCTGTGCAGCCGGGAGGCGTCCAGGGCGGCGGCGCGGCGCTCCTCGGGACCGCCCATGCCCAGCAGGTGCGAGGCGCGCAGGACCTCGTGCAGGGAGTGGACGCCCGCGGGCACCGCCCATGCGATCAGCGCCGTACGCAGCATCGCGGCCTCGGCCGGGGTGGCGCCCGTCTCCAGCGCGCCCTGCAGCAGCCACAGGGCCGGCCCGTCGGGACCGGCGACCCTGCGGAAGCCGTGGCTGTCGTACTGGTGCCAGGCATGCCCCACGGCCGGTGGCAGCGACCGCAGGGGCTGCCCCGTGCCGCGGATGGTGCCGGGCAGGGTCCGGGCGACCGTGGCGGGCGACTGGGGGGCGGCGAAGACCGCGTTGGCGTAGGCGAGGAACAGCTCGGACAGGGTCGGCCGGGCGTCGGGGCCGAGCAGGCGGGCGAGCCGGTCGCCGGGCTGCGTCCCCTGGTCGTCCGGGGTGGGGAAGAGGGTCCGGGTGGCGGCCTCCTCACCGTGGCGCTCGGTGAGGAAGCGGTGGGCACGGCCCAGGGTCTCCCGGACGACCTGCTGGACCTCGGGACGGGCGCCGAGGAGCTGGGCGAGGGCGAACTCGAAGTTCAGGCTGAGCTGCCGCCACTGCGGGTTCGGGTACAGGGCGGTGAAGCGGGGGCTGCCGGGCGCTCCGGTGATCCGCCAGGACGCGAGGTTCGGCGGGCGCTGCTCCCGGGCGCCGGGGCCGTCCTCGGAGTCGGAGTCGTCCTCGGAGCCGCTGAGGTCCTCCGGGGCGTAGGAGTGTTCGGAGACCTCGGAGCGGGAGTCGGAGTCGGAGTCGCTCTCCTCACTGGCTTCGCCGGAGGCGTGGGTCGTACCGAAGCCGTTCTCGAAGACGAACTGGATCCCGCCGGGGCCGGTCGTACCGGGGTCGGCCGTTCCGGGGCCGGTCCCGCCGCCGGAGTCCGATCCCATCTCCTCGTCGGAGTCGGAGTCCGAATCGGAGGTCTCCCCCTCCTCGCTCTTGTCGTCGACGTCCATGGGGTCGTCGGCGTTGACCTGTCCGGCGTCCGGGTAGCGGACCGCCGGGACGGCCCGGGGCGCGGGCGACGGGGCCGCCTCCGCCGAGGGTGCCCGGCCTCCCGGGTACTCGGTCACCCACTCGGTGGGTCGTCCCTCGGCGTCCTCCAGCAGGTGCGGCACCCCGTCGGAGACCGCGGTCCGGCCCACCGGCAGGTGCACCGGCAGCCCGGTGGCGTCGGCGAGCCGCCGGGCCCGCGCCCGCGCGGCGGCCCGGTCGGCGACGGCACCGGCCGGACCGCAGGCCAGGACGGTGACGCTGCGGAAGCGCGGGCCGAGCAGGGGGCGCAGCGCCAGGCCGGTGGAGGTCCCGTCGTCGTGGCGGACGCCGCCGTCCTCGGTGTGCAGGGCCAGCCCCGTGGCGCCGCCGTGCGAGGCGAAGTGGAAGGTGGTGCCGGCGTCGCCGGGCCTGCTGTGGTGGGAGGCCACCGGGCGCCCGTCGGCGTCCCGCTCCCAGGCGACGAAGCCGTTGTTCTCGGCCAGCCGCCGGTAGTCCGGCTCGCGCACCGCCCAGTCGGCGTCGTCGAAGGACGCCACACCGATCAGGGCGCCGTCCTCGCCGCGGATCTCCCGCAGCTCCGGCAGTGACGGCCAGGGACCCGACGGGGCCGGCTCGGTGATCCGCAGCAGGTCGTCCGGGGCGCCCAGCAGCCGGACCGGCGGCAGGGACGCGTACGGCGAGGCCGTCTCGTGCACGGTGATGTGCTCGTAACCGGTGGCCGGGCCGTTGCGGAGCGGCTCCACGGTACGGCTGTCCACGCGGAAGTGCTGTCCCGGCGGGTAGATCGCCTCCACTTCCGAGACGTAGGCGACGAACGGGGTGACCTCGCGGGCCGTGGAACCGCGGACGTGCACCATGCCGGGGTGCGCGTCCGGCGGTCCGGGCTTGTTGCGGGCCATGAACCCGAACGCCTGGTCGCGGTCGAGCGAGGTGCTGCGCACGAACGGCACGTCGATGAAGTCCCGGCCGTAGACCGGTCCGTGCTCCGGGCGGTCCAGGGGCCCGGGCATGCCGCGGTCGCCCCACCAGACGTCCCGCTGGACCGGCGGCAGCACCTCCAGCGCCTCGGTCGCCATGTCGACGTGCAGAGGCAGCTCGTCGTGGAGCCGGTCGGCGAACACGTCCGCCCGGCGCCGCAGCTCCGCCACCTTCTCGCTGCGCGTGCCCAGCTCGTCGGCGACGTCGAACATGTCGTCGTACAGCTCGTGGGCGCCCTCCAGGCGGCGCAGGGTGACGGGCAGCGTGCTCACCGCGTTGGCCTCGGCCGCCCGGCGCATCAGCGCCCAGGTGTTGACGCGCACCAGGTGGCGGGAGAAGCCGGCGCCCAGGCGCCGCCCGTTCAGGTACGCCTTCATCAGGCGGTAGTCGTTGGCGCTGTACAGGAAGACGGCCGTCAGGTGCGCCGGGGCCAGCTCCGCCAGGGCCCGCATGCCGGGCCGGCCGTTCCGGTGCAGCCAGTCGAACATCGCCTGACCGCGGTCGCCCTCGAGGCCGTACGGGTCGCGCAGCGCCCCGTCCACCAGGTCCAGCAGGTCGCCGGGGATGGACAGGCGCTGCGGGGTGATCCGCGAGGAGTACCGCATCCGGGCCTCGTAGAGCGCCTGGTGCGGCGGGATCAGGTGGCGGGCGCGCGGATCGCCGGGCGGCAGCAGGGACAGCAGGCGGGCCTCGCGCACCGACGCGTCCGCCCACAGGTGCAGGCCCGCGCCGTCGCGCAGCGCCGACGTCCGCTCCCGCGCGTGGTTCGGGGCGGTCCCGGCGAGGTGCGAGGCGAGCAGGATCTCGTGCAGGGAGGCGAGGTCGGCCGGGATCAGCCAGGAGATCAGGGCGCCGCGGAAGGCCGCCAGTTCGAGCGGGGAGGCACCCAGCGCGGCGTAGGTCTGGAGCAGGCGCAGCGCCACGTTGCGCTCGCCGCCGACCCGGCGCAGGCCGCGGCTGTCGTGCACGGCGCGGTAGGCGCTGCCGGGCGCGTACTTGGCGCGGTTGCCGACGGGTCGGGCCAGCGCCTCGGCGAGGTCCGCGGGGAGTTCGCGGCCCGCGTGGGCGGCGCGGGCGTAGGCGGCCATCAGCTCGTCGAGGGCGAGGACGCCGGGCGGCAGGGTGAGCAGCCGGTCCAGGGCCCGGGCGGGGTTCTCGTACGGGATGCCGGGGTCGAGGAAGGCACGCTGTGCGCGCTCCTCGCCGTAACGCTCCGTCAGGTCGGCGTACAGGCGGGAGGCCGCGGTGCGGGCCGCCTCGGTGATGCCGGAGTGCGTGCTCATCAGCCCGGCGAGGGTGAACTCCAGCTGGACGCTGCGCCGCCGCCACTCGCGGTCCTGGTAGAAGGCGGCGAAGCGGACCGTTCCGGGGGTGCCGGCCGGGCGCCAGGACGGCACCGACCAGGGGGCCTCGTCGGCGGCGGGAGCCGTGGCGTCGCCCAGGGAGAGCGAGGCGAGGGCGGACGACGGGTCGGTGCTCACCGGGGTGGCGTTGATCTGCTCGGGCGCGGGGTAGCGGAGGACGCGCCGCGCGGGCGGATCGGCCGGGGCGGGCGCGCCGAAGGGACGCACGGCGCTGGTGGTCGGCGCGCGGTGCGCGGGGGCGGCCTGCCCGAGGTGGAAGGTGCCCGTGGCGTCCGCGGCCGGACGGGGCGCCACGGTGGACGTGGGGGCGGAGGCGGGGGCCGGCGAGGAGACCAGCGTCGGCGCGCCCGCCTCGTCGGCCAGCGGCTCGGTGAGCATGACCGGGGTGGGGACGGGCGGCATGGCGCGGCCCCAGCGGCCGTGCTGCCCGGTGTCCGGGTCGGGCGGCGCGAGCAGATGGAGCGGGGCGGGCGCGGCGCCGTCGGCTGCGGGCGCCGGGTCGGGATGCAGGACGCCAGTGAAGGCCCAGGTAGGACGGGAGGTGCGGGTGGCGACCGCGGCGGGCAGGTTGCGGCCCGGGCCCGTGGTCCGGGGGACCAGCAGCGCGACGGGCACCTCGAGAGCGCCGGCGCGCAGCGGCGGCGCCATGTCGAGCAGGGCGAGGAACTCCTCGTCGGACACGGTGATCTCGGGCTGTCCGGCCAGCCGGAGCACGATCCGCCCGTCGGGGTGGGCGTCGGCCCAGAAGACCGCGGCCTCCTCCTGCTTCTGCACCGTCCACGGGTACTCGCTCCTGCGGTGCTCGACGCCGCCGTCGGACTGGGGCATGTGCCGTGTGAACGCCTCCATGTCGAGCCCGCCCGGCGCGGGGTTGCCGCTCCAGTTGAAGCCCGTGAACCGGCCTCCGTCGCGGACCAGGTGGTGCTGCGGGGCGAACGCGCCGAGCGTCGTCAGGTGCAGTGCGGCCAGCGCGGTGTCGTCGTTGACGTCGACGTCGGCCACGACGGCGTGCGCCGCGAGGAACCACAGCTGCCGCTGTCCGGCCGGCGTCCACGGCTGGTCGGCGGGCAGGTGCAGGATGCGGCGGGCCCTGGCCTCGCCGTCCGGGCCGAGGCCGGCCAGCTTGCGGGCCCCGGCGTGCAGGGCCCACAGGACCTGCGCGGTCTCCTTGGGGCCCACCGCACCCGCCTGCGGCGGCCGGCGCAGCACCGTGCGCACCAGGGGTTCGCCGTGCTGGGCGAGCTGCGCGAGGGCGTTGCGCAGGAGGGGGTCGCCGATACCGGCGCTGAGCGGGCCGCGCTGCGGGGTGGAGAGCATCCGTACCGCTTGGTCGAGGGCGGTGCGGTAGTCGGCGGAGGCGGGAGTGCGCCCGCCGGCGACGCGCTGGGCGATCGCGGACCACAGCTCCATGCGGAACGGCGTGTAGCGGCTCAGCTGCGGGTCCTGGGCGCGGAGCGTCTCCAGCGCGCCGATGCCCTTGAGCAGCCGCGCGTACCCGGCGGGGTCGGCCTCGGCCTCGGCGCCGAACACCAGGCGCAGCGCGCGCACCAGACGCAGCGTCGTGGCGCGGGTTGCATCGGGTACGGGGCCGGTGCCGGTGTGCAGTCCGGCGGTGACCGCGTGGGTGTCCAGTTCGGCGGCGGTCGGCTCGGGGTGGAAGTCGAGGCGCACCCCGGGCAGCCCGCCGGGGGTGTCGAACAGGACGCGGGCGCCGACGCCGATGCCGCTGCTCATCAGGGAGCCGTTGACCACGCGGCGGCTCGCGTTGGCCGTGTGCTGGGCGAGCGACAGCTCCTCGAGCGGGTCGTCCGGGGTGGGCGCCATCCGGTTGTCGAGCTGTATGCGCGCGGGGTTGCCGCTGGACGCGGACCAGCAGACCTCCAGGCCCATGCGGTGGTCCCGGGGCAGGTCCCGCACCTCGGGCAGGCCGCCGATGTAGCGTCCGCCGTCCTCGCCGGAGAGCCAGACCGTCCGTCCGTCGCGCAGGGCGAGCTGGAGTCCGCCGGGCAGGCCGTGGGCGACGAAGGTGTAGGCGGCCGCCTCGGCGGGCTCGCGCGGCTCGACGCTCGTCAGTTTGCTCCCGCCGGGGTACGGGGTGCGCCGCACCAGGCGGGTGGCGTGCGCGTAGCCGCGCAGCAGCTCCTCGCGCTCGCGCACGTCGTCGGCGTGCGACATCCGGCCGAACCGCTCGTCCCGGTCGGAGACCACCGGCCGGCTGTCCACGTCGTCGTCGCGGAACACGGTGCCGTCCAGGGCCGTCCAGGCGCGGTTCACCGGCGGCGCGCCCACCGCGTCCGGGTGCACCGGGACCCAGGCGCCGACCGCGTGCCCGGGGCCGCGGTCGACGAGGACGGGCACGTGGTCGCCCTTCTTGGTGCGCCGCAGCTGCGCCTCGCCGCTGGGCGCCCACACCGTACGGCCGGTACGGCGGGCGAGGGCCCTCAGCATCTCGAGGTGGCGGAAGTTCGCCGCTCCCGGCACCACCAGCACGATCGGCACGTCCGGCGGCAGCTTGGCCAGCTCGGGGTCGGCGGCCAGGGTCGCGGCCAGGTCCTCGGGGCCGAGCACCCGGCCGTCCGCGGTGCGCAGGCCGGCGGGGTCGCTCTCGGCCCACACCGCGTAGGCCCTCTCGCCCCAGGGCGCGGGGCGCGAGTCGGCGCCGTCGGGCGAGGCGTCGCCGACGACGACGCGGGCACTGCCCATGCGCACCCGGCGCACCGCGGTGCCGGTGAGGTTGCGGCCGGTGGGGTTCCCGGAGGCGTTGCGCAGCAGGGTCTCGGGCGGCAGGTCCAGGGCGGTGCCGGCGGCCGGGAGGTCCCCGGTGGCGCCGGGGTCGTCGAGGGCGAGCGCGGCCAGAGCGGACGACGGGTCGGCCGGGGACTGCACCGTGGGGTTCTGGACGTCGGGGGCGAAGAGGGTGATCCCCGCCTGTGTCCGGGGCTGGGTCTGGGTCTGTGCCTGCTGGGTGCCCGGCGCAGTGCGCCGGCCGGTGGTCCAGCGGCCGGGGCCGCCGGTCGTGGGGTCGAGCATGAGCAGGACGGTGCGCGGCGCGTCGTCCGGGCCGGTCAGCGTCATGGGCCCGGCGGCGGTGTGGGCGGTGCGGCCGGTGTGCTGGGCGAAGCGCTCCACGAATCCGGCGGGCAGCGGCGCCGGCCCGGTGTTCAGGAACACCGCGGGGTTGCCCAGGGGCAGGTCGCGCAGGACCGGGTCGAGGTCGAGGAGGGCGAGGAACTCGTCCTGGGAGACGGTCGCCCGCGCTCCGCCGGGCAGGTGCAGGACGATCCGGCCGGTCGGGTCGGTGTGGACCAGGTAGACCCGGGGGTCGGGCAGGCCGGCGCCGGCCCAGGGGGCCGCGGAGGGCCTGAGGGAGGTACCGGACGGGCCGGGGACGATCTGCCGGGGGTCCGCCCAGTTGACGCCGCGCGGCGCCGGGGTACCGCTCCAGTTGACGCCGGTGGCCTGCGAGGGATCCGCGAGCCAGGTCGCCGGGCCGAACGCGCCGCTGTCGGTGAGGTGGTGGGCGGCCAGGACATTGGCATCGGTGATGTCCAGGCCCTGGGCGGCGGCGCGGGCCGTCAGCGCCCAGACCTCCTTCTGCCGGTCGAGGTTCCACGGGGTGCCGTCGGCCAGGTGCAGGATCCGGCGGCCCAGCGCCTCCCGCTGCTCCGCGGGCGGGGTGGCGAACAGCCGCTGGGCGGCGCGTGCGGTGGCCCACAGGGTGGACGCCCAGTGCTGGGGGGTGGGGGTGGCGCCGGCGGGGAGGTTCTGGACATAGCGCACGAGGGCGTCGCCGCTCGTGCCGAGTTCGCGCAGCGTGAGGCTGAGGGCCGGTGACGGGATCGCCGTGCCGAGTTCGGCGGTGGGGTCGCTCGCGATCAGGGTGCGGGCGTGGTCGAGCAGCGCGGTCCGGCCGGCCACGTCGGGAGTCCGCCCGGTGTGCACCTGGGTGAAGAGGTCCCACAGGTCCATGCGGAACGGGGTGCCCGCGGACAGCATCGGATCGTTGGCGCGCAGGCGCTCCAGAGCCGCGATGCCCTGCCACAGACGCGGGTAACGGATCGGATTGGTCTCGACGGCGCTGCCGTAGGTCTGGCGCAGGGCGCGCACCAGGCGCAGGGTCGTGTTGCGGATCTCGGCGGTCACGGGGCCGGGGCCGGTGTGCAGGCCGCCGTCGCGGGCCAGCTTGTCGAGCGCGTCCGGGCCCGGCTCGGGCCGGAACAGGACACGGCGGCCGAGGGTGCCGCGGGCCGAGGACATGGCGAGGCGGGTGTGGCCGTTGAGGCCCGTCTGACGGGTCGGGGCGTCGGTCTCGCGGCCGGTGGTGTTGGCGACGAGCTGGGCCAGCGGCACCTCCGCCAGCGGGTCGTCGACGTGCGGCGCCTCGGCGAAGGGCTGGTTGCGCCGCCGCGGGTCGCCGTCCGTGGCACTCCAGCAGATCTCCAGGTGGATGCGGTGACCGGGCGGCAGGGTGCGCACGTCGCGCAGTCCGCCGAGGTAGCGGGCGGCCTCGTGCTTGTCGAGCCACACGGTGCGGCCGTCGCGCAGCGGTGCCTGCATCCGGCCGGGGTTGCCGTGGGTGGCGTACAGGTAGATGCCGCCCGGCGGCGGCGCGACCGGCTGCCGGGTGCCGTCGTGGCGGCCGGAGTCGGCGGGCACCAGGTTGACCAGCTCGTTCAGGTGGTGGAAGCGCCGGAAGCGGTCCTCGTCCTGCCGCACCCGCCCGTCCGGGCCGGCCAGGGACAGCCGGCCGAAGCGCTGGTCCCGGTCGTCGGCGAGCGGACGGCTGACGATCTCGCTCTCCCGGAAGCGGGTGCCGTCGACGGCCGTGAACTCCCGGTCCTCCTCCGGCAGTGCCAGGCCGGCCGGGGTGACCGATATCCAGGACCCGACGGGAGCGTCGGGGTTGCGGTCGGTCAGGGCCGGGCCGTGGCGGTCGCCGTCGGGAAGCAGGCGCGCGTCGCCGCTCGCGCCCCACACGGTGCGGCCCAGCCGCTCGGCCACCGCCCACAGCGTCCGCTGGTGGTCGCCGCCCGCGTAGGGCAGGACCAGCAGCACCGGGACGTCTGCGGGCAGCTTGGCCAGCTCCGGGTCGGCCGCCAGCAGGTCGGCGAGGGTGTCCGGGCCGAAGACCCGCCCGTCGGGCAGCCAGGTCTGCCCGGCGCCGCCGGGCGCGGCGACGACGTAGGCCGTGTCGGGCCAGGGCGCGGACCGGGCGAACACCCGCGGCACCGCGCCGGGGTGCACCTGCACGGTGCGAACCTTCGCGACGTTGACGTCGGTGAGCGGCCTGCCGGTGAGGTTGCGGCCCCGCACGGCGCCTCCGGCGCCCCGGATCAGCGTGCCGGGGCCGAGCAGCGGGTCGCCGGGGCCGGTGAAGGTCCCGGACAGCGGCCGGGGCGCGGGCCCGGACACCGGAACGGCCGGAGCCGGAGCGGCCGGAGCCGCAGCGGGCTGGGCGGGCGGGGCGGCCGGGGGGAAGAGGTCGGCGGACGGGTCCGGCTGTCCGGTCGCCGCCGGGCCGGCCGGGGAGAACAGCGACGGCTCGCCGCCCTGGCCGTGCTGTCCGTACGGGCCGGGGGCCTGCGACGCCGACGCCCAGGCGCGCGGACTGTGGTGGCGCGGCGTCAGGTCGAGCCCCGACAGCTCCAGGTCCGTCCCGGTCCGGCCGGCCGCGGCGACCAGCAGGAACGGCAGGCCGACGGGCGGCGCCGGCTCGGCCAGCACCCCACCGGTGAACTCCGCGGCGATCGACTGCCGCAGCTCGCCCCAGGTCAGCGGAGCGGTGAGGCCCCGCTGCAGACGGTCGGCCTCCAGGGCCTGGAAGCCGCGCAGCAGGGTGTGCAGGGTCGTCCGGTCGTCCTCCAGGTGCGGGCCGTAGACCAGGCGCAGCGCGCGCAGGTGGCGCAGCACCTGCGGGGCGCGGGCGGGGTCGCCGGTCACCTCCCGGGTGAGGCGGGCCAGTTGCGGGCCGGTCGGCTCGGGCCGGAAGGCGGACCAGGTGTCGCCCTCGGCGAGCCGGAACCGGGCCGGGGCCTGGGTGTGAGGGGCGGCGAGGAAGGTCTCGTAGCCGCCCGCCGTGCCCCAGACCCAGCGGTCCAGGACGTTGGCGGCGGCCTGGCCGAGCAGCGGCCGCTCCAGCGGGTCGTGGGCCGCGGCGCCGGTGAGGTCGGCCGCGGGGAACAGGACCGGGCGGTCCGGCAGCGACGCGGTGAGGTCGGGATCGGCCGCGAAGAGCAGGTCGGCGAGGCCGTCGGCGTCCAGGACGGCGGACCCTGCGCCGTTCAGCGCCAGGGCGAGACCGGAGGCGTCGCCGCGCAGCCCCACCAGGTAGGGGTCGGTGAACGGCAGCGGCTGCGGGGCGCTCTCGGCGGGGGCCGGCCCGTAGCGCATCCAGGTGAAGTGCCCGGTGCCGGGCAGCAGCCCGTACGTCTGGCGGCGGGCGTCCCGCCAGTCGGCCGCGGGCCGGGAGGACAGGCCGACGGGGCGGCCGTTCGGGTCGCGGTGCTTGAGCAGGGCGATGGTCTCGACCGGGACGTACGTCCCGTCGGCGGCGACGATCACCGCCGCCCAGGGGACGGTCTCGGGCCGCCGCGCCGGGTCGGCGACGTGGGCGAGGGCGTTCCGGACCGCGGCGAGCAGGGCGGCCGTCCGGTCCCGCTCGGCCGGCGGCACCTGGTCCTGGAGGGCGGCGGCCCGCTCGGCGGCGTCCCGCAGGGTGCTCAGGTCGGGGTGGTCCGCGGGGACCGGGAAGCCGAGCGCGTAGCGGCCGAGGGTCTCGGCGATGCTGTGCGCGCGGGGCACCGACAGCAGTCCCTGGCGGCGGCCGTCGGCCTGCGGCCAGCCCTGGCCGGAGGCGAGTGCGAGGAAGTCGGCGACGGCCAGGACGGCCGGGTGGTCCAGGATCCGCTCGACGGAGGCGCGCAGCATGTCCTCGGGCAGCGGTGTGCGCAGCTGGGCCGCCCGCTGGTAGGCCCGCCCGGTGAGCTCGACCAGTTCGCCGACGGCCCGCCGGATCTGCTCGCGGGTCAGGAAGCGGCCGGTGTAGCCGAAGTCGCGCAGCTCCGGCAGGACCAGGCCGAGCTGCAGGCGTCCCCCCTCGGTGTCCAGCTGCGGGTAGTCGTCCATGCCGACGGTCTCCTGCTGGGTCACCAGGCGGCCGTCGGAGGTGCGGCCGGTGAAGGCGGCCGTCAGGTGCTCGCGCGGGCTGGGGGCGGCGGAGGCGGCGGTGTCGAAGAAGCCCGCGAAGTACGGACGGCCGGGCGACAGCTTGCGCTGGTACTCCTCCAGGGCCCGGGCGATCGTGGCGTGCGCCCGTTCGGTGAGCGCGGACAGGTCCTCCCCGAGCGGGGTGAGCCGGCCGGCGAGGAAGGCGCGGGTGCGGGGGCGCAGCGCGCCCAGGATCCGGTCGAGCGGGTTGCGGGAGGCCACCGGCAGGAGGTGCTTGGTGAGCATCGGCTGCGCGCCGGGCAGGGCCGCCGCCTGGATGACCACCCCGGCCGGGCGGGCCGCGACGTGGTGGTACGCCAGCCAGGCGTAGCCCCACACCTCGTCGATGTCGGGGATGACGGAGAGGAAGGGCATCAGCTCGGACGGCACGTCGTCACGGCCGAGCAGGCGGCGGACGTAGTGGGCCGTGACGTCCCGGCCGTAGCCGCGCCCGAGGGAGACGAGAGGGCGCAGCCAGGGGGAGGAGAGGTGGGCGGCGCCGACGTCCTGGAGCTCGCGGAGCCGGTCGGCCGGGTACCCCGGGGTGGCCTGGGTGAGGTACGTGCCGTCGTAGCCGACGGGGGCGGGCGCGACGAGCACGCTGTCGCCGAGGTCGCTGAGCGTCCACCCGTCGGACGTGGGGAGCAGCGCGGCCAGCGGCACCCCGTCCGGCCGCGCGTCCGCGCCCGCGACCCCGTCCATCGCCCTCTCCAGCCGGTCCAGCGCCTGCTGTGGGGACTGGCGCCGCTCACCGGGCACGGAGCCCATCGGGTCGAGGACGAACTCGCCGATGGTGTACGACTCCAGGTACGGCTCCGGCTCGCCCGGCACGATCTCGGGGCGGTGCAGGTGGAAGCGCCCGTCGGCGGTGCGCCAGAAGTCGGTCCAGTCGGTGACGATCTTCAGGCCGGGGCCGGTGGCGAGGACCAGTTTGGCGTCGGGTTCGGCCAGGCCCCGGATGAGGAAGAACCGCCGGTCCTCGACCTCCAGCCCGACACCGGCGTAGCGGTTGCGCTCGGTGGCCGCGTCGAGGACGGCGTGCGTGGTCGAGGAGGACTGCAGGAACGCCGGCAGGGCGTCCGGCAGCACCTGCCCGGACGGGTCGATCAGCACCGCGCGGGCCTCGGCGGCGGTGAACGGCGGCGCCTGCGAGGACAGCATCCGGGTGGCGGGCGCCGACAGGTCGAGCCACACCACGCCCTGGCCGTCGCCGAGGTGGTAGGCCGCCCAGGCGTGTCCCATCAGGGAGCCCGGGCGGCGGGCGAGGAGGAACGCGGCGGTGCCGGGCCCGGCGGCCGCGACCGCCTCGGCCAGCGCCTCCCAGGAGCCGACGCGGTTCCAGCCCGGCCCCTGGGCGAGCGCGCTGTCCGGGGACGGCGTCCGTACGGCGGCGCTGTCGTCGAGGGTGACCGCCGGGCGGACCCCGGCCGGGTACAGCGCGGCGCGCAGCGCGCGGAGGAGCTGCAGGCAGCGCTCCACGGACAGGCCGCGGGCGGACTCCCGCGCGGTGACCCGTTCGGCGATGCGCAGCAGGTCGGCGTGGTCGCGGACGACGGGCCGGGGCAACGCGGTACGCAGCGTGGGCGGCACGCCCGGGGCGACGGTGGCGGGCGGCGCGAGACGGGCGCCGCCGGGGGCCGCGGGGGCGCGGCGCGGACCGGGCGCGGCCGGGGGCGTGGCGGACAGCGAGCCGAGCAGGGAGCCGGAGACGCCGGTGCCCTCGGCGCGGCGCACCGTGTCGAGGCCGGTGGAGAGCCGGGCCAGATCGCGCAGGGCGGTCCGGCGGGCGGCCTGCGTCGGCCGGTCGCCCAGGGTGCGCTCGATGTCGCGCAGTGCCTCGGCCGCGACCTCCGGCTCCTGCCGGTACTCCTGCTCCGGCGCGGCGGACTGCTGCTCGGCGGCGACGGCGGCGTCGTGGGCGTCGGCGGCCTCGCGCCAGTCCTTCCAGGCGCCACGCGTGGCGTCGGTCGTGTCGGTGGGGGTGCCGTCGGCGGCGAACGGCCAGTGGCGCGGGCCGTCGGCGGTCCGCACCACCAGCTCCACCGGCCGCGCGGCGCGCACGGCGGTGCGGGAGGCGGCGTACAGGGCGCGGGCGAGACGGCTGCCGTCGGGGTCGTCGCCGAGGTCCAGCCACAGGCGGGCGGTGGAGTCCTCCGGGTCGAGCCCGGCGGCGAGCGCGGCCGGCAGGTCGGTGACCGGGTGCCGGGCCCAGTCGCGCAGGTCCTCCGCCTCCTGCCCGGCGAGCATCGCGGGCACGTCGTACACCCCGGCGTAGGGGCGTGCGGGGGTGACGCCGAAGCCGAGCAGGTCGTTCTCCCACAGCCGCACGACGGCGGTGCCGGTGACCCAGCGCCGGCCCTCGGGCCCCTCGACGGTGATGACGGCGTCGACCGTCGTCTCGTGGCTGCGGGTGCCGCGCCGGTCGGCGGGCGCGGCGGCGCGCAGCCGGTTCGGGCCGGTGCCGGTGGCGCCGGTGGCGGAGGTGTGCGGCTGCTGGGCGGCGAGCGGCACGTTCAGCGCGAGGAGCTGCCTGCCGGGGCGCAGGCTGTGGGTGCCCTGGTCGGTCGGGGCGGAGGAGCTGTCGGCGGTGGTGGTGGTGCCGGCGGCGCCCCGGGCCCGGTCGACGCCGTCGCTGTCGGTGACCGGCCGGGGCGAGGACAGCGCGATGGACAGCGTGGGCATGCCGCCGGGGCTGCCCAGGGGCCGGCTGCCGGGCATGCGCGGGGTGAGCCCGGCGCCGGCGCGGGGCACGTCGAGGCCGAGCTGCCCGGCCTGGACGAGTTCGCCGAGGCGGGCGACGGACGCCTCCACGGAGGCGTCGGCCGGCAGGCCCCAGGAGCTCCGCAGCGCCGGGGCGACCTCGTGCAGCGCCCGGACCAGCTGGGGGAAGGCGTTGAAGCCGTACACGGGGGTGCGTCCGGTGGGCACCAGCAGGGGCGCGGCCGGCGGGGGCGCCGTCAGGACGAGACCCGCGGGAGCGGTGGGTTCGGCGGAGCCGGCCGTCTCCTGGACCTGGAGCGGGATGCGCAGGGCCGTGTCGCCGCCGTCCTCCGGCACCAGGTACAGGGCGGAGGGGTCCGCGACGACCCGGTGGGGCGCGGAGTCCTGGTCCAGGTCCGCCATGACCGCCGACAGGGTGTCCATGTTGGCGACGCGGCCGATCCAGCCGCTGTCGCCCCGCAGGAGCGTGCCCGTCGGCGCGTGGACGAAGTCGTGGCCGAACCGCGTCCACCCGGTCGGCGGGATCTCGTCCCCGCCGGGCAGCCTGATGTGCCCGGTGTCGGCGACTTCGTAGCGGAAGGGCTCCGAGCGGGACTCGGCGGGACGGACGTAGGTGTACCAGCGGTCGGGCCGCGGGTCCGTGGCGGCCGGGACGTCGTCCGCGGCCCTGCCCTTTCCGCGCCCGGTGTCCGCGGACGCGTCTGCGTCCGCGTCGGTCGTGGGTACGCCGGTCGCCGGTACGTCGGAGGCGGGCACGACCAAGGCGGGGTCGACGCCGAAGCGGGGCCGCATGACGGTGACCGGGCGGCCGATGGGCCACTGCTCCGCCACCGGGTCGAGACCGTCGTCGGGCGAGCCGCCCCGCAGGCCGCGGGTGGCGACGTGCCGCAGGCCGCCGCGGTGGTCGTCGACCGTGATGTCCACGGTGGCGGGGACCGCGGCGCCGCGTACGGAGGGCCGGCGGTCGCGCACCGAGACCGGGTCGACGGTGAAGCGGTCGGCCGTGAGGTGCGGCTGCGGGGTGCCGTCCTGGAGCGCCGCCAGCGCGTCGGCCAGCTCGCGCCGGAACGAGGCCGCGACCGCCTCGGCACGTACCTTGCCGAGGTCCCGGCCGCCCAGGCGCGCGCTGCGCTGCCCGCTGACCGTGACGTCCGGCAGCGGCAGCCCGTTGGCGGCGTTCCACAGTCCCGTCCTGGCCACGATCTTGGCCAGGTGCCGGATGGCGTTGCGCGAACCCTCGGGCGTCTGCTGGGCGTCCTTGTCGAAGGAGACGGACATCGGCAGCGCCTGCTGGCCGCGGACCACGACGGCGGTGAGCGGATTGGCCTCGAACGAAGGTTCCTCGGTCAGCAGCTCCGCGTTGGCGTCGTGGGCCGACTCGCCGGGTCGCTGCGAGTACATCCGCATGTACCACAGGTGCTTGCTCGGGATGACGGGTTCGATGTTCCCGACGCGGGACGCGGCGGCGCGGGTGGCGGCCTCGAACCTCTTCTCGGCCTCCGCGTGCTCCGGTGAGCCCGCGGGCGCGGCACGCATCTCCGTCTGGGCCTGCTTCGCCCTGATCAGGGCGAAGGTCAGGTCCAGGTAACCGCGCAGCTCCGTGAGGTGCTCGTCGGTACCGGCCTGTTCCTGGCGCCCGATCTCCTGACGCAGTTGCGCAGCGGTCCCCCGCAGGTCGTCCAGGTCCTGGTTGCGCAGGTTCGCCAGGACCGCCCTGCGGTGCCGGTCATTGCGCCGCACGACGCGCGAGTGGTTCTCCAGGGACACCTGGTGGCTGCCGTCCTCGCTGGACAGGACCACAGTGGCGAAGTGGTAGCCGAAGTACGCACTGCTGGCGTCGACCTGCGGCTTGGCGTAGTTGCGCTCCAGACTCGGCTGACCGTGGGCGCCGGACGCCGCGACGGACTGGACGAGGTAGCCCTCGCCGACGTCGGCCCACGCGTGCTCGTTGACCCCGATCCGGCGTGCGGCGTCCGAGAGGGCGTCGCGGCGCGGGTCGGCCGGCTGGGCGAGGCTGAGGGCGCTGCCGTACGCGCGGCCGGGCAGCGGACCGCTGCCGTCGCCACCGGTGGGCCGGTCGTCCCGGCGGACGAACGAGGCCGCCCACGCCGGGTCCGCCGTCTCCGGCCGCACGTCGCCGTCCGCGACGTGGCCCAGGGCGTCGGCCAGGTGGTGGGTGCCGGTGACCTCGGCCCCGTCGGAGGCGTTGACCGGCGCCGTGACCGCCGGGCCGCCCCCGGGGGCGCGGAAGACCATGTGCGACGTGCGGGCGTTGCCGGCCAGCATGTCGGCGAAGTCCCGGCAGACCTCCTCCGTGGACTTCCCGGAGCGGGTCAGGAAGTCGGGCATCACGCGGAACAGCCGTCTGCTGCCCCCGTCGGGGGTGGGCAGGACGATGCTCAGGTCCTCGTCGGTCCGCAACCGCACCGCGAGGCCCGCACGCGCCAGCTTGGCCGAGGCGCTGTCGACGGCCTCCCGCGTCGCGAAGACCTGCTGCCCCGGCGTGTCGTCCTCGACGGCGAGCGTGCGGTCGGAGGAGATCCGCAGGGCGGGGCGCGCGGTGACGAGCGTCTGGTCGTAGTCCTGCTCGGACAGGAGGAGCTTGGGGGCGTCCTCCGTGCCCGACAGCGCCCGCGGGGTCTGCCACCCACCGTGGGCCCTGCCGGGCTTGCGGAACAGCACACCCTCGCCGCGGTTGTCCACGACACCGTAGTCCGTCGTGGTCAGCGGCTCGGCCCGGCGCGCCTGGATCCCGTCGCCGGGCTCGGAGTCGTTCTCGTACAGGCCGACGATGTCCGCGAGGTCCCCGTCGCTGTCGGCGTCCTGGTCCGGCCGGACGGAACTCCACACCGTGCCGACACCGTCTCGGACGGGACCCAGCGTGATGCGGTCGGTGCCGGTCCGCCAGTCCGTGGACGGGCGCGGGGCGTGCTCGGAGAACCACACCCGGGCGCCGGTCAGGTCGGCGACGTGCTGCGCCAGGGACGCGATGTCCTCGTGCGGGAAGGCCAGGACGATGTCGCTCTTCCCGTGCCGCGCCGGGTCCCGCGTGACGAGCCGGGCGAACTCGCCGGCGTCGTCCAGCGTGACCATGCCGTCGGGCGTGTTGAGCCGGACCGAGTTGCCGTACTCCTGGGCGAGGACCACGTACGGGTCCGACCACTGCGCGGGCCATGCGCTCAGCCCACCGTCCTCGTGCTCCACCGCGTAGGTGTCCAGGGGCGGCACCTGGTCCCCGGTGCCGGTCCAGTTCCGCACGGTGCCGTTGCCCCGCGTGAACCGGGTCTCCCGGCCGAGGGCCGCGTCGTGGCGCCGCATGTACGAGGCGAGGGCGTCCTCGTCGGCCAGTTCGGCCGGTGAGGCGCTGAGCGCGAGCGACCCGAGGAACAGGAGGTGCCCCTCGCCGACCGGGGTGTTCGGGCGGAGCCCCAGCACCCGCCTGGCCAGGCCGTGCAGTTCGCCGAGCACACCGGTGGCGCTGCCCGTCGCGTCCGTGTGCTTCCGCGCGAGTTCCCGCAGCGCCATCGCCGTGCCGACGAGCATCTCGGGCGAGTGGTCGTCGCGGGCCGCGGAGCCGAAGAGGAGGTCGAGGTACTCCTCGGGCGTGAGGTCCGGGTCGGCGTCCTGGCTGCCGGTGTCGTCGCTGGTGTCGTCGGCGAACCGGAACTGCGCCAGCCTCTCGGCCTCGGGGTCGTCCGTGAACCGGAACTGCGCCAGCGCCGCGGCATCCGGCCGCGCGAGCCGGGGCCGGCCGCCCCCGCCTCCGCGCTCGGCGCCGGACGGCGTGTCCAGGTCGTACGCCTCCTCCTCGCCCCGGAGGCCATCGGCCGGGTCCTGCGTGTACGAGCCGGTGCGGACGTCCTGGGCGTCGCCGTGGGCGGACGGACCGGGGGCGTTCGCCGGTGCCGGGGCGGTGCCGCCGGAGGAGGCCAGGGGCGGCGCGGCGGGGGCGGTGGGTCCGGTGGCGTCCTCGGGGCGCAGGTTCCCGTCGAGGGCCGCACGCAGGAGATGGTTGAGGGTGTTGGCGGTCAGGGAGCGGTCCCAGCCCTGGCGTGTGGCGTACTGGCCGGTGATGTGCTGCAGGCCGGCCCAGGTGAGCGGGCCGGGGTCGGTGCCGCCGGCCGCCTGGAAGCGGAGCTCCTCCAGCCGTCCGAAGCCCTCGATCAGTTCGTGGAACTCCGTCTCGCGCGCCGGGTCGCTGTCGATGTCCAGGCCGTGGGTCAGGCGCAGGGCGCGCACCCAGTGCAGGGCGCGGGTGGTGCGCCGGGGCAGCTGGGCGGGCAGTCGGCCCAGGTCGGCGAGGGCACCGAGGGCGATGGCGCGAGGCTCGGGACGGAATTCCTCGAAGTGGCCCTGGGGGCGGTCGGGGTCGTCGAACTTGATGACGCGCGGGGGCAGGCCGTTCTCGGCGTCGGCGGTGCCGACCTGGGCGTCCGAGGCGAAGACGGTGCGGCCGGTCTCGTTGGCGACGTGCTGCGCGGAGGGCGGGTAGGTCAGCAGGTCCTGACCGGGCCGCCGGTAGGACAGCTCGCACCACAGCGCCCACACCGGCTGCTCGGGCGGCAGGGCCTGGAGGCTCTTGCGCCGGGCCAGCATCCGGCCGAGCTGGACGGGCGGGGTGGCCTGGTTGGCGCCGGTGCTGCGGCGGGGCACGGTGGTGCGTCCGCTGTCGCCGTGGCCGACGGCGACGTAGGAGTCGGCCAGGGCCCGCGGCAGGGGCAGCGCCCCGCTCTCCTTGGAGCCGTGGACACCGGGCAGCGAATCCAGGAAGTCGGAGTAGTGCTGCATCGCGGACAGCGGGCGCATGGACTGCTCGCGCAGGGCCATGTCGTGCGCGTCCAGGAACGCCCGCCCGGTCAACCGCTGCCCGTCGATCGTGGGCAGCGGATAGGAGTGGATGTCGCTGTCCGGGAAGACGGTGCCGTCGGACGCGGTGACGGTGGCTTCCGGGTCGTCCGGGACCAGACCGGGGTCGGCCGGGAGCCAGGCGCCGGCCGGATCGTCCGCCGAGTCCGGCGTCGCCAGGACCGGTGCCCGCCGTCCGCCGGGGACCGGCTGCAGGCGCAGGTCACCGTTGGTGAACCAGGCGCGGGTGCCGGTGCGGTCCGCGATCACCCGCGCCAGAGCCTCGTTCTGACCGTTCTCCTGCTCCCCCATCAGGAGGACGACGGGGGCGCCCGGCCGCCGCTCGGGGTCGTGCAGCACGATCTCGGCGAACTCGGCGTCCGACACCGGCGTCCCGGCCACCACGACCAGGCCGTCGTCGTTGCGTTCGGCCACCACCGCGTGGGCGGTGGGGCCCCAGGGCGCGGGGCGTACGCCCTGGAAGTCGGCGGTCTGCTCCAAGTGCAGGGCGAGGCCGGGGCGTCCGGTCCAGTTCCGTCCGTGCGGCGCCCCGTCGGGACCGCGGAGCGAGGACGCCGGCGGATACCCCTGCCGGGTCAGCCCGTACGCGGCGATCGCGGCCAGACTGCCACTGCGCCCCCGCCGGTGGGCACTGCTCACGACGGTGAAGGCGTCGAAGTGCCGGGCGGCGTCCACCGGAGTGCCGGCCGGGAGGTGCAGCACCATGCGCGTGATGCCGTCCAGGTCCAGCGGCTCCCGGCCGAAGTCGGGGTGTCCGGCGCGCGCCGCCTCGATCACGCGCAGGGAGTTGAACAGCCCGTTGCGCATCTCCTGCGGCAGCGGCTGCGAGCCGAACGTGGCGTCGATGACGTTCCACAGCTCTCGCAGACGGCGCTGGACCGCGTCGTCCGCGGGCGGCGCCGCCGCGGGGCCGGCGGCGTCCGCGGGGCGCAGGTCCCCGTCGAGGGCGGCGCGCAGCAGGTGTTCCAGGGAGTTGGCGGACAGCGAGCGGTCCCAGCCCCGGCGCACCGCGTACTCGCCGGTGATGTGCTGCAGACCGCCCCAGGTCAGCGGACCGGGGTCGGTGCCGCCGGCCGCCTGGAAGCGGAGCTCCTCCAGTCGTCCGAAGCCCTCGATCAGTTCGTGGAACTCCGTCTCGCGCGCCGGGTCGCTGTCGATGTCCAGGCCGTGGGTCAGGCGCAGGGCGCGCACCCAGTGCAGGGCGCGGGTGGTGCGCCGCGGGAGCTGGGCGGGCAGGCGGCCGAGGTCGGCCAGGGCGGTCAGGGCGGTGGTGCCGGGTTCGGGGCGGAACTCGTGGAAGTGGCCCTGGGGGTGGTCGGGGTCGTCGAACTTGATGACGCGCGGGGGCAGGCCGTTCTCGGCGTCGGCGGTGCCGACCTGGGCGTCCGAGGCGAAGACGGTGCGGCCGGTCTCGTTGGCGACGTGCTGCGCGGAGGGCGGGTAGGTCAGCAGGTCCTGACCGGGCCGCCGGTAGGACAGCTCGCACCACAGCGCCCACACCGGCTGCTCGGGCGGCAGGGCCTGGAGGCTCTTGCGCCGGGCCAGCATCCGGCCGAGCTGGACGGGCGGGGTGGCCTGGTTGGCGCCGGTGCTGCGGCGGGGCACGGTGGTGCGTCCGCTGTCGCCGTGGCCGACGGCGACGTAGGAGTCGGCCAGGGCCCGCGGCAGGGGCAGCGCCCCGCTCTCCTTGGAGCCGTGGACACCGGGCAGCGAATCCAGGAAGTCGGAGTAGTGCTGCATCGCGGACAGCGGGCGCATGGACTGCTCGCGCAGGGCCATGTCGTGCGCGTCCAGGAACGCCCGCCCGGTCAACCGCTGCCCGTCGATCGTGGGCAGCGGGTACGAGTGGATGTCGCTGTCCGGGAAGAGGGTGCCGTCGGACGCGGTGACGGTGGCTTCCGGATCGTCCGGGACCAGACCGGGGTCGGCCGGGAGCCAGGCGCCGGCCGGATCGTCCGCCGAGTCCGGCGCGGCCAGGACCGGTGCCCGCCGTCCGCCGGGAACCGGCTGCAGGCGCAGATCGCCGTTGGTGAACCAGGCGCGGGTGCCGGTGCGGTCCGCGATCACCCGCGCCAGAGCCTCGTTGCGGCCGTCCTCCTCGCCCATCAGGAGGACGACGGGGACGCCCGGCCGCCGCTCGGGGTCGTGCAGCACGATCTCGGCGAACTCGGCGTCCGACACCGGCGTCCCGCCCACCATGACCAGGCCGTCGTCGTTGCGTTCGGCCACCACCGCGTGGGCGGTGGGACCCCAGGGCGCGGGGCGTACGCCCTGGAAGTCGGCGGTCTGCTCCAAGTGCAGCTGGAGGCCCGGGCGCCCGGTGAAGTTCCGGCCGTGCGGCGCCCCGTCGGGACCGCGGAGCGAGGTCGCTTGCGGATAACCCCCCTTGGTCAGCCCGTACGCGGCGATCGCGGCCAGGCTGCCGGCGCGGTTCCGGCGGTGGGCGCTGCCCACCACGAGGAACGCGTCGTAGTGCTGGGCGGCGTCCACCGGTGCGTCGGGCGGCAGGTGCAGCACCATGCGGGTGATGCCGTCCAGGTCCAGCGGACTGCGGCCGAAGCGGGGATGACCGGCACGCGCGGCCTCGATCACACGCAGCGAGTGGAAGAGTCCGTCACGGGTCGCCTGCGGCAGCGGCTGGGAGCCGAACGTGGCGTCGAGGAGGTCCCGCAGTTCCCGCAGGCGGCGCTGGACGGAGTCGTCGGCGGGCGGCGGCGCCGCGGGGATGGGGCGGGCGGCCGGCACCGGGACGGGCTGTGGCGCGGGGGTGTGGGCCTGTGGCAGGTGGCTGCCGGTGGTGCCGTCCCACAGGGCGCGGACGGCCTCGTACGAGTCGCTGCCGTCGCCCTGGGTGCCCTCGGCGACGTCCCACAGGGCGCGGGCGCGGGCCAGCGCCTCGTTCTCGATGTCGACGGCCTCGACGGGGTTGACGTCCGAGGGCCGGACCCCGCGCGGGCGGGCCGGCGCGACGCTGCGCGGGTCGCGGGGCGCGACCCGCGGGCCCTCGCCGTACAGGCGGCGCAGCAGCGGGTACAGGGCGGGCTGGTGGGTGCGCACCCACTCCGGGCCGCCGTTGTTGCGGGGCAGCCCGGTGTAGTCGTCGGTGCCGCCGTTGGTCATCAGGTAGACGTTGGTGAGCTGGGCGAAGAACTCCAGCTCGTCGCGGCTGCTGTAGTTGGGGGCGCTGCGGCGGCCGTCGGCGTCGTAGCCGTGGAGGGGGCCGTCGGGCCAGTTGCCCGCCTCGCCCGCCCGCGTGGTGGCGCGGAAGGCGTCGGTGATGTCCTGCCGGTCGCCGGGGAGCAGACCGTGCTGGTGCACGGTGTGGGCGAACTCGTGCGTGGTGGTCGAGTAGCCGTCGGCGTAGGCGGTCATGCCCGTGGTGACGGTGGTGCGCTCGCCGAGCAGGTTCTCCTCGGTGACGGCCGCGGCGCGCACGCCGACGCCGCGGACCTCGTCCCAGGGGCGGCCGTCGGCCGTGACGGCGCCCCGCAGGAAGCGGAAGGCGTCCACGGAGGTCATGGCCTCGGTCCTGGGCACCACCACGACGCGGGAGCCGCTCTTGAGGAGCCGGGCCGTGACCTCGGGGTCGTGCAGCATCCGGACGATCTGGGTGCGGGCCCGGTCGCGGGCGGAGACGGGCTGCTCGACCCCGGCGGGCACCTGGGTCATGAGGTGCGCCGCGACCTGGGCGAACTCCTCGGGGGCGAGCGTGGTGCGCAGGGCGTCCACGAGCGCGGGGTCGGCGGCCAGACGCTCCCGGTCGGCGGGTGGCAGGAACGCCAGGGCGGCGTCCCGGTCGGCGGCGGACAGGCCGGGCAGCCGGGCGGCGAGCGCACGGACCGGGTCGGCACCCACCTCGGGGGCGGCGCGCAGCGCGTCGGCGAGCGCGGTCAGTTCGGTCCGCAGGCCGGGCAGGTCGCCGTCGGTGACGCCGAGGGCGCGCCAGGTCCCCTCGTGGCGGGCGAGGGTGTCGGCGTCCAGGGCCGCGGTGTCGAGCAGTTCGCTGAGCCTGACGGTGAGGGAGAGAACGGCGCCGGCGGGCCGGGCGGAGCGGTAGGCGTCCTCACGCGCGGTGACCGGGCCGAGGGTGCGCGGGCCGTCGGCGGAGGCGGCGCGCGACGCCCACAGCAGGTCGAGGAGGTCGCGTCCGCGCAGGTCCGGGTCGGTGGCGGTGGCCAGGGCGAGGGCGGCGTCGGCGACGGAGTCGGCGGGCGCGGGCACGGTGAAGCCGTCGACCGTGACGGTGTCGGTGAGGGGCCGGTCCACGGCGGTGATCCTGATCGGGACGCCGTCCGCCGACACGTTCAGGACCCGGCCGCCGCCCGTGACGGCGGGCGTCCGCACCGGCGCGCCGGGGAACTCCCGCTCCAGCGCCCGGCGGATCTCGGTGGCGGTGGGGAGAGTGCTCGCGGAGAGCTGGAACTCCACGGCGTCCAGCGGCCGGGGCACCCCGAACTGCACCCGGCCGCGGGCCGCTCCGGCCAGCACCACGGGGTGGCCGAGGTTCTGCAGCACGGTGCCGACCCGGCGGCCGGTGTCCAGCGCGTCGCCACCGATGGAGGCGCCGGTGGGGGCCGCGGGCAGGGGCGGCGGGACGGAGGCCGGGTCCTGCTGCGACAGCGGCGGGGCCGGCGGTGCGTACGCCGTCCCGACCTCGGCCGCACGGGCCGCGTCGGCGGCCGCCTGCGCGCGCAGGAGGCCGTAGCGGAACTCGTAGCTGTGGGTGTGCCCGGACCGCACCTGGCGCTGGTAGTAGGACGGGAAGTCACCGGCTTCGCCGGAGAACAGGTCGGCGTTGGTACCCGACCTGCCCGCGTCGGCGATGAGCCGCCGGTGCGTGATGGTGTTGTCGAACTCGATGCGCTCCATCTCACGGCCGTAGTACGCCGCGGGCGAGATGCCCTCCTGGGCGGCCCAGTGCTCGATGCTGCCGTCGTAGGCGTAGCCGTCCCATGCGGCGCGGCGGGCGTCTGCGGAGCCGTTGAGCAGCTCGAACAGAGCGGCCCCGAACAGACGGCTGTCACCCGCCCTGCGCACCGCGGCGTGGTTCGGATTCAGCACGACCGTCCGGCTGTCCGACGCCCAGTGGCCCACGCCCGAGCCCTGCGGACGGCCGAACGTCACGGTGATGGAGTCGAGGGAGGCCAGGAGCGGACCGGCCACGGCGCTGAGGAACTGGGCGAGTTCCCTCATCAAGGGGCCTTCGCGGTCCGTCGTGAAGAGCACTCCGCCCACCGTGCCGGTGAACGCGCGCGAGGAGGACCTGTACGAGGGTCCGTAGGCCAGATCCGAGTCGTAGTCGGAGGACGACGGGGAGGAGCCCGGCATCGAACCGTAGGCCAGGGCCGAGTCGTAGCCGGAGGACGACGACGCGGAGGAGTCCGGCATCGAACCGTGGGCCAGGTCCGCGTACTGGCCGTCGGAGGTGGAGCGCCCGCCCCTGCGCCCGCCGCGCCCGCTCAGCGTGTTGAGCTCGTACGCTTCTTCCCCTTCCGGCCCTTCCGGGAGCCCCGGCGGGTCCTCGGCGGACGCGGAAGGGGACGGGGGCAACGGGACAGCGGCCGGGTCCTGTGCCGCCGGCGCCGTCCGCGCGGTGCTGTCGGTCCGCGCCTCCTGCCCGTCGGTCGGCGTCCCCTGCCCGTCGGTCCGCGGGATCGGGGCGGGTGCCGGGGTGCGCAGGACCAGCGGGACGAAGTCGCCGCCGCGGCGGCGGAGCCGGAGGTGCGGGCCGTTCTCGCCGGCCGGGCCGGGGTACGTGTGGGCGGTGCCGTTCTCCTCGACCAGGGTGACGGTGGTGCCGGTGGCGGCGGCCGCCCACTCGGCGACCGCCCGGTCGGCGGCGGGACCCCAGGGGGCCTGGGCGAGGTGGCGGCGCAGATGGCCCTCCAGGGCCTCCGCGGTCGGCGCGGGGGCGCCGCCGCGCCGCACCAGGGGCGGGGGCGAGAACAGCGTGTCCCGTTCGGCCGGGGCGCCCGGCAGGCCGTTCAGCCGCATCAGCCGGGCGGGCGACATCCCGGCGCGCAGCCGCAGCCGGCCGGCCTCGCGCCGGTCCACGCCCGGCCGCCCCGCGGCGTCGTACAGGGCCGTGGAGAGCGCGCCGAAGAAGCCGTTGCCGCGGCCGGTGGGCGTTCCCTGCGTGTACGTGGCGCCGTCGGGCGCGGTGAGGACGCCGTCGCGGGCGAGGCGGTAGCGCGGGCCGCTGCTGTCGGCGGGCGGCAGCCAGGGCGCGGTGGTGTGGGTGCGGTGCGCGGCCGGCTTCGCGGGCTGTCCGGTCGTGGTGTCCCGCGTGCCGGAGGTCCCGGTGGTCCCCGGGGCCGGCAGCGCGGTGGTGACCGGGGCCGGGGTGCCCGGCGGCAGGGCGGCGGCGAAGAAGCCGTCGGCGGAGAACAGCACCGGGTCGGCGGCCGGATCGACGGCGGCGGGATCGCCGCCGTGCGGGAGGAACAGCTGGTCGCGGCCCTCACCGGTGACCACGGTCAGCGGGGTGCCGAGGACCCGCGCGGCGAGGGCGGGCAGCAGGTCGGCGCCGCCGTTGTCGCCGGCGCGGCGCTCGGGCGGTGCCGGGGTGCCGTCCGGCCGTCCGGCGCCGTCCTGGAGCGGCTCGCTCGCGAACGGGCGGGACAGGGCCGCACCCGCCAGGGCCACCCGCTGCTCCGGCGTCGGCCAGAACGTCTCCGGAAGGCGGCCCAGGGCGTCGAACTCGGCCTGCTGGGCCGGGGTCAGCACCACACCGGCGGCGTCCAGTTCGGCCTGCGTGAAGGTGTCGGCGACGTCGAGGGCGAGGGCGTCGAGCAGGTCCTCGTTGCCGTTCTCGCCCAGCGCCCAGGCGAGCCGGTCGCGGGCGGCGCCGACGGCCTCGGCGGTCACCGCGGGGTCGGCGGGGGCGGCCGTGAACCGGTCGGCGAGGTCGGTGCCGAGCAGGTGGGGCAGCCGGCCCCGGTCCTTCGCGGCGGCCAGCAGCGCGTGGAAGAACGAGGCGCCGTCGTGCGGCACGTCGTGCACCTCGCGCACCGTGGCGCCGTCCGGCGAGGTGAGGGTGCGCGGGGCGGTGTCGGTGGCGTCGGCGACCGTGTACGGCTTCGGCGCCTGCGAGCGCCAGTCCGGCTCGGCGTACTCCTGCGGCACGTCCCGTACCGGCACCGCGGCCAGACCCTGGTGGTGGGCGGTGAGGCGGGACGCGGCGAGGTGCAGCCGGTGGTGGTCCGCGGCGGCGGTGTCCAGGCGCCCCTCCCACAGCCGTACCGCGTCGCGGGCGGCCTGCCAGGCGACGACGGCCGGGGACTCGGCGACGTCCCGGGGCAGCGCGGTCGCCCGCGAGGGGTCGTCGTCGCCGAGCGCGGTCCGCTCCGCCGGGGTGAGGGCGAGCCAGGTCTCACGGGCCCGCGCACGGGCGTCGTAGTACTCCGTCTCGGCGGCGGCGAGGTCCTCGGCGGCCTTGGCCATGTCGTCCCAGGCCGTGCCGACCTCGTCGGGGAACGTGGTGTCGTCGAGGAGGCCGTACTCGCGGGCGACGTCCTCGCTCAGCCAGACCAGGACGGTGGTCCCGGCCTCGGCGGCGCGCGGCCCGCGCTCGGCCTTGCCCAGTGCGTGCAGCGGGCGGCTGTCGGTGATCCGGTGGTCCGCCTCGGTCACGGCCAGCCAGGTCACCGGCACCGAGAACAGCATGGCGCGGTCGGCGGTGTCCTTGACGGCCGAACCGACTCCGCTGTCCGGGCCGGCCTTGAGCGCGGTGGCGTTGTCCGCGCCGCCGACCGGGACCGGGAAACCCGGAACGGCCACACCGGCGTTGCCGGTGGTCAGGATCGGCGCGGTGGACACCGCGCCCTCGACGTTGTCCGGGATGCCGGTCTCCTGCGCCTCGGAGCTCTTCGGCTTCACGGTGGAACTGATACTGGGCTTGCTCTCCACGGCGAGCAGCTTCGCGCCGCTGCGGTGCATCTTCGCGTAGAGGCGGGAGTCGGCGGTGTGGGCCTGGCCGAACAGGCGGGCGGAGGTCTGCGGAGGCAGGGCGGAGCCGTCCGCGCCGAGCGCCTCGCGGAACCCGGCGGTCAGCCCGCCCTGCGAGGTGGCCTCCTGCTGTGCCTGCGCGGGCGCCGTGCCCAGGCCGGTGAGCGGCGTGCGGCGGGCCGCCCGCACGCGCTCGGCGAGGTCGTCGCCGGTGTGCCGGGTGCCGAGGTCGCCGTCGCCGAGGCCGTCGGCGCGGGCGGTGGCCAGGGTCAGGGCGTCCTGCACGTTGGCCGCGCCGCGGACGTCCACGGCGACGAGGCCGGAGCCGATCCGGTCGTCGAAGGGCAGGATGTCGGGGTCGGGGGCGCGGGTGCCGTCACCGGCGCCGCGCCAGGCGGCGACGGCGTCCGGCCGGGCCTGGTCGGCCGTCAGCATCCGTACCGCGCGCTCCGGTTCGGGCACGTCCTGCTCGGTGAGCGTGCCGTCGTCGCCGTCGCCCACCGGGGTGAGCAGGCCCGCCGACACCATCTCGTTGAGGGTGCCGACCCTCGTGACGGCACGCGGCGGGAGCGCGTCGCCGACCGCGTCCGTCATGGTGACGGTCAGGACGTAATGGGTGACGACCTCCGCGTGCGCCTGCGTGGTGCCCATGCCCGGCGTCTCGGAGCTGCCCTCGGTCTCGGTCCGGCCGCTCGACGGCTGCTGGGCCGCCGTGCCCTGGAGCGCGGGGTTGGCCAGGAACGGGCCGCTGCCCGTGGAGCGCGTACCCGCGCTCAGGGTGACGTCGCCGCCCTGGTCCCGGGTGGCGCTGTCGGAGCTCTCGCGGGCGGCGCCCCGGCTGTCGCTCAGCTCGTACCCGGTGCGCAGCCGCTCGACGTCCGTGGCGACCGGCGTCAGCCTGAACCGGACCTGTCCGGGGCTGCCCCCGGCCGGCAGGTGGTGCGGGCGCGACCAGGTGCGGTAGTGGACCGGCAGGCTCATCCCGTCGGTGGTCAGCTCGTGCAGGTGGGCGCGGAGGAAGTCCGGCGAGAGCCGCTGCAGGACCTGCTCCCGGTCGTGCGAGGGCACGCCCATCTTCTCCAGCCGCCGCATCAGGTCCGGCGCCGCGCCGCTCGCGTCGAGCTGGCCGCCGGGACGGGTCGGGAAGCGCCGGCCGCGAAGGAAGTCCGGCACCCGGTAGCCGCCGCCGAGGTTGCGCGGGGTGGCGGTGCCGAGCCCGTCCGGGGCGAGCCCGGCCTCGATGGCGTCCTGCATCGGCAGTTGGAACATCACCGCGTCGCGGATCCGCTGGAGGGCGGCGGCGGCCCGGCGCGGGGACAGTCCGCGCCCGAGGCCCTCGGACAGCCTTCCGGCGGCGGAGCTGATCCGCTCCCCGGCGCGGGTGCCGACCGTGCCCAGCGCGGCCGTCCAGCGGTCCCGCACCGCGATCGTCTCGGTGGCGTCGGCGACCACCAGGTACATGCGCCCGGCGAAGGTCAGGGTGGTGCTGCGTCCCCGGGCGACGCTCCGCGAGACACCGCGCGCCTTGCCCCGGGCGTACTGGAGCACGGTCGAGTACGACCCGACCAGCGCCTCGTTGCCGGACACCTGCTGCAACGGCATGTAGCCGCCCTGGAGGCCGAGCGTGGTGCGCGAGGTGGCGGTGTCGCTGCCGACGGCCTTGTGCTCGTTGCCGAGGGCGCGCTCCATGCCGGACGGCTTCGGGTCGCTCATGACCCGTACGTTGTCCAGCTCGCCGCGGACCGCGGCCTTCAGGTAGTGCGCGCGCAGCGGCCCGGCGCCGTTGAGCCCGGTGATCCGGGAGCCGAACGGGCCGAGGTACTGGCCGAATTGCCCGGCCACGCTGAGGTTCGCCATCGCCCGGCGCAGCGCGGTGCGCACCGGTGTGCCGGGCGCGCTGACGTGCCAGGAGGAGCCCGAGGCGCGGTCGGCGGTGTCCTGCATCAGCTGCTGGCGCTGCGGGCCGCCCTCGGTGCTGAGCACCACGTGCGGGGCGCTCAGCAGCCGCTTCACGAGGCGTTGGGCGTCCGATTCCGTCCTGGGCAGCGGGCGGGTGCCGTCGAGGAGCTGGTCCGCCTCCAGGGCGGACAGCCGCTGCGGTGCGGGCGTGGGCGCCGTCGCGCCGGCGGGCGGGTCGGTGGGGGCGTACCGGTCGGAGCCGTGCGCCGTGGGCACGGCCAGCTCGACCCGTCCCACGGTCTCGGTGCCCCCGCTGAACAGCGGGCGCTCCTCGACCTTGCTGACGAAGACGCCCGCACCGAGCAGGCCGACCGTGACGAGCCTGGTCCAGCCGCGCGGGCGGCGGTGGCCCTCGAAGGTGGCGCTCAGGTCCACCTGGTAGCTGTAGAGGTCGACGCCGGTCTGGAAGGCCAGGTGGTCGTCGGAGACCGTGATCGTGTTCCGGGTGGCGTCCTGGTAACCCCGGGCGTAGCGGGCGCCGACCATGGTGTTGCCGGTCCGGGCCGGCGCGTTCGGGCCGGGCACCTTGTCGTGGTCGCGGGGCGAGATGCCCAGCTCGACACCGGCGGTGTAGGTGCTGCCCTCCTGCTGGCCCTGGCCGGAGATCTCGTTGCCGACCACCGAGTTGCGCATCGAGCGTTCGCTC
This sequence comes from Streptomyces ruber, assembly GCF_014648075.1. Taxonomy (GTDB): domain Bacteria; phylum Actinomycetota; class Actinomycetes; order Streptomycetales; family Streptomycetaceae; genus Streptomyces; species Streptomyces ruber. The sequence continues at coordinate 206,523 of NZ_BMQK01000002.1, read as the reverse complement.
AGCGGGGTCTCGAACCGGCGGTCGGTCAGCCGTGCCCGCAGGGTCAGCGTGTGGTGGCCGCGGCGCACCTTGCCGTCCTCGGTGAGCGTGACCGGGATGCCGGTGGTGGTCAGCTCGTCGAGGCTCTGCGTCAGGGTGGGCCGGTTCAGCGCCTCGCGCACCTGCCGGTCGTTGTGCAGCGCGGTCCGCAGCCGCCCGTCCCCGTACCAGAGCCGGGCCAGCCGCGGGTGCCGCGCCATCAGCGGCGGGACGAACAGCGACGGGTACGAGCGGTGCAGCGTCTCCAGCACGGCGTCCGCGAAGGCCCGCACGGGGTCCTGGGGCACAGCCTGGGTGTCCTGGGTGTTCTGGGTGCCCTGGACGTCCTGGGCGGTGGCGTCGTCGCGGGGCACGACCCGGGTGTCCGGCATGCCCCGGGTGTCGTCGGGGGCGACGCCGTCCAGGGAGCCGTCCCGGGTGTCGTCGGGGGCGACGCCGTCCAGGGAGCCGTCCCGGACGTCCGCGGGAGTGCCGTCCGTCCGGCCGGCCGGAGGCGTGTCGTGCTCCTCCGCCTGTTCGAGGATCGTGGGCAGGACCTGGGCGCGCGGCTGCGGGCGGAAGCCCTCCGCGCGGACCTGGCCGCCCAGGTGCACCGGGTCCTCACGGGTGAGGTACCACGGCACCGGCGGCTCGGCGTCCGGGTTCGGTCCCGTCCGGCCGGGCGTACGGCTGTCCCAGCCCGCGAGCCGGCGGGCGTCCTGGGTGGAGATCCAGTCCAGGCTGACCACCCGCACCGGCCGGGCCGCGGACGGCGGCTCACCGGCCCGGCGGACCATCAGGGTGCGTTCCACCCGGTACAGCGCCATCGGCTGGTCACGGACCCGGCCGGCGACCTTGCGGACCGCGTCGGTGCCCAGGTAGTGGCCCCGTCCGGCGGCGAGGTCCATACGGACCAGCGGACCGCCCTGGACCCGTACGTCGGTGAGCGGCCCGGCGAACTGGTGGTTCGGCCCGGAGGTGACCTGGAGCCCGAACCGGGTCTCGCGGACGTGACCGCGCTGGTTGGAGTACGTGGTCTGGGCGAGGTCGCGCACCTCCGTCTTGACCGACTCGGTGACGAGGTCGGCCCGGTGCGGCACCGACCGCTCCACGACCAGGTGCCCCATCGGGTGCTGACCGCTCCCCCGGGTCAGCTCGGGTCCGCTGACCGGCCCGGTGAGCCGCCCGAACATGCCGAGCAGCCGGTCCGGCCGGGCGAACGACACCAGGGTGCGGTGCGCCGAACTGCCCGGCCTCGCCTCGGAGACGGCCAGCGCCACGTCCTCCGGCGGGTCCACCAGGTACAGGCCGGTGGAGTCGGACAGCCGCGGGACCGTCCCGTCCGGGAAGGTGAGCGTCTCCGGTGCCCGGCGGGGTCCCTCGAACGGCACGGTGAGATCGTCCGGCAGCCGCCAGCTCAGCCCGTCCCGCATGCCGAACTCCGCGCTGTGCACCGGGGTGCGCACCCAGCGGGAACCCGGCGCGGGCGTGCCGGTGACGTCGGTGTCCCGCCGCGGCACGGAACCGAGCCGTCCGACGGAACCGAGCCGTCCGGTGGACCTCGGCGCCTCCGTGACCCGTTCCACCCGCACCCGGTAGTGGACGTCGTCCAGGTGCAGGTGCGAGCCGTCCGTACCCCGGGCCTCGGTCTGGTGGAGCGCCGTGGTGCCCTGGGAGTAGTCCGTCCTACGGGTCCAGCCCAGCGAGGCGTTGATCTTCAGCAGCCAGCTGAGCGGCGGGCCCAGGCTCAGGGCGCCGGCGAGCCGGCGTCCGAAGCCCACGGTGCGCCCGCCGCCCGTGGCGGCCTGCCCGCGCCGCGTCGTGTCGATCTTGACGGGCTCGCCCACGTCGGAGAAGCGTTCCCAGCGGTGGTACGGGACGGCCTCGACCGTCATCTCCAGGCCGACCCCGGACTTCTCCCGGCCCACGAACCGGGCGCCGCGCGGGGCGGTGAACGCGGAGGGCTGGTCGGTCAGCAGACGCAGCAGCTCCGACTCGTCGAACCGCGCCCGCACCGTCGCCGGCAGCTGGTCGAGGATCTCCCGCGCCACCAGTTCGGGCGAGCGCAGGGTGAGCGCGCCGGGACCGGGGATCAGCCCGGTCGGCGCACCCTGCGGCATCCCGTCCGTCCTGTCCGTCCCGTCGGGGGCGGTGTCCCGCGGATCGGCGCCCGGCCTGATCAGGACGGTGGGCAGCCTGCTGCCGTCCTCGAAGGTGACCGTGCGCGGCGCCGGACCCGGCGGGCGGGCGTCCTCGCCGGTCAGCAGGCGGGCCGGGCGGTACCGGTCGAGCTGGACCTCCAGCAGCGCGCGGTCGCCCTGGTCGGGGGCGGGGGCGCTGTCGAGGTCGGTGATGCCGCCCATGCCGCGCAGCCACTCGCCGAACGGGTCGGTGCCGTCCGGCTCCCGGGAGACCGGTGACCCGGTGGGTTCCGGTGCGGGCGTGGGCGTGACCGGGTCGGGGGCCGGTGCCGGCACCAGGGCGTCGAAGTGGTCGTTCCCGTCCCACGCCAGGTGCAGGGTGCCGTGGGTGCCGCCCGGATTCAGCTCGGTGACGACGGGCGCGTCCGTCCCCTGCCGGTCGGGCTGCACGACGCGCAGACCGACGCCGAGGGTGTGCGCGAGCGCCTCCGGGAGCAGGTCGGCGAAGGGCGACGGCCACAGGTCGGGGCGCTCGGCGACCGCGGCGAGCAGCCCGCGCCCGCCGAGCCGCCGCGCGTCGGCCGGGGTGGGCGCCACCTCGACGAGCTGCGGGTAGCCGCTCTCGGCGAGGATCTGCCGCCACCGTCCGGCGTCGCCGTCGGTGACGACCTGCTGCGCGGTCCGGTTCCACTCCTCGGTGATCCGGCCCTGCTCGGCGGGGTCGTCCACGCCGACCAGGGCGCGCATCCGCTGGTCGTCCAGCACGGACAGCACCGGGTCCGGCGTGAGGTCGTCCGCGACGGCGCCCAGCTCGGAACCGATGACACGGTCACGCACCAGATCGCGCAGCCCGGCGATGTTCCGCGCGGCCCAGGCGGGCGGCACGTCCCGGCCGCGGGCGCTGTCGAGCACCGCCCGGAAGAGCGTGTCCCCGTCGGCCCGGGCGGTCACCCGCAGGAAGGTACGGCCGTCCGCGCGGACGTGGTCGGCGGGGTCCTCCGGCCGCCCCGGCACGGGCGCCGGAGCGGGCGGTGCGGCGAACGGTGCGGTCCAGGTGAGTTCGGCGTGGTTGTTCTCGGGGCGGAAGCGGAGCAGGGGTTCGCCGTCGGGACTCCGGTGCGAGCTGACGACCTTGTCGAAGACGGACTTGTCGAAGTCGGTGGCCGGGGTCCAGAACATGTGGGCGCCGTGCTCGACACCCATGTCCCGGGTCCGCATCTCCTCGATCAGCGCGTCGTGCTGCGAGGAGGGCACGCGTGTGCCGCCGGGCGTGGAGACGTCGAACACGTCGTGGTCGCTGGTGACGGGGCGCCGCGTGCCGTCCCGGTCCACTCCGTGCACCACGCCGTCCCTGACGACGAAGGTGTTGTCGCGCTCGTACGCCGCCATCGTGGGGGCGAGTTCCCGGAACTCGGTGGAGCGCTGGTTGAAGCGGGACACGATCTCGTCCCACTGTTCGTCCGTGAGGGATCCGCGCTCGGGCAGGGTCGGCCGGAAGTAGCCGACGAGTCCGATGTCGTCCGCCTGGGCGCCGAGGTGGACGTCGACGTCGCTGATGCTCTTGGCCTTGATGCCCGCCGGCTTGGCCATGGCTCCGGCGTCGAGCCACTTCGCGGCGCCGGGATTGGTCGGACGGATGTCGAGGACCAGGTTCCTGCCCCGGGAGAGGTTGCGGAAGCCCTTGTAGTTCTTCTCCGGGAAGCCGTACTTGTCACGCGCCGTCAGCGTGTCGACGCTGTCCGACCTCGGCCGGGTCGACGTGTCCGGTCCCTGGGGAGCGGAGCCCTGCGGGACGGGCTCCTGGGAGGCGGGCTCCCGGGAGGCGGTGACCGTCGGCGCCGGGCCGAGCAGACGCCGGGTCAGCTCGGCGGTGTCCTCGGGGCTGAGGCCCAGCTCGGACAGCGGTAGCGGATCGCCCGACAGCGACCACGCGACCTGTATCGAGGGCGGGACGGAGAGCCCGCGCACGTCCTCCTGCGAGACCAGCGTGGTCGGGGGCAGCTCGGGCGGCGGCGGGGGCAGCAGGGCGTCGAGCGTGGTGTCCGGCCCGGCGGTGGCGCGCAGGTCGGCCGCGGCCCGCAGGAAGGCGGCGTACTGCTCGGTCGTGGGACCGGCGGTGGGATCGACGGCCGGGCCGTCGGTGGCGGTGTGCCAGTCGGTGACCATCCGGTCCAGCAGGTCCGGGGTCATCCGGCCGTCGCCGTAGCGGGCCGCGGCGTCCGGGGTGAGCCAGCGCAGGCCGTCCACGTAGGCGAGTCCGGCGAGCGGACCGCGGTTCTCCGGGCGCCGCTCGGCGTCCGGGCCGAGGGCCTCGCGCAGTGTGCGGATCTGCTGGAGGGTACGGGCCCGGGCGAAGACGTCGGCCGGTTCCGGGCCCGCGTGCAGGCCGGCGTCGCGCGCCAGCCGGTCCAGGTCGGCGCCGCTGGGCTCCGGGGTGAACAGCCGCCACCGCCCCGGCCCGTCCGCGTCCTCGGTGAGCACCGCGCGGACGTTGCCGTCCTGGTCCAGGGCCGTGCCCGCCTCGGTGGTCGGCGCGTACACGGGCCGCCCGGTGCGGTTCGCCACGTGCTGGGCCACCGGCAGGCCCGCCACCTTCGGCTGCCGCCCGGTCTCGCAGAAGAACAGCACCAGCGGCCGGTCCTGGTCGCCGTCGTCCGCCCAGGCTCTCAGCGCCCGGCCGAGCTGCACACCGCTGACCGTCACGGTGGGGTGCGCCGGGTCGTCGGTGCCGAGGGTGACCGTACGGGGGGTGCCGTGCCCCACGAAGTAGTCGGCGCCCTGCTCGGTGTCCGCGCCGGGGAGGGGGGCCGGCGGGCCGGTGAACACGGTACGGGTGGCCGGCGGGTCGGCGGCGGTCTCCGGGGCCGGGACCGTCTCCGGTGCCGTGATCGGGTCCGGGGCGGGCTCGGCGGACGTGGTGCGCACACCGCGGAAGGTGTCCTGGTCGAGCAGCGCGCGGTGCGCCGCGCTCTGCGCCGTACCGTCCTCGGCCGGGCTCTGCGAGACGGTCAGCGTCCGTACGGCGCGCCCCGGCCGGGGCTTCGGCGCCGTGTCCGGCGTCAGGCGCCGCAGCTGCGCGACGGGCACGGTGAGGCCGTCCAGGGTGGTGACGGCCGGCTGGTCCGCAGGCCGTGCGGGATCGTTTCCGCCGTCGTTCGCGGGGCGTACGACGATCCGCCCGGGCGGGGGCGGGGGCGCCGCGGTGACCGTCGCCGGGGTGGTGTCGGGCGTGGTGGGCGGGAGCGGGGGCGGAGTGCCGCCGGTCCCGGCCCCACGCCCGCCGCCGGGGCCGGAGGCGTGCCCGCCGGTTCCGTCGCCGTCGCCCCGGTCCGACGACTGCAGGTGCAGCTCGGTGGCCGGCTCGGTCCACGGACGCGCGTCGGCGGCGAGCTTGGCCGCGGCGGAGTCGGTGGTGCCGGTGATGTCGGTGGTGGTCGTCGGGACCGTGAGGACCGGGCCGGCGCCGTCGCTCTGCAGCGGCGGCTTCGGCTCCGGGAGCAGCAGGGTCTTCGGCTCGGCCGGGGCGGTGACGTCCGGACCGCCGACGGTCTTCACGGTGCTCTCGGTGGCGGGGCGGGACGGCGGGTCCTGCGCGGGGGCCGGGCCGAGGGCGTCGGCGAGCGGCAGCAGTACGTCCGCGCCGGGGAACGCGCTGTCCACGGTGACGGTGGTGTCCGTGCCGTCCGTGGTCCGGTCCGTGCCGGCGGTCGTCCCGGTGTTCGCGGGGCCCGCGGTGCCGTCCGGCACGGCGACGGGCGGCGGGCCGGTGAGCGGGCGGACCCGCACCGGGGCGCCCGGCGCCTCACGGGTCAGCTCCACGGCGGCGCGCACCGGGCGGTTGGACCCGTCCGGCGCGACGGGCGGCCCGAGCACCACGGCCCGGTCGGTTCCGGCCCCGTCCAGCAGCTCGGCGGCCTCGGGCGACCCCTCGCCGGGCGGCGGCACCTCGGAGACCACGATCGTCAGCGGCGGTGCCTGGGCGGGCGCGGGGGTGACGGTGGCGGGGACGGGACCGGCCTTCACGTCGGTCCCGCCGCTGTCGGCGCGTACGTCGCCGGCGTCGGTGTGGGAGCTGGTGGTGCTCACCTTCGGCGGGGCGGTGGTGAGGTCGTCGGCCGGGGCGGGGACGCCCTCGGACGGGTCCGGGGCGACGTCCGGTGAGGTGGTGGCCGGTGGCGACTGCGGGGCCGCGGCCTGGGCCTGCGGGGAGTCGTCCACCGGGGTCGTGCTGTCCGGAGCCGTGCTGTCCTGGGCAGGGGTGTCCTGAACGGGCCTGCCCTGGGGCGACGTGGCGGAGGGGGACGGCGTGCCCGTCGCGCTGGGGACACTCCCCGGCCGGACACCGGTGCCCGTGCCGGCACCCGTACCGGAGGACGTGCCCGTGCCGGAAGCGGCGGAAGGGCTGGGCGCCGCGGAGGCGTTGGAGGAGCCGGTGGCGACGGGCCCGCCGATCCCCTGGCCCGGCACCGCAGCCGGACGGTCGCCCTGCCCGGCCGCCTCCTCCGGGGAGTCCTGGACCGCACTCCCCGCGGCGTCCACACCCGGGCCCACGCCGGCGCTTCCCGAGGAGACGTTCGCCGAGGAGTCCACAGCCGAGTTCCCGGCAGCCCCTTCCGAGGACACCTCCGGCCTGGCACCGCCCGGGCCAGGATCCACCACCGTACGGTCGTCCTGCCCGGCCGTCTCCTCCGGCGACTCCTGGACCTCGCTCCCCGCAGCGTCCACACCCGAGCGCACGCCGGCGCTTCCCGGGGAGGCGTTCGCCGACGGACCGCTCACCGAGGGACCGTTCCCCGGGGAGTCCACGACCGGGTTCCCGACATCCACAGCCGTACGGTCGCCCTGCCCGGCCGCCTCCTCCTGGAGATCCTGAGCGTCGCTGCCGGGGCCCACGCCGACGTTCCCCGAGGAGACGTTCCCCGAGGACCCGTTCGCCGCCGAAGGACCGCTCACCGTAGGAACGTTCGCCGCAGGAACGTTCGCCGTAGGAACGTTCACTGAGGAGTCCACGACCGAGTTCCCGGCGGCCCCCTCCGGAGACACCTCCGGCCCCGCACCGCCCAGACCGACGGTGCCGTCGGTCTCCGCGGCCTGGCCGGGGCTCGTCACCGCCACGGGGCTCTGCCCGGTGCCGTCCGCGACGGAACCGGCGGGGCGGTCGGCCGGGGCCGTGGGACCGTTGCCGGCGCCGCCGGTCACGTCGAGCGGGGCGCCCACCGTGACCGGGACCCCGAGACCGTCGAGGGTGCGCCGGACCTGGTCGGCGTCGACCTGGGTGGCGGCGCTGCCGCCGGCGGGCACCACCCGGACCTCGGGCAGCCGCGACAGGTTGCTGTTCAGGCTGTCGCGGACCTCGATCTCGGCGCTGCCGAGCGGCTGCCGGGAGCCGCGCAGGGCGGCGAGGTCGCGCAGGGCCTGCTCGCGGATCTCGGGGGTGCCGTTGTGGACCTGCTGCCACAGCGCGTTCTCGGCGGCGGTCACGGGCAGCGGGCCCGGGGTGTACAGCGGCGGGTCCACCGTCGTGTACGGCGGCGGGGCCACGTCGGTGTACGGCGGCGGGTTCTCCGCGAAGGCGGGCGGGGGCGACTGGGTGCCGGTCGTCCCGCCCTGGCCGGTGCCGAGCGGGACCACGGACGGGGTCGGGCCGAACGCGGTACCGCCGCCGCCGGTGGTGTCCGGGCGTGCGGAGCCGTCGGTGCTGTCGGGGCCGTCCCCGGAGGCCGGGGTGTCGGCGGGGTCGCCCGTGCCGGAGCCGATGTCGGCGCCGGAGACGGTGGGCGGCGGCTGGTTGCGCAGCTTGTCGATGGCGTTGCGCAGCTCGGCGGCGCTGTTCACGCCGATGTCGGTGAGCCCGGACTCGACCAGGCTGCTGACGCCCGAGCCGACGAAGGTCTTCCAGCTGGTGGACCAGTCGCCGTCGAAGACGCCCTTGATGAAGATCTCCGCGAGCGACTCACCCGCACCGGCCGCGAGGAAGTCGGTCACTCCCTTGAGCCCGTAGTGCCCGGCCAGCGCCCCCGGCCGGTCCTGGTTGTCGCGCAGGATCTGGCTGTTGCGCCACAGGTCACTGTTGTTGCGGAAGTTGTTCTGGAAGAAGGACGGCGGCTTGTTGCCGAGGTCCGGACCGTTCCCGGTTCCGGTCGCATCGGGGTCCGGGCGGTCGTTCGGGCCCGGGACGGGATCCTGGTCCGACTTGGGGTTCGGGAGGTCGAGGTCCAGGTCGTCCAGGTCGTTCTTCAGGTTGGGGTTCTTGAAGTCGAGGTCGGACCCGTTCTTCAAGAAGGTGTTGTCGTAGCTGTTGACGATGTTCCTCGCCCAGTTGGCGAAGATGTCGGTGAGGAGGCCCGCGGCGGCGCCGAACGCGGCGTCCTTGAGGATCGCGTTCCAGTCGAAGCCGTCGGGGCGGCGGCCGTCCGGGGCGAAGTTCATCATCGCCAGCCGCACCGCGAAGGTGGTGAACGCCTCGGAGAACGCCTCGCTCAGCGTGGGCGTCAGGTGCAGCCGCTGGAGCAGGTGGCTGAGCGTCATGAGGATGGCGAACCGGCTGCGCAGCTTGGCCATCATGATCTGGCTGGCCGAGAGCCCTCCGGTGAAGAAGGACATCGCCGTGTAGATGGCGATCTCGATGAGCATCCGGACGATCTCGGCGATGATCTGCCACTTGGACTCCATGATGTCCATGGAGGTCTTGCGCCGGCCCTCACCCACCGCGCGCAGCTGGTCGGAGAACTCACGCAGGTAGTTCTTGCCGCCGTCGTTGGTGAGCGTGCCCATCGCCTGGGCGTACGACTGGGCCACGCTCTCCGGCATGGCCTTGGCCATGTCGTGGATCGACTTCTCGATCAGGTCCGACAGCCGCTCGAGCTTCCGGCTCAGGTCGTGGTAGGGCACGCGGCTGTCGTGGGCGAGATCCTCGTCCGCGTCGGTGAACTTCTCGCCGATGAGGACGAAGACCCACCAGTTGATCTCGGGGGGTACCTGGATGCTCACCGCGGGCCGCCCCCGGGGCCGTGCGGGCAGGACGGAGCGGCCGCTCCCGGCTCGGTGCGGGAGCGGCCTGCGAGGCGACGGTCAGCGGCGCCCATGGCCGGCGTCGCCGCCGCTCATGCCGTTGGGGTCGATGGTGCTGTTGACCTGATCGATCCCCTCGACGTTGGTGTCACGGCGGTGCTTCACCATGTCGATCTGGCTCTGCATGGCATCGGTGACGCTCACCACCGCGTCCCGGATGCTGAACATGGTGTCCTTGGCGAACTGCCGTTCCTTGCGCTCCTGCGGGCCGGCCTTCTCGGCGAAGTCGCCCTCCGTGCCGGGCCACCGGACCGTGGGGGCCAGACCGTCGACGAACTCCTCGGTCATGCTCTGGGTCAGCGTGGCGATCTCCCTCATCTGCTCGTTCAGAGCCTCGATGAGGTCGGGGTCGTAGTAGTACCGTCCTGCCATCGTCAGTCCTCCCCGTCCTCGCTGAGCGCGTCCCGCCAGGCGGGCTTGGCCGGAGCATCGCTCGCCTTGTCCTCGTCGGCCCCGTGCACCACTTCGGGGCCGAAGATCCGCTCCCAGTCCAGGTCGAAGCCCTTCAGCTCCGGCACCTCGGTGCTGGGCCCGGTGAAGGGCGCCATCGCCTTCATCACGTGCCGGTTCATCTTCGTGCGCGCCGCGTTCGCCGCCTCCAGGACGCTGGCGGCCAGCTCCTGCGGGGACATGTCGCGGTACTTGTTCTCCAGGAACTCGATCCCGGTCAGCTCACCCTGCGGGCCCACGGTGGCGCGGACCGCGCGGTCGGAGGAGGCGACCGCGAACGACGCCTGCCGCAGCTCGCGCTCGGTGCGCGCGACCGCCTCCTGGGCCGCGTGGAGTTCGGCCATCGCCTTCTCCAGACGCTTCTCCAGCGGTTCCGTCACGCCTGCTCCACCTCTCGGGCTCTTCCCGTACGTCCGGACGTCGCGTCCGTGTGTCCGGTCCTGGTCGTCGCTCCGTCAACTGTTGTGCTGATCTTGCCTGGTGACACCCTCGGCGGCCAAGCCGGGGCCGGGTGGCGTTCGTCTCTTCCCGGCCACCGGGCCCGTCCGCCGCCGGCGGTCACCGTCCGATGACGGCCGGGGTGCCGCCGTCCTCGGTGCCCCACACGTCCGCGTCCTCCTCCAGGTAGTCGGCGGACGAGGTGGTCCTGCGGCCCTGCTCGCGCTCGCCCTCGGGGGAGGAGTCGCCGCCCGTGGTGGCGACGCGGGAGGCCGGGGACAGGAAGGTGTCGGTGTCCTCCTGGCGGTTCCACGGGCCGCGCCGCCTGCGGTTGCGGCGCTCGCTCTCCTCCGCCGCGTCGACCAGCACGGAACGCACCCGCTCCCCGTTGCCCTTCTCGGCGCCGGCTCCCGCGCCCCCGCCCATCGGCATGCCGCCGCCCATCGGCATCCCGGGGCCGCCTGCCGCACCCGCTCCGGCCGCTCCGGCGGCCGCCGCGGCGGCCGCCGGAGCGAGCGGGGCGCCCGTGCCGTCCGTACTGCCCGCCAGGGGGGCGACAGCGCCTCCGGTGAGACCGCCCGCGGACACGGAGGCGGCCGTGGAGAGACCGCCTCCGGTGGCCCCGGTGCTCACGCCGCCGCCGAGGCCCAGTTCGGAGAGGGGCACGTTCTGCGAGACGGCACCACCGCCACCGCCACCGCCACCGCCACCGCCGAGGCCGCCGATGTCCTTGAGACCGCCGATCTCGCCGAGACCGCCGAGGCCGCTGGACGTGTTGATGCCGGACGAGTTGAGCTCGTGCAGGTCGATCGTCTCGGTGTTGCCCTGTGCGTCGGTGACGGTGGCGATCCCGGTCTCCGGGTCGACGACCTGCTTGCTGCCGTCCGGGAACTCCGTGGTCAGCAGGCCGTTGTCCAGGAAGGTGGTGGAACCGTCCGGGTTGTTCACCCGCGCGCCGTGGGTGAGGTCGGTGTTCGTGATCGACCCGTCCGGGTTGGTGGTGGTCAGCATCCCGGTCTGCGTGTCGAACGTCGCCCTGCTGCCGTCCGCGAACGTGGTGAGCAGGTCGTCGCCGGCCAGCGAGGTCTCCGCGCCCGTCGGGCTGTCGAGGCCGCCACCGCCGGTGTTGATGTCGCCGAGGTCCAGGTCGTCGGTGATGTTCCCGATGTCACCCAGGCCGTTCTGGCCGTTGATGTCGCCCAGCGAGCCGAGGTTCTGGACGGTGCTCGTGCCGTCGGGCGCGGTGGTGACGGTCTGCCCGGTGACGGGGTCGACGACCTGGGTGGTGCCGTCGGGGAACGTGGTCGTCAGGTTGCCGTCCTCGCCGAGGGAGGTGACGGAACCGTCCGAGTTGATCACGCTCGCGCCGTTGCCCAGGTCCGTCGTCGTGATCGAACCGTCCGGGTGGGTCGTGGTGAGCGTTCCGGTCTCGGCGTCGAAGCTGGTGCTGCTGCCGTCCGGCAGCTCCGTGGTCACGTCGCCGCCGGTCAGCTGGGTGCTGCCGCCGGTCGGGGTGTCGAGCACGCCGCCACCGCTGTTGTTGAGGCTGTCGAGGCCCGACGAGGCGGTGTTGATCAGGTCGGAGCTGAAGTTGCCGAGGCCGCCCTGGGTGCTGTTGAGGCCGCCCAGGCTGCCGAGGTTCTCGGTGGTGACGGTGCCGTCGGGGGCCGTGATGGTCGCCTGGCCGGTGGCGGGGTCGACGCTCTGGACGGTGCCGTCGGGGAAGGTCGTGGTCAGCGCGCCGTTGTCGTCCAGCGACGTCACCGAACCGTCCGGGTTCGTCACCTCCAGGCCGTTGCCCAGGTCCTGCGTGGTGACCGTACCGTCGGGAGCGGTGGTGGTGAGCACCCCGCTGTCCGGGTCGAAGCTGCTGCTGCCGCCCTCCGGGAACTCACTGATCAGATCACCACCGCTGGTGAGCTGGGTGCTGCCGCCGGTCGGGGTGTCGAGCACACCGTCGCCGAGACCAGTGCCGAGCCCGCCGTTGAGCCCTTCGAGGCTGCCCAGGTTCGTGGTCGTGGTGGTGCCGTCGGGGTTGGTGGTGACGGCCTGGCCGGTGGCGGGGTCGATGGTCTGGGTGGTGCCGTCCGGGAACGTCGTGGTCAGGTTGCCGTTGTCGTCGAGCGACGTCCTCGACCCGTCGGGGTTCAGCACCTCCAGGCCGTTGCCGAGGTTCTGCGTGGTGACCGTGCCGTCGGGGGCGGTGGTGGTGAGCACTCCGGTGTCGGGGTCGAAGCTGGTGCTGCTGCCGTCCGGGAGGGCGGTGGTGATCTTGCCGTCGTCGAGCTGGGTGCTGCCGCCGTTCGGGGTGCGCAGGGCGCCGCCGGCCCCGCCGTTGAGTCCGCCGAGGCTGCCCAGCCCTGTGGTGACCGGGGGGATCATCGTGGACTGCTGGCCGTCGCCGCCCGGGCCGTTCACGTTGCCGAGGCTGTCCAGGGTCTGGGTGACCTGCTCCAGGTCGGGGGTGACCTGCTGGCCGTTCCCGCCCCCGCCGTTCACGTCGCCGAGACCCAGGCTCTCGGTGACCGGGGTGTTCTGGTTCAGGTCGCCCAGGCCGTCGAGGATCTGCTCGTTGAGCCCGCCGGGACCGTTGACGTTCCCGAGGCTCGACTGGAGGGTCTGGGCCTGCTCCTCGGCCTGGCGTCCCTGCTCCTCAAGCAGGTCCTCCTGGTACTGGCGCGCCTCCTGCTCATCCTGCTTCTGCTGGTTGCGCAGGTCCTCCTGGTACTTGCGGGCCTCCTGCTCGTCCTGCTGCTGCTGGTTGCGCAGGTCCTCCTGGTACTTGCGGGCCTCCTCCTGGTCCCGCTGCTGCTGGGCGCGCAGCTCCTCCTGGTACTTGCGGGCCTCCTCCTCGTCCCGCTTCTGCTGCTCGCGCATCTCCTCCTGGTACTTGCGGGCCTCCTCCTCGTCACGCTTCTGCTGCTCGCGCATCTCCTCCTGCCACTTCTTGTAGTCCTCGTTCTGCTGGTTGATGTCGTCCTGCTCGTTGTTGAGCTGATCCTGCGTGTAGTCGGCCGTGACGGAGGTGGTCGACTTCGGCTCGGGGATGTTCTCCGAGAAGTCCTTGCCCAGGTCGAGGAAGTGGTTGTTCAGCGCGGCCTTCACCCGGCCGGCGGGCTCGCCCAGGTACGCGTCGACGCCCTGGCTCCAGATCTTGACCGCCTCTTCGCCGACCTTCTTCCAGTTCCCGACGTCCTTGAGGTCGCCGTACACCGGGTGGACCTGGGTGAAACCCGCCTCCGGATCGTGGCTGACGACCGTGCTGGTGGTGTAGTAACCGCCGTAGGTGGTCGCCTTGACCTGCGTTCTGCCGACGTTGTTCTCGTTGACCCAGTGGGCGAGTTCGTCGAGGACGTAGCGCAGCACCTGGTGCGGGTCGTAGTACGGGGAGTTGGCCCACTCCAGCCACGCGTCCAGCAGGTCCGAGGCGGCCTGCTCCAGGTAGCCGCGGCCCAGCGACAGGGCACGCGAGTACACGGTGCCGCCGGTGCCGGTCGCGTCGCCGCTGCCGGCCGTGGCGTCGAAGGACTCGACGTAGTTGTCGTAGTTCTCGCGGATCTTCCCCAGCAGGTTGGTGAAGATGTCCGCGACCTCACCCTTCCAGCTGGCGTCCTCCGCGCTGAAACGGTTTTCCCAGTCCTTCAGGATCTCCGCGTGCTTCTTGAAGAACTGGGCGGCGCGGTCGAAGGACTGCCCGGTGGCGTCGAAGGACTTCAGGTCCACCGTGTCGAGCGCGGGGACGTTCAGGCCGGCGAACGCGACGCCGTCCGTGCTGCCGCCCCGCAGGGCCATGAGCGCCGTCCGCGGCCCGTTCATGTACTGGGCGAGCGGGATGGTGCTCATCTCGTCCTTGTTGTAGTCCGTGAAGGTGTTCCCCTCACGGACGGACGCGCCCTCGACGGTGTCGGATCCGGGTCCGGCGAAGTGGATCTCCCCGGCGTCGTCCTTCACGCGGCCCTCGAAGACGATCCTGGCCTGCCTGATCGACGTGCTGTCGCCGCCGTCGAAGAACCAGATGTCGTAGTCCTGGCCGTCGTCCACCAGGAAGCCGGAGCGGTCCTCGACCATCGTGCTGAGGCTGCGCTCCCTGATGTCCATCCGGAAGAGCGGGCCACCGTGCTCGGAGGTGAGCTTCTCGAAGATGGTCTTGCGGTCCGGTACGGGGTAACCGGTGATGTGAGCGACCAGGGGCCCCCACTTGTCGCCCGACGGATCGGCGGCGTCGTCGTACTTCTCGACGTGTTGCTCGTAGTTTTGATCGTACCGATCAGCCACCGGGCGCCCTTTCTGGTCGGTTGTCGTCCGTACCGGCGCACCGCGTCCTCATACGGGTGTGGTGCGTCGGGGTGTCTTCCCGCGGGCGCGTCGGACGGCCGTGGCCCCCACCGGCACGCGCGGCGGCGGACTCAGGGTTTGTTGGTCGTTCCGCCGGAGCTGCCGGCGATCAGGGTGTCGACCTCTTCCAAGGTCGTGAGAAGGGTCTGCGCGTCGATCGCGTCGATGTTCTTCTCCTTGGTCTTGTTGGCCTCCTCGATGGTCTCGGTGAGGGCCTCCTTGAGCTCCTTGAAGAGGTCGATCTGGTCACCGAGCAGCTTGTCGATGGCCGTGGCCGCGGCCTTGATCTCCTCGATCAGCTCCGGTCCCGAGACGTCGGACTTGCTGATCATCGGGCCGATGCGCAGGATCTGCGCGTTCTTGTCGTCGTTCTCCGGGGTGATGTATCCGCGGATGAGGTGGTCGAGCGGGCGGATGCCGTCCTTCTCCTCCTCGCGGTACTCCTTCGCAGCGGTGTACGCCGGGTGGACCTCGTTGTCCCGGAAGTTCTCCATCTGCTTCAGGTCGAAATGCCTGACGTCGGCCTGCTCACCGGCCATGGGACTCTCTCTCCTGCCGCTTGGTGCCGGACGGGGACCGGGGCCCCGGCGGGCGCCCCGGTGATGGTTGACGCCGGACCGGTGGGCCCGTGCGCCGGGAGGGTACGCGGGGCCCGTCCGGGGAGCTCAGCCCGGCGGCGTCCGGCGGGCCTCCCCCCGGGAGCTCTTCGGGCGGAGGGGCCCCGGCCCGTTGCCGAACCGCCCGTACGGGACCGCCGTACGGGCGGTTCGCCCTCTTGTGATCACGCCGGGCGACGTTTCACCGAGGGAACGGCCGGCCCTTAACGGGCACGCACGGCGCCCCAGTTGTCCGCGCTCCTGCGCTCGTCGCGGGCGTGGCCGTCGTGGATGTCCCCGACCAGCGCGCTGGTCTCGGCGAGCAGCTGGCCCATGCGCTGGGTCGCGGCGTTCCACTCCGCCTGCACGGAGCGGTACATGGTCTGGTCGTCACCTTCCCAGGAGGCGATGAGCGGTCGCAGCTCGTCCTCCAGGCGGTTGAGTGTCGAGCGGATCTGCTGGGTCTGGCCCTGCATCTCCTCGATGGCGTTCCGGACCACGCTGTACTGGATGTCAATGATGCCGTCGGCCATGACGTCTCCTCTCGGGTGACCGGGCTCGGGGGCCCGGATGAGTCACGGGGTACGGCCTCGCTGCTGGAGGCCGGCGCCGCAGGGGTGGGTCAGCGCAGCGCTTCGAAGACGCCCTGGACGGTCTTGCTGTTCTGGACCTCGAGCAGGTCCTGGTTCTCCTGCGCCAGACGGTTCGAGGAGGTCACGTTCTCCTGGAGCGCGTCGATCATCTTGCTGATCTGCACGACGACCGTCTGCGCCTCGCTGTTCCAGCTGCGGAAGAGCTTCAGCAGGGCCTGGCCCTCGTCGCCGCCCACGCCCGAACGCGCGGCGATCTGCTCCACGTTGCCCTGGATGCTCTCGACCGAGGAGCGAGCCGACTCCAGGGAGGAGACACCTCCCAAGCCCTTGGCATAATCCGCTTTCCTGCCGGCGGTGTCCGCCATGTCGCGTTCCCTTCGTTGAGGCGCGTCGCACTCTTGCCCGATGAAGTTAAGAGGATTCTGGCGTTCCACGCAACGCGAGTCGGGGAAAAATTGAGCTAAGCGATCGCTCGTCATAATGCCGACGTGACAAGGGAGTTGGCCGGACGTTTCCACGGGATGAACACACTTTGTCCGGCCGCCCGGGCAGCGGGACACGCACCGCCCGCCGGCCGGCACGGAACGGGCGGATAACGGACACGCGAAGAAGTCGAACGGTCACCGAGAAGAATCGCGTCCGGCAATGGACGGCTATCCGGCGGACTCCCGCGCACGCGCCCCGGCCGAAATATCTGAGCTTTTTCTGAGGTTCTCCGTCACGCTCGGTGCCGTAATGACTTCGCCGCGAATCCGGCACCGTCGGCGCCGGATTCGCGGCTCGGACACCCCTCGCTCAGCGCACGACGTCGGAGACGCGCGTGACGTCGGAGACGCGCGTGACGGCCCCTTCGTCCGCCCCGGCGCTCTTCTCGCGTTTCTCCGCGGCGGCGGTACCGCACCGGGGAGCCGTCACCTTGGGCTCCGCGGTGCCCGAGGCGGCGGCCGGGGCCAGGTCCGCGCCGGTCGGCAGCGACGCGAGCAGCGGGGCCGGGACGGAGTCGATGTCCGACGCCGTGTACCCGAGCGCCGCCAGCGCGCTCTCGCCGGGGACGCGGTACTTCACCCCGTTCTCCGCCACCAGGTAGGTGGTCCCCGCGTGCGCGGCACCGCTCGCGTTCAGCGCCCGGACCAGGGCGCCGTGACCGGGCCGCACCACCGTGGCGTCCGCCGGGACGCAGGCCGCCTCGAGCGGCTCCGCGGTGCCCGCCGACACCGCCACCGGGGCGAGTTCGGTGAGCGGGACCAGCACCGAGCCGATCCGGGCACCGCCGTCGTCGCCGTCCACCTGCGCGCACAGCGCGCTGCCGCGCGGCACGGACTGCGGGGCCGGCGGCGCGTCGGGCAGCTCCGCGGAGCCCGCCTCGCCCGCGTCCTTCGCCAGGTGCTCGCGCAGCGCGTCCGCGCCGACCGTGCGCGCCTCGGGCGACTCCCCCTGGTACGCGTCCTCCTGGGTGGCCGGATCACCGAGCACCAGCGCGGCGCCGAGCCGGGTCAGCGGCACCAGGCCCTCCTCGCGCAGCAGGTAGTAGGTGCTCTCGCCGCCGACGACGCTGACCTGGAAGACCTGGCCGATGCGGGTGGCCTCGCCGCCGAGCGTCGGGCCCTCCTCGCCGCGGCCCGGCACCTCGGGCGGGGCCAGGGCCGGGCCGGGCGCGAGCGCGTCCAGGAACGCCGCCGACACCGGCGCCGGCTCCTCGGAGCCGTACCCGAGCGCGTTGCGGGCGTCGGACTCACGGTCCAGCGGCAGCCTGCTGCCCCGCCACACCAGGTACTCGGTCCTGTCCTTGTCCGGGCCGCTCACCAGCACCCCGCGGTCCTCGGCGACACCGCTCGCGTCCACCGGGGCCCCGGCCACCAGGGTCGTCGCCCCCGGCTCGGCCACCGCGGTGGAGGCCGCCGTCCCGGAGGTGCTGGGCAGCGCCCCGCCCGGTCCGGTGACGCACATGTGCCAGGCCCCGCCGTCGAGCTGCCCGGCCTCCGGCAGGGTGTCCGGGGCGCCGGGTATGCCCACCGGGGCGCCCACGGGGACGTCCCGCAGCGAGGCGCTGCCGACGTCCTCGGTCGGCAGGTCGGAGCCGCCGATCAGCCGCGCCGAGGTGTAGTTGCGCACCGGGTGCAGTACGCCGTCGGTGTCGGTCCACAGGTAGCGGGCGCCGGTCTCACGGTTGACCACCAGGTGCTTGCCGTCGCGCCAGCCGTCGTTCCCGCCGGGGCGCAGCAGCCCGTACACCACGGCGCCCGCGCCGATCAGCACGGTGAACAGCAGACCGAAGACCACACCGCGGGTGGTGCGCCCGAGCGGGCTCTCCGGGGCGTCCGGGTCGGCCGTCAGCAGGCCCGAGCTGAGCCTGCCCATCATGAAACTGTGCGCGTGTACCTGGTCGCGCTTGGACTGCACGGCCTCTCCTCGTCTTGTCGTCCATGTCTCGGGGCCCGCCGGGCCGCCGGGTCCTCCGGGCCCTTAGCACGGGCGGGCTCAGCGGCTCGGTGGTCCGGCGGGTCAGCCGAACAGGCCGCGCAGCCAGCCGAAGAGACCGGCCACCCACAGGCTCAGCGGCAGCAGCGCGACCGCGAGGCCGGTGTGCGCCAGCTCCGCCGCGCGGCCCCAGTACGGCAGCATCCGGCGGCCCGGCACCGTCCAGGTGGCGATCACCAGCGCGGCCGCGGCGGCCAGCAGCACCGCGAAGACCACCACCCGCATGTCGCCGTGGCTGTCCACCGCCCAGGCGCGGGCGAGCAGCAGCAGACCCCAGATGCCCGGCACCGCCAGCACCAGCCGCTGGGCCATGTGCACCAGGCCGCGGGAGTGCAGGAGCAGCAGCAGGCTGAGCGCGGCCGCGGTCAGCACCTCGGGCAACTGCGGGCGTTCGGCGAGGACGGCGAGGCCCGCCGCGGAGGCGACGCCGGTGGCCGCGAACAGCGCGGTCACCCAGCGTCCGGCCAGCTCGGTGCGCTCGGCGACCTCCTCGCCCGCGTAGGGCTCGATGCCCTCCTGCAGCTGGCCGGCGGTGGAGGGCAGGGAGGGCATCCGCATCCCGGCCAGCTTGAAGGCGAACGGCGCGACCGCGCCGGCGGCGAGCGCGAGCACCGTCACCACCAGCGCCACCGAGGCCTGTGCGTCCAGCCCGGTGTACCCGATCAGCGCGCCCGTGACGGCGGTGGCCACCGCGACGACGGCCGTGGCGAACAGGGGCAGGGCGCCGACCGCGGTCGCCGCGAGCGCCAGCACCGCGCCGCCCGCGCCCGCGGCACCCGCCGCGAGCAGCCGCGCGCCCACGACCTGCGCCGCGTCCGGGCCGGTCACGTCACCGCCCGGCAGCACCCAGCCGGCCAGCGCCAGGCAGGGCGCGACCAGCAGGCCCAGCACGGTCGCGGAGAGCCGGTCGCCGACGGCGCGGCTGGCCGAGCCCGCGCCCGCGAGGAGCAGCAGCCCCGCCACGCCGGCGCAGAGCACCCGCAGCGAAGCGGAGCCCACCCCCGGCCGGAACACCAGCACCAGGGCCGCCACCACGGTCGCCGCCGCCGTGCCGGCCAGCAGCCCGCGGGCCGCCTTCGGGCTCCAGCTGCGCATCCGCCGGTCCACCGTGTCGGATATGCCGTCCACCAGGTCGTCGAGGCGTGCCTCGGGCAGCGCCTCGGTGTGCGGGCGCAGGTAGAGCACGTCGCCGTCGGCGAGCCCGGCGCGGGCGAGGGTGGTCTCCTCCTCGAGCGGGGCGTCGCCGAGGCGCTGCAGCACCCAGCCGGCGTGGTCGAGTCCGGCCTCCTCGGCCTCCTCACCGACGTAGCGCAGCAGGGTGGGCAGCAGGTCGGTGACCGGCACGTCGGCGGGCACGGCCAGATCGACGGAGACGCTCGGCGCGCGTACGGTCAGGCGGCACAGTTCGGCCACCGCACTGTCGGTCATCAGCAGAACTCTCGTCTTCCGTGGGGAGCTTGGGGAGGGCTTCCCGGTAAAGGGGACATGCGAAGAGTACGGAACGCCTGCGTGGCCGGGGCCAGGGGCCTGGCACGGGAACGAGCGGGGAATTCGGGCGCGCGCACCGGGCGACGGACCCACCCGCGTGGACAGGTCGCGTTCCGTGAATGCAGACTACTTCCTACGCCCACCGAATCGCGCTGCGGACCTGACACCGTACCCGGATAAGGAGTTGGCCGGTACGGAAGTCGGTCCCGCCCACTTCCCCCTCGAAATATTCACGCACCGTTCACCGATGTCCGGAGCGTCTAGGAATCAGCGTGATACGGACGGTTCCGTCACCGGGTGTACTGGTAAACGGTCCGGGCCGGAATGCCCAGTGAAACCGGAGGTTCTCTCCCTTGAGTGTGGTGCTGTTTCGCCGTCCCGCCCGCAGGCGCGGACCGGAGATGCCCGAAGGGCAATTGACCCTCCAGGAACCACCGGTCCTCTCCGAGACCGTCCCGGACACCTCGGCGATATGGACATATCTGCCGATGGCGCTCATGTCCGTATCCATGATGCTGATGTTCCTGCGCCCCGGCGGCGGGAACGGCGTCTTCATGTACCTGGCGATCGGCGTCATGGCGCTCTCCGCGGGTGCCATGCTGCTCGGCCAGCTGATGCGCCGCTCCAGTGAGCGCAAGCAGCGGCTGAAGGGCGAACGCCGGGACTACCTGCGTTATCTGTCGCAGATCCGCAAGCGGGTCCGGGCCACCATCGTGGAGCAGCAGCGGGCGCTCGCCTGGCGGCACCCCGAGCCCGCCTCGCTGCGCTCCCTGGCCCGCACCTCGCGGCTGTGGGAACGGCGGCCGGCCGACGAGGACTTCGGCGAGGTCCGCATCGCGGTCGGCGAGCAGCAGCTCGCCCTCACCCTCAACCCGGTCTCCACCCGGCCGGTCGAGGACCTCGAACCGCTCAGCGCGCATGCCCTGCGCCGCTTCGTCCGCGCCTACTCCACCATCCCCGAGCAGCCCCTCGGCCTGTACCTGCGCGGCTCGGCCCGGCTCCTGCTGCGCCCCGAGGAGGTGCCCGGCGAGGAGGCCGCGGAGCAGACCGTCCCGCCGCAGGGGCAGTCGCTCGGCCGGCCGGGCGCGGACGGCGACGGCGCCGCGGACGGCGCGCGGGCGGACGGCCCGGCCGACGAGGCGATACGGTCCCTGGTGCGCGCCCTGCTCGCCCAGCTCGCGGTGTTCCACGCCCCCGAGGAGCTGTGGCTCGCCGTCTGCGCCAGCGACGAGCGGCGGCCCGACTGGGAATGGGTCAAGTGGCTGCCGCACGCGCTGCATCCGTACGAGGAGGACGGCGCGGGCCCGGTCCGCCGGATCACCGCGGACCTCACCGAGCTGGACGACCTGTTCGGTACGGAGTTCGCCGAGCGCCCCGGCTTCGATCCGGACGCCCGCCCCGGCCGCGACGAGCCCTTCACCGTCGTCGTCCTGGACGGTGTCACCGTGCCCGAGGGCCACCGCTGGGCCACCCAGGGCTACCGCAACGCCCTGGTGCTGGACATCTCCGGCGCGCTGCGCTGGCGCCCCGGCAGCAACACGCTGCGGCTGACCGTCGGTCCGGACCGGGTGAACCTGGTGCGCACCGACCGCAGCCGCAAGGAGCGTTCCGTGCCGCTGGGCCGCCCCGACCGGCTCGGCCTCCTCGGTGCCGAGTCCCTCGCCCGGCTGCTCACCTCCCGCCGGATCAGCCTGGGCACCGACATCGCGCAGCCCATGGAGACCGACGTCGAGCTGACCACCCTGCTCGGCATCCCCGACCTGCACCGGCACGACGCGCGGGGCCACTTCGCCAAGCACACCGGCGCCTCCCGGCTGCGGGTGCCCGTCGCCGTCGGCCTCGACGGCCGCCCGGTCGAGATCGACATCAAGGAGTCCGCGCAGGGCGGCATGGGCCCGCACGGCATGCTCATTGGCGCCACCGGCTCCGGCAAGAGCGAACTGCTGCGCACCCTCGTCCTCGGTCTCGCCCTGACCAACTCCTCCGAGACCCTCAACTTCGTCCTCGTCGACTTCAAGGGCGGCGCCACCTTCCTCGGCCTGGACGAACTGCCGCACACCTCCGCCGTCATCACCAACCTCGCCGACGAGGCCGCCCTGGTGGAACGCATGCAGGACGCCCTGCACGGCGAGCTGATGCGCCGTCAGGAGCTGCTGCGCGCCGCCGGCAACTACACCTCCGCCCTGGAGTACGAGCGGGCCCGCGCCTCCGGGACGCCCCTCGCCCCGCTGCCCAGCCTGTTCGTGGTGGTCGACGAGTTCAGCGAGCTGCTCTCCGCGCACCGGGAGTTCATGGACCTGTTCGTGATGATCGGCCGCCTCGGCCGCTCCCTCGGCGTCCACCTGCTGCTCGCCTCGCAGCGCCTGGACGAGGGACGTATGCACCAGCTGGAGAGCCACCTGTCGTACCGGATCGGCCTGCGCACCTTCTCCGCGATGGAGAGCCGCGGCGTGCTCGGCGTGCCGGACGCCTACCAGCTCCCCTCCGCGCCCGGCAACGGCTACCTGAAGTCCGGTGTGGAGTCCCTGGTCCGGTTCCGCGCCGCCTACTCCTCCGGTACCTACCGGCGCCGCACCGGTGCGGTGGTGCAGGCCCGGGTGGCCAGCCAGGTGGTGCCGTGGACGAGCGGCTGGGTGGTGCCGCGCGCCCTGGAGGCCGCGCCCGAACCGGAGCCGAAGCCGGAGGAGAACGGCGACGAGGAGACGCTCCTCGACGTGGCCCTCGACCGGCTGCGCGACTCCGGTCCCGCCGCCCACCAGGTGTGGCTGCCGCCGCTGGACGAGCCGTCCCCGCTGGACGCCCTGCTGCCCGGCATCGCTCCGCACCCGGAGCGCGGCCTCACCTCCGCCGCCTGGCCCGGCACCGGCAAGCTGCGCGTCCCGGTCGGCCTGGTGGACAAGCCCTTCGAGCAGCGCCGCGACCTGCTGACCGTGGACCTCTCCGGGGCCGAGGGCCACGTCGCGATCGCGGGCGGTTCGCAGAGCGGCAAGTCGACCCTGGCCCGCACCCTGATCACCGCCCTGGCCCTGACCCACACCCCGGCCGAGATCCAGTTCTACTGCCTGGACTTCGGCGGCGGCGGTCTCTCGCAGCTCGCCGGGCTCCCGCACGTCGGCGGTGTCGCGGCGCGGCTCAACCCGGAGCGGGTGCAGCGGGCCGTCGCCGAGGTGATGTCGCTGCTCGCCCGCCGCGAGCAGTTCTTCGTGGACCACACCATCGACTCCATGCAGTCCTACCGGCGCCGCCGGGCGGCCGGCGAGTGGCCCGACGAGCCCTTCGGCGACGTGTTCATGGTCGTCGACGGCTGGTCGACGGTCCGCCAGGACTACGACGACCTGATACCGAAGTTCAACGAGCTCGCCGCCCGCGGCCTCAGCTACGGCATCCACCTGCTCGTCACCACCACCCGCTGGGTGGAGCTGTCCGCCCAGGTCCGTGACCAGGCCGCCACCCGCCTCGAACTGCGCCTCGGCGACCCGATGGACTCCGAGATCGACACCCGCAAGGCCCGCTCGGTGCCGCGCAGCGGCGGCCGCGGCATCACGCCGGACAGCAAGATGCACTTCCTCGCGGGCCTGCCCCGCCTGGACGGCAGCGGCTCCCTCGACGACCTCGGCGACGGTGTCGCCCACCTGGTCACCGAGGTCTCCAAGCACTGGACCGGCGCGCCCGCCCCTCAGGTCCGGATGCTGCCGCACCGGCTGCCGCTGGCCGAGCTCCCCGCGCCCGAGGCCACCGAGGGCGGCGGCCTGCGCCTCCCGCTCGGCATCGACCAGGACGCCCTGGAACCGGTCTGGCACGACTTCAGCCGCACCCCGCACCTGGTCGTGGTCGGCGACACCGAGAGCGGCAAGACGAACATGCTGCGCCGCGTCGTCGACGGCATCACCACCCGGTACGCGCCCAACGAGGCGAAGATCATCGTGGTGGACTACCGCCGCACCCTCGTGGACGCCATCCCCGAGGAGTACCGCATCGGGCACGTGATCTCCCTGGACAACCTCCAGGACACCGTCGAGGGCGCCGCCCGCGCGATGAAGACCCGCGTCCCCGGCGCCGACATCGCCCCCGCCCGGATGCGCCGGTGCGACTGGTGGACGGGGCCGCGGCTGTTCGTCCTCGTCGACGACTACGACATGGTGGCGAGCAACAACTTCCAGAACCCCTTCGAGCCCCTGTTCCAGCACCTGACCCTCGGCTTCGAGATGGGTCTGCACATGGTCGTCGCCCGCAGCGCGATGGGCGCCGGACGCGCCATGAACGACGCCCTGCTGCGCCGCCTCGACGAGGCCAACAACCCGGCGGTGCTGCTGTCCTGCCCGCCCACCGAGGGCGCCCTCTTCGGCAACACCAAGCCCCGCAACCTCCCGCCCGGCCGCGCCCTGCACATCGCCCGCCGCAAGGCCCGCCTGATGCAGACGGCTCTGGTGGAGGACACCGGCGGACAGACGGGCTGACCCCCGGCGGTGCGACGGAACACCCGGAGGGGGGCCACCACGTGGTGGCCCCCCTCCGGGCATGCGCGGCACCCCGTACCGGACCGCCGCCCCGGTGCGCGTTTCCCGCCCCCGCCCCACCGGAAAGGGCCGCGCGTCCCGCCCGGCTGCCCGGCCCGGCCCGCGCCTCGGCAGCCGTGCACGCACACCGCCCGCAGCAGGTGGCGCGTCCCCACCGGCCCGCCCGCCCCACACCCGGCAGCCGCGTCGCAGACGTGCGGGCAGCCACCGTGAGGCGCCCCTCCGCACGAACAGCACCCGTCCCACCGGGCATCCCACACCGCGGTACCCGTACCCCGCCGGGAGGCCGCCCGCCGGGCCGCCGGCCCCGCACTCCGACAGCCACGTCGAAGACGTGAAGGGCTTCACCGCAAGGCGACCCCTCAGGGAACGAACAGCGCCCAACCCACCGGCACCCCGTACCGCACCGCAGCACATGCACCGAACCCACCGGTGCCGCCCGCACGTCCCGCCGGACAGCCCGCCCCACACTCCGGCAACCACCTGAAAAGCCCGGTGGGGGCCACCACAAGGTGGCCCCCACCGGGCATCGTCCGTACCGCGTACCGCGTACCGGAGCCGGTCAGCTCCGGGCGCTCTCCCCGCCCGCCTCCGCCGGGCGCCAGCCGCGGGCCCGGGCGCGGGGCAGGGCGAAGGCCACCCACAGTGCGCCGAGGACACCGGCCGTGCCGAGGAGCACGAAGACCGTGGCGCGGGCCGTGGCGCTGTCGGCCCCGGCGGTGTCCCGCACCGCCACCGGGGCGGAGGCGGCGTCCGT
The DNA here is from genome assembly GCF_014648075.1 of Streptomyces ruber. Lineage (GTDB taxonomy): Bacteria > Actinomycetota > Actinomycetes > Streptomycetales > Streptomycetaceae > Streptomyces > Streptomyces ruber. The sequence continues at coordinate 181,641 of NZ_BMQK01000002.1, read as the reverse complement.
CCGCGAGGCGGCGTCGTCCGCCCCGCCGAACACGGTGGTCACGGCGGCGTAGGCGTCGAGCTGGGGGATGTCCGCCGGGTAGGCGGTGGCCGTCAGCCGGTGGACGACCTCCTCGGGGGTGTCGTCCGGACGGTCGGCGCGGACCACCGCGGCGGCCCCGGCGACGTACGCGGTGGCGACCGAGGCGCCCGCCCCCAGGTAGTGGCCGTCGCCGCGCGGACCGCCGGAGACCACCCCGGCACCGGGCGCGACCAGGTCGACGCCGTCGGTGGGCAGGACGCCGTCCGGGCGGGCGCCGCTGGGGAGCATGTCAGCGACGGAGAGGACACCGGGCTCACCGGCCGGCCAGTACGTCCGGGCCGGGATCTCGTCCGTGTCGCCCCGTGACGGCGGGTCCGGGGTGGCGGCGGCGACCACCACCGCGCCCGCCTCACGGGCCGCGGCGACCGCCTCGGTCAGCTCCTCGTCGCGCTCGGGCAGGGCCACCCCGACCGCGATCACGTCCGCCCCGGCGTCGGTCGCCGCGCGCACCGCCTGCGTCACCAGGGAGGCCGCGGGCTCCCCGCGCTCGTCGGTGCCGCGCAGGGCCAGCAGCTCGGCGCCCGGGGCGACCCCGGTCAGCCGCGCCTCGCCCTCCCCCGCCCCGACGATCAGCCCGGCCAGGAAGGTGCCGTGCCCCACGCAGTCCTCGCCGGCCGCGGCCTGGGCGGTGACCCGGTCGCCGAGCCCGGCGGCGTCCGTGGCGACCCCGGTGTCGATCAGGGCGACGGTCACCCCCGCCCCGGTGCCGTGCCGGTGCACCCGGTCCAGGTCGAGCCGCTGACGCGACCAGTCCTGCTTCTTCGCCTTCTCCCCGGAGGCCGGGGTGCACTCCACCTGTGCGGCGTCCGGGTCGAGCGCGGAGGGCATGCCCGGCAGCTCCTGGCCCTTCCCGTCGGCCGCGACGGCGGCGGGCGCGGCCAAAGGCAGCAGCAGCGCGGCGGCCAGCGCCGCACCGCACAGCGGACGGACCCTGCCTGCCGCGGGCCGCCTCACCGGGCCGCCTTCACGGTCGCGGCGGTGACGTCCTCGGGCAGCAGCACCCGCAGGTCGTCCAGGGTCGGCGCGGCGAGCGAACTGAGCCGCCCGGCCTGCCGGGTGACCATCGACTCCACCACCTGGCGGGCGAGACGGGCGTTGCCGAAGGACCGGTCGCGCGGCAGCGAGTCGAAGTACTCCCGCAGCAGCGGGCCGGTGCCCGGCCCGCACTCGTAGCCCATGGCGGTGGCCTGGGTGCGCACGATGGTGACCAGTTCCTCGGAGGTGTAGTCGGCGAAGGCGACCCGGCGCGGGAAGCGGGAGCCCAGACCGGGGTTGGAGGCGAGGAAGCGCTCCATCTCGTCGGTGTAGCCGGCGACGATCACGACCACCTCGTCGCGGTGGTCCTCCATCAGCTTCAGCAGCGTGTCCACGGCCTCCTGGCCGAAGTCGTTGCCGCCGCCACGCGGGGTGAGGGTGTACGCCTCGTCGATGAACAGCACACCGCCGCGCGCCCGGTCGAACACCTCGCGGGTGAGCTGGGCGGTGTGGCCGACGTACCGGCCGACCAGGTCGGCGCGGGCCGCCTCGACGAGCTGGCCGCTCCGGAGGACCCCGAGCTGGCTGAGGACCTCCCCGTAGAGCCGGGCGACGGTGGTCTTGCCGGTACCCGGCGGGCCGGTGAAGACCAGGTGGTTGCTGAGCGAGGGCACCGGCAGCCCGGCGGCGGCGCGGTGGCGGGCCGTGGTGATCAGGTTCACCAGGTCCGTGACCTCGCGCTTCACCTCGGCGAGGCCGATCATGTCGCCGAGACGGGTCAGCGGGTCGTTCTCCGGGGCGCCGGTCTCGGAGGCCTTGGCGGCGGCGGTGGCGGAGACGTCCTCCGGCAGCAGCAGCCGCAGGTCACGCTCGCCGATCTGCTGCGCCGTGGCCAGCCGGACCGCCTGCCGGTCCACCATCTCCTCGAACACCCCGCGCGCGGCGCGGCCGTTGCCGAACCCGGCGTCCCGCGGCATCGCCTCGAAGTGCGCGGCCAGCGCCTCCGCGGTGCCCTCCCCCAGCTCGTACTGGTGCTGGGCGCACATGGCCTCCATGATCGCGACCAGTTCGGGCACCGTGTAGTTCTCGAACTCGACGGTCCGCGAGAAACGCGACGCCAGACCGGGGTTGGAGGCGAGGAACTTCTCCATCTCGTCGGTGTAGCCGGCGACGATCACGACCACCTCGTCACGGTGGTCCTCCATCAGCTTCAGCAGCGTGTCCACGGCCTCCCGGCCGAAGTCGGCGCCGCCGTGCCCGCTGTCCGAGGTCAGCGTGTACGCCTCGTCGACGAACAGCACGCCGCCCAGGGCCCGCTCGAACGTCTCCGTCGTCTTGATCGCCGTACCGCCGACGACCTGCGCGACGAGGTCGGCGCGCGACACCTCCACCAGGTGCCCGCTGCGCAGCGACCCCAGCTCGGCCAGGATCGCCCCGTACAGCCGGGCGACGGTGGTCTTGCCCGTACCGGGCGGACCGGCGAACACCAGGTGGCGGCTCATCGGCGGGGCGGGCATGCCGAGCTGCTCACGGCGCTGGGCGAGCTTGGTCAGGTTGACCAGCGTCCGCACCTGCTCCTTGACGTTGTCCAGGCCGATCAGCGCGTTCAGCGCGCCCAGCGGACCGTCCGGCCGGTCCTGCGCGGGTCCGTCCGCGGCCCCGGAACCCGCCGGGTCGGTGTTCTCGGCGCTGCCGGTGCCCCAGGCGTCCCGCTTGCCGTTGCCATTGCTGTTCAGGCCCTCCACGGCGAGCCGCTCGCCGGGCGTCGTCTGGACCAGACCGCCGCCCTGGTTCTCCCGCGCCAGGCAGTTGACCAGCGAGACCGGCGCGGTGGACTCCACCCGGAACCCGTCCTGCTCCCCGCCGGCCACCTCACAGCCGCTGAGCGAGGCGATCGCGCCCTCCCGCAGCAGGAAGCCGTGGCCCTGCGGGGTGAGCACCGTCGTCCGGTTGGCGGTGAGCTCACCGCCCGCCTCGACGACGACCCCCTCCTCGCCGGACCGCTCGATACGGAAGTCCCGGACGGTGACGTTGCCGCCGTCGTCCAGCACCAGCCCGTGGGTGGCGGCGTCGGAGACCCCGCCGCCCGCCAGGTACAGGGTGCTGCCGCCGGCCGCGCGCACGCCCGCGCCGCCCGGCCGGACGATCTCGCAGTCCTCGACCCGGCCGCGCGCGTCCTTGGTGGCCGCGATGCCGTCGCCCGACGGCTCCACCAGCCGGGCCCGGCGCAGCAGCGGGTTGGCGCCGCCGCGCACCGCGACCGCCGGCGCCCCGCCGATGACCTCCAGGCGGTCCAGCTCCGCCGCCGAGTCCTCCTCGAACAGCAGCCCGGTGTCGGTGCAGTCGCGGACCGTCAGACCGGTCAGCGCAGGGGAGGCGGCTCCGGCGACCCGTACGGCCACGCCCTGCGCGCCGTCCACCCAGCAGTCCTCGAAGGTGCCGCGCGCCCGGTCGGTGACCAGCACGCCGTTGCCGCGGGTACGGGAGACCCGGCAGCGGCGCAGCACCGGATCCGTCCCCGCCGCCAGGGCGATCCCGATGCCGGCGGCCCCGGTGATCCGGACGTCCTCCAGCGTCGTACGGCCCGCGCTGCTCAGGTGGACACCGGTGCTGGTGTCGTGCACCACCGTGCGGGTCACCGTCACGGAGGAGTTCTGCTCCAGCGCGAGGGACGGCTTGTCGGTGGAGGAGAGGTCGCAGTCCTCGACGGTGCCGCGGGACTCGCCGTTGGCGAGCAGGCCGTTGCCGCGGGCGTCGCGCACCGTGCAGCCGCGGATGTGCGCCTCGCCCTGCTCGGCGAGGACCAGGCCGCTGGTGCCCAGGTGCTCCAGGGTGCAGGACTCCACGGTGGTGGGCGTCGTCCCGGTGACCACGATGCCCGCGCCCTGCGAGTTGCTCACCCGGCAGTCCCGCAGGGCCAGCGAGCCCGTGCCCCCGGCCAGCATCGCGGTCCACGCAGCACCGACGATCTCGCAGCCGTCGAGCGCGGCCTGCCCGCGCCGTACGTCCACGGCCGGCGTCTCGGGGTCGCCGCCGCGCAGGGTCAGCTCGGAGAGCATCACGGCGTCGGCGCGCAGCGCGAGCACGCTGCCCGTACGGGGCCGGATCTCCACGGTGCCCCGCCCTTCGGCGGCGGTGAGGGTGACCCGGGTGTTGATCACCAGGTTCTCCGCGTACGTCCCCGGCCGGATGCTGATGAGTGCACCGGTGCGGGCCGCAGCGAGTGCCTCACCGATCGTGCGGTAACGGTCCCGCTCGTCGGGACCGACCGACAGTACCTGGCGCGACACGCGCGAACCTCCTTGCTTCGTCGGCGTCTTGGGCAGGGCCTCCGCGCGGTGCGGGGGCCGTGTGTCGGCGAGCCGACGGTGCCATCATCACGCTTCCACGGTGCCCGTGGGGAACTGGGGAGCGATTACTGAGGGGAACTGGGGGCGAATCTTACGGACAGCGGTTGCGGGGTCACCGGGCCGGAAGCGGGCCAGAAGCGACTTCCGGGGTCGGACGTCCCACTCCCGGGGTCAGACACTCCACTTCTGGTTGTCCGCACCCGTGCAGGTCCACAGCTGCAGATAGGCCCCCCTGGCCCGGTTGCCGTCCACGATCTCGACGCACTTGCCCACAGCCGTGTTGACCAGGTCGTGCGACCCGTTGAACGCGAACTTCTGGGCGTCGACGCCGTTGCAGTAGGCGAGCTGGATGAGCGTGCCGTCGCTGAAGTCCGCCCACGCCACGTCCATGCACAGGTTGTCCGCACCGACGGAACGGATCGTGCCGTCGGGGGCGAGCCGGAACTTCTGGGCGGCGGCGCCGTTGCAGTCCCACACCCACAGCCTCTTGCCGTCGGAGAAGTCGCTCCCCGGTACGTCGAGGCAACGGCCCGAGAGATGGCTGCGGAACGTCACCGTGTCACCGATCGCCGGACCCGCGGCCGCGTTGGCCTTCTTGTCCGGCGCGCTGTCCTGCTTCTTCTCGGCGGCCTCCGCGGCCTTCTTCTTGTCCGCGGCCTCCTCGTCCTTCTTCTCCTGCTCGGCGGCTTCCTTCTCGGCCTCGGCGGCCTTCTCCTTCTCCGCGTCGGCCGCGGCGGCGGGAGGAGCGCTCTCCTCCTTGGCCTCCGGCTTCGGGGACTCCTTCTCACCGTCCTCGGATGCGGAGGCGGAGGCGCTCGGAGGGCTCACCGCGAACTCGCCCGGCGCGTCCCGGCCGTCCCCGCCGACGACGGTCGCCGCGGCCGTCGGCACCTTCTCGTCCTCCTCGTTGTCCCCGCCGAGCAGCAGGAACGGCACCGAGACGAGCAGCGCCCCGGCGACCGCGGCCCCGGCCAGCACCGCCCGCCCCGGCCGCCCCACCGGCCCGGCCACCGGCTGCGGCCGGTCGATGGCGGTGGCGGTCATGGTCCGTACGAGAGCGGGGAGCCGGCTCTTGACGGCGGTGGCGGCGCTGGGGTCGGCCTCGGAGTCGGACTCGGGGGTGGCGTCGGACGTGGTGCCGGGTCCGGCCTTGGCCTCCGCCTCGGCCTTTGACTCGGGGTCGGACTTGCCCTCGGCCTTGGCCACGGAACCGGGCTCGGGCTCGCCCTCGGGGGCGAGCGCGGCCGCGACCTTCGCACTGACGGCACTGCCCGCGGAAGCGGCCTCGGAACGGGACTCGGGCGCGGACTCGGCCTTTGCTGTCCTGGACTCGGCCTTGGCGGTCTCGGGCGCCGCCTCGACGGTCTTGGACTCGCTCTCGACATCCTTCGACTGGGTCGTGACGTCCTTGGACTGAGTCTGAGTCTGAGTCGTCTTGACGGACTCCGTACGCGCGGCCGGAGACGTGGGGGGCTGCTGCGCCGAACGCGTCACGGGAACCTCCCTGAGGTGTGGGGCCAGGGTTCGGGGGAACTGCCGGTGCGGTCCGCCTGGTCGTCGGAGCCGTGGAAGGCGCCGTGGCCCTCCGCCACGGGAGCGGCCTCTTCGCCTCCGCCGGAAACTCGGTCCGCCGGAACGAGAAGCGGAGCGACGGCCCCGGCGTTGACCAGCAGCTGGGTGCCGCCGTCGCTCAGGGAACGGGCCAGCTCCCGAGCCGGAATGGTGTCATGCGCAAGTGTTGAGGACATGAACGCGTGTGCCGATGAGGTGAACACCAGCACCACCGGCGCCCCGTCCTGCCCGGCGGCGACCAGGGGCTTGCCGTCCGGTCCGGCCACCACGGTGACCTCGGCCTCCGCGAGCGCGGCGAGCGCCTCGTCCACCGAGCCGTAGCCGGTGGCGGCCCGCTGCGCCGCCGCGTCCACCGGGTCGGTGGGTTCGGGCCAGCCGAGCACACGGGCCGAGGGCCGGTACGCCGGATTGGCGCGGTACGTGCCGACGCCCCCGCTCTCGTCGGACCGCCACTCGCCCAGCACCGCCCACTCCGGCGGCGTGCGCTCCTCGGTGAACTCCGGGTCCACGACCCCGATCCAGTGCCCCGGGGCCCGCAGCGCGGCAGCCCGTACGGCTTCGGGTATCTCGGGAACGTCCTCGGGCTCACCGGCGTCGGAGCGGGCCGTCCCGGCGCCGGTCACCTCAGGGCCGGTCACCTGGGGGCCGGTGGCCGGATCGGCGCCGGCACCGGACAACGGGACCGTGGCACCAGGCCTGGCCTCTTGCTGTTCTCCGGGCCGCATTTCCACCTGAACTCTTGCGTTGGGTGCCGAACGGCAGACGTGCACGCCGACGTTGATCAGTCGGGATTCAACAGGATGCCATATCGGCCATGTCAACGGGGGCCCGAAAAGGACCCGAACAGGACCTGGGCGCGCCCGTTCGCCGCCCGCCTCGGGGACTTTCCGGGAGCAGTGCCCCGGAGACGGACAATGTGACACCAGAGACTTCTGAGACAGGAGTCAACATCACACCGTGACGGGCTAAGTTGGGACCACGCGGAACCCGACGGCAGGACCGGACCGGCTCACCTCGACACGGCACTCGCCCGATGCGCCCACGGGACACCCCGGCGCTCGTCCCGCCCGGCCGCTGCGCGGGCCTCTCCTGCCCACCACCGACGACAGCTCCGCCACCGAGGAGTAACCGCATGTCCCCCCAGAACCCCGCCTCCGGCGCGAACGCGGAGCCGGCCCCCGCCTCCCGCAAGGAGCAGGAGGCCGAGAACAAGCCGGCGACCGCCCCCTCGCCCGAAGCCGCGCAGAACCCGCCCGCCCCGGCCGCCCCGGCCCCCAAGGACGAGCAGGCGCCCGCCGCCCCGAAGCCCGAGCCCGCCGCCGAGGCCAAGCCCGAGGCCGTCGAGGCCCCGGAGACGAAGACAGCGGCCGCCCCCACCGCCGAGAAGGCCACCGCCAAGGCGAGCGAGAAGCGCGCCGCCGTGGCGACGGCCGCCCTGGCGGCGCCCCCGCCGGCCAAGTCCGCCACCGCCGTCGACAGCACCCGCCCCCGCAAGCCGGTCCTCGCCGGGGCCGCGCTCGCCGGGGCCGCCCTGATAGCCGTACCACTGCTGCTGGCAGGAGGCACGGAGGACGACAACCGCCACGACGGCGCCAAGCAACTGGCCGTGGAGGGCGCGGGCACCGTCCTGAACCAGGAACCGGCCACCGCCGGCATGGACGACTACGTCGTGGAGAAGCCCAGCCCGTCGCCGACCAAGGAGAAGGAGAAGGAGGAGGAGAAGACGGAGGAGCCGAAGCAGGAAGCACCGGTGAAGGCCGTCGCTCCTCCGGCCCCGGCCCCGGCGACCACCACGGAGGCCCCGGAGAAGAAGGCCGAAGCCGCACCCAAGCCCAAGCCGAAGCCGAAGCCGAAGCCGAAGGAGACCCCGAAGCCGGCCTGGAGCACCGAGACGGTCTACGCGACCAGCGTCCTGGAGGTCAACCAGGCCTGGACCACCAACCGCATCCGCATGGTGATGCAGACCGACGGCAACCTCGTGGTCTACAACGAGAACGGCAAGGCGATCTGGGCGTCGATGACCTTCGGCCCGAACCACCGCGCGATCTTCCAGCAGGACGGCAACCTCGTCATCCACAACGGCGACGACCGCCCCATCTGGGCCTCCCGCAGCCACGGCCACGCCAACGCCCAGCTGGTCCTGCGGGCCGACGGCAAGGTGGTCATCCTGCACAACGGCAACGTCGTCTGGTCGACCTGAACCACGCGACGGGACACGCGGAGGGCGGCGTCCGCCCCGGACCGACTCCCGGGCCGGGGCGGACGCTGCCGACGGGCCATGACCGCGACCGCGGGATTCCGCAGAGGAAGAGCGACCTGACAAGTGGAATAGTCAGGTTCTGCGAAAACCTGCACTCCACCAATAACCAGCAAAGAACTCCCCCGCTGACGTGTACTGTTCAGCGCTGCGACCCGCATCGACAGGGCTCGCGGTGAACTCCGTGAGGAGTTCGCACGGCAACGACTCCGGGGGGATTCGCCCATGCCAGCAACATCCCGAAGACAGCGCCCGGCCCGGCGCTGGAGCCGTACCGCTGTCGTCGCGGCGCTCGTCGGCGCGACACTGGGCCTGACACCGCTCGCCACCGCCGCCACGGACACCGGCTCGACGTCGACGCAGAATGAGGCGGGCCACCGCATCAGCGCCGAACGGCAAAGCCTGGACGTCATGCCGACCGTCACCTCCAAGGACGGCCTGTTCCCGGAGACCAAAGCCGACATGGAGCCCGTCGAGGGCGCCCTGGCCCGCACCGAGGGCGTCTTCGAGTTCGGCGCGAACGGCGTGGCGGACGCCACCCAGTACCTGTACAGCCTGGACTTCGACCACCCGAACAAGAAGGCCGTGCCCACCACGAAGGGCGGCCCGGCGACGGTATCGATCACTCCGCTCACCCCGGGTCCGCACACCCTGTTCGTGCGCATCCAGGACGCGGAAGGCAACGTCGGCCCGATGTACTTGTACCGGTTCTACGTCAAGAGCCCCGGCGTCCCCGACAAGCCGGGTGACCTCAACGGCGACGGGCATCCGGACCTTTTCGCCATCGACGGCACCGGCAACCTTGGGCTGCACGCCGGCACGGGCGGCGGCCGGGTCGACTCGATGGTCCCGCTGTCCGCCGGGGGAGGCTGGAACGATGCGCTGCTGACCCACCGGGGCGACTGGACCGGCGACTACTACGAGGACCTGGTGGCCCGCCGCTCCGACGGCAAGCTGTGGCTCTTTCCGAACAACGGGCTGGGCGAGTTCAGCGAGGACACCCGGCAGGAGGTCTACTTCTTCCCGGACCCGGTGACCGGGACAGTCATCGACCCGTCGACCATCAAGCAGATCGTCTCGCTGGGCGACATCAACCCGAACAGCAGCGAGCCGTCCCACCCCGACTTCGTCGCGGTGATCGGCGACCAGCTGTGGTATCTGCCGGGTTCCTTCTACGGATCGATCGACGGCGGCTACGTGATCGGCAGTTCGGGCTGGGGCGACATGCAACTCGCCTCTCCGGGCGACGTGGACGGCGACGGCTTCACCGACCTGATCGCCCGCGACACCTCCACCGGCCAGCTGTGGGTGTACCACGGCAAGAGCGCGGGCCACTCGGACGGCGACACCGACCCAGCGTCCCTGGGCGCGGACGCCAACCGCACGGCCTACGCCACCGACTGGACCACCACCGCCCGCCCGCTGTTCACCGCCTCAGGCGACAGCGACGGCGACGGCGTCCCGGACCTGTGGACCACGACGTCGAACACGACAGCGGGACTGGAGTTCGTCCCGGGCCGACGCACCGGCCTGGTCGGCCCACCGACAGTGGTCGGCACCGGCGGCTGGCAGGCGATCGAACTGATCTCCTGACCTCACACCCACACACCATCGGAGCGGCCGGTCGCCCTGCGCGACCGGCCGCTGTTTGCGGTACACCGTCCTGACCTACGCACCTTCATGCCGTTGCGCACCAACGGCGGTGGCACGGCAGCAAGAGCAGGCCCAGGCCACGGTGCCGACGAAGCCGGCGGTCACCCAATCCCGTAAAGAGCCGGCAGATCCACCAGAAGCAGATCGTCACGCCGGGCCGCCGACTCGACCAGATCCGGGTAGAAGCCGTGCAGGGAGAACAGGGCCAGCGTGGTGCCCGTGGTGTCATAGCCCTGGCCGGCGAGCAAGGTGCGAATGTGCTCCAGACGCTGCACGTCGCCGGTGCCGCGGCGAGCGGCAGTGGCCTTGGCCTCACCGAGGAGAGCGATCCTGGCGCGAGGTGCCTGCGGGCGCTCACCCAGGGCCAGGGCGATGACGTCGACCTCGTGCCTGGTGCGGGCCGCCGGATCCGCCACCTCGGTGGTGCCGACCGGACCGGGCAGGCCGCCGGGGAGCAGGGTGTGGGCGTACCGGCGGGTGAAGGTCCGGGCGAGGTCCTCGAAGTGCGGGCCAAGGATCCTGGAGTTGAAGGTCGGCGCCGCGGCCTGCCATGCCTGCTCGGCGAAGCCCTGCTCGACGACGGCCGCCTGGGGCAGCGTGATGAGCTGGTTGAAGCGGATGACGGGATCGGCCAGCGTGATGACCGGGTGGCGGGGGCGCAGGATGTCCTGCTCACGCTGGATGTAACCGGTGGACTCCAGGACGTCGAGCGGGTGGGCGACGGCGTTGCGCTGACGTTCCAGGGCCGCACCGATTTTGGTGGGGGTCGTCGCCCCGCGAGCGATCGCGGTGAGGATGTCGTAGTACAGGGTGTGCTGAGTGATGCGGGGGTCCTCGCGCAGCAGGTACTCCGTCTCCGCACGCGAGTAGACCGCCCGGCCGGGATCCAGGAGGGTACGGGTCAGCCACGGAGCGAATCCGTCGCTCGGATCCGGTCGACCGGCCACCGGCCGATAACCGGGAGCACCACCAAGAACCGCGTGGACCTGCAAAGCGGTCATCGCGTCCTCGATCTGCCAGAAGGCACGGCTCGCCCGGTAGTCGAAGGCCCCCAGCCGCAGATCGATCACCGCACGACCGCGCAACGGCTTGGTCCCGGACAGCAGCTCGTGCATGACGCTCATCGCGGATCCGCAGAGGATCACCCGAGGTCCGGGGCCCGGACCGGTGCCGCGCTGACGCTCGTCGTAGAGCTGCTGGAGCAGACCGGGAATGTCGGGCGAGTGCTGGAGAAGGTACGGCAACTCGTCGATGACCAGCAGCGGAGTGCCGGAACGAGCGGTGACGTCGAGAGCATTGGACAGCACCTCACGCCAGTCGGCCAGCCGCAGCGTGCCGGGCCGCAGCCCCGCGTGAGCCGCGATGGCGTCGCTGAACCGCCGGATCGCCGGCAGCCGCCCCTCCTCCCGCACCGCGGTCACATACAGACCGCCGACCTTCTCGGACAGCGCCTGCAGCAGATACGACTTCCCGTGCCGCCTGCGCCCGGACACGATGCCGAGTCGCATCGCAGGATCGGGATCCGCAACGAACTCGGTGAGCAGGTCCCACTCACGATCGCGATCGACCACGTCCTCAGGCTTGGCCGGCATGTTCTTCCCCACGGGCGCTCCTAGCAGCCTGATGGACTACGACGGCTTCTGTCTAAGTCTACTTAGACAGAATCGGTCGAGCTGCACTTGTCCGGCAAGGACACACCATCGCCCGACCCGCTCCCGGGTCGGCACCCAGCCACCAGAAGAAGCCGGCGGGCGAGCGACGTCAGTACCGAAGGTCCAGTTCGGCACGCACGGTCTTGCCGACCGGGACCCGGTCCAGCACCTCCCATCGGTCGGCCAGCGCCGCGACGAGCAGCAGCCCCCGGCCGCCGACGGCACCCTCCGGTGGTACGGCCACATCCTCGGACGCCGAGGGCCGGCACTCACCGCGCGCATCCGATACGTCGACGCGCAGCGTGTACGGGTCCAGCGTGAGCCGCAGCTCGAAGTCCCGCCCCGGTACGCGGCCGTGGGTGACGGCGTTCGCGGTCAGCTCGGCGACGAGCAGCGCGGCCGCATGGGAGAAGTCGCACTCGCGCGGGACGCCCCAGTCATGCAGCCGATACATCGCGAGGTGCCGGGCGAGGCGCGCACCGAGCGGGGTGGAGCTGAACCGCTGCGTGAACATACGTACGGTTACGAGTCGCTGAGGCGTGGAGCGGAGCGTCATGGCGACAATCTGGCCTGGTCACCGACCTGATTGCCAGGTCAGGGACTCGTACGCCGACTCAGCGTAGGAGTGGACGCGGTGGACAGTACAGGTAACTGACCGTAATCATGTCCGAGTGCCGCGTGAACGGCGCGGCGGGCGTGCGGGAGGGGTCCTGGCATGGCGGACGGTACGGGCGGAACGAGCGCCCTCGGCGGTGGCTGTGGCGGCGGGGAACCGGAGGTCTCGGACAGCCTCCGCACGTTCGGCGAAGTCGTCAAGGGGTTCCGCAGACGGGCGGGCCTGACACAGGAGCAGTTCGCCCCGAGGGTGCGCTACTCGGTTCCCACGGTGGCGTCCATCGAACAGGGCCGCCGCTTCCCGCCACCGGACTTCGTGGAGCGCGCGGAGGAGATCCTGGACGCGTTCGGGGTACTGCGAGGTGCGGCACGACACCTGTCGCGGCAACCGGGCCTGGCGAGTTGGTTCCGGCAGTGGGCCCGGCTGGAGGCGGAGGCGGTAAACCTGCACACGTACGAATGCCGCCTGATCCCGGGCCTGTTGCAAACAGAGGCGTACGCGCGCACGCTGTTCGTGAACCAGCTGCCGCCCCTGGGAGATGACCAGATCGAGGCTCAGTGGGTGGCCCGGGCGGAGCGACAGCGGCTGCTGCGGGAGCGGCCGAACACGGCGTTCAGCTTCATCCTGGAGGAGCACTTGTTCTTGCGGCGGACGGGCGGGGTGGAGGTGACACGGCAGCTCATCGACCATGTCCTGGCACTCGCCGAAGCGCGAAATGTCGAGGTACAGGTGATGCCGCAGGTGCAGGAGGACCATGCTGGCCTGCACGGCCCCGTGCGACTGCTGGAAACCCCGGAGAACCGATGGTTCGGCTACTGCGAAGGGCAAGAGAGCGGCCAGTTCATTACCAGTTCCAAGGTCGTCAGCACTCTCCAGATGCGATATGCCAGGATGCGCTCCCAGGCCCTCTCCCTCGGCGATTCCCTGGGTCTGTTGCATCGAATGCGAGGAGCGCTATGAGCACTACAGAGCCAGCCTGGTTCAAGAGTAGCTACAGCAGCGGCGGGGACGGTGACTGCATAGAAGTCGCACTGTCCTGGCACAAGTCCACCTACAGCAGCGGCTCAGGCGACGATTGCGTCGAGGTGGCCAACTGCCCCGGCACCGTCCACGTCCGCGACTCCAAAGTCGCACGAGGCGCACAACTCACCCTCGCTCCGCTGGCATGGACCGCCTTCCTCTCGTACGCGACGCAAGCCTGACCCCTGCGCACGCATAAGTGCTCACCTGTGGACCCAACCGGAAGGAGACACTTCCGTTCACCGACTTGGAGTGCCCTGCCTATTGGCGATCGCCCGCCGAAGCCAGTGCTGTGACCGCATAATTCACCGGCTTGGTGAAGCGTCGGCAGGGCGGGTTACGTTTGCCTTGGCCGCGGTCGACTCTGGGCTGAGCTCGCTCACCATAAGGCGTGACGACGGCTAAATGTGGTGTCCGCCGGAGGGCGTCCGCCGTGTCGACAGAATGTTGAGTCACTGCAGCTACCAGTCCGCCCGTTCTCAGCAAACCTCGTCGTCCGACATCGCTTACCGCTCATCCAGTCATGCGGCCGACGGCCAATAAGAAGGCGATGCGCAGACACCGGCCCCTGGGCCGACTGACTGACGGCCGGCGGCTTCGTTGCGTGATCTGTGTGTCAGAGCCCGGACTAGGGTGGCTGTCGAGCCACTGACAAGCGGAAACTCCGATACCGAGCGAACGAGAAGGACCCGCCAGCAAGCTGACGGACCCTCATGCAGAATCAAGGCTAATCACCAGATTGGTACACACAATGCCGCCCTGCGTCATGATGGCAGCGAACTCCCGTTTCCCGACTACTCGCGTCGCGATGTAGATGATCCTCACCAGGTGGCCGCCCTATCCGCAGCAGCGATTATGAATTGTGAGACTGGGTGAAGCCTGGAGGCTTTCGACGCGCGCTTCCCGGATACCATGTCAAGCGCGACCACCTCGTGCCGCTCTGCGTGCTCAGTTCAACGGAAACTCCCTCTCGAAGCCTTGCAGATAACGCAGGTAACGAGGAGCCAGATAACTAGCCTCCTCCACTTGCCGCCTCATGGGCTTGAGCGCGCGATGAGCTTCCCTCACGCTTCCTTCAACGCCAACGCGAGCGGCTTTCGTTCCAGCACGCGGTCGACATTTGCCCCTTGTCCAACTCCATAGCTGAGACAAGACCGGCATAGGAGGCCTGCCGCTGTAGGAAATCGAGTGCGATCTCAGTGACATCCGCCAAAGCGGGGCGGATGGCATCCTCCGCTGAATCATCAGCGAGATAGACTCTGTGCTCAAGCCACTCCCGCTGCGGGGTAAGGTACCCGACGTTCATTGAAGGTGCTCCATCTTGATCAGTTGGCGAGTTCGAGGGCGACGATGGCTCGGACTATGGCGGTGATGCGGGTGGTGCTGCAGCGGAGCTTGCGCAGGAGCCGCCAGCCCTTGAGGACAGCCATGGCGCGTTCGCCGAGGCTGCGGATCTTGGCATGGTCCTGGTTGTGACGCCGGCGCCAGCCGCGCAGGTTTCTGCCCCGGAACGGGACGCGGATGGTGGGGCTCGCGCCCTGGTGCGCCTTGTTCGCCCAGTACTTGATGTTGTCGGCGGCCAGAGCAGCGGGGATGTTATGGGTCCGGGCCGCGGTCAGGTCGTGGACGGCGCCGGGCAGTGCGCGCGAGGCCCAGATCAGGCGTCCGGCCGGGTCGGCGAGGACCTGCACGTTCATGCCGTGGTGCTTCCTCTTTCCCGAGTAGTACGGGCGGTCGGCGGCGATGCGGTCGATCAGCAGGAGCGTGCCGTCGAGGATCACGTACGTCTTCCCTCGGACCGTCTCCATGGCCTGCTGCAGCGTTGGAGCGAGCGAGGCCAGGAGATCGACGGCCTCGCGGATGTAGCGGTAGACCGTCGCGATCCCGATGCGGAAACCCGCCGCCAGGCGGGCGTAGGTGTCGCCGCAGCGCAGGTGCGCGAGGACGAGCAGGGCCTGCCGGCCGCAGGTGAGGCGGCGCCAGCGGAATCCGATCCGACGCCGGTGCCCCGCGAGCAGACCGGCGAGCCGCTGCAGGGTACGGCTGGACAGATCGATGGCGGCGGGTAGACAAGCACGAGAGCTCCTGGCGAACTGGTGATCTTGGTCGTGAACCCGTCTACCAGGAGCTTCCTTCATGCCCGCCACCGGGGCGCCGACCCAACCACCCGTCAGGTTGGAAGAGGCTCAATGTAATGGTCAACCATGGCTGTCCAGCCAGCGCCTTATCGCAGCACGAGTGAGTTCATCGACACGCGGCGAACCAGCCATCCATTCGCCATGCCGTCGGAGTGTTTGAGCACGGTAGGGTTCGCGCACGACACTGAAATCGATAAATCCCTGCCCGACGTCACATCTCAAGATGACGCCGCCATCGAGAGACAGCATGACAAATGAAGGCTGACAGGGACCGTTTCCAAGGATTCGAGACGCCGCTCCCGCACCAACAATGTCCCACTCATCCAGCAACTTGACCCGCACCCACCACCACTGAATCGAGTCGACATCTGAACCTTTGACCGCCACCAGAAAATGCGGGTCAACCTCGCTGAAGAGTCCACTACGTAGCGCCAGCCTATGCCACTCAGAGTTCGCTTTTCTCCACAACTCCGGATCTGCCAAGTTGACCGACTCCCCAAATGCTCCATCCTCCGAGGAGCAACTACTCGCAAACGTTGCGAGAGTTGGAGGAATAAGCGGATCAGCCACATCGGCCGTTCCCAGCAACCCCAGCCCAGCCTTGGCAAATGAAGTCGAGAGTGTCATCTCATTCATAACCTGAAACCCCAAAATGCATATCACAGAGGGCTGATGTAAGCGGCCCGAGAACCACCCACACCAGCCCCCGCTAGCGGTCACCGACCGCTATGAAATCCTATGGCCGGGTAGCCCAAGGATAAGGGATGATCTGATTATAGTTATGCGATCCATCCTTGGCCCTCCCAACGTAGGCGATTTTTCCATTCCCGTTGACTAGAATGCGAGCCTGACTGAGCGGGTCACCATTATCGTAAATGGCCGAACCTTTCCACTTTTGAGCCGCTCGGGGAGCTCCGTGAGCCCCATACACGTCAGGGCGCCTGTTGCCAGCGCGGCCTGTCATTCGCTGTGGGTAGTTCGGGTTCGAGACAACATCACTCACAAGATCGTGAATATCCTGCGGAGTCTCGTAGTACGCCTTGTTCGCCGCGCTCCTGGCAGCAACGGCTTCCGGTGAGTAGTTCTCGTCAGGAGTCCATGTGCTCTCGTTGCAGTTGTGAACCAGAACCGGCGTGGCCCCCGCCAGCACATAGTACGTGTGGACGTCGGTGACGGTCAGGTTCTGAACCGTCGCCTTCTTCGCCGTCCACGCCTTGACCGCGCCGATCTGGATCCAGGTACCCGAGGACGCCTGCAGCCACTGGCCCGGCTTCAGCTCACCCGCGTCGACCCACTCCCGCAGGGACGGCACCCAGAACGGGTGGCCGGCCGTCGCGGTGACCGTCGTGGTCGTCGCCTTGGCGGACGAGAAGCCGTCGTGGACCGTCAGCGTGATGCGGACCAGGTCCTTGCTGCCCTTGCCGATAATCGTCGCCGTCGCCGTTTGAACGGAGGTCTTCCCCGTCTTCGGATCAGTGGCGATGACCTTGTCACCGACCTTGACCTTCTCGATCGGCTTGGTCGAGCCGTCGGCCATCAGGACCTTGGCGTCCGGCACGAAGCTGTTGCAGGTCTGCCCCTGCGCCTCATCCTTGACGGTCTCCTTGGCCTCCTTCCTGACCTCCTTGGCGACCTTCTTCACCGCCCGCTGCACCTGCCGAGGCTTGGGCCGAGGCTTCGGCTGCGAACGAGGCTTCGCCCGCGGCTTCGGACGAGCCGCCGCCTTCCGCGCCGCCGCACGCCGCGCCGCCGCACGCTTCGCCGCCGCACGCGCCGCCCGGGCACGAGCCTGGGCCGCCGCACGGCGCGCCGCAGCACGCTTCGCCGCAGCCCGGGCCGCAGCCCGCTTCGCCGCCGCACGCCGGGCCGCCGCCGCCTTCCGGGCCGCCTCCCGACGGGCCTTCGCAGCCGCGCGCTTGGCCGCCTCGATCGCACGCTTGCGCGCCAGCGCAGCCGCCCGACGGGCCGCCGCCTGCGCCGCCTTCCGAGCCGCGATGATCGCCGCACGACGGGCCGCCGCACGGATCGCCGCCTGGATGGCGATACGAGCCGCGATACCGATCAGAACCGGGAAGAACTCCCCCGACGGGTCGGAGAAGGTGGCCGGAGCGTTGTTGCTGTAGGCGTACGGGTTCATCGTGGCCGGCTGGCCGTAGTCGACCATCGGGTCGACCTGGATGAACCGTCCCGTGGCCGGGTCGTAGTCACGCGCGCCCAAGCGGGTCAGGCCGGTGTCCTGGTCGACCGTGCCGCCCACGAAGCCCCGCTGTCCGGGCCACGACGTGGGCTGCAGCCCTCGCGTCTCGCCGAACGGCATCGACTTGCGCCGGGTCACACCCATCGCCGGGTCCGCCATGTCCACGACCGTGTGGGACGTGCCGTGGTGGTCGGCCAGCATCAACTGCCGGACACCACCGGTCGCACGGACCATGGTGGAGCCGTCCGGGAGCCCGTAGAAACGTTCCGCCTTCTTGCTGGTGTTGTTCGCGTTGACCGTCAGCTCCGCCTCGCCGAGGTAGAGCGTGCGGCTGCCGTCCGCGCCGGTGCGGATCAGGCGTTCACCGTCCGCGCCGTACAGGTACGACGTGGTCTTGGTGCCGCCGCCCTCGACGGGCTGGGTCACCTTGCGCAGCTGGCCCTCGACGTCGTACTCGAGCGTCTGGTTGGTGCCGCCGTGCTGGCGCCCGGTGGTGTTGCCCGCCTTGTCATAGGCGAAGGTGGCCAGCGTCTGGCCCTGCGGGCCGGTCGACTTGACCTCGGCCAGCGCGTTGGGGCCGCCGACGCCCGTCTTGCCGTAGACGTACTCACGCGTGACGTTCTTGGCGGTGTCGCCCGTCGTGTCGTGCTCGACGAGCTGCGTGCGGTTGCCCGCCGCGTCGTACTGGAACGACTGCCAGTACGCCTCCGGGCCGCCGACGGTGTCCTTCGACGGGGCCGCCGAGCAGTCGTCCGCCTTCTTCGACGTCCAGGCGGAGGTCATCTGCCGGAGCTGGTCGTAGACGAAGCACTGCGTGTCGGTCCCGCCGGTGCCCTCGGACGCCGAGCCGGGAGCGTCAGTGATCTTGGTTACGTTGCCGGCCTCGTCATAGCCGTATCGCGTCTGCGTGATGGAGGCAGGGGCGATCGAGCGGTCGAAAGCGGCCGTCTGGAGGCGCCGGGTGAACTCGTCGTACGTGTAATTGCCGTGCACCTGCTTGCCGGCCACGCCCGCGTCCGTGCGGAGGATCTCGCCGAACGACGAGTACTCGGCGCCCGCGAGGTACGTGGACGCACCGCTGATGGAGATCGGCAGGTCGTCGGAGTTGTAGCGGAAGACGATCCGCTCGGTGATCAGGCCGCCGACGCCGGGCACGGAGACCCAGGCGAGGTTGCCCGTGGGCGTGTACGAGTACTCGTACGCGTACGTGCCGTTGAGGCCCGCCTCCTCCTCCGGAATCACCGTCTGGGACTTCTTCACCCGGTAGGCGTCGTCGTAGGCGGTGACCTCCTCGCGGTACTCACGGCCGTTGTCGTAGCGGATCTGCGCGGTCGGCAAGCCCTTGGCGAGGGTGTCGTACGTCCACTCCAGGCGCTTGGGCCCGGTGGCGCTGCCCTCGCGCAGGGTGGTCGGACGGCCGCCCGCGTCGTAGGTGGTGAACAGGGACCGGCCCATCGGGTCGACCGACTCCACCACGTTGTCCGCGTTGTCGTACCGCATCTCGGTACGGCCGCCGTCGGGGTCCGTGACCGCCGTCTGCCGGCCCCGCTTGTCGTACTCGAAGGTGGTGACGGCACCGCCCGGGGCGGTGACCTTGCGCAGGTTGTCGAGGTCGTCGTACTCGTAGAGGGTGTCCCGCCACTTGGTGCGGGCCTCGTCGGTGTACTCGCGCTGCCGCGTCACGCGGCCCTCGGCGTCCTCGAACGACGCCGTGACCGTGTCGCCCTTCGGCGGGATCGTCGTGGAGACGTCCCCGTCCCGCTCGGTCGTCGTGCGCAGCTTCTCGTTACCGTGGTTGTACGTGATCTCGGCGGTGGGCTGGCCCAAGCCGTCGAAGGTGGTGCGGTTCTGGGACGGGACCTTCTCGTCACCGACCTGGAGGAGCTTCGGCTCGGGCTGGTCCTCGTTGAAGTAGCCGTCGTTCTCCTTCCACACGCGGCCGGCGCTGTCGTAGAAGGTGTCGTTGACGATGCGGCCCGCGCCGATCGCCTTGTCCTGCGTCTGCCGCTCGCGCAGCAGGCCGTCGAGGATCTCGTACGACACGGCGTACTCGCCGTTGTCCTTCAGCGTCCGCGAGGTGACGATCGTCGGGCCGTCGCGGCGGATGGTGTAGTCGTACGTGGCGGTGGGGGTCTGGGTCGCCGGGTCGCGGTCGATCTCCCAGACCTTCAGGAGCCGGCCCAGCGGGTCGTACTCCATCGTGGCCTTCTTGCCGTTGGCGTCCTCCTCGGTCAGCGGCAGGCCGCGGACGTCGTCGAACACCGTGGTCTCCGTGTGACCGAGGGGGTCGGTGGAGAGCTGCTGGGTCGGGCGGGCCACCGTCGCCGGCGTGTACGTCACGGACGTCTTGCGGTTGTCCGCGTCCCAGGTCGCGGTCTCGCGGCCGTGGATGTCGTACTGCGTCCTGTCGATGGTGACGTAGCCGTCGCCGGTGCCGTTCAGCTCCTGGACCTCGGTGGGCAGGCCCTTGGTGGGGGCCGCGCCGAACGCCAGGTCGTCGTAGAACGTGCGGGTGTCCTCCACGACCTCGCCGCCGGTGCTGCCGCAGGCGCCGAGCGTGGTCCTCTCCCGCGACTCCAGCTCGATCAGGTACGCCGAGGTGTTGCGGGCGTACTCGACCGTGGAGCAGCGGACCTTGCCGCCGGGCGAGGTGTCCTGGACCTGGTACGGCAGGCCGTAGCTGTCGTACTTGGTGGTCTCGGTGGACGTGCGCCAGGTGTCGCCCTTGACGTGTTCGCGGGTGCGGACGGTCTCCGGGCGGGTCATCCACGCCTCGAGCGGCGTGGTCCCGGCACGGGTGCGGGTGGCCGTCTTCACCGCCCACGGGGTGGTGACGGTCGCGGAGTCGACCGGTCCGCCGTCGGAGGCGTAGGTGATCTGCTCCAGCAGCTGGCCCTGGTACTGCGGCAGGTCGGAGTAGTCCGCGCCGTCGGTGGTGGTGACGGTGGACGACCGGGTGCCGGAGGGCAGCTTGTCGCCGTGCAGGCCGCGGAAGTAGCGGTGCTCGGTGAGCTGCTTGACGTCGTCGCCGCCGCCCAGGCGGGTCCGGACCCGCTCGTAGCCGCGGAACTGCGACCAGGTGCGGTGCTTGTTCTCGGTGAACTCGCTGTCGTCGTAGGCCCACCCGGGGTTGCCGAGGAACTCGTACGAGGTCACCTTGGCGGGGCTGTCGGTGACCAGGTCCTCCTCACGGACCTCGGTGACGACGTACTTGTGGAACCAGTCCTGCACCGGGTTGAGGGCGCCCTTGGGCGTCCAGTACTGCGGGAAGCAGCGCAGCGTGTTGGACTCGGGGGACGCCGGCATCCGACGCGGCGACAGGGCCCGGCAGTCACGGTCCGAGTAGGTGATGGCGATCCGGCCGCCGGTCTCGGTGTCGATGGCGTGGATACGGTGCCGGGAGAACGGCGGCAGACCCTCGACGCCGTCGACCCGGTTGTCCATCTGGAGACTGGAGAAGGACACCTTCGGCATCGCCGCGGTGCCGCCTGCGCCGTGTCCGGTGCGGGTGATGGACTCCAGCCACAGCGCCGGCGAGGTGCCGTCACCGGTGTCCGGGAAGGTCTGCTCCAGCGTCCAGGAGTCGACCGTCTTCAGCGCGGTGCCGGAGAGCACACTGGTGACGATGTTCGTCAGCCGCTTGGTCGACCAGAACGTCGGGGAGAACTTGTCGGTGCACTTGGCGTCGGCGACGCACTCCTGGTCCAGCGGGGTGTCCGGCCAGTGCTTGGCGTTGGCGGTGGTCCGCTTGGACTCGGCGCAGTCGAACGACGCGGTCTTGATGCAGCGCTCGGCCAGCTTGAAGTCGACCCGGCCGGCGGGCAGGGTCCCGAACAGCTTGTCGGAGCGCAGGCCGTAGTCGATGCGGGACAGCTGGGCGTTGCGGTCGTACGACGCCTGCTGGTCGGCCTTCATGTTCTGGCCGTAGTGGTTCGTGTACTTGTTCCACCACAGGGTCATGGCGTCGCCGAGCGGGTCGACGACGTAGTCCAGGTTCCAGCGGTAGACCTGCTTGCAGTCCGAGTCCATGAACGCCGTGGCGTGGCAGGGCTCGCCGGGGTGGTTGCCGAACACCGGCACGGTGAGTGCCGAGTTGGTGACCGTGCCGTCCGGGGCGCCGGGCAGCTTGTTCAGGCCGAAGTGGTACTTCGTGCCGTCGGTGGTGGTCAGGACCCAGTGCTCGCCGTCCTTGGAGCCGTTGGCGGCGCCGGTCTTCCGCTCCAGGCGGGAGCCGTCGTCGTCGGCGGGACGCCACTCGTCGGTGCCGTCCTTCTTGACGAGCTCGGTGGTGTTGCCGCCCAGCGACATCACGACGTGGTCGGAGCCCCAGCACAGGTCGCCGCTGTCGCCGGTGTTGTTCGGCTTCTTGCCGTCGACCTCGCCCTTGTCGTCCGAGCAGGAACGGTACTTCCGCTCGATGAAGCCGGGCTCGTAGTCCCAGCCCTCGGCGATCCAGGAGGACTGCGCGTTGGTGGAGGCGGTACGGCCGTCCACGGCCTGCGAGGAGTAGGACAGTTCGACCTCGGGCTGCGGGCCGCCGGGAACCTCGGGCGCCTCGATCGGGTACGTCCAGGCGAAGCCGCCGGAGGACGAACCGGCCATCCAGGAGCCGGACGGCGACAGCGAGGTCGCCTCGTGGCTGCCGCCGGGTCCGGAGGCCGCCGCCGTGGCGGCGAACACGGTGGGCGCGGCGGCCAGGTCGGCGGTGCCGGTGACCTTCTGCGCGGCCGCGTCGTTGGCGCCGGGCAGCTCGGTACGGGTACGGCACTCCTCCCGCTCGGGCGTGGTCAGCGCACAGGCCGGGAGGCGGTACAGGCGGAGCCGGGAGCCCCAGTCACCGCCGTAGGTGTCCTTGATGGACGCGTAGTCCAGTTCCAGTTCCACCGAGCCGGAGGCGGACGGGGCCAGACCGCCGGCGGTGGGCGCCGCGGTGAACACCAGCCCGTTCACGCCCGACCTACGGGCCGTGGCCTGGTCCTTGACCTGGATGTCGACGGCCGTACCGGCGTCGGCGGTGGCGCGCTTCGGCGCCGCGCCACGGGTGCGCACGCCCTTGCCGGAACCCTCGGCCGCAGGCTGGGCCTGGCGGACCTTCACCATGCGGTCCTGCACGGCGGTCCGTGCCGCTGCCGAGCCGAGGCCGGCGTCACCGGTCAGCGGTGCCCGCTCGGGCAGCTTGCTGTCCCGGCCGGTGACCAGAGTCGTAAAAGAATCGGCCGGAATCTTTCCGGCCGATGGCTGAAATGCGCCCTTGGCGTCATCGCGCGCTGGCGGGCTCTTCTTGTCGAAATCCCTGCCCGGGACCGACTTCTCGCGCTGCACGTCCCCACGTCGGGAACTGCCGTCCGCGGCATTGGCATCATCGGGCACCAGCCCGAAGAAAAGAACGAGTCCCACAAAAAGGGACACGGATCTATGCCAGTGACCGAGGTAGCGCAGCTGTCTTATCAGCTGGTCCACTACCGGACCCCCCCTAACTCACCCTGTGTGATCGAGCGGTGAACGGACGCACAGTAAACGGTGAAGATCGACCTGACAAGCAATGGGACGGCAATGCGACCATCCCCACTCAGGTCAGCAATCGGCAAAGAAATGCCCACTTGGCGTGTACTGTTCGGCGCTGCGGCCCGCACCCAGGGGCTGCGGCGAACTCCGGGCGGAGTTCGCGAAGCAGGCAAGCACGGCAACGATTCCGGGGGGATTCGCCCATGCCAGAACAATCCCGAAGACGCCACCTTTCCAGGCGATGGGGCGGAATTACGCTCGTCGCGGTGCTCACCGGTGGCACACTGGGTCTGACTCCGCTGACCAGCGACTTCGCCGCGGCGGCGGACACCACTGCGACGGACACCAACGCGGCGGACACCGACTCCACGACGGCACCCCGCAACGACGAGGAGCGCGCGCTGCGGCAGGCCGCTGAGACCGGCGACCCCGTGGAGATCGTCTCCGCCCGCTCCGAGACCAGCGAGACCCACGCCCTGCCCAACGGCAACCTGCGCACAACCCAGCACACCCAGCCGGTCCGGGTGAAGCGGGAGGGCCGCTGGCTGCCGGTGGACACCACGCTCACCGAGGCGGCCGGCCGGATCCGGCCCACGGCCGTGCCCGGTGACGTCACCTTCTCCGCCGGGGGCGACACCGAGCTGGTGACCCTCGCCGACCGGGGCGGCGAACTCGCCCTGACCTGGCCGGCGCCGCTGCCCGAACCGGTGCTCGACGGCGTCACCGCGACCTATCCCGAGGTCTTCCCGGGCGTGGACCTGGCGGTGCGGGCCAGCGTGGACGGTTTCAGCCAGGCGCTGATCGTCAAGACGCCCGAGGCGGCGGACCGTCCGGAACTGAAACAGGTCGGTTTCGGCCTGCGCACCGAGGGCCTCGACGTGCAGCAGGACGCCGAGACGGGCACCCTCCGCGCGGCGAACGCGGCCGGCCAGACGGTGTTCGCCACCTCCACGGCCCGGATGTGGGACTCCTCCCGCGAGGAGGAGCAGGCCCCCACGCCCGCGTCGAAGGCGGCACGCACCGCGGCCGACACCACGCCACAGGCCCCGGCGGCCGAGTCCGAGCCGTCCCCGCTCACCCCCGGCACCAAGAGCAGCAAGGTCGACGTCGAGGTCACCGGCGGCCGGATCGTGCTCACTCCGGACCAGGAGCTGCTGCGCGCGCCGGACACCGAGTTCCCGGTCTACATCGACCCACGGATGACCGGCACGCGCGAGGCGTGGACGATCGCCTACAAACCGCACCCGACGGACAGCTACTGGAACGGCACGGGCTGGGACGGCGGGACCACCAGCGAGGCCCGTGTCGGCTACGAGTCGTCGAGCGGCGGCACCGCTCGCTCCTTCTTCCGGGTGGGTTCGAAGTTCCTCGCCGGCGTGAAGGTGGAGGACGCCCAGTTCCAGATCACCGAGACCCACTCGTGGTCCTGCACGGCCAAGCCGGTGGAGCTGTGGCTGACCGGCGGCATCTCGTCCAAGACGACGTGGAGCAATCAGCCCTCCTGGGCGACCCGGCAGGACAGCCGTGACTACGCGCACGGCAACGAGAACGTCGGCTGCCCGGACAAGGCCGTCGACTTCGACGCCACGGACGCGGCGGTCAAGGCCGCCGCCAACAAGTGGTCGAACGTGACCTTCGGTCTGCGCGCCCCGCAGAAGGCGGAGGACGACAAGGACACCTACAGCTGGAAGAAGTTCAAGCCGGACGCCAAGCTGATCGTGGAGTTCAACCGTCCGCCGAAGAACCCGTGGGCGCTGGACACCATCCCCAGCACCAGGGTGAGCAGCACCGAGTGCGGCAACGGCTCGTCGTACGTCACGCTGGGCAACACCGACGTGACGCTGACGGCGCAGGTGTGGGACCAGGACGGCGGCAAGGTCAACGTCCAGTTCCACCTGTGGGCCACCGGCAAGCACGACGTCTCGCCCGGCATCATCTTCGACAAGCGCGTCACGGTCACCGTCACCACCGGCAATTCCAAAGGCGCCCAGGCGCGTGTGACGGTGCCCAAGAAGACGCTGCAGGACCATATCGGCGCCAGCAAGGGGCAGTTCTCCTGGAAGGCGCAGGCGGAGGATCCCTCCGACGCGTCCTTCGCCTCCGACTGGACCCCGACGAAGGGCGCGCCGGGCTGCCGCTTCGGCTTCGACCCGAACGCCCCGACCGTGATGCCGACCGTCGATTCCCAGGACGACCTGTTCCCGGAGACCACGGCCGACATGGAGCCGGTCGAGGGCGCCCTGGCCCGCACGGAGGGGGTGTTCGAGTTCGGCGCCAACGGCGTGGCGGACGCCACCAAGTACCTGTACGGCCTGGACCGCACCCCGCCGAGCACGGAGGCCAAGCCTGCCGCGAAGGGCGGCCCGGCGACGGCACGGATCACCCCGCTCACCCCGGGACCGCACACCTTGTACGTGCGCATGGTCGACGCCGGGGGCAATCCCGGCCCGATCTACCCGTACCGCTTCTACGTCAAGAGCCCCGGCGTCCCCGACAAGCCGGGTGACGTCAACGGCGACGGCAATCCGGACTTCTTCGCCGTCGACGGCAGCAACAACCTGCGGCTGTACGGCGGTACGGGCGGCGGTCAGGTCGCCACGATGCTCCCGCTGTCCTCCGGCGGTGGCTGGGACGGCTCGCTGCTGACCCACCGCGGCGACTGGACCAGCGACTTCTACGAGGACCTGGTGGCCCGCCGCCCCGACGGCAAGCTGTGGCTCTACCCGAACAACGGGCTCGGCGAGTTCACCGAGGACACCAAGCAGGAGGTGTACTTCTTCCCGGACCCGGAGACCGAGGCGACGTTCGACCCGTCGACGATCAAGCAGATCGTCTCGGTGGGCGACATCACCCCGGACAGCGAGTCGTCCTACCCCGACTTCGTCGCGGTCGTCGGCGACCAGCTGTGGTTCCTGCCTGGCTACGCCTACGGAACCGTCGACTCCGGCTACCTGATCGGCACCTCGGGCTGGGGCGTCATGCAGCTCGCCTCTCCGGGCGACGTGGACGGCGACGGCTTCACCGACCTGATCGCCCGCAACACCTCCACCGGCCAGCTCTGGGTCTACCGCGGCAAGAGCGCGGGCGACGCGGACGGCGACGGCGTCCCCGACGGCGGCACCGACCCGGCCTCCCTGGGCGCGGGCTCCAGCCGCACGTCGTACGCCACCGGCTGGACCACCACCGCCCGCCCGCTGTTCACCGCCTCCGGCGACAGCGACGGCGACGGCGTCCCGGACCTGTGGACCACGACGTCGAACACGACAGCGGGCCTTGAGTTCGTCCCGGGCCGACGCACCGGCCTGGTCGGCCCACCGACAGTGGCCGGCACCAGCGGCTGGCAGGCGATCAAACTGATCTCCTGATCTCACATCCCACGCACCATCGAAGCGGCCGGTCGCCCCGCGCGACCGGCCGCTCCTTCACGGGCGCGTACCCGTCACCCCCAGCGCACTCGGGAAACGGCTCGACTCGCCGTGCCAGGTGAGGGTGAGGGTGAGGGTGAGAGCGTCCCGGGCGCGGGGGGCGGGGACGAAGAGCTGAAGAGCAGGGCCCGGGCCTATTCCAGTTCCCGCTGACGACGAATTCGGTCACTGTGCCTCCAGGCGCGCGCCCCCGGAGGCGCGCGGGACGCGTCCCGGCCAACGACATGGCCGTCGGGGTGATGGCTCGGCACGCCGAACGAGGCATCGTGTCCGTGCCGATCACCGCGGACGGGCCGCGACGGGACGAGGGACACATCGCAACGGACTCGCGTGCGACGTCACGCCACCCCTGCACCGCGCGCCGCAGTGCGGTCGCGGCCCGTGCGTGCGGCACTGACCGACAACCCGTCAGGTCGTCGCGGTCGCCGTCCGGATCGTCATGATGCGTACCGTCCAACAGCCGGATCGCCGACTCCGGTATCCCGCGCGTCGTGCGGTAGCTGAGGGTCAGCCTCGACGACCGGCCCTGGATCTCGATGACCGGCCCTGGATCTCGATGACCGGTCCCGGATGTTGATGCCCGAGCCGCCGAGGGTCGCCTGGCCGGCTCTCGTCGCCCCTCAGCACCGAGGGCCTCGGCGGCGTCGGTGCCGGGACCGGCGAGGTGGATCTGGCAGAGAGCGGAACGGTCGGTGCCGGGCCGCACGTCCCAGGGGCTGAGCCGCGGCGACGACGGCACCGGAAGCGGGAGGAACCCCCGGCCGCCGCACGGCCGGGGGTTCCTCGGGCGGAGGCGGTGAGTGCCGGTCAGCGGGTGGAGTCGCCCACGCCGTGAACCGCTCGCTCACACGCCCGCGGACCGCACCACATCACGGTCACCGTCCGATCGGGGGTCAGCGCTGCAGGGTGAGCACACCCGGCCGCCACGGCAGTCGGTTGTACTCGCCGCCCGCCGCGGGGGACTTGCCCTGGTAGAGGAACTGCAGGTTGCAGGGGTCGATGGTCATGGTCTGGTCGGGGTTGTTGCGGACCAGGTCGCCGTGGCTGATGTCATTGGTCCAGGTGGCACCGCTGTTGGCCTTGCCCGCGAAGGGGTTGCTCTCGCTGGCGGCCTGCGGGGTCCACGAGCCGTTCAGGCTGGAGGCCGTGAAGGAGCGGAAGTAGCGTCCGTTCGCGCCCATCGCCTCGACGATCATGAGGTACTGGTTCTGGCCCTGCACCTTGTAGACCTGTACGCCCTCGAAGAGGTTGGCCTTCGTGTCGCTCATGATCGTCGTGTACGACGAGCCGAAGTTGCCCGGGAAGTTACCGATCGGCATGCTCGCCCGGTAGATCTTGCCGTTGTCACCGGCGAAGAACAGGTACATGTTCTGGCCGTCGGCGATCAGGGTCTGGTCGATCGGGCCGGTGTCGGAGCCGGAGATGCTCCCGGTGAACAGCGGCTGCGGAGCCGACCAGCCGTTGGGGTTGGTGGGGTCGCTCGACGTGCGGTAGATGAAGGGCCACGCACCCCACTGGTACGCCAGCACCCAGACGTTCTTGGGCGCGAAGTAGAACAGCGTGGGCGCCACCGCGGCCTGGTTCATCCCGGTCTGGCGGGCCGACGCCATGTCCGACCAGTTGGTGAAGGGACTGAACATCATCGAGCCGTACGACGATCCCGAGAAGTTCGACGCGTAGACCAGGTGCTTGCCGTTGTGCGTCACGGTGGTGAAGTCCTTCACCGCGGCCCACCCGTTCGCCGGCTGCGCCAGCACACCCGTCGAGGACCACCGGTACGTCGACGGAAGAGAACACGCGCCGTCCGTGGGCGGCGTCCCGGTGAGACCGGTCCACTTCTGGTTGCTGCCGCCGTTGCACGTCCAGAGCTGCACCGCGGTGCCGTTGGCCGTACCGGCGCCCGTGACCTCCAGGCACAGCCCGGACTGCACGCCGACGACCGTGCCGTCGGAGTTCGCCCGCCAGCGCTGGTTCGCACCGCCGGTGCAGGTCCAGATCTGCACCCGGGTACCGGCCGCGGTGGCGTTGCCCGGAACATCCAGGCACTTGTTGCCGTACACGGTCAGCTGGCCGGCGTCCGTGAACGTCCACTGCTGGTTGGTCCCGCCGCTCCAGCAGTCGTGGATCTGCAGCTGTGTGCCGTCGGTCTGGCCGGCGCCCACCACATCGAGACACCGGTTCGAACCGACACCGCGCAAGGCGCCACTGGCGGCCGCCCGAGCCGGTGGGGCGAGGAGCGTCGCCACCAACGCGACCAGGGCCACGACCACGGCGGCGAGCACCACGGACGGATGCCTGCGGCTGAGACTTGCTCTGTGCATGAGGCTGTGCATGGGACTTCTCCAAGCTTGGGGGGTGGTGTGCAGCGGCGGTCTGTGGGCATCACGGCGGACCGCTCGTGAGATCCCGGTCCTTCGCGCCCTTCGGAAGACCGGTGGCGCCCGGCACCCTCGGGCCGCATGAGTGCCCGGGGCGGAGGCTCGGAGGGCGCCGGGTGCGCCCGCCGCGGTCCCGGTCCCGGTCCCGGACGTCATGAGGACGGTCACGGCCGGCAGGCCCAGGACTGGGGCTCGGCGGCGTCCGAGGAGCGGGAGCGGGTTCATGCTTCTCCTTGCACGGCCTTCTCCTTGCACGGCCGGGTGCGGTGGGCGGTCGGTCTTCATCGGCCCGCCTTCAGGGCGTGGACAGCTCGAAGCGCGTGACGCGGACCGAGCCGCCGAGCGCCCGGGTGGCATGGTTGAAGAGGGCGAACCGGTATCCCATGAAGAACCGCCAGTCGTTGCCCATCGAGAAGTCCGGTCCGAGCCGGGTGAACGCGATGCCGTCGGTGCTGTAGGAGAAGGTCCCCGGACGCGCCGCGCCGGGGCGGATGTCCGCGGTCGCGCGCAGCCAGATGCGGCTGCCCGGGACAGTCGCGCTCGCGAGCTCGTAGCCGGTGCCGGTGGTGTTCCAGTTGCTGTCCATGGTCAGCCCGCCGACCATCACCACCCGTGTGGCGCCGCCCTCGCGCTTGACACCGATCCACGCGGAGGAGTCACGCAGCAGCGCGAGTCCGGCCCGGTCGCCGTCCCGCATCGCGGAGTGGTCGAGCTGGACGGTGGCGGTGGAGGTGGGGCCCTGGATGCGGTGCGTGAGGGTGTTACGGGCCCAGTACAGGTCGTTGGTGACCGTCGCGGTGCGCAGGGTCAGACCGTTGCCGGCCGACCACTTGGAGTTGTCCGGGTTGTGGTTCCATTCCCATCTCGGTTTGAGGGTCGTGCCGTCGAAGGTGTCGACGCCGGTCATCGGCGTGACCTGGCGGGGCGGAGCGGGTACGGCCGGGCTGGGGTAGGAGGCGCCCCATGCGCCGTTCACCAGTTGGACGACGGGCCACCCGTCCCCGGTCCAGGTGACCGGGGCCAGCGCGGGCACCCGGCCGCCGGGGTAGGCGTCGACGAATGCCAGGTAGTACCAGGCGCCGTTCTGCGTCTGGACCAGACCGCCCTGGTGCGGGACGCCACCGCCGGGGATCGGCCCGCGCAGGTCGAGGAGGACCTGGCGCATCGTGTACGGACCGAAGGGGCCGCCGGACGACTTCAGGATGTACTGGCCGTTCGCGGGGCGGGTCAGGAAGATGTAGTACTGCCCGTTGATCCTGTAGAAGCGGGCGCCCTCGAGGGTGCCGACGCTCGACGGGGTCGTGAACACCTGCTGCGTGCGCACCTGGGTACGACCGTCCGGGGAGAGCTGGGCCACGCTGATCGTGGTGTTGCCGTACGCCACGTACAGGGTGTCGTCGCTGTCGACCAGCAGCCCCGCGTCGTAGTAGGGCGTGCCGATCGTCGTCAGCCGGTTCCACGGCCCCTCGACGGCCGTCGCGGTGTAGACGTACGTCCGGGCGAAGTCGATCTGGCCCAGCCAGTAGAACGTCCTGTTGCTCGGACGGTAGGCCAGCGACGACGCCCAGATCCCTCTGACGTAGCCGCGGGCCCCGTTCAGGTCGTACTTGGCGCCGAAGTCCAGGACCGGCACCGAGTGGCCGGCGATCTCCCAGTTCACCAGGTCGTACGAGCGCAGGACGGGCGCGCCCGGCGAGTAGTGCATGGTCGAGGCCGAGGCGTAGTAGGTGTCTCCGACGCGGATGACGTCGATGTCCGCGAAGTCCTGCCAGATCACCGGGTTCGCGTACTCCCCGGCGGTGACGCGGGCCGGCCCCTGGGCGGGAGCGGCTGCGGCGCGGGCGGCTCCCGTCAGCGGAAGGACCGCGCCGGCGGCGAGGCCGGCGGCGGTCGCCAGCGCGCGACGACGGGGGAAAGGTTGATGAGGCCATGACAACATGCCCATACGGCAGGCTCCTTGCGGCTCGGCGTTCGGGGGCGTGACCCTGAGGTGCCCTGCTGTGCGATGGAGCGACTGCGACACGTTCGAGATTACGAACAAAGGTCGAAGTGTCGAGCATCCTGAATGATAGGGAGCCGATGAACGACGTCAATACCTCTCGCATGTGTCGCTATCGGAGCCGAAACGTTTCGCGGACCCATGCGTGGAACAACGCACTACACACCGCCGAAGGGAACAACCGGAGCAGCGCGGGAGCAGCCCCGGAGGCAAGCCGGTTCCACCGCATCCGACCGGCAGGTCAGAGCGTTTTGGCGGCCGGCTCCAGGATCGCCACGCACTCCACGTGATGCGTCATAGGAAACACGTCACAAGGTGTGCGGACGGGGGAACCTGCAGGTCACATGGGGCTTTCCTGCCTTGGGCACGGGCTGTGAGGCGGCCGGAGCGTCAAATGAGCGTCATGTCTAGCCGGACTTTCTCTCCTCCTTGGGCCGGTACACCGGGCTGTCCGCGCCACTGAATCCCCGTGGCCGTCATGTTGCTGCTCGGGCGGCAGGCCAGCTGCGGGATGCCCGGCGCAGCGCTCGCCACCGGGCCGCCCCGGACGCGTCCGGACGAAACCCGGGCGCGATTCGTACGGGCCGACCCGGTGGGCCGGTGATGAGGCTGGACATCAGGACCGACTCGTCGCCGAGTTTCACCTCGTGCACATCGGCGTCCGGCCCCGGACGCCTGCCCGGGTGTGGCTCAGGCGTCGATGATGACGGGGATGATGAGGGGCTTGCGACGGTGGGTGCGGAACGCCCAGTTCGCCACAGCGCGGGCGAGGAGCTGTTCGAGTTGGCGCGCGTCCCCCACGCCTTCCTCGGCCGCGGTGGCCAGGGTCTTTTCGATGACGGGGATGACCGGCTCGAAGGTGGCGTCGTCGTGGACGAAGCCCCGGGCCAGGAAGTCGGGGGCTTCGGCGAGGGCGCCGGTGTCCGCGTCGACGATTGCCACCACCGTGACCACGCCTTCGGCAGCGAGGGTGAGGCGGTCCTTGAGGGACGCCTCGGTGGCGCCGCCGACTTCCATGCCGTCCACGTAGACGTTGCCGGCGGGGACCTTGCCGGTGATGGACGCGCGCCCGTCGACCAGGTCGACGACGACGCCGTCCTCGGCGATGACGACCCGGTCGGGGTCGACACCGGTACGGATGGCGAGGTCGCCGTTGGCCCGCAGGTGGCGCCATTCGCCGTGCACCGGCATGACGTTGCGCGGTTTGACGATGTTGTAGCAGTAGACGAGTTCGCCGGCGCTGGCGTGCCCGGAGACATGCACCTTGGCGTTGCCCTTGTGGACCACGTGGGCGCCCCACCGGGTGAGCCCGTTGATCACCCGGTAGATGGCGTTCTCGTTGCCTGGAATGAGGGAGCTGGCGAGCAGGACGGTGTCGCCCTCGCCGATGCGGATCTGGTGATCGCGGTTGGCCATCCGCGACAGCGCGGCCATCGGTTCGCCCTGAGAGCCGGTGCACACCAGAGTGACCTTGTGGTCCGGGAGCTTCTCCAGCTCCTTCGTGCTCACGACCAGGCCGGAGGGGACCTTCAGATAACCCAGATCACGGGCGATGCCCATGTTGCGGACCATCGACCGGCCGACGAAGGCGACCTTGCGGCCGTTCTGGTGGGCGGCGTCCAGGACCTGCTGGATACGGTGCACATGGCTGGCGAAGCTGGAGACGATGACCCGGCGCGGCGCGGTGCGCATCACCTGCTCGATCGCCAGGTTCAGCTCACGCTCGGAAGTCGTGAAGCCGGGCACTTCGGCGTTGGTGGAGTCGGTGAGGAACAGGTCCACGCCCTCCTCGCCGAGGCGGGCGAAGGCGCGCAGGTCGGTGATGCGGCCGTCGAGGGGGAACTGGTCCATCTTGAAGTCGCCGGTGTGCAGCACCATCCCGGCCCGGGTGCGGATCGCGACCGCGAGGCTGTCGGGGATGGAGTGGTTGACCGCCACGAACTCGCAGTCGAACGGCCCGAAACCGCGCCGGTCTCCCTCCCGCACTCGGACCGTGCGCGGCCGGATGCCGTGCTCCTTGAGCTTGGCTTCCAGGAACGCCAGCGTCAGCTTGGAGCCGATGAGGGGAATGTCGGACCGCTCACGCAACAGGTACGGCACGCCGCCGATGTGGTCCTCGTGGCCGTGGGTGAGTACCACGGCCACGACATCGTCCAGCCGGTCCCGGATCGAGGTGAAGTCCGGCAGGATCACATCCACTCCGGGCTGGGTCTCCTCGGGGAACAGCACGCCGCAGTCGACGACGAGCAGCTTTCCGGCGTGCTCGAAGACGGTCATGTTACGGCCGATCTCGCCCAAGCCGCCCAGGGCGATGACCCGCAGCCCTTCCTCGGGAAGAGACGGGGCGGCTTTCAGCTCGGGGTGTGGATGACTCATGTTTTCACGGTACCCGGAGAGTGGGACGGCATGATCCACCGCCTGTGTGGTCTCTTTTTCCCGGCGGTCCGGGGCACCCGCACCTGCTGCACCAGGATGATGGATGGCGCCGGCGGCCGGAACGGGGAGGGGCGACAGGCTGTACTGCCTTCGGTGGGTGAGCCGTGGGCCCGGTGGTGCCGACGATGCTTTCGTGCCCCTCGTTGTGGTGGCCGGCATCCGCGGCCTCCTTGTGCGCCTCGGCGCTGGTCCACTCGGTGTACCGGCGACCCGGGTGCCGTCGGCGTTGTTCAGGACATGCGCGGAACTCGGGGGCATCGGCGGTCCGTGGGCGTAGACGGACGGAGATGCGCGCTCGGGAACCTTGGCCTTACCCACGGTCGGTCGACTTACACGGCTGCCGCGGGCCCGATTGGTGGCGGGTCGCCGGCCTCTGCACTCGCCTGATGGCCGGGCAGGTCCCGTGGGGTGAATTCCCGGCTCGACGTTACGACCCGGCCTCCGAAGACGCTGTTACGGGGAGGCTCTTACCAGGATCGGACGGTTGCCGATGATGCCCGGAAGATCGAGACAGGACGGGAAGGTGCGTCCGAGAGCCGCCCTGACCGGGCTCACCGGCGTATCCCGTCATGAGAATGCCGGAGGCAAGTCTCACCCGGTGACCGACCTGGTCGAGCGGGCGGCCGACCTGGTCAAGCCGGTCAAGCCGAAGCTGCGTGGCCGACTCCATGCCGCGATGGTTCCCGCCTCGTTGTCCGCCGGCATCGTCCTTGTCTGCCTGCCCCGGACCCAGCAGACGGCCCTGGCCTGCACCGTGTACTCCGTCACCGCTTGGCTGCTGTCCGGGACGAGCGCCGTCCACCACCTGGGCACCTGGGGTCCGCTGGGCGAGGCCGTCCTGCGTCGCCTCGACCATGCCAACATCTTCCTGATCATCGCCGGCACCTGCACCCCTCTGGCCGTCCTTCTCCTCCCTCCTGACCAGCGAAACCCGTTGCTGTGGACCGTACGGACGGACGCGCTGACCGGCATGGCCTTCCGTGTCCTGTGGGTCAACGCTCCCCGCTGGCCCCACACCCCCTGCTGTCTGGCCCTGGGGTGGGCACCGGTGCGCTACCTGCCCGACTTTTTCCACACCGGCGCTACCACGAACGCCGCCTACAGCTACCTGCACACCGTTGTCGACGACCACTCCCGCCTCGCCTACAGCGAGATCCTCGCCGACGAGAAGAAGGAGACCGCCACCGGCTTCTGGCCCCGCGCCCAGCTCTTCTTCGCCCGGGCCGGGGTCACCGTCGAGCGCGTACTGACCGACAACGGATCCTGCTACCGCTCACGCGACTGGCGCGACGCTCTCGCGACGGCCGGGATCACCCACAAGCGCACCCGGCCCTACCGGCCGCAGACCAACGGCGGGGTCGAGCGCTTCAACCGCACCCTGCTCGACGAGTGGGCTCACGCCCGCCCCTACCGGTCAGAAGCCGAGCGCCGCGAAGCGTTCCCCAGTGGCTGCACACCTGCAATCACCACCGCGGACACACCGCGCGCGCAGGCGAACCACCCGCCAGCCGCGTCCCCAACCTCACAGGGCGATACAACTGGCCCGCTGAATGCCAACGGTGTCCGCAGCGGGACATGACCGCCGGGAGCGGCGTGGCACGCAGTGAGGGCTCTACCGGCATGCCGGTAGAGCCCTCAGTTCTGTGTTCGACTCCCGCGTGTCCCGTCGGTCAGCCGGACAGGGGGGTGCCGAGCATCGCGGAAGCCCGCTGCAACGGGCTGTCCACACGCGCAGGTAACGGGCTGTCCACGCGCGCAGGTGCGGCCTCGGGAAGGGCGGAGCGACAGGTGAAGCCGAGCCGGGACATGGCCCGCAGGACCTCGCCGGTGCTGAAATCGCGGCGGTCCTGGCGGGTGACGACCTCGCCGACCTGCTTGGCGGGGTAGTGGCGTCGTCCGATGATCACGGACTCGCCGGTGACCGGTTCGGGCTTGATGCCCTTCATCGATTCCAGTACGCCGCTCTTGGTCAGGTCGAACGGGAAGCGGGCGATGACACAGCGCATGATGCCTCACGGGGAGAAGGGGAAACGGGACCGACCGCCGTGAAGCGGTTCAGCGGGAGAGGGCGAGGACACCCAGAGCGTTGCCCCGTTCGTCGACCACGGGCAGGGCCCCGAGCCGACGGTGCCGCATCGCACGCTCGGCTTCGGCCCTCGTGGTCAGCGGCGAGGCAAAGGGAGCGGTGACGTCGGCGATGTCACGCAGACGGATCCGGTCCGTGTACCCGGAGCCGTCACGAACGGCCGTGAGCCGGGCCCGGGTGACCAGACCGGTACACAGACCGTCATCGTCGCAGACGACCAGATGACCCGTACGGGCGGCGGCCATCACGGACAGTGCCACCTCCACGGTCATGTCCCCCCAGACCTGCGGTCCGGCCGCTTCCATGGTGTCGGCCACCGTGCCGTGCACGCGGTGGGCACTCTCCGGGCGGAACTGCGTCTGGACCAGCATCAAAGGGTGCCTCCTGCGGGGATGGGCCGGCTTTCTGATCACGAAGGTTCTATGCCGCCGTACCGACGGTCGACTGCCGTACGGACGCGCGGCGGGCCGCCGAAGCGGGGCGGCGTCGGCCGCGTGAGGTCGCGCCGCGCTTCTTGGGGCGTTCGGCTACCGGTGCGGTGATGACGACCGGGACGCCAGAGGGTACCTGGGCGCCGGTAATGCGGTGCAGGGCTTCCCCGCCGACGCGGACCTGGGTGGTCTGCGGGACGATGCCGGCCGCTGCCATGAGGCGGGTCATGGCACGGCGCTGGCTCGGGGTGACGAGGGTGACGACGCTGCCGGACTCGCCGGCGCGGGCTGTGCGGCCGCCGCGGTGGAGGTAGTCCTTGTGATCGGTGGGCGGATCGACGTTGACGACGAGGTCGAGGCTGTCGACGTGGATGCCGCGCGCCGCGACGTTGGTCGCCACCAGCACGTTGACGTGCCCGGTCTTGAACTGCGTCAGCGTGCGGGTGCGCTGCGGCTGCGACTTCCCGCCGTGCAGGGCGGCGGCCCTTACCCCGCTGTTCAGGAGGTGCTCGGTGAGGCGGTCGACGGCGTGCTTGGTGTCGAGGAACATGATCACGCGGCCGTCGCGCGCGGCGATCTCGGTGGTGGCCGTCTGCTTGTCGGCACCGTGGACGTGCAGCACGTGGTGCTCCATCGTCGTGACCGCGCCGGCTGAGGGATCGACGGAGTGCACGACGGGGTCGCTGAGGTAGCGGCGCACGAGCAGGTCGACGTTGCGGTCGAGGGTGGCGGAGAACAGCATGCGCTGGCCCTCGGGACAGACCTGGTCGAGAAGGGCGGTGACCTGCGGCATGAAGCCCATGTCGGCCATCTGGTCGGCCTCGTCGAGGACGGTGACGCACACCCGGTCCAGCCGGCAGTCGCCGCGCTCGATGAGGTCTTTGAGGCGTCCCGGTGTGGCGACGACGATCTCGGCGCCACCGCGCAGCGCGCTCGCCTGCCTGCCGATCGGCACCCCGCCCACCACGGTGGCCAGCCGCAGCTTCACGGAGCGGGCGTACGGGGTGAGCGCGTCGGTGACCTGTTGCGCCAGCTCACGCGTCGGTACGAGGACCAGTCCCAGCGGCTGCCGGGCCTCGGCGCGCTGCCCGGCCGTACGGGCCAGCAGTGCCAGACCGAAAGCGAGGGTCTTGCCGGAGCCGGTGCGGCCACGGCCGAGGACATCCCGCCCGGCGAGGGAGTTCGGCAGGGTCGCGGCCTGGATCGGGAACGGCACGGTCACGCCTTGCGAACCCAGCGCGGCCAGCAGTGCCTTGGGCATGTCGAGATCGGCGAAGACCTCCACGGCGGGAAGTGCGGGAGTGACCGTCTCGGGCAGCGCGAATTCCCCCTGGACCGCGGCGGGTCGGCGGCCGTAACCGCCGGAACGGCGCGAACTGCCCGACCGGTTCGGGCCCGACGGACCGGAACGGCTGCCGCCCCTGCCGGAGTCGGCACTGCCCTTACGGGTACGGGTGAAACGGTCGTTCGAACGTGTGCGCTTCATGCGGGACCTTCCTCGATGTGGCACATATCAAGGAATTCCCGCAGCGATGAGCAACACGGAGAATCGCAAGAACGGGCCGGTGGAACGCGACAGCGCATCTGACCGAAGGATATCCGTACGCGCACTGGCGTTGAATTGAGTGACGCAAAGCGGACGAAATGTTCGGGCGTCCATCGCGATGAAGCCATGACGGGTTGCGCGCACCCCTGGAGGGTGCTTCGCATGCGGTGAGCATACGGGTTTCCCGGTTGTCGTCCACAGGAAAAACTACTGCAGGAAACGCAAGCATCTGGGACCCGCACCCCAAAGGATGCGGGTCCCAGCTACGAAATACGCGTCACCGTCAGGCGAGAACGATATTCTCAGCCGTCGGGCCCTTCTGGCCCTGCGCGATGTCGAAGGTCACCTTCTGCCCCTCGAGCAGCTCGCGGAATCCCTGGGCGGCGATGTTCGAGTAGTGGGCGAACACGTCAGCGCCGCCACCGTCCTGCTCGATGAAGCCGAAACCCTTTTCCGCGTTGAACCACTTCACAGTACCAGCAGCCATGTCATTTCTCCTTTGGGGCAGTGCCTCAGTGTCCGCACTGTGCGGACACCGCGTCGCCGCGATGATCACCCCGCCCGGAAAAAGACCGGATATACAAAAGCGCTACCAGTGGCACAGAGGCCGAGCCGGAGGCACTTGAAGTCTTCGGGAACCACAAACGCAACTGGGATCGACAGTAGCACGCCGCAGCGACCTGTGTGCAGGGAAGAATCGGAGTTCACATATCACGGCAGAAAATCTGTCTGCATGTTCCGTTAAAATCTCAGCCCGCGGGCACAGATATTGATCCAGCCGGAGCGCAGCGTTCCGGGAAGCATGGGGCGCGCCAAACGACAGGTTGGATCACGTTCTCGAACCTGCGCACCGCCCTCCGGACCGGCCGGAGCGGTCGAACGAGCCTCACGACGGCTACCGAGGTCGCCGGCGGGCTGGACGAGGTGACACATCACCGCTGCACCCTTCCCTCGGCTGCTCGCGACGATCGGCGTTCCGCGACCGGGCGCCATCCGCGCCGACCAGCAGGCCGGTGACGACGGTGCTGCCGGTGGCGAACGTCATCTCGTGACGTTCCTCGCCGAGGGTGCGGGGCCTGCCGGTGTTGTGCCCCACTGGACGCCGCCGACCGGCACCGCAGCGATGTTCGAAGTCCACACCGCGGTACGCTGCGCCGACTGGCAGACCCCGGCCGGCATCGCCGCGCACAAGACCGCAGCCGCCAAGGCCGTTGCCGAGGCCAGGCGGATCGGGACCCGGGCCGCCTACTCCGCCCTGAACTGCGCTCGGTGGCCCGCGCCGAACAAGGACCGCGTCACCGAGCCGCTCACAGGCGCCGGTGCGCCCCCGGCACTGGTGGTCGCAGGCCGACTGGACCCCGTCACCCCCCACCACTGGGCCGAGAACATGACCCGGACCCTGGACTCCGCGGTCCTGCTCACGCGTGAAGGAGTCGGACACGGCTCCTACGGCATCAACTCGTGTGTCAACCAGGCAGTTGACGCCGCCCTCCTCCACGGCACCCACCCCGCCGACGGCACGGTGTGCAAGACGGACACGCTCGCCACCACCCGCCCCCTTGTCTTCGCGAAGCGTTGAGTCACAGTCCTCAGGGGTTCGACAAGTACGCCCGGTTCTTCCAGCGCCAGGAGGAGGACGGCGACGGCATCGAGAAGACGGCGTGGCGCAACCGCTGTTGCCGGCCTCGCCCGACGGATCCGGGAAGCTTCTCGGACTGACCGTGGTGGCCGAGGCGGTCTTCGGGCGACACGTCTACAGCCTCCTTCGCCCGGTCACTGGTCGCCCTTCCCGCGTATGCCGAAGAGCTCAGTCACAAGCTGGCGGGCGTACGCGGCGTCGAGCCCGGCCGGACGGAAGAGGATGCGATACATCATGGGGGCGACGATGCGGTCCATGGCCGTCTCGACGTCGGGAGTGTTCTCCTCGCGGTCGGCGGCTCGAGCGAGAATGACGTTGATCTGTTCGGCCGCATAGGCTGAGCACTGGCCGGCGTTGCTGCCGTCCGGGTCACCGAGCAGGGCGTCGCGGATATAGGCGCGGCCCGAGACGGATGTCATTTCGTCGAGGAACTGTTCGGCCCATGCCGTGAGGTCGGACCGCAGGTCGCCGTGGTCCTCCGGCTCGGTGTCGGGTCGCAGCCGCTCCACCGCGACG
The DNA here is from genome assembly GCF_014648075.1 of Streptomyces ruber. Taxonomy (GTDB): domain Bacteria; phylum Actinomycetota; class Actinomycetes; order Streptomycetales; family Streptomycetaceae; genus Streptomyces; species Streptomyces ruber. The sequence goes on along the minus strand of NZ_BMQK01000002.1, from coordinate 142,169 downwards.
TCCGACAGCAGTTCCTGCAGGTTGCCCCAGCGCCGGTAGACGGTCGACGGGGTGACTCCGGCGCGCTGGGCGACCAGTGGGACGGTCAGTGCCTCGCGGCCCCTTTCCTCCAGGAGTTCCCGTACAGCGGTGTGCACTGACGCCTGGACGCGTGCGCTGCGCCCGCCGGGGCGGACCCTTTGCTTGCTGCTCATCACACCAGCTTAAAGCACAGTCCTTGCGTTTAGCGGACCCCGATACCCGGGCTCACTAACGAGCTCGTGCACGGTAAGCGGTGAGAGGCCGAGCCCGCGGTCACCGATCATGGATATGTGGTGGGGAACGCGACTCGCGATCGTCAGTGACCGGAGGATCACGGGCCTGTCGACCGAGGTGATCGCGCAACTCGTTGCCGAGGTAGGTCCCTTATGGCACGAGCGGCACCGGGCCAGGTTCGTCTGCCGGCCGCGGAAGCGGGCTGTAGGCGTCGGTGCGAAGCACCGGCTCGTGTTCATCGACCGGCTCCTGGCGACGCTCGGCCATCTCCGCCACGGGGTCACTCACGACGTGCTGGCCTGCTGGTTCGGTGTGGACCGCTCCACCATCACCCACGCCGTCGGCGAGGTGCGGCCCCTGCTCGCCGAGCGCGGCTGCACCGTCAGTTCCGGTGTGCGGCTGCGGTCTCCGGCCGAGGTCGTCGACCACCTCGGCAGCAATGGGAGGACCGGTATCGTCGACGGCACCGAGATACGGGTCCGGCCGCCGGACGCAAGGACCGGGACACGTTCGTCTCCGGCAAGAGCAAGCAGAACGCCGGCAAGACCATGGCTTACGGCCATGCCCCAGATTCGCTGGAACCGTCTGACCGCTTCAGAGCTGCACGAACTGGCGCAGCGTGAAGCCGTCGTGCTGCTGCCGGTGGGCTCGTCCGAGCAACACGGTGAACACCCGCCGACCGGTGTCGACGACTTCCTCGCCGTGGAGGCATGCCGCAAGGCCGCTGATGCCGCCGATGTTCCCATGGTCGTCGCCCCGTCGGTGTGGTGCGGCCTGGCCGAGCACCGCATGCCCTTCGGTGGCACCGTGTCTCTGTCGAGTGTGTCGCCCAGGCGGTGGGCCCGGACGTCTTCCTGCCCTCCGCGAGGATCCCTCGGTCGTCCGTCGTTCCTCACTTTCGACATCATCACGCGCTCCGGCACCGCGGGTGACGCCCGCACCGCCTCCGCGGCGAAGGGCGAGCGCCTGCTCGACGGCTGTGCCGGAGTCCTCGCCGATTTCACCGTCGCGGGCATCTGGTCCTGATCCCGACGGAGCCGAGCGGTGTGCGGGCCGGGCCGGAACTTTCCTGCCCGGCCCACACACCGCTCTCAGGTGAGGGGTGCGAGCGATCGGGCGGACTGCGTCCGCTCGTATGCGTGGCCCACCAGCAGCAGCGTCCGCTCGGCGAAGGGCCGTCCGAGCAACTGCATGCCGATGGGCATGCCTGCCGCGTCCTGGCCGACCGGGACGGAGAGTGCGGGCACTCCTGTGATGTTGGCCGGGGAGGAGAGGCGCACGTAGGCGTCGGAGACGCTCTCGACCGTGCCGTCGGGCCAGGTGACGGTCTCCTGGCCCGACGGGACCGCGGCCATCGGGACCGCAGGGGCGGCGATCACGTCGACTTCCGCCAGGAGGCGGGCCCATTCGTCGCGCATCAGCGTCCGGGCGCGCTGCGCCCGCAGGTAGTCGCCCGCGCCCATCAGCTCGCCGGCCTCCAGGAGGATCCGGACATCCGCTTGGTACAACTCGGGGACGGTACGCAGGGTTCTTTCATGGTATGCGGTGGCTTCCGGCACCATCAGGCCCCATTGGGTGGCCTGGATGTAGCGGGTCATCGGTATGTCGATCTCGATGAGCCGGGCACCGAGCGCCTCCAGCTGCGCGATGGCACGGCGGACGGCGGCCGCGACTTCGGCGTCGACGTGTTCGAAGTAGTAGTTGCGAGGCACGCCGACACGCACTCCCGTCAGGTCCGGGTCGGGGCGCGGCCGGTAGTCGACGCCGGGGACGGCCACCGAGGCGGGGTCGCGGGGGTCGTGCCCGGCGATGGCGGCCAGGACCAGGGCCGTGTCGTCGACGGTGCGGGTGATCGGGCCGACGTGGTCGAGCGACCAGGACAGCGACGTCACGCCGTGGCGGGGTACGAGTCCATACGTCGGCTTGAGTCCGACCACCCCGTTCAGGGTGGCGGGCACCCGGATTGATCCGCCGGTGTCGGTGCCGAGGGCGAACGTCGCCGCACCGGAGGCCACGGCGACGGCGGAACCGCCGCTGGAGCCACCGGCGACCCTGCCGCGATTCCAGGCGTTGTTGGTCTGCGGGGTGGTCAGCCCGTAGGCGAACTCGTGGGTGTGCGTCTTGCCGATCAGAATCGCGCCGGCCGCCCGCAGATTCGCGGCGACCGCGCTGTCGGAGGCTGCGCGGTGACCGGCCCGGGTCCTGGAGCTTGCCGTGGTGGACACGCCGCCGACATCGATCACGTCCTTGAGTCCTACCGGGATCCCGTGCAGAGGGCCTCGGTAGGAGCCCTGTGCGGCTTCGCGCTCGGCCTCACGGGCGGTCCGGCGGGCCTGATCAGCGGAAACCGCGACGTAGGCCGCAACGTGCGGCTCCACCTGCTCGATGCGGTTGAGGACCGAGTCGACCAGCTCGACGGGGGACAGCCGTCGCTCCCGGATCTCCTGTGCGGCGGCGGCGAGGGACAACTCATACGGCTGCATCGCGCTTCTCCTGTTCCGCACGGAAGGCACCGGCGGGCGGGGTGTCACCGAAGTCCAGCTCACGCAGGACCGCGACGACGGAGTGGATGTGGCTGGCGGTGGCCGCGACCACGGAGTGGCGGTCATCGGGCAGCGAAAGCCCGGCACGGGCGGCCCAGCGGGCGGCCTCGGGCGGTGTGAGTTCGGCGGAGGACATGGATTCTCCCTGGTCGGGCTTGGAGCGACGAGGCACCCCACGCCAAAAGCTAATGATTTGCTTTAGCTTGACCGTAAGCCCTATCGTGCCTTAAGGCAAACGCGTTGCTTTTAGGGAGGAGTTCCATGTCCGACGTCATGCCCGGCTCACTCGCGCACTGCCCTGTCGGGGGCGGTCGCGCCCACGGGAAAACCCGTGCCGCCACTTTCGCGCTGGACGCGTCCGTACTCGTGGCCCTCCTGGCGGCATCCAGTGCCCCGACACCGCTGTACCCCCTCTATCAGGACCAGTGGGGCCTTTCAGCGCTCGCCGTCACGGTGGTCTTCAGCGCATACTCCCTGGCGCTGCTGTCGGCCCTTCTCACCACCGGAGCGCTCTCCGACCGCCTCGGACGGCGTCCCGTCCTGGCAGGCGCCCTGGGCGCGCAGACCGTCGCCATGGTTCTCCTCGCCTCAGCGGACGGCGCAGGCTCTCTGACAGCGGCCCGCCTCCTGCAAGGAGTGGCCACCGGCGTGGCCACCAGCACCGCAGGCGCGGCTCTCCTCGACCTGGAAAACCCGCGGCATCCCGGTCGGTCCGCCCTGACCAACACCATCGCCCCGGTCGCCGGCATGGCCGCGGGCGTTCTCGTCTCCACCCTCCTCGTCCGCTTCGCCCCGGCCCCCACGGTCACCGTCCACGCGCTGATGGCAGCGCTGTTCGCCGCCCAGGCGATCGCCGTCACCTTCACCATGGAGACAGTCGACCGCCGGGCAGGCGCACTCCGATCGCTGCGCCCGAAGCTCGGTGTACCGCCCGCGGTGCTCTGCACCCTGCTGACCACCGGCACCGCAATCGTCGCGACCTGGGCACTGGGCGGCTTCTACTCCTCCCTCGGGCCGGCCCTCGTGCGCCTGGTGGCACCCAACGCCCCGCAGGCGGCCCTCGGCATGGTCTTCTTCACCCTCAGCGCCGCAGCCGCACTCACCATGTGGGTTCTGCGGCGCACCGATCCCCTCACCACCGCGATCGGCGGATGCCTCTCCGTCCTGCCCGCCGCGGTCCTGGCCCTGAGCGGTCTGCACGGCATCGGACTGCCGGCCGTCTACGGCGGCGCGGCCCTGGCCGGCGTAGCCTTCGGCGCCGTCTCCCAAGGGGTACTTCGCATGCTCCTCGTCTCGCTCGACGAGCAGTACCGCGCCGCGACGCTGGCCGCCTACTACGTTCTGAGCTACCTCTCCATGAGCCTGCCCACCATCGCCGCGGGGGTCGCCACCCAGTACTACGGGCTCAGGACCACCTCGCACGCCTACGCCATCATCGCCGCACTACTCGCAGCAGCGGCCCTCACAGCGCTCGCCGTGTCACGAACCCGAACAAGGCCCTACAGCAGGCCGCGCAACCGACCGCTCCGCTGAAGAGCTGAAGAGCTGAAGAGCAAAGGAAACGACAGATCATGCAGGCTCCTTCGGACACCCCCGTCCCCTCCTGGGCCGTGGGCGACATCACCGTCCACCGCATCGACGAAATACTGCTGCCGCCCACGACCGGACGCTGGCTGCTGCCCGACGCCACTCCTCGGGTAGTAGCCGGCCAGGACTGGCTACGCCCCCACTTCGCCAGCGAGGACGGCATCCTCCACATCGACAGCCACAGTTTCGCGTTCGCCGTGGACGGGCTACGCGTACTCATCGACACCGGCATCGGCAACGGCAAGGAACGGGCCAACCCGGCCTGGCACAACCTGCGCACCGACTTCCCCGAGCGCCTGACCGCCGCCGGCTTCCCGCCCGACTCCGTGGACCTGGTGGTCCTCACCCACCTGCACGCCGACCACGTCGGCTGGAACACCCGGAAGGCGGACGGCGAGTGGGTCCCCACGTTCCCCGAGGCGCGCTACCTCACCGCACGCGCCGAAAGGGAGTTCTGGGCCGCGTACGACATGGAGGAGGCGCGCCGCCAGATGTTCCGCGACTCGGTGATCCCGGTCGAGCAGGCCGGTCTGCTCGACCTGGTCGACGTCCCGGCCGAGGGCGCGCAGATCACCCCGAGCCTGCGCCTGGTCCCCACCCCCGGCCACACCCCCGGCCATGTCGCGGTCGAACTGAGCAGTCAGGGTGAAACGGCGCTGATCACCGGTGACTGCATTCACCACCCGGTCCAACTCGCCCACCCCGCCATCGGCGCCTGCGTGGACATCGACCCACAGCGGTCCGAGACCACCCGCGGTGAATTGCTCGCTTCCATCGCCGGCACGGACACCCTCCTCCTCGGCACCCACTTCGCCCCGCCCACAGCCGGCCGTGTCGTCGCGCACGGGGACGCCTACCGGCTGCGGCCCGTCCCGGCGACCTGACCTGCGAGCCGACCGGGCCGCCGGGGCCCGACAGGCGCGGCGGCGCCGCAGGCCGACACCCTCGACCGTGCATCTGCCCCGCGGACCCCCACGGCTCGTCCGGCTCATCCGGCTCGTCCGGCTCGTCCGGCTCGTCCGGCGGCAGCCTCACTGACCAGCCGTCAGAACGAGCGTGGATCGAGCGTCAAGACCACGTGCCACAGACGCGAGGCCGGGCCGTCCGAGCCGGATCAGCTGCCTTCGCATGACGGATAGAACACCAGGTCGGCGGCGGCCGAGGAGGTTGCGGTGAGTCTCCACATCGTGCACTTCGGGAAACAGGTCGAGCACCACCGACCACATCTGGAATACCCAAGAAAGCCCGAGGTCAGAGCCCCTTTGCAGCAGGCTCCAGAATCGCCACGCACTCCACATGATGCGTCATCGGAAACAGATCGAACACCCGCAGCATCCGCACCCGGTACCCCCCGTCCCGGAAGTACCCCAGGTCCCGCGCCAGCGCCGCCGGATCGCACGCCACGTACGCGATCCTCCGCGCCCCCAGCGACGACAGGTGCTCGACCGTCTTCCTCCCCGCACCGGAGCGCGGCGGGTCCAGCACGATCAGATCCGCCTCGGTGATCCCCGTGCGCGGCAGTACGGCCTCCACCTTGCCCTGCTCCACCCGCACCCGGTCGAACCCGGCCAGGTTGTGCCGGGCGTCCTCCACCGCGCGCTTGCCGGACTCGATGCCGAGGACGGCGCCCTTCTCGCCGACGCGGTCGGCGAGGGCACCGGCGAAGAGGCCCACGCCGCAGTACAGATCCAGGGCCGTGTCGCCCTTGCGCGGCAGCAGGCCCTGCATGACCGCCTTGACCAGGGTGTCCGCCGCCTTCGGATGGACCTGCCAGAAGCCGCCGGAGCCGACGCGGTAGGTGCGGTCGTCCGCGCGTTCGCGTACGAAGGGGCGGCCGTGGACGCGGTGCACGCCGCCGTCCTTCTCGCCGACGCGCATCACCGAGACCGGACGGTCCAGCTCCACGATCGGCAGGCGCGCGCCCGGCTTCGGGGTGAGGATCACCTGGCGGTCCTGCGAACCCGTCGCCGCGATCGCCTCGACCGACTCCATGCCCGTCCAGTCGCGCTGCTCGATGCCCAGCTCGCTGACGCCCTCGGCGGCGATCAGGCAGTGGTCGATCGGCTCCACCCCGTGGGAGCGGTGGCGGCGCAGGCCCGCGTGGCCGTCTGGGGTGACCGCGTAACTCACGCGCGTGCGCCATGACGGCACCTGGCCCGCCGGGACCTTGTCGCCCTCGGCCGGCATCACCGTGCCGTCCCAGCCGGCCTCCTCGGGCGTGAGGCCCGCGAGGCGCTGGAGCTGCTCGGCGACGACCTCGCCCTTGAGGCGGCGCTGGGCGCCCGGCTTGGCGTGCTGCCAGTCGCAGCCGCCGCAGCGGCCCGGACCGGCGAAGGGGCAGGGGGCCTCGATGCGGTCCTTGGAGGGGTCCAGGATCTCGACGGCGTCGGCCCGCAGGAAGCGCGCGCCCTCCTCGCCCTCCGTCACCCGGGCGACGACCCGCTCGCCGGGCAGCGTGTGCCGGACGAAGAGGACCTGGCCGGAGTCGGTGCGGGCGATGCAGTGGCCGCCGTGGGCGACGGGGCCGATCTCCACCTCGTACTCCTGGCCCACCAGCGACTTCTTCTGTTCTGCCTGCATGGCGGGGTGACTCCAGAGCTGCGAGAGGGGGGAACCTGCGGAACCGATGAGAACAACAGCCGACCAGTCTACGACGTCGGCGAGGACTCCTTGTCCCGCTGGGGAGCCGGGCCGCGCCGCACCGTGCCCGGCGCGTGCCAGTCCTGGCGGCTGCGCGCCCGCCGCTTCGCCACCTCCGAGGACTCCAGCTGGTACGGCACCGAGGTGACCATCACCCCCGGGGTGAACAGCAGCCGGCTCTTGAGGCGCAGCGCGCTCTGGTTGTGCAGCAGGTGCTCGTACCAGTGGCCGACCACGTACTCGGGGATGACCACGGAGACCACGTCCCGCGGCGACTCGCGGCGCAGGCTCTTGACGTACTCGATGACGGGCCGGGTGATCTCCCGGTACGGCGAGTCGAGGACCTTCAGGGGGACGTCGATGCCGCGCCGGACCCACTCGTCCCGGAGCGCCTTGGTCTCGGCGGCGTCGACGTTGACGCTGAGCGCCTCCAGGGTGTGCGAGCGCATCACCTTGGCGTAGGACAGGGCGCGGAGGGTGGGGCGGTGGACCTTGGAGACCAGGACCACCGAGTGCACGCGCGAGGGCCGTACGACGTCGTCCTGCGGCTCGTCCGGCGCGGCGATCTCGTCGGCCACCCGGTCGTAGTGCCGGCGGATCACCGACATCGTCGCGTAGAAGATCACCATGCCGAGCAGGGCGACCCACGCGCCGTGCGAGAACTTGGTGACGAGGACGACCACCAGGACGAGCCCCGTGAAGAAGGCGCCGAAGGCGTTGATGGCGCGGGAGCGGACCATGTGGCGGCGCCTGGCCGGGTCCTTCTCGCCTGCCAGGTGGCGGTTCCAGTGCCGCACCATGCCGATCTGGCTGAGGGTGAAGGAGACGAAGACGCCCACGATGTAGAGCTGGATGAGCCGCGTGGAGTCGGCGCCGTAGATCCACACCAGCAGCGCGGCGGCGCCCGCGAGCAGCACGATGCCGTTGGAGAAGGCGAGCCGGTCGCCGCGGGTGTGCAGCTGGCGCGGCAGGTAGCGGTCCTGGGCGAGGATCGAGCCGAGCAGCGGGAAGCCGTTGTACGCGGTGTTGGCCGCGAGGAACAGCACGAGCGCGGTGGCGGCGGCCAGGAGCACGAAGAAGAACGTGCCGTCGCCGAAGACGGCCGCGGCCACCTGGGTGATCACCGGGTTCTGGACGTAGCCGTCGCCGACCGGGACACCGTCGCGGAGCAGGTCGTGGGCGGGGGTCTCGGCCATGCGGACGCCGGTCGCCAGGGCCAGGCCGATGATGCCGCAGAACATGGTGACGGCGAGCAGGCCCATCATCGCCAGCGTGGTCGCCGCGTTGCGGGACTTCGGCTTGCGGAAGGCGGGCACGCCGTTGGAGATCGCCTCGACACCGGTGAGCGCGGCGCAGCCGGAGGAGAAGGCCCGCAGCAGCAGGAAGACCATGGCGAAGCCGGCGAGCCCCTGGTGCTCGGGCGCGATCTCCAGGTCGGCGGTGGGGGCGCTCATGGTGTCGCCGAGGACGAGACCGCGGAAGGCACCCCAGACGATCATGATGAAGACACCGGCGACGAACACGTACGTCGGGATGGCGAAGAGCTTCCCGGACTCCCGCACCCCGCGCAGGTTCATCAGCGTCAGCAGCACGATGATGCCGATGGCGCAGAGCACCTTGTGCTCGACGACGAAGGGGACGGCCGAGCCGAGGTTCTCCACGCCGGAGGAGATGGAGACGGCGACGGTCAGCACGTAGTCGACGAGCAGGGCGCTCGCCACGGTGAGGCCGGCCCTCGGGCCGAGGTTGGTGTTCGCCACCTCGTAGTCGCCGCCGCCGCTCGGGTAGGCGTGCACGTTCTGCCGGTAGGAGGCCACCACGGTGAACATCAGCACCACGACCGCAAGGGCGATCCACGGGCTGAAGTGGTACGCGGACACACCCGCGATGGACAGGACCAGCAGCACCTCCCCCGGGGCGTAGGCCACGGAGGAGAGCGGGTCGGAGGCGAAGACAGGAAGAGCGATGCGCTTCGGCAGGAGCGTTTCCCCGAGCCGGTCACTGCGCAGTGCGCGCCCGATGAGGATTCGTTTGGGCACGTCGGTCAGTTTGGACACGCAAGGGATCGTAAGCCGTCAGGACGCGGGGCGCCCAGCCTCCCCCGCACCCGGCTCGTCGCCCCGGCGACGGGGGTGCGTACGTCTGCTTACCGGGTGAATCGGGGTACGCGAGCGGCCGCTGATTCCGGCGCACGCCGCACGGGCGTGTCTATATGACAAAAACTTTCCTTGCGCATGACTGAACCTTTTCCTCCGCTCCTCTTCCCCTACTGCCCTTCCTTTTCCTCCCTTGCTTCCTTGGAGATCCAATGACGCACGCCACCGCGGAGTTGCTCGGTGCGGCCGCCGCACTCGTCGGGCTCGGTGTCCTCACCCTGCTCAGCGTCCGCAGCATCAGCCGCCGCTGAGCGGCGGCCGGCGGGGCCCGCACAGGGGTGCCACGGGCCGACCGCGCGTGTGTAGCTTGGGCGTCGGTCTGAGACCCTGTTGTCCGGCGTTGCCGCGTCTGACGTGTCGGCTGCGCAGGAATCATCGACACCGGAAGGACGGTCGTGCACATCGTCATCATGGGCTGCGGAAGAGTGGGCTCCGCTCTTGCCCAGACCCTGGAGCATCAGGGGCACACGGTCGCGGTGATCGACCGGGACCCCACCGCCTTCCGACGACTGGGCTCCGGTTTCGGCGGCCGTCGCGTCACCGGCATCGGCTTCGACCAGGACACCCTGCGCGAGGCGGGCATCGAGGACGCGGGCGCGTTCGCCGCGGTCTCCAGCGGTGACAATTCCAACATCATCGCCGCCCGTGTGGCCCGCGAGATGTTCGGCATCGAGAACGTGGCGGCGCGCATCTACGACCCCCGCCGCGCCGAGGTGTACCAGCGCCTGGGCATCCCGACGGTCGCCACGGTCCGCTGGACCGCCGACCAGATGCTGCGCCGGCTGCTGCCCTCGGGGGCCGAGCCGCTGTGGCGGGACCCCACGGGCGGGGTGCAGCTCGCCGAGGTGCACGCGTCGGCGGCCTGGGTGGGCCAGCGGATCAGCAGGCTCCAGGAGGAGACCGGTGTCCGGGTCGCGTTCCTGACCCGGCTGGGCGAGGCGATCCTGCCCACCTCCCAGACGGTGCTGCAGGAGGGTGACCTGGTGCACGTGATGATGCGCACGGACGACATCGAGAAGGTCGAGGCGGCCTTCGCCGAGGGTCCTTCCGAGGAGGGCGGTCGCTGATGAGGGTCGCCATTGCCGGAGCCGGGGCGGTCGGCCGCTCGATCGCGGGCGAACTGCTGGAGAACGGCCACGAGGTCCTGCTCGTCGACAAGGCGCCGACGGCCATCTCGGTCGAACGCGTGCCCCAGGCGGAGTGGCTGCTCGCCGACGCCTGCGAGATCACCTCCCTCGACGAGGCGGCGCTCCAGCGCTGCAACGTCGTCATCGCCGCCACCGGCGACGACAAGGTCAACCTGGTCGTGTCGCTGCTGGCGAAGACGGAGTACGGGGTTCCGCGCGTCGTCGCCCGCGTCAACAACCCCAAGAACGAGTGGCTCTTCACCGAGGCCTGGGGCGTGGACGTGGCCGTCTCCACCCCGCGTCTGATGTCGGCCCTGGTCGAGGAGGCGGTGAGCGTCGGCGACCTGGTACGGCTGCTCCGCTTCAGCCACGGCGACGCCAACCTCGTCGAGCTGACCCTGCCCCCGGAGTCCGCCCTGGCCGGCACCCGGGTCGGTGACGTGGAGTGGCCCGAGGACACCTCCCTGGTCACGATCATCCGCGGCACCCGGGTGCTCACCCCGACCCAGGAGGACTCCCTGGAGACGGGCGACGAACTCCTCTTCGTGGCCGCGCAGGCCCGCGAGGAGCAGCTGGAGGACCTGCTGTCGGTACGGCGCGAGGACGCCTCGCGCTGACCCGGGCACGGTGTACGTGAGTGGGGGCGCCCTGAACGGTTCAGGGCGCCCCCACTCACGTACTCGTGCCGTCCGGACGCCTACGGCCGCTCCGCGGCCTCCGCGGCCCGGCGCTCCGCCTCGCGCTGCCTCTCGCGCTCCTTCTCCGCGCGCTCCTCCGCCTCCATCTCGGCGAAGACGTCGATCGGCGCGGGCGCCTTGGCCAGGAACAGCCAGGTGAACCAGACCGCCAGCAGGAACGGCGGGATCTTCAGCGCCACCAGGACCCAGCCGAGCTGGGTGGTGTCGGCCCACCAGTACAGCGGGAAGAGGATCGCGCACTTGCCGAGCAGGATCAGGCCCCAGGCGTAGCTGGCCTTCGCGTACGCCTTCTTGCGGCCCGGGTTGCGGGTGCGCCAGGAGAGGTTCTCCTTGAAGACCGGGCCGAGGACCAGGCCGAGCAGCGGCACTCCGGCGAGCGTGGTGATGATGTACGCGAGGCCGAGGCCGAGCGTGTAGAGCATGCCCGGCAGGTAGAAGTCCTTGGCGTTGTCGGTCATCATCGCGAAGACCACGCCGAAGGCGACCCCGAAGACGCCGCTGAAGGCGTGCTTGAAGGTGTCCTTCATGGCCAGCCGCACCGCGACCAGGACCAGCGACACGGCGAGGGCCGCGATGGCCGAGCTGTGCAGGTCCTTGTTGATCGTGTAGATCGTGACGAAGAGCAGGCCCGGCAGCACGGTCTCGACCATGCCGCGGACACCGCCGAACGCCTCGAACAGAGCGGCCTCCGTCACCGCCTTGTCGTCGCGCCTGTCCTCCTGCGTATCGGCTGCGGCTTCGGTCGGCTTGTCGAGGGACGTCACCGGCTACTCCCGTCCGAGCGGTCTGAGTTCGTATTTCGGATTGAACAGCACCCTACGGCCCCGGCTCATCGAGATCCGGCCGGATGCGATCAGTTTGCGCCCCGGTTCTATCCCGACGATGGAACGTCTGCCGAGCCACACCACGTCGAGGGCGGCCGTACCGTCGAACAGCTCGGCCTCCAGGGCGGGAACCCCGGCCCGCGGACGCAGCGTGACCGTGCGCAGGGTGCCCGTGACGGTGACGATCTCACGGTCCCGGCAGTCACCGATGCGGGTGCAGCCGGCCGTCTCCGTGTCCTCCCGCAGCTCCTCCGACTCCAGGTCCTCCTGGGAGGAGGAGAGCCGGCCGAGCATACGACGGAACCGGCCCGCCGGCTTTTCGGGACGAGGAACAGGGCTCATACCGAAAGCGTACCGGGGGCCGTCCACACCGGTCGGACGAGCGCGCCCACATGCGCTCCCTCACGCACGGGGACCTCCTGGGCCCCGCGCGCTATTTCTCGAAGCGGTAACCCATCCCCGGCTCGGTGATGAAGTGCCGCGGGTGCGACGGGTCGGCCTCCAGCTTCCGGCGCAGCTGGGCCATGTAGACCCGCAGGTAGTTGGTCTCCGTCCCGTACGACGGCCCCCACACCTCCTGGAGCAGCTGCTTCTGGCTGACCAGACGGCCGGCGTTGTGCACCAGCACCTCCAGCAGATGCCACTCCGTGGGCGTCAGCCGTACGTCCTTGCCGCCCCGGTTGACCTTCTTCGCGGCGAGGTCGACGGTGAACCCGTCGGTCTCCACGAGGTCGTCCTCGCCACCGCCGGTGGGTTCGGCCCGGCGGACCGCGGCGCGGAGCCGGGCGAGCAGCTCGTCCATGCCGAAGGGCTTGGTGACGTAGTCGTCGGCGCCCGCGTCGAGCGCCTGCACCTTCTCGTCGGAGGAGTGCCGGGCGGACAGCACCAGGATCGGCACCCGGCTCCAGCCGCGCAGGCCTCTGATCACGTCGACGCCGTCCATGTCGGGCAGCCCGAGGTCCAGGACGACGACGTCGGGGTGGCGGTCGGCGGCGAGCCGGAGCGCGGTGGCACCGTCGGGTGCCGAGTCGACCTCGTACGCGCGTGCCTTCAGGTTGATCACGAGGGCACGCACGATCTGCGGCTCGTCGTCGACCACGAGCACCCTGGTCATGAGGCTGCCTGCCTTTCCGGTTCTTCGTGTGCGTCGCGCTCTTCGTGTGCGTCGCGTTTTTCGTGCGCGTGGTGTTCTTCGTGTGCGTGGTGTTCTTCGTGTGCGTCGCGGGCGGGGGCGTCGGGGCCGTCCACCGCGCGGAGGGTGAGCACCATGGTGAGTCCGCCGCCGGGGGTGTCCTCTGCGTTGAGCGTGCCGTCCATCGCCTCGGCGAAGCCGCGCGCCACCGCGAGCCCGAGACCGACGCCCGCGCCGCGCGGGGCGTCGCCGTGGCGCTGGAAGGGCGCGAAGATGCGGTCCTTGGCCTCGTCGGGGACGCCGGGGCCGCGGTCGACCACGCGCAACTCCACGCGCCCGGCGTGCGCGCTGGCGGCGACCAGGACGCGCCGGCCGGCGGGGCTGTACTTGACGGCGTTCTCGACGACGTTGGCGACCGCCCGTTCCAGCAGCCCGGCGTCCACGGCGACCATGGGCAGCGTCTCGGGGACGTCGAGCTCCACGCTGTCCTCGGGGATGCCGCCGAGCGCCATGGGCACCACCTCGTCGAGGTCCGTGCCGCGGATCAGCGGGGTGACGGTGCCGGTCTGCAGGCGGGACATGTCCAGGAGGTTGCCCACGAGGTGGTCGAGCCGGTCGGCGCCCTCCTCGATGGCGGCCAGCAGCTCGGCCTGGTCCTCCTCGGACCAGGCCACGTCGTCGGAGCGCAGCGAGGACACCGCGGCCTTGATCGCGGCCAGCGGGGTGCGCAGGTCGTGGCTGACGGCGGCGAGCAGCGCGGTGCGGATGCGGTTGCCCTCGTCGAGGGCGCGGGCCCGCTCGGCCTCGTGCTGGAGGCGCTGGCGGTCCAGGACGACGGCGGCCTGGGCGGCGAACGCGCCGAGGACCCGGCGGTCGGAGGCGGGCAGCACGCGCCCGCACAGGGCGAGCGCCATGTGGTCGCCGACGGGGACGTCCACGTCCGCGTCCTCGGGCCGCGTCACCGGCTTCCGGGTGCCCGAGCGGCCCGCGCAGGTCCACGGGTCGCGGTCGCCCGTGCGTTCCAGCAGCGCCACCGAGTCCATGCCGAAGGTCTCCCGGACCCGTTCCAGGAGCGCCTCCAGGCTGTTCTCGCCGCGCAGCACGCTGCCCGCCAGGAAGGAGAGGATCTCCGCCTCGGCGCGCAGCCGGGCCGCCTGGTGGGTGCGCCGGGCGGCCAGGTCCACCACGGAGGCCACCGAGATGCCGACCCCGACGAAGATCGCGATGGCGACGATGTTCTTGGGGTCGGCGATGGTGAGCTGGTGCAGGGGCGGCGTGTAGTAGTAGTTCAGCAGGAACGAGCCGAACGCCGCCGAGGCCATGGCCGGCAGCAGCCCGCCGAGCAGGGCCGCCGCCACGGTCAGCGCCAGGAAGAGCAGCATGTCGTTGGCGAGGCCGAGGTCGACGGTGCTCAGCAGCAGCGCGAGCAGCAGCGGACCGGCCACGCCCACGAACCAGCCCCACAGGATGCGGGCCCGGCCGAGCCGTGCGCCCCGGGCGACGGGCAGTCCGCGCCCCCGGGCGACCTCGTCGTGGGTGACGATGTGGACGTCGAGGTCGGGTCCCGAGTACCGGGCGACCGTGGCGCCGACGCCCGGCCCGAACACGTACTGCCAGGTCTTGCGGCGCGAGGAGCCCAGGACGATCTGGGTGGCGTTGGCCCCGCGGGCGAAGTCGAGCAGCGCGGCCGGGATGTCGTCGCCGATCACGTGGTGGAAGGTGCCGCCGAGGTTCTCGACCAGGGTGCGCTGGACGGCCAGTTCCTTCGGGGAGGCCGAGGTCAGTCCGTCGCTGCGGGCGATGTAGACGGCTATGACCTCGCCGCCCGCGCCCTTCTCCGCGAGGCGGGCGGCCCGCCGGATCAGGGTCCGTCCCTCCGGGCCGCCGGTCAGGCCGACCACGATGCGTTCCCGGGAGCCCCAGATCTTCGACACCCGGTGCCGGCTGCGGTACTCGGTGAGGTACTCGTCGGCCCGGTCGGCCACCCACAGCAGCGCCAGCTCGCGCAGGGCGGTGAGGTTGCCGGGGCGGAAGTAGTTGGAGAGGGCCGCGTCGATCTTGTCGGGCTGGTAGACGTTGCCGTGCGCCATGCGGCGGCGCAGCGCCTGGGGCGACATGTCGACGAGTTCGACCTGGTCGGCCCGGCGCACCGTCTCGTCCGGGACGGTCTCCCGCTGCCGTACGCCGGTTATCGACTCGACGACGTCACCGAGGGACTCCAGGTGCTGGATGTTGACCGTGGAGATGACGTCGATGCCCGCGGCGAGCAGTTCCTCGACGTCCTGCCAGCGCTTCTCGTTGCGGGAGCCGGGCACGTTGGTGTGGGCGAGTTCGTCCACCAGGGCGACGGCGGGGGCGCGGCGCAGCACGGCGTCGACGTCCATCTCGGTGAAGACGGCGTCCCGGTACTCGATCTCCCTGCGGGGGACCTGTTCCAGGCCGTGCAGCAGCACCTGGGTGCGCGGCCGGCCGTGGTCCTCCACGAAGGCGACGACGCAGTCGGTGCCGCGCTCCACCCGGCGGTGCGCCTCGGAGAGCATGGCGTACGTCTTGCCGACGCCCGGTGCCGCGCCGAGGTAGATCCGAAGCGTGCCGCGTGCCATGGCCCCATTGTCTTCCCGTCACACCTGTGTACGCAGCGTCGACCCTAAGGCCCACTGCCACGGCGAAGGCGAGGTGGGGACGGGCCGGGAGCCGTCCTTGACGCAACCCTGACGCGACGGGGTGGCAGGCCCCGTCTCAGTGGGCCACGACCTCCCCGTCCCGCAGTTCCAGCACCCGGTCGGCGAGGTCGAGGAGTGTGGGGTCGTGGGTGGCGACCAGCGCGGTGACCCGCTCGCTGCGGACGACGGCGCGCAGCAGTTCCATGACGGCGTGACCGGTCTCCGCGTCCAGCTGGCCGGTGGGCTCGTCGGCGATGAGGAGCGAGGGGTTGTTGGCGAGCGCGCGGGCGATGGCCACGCGCTGCTGCTGGCCGCCGGACAGCTCACCGGGCCGCTGCCGTGCGTGGTCGGCGAGGCCCACCAGGGACAGCAGCAGCTCGACACGCTCCTCCCGCTCGCGCGGGTCCGCGCGGCGCAGTCGCAGGGGCACTCCCACGTTCTCGGCGGCCGTGAGGATGGGGATGAGCCCGAACGACTGGAACACGAACCCGATCCGGTCCCGGCGCAGCCGCAGCAGCCCGTCCTCGCCGAGCGTGGACAGGTCGAGCCCGTCCACGGTGATCCGTCCCTCGTCCGGTTCGTCGAGCCCGCCGACGAGGTTCAGCAGGGTGGTCTTCCCGGCTCCGGAGCGTCCCTTCAGGGCGACCAGCTCGCCGCGCGGCACGTCGAGGCGGACGCCGCGCAGCGCGTGCACGGCGGCGGCTCCGGTCCCGTACGAGCGGTGCACGTTCTCGACGCGCACCATCGTGTCCGTCACCGTCGCGCCCGTCACGGTCGTGTCCGCCATGAGCCCCTCCCCCGTCGGCCGGCCGCCAGTATGGCCACCGGGCGTCCCGCCGATCAACAGCCGGGCACGGCGACGGGCCGCGCCCCTTCCGGGGTACGGCCCGTGCGGTGTGCGGCTCCGCCTCGCCCGCCGTGCGCGGGCCAGGGCCTGTCGTCGGATTCCCGTCGTCGCCCGCAGGGCGGCCTCGCGGCGTCTGGTGCGTGCTCCGGGGGTCCCCCGGCCGGAGGCTGGGAGTGCCAGGCAAACGTCCTCGTACTGGCGTGCTCGGGCTTCGCCCGGTGCGGCGAGAGTGCGTGCCCGGCGTCGCGAGGCAGACGGGGATTGAACGACAGGCCCTACCGGACCTCCGTGATCTCCGGTCCGCGCTGCAGCCTGCTCATGCCGCCCGCGAAGCGCGAGCCCTGCTCCTCCTGCTGGACGCCCTCGGGCACCATCTGGGCGTCGTTCGGCAGCTTGAGGACGATCGGGTCGCGGGGGGCCATCGGGCCCTCGCCGCGCACGACGACCGTGTCGCGGAAGATCTGCTCCAGCAGCCCCGCGGTCTGCGGCTCCACGGCGCCGCGGCCGGAGATCACACCGCGCAGGAACCAGCGCGGCCCGTCCACGCCGACGAACCGGACGACCTGGAAGCCGCCCGTGCCGTCCGGGAGCTGCACCGGCACCTGGGCCCGCAGCTCCCAGCCCAGCGGGCCCTCGACCTCCTCGATGACACCGCCCTGCTGGGTGATGCCGGAGGCGATCTCCTCGCGCACCTCGCCCCAGATGCCCTCGCGCTTGGGCGCGGCGAAGGCCTGCAGCTGGATGGCGCTCTCTCTCAGCACGACGGTCGCCGCGACGATGGCGTCACCGGCGACCTCCACCCGCAGCTCCATGCCGTCGACCCCGGGCACGAAGAGGCCGCCGAGGTCCACGCGGCCCTCGCCGGGCTCGCGCACCTCGGAGCTGTCCCAGGGCCCGTCGGGGCGGGGCTCGGGCTCCAGGCGTACGCGCTCCCGCCCGACCTCGTCCGCCTCAGCGTCGACGCCGTCGACGACCTGCTCGGCCTCGCCCGCCGCGCCCGCCGCGTCCTCGGCGGAGCCCTTCTTCTTGCGACGTCCGAACACGTCACTGTCCTTCCCGGTCGGATACGACCGAAGCGTATCGATTCCCACCCGTTGTGCCGCCCACGGCGGCATGACCGCCGGTGGACCCGAAGCCACCCTCGGCCCGGGCCGAGCCGGGAAGCTCCGCCGCCTCCTGGAAGCGCACCTTCTCGACCTGCTGGACGACCAGTTGGGCGATCCGGTCGAAACGCTCGAACCGCACCGGCTCGTGCGGGTCGAGATTCACCACGATCACCTTGATCTCCCCACGGTACCCGGCATCAACCGTCCCCGGGGCATTCACGAGGGCGACACCGCAGCGGGCGGCGAGACCGGAGCGCGGGTGCACGAAGGCCGCGTACCCCTCGGGCAGGGCGATCGCCACCCCCGTGGGCAGCACCGCCCGCTCCCCGGGCGCCAGCACACGGGCCTCGGTGGTGCGCAGATCGGCACCGGCGTCACCGGGGTGGGCGTACGCGGGGAGGGGTACGTCGGGGTCGACGCGCCGGACGAGTACCTCCAGCGGGGTACGGCTCACGGGTTCACCTCAAGGGCGCGGACGCGGCGCAGCTGGTCCGGGTCGTCCATGACCGCCTGGATCTCCGCCGGGCGGCCGTGCTCGACGAAGTGGTCGACCTTCACCTCGACGAAGAGGGCGTCGGCGCGCACGGCCACGGGCCCGTCGGGGGCGCCGACGCGTCCGGTGGCGACCGCGTAGATCTTCCGTCCGGCCACCGCGGTGACCTCGGCCTCCAGGTGGAGGGTCGTGCCGACGGGGACCGGCAGCAGGAAGTCCGTCTCCAGCCGGCCGGTCACGGCGATGGTGCGCAGCAGCCAGTTGAGCGAGCCGAGGGCCTCGTCGAGCGCGGCCGCGAGGACGCCGCCGTGGGCGAGGCCGGGAGCGCCCTGGTGGGCGGGCTGCACGGTGAACTCGGCGGTGAGGGCGACGCCGTCCGCGGCCCGGGCCTCCAGGTGCAGCCCGTGCGGCTGTCCGCCACCGCAGCCGAAACACTGCTCGTAGTGCGCGCCGAGCAGCTCGCCGGGGGCGGGGGCGTCGGGGTGCCGCACCGGCGTCTGCGCGTCGGCCGGCGGGGTCAGGGCTGCGGAAGTACCACTCACAGGCGCAGACCTTACCCGCGCGCGGGCGGCCGCCCGACACCGTGCCAAGCTTGACCTCATGCAGCCCTCCGCGTCGCCGTACGAAGAACGTCTCACCGCCCCCCGCTCCTGGTGGCTGATCTCCCTGCTGGTCGGGGTCTCCATGGCGCTGGTCCTGCTCCCCTTCGGCGTGCTGCCCATGCTGGGCGGCCTGGCCGGCGGCACGGCGGTCGCGGCGGTCGCGGCCAGCTCGTACGGCTCCGTCCGCATCCGGGTGGTCGGGGACGTCCTGGTCGCGGGCGAGGCGAAGATCCCGGTGTCGGCGCTGGGGGACGCCGAGGTGCTGGACCCGGAGGAGGCCCGCGCCTGGCGCATGCACAAGGCCGACCCGCGCGCGTTCATGCTCCTGCGGGCCTACGTCCCCTGGGCGGTCCGCGTCCCGGTCACCGACCCCGAGGACCCGACCCCGTACCTGTACCTGTCGACGCGGGAGCCGGAGCGGCTGGCCGCGGCCCTGGAGGCGGCGCGCACCGCCGCGTGAGCCGTCGGGCCCTTCGGGAGCGCGGGCTCCCGAAGGCGCCGGGCGCCGCCGGGAGGCGGGCGCCGGCACTCAGTCGGAGGCCGAGCGGAACCCTCCCCAGCGGCCGGGCTTCTTCGGCGCCTCCTCCAGCTCCAGGGGGTCCGCCGGTCCCTCCAGCGCGGGCAGCTCGCGCAGCGCCTCCCAGGGCACCTGGTTCCTGCGCAAATCCTTCCTGATGCGCTCGGCGAGGTGCTTGGTGTCGCGCCGGTTCATCACCGCGCCGACCGCGGCCCCCACCATGAAGGGCATCAGGTTCGGCAGGTTGCGCACCATGCGCTTCATGATCTGCTGTCGCAGTTCCCGCTTCATCTGGCTGCCGAGCGCCGCGTTGAAGGTCGCGGGCCTGGTCACGTCGATGCCGCGCTCCCCGGACCAGGAGCCCAGGTAGGCGGTGCTGCGCTCCTTCAGGTTCCCCGGCGGCCGCTGCCCGTAGACCTCGTGCAGCTCGGCGATCAGCTTCAGCTCGATCGCGGCCACGCCGGTGATCTCGGCGGCCAGCTCCGTGGGCATCGCCGGCGGCACCGGCATCATGGCCACCGCCCCGATACCGGCGCCGACCGCGGACGAGGCGTTCGCCGCTCCGGCGACCAGCTTGTCCGCGATCTGCTCGGGACCCAGGCCCGGGAACTGCCGGCGCAGGGTCGCGAGATCCCGTACGGGGATGCGCGGGGCCGTCTCGATCAGTCGGTCGGCGAGGTACGCGAGGCCCGCTCTGGCCCGGCCGCGGCCCTTGCCGGCACGTGCCTTCAGCCCTTCGCGCAGCCTGCCTCCGATGACCGCCGAGCGGCGTCCGGCAGGGGGCTCGGCGGGGGCCGCCGGGGCCGGGAGCCCCGGCCGATCGTTTCCGCTGTGCGTGTTCTCCATGGTGTGCGGGTGCCCGGTGTCCCCCGACGTAGCACCGGTCGCACGTTCGAGCGAGGCCACCCCGGAGTCGGGGGAGCCTCGCTCGTCGTCACGCTCACCGCGAGGGCCGTCGTACGGCCCTTCGTCCGCCTCCTTGCGGAGGCGGCGCTTCCAAGGAGGGGTCGAGCCGGTCACGGCCGACCCTGCCTCAGTCGCAGTCGCGGCAGATCGGCTGACCGTTCTTCTCACGGGCCAGCTGGCTGCGGTGGTGCACCAGGAAGCAGCTCATGCAGGTGAACTCGTCCTGCTGCTTGGGCAGCACCCGGACGGCCAGCTCCTCGTTCGAGAGGTCGGCCCCGGGCAGCTCGAGGCCCTCGGCGGCCTCGAACTCGTCGACGTCGACGGCCGAGGTCGACTTGTCGTTCCTCCGGGCCTTGAGTTCTTCAAGGCTGTCCGAGTCGACGTCGTCGTCGGTCTTGCGTGGGGTGTCGTAATCCGTTGCCATGTCGCTCTCCCCCTCTGGGTGTCTGCGGTGTCTCAGCGCACGTAACGCATGAGAGGCCGGACTTGTGCCCGACCTGAGGCGGAGATTTTGCCTCACATCAAGGTCTGTTACTCAATCGACACCCAACCGGACTCCTCAAGAGTGATCGGCTTGGATGGCGAAGGGGACCGTACACGGTCCGAATGCCGCACGCCAAAGGCGTCTCACCGTGTACTTCCCGTGATCTAGGCCCCGGAAAACCCGGATTTTCCCGACTTTCCGACAGGTCACATGATCACAGAGAGTGGATGGCCGGAAAATCGCCCCTGTGATCGATCACACACGCCCCTCTCGGCGCCGGCACCGGAAAATTCCGCGCAAAGCGAACATCCTCCGGTGTTGGCGGGCATGATGACAGATCGACCCGGCCGCTCGCATCTCAGGTCGGCAGCGTGACGCGCATCACGAGTCCGCCTCCCTCGCGTGGCTGTGCGGCGATGTGACCACCGTGCGCCCGGGCCACCGACCGCACGATCGACAGGCCGAGGCCCACTCCCTTGTCGCTGCCGGTGCGCTCCGTGCGCAGCCGCCGGAACGGCTCGAAGAGGTTGTCGACCTCGTAGGCGGGCACCACCGGCCCCGTGTTCACCACCACCAGGACCGCCTGGCCGTGCTGGACCTCGGTGCTGACCTCCACCCAGCCGTTCGGGCCCGGCACGTTGTACCGGACGGCGTTCTGGACGAGGTTCAGCGCGATGCGCTCCAGCAGCACGCCGTTGCCCTGGACGACCGCGGGGGCCAGCTCGACGCGGAGCTCCACCTTCCTGGTGTCCGCCTCGCTGCGCACCTGGTCGATGGCCTGGGAGGCCACCTCCGCGAGGTCCACGGGTTTGCGCTCGACTATCTGGTTGTCGCTGCGGGCGAGCAGCAGCAGGCCCTCCACGAGCTGCTCGCTGCGCTCGTTCGTGGCGAGCAGCGTCTTGCCGAGCTGCTGCAGCTCCACGGGGGCGCCCGGATCGGACAGGTGCACCTCCAGGAGGGTCCGGTTGATCGCGAGCGGTGTCCTGAGCTCGTGCGAGGCGTTCCCGACGAAGCGCTGCTGGGCCGTGAAGGCCCGCTGCAACCGCTCCAGCATGTCGTCGAAGGTGTCCGCCAGCTCCTTGAACTCGTCGTCCGGGCCGTCCAGCTCGATCCGCCGGGACAGGTCCGAGCCCGCCACCGCGCGCGCGGTGCGGGTGATCCTGCCGAGCGGCGAGAGGACGCGCCCGGCCATCGCGTACCCGAAGGCGAACGCGATCACGGCGAGGCCGAGCAGTGTGAGCAGCGACCTGCTGAGCAGGCCGTCCAGCGCATGCTGCTGCTGGATGTCGTTGCACGCCTGGAGCGTGGCGTTGATCGCGTCGATGCTGCGGTTCTCGAGACCCGGGCAGGTGTCACTGCTGACGGTGATGTTGCTGCCGGAGATCTTGAGCTTCAGGCTGCCCTCCTGGATGGCCTGGGCCGCCAGCAGGTAGATGATCGACAGCAGCAGGATGCCGGCGATCAGGAACATGCCGCCGTAGAGCAGCGTGAGCCGTATGCGGATGGTCGGGCGCAGCCAGGGGAACGGGGGCTCCGGCTTCCTGGGGTCCCAGGTGGGCTTCGGTGGCGCCGTGGGCGGCGCGGGTGAGGCGACCACGGGGATCAGATCCGGTAGCCGGAGCCGGGCACCGTCACGATCACCGGGGGTTCGCCCAGTTTGCGGCGCAGGGTCATCACGGTGACCCGCACGACGTTGGTGAACGGGTCCGTGTTCTCGTCCCAGGCCTTCTCCAGCAACTGCTCCGCCGAGACGACGGCGCCCTCGCTGCGCATCAGCACCTCCAGGACGGCGAACTCCTTGGGCGCGAGCTGGACCTCCTTGCCGTCGCGGAAGACCTCGCGGCGGTTGGGGTCGAGCTTGATGCCGGCGCGCTCCAGAACGGGCGGCAGCGGCACGCTCGTACGCCGTCCGAGGGCCCGCACACGTGCGATGAGCTCGCTGAAGGCGAACGGTTTGGGGAGGTAGTCGTCGGCGCCGATCTCCAGGCCCTCGACGCGGTCGCTGACGTCGCCGGACGCGGTGAGCATCAGCACGCGCGTGGCCATGCCCAGTTCGACGATCCGGCGGCATACGTCGTCGCCGTGCACGAGGGGGAGGTCGCGGTCGAGGACCACCACGTCGTAATCGTTGACGCCGATGCGCTCGAGGGCGGCCGCGCCGTCGTACACGACGTCGACGGCCATGGCCTCCCGGCGCAGTCCGGTGGCCACCGCATCGGCGAGCAGCTGCTCGTCCTCGACGACGAGTACGCGCACGTCCCTTGTCCTTCCTGTGTCCGCCCACGCGGCAGCACGCGGTACTGCGTCCGCGCGCGGGCAGGGTTCTTCCTGGGTCTGTGCCTCCATCCTGCCCTTTTCGGTCATAAGTCGGCGGTAAGCCGGGGGCGGAACCGGGTGAGGACCGGACGGGAACCGGTGCGGACCGGCTGAGTACCGGGTGGGAGGAAGCGGCCGGGGCCGCGGAAGCGGGAAGGAAGCGGGAAATTCTCGTCCGGTCGAGGTTTCCCCGGAAGTCGGCGGGGGGAGGACGCTTTGTACCCCGCGATCACGCTCTGCTGGTGCCGCATCATCACGTGGCCCGCCGCGATCCGCTTCCGCAGGGCGGGCGTGGGTGTCCGGCACCGCCGCCGCCCAGCAGGGCAGCGCTGGGCACTCAGCGGAGACGTGATCGCCCCTCCCGACGGCACACCCCCGTGCCACCGACCCACGACCCAGGACGAGGGGGCGCAGCATGGACGCTTTCACCGCAGGACTTCTGCAGCGCATAAGGGCGACCGAGTCCGACCTCACGCATGCTCGCGAGACCGGCGACGACTTCCTCGCGGAGGTCGAGGAGGCGGAGCTGGACGATCTGCACCGCCTCGCCGCCGAACACGGCGTGGAGGTGGGCGCGACTCACGCCTGACCCATCGGCACGACCGGTACGGCAAGGAGCGGGGCCCCGGCAGATCCGGACGGGGCCCCGCTTCGTGCTGTCCCGGACGCCGTTCACGCGCACGGGAGCACCCGGAGGTGCCGTCAGTCGTGCCAGGCCCCCAGCTCCTCCAGGCGGGCCTGGAGGAGCTCGAAGAGGCCGGGCGGGGCCGCGACGGTCAGTTCGGGCGAGAGGGGCTCGCCGGGCCGGCCGCCGGTCAGGGCGCCCGCCTCGCGGGCCACCAGGTCGCCCGCCGCGTAGTCCCAGGGGTTCAGTCCGCGCTCGTAGTACGCGTCGAGGCGGCCCGCGGCCACGTCGCACAGGTCGATCGCGGCCGAGCCCCCGCGCCGGATGTCTCGCACCTGCGGGATCAGCTCGCGGACGACTTCCGCCTGCCGGGCGCGGCGTTCGGCCAGATAGCCGAAGCCGGTGCCGACGAGGGCGAGGCCCAGGTCGGGCGCGGGCCGCACCCGCACGGGACGGTCGTTCAGCCAGGCCCCCTCCCCCAGGACCGCGCGCCACGTCTCCCCGCGCACGGGGGCGTGCACCACTCCTGCCACCGTCTCCCCGTGCACCCGGGCCGCGATGGACACCGCCCAACTGGGCAGCCCGTACAGGTAGTTGACGGTGCCGTCGATCGGGTCGATCACCCACTGGACACCGCTGCTGCCCTCGACGCTGGCGCCCTCCTCGCCGAGCACCCCGTCGTCCGGCCTGCGGTCGGCCAGCAGACCGGTGATCATCTTCTCGGAGGCGATGTCCATCTCCGTGACGACGTCGACGGCACTGCTCTTGGTCGCGGCCACGCCCAGGTCCTCGGGCCGGCTGTCGCGCAGGAAGGCGCCCGCGCGGGCCGCCGCGTCGAGCGCGATCTCCAGTAGTTCGGCCCTGAGGGCGGCCGAGGGCCCGGTCGGCTCTGACTGGTCGCTCACGGCGCTCCTCACGCGTAGGGGCTGTCGGCGCCCGCGGCGGCGGGCCTCGGGGCGCGGGCGGGGCAGCAGCCCACCGGGCACAGGTTGTGGCTCGGGCCGAGGGCGCCGAGGGCGCACGGGGTCACCGGGCGGGCACTCTCCACCGCGGCACGCTCCAGGACCAGGTCGCGGATGGCGGCGGCGAACCGCGGGTCGGCGCCCACGGTGGCCGAGCGGCGCACCGGCAGACCCAGCTCCTCGGCCTTGGCCTTGGCCTCCGTGTCGAGGTCGTACAGGACCTCCATGTGGTCCGAGACGAACCCGATGGGGGCCATCACGACGGCCGGGACCCCGGCGCCGTGCAGCTCCTCCAGGTGGTCGCAGATGTCCGGCTCCAGCCACGGGATGTGCGGGGCGCCGGACCGGGACTGGTAGACGAGCTGCCAGGGGTGGTCGACACCGGTCCGCTCGCGCACCGCGTCCGCGATCAGCCGCGCGACGTCCAGGTGCTGCCTGACGTACGCGCCGCCGTCCCCGTGCTCCTCGACCGGACCGGAGGTGTCGGCCGCCGAGTCGGGGATCGAGTGGGTGCTGAAGGCGATGTGCGCGCCGTCCCGGACCTCCTCGGGCAGGTCGGCGAGGGACTGGATGACGCCCTCGATCATCGGCTCCAGGAAGCCCGGGTGGTTGAAGTAGTGCCGCAGCTTGTCGATCCTCGGCAGCTCCAGACCCTCCGCCTCCAGGACGGCGAGGGAGTCGGCGAGGTTCTCCCGGTACTGGCGGCAGCCCGAGTACGAGGCGTACGCGCTGGTGGCCAGGACGAGGATGCGGCGGCGGCCGTCGGCGACCATCTCGCGCAGGGTGTCCGTCAGGTACGGCGCCCAGTTGCGGTTGCCCCAGTAGACCGGCAGGTCCAGGCCGTGTTCCGCGAAGTCCTTGCGCAGCGCTTCGAGCAGGGCGCGGTTCTGGTCGTTGATGGGGCTGACCCCGCCGAAGAGGAAGTAGTGCTGTCCGACCTCCTTGAGGCGTTCCTTCGGGATGCCGCGGCCACGGGTCACGTTCTCCAGGAACGGGACGACGTCGTCGGGTCCCTCCGGGCCTCCGAAGGAGAGGAGCAGCAGTGCGTCGTACGGGGTCGGGTCAGTTGCGTCGGGCATGTCTACGATCCTGCCACCCGCCACTGACAACCGGCATCGCGGCCCGCGCAATGCGCATGCGGGGGAGGTGCCCGACGCGTAAGCTGTATGACCTCAAGTGGCGCCTTACAAGGCGCCACTCCGCGCTGTCCGGGTACACCGGATCCACGGCACCCCCGGAGCCCTCGTGTCGAGCCCCTACCGCGCCCTGTTCGCCGCCCCCGGCGCCAAGGCATTCTCCGCCGCCGGATTCCTCGGCCGGCTGCCGCTGGCGATGATGGGCATCGGCGTGGTGACGATGGTCTCCCAGCTCACCGGCCGCTACGGCCTCGCCGGGGCGCTGTCGGCAACCATCGCGCTGGCCGCCGCGGTGGCCGGCCCGCAGGTCTCGCGCCTGGTGGACCAGCACGGGCAGCGCCGGGTGCTGCGCCCCGCCGTACTGGTCACCCTCACCTCGGCGGCCGGCCTGCTGCTGACCGCCCACTTCCGGTGGCCGGACTGGCTGCTCTTCGTCTGCTCGGCGGGCGTCGGCTGCACGCCCAGCATCGGGGCGATGACCCGCGCGCGCTGGGCGGCCCTCTACCGCGGCACCCCGCACCTGCACACCGCGTACTCCTTCGAGTCCGTGGTCGACGAGGTGTGCTTCATCTTCGGGCCGATCATCTCCATCGGCCTGTCCACCGCGTGGTTCCCGGAGGCGGGACCGCTGCTCGCCGGCTGTTTCCTCGCGGTCGGCGTCTTCTGGCTGACGGCCCAGCGCGCCACCGAGCCCGCGCCCCATCCGCGCGAGCGGCACGGCCGGGGCCGCTCGGCCCTGCGCTCGCCCGGGCTGCAGGTCCTCGTGCTCACCTTCGTGGCGACCGGGGCCATCTTCGGGGCGGTCGACGTGGTCACCGTGGCCTACGCCGAGGAGCAGGGGCACAAGAGTGCCGCGAGCCTCGTCCTCGCCGTGTACGCGGCGGGTTCCTGCGCCGCGGGGATCGTCTTCGGGCTGCTGCGCCTCGCCGGGCCCCCCGCGCGTCGCTGGCTGCTGGGCGTGTGCGCCATGGCCGTGAGTATGATCCCCCTCCAACTGGTCGGGAACCTGCCGTTTCTGGCCGTGGCGCTCTTCGTCGCGGGCCTCGCCATCGCCCCCACGATGATCACGACGATGGCCCTCGTCGAGGAGCACGTACCACGCGCGCAACTGACCGAGGGCATGACCTGGGTGAGTACGGGCCTGGCGGTCGGGGTCGCGCTCGGCTCCTCCGTGTCCGGCTGGGTGATCGACGCCGCCGGAGCGGACGCCGGGTACGGGGTCCCGGGCGTCGCCGGGGCCGTCGCGGCGGCGGTCGGTTTCCTCGGGTACCGCCGGCTGCGGAGGCCGGCCGGGCAGCGGGGAGGAACCCTTGAACGGCACAGCCAGCGGGACGACGACCACGAACAGCACGACATGGCGTAACTGGGCCGGCAACGTCACGGCCCGGCCGGTGCGGGAGGTCACCCCCGCCTCCGTCGAGGAGCTCGCCGCGGCGGTGCGGCGCGCCGCCGAGGACGGCCTCAGGGTGAAGGCCGTCGGCACCGGGCACTCCTTCACGGCCGCCGCCGCGACCGACGGTGTGCTGGTCCGGCCCGACCTGCTGACCGGTATCCACAAGGTGGACCGGCGGGCCATGACGGTCACCGTCGGGGCCGGCACCACGCTCAGGCGGCTCAACGTGGCGCTCGCGCGCGAGGGGCTCTCGCTCACGAACATGGGCGACATCATGGCGCAGACGGTGTCCGGCGCGATCAGCACCGGCACCCACGGCACCGGCCGCGAGTCGGGCGCGATCGCCGCCCAGATCACGGCGCTCGAACTGGTCACCGCCGACGGCTCGGTCCTCACCTGCTCGCGCACGGAGCGGCCGGAGGTCTTCGCGGCGGCCCGGACGGGTCTCGGCGCCCTGGGCGTCGTCACCGCGGTCACGTTCTCCGTGGAGCCCCTGTTCCTGCTCACGGCCCGTGAGGAGCCGATGCGCCTGGAGCGGGTCCTCGCCGAGTTCGACCAGCTCTGGGCCGAGAACGAGCACTTCGAGTTCTACTGGTTCCCCCACACCGGCAACACCACCACCAAGCGCAACAACCGCAGCGCCGGTCCCGAGCGGCCGGTGGGCCGGGTGCGCGGCTGGCTGGACGACGAGTTCCTCTCCAACGGCGTCTTCCGGGTGGCCAACTGGGTCGGCCGCGCCGTGCCCGCCACGATCCCCGCGATCGCACACATGTCCAGTCGCGCCCTGTCCGCGCGCATGTACACCGACATTCCCCACAAGGTCTTCACGTCCTCGCGGCGGGTGCGCTTCGTGGAGATGGAGTACGCCGTTCCGCGCGCGGCGGTGGTGGACACGCTGCGTGAACTCAAGGCGATGGTCGACCGCTCCCCCTTACGGATCAGCTTCCCCGTGGAGGTCCGCACGGCGCCCGCCGACGACATCACGCTCTCGACCGCGTCCGGCCGCGACAGCGCCTACGTCGCCGTCCACTCGTTCAAGGGCAGCCCGTACCGGGCGTACTTCACCGCCGCCGAGCGGATCTTCACGGCGCACGAGGGGCGGCCGCACTGGGGCAAGGTGCACACCCGGGACGCCGACCATCTCGCCGGGGTCTACCCCCGGTTCGGCGAGTTCACGGAGCTGCGGAACCGGCTGGATCCGGATCGGCGCTTCCAGAACGACTACTTGCGGAGGGTGCTGGGCTCGTAGCCGAGGCGCCCGGGGCCGGGGATCCGTCCGACCCGCCACCGTCGGCGGCACTCCCACCGGCGTCCGGCGTCGCGCTCTCCTCCGTACCGCTCCCGGCGCCGTCCCCGCTCTCCCCGCTCTCCCCGCTCTCCCCGCTCTCCCCGGGGACACCGTTCCCGGGTGTACCGCCGCTCGTGGCGGACGGCGCCGGGGAGGACGATCCGCCGTCCTGCGAGGCCTCCGGGGAACCGGAGGAGTCGGCGGAGCCGCCGGAGGGCGTCGGGTCCGGGGAGTCGGAGGTGCCCGGACCGTCCGGGGACGACGGCCTGTTGTGGCCGGACAGCGCACTGCCGACCGTGGTGCCGCTCCCGCCGCCGAGCCCGGAGCCGGAGACCAGTTCGTACGTGGTGATGCCGGCCATGGTGACGCCGAAGACCAGGGCGGCGGCGATCACGGGCCGCCGCCGTCCCCCGGCCCGCGCGCGGTGCAGGGTCGCCCGGCCGAACTCCCCGTCCGCCGGCGCCGGCGGACGGCCGGGCGCGGCCTGCGCCGCGGCGCCACGGACGTCGCGCAGCTGCTCGCCGGTGCGCTTGAGGACGTGCTGGAGGACCGTGCCCCCGCAGGTCGCGATCACGCTGACCACGCCGGCACCGAGGATCGTCCCGTAGACGCCGAAGTACGAGGCGAACTTGGCGGCCACCACCGCGGCGACCGCGCTTCCGGCGACCTGGGGAAGGCTCAGTTCGAGTCTGCTCCTCCCACCCCCGTCGGCTGCCGTTTCCTCACCATCGTCCGCTTTCGCACGCATTACCGAGGCTTGCCTTCCTTTCCCGTACTTGGTCGTCCGATTGCACGAGAGGGGGACGTACGAGCGAAACGGCTGGTTCCGTTTCTGGAGATTCCGTGAACTCCGCCACACCCGACCATGACGAAAGAGACACTTCGGACGGTCAACTCCCTCTCCTCGCGGAACATTCGGCGGCGTGCCGATCCACGCAAGTGGCCCGAATGGAGTACTGTTGCGAGCCCTGGGTCCGGACTCCTGCCAGGGCGTCCGGGGCCTCGGAGGACCGCCGGGAGGGGGATCGTTGCACAGGGTGATGAGATTCATCACTTAGCGTTGCGAATTGGTCACCGTGCCATAACGGCGGCCCAGGGCCCCGGCCCGACACGCCGGGCAACCCGGCAAGGTTGTGGCAGGCTGCACCCGGGCAGGCCACACTCGACTAGCGGAAGCAGCGACGCACGTGACGTCGGCAGGCACCACCCGGGAGGTCCCCATGCCCGAACTGCGTGTCGTGGCCGTCTCCAATGACGGCACACGGCTGGTGCTCAAGGCTGCCGACGCGACGGAGTACACCCTTCCGATCGACGAGCGGCTGCGCGCCGCGGTACGCGGCGACCGTCCCCGCCTCGGGCAGATCGAGATCGAGGTGGAGAGCCACCTCCGCCCGCGCGACATCCAGGCACGTATACGCGCTGGCGCGTCGGCCGAGGAAGTGGCCCAGCTCGCCGGCATCCCCGTCGACCGGGTACGCCGTTTCGAGGGGCCCGTGCTCGCCGAGCGCGCCTTCATGGCCGAGCGGGCGCGCAAGACACCGGTCCGCAGGCCCGGGGAGAACGCCGCGGGTCCGCAGCTCGGCGAGGCCGTCCAGGAGCGGCTGCTGCTGCGCGGCGCCGAGAAGGACACCGTCCAGTGGGACTCGTGGCGGCGCGACGACGGCACCTGGGAGGTGCTGCTGGTCTACCGCGTCGCCGGTGAACCGCACTCCGCGAGCTGGACGTACGATCCGCCCCGGCGCCTCGTCCAGGCCGTGGACGCCGAGGCGCGCTCGCTGATCGGAGAGTCCGACGACCTCGGCAGCGCCGAGCCCAGCCTCCCGTTCGTGCCCCGCATCGCACGGCTGCCGCGCGACCGCCCCCTGGACCGCCAGACGGAACGTCCCGTCCCACCGCCCCCGTCGGCCGAGCCCGCCGAGGAGAGCGCGGGCGAGCGCGACTCCCTCACCAGCATCCTGGAGGCCGTCCCCAGCTACCGGGGCGACCTGGTCGTGCCCGAACTGCCCGCCGAGGCGCCGGAGGAGGGCGCGCCCGGGCCCGAGGCGGAGGAGCCCCCGGCGCCTGCGGCCTCGGCCGGTTCCGCCTACGCGGACGTGCTCATGCCGCGCTCGGTCGGGAGCCACCGCGACCGGCTCATCGGCGCCACCGACCGCCAGGCCGAGGCGGACGGCGTCCGTCCGGGACGCCGTGCGGCGGTGCCGAGCTGGGACGAGATCGTGTTCGGTACGCGGCGGAAGAAGCAGGACTAGCGAGCAGGACCACTCACTCGTACGTGCGTAAGGCCCGCATCGTTCACTGCGATGCGGGCCTTCTCACCGAGCGGCCGGCGCGGTCGGCCTCACTGCGGGTCCGGGCCCGTCGCCACCGGGCGGTCGCCGTCCTGGCTCCACTCCGACCACGAACCGACGTACAGGGCGGCCGGAATGCCCGCCACGGCCAGGGCGAGGACCTGGTGGGCCGCGGAGACACCCGAACCGCAGTAGACACCCACCGCGACCCCCTCGGCCGCACCCAGAGCCCTGAAGCGGTCGGCGAGTTCGCCGGCACTTCGGAAACGGCCCGAGTCGTCCACGTTCTCGCTGGTCGGCGCGGAGACCGCGCCCGGGATGTGGCCGCCGACCGGGTCGATGGGCTCGACGTCGCCTCGATAGCGCTCGGCCGCCCGGGCGTCCAGGAGCAGTCCTTCACGGGCCACCCTGGCGGCCGCGCCGGCGTTCAGGAGCGGCAGGGCGTCCGTGGCGGGCTCGAAGGTTCCGGCATCCGGCCGGGAGACGTCCGCGGTCAACGGCCCCTCCCACGCGGCCAGTCCGCCGTCCAGCACCCGTACCGACGGGTGCCCCGCCCAGCGCAGCAGCCACCACGCGCGCGCGGCGGCCCAGCCGAGCCCGCCGTCGTACACCACGACGTCCCGGTCGGCCGAGACGCCGGCCGCCCGCATCGCGGCACCGAAGACCTCCAGGTCGGGCAGCGGGTGCCGGCCGCCGGGACCCGCCGGACCGGCGAGCTCGGAGTCGAGATCGACGAAGACCGCCCCCGGGATGTGCGCCTTCTCGTAGTCGGGCCGCAGGTTCGGGCCGCCCAGCTGCCAGCGGACGTCCAGGACGACCGGGGGACGCGGGCCCGAGAGGGCGTCGGCGAGTTCGGACGCGGAGATGATGGGGTTCATGTCCCCCATCCTTGCGCACAGGGTGGCCGCCGCGCCCCGGCCCGGCTACTCTGCGCGCCGAGCGGACCTGATCACGGCACGTAGGGGTCCGGGTACCGGGTACATGTCGCACACCTGAGCGGCACCGCACGTACGGCGTACCGAAGCGGAAGAGAAGCGATAATCCAGGCATCCTTCCGCAACTGCCGCCGTACGGCCGCGGCGCGGCTGGAATCCGACGCACCACGCGTCGCGCGAGCGACACAGCGACACGGGGTGCGGGCAACGCGAACGGAACGTCGGCGCGCGGAACCGCGGTACGCGCGTGCGGTGAGCGGACCCGACACGGCCGCCGCGAGAGGCCGAGAAGGAAGTGACGATGACCGAGGCACGGGTGCCGGCCGGCCCGGACGGTACGGCGCGTCCGCCCGGCACGCCCTGCTGGACGACCCTGATGGTGCACGGGGTGACCGAGGCCCAGGAGTTCTACGGCGCGCTGTTCGGCTGGGAGTTCCTGCCGGGCCCGCGGCGACCGGGGCCGTACGTACGGGCCCTGCTCGACGGCCGCGAGGTGGCCGGGATCGGGCAGCTGGCGGCCGACCGTCATCCGCCCGTCGCCTGGACCCCCTACCTCGCCTCGGACGACGCCGAACTCACGGCCCAGTTGGTGCGGCACTGCGGGGGCACGGTCGGGGTGGGCCCCCTGGACGCCGCCGGTGCGGGCCGTCTGGCCCTCGCCTCGGACCCGGCGGGCGCGGTCTTCGGCATCCGGCAGCCGACGGCGCACCGGGGCGCCGACGCGACGGGCGTCTGCGGCGCTCCCGCCTGGCACGAACTCCGCACCCGCGAGACGTCCGGCGTCGCGAGGTTCTACCGGGCCGTGTTCGGTTACGAGGACGAGCCGGGCGGTTCCGCCCCCGCCGTCCCCGGGCGTGTCATCCTGCGTTGCAAGGGCCGTCCGGTCGCCGGTATCCACGGGGTCGGCACGGCCCTCCCCCGGGACCGCGGCGCGCACTGGCTCACCCACTTCGAGGTCGGCGACACCGACAAGGCGGTCACCCGTGTGTGCGACCTCGGCGGCCGTGTCCTCGAACCGGCCCGCGACACGGCTCACGGACGCGTCGCGACGGTGGCCGATCCGGAGGGAGCGGTGTTCTCACTGGTGCACGGGCTGGGCTGACGTCTCCGTGGCGGGTCCCGCGTCCACCGGGAGCACGTCCGGCGACAGCGCGCCCGCGCGGGCCGTGGCCGCCGTCATACGGCGCCGGTGGTGGCGGCGGCAGAGCACCTCGTAGCCGATGGTCCCGGACTGGTCGACGTCGCCGACGACCACCTGCGCCCCCTCGACCACCATGTGCCCGCCGACCGTACGGGCGTTGTGGGTGGCGCGGGCTCCGCACCAGCACAGGGCCTCGACCTGGAGGACCTCCACCCGGTCGGCGAGCTCCACCAGGCGCTGCGAGCCGGGGAAGAGCTTGGAGCGGAAGTCGGTGGTGATGCCGAACGCGTAGACGTCGATGCCGAGGTCGTCCACCACCCGGGCCAGCTGGTCGATCTGCTCGGGGGCGAGGAACTGGGCCTCGTCCGCGATCACGTAGTCCGCGCGGCCGCCCCGGGACAGGTGGTCGACGAGGTGGCCGTACAGGTCCTGGCCGTCCGCGACCTCCACGGCGTCCGTCACCAGTCCGAGCCGCGAGGACAGCTTGCCCTCTCCGGCGCGGTCGTTCCGCGAGAAGATCAGACCCTGGAGACCGCGCGCCGAGCGGTTGTGCTCGATCTGGAGGGCCAGCGTCGACTTCCCGCAGTCCATCGTTCCGGAGAAGAACACCAGCTCGGGCATGGGACGTGGGGAACCTTTCGGAGGAGGCGAAGGGTGGGCGGCGGGTCGCGGACCGTGGCGGGTCGTGCTCGTCCGGACGCGGGGCGTACCGGTCAGGTGCGTACTTCCAGGAGCGGCACCAGCTGTTCCGCCGGGGTCATCGAGCCGTGGTTGCCGGTCATCGACGACTCGTTCGGCTCCCGCTCCGACGCGATGAGCAGGACGTCGTCGTGGGCCGCCGCGACCACGTCGCCGATGCGGGCGTACACCCGGTCCTCGACGGCCGGCCCGAACCAGCCCGCGGCGACCGCCTCGTCGCGCGAGGCCACCCAGAACTGCTCGCCCAGCACCTCGCGCCAGACGGTCAGCACGTCGTTCCGGGCGCCAGGCAGCGCGTAGACGTGACGCGCACGCCCCTCACCGCCCAGCAGGGCGACCCCGGCGCGCAGCTCCCAGTCCTCGTCGAAGTCGATGCGGTGCTGCTCGTCGAACGGGATGTCGATCATGCCGTGGTCGGCGGTGACGTACAGGGCGCTGCGGGGCGGGAGCTGTTCGGCGAGGCGCTGCACCAGCCGGTCCACGTACATCAGCTGGCCGCGCCAGGCGTCCGAGTCGACGCCGAAGCGGTGGCCCTTGCCGTCGACCTCGGCGTAGTACGTGTAGACCAGCGAGCGGTCACCGGCGGCGAGCTGCTCCGCCGCGAGGTCCATGCGCTCCTCGCCGGTCAGCCGGCCGTGGAAGGTGCCGCCGCTGAGCGCGATCTTCGTCAGCGGGGTGTGCTCGAAGGCGGGCGACGACACCTGGGCGGTGTGCACGCCCGCGCGGTCGGCCAGCTGGAAGACGGTGGGGTACGGCTGCCAGGCGTCCGGCTTCGTCCACGGGTTCCAGCGGAGCTGGTTCATCAGCTCACCGGTGTCCGGGTTGCGGACGGTGTACCCGGGGAGGCCGTGCGCGCCCGGCGGCAGGCCGGTGCCCACGGAGGCCAGGGAGGTGGCGGTGGTCGCGGGGTATCCCGCGGTGATCGGGCGTCCGGTGCCGCCGCGGGAGGAGGCGAGCAACGAGGTCAGGAACGGGGCCTCGGCCGGGTGGGCCCTCAGCTGCTCCCAGCCCAGCCCGTCGATCAGGAAGACGCAGTTCCGGTCGGCCGCGGTCAGCTCGGATATCGCGGCGGTCGTGCCGGGAACCCCCATGCCCGCGGCGAGCGTGGGCAGCAGGTCGGCCAGCGAGCCCGCGCCGTACTCGGGCACGGGGGCGGAGCCGACGGGGAGGGGTTCCGGCTCGTCCCAGGCGGGGCCGGGCGGGGCGGGCGCGGAGCGCCCCCGGTCATGGGCGGCGGGGGGATACGGGTGGGACATCAGCGGGTGACGTCCGCGGTCGCCTCGGAGAGGGCCTGGGCGAAGGCGAGGGCCTGGCGCACCGTCTCGGGACCGTCCCCGGCCTCGCTGACGCGCAGGCTGAGGTCGTCCGCCGTCGAGTTGCCCGTGTAGCCGTGGTCCGCCTCGCAGTTGGGGTCGCCGCAGGCGGCGGGCTCCAGGTCGATCCGGGAGACGGCGCCCCAGCCGATGGTCAGCACGACCTCGCGGGGCAGCGTGCCCGGCGTGTACGACTCCGGGTTGGCGACCACGCGGCTGAGGACGACCGACGAGATCCGGCCGAGCTTCACGGACTCGGTGGACGTCGTGGCGTACGGCGTCGGGGAGGTGCTGTCCGCGGCCTGCTCGTCGGTGTGGCTGACGATGAACCGGTTGCCGGTGAGGACGAGCACGGTCACGTGCCGCCGCACCTCGTTGGCGTCGAACGTGGTCTCCTGGTGGACCAGGTACGACCGGATGGCCTCGCCGCCGACGGCGGCCTCCACCGCCTCGGCCACGAGAGCCGGGTAATAGCCGCTGCGCTCGATCGCCGCGCGCAGCCCCTGGGTCGTCGTACTGGTCTTGGCCATGCCCTCCATCCTACGGGGGTGCGTCGGCTGCGAGGCACCGCTGTCGTGCGCGGGACCGGTGTGCGGGACGCCCGCGCGGGTGCGCCTCAGTACACCGGCAGCGTCCGCGGGCCGAGGTCGTCGCGGGCGGGCGGCCGCGCCAGCCGTACGGTGGCGCCGAGGACGCTCACGCCGCGGGTGGCGACCACGACCGGTTCCAGGGAGACCGCGACGACCTCGGGATGGTCGTCGACCAGCCGCGACACCCGCAGCAGCAGCTCCTCCAGGGCGTCGGTGTCGACGGGGTCGGAGCCCCGCCAGCCGAACAGGAGCGGCGCCGTCCGGATCGAGCGGACCAGGGAGGCCGCGTCCCGTTCGGCGACCGGTACCAGGCGGTGCGCCACGTCGCCGAGCAGCTGGGAGGCGGCCCCGGCGAGCCCGAAGGACAGCACCGCGCCCGCCGCCGGGTCGATGACGGCCCGTACGACCGTGTCGACCCCGCGCGGGGCCATGCCCTGCACGACGGGGCGCAGCTCCGCGGGCGTGCCGAAGAGGCCGGTCAACTCGTCGTACGCCCGGCGCAGTTGGTCCTCGTCCGCCAGGTCGAGGCGGACGCCACCCAGGTCGGCACGGTGGCGCAGGTGGGGTGCGGTGGCCTTGAGGGCGACGGGGTGGCCGAGGGCACGGGCGGCCGCCACGGCCTCGTCGGGGGTGGGCGCGGGCCGGGCTTCGCGCACCGCGATCCCGTACCGGGCGAGCAGCTCGCTCGTCTCGCCGGCGTCGAGCGTGCGGGCCTCGTCCCGTTCGAGCAGCGCCGCGATCCGCGCGGCGGCGCCCTTCTCGTCGATGTCCTCGTACTCGGGGACCACGGAGACGCCGGGGGCCTTGCCCGGCTCGGTCGCCTCGCGGCGCCACTGGGCGTACCTGACCGCCTCGGCGAGGGCCCGGACGGCGCGCTCGGCGGCGGGATAGGCCGGGATGCGGCGGGTGTCCTCGGGTGGCGGGGCGTCCTCCGCGCGCGCGGGCGCCGGTTCCGCGCCGGGCGGGGCCGGGGCGGCGAGGGGTGCGGTGGCGGCGTCCCCCAGGCGCGGGGAGCGCGCGGACAGGGTGGAGAGGGCGTCGGCGAGGCCGCCGATCTCGACGTGGACCACCAGGACCGGCTTGGCCGGGGCCGTGGCGGCGGCCGAGCGGAGCGCCTCGGCGAGGGCCTCGTCGGTGGCCGGGGCCTCGCCCACGCGCGGGATGGCGGTCACGACGACGGCGTCGCACGCGTCGTCCGCCAGCGCGCGTGTGAGGGCCGCGTGGTAGTCCTCCGCGGAGGCGGCGGTGGTCAGGTCCAGGGGCGGCTGCGGCCTGAGGCCCTCGGTGAGGCATGCGTCGTACGTCAGCAGCCCGAGCGACTCGGAGTTGCCGAGGATCGCCACGCGCGGGCCGGCGGGCAGCGGCTGGCGGGCCAGCAGCAGTCCCACGTCGACCAGTTCGGTGATCGTGTCGACGCGGATCACCCCGGCCTGCCGGAGCAGCGCGGAGACGGTGTCGTGCGGCAGCCGCGTGGCCCGTACGGCGTGGCCGGTGGGCGCCGCTCCGCCGTGCCGCGCCCCCTGGACCACCACCAGCGGCTTGACGGCGGCCGTGCGGCGCGCGAGGCGGGTGAACTTGCGCGGGTTGCCGATCGACTCCAGGTACATCAGGGCGACGTCGGTGTCCGGGTCGTCGTACCAGTACTGGAGGACGTCGTTGCCGGAGACGTCGGCGCGGTTGCCGGAGGACACGAAGGTCGACACGCCCGTGACGCCGGTCACGCCGCCGCCGCGCCGGTGCAGCCGGGAGAGCAGGGCGATGCCGATGGCGCCGGACTGGGCGAACAGGCCGATGCGCCCGGGGCGCGGCATCTCGGGGGCGAGCGAGGCGTTGAGCCGGACCGCGGGCGAGGTGTTGATGATCCCGAAGGCGTTGGGCCCGATGACGCGCATGCCGTACGTACGGGCGCGGCGCACCAGTTCGCGCTGGCGCTCGCGCCCCTCGGGGCCGCTCTCGGCGTACCCGGCGGAGATCACCACGAGCCCCTGCACGCCGTGCGCGCCGCACTCGGCGACGACGTCCGGCACCTGTTCCGCGGGGACGGCGACGACCGCGAGGTCCACGGGCTCGGTGATCTCGCCGACGGAGCGGTACGCGGGGACGCCGTCGATCTCGTCCCTGTCCCCCACGGCCCGGTTCACCGCGTACAGGCGGCCGGTGAAGCCCGCACCGCGGAGGTTGCCGAGGACGCTGCGGCCCACTCCCCCGGGTGCGCGGCCCACACCGATGACGGCGACCGAGCCGGGCGCGAGGAGCCGCTGCACCGAGCGCGCCTCGGCGCGCTGCTCCCGCGCGCGCTGCACCGCGAGGGAGCGGTCGGTGGGCTCCAGGTCGAACTCGAGGCGGACGACACCGTCCTCGAAGCTGCGCTTCTGCTGGTACCCGGCGTCCGTGAACACCTTGATCATCTTGGTGTTGGCGGGCAGCACCTCGGCGGCGAAGCGGCGGATGCCGCGCTCCCGGGCGACCGCCGCGATGTGCTCCAGGAGGGCGGAGGCGACGCCCCTGCCCTGGTGGGCGTCCTGCACCAGGAAGGCGACC
The DNA here is from genome assembly GCF_014648075.1 of Streptomyces ruber. Classification (GTDB taxonomy): domain Bacteria; phylum Actinomycetota; class Actinomycetes; order Streptomycetales; family Streptomycetaceae; genus Streptomyces; species Streptomyces ruber. The sequence continues at coordinate 104,362 of NZ_BMQK01000002.1, read as the reverse complement.
TCGGCCTCGCCGGCGGCGGGGGCGGTGGTGGACGGGCCGGCGGGCATGCCGTTCGCGTCGATGCGGTCGTAGCGTACGGTGGCGATGAACTCGCCGCCGACCGTGGCCGCGAGTCCCACCCGGTCCACGAAGTCGTGGTGGGTGAAGCGGTGCACGTCCTTGGCGGACAGGCGCGGGTACGGCGCGAAGAAGCGGTAGTACTTCGACTGTTCGGAGACCTGCTCGTAGAAGCTGACCAGGCGCTCGGCGTCATCGACGGTGATGGGCCTGATGCGCGCGGTGCCGCCGTCGCGCAGCACCACGTCGGCCTCCCAGTGAGCGGGGTACTCGTGCCGGTCCGGCGAGGTCTGCATGGTTCCCCAGAGTACGGCTCGCCTCCGACAGGGGGCGGGGCGCCGCTCGTGGCGGGACCGGGTCGTGGTCGGGCCGTGGGCCGCGTCCGGAGCCGTTTCACCGTACGGGAGAATTCGTACGGAATCCCCAAGGATCCCCAAGGATCCTCAGGGACCCCAGGGACCCCTGGCAACTTCAGAAACACCGAAGGGCAGCATCACATGGCTGAGCGCCACGTCAACGTCGGCTGGACCGAGGGCCTCCACGCCCGCCCCGCCTCCATCTTCGTCCGGGCCGCCACGGCCTCGGGAGTTCCCGTGACGATCGCCAAGGCCGGCGGCAACCCCGTCAACGCGGCCTCCATGCTGGCGGTCCTCGGTCTCGGCGCCAAGGGCGGCGAGGAGATCGTCCTCGCCTCCGACGCGGAGGGCGCGGACGCCGCGCTGGACCGGCTGGCCAAGCTGGTCGCCGAGGGGCTCGACGAGCTTCCCGAGACCGTCTGAGGGGATCGGCGGTGCCGGGGACCCCGCAGGGGCCTCCGGTGCACAGGTGAAGGGCTCGTCCGAATGCCGGGCGGGCCCTTCGCCATATCCCTTCACGGCGTCTTGTTCGCTGCGGCGACCCGACGGCGGAATTGTCCCGCACACACGGCGGATTACAGCTGCACGCACCGGCTCGATTAACCGTGTGCGGGCAGCAGAATCAATCCCCCAGGAATTCCGCTTCTCTTTGTATACGGCTTTCGTGTTAATGCCGCAGACTCGGCATGTTTACGCGATGTTGCGAAGTCCTCACACGGTCCGGACGCTCCGCGCGGTCGGCGCGGGGGAACCGCAGCCGGTGCGTGTCGGCCGCCCGTTCGCCGTGCAGGGCGGTGATCGCACGCGCCCGCTCGCCGTCCCCGCGCGCGACGGCGTCGACGATGCCGCCGTGCTCGGCCCAGGACTCCACCGGGTCGGCGGGGGTCTCCACCGTGTACATCCACGCGATCTTGTGCCGGAGCTGGGCGAGCGTCGAGGTCAGCGCGGGGCTGCCGGACGCCTGGGCGAGCGTCTCGTGGAACCAGCCGCTCAGCGAGCGCAGATCCTCGCTGTGGCCGCGCCTGGCCCTCTCCTGCCCCAGTCTGACCAGGCCGCGCAGCACCTTGAGGTGCGCCTCGGTACGGCGCTGCGCGGCCCTCGCGGCGCCCAGCGGCTCCAGCAGCATGCGCATCTCCAGCAGGTCGGCGGCCTCCTGTTCGGTCGGCTCCGCGACGCACGCGCCCGCGTGCCGGCGGGTGACCACGAAGCCCTCCGCCTCCAGGGTGCGCAGGGCCTCGCGCACGGGGACGCGCGAGACGCCGTAGCGGCGCGCCAGCAGTTCCTCGGTGAGGCGGCTGCCGCGCTCGTAGACACCCGCGACGATGTCATCACGGATCGCCGTGCATACCGAGTGCGCCGGAATACGCATGACCGGACCTCCGCCTTAAAACCCGTGAAACGCCGTCGACTGAGGCGTGTTCCTGCGACTCTATTGCAGCGGGCCAGAATTTCCGACGGCGGGTCGGAATCCATGGATATTTTTTGGACAGTGGTCGCGTCCGAGCGCGCCGAGTCGATACGGGACAGGTCGACCCGGGGACAGGTCGACCCGGGGACAGGTCGACCCGAGGTGGGCCGATGCGGGACGGGCCGACGGGACGGGCCGTGACGGCGAAAGCCCCGGCTCGGGGAGGAGCCGGGGCTTCCCGGGGCTTCTGGGCCGGGAGCGCGGGGCGGGATGTCCGCCGCCGGGGGCTCGCTCTCCGGTCCAGGGGGCGCCGCCCCATGGTCGCCGCCTGAGGGTCTGTCGCCGCAGCGGGTGCCGTCCCAGGGGGTCAGACGTTCACGCCGTGCGCGCGCAGGTAGGCGACGGGGTCGATGTCGGAGCCGTACTCGGCCGTCATGCGGACCTCGAAGTGCAGGTGCGCCCCGGTGACGTTGCCGGTCGCCCCGGAGAGGGCGATCTGCTGGCCCGGCAGGACCGCCTGGCCGACGGAGACGCCGATGGACGACAGGTGGCCGTACTGGGTGTACGTGCCGTCGGTCATCTCGATGACGATCTGGTAGCCGTACGAGCCGCCCCAGCCAGCCTCCACGACGGTGCCGGCGCCGACCGACTGGACGGCCGTGCCGGACGCGGCGTGGAAGTCGACGCCGGTGTGGCTGCCGGAGGACCACACGGAGCCACCGGCCTTGTAGCCGGTGGAGACGTAGGAGCCGGCGATCGGGGCGACACGGGCGTTGAGGCGCTTGCGCTCGGCCTCACGGGCGGCGCGCTCCCTCTCGGCCTCGCGCTCCTTCTCCGCCCTCTCGGCGGCGAGCTTCTCCGCCTGCGCCTCGGCCTCCTCGCGGGCCTCCCGCGCGGCCGCGTCCTGGGCCGCCTGCCGCTGGGCGGCGGCCTGCGCGTCGATCTGCTCGGCCACCGAGTCGCCGATGCTGAGCGCCAGGGTGAGGCCGGCCTGCCCGTCGGAGGTGTCCGCGGCGAGCGCCGGGGCGGCCAGGGTGCCGATGACGCCTGTGGTGGTGAGCGCGGCGACACCCACGGTGCGCGTGGTGGCCTGCTTCACCCGGCCGGGACGCCGGTGCTTCCCGGTGGCGCAACTGAACGCCATGAAGTGGCTGGTCCTTTCCTTCCCTCTCGCCTACCGGGTTAGCTGACGGGTTCGGAGCAGGAAGGTCTCCTACAGGTTCCCTCCACTGCGTGAAGGGCACCCGATTCACCCCAGGGGGACTGTGGCGGGTCCCCGGCTCCCCTGGCTCGCGCCGTGCGGGGACTCGGCGATGACTGTCCGCTGCCGCGGGCGCGGCATGCTGCCTGACGAACAGCCGGACCGACGCTAAGGGTCCCGTCTTTCGAACAACAAACGAAAGACAGGTTTTGTAGCGTACGCCACAGGGCAGACGGCCCATCCCTTGCCATCTCACCCCCAATACGGGCAAAAGGGGGCCTTGGTGGCGCGTCGGCCACCAAGGCCCCCGGGCGCGGCTCCGTCCCTACTCGGCCCGCACGACGGTCACTTCGCCGATGCCGAGGGCGGCCACGGGCGCCTCGATCTGGGCCGCGTCACCGACCAGGACGGTCACCAGCCGGTCCACCGGGAAGGCGTTCACGGCGGCTGCGGTGGCCTCCACCGTGCCCGTCCCGGCCAACTGCCGGTAGAGCGTCGCCTGGTAGTCGTCGGGCAGGTGCTGCTCGACCTGGTCGGCGAGCGTGCCCGCGACGGCCGCCGCCGTCTCGTACTTCAGGGGCGCGACCCCGACGAGGTTCTGCACGGCCACGTCGCGCTCGGCGTCCGTCAGGCCTCCCTCGGCGAGGGTGCGCAGCACGGTCCACAGGTCGGCCAGCGCGGGACCGGTGTTGGGCGTGTCGACGGAGCCGCTGATGGCGAGCAGCGAGGCGCCGGTGCCCTCGGGCGCGGAACGCAGCACCTGCCCGAACGCCCGCACGCCGTAGGTGTAGCCCTTCTCCTCGCGCAGCACACGGTCCAGGCGGGAGGTGAGGGTGCCGCCGAGGCAGTAGGTGCCGAGCACCTGCGCGGGCCACACCCGGTCGTGCCGGTCCGGGCCGACGCGGCCGATCAGGAGCTGCGTCTGGACGGCGCCGGGACGGTCCACGATGACGACGCGTCCGGTGTCGTCGGCGGTCACCGGAGGCACGGGCCGCGGCTCGGCCGGGGAGCCGGTCCAGGCGCCGAGGGTGTCGCCGAGCAGCGCGTCGAGGTCCACGTCCGTGAGGTCGCCGACGACGACCACGGTGGCCGTGGCCGGGCGGACGTGCTTCTCGTAGAAGGCGCGCACGGCCGCCGAGTCGATGGCCGCGACGGTCTCCTCGGTGCCCTGGCGCGGGCGCGACATGCGCGAGTCCGCCGGGAACAGCTCCTTGGAGAGCTCCTTGGCGGCACGGCGGGCCGGGCTGGCGAGCTCGTGCGGGATCTCGTCGAGCCGGTTGCGCACCAGCCGCTCGACCTCGCCGTCCGCGAACGCGGGCGCCCTGAGGGCGTCGGCGAGCAGGCCGAGCGCCTTGGGCAGCCGTGAGACGGGCACCTCGAGGCTGATGCGGACGCCGGGGTGGTCGGCGTGCGCGTCGAGGGTGGCGCCGCAGCGCTCCAGCTCGGCGGCGAAGTCCTCGGCGGAGTGCTTGTCGGTGCCCTCGGAGAAGGCCCGCGCCATGATCGTGGCGACGCCGTCGAGGCCCGCGGGCTCGGCGTCCAGGGGCGCGTCGAGCAGCACCTCCACGGCAACGACCTGCTGGCCGGGGCGGTGGCAGCGCAGCACGGTCAGCCCGTTGTCCAGGGTGCCGCGCCCGGGGGCCGGGAACGCCCAGGGCCTGGCCTCGCCGGCCTGGGGCTGCGGGTGGAGGTCCATGGTCGCGAGTTCGGTCACTTCGCCGGCTCCTCGTTCTCGTCGGTGGCCTCGGCGGTGGCGGCGGCCTGCTGGGGGGCGTCCTCCTCGGCGGCGACCGGCTCGTACACGAGCACCGCGCGGTTGTCGGGCCGCAGACGGGCCTTGGCGATCTCCTGGACCTCCTCGGCGGTCACCTCCAGGACGCGCTGCACGGCGGTCAGCGCGAGCTGCGGGTCGCCGAACAGGACGGCGTAGCGGCACAGTTCGTCGGCGCGGCCCGCGACCGTGCCGAGCCGGTCCAGCCACTCGCGCTCCAGCTGGGCCTGGGCGCGCTCCATCTCCTCGGCGGTGGGGCCCTCCTCGGCGAACCGGGCGAGCTCCTCGTCGACGGCGGCCTCGATGACCGGGACCTCGACGTCACCGGAGGTCTTCACGTCCAGCCAGCCCAGGGAGGGCGCACCGGCGAGCCGCAGCAGGCCGAATCCGGCGGCGACGGCGGTGCGGTCGCGCCGTACGAGCCGGTTGTACAGGCGGGAGGACTCGCCGCCGCCGAGGACGGTCAGCGCCAGGTCGGCCGCGTCGCACGCGCGCGTGCCGTCCTCCGGGAGACGGTAGGCGGCCATCAGCGCCCGCGCGGGGACCTCTTCCTCGACGACCTCGCGCAGCTCCTCGCCGATGACGTCGGGCAGCGAGCCGTCGCGGGGCTCGGGCTTGCCGTCGTGCCCGGGGATGGAACCGAAGTACTTCTCGATCCAGGCGAGCGTCTGCTCCGGGTCGATGTCGCCGACCACGGAGAGCACGGCGTTGTTGGGCGCGTAGTACGTGCGGAAGAACGCGCGCGCGTCCTCCAGGGTGGCCGCGTCCAGGTCGGCCATCGACCCGATCGGGGTGTGGTGGTAGGGGTGGCCCTCCGGGTAGGCGAGGGCGGTCAGCTTCTCGAAGGCGGTGCCGTAGGGGACGTTGTCGTAGCGCTGGCGGCGCTCGTTCTTGACGACGTCCCGCTGGTTCTCCATGGACTCCTCGTCCAGGGCCGCGAGCAGCGAGCCCATGCGGTCGGCCTCCAGCCAGAGGGCGAGCTCCAGCTGGTGGGCGGGCATGGTCTCGAAGTAGTTGGTGCGCTCAAAGCTGGTGGTGCCGTTGAGCGAGCCGCCCGCGCCCTGGACGAGCTCGAAGTGGCCGTTGCCCTTCACCTGTCCGGAGCCCTGGAACATCAGGTGCTCGAAGAGGTGAGCCAGGCCGGTACGGCCCTTGACCTCGTGCCGGGAGCCGACGTCGTACCAGAGGCACACCGCCGCGACCGGGGTCAGGTGGTCCTCGGAGAGCACCACGCGCAGGCCGTTGGCCAGGCGGTGCTCGGTCGCTGTCAGGCCCCCGGAGCCTGCCTCGGCTGTGGCCGTGTGACCCATGGGCATGTACGTCCCTTCGATCGCGGAAGCTTTCGTTGAAACTGCAGAATTCCTGCCGGTTCTGCCACTGTATGCAAGCGGGCGGACGCCTGGCGAAGTTCCCGGACGCGGTACGCCGAGAGCGAGACGCGGGGTGACGGGTACGGACGGGTGCGAGGTGCGCGGAGGGAGCGGACGGGCCCGGCCCGCCTGCCCCGCCGCTCCGGCCCGGCGGCGTTCACACCGGAGCGGGGGCGCGACCGGTGTGGACGCGCCACGGACCGGCCCGCGCACCGACGCGTGGGGCGCCCCCGCCCGGCCCGTGAACCGGTCCGCCGTACCCGGTTGTCAGTGGGGCGGTCGGCGGTTGTCGGCGGGGCGGTCCACAATGGAGCGCGTCAATATCCGTTCATGCCCCGGCAAGACTGTGAAGGAGCCGCAGCAGCGATGGCCCGCCGCAGCACGAAGACCCCGCCGCCCGACGACGCGTACGAGGAGAAGATCCTCGACATCGACGTCGTGGACGAGATGCAGGGCTCCTTCCTGGAGTACGCGTACTCGGTCATCTACTCCCGGGCCCTGCCGGACGCCCGTGACGGCCTCAAGCCGGTGCACCGCCGCATCGTCTACCAGATGAGCGAGATGGGCCTGCGCCCCGAACGCGGTTACGTGAAGTGCGCCCGCGTCGTCGGCGAGGTCATGGGCAAGCTGCACCCGCACGGCGACGCGTCGATCTACGACGCCCTGGTGCGTATGGCCCAGCCCTTCTCGATGCGCGTGCCCCTGGTCGACGGCCACGGCAACTTCGGCTCGCTCGGCAACGACGACCCGCCGGCGGCCATGCGGTACACCGAGTGCCGGATGGCCGAGGCCACGAGCCTGATGACGGAGTCCATCGACGAGGACACGGTCGACTTCGCGCCCAACTACGACGGCCAGGAGCAGGAGCCGCTGGCACTGCCGGCCGCCTTCCCGAACCTGCTGGTGAACGGCGCCTCCGGCATCGCCGTCGGCATGGCCACCAACATGCCGCCGCACAACCTGCGCGAGGTCATCGCGGCGGCCCGGCACCTGATCCGCCACCCGAACGCGGACCTCGACGCCCTGATGAAGCACGTTCCCGGCCCCGACCTGCCCACCGGCGGCCGGATCGTCGGTCTCTCCGGCGTCCGGGACGCGTACGCGACGGGCCGTGGCACCTTCAAGATCCGCGCCACGGTGTCCGTGGAGAACGTGACGGCGCGCCGCAAGGGCCTCGTCGTCACCGAACTGCCCTTCGCCGTCGGCCCGGAGAAGGTGGTCGCCAAGATCAAGGACCTGGTGGGCTCGAAGAAGCTCCAGGGCATCGCCGACGTCAAGGACCTCACGGACCGCGAGCACGGCCTGCGCCTCGTCATCGAGATCAAGAACGGCTTCGTGCCCGAGGCGGTCCTGGAGCAGCTCTACAAGCTGACGCCGATGGAGGAGTCCTTCGGCATCAACAACGTGGCCCTCGTGGACGGCCAGCCGCTCACCCTGGGCCTCAAGGAGCTCCTCGAGGTCTACCTCGACCACAGATTCACCGTCGTACGGCGCCGTTCGGAGTTCCGCCGCGGCAAGCGGCGCGACCGCCTCCACCTGGTCGAGGGCCTGCTCACGGCGCTGGTGGACATCGACGAGGTCATCCGCCTGATCCGTGCCAGCGACAACTCCGCCGAGGCCAAGCAGCGCCTGATGGAGCGCTTCTCCCTCTCGGAGACCCAGACGCAGTACATCCTGGACACCCCGCTGCGCCGGCTGACCAGGTTCGACCGCATCGAGCTGGAGGCGGAGCAGGACCGGCTCAACGCGGAGATCGAGGAGCTGACCCGGATCCTGGAGTCGGACACCGAGCTGCGCAAGCTGGTGTCGGGCGAACTGGCGGCGGTCGCGAAGAAGTTCGGCACCGACCGGCGCACGCTGCTGCTGGAGTCGGGAGCCGCACCGGTCGCGCCGGTCCCGCTGCAGGTGGCGGACGACCCGTGCCGCGTCCTGCTGTCCTCGACGGGGCTGCTGGCCCGCACGGCCAACGGCGAGCCCTTCCCGGACAAGGACGCCAAGCGCGCCAAGCACGACGTGATCGTCTCCGCGGTGCCGGCGACGGCCCGGGGCGAGGTGGGCGTGGTGACGTCCACGGGCCGCCTGCTCAGGCTGAACGTGATCGACCTCCCGCAGCTCCCGGAGTCGCTGCCGGCGCCGAACCTCTCCGGGGGCGCACCGCTGACCGAGTTCCTGTCCCTGCAGGGCGACGAGACGGTCGTCTGCCTGACCACGCTCGACGAGTCGTCACCGGGCCTGGCGATCGGCACGGAGCAGGGCGTGGTCAAGCGTGTGGTCCCCGACTACCCGTCCAACAAGGAGGAGCTGGAGGTCATCACCCTCAAGGAGGGCGACCGGATCGTCGGCGCGGTCGAGCTGCGCACGGGCGAGGAGGACCTGGTCTTCATCACGGACGACGCCCAGCTGCTGCGCTTCCAGGCCTCGCAGGTCCGCCCGCAGGGCCGTCCGGCGGGCGGTGTGGCGGGCGTCAAGCTCGCCACGGGCGCGAAGGTGATCTCCTTCACGGCGGTGGACCCGGCCGCGGACGCGGTCGTGTTCACGGTGGCCGGGTCGCGCGGCACCCTCGACGACTCGGTGCAGACGACGGCCAAGCTGACGCCGTTCGACCAGTACCCGCGCAAGGGCCGGGCCACGGGCGGGGTGCGCTGCCAGCGGTTCCTCAAGGGTGAGGACTGCCTCTCCCTCGCCTGGGCGGGCCCGGTCCCGGCCAGGGCCGCGCAGAAGAACGGCACCCCGGTCGAACTGCCGGAGATCGACCCGCGCCGCGACGGCTCGGGCGTGTCCCTGGCCAAGACGGTGGCGGTCGTCGCGGGACCGGTCTAGACGTCCGGGCCGAGGGGGTCCGCCTCCTCGGCCTGCCCGTCGGGCTGCTGCACGTAGCGGAGGACGCCCCACATGCCGTGCTCGTCGGCGTGCGGGGCGTCGTCCCGGCACGCCTCCAGTGCCTTGTCCAGCGCCGCGCAGTCGATCCCGGTGCCGATGAGGACGAGCTGCGTGAGGCGGGGCTCCCCGGGCGCCCAGGGCTCCGGGTAGAAGCGCAGGAACCGTCCGACGGCGTGCACGGCGTACCGGTTGCCGTGGTCGTGCGGCCCGAAGTCGACGTACCCCTTGACGCGGTAGAGCCCTTCGGGGCGGCTGTCGAGGAACTCCATCAGCCGCCGGGGGTCCAACGGCACCTCGGAGGCGAACGACAGGGTGTCGTACGCCGCGTGCAGGTGCCCGGCGTGACCGGGACCGGATTCCCCTCCGTGCTCGGCTCCCTCGGCGTCGTCCTCCGCGTGCACATGCAGGTCGTCGAAGGAGAGCTGCCCGATGCGTTCCTCACGGGGCCGGCAGTCGAAGAGCAGCTCCGGGTCGACGCGGCCGTACGTGGCGGGCACGACGGCCGCGTCGCCGGCGAGCGACCGGACGAGCTCCGGCACCCGGTCCGCGTCGTCCGCGCGGTCCAGCTTGTTGACGACGACGAGATCGGCGAGGGCGAGGTGCCGGTCGATCTCCGGGTGCCTCTCACGGGTGGCGTCGAACTCGGCGGCGTCCACCACCTCGACGAGCCCTCCGTAGACCACCCGGGGCTCCTCGCTGGCGAGCACCATCCGGACGATCTCCTGCGGTTCGGCGAGCCCGCTGGCCTCGATGACGATCACGTCGATGCCGGCGTCCGGGCGGGCGAGCCGCTCCAGGTACAGATCGAGCTCGCCGGCGTCGACGGCACAGCACAGACATCCGTTGCCGAGGGAGACGGTGGAGTCGCCGAGCGCCCCCGCCACGGCCATCGCGTCGATCTCGATGGCACCGAAGTCGTTGACGACGGCGCCGATACGGCTGCCCCCGCTGCGGTGCAGCAGATGGTTCAGCAGGGTCGTCTTGCCGGAGCCGAGGAATCCGGCGAGCACGACGACCGGGATCTGCGGCGGCCCCGGACGCGACGGTGTGCCCGGCTGGTCAGGTCGGCTCGGCCGGCTCAACGCGGCTCTCTCCCTTCGACGGCGGGCACCGGCCGGCGCCCGCTCCGCTCACGACGCGGCTCGCGCTCCGGCGTTCGGCGGGCCCCGCTCGGCTCCCGTTCCTACGACCGTTGAATGCCGTCCCAGGATACGAGCGGTGGGGATCACCACGAACCGGACCGAAGTGCCACGGACGGCGGCGGAGCCCTCGCTCTTTCCCTCAGCGCACGGCGCCGCCGTGCGACCCGCGGTACCCCCTGTGCGCCTCCTCCTCCGCCTCCCAGCCGACCGGAGCCGCTCCGTCACACTGGGAGACGGCAAGCGCCCGATCGGGAGTTGACATGACCGCAAGGAACATGGGTCTGCGCGGGCCGGTTCCGGCCGCCGCGGTGGGAATCGGCATGATCGCGGGAATCCTCATCGGCAAAGCACTGCACCACCGTGAACTGGAAGCGGTGCACCTGCGACTGACGCGACTGGAACAGACCGCGCACACCCAGCGGCACACCAATCTGACCAGTCAGCAGCGACTGCACTGGGAAATGCTCAGCAAAGCCATCGATGATCCGGAATTGGCGGAAGTGCTCGATCTGTACGAGACCTCGGTCTCCCCCAAGCAGCGCCGTCAGTTCCTTTTCGCCAACGCGCAATACACCAACCTGCTCCTCTACTACCGCATCGGCAACATCAGTCGCGAGGAGTTCTTCAAACACGTACGCGGATTCCTGCAGAACCCGACGGTGCGGGACTACTGGTACGCCACACGTCAGCAGCGGGCGAGCCTCGCGGACACCGACGAGGCCGAGCTCGGGCTGATGGTGGACGACCTGCTCCGGCAACTCGAGGACGCGGACACCGAGGAATGGTGGGTGGTGGGGGAGCCGCCGACCGACGAATAAACCGATATGCCCACCACCGCCCCGCCGCCATGAGTAAACTCCGCTCCCTCTCATCACTCATACGAGTGAAACAAGCGGCCCAGCAGTAACCGATACACCGCCTTTGCGTTCTTCCGGCGTTGGACAGTGAGCCGACTCGTGCCTCGGGAGCAGGGGGTTCTACAGTGAGCCAGATCATCCGCCGTCGTCTTGGGGTGTCCCCACGTCATCGAGGCAGCACTTCCGGGGCGACGTGCCCGGACATCTTCGAATTGGCGGACGGCAATTTCGCCGTCATCGGCACGGACGCCACCACTTCCCTCGACTCCCACCTCCCGGCGGACGCCGCCCGCGCCGAGTACGAACGCATCGTGGTGATCACGCGCGAGACCCTGGTGAAGGCCAAGGCCGACATCCCCGATGTCTAGCGCGTGCCGCGCGGCCGGTTCCGCTCGCGCGCCGCGCCCTCCGGTGCGGCCGAGCACCGCACGGTCGTGCGACCGTACGCCCGGCACGGCCGGCCACGCCCCGGGCCGCGCGACCACACGCTGAGCGGTCCGTCGCCGGCTCCCGCCCGGCCGCTCGTTCCGCGCCCGCGCACCCCGCCATGCGCCGGAATGAGCCCCTTTAACCCGGGCCGAACATATCGCTGCCCGAGTCAGGTTAGGCTCACCTCCGTGACTATGTGCACGACCGCGTCGCGGCACTTCGACGAGCCTCTGGCGGGGACGGCGGCCAGCGCGACCACCTGGCTGCTGGTGGAACAGCCGGGGCCCTGGGGCGTCAGAGCCCTCACGTCGAGCCACCTGGACCCGGCGCTCGGCCGGGCCCTCGAAGCCGCCTCGGACGGCACCGGCGTACGCGTCGCGCTCATCCGCCGCCCCGGCCGCCACGCGGACCGCCGTGAAGCCCGCGAGCGCCATGTGTACGCGGCCCACACCAGGCCCGGGAACACATGGCTGCACGGCGCCACGACCACCGAGCCGGAGAAGCTCCTCGACCTCGACTTCGCCGCGCTCGGGAAGGGCGGGCACCACACCTTCGACACGGTCCTCCGCGGCCGCCCGCACACGGGCGAGCCGCTGGCGCTCGTGTGCACCAACGGCAAGCGCGACCGCTGCTGCGCGCTCCTCGGCCGGCCGCTCGCCGCCGAGCTGGCCGCCTCCGGCGTCGAGGGCGTCTGGGAGGTCACGCACCTGGGCGGTCACCGGTTCTCGCCCACGCTGCTCGTCCTGCCGTCCGGTTACGCGTACGGCCGCGCCGAGGCGCACCACGTCAAGGAGGTCCTCCAGGGGGTGCGCGAAGGCCGTGTGGTCGTCGAGGGCTGCCGGGGCAGCTCCGCCTGGGAACGGCCCGGGCAGGCGGCCGAACTGGCGGTGCGCACGGCCGCGCGCGAACACACCGCCGAGGCGCTCGCCGTCGTCCGCACCGACGGCGCGGCACCGCGCTGGGAAGTGACGGTCGCCCACACCGACGGCCGCCGATGGCGCGTGACCGTCGCCCGGGGCGCCTCGCTGCCGCCCCGGCCGGAGAGCTGTGGCTCGCCCCTCGGCTCCCCGGCCCGGATGGACGTCGTGGCCGTGCGTGAGCTGACGCCGACGGCGCTCCCGCACTGAGCGCCGGGACCGCACGGCACCGGGTCACACACACCCGCGTGCGCCTTCGCACGGGACCACGCGCGCGTGGTCCCGTGCCGGCCGGCGACGGACACGCCAGGGCATCGCGGCCGGATCCGGCCGTCCACGTACCGTCGGGTACATGAGTTCCCCTCCTCCCGCACGCCGCCTGCGCCTCGGCCTGCCACGACGGGTGTTCTCCCAGGTGCTGCTGATGCAGGTGGCGATCGCCGCCGGCGTCGTCGTCCTCGCCACCGGGCTGTTCCTCGCGCCACTCGGCGACCAGCTGGACGACCAGGCCATGCGCCGTGCCCTCGCGATCGCGCAGACGACGGCCACCCGGCCGCAGCTCGCCGCGGACCTCGTGGCGACGCGGCCCTCGGCCGACGGTCCCGTGCAGCGCGAGGCCGAACGGGTCCGCCGGGCCAGCGGGGCCGAGTACGTCGTGGTGATGGACAGGAACGGCGTGCGCTGGTCCCACACCGACCCGGAGCAGATCGGCGAGGTCGTCTCCACCGACCCGAGCGCGGCGCTGGGCGGACGCGAGGTCATGCAGATCGACGAGGGCACCCTGGGCCGCTCCGCCCGCGGCAAGGTGCCGCTGCGCGACGCCGACGGCCGGATCGTCGGCGTGGTCTCGGTCGGGATCGCGTACGACAGCGTGCGGGCCCGGCTGGTCCACGCCGTGCCGGGGCTGTTCGCCTACGCCGGTGCCGCTCTCGCCATCGGGGCGCTGGCCGCGTACCTGATCTCCCGCAGGGTGCAGCGGCAGACCCGTGACCTCGCCTTCTCCGACATCTCGGCGCTGCTGGCGGAACGCGAGGCGATGCTGCACGGCATCCGGGAGGGGGTGGTCGCCCTGGACCGCGGCGGCCGCGTACGGCTGCTGAACGACGAGGCGCGACGTCTGCTGTGCATCGGGGACGAAGCCGTGGGCCGGTCCCTCGACGAGGCGCTCGGCCCGGGCCGTACAACCGACGTGCTGGCCGGCCGGGTCACCGGCACCGATCTGCTCACCGTCCGTGGCCGGCGCGTCCTCGTCGCCAACCGCATGCCCACCGGGGACGGGGGCGCCGTCGCGACCCTGCGCGACCGGACCGAGCTGGAGCAGCTCGGACGCGAACTCGACTCCACCCGCGGCCTGATCGACGCCCTGCGCGCGCAGGACCACGAACACGCCAACCGGATGCACACACTGCTGGGGCTGCTGGAACTCGGGATGCACGACGACGCCATGGAGTTCGTCGGCGAGGTGGTCGGCGACCACAGGACCACCTCGGAGCAGATCACGGAGCGGATCCACGATCCTCTGCTCGCCGCGCTCCTGGTCGGCAAGGCCGCCGTCGCGGCCGAACGGGGAGTGGTCCTGTCGCTGTCGGCCCCGACCCTGCTGCCGGACCGCCTGATCGACCCCAGGGGGCTGGTCACCGTCGTCGGCAACCTCGTCGACAACGCGCTCGACGCGGCGGCCGGCGCCCCGCACGCGCGCGTGGAGGTCGAAGCGCGCACGGAGGGACGTACGGCGGTCCTCACCGTGCGCGACAACGGCCCCGGAATCCCCGTCGAGCGGCGGGAACTGGTCTTCACGGACGGGTGGTCCACCAAGGAGCCGCCCGCCCACGGGAAGCGCGGCATCGGCCTGTCGCTGGTGCGCCGGCTCGCCGAACGGCACGGGGGCAGCGCCCGCGTCACGGAGGCGCACGGCGGGGGCGCCGAGTTCACGGTCGTCCTGCCGGAGGCACTGGCGGAGCCCGGACCGGCCGGTGACCGGCTAGCGTCGGACCTGATCACCGAGGCCGGCCCCGTGCGAGAAGCCGGCAGCGCCGCCGCAGCCACCGAGGAGGAGTCGCGATGATCGAGGTCCTGGTCGTGGACGACGACGAACGGGTCGCCAAGGTGAACGTCGCCTACGTGGAGAAGGTGCCCGGTTTCCGGGTCGCGGGCCGGGCGCACGACGCGGCGGACGCGCTGCGGCAGCTGGACGCCCTGCCGGGCGTGGATCTCGTCCTCCTGGACCACTACCTGCCCGACCGGACGGGGCTGGAGGTCGTGCGGGAGATGCGGCGACGCGGTCTCGATGCCGACGTGATCATGGTGACGGCGGCCCGCGACGTCTCGACCGTGCAGGCGGCGATGCGCCAGGGCGCGCTCCAGTACCTGGTCAAACCGTTCGCGTTCGCCGGCCTGCGCGCCAAGCTGGAGGCGTACGCGGAGCTGCGCCGGACGCTCGACGGGGGCGGCGAGGCCGAACAGGCCCAGGTGGACCGGATCTTCGGAGCGCTCTCGGCGGGCGGGGAACCCACCCTGCCCAAAGGGCACTCGGCGACGACCACGGAGCTCGTACGCGGGGTCCTGATGGCGGCCGACGTCCCGCTGTCGGCCCAGGAGATCGCCGAGCGGACCGGCCTGAGCCGCCAGACCGCCCAGCGCTACCTCAAACTCCTGGAACGCACGGGCCGGGCCAGACTGACCCTGAAGTACGGCGACGCGGGCCGCCCGGAACACCGCTACGAGTGGGCCACGCGCGCGTGACCCCGCGCCCCTCGGGGGCGCGGGGAACTGCGTGACCGGCCACAACCGACCCGCAGACAGTCACCGGACCTACGCCCCCGCACCCGGCGGAGCGCTCACGCGTCGATGCGCGACCGGTCCAGCGTCGCCGCCGAGCTGGAGATGAACTCCTTGCGCGGGGCGACGTCGTTGCCCATCAGCAGGTCGAAGATCTGCTCGGCGGCGTCCAGGTCGGAGAGGTTGATCCGGCGCAGGGTCCGCCGGCGCGGATCCATCGTGGTCTCGGCCAGCTGGTCGGCGTCCATCTCGCCGAGGCCCTTGTAGCGCTGGATCGAGTCCTTGTAACGGACGCCCTTGGTCTGGAACTCCATGAGCTTGTCGCGCAGTTCGCGGTCCGAGTACGTGTAGACGTACTTGTCCTGGCCCTTCTTCGGCTGCACGAGCTCGATGCGGTGCAGCGGCGGCACCGCGGCGAAGACCCGGCCGGCCTCGACCATGGGCCGCATGTAGCGGTGGAACAGCGTCAGCAGCAGCGTCCGGATGTGCGAACCGTCCACGTCGGCGTCGGTCATCATGATGATCTTGCCGTAGCGGGCGGCGTCGATGTCGAAGGTCCGGCCCGAGCCGGCCCCTATGACCTGGATGATCGCACCGCACTCGGTGTTCTTGAGCATGTCGGTCACGGACGACTTCTGGACGTTGAGGATCTTGCCGCGGATCGGCAGCAGCGCCTGGAACTCGGAGTTCCGGGCGAGCTTGGCCGTACCGAGCGCGGAGTCGCCCTCGACGATGAACAGTTCGCTGCGGTCGACGTCGTCGCTGCGGCAGTCCGCGAGCTTGGCGGGCAGCGAGGAGGACTCCAGGGCGGTCTTCCGCCGCTGCGCGTCCTTGTGCTGACGGGCCGCGATGCGCGTACGGGCGGCGGCGACGGCCTTCTCCATGACGACGCGGGCCTGGGCGGCCGCGTCGCGCTTGGTGGAGGTCAGGAAGCCCTTGAGCTCCTTGGAGATCACGTTCGCCACGATGCGGCGGGCCGCCGACGTGCCGAGCACCTCCTTGGTCTGGCCCTCGAACTGCGGCTCGGCCAGCCGCACGGTGACGACGGCGGTGAGGCCCTCCAGGGCGTCGTCCTTGACGATGTCGTCCTCGGCGACGCGCAGCAGCTTCTTGGCGCGCAGCACCTCGTTCATGGTGGAGGCCACGGCCTGTTCGAAGCCCGCGACGTGGGTGCCGCCCTTGGGGGTGGCGATGATGTTCACGAACGACTTGAGGGTCGTGTCGTAGCCGGTGCCCCAGCGCAGCGCGACGTCGACGCCGAGCTCACGGGTGACCTGGGTGGGCGTCATCTGGCCGTGCTCGTCCAGGACGGGCACGGTCTCCCTGAAGGTGCCCTGCCCGGAGAAGCGCAGGACGTCGCAGATGGGCTTGTCGCTCGCCAGGTACTCGCAGAACTCGCTGATGCCGCCGTCGAAGCGGAAGGACTCCTCGCCCTTGCTGCCGCCCTCGCCGAGCCCGAGCTCGTCCCGGACGACGATGGTCAGTCCGGGCACCAGGAAGGCGGTCTGGCGGGCGCGCTGGTGCAGCGTCTCCAGGGAGAGCTTGGCGTCCTTGAGGAAGATCTGGCGGTCGGCCCAGTAGCGCACGCGCGTGCCGGTACGGCTCTTGGGGATCTTCCTGGCCTTGCGCAGGCCGTTCCCGGCCTCGAACTTGGCGTCCTGGCCGTTCCCCGCGAAGGCGCCGGGCACGCCGCGCCGGAAGCTGATCGCGTGGGTGTGCCCGGCACGGTCCACCTCGACGTCCAGCCGGGCCGAGAGCGCGTTCACCACGGAGGCGCCCACGCCGTGCAGACCGCCGGAGGCCGCGTAGGAGCCGCCGCCGAACTTGCCGCCGGCGTGCAGCTTGGTCATGACGACCTCGACGCCGGAGAGGCCGGTCTTGGGCTCGACGTCGACCGGGATGCCACGGCCGTTGTCGCGGACCTCGACGGAGCCGTCGTCGTGGAGGACCACCTCGATGTGGTCGCAGTAGCCGCCGAGGGCCTCGTCCACGGAGTTGTCGATGATCTCCCAGAGGCAGTGCATCAGACCGCGGCTGTCGGTCGATCCGATGTACATACCGGGGCGCTTGCGCACGGCCTCGAGCCCCTCGAGGACGAGCAGGTGCCGCGCGGTGTAGTTGGAACCGTCCCGGTCTGCTCCGGTCAGCAGCGCTGTGGACGGCACGGACGTGTCGGCGGTCACGCGGTTCGCTCCTCGCTGAATTTCAGGTGGGGTCCTTTGGGGTAAGGACGCGGCTCGGTTGCCGCTCCGAGGGTACCGATGCCTGGTAGAGCCGTTGTAACGCCACCCTCCTCTGGTCTCAGAGTAGTCCAGAGTCGCACGGGCGTTCGATCCCTCGTTGGAGTGAAGTACATATCACGTTCCCTTCGAGGCATGAACCATTTAGGCTCCGGGCACGTCCTCATGAACAACCGGCGACGGGGCCGGTGAGGACCTGACAACCAATAGACAGCGCGAAACCGTACGACATACAGACATGCACTACGGCACATTCGCCGCCAACCGGCAGCAGACAGCCGGCCTGGAAAGATTTTTTCGAGGAAATGCCGCGAGCGGGAACGTTTTCGGCCTGGTTGGATGTTGACCCTGGTACGACAGCTCGTCGAGCTAGAGAAGAGGCGACGTGACTACTGTTCTGACCCCCGCGAGCCCGCTGACGGCCGCTGACCGATGCGACCGTTGCGGCGCCCAGGCCTACCTGCGGGTCGTGCTGCTGAGCGGTGGAGAACTGCTCTTCTGCGCTCACCACGGTCGCAAGTTCGAGCCGGAGCTCAAGAAGATCGCCGCTGAGATACAGGACGAGACCGAGCGACTGACGTCCGTCCCGGCGTCCGCCGGCGAAGAGGAACGCTGACACTCGCAACACGACGAGCCAGCGCCGGCACCAGGCCGGTGAACCGGGCGGTCACCCCCTGTTCAGGGAGTGACCGCCCGTCCTCGTACCCATGACACCGCTTACACCGTGCACCTCACGGGTCACACACGGCACGCACGGCACGGCCACTGACGAGACCCGCCCACCGCCCGCGGCCGACGGGGCCTTCCCCGTCTCATCGGGCGCGCCCCAGCGCTCCCGCGATCTCCGAGATCCGGGTGTACACCCCCGGATTCCCGGCGTGACCGCATCCGCTTCCCCAGGACACGAGACCGATCACCTTGCCCCGGGCGACCAGCGGGCCGCCGCTGTCGCCCTGGCAGGCGTCCCGGCCACCCGCCGGTTCACCGGCGCACACCATGGTCCGGGCCGCGTACGTGCCCTCCTCACTGCCGGGGTACGCCTTCTCGCAGACGGAGTCGGGCAGGATCCGGACGTTCGACGCCCGTAGCGTACGGGCGTAGTCGCCGGTCCCCGTCGTGTCACCCCAGCCGTAGACCGCACCGACCGTGCCGGGCCGGTACGCGGCGTCACCGGCCCGCGCCATGGGGATCACCGAGCTCGCCGGCAGCGGCGCGGCGAGGGTGAGCACCGCGAAGTCGCCCGCGTTGGTGCCGATGTCGTAGCCGGGATTGACCCACATCCTGCGTACCGCGATCTCGCGGCCCCGCTTCGACAGCAGATCCCCGCGGCCCGCGATCGCCCTCAGGTCCGTGAGCCGCTCGCGGGGCGTCCCCAGCACGGCCTCGCTCAGACAGTGGGCCGCGGTCAGCACGGTCGAGGGCGCGACCAGCACCCCGCCGCAGAACTGTCCCGACCTCTCCGGGCCGAACCGGTCGCGGCTCGACAGCGCCACCGCCCACGGGGTCCGCGAGATCTCGACCGGGTGACCACCGATGACGGCGTGCGCCGTCGCGGGCCCGAACGCCGTGAGCGGTATCACGGCCGCACCGACCGCGGCGGCCGTGAGGGCCAGTACTCGGGCGAAGCGGCGACGCATGGGGGCTCCTCACTGCGGGGAGTCGGTGGCACACCCAGAGTGGTCCACCGGGAGGGCTCCGGCGTGCTGCACACGCGCCGAAGGCCCGGCTTCCACCAGGGAGGCCGGGCCTTCGGACGTACGACCGAAACTCGCCGCTGCGCGGTCGAGGCGGTCGTCCTCAGTCCAGGTAGTCGCGCAGGACCTGCGAACGCGAGGGGTGCCGCAGCTTCGACATCGTCTTGGACTCGATCTGACGGATCCGCTCACGGGTGACGCCGTACACCTTGCCGATCTCGTCGAGGGTCTTCGGCTGACCGTCGGTGAGACCGAAGCGCATCGAGACGACGCCCGCCTCGCGCTCGGACAGGGTGTCGAGCACGGAGTGCAGCTGCTCCTGCAGGAGCGTGAAGCTGACCGCGTCCGCCGGTACGACGGCCTCGGAGTCCTCGATGAGGTCACCGAACTCGCTGTCGCCGTCCTCGCCGAGCGGGGTGTGCAGCGAGATGGGCTCGCGGCCGTACTTCTGGACCTCGATGACCTTCTCCGGGGTCATGTCGAGCTCCTTGGCCAGCTCCTCCGGGGTGGGCTCGCGGCCCAGGTCCTGGAGCATCTGGCGCTGGACGCGGGCCAGCTTGTTGATGACCTCGACCATGTGCACCGGGATACGGATGGTGCGGGCCTGGTCGGCCATGGCGCGGGTGATCGCCTGACGGATCCACCAGGTGGCGTACGTGGAGAACTTGTAGCCCTTGGTGTAGTCGAACTTCTCCACCGCGCGGATCAGACCGAGGTTGCCCTCCTGGATCAGGTCCAGGAAGAGCATGCCGCGGCCCGTGTAGCGCTTGGCCAGGGAGACCACGAGGCGGAGGTTGGCCTCCAGCAGGTGGTTCTTGGCGCGGCGGCCGTCCTCGGCGATGATCTCCAGCTCGCGCTTGAGCTTCGGGGCGAGCTTGTCGGCGGCGGACAGCTTGTCCTCGGCGAAGAGGCCCGCCTCGATGCGCTTGGCGAGCTCGACCTCCTGCTCGGCGTTGAGCAGGGGGACCTTGCCGATCTGCTTGAGGTAGTCCTTGACGGGGTCCGCGGTGGCGCCGGCGGCGGCGACCTGCTGGGCGGGCGCGTCGTCCTCGTCCTCGTCGGACAGGACGAAACCGGCGTTCTCGGTGCCCTCGGGCTCCTCGCCGGGCTTGCCGGGGGCCGGGGTCTCCTCGAGCGCCTCGTCGTCGAGCAGCTCGACGTCGTCCTTCTTGGCTGTCGTCTTCTTGGCCGCCGTCTTCTTGGCGACGGCCTTCTTGGCTACGGCCTTCTTGGCGGTCGTCTTCTTCGCCGCGGCCTTCTTGGCGGGTGCGGCGCCCTCGGTGGGATCGTCGGCCGGGGAGGCCGCCGGGGCGGCGGTGGCAGTGGCCTTCTTGGCGGTCACCGTCTTCGCCGCCACGGTCTTGGTGGCGGTGCGCTTGGCCGGACTCTTCGCTGCGACGCTCTTGCGGGTGCGCTTGGGCTCCGCCGCACTGACCATCAGCGTCACACCCTCTTCCTCGAGGATCTGGTTGAGGCTGCGCAGTACGTTCTTCCACTGAGTGGCCGGGATCTGGTCAGCTTCGAAGGCCCGACGCACGTCGTCGCCGGCGATCTGCCCCTCAGCCTTTCCCCGCTCAATGAGCGCCATGACAGAGACGGACTCGGCGATCTCCGGCGGGAGCGTACGGGATGTGCTGGCCGACACGAACAACCTCTCGGAACGTTGGAAAACGGCTTCCGGCCCCGTCCACTGCGAACAGGAGCCGACGACCGCCGACTGAGGATGGGCCGACGGCGCAGGCGGGGGCCGACAAGAGCACAGCGCCATGAGCGGCGTCCGTATTCCCTTCTCGGCTGTCACCTCTTAGGTCATCGCACTGTTCCGAGGAGCGTTACGCCCAATCTGCGTGGCCCGAGTCACACCCCGTAGACGCCCATATGCACCTGAACCCGATCAAAGGTTGCCAGTCGGGACCCTCATGGGCGCGTACCCGGTGTGTTCACCGCCCCTTCCGCCGTCGGACCCCGCCGGTTCCCCGGGGGAGCCGATGGAGCCCGACGGCGGAAGGCGACGCAGCCGGGTGCTTCAGGGAGAGGACCCGCACCCGACGACCGTGCCGCCCCCGGTGCGCGGTCAGTGCTCGCGCGGCGCGGGGACCACGCGCTCCACCTCGGGGTGGACCGTGAGCAGTTGGCGCATCGCCGCCTCGGCCGCCGCGCCGTCGCCCGCGGCGAGGCCGTCGACGATCCGTGCGTGGTGCGCCAGCGAGTTCTCGTTGGGCCGGTCACAACCGGTGACCGGGCCGCCGGAGACCTGCAGGGCGGCCGAGACGATGCCGGAGAGGTGCTCCAGCATGCGGTTGCCCGCGACCTGGATGAGCAGGGAGTGGAACTCGGCGTCCGCCCGCGAGAAGGTGAGCGCGTCGCCCTGCCCCATGGCGTGACCCATGATCTCGACCATGTCGCCGAGCCGCTGCTGGACCTCCTCGCGTCCGTGCCCGGCGGCCAGGCGCGCGGCGAGGGGTTCGATCGTCCAGCGCAGCTCGTTCAGCTCGCGCCGCTGGTCGTCGCGCTGCGGCCCGAAGGCGCGCCACTCGATGATGTCCGGGTCGAGGAGGTTCCAGTCGCTGACCGGGCGCACCCGAGTGCCGACGTTGGGGCGGGCGCTGACCAGCCCCTTCGCCTCCAGGACGCGGAGCGACTCGCGGACGACGGTGCGGGAGACCTCGAACCGCTGTCCGATCTCCTCGGGGACGAGCGGGCGGTCCGCGCCGAGATCGCCGGAGACGATCATCTGTCCGAGCTGCTGGACGAGTTGGCCGTGCAGTCCGCGTCCGCGGCTGCCGGCTGCGCGCCGGCCGACGCGTCCCAGCTCGGGGTCGGAGCCTTCCCAGGCCGGGGCGCCGACGCGGTCGGCGCCGGGCGCTTCGGTGTAGGAGTAGCGGTCGAGTTCGCCCGGGCCGGCCAGGCCGGAGTCGGCGGAGCGGGCGGCGGTCATCATGGTGTGCGCAAGGGTACTCACGCATCCTTTGTCGGCGCCGCCCTCAACTGCCTTGAGGGCTTTGGTGAAAAGCACACGAAAGGGTGATCGCTCACCCCATCGCAATTGACGCCTTATCGGAAAGAAATGGGCGTTCTCCGTGGAGTTGTGCATAGGGCGGCGACGGAAGAGCGCCGACAGCAGTCATCGGGCCCCGCCGCGCAGGGTCGTGAGCAGGTATGCGCCGAGCAGCCCGGCCAGCGACAACAGCAGTGCTCCGCCCACGGGTTGGCCGACCGCCCGGGCCGCGGCGGTCAGGTACTCCTCCCCTCCGAACGGCCACCGCACCGCGCGCACCAGGCGCACCGGGGCCAGCTCACGCAGCTGTGCCGAGAGCCCCGCCGCGATCCGTGCGCCCGCCCCCTGCACCGTGTGCACGAGGGGTACGACGAGAACGGGCACCGAGAGCACCGCGGCCAGCCCCGCGGAGGTGGACCGGAAGATCCCGGCGGCCAGCACCCCGGCCCAGGAGCACCCGACGACGAGGCCGATCCAACTCGTCACCGCGGACGGCCAGTCCGCGGGCACACCCCCGACCTCCCGCCCGTACAGCAGGTGGAGCGCTTCGAGATCACAGCCCACCGTGAGCACGGCCAGGAGCACCGCGGTGGCCGCGGCGACGGCCAGTTTCGCGATGAGCAGTCCCGGACGGCGGGGAACGGCGCCGCGGTCGGCGGCCAGGACGGGGTGCCGGAACTCCTCACCGAACGCGAGCGCCCCGAGCAGCCCGGCGCCGAGCGCCGCGGGCGGCAGGGGCAGCTCCTGCGGCCAGGCGACGAGGAGGCTGGGGCCCGGAGTGTGCCCGATGCGCGCGAGGACGAGGGAGAGCAGCACGGAGCCGGCCAGTGCGGCGACCACGGTGCGCCGGCCGGCACCGGTCCCGGCGGCGCGGCGCAGCTCGTAGCGGAGGGGATACGTGGGGGCCCGGGCGGGGCGGACGGTGATGGGTGGGGGAAGCGGAGGGAGCGGGGCGAGCGGGGGCTGGTCGCCGGCCGCCGCCGGAGCCGCCGTCGTCGGCGGTGCCGCCGCCGTCCGGGAAACCGGTGTCGCCGCGCGGTCCGCCGAGGCTTCCGTCACTGGCGCGTGCGAGGGCTCGGTGGCGGCCGGGGGTGGTGTCACGGTGGCGGACGCCTCGGCACGTGCCGCGTGCGGAGCGGCGGCGGGCACCGGTTCGGCCCGGTCGCCCGGCGTCGGCGCGGCGGACGCCGGGGCGCCCGAGGGCCGGGCGTCGTCTGCCGTTGTCGGCCCCATGTCGCCCGTCTCCTCGGTGAGTCGGTGGACCAGGATGCCGTGCCGGAACGCGGTCTCTCCGACGTCGGCGCAGGCGGTGCCGTAGACCGAGAGCCGGTTGCCGTCCTCGCGCACGACCTCGACCGGGCGGCGCGCGTCGCGGGCCTCCTTGGCCAGCAGCGCCGCGAGCCGGGCGGCGTGCGGGCTGCGGACGGCGACACGGGGGCGGAGGCGGATGCGGGCGAAGTCGGCCGCCGGCTGGTCGGCGACGAGCCGGCCGCTGTCCAGGGTGATCACGTGGTCGGCGTGCCGGGCCGCCTCCTTGGCGTCGCGGGTGGTGAACAGCACGGTGCCGCCCTGGGCCGCGTGGGCGCGCAGCGTCCCGTGCAGCCAGCGGCGCTCCCGGACGGGCAGTCCGTGGGCGGGGGCGTCGAGGACGAGGGTGTGCGGGTCGGCCAGCAGCGCGCACGCGACGCCGAGGCGGCGGTCGATGCCGTGCGGGAGGGCGCCGAGGCGGGTGTCGCGCAGGCTGACGAGGCCCACGGCCTCCAGGACTTCGTCCGCCCGCCGCCCGGGCACGCCGACAGCGGCGCACAGCAGGCGGAGGTGGCCGCGGACCGTGCGGGCCGGATGACCGGGTACGTCACCGAGGACCGCGCCGACCTCACGCGGCGGGTGCTCGACGCGGTGCAGCGGGCGCCCCGCGAAGTAGGTGATGCCGCGGCCCCGTTGGAGTTCGAGCATGAGTCTCAGCGTTGTCGTCTTGCCCGCGCCCGGGGCTCCGAGGAGCGCCGTGACACGGCCGGGGCACGCTTCGAGGGAGACGTTGTCGACGGCGGGCGGACGCTCCCTGCGGGAGGCGCTGGTCAGTCCGATGGCCTGGATCACCCACAGCAAGATAGCGCGATTTGCCCGTTTTTTTCACGGTTTCGTACACCAGCTGTGGCTTCGGCGGGTTGGGAACCGGGCGGACCAGGGGCCTCAGACCTCCGGCCGCAGCATCGGCGGGTTGAGGAGGGTGGCACCGCCCGCGCGGAAGAGCTGGGCGGGACGGCCGCCCTGGCGCGTGGTCGTCCCGCCGGTCGGCACGAGGAAGCCGGGCGTGCCCGTCACCTTGCGGTGGAAGTTCCGCGGATCGAGGGCCACGCCCCACACGGCCTCGTAGACGCGACGCAACTCGCCGACGGTGAACTCGGGCGGGCAGAAGGCCGTCGCCAGTGAGGAGTACTCGATCTTGGAACGGGCTCGCTCGACACCGTCCGCCAGAATCCGCGCGTGATCGAACGCGAGCGGGGCGACCGGCTCGCCGTCGCGTCCGTGACCGCCCTGCTGCAGCAGTTCGCCCACGGGCGCCCATCGCGCACTGTTGGCGTCGCCGCCCGCCCTGGGCGCGGGCAGGTCGGGGGCGAGGGCGAGATGGGCCACACTGACGACGCGCATCCGCGGATCGCGCTCGGGATCGCCGTACGTCGCGAGCTGCTCCAGGTGCGCGCCGTTGTCCTGGGCCGGGCCCGACGGGTCGTGGGCGCACAGTCCGGTCTCCTCGGCCAGCTCACGCGCGGCGGCCTGCGCCAGGTCCTCGTCGGACCGTACGAACCCGCCGGGCAGCGCCCACCGCCCCTGGAACGGCTGCTCACCCCGCCGCACCGCCAGCGCACACAGGGCATGGCGGCGCACGGTCAGCACGACCAGGTCCACGGTGACAGCGAAAGGCGGGAAGGCTGACGGGTCGTAGGGCATGCCGCGATCATAGTCGTCTCCCTGACGATAAGCACTCCCTTCGCCGATCGCTCCGCCCGGTGTCCCGCTCCTGTCCGGCCCTGGCCCCGGTACCGTCCACGGGCGGCCGGCACCGAGGCGTCACCACGTGCATCGTCCGAGGTCACACCCCCAACTGCAGTCTTCCGGCAGCCTCCTCCACCATCGCCAGGCCGAGTCGGCTGACCCGTACCGAGAAGGGAGCCCCCGCGACCCGCAGTCCGGTGAACCCGACCTCGCCCAGCGGGGCGCTGCGCACGGGGCGCAGCGTCACCGTTCCCGCCGGGGCGTCGGGGCGGATCCCGGCGAGGGAGGTCAGCATCAGCACTCCCGCGGCCGCGGCCGTCGCGGCGGGCCGGCAGGCCGCCGGGTGGGGCAGGGGGGCGCCGCCTTCCGTGCGCTGCTCCCCCGCGTACATCTCGGGCAGCCGGTGGCCGAAGGTCTCGGCCGCCGCCAGCACGCCCCGGAGCAGCGCACTCGCCTCCTTCTCGTATCCGGCGGCTGCCAGCCCCGCGACCGCCACCGCCGTCTCGTGCACGCGCACGGAACCCCCGCGATGCCCGAAGGGGTTGTACGCCGCGTCCTTGGCCCCCAGGGTCCGCAGCCCCCACCCGGAGTCCATGGCCGGGCCGCCCAGCAGACGGGCGAGCTGCTCGGTCCGTACCCGGTCGAGCAGGCCCGGGGCCGGGGCGCCCGACCCGAGCAGCCCGGTGTCGAGGAGGTGGACGGCGGCCGCCCCCAGGTGGGGAACGGGCCGTCCGTCCGGGGTGCGGGCGGCCGCCGGCCTGCCGCCGCCCCGGTCCTCGACCCAGAAGTCCTCCCGGAACGCGTCGCGCAGCTCCCGCGCCCACTCCCGCAGTTCGTCACCCCCCGGTCTGCCGTACGCCTCCAGGAGATCGGCGCCCAGCACCGCCGCCCTGTGCGCGTGCGCCTGGGTCTCGCAGCGCTGTGGCCCGCCGGGCTGCGGGTCGGGCAGGTAGGGCCCTTCGGCGACGGTGCTCCGCAGCCATCTCAGGCAGTGCTCGGCGGCCGGCAGCAGTTCCTCGGTCTCCGGCTCCGGAAGTCCCCAGCGCCGGGCCTCCGCGAGGAGTACGGGGAAGAGCAGCGTGGCCTCCGTGCCGCTGCAGGCCGGCGGCAGGTACGGGCCCGCGTCCCGCAACGGCCCGGGGATCGCACCGGACCGCCGCCCCGGTCCGGCGAGTTGGGTCCGGGCCAGGGTCCGCAGCGTGCTCGCGGCCAGCCGGGTGCCGAGCGGCAGCGTCATCCTGGCGGCGACGAGCGCGTCGGCCGGGGCCATGCCGCAGCGCCAGGGCACCCCCGCCGCCAGATAGGTGTCCGACGGGCCCGCGGGATCGCGCAGCAGGAGCGCGCGGAGGTCCTGGACACAGGTGTGCAGCAGGGCCTGGACCCGGGGGTCGTCGCCGGCCGCCGCGGGCTGGGCGATCGGACTCATGGCCCCGCGTCCCACCGCCCTGACGGGTCCCGTACCGTCCGGTCGTACGCGCAGCTCGACGCTGCGGGTGCCGCCCGGCGGGAGGTCGAGCTCCCAGCGCAGCAGTCCCGCGGAGGCGAGGGCGTCGGCGGGCGGCGGATCGGCGGTGACGGCCGAGTGCCCGGAGGGGCAGGACCAGCGCAGCCCGGAGTCGTGGACGCTGGCGGGCAGTTCGGGCCCGGCCCGGCCCGAGGCGATGGCGCCCAGCTCCGCGAGGTCCGTGCCGAGCGCCACCTCGACGGGCAGCCGCAGCGCGCGGAGCGCGGAGCTGTGCAGGGTGATCCGCTCCGTACCGTCCGCGTACCGCGTGCGCTCGACCATGATCTCGGGATCGGGACCGGTGTCGGCGCACACCTGGAGCGTCCCCGTGAAACTGGCCCGGTCCGCCGCGACCATCCGTGCCTGCACGGCCAGCGGTTCCCGGCCGGCCACCCGCAACTGGCAGCGGGAGAGCAGCCGCCGGCCCGCGCGGTAGAAGCCCTCCAGTCCCTGACCGGCCAGCTGTCCGCGCTCCGTGGAGAGCGCCATGCCGGGAAGATCCACGCAGATCAACGCGGTGTGCGCGGGTGGCAGGTCGGTGGGACGCCGAGGGAGCGGCGCCGGGACCGGAAGCGGACGCGGTGCCGCGCGGTCGCCCGGGGAGCGGCCGATGACCGGGGCTTTGGGGCTCGGAGGCCCCGGCGACGGCCGGCAGACGTCCGGAAGGCCGGCCGACGCCCGGACCGGGCCGGGGGACCGGACCGGCTCGCCCTTGTCCGTCTGGTCTGCGAGTGGACGCCGCGAGCGGTGGCCCGCGCTCGTGTACGGTGCCGGCCGGGCGCCCGTCCCCGCTCCGCGCACTGCGGAGCTGTCGAGTGCTCCACTCCTCGGCAGCAATGGAGCGTCGTCGTGGGAGGGCTGGGCCGGGCGGCGGGGGGACGAACGGTCGTCGTCGGGGGCGGAGGGCGGGGTGAGCAGTGACATGGGGTCGACTTCTCCTGCGCTCGACGCGCCTGCGGTGTGCTCGGCGCCGGGTCTGGGGCTCCGGTGGGACGAGGGCGGTGGAACGAGGGCGGTGCGGCGGTGCGACCCGCCACGGGTTCCGCCACTCAGGTGAACGGAGGGGGCCTCAGCCGAGTCACGGCCCGATCCGAAAAGCCGACCGAATGGCGGTGACCGGTAGGCAGGCCGACCGGGCTCGGCAGCGTGCTCACGCCTCTTCCGTCGCTCACGCCTTCCGTTCTCACGCTTTCGTCCTCACGCTTTCGTCCTCACGCCTTCCGTCACTCACACCTCCTCCGCCTCGACACGGCCACCGCTTCCCCTGTCCGCGCCCTGCACGGCGCCGCCGGGCGGCTTGCCGCCCGCGGCATCGGTGCCGCGTCCCGGGCCCTGACCGGCGGGTGGGGCGCTGTCGTGCGGCCGCCGACGGGCGCCGGACCTCGCGGCGGGCCGCCGGGCGGCGCGAGCGCCGGGGCCCTTCTCGGTCCTTGTCCGGCGCGGACGGCCCGGACGGCCCGGGCCGGTCCTGTCCTTCCGCCCGCGAGGACCGGGACCGGCGGCCGCGGGAGCCGCGTGGTCCTCACGCTCCGCGCGGAGACAGCGGCGCACGGACTCCGGGTCGAGGCCCTCGTTGCAGGCCTGGTGGAGGAGGCGGGCGAAGAGGTAGTCGGGGTCGGCGGCGAGGGCCATGGCCAGTGCCTCCCTCGCCTCGAGTTCGTCGCCCGAGGACCATGCGACCCAGCCCGCGAGGGTGAGCGGAGCGGCCGCGTGCTCCCCGTACGAGCCGACACAGCGGCGCGCGAGGGTCCGCCAGAGCCGGAGGGCCGGGCCCGCCTCCTCGCCCTCCATCCACTCGGCCGCGCGGTCGCGCGTCGTGCGGTCCTGCAGGCCGAGGATCAGCGCGGCGGCCTCCTCCTGGTCGACGAGTTCGTCGTCGCGCAGGTCCGCCTGGAGTGTCCCGGGCACCGGTGGGGCGTCCGCGAGGCGGCGCAGGAGGCGGCCCGCGAGTCCGAGTGTCTCCTCCGCCACCTCCGCACGGCTCTCGTCCCGCAGGAGCCGGGGAAGGAGCGCGGAGTCGGCGGCGCCGAGCGCGGCCTCCTGCTCCGGTGCCGCGGCGTTCTCCCAGGGGGTGAGCCGGACCCTCAGCTCCCGCAGGGTGCCGCGTACCTGCAGGCCCGCGTAGGCCGTCGCGGCAGCCAGGACCGACGTGCCGGGCAGGCCCATCGCCTCGCCCTCGCCCGAACAGCAGCGGTCGCCGGGACAGCAGTACGACCAGAAGCGCCCGTCGGCGATGCACAACGCCTCGACCACGGGCACCTCGAACCTCCCGCAGGCCAGACGCAGCAGTTGTGCCAGCGGTCGCAGACGCTCCATGACGTCCCGTCCCGACTCCCCGTGCCGCGGCTCCTGGCAGAAGAAGGCGACCATGCTCTCCGGCCTGGCGCCCCGGCGCTCACTGCCCGTCACCAGGCCGTGTGCCAGCTGCTCGGCCACGGCGGGCCAGTCGTCGTCCTGAGCCGGGATGCCGAGCCTCGCCCGCCCGCCGAACCGGCCGCGTCCGTCCCGCTCGTGCACCGCGACGAGCACGACGCTGTCCTCGGGCCGGTATCCGAGCAGGTAGGGCAAGGCGTCGGCCAGTTCCGCCGGCGAACGCAGCGTGACCTGGTGCTGGCCGCGCGATCCGGCGGCGGCGCCATGCCCTCCGTACCCGTCGGCCGAGTCGTGGCCCGGGAACGCCGTGAGGCGCTCGCGCTCCGGGACGGAGCCGGAGTTCTCGTCAGCTGTGTGCCCGCGAGCGTGTCCGTCCTCTCCCGGCGGCGTCGGCGTCGAACGTTCCGGCAGGTCACCGCGTCCACCGGGCGCCCCGCGCATGCCCTGCCCGCTCTGCTCACTGATGTGGTCGTCGCCGGAGCGACCGGCCGCTTGGCTGTGGTTCGTCATGCCGTGACCATCTCGCGGATGCCAAGATTCCGCTTGACCCTGTGGATAAGTCATTGCATGTACACAGCAAATCAGTCGCGCCGTCATGAACACCTCAACAGTTGTCCACAGCCCGGCCCGGCCCCACTCGCACGATGTCCGAGGCATCGGGTTGCATGGGGGCATGACGAACGACGACCTGCCCCTCACGGACCGCCAGGACCTGCGGACCTCCGCCGACGCCGTACTGAGCCGACTCGTCGGCGCTCCGGCGGGTACGGCCCGGCTGCGCGAGGACCAGTGGCGTGCCATCGAGGCGCTGGTCGCCGACCGGCGCAGAGCGCTGGTCGTGCAGCGCACCGGCTGGGGCAAGTCCGCGGTCTACTTCGTGGCGACGGCGCTGCTGCGCGAGCGGGGCGCCGGCCCCACCGTCATCGTCTCCCCTCTCCTGGCCCTCATGCGCAACCAGGTGGACGCCGCGGCCCGCGCCGGGATCCGGGCACGCACCATCAATTCCTCGAACACCGAGGAATGGGACACCATCCAGCGCGAGGTGTCCGCGGGCGAGGTCGATGTGCTCCTGGTGAGCCCCGAGCGCCTGAACAACCCCGACTTCCGCGACCGGGTGCTGCCGGAGCTGGCCGCGGCGACCGGTCTGCTCGTGGTCGACGAGGCGCACTGCATCTCGGACTGGGGTCACGACTTCCGTCCGGACTACCGGCGGCTGCGGACCATGCTCGCCGACCTGCCGCCCGGCGTCCCGGTCCTCGCCACCACCGCGACGGCCAACGCACGCGTGACGGCCGACGTGGCCGAACAGCTGGGCACCGGCGGCGGGACGGACGCACTCGTCCTGCGCGGTCCCCTCGACCGGGAGAGCCTCAGCCTCGGGGTGCTCCGGCTGCCCGACGCCGCCCACCGCATGGCCTGGCTCGCCGAGCACCTCGACGAGCTCCCGGGCTCGGGCATCGTGTACACACTCACGGTGGCCGCGGCCGAGGAGGTCACCGCGTTCCTGCGGCAGAGCGGACACGCGGTGGCGTCGTACACCGGCAAGACGGAGAACGCGGACCGCGAGCAGGCCGAGGAGGACCTGCTCGCCAACCGGGTGAAGGCGCTGGTCGCCACGTCCGCCCTGGGCATGGGGTTCGACAAGCCGGATCTGGGTTTCGTGGTGCACCTGGGCTCGCCGTCCTCGCCCATCGCGTACTACCAGCAGGTGGGACGCGCCGGGCGTGGCGTGGCGCACGCCGAGGTGCTGCTCCTGCCCGGCAAGGAGGACCAGGCGATCTGGGAGTACTTCGCCTCGATCGCGTTCCCTCCGGAGGAGCAGGTGCGCCGCACACTGGACGTGCTCGCGTACGCGGAGCGGCCGCTCTCGCTGCCCGCCCTGGAACCGCTGGTGGAACTGCGGCGGTCCCGGCTGGAGACGATGCTCAAGGTCCTCGACGTGGACGGTGCGGTACGGCGCGTCCAGGGCGGTTGGATCTCGACGGGCGTCCCCTGGGTGTACGACACGGAGCGGTACGCCTGGGTCGCCAAGCAGCGCGCGGCCGAGCAGCAGGCGATGCGCGACTACGTCACGACGACGGACTGCCGCATGGAGTTCCTGCGCAGGCAGCTGGACGACGAGGGGGCGGCACCGTGCGGCCGCTGCGACAACTGCGCGAAGCCCCGGTTCACGGACTCCGTGTCACCCGCCGCGCTGGCCGCCGCACACGGTGAGCTCGCGCGCGCGGGTGTCGAGGTCGAACCCCGGAAGATGTGGCCGACGGGACTGCCCGCGGTGGGCGTCGACCTGAAGGGGCGTATCCCCGCGGGTGAACAGGCGTCCACCGGCCGGGCGCTGGGACGGCTGTCCGACATCGGCTGGGGCAACCGGCTGCGGCCGATGCTCACCCCGCAGGCATCGGACGGCCCCGCGCCGGACGATGTCGTCCAGGCCGTGATCGGGGTGCTGGCCGACTGGGCGAAGGGGCCGGGCGGCTGGGCGTCCGGACAGCCCGACGCACCGTCGCGGCCGGCCGGTGTCGTCACCATGGCCTCGCGCACCCGTCCGCAGCTCGTCCGGTCCCTGGGCACTCGCGTCGCGGAGATCGGCCGGCTGCCGCTGCTGGGCTCACTGGAGTACACCGACCAGGTCGCCCGGGTCCCCCGCAGCAACAGCGCGCAGCGGCTCAAGGCGCTGCACGGAGCGCTCACCGTGCCGCCCGCCCTCGCCGAGGCCCTGCGGGCGGCCGGCGGTCCCGTGCTGCTCGTGGACGACATGACCGAGACGGGCTGGACACTGGCGGTCGCCGCACGCATGCTGCGACGTGCCGGCGCACAGGAGGTGCTGCCGCTGGTGCTGGCCGTACAGGGATGACCGCCGTACGGCGGCCTCCCCCGCTTCCGCCGATGCCGTCCCGACAGGCGGTGACTGTCCTGGGGCATGCCTCGCACGGCGGGTGACCGCCGTGCGGCGGGCCGTCGCCGCAGAAGTCCGGAAACGCTCGCAGGGAGGCACCCGTACAGGGACGGCCCGTCGCAAAGGCGGCGGCCCCGGTCAACTCACGCATCGCCCTGGAACCCACAGCGCAGGGATATAGGCGACAGATCACCAGAAAGCAGTCAGCAACACCGATTGCTCGTTGCCGCAACGAAGTTCGACGGCAAGAATTGAAGTCCGCTCCCGCACGGTTCCTCCAGCGTCTCACCAAGGCCCCGCGCGGTACGCGCCCCCATGTCCACCCCGCCCGCAGTGTGGGCGCGTAGCCGAAGGGAGGATCGTGACCTTCGGAATCGCTCCGTCCTCGGCGGCGAACACGTCGACCAGCACCGACCTGTACGCCGCTCCCGCCAACCCGGTGGCCCGCATACTCGAACCCGCGGAGTGGGCCGCCGCCGGTATCCCCCTGCTGCGCAACCCACGGGAAGTCGTCAGCGGACTGCACGCACGCCACCAGCCCCGGCCGGACACCGCGGTCGTGGCCGTTCTCGCCCCGGACGAACGGCTGCTGGCGAGCGCCTCGTTCGACCGCCGTCCGGCCACGGCGGACGGCTGGCTGTTCCGCAACGCGCTGCTCGCCCAGCTGCGCCGGGTGATTCCGCACGACCTGAGGCGCCGCACTCCGGTACGCACGGCGGTGCTGCTCTACTGCCGCGACGGAGACGGGCGCTGGACGGAGGAGGACGGGGCGTGGATGTGGGGGTTGCGGGACGCCTGCACGCTGCACGGGCTGCGCTGCGGGGCGTACATCACGTTGACACGTGAGGGCTGGCAGGTCCTCGGGGAGGGCCGGGGCGGGCGCCGCCCCCACGCGGGTTCCCCCGCGGAGCCCCTTGCCGCCGCCCCGCCACCGCCGCGCACCGGAGGTGCCGCGTCGGAGATGCTGCGGCGGGCCGCCGCCCGCTGACCCGGCAGCCCGGGCCACCCGCAGCACAGGACGTGACCGGCACCGCGCAACCCGGCACGGAGTCCGTACGGAGCGCCCGGCGGCCGGCTTCCAGCCACATGCCCTCTCGGGCGCGCACTCCCACCGGCCCATGGCACACCCCGCGCCCCAGTACGGACGACTTCGAGCGAGGACGCCGAAGACGGGAACCGGAGACGCGGGGCGCAGGAGGACCGGGCGCGCGGGCTGCCGCGGGAAGCGCTCAGACCCCCGCGCCCAGCACCGAGTTGATCCGCTGCGGGTCCCCGCAGACGATCAGCAGCGCGCCGGCGCGCTTGAGAGCCAGAGGCAGCGCCTGTCCGGCGGCGGCGTCGGTGCCCCCGTTGACGGCGACCACGACGACGGGACGGGGCTGGGCCCGGTCGGCGGCAGCGGCGTCCACGTAGAAGACGTCGTCTCCCGCGTCGTGCTGCGACCAGTAGGCGGCCTCACCGAAGGACAGCTCGTGCGCGGCCCACGGGTGCGGCTCGCCGGTGGTGATGACGAGCACCTCCCCGGGAGCACGGCCCGACTCGAACAGCAGGTCGACGGCTTCCTCCGCCGCGTCCAGCGCACCCTCCGGAGGGGCCGGGATCAACTGGATCTGTGGGGTGGTGGCAGCGGCGGCCGCAGCCGGAGGGGCCGCGGCGGCGGCCGGAGCGGACTGGGGCCCCGGCTTGGCGGGGGCGGTGTCGCGCGGTGCGCGTTGGCCCGGCGTCGGCCTGGCAGGCCCCGGACGACCGGGACGCGCCGGGGCCGCGGGGCGGGGACCGGGTACGGGGCGAGGGGTGGGCGCGACGCGGCCGCCGGCCGGAATGGCGCGCGGACCCTGGGCACTCTCGTGAATCTGAGGCTCCTCGGGAGGCATGATCTGATGTTAATCAAACGCAGGTGCGACTCGCGTCGGCGGGTGGCACATGAGTACGAACGAAACCGATTAGAAATCGAAGCCGAGTTGGCCTTCGATCTCCGGAACGCTTCCGTCCGCGCAGTTGCGGACCTTCTTGAGATGCCGCCACTGGGGCAGCGCATCAAGATACGCCCACGACAGCCGGTGGTAGGGGGTGGGACCCCACTCCGCCAGCGCGGCCTTGTGCACGGGAGACGGATACCCGGCGTTGGCCGCAAAACCGAAGTGTGCATGTTCGACGGCCAGTTCGGCCATCATTTTGTCGCGCTGGACCTTGGCGATCACCGACGCGGCCGCGACAGCCACGCACGACTGGTCCCCCTTGATCACCGTACGTACCCGCCAGGGTGCTCCCAGGTAGTCGTGCTTCCCGTCGAGGATCACCGCGTCGGGCCGCACCGGCAGAGCGTCCAGCGCACGCTGGGCGGCGAGCCGCAGGGCGGCCGTCATACCCAGCTCGTCGATCTCCTCGGGGGAGGCGTGTCCCAGGGCGTACGAGGTCACCCACTTGCGCAGGGTCTCGGCCAGCTCGGTGCGCCTCTTGATCGTGAGGAGCTTGGAGTCGGTGAGGCCCTCCGGCGGTCGACGCAGGCCCGTGACCGCCGCGCAGACGGTGACGGGACCGGCCCACGCGCCGCGACCCACCTCGTCGACACCGGCAATGACCTTGGCTCCGGTCGTGGCGCGAAGGGAGCGCTCGACGGTGTGGGTAGGCGGTTCGTACGGCATGACGCCCTTAGCCTACGCCGCCCCGAATCCCGCACGACACCCCGGTCACCCCTGGCGCCTTCGAGTACCCGCGGGGGTCGCACCGGACGCCCGGCCACCTCCTCGGCGCCTCCGCCGAGCGCCCGGGCGGATCGCCCCCTTCATTCGCTCGCGCACACCCTTGAGCAGCTCCCCATCACGACCCGTCAGGGACTGAAGAGCGCCGAGAAGAGCAGCACGACATGGCTGTTCGCCGCGTCGGACCGTACCGGGCCCGGCGGTGCCGCATCCGTCGGCGATCGGCGGGTGCGCGAACGGGAAGGACCGCGCTAACGTCCCGGTACCCACTCCGGCAGTTCCTCCGTCTGCCGTGCCCACTCCTCGGGCGGCGCACCCGCCCCTCCGGAGGCGACGATCCCGCCGACGATGGCGCAGGTCGTGTCGACATCACCGCCGGCCTGGGCCGTCGTCCAGAACGCCCGCTCGTAGTCGCCGAGGGCCCGCGCAGCCGACCAGAGCGCGAACGGCACGGTGTCGTGCGCCGACGTGCGCCGCCCGCAGCCCAGGACGGCCGCGACCGTACCCGCGTCCTCGTAGTCGAGCATGTCGCGGGCGCGGCGCAGTCCGGCGGCGACGGCGCTCTTCGGCACCAGCGCGACGACCCCGTCGAGCAGTTCCCCGGCGTTCGGCGGTCCCGCCGGACCGGCCGCCAAGGCGGCGGCCGCCGCGACGGCCATGGCGCCGGCCACGGCCTCGCGGTGCTGGTGGGTGGGGTACGCCGAGATCTCCGCCTGGTGCGTCGCCTGCTCGGGGTCGTCCGCGTACCAGGCGCCCAGAGGGGCGATCCGCATCGCGGCACCGTTGCCCCAGGACCCCCGTCCGTCGAACAGCCCGGACGCCAGCCGCCGCCAGTCACCGCCTTCCCGGACCAGCCGCAGCAGCCGGTTCACGGCGGGCCCGTACCCACGGTCGAAGTCGTGGTGCTCAGCGAAGGAACGGGCCAGTTCGTCCTGGTCGATCCGGTGCCGGTCCGCGAGGACGGCCACCACGGAGCAGGCCATCTCCGTGTCGTCCGTCCACTGCCAGGGGCCGGACGGCGTCGCGCGGCGCCGGAGCAGCGGGATGTTATCGGGGACGAAGAACTGCGAGCCCAGCGCGTCACCGACCGAGAGTCCGCGCAGGCTCGCCAGGGCCCGCTCCAGACGCCGGCCGGTGGCGGAGTGCGAGGAGTCGGACGAGCGAGAGGAGTGAGACGGGCGGGGGGCGCGAGAGGAGCCGCGCGAGCGAGGCGAGCGGAAGGAGTGAGCGGTCATCGCCCCGCCACTCTAAGTGACCGCCCGTCGTGCCGCCACCCTATCCGGTGGCGCCGTACGACTGCGGTTCCCGCCAGCGTTCGAAGGGACGGTCGAGCGTGTACCTGCCGTCCTCGCCCAGTACGAGCATCCGCGTCTCCCCGTTCCCCGGGTTGGACAGCGACTCGAACTCCGCGACCGACCAGTGGAACCAGCGCATGCAGAACAGCCGCATGGCCAGGCCGTGGGTCACCAGGAGCACGTTCGGCGGGTGGTCGGGGTTCTCGAAGCTGCGGAACAGGCTCTCCAGGAAGCCGCCGACCCGGTCGTACACGTCGGCCCCGGACTCGCCCTGCGCGAAGCGGTAGAAGAAGTGCCCATAGGCGTCCCGGTACGCCTTCTGCAGCCGTACGTCGTCGCGGTCCTGCCAGTTGCCCCAGTCCTGTTCGCGCAGCCGCGGCTCCTCGCGGACGCGCACCAGCCCGGGGTCGAGCCGGAAGGCCCGGAAGGTCTCGTGGGTGCGCCGGTACGGGGAGACGTACACGCTGACGTGCTCCCGGCCGAACAGCCGGCGGAGCCGTTCGCCCGTCTCCTCCGCCTGCAGCCGGCCCCGCTCGGTGAGCGCCAGCGCGTGGTCGGGTTCGCGTTCGTACACCGTGTCGTCGGCGTTGCCCTCCGACTCGCCGTGCCGGACAAGGACGATGCGCCGTGGTCGTGCCATGCCGAAACCCTAGATCGGGTGACCGCCGATCGAGCACCAGTGCGGGCCTCATACGGTCTAGGTCACACGGCTCCCGCGCGTCCGGAGAGTGCGCCGCACCGCGGACCTCATACCGTCCAGCCGGGCTCCAGCTCCACGATGTCGCCCGCCAGCGCCGCGACGTCCGCCTCCACCTGGGTTCTCAGCGCGAGCCGTTCGACGCGCTCGGCGCGGTACTTGCCGTGCTCGGCGGCCGACTGCCACATGGACAGGATCAGGAACTCGTGCCCGGGCGCCTCGCCGAACAGACCGCGGAGCATGCCGGGCGAGCCGGCCATCGCGGGGTTCCAGACCTTCTCCTGCATCAGCGCGAAGTGCTCGGCGCGCTCCTCGTGCACCCGGCAGTGCGCCACCCGCACCAGATCGGCGTCCGTGAAACGCGGTTCGAAGCCGGTCTTCACGTCGAAGCGGTGGTCGAACAGCTTGGCCTGCTGGTTCTTGAAGGTGCCCGACTGCGAGGCGGCGAGCCGGTCGTGGGAGCGCGCCATGAAGGAGTCGTAGAAGGTGCGGTTCTCCCAGAACGAGAAGACGTGGGCCACACCCGGGCGCACCCGGCTCCAGCCACCGCCCTGCCCTCGGAAACCCGGCTCCCCCGGAAGCCCCGCCCACTTCCGCTGCCCCCGTTCGAACCCCCGGCGGTCCATCACGGTGCAGCGTGTCCACTTGACCAGCACCGCGCCATGGTAAGGCCACAGGACGTGGCGCCGGTCACGCGCTGTCGCGGCGCATCGGCGCACACGTCGCGCGCGCGTGCGAGGATGGGCAACTGGCTTGGACTGCACGTCAGTTCAGGTGACAGACACACCGTGACAAAGGGAGGGAGATCCGGTGAAGGGCCTCAACAAGGGCATTCGCAAGGTCGAGGTGTCGGTGAAGTGGGACCCCAGTCCGCTGGGACAGCCGTCCGTGGACCTGGATCTCCTGGCCGCGACCTACCTGGCATCGGCCCCGCACGGAGACCCCGACTACGTGGTGAGTTTCGACAGCCGCTCCCCCGACGGCACCATCACCCTGGGCCGGGACAGCAAGACCGGTCAGGGCTTCGGCTGGGACGAGGTCATGGTCCTGGAGCTGGACCGGCTCGCCCCGCGTTACGCGCGCGTGGTGGTCGGTGTCGCCATCCAGCAGCAGAACGGCAAGAAGACGTTCGCCGACATCCAGCACCCCGCGCTGCGCATACGCGAGGGCTACGACGTCATGGACGAGCACGACTTCGGCGACGCGCGCGGGGCGACGGCCGCGACCGTGGCGGAGTTCGTGCGCGACGACGCCGGCGTGTGGAGCTTCCGCCCCGACCTCCAGGGGTACGACGCGGACCCCGCGTCCTTCGCCCGGATCATGGGCGCTCCCCGGCAGCCCTGAGCCCGCCCGCGACCGCCGGAGGGCGATACGGCTGTGGGCCGTACCGCCCTCCGGCGTGTCGGATCAGCTGCAGCCGCTGGTCGAGCCGCAGCCCTCGCAGATGTAGCAGGAACCGGCCCGCTGCATCTTCGTGCCGCAGGAGAAGCAGAGCGGGGCGTCCGCCTGGATACCCAGCTGCATCTCCACCAGCTCGGCGCTGGTGTGGGCCTGCTTCGGGGCGGGCCTGACCCCCTCGTCCTCGGCCTTCGGCGTGGTGACGGCCTTCAGCTCCTGCGCGCGGGGCGCGGACTGGGCGAGGCCCTCGACGTCGACCTCCTCCTCCGCCGGCTCGTACGAACCGGTCTCGAGGTGGCGCTGGCGCTCCTCGGCGGAGTGGATGCCGAGCGCGGAGCGGGTCTCGAAGGGCAGGAAGTCGAGCGCCAGGCGGCGGAAGATGTAGTCGACGATCGACTGCGCCATCCGCACGTCCGGGTCGTCCGTCATGCCGGCCGGCTCGAAGCGCATGTTCGTGAACTTCGAGACGTACGTCTCCAGCGGCACACCGTACTGGAGGCCCACCGAGACGGCGATGGAGAAGGCGTCCATCATGCCCGCGAGCGTGGAGCCCTGCTTCGACATCTTCAGGAAGACCTCGCCGAGGCCGTCGTCCGGGTAGGAGTTGGCGGTCATGTAGCCCTCGGCGCCGCCGACGGTGAACGACGTGGTGATGCCGGGACGTCCCTTCGGGAGGCGCTTGCGGACCGGGCGGTACTCGACGACCTTCTCGACCGTCTCGCGGATCGTCTCCTCCGCCTTCTCCGCGATCTTCTCCTTCTCGTCCTTCTTCTTCGCGGAGAGCGGCTGGCCGACCTTGCAGTTGTCGCGGTAGATGGCGAGCGCCTTGACGCCCATCTTCCATGCCTCGAAGTAGATCTCCTCGACCTCCTCGACGGTCGCCGACTCCGGCATGTTGACCGTCTTGGACAGGGCGCCGGAGATCCACGGCTGGATCGCGGCCATCATGCGCACGTGGCCCATCGGGGAGATGGCGCGCTCGCCCATCGCGCAGTCGAACACCTCGTAGTGCTCCTGCTTGAGGGCCGGGGCGTCGATCACGTTGCCGTTCTCGGCGATGTGGGCGACGATCGCCTCGATCTGCTCCTCCTGGTAGCCCAGGCGGCGCAGGGCCTGCGGGACGGTGCCGTTGACGATCTGCATCGAGCCGCCGCCGACCAGCTTCTTGAACTTGACCAGCGCGAGGTCGGGCTCCAGGCCGGTGGTGTCGCAGGACATCGCCAGACCGATGGTGCCGGTCGGGGCGATGACGGACGCCTGGGCGTTGCGGAAGCCGTTCTTCTCGCCGAGGCGGAGCACGTCCTGCCAGGCCTCCGTGGCGGCGGCCCAGACCGGGGTGTCCAGGTCGTCCATGCGGACGGCCTTCTCGTTCTCGTCGGCGTGCTGCTTCATCACGCGCAGGTGCGGCTGGGCGTTCAGGGCGTAGCCGTCGTACGGGCCGACGACCGCGGCGAGCTCGGCGGAGCGGCGGTAGGAGGTGCCGGTCATCAGGGAGGTGATGGCACCGGCGAGGGCACGGCCGCCGTCGGAGTCGTACGCGTGGCCGGTCGCCATCAGCAGGGCGCCGAGGTTGGCGTAGCCGATGCCGAGCTGGCGGAAGGCGCGGGTGTTCTCACCGATCTTCTCGGTCGGGAAGTCGGCGAAGCAGATGGAGATGTCCATCGCCGTGATGACCAGCTCGACGACCTTCTGGAAGCGCTCGGCCTCGAAGGACTGGTTGCCCTTGCCGTCGTCCTTCAGGAACTTCATCAGGTTCAGCGAGGCGAGGTTGCAGGACGTGTTGTCCAGGTGCATGTACTCGCTGCACGGGTTCGAGCCGTTGATACGGCCGGACTCCGGGCACGTGTGCCAGTGGTTGATCGTGTCGTCGTACTGGATGCCCGGGTCGGCGCAGGCCCAGGCGGCCTCGGCCATCTTGCGGAACAGGGCCCTGGCCTCGACCTCCTCGATGACCTCGCCGGTCATGCGGGACGTCAGGCCGAACTTGCCGCCGGACTCGACGGCCTTCATGAAGGTGTCGTTGACCCGGACCGAGTTGTTGGCGTTCTGGTACTGGACGGACGTGATGTCGTCGCCGCCCAGGTCCATGTCGAAGCCCGCGTCACGGAGGGCGCGGATCTTCTCCTCCTCCTTGACCTTCGTCTCGATGAAGTCCTCGATGTCCGGGTGGTCGACGTCGAGGATGACCATCTTGGCGGCGCGGCGGGTGGCACCACCGGACTTGATGGTGCCGGCGGAGGCGTCGGCGCCGCGCATGAAGGAGACGGGGCCGGAGGCGTTGCCGCCGGAGGAGAGCAGCTCCTTGGAGGAGCGGATGCGGGACAGGTTCAGGCCGGCGCCGGAGCCGCCCTTGAAGATCATGCCCTCTTCCTTGTACCAGTCGAGGATCGACTCCATGGAGTCGTCGACGGACAGGATGAAGCAGGCGGAGACCTGCTGGGGCTGCGGGGTTCCGACGTTGAACCAGACCGGGCTGTTGAAGCTGAAGATCTGGTGCAGGAGGGCGTACGCCAGCTCGTGCTCGAAGATCTCGGCGTCGGCGGGCGAGGCGAAGTACTTGTAGTCCTCACCGGCCTTCCGGTACGTCTTCACGATGCGGTCGATGAGCTGCTTGAGGCTCACCTCGCGCTGCGGCGTACCGACGGCACCGCGGAAGTACTTACTGGTGACGATGTTGACCGCGTTCACCGACCAGAACTCGGGGAACTCGACGCCACGCTGCTCGAAGTTGACCGAGCCGTCGCGCCAGTTGGTCATGACGACGTCACGGCTCGCCCACTCGACCTCGTCGTACGGATGCACGCCGGGGGTCGTGTGGATCCGCTCGATACGCAGTCCCTTGGTGGCCTTGGTGCCCTTCGCGCGGGAACCTCGTGCTGCCGGACCGCTCGCCGTCTCTGTCATGCCGCCTCCCTGTATCGGGCTAAAACGCCCTGAAGTGCCACTTTGTTTCCGTGGCACGGTGTTCCTGTCATATGTCGCGGCGCCGCTCAATCATCCGCGACAGGTCTTGATCGTCGCCCGTCGCCGGGGCCTGGACGGCCCGGCCGGGCGGCCCGCCGGTCAGTCGGCGGTGCGGGCGGGCACGGGGACCTGTCCGGTCCTCCCGGGCCCGTGCGCGGGCTCCGCGCACTCCGCGGCGGCACCCTTGCCGTCCTCGTCGTCCGCGGCCGAGCGCTTGTCCCGCTCTTCCCTGAGTTCCGCGATGGCGGCCTCGAAGTCCTCCAGCGAGCCGAACGCCCGGTAGACCGAGGCGAACCTCAGATAGGCCACGAGGTCGAGCTCCTGCAACGGGCCGAGTATGGCCAGTCCCACGTCGTGGGTGGTCAGCTCGGCACTGCCGGTGGCGCGCACCTGTTCCTCGACCCGCTGGCCGAGCTGGGCGAGCGCGTCCTCGGTGACGGGACGCCCCTGGCATGCCTTGCGCACGCCATTGATCACCTTGGTGCGGCTGAAGGGCTCCGTGACGCCGGACCGCTTGATCACCATCAGTGAGCACGTCTCCACCGTCGTGAAGCGACGGGTGCAGTCGGGACACTGGCGGCGCCTGCGGATCGACGTGCCGTCATCGGTCGTACGGGAGTCGACGACACGGCTGTCGGGGTGCCTGCAGAAGGGGCAGTGCATGGGACTCCGAACCCTCCTCCACAGCAGACTCAACAGCCTCGCCGGGCCACTGGAGCCCCGCGAAGCAGCCCCCAGCATAGGCGATCCCCGTGGGCCCGGAGACCAGGGGGACCACAACTTCTGGGTCGCTCCCGCAATCCAAGCACTACATGTAGGGATCGGCGCGAAAAACCGCCCACGCCGCGCGTGTCGCACACGTATCGGCATATGCCTCGGAGTGCGCCCGGCCGCGACGTCCCGGACGTTTCCCGCGGAGGCGGGCGCGGCTACGGCGAGCGCGGCACGGACAGGGCCGCACGGAGGAGCCGGCGCACGCGCGCGAGGGCACCGGATGGCAGACTGGGGCGCGCGGCGGCGGGGGGCACACAGGGCCCCGTCCCGGCGGTGAAGAGTACACGCAGTGACCTCTCTGCCCGCCGGGCAGCGCCTTACACCCTGACCCGCGATCGCGTCAGGCGATCGGCACTTTTTCACTCGAACGTGTGTTTGGCGCAACCTTTCGAAAGCCTCTACCGTTGTCCAGCACGGGAGAACATCGAGAGGGGCCGACGACGTGACCACCACCGCAGACAGCGCCAGCGCCACCATCACCACCCAGGACCGTTCCCGGGGCGGTTACGACCAGGTGCACGCGATCAACGAAGCCACGACCCAGGAGGGACCGAAGAGGTCCCTGCCCGGCCGACCTCCCGGCATCCGGGCCGACAGCTCGGGGCTCACGGATCGGCAGCGTCGCGTCATCGAGGTCATCAGGGACTCCGTGCAGCGGCGCGGCTACCCGCCGTCGATGCGCGAGATCGGTCAGGCGGTCGGGCTGTCCAGCACCTCGTCGGTGGCGCACCAGCTGATGGCCCTGGAGCGCAAGGGCTTCCTGCGGCGCGACCCGCACCGGCCGCGCGCGTACGAGGTGCGCGGCTCCGACCAGACGACGGCGCAGCCCACGGACACCGCGGGCAAGCCGGCCGCGTCGTACGTCCCGCTCGTCGGCCGGATCGCCGCCGGCGGCCCGATCCTCGCCGAGGAGTCCGTCGAGGACGTCTTCCCCCTCCCGCGTCAGCTCGTCGGCGACGGTGAGCTCTTCGTGCTGAAGGTCGTCGGTGACTCGATGATCGAGGCCGCGATCTGTGACGGGGACTGGGTGACGGTCCGCCGCCAGCCCGTCGCCGAGAACGGCGACATCGTGGCCGCGATGCTCGACGGCGAGGCCACCGTGAAGCGCTTCAAGCGCGAGGACGGCCACGTCTGGCTCCTCCCGCACAACGCGGCCTACGAACCGATTCCCGGCGACGACGCGACCATCCTCGGCAAGGTGGTGGCCGTACTGCGGCGGGTGTGAGCCCCGGGCGAGAACACACCGCCCCCGATCCGGGCCCCGGAACCCCCTGCGCCGGTTCCGGGGTCCTGTGCTGTCCACCTCGCAGGACCCCCGGGCACCCCGGCTCCCGTAGCGCTTGAGCGGCCGGTTACGCTCCGTCCCGTCCGGGACGGAGCGTAACCGGCCGTCGTTCTGTCTAAGCCTCCGCCGCTTCCGCCGCCTGCGCCGCCTTGTCGATGGCGGCGAGCGACCGGCGCACCTGGTTGCGGTCCGTCGTGTACCAGAAGTCGGGCAGCGACGCCTTCAGATAGCTTCCGTACCGGGCCGTCGCCAGCCGCTGGTCGAGCACGGCGACCACACCGCGGTCCCCGGACGCCCGGACGAGACGGCCGGCGCCCTGGGCCATCAGCAGGGCGGCGTGGGTGGCGGCCACGGCCATGAAGCCATTGCCCCCCGCCTCCTCGACGGCCTTCTGGCGGGCGCTCATCAGCGGGTCGTCGGGACGCGGGAAGGGAATCTTGTCCATGACGACGAGCTGGCAGCTCGGTCCTGGCACATCGACGCCCTGCCAGAGGGAGAGCGTCCCGAAGAGGCAGGTCTTCGGGTCCGCCGCGAAGTTCTTGATCAGCTCGCCGAGCGTCTCCTCGCCCTGCAGGAGAACCGGGTACTCGGGGATGCGGGTGCGCAGCTCCTCGGCCGCCAGCTGGGCCGCCCGCATCGAGGAGAACAGACCGAGGGTGCGTCCGCCCGCCGCCTGGATCAGCTCGGTGAGCTCGTCCAGCATGTCCGCGCGGTCGCCGTCCCGCGCGGGACGTGACAGGTGCTTGGCGACGTAGAGGATGCCCTGCTTGCGGTAGTCGTACGGTGAGCCGACGTCGACGCCCTTCCACTGCGGGACGTCCTCGCCCTGG
The DNA here is from genome assembly GCF_014648075.1 of Streptomyces ruber. Lineage (GTDB taxonomy): Bacteria > Actinomycetota > Actinomycetes > Streptomycetales > Streptomycetaceae > Streptomyces > Streptomyces ruber. The sequence goes on along the minus strand of NZ_BMQK01000002.1, from coordinate 60,549 downwards.
GTGCCCTCCGGGGCGAGGCCCAGGGAGGCACCCACCCCGTTGAAGTCGCCGCCGAGCTTCAGCGTCGCCGAGGTGAGGATCACCGAGCGGTCCGTGAAGAGCTTCTCCCTGAGGAGACCCGACACCGACATCGGCGCGACGCGCAGCGACGCCCCGAAGCGGTCGTGGCGCTCGTACCAGACGACGTCCCACTCGGAGCCGTTGCTGATCCGCTCCGCCACGTCGTGCACGTTCTCCACGGACGCCAGCGCCTGCTTGCGTACCGCGTCCTCGTCCTGGACGGACTTGTCGCGGGTGCTGCCGAGTGCCGAGATCACCGCACGGGCGGCGTCCCGGAGCGCCATCAGCGCATAGCCGAGGTCCTCCGGGATCTCCTCCAGCCGGCCCGGCAGGGCGAGCTCCATGAGCCGCTCGAAGCCCTCGGCGGCGGTCTGGAGCTGGTCGGCGATCTTCTCGTTGACGAGCTTGGCCGCGCGGCGCACCGCGCGGTTCACCTGGCCCGGGGTGAGCTCCCCCGTGGCCACGCCCGTGACCCGGGAGACCAGCTCGTGCCCCTCGTCGACGATCAGCACCTCGTGCTGCGGCAGCACGGGGGCGCCCTCGATGGCGTCGATGGCGAGCAGGGCGTGGTTGGTGACGACGACCTCGGCCAGCTTGGCGCGCTCGCGTGCCATCTCGGCGAAGCACTCGGCGCCGTACGCGCACTTCGACGCGCCGAGGCACTCGCGGGAGGACACCGACACCTGGGACCAGGCCCGGTCGGAGACGCCCGGGGTGAGGTCGTCGCGGTCACCCGTCTCGGTCTCCTGGGACCAGTCGCGCAGCCGCACGAGGTCCTGGCCCGGCCTGCTGGTGGGGGCGGCCGCCTCGAACTGGTCGAAGAGTCCCTCCTCCTCGTCCTGCGGCACCCCCTCGTGCAGTCGGTGCAGGCACAGGTAGTTCGACCGGCCCTTCAGCATCGCGAACTCCGGGCGGCGGCGCAGCAGCGGGTGCAGCGCGTCGACCGTACGCGGCAGGTCCCGCTCCACGAGCTGCCGTTGCAGCGCCAGGGTGGCCGTCGCCACGACCACGGGCTCCCCGTGCGCCAGCGCGGGCACCAGGTAGCCGAGCGACTTTCCGGTGCCGGTGCCCGCCTGGACCAGCAGGTGGGAGCCGTCGTCGATCGCCTCCGCGACGGCTTCGGCCATGGTCACCTGGCCGGGGCGCTCCGTGCCGCCGACAGCGGCGACGGCAGCATGCAGGAGTTCGGGAAGTGAGGGCTTCGTCATAGCGCGACCACCCTACGGCCCGGCACTGACAACCGTGCGGTCGAGGCGGGAACGGGCGGTGTGATCAGGACGGGCGGCTGCGGGCCGGCGTCGACGGTCGGGGGACGAGCGGCGCCGGCGGGCACGCGGCGGGCGGCGTCACAGCACATCGCGCAGTGCCCGGTCCCGGACCATGAGGGCGGCTCGCCGGTCGGTCAGGTCGAGTTCGGCGGACAGCCGGAAGCCCGCGCTCAGGAAGGCGGAGACGTAGGGCGTGTTGCGGAGGTCGGGTCCGGCGACGACGCGCGCGCAGGAGGGCCGCCTGGCGAGAACGAGGTCCGCGACGGCCCGGAGCAGGACGGAGCCGGTTCCCCGCCCCCGGTCGGCGACACCGCCGATGAGGAGGTGGACGCCGGTGTCGTGCGGCCGGGCCGGATAGTGCCGGGCGACGGGGTGCAGATCCGCGCGGTAGACCTCCCAGTAGCTCATGGGGGTGCCGTCCAGCACGCCCAGGCAGGGCACGCTGCGCCCGTCCCCGTCGAACTGGCGGCGCAGGTGCCGTTCGGTCACGGATCCGGGCCCGGCGAGCTGCCAGAAAACAGCTACCGCGGGGTCGTTCATCCAGCGCGCGATCAGGGGCACGTCGCGCTCGACCCGTACGGGCCTCAGGTGCAGCGGGCCCATCGGGGTCACGGCCGGACCCCAGTCGGCGAGGTGGTCGAGCAGGTCCCCCGCCGGCTCCGGACCGGACACCCCGGCGCCCCGGTCCTGGCACTCGTCCTCCCGGCCGAGCAAGGACAGGAAGTCCTCGGTCAGACGGAGATCGAGCGTGTCCTCGTTGTCCTGCGCATTGTCCTGGGTGTCGGAAGACACGGTCACACTCCTTCAGTCACCGCGGTCACATCGGGTCACCTTCAGTCACCTCAGTCCCTTCAGTTACCTCAGTCACCTTCAGTCGAGGGATGAGTCGAGCACACGGCCGCCACCGCGTCCACCAGCCGGTCGAGCACCGCGTCCACCTGCTCGTCCGTGATCGTCAGGGGCGGCAGCAGACGTACGACGGCGGCATGGTGCCCGCCGAGTCCCACGATGAGGCCGCGCCGCAGGCACTCCCTCCGTACCGCGGCGGCGAGTGCGGGGGCGGCCGGCCGCGGGGTGGAGCCGGCCGGAGCCCCCTCCGGACCGACCAGTTCCACGCCGACCATCAGCCCGCGGCCGCGTACGTCACCGACGCACGGGAATCGCTGCCACAGCTCCCGGAGTCGGCCGAGCACCCGGGCGCCCAGCGCCTCGGCGCGCTCGGCGAGACGGTTCTCACGGACGTACGAGAGGGTGGCCGTGCCGGCGGCCATGGCCAGCTGGTTGCCGCGGAAGGTGCCCACGCGACCGTCGGGTCCCGGTACGTCGAGGTCGTCGCGGTGGACCACGACGGCCAGGGGCAGGCTGCCGCCGACGGCCTTCGACAGGACCATCACGTCGGGCACGACGCCGCTGTGCTCCACCGCCCAGAAGCGTCCGGTGCGGCCCACGCCGGTCTGTGCCTCGTCCGCGATCAGCGGGATGGAGCGCGCGGCGGTGATCTCGCGCATCCGGCGCATCCAGCCGTCCGGCGCGGGGACCACCCCGCCCTCGTCCTGGACGGGTTCGACGATCATCCCGGCGGGCCGGGGCGTACCGGGGCGCGCGTCGTCGAGCAGGGACTCCGTCCAGCGGGCGGCGAGTTCGGCACCGTGCTCGCCGCCCACGCCGAACGGGCAGCGGAAGTCCTGGGGATAGGGCAGCCGCGTCACCCGCGCCCCGGCCACGTCCGCGAAGGTCTCGGCGGCTTCGGCGGCTTCGGGGGCGTTCCCGGCCGTCCCGTGGTGGGCGCCGGTGAAGGCGAGCATCCCGGAGCGCCCGGTCGCGGCGCGCACCAGCGCGAAGGCCGCCTGCACCGCGTCCGTCCCGGCCGGTCCGCAGAACCGCACGCGCGCGTGGTCCGCGAGTCCGGGCGGCAGCGTCCGCCACAGCTCGGTGGTGAAGGCGTCCTCGACGGGCGTCGCCAGGCCGGGGGCGTGCAGCGGCGCCCCCGAGTCCAGGACGCCGTGGATCGCCTCCAGCACCACGGGGTGGTTGTGGCCGAGCGCGAGCGCGCCCGCGCCGGACGTGCAGTCCAGGTAGCGGCGCCCGTCCGCGCCCTCGATGGTCAGCCCGCGTGCCCGCACCGGCACGACGGGCAGCGCGTGCGCATAGGTGCGGGCCGCCGGCTCACGGGCCGGCTGACGGCGCGGAACACCGCCGTGCGCCGCTCGCACGCTCGCGCTCCCCCGCTCCTCGCCGTACCCCTTCGTTGCACGCGTTCCCTCGGGTCCGCGCTCCGCGGTGATGTCCGCGGACTCGGTCACACCCACGACGGCGGTTCCTTCCGCTTCCGGCAGCGAGTCGGCCGGGGCCCGAGCACGGACGGCGGGCCCCTTGCCGTACCAACGACGCGGCGCGCACCGGGAAGCGGGCGAGCCGGAGATCGTTGCGCGGCGGACGGGCGGCCCGGCGGGATCACTCGTGACGCGACCGTCGCCGGTCCGCCGGAAGTGCCGCGCGGCGGTCGCACACGGCGACCGCATACTGTGTGATGCCGTCACGGACGGACCTCCTGGCACGGGAGTTCACACCGGAACACGGTGCGGCGAACCGTACCGGGCCGCGCGCGGGGGCGCGTACGAAGAGGAGACGTACGCGACCGGAGGTGTGCGGCCGGTGTCCGCCGCGGAGGCCGACCGCTTCGGCAGCACAGGATTCTTCGCTCCAGCGCTCCAGGGGGAGTTTCACACCATGCGATCCATACGTCCGCTCTTCGCCGCCCGCCGAGTCCGGGGCGCGCGCCGCAGAACCTCCCCCGTGCCGGCCGCCGTCGGGCTGGCCATGGCGCTCGCGCTGACCGCCACGGCCTGTGGCTCGGGCGACGACGGCGGCGCGGACGCGGCGCCCGCCACCGAGGACTCCCCGGGGAAGGACGGCAGGATCGAGATCCCGGACCGCATCAAGGACAAGCTGAAAGAGCACGGGATCGACGTCGACAAGTGGCGCGACGGCGCCTGGAAGGACTGGGACCGGCAGGACTGGCTGCGCGAGGCCGAGGACTTCGTCAACCCGATCATCCAGGACCTCTGGGACCCGGACCGGATGCGGGAGGCGGAGGAGCCGCAGAAGGAGGTCGACGCGAGCGACCTCACGGGTGACCGGGGCGTGACCGATCCGACTCCGGCGCCCGTACAGGCCAGTGCCGTGCCGGCGGGGTACCACGACAACGTGCCCGAGGCGGGCAAGGTGTTCTTCGACTCGCCCGAGGGCACGATGGTCTGCTCGGCGACCGTGGTCGAGGACCCGGCCAACCCGGGCAGGTCGAACCTGGTGTGGACGGCCGGTCACTGCGTGCACGCGGGCAGGTCGGGCGGCTGGTACCGCAACATCGCGTTCGTGCCGTCGTACAACGACAGCGCGATGAGCGCGGCGGACGTGCAGACCGCCACGAAGGAGGAGATCGCTCCGTACGGCGTCTGGTGGGCCGACTGGGCGCAGTCCTCCGAGCAGTGGATCGAGCAGGGCGGTCGGACCGGCGGTGACGGCGCGTCGTACGATTTCGCGGTCATCCATGTGACGCCGGAGGAGGGCGGCGACGGCAGGTCGCTGGAGGAGACGGTCGGTTCGGCGCTGCCCGTGGACTTCGACGCGCCGGCGGTGCCGGACGTGGAGAGCATCACCGCGACCGGGTACCCGGCCTCGGCGCCCTACGACGGCCAGACGCTGTACCAGTGCACGGACGCGCCCGGCCGGTTGTCGCTCCTCGCGTCGGACCCGACGATGTACCGCATCGGCTGCACCATGACCGGCGGCGCGTCCGGCGGCGGCTGGGTGGCGACCGGCTCGGACGGCAGGCCGGCGCTGGTGTCCAACACCTCCATCGGCCCCGTGAGCGCGGGCTGGCTGGCGGGTCCGCGGCTGGGCACGGAGGCCGAGGGCGTCTACGAAGCGGTGAGCGAGAAGTTCGCCGGGCAGTGATGTGCGCGCGGGCGGGCCGGGCGCCCGGATACGCTTCCGCCCACCCGTTGTCCGCTCCCGCGCGCCGCACGCGATGAGGCGCGCCAGACAGCAGTCCACCGGGGGGCGCACCATGTTCTCCGCACTTCGGCACCGTGTACTCGCCGCGGCGGGAGTCGCCGTGGCGCTGGCGTTGACCGCGACGGCCTGCGAGCCGGGTCACGGCGGCGCGGGCGGCGTCTCCCGGCCGCCGGGCCGCACCGGCGACAGCCTCGCCGACCGGCTCAGCCGGTTGGGCATCGACGTCGACCACTGGCGGGACGGCGGGTGGCGGGACTGGGACCGGTGGTCCGGTGCGGCCGAGGACTTCGTCAACCCGGTGATCGCGGGGCTGTGGCAGCCCGACCGGATGCGGTCCGCCGACGCGGCCGGGAAGACCGTCCCGGCTCGGGACGCCCTCGCCCACCGGCAGCTCAGCGATCCCCCGCCGCCCTTGGCCGAAGCCGTGCCCGAACGCACCCCGTATCGCGAGTACGCCGCTCCCATGGGCAAGCTCTTCTTCGACTCCCCCGGGGGCTCCCTGGTCTGCTCGGGCACGGTCGTGCGGGACGTGTACCACCCGGGAAAGTCCAACCTGGTGTGGACGGCGGGCCACTGCGTGCACGCGGGCAGGTCGGGCGGCTGGTACCGCAACATCGCCTTCGTCCCGGCCTTCAACGACCTGGGCAGGTCCGAGGCCGGGCTGGCGGACGCCACCGAGCGGGAGGTCGCCCCGTACGGCCTGTGGTGGGCGGACCGGGCCGCCACCTCCGAGCAGTGGATCAGGAACGGCTCAGAGACCGGGGGCGCCGGTGCCGCGTACGACTACGCGGTCCTGCGCGTACGCCCGGAGTCGGGCGGCAGGTCGCTGGAGGAGACGGTCGGCACGGCCCTGCCCGTGGACTTCTCCGCGCCGCCCGTGTCCGAGGTCGGCCCCGTGAGCGTGTGGGGTTACCCGGCCGCACCCCCGTACGACGGCCTCACGATGTTCCGTTGCGTCGACCGGCCCCGCCGTCTGTCGCTGGGCCCGGAGCTGCCGACGATGTACCGCGTCGGCTGCCCCCTGACCGGTGGCGCGTCCGGCGGCGGCTGGTTCCGGCGCGTCGGCGACCGGCTCGAACTGGTGTCGAACACGTCGATCGGCCCGGTCGACGGCGCCTGGCTCGCCGGACCGCGACTGGGCGGGGACGCCAAGCGCGTGTACGACACGATGGGCGCCCGGTACGGCGGCCGGTAGCCGTCGGCCGGACGCACACCGCGCGATGCCGGTCTGCGCCTGTGCGGAGGCCCGCCCCCACACGTTCGCGGGGGGGCGGGCCTCCGTCCGTGGTGCGTGCGGCCGGTCCGCTGACGGCCGGGGCGCGTGCGGTGGATCAGACCGCGGGTGCCGGTACGTACGGCGCCAGGTCCGCGGCCAGTTCCTCGTGGACCCGCACCTTGAGCAGCGTGCCCTCCGCGGTGTGCTCCTCGGAGATCACCTCGCCCTCGGTGTGGGCGCGGGCGACCAGCCTGCCCAGCGTGTACGGCACCAGCACCTCGAGCTCGACCGACGGCCGCGGCAGCTCGTTGTCGATCAGTGCGAGCAGTTCGTCGACGCCCTGGCCGGTACGGGCCGAGACGGCGATGGCGCGCTTCTCGATCCGCAGCAGCCGCTGGAGCGACAGCGGGTCGGCCGCGTCCGCCTTGTTGATCACGACGATCTCGGGCACGCCGGTGGCGCCGACATCCCGGATCACCTCGCGCACGGCGGCCAGCTGCTCCTCCGGGTTCGGGTGCGAACCGTCCACCACGTGCAGGATCAGGTCGGAGTCGCCGACCTCCTCCATCGTGGAGCGGAACGCCTCGACGAGGTGGTGCGGCAGGTGGCGGACGAACCCGACGGTGTCCGCCAGCGTGTACAGCCGCCCGCTCGGGGTCTCGGCCCGGCGCACGGTCGGGTCGAGGGTCGCGAACAAGGCGTTCTCCACCAGCACACCCGCGCCCGTGAGGCGGTTGAGCAGCGAGGACTTGCCGGCGTTGGTGTAGCCCGCAATGGCGACCGAGGGCACCTTGTTGCGCCGGCGCTCCTGGCGCTTGATCTCGCGGCCGGTCTTCATCTCCGCGATCTCCCGGCGCATCTTCGCCATCTTCTCGCGGATCCGCCGCCGGTCCGTCTCGATCTTGGTCTCACCGGGACCGCGGGTGGCGAGGCCGCCGCCCTTGCCGCCGCCCATCTGCCGGGACAGCGACTGGCCCCAGCCGCGCAGCCTCGGCAGCATGTACTGCATCTGCGCGAGCGCCACCTGCGCCTTGCCCTCGCGGGACTTGGCGTGCTGGGCGAAGATGTCGAGGATCAGGGCCGTACGGTCGATGACCTTGACCTTGACGACATCCTCGAGGTGGATGAGCTGGCCGGGGCTGAGCTCACCGTCGCAGATGACGGTGTCCGCGCCGGACTCCAGCACGATGTCCCGCAGCTCGCCCGCCTTGCCGGAGCCGATGTAGGTCGCCGCGTCCGGCTTGTCGCGGCGCTGGATCACGCCGTCGAGCACGAGCGCGCCCGCGGTCTCCGCGAGGGCGGCCAGCTCGGCCAGCGAGTTCTCGGCGTCCTGAGCGGTTCCCGAGGTCCAGACACCCACGAGGACGACGCGCTCCAGGCGGAGCTGGCGGTACTCGACCTCGGTGACGTCCTCGAGCTCGGTGGAGAGGCCGGCCACGCGGCGCAGCGCCGCGCGCTCGGAGCGGTCGAACTGGTCGCCGTCCCGCTCTCCGTCGATCTCGTAGCTCCAGGCGACGTCCTCTTCCATCAGGGCATCGGCCCGGAGACCGTCGGAATAGTTCTGCTCGATGACACTCTGTGCGGCCTGGGAAGGGGAAGAAGAGGAGGTCATTGGATCCTTACGTCGATGGGAGTCGATGACTGCTCGAACGGCGACGGCTGTGCTCCGTCACTCATGACAACGTCCGGGTACCCCGGGAGATTCCCGGTACCGCCGCCCCGAGGGGCCGGGCCGCGACGCCGACCGGAAGATGGTCGCACGGCACGGCCCGTATCGGCACCGTGTTATTCCGCTCCGGACCGTCCCGGCGCCGCGGGCCTCGTCTCCGGCTCGGGCCCGCCCTCCGGTGCGGGCTTCGTCTGCGGAGCGGGCTTCCAGTCCGGGTGGCCCGGCATCGGGGGCGTCCGCTCCCCGTACAGCCAGGCGCGGAAGAAGCCGTCGAGGTCGCGTCCCGCCATGGCGGAGGCCAGTTCCCGGAAGTCGTCCGTGCCGGCCGTCCCGTCGCGGTGCAGCGACACCCAGGCGCGTTGCAGCCGTTCGAAGGCGGAACGGCCGATCTCCTGCCGGAGGGCGTACAGGGCGAGCGCGGCGCCGTCGTAGACGTTGGGCCGGAAGATGGCGCTCTTCCGGCCGGGCTCCGCCGCCTTGGGAGCCGCCGGTGGTCCTCCGGCGGCGCGCCAGCCGTCGGACGCGGCGTAGGCCAGCCTCATGCGCTCCTCCAGGGTCCTGCCGCCCTTCTCCTCCGTGTACAGCGCCTCGTACCAGGTGGCGTGGCCCTCGCTGATCCACAGGTCGGACCAGGTGCGCGGGCTGACGCTGTTGCCGAACCACTGGTGTGCCAGTTCGTGGACCATCACCGAGTCGACGTACCACTCCGGGAACTCGCGCCGGGTGAAGAGCTGCCGCTCGAACAGGGAGAGCGTCTGCGTCTCCAGTTCGAAGCCCGTCTTCGCGTCGGCGACCAGCAGGCCGTACGTCTCGAAGGGGTACCGGCCGACCTTGCCCTCCATCCAGGCGATGTGGCCGGGGGTCTTGCCGAGCCACCGTTCCAGTGTGCCGCGGTCCTTGCGGGGGACCACGTCGCGGACGGGCAGGCCGTGCGGTCCGGACCGGTGGAGCACCGCGGAGCGGCCGATCGCGATCTGGGCGAGCTCGGTGGCCATGGGGTGCTCGGTGCGGTACGTCCAGGTCGTCGACCTGGTGGTGTGGCCCTCACCGGCGGGCAGACCGTTGGCCACGGCTCTGTACCCGGCGGGCGCGGTGATCCGGAAGGTGAACATCGCCTTGTCGGAGGGGTGGTCGTTGCAGGGGAACACCCTGTGGGCGGCGTCGGCCTGGCCCGCCATGACGAGGCCGTCCCGGGTGCGCAGCCAGCCGCCCTCCCGGCCCGCGGACACGGGGTCGCTGGTGTGCCGCACGGTGATGCGCACCGTGCTGCCCTCGTCGAGCGGTTCCTCGGGGGTGACGACCAGGTCCTCTCGCGCACTGGCGAAGGTGGCGGGCGCGTCGTCGACCCGGACGGACTCGACCTCGCCGTGGGCGAAGTCGAGGTTGACGCGCTCCAGCCGGGACGTCGTCCGCGCCACGACGGTGGTGACGGCGGAGAGCGGCTTCCTGTTGTCGCCGGAGTAGGTGAAGGCGAGGTCGTACGACGTGACGTCGTACCCCGGGTTGCCGAGGTCGGGAAAGAGCCGGTCGCCGACGCCGAGGGGTTCGGCCGGCGGTGGCGCGCTCGCGGCGAGCAGACAGACGGAGACGGCGGAGGCGAGCAGGGCCGCCCTGGCGCGACGGGGCCGGGAGACGGGCCGGGCCCCTTGGGCGCCACGGGTCCTGGAGCGGGGTGTGAGCAGCATGGACCACGGCTATCAGCGCGCCGGCGCTCCGCGACGACGACGCGCGCCGAGCCCACTCGAACGGGGGCACCCGACGACTCCTCCCGGCGCGAACGCCCCGGACCTGTGTCCCGCGCGCGTGCCGTGCGGCCGGCCGTTGCTGAAAGGTCTCTGCGACCGCCCGCGACCGGGTGCTACTGCGCGGCCGGGTGCTGGGCGCGGCCGACGTCGTAGACGCCCGCGACATCGCGCATCGCGCGCATCAGGGCGGGCAGGTGCGCGGCGTCCGGGAGCTGCAGCGTGTAGGTGTGGCGGACGCGCTGCTGGGTGGGGGGCTCGACGGTGGCCGAGACGATCGCCACGCCCTCCAGCGCGATGGCCTCGGTCAGGTCGGCGAGGAGGTGCGGCCGCTGGAAGGATTCGGCGACCAGCGTGACACGGCACTCCCCGGTGTCGCCCCAGCGCACGCCGACTTCCGCGCGCTCCGCGGACCGCATGCGCGCCGCACCGGCGCACTCCACGCGGTGGACCGTGACCACGCCCCCGCGCACGAGGAAGCCGGTGATCTCGTCGGGCGGTACCGGTGTGCAACAGCGCGCGAGGCGGGCGCCGGTGCCCGGCCGGTCGACGACGACGCTCTCGGAGGCCGGGCGCGGGGCGGGCGCGTCCGGCACGTGCCGGGCGCCACCGCCGCCGGGGCGCGGGGCGGGGTCCTCGGCGGCGGTGCCGGTGCCGGGGTCCGAGGGATGGGTGGCCAGCCAGCGCTGGATGGCGATGCGCGCGCCGGGTGTGTGCGCGTGCTCCAGCCATTCCCGGGAGGGCTCCGAGGCCACGTCCTGGCCCATCAGGAGCTGCACCGTGTCGCCGTCCTTCAGGACCGTGCTGAGCGTCGCCAGCCGGCCGTTGACCCGGGCGCCGATACAGGCGTGCGCGTCCTCCCCGTACAGGGCGTACGCGGCGTCCACGCAGCTCGCGCCCTCGGGCAGCCCCAGTGCGCCCCCGTCGGGGCGGAACACGGTGATCTCGCGGTCCTGGGCGAGGTCCTCGCGCAGGGTGGACCAGAACATGTCGGTGTCCTGCGCCGATTCCTGCCAGTCGAGGAGGCGGGAGAGCCAGCCGGGGCGGGTGGGGTCGGCGCGCTCGCCGTCGGACGGGTCGTCGGCCCCCGGCGCGTAGGGATTGCCGAGCGCGACGACGCCGGCCTCGGCGACCCGGTGCATCTGGTGCGTACGGATGAGGACCTCGGCCACCTGCCCGTCCGGGCGCGCGACGGCGGTGTGCAGCGACTGGTACAGGTTGAACTTGGGTACGGCGATGAAGTCCTTGAACTCGGAGACGACCGGGGTGAGACAGGTGTGCAGCTCACCGAGGACCGCGTAACAGTCGGCGTCCTCCCCCACGAGCACCAGGATCCGTCCGAAGTCGGCGCCGCGCAGCTGCCCGCGCTTGCGGGCGACGCGGTGCACGGAGACGTGGTGCCGGGGCCTGATGACGACCTCGGCCTGGATGCCGGCCTCCCGCAGCACCCCGCGCACCTCGTCGGCGGTCTCGGACAGGGTGTCGCCGTCGCGCGCCGCCCGGTCCGCGTTGCCGGCGATCAGTTCCCTGGTGCGCTCGTACTCCTCGGGGTGCAGGATCGCGAAGACCAGGTCCTCGAGCTCGGTCTTGAGGACCTGGACGCCGAGCCGTTCGGCGAGGGGGATCAGCACGTCGCGGGTGACCTTGGCGATGCGCTCCTGTTTCTCGCGGCGCATCACGCTCAGCGTGCGCATGTTGTGCAGCCGGTCGGCGAGTTTGATCGACATCACGCGGACGTCGTTGCCGGTGGCGACGAGCATCTTGCGGAAGGTCTCGGGTTCGGCGGCGGCCCCGTAGTCGACCTTCTCCAGCTTCGTGACGCCGTCGACGAGGTAGCGGACCTCCTCGCCGAACTCGGCACCGACCTGCTCGAGCGTCACCTCGGTGTCCTCGACCGTGTCGTGCAGCAGCGAGGCCGTCAGGGTCGTGGTCTCGGCGCCGAGTTCCGCGAGGATCAGCGTCACGGCGAGCGGGTGCGTGATGTACGGCTCGCCGCTCTTGCGCATCTGGCCGCGGTGCGAGGACTCGGCGAGCAGATAGGCGCGGCGCAGGATGTCGGGATCGGCGTCGGGGTGGTGGGCGCGGTGGGCCTCGACCACATGGCCGATGGCGTCCGGCAGCCGGTCGCGGGCGGCCGGGCCGAGCACGGCGGCCCGGCCGAGGCGGCGCAGATCGATGCGCGGGCGGTTCTTCCTGCGGTGACTCGCGGTCGTCACAGTGGCGGGCGTGAGGGGGTTCGTGGCCTCCGCACTCATGGGCACCTCCGGCTCCGTGGACCGGCGGACGGGTGCCCTTGGGCATACGGCGGCTCAGGGGTGGGCGTCGTTCCCCCGTCCGGACCGGTGCTTGATGCTATCGAGCCCACCACGCCCGGTTGACCGCCTCTCGCCGAGCGTGAAACGGATCACCCATTCGAGCGAGGCGGGTGGTGTTTACGGTTTCGCGCCATGCGGAACACCGCGGACCGTGGAATCGATCGCGCACGCGCTCGTCACGTGCGATTCCGTGTTCCGCGGCGCCCCGTGCGCTGCTATGCCGAGCCGCGGAGCGCATCAGCGCACCGCGCTTTCCAGCCACTCGGCGTCGATCTCCCCCTCGGCGACGATCACCGCGGGGCCGGTCATCTCGATCTCGCCGTCCGGGCGCTCGGTGATCACCAGGGTGCCGCCGGGCACGTCGACGGTGTACGTCGCAGGCAGCCCCGTCACCGCCGGGTCGGCGCCGTCACGGCGGGCCGCCGCCACGGCCACGGCGCACGCGCCCGTGCCGCACGAGCGGGTCTCGCCGGACCCGCGCTCGTGCACGCGCAGCGCCACGTGCCCGGGGCCGCGGTCCACCACGAACTCCACGTTGACCCCGTCCGGGTAGGCGGCGGCCGGGCTGAAGGAGGGGGCTTCGTACAGGGTGCCGGCGTGGCCGAGGTCGTCCACGAAGGCGACCGCGTGCGGGTTGCCCATGTTCACGTTGCGCGCGGGCCAGGAGCGCTCGCCGACGGCCACCGTGACGTCGCCCTCGGGAAGGCGGGCCCGGCCCATGCCGACGGTGACGTCGCCGTCCTTGGCGAGGTGCACGGTCTTCACGCCCCCGCGCGTGGCGATCGTCAGGTCGCCCTCGGCCGCGTGGCCCGCGTGCTGCAGGTACCGGGCGAAGACCCGCACGCCGTTGCCGCACATCTCGGCGACCGAGCCGTCGCCGTTGCGGTAGTCCATGAACCACTCCGCCTCGGCCGCCATCGCCCGCGCCTCGGGGTGCGCGGCGGACCGCACGACGTGCAGCAGACCGTCACCGCCGATGCCCGCGCGGCGGTCGCACAGCGCGGCGACGGCGGCCGGGGGCAGGTCGATGGCGTTCTCGGGGTCCGGGACGATCACGAAGTCGTTCTCGGTGCCGTGCCCCTTGAGGAAGGCGATCCGCGTGCTCATTCCTCGATCGTACGGGGTGGGTACGGCAGCCCCGGCGGCGCGGGTGCCGGTCGCGCGACGGGCCTCAGCGCAGCCGGGCGACGCGCCACACGGCCAGGCCGACCAGGACGGCGACCACCACCGCGTACGCGAGCACCACGCGCCAGTCCGGGCGCCGGCCCGATCCGCGCTGCGGCAGTCCCGGCCAGGTGCTGCCGACCCGGCGGGCGGCCATCATCCCCCAGCCGGCCGCACAGGCGCAGATCAGCAGGCCCAGCATGGCGACCACGGCGCCGCCGTCGCCGAACTCGAAGGCGAGCGGGAAGGCGAACATCAGCGAACCGACCGCGCCCAGGCCCACGATGGGCGCGAGCTGCCAGATCCGCATCCGCCGCTGCGGGCGCAGCTCCACCTCGACCTCCGGTCCGGACATCTCGTCCGGCGCCGGTCCGTCGGCGGTCACTCCGTCCGGCGGCTGCTCCTCGGGGCCGTCGGGACTCAGCGGACCGGCCTCCGGGTCCGGGCGGTACTCCTCGAGGGTCCGCTGCTCCTGGGCCGCGGGGGTCGCGGGTGCCGCGACGTCACCGCCCGCTCCTTGCGCGGTGTCGCGAGGGCCGGCCTCCATCGCCACGCGCCCTCCCAACTAGGCTTCCACTGGTCGATCGAAGCTCGATGATGGCACGGTCCCGAAGGCCCGGATGACGGCCTGAGCGTCCCGATGCCAGGACGTGATCAGGCTGTGACCGGTCGTTCGACCAATGCGAGCGCGTGCCCGTGCAGTTCCGTGACGTCCGCCGCGCCGCCCTTCAGCCAGTGCACCCGGGGATCGCGCCGGAACCAGGAATCCTGGCGGCGCGCGAAACGCTTGGTGGCGCGCACCGTCTCGGCCCGCGCCTCCTCCTCGGAGCACTCCCCGGCGAGCGCGGCGAGCATCTGCTGGTAGCCGAGCGCGCGCGACGCGGTACGCCCCTCGCGCAGCCCGCGCGCCTCCAGGGCGCGCACCTCGTCGGCGAGCCCCGCGTCCCACATGCGGTCGACCCGGCGGGCGATGCGCTCGTCCAGTTCCGGACGGGCCACGTCTACGCCGATCTGCACGGTGTCGTAGACGGAGTCGTGTCCCGGGAGGTTGGCGGTGAACGGCTTGCCGGTGAGTTCGATGACCTCCAGGGCGCGCACGATGCGGCGGCCGTTGCTGGGCAGGATCGCCTGCGCGGCCTCGGGGTCGGCGGCGGCCAGGCGGGCGTGCAGGGCGCCGGAGCCGCGCAGGGCGAGCTCTTCCTCCAGCCGGGCCCGGATCTCGGGGTCGGTGCCGGGGAACTCCAGGTTGTCGACGGCGCCGCGGACGTACAGCCCGGAACCGCCCACCAGGACGGGCCAGCGCCCCTCGGCGAGCAGCGCGTCGATCCGCGCGCGGGCGAGCCGCTGGTACTCGGCGACGCTGGCAGTGACGGTCACGTCCCAGATGTCCAGCAGGTGGTGCGGGACGTCACCGCGTTCCTCGGGCGTCAGTTTGGCGGTACCGATGTCCATCCCCCGGTAGAGCTGCATCGAGTCGGCGTTGACGACCTCACCGCCGAGGCGCTGGGCCAGGAAGACGCCGAGATCGGACTTGCCGGCCGCGGTGGGTCCGACGACGGCGATGACACGGGGGGCGGAGGGTGCGCTGCTCACCGCCCCAGTCTCGCAAACCTCACATCCTCCCCTCGAACGAGTTACGTGACGCGACACGGTCGGTGTCGTTCCTGTTGCGAGGTTCGGACCGCCGGTATCCCGGCGCCGGCGGCCGGGCGAGGCAATCGGACGCACCGGGCGACGCGAGATTTCGCCCGTACGAGTAATGTTGGAGTGTATATGGGCGTTTTTGCACGACTTCTGCGGAGGTCGAAGGCGGCGGAAGAGGCGTCGACCGGAAAGGCACTGGCCGCCGCTCCGACGGAGGAGTCAGAAGCGGACGGGCCGGTGACACCCGGAGAGGCCGGGACGCCGGAGGCGGCGGGCACCCCGGAGGCGTCCGGGGCCGGTGCCGTCACCGAGGCGGCGGTGCCGGGCACCGAGGACGGCGGGAAGGACGCGCCGGACAACCCCGGCGGGACCGACGACGTGGAGATCCCGGCGCAGCAGACCGCCGCCGGGGCCGCGGACGACGCCGCGGACGACACGGCCGGCGAGGGCGCCCGCACATAACCGCTCCGCGAGGAAGGTGGACCCATGGGTCTCCTGGACAGTCTGAAAGCCAAATGCGGCCCCGCCACGAGCAGGATCTCGGGTCTCGCGAAGGAACACGGGGGCAAGGTCGAGCGGGGTCTCGACAAAGCCGCGCACATGGTCGACGAGAGGACCAAGGGCAGGTACAGCGACCGGATCCACATGGGCACGGACAAGGCCAAGGGCGCCATGGACCGGCTCGCGCACAAGGACGACGGAGCCGGGCCCCCGCCCCGTCCTCCGGCCTCCTGAGCCGCATGACGACGGCGGTGGGCGGCCGCGGAGCACTCCGCGGCCGCCCACCGCCGTCCCATGGCTCAGGACCAGGTGGCCACCATGTACCCCACGCCGTAGGGGGCGTCCTCGTAGAGCAACGAGCCCGACAGGCCCGTGCCCTCGGCGGCGCCCGCGAGGAGCTGCCACGGGGCCCGGCCGGCCGCCTTGAGGTCGTGCGCCAGGCCGGTGTCGAGCGCCTTCAGGGCGGCGCCGTCGGCCGAGCCGAGCGCCCGCGCGACCTCCGCGTCGAAGCCGGCCGCGCGCTCGTCGAGGTACCCCGGCGCCTTGAGCGTGCGGCACGCGCTGCCGTCGCCCATCACCAGCATCGCCACACGCGGCGACCGTGCCGCGATCTCCCGTCCCGTGTCCACGCACCGGCCGGCCGGGAGGTGCTGCGCCACGCCGAGCCCCTCGACGGGCGTGTCGGCCCACTCCGTGCGCGCCAGCAGCCACGCGGCGACCGCGAGGGAGGTCGGCAGACCGGTCTCCGCGGCCGTGCCGTCCGGCTCGCCGGGCCCGAGACGTACGTCGACGTCGACACCGAAGCCGCGGAAGGAGCCCGCCGTGCCCTGCGGGTACGGAAGGGTCTCCCCGGCCGGCCCCACCACCACGAGCCGGTCGGGGAGCGCGGTGGCCAGCACCCCGAGCGCGGTGGCGCACGCGGCCCGCGCGGCGTCCAGTTCGGGCGCCGCCCCGGCGGCGACCTCGGGCACGAGCAGCGGCGGGCAGGGACAGACGGCGGCGGCTACAAGCATGATCAGCAGCGTAGTCCCGTATGCCGGGATCAGTCGCAGCCGCAGCCCGTGGTGGCGAGCGGCAGCGGCTCCGGGACACCGATCTTCGGCAGACCGAGCAGCACGCCGGCCGGCTTGGCGTCCTGCTTGGCGTTCCGCTTCTCCCAGGCGTCCCCCGCGCGCGTGCGGCGCACGTCCAGGACGGCGCCCTCGGCGAGGAGGTGGTGCGGGGCGGCGTAGGTGATCTCCACGGTCACCACGTCGCCGGGGCGGACCTCCGCTTCCGGCTTGGTGAAGTGCACCAGGCGGTTGTCGGGGGCGCGGCCGGAGAGGCGGTGGGTGGCGCCGTCCTTGCGGCCCTCGCCCTCGGCGACCATCAGCTCCAGGGTGCGGCCGACCTGCTTCTTGTTCTCCTCCCAGGAGATCTCCTCCTGGAGGGCGACGAGACGCTCGTAGCGCGCCTGGACGACCTCCTTGGGGATCTGGTTCTCCATGGTGGCCGCGGGGGTGCCGGGGCGCTTGGAGTACTGGAAGGTGAAGGCCTGCGAGAACCGCGCCTCGCGCACCACGTGCAGGGTCTGCTCGAAGTCCTCCTCGGTCTCGCCGGGGAAGCCCACGATGATGTCGGTGGTGATGGCCGCGTGCGGGATGGCCGCGCGGACCTTCTCGATGATCCCGAGGTAACGCTCCTGCCGGTACGAGCGGCGCATCGCCTTCAGGACGGTGTCCGAGCCGGACTGGAGCGGCATGTGGAGCTGCGGCATCACGTTCGGCGTCTCGGCCATGGCGGCGATCACGTCGTCGGTGAAGTCGCGCGGGTGCGGCGAGGTGAAGCGGACGCGCTCCAGGCCCTCGATGTTCCCGCAGGCCCGCAGCAGCTTGCTGAACGCCTCGCGGTCACCGATGTCGGAGCCGTACGCGTTGACGTTCTGGCCGAGCAGCGTGATCTCGGAGACGCCCTCGGCGACCAGGGCCTCGACCTCGGCGAGGATGTCGCCGGGGCGGCGGTCCTTCTCCTTGCCGCGCAGCGCCGGGACGATGCAGAACGTGCAGGTGTTGTTGCAGCCGACCGAGATGGACACCCAGGCGGCGTACGCGCTCTCGCGGCGGGTCGGCAGCGTGGAGGGGAACGCCTCCAGCGACTCGGCGATCTCGACCTGCGCCTCCTCCTGGACGCGGGCGCGCTCCAGCAGCACCGGCAGCTTGCCGATGTTGTGCGTGCCGAAGACGACGTCCACCCAGGGCGCCTTCTTCACGATGGTGTCGCGGTCCTTCTGCGCCAGACAGCCGCCGACGGCGATCTGCATGCCGGGGCGGGCGGCCTTCATGGGGGCGAGACGGCCGAGGTTGCCGTAGAGGCGGTTGTCGGCGTTCTCCCGGACGGCGCAGGTGTTGAAGACGACGACGTCGGCGTCGCCCTCGCGGGTGCCCTCGGGGGCGCGGACGTACCCCGCCTCCTCGAGCAAACCGGACAAGCGCTCGGAGTCGTGGACGTTCATCTGGCACCCGTAGGTGCGTACTTCGTAGGTCTTGACGCCCGCTGCCTGGCTCCGGTCACTGCTGCTCATGCCACCAGGGTAGGCGGTGTACCGGGGAGCCTCCGCCTCCGGCCGTCGCCGGCCGTCGGTACGCGGCCCGCTCCCCGCGTCAGCCCTGCCCGTCCCGCCATCCCTGCCGGCGCAGCACCCCCGCCACGTCCGGCGCCCGGTAGTGCTCGCCCTTCAGCACCTTGCCGTCCGCCCGCCGGGCCACGTGCCCGTCGGGGCCCCGCTCGGACATGTCGGCGCGGTGGATCTCGGCGATCACCTCGTCCAGGTCGATCCCGTGGACGAGCGCGGTGCCGTACGCCACGTACACCACGTCGGCCAGTTCGTGCGCCAGCCGGTCCAGCGGGCCCGTGACGGCCACCTCAGCGACCTCGGCGGCCTCCTCCGCGAGCAGTTCGGCCCGGTGGGCGGCGAGCTCCGGTGACGCCTCCGTCGGCACGGTGCGCGCGTCGAGCCCGAAGGCACGGTGGAACTCATGGACGGACGTGGCGGGTGAGGGCTGCATCCGGCAACCCTCACCACACCCGTCCGTCCGCCCCCGCCCGTGCGTCGGGGCGGACGGCCGACAGCGATACGGCGGACCGCCGACGGCGGGACGCGCCATGGAAGGCGGTGACGTAACCCCCTACGCTCCGTTGGGTCTTCACAAGCACGGCCGACCCGGGCGCACCCGGGCGGCCGGTCGTCCGTACTCCGGCAGACGCCGTACGACCAGGAATGTTGAGGACCCGCCGTGACCGTTCCTCCCGCCTCTCCCGCCCACCGGGCGCAGTCCCACGTCACCCGGCGCGCCCTGATCGGCGCCGCGGGCGCCGTCGCCGCCGGGGCCGTGATCACACCGGCCGTGACGGCCGGGCCGACGGAACCGGACACCCCCGGGCCGGACACCGTCGGAGCGGACCCCGTCGAGGCCGGCACGGCCGGGGCGGGCACCGCCGTCGCCGCCGCCGCGCGGGCCGGCCTCATGGCCGAGACCTTCCCCGTGACCCGCGCCGAGGCGGCCGTCGGCGAGGCGCCCGTGTCGGCCGCCTTCCCCATCGGCTTCGTGGGCGTGCGCTGGGAGGGCGCGCCGGAGGCCACCGGCGGCGGCATCCGGCTGCGCGGCGCCGACGGGACCGAGGGCGCCTGGCGGGCGTTCCCCACGAGCGGCTGCTCCCCCGCCGACGGCGGCGGGCTGCTGATCCCCGCCGGTCAGGCCGCCGGCTACGAGCTGAGGGCGCCCGCCGGGGCGACCGGACTGCGGTCGCTGGCGCTCGACACCACACGCGGTCCGCGGCGGGCGATGACCGTCCCGAGGCACACGACGCGGATGCGCGGCCTCGCCTACGTGTCCCGGGCGGCCTGGGGCGCGGACGAGTCGCTGCGGTACGACGAGGACGGCGCGGAGCGGACACCGGCCGCCTACCACCCCTTCCAGACCATCACCGTGCACCACACCGCCACGTCCAACGCCGACCCGCACCCGGCCGCCACGGTGCGCGGTATCTACCAGCTCCACACCATGACCAACGGCTGGGGCGACATCGGCTACCACTTCCTCGTCGACCATCGGGGCCGCGTCTACGAGGGACGCCATACCGGCGGCGACGGACTGCCCGGACACGACGCCGACGGCAGGGTGGTGACCGCCTTCCACGTCGGCGGCTGCAACTCCGGGAACCTGGGCATCGCCCTGATCGGCAACCTGACGGAGCAGGGTCCCTCGCGGGCCGCCCGGAAGGCGCTGACCCGTCTGGTCCGTGTGCTGGTACGGCAGCACGGTGTCGACCCGTACGCGCGCGTGACGTACACGAACCCCGTGGACGACACCCGCAAGGAGGTGCCGGAGATCAGCGGCCACCGGGACTGGATGAGGACGAAGTGCCCGGGCGGGAGGATGTACCGGGAGCTGGACCGCCTGCGCTCGGCGGTGGCGGACGGCCTCTAGGACCTCGCGCGTGCCGGGTCCGCGGTGCGCGGGCCCGGCGCCGCGCGGCACGCGGCCGGACCGTCGCCCGCGGGGCGGCGGAGGGAGGTAACGGCTCCGTCCCGGCCGCCCGCGGCCCTTGGCCGCCGCCCCCTGACCTGGCAGGATCACGCCATGTTCGAGGCACTCCGCCGCTATGGCGCCCACCGCCGCCTGCCGGCCGTCACGGCGGCGCTCGTGGTCCTGGGGCTGCTCCTGTGGTGGCTGTGGCCGCGCGAGGAGCCCCCGACCGGAACGATCACGATCAGCACCGGGACGGAGAAGGGCGTCTACCACGAGTACGGGAACCGCCTGCGCAACGCGATCCACGAGGACATGCCCGGTCTGAAGGTGGAGCTGCGGCCGAGCGAGGGCTCGCAGGAGAACGTGAAGCGCGTGGCCGACGGCGGGGCCGACTTCGCCATCGCCGCGGCCGACGCGGTGGAGGCGTACCGGCAGAACCGGCAGCCCGGTCACGAGCGGCTGCGCGGCATCGCCCGGCTGTACGACGACTACGTGCAGCTCGTCGTGTCGCGTGCGTCGGGGATCGAGGAGATCAAGGACCTCGAGGGCAAGCGGGTCGGCGTGGGACCGGACGACTCCGGGGTACGGCTGATCGCGGACCGGGTGCTGCGGGCGGCCGGGCTGGATCCGCGGCAGGACGTCGTGCCGGAGGCGGACAGCATCGCGGAGGGACCGGAGCGGCTGCGCAGCGGCGGCATCGACGCCTTCTTCTGGTCGGGCGGGCTGCCGACGGACGGGCTGGAGAAGCTCGTCGAGTCGGACGACTTCCGGTTCGTGGAGATCGACGCCGCCACCGTGGACAGCCTGCACGAGCAGGACGACGTCTTCGGCCACTACCGGTCCTCGGTGATGCCGGCCGACGCGTACGGGTCCGGCCGCCCGGGACACCCCATACAGACGCTCACCGTGGCGAACCTGCTCATCACGCGCGCGGACGTGGACCCCCGGCTGACCGAGTGGCTCACCCGGACGGTGATCAACAGCCGCGACGACATCGGCTCGCACGTCCACTCGGCCCAGTTCGTGGACCTGCGCACGGCCATCTACACCGACCCCGTGAACCTGCACGAGGGCGCACGGCGCTACTACCGCTCGGTGAAGCCGTAGGGCCCGGGCCCTCTCTCAGGCGAGCGGCCCGCTCCTCGGCACCGTCACCGTCACCTTGAGCCCCTGCGGTTCGTGGTGGGCGTACGCGATCGATCCGCCGCCCGCCGCGAGGAGCGCGCGGGATATGGACAGACCGAGCCCGGAGCCCTTGATGTTCTGGTGCCCCGGGCTGCGCCAGAAGCGGTCGCCTATGCGGCCGAGCTCCTCCTCGCCGAGTCCGGGCCCGCTGTCGGCGACGACGACCGTGGAGACCTCGCCGTCGGCGGACACCGTCACCGAGACGTCCTGTCCCTCCGGAGTGAACTTCAGCGCGTTGTCGATCACGGCGTCCAGCGCGCTCGACAAGGCGATCGGGTCGGCCCAGGCGGTGGTGGGCGGGCAGTCGCCCAGCAGCCGTACGCCCTTGCTCTCGGCCACCGGACCCCATGCGGCGACCCGCTCGGCGGCCAGTTCACCGATGTCGGTGAGCGCGAGATCCGCCTCGGCGTGCTCGGCGAGCGCCAGGTCGAGCAGGTCGTCGAGGACCTGTGCGAGCCGCTTGCCCTCGGCGCGCACGGAGGCGATCTCCTCGTTGTCGCTGGGCAGTTCGAGGGCGAGCAGGTCGATGCGGAGCAGCAGCGCGGCCAGGGGGTTGCGCAGCTGGTGCGAGGCGTCGGCGACGAAGGCGCGCTGCTGCTCCAGGACCTCCTCCACGTTGTGGGCCATCTCGTTGAACGACCGGGCCAGCCGCCGGAACTCGGGCGGCCCGCCGGCCACCGGGACCCGGGACTTCAGCCGTCCGGTGGCGATGTCGTGGGCGGTGGCGTCCAGGTCCCGTACGGGCTTGAGGACCCAGCCGGTCAGCCGCAGCGCGGCACCGACGGCGAGGAGCATCGCGGCGACCAGGCCCGCCGCGATGACCAGCCAGCCGCGCAGGGTGGCCGACCGCATCCGGTCGGTGGGCGAGTCGGTGACGACGACGGCGACGACGTCGCCGTCCCGGACGACGGGCGACGCGACGACGAGCCGGCCGCGTTCCCAGGGCCACACCTGCTTCGGGTCGTGGCTGCGCCGTCCCAGCAGCGCCTCGCCGTAGGCGTCGAGGCCTCCGCCCGCCTCGGGCACCGTCCAGCGGCGCGGGGCCGCCGCCATGGCCCCGCACTCCGCCTCGCGCTCGACCTTGCATCCGCGCTCGAAGACGCCCGCGCGGATGCCGTACACCTCGTGGTAGCGGTCGAGCTCCCGCTGCAGGGTCTCGCGGCGCTCGCTCGTGCCGTCGGCCGGTGCACCGGCGGAACGGTCGGTGACGTACTGCGCGAGGGCCGCGAAGCGCGCCGTGTCGTCGATGCGGTCGACGACCACCTGCTGTTGCTTGGCGGTCGCCAGGCTCACCGCCAGCGGGATACCGAGCGCCAGCAGCACGGCGGCCATGAGGACGATGAGCAGCGGAAGCAGACGAGTGCGCACCCGGGCACGCTATGCCGCGGGGGTGACGAGCCGGTACCCGACTCCGCGCACTGTCTCGATCAGTGCGGGCATGCGCAGCTTGGAGCGCAGGGACGCGACGTGCACCTCCAGGGTGCGCCCCGTCCCCTCCCAACTGGTGCGCCACACCTCGCTGATGATCTGTTCCCGGCGGAAGACCACTCCGGGGCGCTGGGCGAGCAGCGCCAGCAGGTCGAACTCCTTGCGGGTCAGCTGGACCACCATGCCGTCCACGCTGACCTGGCGGGTGGGCAGTTCGATGTGCACGGGTCCGAGTCCGATCACGCCCGCCGCGGTCCCCGGTCTGTCGTCGGCCGCCCGGCGCCGGCTGACGGCGTGGATGCGGGCGAGCAGCTCGCCGATGTCGTAGGGCTTGACGACGTAGTCGTCCGCTCCGAGGTTCAGGCCGTGGATGCGTGAGCGCACGTCGGAGCGGGCGGTGACCATGATGACGGGGGTGCTGGTGCGTTTGCGGATCTTGCCGCAGACCTCGTAGCCGTCCTGGTCGGGCAGGCCGAGGTCGAGCAGCACCACGCCGAAGCCGGCGCTGCCGGGCACGAGTGCCTGCAGTGCCTCCTCGCCGCTGCGGGCGTGTGTGACCCGGAAGCCGTGCCGGGCCAGCACCGCGGAGAGGGCGGCGGCGACGTGGTTGTCGTCCTCCACGAGCAGCAGTCTCATTCGGTCCCCCTCCGGTGTGCGGTGGTGTCTGTGCGCGGCGGTCGCTGTGGGTGTCGGTTCCTGTGAATGGGTGCGTGTCGGTCTCTGTGAAGGGGGCTGTGTCGGTCTCGGCGAGTGACGGGTGCGTCTTTCGTCTCGGAGTGGGTCGGCCGTACGGTTCCCGCGCGCGGACGCCGAATTCCGGCCGCACGGGTCGCGTTCGCGTGAACGAGATCGCAACGCGCGGAGAACGCGGGCACGCGCGCGTGTGTCTCCTGGCAGTGACGCCGATGACCGAGGACGGCGTCAAGTGGGTGTCGTCCGGCGTTACCCAGCCGGTACAGGGCGGTAATCGGCCACCATGGTCCACCACGCAGCGTGATGATCTGCTATCGGATCGTTATGCTCAATTTCCCCTCAGATGTAATGACGCTGGTCGCGTAGGGTCACTACTGTCCTCCGAAACCGAGGAGGACGGAGCCAGTAAGCGATGACCGAAGTATCGGTGGCCAAGGAGAGCGTGGCCGCGACCGACGACCTGGTCGTCCTGAAGGACGTCAACAAGCACTTCGGCGCGTTGCACGTGCTCCAGGACATCGACCTGACCATCGCCCGGGGTGAGGTCGTCGTGGTGATCGGACCCTCCGGGTCCGGTAAGTCCACCCTGTGCCGCACCATCAACCGCCTGGAGACGATCGACTCCGGCAGCATCACGATCGACGGCAAGCCGCTGCCCGCGGAGGGCAAGGGGCTCGCCCGGCTCCGTGCCGACGTCGGCATGGTGTTCCAGTCCTTCAACCTCTTCGCGCACAAGACGGTGCTCGAGAACGTCGTGCTCGGGCAGGTGAAGGTCCGCAAGGCCGACAAGGCGAAGGCCGAGGAGAAGGCACGCGCCCTGCTCGACCGCGTCGGCGTGGGCACGCAGGCGGACAAGTACCCCGCCCAGCTCTCCGGCGGTCAGCAGCAGCGGGTGGCGATCGCGCGGGCACTGGCGATGGACCCGAAGGTCATGCTCTTCGACGAGCCGACCTCCGCGCTCGACCCCGAGATGATCAACGAGGTCCTGGAGGTCATGCAGCAGCTCGCGCGTGACGGCATGACCATGATCGTCGTCACCCACGAGATGGGCTTCGCGCGGTCGGCCGCCAACCGGGTCGTGTTCATGGCCGACGGGCGCATCGTCGAGGAGGCGACGCCCGACCAGTTCTTCAGCAACCCGCGCAGCGACCGGGCCAAGGACTTCCTGTCGAAGATCCTGCACCACTGAGGTCCACGACAAGGGCCTGGTCACCGGGTCCCGCGCCTCCGAGGGGTCCCTTCCTCTCCTCGGAGGCGTCTTCCCTACCTGCTCACCCGCAGGGCCCGGCTCCCGCGCCACCCGCAGCCGACGCACCGTCGCCCGCACCGACGGCCCGCTTCTCGTCACCACGCAAAGGATGTTCACCATGAAGCTCCGCAAGGTCACCGCCGCCTCGGCCACCGCCTTCGTGCTCGCCCTGACCGCCACCGCCTGCGGTGGCGGCGGCAGCGACAGCGGTTCGGGCGGCGACAAGATCACCATCGGCATCAAGTTCGACCAGCCGGGCCTCGGCCTCAAGACGCCCGACGGCAGCTACACGGGCTTCGACGTCGACGTCGCGAAGTACGTGGCCAAGGAGCTCGGTTACGACGAGGCGGACATCGAGTGGCGGGAGACGCCGAGCGCCGACCGTGAGAACGCCCTGGAGCGCGGCGACGTCGACTTCATCGCGGCGACCTACTCGATCACCGACGAGCGCAAGGAGAAGGTCGACTTCGCCGGCCCTTACCTCCTCGCGCACCAGGACCTGCTGGTCCGCGCCGACGAGAACGTCACCAAGGGCGAGGACCTCAACGGCAAGAAGCTGTGTTCGGTCGCCGGCTCCACCTCCGCGCAGAACGTCAAGGACGACTTCGCGCCCAAGGCCAACCTGCAGGAGACCGGCACGTACTCCGAGTGCCTGGACGGTCTGGCGAGCGGTGCGGTCGACGCCCTGACCACGGACGACTCGATCCTCGCGGGCTACGCGGCGCAGGAGCAGTACAAGGGCAAGTTCAAGCTGGCCGGCCTGGAGCTGAGCAACGAGAACTACGGCATCGGTGTCAAGAAGGGCGAGACCGAGCTGCTCGACGACATCAACGCCGCCCTGGAGAAGATGGTCAGCGAGAAGGCGTGGGACAAGGCCGTCGAGGACAACTTCGGCCCGGCGAACTACGAGAACGAGCCCGCCCCGAAGATCGGCGACATCGTCCAGTAAGGCAGGCACCCGTGGCGGGCCGTCCGGCGCGGCGGCCCACCACTCCCCTCGGCACACGCGGAAGCGCGGGAGATCGTGTTCGACTTTCTTGAAGGCTACGACGTCCTAGGGGCGTTCTGGACCACAGTGCAGCTGACGCTGCTCTCGGCCGTCGGTTCCCTGGTCCTGGGAACGCTACTGGCCGCGATGCGGGTCAGCCCCGTGCCGCTGATGCGCGGCTTCGGCGCGGCCTACGTGAACATCGTGCGGAACATCCCGCTCACCGTCATCATCGTGTTCACCTCGCTGGGCCTCTCCAACATCTTCGGTGTCGCCCTCGGCGCGGCCGACGACTTCGACACGAAGTTCTTCCGGCTGGCCGTGCTGGGACTGAGCGCGTACACCGCCACGTTCGTGTGCGAGGCGCTGCGCTCCGGCATCAACACGGTGCCCGTCGGCCAGGCGGAGGCGGCCCGCGCCCTGGGGCTGAGCTTCACCCAGGTGCTGACGCTCATCGTGCTCCCGCAGGCGTTCCGCACGGTGATCGGCCCGCTGACCAACGTACTGATCGCCCTCACCAAGAACACCACGGTGGCGGCGGCCATCGGCGTGGCCGAGGCCGCGCTGCTGATGAAGGAAATGATCGAGAACGAGGCGCAGCTCCTCCTCATCGCCACGATCTTCGCCCTGGGCTTCGTGGTGCTGACGCTGCCGACCGGCCTGCTTCTCGGATGGCTCGGCAAGCGACTGGCGGTGAAGCGATGAGTTCCGTCCTGTACGACACTCCGGGCCCCCGGGCCAAGCGGCGCAACCTGATCCTCTCGGTGGTCTTCGCCGTCGTGCTGGTGCTCGCCCTGTGGTGGACATGGCAGACCATGTCCGACGCGGGCCAGACGGAGGGGGCCAAGTGGACGCCCTTCGTCGAGGGCGCGGCCTGGACGACGTATCTGCTGCCCGGCCTCGGCAACACGCTCAAGGCGGCGGCCCTGGCGATGATCATCGCCCTGCCGCTGGGTGCGGCCCTCGGCATCGCCCGGATGTCGGACCACAAGTGGGTACGCGTCCCGGCGGCGGTGATCGTCGAGTTCTTCCGCGCCATCCCGGTGCTGCTGCTGATGGTGTTCGCCAACCAGTTCTACTCGGACTACACCGGCATCGAGAGCGACTCCCGGCCGCTGTACGCGGTGGTCACGGGTCTGGTCCTGTACAACGCCTCGGTGCTCGCCGAGATCGTCCGCGCGGGCATCCTGTCGCTGCCCAAGGGACAGACGGAGGCCGCGCAGGCGATCGGCATGCGCAAGACGCAGGTGATGACCAGCATCCTGCTGCCGCAGGCCGTCACCGCGATGCTGCCGGCGATCGTCAGCCAGCTCGTCGTGATCGTGAAGGACACGGCGCTCGGCGGCGCCATGCTGAACTTCACCGAACTGCTCAACGCCCGCAAGACCCTGGCGGCGAACTACGCCAACGTCATCCCCAGCTTCATCGTGGTGGCGGTCATCTACATCGTGCTGAACTTCATCCTCACCAGCCTCGCCTCCTGGCTGGAGAGCAGGCTGCGGCGCAGCAAGAAGAGCACGGGCGCGGTCCTCGGTGCCGAGGAGGTGGCCGACCTGAACGCGCCGGGCGAGGTGGTCGGTGTGCACGGCGCCGACCCGGGTGCCAGGGCCGGGGGCGGAACCGCGGCCGCGCAGGGAGACGGACGAACACCGCACTGAACGGCCCGCCGGTCGGAATGAACTGACGTTGTGTGAAAAAGCGGAGGCAGTGGCGTGATCGCCACTGCCTCCGTCACTTGACGCAAGCACCGGCAATGGGTTGCATACGCTATGTGATCGTGCACCCCCCTTCAACTGCCTGTTCCCGTACGTTCCGCAGGGCACCGGTCCCGGCAGGGGGTACCGCGCCGTGGACCCTGTGATCATCGTGGGAGCAGGGCCCGTGGGGCTCACGCTCGCCCTCGCGCTCGCCCGCCAGGACGTCCCCTCCGTCCTCCTCGACGAGGGCCCGGGGAAGGACGAGCAGCGCCTGGCGAGAACGGTCGTCCTGCGCGAGGACACGGCCGCGCTGCTCACCCGGCTGACCGGGACGCCGCTCGACGAGGCGGGCCTGCGCTGGACCGGCTGGCGGTCGATGCGGCGCAAGCAGGTGACGCGGGAGGTGCGTTTCGCGGAGGACGTGTCCGGAGGGGCCCCAGGAGGCGTTTCGGGACGGGGCCCCGCGGGGGCTCCCGGGGAAGCACCGGGGCGGGTCTCCGCTCGGACGGCCGACGCCGCTGCGTCCGGCCGTGCCGGGACGGGTGCCGGCCGTACCGCGGCGGGCGCGGATGCCGGTGACACGCACGTCGCCCCGCTGCACATCGCCCAGCACGTGCTGACCGACGCCCTGCGCGCGGCCGTCTCCGGCGAGCGGCTGGTCAAGGTCGCCGTGGAGAGCCGCCTGGACGGCATCGAGCAGGAGGCGTCGGGCGTCACGGCACACACCCGGGGCCCCAAGGGCACCTGGTGGCGCGGCAGCTACCTCGTCGGCTGCGACGGCCCCCGCTCCACGGTCCGCAAGCTCCAGGACATCCGCTTCCCCGGGCGTACGGCCGTGGAACGGCACGCGGTGGCGGCGCTGCGCACGGAACTCCCCCGTCCCGGCGAGGCGTTGCTGCACCGGTCACCGCCGTGGCGGACGACCGGCCCTTCGGGCGGGGAGGTGACCGCGCGGCCGCTCGCCGACGGGGTGTGGCGCCTGGACTGGCTGCTGCCGCCGGGCAAGGACCTGGTCACACCGGAGCTGCTGGTGACCCGGATCAGGGAGACGCTGGCGGGCTGGAGCGGTGGCTCGACCCCGCCGTACGAGTTGCTCGACACCGGAGTCCACACCGTCCACCACCGCCTCGCGCGCCGCTGGCGGGCCGGCCGGGTCTTCCTCGCCGGGGACGCGGCACACCTGCTCGGCGCGCTGGGCACCCAGGGGCTGGACGAGGGCCTGCGGGACGCCGACAACCTCGCCTGGAAGCTGGCGCTGGCCTGGCACCACGGCCCGCACGAGGCACTGCTCGACAGCTACCAGACGGAGCGGCGGGCGATCGTCGCCGCCCGGCTGCGCGCCGCCGACCAGGCGCTGCCCGTCCTGCGCGGAGGCGGTGGGCTGCGCTCGTACGTCCGCGGTCCGGGCCGCGGCCATGACGCGCTCCTCGAGGGCGGGCACCTGGGGCGCGGACCGCTGGGCGCGCCCGGAACATACGCCGAGTCACCGCTCACGCCTCCGCACGCCGAGTCGGAGACCACCGTGGACACGCGGCCGGGCGCCGCGGTCACCGACGTGCGGGTGACCGCCGAGGACGGCTCCTTCGTACGGCTGCGCGACCGGTTCGGACGCGGAGCGCTGCTGGTGGTGCTGATCGCGCCGGGCACCGGAGTGTGGGAGCGCAAGCACTGGGTGAGCGCGGGGATCATGCCCCGGCTCGCGGCCGCCGTGACCGCGCTGCCGGGCCCCGCCGAACTGCTGGTCGCCGAGGGCTACCCGGGCGCGGCCGCCCACACCGTCCTGCTGATCCGCCCCGACGGCCACCTGGTGACCGCGCTGAGCGGGGTGCGCCCGGCCGAGCTGTACGCGGCGGCGGAGGCGACGCTGGGGAGACGCGCAACGCCGGAGACGGAGGAGGAGGCGGGGACCGGCTGAGGGAGCGGGGGAGCCGATGGCGCTGTGAGCCGAGGAACCGGACTCCCGCGGGCACGACGATGTCCAGCACGTGACCACCGGTTGACCGCTTCTCCCGGCCGTGGTGTACTCCCGTCCGTGACCGACACCTGCGTGCACCTCTGGCGGAGGGTCCACATGGACCTGCTCCGCTATGCGGGTTGCGTGTGTCGTCCGTCCTGCTGAACGCGTCTCTGCTTCCCCGTGCGCGTCGGCACGCGCCCGCGAGCGCTGCCGTGCGCCCCACGCGAACACTCTCAGGACGGTACCCGTGTCTGTAACGCCCGCTGCCTCCCCCGTTTCTCCCTCCCCTTCCCGCGCCCGTGCCTCCGCTCCGACCCAGGCGGAACTGCTCGACTTCGCGCGCCGTGCGGCCGCCGACGCCGAGCTGATCGCCTCGCTCCCCCTCGATCCCGAGGGCCGCACCTGGATCCGCCTCGAAGGTCCCGGCGGCAGCGAGGCCTGGCTGATCGGCTGGCCGCCCGGCACCGGCACCGGCTGGCACGACCACGCCGACTCCGTGGGCGCCTTCGTCACCGCCGCCGGTGAGCTGACCGAGAACGCGCTCGCCGCCCGGCTGCCCACCGAGGGCTGGCAGACGCTGGAACTCACCGAGGGCGTGGACCGCACCCGGCAGCTGCCGGCCGGCCGTGGCCGCGCGTTCGGCCGCCACCACGTGCACGAGGTGCTCAACGAGTCCACCGAGCAGCACGCCGTCTCCGCGCACGCCTACTACCCGCCCCTGCCCAGCATCCGCCGCTACTCCCGTACGGGGCGGGTCCTGCGGCTGGAGCAGGTCGAGATCCCGGAGGACTGGCAGTGAACGCCGGCCCCGAACGCGGACCGTCGCACCGGCGAGGGCGCCCGGTCGGGATCGACGAGCTGCTGGAGCGCGTCCGCGAGGACCTCGACCGTGTCGAGGCGCGCGAGGCGTACGAGGCCCGCCGGGCGGACGAGGCCCTGCTGGTCGACATCCGTTACGCGGCCCTGCGCGACCGTGACGGTTCGATCCCCGATGCCCTCGTCGTCGAGCGCAACGAACTCGAGTGGCGTCTCGACCCCCTGGGCAGCCACCGGCTTCCCGAGGCCACGAGTCACGACCAGCGCATCGTGGTCGTCTGCAACGAGGGTTACGCCTCCAGCCTCGCCGCCGCGTCCCTGCGGCAACTGGGACTCCACCGGGCGACGGACCTGGTGGGCGGCTTCCAGGCCTGGAGACGAGCCGGACTACCGGTGACGCGCTGACGCCCGTCGGCCGACGGGGCGGTCCGTCGGCCGGGGCACGCCGGTGCCCCGCGGTCCGTCAGAACTCCTCCAGTCCCTCCGTGTCCTCCCCTTCCTCCTCCAGTGCCTGGCGGACCACCTTGAGGGCCAGTCCCTGGGAGTAGCCCTTGCGGGCGAGCATGCCCGCGAGGCGTCTCAGGCGCTTGTCGCGGTCGAGGCCGCGCGTCGAGCGGAGCTTGCGGGTGACGAGCTCGCGTGCCGTGGCCTCCTCCTGATCGGAGTCCAGCCGGGCCACGGCCTGGTCGATCAGTGTGGAGTCCACGCCCTTGGTCCGCAGCTCCCGCGCCAGCGCCCGTCGGGCCAGGCCCCGGCCGTGATGCCGGGACTCCACCCAGGCGTCCGCGAAGGCGCTGTCGTCGATCAGGCCGACCTCCTCGAACCGCGACAGCACCTGGTCCGCGACGTCCTCGGGAATGTCCCGCTTGCGCAACGCGTCGGCGAGCTGCTTCCGCGTACGCGGAGTCCCGGTGAGCAGCCGCAGACAGATCGCCCGCGCCCGCTCGACCGGGTCCCCCGAGGAAGACTCCCCCTTCTCGGCCCTCGACGAGGAGGAGGAGCCTTCGTCCTGCGGGCCGCCGGACGCGTCCTCGAAGGACGACTCCCCGAAGGACGACTCCCCGAAGTCGCGCCGCCGGCGCCCACGGCCGTGCCTCCCGTGCGGGCTACCGCCGCCGCGAGCTCGACCGCGACCCTCACGACCAGGGGCACCGTCCTCGTGGCTCCGGTCACCGCCCTCGCGGCCCGGTCCGTCGCCCGTCGGCCAGGGCTCCGTACCGCCCGGACCGTCGGTCGGCCACGTCCCGTCGGCCGACCGGCCACCGACACCCACCCGGCCGCCTTCGGATCGGCGGCCGTCGGCCGGCGGCCGAGCTCCGGCCGGCCATCCCCCGTACGTCCCCTCGGCCTCGGCATCGTCCGCGTGGTCCCCGCCCCATGGGTCGCCGTCGCCGGGGACCACGGGGCGGGTGTACTCGGCCCAGTCCGTTCGCCGTGTCACGGATCAGCTCTTGGCGGCCGCGGCCTTGGTCTTGGCCGTCTTGGCCGCCGGAGCGGGCACCGTCTTCGCGGCGTCGCCCACGGCCGCGGCCGGGACCGCCGCGTCCGTTCCCGGCTCGGCGGCGGCCTCCTCCGGCCGCACCCCGACGCCCAGCTTCTCCTTGATCTTCTTCTCGATCTCGTTGGCGAGGTCGGGGTTGTCCTTCAGGAAGTTGCGGGCGTTCTCCTTGCCCTGCCCGAGCTGGTCGCCCTCGTACGTGTACCAGGCGCCGGCCTTGCGGACGAAGCCGTGCTCCACGCCCATGTCGATCAGACCGCCCTCACGGCTGATGCCCTGGCCGTAGAGGATGTCGAACTCGGCCTGCTTGAAGGGTGGCGCGACCTTGTTCTTGACGACCTTGCAGCGGGTGCGGTTGCCGACCGCCTCCGTGCCGTCCTTCAGGGTCTCGATGCGTCGGATGTCGATGCGCACCGAGGCGTAGAACTTGAGCGCCCGGCCACCGGTCGTGGTCTCCGGGGAGCCGAACATCACACCGATCTTCTCACGGAGCTGGTTGATGAAGATCGCGGTGGTCTTGGACTGGTTGAGCGCGCTGGTGATCTTCCGCAGGGCCTGGCTCATCAGACGGGCCTGCAGACCGACGTGGCTGTCACCCATCTCGCCCTCGATCTCCGCACGCGGGACCAGCGCGGCGACGGAGTCGATGACGATCAGGTCGAGGGCGCCGGAGCGGACCAGCATGTCCACGATCTCCAGGGCCTGCTCGCCGTTGTCGGGCTGGGAGAGGATCAGGTTGTCGATGTCGACGCCGAGCTTCTTCGCGTACTCGGGGTCGAGGGCGTGCTCCGCGTCCACGAAGGCGACCTGGCCACCGGCCTTCTGCGCGTTCGCCACGGCGTGCAGTGTCAGTGTGGTCTTACCGGAGGACTCCGGTCCGTAGATCTCCACGACGCGGCCGCGCGGCAGGCCGCCGACACCGAGGGCCACGTCGAGCGCGGTCGAGCCGGTCGAGATGACCTCGATGGGCTCCTTCGACCGCTCGCCCATGCGCATGACCGCGCCCTTGCCGAATTGTCGTTCGATCTGTGCGAGCGCGGCGTCGAGCGCCTTCTCGCGGTCGGTTCCTGCCATGGGTTCCACCCGGTTTGCTTGAGTCGTTCGCTTCACGTCAAAAACGCTAACGCCTGCCACTGACAATGCGCCTCGACGCCGTTCGGCCTGTGGATAACTCCGGCGCCCCTCCGCGGGAACCGCGACAGAAACCGCGACAAACCCCCCGGAATCCCCCGCCGAGAGCCTGGCCGGAGCCTCCATAAGAATGGATGTTCGATTTTAGTGTCAAGCGCACCACACGGGTCGACGCCGTCCGCCCCGGCCCCGCCCTTCAGGGAGAACCGTCGCCCGACTTCCGCTTCTGCTCCGGCCGCTTCTCCTGCTCCAGCAGCCGCCGCACGCGAGCGAGGACCCTGCCCGGACTGCGCCTGCGACGGCCCTGCACCCGGGACTCGTCCATCACGTCGTACCGCTTCACGTACGCCCCGAGGAACGCCTGCATCGTGGCGACCGCGGGAATGGCGATCAGTGCCCCGACGGCACCGAGGAGGGCGGTGCCGGCGATGACCGATCCGAAGGCGACCGCCGGATGGACGTCCACCGTCCTGGCGGTCAGCTTCGGCTGCAGGACGTAGTTCTCGAACTGCTGGTAGATCACCACGAAGACGAGCACCCAGAGGGCGTACCAGGGGTTCTCCGTGAAGGCGATCAGCATCGGCAGGGCACCCGCCAGGTAGGTGCCGATGGTGGGGATGAACTGGGAGACCAGGCCGACCCAGACGGCGAGCACGGGTGCGTAGTTCACGTCCAGGTACTGCAGCAGGACGTAGTGCGCGATGCCGGAGATCAACGCCATCAGGCCGCGCGAGTACAGGTAACCGCCGGTCTTGTCGACGGCGATCTCCCACGCGCGCAGCACCTCGGCCTGCCGGGCGGGCGGCAGCACGGAGCACAGCGCGCGCCGCAGCCGCGGGCCGTCCGCGGCGAAGTAGAACGAGAACAACGTGATCGTCAGCAGCCGGAAGAGACCGCCCAGGACCTGTGTGGAGACGTCCAGCACACCCGTGGCGCTGTTCTGCACGTATCTCTGCAACCAGTCGGACCGGAGCAGGCCCTCCTGTATGTCCACCCGCTTGAGCTCGGTGTGGAAGGTGGTGTTGACCCAGCTGATCACGGAGTCGAAGTACTCCGGGAGGCCCTCGATCATCCTGATGATCTGGCCCGCGAGCATCGAGCCCATCAGCGTGAAGAACCCGGCGGTGGCGACCAGCACGCCGAAGAAGACGATGAAGGTGGCGAACCCCCTGCGCAGCCCGCGCGAGGCCATCCAGCTGACCGCCGGCTCTATCGCGAGTGCCAGGAAGAACGCGATGAGGACGTTGATCAGCAGCCCGATGAGCTGGTGGAACGCCCAGCTCCCGAGCTGGAACGCGGCGACGAGCGACAGGGCCAGCACCATGGCGCGCGGCAGCCAGCGCGGCATGCGGTCGCCCCGTCCGGTGTCGGCCGCCGGGGGCGGTGCGGTGCCGTCAGGGTGTGCGGGCTGGTCGACCTGCGCGGTCTCGTCTGTGGGTGCCACGGAGCAAGTTTCGCCCACGGCGGGGGCGATCAGTCCCCACCTCGGTGTCTTCGTACGGGCATTCGGCGGCCGGGCCGCGCGTTCGGCAGGTGTTCAGCACTTTCCGTCCGAAAGGTTCAGCGCCTCTCGGCCGGAACGTTCATCGCCGAGCACACCACGCGCCACACGTCCTTCGCCTCCCAGCCGGCGTCGAGCGCCTGCCGGACCGTGCGCCCGCCCAGCTCGGACATCACGTGGTCGCGTGCGAAGGTGTCCGCGTACCCCTCACCGAAGTGTTCCGCCATCCGCTGCCAGAAGACCGTCAACCGCATGACACCAGTATCCCGCGCCCGGGGGTGGGCCGAGCCGGGACCGCTTGCCGAGAACGCTTTCCACCCTACGGTCTGACGCATGGCCGAAACAGGAGCACCCCCACTCCCCCCGACGCCCCCGGCGCACACCCTTCTCACGCGCGCCGAGCAGTTCGTCTGGCACACCGCGCGCGTGCTGGAGCAACACCGCTTCGTGTACCACTTCCTGGGCGGGAGCGCCGACGCGGTGGAGACCGCGCTGTCCGCCTACCGCAACGCGGACGAGGGATACGGCCACGCGCTCGAACCCGATCTGCGCGGACCCGTGAGCCAGCCGCTGCACACCGGGCACGCGCTGCGCGTGCTCGACTCGATCGGGCGCTGCGCCGGACAGCGGGCGGAGCGCATCTGCCGGTACCTGACGTCCGTGTCGACGCCGGACGGCGCCCTCCCGGCGATCCATCCCAGTCAGCGGGGGTATCCGGCGGCTCCTTTCCTCCCCGTCGTCGACGCCCCGCCCAGTGACCTCCTCGCGACCGGGCCGGTGGTGGGGCTGCTGCACGGCAACGAGGTGTGGCACGCCTGGCTGTTCCGGGCGACCGACTTCTGCTGGCAGGCGGTGGAGTCCCTGGAACGGTCCCATCCGTACGAGGTCGAGGCGGCCGTGGCCTTCCTGGACTCCGTGCCCGACCGCTCGCGCGCGGAGGCGGCCGCCGACCGGCTGGGCCGCCTCGTCCGCGACCACCGGCTGGTCGTGCTGGACCCGGACGACCTGAAGGACAGGGACAGGGACAAGGACACGGCGGCGCCACCGGATCCGCCCGGCGACGTGCCGGGCGGGCACCACTTCCCGTACGACTTCGCCCGCACTCCGGACTCCCTCGCGCGCGCGTGGTTCACCGACGAGGAGATGGCCCGCTCGCTGGACTTCCTGGCGGCAGCGCAACGGGACGACGGCGGCTGGCCGCGTCCTTCCCGCTCTTCGGCGCATGCACGGTCTTCCCGGGGCCACTGGGCTCCGGGCCCCGAGCTGGAGGGCCGTGCCATCGTCACCCTCGAGGCACTGCTCACGCTCCGCGCGTACGGGAGGCTGTGACGCCGGAGGCGCAGCGACGCCGTCCTCGCAGGTCAACCGCATTGTCAGTGCGTGGGTGCAGGATGGGTGCATGGTCCGTTCCCCGCTCGACGCCTTCTCCCCCGCGACCCGCGCCTGGTTCACGGGGGCGTTCTCCGCGCCCACGGCGGCGCAGAGCGGGGCGTGGCAGGCGATCGGCGAGGGTTCCGACGTGCTCGTCGTCGCCCCGACCGGCTCCGGCAAGACTCTGGCCGCGTTCCTCGCGGCCCTCGACCAGCTGGCCTCGACCCCGCCGCCCGCCGACCCGAAGAAGCGCTGCCGCGTCCTGTACGTGTCCCCGCTGAAGGCCCTCGCCGTCGACGTGGAGCGGAACCTGCGCAGCCCCCTCACCGGCATCCGCCAGGAGGCCGTGCGCCTCGGTCTGCCCGAGCCCGAGATCAAGGTGGGCATCCGCTCCGGCGACACCCCGGCCGCCGACCGCCGCGCCCTCGCCACCCGGCCGCCGGACATCCTGATCACCACTCCCGAGTCGCTGTTCCTGATGCTCACGTCGGCCACGCGCGACGCGCTGGCGGGCGTGGAGACAGTGATCCTGGACGAGGTGCACGCGGTCGCCGGCACCAAGCGCGGCGCGCATCTCGCCCTCTCCCTGGAGCGGCTGGACGAGCTCCTGCCGAGGCCCGCCCGCCGCATCGGCCTCTCCGCGACCGTCCGGCCGGTCGACGAGGTCGCCCGGTACCTCTCGCCGCGCCGCAAGGTGGAGATCGTCCAGCCGCCGTCCGGCAAGGAGTTCGACCTGTCCGTGGTCGTCCCGGTCGAGGACCTGGGCGAGCTGGGCGGCTCCCCGGCGGCCGACGACGGGCAGGGCACCGACCGGCCGTCGATCTGGCCGCACGTGGAGGAGCGGATCGTCGACCTCGTCCAGTCGCACCGCTCGACGATCGTGTTCGCCAACTCCCGCCGCCTCGCGGAGCGCCTGTGCAACCGGCTCAACGAGATCGCCTACGAGCGGGCCACCGGGGAGTCACTGGAGGCCCTGGAGGAGCATCACTCCCCGGCCGAGCTGATGGGCAACTCGGGCGCGGCCCACGGCGCGCCTCCGGTCATCGCCCGCGCCCACCACGGTTCGGTCTCCAAGGAGCAGCGCGCCCAGGTGGAGGAGGACCTGAAGGCGGGCCGCCTGCCGGCCGTCGTCGCCACCTCCAGCCTGGAGCTCGGCATCGACATGGGCGCGGTCGACCTCGTCATCCAGGTCGAGTCGCCGCCCTCGGTCGCCTCCGGCCTCCAGCGCGTGGGCCGCGCGGGACACCAGGTGGGCGCGGTCTCCACGGGCGTCGTCTTCCCCAAGTACCGCGGTGACCTCGTGCAGGCGGCCGTGGTCACCGAGCGGATGCGCGGCGGTGCCATCGAGTCCCTGCGCGTCCCCGCCAACCCGCTGGACGTGCTCGCCCAGCAGCTCGTCGCCATGACCGCGCTGGACACCTGGCAGGTCGACGACCTGCTCGCCGTGGTCCGGCGCGCCGCACCCTTCGCCTCGCTCCCGGAGTCCGCGTTCACGGCCGTGCTCGACATGCTCGCGGGCCGCTATCCGTCGGACGCCTTCGCGGAGCTGCGCCCGCGCGTGGTGTGGGACCGGGTCGCCGGCACGGTCACGGGCCGCCCCGGTGCCCAGCGCCTCGCCGTCACCTCCGGCGGCACCATCCCGGACCGCGGTCTCTTCGGGGTGTTCCTCGCGGGCTCCGACCCCAAGAAGGGCGGCGGCCGGGTCGGCGAGCTCGACGAGGAGATGGTGTACGAGTCCCGTGTGGGGGACGTCTTCACGCTGGGCACCAGCTCCTGGCGGATCGAGGACATCACGCGCGACCGGGTCCTGGTCTCCCCCGCACCCGGAGTCCCGGGCCGGCTGCCCTTCTGGAAGGGCGACCAGCTGGGCCGCCCGCTGGAGCTGGGCCGCGCGCTGGGCGCCTTCCTGCGCGAGATCGGCTCCCTGACCCCCGAGGACGCACGGCTGCGCCTGCTCACGGCCGGCCTCGACGCCTGGGCCGCGGACAACGTCCTGACCTACCTCGCCGAACAGCGCGAGGCATGCGGCCATGTGCCCGACGACCGCACCGTCGTCGTCGAGCGCTTCCGTGACGAGCTGGGCGACTGGCGGGTGGTCGTGCACTCGCCCTTCGGCGCCCAGGTGCACGCCCCCTGGGCGCTCGCCCTGGGTGCCCGCCTCACCGAGCGGTACGGCATGGACGCCCAGGTCATGCACGCCGACGACGGCATCGTGCTGCGCCTGCCGGACGCCGACCTGATGGGGCTGGACCTGCTCGACCAGGACCCCGTGAAGGGGGGCACGGAGTACGACGCCGAGAAGGCGCCCGTCGGGGCGGCGGACGTGGCCTTCGACAAGGGCGAGGTCGACCGGATCGTCACCGACCAGGTGGGCGGATCGGCCCTGTTCGCGTCCCGGTTCCGGGAATGCGCCGCCCGCGCGCTGCTGCTGCCCAAGCGCAACCCGGGCAGGCGGACCCCGCTGTGGCAGCAGCGCCAGCGGGCCGCCCAGCTGCTCGAGGTGGCGAGCGAGTTCGGTTCGTTCCCGATCGTGCTGGAGGCGGTCCGCGAGTGCCTCCAGGACGTCTTCGACGTCCCGGGCCTCGGCGAGCTGATGGGCGACATCGAGTCCCGCAAGGTCCGGCTCGTCGAGGTCACCACGCCCGAGCCCTCCCCCTTCGCCCGCTCCCTGCTCTTCGGGTACGTGGCGCAGTTCCTGTACGAGGGCGACTCCCCCCTCGCCGAGCGGCGCGCCGCCGCGCTGTCGCTGGACTCACGGCTCCTGGCCGAACTGCTGGGCCAGGCGGAACTGCGCGAACTGCTCGACGGCGAGGTGCTGGCCGAGCTGGAGCGGGAGCTGCAGTGGCGTACCGACGACCGCCGGGTGAAGGACTCCGAGGGTGTGGCGGACGTGCTGCGGCTACTGGGCCCGCTCACCGAGGCGGAGCTGGCGGAGCGGGGCGCCGACCCGCAGTGGGCCCGGGAGCTGGCCGCGGCCCGCCGCGTCATCCGGGTCAGGATCGCCGGGGCCGACCACTGGGCGGCGATCGAGGACGCGGGACGGCTGCGCGACGCGCTCGGCACCGCGCTGCCCGTCGGCGTCCCGGAGGCCTTCACCGAGCCGGTCAAGGACCCGCTCGGCGACCTCCTGGCGCGGTACGCACGCACCCACGGCCCGTTCACCTCGGCCGCGGCGGCGGCCCGGTTCGGCCTCGGTACGGCCGTCACCGAGGGCGCCCTCCAGCGTCTCGCGGCCAACGGACGGGTGGTCCAGGGCGAGTTCCATCCGGCGGGCATCGGCCAGGAGTGGTGCGACGCGGCCGTGCTGCGTCGGCTGCGCCGCCGGTCGCTCGCCGCGCTGCGGCACGAGCTGGAGCCGGTGCCGCCCGCCGCGCTCGCGCAGTTCCTGCCGCGGTGGCAGCACGTGGGCGGCGGTCACCGGCTGCGGGGCGTCGACGGACTGCTCCGCGCGGTCGAACAGCTGCAGGGCGCCTCCGTGCCGGCGTCGGCCCTGGAGAAGCTGGTGCTGCCGTCCCGGGTCGCCGACTACCGGCCGTCCATGCTCGACGAGCTGACCGCGTCGGGCGAGGTCGTCTGGGCGGGCGCCGGGGCGCTCCCCGGCAAGGACGGCTGGGTCTCCCTGTACCTCGCGGACGCGGCCCCGCTGCTGCTGCCCGCCCCGCACCTCCTGGAGACGACACCGCTCCACCAGGCGGTGCTGGACGCCCTGTCCGGGGGGTACGGACTGTTCTTCCGCCAGATCGCCGACCAGGTCCGCGCCACCACGCACCCCGACGTCACCGACCCCCAACTGGCCGACGCCGTCTGGGACCTGGCCTGGTCGGGACTGCTCACCAACGACACGCTCACTCCGATGCGCTCGCTCCTCGGCTCGGGCCGCACGGCCGGTGCCACGGCCCACCGCGCCAAGCGCAGCGTGCCACGCGGCCGCTACGGCTCCCTGACGGCCGCCGCACGCCCCCAGTCCCGTACCGGCCCTCCGACGGTCGCGGGCCGCTGGTCGCTGCTCCCCGCGCAGGAGCCGGACCCCACCGTGCGCGCCCACGCCTTGGCCCGCACGCTCCTCGACCGGCACGGCGTGGTGACCCGGGGCGCCGTGGCCGCCGAGGGCGTCGAGGGCGGTTTCTCGGCGGTCTACCGTGTGCTGTCCGCGTTCGAGGACAGCGGGCAGGCACGTCGCGGCTATGTGGTGGAGGGGCTCGGCGCGGCCCAGTTCGCGATGGACGGCGCGGTGGACCGCCTGCGTGCGACGGCGAACGCGCGGGAGCGGGGAGAGACCGGCGGCGGCTCGGAGGCCGGATTCGCGCCTGTCGAGTACCCCCCGCACCTCGACCGGACCGGCATCCCACCGAACGCCACCGGTGCGGCCGCATTCCCCCCGGGCGGCTCCGGTGACGACCCGGGCTTCCCGGCCCCGCGTGTCGGGCGGCCGGGCTTCCCGATTCCTTCGCACAGCCGGCACGGCCTCCCGACCGACACGGGTGGCCCGCCCGGCCACCCTTTCGGGGCCGCCCCCCATGGCCACGGCTACACCGGCCGCCACGCCACGGACCCGGGCGACCGGGCGGGCCGCCGCGCCGGCGGCGACCGGGCCGTGGTCCTGGCCGCCGCCGACCCGGCCAACACGTACGGCGCGGCCCTCCCCTGGCCGGAGCCGCCGTCCGGGGCCGGCCACAAGCCGGGCCGCAAGGCGGGGGCCCTGGTCGTCGTGGTCGACGGCGAGCTGACCCTGTACATGGAGCGCGGCGGCAAGACCCTGCTGGCCTGGCCCGCGGACCCGGACGCCGCGGTCACCGCCGACCCCCGGCTGCCGGCCGCCGCCGAGGCCCTCGCCGCGTCCGCCCGCGCCGGTGCCCTCGGCACGGTCACGGTGGAGCGCGTCAACGGCGCTCCGGCCCTCACCTCGCCCTTCGGCGCCCTCCTGGAGGGAGCGGGTTTCGTCGCCACGCCGCGCGGCCTGAGACTGCGCGCCTGACCCCGCCCGTTCCCGGACGGCCCCGGCCCCCGCCCACCACCGCTCCCCGCACCGCGCCCGTCCTCGTC
The DNA here is from genome assembly GCF_014648075.1 of Streptomyces ruber. Lineage (GTDB taxonomy): Bacteria > Actinomycetota > Actinomycetes > Streptomycetales > Streptomycetaceae > Streptomyces > Streptomyces ruber. Next base: position 19,888 of record NZ_BMQK01000002.1, on the reverse strand, counting down.
GGCATACGACATGCCACCCTTGGAACCATGCCCGAAGGAGACACCGTCTGGCAGGCCGCGGCCCGGCTGCACACCGCCCTCGCGGGCACGGTGCTGACCCGCTCCGACCTGCGGGTACCGCGGTTCGCCACCGCCGACCTCACCGGTCGTACCGTCCTGGACGTCACTCCGCGCGGCAAGCACCTCCTCGCCCGGATCGAGGGCGGCCTGACGCTGCACTCGCACCTGCGGATGGACGGCGTCTGGAAGGTGTTCGCCGCCGGACAGCGCTGGAGCGGCGGTCCCTCGCACCAGATCCGTGCCGTCCTCGGCAACACCGACCGCACGGCCGTCGGCTACCGCCTCCCGGTCCTGGAGCTGATCCGCACCTCCGAGGAGCAGCACGCCGTCGGTCACCTGGGCCCCGATCTCCTCGGCCCCGACTGGGACCCCGACCGTGCCCTCGCCAACCTGCTCGCCGACCCCGCCCGCCCCCTCGGCGAGGCGCTCCTGGACCAACGCGTCCTCGCCGGCATCGGCAACGTCTACAAGTGCGAGCTCTGCTTCCTGCTCCGGGTCACCCCGTGGCTCCCGGTCGGCGACCTCCCGCCGGGCCATGCCGCGCAACTCCCCCACCTGGCCCAGAAGCTCCTGGAGGTCAACCGCGACCGCCCGGTCCGCAACACCACGGGCCTGCCCCGCCCGGACTTCTTCGTGTACGGCCGAGCGCCCCGCCCGTGTCTGCGCTGCCGGACCTCCGTCCGCGTGGCCTACCAGGGCGACGGCGCCGGAGAACGTGTCTCCTACTGGTGCCCGACGTGCCAGACGGGCCCGGCCCCGGCCGGCTCACAGCACCGCCACCGCCGTACGACGTACTGATCACGGACATACGGACGGCTACGTACTGATCACGGCGGTCCGGGCACGGTACCGTCCGCCTGAGGCGACGGCACCGTGGCGGGCGCGTCGCCGGGCTCGCTCCGGTCCTTCGGCGCGCAGTGCACCGGCAGCAGGCTCAGCCCCCATCCGCCGGCGGCGACGGTCGCCTCGACCAGGCCCGCGTCCGAGGCGCACGCGATCCGCAGCGTGCCCCACCACCAGAGCGCCCCGAACCCCAGTACCGCCCCCCAGCGCACTGTCCGCATTGGCCGCCACCTCCAGGCCGCCCCGGCTCTCCGGAGCCGTATCGGGCCCTCCGGTCCGACATTAGGCAGCCGTCCGTATCAGTCGGCAGGGCGCATCAGGGGGCACGAAGAGGCACCGCGACCGCACCGGTACGACGACAGCGCGACCGACGTGACGACGGCGCGTTCCGCACCCACCGGTCACCGAGTGCGCCGTACGCGCTCGGTGACCGCCGCCCACAGGCGCCACCCGTGCTCCTCAGCCTCAGGCCCCGCCTTCTCCACGATGACCGCCGTACCGGGGACCGGCAAGCGGAGTACGGCCTGTCGCGAAACAGGGATACGGAAAAGCCCCGGCCGGGGCCCCTCCGGGTGTCCCGGACAGGGCCCCGGCCGGGGCCTCTCGACTGTTCTTCAGCCGTGTGCGCACCTCACGCGGCGACGACGTCCACCGCCTCGGCAGGCGCCTTGATCGTGACCCGCTCCGGTGACACACCGGTCACCGAGACGGAGTTCAGCATGGGACGGCGCGCTGGTGCGGGCACCGGTTCGGTGGCCGATGCCGACTGGGCCAGCTCCGCGAGGGCGAGCTCGTCGCTCACTTCCCGCATGAGCTCGGACAACCGTACGTCCAGCGCGTCGCAGATCGCGGAGAGCAGTTCGGAGGAAGCCTCCTTCTGCCCCCGCTCCACCTCGGAAAGATAGCCGAGTGAGACTCGGGCGGACGAGGAGACTTCGCGCAGAGTACGGCCCTGGCGCTGGCGCTGCCGACGCAGCACGTCACCCAGCAGGCGACGGAGCAGAATCATCGGTGGCTCCCTCCTCGGACCGCGTAACCGCATCCTTCACGCCCCACCGTACCGCCTCGTGCCGCGGCCGTGCGGGGAGCGCTGTCGTGTTCACTCAGGGCTGCAAACATCAAGTCCCCCCGTTCTGTTCCGTATCCTGTGCCCGCTCATTCCCGCTCTGTTCGCCCGCGAGCTCCTGAAGCAGCAGGGCGAGTACGCTCCGTACACTCTCCATACGGATTTCCGCCCGGTCGCCGTTCAACCGTAGAGAGGACACTTTCCGGCCACCGCCGTCGCCGGAATCCGGGTCGCCGGGCCCGTCGACCGCTACGAAGACGGTGCCGACCGGCTGCCCGTCCTGTGCATCGGGGCCCGCGACGCCGGTGGTCGCGATCCCCCAGTCCGCGCCGAGCGCTCTGCGCACTCCGGCCGCCATCTGGGCCGCCACCTGCGGATGTACCGCTCCGTGTGCCGCCAGCAAGGTGCCGTCGACACCCAGCAGTTCCCGTTTGAGTTCCGTGGCGTACGCGGTCACCGACCCCCGGAAGGCCCGCGAGGCCCCAGGGACCGCAGTGATCTCCGCGGCCACCAGACCACCGGTCAGCGACTCGGCGACGGCGAGGGTCTCCCGCCTCACCGTCAGTAGTCGCAGCACGTCGGCGACCTCGGAACTCACCCTTCCGCCTCCTTCAACACGGCCTTGCGCTCGGCCATTCCTCGCCTCCGCAGCACAATGGCCTGTCTTACGTAGTCGAGTCCGGTCACCACGGTCAGCGCGACCGCCACGGCCATCACCCAGAACCTCAGGGTCGCCAGGGGTCCAGTCAGCGCCAGCACGTACATGCCCACGGCAGTGCCCTGCGCCAGCGTCTTCATCTTGCCGCCGCGGCTCGCGGGGATGACGCCGTACCGGATGACCAGGAAACGCAGCAGGGTGATACCGAGTTCCCGGCCGAGGATGACGCCCGTCACCCACCACGGCAGATCGCCCAGCGCGGAGAGACAGACCAGCGCCGCGCCCATGATCGCCTTGTCCGCTATCGGGTCGGCGATCTTCCCGAAATCGGTGACGAGGTTGTACGTGCGCGCCAGGTGCCCGTCGAAGACGTCGGTGATCATGGCGACGGCGAAGGCAGCCCAGGCCCAGGCGCGCCACACCGGGTCGTATCCGCCGTCCATCAGCATCAGCGCGACGAAACCCGGCACGAGGACCAGCCGCAGCATGGTCAGGACGTTCGCGATGTTCCAGAGGCTGGCCTGGTCGACGGCGGCAGCGCCCAGCTTCCCACCGCGTACGGGCTTGGTGCCCCCCGGAGCGCCGGGGGAACCGCCCGCCGCGGATGCCGGGACTCCCGTCATCTGGCCTCCTCCTCGCCGCTCACGGACGGGCCCGGGAGCGGCTCGGCCACCAGGTCGACGCCCTCCGTACCGATCACCTTCGCCTCGACCACGAGACCGACGCGCAGCCCCTCGCGGCTCGTGAACACCACCTGGCCGTCCGTCTCGGGTGCCTGGTGCGCGGCGCGGCCGTACGCACCGTCCTCACCGTCGACCGACTCGACCAGTACCTGCAGCGTCTCGCCGACGCGCTCCTCGGCGCGCTGCGAGACCAGCTCCTCCGCCAGCCGGGACACGCGCGCGAGACGGTCGGCGACCACGTCCTCGTCCAGCTTGTTCTCGTATGTCGCGGCCTCGGTGCCCTCCTCGTCGGAGTACCCGAAGACACCGATCGCGTCCAGCCGCGCGCCGCTCAGGAAGCGCTCCAGCTCCGCCAGGTCGTCCTCGGTCTCGCCGGGGAAACCGACGATGAAGTTGGAGCGGACACCGGCCTGCGGGGCCTTGGCGCGGATCGTGTCGAGCAGTTCCAGGAAGCGGTCGGTGTCGCCGAAGCGCCGCATGGCGCGCAGCACACCGGGGGCGGAGTGCTGGAAGGACAGGTCGAAGTAGGGCGCCACCTTCGGCGTGGAGGTGAGCACGTCGATGAGCCCGGGCCGCATCTCGGCGGGCTGCAGATAACTGACGCGCACCCGCTCGATGCCGTCCACCTCGGCGAGCTCGGGCAGCAGCGACTCCAGCAGCCGGATGTCGCCGAGGTCCTTGCCGTACGAGGTGTTGTTCTCGGAGACCAGCATGATCTCCTTGACGCCCTGCCCGGCGAGCCAGCGCGCCTCGTTCAGCACGTCGCTGGGCCGGCGCGAGATGAAGGAGCCGCGGAAGGACGGGATGGCGCAGAAGGAGCACCGCCGGTCGCAGCCGGAGGCGAGCTTCACCGAGGCGACGGGCGAGCCGTCCAGCCGGCGGCGCAGGGGCGCGCGGGGGCCCGAGGCCGGGGCGAGGCCGTCCGGGAGGTCGGCCGGGGCATGCCCGGGCAGGGCCACGTCCGCGCCCGCGCTCTGCCGCTCGGCGGGACTGATCGGCAGCAGCTTGCGCCGGTCCTTCGGGGTGTGCGAGGCGTGGATGCCGCCGGACAGAATGGTCTGGAGCCGGTCGGAGATGTTCGCGTAGTCGTCGAACCCGAGCACGCCGTCGGCCTCGGGCAGCGCCTCGGCCAGGTCCTTGCCGTACCGCTCGGCCATGCAGCCGACCGCCACGACGGCCTGGGTTCTGCCGTGGCCCTTGAGGTCGTTGGCCTCCAGGAGCGCGTCCACGGAGTCCTTCTTGGCGGCCTCGACGAAGCCGCACGTGTTGACGACGGCGACGTCCGCGTCCTCGGCGTCCTCCACGAGCTCCCAGCCGTCCGCCTCCAAGCGGCCTGCGAGCTCCTCCGAGTCCACCTCGTTACGGGCGCAGCCGAGAGTGACCAGTGCGACGGTACGGCGTTCAGGCATGGGCTCAAGACTACTTCGTCCTACTGACGACCCACGTCGACGGGGTTGGCCGATCCCGGCCAACCCCGTGTCCCCGTGTCCCCGTGCGGTGTCCCTCGGTCCGCTCCGGCCTGCGCCTATCCGGCCTCGGGGTCACCCTTGGTGTACGTCAAGCGCTCGACCGCGCCCGCCCGGAACTCGTCCTCGATCTTCTTGCCGTTGACGTACAGCTGGATCGCGCCCGCGTCGCCGAGGACGAGGTCGATCTGCTGCTGGTCCTGGAAGGTCTGGGTGTCGCCCTGCTTCAGCAGCCCGTCGAAGAGCAGCCGGCCGCTGTGGTCCTTGGCGGAGATCCAGCTGCGGCCGTCGACGGCGCTCACCTGGACGGTCACCTTGTCGCGGGGGGCCGCCGCGATGGCGCTGTCCGAGGGTTCGGGCTCCGTCTCGGGCTTCTCGGCCTCCGGTGCCTGCGAGGCGGGCTTGCTCGTCGTCGGCGTGGAGCCCTCGGCGACCTGCGTCGTCCCGCTGTCTCCGTCGTCGCCGTTGAACAGCGTGAAGCCGACGAACCCGATCACCGCGACGATGGCGGCGACCATGGCCGCGGTCCAGTTGGGGCCACGGCGTTCGGGACGGATGCGCTCCGCCTCGAAGAGCGGGGCCGCCGGGGTGGGTGCGGGCCGCCCGCCGTGATCGCCGTCGTACTGGGCGAGCAGCGGCTCGGGATCGACGTGCACCGCGCGCGCCAGCGTGCGGATGTGCCCGCGCGCGTAGACGTCGCCGCCGCAGGGCGCGAAGTCGTCCTGTTCGATCGCGTGCACGATGGCGATGCGGACCCGGGTGGCGTTGCTGACGTCGTCCACGGTCAGCCCGGCCGCGATGCGCGCCTGCCTGAGGACGTGACCGATCGAGGGGCGTTCCGCCTCGTGTTCGTCCTGTTCGATGTCGAACGGACGCTCGTCTTCGGAGGAGTTGCCGTCAGAGGGATTGCCGATGGACACGGGGGCGCCTTTCGAGGGTGTAGCCACCTGTGCTGGAGGTTCAGTCTAGGGGTGGTACGAAAGGGTGGGGCAACCGGGCGGTGGGACTTTGTACGCCATCAGAATGGCCCGACATCCTGCGGGTGGGACAAGGGTGGGACAGCCGACTGTCCCCTCCCTCAACTTGACGTATGCCGGAGGGAAACGGTTGCTCACCGGTTCCTTACGGGTGAGTCACGGTCACCTACCCGGCCCCGTCACGCGTACGCGTGCGGAACCGGCCGACGCCCGGGCTCTAGGAATCCTCCCCACGGAGTGTCGCCAGCACACCGTCCAGATCGTCGGGTTTGACCAGGACGTCCCGCGCCTTGGAGCCCTCACTGGGCCCCACGATGTTCCGGGACTCCATCAGGTCCATCAGCCGCCCCGCCTTGGCGAAGCCCACCCGCAGCTTGCGCTGGAGCATCGAGGTGGAGCCGAACTGCGTGGAGACGACCAGCTCGGCCGCCTGGCACAGCAGGTCCAGGTCGTCGCCGATGTCCTCGTCGATCTCCTTCTTCTGCTGGGTGCCGACCACGACGTCGTCCCGGAAGACCGGCGTCATCTGCTCCTTGCAGTGCCGGACGACCCCCGCGACCTCCTCCTCGGTCACGAAGGCGCCCTGCATACGGACCGGCTTGTTCGCACCCATCGGCAGGAACAGCCCGTCGCCCTTGCCGATCAGCTTCTCGGCGCCGGGCTGGTCCAGGATGACGCGCGAGTCGGCGAGCGAGGAGGTGGCGAAGGCGAGCCGCGACGGCACGTTCGCCTTGATCAGACCGGTGACGACGTCCACGGACGGGCGCTGCGTGGCGAGCACCAGATGGATGCCGGCTGCGCGCGCGAGCTGCGTGATGCGCACGATGGCGTCCTCGACGTCCCGGGGCGCCACCATCATCAGGTCGGCCAGCTCGTCGACGATCACCAGCAGGTACGGGTACGGCTGGAGCTCGCGCTCGCTGCCCTCCGGCGGCTTGACCTTCCCCTCGCGCACCGCGCGGTTGAAGTCGTCGATGTGCCGGTAGCCGAAGGCGGCCAGGTCGTCGTACCGGAGGTCCATCTCCCGCACGACCCACTGGAGCGCCTCGGCGGCCCGCTTCGGGTTGGTGATGATCGGCGTGATGAGGTGCGGGATGCCCTCGTACGCGGTCAGCTCCACGCGCTTGGGGTCGACCAGGATCATCCGGACGTCCTCCGGGGTCGCCCGCATCATGACCGAGGTGATCAGACAGTTGATGCAGGACGACTTGCCGGAGCCGGTGGCGCCGGCGACCAGCATGTGCGGCATCTTCGCCAGCGAGTGCATGACGTAGCCGCCCTCGACGTCCTTGCCGAACGCGACCAGCATCGGGTCGTCGTCCTCCGCGGACTCCGCGAGCCGCAGCACGTCGCCGAGGTTGACCATCTCGCGGTCGGTGTTGGGGATCTCGATGCCGACCGCGGACTTGCCGGGGATCGGGCTGATGATCCGCACGTCGGGGCTGGCGACGGCGTACGCGATGTTCTTGGTGAGCGCCGTGATCCGCTCGACCTTCACGGCCGGGCCGAGCTCGATCTCGTACCGGGTGACCGTCGGCCCGCGGGTGAAGCCGGTGACCCGGGCGTCCACCTTGAACTCGGTGAAGACGGTGGTGAGCGAGTCGACGACGGCGTCGTTGGCCGCGCTGCGCGCCTTGCCGGGTCCGCCGCGCTCCAGCAGGTCCATGGACGGCAGCGCGTAGGTGATGTCGCCGGAGAGCTGGAGCTGCTCCGCGCGCGCGGGGAGGTCGCGGGGGGCCTCCGGGGGAGCCTTGGTGAGGTCCGGGACCGCGCCGCTCGTCTCCGGCCGGGAGGCCTTGGCGGCGGGCCGCGCGGGTTCCTTGGTGCGCGCCGCGGGGACGGGTGTGGTCTCCTCGCGGCCCTGGCGCTCGGCGGTGACGCCCTGGGTGAGGTCGGCGACGACCGGAGAGGGCGGCATGCCGTGCAGGACGGCGCCGTCGAGCTCGGCCGCGGCGGCCGCGGCGACGTCCACGGCGCCCTTCGGGCGGTTCGGGTCGGACTGCGACGCCCTGGAGCGCCGCGAGCGCCCACGGCGCTGTGCGAGCTCGTCCTGCTCGGCCTCGTCGGCGTCGTAGCCCTGCGGGGCGGGACCGCGCCGGCGGGAGCGCGCGGGCAGCGCCTCGCGCCACTGTTCCTCGTACCGCTCGTCGTCATCGGTGTACGCCCGGCCGGCGTCGTCCTGGATGATGCCGAGCTTCTGGCCGAGCTGCCGCAGCCGCTGCGGGACGGCGTTCACCGGGGTCGCCGTGACGACGAGCAGCCCGAAGACCGTCAGCAGCACGAGCAGCGGTACGGCCAGCACCTCGCCCATGGTGAACGTCAGCGGGCTCGCCGCGCCCCAGCCGATGAGGCCCCCGGCGTCCCGTATCCCCTGCATGCCGTCGCTGCGCGCGGGCGACCCGCACGCGATGTGCACCTGCCCGAGCACGCCGATGACGAGCGCCGACAGGCCGATCACGATGCGCCCGTTGGCCTCGGGCTTCTCGGGGTGGCGGATGAACCGTACGGCGACCACCGCGAGCAGGATCGGCGCCAGCAGATCGAGCCGGCCGAAGGCACCGGTGACGAGCATCTCGACGAGGTCGCCGACCGGTCCCTGCAGGCTGGACCAGGTGCCGGCGGCGACGATCAGCGCGAGGGCGAGCAGCAGCAGCGCGACGCCGTCCTTGCGGTGCGCCGGGTCGAGATTCCGCGCGCCCTGCCCCACGCCTCGGAACACGGCGCCGACGGCATGCGCGGCACCGAGCCAGACAGCGCGCACAAGCCTGTACACGCCCCCGGTCGGGCTGGGTGCCGGCTTCGGTGGAGCCTTCCTCACCGCCGCCTTCCTGGCGGGCGCCTTCCGCGCGGCGGGCCTTTTCGCGGGGGCCTTCTTCACCGGAGCCTTGGTGGGGGCGGCCGCCTTCTTCGCGGGCGGCTTCTTGGCTGCGGGCTGACGTGAGGCCATGAGTGTGAGATTACCGTCGGAGACCACAACGGACACGTGTGCCCAATGCTTCACCCGTTCGTGTCGTATCCGGGGGAACGAGGAATTGACGCGGCCCGTGCGACGCCCTGACTTCCCGTCACGGGGCTTACGCCGCCTGCCGCAACGCGGCGCGACTCGCGCGGCCCGGTGGCGGTGGCGGGGAGCCCTCCGCGAGCCGCTGTCAGTTCTGCGACGGCACGGAAGGCGTTCCGCTGCCCGTGCCCGGTTCGAGGGCGTCCAGCGCGCCACGCAGCCCCGACAGCTTGCGTTCGAGGTGGGCGGCCGTGGCCACCACCGCGGCGTCCGCCGACTCCTCGTCCAGCTGCTTGGAGAGCGCCTCGGCCTGCTCCTCGACCGCGGCGAGCCGCGCGGAGAGCTCCGCGATGATTCCCGTCGGTTCCTTGCTGTCACCGGCGGCCGAGCCGCCCTCGAGCTGCAGCCGCAGCAGCGCGGCCTGCTCCCTGAGCTGGCAGTTCTTCATGTACAGCTCGACGAACACGGAGACCTTGGCGCGCAGCACCCATGGGTCGAACGGCTTGGAGATGTAGTCGACCGCGCCTGCCGCGTACCCGCGGAAGGTGTGGTGCGGCCCGTGGTTGATGGCGGTGAGGAAGATGATCGGGATGTCCCGGGTCCGCTCCCGCCGCTTGATGTGCGCGGCCGTTTCGAAACCGTCCATGCCCGGCATCTGGACGTCCAGCAGAATGACCGCGAAGTCGTCCGTCAGCAGCGCTTTGAGCGCTTCCTCCCCGGACGATGCCCGCACCAGTGTCTGATCGAGCGCGGAGAGAATGGCCTCCAGCGCCAGCAGATTCTCCGGCCGGTCATCGACCAGGAGGATCTTGGCCTTCTGCACCATGGCCCGCCCTCCTCGCCCCGGCGTGGGGCCTCCCCTGTCCGCAGGACCTGAAGCGGCACTTCCGGGAGCCGCCCCAGGGGACGACTTCCTTGCGCCGCCCGTCCTTGTGCCGGTCATCGTAGCCGTACCCCGCCTGTCGCCACACCCTGTCACCGCGATGTCACCGTGCACGTAGCAGAAACGTAGCGGGGGACCAGAAGGTTCCCCGAATCCCGCCCTTCTACACGACTTCCACCACACTCAGTTATGCCGCACCGGTCCCGCGGGGGCGACAACTCGCCACCGCGGGACCCGCTTTCCGCCTCGTACCCGGGCGCGCGGCTCGCACACCGCCGTGCTCCCGGCCGTCCGCGACGCGGTCCCCGCGCTCCGGAACACCGGTCACTCGGGCCGCATCCACTGCTCCATCACCGACAGCAGATGATCGGGGTCGACCGGCTTCGTGACGTAGTCCGAGGCGCCCGACTCGATGGCCTTCTCCCGGTCGCCCTTCATCGCCTTGGCCGTCAGCGCGATGATCGGCAGCCCGGCGAACTGGGGCATCCGCCGGATCGCCGTCGTCGTGGCGTAGCCGTCCATCTCCGGCATCATGATGTCCATCAGGACGACCGCCACGTCCTCGTGCTGCTCCAGGACCTCGATGCCCTCCCGGCCGTTCTCCGCGTACAGCACCGACAGGCCGTGCTGCTCCAGGACGCTGGTCAGCGCGAAGACGTTACGGATGTCGTCGTCGACGATCAGCACCTTCTCGCTCTCGAACAGGACCGGCCGGCGCGGCTGCTGTTGCGGCTGCTGCGCCGCGTCCTGGCCGTTCGGCGACCACTGCTCCTGCCCGGGAGGTCCGGAGGGCGCGGCGGTCCCGCCCGCCGCGGTGCCGTGCCCGCCCGCGGCCGGCAGTGCCCTGCGGCGCCGCCGGAAGAGCGCGGCGGGCCCGTTCTGGGTCGCCTGGTACGACCTCACCTCGGCCGGCGTCTCGATGCCGGACGGCCTGCCCTCCCCGGCCTCGGCCTCCACCAGTTCCCCGGCCTCCATGGCGGGCGCCGCCTGCGAGTAGCCCTGGGGCGGCAGTTCACTCGGGTGCAGCGGCAGGTACAGGGTGAACGTGGAGCCGCGTCCGGGCTCGCTCTGGGCGTGGATCTCGCCGCCCAGCAGGCGCGCGATCTCCCGCGAGATGGACAGCCCGAGGCCCGTACCGCCGTACTTGCGGCTCGTGGTGCCGTCCGCCTGCTTGAAGGCCTCGAAGATGACCCGCATCTTGCTGGCCGCGATGCCGATGCCGGTGTCGGCGACGGAGAACGCGATCAGGTCGGCGTCCGCGTCCCGCAGCGAGCCGGCCTCCAGCAGCTGCTCCCGGATCGCCGTGGGCACGTCCGCGCCCGCCGGCCGGATCACCAGCTCCACCGCGCCGGTGTCGGTGAACTTCACCGCGTTGGACAGCAGGTTGCGCAGCACCTGCAGCAGGCGCTGCTCGTCGGTGTGCAGCGTGGCGGGCAGCTCCGGCGAGACCCGCACCGAGAAGTCCAGGCCCTTCTCCGCGGTCAGCGGGCGGAAGGTGGCCTCCACGTAGTCGACGAGCTGGACGAGCGCGATGCGCGTCGGGGAGACGTCCATCTTGCCCGCCTCGACCTTGGACAGGTCGAGGATGTCGTTGATCAGCTGGAGCAGGTCGGAACCCGCGCCGTGGATCGTCTCGGCGAACTCGACCTGCTTGGGGGTGAGGTTGGTCTCCGGGTTGTCGGCGAGCAGTTTGGCGAGGATGAGCAGCGAGTTGAGCGGGGTGCGCAGCTCGTGCGACATGTTCGCGAGGAACTCGCTCTTGTAGCGCATCGAGACGGCGAGCTGCTCGGCGCGCTCCTCCAGGACCTGCCGCGCCTCCTCGATCTCCGTGTTCTTCACCTCGATGTCGCGGTTCTGCCGGGCCAGCAGCTCGGCCTTGTCCTCGAGCTCTGCGTTGGAGGCCTGCAGGGCCTTCTGCCGCTGCTCCAGCTCCTCCGAGCGCAGCCGGAGCTGCTCGGTCAGCTCCTGCGACTGCTTCAGCAGCAGCTCGGTCTTGGTGTTGACGGAGATGGTGTTGACGCTCGTCGCGATCATCTCGGCGATCTGGTTCAGGAAGTCCTTCTGGATCTGCGTGAACGGCGTGAACGAGGCCAGCTCGATGACGCCCAGGACCGTGCCCTCGAAGAGCACCGGAAGCACGATGACCTGCGCCGGGGGTGCCTCGCCGAGGCCGGAGGAGATCTTCAGGTAGCCGCTCGGCGCGTTCTCCACGAGGATCGTGCGCTTCTCCTTCGCGGCCGTCCCGATGAGCGCCTCGCCCGGGTGGAACGACGTCGGCATGGACCCCATGGAGTAGCCGTACGACCCGAGCATGCGCAGCTCGTACGCGTCGTCGTCCGCGACGCCGAGGTCCTTGAGGTCCTTGCCGTCGACCAGCGGCAGCGCGAGGAAGAACGCCCCGTGCTGCGCGGAGACCACGGGCGTCAGCTCGCTCATGATCAGCGAGGCCACGTCCGCCAGGTCCCGGCGGCCCTGCATCAGCGCCGAGATCCGGGCGAGGTTGCCCTTGAGCCAGTCCTGCTCCTTGTTGGCGATGGTGGTGTCGCGCAGGTTGGCGATCATCTTGTTGATGTAGTCCTGGAGCTCCTGGATCTCGCCCGAGGCATCCACGTCGATCTTCAGGTTGAGGTCGCCGCGGGTCACCGCGGTGGCCACGCGCGCGATGGCACGCACCTGCCGGGTCAGGTTCCCGGCCATCTCGTTCACCGACTCGGTCAGGTCGCGCCAGGTGCCGTCGACGTCGCGCACCCGCGCCTGACCGCCCAGCTGGCCCTCGGTGCCCACCTCGCGGGCGACGCGGGTGACCTCCTCGGCGAAGGACGAGAGCTGGTCGACCATCGTGTTGATCGTGGTCTTGAGCTCCAGGATCTCGCCGCGCGCATCGATGTCGATCTTCTTGGTCAGATCGCCCTTGGCGATGGCCGTGGTGACCATCGCGATGTTGCGCACCTGGCCGGTCAGGTTGGACGCCATCTGGTTCACGGACTCGGTGAGGTCCTTCCACGTGCCGGACACGCCCGGTACGCGCGCCTGCCCGCCGAGGATGCCGTCCGTGCCCACCTCACGGGCCACCCGCGTCACCTGGTCGGCGAACGAGCTCAGGGTCTTCACCATCGTGTTGACGGTGTCGGCGAGCTGCGCCACCTCGCCGCTGGCCTCGACGGTGACCTTCTTGGTGAGGTCGCCGTTGGCGACCGCGCCCGCGACCTGCGAGATGTTGCGCACCTGGCTGGTCAGGTTGTTGGCCATCACGTTGACGTTGTCCGTGAGGTCCTTCCAGATGCCCGAGACGCCGGGCACCCGGGCCTGGCCGCCCAGCTGGCCCTCCGTGCCCACCTCACGGGCCACCCGGGTCACCTGCTCGGCGAAGTTCGACAGCTGGTCCACCATCGTGTTGACGGTCGTGACGAGCTCGAGGATCTCGCCCTTCGCGTCGACGGTGATCTTCTTGGACAGATCGCCGTTGGCGACCGCCGTCGTGACCTCGGCGATGTTGCGCACCTGCATGGTCAGGTTGTTGGCCATGCCGTTCACGGACTGCGTGAGGTCCTTCCAGGTGCCGGAGACGCCCTGGACCTCGGCCTGGCCGCCGAGCATGCCCTCGGTGCCCACCTCGCGGGCCACGCGCGTGACCTGCTCGGCGAAGTTGGAGAGCTGATCGACCATCGTGTTGAGGGTGTTCTTCAGCTCGAGGATCTCCCCGCGCGCGTCCACGTCGATCTTCTGCGACAGGTCACCGCGGGCAACCGCCGTCGCGACCTGCGCGATGTTGCGCACCTGGGCGGTGAGGTTGCCGGCCATGCCGTTCACGGAGTCGGTGAGGTCCCGCCACACACCGGCGACGCCGGGCACCTGCGCCTGACCGCCGAGCCGGCCCTCCGTGCCCACCTCGCGGGCGACCCGGGTGACCTGGTCGGCGAAGGCGGAGAGCTGGTCGACCATCGTGTTGATGGTGTTCTTCAGCTCGAGGATTTCCCCGCGCGCGTCCACGTCGATCTTCTGCGACAGATCGCCGCGGGCCACCGCCGTCGTCACCTGCGCGATGTTGCGCACCTGCATGGTCAGGTTCCCCGCCATGAAGTTGACGGAGTCGGTGAGCTCCTTCCACGTGCCCGAGACGCCGTCCACACGGGCCTGACCGCCCAGGCGGCCCTCCGTGCCCACGTCACGGGCCATCCGGGTCACCTGGTCGGCGAAGCTCGACAGCTGGTCCACCATCGTGTTCACGGTGTTCTTCAGCTTGAGCATCTCGCCGGACACGTCGACGGTGACCTTCTGCGAGAGATCACCGTTGGCCACCGCCGTCGTCACCTGCGCGATGTTCCTCACCTGTCCGGTGAGGTTGCGGAACGCCGTGTTGACGGAGTCGGTGAGGTCCTTCCAGGTCCCGGCCGCCCCCGGCACCTGCGCCTGACCGCCCAGTTCACCCTCGACACCGATCTCCCGGGCCACGCGCGTGACCTCGGCACCGAACGCGGACAGCTGGTCCACCATCGTGTTGACGGTGTTCTTCAGCTCCAGCATCTCGCCCGCGACGTCCACGGTGACCTTCTGCGAGAGATCACCGTTGGCCACCGCCGTCGTCACCGCGGCGATGTCCCTGACCTGCGTGGTCAGGTTCCGGAAGACCGTGTTGACGGAGTCCGTCAGGTCCTTCCAGGTACCCGCCGCGCCCGGCACGTTCGCCTGACCGCCGAGGCGGCCCTCGGCACCGACCTCGTTGGCGACACGTGTGACCTCGTCCGCGAACGTCCGCAGCGTCTCGGTCATCTGGTTGATCGTCTCGGCGAGCTGCGCGACCTCGCCGCGCGCGCTGACGGTCACCTTCCGCGACAGGTCACCGTTGGCGACGGCGGTGGTGACCTCCGCGATCCCGCGCACCTGGGCCGTGAGATTGCCGGCCATGAGGTTCACCGAGTCGGTGAGGTCCTTCCACACCCCGGCCACACCCGGCACCTGGGCCTGGCCGCCGAGCTCACCCTCGACACCCACCTCACGCGCAACGCGCGTCACCTCGGACGAGAACGAGGACAGCTGATCGACCATCGTGTTGACGGTGTTCTTCAGCTCCAGCATCTCGCCGGCCACGTGCACCGTGACCTTGCGCGACAGATCCCCCTTAGCGACCGCCGTCGTCACCAGCGCGATGTCCCGTACCTGCGCGGTGAGCCGGTACGCCATCGTATTGACGGAATCGGTCAGGTCCTTCCACGAACCGGACATCCCGCGCACCCGGGCCTGACCGCCCAGCTTGCCCTCGGTACCGACCTCACTGGCCACGCGCGTGACCTCGTCGGTGAACGTCGACAACTGGTCGACCAGATTGTTGACCGTGCGCCCGACCTTCAGGAACTCTCCGCGCAGCGGATGCCCGCCGTTCCCGTCCGTGCCCTGGGCCCGCAGCTCCATGCGCTGCGACAGATCACCCTCCGCCACCGCGGACAGCACCCGGCCGACCTCGGACACGGGCCGTGCCAGCTCGTCCACCAGCGAGTTGGAGGCGTCGATCGCCGCCGCCCAGGAGCCCTCACAGGCACCCGTCTCCAGCCGCTCGGTCAGCTTGCCCTCGCGGCCCACCACGCGCCTCACGCGCGACAGCTCACCGGTCAGGTGCAGATTCCGGTCCGCCACGTCGTTGAACACGGCGGCGATCTCCGACATCACGCCGTCGCCGGTGACCGGCAGGCGCTTGCGGAAGTTGCCGTCGCGCATCGCCTCCAGGGCCGCGAGCAGCCGGTTCAGGGCAGCCGTGTCCACCGCGGTGGTGCCGTTGCGCGTAGTGCGCCTACTCCCCAGGGACTGTCCGCCTTTCGCGCGCGTCTTCGTGCCTCGCGCCGCTGCGCCAGACTCCACTGTGTCCCTCCCGCAGGGGTCGACCGTCACTGCTCTGCGTGTTTCAGGTGCTACTCGGCGTGCCGTGCGCAGCCGTGTGGCGCCGCCTCGATATACCAGGAGCCGCCGGAAAGCTGCTGCCCGGTTGTACGGAAGGCACTCGACCTGGCCGGACCTTCCCTAGAAGCTTGCCCAGTGTTTCACCATGGCTGAACCAGGCCATAACAGTTCGGCAGCTTCGCACATCGTCCGCGCGCCTTCGAAGGCGGATTCACGGGCGACCGGCATCCGCATGGACGGCGAAGGTAAGTAACCTTGCATGCGGCTGTCCAGCCATGCCGGTCCGTCCGGCCTGGGCGGTGGCACGAGCACGAGCGGGCAGGCATCGGAGGGGCGGCCGCACCATGACCACCGGACTGCATCCCGGGGGAACACCCCAGGATCCTCGGCCGACAAAGCACCACCCCCTGCTTCTGCCTCCCCAGGAGCGGGCCGGCCACGCACATCCGCTCGTAGAGAACCGGACAAGGAGTTCTGTGATCACCGCGCGCGCGGCTGCCAGTTTCGAGCCCGTCGGGCGATCGGTCGCGACCGCCCGCTCCTTCGTCCGCGACACCCTCCAGGGCTGGGGGTTCGCCGACATCGTCGACGACGCCGTGGTCCTGACCAGCGAGTTGGTCACCAACGCGGTGGTGCACGCGGGCACCGCGGCCGACGTCCTGTGCCTCCGCACGGAGGACGGCGTACGGATCGAGGTCGCCGACAGATACCCAGAACGTGAGATCGCTCTCCAGTCGGCGCCCGTCAACATGGGCAGCCCCGACCGCGAGGGCGGCCGCGGACTGCAGCTGTGCGCGGCCCTGGCCGCCCGCTGGGGCGTCGAGTACACGCCGACGCACAAGCAGGTCTGGTTCCAGCTCGACCTCCCCGAGCGCCCGGTGGGCACCCGGGCCGCCGGCCCGTCGCTGCCGGCCGACCTGCTGCCGCTCGCCGACGGCCGGGTGCGCGTCGCGGTCGTCCAGATCGACCGCTCGGGCGCGATCAGCGCCTGGAACGAGGACGCCGAGGAACTCTTCGGCTACCCCGCCGAGCAGGTCGTCGGCAAGCCGCTGACCGACCTCGCCGCCTGGCCGCACACCCCGGGCACCAGCACCGGCATCGTCGAGGCCCTCCAGCTCTCCCGCTGGGAGGGCAGCTACGGCATCCGCGGCGCCAACGGCCGCGTGACCCCCGTGTACGCCTCCCACCTGCGCGTACGGGACACGGACGGCGATCCCTCGACGGTCTGCCTCCTGGTACGGGACCACGAGCGCGCCGTGCTGCAGACCCCGCTGCGCGGCTCGTCCTCGGACACGGCGACCTCGTCCGAGAGCCAGAACACGGACCCCTTCGAGGTCTTCATCGGCTCCCCCGCCCCCGACGACCTGGACGGCCTGCTGCAGCGCACCGTCGAGCGGGCCCGCGACATGCTCGACAGCGACGCGGCCTTCCTGCTGCTGGCCACCGACGACGAGACGGAACTGGAGGTCCGCGCCTCCACCGGCCTGCCCTCCGCCCGGCAGCGCTTCGCCCGCGTCCCCGTCGAGGCCGGCCCCGGCCGCTACAGCTCGGCCCGCATGCCCGCGGTCCACGACGACCTCACGGCCGTCCCCGGCGCCGTGCCCCTCATGAACGGCACGGGCATGCGCTCGGTCGTCACGGTCCCGCTCAAGGTCGAGGGCCGCCTCACGGGATCGCTGGGCGTGGCGGCGGAGGCACCCGGCCGGTACTCCAACGAGGAGGCGCTGCGCCTGCAGTTCGCCGCCGACCGGATCGCGCTCGCCGTGGAGTCGGCCCGCCTGGGCGAGCTGGAACGGCTGCGCCGCGGCTCGCTCAGCTTCCTGGTCGAGGCGTCCGACCTGCTCGCCGGCACCCTGGACCGCGACCAGACCCTGGCGCTGATGGCGCAGATGACCATCCCGACCCTCGCCACCTGGTGCGCGGTCTACACGATCGCCGACCAGGCCTCGGAGCCGTACCTCTCGTACGTCCTCCACGAGGACGAGGAGCGCATCGACGGCCTCAAGGCCCTCCTGTCCAAGATTCCGCCACCGGAGCCGATCCCCACTCCCGGCGCCCGGGTCTGGTCGGCTCCGTCCGAGGCCGCCCACCAGGCGGCACTGCGCCAGTCCATGCGCAGCCTGGGCCTGAACGAGCCGACCACGGTCAGCTCGGGCATCGGTACGACCCTGGCGACGGCTTCGGCGGTGGGCGGCGAGACGGTCGTCCTGCCCCTCGTCGCCCGCAACCGCGTGATCGGCATGCTGACGCTCGGCAAGCCCACCGACGAACACTTCCGCCAGGAGATCCTGGAACTGGCCGAGGACCTCAGCCGCCGGGCCGCCCTGGCCCTGGACAACGCCCGCCTGTACTCGGAGCGCATGGCGATCAGCCAGTCCCTCCAGCGCAGCCTCCTCCCGCCCGGCCTGCCGGACATCGACGGCGTCGAGGTCGACGTCATCTACCGCGCGGCCGGCGAGGGCAACGAGGTCGGCGGTGACTTCTACGACCTGTTCCCGATCCGCGACGGCGCGTACGGGTTCGCCATCGGCGACGTCTGCGGCACGGGACCGAACGCGGCCGCCGTCACCGGCCTCGCCCGGCACGCCCTCCGGCTGCTGGCCCGCGAAGGGCTGAGCGGACCGTCGGTCCTCGAACGACTGAACTCCGCGATCCTCGACGAGGGCGACCGCGGCCGCTTCCTCACCCTGCTGTACGGCGAGCTGTGGCCCCAGGAGGACGGCGGCGCCCTGCTGAAGGTCGTCTGCGCCGGCCACCCGCTGCCGCTGCGCCTGCGCCAGGACGGCACGGTCGAGCCGGCCGCCGAACCGCAGCCGCTGCTCGGTGTCATGGACGAACTCGACCTGTACGAGCAGGAGGTGCGGCTCGACCCGGGCGATGTCCTGCTGTGTGTCACGGACGGTGTCACCGAGCGCCGCGAGGGCACGCGCATGCTGGGCGACGACGGCCTCGCGGACGTCCTGACGGCCTGCACGGGCCTCACGGCGGGCGCCGTCGCGGCCCGCATCATGCGCGCGGTCGAACGCTTCGCCTCCGACGCCCCGTCGGACGACATGGCGATCCTGGCGATGCGGGTCCCCGGCCTGCAGGACTGAGGGCACGAAGAAGGCCCCGCCCGAATGGGCGGGGCCTTCTTCGCTGGAGCCCCCAAACGGAATCGAACCGTTGACCTTCTCCTTACCATGGAGACGCTCTGCCGACTGAGCTATAGGGGCCTGTTGCCTTTTCGGTGTTTCCCCGCGGCAACGGAATAGATCATACCCCGAACGGGCGTGTGCTCCCAACCGTGGCCGATCGCTCCGCCCGCTCAGAAAGCGGGCTGGAGCAGTCCGCCGAGTGCGTTGCACGCGGACACGATCCGCTGCATGTCCCGCCTGGTCAGCGACGCGTCCACCGGCAGGGCCAGCGTCTCGTCCGCGGCTCGCTCGGTCTCCGGCAGACACACGTCCCGGCGGAAGGCCGGCGTACGGTGCACAGGGGTCTTCACCGGCACCCGGCAGTCGATTCCCCTGACCTGTATGGCCCGCGCGAAGGCGTCCCGGTCCGGTCGCCCATTGCCGGGTACGCGCACGACGTACTGCTGGTAGGTGTGCCCCTCGGCGTCCTGCGGCGTCCAGACCCCGTTGAGTCTCGCGTCGAGGTAGGCGGCCCGTTGTCTCCGCCGGGCGATCTCGTCGTACGGGGCTTCGGACTCACCCTGCTCCAGCACGAGGAATCCGTGCCGCCGACCGAGAGTACGCAATCCTGTGATGTCGGCCGACCGGCCGAAGCGGTGTACGACGACGACAGCTGCTGTCCGGGAGGTGACGACCGCGTCCACCGCTGTGGGGGCGAGGCAGTACGTCACCGGATCTATGTCGGCGAAGACCGGCACGGCACCGTTCAGGGCCACGGCCTCCGCGATCTCCACGTTGCCGAAGGCCGGCACGACGACCTCGTCACCAGCCCCGATGCCCGCTGCGTTGAGCATTTCAACCGTACCCATGCAGGGATGGTGATCGCGCAACGTGAACGTGAAGTGACGTAAAGCAAAAAAGAGTCGGTCCCCGACCTGAAGTCCGGGGACCGACTCTTTCAATGATTGTTCGGCGGCGTCCTACTCTCCCACAGGGTCCCCCCTGCAGTACCATCGGCGCTGTAAGGCTTAGCTTCCGGGTTCGGAATGTAACCGGGCGTTTCCCTCACGCTATGACCACCGAAACACTATGAAACTCTCAACCCGACCGCTGCACAGCAACGGGGTCGTTCGTGGTTTCAGAACCAACACAGTGGACGCGAGCAACTGAGGACAAGCCCTCGGCCTATTAGTACCGGTCAACTCCACCAGTCACCTGGCTTCCATATCCGGCCTATCAACCC
>NZ_BMQK01000001.1 GCF_014648075.1 Streptomyces ruber | reverse complement strand
GCCGCATGATCGAGATCCGCAAGCAGAACCCCGCCTTCGGCCTCGGCTCCTACACCGAACTGTCCTCCTCCAACCCCGCCGTCCTCGCCTTCCTGCGGGAGTACAAGGACGACCTGGTGCTGTGCGTGAACAACTTCTCCCGCTTCGCCCAGCCCACCGAGCTCGACCTGCGCGCCTTCGACGGCTGCCACCCGGTCGAGCTCATCGGCGGGGTCCGCTTCCCCGCCATCGGTGAACTGCCGTACCTGCTCACCCTCGCGGGCCACGGCTTCTACTGGTTCCGCCTCCGCAAGGACACCGCGTAGTCACCGCGGATCCCGGCGTGGATCCCGGGCGGGGCGGTTTTGCCCGCGTCGCCCGGGGCACCACGCATCAGTAACACCCCGACTCCCCTGGTCTTCCGGGTCACGGTCACCGGGGAAAGGACACGACGCCATGTCGGAAGCCGCCATCCACTCCGCGTACCCCGCAGCGACGACCAGTTCCGGCGTCGGCTCAGGGCTGCTCGCGTCGCTGGACCCGTTGTTGCGCGAGTGGTTGCCGCGGCAGCGCTGGTTCGCCGGCAAGGGCCGCCCGGTCACCGGATTCACGCTCGTCGCGGCGACCGAGTTGCTCCCCGTGCGCGCCAAGCTCGGGCTGCTCCACCTGCTGGTGCGGGCCCACCAGCCGGTCCTGCCCACCCAGGGGCCCGGCCCGCACCCCGGTGACTGCTACCAGCTGCTGCTCGGTGTGCGCGAGGCCCTGCCGCCACGGCTCGCGCCCGCGCTGATCGGCCGGCCGGCCGAGGGCCCGCTGGCCGGGCTGACGGTGTACGAGGCGCTGTACGACCCGCGGCCCGCCGAGGTGCTCCTGGAGGCGCTGCGCACCCGGGCCCGCGTCGGCGACCTGCGCTTCGAGCGGGACATGCGCCAGGACATCCGCGCCGGACTGGTACCGCGCCTGGTGACGGCGGAGCAGTCCAACTCCTCGATCGTGTACGGCGATACGTTCATCCTCAAGCTGCTGCGGCGGATCGTGCCCGGAACCAACCCGGACCTGGAGCTGCCGCTGACGCTCGCCCGCGAGGGCTGCCCCCGGGTCCCGGCCCCCGCGGGCTGGCTGCTGGCGGAGAACGCCCCGCCGGACGAGCCGTACGTCCTCGGTGTCCTCCAGCCCTACCTCAAGGGGGCGGCCGACGGCTGGGAGCTGGCGCTGCGCGAGCTGGCCAAGGGCCAGGACTTCGCCGCGGAGGCGCGGGCGCTCGGGCGGGCCACGGCGGAGGTGCACACGGCGCTGGCGCGGGCCCTGCCCACGGTCACCCTGGGGCGGCAGCAGCTCGAGCTGCTGGTGGACGGCATGACCGAGCGGCTGGAGCTCGCCGTCCAGGCGGTGCCGGTGCTGCGGCCGTACGCCCCGGCGCTGCGCACGGCGTTCGCGGCGCTGGCCGACCTGGCTGCGGAGGGCCGCACCTGGACGGCGCAGCGCATCCACGGCGACCTGCACCTGGGCCAGTGCCTGCGCGCACCGGACGGCGCGTGGTCGCTCATAGACTTCGAGGGCGAGCCGTCCAAGCCGCTCGCCGAGCGCCGGATGCCGCAGCCGGTCGCGCGGGACGTCGCGGGCATGCTCCGCTCCTTCGACTACGCGTCCCACTCCGTGCCCCGCGCCCCGGTTCCCGGCGACGGTTCCGTCCCGACGGCCGCGGACTGGGCAGCGAAGTGCCGGGCCGCCTACTGCTCCGGGTACGCGGAGGTCTCCGGCTGCGACCCACGGACGGACCCCGTGCTGCTGCGCGCCTACGAGACGGACAAGGCGGTGTACGAGGTCGTCTACGAGGCCCGGCACCGCCCCGACTGGCTGCCCGTGCCGATGGCGGCGATACGCCGGCTGGCAGCGAACGAGGACCTCACCTGATCACCCCGCACCCCGCCCACCGCCCCGCCTTGCCCGTGCCGAGGAGGCCGTACCTGTGACCCCCCGCCCCCCGTCCGACGACAGTACGCAGACGCGACAGAACGGCGTCTCCCCGAACGAACAGGAGGCGGCTGCCGCCGGGAAGGCGGTCACCGAGAAGGCCGCCGCGAAGAAGGCGGTGGCGAAGAAGGCGGCTGCGAAGAAGGCGGTCACCAAGAAGGCGGCCGAGAAGAAGACGGTCACCAAGAAGGCGGTCACCAAGAAGGCGGCCGAGAAGAAGACGGTCGCGAAGAAGGCGGCTGCGAAGAAGACCACCGTGGACGGCGCGCCGGAGGCGGCGGCCAGGAAGACGGCCGTCAGGAAGACAGCCGCCGCGTCCGTGGAGAAGCCCCCGGGCATGGCGGAGACCACCGGCAGCCCCGGCAGTGCGGAGGGCACGAAGAGCACGAAGAAGGCCGCGGCCAAGAAGGTGGCGGCGAAGAAGGCCACCACCAAGAAGGACGCGGCCAAGAAGGTGGCCGCGAAGAAGGCCACGGCCAAGAAGGCTCCCGCGAAGAAGGTGACCGCCGGCCGGGGGGCCGTCGGCGATGCGGTCGCGGACGGAGCGGTAGCCAAAAACGTGGCCGCAGGCAACGCGCTCACCGACGCGGCGAGCGGTGCGGCGGCGGCCCACGATGCGGTCGTCGGCGGCGCCGCAGTCGGCGGCATCGGGGACGACGCGGCCGCGGGCGGCCGGGGCGGGGCCGGGCAGGTGGCCACCGGCTCCGTGGGGACCGGTACCACCGTCGTGGAGCGGGGCGGGAGTGAGCCGGCCGTGGTCCCGGCGCAGGGCGGCGCCCCCGGCGCGCGGATTCCCGAGCCCCGCACCGAGGACGGCCAGGGCAACGGGACGGGGACCTCCCGCGTTCCCGAGCCGCGCACCCCCTTCTCCCCCGCGGTCGACGGCGGTGACCGGGAGCGGCTGCTGCACGGCACGCACCACGATCCGCACTCCGTGCTCGGCGCGCATCCCGCGCCGGGCAGTGTCGTGTTCCGGGCCTTCCGGCCGTACGCCCTCGGGGTCACCGTCGTGACGGACGAGCTGCGCGCCGAGCTGCACGACGACGGGGACGGATTTTTCTCGGCCGTGCTGCCGCTCACCGAGGTGCCGGAGTCGTACCGGCTGCTCGTCCGTTACGAGGGGACGGTGCAGGACACCGAGGACGCGTACCGCTTCCTGCCCACCATCGGCGAGTTCGACCTGCACCTGATCGGTGAGGGACGGCACGAGCAGCTGTGGCAGGCGCTCGGCGCCCGGCCGATGGTGCACCAGGGCGTGCGGGGCACCGCCTTCACCGTATGGGCGCCGAACGCGCGCGGCGTGCGGCTGGCGGGCACCTTCAACTTCTGGGACGGCACCGGCTTCCCCATGCGCTCGCTCGGCTCCTCCGGCGTGTGGGAGCTGTTCGTGCCGTCGATCCACGAGGGCGAGCTGTACAAGTTCGAGATCGTACGGCCGGACGGCACGACCACCCTGCGGGCCGATCCGATGGCCCGCCGCACCGAGGTCCCGCCGAACACGTCCTCCGTCGTCCACGCCTCCCACTACGAGTGGGGCGACGAGGAGTGGCTGGCGCACCGCGCGGACCGGCCCGCCCACGAGGCGCCGTTCTCGGTGTACGAGGTGCACCTGCCGTCCTGGCGGCCCGGGCTCACGTACCGTCAGCTCGCCGAGCAGCTGCCCGCGTACGTCAAGGAGCTCGGGTTCACGCACGTGGAGCTGATGCCGGTCGCCGAGCACCCCTTCGGCGGGTCATGGGGATACCAGGTCACCGGCTTCTACGCGCCCACCGCCCGGCTCGGCGGTCCCGACGACTTCAAGTACCTGATCGACTCCCTGCACCGGGCCGGGATCGGCGTGATCATGGACTGGGTGCCCGCGCACTTCCCCAAGGACGACTGGGCGCTGGCGGAGTTCGACGGCCGTCCGCTGTACGAGCACGAGGATCCGCTGCGGGCCGCGCACCCCGACTGGGGGACGCTGGAGTTCGACTACGGACGGCGGGAGGTGCGGAACTTCCTGGTGGCGAACGCCGTGTACTGGTGCGAGGAGTTCCACATCGACGGCCTGCGGGTCGACGCCGTCGCCTCCATGCTGTACCTGGACTACTCACGCGAGCCCGGGCAGTGGACGCCCAACGAGCACGGCGGGCGGGAGAACCTGGACGCGGTGGCGTTCCTGCAGGAGATGAACGCGACGCTGTACCGCAGGGTGCCCGGCGTGGTCACCATCGCGGAGGAGTCCACGGCCTGGGACGGTGTCACGCGGGCCACGCACCACACCGGCCCGGGCGGTTTCGGCGGTCTCGGCTTCGGGCTGAAGTGGAACATGGGCTGGATGCACGACTCGCTCGGCTACATGAGCAAGGACCCCGTGTACCGCAAGCACCACCACGGCGAGATGACCTTCTCGATGGTGTACGCGTACAGCGAGAACTACGTCCTGCCGATCTCCCACGACGAGGTCGTGCACGGCAAGCGGTCCCTGGTGTCGAAGATGCCCGGCGACTGGTGGCAGCAGCGCGCCAACCACCGCGCCTACCTCGGCTTCATGTGGGCCCACCCGGGCAAGCAACTGCTGTTCATGGGCCAGGAGTTCGCGCAGGGTGCCGAGTGGTCCGAGAGCCACGGCCCCGACTGGTGGCTGCTGGACCCCGCGTACGGGGCGGAGCCCGACCACCGCGGGGTGCGCGACCTCGTCCGTGACCTCAACGCCGTGTACCGCGACACCCCGGCCCTGTGGGAACGCGACACCGTTCCCTCCGGGTTCTCCTGGGTGGTGGGGGACGCGGCGGAGGACAACGTGCTCGCGTTCCTGCGCTTCGGCGTCGACGGCACGCCGCTGCTGGCGGTGTCCAACTTCTCGCCGGTCGTCCGGCACGAGTACCGGCTCGGTGTGCCGGACGACGTCCCGGCCTGGCAGGAGGTCCTCAACACGGACGCCGCGGACTACGGCGGCGGCGACATCCGCACGCGGCACCCGGTCAAGCCGGAGGCCCTGCCGTGGCACGGCCGCCCGGCCAGCATCCGGCTGACGCTGCCGCCGCTCGCGACGGTCTGGCTGCGTCCGGCGTAGCCGACCGGGGCAAGGGCGCGCGGCCCGTGCCGCGCGCCCGCCGGGAGCCGTTCAGTGCCGCTCCGCCGCCGGGGCCAGGGCCGACGGCAGCTCCCCCGTGTGGACGATGCCGAGCGCCTGGGTCGCGCGGGTGAGCGCCACGTACAGGTCGCTCGTGCCGAACCGGCCGGGCTCCACCACCAGCACCGAGTCGAACTCCAGTCCCTTGGCCTGCCGGGGGTCCAGCAGCACGACCGTCCGGGTGAGGTCCGGCTCGGCGCCCGCCGTGACGCCGTCCAGGCGGGCCGCGAGCGTCCGGTGCAGGTCGCGGGGCGCGATCACGGCGAGGCGTCCCTCGGACGGGGTCAGTTCGGCGACCGCCTTGGCCACCTCTGCCGGCAGGTCGGCCGTCCGGCGCGCCCAGGGGCGCACGCCCGTGGAGCGGACCGAGCTCGGCGGCTCGAAGTCCGGGTGCTCGGCCCGTACGACGCCCGCGGCGAGCTCCATGATCTCGGCGGGCGTGCGGTAGTTGACGCCCAGGCGCGTGTGTTCGAAGCGGTCCTCGACGTACGGGGCGAGGATGTCCGACCAGGCACCGACACCCGCCTCCTCGGCGGTCTGCGCCGGGTCGCCGACGAGGGTCATCGAGCGGGTCGGCGAGCGCCGCATCAGCAGCCGCCACGCCATCGGCGACAGCTCCTGCGCCTCGTCGACGATGATGTGCCCGAAGGCCCAGGTGCGGTCGGCCGCCGCGCGCTCGGCGGCGCTGCGGTGGTCCTCCTCCTCCTGCCGTTCGGCGAACCGCTCGGCGTCGATGATGTCGTGCGCGGACAGCACCTCCGACGACTCGGGGTCGTCCTCCTCCTTGTCGTCGAACTCGTAGGTGCGGGAGGCGTACGACACGTCGAGGACACCCTGGGCGTAGGCGATCTGCGTCTCGCGCTCCAGCTCGGCGGCGGCCCGCGCCACCCGGTCGTCCTCGCCGAGCAGTTCGGCGGCCTCGTCGAGCAGGGGCACGTCCGAGGTGGTCCACGCGCGGGTCACCGAGCGGCGGATCGCGTCGGCGTCCTCCGGGGACACGTACCCGTCGGGCGCGGCCAGGAAGTCGGCCACCAGCCGCTGCGGGGTGAGCCGCGGCCACAGCCGGTCGATCGCCGCCCACACCTCGGGGTTCTCGGCGAGCTCGTCGCGGATCTGGGTGATGTCGCTCGCGTCGAGCAGGTTCGAGCCGTCGTAGGGGTCGGTGCCGATGCGCTCGGCCATCAGGTCGGTGAGCGTGTTGAGGATGTGGCCCTCGAAGTGCTCGCGCGCCACGTTGTGCGGGAGGTCCGCCGCGCGGGTGCGCTCACGGGCGACGCGGACCAGGTCGTCGTCGAGCATGAGCACCTCGCGGTCGTGCTCGACGGCGATCACCGGGTCGGGCAGCGCCTGCCGGTCCCGTACGACGGCCGCGAGCACGTCCGCCATGGCGGCGCGGCCCTTGACCCGGGCGGCCGCGGGGCTGTCCTTGGCGGTGGCCCGCACCCCGGGGAACAGTTCGCCCACGGTCGCCAGCAGCACGCCGGTCTCGCCGAGCGAGGGCAGCACCTCGCCGATGTAGCCGAGGAAGGCGGGGTTGGGTCCGACGATCAGGACGGCGCGCTTGGCGAGCAGGTCGCGGTGCTCGTAGAGGAGGTAGGCGGCGCGGTGCAGGGCGACGGCGGTCTTGCCGGTGCCGGGCCCGCCCTCGACGACCAGGACGCCGCGGTGCGGGGCGCGGATGATCCGGTCCTGCTCCGCCTGGATGGTCTGCACGATGTCGCTCATGCGGCCGGTGCGGGCCGAGTTCAGCGCGGCCAGCAGCACGGCGTCGCCGGTGGGGTCCTCGTGGCCGGTGCGGGTCTCGTCACCGAGGTCGAGGATCTCGTCGTGCAGGGCGGTGACCCGGCGGCCCTCGGTGGTGAGGTGCCGGCGGCGGCGCAGTCCCATCGAGGTGTGGCCGGTGGCCAGGTAGAAGGGACGGGCGACGTCGGCCCGCCAGTCGATCAGCAGCGGGGTG
This sequence comes from Streptomyces ruber, assembly GCF_014648075.1. Taxonomy (GTDB): domain Bacteria; phylum Actinomycetota; class Actinomycetes; order Streptomycetales; family Streptomycetaceae; genus Streptomyces; species Streptomyces ruber. The sequence continues at coordinate 1,057,387 of NZ_BMQK01000001.1, read as the reverse complement.
CGGTCGGTGTCGTCGGCGCGCAGCCCGATGCGGCCGATGTGGTGGCTGGTGCCCGAGGTCGTGTCGATGCGGCCGAAACAGAGCGAGCCGTCCACGGCGTTCAGCGCGGCGAGCTGCCGGGAGCGTTCGGCCACGGTGATGTCCCGCTCCAGCCGCGCCTGCATCGGGGTGCTGCCCTGTGCGAGCGCCTCCGAGACGGACGTCTCGGTGTCCTCGCGCAGGGCGTCCACACGCGCGTACATCGCGTCGATGAATTCCTGTTCACTCCGCAATTCAGCGTCCGGAAATTCTTTGTGCGAGCCCCTGTTTGACAATTCCACTCCCGCCCGGATATACTATGGCTATCGAACTTCAACGCGGCCCCGCCATTTCGAAGTCGCGAACCATTGAATATACGCAAAGAAATCCCCCGAGCGCAATTGCTCGGGGGATTTCCGCGTTACTCGCCGGGCCACCGGGACACAGCACCGGCCGGACCCGTACGGGCCCGGCCGGGCGGGGAGGGGAGGCCCCGCCCGGCCGGGCCGGGGAAGACCGAGCGGCCGGGTGACGGGGGTTCACTCGACCGCTCGGCGCGGTGCGGGGGACGCGGCCGGGGCCATGTCCCGTGCGGGGCGGTGCCCCGCGGGTGGCGGCTACGCCTTCGCCAGTTCCTTCTCGCCGTCCCGGCCGGCGGCCGGAGCCGGCTCCGCGCCGTCCGAGGAGTCGTGCCCGCCGTGTCCGCCGTGTCCGTCGTCGAGCAGCGTCTTCTCGTCGAACGGGATCTCACCCGCGAGCACCTTGTCGACCCGCTCCTTGTCGATCTCCTTGGTCCAGGTGCCGATCAGGACGGTGGCGACGGCGTTGCCCGCGAAGTTGGTCAGGGCGCGCGCCTCGCTCATGAAGCGGTCGATGCCGACGATCAGGCCGATGCCGTCCACCAGGGCCGGCTTGTGGGACTGCAGACCGCCCGCGAGGGTCGCGAGACCCGCGCCGGTGACACCCGCCGCGCCCTTCGAGGCGACCAGCAGGAAGAGCAGCAGCGGGATCTGCTCGCCGATCGACATCGGCGTGCCCATGGCGTCGGCGATGAACAGGGACGCCATGGTCATGTAGATCATGGTGCCGTCGAGGTTGAAGGAGTAGCCGGTCGGGACGGTGATGCCGACCACCGGCTTGCTGATGCCCAGGTGCTCCAGCTTGGCGATGAGGCGCGGCAGCGCGGACTCGGACGACGAGGTGGACAGGATCAGCAGGAACTCGCGGCCGAGGTACTTGAACAGCGACCAGACGTTGACCCCGGCGAAGAAGCGCAGCATCGCGCCGAGGACGAGGAAGACGAAGAGCACACAGGTGATGTAGAAGCCGATCATCAGCACGGCGAGGCTCTTCAGGGCGTCGATGCCGGCGGAGCCGGTGACCGCGGCGATGGCGCCGAAGGCACCGACCGGGGCGAGCCACATGATCATGGCGAGGATGCGGAAGACCAGCCGCTGGATGTGCCCGATACCGCGCAGGATCGGCTCCCCGGCCTGGCCCATGGCCTGCAGGGCGAAACCGGCCAGCAGCGCGACGAACAGCGCCTGCAGCACCTCGCCGGAGACGAACGCGGAGACGAACGTGGTCGGGATGATGCCGAGCAGGAACTCGGTGGTGCCCTTGGCCTCCGGCTCGACCTGCGCCTGACCGGTCTCCTTGATCGCGTCGGTGACGGCGAGACCCGTGCCCGGGTCCAGGATGTTGCCGACGACCAGGCCGATGGCGAGCGCCACGACGGACATGATCAGGAAGTACACCAGGGCTATGCCGCCGACGGCGCCGACCTTGGCGGCCTTCCGCACGGAACCGATGCCGAGCACGATCGTGCAGAAGATGATCGGCGAGATCATCATCTTGATCAGGTTCACGAAGCCCGTGCCGATGGGCTTCAGCTCGACCGCGAAGTCCGGGGCGATGAGACCCACGGCGATGCCGAGGACCACCGCGATGATCACGGCTATGTACAGGTAATGGGTGCGGTCCCGCTTGGCGGCGGGTGCTTTGGTTCCCGTCTCAGATGTGCTGGCCACGGCTGCCCTCCTCGACGACGTCGTCGGCTCTCGGCTTCTCCGGCGTGCGGCTCACGTCCGGGCATGTCGGGGGCGCTCTGCGCTCCCGGCGGATCTCAGGGGTGGGAGCGGACTCCCGGAGCCGGAGAACGGTCCCGATGGGTCGGGGAGCGGGTTCTCCGGGGCGGGAGACCGGTTCCGCGCGCGGCGGCGGCTCCCTGGGGTTATGGGTGACTGGGTGACTATCTCCCGCCCTGTGAGCCCGGTCACCCTTCCGTTCATTTAGTTCACGCCGGCGAGCGGAGGCAGACTGTGGGCATGCGCCTCCCCCGCGTCCTCCGCCCCCGCAGCCTGGCCGGCCAGCTCTTCGCCGTGCAGGCCGTGCTGCTCGCGGTCGTCGTGACCGGGTACGCGCTGTTCAGCTACGTGAGCGACCGCGCCCAGGCCGAGGAGGCGGCGGGGCGGCAGGCGACCGCCGTGGCCGGCGCGGTCGCCGACGCGCCCACCGTGCGCGAGGCCGTCCGCACCGACGACCCCACGCGCACCCTCCAGCCGTACGCGCTGGCGGTGCTGCGCGACACGGACGTGGACTTCGTCACGATCATGAGCCCCGAGGGCATCCGCTGGACGCACCCCGATCCGGACCTGATCGGCGAGCGGTTCTGGGGCCACATCGAGCCGGCGCTGCGCGGCACGTCCTTCACCGAGACGTACACGGGCACGCTCGGCCCGTCCGTCCGCGCGGTCGCGCCCGTCCGGGACGGCGCCCGGATCGTCGGGCTGGTCAGCGCGGGCATCAAGGTGGAGGCGATCAGCGCCCGGGTGCGGGAGCAGCTCGCGGCGCTGCTCGGCGTGGCGGCGGGCGCCCTGGTGCTGGGTGGCGTCGGCACGTACGTCGTGAACGCCCGGCTGCGCCGCCACACCCACAACATGAACGCCGCCGAGCTCAGCAACATGCACGACTACCACCAGGCCGCGCTGCACGCTGTGCGCGAGGGTCTGGTGATGCTGGACGGGCAGTACCGGGTGGCGCTGCTCAACGACGGCGCGCGGGAACTGCTCGAGCTGACCGAGGAGGCGGTGGGCCGTTCGGTCGCCGGCCTCGGGCTGCCCCTGCCGCTCACCGGTGCGCTGCTCGCCTCCGAGCCCCGGGTGGACGAGGTGCACCTGACGGCCACGCGCGTCCTCGTGGTCAACACGTCCCCGGTGACGGGCGGGCACCGCCGCGGCACGGTGGTCACCCTGCGCGACGTCACCGAGCTCCAGTCGCTGATGGGCGAGCTGGACTCGGAGCGCGGCTTCACCCAGGCCCTGCGCTCGCAGGCGCACGAGGCGGCGAACCGGCTGCACACGGTGGTCTCCCTCATCGAGCTGGGCCGCGCGGACGAGGCGGTCGAGTTCGCCACGGCGGAACTGGAACTGGCCCAGGCCCTGACCGACCAGGTGGTCGCGGCGGTCGGCGAACCGGTCCTGGCCGCCCTGCTCCTCGGCAAGGCGGCCCAGGCGAACGAGCGGGGCGTGGAGCTGGTCGTCTCGGCGGACAGCCGCATCGACGACGGCCTGCTTCCGCGGTCCCTGCCGGCCCGTGACCTGGTCACCGTCCTCGGCAACCTGATCGACAACGCGGTCGACGCGGCCCAGGGGTCGGCCGGGGCGCGGGTGACGGTGACGGCGTACACGGCCGGTACGGAGCTGTTCGTGCGGGTCACCGACACGGGCTCGGGCGTGGACCCGGCGCACGCGGAGGCGGTCTTCGAGCGCGGTTTCTCCACCAAGCCGGCGGGTCCCGGGGGCCGGGGGCTAGGCCTCGCCCTCGTACGCCAGACCGTGCGCCGCCACGAGGGCACGCTGACGGTCGCGCGGGCCGAAGGGGGTGGGGCGGTGTTCGAGGTGCGGCTGCCATTGCCTACGGTGGGGGCCGCCCGCGCCGCCGCGCAGGCCACCGACACCACCGCGATCACCGGGACGACCGAGACCATGGAGAGGGCCACACACGTGGGACGGGCCGAGCGCCACGGGGCGGGACGGGGCGGCACCGTATGAGCACCGACCCGAGACCCGGGACGACGGCCCCCATCCGCGTCCTCGTCGTGGAGGACGACCCCGTCGCCGCCGACGCGCACCTGATGTACGTGGAGCGCGTGCCCGGCTTCACGGCGGTCGGCAAGGCGCACACCGGGGCGGAGGCCCGCCGTGCGCTGGACCGTTTCCCGGTGGACCTGCTCCTGCTGGACCTGCACCTGCCGGACGTGCACGGTCTGCAGCTCGCCCGCACGCTGCGGGCCGCCGGCCACCACGCGGACGTGATCGCGGTGACGTCGGCGCGGGACCTGGCGGTGGTGCGGGAGGGCGTGTCGCTGGGGGTCGTGCAGTACGTGCTGAAGCCGTTCACGTTCGCCACGCTGCGGGACCGGCTGGTGCGGTACGCGGAGTACCACGCGGCGGCGGGCGAGGCGAGCGGCCAGGACGAGGTGGACCGGGCGCTGGCGTCCCTGCGCGCGCCGGGCCCGGCGGCCCTGCCGAAAGGGCTGAGCGGGCCGACCCTGGAGCGGGTGACCCGGGCGCTGCGGGACACCTCCGGGGGGCTGACGGCGGCCGGGGTCGCCGAGGCGGTCGGCATCTCCCGCATCACGGCCCGCCGCTACCTGGAGCACCTGGTCGAGGCGGGCCGGGCCGCGCGCAGCCCGCAGTACGGGCAGGTGGGCCGGCCGGAGTTGCAGTACCGGTGGGTGCGGGACCGGGAGAGACCCTGACGGGCGCCGCGGGTCGCGGCGCCCGGCATCGTCGCGGCGCCGTCGTCAGACGGCCGTGTACCCGCCGTCCACCAGGTGGTAGCTGCCGTGCACGAAGGAGGCGCGCTCGCTGAGAAGGAAGACGATCAGCTCGGCGACCTCCTCGGAGCGGCCGAGGCGGCCGGCCGGGTGCGCGGCGACCAGGGCGTCGTGCGCGGCCTGCTCCAGCGGCACGGCGGCGAGCAGCGGCGTCTCGATGAAGCCGGGGCCCACGGCGTTGACGCGGATGTTCTTCGGCGCGTACTCGGCGGCGGCCGTCTTGGTCAGGCCCACCACACCGTGCTTGGCGGCCACGTAGGCGACGGAGCCCCGGGAGGAGACGGTGCCCAGGACGGAGGCGACGTTGACGATCGCGCCGCCCCGGCCGGCCGCCTCGATGGCGGGGAGCTCGTAGCGCATCGAGTAGAAGACACCGTTGAGGTTCGTGGCGATGACCCGCTCGTACCCCTCGATGTCGTACTCGCCCGTGGGGGCGAGCGGGCCGCCGATGCCCGCGTTGTTCACGGCCAGGTGCAGCGCGCCGAAGGTGTCGACGGCGAAGCGCACGGCCGCCTCGACGGACGCCGCGTCCGTCACGTCCAGGGCGACACCGGCCGCGCTGAGGCCCTGCTCCGTCAGCTCGGCGGCGACCTGCTCGGCGCCCTGCGCGTTGTAGTCGGCGACGACGACGTGTCCGCCGCCGGCGGCGAGGCGGCGGACGGTGGCCAGGCCGATGCCGGAGGCGCCGCCGGTGACGAGGACGGTCCGCCCGGCGAACTCCGTGGCGTGGTCCGGAACGGGGGTGGGGATGCTCATGGTGGTACTCACTTCCTGTGTGCGGTTCTTCCGACGGTGGCGTCGGCGTCTGTGTCGTCGCCGCCGGTGGCTGCACGGGCGGCCGCGGCGGCCTCCCCCGTCAGGGCCTCGTAGGCCTGCTCCACCAGCTCGGGCAGGTCCGCGGCATCGGGGTCGTCGTCCCCGATGCCGCGCGCCCACAGGCGCTGGGCGGCGACGAGGACACCGGCCGCGGTCTCCACGACGACGGCCGGGCGCGTGTCCCGTACGGCGTCGGCACCGAGGCGGCCGGCGATGATGCGGGCCGAGTCCTCCTGGGCGTCGGCCCGGATGCGCTGGTACGCGGCGAACAGGGCGGGCTCGGTGTCGATGAGGGCCAGCAGCTCACGCATGCGCGGGCGCCGGTGCAGGGCGGGGTGCTCCTCGTCGGCCAGCCACTCGCCCACGGCCCTGCGGAACGCGAGCAGCGGGGGTTCGTCCGCGGGCCGGGCGCGCAGCGCGGCGTTGATGCGGGCGCCGTCGTCGCGGACGAAGTCCAGGACCGCGTCCTCCTTGCCGGCGAAATGGCGGCTGAAGGTGCGGCGGGTGACATCGGCGCGCTCCGCCACGGCGGCCACGGTCACGGCCGCGAGACCGTGCTCCAGGGCCAGGTCCAGGGCGGCGGACGCCATCGCGTCCCGCGTCCGCCGCGCCCTGCGCCGCCTGCGGTCCTCGCGGGCTGCCCCGGATTCCCCGGCCGGGGCGGTGGGCTTCTTCGCCTTCACGTCGGGCAACGATACTCCTCTTGTGTCTCATTGGGACATGTGTCGCGGTGGGACATTCGCCTCGCGGGCACCGCGCCGACCGGTGCGAGGGTCATTGACCTGACTAGACCAGTTCTCCTACGTTCACGGAGCAGGCAGTACCCGGCCACAAAGACGTCGGCCCCCAGGAGGTCGTGCCCGTGCGCCCCACCGCCGCCCGCTCCCGCACCACAGCCCCGCCGCTCCTCCTCGCCGCCCTGCTCACCGTGGCCGCCTCCGGCACGCTCACCGCCTGCGGCGGCGGGGCCGGCAGCGACCCGGACACCCTGAAGGTCTCCTTCAAACAGTCGACCGACAACAACGTCCGGGTCATGGACGACTACCTGGCCGACATGAAGGAGCAGTTCGAGAAGGCGCACCCGGGCAAGAAGGTCGAGCTGCTCCCCGTCAAGGCCCCGGACGCGGAGTACTACACCAAGGTCCAGCAGATGCTGCGCTCCCCGAGGACGGCGCCGGACCTGGTCTACGAGGACACCTTCCTCATCAACTCCGACATCACCAGCGGCTACCTCAAGCCGCTCGACGAGTACCTGGACGGCTGGAAGGACTGGGACCACTTCGCCGAGACGGCGAAGGCGGCGGCCCGGGCGGAGGACGGCAGGACGTACGGCGTACCGGACGGCACCGACACCCGCGGCCTGTGGTTCAACAAGAAGATCCTCGCGAAGGCCGGACTGCCGGCCGACTGGCAGCCGAGGACCTGGGACGACCTCCTCACCGCCGCCCGCACCGTCAAGAAGAAGGTGCCCGGCGTCATCCCGCTGAACGTCTACACCGGGAAGGCCGCCGGCGAGGCCGCCACGATGCAGACCTTCCAGATGCTCCTGTACGGCACGGGCGACGGCCGCACCGGCCCGCTGTACGACGAGGGGTCGCAGAAGTGGGTCACGGCGGGCCGGGGCTTCGAGGACGCTCTCCGCTTCGTCCGCACCGTGTACGCGGAGAAGCTCGGCCCGGACGTCTCCGAGGCCCTCGACCCCAACATGCAGACGCACGTCCGCGGTGAACTCCTCCCGGAGGGGAAGCTCGCGATCGCCCTCGACGGCTCCTGGCTGCCGCAGGACTGGGGGGAGGGCGCGGGGCACGCGTGGCCGACCTGGTCCGAGGAGCTCGGCCTCGCGGCCATGCCCACGCAAGCCGGCCAGGCGCCCGGCAGGGTGAGCATGTCCGGCGGCTGGACCTGGGCCGTCCCGGCCAAGGCGGGCAACCCCGACCTGGCCTTCGAGTTCATCAAGACGATGCAGACCAAGGCGAACGCGATGAAGTGGTACCTCGCCAACGCGGGCATCGCGGTCCGCGAGGACGTCGCCGAGGATCCCGCGTACCTGAAGGCCCGGCCCGGTCTCGCGTTCTTCACCGGTCTGGTCCCCGTCACCCACTACCGGCCCGCCTACCCCGCGTATCCCAGGGTCTCCACGGCCATACAGGAGGCCATGGAGGGAGTCACCACGGGCGACCTGTCGGTGAAGGAGGCGGTCGAGGGCTACGACGAGGAGCTCCGGGCGGCCACGGACGACCAGGTGACCGAGGGGTGAGCCGCCGCCCATGACGACCACACCCCTCCCCGGCCCCGGCTTCGCCGAGAAGGACGGCAACGGCGGAAGCGACGGGGGCGGCAGGAGCGACGGACACGACGGACACGACGGCGACGACCGGGCCGACCGGAACCGTTCCACCGACCCGGCACCACCGTCCCGCACCCCGCACCCGCCGCACCGCACCGGCCCCCACCGCGCCCTGCGCTCCCTCACCCGCGCCCTGCCGGTCACCCCCGCCGTCGTCCTGCTGCTCCTCTTCCTCGCCGGCCCGATCGCGTACTGCGCGTACATCGCCTTCACCGACCTCCAGCTCACCGGCCAGGCGAGCGCGTCGTTCGTCGGTCTGGAGAACTTCCGCACGGCCTTCGGCGACGAGGCGTTCCGCAACGCGGTACTGCTGACCCTGGTCTTCACGGTCCTGTCCTCGCTCGTCGGCCAGAACACCCTGGGGCTCGCCCTGGCCCTGCTGATGCGGCGCGCCTCGAAGCCCGTGCGCACGCTGGCGGGCGGCGTGGTCGTCACGGCGTGGGTGCTGCCGGAGGTCGTCGCCGGTTTCCTGCTGTACGCGTTCTTCCGCCGCGAGGGCACCCTGAACGCCATCCTGGACTGGCTGCACCTGCCGTCCCAGAACTGGCTGTTCACCCTGCCGATCCTCGCGGTGTCGTTCGCGAACGTCTGGCGGGGCACGGCCTTCTCGATGCTGGTCTACTCCGCGGCGCTGGCCGAGATCCCGAAGGAGGTCACGGAGGCGGCGGAGGTGGACGGCGCGAGCGGCCCGCGCCGGCTCTGGCACATCACCCTGCCCATGATCCGCCGCTCGATCGGCACGAACCTGATGCTCAACACCCTGCAGACGCTGTCCGTCTTCGGGCTGATCTGGGTGATGACCCGGGGCGGCCCGGGGAACCGCAGCCAGACCCTCCCCCTGTTCATGTACGAGCAGGCCTTCCAGAACAGCATGATCGGGTACGGCACGGCCGTGGCGCTGCTGCTGCTCGTGGTCGGCTCGCTGTTCTCGCTGGTCTACCTGCGGCTGCTGCGGACGGAGGTCTGAGACCCGATGCCCCCTACCCCCACGCTCCCGGCCCGCCGGGCACAGCGCCGGCTGGCGGCGGACGCGGGCCTGCTGGCCGTGGCCGCCTGCTTCGCGCTCCCCCTGGCCTGGGTGGTCCTCTCGTCCCTGGACACCGACGCGGACCTGCGGGTGAAGGCGCCGAGCGGCATCACCCTCGGCAACTTCGACGCGGTCCTGACCCCCGAGATCACCTTCAGGCCCCTCCTCAACAGCCTGATCCTGTGCGGCGGGGGCACGGCCCTGACGGTCGTCTGCGCGGCCCTGGCGGCCTACCCCCTGTCCCGCTTCAGCTCACGCCTCAACCGGCCGTTCCTGCTCACAATCCTCTTCGCCACGTGTCTGCCGATAACGGCGATCATGGTTCCGGTGTACGCCCTGTTCGTCCAGGTGAACCTGATCGACACCATGCAGGGCACGATCTTCTTCTTCGCCGCGTCCCAGCTCCCGTTCGCCGTCTGGCTGATGAAGAACTTCATGGACGGCGTGCCCAGGGAGCTGGAGGAGGCCGCGTGGACGGACGGCGCGTCGTCGCTCCAGTCCCTGCTGCGGATCGTGCTCCCGCTGATGGGCCCCGGGGTCGCCGTGGTGACGGTCTTCTCGTTCGTGCTGATGTGGGGGAACTTCTTCGTCCCCTTCATGCTCCTGCTGACCCCGGACCAGATGCCCGCCGCCGTGAGCATCAACGAGTTCTTCGGCAACCGGGGGACGGTGGTGTACGGACAGCTGGCCGCGTTCTCGGTGATCTACTCGACGCCGGTGCTGGCGCTCTACGTCCTGGTGTCCCGGAAGCTGGGCGGGGGCTTCGCGCTGGGCGGGGCGGTGAAGGGGTGAGTGTCCGGCGCCCGCCGGGCCGTCACGGTCCGCCGGTTGCTGTACCCGCCTCCTGACGGTCAGACTGCACTGAGGTACGGCAGTGACGACGGGGGTTGGATCAAGTGGACGGCGCCGGGGAGGACTTGGGGGAGACCCACGGCCGCCACGACTTCCGGGACGGGCCCGCGGTGCCGCCACCCTCCCCGCCCCCGTCCTCACCTCAGAGCCACACCAACACCGTTCAGGGCACACCCCGGATCCAGGGCAGCACCGTCCAGGTCAGGGACGTCACCAACCTCCACGTCCACCCGCCCCCCGGGCCACCGCCTCCGCCGAGCGCACCGCCGGCCGAACCGGCGTCCCCGCGGGCCGAACCGCCGCCCGACGACGTCCCGCGCCACGGCCCGCAGCCGTCCGGTGTGATCATCCGGGTGGAGATCGCCCATCAGCGGTACATCGAGATCTACGACGAGGGCCTGGCCCGCTACATCATCAACGCGCATCTGAAGGGACTGGGCCTGGGTCATGAGTAGCCGCCCCGACATCGACCCCGCGACCCAGCTCCGCGCGGTGGAGATCCTGCGGACACCCCCGGAGGACGTCGCCGGCGTCGAGGAGGCCGACCGCGCCCTGGAGCCGCTGGAGCGGGTGCTCCCCGCGACCCACGAGGAACCGCTGCGCGCGACGATCCTCTCCACCCTCGGCCTGCTGCGGCTGGCCCGCTTCCGGCACAGCGCCGACCGCGACGACCTGAACCGGGCGATCACCCACCTCGCCGAGGCCGTGACGGCCCAGCTCGGCCGGGGAGCCCACGGCACTCCTCCCGCCCTGAGCGCCTCGATCCCCAACCTGATCAGCGCCCTCCACACCAGGGCCGAGGTCTACGGCACCACGGAGGACCTGGACCGGGCCATCTCCTGGGGCCGCCACGCGGTGGTCCACCTGCCCGTCGGCCTGCCGCAGCGGGCAGCGGCCCTCGCCAGCCTGAGCAGCGCGCTGCGGGTGCGCCACGAGCACACGCGGCAGACGCACACGGGGTACGACGGCGATCTCACCGAGGCCATCGAGCTGGGCCACCGGGCCATCGACGACCTCCCGGAGGACCATCCCCGGCTGGGCTCGACGCTGTCCAACCTGGGCAGCGCCTACCTCCTGGCCGACCGGGCCCACGAAGCCGTCTCCCTGTTCGAGCGGGCCGTGGGGAGGGCCCGCGCGACCCGGGACACGCTCGGCCGGGCCCGCACGCTGAACAACCTCGCCGGCGCCCTCCTGCGGGCCGGCCGCCTCGAGGACGCGCAGCGTGCCTACGAGGAGGCCCTCACCGCCTTCCGCGCCCTCGGTGACCGCGAGGGCGCGGAGCGCGTCGCCAAGAACCTCACCGTCACGCGCGAGCTGCTGGAACCGGCGCAGCCGGACGAGCAACGGGAGCGGGACGGAGAGGAGAAAGAGGAGAAAGAGGAGAAGGAGGAGAAAGAAGAGAAGGGCAAGGGTCAGAGGGAAGGGAAAACAGAGCCCCCCTCACCTACCGTAGGTTCCTACAATCCGTAATAGTTAACGCACGGACGGTAGTCACCGCAGCCCCACGCCCCCTACCGTGTCCCGCGTGCACCGACCATCAGCGCAGCACGAGACACAGGACATCCCCTCCACCCGCCCCTTCGACCCCTTGGCCGCCCGCAGGCTCCGTGCCGGGCTCGGCATGGGGGTCGAGCATGTCGCGTACGGCATGCGCTCCTCGTACGGACTGCCCTACGTCACCCCTGACCTGGTCCTCGGCTGGGAGGGAGGCGTCGTCGCGCCCACCGGCCCCGAGCTGGCCGCCCTCGCCGGGGTGCTGTGGTGTTCCGCCGGCGAGCTCCTCGGGGAACCCCGCACGTTGCGCGAGCACCGTCTCGCCCGGAGCCTCGCCCCCGAGGACGTGGCCCGCCGTACCGGTCTGGACCCCGTCGCCTACCGGCGGATGGAGGAGTCCGGCCGGTGGCGCGGGACCGAGCGCCAGACCACCGCCCTCGCCGAGCTGTTCGACCTGTCCCCGCGCGGCCTCGTCACCGTCACGGGGCGGGAGGAGAAGCTGGCCGAGCTGCTGCGCGGCGCCGTGGCCTCGCGCCGGCCCGTGTCCGCGCGTCCGCTGGCCAAGCTGGTGCCGCTGGACCGGGGACTCCTGGAGAGGGTCCTCCAGGAGCTGCACGCCACGTACCGGACGGCGGCCGCCGACCAGGGCGCCGCCCGCGACTTCCTCGATCACATCGCCGAACGGTTCTGGGCGGCGGCCGACCCGGGCACGCAGGGCTCCTAGAAGACCGACTCGGCCTCGTCCATGCGGTCCTTCGGCACCGTCTTCAGCTCCGTGACCGCCTCCGCGAGCGGCACCATCACGATGTCCGTGCCGCGCAGGGCGGTCATCATGCCGAACTCGCCCCGGTGCGCGGCCTCGATCGCGTGCCAGCCGAAGCGGGTGGCGAGCACCCGGTCGTACGCGGTCGGCGTGCCGCCCCGCTGGACGTGGCCGAGGATGACCGGCTTGGCCTCCTTGCCCAGGCGCCGCTCCAGCTCGTACGCGAGCGCCGTGCCGATGCCCTGGAAGCGCTCGTGGCCGAACTGGTCGATGGCGCCCTTGCCGTAGTCCATCGTGCCCTCGGCGGGGTGGGCGCCCTCGGCCACGCAGACGACCGCGAACTTCTTGCCGCGGGAGAAGCGCTCCTCGACCATCTTCACCAGGTCGGCGGGGTCGAAGGGGCGCTCGGGCAGGCAGATGCCGTGGGCGCCGGCCGCCATGCCGGACTCCAGCGCGATCCAGCCCGCGTGCCGGCCCATGACCTCGACGACCATCACGCGCTGGTGCGACTCGGCGGTGGTCTTCAGGCGGTCCATGGCCTCGGTGGCGACGCCGACCGCCGTGTCGAAGCCGAAGGTGCGGTCCGTGGAGGAGATGTCGTTGTCGATCGTCTTGGGGACGCCGACCACCGGCAGGCCCGCGTCGCTGAGCATCCGGGCCGCGGTGAGCGTGCCCTCGCCGCCGATCGGGATCAGCGCGTCGATGCCGAACTCGCGGACCATGTCGCTGGCGTTGACACAGGCCTCGCGCAGCCGGTCCCGCTCCAGCCGGGAGGAGCCGAGGATGGTGCCGCCGCGGGCCAGGATGCCGCTGACGTCGTCGAGGCCGAGCACCCGGTAGCGGCCGTCCAGCAGCCCCGAGTAGCCGTCCTCGAAACCGATCACCTCGTCGTCGTACTGCGTGACCGCGCGGTGCACGACCGACCGGATCACTGCGTTCAGACCCGGGCAGTCGCCGCCTGCGGTGAGGACTCCGATACGCATCGTGCTGTGTCTCCTGCTCGGTGCTGGTCCGTGGCCGGTGACCCGGAGCCATGACGGGTACTGGTGTTACTGGTGCGCCGGTCCGATTGTTTCACGCCCCACGAGGCACCTCCGTTGCCGACCCTTGTACATCCCGTGTACCCCGCGCGTACCCCGCGCACCGGATACAGCACCTCGCCCCACCTCGCCCTGGCGGGTTCCTTATCCATCCAGGGAGGTACTGTCAAGGGGGTTCCGTCCGTCACGGCGGGCGGATTTCGCGCACAACGGAAACGCCTCACAGTGGCCGCCCTCCCCCGCACCGGGGGCACCCCACGACGACACGGAACGGAGAACCACGCGTGACGCGCAGCGTGTACGTGACCGGGATCGACCGCGGCGACGGCCGCCAGGTCGTGGAGCTGGGAGTCATGGAGCTCCTGACCCGCCAGGTCGACCGGGTGGGGGTGTTCCGCCCGCTCGTCCACCACACCCCCGACCGGCTCTTCGAGCTGCTGCGCGCCCGTTACCGGCTCTCCCAGGACCCGGCGACCGTGTACGGCATGGACTACCAGGAGGCGTCCGCGCTCCAGGCCGAGCGGGGCACCGACGAGCTGGTGTCGACGCTCGTGGACCGCTTCCACCGGGTGGCCCGCGACTACGACGTGGTGCTCGTCCTCGGCACCGACTTCGCCGACACCCAGTTTCCGGACGAGCTGGCGCTCAACGCGCGGCTGGCCAACGAGTTCGGCGCCTCGGTGCTCCCGGTGGTCGGGGGCCGCAAGCAGACCCCCGGTTCCGTGCTGGCGGAGACCAGGAACGCCCACCGCGCGTACGAGGCGCTCGGCTGCGACGTCATCGCCGTGATCACCAATCGGGTCGACCCGGCCGACCGGGCCGCGATAGCGGAGGGCCTCGACGCCCGCCTGCCCGTGCCCGCCTACGTCCTGCCCGACGAGCCCGCCCTGTCCGCGCCGAGCGTCGCCCAGATCACCCACGCGCTCGGCGGCAAGGTGCTGCTCGGCGACGACGCGGGGCTCGCGCGCGACGCGCTGGGCTTCGTCTTCGGCGGCGCCACCCTGTCGACCTTCCTGAACGCGCTGACCCCCGGCTGCCTCGTCGTCACCCCCGGCGACCGCGCCGACCTGGTCGTGGGCGCGCTGGCCGCGCACAGCGCCGGCACCCCGCCGATCGCCGGTGTGCTGCTCACCCTCGACGAGCGGCCCAGCGACGAGGTCCTCACCCTGGCCGCGCGGCTCGCCCCCGGCACCCCGGTGGTCGCGGTCGCCTCGGGCTCCTTCGACACGGCGTCCGAGCTCTTCGCCATGGAGGGCAAGCTGAGCGCGGTCACGCCCCGCAAGGCGGAGGTCGCGCTCGGCCTGTTCGAGCGGTACGTGGACGGCGGCGCACTGCTGACCAGGGTGTCGGCGCCGAGCAGTGACCGGGTCACGCCGATGATGTTCGAGCACAAGCTGCTGGAACGGGCCCGCTCGGACCGGCGCCGCGTGGTGCTGCCCGAGGGCACCGAGGAGCGCGTGCTGCGCGCCGCCGAGGTGCTGCTGCGCCGCGACGTGTGCGCGCTGACCCTGCTCGGGCCCGTCGACCAGATCCGCAAGAACGCCGCCGACCTCGGCATCGACCTCGGTGACGCCGACCTCGTCGACCCGCAGACCTCCCCGCTGCGGGACCGCTTCGCCGAGCGGTACGCGGCGCTGCGCGCCCACAAGGGCGTCACCGTGGAGCTGGCGTACGACGTCGTCTCGGACGTGAACTACTTCGGCACCCTGATGGTGCAGGAGGGGCTCGCGGACGGCATGGTGTCGGGCTCGGTGCACTCCACGGCCGCGACCATCCGTCCCTCCTTCGAGATCATCAAGACCAAGCCGGACGCCTCGATCGTGTCGTCCGTGTTCTTCATGTGCCTGGCCGACAAGGTGCTGGTGTACGGCGACTGCGCGGTCAACCCGGACCCGGACGCCGAGCAGCTCGCCGACATCGCCATCCAGTCCGCGGAGACGGCCGCGCAGTTCGGTGTGGAGCCGCGGATCGCGATGCTGTCGTACTCGACGGGCACCTCCGGCTCCGGCGCCGACGTCGACAAGGTGCGCCGGGCGACGGAGATCGCGCGATCCCGGCGGCCCGACCTGAAGATCGAGGGCCCGATCCAGTACGACGCCGCCGTCGAGCCGACGGTCGCCGCGACCAAGCTGCCGGGCTCCGAGGTCGCGGGCCAGGCCACCGTGCTGGTCTTCCCGGACCTCAACACCGGCAACAACACCTACAAGGCCGTGCAGCGCTCGGCCGGCGCGATCGCCGTCGGCCCGGTCCTCCAGGGCCTGCGCAAGCCGGTCAACGACCTGTCGCGCGGCGCGCTGGTCGGCGACATCGTGAACACCGTCGCCATCACCGCGATCCAGTCCCAGAACCCGAACCCCAACCCGTCGCAGCACCCGAACGAGAAGGCCTCCGAGCAGTGACCTCACCCACCCGTGTCCTCGTCCTCAACTCCGGCTCCTCGTCGGTGAAGTACCAGCTGCTGGACATGCGGGACCGCAGCCGGCTGGCGGTGGGGCTGGTCGAGCGCATCGGCGAGCGGACCTCCCGCCTGAAGCACACCTGCGTGGGCAGCGGCGAGACCCGCGAGCAGAACGGGCCGATGGCCGACCACGGCGCCGCCCTGAAGGCGGTCGCCGGGGAGCTCGCCAAGGACGGCCTGGGCCTGGACTCGCCGGAGCTGGCCGCGATCGGGCACCGCGTGGTGCACGGCGGGGAGTTCTTCACCGAGCCCACCGTCGTCGACGACACCGTGCTCATCGAGATCGAGCGGCTGATCCCCGTCGCGCCGCTGCACAACCCGGCCAACCTCACCGGCATCCGCACCGCGCAGGAGCTCCGCCCCGACCTGCCGCAGGTCGCGGTCTTCGACACGGCGTTCCACACGACGATGCCGGAGTCCGCGGCGCGCTACGCGATCGACCCGAGGATCGCCGACCGGCACCGCATCCGGCGCTACGGCTTCCACGGCACCTCGCACGCGTACGTCTCCCGCGAGACGGCGCGGCTGCTGGGCAAGGACCCGTCGGAGGTGAACGTCATCGTGCTGCACCTCGGCAACGGCGCGTCCGCGTCGGCCGTACGGGGCGGCGTGTGCGTCGACACCTCCATGGGACTGACGCCTTTGGAGGGACTGGTGATGGGTACGCGGTCCGGTGATCTGGACCCGGCCGTCATCTTCCATTTGGCGCGTGTCGGCGGAATGGACATGGACGAGATCGACACTCTCCTCAACAAGAGGAGCGGCCTGTTCGGCCTGTGCGGCGACAACGACATGCGGGAGATCCGCCGCCGGGTCGAGGAGGGGGACGAGCAGGCGAAGCTGGCCTTCGACATCTACATCCACCGGCTGAAGAAGTACATAGGTGCCTACTACGCCGTCCTGGGCCGGGTGGACGCGGTGGCCTTCACGGCCGGGGTCGGCGAGAACGCGGCGGCGGTGCGCGAGGCGGCGGTCGCGGGCCTGGAAGGACTGGGGCTCGCGGTCGACGCGGACCTGAACGCCGTGCGCGGCGACGAGGCGCGGCTGATATCCCCGGACTCCGCGCGGGTCGCGGTCGCCGTGGTCCCCACCGACGAGGAGCTGGAGATCGCCACGCAGACCTACGCGCTGGTCGGACGGGAATGAGAAGAGAGGGCGGACGGCGTGACGCACGCCACAGCTGAGCGCCCGGCCGCCCATTTGTGTCTTCCGCCAGACGGAAAATTCCGTAGCGAAACAAACCGATAGGATCGCCCCATGCGCCGTTCGAAAATCGTCTGTACTCTCGGCCCCGCCGTCGACTCCCACGACAAGCTCGTCGCGCTGATCGAGGCGGGCATGAACGTGGCCCGTTTCAACTTCAGCCACGGCTCGCACGAAGAGCACCAGGGCCGGTACGACCGCGTCCGGGCCGCCTCGGCCGAGACCGGGAAGGCCATCGGCGTCCTCGCCGACCTCCAGGGCCCCAAGATCCGCCTGGAGACCTTCGCGGAGGGTCCCGTCGAGCTGGTGCGCGGTGACGAGTTCACCATCACCACCGAGGACGTGCCGGGCGACAGGCACATCTGCGGGACGACGTACAAGGGCCTGCCGGGTGACGTCTCCAAGGGCGACCAGGTCCTGATCAACGACGGCAACGTCGAGCTGCGCGTCGTCGAGGTCGACGGTCCCCGGGTGAAGACGGTGGTCATCGAGGGCGGCGTGGTCTCCGACCACAAGGGCATCAACCTGCCCGGCGCGGCCGTCAACGTGCCCGCGCTGTCCGAGAAGGACGTCGAGGACCTGAAGTTCGCCCTGAACATGGGGTGCGACCTGGTGGCGCTGTCGTTCGTGCGGGACGCGGACGACGTCCAGGACGTCCACAAGGTGATGGACGAGGTGGGCCGCCGCGTCCCCGTCATCGCCAAGGTGGAGAAGCCGCAGGCCGTCGAGAACATGCAGGACGTCGTGATGGCGTTCGACGGCGTGATGGTGGCCCGCGGTGACCTGGCCGTCGAGTACCCGCTCGAAAAGGTCCCCATGGTGCAGAAGCGGCTCATCGAGCTGTGCCGCCGCAACGCCAAGCCGGTGATCGTGGCGACCCAGATGATGGAGTCGATGATCACCAACTCGCGCCCCACCCGCGCCGAGGCGTCCGACGTGGCCAACGCGATCCTGGACGGCGCGGACGCGGTCATGCTCTCCGCCGAGTCCTCCGTGGGCGCGTACCCGATCGAGACCGTGAAGACGATGTCGAAGATCGTCGCCGCGGCCGAGGAGGAGCTGCTGTCCAAGGGCCTGCAGCCGCTGGTGCCGGGCAAGAAGCCCCGTACGCAGGGCGGTTCCGTGGCCCGCGCCGCGGCCGAGATCGCCGACTTCCTCGGCGGCAGGGGCCTGGTCGCCTTCACCAAGTCCGGTGACACCGCCCGCCGGCTGTCCCGCTACCGCGCGGCCCAGCCGATCATCGCGTTCACCACGGACGAGTCCACCCGCAACCAGCTCGCCCTGAGCTGGGGCGTGGAGTCCCACGTGGTGCCGTTCGTGAACAGCACCGACGAGATGGTCGAGCTCGTCGACCAGGAGCTGCTCAAGCTGAAGCGGTTCCACGAGGGCGACACCGTGGTCATCACCGCCGGTTCGCCCCCCGGCGTGGCCGGCACCACCAACATGGTCCGGGTGCACCACCTGGGCGGCGACAACCGCGCCTGACGCCGCGATCCCGCGAACGGGGCGCCCCCTGGTCCACCAGGGGGCGCCCCGTCGTTCTAGTCCGTCACGTACTGCCGCAGCCCGGGAATGTGGAGCGTGCCGCCGAACTGGCCGGCCTGGACCACCCGGACATCGGTGAAGTAGATGACGGGGATGTCCAGCGGCGGGGGATTCTCCGGGCTGAACTCGACCGGGACGAGGCCCAGCAGCTTGCCGGAGATCGACTCCGTGTACATCACGGTGTCGCCGTCGCGGATGGTGGAGGTCGTGCCTTCGCCCGCCTGCACGTGGTAGAGCTTGCCGGTCCGCTCGTCACGGACCGTCTGGTGCAGGTCGCCGATGTCGGTGCCGTCGGAGATGACGTACTTCAGCACCTTCTTGACCGTGCCGTTCGCGGTCCGCACCTGCACGATGCCCTGGTAGTCGGCGCCCTTGAGCAGCAGCGAGCCGGCGTCCAGGTACCAGGGGGCGTCGGGCAGCGCCGGGAGGTCCTGCTCCAGGCCGCCCTCCGCGTCGGTGGCGACCGGGCAGTCGTCCGGGTCGGTGGTGGAGGTCTCGGACGGGGTGGGGCTGGGACTGGGGCCGGAACCGGGGCCGGGGCTGGTGCTCGTGCTCGGCGACGCGGTGACCTCGCCGGCCGGCTCCTCGGCGGGCTCTTCGGCCGGTTCCCCGTCCGGCTCCGCGACCGGCGCCGTGGCGTCCGCCTCCGGCTCGGGCGCCGGCTCGGTCACCGGAGCGGCCACGTCCCCGGTGACGTCCTGCGCCGCGCGCTTCCCGGGCTCCTCCCCGGTGCCGGTGGCCTCGTCCGCCGTACCCTCGGCCGGTTCCGCGGTGTCCTCGTCGGCCGGAGCGGACGGGGAGGCGGACTCCCCCGCCCGGGGCGTGAGCACGTCCTCGAGCGCACTGCCGAGGCCTTCGAGCGCGTCGCCGAGGTCGGACAGCCCGGGGATCCGCGGGCGGTCGCCGCTTTGCGAGGACCCGTCCGGCGCGGTCGGGACCGGAGCCGGAGCCGGTGCGGACCCGGTCTCGTCGTCGGAACCTGAATCCGACGAAGAGCCGCCGTCCGCGGCTTCGCCGCCCTCGTGGGACGTGTCCTCCGGGGAGCCGTCGCCCGGGGAGTCCTCGTCCGGCGGGGAGCCGCCCGGGGAGCTCTGCTCCTCCCTGCCGCCGGCCGCCGGGACACTCGACGAGACCGAGGGCGACGGCACGACCGGGGCCTTCTCGTTCCGCCCGCCCTGGTCGTCCTGCCCGTCCTCCTCGCCCTCCCCGTCCTCTTCGGTCTCCTCCGGCTTCTCCTCGTCCTTCTTCTCGCCGTCCTCCGACTCCGCGTCGTCCCGGGCCTCCTCCAGGATCTCGACGCAGCTCTGGTACTCCTCCAGCGTCAGGCTCCGGGAGGTCGTCGCCTTGTCGTCGGCCCGGGCGAGCGCGGGTGCGATGCCCATGCCCATGAGGACCGCCGTCGGCATCGCCGCCAGGGCCATCGCCTTGCCCGCGGGTACCTGCAACCGCGCGAGGAACGGTTTCCGGAACACCGCGTGCCGCGGCCCGGACCCCGTACCGGAATCCGGCGCCGGAGCGCCGAGGGCCTCCTCGTCAGTCGTCATTCCGCCTCCCGGGGGTGCCGTTCGCCGGGGCGGTACCCGCCGCTTCGTGGGCGTCGCCGTCCGCGGCGTCCGCGGCCGTCGCCGGCGGCTCCTCCCGGCCCGGTGCCCAGGCGATGGAGAGGGCACCGCCGATCATGGCGAGCAGGAAGCCCATCACGAAGCCGCCGAAGTTGGACACCACCAGCGAGACCAGTGACAGCACGATCGCGGCGACACCGGCGAAGACGCGGATGACCTGCTGGAACCACATGGTCAGGCCGAGCGTCACCAACAGCACGCCGATGATCAGGGAGCCGGCTCCACCGGTGGTCGCCAGGGCTATCGAGATGTGGCCCAGGTTGAGGGTGGCGTACGGGAAGTACGCGATCGGCACCCCGGCGAGCAAGGTGAACAGCCCCGCCCAGAACGGCCGGCTGCCCCGCCAGTCGCGGAAGCGCAGACGGATCCGGGTGAGGATCCCGGCGCTCGCGCTCTGGACCGGAGTATCAGCACTCATGGAAAAACAGCTCCCTGGGTCCGGCGGACGTGCGTGCCGGGGTCATGCCGTAGGGGGGAAGGGGGGAGATGCGCGAGGGGCGGGGAGCGGACCTCCCCGCCCGGGGCGCGACGGGGACCGTCAGAAGCATTCCATCTTGGGGTCGGTGCCGAGTCGCAGGTTCAGTCCCCTCAGGGTGAACGTGCCTGCGGTGGTGGCCCACGCCGTCTGTTCGGCGTTGTCGAGCACCGCCAGTTCCGCCTGCTGGGAGAACTGGCCGTCCTTCACGCCGGAAGCCCTCGCGGGGCCCCTGGTCTTGTCCTTGACGGCCACACCGATGTCCATGTTCGTGAACGTCGCGTCGGCTTCGAGCTTGGCTATGTCCAGGTAGAGCTGGGTCGCCTCGACCGGCTCCCCCTGGGTGTTGCCCGCGTCGATACGCATGTAGACGGTCCCGAGGAGCGGGACCTCCGTCGCGAGGGACTGACAGAGATCATTGATCTCGGCGCGGTCGAACGACGAGATCGCGACAGGGCGCGGGACCTTCTTCCCGCCCTCGACGGTCTCGTATCCCTCGACCACTCCGCCGTACTGCGAGAAGCCATGGCCCTCGAGATGCCCGGCCGCAACCTTGAACTCCTGACCCGACACAGTGAATGACGCCGCGAGCGCGCCCTGCGCCAGCCCGATGCCCACCGCCGCTGCCGCGGCGACGCTGGGCACCATGACCACAGCGAACCGCTTCCATCTGGTTCCGCCACGAGGCGTGGAACCCATGTTTTCCTCCTTCTCGGACGTACATCTCCTGGCCCGACCGCCCCTTCGCGGCGGCTCGGCCGGGCAGGGATGGGAGAAGTGCTACGTCCCCGGGAAGAAGAGCGCCCGCACTCGGCGGCGCGAACCGCGCCCGAATCACCGGCGATCACCCCCGAGCGACAACCACTGGTCGCGCCTGACGCACATCACGCACAACCTGCCGGACAGGCTCTGCCACGGGGCAGAGACCCCCCTGTCCGAAGAGCCGGCGCCACTGCCGCCGTCTCTGCCCGGTGGGGAACCGGAAAACCCGTTGACCCGACTGGCCGGCGGGGTACGGGATATCGGACCGAGCGTGGCTGATCGTGGTGCATTCTCGCCGACCCCGCAAGGGGGTTCGTTACTCTCCAGTAACGGACAGATAACCGGAAGGTGACCCTCCGATATCGCCCCGCGACCCTATGTCGCCGCAAGCGATTCGATGAAATGACCGATCCCCGGACGGAATCCGACAGATCGGCGAGCTCGACTTACTCGCAGTAACAGCGGCCGCGTTTACCAAGATTAGGTAAAACGCGGCCGCTTCACCACCCGTCAGAACAGGGCGCGCGCCAGCGCCCGCCGCGCCGCGGCCACCCGCGGGTCGTCGGCACCCACCACCTCGAACAGCTCCAGGAGCCGCTTGCGCACGGTGTCCCGGTCGTCCCCGGCGGTGCGCCGCACGGCGTCGGTCAGCCGCCCGAAGGCGTCCTCCACGTGCCCGCCCACGAGGTCGAGGTCGGCGGCCGCGATCTGCGCCTGGACGTCGGCGGGGTTCTCCGCCGCCGCCTTGCGCACCGCCTGCGGGTCCGCGCCCCGCACCCGCTGGAGCAACTCGGCCTGGGCGAGCCCCAGCTTGGCCTCCGTGTTGCCCGGGTCCTCGCTCAGCACGTTGTTGTACGCCTGGACCGCACCGCCCAGGTCGCCCGCGTCCAGCGCCTGCACGGCGGCCTCGAGCAGGGCGTCGTACGGGCCGGCCGGGACCTGCGGGGCCGCCGGCGCCTCGCCCGGCTGCGCGTCCGGGTCCACCGTCAGGCCGGTGAGGCCGAAGCGCTGCTCGGCGACCTGGACCAGCTGGTCGAGGGTGCCGCGGATCTGCGTCTCCGGGGCGGCGCCCTGGAAGAGGGGCAGCGCCTGCCCCGCGACGACGGCGAACACCGCGGGGATGCCCTGCACCCCGAACTGCTGCATCAGCATCTGGTTGGCGTCGACATCGATCTTGGCGAGGACGAAGCGCCCGTTGTACTCGACCGCGAGCCGCTCCAGGACCGGGCTCAGTTGCTTGCAGGGCTGACACCACTCGGCCCAGAAGTCGATGACGACGGGCACCTCGGTGGAGCGCTGCAGGACGGCCTGCTCGAAGGCCGCCTCGTCGACGTCGATCACCAGGTCGGCGGGTGAGACGGCCCCGCCGCCGCCCTGCCGGGCCGCTTCGGCTCGCGCCTGCTCCGCCTTCGCCTTGGCCTCCTGGGCCGCCTTCACCGCGGCGAGGTCGACGACTCCGCTCATGGACATGTTCCGTGGCTGCATGCGTACAGTCTCCCCCCTTACCGCGCGCCCGCGAAAAGCGTGGTCCCCACCCCGCCTGTTCGCGTGAAGCGGCGCCGGGTCCCCACCCGGCGCCCGTGGTCGTCGCCCGCGCTCGCGCATTCGCTCGCGCTTTCGATACGGGTCGTAGCGTAACTGCCCCTCATGGGCCCGGGGAACAGCGCACCCGTGATCTCCCTCACCGCTTCACACGAACTTCGGTTGAACGTACCGGCGGGTATGGTCTCCGGATGCAGAGCCGGTCCTCCGCCCCACGCGCCACGGGCCGTCCGCGCAGCGCCGCCGCGGACCGGGCGCTCCCGGCGGCGACGCGCGCGGCGCTGGTCGAACTGGGCCGGTCCCGGCTGACGTTGGGCGACGTGGCGACCCGGGCGGGCGTGGCCAAGACGACGCTCTACCGCCGCTGGGCGAACAAGCACGAACTGGTCGTGGACGCGGTGGGCGAGCTCTCCGGCGAACTCCCGGATGCCGGACCGGGGCAGTCCGGCCGCCGACGTCGAGGGCGTGGTGCTGCAGTTCGCGGCGCTCCTGGCCCGTCCGGAGACCCGGTGCGGCCTCATGGGCGTCGTCGCCGAGTCCGCCCGTGACGACGCCCTGCGCGAGCGCATCCGCGCCTCGATCGTCGGCCCCCGGAAGCGCCTGGTGGCGGAGGGCCGCGCCCGCGCCCGGGCCCGCGGCGGGCTGCCGCCCGGGAAGGACCCCCGGACGGCGGCGCGCGATTCCGACCTGGTCCTCGACATGGTGGCGGGAGCGGTGGTCCACCGCTGTCTGGCCGGCTCGGAGCCGGTGGACCCCGCCTGGGTACGCTCCCTGACCCGGGTCCTGCTGCCCGGGATCGCGGGAACGGCTCAGAACCCCGCGGGCTCGGTGTAGACGCCCCACTCGTCCCGCAGCACGTCGCAGATCTCGCCCAGGGTGGCCTCGGCGCGTACGGCGTCCAGCATGGGCGCGATCATGTTGGAACCGTCGCGGGCGGCGGTGACCATCGCCTCCAGCGCGGTGCGCACGGCCGCGTCGTCGCGCCGCGCCCTGCGCTCGGCCAGCAGGCGCACCTGCTCGCGCTCCACCTCGTGGCTGACCCGCAGGATCTCCAGGTCACCGGTGACCGACCCGGTGTGGACGTTGACGCCGACGACCTTCTTGTCCCCCTTTTCCAGGGACTGCTGGTAGCGGAAGGCGGACTCGGCGATCTCGCCCGTGAACCAGCCGTCCTCGATCCCGCGCAGAATGCCGGAGGTGATCGGCCCGATGGGGTGCCGTCCGTCGGGGTGGGCCCGCAGGCCCCGCTCCCTGATCTGGTCGAAGATCTTCTCGGCGTCGGCCTCGATGCGGTCGGTGAGCTGCTCGACGTACCAGGAGCCGCCCAGCGGATCCGCCACGTTGGCGACGCCGGTCTCCTCCATCAGCACCTGCTGGGTGCGCAGCGCGATCTCGGCGGCCTGCTCGCTCGGCAGCGCGAGGGTCTCGTCCAGGGCGTTGGTGTGCAGGGAGTTGGTGCCGCCCAGCACGGCCGCGAGGGCCTCCACCGCCGTCCGTACGACGTTGTTGTACGGCTGCTGCGCGGTCAGCGAGACGCCCGCGGTCTGCGTGTGGAAGCGCAGCCACTGCGCCTTGTCGGTGCGCGCCCCGTACACGTCGCGCAGCCAGCGGGCCCAGATGCGGCGGGCCGCGCGGAACTTGGCGATCTCCTCGAAGAAGTCGACGTGCGCGTCGAAGAAGAAGGACAGCCCGGGAGCGAAGACGTCCACGTCCAGGCCGCG
The DNA here is from genome assembly GCF_014648075.1 of Streptomyces ruber. GTDB lineage: Bacteria > Actinomycetota > Actinomycetes > Streptomycetales > Streptomycetaceae > Streptomyces > Streptomyces ruber. The sequence goes on along the minus strand of NZ_BMQK01000001.1, from coordinate 1,032,862 downwards.
GCTGAGTCCCAGCTCCACGTACCCGAAGCCGTCGGCCAGGGTGTACGCCAGCTCCTGCGCGGCCGTCGCCCCCGCCTCGCGGATGTGGTAGCCGGAGACGGAGAGCGGCTTGTAGGCGGGGATGCCGGCGGCGCAGTGCTCCATCAGGTCGCCGATGAGGCGCAGGTGCGGCTCGGGCTGGAAGAGCCACTCCTTCTGCGCGATGTACTCCTTGAAGATGTCCGTCTGGAGGGTGCCGTTGAGGACGGCCGGGTCCACGCCCTGCCGCTCGGCCGCCACCAGGTACATGCAGAAGACGGGCACGGCGGGCCCGCTGATCGTCATCGAGGTCGTGACGTCGCCGAGCGGGATGTCCTTGAACAGGACCTCCATGTCGGCCGCCGAGTCGATCGCCACCCCGCAGTGCCCGACCTCGCCCAGGGCGCGCGGGTCGTCGGAGTCGCGGCCCATGAGCGTCGGCATGTCGAAGGCGACGGACAGGCCGCCGCCGCCCGCCTCGAGGATCATCTTGTACCGCTCGTTGGTCTGCTCGGCGTTGCCGAACCCGGCGAACTGGCGGATGGTCCAGGTCCGGCCCCGGTAGCCCGTCGGGTACAGCCCGCGGGTGAAGGGGTACTCCCCGGGCCAGCCGATCCGCTCGAAGCCCTCGTAGGTGTCCCCCGGGCGGGGACCGTACACCGGCTCCACGGGATCGCCGGAGAGCGTGGTGAAGTCTGCTTCCCGCTTGCGGGAGGCGTCGTAGCGGGCCTGCCAGCGTCGGCGGCCCTCCTCGATGGCGTCAGCGTCCATATCACCAATTTACTAGGACGTCCAAGTAAATGTCGATGGGCGACCGCCACGAGGGACTCGCGGCGGTGGGGGTTACGCCTTGACGGGAGCCGGCTGTGCGTCGCTGACCAGCGGAAGCGTCTCGCGGACGACCTTGCGCTCGACGAAGAAGGCGGCGAGGGGAATGGTCCCGGACAGGAACACCCACAGCAGCTTGCCGAACGGCCACTTGGCCTTGGAGCCCAGGTCGAAGGCGAAGACCAGGTAGATGATGAAGAGGAAGCCGTGAGCCTGGGAGACCATGAAGGTCAGGTCCTCGCCCATGCCGAACCCGTACTTGAACACCATGCAGGTGCACAGCACGAGCAGCATGACGGCGGTCACGTAGGCCATGACTCGGTAGCGGGTCAGCACGCTGGGTTTCATGGGTACGAGCGTAACGACCGGCCGCGCGCGATCTTCGCGCGCCCCGCCCCCGTGCGCGCGACGGGCACCGTCAGCTCTCCACGAAGTCCCCCGCCGCCACCCGCAGCGGCCGGAGCATGGCGAAGATCTCGCTGCACTCCTCGGCGTCGTAGGCGCCGAGCCCGAAGTCCATCGCCATCAGGTCCCGGGTGGCCGCCTCGCACACCTCGCGCCCCTTGTCCGTGATGGAGGCGAGCGTGCCGCGGCCGTCGTTGGGGTTGGGCCGCTTGTCCACGAGCCCGGACCGCACCAGGCGGTCCACGGTGTTCGTCACCGAGGTCGGGTGCACCATGAGCCGCTCGCCGAGCTTGGACATCGGCAGCTCGCCGGCCTTGGAGAAGGTGAGCAGCACCAGCGCCTCGTAGCGCGCGAAGGTCAGCCCGTACGGCTTGACGACCGCGTCGACCTCGGCGAGCAGGATCTGGTGCGCGCGCATGATCGAGGTGATCGCCGCCATGGACGGGACGTTCCCCCAGCGCTGCTTCCAGTGTTCGTCGGCGCGGGAGATGGGATCGAAGGTGAGACTGAGCGGCTTCGGCACGTCATCGACCCTACCGGCCGGTCATATGGCGGTCAGCCGTGTCCCGCTTTTCGGCTGGCCGACCGTCGCCGATCGGCCACCTCCGGAACCACCGCGCGCGTGCCGGTCAACCGGGCGAAGGGGCACGTCAACCCGTGTACACCCGCGGTGTCGCACGCGTTCCACGACAGCCTCCTGTGAAAAGATGATGACCGAACGTCACCTTATGTCACCTTCCGTCAGCGTTCGTCACCAGGCTCAGGGAACCGAGGGAGCAGCATGACCCGGCTGATCCGTATCTTCGCGGCGCTCTCGCTGCTCGGACTCGCGGCGGGCTGTTCGTCCGGGTCCGGGTCCGACGAGGCGCCCGCACCCGGGGGCGCCACCGAGAGGTCCGTCCGGCGGACGGGCCCGGACACCCGGTCCCCGTTCTGGGTGGACCCGGCGAGCCCGGCCGTCCGGCAGATCCACGAGTGGCGGGAGCAGGGCCGGACGGAGGACGCCGAGCTGCTGCGCCGGATCGCCGAGCGGCCTGCCGCGCTCTGGCCCGCGGGCGACCACCCGGAGCCGGTGATCGGCACGGCCACGCGGGCGGCGGCCGAGGAGGGCCGGACGCCGGTCTTCGTCGCGTACAACATCCCGCACCGCGACTGCGGCCAGCACTCGGCGGGCGGCGCGCACGACGCGGCCGCCTACCGCGACTGGATCGGCAGGTTCGCCGGCGCGATCGGCGACAGCGAGGCGATCGTCGTCCTGGAGCCGGACGCGGTGGCCCACATCGTGGACGGCTGCACCCCGCCCGAGTACCACGCGGAGCGTGAGCTGCTGCTGAGCGAGGCGATCACCCGGCTGAAGCGGCAGCCCCGCACCAGGGTGTACCTGGACGCGGGCAACCCGGACTGGATCGAGGAGCCGTGGAAGCTGGTGGAGCCGCTGCGGCGGGCCGGCGTCGCCGGCGCGGACGGCTTCTCCCTCAACGTCTCCAACTTCCAGACGGACACCGTCACCAAGCGGTACGGCCTCAGCCTGTCCGGGCAGCTCGGCGGGAAGCACTTCGTCGTGGACAGCAGCCGCAACGGCAACGGACCACCGGCCGGCGACCGCGGCGACACCTGGTGCAACCCGCCCGGCCGCGCCCTCGGCACCCCGCCGACGACCGACACGGGCGAGGCCGCGCTCGACGCCTACCTGTGGATCAAGCGGCCCGGCGAGTCGGACGGCCCGTGCCGCGGCGGCCCGGCGGCCGGGCAGTGGTGGCCGGAGTACGCGCTGGGACTCGCCCGCAACTCGCGCGCGTAACCCCCGGCGCGCCCGCCCGGCCGCCCGCTCACCTCACCTCACCTGGATCCACTTCGCCTCCGACGGCGTGCCCCGCGCGTCCGTCACGAAGAGCATGTACCAGCCGGGCGGGACCAGCGTCCTGTCGCGGGGGACCTCGACCGTGATCGAGTCGCTCGTACGGGTGAAGTCGAGGGCGATGGAGCGCTGTTCCACGTCCGTCGAGTGCGTGACCGCGCTCGGGCGCATCAGCCGGGCCCTCGTCACCTGCCGCGGACGCTCGGCGGCGAAGGTGGCGCGGCCCTTCCGGTCCGTCTCCTCGGGGCCGTCACCGAGGACGGGCCGTCGCGCCCCGTCCCGGTGCAGGGCGGGCGGGGTGTAGATCTCCATGCGCTGCTCGAAGTGGCCGAGCTTGGTGTTCTGCCGGTCGTCGAAGAGCGGGTCGGAGCCGAAGGTGACGACGCGGCCGTCGGGCAGGAGCAGCGCCTCGGAGTGGTAGTTGCGGCCGACCCGCGGGGCGGCGGCCGCCCGGAAGGCGTTGGTCCCCGGGTCGTAGAACTGGGCCTTGAGGATGTTGCTGGCGCTGCGGCCGCGGTAGTCGCGGGAGCCGTTGCTGGTGAACACGGTGTCGTCCGGCATGATCACGCTGTTCAGGTAGCGGGTGCCCTGGGGCAGGTCGGGACCGTCGGTGAACGCCGGATCGTCCTTGCGCAGGTCGACGACGGCCGTGCGCGGGGTCGACTTCCTCGACTCGCCGACGCCCCCGCCGCCGAGGATCATCACCTTCTGGTCCTGGGCGGGCGGCAGCAGCAGGGAGGCCGAGGTCTCGGTCTGGTCGAGGTCCTTCAGGCCCGGCGTTCTGGTGAACGTGTTGGTCCGCAGGTCCCACAGGCCCGGTTCGCGGCCCTGGTCCGCGGGGCCGTAGCCCGCGTTGGAGGCCGGGTAGAACAGCTTGCCGCCCTTGGTGAGGAACAGGGCGGGGTAGGTCGGGAAGTACCGCTTGGGGCCGGGCTCCCACTTCTTCGTCCCCGGGTCGTAGATCTCGTTGTCGCCCGGGTCGACGACCCCGATGTCGTCCAGCCCGGAGACGGCGAGGACACGTCCGTCCGCCAGGCCGACCAGGGTGGGATACCAGCGGGCCTTGTCCATCGGGTCGACGGGCACGTACCGCTCGGTCCTCGGGTCGAACTCGTACGCGGCCCTGATGCCCTGGAAGTCCTGTTTGTCCAGGGTGATCCTCTCGGCGAGGCCGTACGTGTTCCGCGCGTCCTTCCCCTTCAGACCGACGATCCCGTACTGGGCCCGCCCTTCGGTGACCGACCGCGGGCCCTTCTCGGCGGCCTCGACGAAGACGCGGGCCTCCCCTGCGACGGTCCTCGTCCGCCCGGACCGGACGGGCGGGGACGCCTCGGCCTTCGGCACGGTCACGTCGAAGCGGCTGACGTACTCGGTGCCCGAGGGTGAGCGGAAGCGGGTCCCCTTCTTCAGGGTCATCGCCTTGGCGGGGTTCTCGTTCTTCACCCGCATGGCGCCGCCGGCCCGTTCCACCTCGCCGTCGAGCAGCTCGTACCGGGCCGTGCCGCCCGCCACGAGCAGGCGGCCGTCGGGGAGCTGGGCGTGCCCGGAGCAGAAGAAGTCCTCGGGGGTCGGAATCTTGCGGAACGTGTTCTTCCGCGGGTCCCACAGAACGGTGTCGAAGGAGCCCTCGTCGAATTTCCGCTGCTCGTTGCCGGAGCCCGCGACGATCAGCACCTTGCCGGTGTGCAGCAGGGCGGCGTGGATGGCGTTCGTGCGGTACTTCTCGGGGATGTCGACGTGCGCCCAGGAGCCGTACTTCGCCCTGTAGGCGGGCTGCGCGATCCTCCACTCGTGGTACCGCTCCTGCGCGAAGCCGAGCGCGGCCGGGGCGTTGAGTCCGGCGAGCAGGGCGAAACCGCCGATGCCCAGCACGGTCCTCTTGGTCTTCTGCGAGGGCTGGTAGGCCATGGGCTAGTTGCCTCCTGTCGGGGTGCCGGTGACCGCGGTCGGGGCGGGGGCGATGAGGGCGGGGGCGGGTGCGGGGGCGGGGCTGGGCGCGGGGGCCTGCGGCTGCTTCGTCCTCGGCGCCGGTTCGGGGTGCGGCTTCGTCTCCGGTGCCGGTGCGGGGCGCGCCGCCCGCCGGGCCGTGACCGTCCAGACCGCCACCGGCGCCAGCGAGATCGCCGTCGCGAGGACCGCCCAGGTGCGCATGGCCACATGGCTGTGGCCGAGGACGGACGACCCGGCGAGCGAGACGACGAGGACCGCCGCCCAGAAGAGGTGCACGCGGAACGTCCGCAGCCGGTCGGTGCTGGCGTCGCCGCCCTTCGGGGTGACGACGAAGCGGCAGGGCCTGCGGACGAGCGCGGCGCCGAGGGACTTGAGGTAGATGGGCGCGCAGAGCGCGGACATCGCCATGCCGGCGAGACCGCCGGAGCCCGCCGGCTCGTGGGGACTGACGTTGTGCCGGCGGTTCCAGAGGTAGAGGCCGATCTGGAGGGCGGCGGCGTCGCTGTAGAGCATCAGCCAGACGGACGCGGCCACCTGGGTCCCGGAGGCGCCGAACCACAGGAACAGGAAGCAGCTGAGGATGCCCAGGAACCAGTTGACGGCCGTCATCGGGTAGTAGACGAGCATCAGGGTGTACGAGAAGAGCCGCCCGGGAGGCATGGTGAGCAGTGCCTTCCCGTACTGCGTGAAGAGCGTCTCGTAGGTGCCCCGCGACCAGCGCGTCTGCTGGGTGAAGAAGTCGGTCCAGGTGGCGGGGCCCTCGCCGACGGCGAGCACGTCGGGGGTGTAGACGGACCGCCAGTGCCGGCCGGTGCGGGGGTTGCGGTGCCGGTGGAGCTCGAAGCCGGTGGCCATGTCCTCGGTGATGGAGTCGCGCAGGCCCCCGATCTGTTTGACGGCGGCGACGCGGACGACGTTGTTGGTGCCGACGAACATGGGGGCGTGGTAGCGGTTGCCCGCGCGCTGGATCAGGGCGTGGAAGAGGAACTGCTGGGACTCGGCGGCCTTGGTGACGGCGGCCGTGTAGTTGCCGTACACCTGCGGGCCGACGACGAACGCGACGTCCGGGTCGCGGAAGTAGCCCGTCATCCGCTCCAGGAAGCCGGGGAGCGGTACGTGATCGGTGTCGACGGAGGCGAAGAAGTCGTAGTCGTCGCCGTGCATCGCGATCCACGCGTTGTAGTTGCCGTGCTTGGTGCGGGCCTTGTGCACGCCTGCGGAGCGGTTCCAGGCGGGTACGCCGTGCCGGGTGAAGTGGCGGACGCCGAGCTCCGCGCAGAGGGCCTTCGCGCGGGCGTCGTCGCCCTCGTCGAGCAGCCAGACGTCCAGCGGGCCGTCGTGGCGGACGCGGACGGCGCCCTCCAGGGTGGCGCGGACCATGGAGAGCGGTTCCTTGCCGGGGACGTACGTGGTCAGGAAGGCGACGCGGGTGCCGGGGAGGGGGGCCACGGGGACGGGGTCGCGGGCGGCCATCGTGGCGTGGGCGATCGAGACGACGTTCACCAGCATGAAGAGCTCGATGAGCCCGATAGAGACCAGCATGGTGACGTCGAGGCCGATGAGCCAGGTGTCACCGCCCTCGCGTTCGACCCAGTGGGCCGGCCAGACGAGGTAGACGAGGAGGGCGCCGGTGAGCAGCGGCGCGAGGGTCATGAGCGCGACGGCTCGTATTCGGCGCGGCTCACGTGAGAGGAGCTTGGTGTACTGCACCCGGTACGCCGACCCGGACGGCTCCGGCTCCGGCTCCGTGAGGGGGCCGGCGAGTCGGCTGTGGGTGTCGTAGTCGTAGCCCTCCGGCCGCACAGCACCCTCCAGTGATCGAACGAGGTGTTGTGTCCACAGAAGTGGACGAACGGGGGCGTGTCGAACTGGGGAGGTCCGATGAGGTGCACCTCCGGCGGTCGGCGATCGGGGCGCCTGGGGTCTGGTGTGGGTCGGGGACGCGCCGGGGGGTGTCCGTGCTCGGTCCGGCGGGGTGCCGTGCCGCCTTGGGAGAGTGCTCCGTGGTGGACCGCCGGCCGCTGCGCGCGGACACCCCCCGACACGCCCCCTTTCCGCCGTACGCGGCTGCCGGTCCGTGGAGGCGTACGCGGAAGCCCCCGGCCTTCGGGGCCGGGGGCTTCATGCGGTGCCGCTCAGGACGACAGGTGGCGTTCCACTGTCTCGACCTTGGCCGTGAGGGCGTCCGTGACGCCGGGGCGGATGTCCGCCTTGAGGACCAGGGAGACGCGGGGGGCGCGTGCCTCGACGGCGGCCACGGCACGTTTCACGACGTCCATGACCTCGTCCCACTCCCCCTCGACGGACGTGAACATCGCGTCGGTGCGGTTCGGCAGGCCGGACTCGCGGACGACGCGGACCGCGTCGGCGACGTACTCCCCCACGTCCTCGCCGACGCCGAGGGGCGTCACGGAGAAGGCGACGATCATGCGTTGACGGCCCTTTCCTGACGGGCGCGGGAGGCGATCACGGCGTCCTCGGCCTCGCGCTTGAGCTTGCGGTCGGCGTAGAAGCCGCCGAACGGGATGACGGAGAGGACCAGGTAGAGCGCCGCCGTCTTCAGGGGCCACTTGGTGCGGTTCCAGGCGTCGGCCCAGAAGATGAGGAACAGGACGACGAGAATGCCGTGGATCGCGCCCATGGTGGGCACCGCGTTGAAGTCCGTGGTCCGCTTGAGCACCGAGCAGACGAGCAGGAGCAGGAAGGAGACGGCCTCGACGGTGGAGACGAGGCGCAGACGGCGGAGGGCGGAGGCGGTCTTGATGTCCACGGATCACCTTCGGTCGGTGGGAGTGTCGTCGCTTCTCGTTCTTGTGAACGCAAGCACAAGCGCGCCCATTGTGACATCAGGAGCGTGGCCGGGGCCGCAAGGGGGTACCCGTCCGGGTCGCCTCCGGGGCGGGATCCTCCCGCGGTACCTGTCGCGCCCGCCGGAGCGGCGGCTAACGTCGCAGCGTGGCGATGTTCCGACTTCAAGGCAGCAAGGTGCTGGCCGTCGACATGACCGGGGACGCCGTGAAGGCGAAGAACGGCTCGATGGTCGCGTACGACGGGCAGATGTCCTTCAAGAAGCTCAGCGGCGGCGGGGAGGGGATCCGGGGCATGGTGACCCGGCGGATCACCGGTGAGCAGATGACGGTGATGGAGGTGAAGGGGCACGGGACGTGCTGGTTCGCGGACCGGGCGTCCGAGATCAATCTGGTGAGCCTGCAGGGGGACAGGCTGTTCGTCGAGTCGAGCAATCTGCTGGCGACGGACGCGGGGCTGAGGACGGGGACGTCGTTCACCGGGCTGCGCGGCGCCTCGCAGGGCAACGGGCTGTTCACGACCACCGTGGAGGGGCACGGGCAGGCGGCCCTGCTGTCGGACGGGCCGGCCGTGGTGCTGCGGGTGAGCGCGCAGTACCCGCTGGTGGTGGACCCGGGGGCGTACATCGCGCACCAGGGGAACGTGCGGCAGTCGTTCCAGTCGGGCGTGACGTTCCGCACCTTCGTGGGCGAGGGCGGTGGCGAGGCCTTCCAGATCCGGTTCGAGGGGGACGGGCTGGTGTACGTGCAGCCGAGTGAGCGGAACACCATCGCGGGGGATGTGTGAGATGCCCTTCCGGGAGATCAATTCCAAGATGATCGAGGCTGTCGTCGCGCCCGGGCAGCGGTTGTTCAGCCAGCGGGGCGCCATGCTCGCCTACCGGGGTGACGTGTCCTTCACGCCCAATCTGCAGGGCGGGCAGGGCGGGGTCATGTCGATGATCGGGCGGCGGGTGGCCGGGGAGGCCACGCCGCTGATGACCGTCGAGGGCAACGGGACCGTGCTGTTCGGGCACGGCGGCCATCATGTACAGGTGATCGAGCTGGCGGGCGACACGCTGTACGTGGAGGCGGACCGGCTGCTGGCGTTCGACGGGACGCTGGAGCAGGGCACGATGTTCATGGGATCGCAGGGGGGTGTGATGGGCATGGTGCGGGGGCAGGTGACCGGGCAGGGGCTGTTCACGACCACCCTGAAGGGCCACGGGTCGGTCGCCGTCATGGCGCACGGCGGGGTCATCGAGGTGCCCGTCACCCCGCAGCGGCCGGTGCACGTGGATCCGCAGGCGTACGTGGCCCACCACGGCGACGTGCGCAACAAGCTGTCCGCCGCGCTCGGCTGGCGCGACATGGTGGGACGCTCCTCGGGTGAGGCGTTCCAGCTGGAGCTGAGCGGCGACGGTGCGGTGTTCGTCCAGGCGTCGGAGGAGAAGCTGTGAGCACGTACGCGGGCGCGGGGCCCGTCGTCCACGACCCGACGACGCTGCCGAGCGACGACAACGTCGATCACTACACCTTCTGTGTGGAGCTGAAGGGGAGCCAGTGGTTCCTGCAGAAGGGGAAGATGATCGCCTACTACGGCGACATCCGGTTCGAGGGCATCGGACACGGGCGTCTCGACCGTCTCGTCCGCACTTCCTTTCATTCGCCATTGCACGCGAGCGACTGGGTCGTGGCGGAGGGCTCGGGCAAGATGCTCCTCGCCGACCGGGCATTCGACGTGAACTCCTATGACCTGGACGACGGCAATCTGACCATTCGCTCGGGCAATCTCCTCGCTTTTCAGCCAAGTCTCGCGCTCAAGCAGTCGATCGTTCCGGGGTTCCTCACGCTGATCGGTACCGGCAAGTTCGTGGCCGCGTCGAACGGGCCCGTCGTGTTCATGGAACCGCCGCTCCGGGTCGACCCGCAGGCACTGGTCGGCTGGGCCGACTGCCCCTCGCCGTGCCACCACTACGACCACGGGTACATGACCGGCGTGATGGGCGGTCTACGTGCGATGACGGGCATCGGCGGGGTCTCCGGCGAGGAGCACCAGTTCGAGTTCGTGGGGGCGGGCACCGTACTGCTCCAGTCCTCCGAGACCCTCATGGCGGAGCAGGCCACGGGAGCCGTGCCGGGCGAGCCGGGCGTACCGGGGTCGGGGGCGACCACAGGTCACCCGGGACAGCAAGGCGGCACACCGCGCCTTCCCGGACAGCTGGGAGACCTCCAGCGTCGCTTCGGGCTGTGAGCGGTAGTCTGCGGAGTGTGACCTCGAACGCGTGCACAGGGTCACGCCACCCTCACTAGTTCGCCTTTCAACTTCTTAGGTAGACTTCATTCATGGAGACCGAGACGGCCACCCGCTGGCTGACCGATGCGGAGCAGTGCGCCTGGCGCACCCACCTGGAGGTCAACAGGCTGTTGACGTACCAGCTCGAAAGGGATCTGCAGCCGTTCGGCCTGACAATGAACGACTACGAGATCCTGGTCAACCTCTCCGAGTCGGAGGGCGTCCGCATGCGGATGAGCGACCTCGCGGCCGCCACCCTCCAGTCGAAGAGCCGCCTCTCGCACCAGATCACCCGCATGGAGAACGCCAACCTGGTGCGGCGGGAGAACTGCGAGTCGGACCGCCGCGGGCTGTTCGCGGTGCTGACCGAGCACGGCGAGGAGACGATGCGGAAGGTGGCGCCGCACCATGTGGCGTCCGTGCGGCGGCACTTCATCGACCTGCTGTCGCCCGAGGCACTGGAACAGCTCCACAAGTCCCTCACCCCGATCGCCGAACACCTGCGCGGCCACCGGGGCAAGCCGTAACGACCGCCGTTCGGGCGTCAGCCCGGCGGCCGGCCCAGCGGCAGCCGCAGCACGAACAGGGCGCCGCCACGCGGCGCCTCGCGCACCGTGAGGGTGCCCCCGTGCCCCGCGGCGACGTCACGGGCGATGGCGAGGCCCAGACCGGCCCCGCCGTCGTCCCTGCTGCGGGCCTCGTCGAGCCGTACGAACCGCTCGAAGATGCGCTCCCGCTGGTCGGCCGGGACACCCGAGCCGTCGTCGGCCACCTCCAGCACGGCCCACTCCCCCTCGGCCCGCAGCGCCACGTCGATGCGCTCGCGCGCGTGCCGGCGCGCGTTGTCCAGCAGATTGGCGAGTACGCGCGCCAGCTGCCCGCGTGATCCGGTCACCGTCACGGACGTCACGCCGTCGAGACGGACGCCGTCCCGCCCCTCCGTCTCCTCCCGCACCAGTTCCGCCAGGTCGAACCGCGCGTCCTGCGGCCGCTCCCCCGCGTCCAGGCGCGCCAGCAGCAGCAGATCGGCGGCGAGCCGCTGCAGCCGTACGGTGTCCTCGACGGCGCCCTCCACGTCGAGCAGCTCCGGGTGCGCGGCGCCCACCTCCAGCTGGGTGCGCAGGGAGGCGATCGGGCTGCGCAGCTCGTGCGAGGCGTCGGCGACGAACCGCCGCTGCCGCTCGACGGAGGACTCCAGGGCGGCGAGGGTCTCGTTGGTCGTACGGGCCAGCCGGGCGATCTCGTCGTGCGTGGCGGGCTCGGGCACCCGGCGGGAGAGGTCCTCGGAGGCCGTGATGGCGGCCATCTCGGCGCGGATGCCTTCCACGGGCCGGAGCGCGCGCCGGGTCACGACATAGGTGGCGCCGCTCACCGTGAGCAGCAGCGCGGGGAGCCCGATCAGCATGGCCGTCTGCGCGGTGCCGACGGCGCTCTGCTCGGCGGAGAGGGGGGCGCCCGCGTACACGGTCAGGGGGACCCCGTGGGGCGTGGTCACGCCGACCACGGCGAACCGGTAGTCCTCGGTCTCGCCGTCGACCGTCGCGGTGCCCTCGGAGGGCCGCACATCGGAGATCTCGCCGGCCCCGGGCAGGTCCTCGTCGTCGTCCCCGTCGTCGGCGTCGTCGGCGTCGTCCCGGCCGCCCTCCGTGGCCGGGCCCTCGACAGGCGGTCCGGGCACGGTGTCGACCAGGCTGATGTGCTCGACACCGTCCGCGACCGCCACGAGCCGCCCCCGCTCGTCGACGACCTGGACGGGGTGCTCGTCCCCGTCGGGCAGGTCGATCTGGTCGTACGGCAGGCCGGCGGTGAGGTCGGCGGCCACCTTGCGGGCCTGGCTCTCGGCCTGGGCGTCGGCGACGTCGATGAGGTTGGTCCGCAGCGAGATCAGGACGGCGGCCCCGGCGGCGACCAGGGCGACCGCGACGACGAGGGTGGCGGCCAGCGTGGCGCGGGCCCGTACGGACCCCAGCAGGCGCCTCACCTCTTCTCCAGCCGGTACCCGGCGCCGCGCACGGTCTTGATCAGCCCGGCGCCGAGCTTGCGCCGCAGGGTGCTGACGTAGACCTCGACGATGTTCGGGTCGCCCTCGTACGCGAAGTCCCAGACGTGCTCCAGGATGTCGGCCTTGGAGACCACCTGGCCGGCCCGGACGACGAGCTGCTCCAGGACCGAGAACTCCTTGGCGGTCAGCGTGACCTCGTCCTCTCCGAGGAAGACGCGCCGGGCGGCGGTGTCCACCTTGAGGTCGCCGACGACCCGCACGGGGGAGACGCCCGCCGCCCTGCGCCGCCGCAGCAGCGCCTTCACCCGGGCGACGAGCACCACGTACGAGAAGGGCTTGGTCAGGTAGTCGTCGGCACCCGTGTCGAGCCCCTCGGCCTCGTCGTACTCGCCGTCCTTGGCGGTGAGCATGAGGATGGGCACGTCGTGACCGGCGGCGCGCAGGGCGGCGCACACGCGGTAGCCGTTCATGCCGGGCAGCATGATGTCCAGGATGACGAGGTCGTAACCGCCCTCACCGGCCCGGTGCAGCCCGTCGACGCCGTCGTGGACCACGTCCACGGCGAACCCCTCGGCCGTCAGGCCCCTGGCCAGCGACAGGGCGAGTCGCTTCTCATCCTCGACGATCAACAGACGCATGGGGACAGCGTCCCAAACGGAACCTGAAGAACCCTTCAGGGGCTTTCAGCCCGGCTTCAGCATGCCTCAGGGAGATTGGTTCCCGTCGAAAGCAAACGCTATCGGTCGCACTCGGGAGGAACCACCATGAAGCGCAACATCGTCATCGCCACCGTCGCGGCAGCCGCCCTGATCGGCGGCGGTACCGCGACCGCCCTCGCGGTCTCGGACGACGACGAGGCGCCCGCGCAGCGGTCGAGCGTGCAGACACGGGACGACGACCGTGACGACGGCGACGACGGACGGGACGGCCGGGACGACCGGGACGACGACGCGGCCGGGGCCGGCGCGGCGAAGGTGACGGCGGCCGACGCGATCGACGCGGCGCTGAAGCACACCTCCGGCACGGCGGTCGGCGCCGAGCTGGACAGCGAGGGCCGCGACCTGGTGTGGGACGTGGACGTCCTGTCCTCGGGTACGACCTGGCACAGCGTCCTGGTGGACCCGGGCACGGGCAAGGTCCTCGACTCCCGCACCGAGACGGGCGACGACGATGCCGACGACGCCGCCGAGGCCCGCGCCGCGCTGAAGGGCACGTCGGTCTCGGCCGCCGAGGCCGCGCAGGCCGCCGCCGGGAAGGGCGTCGTGACCTCCGTCGACCTGGACGACGACGGCCGCAGCCACGCGTGGCGGATCGAGACCACGGGTGCCGACGGAGCGGAGAGCGAGTGGGACGTGGACCTGAAGACGTCGAAGGTCACGGCGGACCGGGCCGACGACGACACGGACGACGACGCCTCCGACGACCACTCGGACGACTCCGACGACTGACGCACGTCCGTGCTCGGGCGGGCGGCGGGAGCGCCGTCGGCGGGGCCTCGTCCGGGGCCTGCCCGGTGAACGCCGGCGCCGGACGGGCCGGGAGCCACGCGGCCGCGGCCGCCACGGGCGGGGGCGGCCACCCGACCGGTGGCCGCCCCCGCCCGTCCCGCACGGCTCCCTCAGCCCTCGGTGAGCCCCGACACCAGTTCGTCCGCCGCGCGGTACGGGTCCAGTCCGCCCGCCACGATGCGCTCGGCGAGGGCGGACAGACGGCGGTCGCCGCGCAGGTCGCCGATCCGCTCCCGCAGGGCGGTGACGGCGATCGTCTCGACCTCCCGGGCGGCCCGCGCCCGCCGCCGCTCGGCCAGCACCCCGCGCTCCTCCATCCACGCCCGGTGCTTCTCCAGCGCCTCGACCGTCTCGTCGACGCCCTCGCCCCGGGCCGCGACCGTCTTCACGATCGGCGGGCGCCAGTCGCCGGGGCCGCGCGCCTCGCCCAGGCCCAGCATGTGGTTGAGCTCCCGCGCGGTGGCGTCCGCGCCGTCGCGGTCGGCCTTGTTGACGACGTACACGTCGCCGATCTCCAGGATCCCGGCCTTGGCCGCCTGGATGCCGTCGCCCATGCCGGGCGCCAGGAGCACCACCGAGGTGTCGGCCTGGGAGGCGATCTCCACCTCGGACTGGCCCACCCCGACCGTCTCGACCAGGATCACGTCGCAGCCCGCGGCGTCCAGCACCCGCACCGCCTGCGGGGCCGCCCAGGCCAGCCCGCCGAGGTGGCCGCGCGTCGCCATCGAGCGGATGTAGACGCCGGGGTCGGAGGCGTGCTCGGACATCCGCACCCGGTCACCGAGGAGCGCACCGCCGGAGAACGGCGAGGAGGGGTCCACCGCGAGGACGCCGACCCGCCTGCCCTGCCTGCGGTACGCGGTCACCAGCGCCGAGGTGCACGTGGACTTGCCCACGCCGGGCGAACCGGTGAGCCCCACGACGTACGCCCCGCCGGTCAGCGGGGCGAGCGCCGCCATGACCTCGCGCAGTTGCGGCGACGCCCCCTCCACCAGGGAGATCAGCCGGGCCACCGCCCGCGGCCGGCCTTCCCTGGCCTGGGCGACCAGTGAGGAGACGTCCTGCATCACAGCTCCGTTCCGAGGAGGTCCGAGGAGGGGCGTACGACAGCGTGCGGTAGCGCTCAGGCCTTCGGCACCCGCACGATCAGCGCGTCGCCCTGCCCGCCGCCCCCGCACAGCGCCGCCGCGCCCACACCGCCGCCGCGCCGCTTCAGCTCCAGTGCCAGGTGCAGCACGAGACGGGCGCCGGACATGCCGATCGGGTGACCCAGGGCAATGGCGCCGCCGTTGACGTTCACCTTTTCCGTGGATACTCCGAGGTCCTTCATTGACTGGACCGCGACCGCGGCGAAGGCCTCGTTGATCTCGATCAGGTCGAGGTCCGCCACCTGCAGCCCCTCCTTGCCCAGCGCGTGCATGATCGCATTCGACGGCTGTGACTGCAGGGAGTTGTCCGGCCCGGCCACGTTCCCGTGCGCGCCGATCTCCGCGATCCAGGAGAGGCCCAGCTCCTCGGCCCTGGCCCGGCTCATCACGACCACGGCCGCCGCGCCGTCGGAGATCTGCGACGACGAGCCGGCGGTGATCGTGCCGTCCTTCGCGAAGGCGGGGCGCAGCTTGGCGAGGGACTCGGGTGTCGTGTCGCCGCGGATGCCCTCGTCCTTGCCGAGGACGACCGGCTCGCCCTTGCGCTGCGGGATCTCGACAGGCGTGATCTCCGCGTCGAAGATCCCGTTCTTCTGGGCGGCCGCGGCGCGCTGGTGCGACAGGGCGGCGATCTCGTCCTGCTCGGCCCGGCCGATGCCCAGCCGGGTGTTGTGCTTCTCGGTGGACTCGCCCATGGCGACGCCGTCGAAGGAGTCGGTCAGCCCGTCGTGCGCCATGGCGTCGAGCATCTGGACCGCGCCGTACTTGAAGCCCTCGCGGGACTTCGGCAGCAGGTGGGGGGCGTTGGTCATGGACTCCTGGCCGCCCGCGACGACGACGTCGAACTCGCCCGCGCGGATCAGCTGGTCGGCCAGCGCGATCGCGTCGAGACCGGAGAGACACACCTTGTTGATCGTCAGCGCGGGCACGTTCATCGGGATGCCCGCCTTGACCGCGGCCTGACGCGCCGGGATCTGCCCCGCCCCGGCCTGCAGCACCTGGCCCATGATCACGTACTGCACCTGGTCGCCCGTGATCCCCGCACGGTCGAGGGCGGCCTTGATCGCGAAGCCGCCGAGGTCGGCTCCCGAGAAGGACTTCAGCGAACCCAGCAGGCGCCCCATGGGCGTACGCGCGCCCGCGACGATCACCGAGGTGTTGCCGTTCGTTCCAGACATGAGGTGCGATCCCCTTCCAGCCTGCGCGGCCGAGGAGTGAACGAGGGTTTACTCGAATGTACTGAGCGGTACGCCACCCCGTCATCGGGCGGTGAGTGTGATCGCGCGCACGTTGCGTAACCGCCCCGGGAGCGCTGCACTGACAGCATGCTGACGCGAATCGACCACATCGGGATCGCCTGCTTCGATCTCGACAGGACAGTCGAGTTCTACCGGGCCACGTACGGCTTCGAGGTGTTCCACACCGAGGTCAACGAGGAACAGGGCGTGCGCGAGGCCATGCTCAGGATCAACGGCACCGATGACGGCGGCGCCTCCTACCTCCAGCTCCTGGAGCCGGTCCGGGAGGACTCCACCGTCGCGAAGTGGCTGGCCAAGAACGGTGAGGGGGTGCATCACATCGCCTTCGGCACGGCGGACGTGGACGCCGACGCGGCGGACGTCCGGGAGAAGGGCGTGCGCGTCCTGTACGACGAGCCGCGGCGCGGCTCCATGGGGTCGCGGATCACCTTCCTGCACCCGAAGGATTGTCATGGCGTTCTGACAGAACTGGTCACATCGGCGCCAGTTGAGTCGACTGAGCACTGACCGCCGTACATAAGGGCCGGTAGGGTTGGGGACGGCCGTCCTCCGTCACGGGGACGGCCGGGGTTCCGCCGTACTCAGGACGCCGGGATCCGAGGGCCGGGGTCCAGGTTTCGGGGGACGAGGGCGAGGGCGCGAGCCCGCTCCGCCGTTGATCTGACACCATTCCCCCGGGGGCCCCGTTCGGCGGTTGGACGGAGCTCGTATTCCAGAAGCTTGCGACCAGGGGACGGATGGGACCGCGCAGTGCGGGGCTACGAACGCCAGGAGCGAGAGCCGGCGGCTGACGTCGACCACCTCTCTCGGTTCGAGGCCGAGATGGATCGGCTCAAGACCGAGCGGGAAAAGGCGATCCAGCACGCCGAGGACCTCGGCTACCAGGTCGAGGTGCTGCGCGCCAAGCTGCACGAGGCGCGCCGCTCCCTCATGTCCCGGCCCGCCTACGACGGCGGCGACCTCGGGTACCAGGCCGAGCAGATGCTGCGCCAGGCGCAGGTGCAGGCCGACCAGTTGCGCGCCGAGGCCGAGCGCGAGCTCAGCCAGGCCCGCGCGCAGACCCAGCGCATCCTCCAGGAGCACGCCGAGCAGGCGGCCCGGCTCCAGGCGGAGCTGCACCAGGAGGCGGTCACCCGCCGCCAGCAGCTCGACCAGGAGCTCGCCGAGCGCCGGCAGACCGTCGAGTCCCACGTCAACGAGAACGTCGCCTGGGCCGAGCAGCTGCGCGCCCGCACCGAGCAGCAGGCCCGCCGGCTCCTCGACGAGTCCCGCGCCGAGGCCGAGCAGGCGCTGGCCGCCGCCCGCGCGGAGGCCGAGCGGGTCGCCGCCGAGGCCCGCCAGCGGGTGCAGGGCGAGGCGGAGACGGCCCGCGCGGAGGCCGACCAGATCCTGCGCCGCGCCCGCGCGGAGGCCGAGCGGCTGCTGAACGCCGCCTCCACGCAGGCCCAGGAGGCCACCGAGCACGCCGAGCAGCTGCGCTCCGCCTCCGCGAGCGAGTCGGACGCCGCCCGCCGCCAGGCCGCCGAGCTGAGCCGGAGCGCCGAGCAGCGCATGTCCGAGGCCGAGGCGGCGCTGCGCGAGGCCCGCGCCGAGGCCGACAAGGTGGTCGCCGAGGCGAAGGAGGCCGCGGCCAAGGCCCTGGCGAGTGCCGAGGCGGCGAACGAGCAGCGCACCCGGACCGCCAAGGAGCAGGTCGCCCGGCTGGTCGGCGAGGCCACCAAGGAGGCCGAGGCGACGAGGGCGGACGCCGAGCAGGTCGTCGAGGACGCCAGGGCCGAGGCGGAGAAGATCGTCGCCGAGGCCGCCGAGAAGGCCCGCACGATCACCGCCGAGGAGACCGCCTCCCAGCTGTCGAAGGCGGCCAGAACGGCCGAGGAGGTCCTCAACAAGGCGTCCGAGGACGCCAAGAAGACGACCAGGGCCGCCGCCGACGAGGCCGAGCGCATCCGTACGGAGGCGGAGGCCGAGGCGGACCGGCTGCGCGCCGAGGCGCACGACATCGCCGAACAGCTCAAGGGCGCGGCGAAGGACGACACCAAGGAGTACCGCGCCAAGACGGTCGAGCTGCAGGAGGAGGCGCGCCGGCTGCGCGGCGAGGCCGAGCAGCTGCGGTCCGAGGCGGTCGCCGAGGGCGAGCGCATCCGCTCCGAGGCGCGGCGCGAGGCCGTCCAGCAGATCGAGGAGGCGGCGAAGACCGCCGAGGAACTGCTCGCCAAGGCCAAGGCGGACGCGGACGAGCTGCGCAGCACCGCCACGGCGGACAGCGAGAAGGTCCGCACCGAGGCCATCGAGCGGGCCTCCACGCTGCGCCGCCAGGCCGAGGAGACCCTGGAGCGCACCCGCGCGGAGGCCGAGCGGAATCTCGCGGAGGCCGTCGAGCGGTCCGAGAGCATCACGGCCGAGGCCGAGCAGGCGGCCCGTGACCTGCGTGAGGAGACCGAGCGCGCCGTCGCGGCCCGACAGGCGGAGGCCGCTCAGGAGCTGGCCCGGCTGCAGACCGAGGCCGAGCAGCGGCTCGCCTCGGCCGAGGAGGCGCTCGCCGACGCCCGTACGGAGGCGGAGCGCATCCGCCGCGAGGCCGCCGAGGAGAGCGACCGGCTGCGCTCCGAGGCCGCCGAGCGGATCCGTACGCTCCGGGCGCAGGCCGAGGCCGAGGCCGAGCGGCTGCGCGACGAGGCCGCCGCCGACGCGTCCGCCTCCCGTGCCGAGGGCGAGGCCGTCGCCGTACGGCTGCGGTCGGAGGCCGCCGCCGAGGCGGAGCGGCTGAGGACGGAGGCCCAGGAGACCGCCGACCGGGTGCGGGCCGAGGCGAAGGCCGCGGCCGAACGGCTGGCCGCCGAGAGCGCCGAGACGCTGGCCGCCGCGCAGGAGGAGGCCGCCCGGCGCCGCCGCGAGGCCGAGGAGACCCTCGGTTCCGCCCGGCAGGAGGCCGACCAGGAGCGGATGCGGGCCCGCGAGCAGAGCGAGGAGCTGCTGGCGTCGGCGCGCACCCGCGTCGAGGAGGCCGAGACCGAGGCGCGGCGGCTGGTCGAGGAGGCGGACCGGCGGGCGACCGAGATGGTGTCGGCCGCCGAGTCCCACGCCCAGCAGGTGCGCGACTCCGTGGCCGGGCTGCACGAGCAGGCTCAGGAGGAGATCGCGGGGCTGCGCAGCGCCGCCGAGCACGCGGCGGAGCGCACGCGCACCGAGGCGCAGGACGAGGCCGACCGGGTCCGTTCCGACGCGTACGCGGAGCGGGAGCGGGCCGGCGAGGACGCGGCCCGGCTGCGCCGCGAGGCCACCGAGGAGTCCGACCGCGTCCGGCGCGAGGCGGCCGAGGAATCGGACCGCGTCCGGCGCGAGGCGGCCGAGGAGGCGACCCGGGTCCGGCGTGCGGCGGCCGAGGAGTCGGAGGCCGCCAAGTCGCTGGCGGAGCGGACCGTCTCGGACGCGCTCTCCGAGGCCGAGCGGATGCGCGCGGAGGCCGACGAGCACGCCCAGCGGGTGCGGTCGGAGGCGTCCGAGCACGCCCAGCGGGTCCGTACCGAGGCCTCGGACACCATCGCGAAGGCCGAGCAGGACGCCACGCGCACCCGGGCGGAGGCCCGCGAGGACGCCAACCGCATTCGTTCGGACGCGGCCACGCAGGCCGACACCCTCATCACGGAGGCGGCCGCCGAGGCGGAGCGGCTCACCACGGAGACGGCGGCGGAGACCGAGCGGGTGCGCGCCGAGGCGGTGGCGGCGGCCGAGCGGCTGGTCGCGGAGGCGACCGACGACGCCGAGCGGCTGCGGGCCGAGGCGTCGGAGACGGTGGCCTCGGCTCAGGCGCACGCCGAGCGGACGCGCGACGAGGCCGCACGGATCAAGGCCGCGGCGGAGGCGGAGGCCGAGCGGGTCACCGCGGCCGCGCGCGACGAGGCCGGGCGGACGCTGGACGAGGCCCGCAAGGACGCCAACAAGCGGCGGTCCGAGGCCGCCGAGCAGGTCGACAAGCTGATCACGGAGACCGCCGGCGAGGCCGACAAGCTGATGGCGGAGGCGCAGGCGTCCGCGCTGAAGACGACCGCGGACGCCGAGGCGCAGGCCGACACGATGGTCGGCGCGGCCCGCGCGGAGGCCGACCGGCTGGTCGAGGAGGCGATCGTGGAGGGCAACTCCCTGGTGGAGCGGGCCCGTGCGGACGCGGACGAGCTGCTGGTCGGGGCGCGGCGGGACGCCACCGCGATCCGGGAGCGCGCCGAGGAGCTGCGCGACCGCATCACGAGCGAGATCGAGGAGCTGCACGAGCGGGCCCGCCGGGAGTCGGCCGAGACGATGAAGGCGGCCGGCGACCGGTGCGACGCCCTCATCAAGGCCGCCGAGGAGCAGCTGGCGAAGGCTCAGGCCAAGGCGAAGGAGCTGGTCTCGGAGGCCAACTCCGAGGCGGGCAAGGTGCGGATCGCCGCCGTCAAGAAGGCGGAGGGGCTGCTGAAGGAGGCCGAGCAGAAGAAGGCCACGCTCGTCCGGGAGGCCGAGGAGCTCAAGGCCGAGGCGATCCGCGAGGCCAAGGCCACCGTGGAGGAGGGCAAGCGCGAGCTGGAGGTCCTGGTCCGCCGCCGCGAGGACATCAACGCGGAGATCTCCCGTGTCCAGGACGTGCTGGAGGCGTTGGAGTCCTTCGAGGCTCCGTCGAACGGCAAGGACGGTGTGAAGGCCGGGGCCGCAGCGGGGGCCACCCGTTCGGGTGGCAAAGCGTCGGACGGATAGCGAAGCGAGCAAGATGCGGTTACGGTCCCGCCTCGTCGCGCCCGACTTCCGGATGCGCGGTGTCAAGGTTCCGTGACCTAAGGTAACTTGGGCCATCGGCCACAGTGGCGGGAGTACGCACGAGTGGTGCAGGAGGATGCTGGTCCTCCCCGGTACCGCCCGGGCGACAGGGCGCGACGGCGCGTTTTTGCCGGGATTTCGGCACACAGGTCCCGGTGTTTCCCACCCTCGGCCGACCACTCAAAAGGGGTGTCATTGTCCAGATCAAACGCGCATCCGCTCGATGACACGCCGCCACGCCCCCTAGGATTCCACCTATCACCTCACCGGTCTCTTTCGACAGGAACCCCATGAGCGACACTTCCCCCTACGGCTTCGAGCTTGTGCGGCGTGGGTACGACCGCGCTCAGGTGGACGAACGCATCTCGAAGCTCGTCTCCGACCGTGACAGTGCTCTGGCCCGTATCACTGCTCTGGAGAAGCGCATCGAGGAGCTGCACCTCGAGACGCAGAACGCCCAGGCCGCGGTCAGTGACGCCGAGCCGTCGTACGCGGGTCTCGGCGCGCGCGTCGAAAAGATCCTCCGTCTCGCCGAGGAAGAGGCGAAGGACCTGCGTGAGGAGGCCCGACGCGCCGCCGAGCAGCACCGCGAGCTGGCGGAGTCCGCCGCCCAGCAGGTGCGCAACGACGCCGAGTCGTTCGCGGCCGAGCGCAAGGCCGCGGCCGAGGACGAGGGCGTCCGGATCGTCGAGAAGGCCAAGACCGACGCGTCGCAGCTGCGCGCCGAGGCGCAGAAGGACGCGCAGTCCAAGCGCGAGGAGGCGGACGCCCTCTTCGAGGAGACCCGCGCCAAGGCCGCGCAGGCCGCCGCGGACTTCGAGACCAACCTGGCCAAGCGCCGCGAGCAGTCCGAGCGCGACCTGGCCTCCCGTCAGGCCAAGGCCGAGAAGCGCCTGGCCGAGATCGAGCACCGCGCCGAGCAGCTCCGCCTGGAGGCGGAGAAGCTGCGCACCGACGCCGAGCGCCGCGCCCGCCAGACGGTGGAGACCGCGCAGCGCCAGGCCGA
Source organism: Streptomyces ruber (assembly GCF_014648075.1). Classification (GTDB taxonomy): domain Bacteria; phylum Actinomycetota; class Actinomycetes; order Streptomycetales; family Streptomycetaceae; genus Streptomyces; species Streptomyces ruber. The sequence continues at coordinate 1,011,010 of NZ_BMQK01000001.1, read as the reverse complement.
GGACATCGTGGCCGACGCCAACGCCAAGGCCGACCGCATCCGTTCGGAGTCCGAGCGCGAGCTGGCCGCCCTCACCAACCGCCGCGACTCGATCAACGCCCAGCTCACGAACGTCCGCGAGATGCTCGCGACGCTCACGGGCGCCGCGGTCGCCGCGGCCGGTGCGCCGGCCACGGACGACGAGCCGATCTCGCGCGGGGTCCCGGCGCAGCAGTCCCGGTAACACCCGGGGGTCTCCCCCTGCGGCACGGAGCCTCCTGTCCACCTGGAGTGGCAGGGGGCTCCGTCGCGTCCTAGCGTGAAACGCATGATCGAGATCGAGGGGCTGACCAAGCGGTACGGCGAGAAGGTGGCGGTCAACAACCTCACCTTCACCGTCCGGCCGGGCCTCGTGACCGGATTCCTCGGGCCGAACGGCGCCGGCAAGTCGACCACCATGCGGATGATCCTCGGCCTGGACCGGCCGACCACGGGCGACGTGCGCATCGACGGCACGCGCTACGACCGGCTCGAGGACCCGCTGACGTACATCGGCGCCCTGCTGGACGCGAAGGCCGTGCACGGCGGGCGGAGCGCGTACCACCATCTGCTGTGCCTCGCCCAGAGCAACGGCATCCCGGCGAGCCGGGTGGGCGAGGTCCTCGACACGGTGGGTCTGAAGGCGGTGGCCCGCAGGAAGGCCAAGAACTTCTCGCTCGGCATGGGCCAGCGGCTCGGTATCGCGGGCGCGCTGCTCGGCGACCCGCGGATCCTGATGTTCGACGAGCCGGTCAACGGGCTCGACCCGGAGGGCATCCACTGGATCCGCACGCTGATGCAGACCCTGGCCGCCGAGGGCCGTACGGTCTTCGTCTCCTCGCACCTGATGAGCGAGATGGCGGTGACCGCGGAGCACCTGGTCGTGATCGGGCAGGGACGGCTGCTCGCGGACACCTCGATGGCGGACTTCATCCGGCGCAACAGCCGGTCGTACGTGCGGGTGCGCACACCGCAGCGCGAGCAGTTGCTCGACGCACTGCGCACGGAGGGCATCACCCCGGCCGGCGCGGACGACGGCGCGCTGGAGGTGGACGGCGTACGGCCGGAGCACCTGGGCGAACTGGCCGCGCGGCACGGGATCGTGCTGCACGAGCTGAGCCCGCGGCAGGCCTCGCTGGAGGAGGCGTTCATGCGGCTGACGGCCGAGTCCGTGGAGTACCACGCGCACACCGGCCCGGCGTCGTCCCCGCCGTCCGGGCAGTGGGGCGCCGGCTGGCGGAAGGGGTCCTGACCATGACGGTGGTACAGGTCGTCCGCTCCGAGTGGACGAAGATCCGCTCGGTGGCGTCCACGGTGTGGACGCTCTCGCTCGCCGTGGTCGTCACCGTCGCCCTCGGCATGCTGATCTCCGCGCTGACGGACCGGGAGTTCGGCCGGCTGGGACCCGCGGACCGCCTCTCCTTCGACCCGACGCTGATCAGCTTCGCCGGTATGAGCCTCGGCCAGCTGGCGATGATCGTCTTCGGCGTGCTCGTGGTGTCGAACGAGTACAGCACCGGCATGATCCGCACCTCGCTGGCAGCCGTGCCGCGGCGCGGCACCTTCCTCCTCGGCAAGATCGCGCCGGCCACGGCGCTCGCCCTGCTCGTCTCGCTCGCCACCGCCTTCGCCGCGTTCTTCCTGGGCCAGGCGATGCTCGACGAGCACGGCACGTCGATCGGCGAGCCCGGTGTGCTGCGCGCGGTGATCGGCGGCGGGCTCTACATGACGCTCATCGCGGTGTTCTCGATGGGCGTCGCCGCGATGCTGCGCTTCCCGATGCTGTCGCTCGGCACCCTCATGCCGTTCTTCTTCCTCATCTCCGGCGTCCTGGGCAACGTCCCGGCGACGGAGAAGGTCGGCCGCTTCCTGCCCGACCAGGCCGGCCGCAGAATCATGCAGGTGGTTCCGCCGGCCGGCGACGACACCCCGTACGGCCCGTGGGGCGGGCTGGGCATCATGGCGCTGTGGGTCCTCGCGGCGCTGGTGGGCGGGTACGTGCTGCTGCGGCGGCGCGACGCCTAGTGGCGAGGGGGGCGGCTGAGCCTTGGTGGGAACCGTCAGCGGCCGGATAAGCTCCTAATCCTTACGGGGGCGTACGACCCGGCGTCCCGATCCTTTCGATGGGTGCGGAGAATGATCGAGGCAGTCGGCCTGACGAAGCGCTACGGCGCAAAGACGGCCGTGCACAACCTTTCCTTCCAGGTACGGCCGGGCACCGTCACCGGCTTCCTCGGCCCGAACGGTTCGGGCAAGTCGACCACGATGCGCATGATCCTCGGTCTGGACAACCCCACCTCGGGCCATGTGACGATCGGCGGCCACCCGTACCGGAAACTGCCGAACGCACCCCGCCAGGTCGGTGCCCTGCTGGACGCGAAAGCCGTGCACGGGGGCCGCAGCGCGCGCAGCCACCTGCTCTGCCTCGCGCAGCTCTCCGGCATACCGGAGCGGCGCGTGGACGAGGTGCTCGGGGTCGTCGGCCTGCAGGACGTGGCCCGCAAGCGGTCCAAGGGGTTCTCGCTCGGCATGGGGCAGCGGCTCGGCATCGCCGCGGCGCTGCTCGGCGACCCCCAGGTGCTGCTCTTCGACGAGCCGGTCAACGGCCTCGACCCGGAGGGCATCCTCTGGGTGCGCAACCTGATGAAGTCCCTCGCCGCCGAGGGACGCACCGTCTTCGTGTCCTCGCACCTGATGAGCGAGATGGCGCTGACCGCGGAGCACCTGATCGTGATCGGGCGGGGCCAACTCCTCGCCGACATGAGCGTGCGGGACTTCATCGCGGCGAACTCCGCGGACTTCGCGCGGGCCCGCACCCCCGATGCCGAGCAGCGGGAGAAGCTGACGGCCGCGCTGACGGAGGCGGGCGGACAGGTGCTGCCCGAGCCCGACGGCGCGCTCCGCGTCACCGGGCTGCCGCTGCCCCGGATCAGCGACCTAGCGCACGAGGCCGACGTACGGCTGTGGGAGCTGTCGCCGCACCAGGCCTCGCTGGAGGAGGCGTACATGCGGATGACGCAGGCCGCCGTCGACTACCGCTCGACGACCGACCAGCGGGAGGGGCTCATGCAGCCGCTGCCGCCCGGGGTGCAGCCCCCGATGCCGGTGCCCGGGCAGGGCCAGCCGGGCTGGTACGCCCCGCCGCCGCCCCAGCAGGGCGGTCAGCCCTTCGCTATGCCGCAGCCGATGCCGCAGGCCACCGGCCCGTACGGCGCACCGGCCGCCCCGTCGCCCGGGAACCCGTACGCCGCCCCGGCGCCCGCGGAGCCCGCCACGCCCGCGCCCGCGCCCGCGCCCGCGCCCGCCGACCTGACCAAGCCCGAGGACGCCCGATGAGCACGCCCCAGCCCTCCGCGCCCCAGCCGCCCGCACCGCAGCACGCGCCCCAGCCGCCCGCACCGCAGCACGCGCCGCAGCAGCCCGCGCCCCACTGGCAGCCGGCGCCCGGCCCGTCCTCGTACACCTCGCCCATCCCCGTCGTGCGCACCCACCTCGGGCACGCGATCGCCTCCGAGTGGACGAAGATCCGCTCGGTCCGCTCCACGATGTGGACGCTCGGCGTCTTCCTGCTCCTGGTGGTCGGCATCGGGTTCCTGGTCGCCCTGCAGACGACCGACCTCGACTACCGCGACACCCCGTACACCATCCCCGCCCTCTTCGGCCTGATCCTCGGGCAGATCTGCCTGATCACGCTGGGCGTGCTGGTGGTCTCGTCGGAGTACGGCACGGGGATGATCCGTACGACGTTCACGGCCTCGCCGCAGCGCCACCGGGTGCTCGCCGCCAAGCTCATCATCTTCTTCGCGGTGGCGTTCGTCGTCTCGGCCCTCGCGATCGGCGTGGTCGGCCTGTTCTCGGCGGGTCTGCACAGCGGGGCGGGCGGCGCGCCGTGGGGCGGCACGGTCGTCATCGGCGCCCTGTACGTCTCGCTGCTCGGTGTCCTCGCGCTCGCGGTGGGCTCGATGCTGCGGCACTCGGCGGGCGCGATCACCACGATGCTCGGCGTGGTGCTGGTCCCCGCGATCCTGCCCGCGTTCCTGCTGATCTCCGAGAGCCTGCGCCCGGTCGCCGAGAAGGTGCTGGAGTACAACGCCATCAACTCCCTCGCCGCCGTCTTCGACGTGGGCGGCGACGGGGGCGGCCGTCAGCTCGCCGTCCTCGCCGTCATCACCGCCGCGGCGATCGCCGGCGCGTTCGCGCTGCTGGACCGCAGGGACGTGTGACCGTCCGCGGCCACGGCTAGTAACGCGGGGCGTTACGGGACCGCTGCACCGGGGAGGTGCGGCGGTCCCGCGCGTTCCAGCAGGCCTTGTGCCAGTGGCGGCGGTCGTCGACGCCCGCGTACTCGGGCCAGGCGACCACGTGCGGCACCGCCGAGGGGATCATCTGGTCGCAGCCCGGGCAGCGGTAGGTCTTGCCCACGGCGCTCGCGCCCGCGACGTGCCGGACGCTCCACTCCTCGCCCCGCCAGTCCTCGGTGGACTGCCAGCCGCCGTAGCGGTCGGCCCGGTCCGCGTCGGCGCTCCGGCCGGACGAGTCGGCACCCTTGGGTCGGTTACGACGCGGGGACACAGAACACCTCACGGGGCTGCACGGGGAGCATGGATCTCCTCCAGCCTACGCGGGCCGCGCGCGGGCGGGTGCCCCCCGACGAACCGGCACACATCCCCCTCTGACGAGCACATTCGGCGGACAATCCGCAAAACCCGTAGCCCGCCGTGTCTCAGGCACGTGTCAGACGGTTATGCCAGTGGGGGAGCTCCGCGTCGGAGCCGAGAAAGCAGGAAATACCATGCGTGTTGGAAGTTTTGTCATCGCGGCCCAGTTCCCGGGCCAGGGTCAGGGGGAGGCGCTGCACCGCGCCGTGCGGACGGCCGTGGCGGCGGAGGAAGCGGGTCTGGACTCGGTCTGGCTGGCCGAGCACCACTTCGTCCCCTACGGGACCTGCCCGTCGGCGATCACCCTGGCCGCGTTACTCCTCGGCCGCACCCGCCGGATCCGGATCGGCACCGCGGTCAGCGTGCTCCCCACCGTCCACCCCGTGGCCCTCGGCGAGCAGGCGGCGCTGCTGCACGTGACGTCGGGCGGCAGGTTCTCGCTCGGCGTGGGCCGCGGCGGGCCGTGGGTGGATCTCGAGGTGTTCGGTACGGGCGTCGAGGCGTTCGAGACGGGGTTCCCCGAATCACTCGATCTGCTGGTGCGCTGGCTGCGCGAACCGTCGGTCGGGGCTTCGGGGGAACGGTTCTCCTTCCGCGAGGTCCCGGTCGTCCCGATGCCGGCCGACTCCCTGCACGGTGCCCCGGGTCCCGAGGTCGTCGTCGCGTGCACCTCTCCCGCGACCGTCCGGCTCGCGGCCGAGCGCGGGCTGCCCATGCTGCTCGGCATGCACGTCGGAGACGAGGAGAAGGCGGAGATGGTCGCGCTGTGGCAGCGGTACGCACGCGCGGCGGGCCGTACGGCGGACGAGATCACCGGTGCCGCGCACGTCTCCGCCGGGGTCTGCCAGGTCGCGGACCGGAGGACGGACGCCGTCGAGGTGCTCACCAAGGCGATGCCGGGATGGCTGCGGCAGGGACTGGCCGCGCATGTGACGGTGGACGGCCGTGCCCGCGCGATGCGGGATCCGCGGACGTACACCGAACTGCTCTGCGATCTGCACCCGGTGGGTTCGCCCCGGCTGTGCGCCGACCGGCTGGCGGCGACCGCCGAGCGGACGGGCATCTCGCGCTTCGCGCTGCTCGTCGAGGGCTCCGGCGACCTGTACTGCACCGAGGAGAACGTACGGCGGATCGGCTCCGAGGTCCTCCCCCAGCTGCGCTGAGCGGCCGGACCACGGCCCGGCCGCCCGGATGCGGCCGAGCCGCGGACTTGTACGACGGGTCCCCGACCGGCCCGGCACCGGTGGCACCGGTGCGGCCGGGCCGCGGACCCGTGCCGCGGTCGGGGACCGCGGCACGACGGGGACTTGCCGCCCCAGTACCTGAGCACCTCCCGCGTACGGGACGACAAGTCAGGGTGCCGAGGGCTGCGCTCAGCAGTCCCGGAGCTCCGGGGACTGGTTCAGCAGCTGGTTGCGGACCGAGGTGAAGCGTGCCAGCGTGTCGTCCACCGCGGAGTCCAGCGGGAAGACCGCCACCCGGTGGCAGTTCTGGAAGGCCAGCCGCACACCGAAGTGCCGCTGCAGCGCGCCGCGTATCGCGTCACTCGCGAGCGCACGCAGCAGCTGGCCACGTGCCTGCTCGTCCGGCGGCGGCGTCTGGTTGTCGGCGAAGTCTCCGCCGTCCACCTTCAGCTGGGCCACCAGGGAGCTGATCATCTCCCATGCAAAGGGCAGGGAGGTCCGGACGCAGTCGACGAAGGCCGCTTCGTCGACCTCGCCTCGCTCGGCCTGTTCGAGTAGGGCCGGTGAGACGTCGAGCGACATGGGTTCTCCTCTCGAACCCCCGCGGGAACGGGGGCTGACGGACAGGGAAGGAGTCCGCGAAGTGACCACTCTGTGTGCATGGATCGCGACCTCCTGTTTCCACCGTAGGCACAGCGGGGTGACCGCACCAGGAGGAAGGCGCTCCGATAGTCACAATCAGCCATTAATGATCAGAGTTGCCTACGGCACGTGACAATTGGCAGCGTGCGCGCGGCGCGGAACGGCGCGTACCGGGCCGGTGGGCGCTCACAGCCGTGATGAGGTGGGCGAATCGCGTCCGCCGAGGGGTGTCGAGTAGCGTTTCCGACCATGCGTCTCGTCATTGCCCGGTGCTCCGTCGACTACGCCGGCCGGCTCACCGCCCACCTTCCCTCGGCTCCCCGTCTCATCCTGGTGAAGGCGGACGGCAGCGTCTCGATCCACGCGGACGACCGGGCCTACAAACCCCTCAACTGGATGTCGCCGCCCTGCACGCTGAAGGAGGGTTCCGGCGACGAGGAGGGCGTCTGGACGGTCGTGAACAAGGCGGGCGAGAAGCTCATCATCACGATGGAGGAGGTCCTGCACGACTCCTCGCACGAGCTCGGCGTCGACCCCGGTCTGATCAAGGACGGGGTGGAGGCCCATCTGCAGGAACTGCTGGCCGACCGCATCGAGACCCTCGGTGAGGGCTACACGCTCATCCGCCGCGAGTACATGACGGCCATCGGTCCCGTCGACATCCTGTGCCGCGACGCCGAGGGCCGGACCGTCGCCGTCGAGATCAAGCGGCGCGGGGAGATCGACGGTGTCGAACAGCTCACCCGTTACCTGGAACTGCTGAACCGCGACCCCCGTCTCGCCCCGGTCCGCGGCATCTTCGCGGCCCAGGAGATCAAGCCCCAGGCCCGCGTCCTGGCCACCGACCGCGGCATCGGCTGCCAGGTTCTGGACTACGACGCGCTGCGGGGCATCGAGGACGACAAACTTCGCTTGTTCTGAGCGGTGCGCTTACGGCCGGGGGCCGGGTCCGTGATATCGGGACCCGGCCCTCGCCTCGCTTCCGTCGCTCCGGTACGGATCCGTCCCCGCAACCGCACCGTCAGGTGTTCACCGGGTCGCCCGCCGAGCCGGTGCCGGTACTCCCCGGGGTGCCGGCCGGACCGCTTTCGGTCGTCGGGGCGCCGGGGGCGGTGCCGCTCGCCGAGGTACTCGTCTCCGGCGGGGGCGGGTCCTCCGGCTGCTCCGTCTCCTCCGGGGGCGTCGTCGACTCCGGCGGGGTCACCGGGTCGCTCGTGGAGCCGGTGGGCTCCGGGTCCGGGTCCGGCTCCGATGTGTCCCCCGGCGGTGTCCCGGGCTTCGTGGGCGTGGACGGGCTCTTGGAGGGCGTAGCCCCCGACGGTGACCCGCTGCCGCTGGGCTCGTCGTCGTCCGGCTTCCGGCTGCCGCTCGGGTCGTCCGACGGTTCGGCGCTGCCGGTCGGCGAGGGGTCGTCCGCCGTGCCCGGCGTGCCGTCGGGCCCCGGGTCCGTGGGCGTGGTCACGGTGCCCGGGTCGTCGTTCGGGCCCTGCTTCGCACGGTCCGCGCCCAGGCTGTCGTCCTCGAAGCCGGGGCTGGCCGACGGATCGACGCCGACCTGCTCGGACGGGGCGTTCCCACCGCCGTCGGAGGTGGCGCCCAGGGTCACCACGGTGCCGAGCACGGCGGCGAGCAGCGCGCCCGCGCCAGCGGCCACCAGGTTGCGCCGGGCGCCGCTGACCAGACGGCCGCCGATGCCTCCCTTGGAGGCAGCGGTGCGCTGTGCGACCACCGCCGGGGACCGGTCGTGGGGCTGGGGCGTGGGGTACGACGCGGCGGCGGGTGCGGCCGGGACGCCGCCGGGCGGCGAGGCCGACTCCTCGTGCCGGGCGTCCGGCACCTCCTCCCCCGCGGCCGTGCGTCCGCCGGGCGGAGTGGCCCCGGAGCGGTCGGCGACCAGGGCGAGGGCGCGTCGGCCCGCGACCGTGCCGCGCTTGTCGGCGAGGGCGCCGCGCAGGCCGATGGAGGTCTCCAGTTCGGCGCGGGCCCGGTCGAGCTGCCCGGAGAGCAGCGCCAGGACGCCCAGCTCGTGGTGGAAGTAGGCCTGCTCGCCCACCTCGCCGGCGAGCCGGGAGGCCTCGGCGCCCGAGCGCAGCGCCCGCTCCCAGGCGCCCCAGTCCAGGCCCGCGGCGAACGCGGGCGCGGCCTGCCGGGCCAGCCGCACGGCGGCGCTCTCCTCGCCCTCGCCCGGCGGCGTCGCAAGCGGGACGAGGACGGTCAGCGCGGCGAGGACGGCGTCCGCCTCGGCCGTGACCCGCTCGGGGGTGACCGAGGGGTGCCCGGCCCACCAGGAGTAGTGCTGGGCGACGGAGACGGCTCGCTCCTCGGCGTCGTCGGCGTACCCGGCGGCCTCCAGCTGGGCCAGCACCCCGGCCGCGAGCCGGTACCGGGCGCCGACCGGGGTGACGAGTGCGGTGCTCACCAGCTCCGCCAGGGCCGCGTCCGCGTGGGTGTCCCCCACCAGCGCGGGCAGATGCGCCTGGTGCGGCACCTCGCCGCCGAGCGCGACCGCGATCCGCAGCGTCTCGCGCGCCGACTCGCTCAGCCGGGACGCGAGCAGCGCGGCGGGGGCGGCGGCCTCGGCGAGCGACGGGAGGGGCGCGTAACCGTCCCCCGTGTCCCGGGGCACGTCGCCCGGCTCGGACGACGCGGGCGTCCGGGAGTCCGGTGCCTCCGCGAAGACACCGAGGTCGTCGACGGCGTCCGAGTCGGCGCGCAGCCGGTCCCGCTGCCGCAGCAGCGCCCCGGCCTGCACGAACCTCAGGGGCAGCCCCTCGGACTCGAACCAGAGGTCGCCTGCCCAGGTCGTCTCGTCCTCGGTGAGCACCCGGCCGACGGCACGCTCCAGGAGGTGCAGTCCCGCGTCGCGGCCGAGCCCGCCGAGGACCACCTCTTCGAGGGAGGAGCCGGCGGACGGCCCGGGTACGTCGGGCGTGGCGGCGATCAGGAAGGCGCACTCGGGGGTGGCGTCGAGCAGTTCGTCGAGCGCGCCGCCGCCGAACTCCACGTCGTCCAGGACGACGACCGCGCCGATCTCACGGACGTACGCGAGGAGCTCGTCCGGCCCGGGCCGGTGGAGCGGCGCCGCGTGCACGGCGGCGAACAGGTCGTACAGCAGGTCGGCGGGGGTGCGGCGATGACCGGTCAGCCGGACGACGCCGTCGGGCGCGAGACCGGCGCAGTCCTCGGCGACCAGGTCGAGCAGTGCGGTGCGGCCGGAGCCGGCGGGGCCGGTGAGGTGGACGGAGCGGCCGCGGGCGAGGAGCCGTACCAGCCGCTCGCGCTCCTCGTGGCGCTGGAGGAGCGGCATCCGGGGCCGGGCGGGGCCGGAGGGGGCGGGCGGCCGGGCGGCGCGGTCGAGTTCGGTGCGCTCGGCGGCCGGGTGCTTCCCGGGCCTGCCGGGGCGCTCCGCGGGCGGGCAGTTCTCGACCTCGCTGCCGTCGACGGGGTTGACGGTGAGCAGGAAGTCGCCCGTGACGACCTGGACGGTGCGGGCGAGCGCCGGCGCGTGCTGGCCGAAGTCGGGTGTCAGGGCCTCGCGTGGCGGGCGCGGGCGAGGCGCCCGGCCGTCCTCGTGGCCGTACTCGTCGGATCCCGGGCTGGTCGGGTCCATAGGTTCTCGCCCCCCAAAAGCGTCGTGTGCCTCTCAGCCCCTCCCGGCCGTGCCGCACACCGCGCTGTCGCTTCTGGTCCGGTGCCCACTCGAGGGTCTGAAGACGGCGGGCAGCCGCACCCTAAACCTTGAGTCAGTATCCCTGACCAGGCGGGGTACCGGTCCGTCCGAGACGTCACAGTCTCATGAGGATTGCGTGTGCGGTGTGCTTGGCTCCCGGGTCGTCCGGGTGTCCCGTGTCCGCCACGTCACACGTGTGTCGTACGTGCCCGCGCGCACATGGGTTCACACGCGGGGCAGCGACTCCACTCCAATACCGCCCTCGATGGCGAGGATCCGGTGCAGCCGGGTGGCGACCAGGAGCCGCTGCATCTGCGGCGGTACGTCACGCAGCACCAGCCGCCGCCCGCACCGTCCGGCCCGCCGGTGGACGCCCATGATCACGCCGAGTCCGGTGGCGTCCCAGGAGTCCAGCTGTGACAGGTCGAGCACCAGGTCGCCGGCTCCGTCGTCGACGGCCGAGTGCAGGACCGTACGGGCGTCCGCCGCGCTGCGTACGTCGAGGCGGCCCCCGACGACCAGCTCGGCGTGGTCGCCCCTGATGAACATATGCGCTCCCCGCGAGTGCGTGTCCGCACCGGTCGTTGTCGGTGATGCAACCTCTGACGTCGTCAAGAACCCCAGAGGTTGCCCCTTGTAAGCGAGTCGACACCGATTTCAGCTCAAAGTGTGAAAGCTGACCTTCTTTCACTTTCTCACCGAGCTGCGGTCGACGGCCGCTCAGTGCTTGTAGAAGCCCTGCCCGCTCTTGCGGCCGATGTCACCGGCATCCACCATCCGGCGCATCAGCTCCGGCGGGGCGAACTTCTCGTCCTGCGACTCGGTGTAGATGTTGTTCATGGCGTGCAGCAGGATGTCCACGCCGGTGAGGTCGGCCGTGGCCAGGGGGCCCATGGCGTGCCCGAAGCCCAGCCGGCAGGCGAGGTCGATGTCCTCGGCGCTGGCCACGCCCGACTCGTGGAGTTTCGCGGCCTCGGCGACGAGGGCGGCGATGAGCCGGGTGGTGACGAAGCCGGCCACGTCACGGTTGACGACGATGCAGGTCTTGCCGACGGACTCGGCGAACTCCCGGGCGGTGGCGAGGGTTTCGTCGCTGGTCTTGTAGCCGCGGACGAGTTCGCAGAGCTGCATCATCGGCACGGGCGAGAAGAAGTGCGTGCCGACGACGCGCTCGGGGTGCTCCGTCACCGCCGCGATCTTGGTGATCGGGATGGCGGAGGTGTTGGAGGCGAGCACGGCGTCCGCGCGCACGATCTTGTCGAGCGTGCGGAAGATCTCGTGCTTCACGTCGAGCTTCTCGAAGACCGCCTCGACGACGACGTCCGCTTCGGCGGCGGCGTCCAGGTCGGTGGTGGGCGTGATGCGCGCCAGGGCGGCCTCGGCGTCGCGCGCCTCCATCCGGCCCTTGCCCACGAACTTGTCGTACGAGGCCTTGATGCCGTCGGTGCCGCGCGTGAGGGCTTCGTCGGTGACGTCGCGCAGGACGACGTCCCAGCCCGCCTGCGCGGAGACCTGGGCGATACCGGACCCCATGAGTCCGGCTCCGATGACGGCGAGCTTCCGTGCCACTATCGACTCCTCTTTGAACGATCGCACGAGCGCTTGCACGCTGGAACTTCGGTGGGTGTCCCCCCGTGCGGCGGCGCCGAGCGGTCGAGGGGCCTCTCTGGCGGACACTAGCGCTCGTGAGAGGCCTTGTGACCGGTAAGTAACGCGCGTCACGTCTCACATGACGGACATCACACCGTGGAGGGCCGCCCGTCGCCCCGGACGGCGTAGTTGAGCACCTTCGCGCTCAACGGTGCTTCCGGCGTAACTACGCTGGGTGGATGGTCAACCTGACGCGCATTTACACGAGGACCGGCGACAAGGGCACCACGGCCCTGGGGGACATGAGCCGGGTGCCCAAGACCGACCTGCGGATCTCCGCGTACGCCGACGCCAACGAGGCCAACGCGGTCATCGGCACGGCGGTGGCGCTGGGCCGTCTCGACGAGGAGGTCGTGAAGGTCCTCACCCGGGTGCAGAACGACCTGTTCGACGTCGGGGCCGATCTGTCGACGCCCGTCGTCGCCGATCCGGAGTACCCGCCGCTGCGGGTCGAACAGCCGTACATCGACAAGCTGGAGGCGGACTGCGACCGCTTCCTGGAGGACCTGGAGAAGCTGCGCTCCTTCATCCTCCCCGGCGGCACCCCCGGCGCGGCCCTGCTGCACCAGGCGTGCACGGTCGTCCGCCGGGCCGAGCGGTCGACGTGGGCGGCGCTGGAGGTCCACGGGGAGACGATGAATCCCCTGACCGCCACCTACCTCAACCGGCTGTCGGACCTCCTGTTCATCCTCGCGCGCACGGCCAACAAGGAGACCGGCGACGTGCTGTGGGTGCCGGGCGGGGAGCGCTGAGACCCGCTACCGGCCCGCGGCCGACTCCCGTGCCGGCCGCTCCTCCTTCGCACCGTCCCCTTCCGGCGGCTTCTTGGGGAAGACGAAGTGGGCGAGGGCGAAGAGTCCGTGGAACGTGGCCGCCCGCCAGGCCACGTGCATCCAGCTCTGCAGGGACGTCGTACGGTCCGGATCGCCCACGTACCACATCGCGACCAGCAGCAGGGCGGTCGCGACGGCCGCGCCGAGGAGCGTGCCCAGCCACACCCTGCCCTCGTGGCGGGCCCATGCCATGCCGTGACGCGGCGGTCCGGCGGGCTTCGGGGCGCCGCCGAGGCGGTGGGCGGCGTGCCCGTCGAGCCACTGCACCGTGCGGTGACCGTGGCCGACGGTGTAGCCGATGTAGAGCGCGGCCAGGCCGTGCGTCCAGTCCGGATCGGCGCCGTTCCTGAGGTCGATCGCCGTGACGACCAGCAGCAGGACCTCCAGCAGCGGCTCGCACAGCAGCAGGGCCAGGCCCAGGCGCGGCTTGCCCAGCAGATAGCGCGCGGCCAGACCCGCGGCCAGCAGCACCCAGAAGCCGACCTCACAGACGATGATCAGCGTGACGATCACGGCTCGCTCCTCTCGGTCACCCTTCCAGGCTCCCGTCCCGGGACGGCCAGATCGTCGTCGGCGGTGACGAGACCGCCGTACATCGAAGGATGCAGTCCGGACCCTCCCCCAGGATCAGGCGGAGGACGGCCGGGGCGTGTTGGATGGTGGCATGGCCGTCACGCTCCCCCGCCCGCACCGCCTCGACGTGGGCATCGCGCTCGCGGGGCTGTTCGGCGGACTGCTGCTGTGGGGCATCGGACTGGACATGCGGCCCGACGACCAGCCGCAGGTGCTGTGGGAAGGCCCCTGGCTCCCGCTGGCGCCGCTCGTCGTGATGGCGGGCTGCGAACTGCTGCGCCGGACGGCCCCGCGCACGGCGCTGCTGGCCGGCACCGCCGCGATCGCCGTCGATCTGTGCACGCGGGGCAGCCTGGCCACGGTCGTGATGTACACCGACGTCCTGTACGCGGCCGTCCTGTACGGGCCGTCGGCGTTCGCCCGCCGCATGCCGTGGATCAGCGCACTCTTCACCGTCGCCGTGACGGTGGTGGCGGTCGCGGTGCTGCAGGGGCCGGAGGCGCTGCTGGTCGGCGTGGCGGCGGGCGCCGTGACCTTCGCCTCCGCCGCCACCGGGCTGATCGTGCGCAACCACCGCGACGCCGCAGAGGCCGCCCGGCTGCGTGCCGAGCAGACCGCCCTGCTCGCCGAGATGGACCGCGTCCAGGCGGTCACCGCCGAGCGCTCCCGGATGGCCCGCGAGCTGCACGACGTGGTCGCCAACCACCTGTCCGCGATCGCCATCCACGCGACGGCGGCCCAGTCCCTCGACGACCCGGAGACCACCCGGCAGGCCCTCGGCGTCATCCGGGAGAACAGCGTCGAGGGGCTCGCGGAGATGCGCCGTCTCATCGGCATCCTGCGCGACCACGGCGGCGGCACCGAGCCTGCCGCCTCCCCCACGCTGGACGGGCTGGACGCGCTCGTCGAGGGTTTCCGCGGCCACGGCCTGGACGTCGTGCTCGACGCCTCCCCGGGCGGCCCGCTGCCCGCCCCGGTGGAGCTGGCCGCGTACCGCATCGTGCAGGAGTCCCTCACCAACGTCCTCAAGCACGCGTGCCCCGGGCGGGTCACGGTGGTCCTGACCCGCTGCGACGACCGGCTCGACCTCACCGTGACCAGTCCGTACGGAGACCGGGACGGGCCGCGCGCCCCCGGTTCCGGTGCCGGTCTGGTCGGCATGCGGGAGCGGGCCGCCCTGCTGGACGGCAGCTTCGAGGCCGGCCCCGAGAGCCTGCCGGACGACCCGGACGCCAGGGTCTGGGCCGTCCGCGCGTCCCTGCCCACCACCCGGCACCCGCTAGGAGAACCCGCATGATCCGCGTGCTCGTCGCCGAGGACCAGTCCGCCGTACGCGCCGGGCTCGTGCTGATCCTGCGCAGCGCACCCGACATCGAGGTGGCCGGCGAGGCGGCCGACGGCGAGCAGGCCGTGGCCATGGCCCGCGAGCTGCGCCCGGACCTGGTGCTGATGGACGTTCAGATGCCGCGCCTCGACGGGGTCACCGCCACCCGGCGGATCGTCGCGGAGCACCTGGCCGACGTACTCGTGCTGACCACCTTCGACCTCGACGAGTACGTCTTCGGGGCGCTGCGGGCGGGCGCCTCCGGCTTCCTGCTCAAGAACACGGACGCGAAGGACCTCATAGCGGCCGTACGGACGGTCGCGCGGGGGGAGGGCACGATCGCGCCCGCGGTCACCCGGCGGCTGATCGCCGAGTTCGCCGCGAAGCCCGTACGGGAGCCGGCCGCCGATCCGGGCGTGCTGGACTCCCTCACCCGGCGCGAGCGCGAGGTGTTGTCCTGTCTCGGTGAGGGGATGTCGAACGCGGAGATCGCGGTGCGGCTGGAGATGGCTGAGGCCACGGTGAAGACGCATGTGAGCCGGCTGCTCGGCAAGCTGGAGCTGCGCAGCCGCGTCCAGGCGGCCGTCCTGGCGCAGGAGTTGGGGATCTGACACGGATCGCCCGGCACGGAGCGCCCGGCACGGAGCGCCCGCGGCCGGGAAGAGGGCCGAGCGGCCCCAGGGTAGTGCCCCGAAGAGCAGTGGTCCAGACCTATTGACCTGTGGTACAGACCTTTCTATTCTCGCGGCACTGTGTGGGCATGAGGCTCAGTCATGCCCCGACACTCCCCATGAGGAGGCGCAGCATGCGCTTCAGACACAGAGTCGCGGCGGGCATCGCGTCCCTGGCGCTCCCGCTGGCCGGACTGGTCGGTCTCGCCGCCCCCGCCCACGCGGCCACCGAGGCGACGGCCACCTACACGAAGACCCAGGACTGGGGCTCCGGCTTCGAGGGCAAGTGGACGGTGAAGAACACCGGGACCACGAGCATCAGTTCCTGGACCGTCCAGTGGGACTTCCCCTCCGGTACGTCGGTCACCTCGGCCTGGGACGCGGACGTCACCGGCTCCGGGAACCGCTGGACCGCGAAGAACAAGTCCTGGAACGGCACCCTCGCCCCCGGCGCCTCGATCTCCTTCGGCTTCAACGGCTCCGGTTCGGGCTCCCCCGCCAACTGCACCCTGAACGGCGGGAGCTGCGACGGCGGCCCCTCCGTGCCCGGGGACACCCCGCCCTCCGCCCCCGGCACCCCGACCGCCTCGAACGTCACCGACACCTCGGTGAAGCTGTCCTGGTCCGCCGCCACCGACGACAAGGGCGTCAAGAACTACGACGTCCTGCGCGGCGGAACCAAGGTCGCCACCGTCACGACCACCTCGTACACGGACACCGGCCTGAAGGCCGGCACCGACTACTCGTACACCGTGCAGGCCCGTGACACCGCCGACCAGACCGGTCCGGTGAGCGGCGCGGCCAAGGTGCGCACCACCGGTGGCGGCGGCACGGACCCGGACCCCGAGCCGGGCGAGAAGATCAACCTCGGCTACTTCACCGAGTGGGGCGTCTACGGCCGCAACTACCACGTCAAGAACCTGGTCACCTCGGGCACCGCATCGAAGATCACGCACATCAACTACGGGTTCGGCAACGTGAAGAACGGCCAGTGCGTGATGGACGACTCCTTCGCGGCCGTCGAGAAGGCCTACACCGCCGACCAGTCCGTCAGCGGCGTCGCCGACACCTGGGACCAGCCGGTGCGCGGCAACTTCAACCAGCTGCGCCAGCTCAAGGCGAAGTACCCGCACATCAAGGTGCTGTACTCGTTCGGCGGCTGGACGTACTCCGGCGGCTTCGGCGAGGCCGCGAAGAACGCCGCCGCGTTCGCCAAGTCCTGCAAGGCCCTGGTGGAGGACCCGCGCTGGGCCGACGTCTTCGACGGCATCGACATGGACTGGGAGTACCCGAACGCCTGCGGTCTGTCCTGTGACAGCTCGGGCCCGGACGCCTTCCGCGTCCTGATGCAGGCGCTGCGCGCCGAGTTCGGTGACGACTACCTGGTCACCGCGGCCATCACCGCCGACGGCTCCGCCGGCGGCAAGCTCGACGCGGCCGACTACGGCGGCGCCGCCCGGTACCTGGACTGGTACAACGTGATGACGTACGACTACTTCGGCGCCTTCAACGCGGCCGGCCCGACCGCCCCGCACTCCCCGCTGACCTCGTACCCCGGCATTCCGACCGCGGGCTTCACCTCCGCCGACGCGATCGCCAAGCTGAAGGCCAAGGGCGTGCCCGCCGCCAAGCTGCTGCTGGGCATCGGCTTCTACGGCCGCGGCTGGACCGGCGTCACCCAGTCCGCCCCCGGCGGCACGGCGACCGGCGCGGCCCCCGGTACGTACGAGCCGGGCATCGAGGACTACAAGGTGCTGAAGAACTCCTGCCCGGCCACCGGCACGATCGCGGGCACGGCGTACGCGCACTGCGGCAACCAGTGGTGGTCGTACGACACCCCCGCCACCATCGGAGCCAAGATGGACTGGGCCAACGAACAGGGTCTCGGCGGCGCGTTCTCCTGGGAGTTCAGCGGAGACACCGCGAACGGCGAGCTGGTCACCGCGATGAGCAACGGACTGAAGTGACCGGCACGATCAGCCGAACGAAGTAACCGGCGTCGCTACGCCACGTTGACACGCTGACCGGGAGGCGCCGCCTCCAACCAGGCGAGGAACCCGGTCAGCGCGTCCTCGCTCATCGCCAGCTCCAGCCGGGTGCCCCGGTGGACACAGGCGAGGATCACGGCGTCGGAGAGCAGCGCCAGCTCTTCCTCGCCCTCGGGCGTGCGGCGCCCGGCCACCTCGATCGCCGAGCGTTCCAGGACGCGGCGCGGGCGGGGGGCGTAGCTGAAGACCCGGAACCACTCGATGCGGTCGCCGTTGTAACGGGCGATGCCGTAGCTCCAGCCCTTGCCGTTCTCCTCGCCCTTTTCGGGCTTCTCCGGGGCGCCCCAGCGCAGACTGCAGTCGAAGGTGCCGCCGGAGCGCTGGATCAGCCGGCGTCGCAGACCGAAGACGAAGAGTCCCACCACCACGAGCACGATGAGCAGCACGCACACAGCCAGAGCGAGGACCATCGACTTCGACCTCCTCGTCTCCTAGGTAACGGAACGACAAAAACACCCACATCTGCCTCAGCCGCGGCGGGGTCCGGATCGCTCCGGTCCCCGCCGCGGCTGAGTCACAGCATCACACGGCGCTCTCCCGGGAACCACGGGGTTCCGGGAGGCGCCCCCACGTCAGCGCGCCGCCACCGCACGCAGCCGGACGTCCGCGCGCCGCGCGGCGGTGGCATCGCCCTCCGCCTTCGCGCGCTCCAGTTCCCGCTCCGCGCGCTGGACGTCGATCTCGTCCGACAGCTCGGCGATCTCGGCCAGCAGCGACAGCTTGTTGTCCGCGAAGGAGATGAAACCGCCGTGCACCGCGGCGACGACCGTCCCTCCCTCGCTCGTACGGATGGTCACCGGGCCCGACTCCAGCACGACGAGCAGCGGCTGGTGCCCGGGCATGACGCCGATGTCGCCGGTCGTGGTACGCGCGACGACCAGGGTGGCCTTGCCGGACCAGACCTCTCGGTCGGCCGCGACCAGCGCGACGTGCAGCTCAGCGGCCAAGGTGGCTCCTCGGGTCACCACCCGGCGGTTCCGCCGGGTGTTGGGTCACAAGTCTAATAGGGCCCCGCGCACACACGTGCCCGGGCCCGCCCCGGTCTCGTCCGACCGGGGAAATCGGGGAATGCCCCCGGAAAATGCACCGGCGGATGTGCCGAAGGGGACGGGACGCACCCCATGAGGTACGGTCCGTCCCCCTCACACACATCAGGCGGTGCCGCTCGGCGGCGCCGGCGTCAGGAGACGCCGAGCTCCTTCGCGTTCGCCTTCAGGTCCTCGATGCCACCGCACATGAAGAACGCCTGCTCCGGGAAGTGGTCGTACTCACCGTCGATGATCGCGTTGAAGGCCGCGATCGACTCGTCCAGCGGGACGTCCGACCCGTCGACGCCGGTGAACTGCTTGGCGACGTGGGTGTTCTGGGACAGGAAGCGCTCCACGCGACGGGCACGGTGGACGACGAGCTTGTCCTCCTCGCCGAGCTCGTCGATACCGAGGATCGCGATGATGTCCTGCAGGTCCTTGTACTTCTGCAGGATGTTCTTCACGCGCATCGCGGCGTTGTAGTGGTCCGCCGCGATGTACCGCGGGTCGAGGATGCGGGACGTCGAGTCCAGCGGGTCCACGGCCGGGTAGATGCCCTTCTCCGAGATCGGACGGGAGAGCACCGTCGTCGCGTCGAGGTGGGCGAAGGTGGTGGCCGGGGCCGGGTCGGTCAGGTCGTCCGCGGGGACGTAGATCGCCTGCATCGAGGTGATCGAGTGACCGCGGGTCGAGGTGATGCGCTCCTGGAGGAGACCCATCTCGTCGGCCAGGTTCGGCTGGTAGCCCACCGCGGAGGGCATACGGCCGAGCAGGGTCGACACCTCGGAACCGGCCTGGGTGAAGCGGAAGATGTTGTCGATGAAGAACAGCACGTCCTGCTTCTGCACATCGCGGAAGTACTCCGCCATGGTCAGACCGGCCAGCGCCACGCGCAGACGGGTGCCCGGGGGCTCGTCCATCTGGCCGAACACCAGCGCGGTCTTGTCGATGACGCCCGACTCGCTCATCTCGTCGATGAGGTCGTTGCCCTCACGGGTGCGCTCACCGACACCGGCGAACACCGACACACCGTCGTGGTTGTTGGCGACGCGGTAGATCATCTCCTGGATGAGCACCGTCTTGCCGACGCCGGCGCCGCCGAACAGACCGATCTTGCCGCCCTTGACGTACGGGGTCAGCAGGTCGATGACCTTGACACCGGTCTCGAACATCTCGGTCTTCGACTCGAGCTCGTCGAAGTTCGGGGCCTTGCGGTGGATCGGCCAGCGCTCACCGGTGTAGGTCTCGTCGACGTTCAGCACCTCGCCGAGGGTGTTGAACACCTTGCCCTTGGTGAAGTCGCCGACCGGCACCGAGATGGCGGCGCCCGTGTCGGTCACCGGGGCCTGGCGGACCAGACCGTCGGTGGGCTGCATGGAGATGGCGCGGACCAGGCCGTCGCCCAGGTGCTGCGCGACCTCGAGGGTCAGCGTCTTCTTCGCGCCCTCGAGCGCCGGGTCGGCGACCTCGACGTGCAGGGCGTTGTAGATGTCGGGCATCGCGTCGACGGGGAACTCCACGTCGACGACCGGGCCGATGACCCGGGCGACGCGGCCCGTGGCAACGGCCGTCTCAACTGTCGTCGTCATTACTTGTCACTCCCCGCGGTCGCGTCGGCAAGGGCTGCGGAGCCACCGACGATCTCGCTGATTTCCTGGGTGATTTCGGCCTGGCGGGCCGCGTTGGCAAGACGGGAGAGCGTGTTGATCAGCTCGCCCGCGTTGTCGGTGGCCGACTTCATCGCGCGGCGCGTGGCGGCGTGCTTGGAGGCGGCCGACTGCAGCAGCGCGTTGTAGATGCGGCTCTCGACGTAGCGCGGCAGCAGGGCGTCGAGGACGTCCTCCGCCGACGGCTCGAAGTCGAACAGCGGCTGGACCTCGCCCTTGGCCGAGGACTCCTCGGCCACCTCGTCGAGGCTGAGCGGCAGCATCCGGGCCTCGACCGCGGTCTGCGTCATCATCGAGACGAACTCGGTGTAGACGATGTGGAGCTCGTCCACGCCGCCCTCCGCCGTGTCCTTCTCGATGGCCTCGATCAGGGGCGCCGCGACCTTCTTCGCGTCCGCGTACGAGGGTTCGTCGGTGAAGCCCGTGAACGAATCCGCGATGGTGCGCTCGCGGAAGTTGTAGTGGGCCACACCACGCCGGCCGACGATGTACGTGTCGACCTGCTTGCCCTCGCGCTCCAGCCGCTCGGTGAGCTGCTCCGCGGCCTTGATGGCGTTGGAGTTGAACGCACCGGCGAGACCACGGTCACTCGTCAGCAGCAGCACCGCGGACCGCGTGACCGTCTCGACCTGCGTGGTCAGCGGGTGCTTGGTGTCCGACCCCGTGGCGACCGCCGTGACCGCGCGGGTCAGTTCCTGCGCGTACGGCGTGGAGGCCGCCACCTTGCGCTGCGCCTTGACGACGCGCGAGGCGGCGATCATCTCCATCGCCTTGGTGATCTTCTTGGTCGCGGTGACGGATCGGATGCGACGCTTGTAGACCCGGAGCTGGGCTCCCATGAGTCAGGTCCCTTCCTTACGTCACTTGGCGGCGGCGGCCGGGGCGTCCTCGCCGAGCAGCTTGCCGTCGGAGGTCTCGAACTGCTTCTTGAACTCCGCGATCGCGTCGGCGACGGCCTGCAGGGTGTCGTCCGACATCTTGCCGCCCTCCCGGATGGAGGTGAGGAGGCCCTGCTCCTTGCGGTGCAGGTACTCCAGCAGCTCCTTCTCGAAGCGGCGGATGTCGGCGACCGGCACGTCGTCCATCTTGCCGGTGGTGCCGGCCCAGACGGAGACGACCTGGTCCTCGGTGGCCATCGGCTCGTACTGGTTCTGCTTCAGCAGCTCGACCATGCGCTGACCGCGCTCCAGCTGCGACTTCGACGCGGCGTCCAGGTCGGAACCGAAGGCGGCGAACGCCTCCAGCTCGCGGTACTGGGCGAGGTCCACGCGGAGGCGGCCGGAGACCTGCTTCATCGCCTTGTGCTGCGCGGAACCACCGACTCGGGAGACGGAGATACCGACGTTCAGCGCGGGGCGCTGACCGGCGTTGAACAGGTCCGACTCCAGGAAGCACTGGCCGTCGGTGATGGAGATGACGTTGGTCGGGATGAACGCCGAGACGTCGTTGGCCTTCGTCTCGACGATCGGCAGACCGGTCATCGAGCCCTTGCCCATCTCGTCGGAGAGCTTCGCGCAGCGCTCCAGCAGACGGGAGTGCAGGTAGAAGACGTCACCCGGGTAGGCCTCGCGGCCCGGCGGGCGGCGCAGCAGCAGGGACACGGCGCGGTAGGCGTCGGCCTGCTTCGAGAGGTCGTCGAAGATGATGAGGACGTGCTTGCCCTCGTACATCCAGTGCTGGCCGATGGCGGAACCGGTGTACGGCGCGAGGTACTTGAAGCCGGCCGGGTCCGACGCCGGGGCGGCGACGATGGTCGTGTACTCCAGCGCGCCGTTCTCCTCCAGCGCGCGGCGGACCGACGCGATGGTGGAGCCCTTCTGGCCGATGGCGACGTAGATGCAGCGGACCTGCTTGTTCACGTCGCCCGAGCGCCAGTTGTCGCGCTGGTTGATGATCGTGTCGACGGCCAGGGCGGTCTTGCCGGTCTGGCGGTCACCGATGATCAGCTGGCGCTGGCCGCGGCCGATCGGGGTCATCGCGTCGACGGCCTTGTAACCGGTCTCCATCGGCTCGTGCACCGACTTGCGCTGCATGACCGTGGGGGCCTGCAGCTCGAGGGCGCGGCGGCCGACGGTGTCGATCTCGCCGAGGCCGTCGATCGGGTTGCCGAGCGGGTCGACGACACGGCCGAGGTAGCCGTCGCCGACGGCGACCGACAGGACCTCGCCGGTGCGGGTGACCGGCTGGCCCTCCTCGATGCCGCTGAACTCACCGAGGACGATGGCGCCGATCTCGCGCTCCTCCAGGTTCAGCGCCAGGCCGAGGGTGCCGTCCTCGAACTTCAGCAGTTCGTTGGCCATGGCCGAGGGGAGACCCTCGACCCTCGCGACGCCGTCGCCGGCCGTGGTGACCGTACCGACCTCCTCGCGCGAGGCCGCGTCCGGCTTGTACGACTGGACGAAGTTCTCCAGTGCGTCCCGGATCTCCTCCGGCCGGATCGTGAGCTCCGCCATCTGGGTTCCCTGCTCTCCTTGTTGGGCCCGAAGTTTCACTTAGGGGGGAAGGGGACTCCCCCCTGATGGGGTGAATCCTCTGCACGGCCCAACCAGGGCCGCAGTACGTACGTATGAAGTTTGCTGCTAGCTCGCCAGGCGGCGGGCGGCGTCCTCGAGGCGGTCCGCGAGGGAGCCGTTGATGACCTCGTCGCCGACCTGCACCCAGACACCGCCGACGACCTCGGGGTCCACGTCGAGGTTGAGGTGCATCTCGCGCCCGTAGAGCTTGGCCAGGGCGGCGCCGAGACGCCGGCGCTGTACGTCGCTCAGCGGGACCGCCGACGTGACGACGGCGACCACGCGGTCGCGGCGCTCGGCGGCGAGCTTGGAGAGGGACTCGAGTCCCGCTTCCAGGCTACGTCCCCGGGGCGCGGTGACCAGGCGCGTCACCAGACGCTCGGTCGTGACGGCGGCACGGCCGCCGAGGAGGCGGTGCAGCAGCTCGACCTTGGCGGCGGTGCTCGCGGACCGGTCGGTCAGCGCGGAGCGCAGCTCCGTGTTGGAGGAGACGATCCGGCCGAACCGGAACAGCTCGTCCTCCACGCTCTCCAGCCTGCCCGTCCGCTGTGCCGCCGTGAGGTCGGCCGTGGCGGCCAGCTCCTCCATGGCGTCCACCAGGTCGCGGGGCTGCGACCAGCGGGAGCGCACACTGCCGGTCAGCAGGTCGAGGGCGGGGCCGCCGACCTGACCGGCGAAGAGGCGCTGGGCCAGCTCGGCCTTGGCCTCGCCGGACTGCGCCGGGTCGGTGAGGACCCGACGCAGACTGACCTCGCGGTCGAGCAGCGCGGTGACGGCGGCCAGCTCGTCGGCGAGCGCGGCCGCGTCGACCGAGGTGCTGTCGGTCAGCGCGTCGAGTCGCCCTCGTGCGGCAGCCAGTGCCTCGCGGCTCGCTCCGTTCATCGCGTCGCCTCGGCCTTCTCCTCGAGATCGTCGAGGAAGCGGTCGATCACACGGCTCTGACGGGCGTGGTCCTCGAGGGACTCACCGACGAGCTTGCCGGCCAGGTCGGTGGCGAGCTTGCCGATGTCCTGGCGCAGTGCGGCAGAGGCGACCTTGCGGTCGGCCTCGACCTGGGCGTGACCGGCGGCGACGATCTCCTCGCGCTGCCGCTGCCCCTCCGCACGCATCTCGGCGATGAGCGCGGCGCCCTGCTCCTGCGCCTCCTGGCGCAGGCGCGCGGCCTCGTGACGGGCCTCGGCGAGCTGCGCCTTGTACTGCTCGAGGACTTCCTGAGCCTCGGTCTGGGCGGCCTCCGCACGCTCGATGCCGCCCTCGATGGCGTCCGTGCGCTCCGCCAGCGCCTTGCGGGCCTTGGGAAGGACGGCCTTCCACAGGACTCCGAAGAGGATGACGAAGCAGACGGCGCCCCAGAACAGGTCTGCTCCGGCCGGCAGGAGGATCCCGATGCCCTCGGGTGCCTCCGCGGCCAGTTCGGTCGTCGTCGCCATCGCGATCACTGGAAGAGGAAGCCGGCGACGAGACCGATGAGGGCGAGAACCTCGATGAAGGCAAGGCCGAGGAACATGGTGCTGCGGAGCAGCGGGGCCGCCTCGGGCTGGCGGGCCATGCCCTCGATGGTCTTGCCGACCATGATGCCGAGGCCGATGCCGGGGCCGATGGCAGCCAGGCCGTAGCCGATGGCGTTCAGGTTGCCGGAGACGGCGTCGGTCGCGGCAAGGATGTTGCTCACTGGTTTTCCTTCCATGGTGTGGCGTCCGGCCGGGGATCGTCCGGACGTCGGGTCAGTCCGCGAGTGTCAGTGTTCGTGGCTGATCGCCATGTTGATGTACATCGCGGTGAGCAGCGTGAAGATGTAGGCCTGCAGCGCTGCGACGAAGAGCTCGAATCCCGTGAAGGCGAGGCCCATCACGGCCGAGCCGACACCGGCGACGGGCAGCAGACCGCCGCCCTCCAGCAGCAGGTACGAGGCCCCGCTGAAGAACAGGACGAGAAGGATGTGGCCGGCCATCATGTTGGCCATCAGCCGCAGCATCAGCGAGAACGGCCGGATGACCAGCGCCTGGAGGGCCTCCAGGAGGATCACGACGGGTGCCAGTGCCTTGGGCACACCGGGGACGACCGTCTGCACCTTGACGTAGCCGACGAAGCCGTGCTCGCGGACGCCCTGCACGTGGTAGATCGCCCAGGTGATGATGGCGAGCAGGAACGGCAGCCCGATCGTGGAGGTCGCCGCGATGTTCACCCCGGGGGTGATCGCGAGGATGTTGGCGCCGAAGACGAAGAAGAAGAGGGTAACCAGGTACGGCAGGTACCGGTTGCCCTCCTTCTTGCCGAGGGTCTCGAAGGCGATCTGGTTGCGGACGAAGTCGATGGCCACTTCCGCGACGTTCTGTCCGCCGCGGGGCACGAGCTTCGGCTTGCGCATGCCGATGACGAAGAGCGCCGCGATCACCAGGGTGATCAGGATCAAGGCCATACGGATACGGGTGAGCTCGAAGATCGTTCCCTCGAACAGGACCGCGTCGGGGAAGAACTCGGCGATCGACGGCGTGTGGAAGCCGTCGCCCGCCGCGAGCGGCGTTGGGGTCAGCGCATGCGCGTTCAGCGGGTGCTCCATGTTTGAAGGGCCGAAGGTAGCTTCAGCTGCAGCCGGACAAGACATACAGGGTCGGTTGCGCGATGGCGTATCCGTCGGGCGGTCCGATGGGGAGGGACCGCATGCACTTCAGCACACCTGATCCCGTGGGATCCACACCGGAGACGCCCGAGCCGGGCCGATCGAAAGCGGTCAGTCCCTGCGAGCTGCCCTCGGGGCCTGCCCACCAACTACTTTCCGCTCTCCAAACATACCAACCCTTTACTTTTTCCGTCACCGCCCCCCTCCCTCGCCGTCTTCTCCGTGACCGGAGTCGACGTTGACATAAGCCAGGCGGGCGCGGTAAAGGATCACGGCCTCGAGCGCGAGGAAACCGAACGTGCCCACCAGGAAGGCACCGAAGAACATCCAGGTGGAGAAGAAGTCGCGGCCCTGCAGCAGCCACAGCACGACCATCAGCAGGATGATCTTGATCAGCCAGGAGCCCATGACCGCCGCCGCGAGCTGGTGCGGGGCGAGCCGGGCGGTCACCAGACCGACCACCGCCGTGACGGCGAGGAACCCGACCGGGACCGCGATACCGAGCAGACCGCCCACGGCACCGGCGCCACCGTCCACGAGGTAGCCGATGCCGACGGCCACCACGGCGGCGGCGACGGCACCGGTCAGCCCGAGCCGGAGCACCTTGAGCATGGCCTCGCTCACGGTCACCGGTCGGCCGGGCACGCCGCGCTGCGTGGCTGGAGGCATGACGTCTCCCAGGACTTTCGTGACTGCGATGAGGTGTGGGGGCGCCCTCGGGCGCGGATTCGGTCGCCGTACGACTCGGTGCGCCACCGCAGGCAGCGCTCATTCGAAGTTGTCGTTCGACGCTTGTGCACGGTATCACAAGCATTGTGGCGCTGTTTCGGCCGCATAAAGAGGGCGTATTCGACACACCCGCCCGTAGTCGACGCCTGCAAGCGCTTTGACGCGTCCGATACGGCCTCTGTGGCGCATATCACATAAGCGTTCGGTACTTCAGGAAGCGGAAGCGGGTCCGGACGGCCGGGTACGGACGGTGCCGGAGGGTCACCGCGACGTACCCGCCCTGCGCCGGTCCGGTCCGTGCGGGCGGGCCCCCAGAGCCGTCGCACCGTTCACGCGGGAGACACCGGCGGCGACCGGAGTGCGCGTCTCCGGTTCGCGGGGTTCCCCGTCCGTCCCGTGCGCGGCCGGCATCGACAGGTCGGCGTCCTCCTGCGGGGGACGGCGCCGGCGGCGGTAGCGCGGCGGCACGAACCGCTCGGCCCAGCGCGGGGCCCGCGGCGTGAAGCGGGGCAGCAGGAGCAGGACGAGACCGACCGCGCTGAGCGCGACGACGCCGAGCACGATCCACATGGACGCCGCGTTGACCGAGTACGCCAGCGCGCCGAAGCCGATCAGCGCCGACCAGAAGTACATGATCAGCACGGCCCGGCTGTGCGAGTGGCCGATCTCCAGGAGCCGGTGGTGCAGGTGCCCGCGGTCCGCCGCGAACGGCGACTGTCCGCGCCAGGTGCGCCGGACGATCGCGAGCACCAGGTCGGCCGCCGGGATGGCGATGATCGTCAGCGGCATCAGCAGCGGGATGTAGACGGGCACCATCTGGTGCACGGCTTCCTTCTCCGATCCCGCGTACAGGTTGAGCGAGTCGGGGTCGATCTGGCCGGTGATGGAGATGGCTCCCGCGGCCAGCACCAGGCCGATGAGCATCGAGCCGGAGTCGCCCATGAAGATCCGCGCGGGGTGCATGTTGTGCGGCAGGAAGCCCACGCACATGCCGATGAGGACGGCCGAGAAGATCGTCGCCGGGGCGGCGGGCTCCAGTCCGTAGCCGTACCACAGCCGGTACGCGTACATGAAGAACGCGGTGGCCGCGATGCACACCATGCCGGCGGCGAGGCCGTCGAGGCCGTCCACGAAGTTGACCGCGTTGATGGTGATGACGACGAGCGCGACCGTCAGCAGGGTGCCCTGCCACTGGGTCAGCGCGACGTTGCCCACGCCCGGGATGGGCAGGTACAGGATCGTCAGGCCCTGCACGACCATGACGCCCGCGGCGATCATCTGGCCGCCCAGCTTGATCAGCGCGTCGATCTCGAACTTGTCGTCCAGGACGCCGATCAGCCAGATCAGCGCGGCGCCGGAGAGCAGGGCGCGCGGCTCGTTCGAGGTCTCGAACACCTCGCTGAGGTTGGTCAGGTGGTCCGCGACCAGCAGACCCGCGCACAGCCCGAAGAACATCGCGATGCCGCCCAGCCGCGGCGTGGGTTCCCGGTGCACATCGCGCGCGCGGATCTCCGGCATCGCTCCGGCCACGATCGCGAACTTCCGTACCGGCCCTGTCAGCAGATACGTCACCGCGGCCGTGATGCAGAGCGTCAGCAGGTATTCACGCACAGGCTTCCCCACAGGTCTCGCTGGCCATCACAGCCCCACACCCTAGCGATCCGCGCATACGGTTGGGGACTTCCGGGTAGTGACGATGGTTGCACGTGCAGTTGTGTCCGGTGGTGCGTCTACCCGGCATCAGACGGGATACGGCGGGAATCCACCGGCCAGCTCCCGCACTTCTTCACGCGCTCTCACCATGATCCTCTCCTCCCGCAGCACCGCCGCGAGCAGGGCCGCGATCCGCGGCATCTCCGTCTCCCGCATGCCCTGGGTGGTCAGCGCCGCCGTGCCCAGGCGCAGCCCGCGGGCGTCGTCGTGGGGCAGCGCACAGGTGTCGAGGACCATCCCGGCCGCGGCCAGCCGGCCCCGCGCCACCCGTCCGTCCACACCGAAGGGCGCCGGGTCCACGACGAGCAGATGGGTGTCGGTGCCGCCGGTGACGACGGTCAGGCCCTCGGCGGCCAGGGCGGCGGCGAGCGTCTTCGCGTTGACGACCACCTGACGGGCGTACGCCTGGTACGCCGCTGTCGCCGCCTCGCCGAACGCGACGGCCTTGGCGGCGACGGTGTGCATCTGCGCACCCGACTGTGTGAACGGGAAGACCGCGCGGTCGATGCGCTCCGCGAGATCGCGCCCGCAAAGGATCATGCCGCCGCGCGGTCCGCGCAGCACCTTGTGCGTGGTGGCGCAGACGACGTCCGCGTACGGCACCGGCGAGGGCGCCGCTCCCCCGGCGACCAGCCCCATGGGGTGCGCGGCGTCGGCGACGAGGTACGCCCCCACCTCGTCGGCGACCGCCCGGAAGAGCGGGTAGTCGATGTGGCGCGGGTACGAGATGGAGCCGCACACGATGGCCTTGGGGCGCCGGGTGCGGGCCAGGGCGAGCACCTGGTCGTAGTCGATGAGCCCCGACTCGGCCTCGACCCCGTAGCCGGCGAAGTCGAACCAGCGCCCGGAGAAGTTGGCGGGCGAGCCGTGGGTGAGGTGCCCGCCGAACGGCAGGCCCATGGCGAGGACCGTGTCCCCCGGGCGCAGCAGGGCCGCGTACGCCGCGAGCACCGCCGACGAACCCGAGTGCGACTGCACATTCGCGTGCTCGGCGCCGAAGAGCCGCTCGGCGCGCCGGACGGCGACGCGCTCGGCGACGTCGACGATCTCGCACCCGCCGTGGAACCGGGCACCCGGGTAGCCCTCTGCGTACTTGTTGGCGAGCGGGGACCCGAGGGCGGCGAGCACCGCCCGGGAGGTGAAGTTCTCGGCGGCGCTGAGCTGGAGCGTCGTCGACTGCCGGGTCGCCTCCCCGAGCAGGATCTCGGCGAGCTCGGGGTCCTGGCGGTACAGGAGATCCGTCGGAGGCGTGGAGGTGACCGACATGGTGGGCTCCGGACGTCGGCTGGGCTTGAGACCAATGTAGGACCGCGGCCCGTGACCCGCCCGGTGGTCAGGTCCGCCCGGTGGTCAGGTCCGCGCCGGCACGCCCGTCAGCGCCGTCACGACCGGATCGAGGGCCTGGTGTATCTCGTCGCCGATCGACCGGAAGAACGGCAGCGGCGCCCCGTACGGGTCGTACACCTCGTCCGCGTCGGCCGTCGGCGCCAGCAGCCAGCCGCGCAGCGCCGCCGCGGCGCGCACCAGCGCCCGCGCGCGCATGACGAGACCGTCCTCCAGCGGCGGCAGGGTCGCCGGGTCGATGGCGTTCACCAGGCGGGTGAACTCCTTCAGGGTGAAGGTGCGCAGGCCCGCCGAGTGCCCCATCGAGATGACCTGGGCGCGGTGGTCCCGGGTGGCCGTCAGCACCAGGTCGGCCTTGATGACGTGCTCGTCCAGCAGCTCGCGGCCGGTGAACCCGGAGGAGTCCGCGCCGAACTCCGCGAGCACCGTCTCGGCGTTCTCCTCCATCGGTGCGCCCTCGTGGCCCCAGGTACCGGCGCTCTCCACGATCAGCCCGCCGCCCAGGATGCCGAGCCGCTCGGACACGAAGTGGCGCGTGAGCCGTTCCGTTATGGGCGAGCGGCACACGTTGCCGGTGCTGACGTTGAGGATGCGGAAGGTGTCGCGAGGGAAACCGAAGGTGGTCGTCTCTTCCCCGATGCCGCCTATGCCACTGCCCCGCCCCGCGTCAGGGGCTGTCAATTCGCCACCTCGAGGTCGGGTACCACCTTCCGGAGCTCCTCCGCGTCGAGCGCGCCCGCGCGCAGCAGCACCGGCACCTTCCCCGTGACGTCGACGATGGACGACGGCACGATGCCGGGGGTCGGCCCGCCGTCCAGGTAGACGGAGACGGAGTCGCCGAGCATGCCCTGGGCCGCGTCGCAGTCCTCGGGCGCCGGGTGGCCCGTGAGGTTCGCGGACGTCACCGCCATGGGGCCGACCTCGGTGAGCAGCTCGATCGCGACCGGGTGCAGCGGCATCCGCACCGCGACCGTGCCCCGGGTGTCGCCGAGGTCCCACTGGAGCGACGGCTGGTGCTTGGCGACCAGGGTCAGCGCGCCCGGCCAGAAGGCGTCCACGAGCTCCCAGGCCATCTCGGAGAAGTCCGTGACGAGGCCGTGCAGGGTGTTGGGTGAGCCGATGAGCACGGGCGAGGGCATGTTGCGGCCGCGGCCCTTGGCCGCCAGCAGGTCGCCCACGGCCTCGGCGCTGAACGCGTCCGCGCCGATGCCATACACGGTGTCGGTGGGCAGCACCACCAGCTCGCCCCGGCGGACGGCGGACGCTGCCTCGCGCAGACCGGTCGCGCGGTCGGTCGCGTCGTTGGTGTCGTATCGCCGTGCCATCTAGCGCGCCTCCTCGTACCTCGGGTACGTCCCGTACCCGTCACTCGCTCGGAAAGTCTGGAACATACGCGGTCTCACGGCAGTGCCTTGCGCGCCGTCGCGAACCGCGGCCGGTTGTTGAGGTCGGGGTGGTCGGCCGCGTCGGCCCAGCCCCGCTCCTCGGTGAAGATCCACGGCACCTGCCCGCCCTGGGTGTCGGCGTGTTCCACGACGACGACGCCGCCGGGCCGCAGCAGCCGGTGCGCGGTGCGCTCCAGGCCGCGGATCAGATCGAGGCCGTCCTCCCCGGAGAACAACGCCATCTCCGGGTCGTGGTCGCGGGCCTCGGGGGCCACGTACTCCCACTCGGTGAGCGGGATGTACGGCGGGTTGGAGATGACCAGGTCGACCTGGCCGTCGAGGTCCCGGAAGGCGTCCAGGGCGTCCCCCTGGCGCAGGTCCACCCGGGAGCCCGCCATGTTCTTGCGGGTCCACTTGAGGGCGTCCTCGGACAGCTCCACGGCGTGCACCCGCGAGCGCGGCACCTCCTGGGCCAGGGCCAGCGCGATGGCGCCGGAGCCGGTGCACAGGTCGACGATGAGGGGTTCGACGACGTCCATGGCGCGTACGGCGTCTATGGCCCAGCCGACGACCGACTCGGTCTCCGGCCGGGGCACGAACACGCCGGGCCCCACCTGGAGCTCCAGGTACCGGAAGTACGCCCGTCCGGTGATGTGCTGGAGCGGCTCGCGGGCCTCGCGGCGGGCGACGGCCTCCCAGTACCGGGCGTCGAAGTCGGCGTCCCTGACCGTGTGCAGCTGGCCCCGCTTCACGCCGTGCACGAACGCGGCGAGCTCCTCCGCGTCGGTGCGCGGCGAGGGCACGCCGGCGTCGGCCAGCCGCTGGGTGGCCTGCGCCACTTCCGTGAGCAGCACGCTGCGGGGGTTCTGCGGGCGCTCACCGAATGATGGCTGCACGGTGGTCCTCCGGGGCTTCAGCTGGTGTCTCGTCGTACGGCTGCCGGCGTCCCCGTCGGGGGCGCCGGGGCGCTTACGCGGCGGCGAGCTTGGCGGCCGAGTCCGCGTCGACGCACGCCTGGATGACCGCGTCGAGGTCACCGTCGAGCACCTGGTCCAGGTTGTACGCCTTGAAGCCGACACGGTGGTCCGAGATGCGGTTCTCGGGGAAGTTGTACGTACGGATCTTCTCGGAGCGGTCGACGGTGCGGACCTGGCTGCGCCGGGCGTCCGCCGCCTTGCTCTCCGCCTCCTCCTGCGCGATGGCGAGCAGCCTGGAGCGCAGGATACGCAGTGCCTGCTCCTTGTTCTGGAGCTGGCTCTTCTCGTTCTGGCAGGAGGCGACGACGCCGGTCGGCAGGTGGGTGATGCGGACGGCGGAGTCGGTGGTGTTGACGGACTGCCCGCCGGGGCCGGAGGACCGGTAGACGTCGATCCGCAGATCGTTCGGATTGATCTCCACGTCGACCTCCTCGGCCTCCGGGGTGACCAGCACGCCGGCGGCGGAGGTGTGGATGCGGCCCTGCGACTCGGTGGCGGGCACGCGCTGCACGCGGTGCACCCCGCCCTCGTACTTCAGCCGGGCCCACACGCCCTGGCCGGGCTCGGTCGCGCCCTGGCCGCCCTTGGTCTTCACGGCGACCTGGACGTCCTTGTAGCCGCCCAGCTCGGACTCGGTGGCGTCGATGATCTCGGTCTTCCAGCCGGCGCGCTCGGCGTACCGCAGGTACATGCGCAGCAGGTCGCCGGCGAAGAGGGCGGACTCGTCGCCGCCCGCGCCCGCCTTGATCTCGAGGATGACGTCCTTGTCGTCGCTGGGGTCGCGCGGGACCAGCAGCAGGCGGAGCTTCTCGGTGAGCTCCTCGCGCTGCTGTTCCAGCTCCTTGACCTCGGCAGCGAAGTCCGGGTCGGCGTCGGCGAACTCGCGGGCGGTCTCGATGTCGTCGCCGGTCTGCCTCCAGGAGCGGTACGTGGCGACGATCGGCGTCAGCTCGGCGTAGCGCTTGTTCAGCCTGCGCGCGTTGGCCTGGTCCGCGTGGACCGACGGATCGGCGAGCTTCTTCTCCAGGTCGGCGTGTTCTCCGACCAGTTCCTCGACCGCCTCGAACATCTCCGGCTCCCTGGGCTGTCCCCGGGTCCGTCAGGCTGCCGGGGACGAAACTACGTACGTCGATTGAATGGGGCTGTACCGCATGACATGGGCCGCACCGCAAAACGCCGGTCCCGGCGCCCGCCCTTCCGCGCCGCGCGCGGGAGGTGCAGGGCGCCGAGGACCGGCGCTGTGTGCTCGCTACTTCTTGGCAGCGGCAGCCTTGCCGAAGCGGGCCTCGAAGCGGGCCACGCGGCCACCGGTGTCGAGGATCTTCTGCTTGCCCGTGTAGAACGGGTGGCACTCGGAGCAGACCTCGGCACGGATGGTGCCGCTGGAGATCGTGCTACGGGTGGTGAACGACGCGCCACAGGTGCAGCTGACCTGCGTCTCGACGTACTCGGGGTGGATGTCGCGCTTCAAGGTGTCTCCTAGTTTGCGGGAGGGCGCCGGGTCGCGACCGCGGGATGCGGAAGCGTGAACCGGAGCCGACGTACCAGTCTGCCAGTTCTGGCCGTATCCCCCAAAACCGAGGGCCGGGACGATCTATTCCACCCGGCTGCCTCCCCTGCGGCCCGGGGCGCCCTCAGCGTCCGCCCGACCCGACCACCCCGTCCGCGGTGCCCTGCGGGGTGCCGTCCGTCGCCGAGGGCGGGACCGGGCGGTCGGCCCTGAGGGCCTTCCAGACCTGCTGCGCCCGGGGCTCGTCGACCAGGAGGCGGTTGGCGTCCGCGGGGTCGAGGCGGACCGGCATCGTCAGCATGGTCATCCGGGCGGAGCCGAGGCCCTTCAGCCCGTCGGCGAAGGACGCCAGATCCCGTACCGAGCCCAGCTCCGAGTCCGTGGTGACGGCGCCGGTGGCGGTGTCGGCGAGGTCGTACAGCTTCCGCGGGCTGGTCAGTACGCCGACGTCCCCGACCTGGTCGACCAGGGCCTTCAGAAACGCCTGCTGGAGCTGGATGCGGCCGAGGTCGGAGCCGTCGCCGACGCCGTGCCGGGTGCGGACGAGGCCGAGGGCCTGGGCGCCGTCGAGGGTGTGCTCGCCGGCCTTCAAATCCAGGTGGCTGTCGGGGTCGTCTATGTCCTCGGTCGTCGTGATCCGCACCCCGCCCAGCCGGTCGACGAGCTCGGCGAAGCCGGCGAAGTCGATCTCGACGTAGTGGTCCATGCGGATGCCCGTCATCGACTCGACGGTCTTCACCGCGCAGGCGGCCCCGCCGACGGTGTACGCGGAGTTGAACATCACGTCGGTCGCGCCCGGGTGGGCCCTCCCGTCGGTGCCCGTGCACCCGGGCCGGTCGACGAGGGTGTCGCGGGGGATGGAGACCACACCGGCCCTGCTGCGCCCCTCGTACAGGTGCACGATCATCGCCGTGTCGGCACGGGCCGTTCCGTCGTCCTCGCCGCCGCCCAGCTTCGCGTTGCCGCCGGAGCGGCTGTCGGAGCCGAGGACGAGGATGTCCTCCGAGCCGTTGTCGACGTCCTCCGGCCGGTCGTGGCCGAGGAGGGAGTTGATGTCGACGCTCCTGAGGTTGCCGTTGAGCCTGAAGTACAGGTAGCAGACGCCGGAGCCGCCGAGCACGACGATGCCGACGACCGTCCAGACCGCCGCCAGCAGCGCCTTGCGCCGTCTGCTCCGGGGCCGTGGGCGGCGCTCCGCGCCCTCGGGCGGGCTCGTGGTGCCGGACTCTCCCGGAGTGCCGGGTTCCGGCGTGCTGTCGGCGGACATGTGCTCCTCGGTGCTCGCGCTCGTACTCGGGAACGAGGTCGGGGTCGGGCACGGTCCCTCTTCATGTTCCTCCGTCCACCGTGGGAAGGAACCCTTCGGGAGCCGACACGGCTGTGGGCCGCCTCCGTTCGGAGGCGGCCCACAGCCGTGTCGGTCGGTCCGGGGGAGCGCTCAGTCCCCGTTGCCGGGCGTCGGCGTCGTCTTCTGGATCTGCATCAGGAACTCGACGTTCGACTTCGTCTGCTTCATCTTGTCGAGAAGCAGTTCGATCGCCTGCTGCTGGTCCAGGGCGTGCAGCACCCGGCGCAGCTTCCAGACGACGGCGAGCTCCTCGGCCCCGAGCAGGATCTCTTCCTTACGGGTACCGGACGCGTCGACGTCCACCGCCGGGAAGATGCGCTTGTCGGCGAGCTTCCGGTCGAGCTTGAGCTCCATGTTGCCGGTGCCCTTGAACTCCTCGAAGATCACCTCGTCCATGCGGGACCCGGTGTCGACCAGCGCGGTGGCGAGGATGGTCAGCGAACCGCCGTCCTCGATGTTGCGCGCGGCACCGAAGAAGCGCTTCGGCGGGTACAGCGCCGTGGAGTCGACACCACCGGACAGGATGCGGCCGGAGGCCGGGGCGGCGAGGTTGTACGCACGGCCCAGACGGGTGATCGAGTCGAGCAGCACGACCACGTCGTGACCCAGCTCCACCAGGCGCTTGGCGCGCTCGATGGCCAGCTCGGCGACCGTGGTGTGGTCCTCGGCCGGACGGTCGAAGGTCGAGGAGATGACCTCGCCCTTCACCGACCGCTGCATGTCGGTGACCTCTTCCGGACGCTCGTCGACGAGGACGACCATCAGGTGGCACTCGGGGTTGTTGTGCGTGATCGCGTTGGCGATCGCCTGCATGATCATGGTCTTGCCGGTCTTCGGCGGGGCCACGATCAGACCGCGCTGGCCCTTGCCGATCGGCGACACGAGATCGATGATCCGCGTGGTCAGCACGCCCGGGTCGGTCTCCAGACGGAGCCGGTCCTGCGGGTACAGCGGCGTCAGCTTGTTGAACTCCGGGCGGCCTCGGCCGTGTTCGGGCGCCATGCCGTTGACGGAGTCCAGACGGACCAGCGCGTTGAACTTCTCGCGCCGCTCGCCCTCCTTCGGCTGCCGGACCGCACCGGTGACGTGGTCGCCCTTGCGCAGGCCGTTCTTGCGGACCTGGGCGAGGGAGACGTACACGTCGTTCGGACCGGGGAGGTAGCCCGACGTACGGATGAAGGCGTAGTTGTCGAGGATGTCGAGGATGCCCGCGACCGGGATCAGGACGTCGTCCTCGGCGACCTGCGGCTCGGCGATGTCGTCGCGGCCACGGCGCCCACGGCGGTCGCGGTAGCGCCCGCGACGGCCACGGCGGCCGCCGCCCCCGTCGTCGTCGTAACCGTCGTCCTGGCGGTCCTGACGGCCGCCGCCCTGCTGCTGGCCCTGCTGCTGACCGCTCTGCCGGCCGCCCTGCTGGTCGTCGCCCTTGTTGCGGCGGTCGCCGCGGTCACCGCGCTCGCCACGGTCACCGCGGTCACGGTCCCGGCCTCGCTCACGGCGGTCCCGGCGGCCCTGACGGCCCTCGCCGCCCTGGTCACCGTCGGTCCTGCCGTCGCCCTGCGACTGCTGGCCCTGCCCCTGGCCCTGCGTCTCGTTCCTCGCCTCGTCGGCGACGGTCTCGGGACTGCCGGCCTCGGCGGTGGCCCGACGGCGGCGGCGCTCGGTGGGCGCGTCGTCCGTGCTGGGGGAAGGCTGACCGGGGATCTCGATCTGCTGCTGGGCCGCGCCCTTGTCGGTGTCCGCGGGCGCCTCGGCCTCGGCCTGCGCCTTGGCGGACCGGGCGGGCTTCTTCTCGGCCTTCTCGGCGGCCGCGGCGTCGTCACCCGTACGGGTGCGGGAGGTGGACCGGCGCTTCGGCTTGGTCTCGGCGGCCTCCCCGGCGGCGGCCGGCTTGGCGGACGCGCCCCCTCCGGCCTGCGCCTCCTTGATGACCTCGATCAGCTGGCTCTTGCGCATGCGCGCGGTGCCCCTGATACCGAGGCCGGATGCGACCTGCTGCAGCTCGGCCAGCACCATGCCCTCGAGGCCGGTACCGCGGCGCCGCCGGGAGCCGGCACCGGAGGCAGGCGCGGAGGCGTCCGTGGCGGGCGCGGCAGCGGTCTCGTCGACACGTGCGCCCATCAGATCGGTGGTGTCGCTCACGAAGGGTCCTTCCCTGGAGCGGACGTCGGCCTGTCTGGCTCGGCGACCGGTTGTGCTGTCCGGCTTCGGCCCTTGCTGTGCGGACCGTGCCGGGGCGGTGTTCCGCCGAAGCGGCGGAGGAGGTTTTTGGTGATACGGCGCTTCCCCGGGCCGTGGCACTGAGTGTCGGTGTCACGCGGCTGGGTCACGCCTGTTCCGGAGCGTTGCTCGGCGAACCGCTCAGCGCCTGCGTACGGCGTACCACGTGACGTACGAAACACAGTGCGGTTTGGGAGGCTCCCGGAAGAATGGTTGTCCCGGACGGGGACACGAAGCACCTCGCCATGGTGAGGTCGGGTGCAGACTTGAGGTTAACACTACCGGATCCAACAAACATTCCCCCTCTCCAAATCCGGCAACCGCGTGTCAGGTGGCAAGCGGCAGCACGCTCGCTCCCCTTGCGTCGAGTTCCAGCCGGTTCGCGGCCCAGCCCTCGCCCGCAAGATCGGCCACCTTGTCGGCGCTGTCGCCGTCGGCCAGCGCCAGGACCGTGGGCCCGGCGCCGGAAATCACCGCGGGAATTCCGTCGGCCCGCAGTCGCTCCACCAGAGCGGCACTGTCCGGCATGGCCGGGGCGCGGTATTCCTGGTGGAGACGGTCCTCGGTGGCGGGCAGCAGCAGCTCGGGGCGCCGGGTGAGGGCCTCGACGAGCAGGGCGGCACGGCCCGCGTTGGCGGCGGCGTCGACGTGCGGAACGGTGCGTGGCAGAAGTCTGCGTGCCTCTTCGGTGAGTACCGGTTTCCCGGGAACGAAAACCACCGGAACGATGGAACGGGCGGGATCCATCCTGATGGCCCGCGCGGCGCCGCCCTCCATCCAGGAGAGGGTGAAGCCGCCCAGCAGACAGGCGGCGACGTTGTCGGGGTGGCCCTCGATCTCGGTGGCGAGCTCCAGCAGCGCCGTGTCGTCGAGCCGGGCCTCGCCGCCTATGGTCACCGCGCGCGCGGCGACGATGCCGGCGCTGATCGCGGCGGAGGAGGAGCCGAGGCCCCGGCCGTGCGGGATGCGGTTGGCGCAGACGATCTCGAGGCCGCGGGGCTGCCCGCCGAGCAGGTCGAACGCGGTGCGCAGGGAGCGGACGAGCAGATGACGCTCGTCCCGCGGGAGCGTCTCGCTGCCCTCGCCCGCGATGTCGATGTGCAGGCCGGAGTCGGCCACCCGGACGACCACGTCGTCGTAGAGACCCAGCGCGAGGCCGAGGGCGTCGAAGCCCGGGCCGAGGTTGGCGCTGGTGGCGGGGACGCGCACCCGGACGGCGGCGGCGCGGAACGCTGGACCGGCCATCGCTCGATGACTCTCCTTGAGCTGCGAAATCTGCGTGTTGCTGTGCTGGGTATTGCTGGCTGTGCGGCGGTAATGCTGTCTGGCGGTATGCGGCTGTATTGCTGTGCTGTACGGCGGTAATGCTGTGCGGGATTGTCGAAGACGTTCGATACGTACGGACGGGAGAACCCGGGGGCCGCTGTCGACGGGACCCGGAAATCACGATCGACGGCGCGGCACCGCGGCATATGCGGCGGGCGGGTTCGGTACAGCCTATCGAAGGAAGGTTCTGTGGCGACATAGGGCGCACAGGAGGCGCACGATGCGTGTCGTGTGCCCCCTGTGCTTCCTCCGCCGAAGCCACGTCGCTGCCATGCCGATGCCGCGCGGGGGACTCCCCGGAGTGCCCCTGGCATGTGCCCGGCGCACGCGTCCTTGGAGGGTGCCTTGGTGCGCCTTTGGGCTTGTTCCTCGGCGCGCGCCCACGGGGGACACGCCCAGGGGCGTGCTGTGCGTAAGGGGGACGGCGCGCCGCGGGCTGATGGACGAGGGCCGGCAGGCTGATGCCCGGCGGTGCGATGCCCGTCAGGCTGGCGGGCCGGTACGGCCCGACTGGGTCGGTCGGGCCGATCAGGGTGGTCGGGCCGCCGGTCGGGCTGGACTGGCCGCCGGGCCGGCTGGACTGGCCGCCGGGCTGGACTGGCCGGTCAGCCGAACTGGCCGGCCGGGCCCATCCTGCCGGTCGGGCCGCCGGTCGGGCTGCTGGGCGGGCCGGTCGGGCCGGAGCCGCGGGTCGGGCCGATCCGGCCGGACTGGCCAGTCAGCCGGACTGGCCAGTCAAAACGATCCCAGCCGATCCCAGCCATTCCGAGCCCATCCCAGCCGATCCGAGCCGATCCGAGCCCATCCAGCTGGCCTATCCAGCCGATCCAGGCGATCGAGCCGCCGGTCAGGCCGCTCAGGCCAGCCCGAGCCGCTCCGCCGCCGTCGCCGCGTCCACCGGGACGGTGACCGGCTGAGGGGCGCCGGCGACGGCCCAGTCGGGGTCCTTGAGCCCGTTGCCGGTGACGGTGCAGACGATCCGCTGACCCGGGTCGACCTTGCCGTTCTCGGCCGCCTTCAGCAGACCGGCGACCGACGCGGCGGACGCGGGCTCGACGAAGACGCCCTCCTGGGCAGCCAACAGCCGGTAGGCGCGCAGGATCTCACGGTCCGTCACCTCGTCGATGACACCACCCGACTCGTCCCGGGCGGCCAGCGCGAACTTCCACGACGCCGGGTTGCCGATCCGGATCGCGGTCGCGATCGTCGACGGGTCCTTGACGACCTCGCCGCGCACGATCGGCGCGGAACCGGAGGCTTGGAAGCCCCACATGCGCGGGGTACGCGTGGCGAGCTTGTCGGCCGCGTACTCCTGGTAGCCCTTCCAGTAGGCCGTGATGTTGCCCGCGTTGCCCACCGGCAGGACGTGGATGTCGGGCGCGTCGCCCAGCATGTCCACGATCTCGAACGCGGCCGTCTTCTGTCCCTCGATGCGCACCGGGTTCACGGAATTGACCAGCGCGACCGGGTAGTTGTCGGAGAGCGCGCGCGCGAGCGTCAGGCAGTCGTCGAAGTTGCCGTCGACCTGGAGGATCTTCGCGCCGTGCACGAGCGCCTGGCCCATCTTGCCGAGCGCGATCTTGCCCTGCGGCACGAGCACCGCGGACACCATCCCGGCGCGTACGGCATACGCGGCGGCGCTCGCGGACGTGTTGCCGGTGGAGGCGCAGATGACGGCCTTCGCGCCCTCCTCCTTGGCCCGGGTGATGGCCATGGTCATGCCGCGGTCCTTGAAGGACCCGGTCGGGTTGGCACCCTCGACCTTGAGATAAACCTCACAGCCCGTGCGCTCGGAGAGCACCTGCGCGGGGACGAGCGGCGTACCGCCCTCGCGGAGCGTCACGACCGGCGTGGTGTCGGATACCGGCAGCCGGTCCCGGTACTCCTCGATGATTCCGCGCCACTGGTGGGTCATTGCTGGTTACTCTCCTTCAACCCGCATGATGCTGGCGACGCCCCGCACGGTGTCGAGGCTGCGCAGCGCCTCGACGGTCCCGCTGAGGGAGGCGTCGGACGCGCGGTGGGTGACGACGACGAGGGAGGCTTCCCCGTCCTTGCCCTGCTGTCGGACCGTGTCGATGGACACCCCGTGCTCGGCGAACACGGTGGCCACCTGGGCGAGGACGCCCGGTTTGTCGGCGACGTCAAGGCTGATGTGGTAGCGCGTGACGACATCGCCCATGCCCGAGACGGGCAGGGCGGCGTACGCGGACTCGCCCGGCCCGGTGGCGCCGTTGAGCCGGTTGCGGCAGACGGCCACCAGGTCGCCGAGGACGGCGGAGGCGGTCGGCGAACCGCCCGCGCCCGGCCCGTAGAACATGAGCTGACCGGCGGCGTCCGACTCGACGAACACGGCGTTGTACGCGCCGCGCACGGAGGCGAGCGGGTGGCTGAGCGGGATCATCGCGGGGTGCACGCGCGCGGTGACGGAGGCGCCGTCCGCGGCCCGCTCGCAGATGGCGAGCAGCTTGATGGTGCAGCCCATCTGCTTGGCGGAGGCGAAGTCCGCGGCGGTGACCTCGGTCATGCCCTCGCGGTACACGTCGTCGAGCCGTACGCGCGTGTGGAAGGCGATACCGGCGAGGATCGCGGTCTTGGCGGCGGCGTCGAAGCCCTCGACGTCGGCGGTCGGGTCGGCCTCGGCGTACCCGAGCGCGGTGGCCTCGTCGAGGGCTTCCTGGTAACCGGCGCCGGTGGAGTCCATCGCGTCGAGGATGAAGTTGGTCGTGCCGTTCACGATGCCGAGCACCCGGTTGACCTTGTCGCCGGCGAGGGACTCGCGCAGCGGCCGGATCAGCGGGATGGCACCGGCGACGGCGGCCTCGTAGTACAGGTCCGCGTCGTGGTCCTCGGCGACGGCGTGCAGCGCGGCGCCGTCCTGGGCGAGGAGCGCCTTGTTCGCGGAGACGACGGAGGCCCCGTACTCGAACGCCGTGGTGATGAGCGTACGAGCGGGCTCGATGCCGCCGATGACCTCGACGACGACGTCGATGTCACCGCGCTTGACCAGCGCGGTGGCGTCGGTGGTGATCAGTTCGGCGGGGATGCCCTCCCGCACCCGGGACGGCCGCCGCACGGCGACGCCCGCCAGCTCGACGGGGGCGCCGATTCTGGCGGCGAGGTCGTCGGCGTGCGTCGTCATGATGCGCGCCACCTCTGAGCCGACAACCCCACAGCCCAGCAGCGCCACTTTCAGCGGACGCGTACGCATCATCCGACCTCGTTTCTCACATACACCGAATACGGTGGAACCAGTCTCACTCACCGAACGGGAGTTTCTGCCCGTCGTCCGGATCGTGAGACATTGATTTCATTTCCCTGGGCCGCGGAAGGCGAAAGATCTCCTGCCTTCCGCCTTCCGCCTTCCGCAGTCCGTCTCCCGCTTCCCGCTTCCCGCTTCCCTCCTACAGCCTCACCCGACATCGAGCCGCAGCAGGTCCTCCTCCGTCTCACGCCGGACGATCACCCGCGCCTCCCCGTCGCCGACCGCGACGACGGGCGGGCGCAGCACGTGGTTGTAGTTGCTGGCCATGGACCGGCAGTACGCACCGGTGGCCGGCACGGCGATCAGGTCACCCGGTGCCAGGTCGGCGGGCAGGAACGCGTCCTTCACCACGATGTCCCCGCTCTCGCAGTGCTTGCCGACGACCCGGACGAGCATCGGCTCGGCGTCGGACGTGCGCGACACCAGGGCGACGCTGTACTCGGCCTCGTACAGCGCGGTCCGGATGTTGTCGGACATGCCCCCGTCCACGGAGACGTACGTCCGCAGTCCGTCCAGCGGCTTGATGGTCCCCACCTCGTACAGGGTGAAGGCGGTGGGTCCCACGATGGCACGCCCGGGCTCGACGGAGATACGGGGCGTGCGGAGCTCGGCGGTCTCGCACTCGCGCGTGACGATCTCGGTGAGCGCCTTGGCGATCTCGTACGGCTCACGCGGGTCGTCCCCGCTCGTGTACGCGATCCCGAGCCCACCGCCGAGGTCGATCTCGGGCAGCTCGACACCGTGCTCGTCACGGATGTCCTTGAGCAGCCCGACGACCCGGTGGGCGGCCACCTCGAACCCCGACATGTCGAAGATCTGCGACCCGATGTGGGAGTGGATCCCGATGAGCTCGAGCCCGTCGAGCTGCAACGCCCGCCGCACGGCCTCGGCGGCCTGCCCGCCGGCCAGCGGAATCCCGAACTTCTGGTCCTCATGCGCGGTGGCGATGAACTCGTGCGTGTGCGCCTCGACGCCGACGGTGACGCGGATCTGCACGCGCTGCCGCACGCCGAGCTCCTGCGCGATGTGCGCGACCCGCACGATCTCCTGGAACGAGTCGAGCACGATCCGCCCGATCCCGGCCTCGACCGCCCGCCGGATCTCGGTGGTGGACTTGTTGTTGCCGTGGAAGGCGATGCGGTCGGCGGGCATGCCGGCGCTCAGCGCGGTGGCGAGCTCACCACCGGAGCAGACGTCGAGGTTGAGCCCTTCCTCGTTCAGCCACCGCACGACGGCCCGCGAGAGGAACGCCTTGCCCGCGTAGAACACATCGGCGTCCGTTCCGAAGGCGGTACGCCAGGCCCGCGCCCGCTCGCGGAAGTCGGTCTCGTCCATGACATAAGCGGGGGTGCCGAACTCCTCGGCGAGCTGCTTGACGTCGACACCGCCGACGGTGACGACTCCGTCGGCGTTACGGCTGACGGTCTGCGCCCACACCTTGGAGTCGAGGGCGTTGAGGTCGGCGGGGGGCGCGGAGTAGTGCCCCTCGGGGAGGACGTCGGCGTGACGGGGCCCGGCGGGGTGCGCGGAACGGCTCATGGTGGTGTGACTCTTCCTGAACTCTCTGGCCTATGGGCACTCGGCCGCGCTTCGTACAGCGCACAGCGGACAGCGGACAGCCGAGGTGCTCTCACAGATGGTCGGGTGCGTCGATACCGAGCAGGGACAGGCCGCCGGCCAGCACCGTCCCGGCGGCTTCGACGAGGGCCAGCCGGGCGCGGTGGGCGGCCGAGGGTTTCTCGTCACCGCGCGGCAGCGCCGTGTGCTGGAGGGCGAGCAGGGCGTCGGCGACGACGACGAGATGCCGCGCGACACGATCGGGGGCGCGGTGCGTGGCGGCGCGGCCGAGGACACGGGGGTACTCGGCGAGGGCGGCGACCAGGTCGTCAGCACTCTGCTGTGCGGGTGCCGCCCCGACACCGGGACCACTGTGGCTATGGCTATCGATGTCGGCCTCGAACCCGAGGGCCGCGGCGTTACGGACGAGCGCCCGAGCCCGGGAGTGGGCGTACCGCACCCGGAACAACGGATTGCTCACACGCTGCACAAGATGATCGGCGGTGATACGGGGCCGGTCATGGGCGGAGGGATGGAGCAGCGCCCAGCGGGCGGCGTCGGCCCCGAGCGGAGCGGGATCCTCGGCCGCCGGAACGGGCCGGAGATTGACGGGCTCCCCGTGCTGAACCTCGACACGCCCACCCTGACCGGCGACGATCCGCACCAGCGCATCGGCGACGACTTCGGCCCGCACCTCGTACGGAATGACCAGCCGCACGACCTGCCCGTCGAGCGCGCGCCCGTACCCGTACCGCTCCCGCTCGGCAAGAACCTGCCGTACGACGGCGCCACCGATGCCCCCGACCCCCTCATCGAGGTGGATGTTGAGGAACCCCGGCCCGGTGATCTCGACGTCGGCGACGCCCTCGGTACGGCTGAGATGGGGCCGGAGAATTCGGGCGACCTGCATCGGCGGCCGACCGGCGGGCTTGGCGAGCTGCAAGGCGATGTTGGTGGCGTAGTCCCCGCACCCCCCGGGCCCGGGCGGCGTCACGACAGCCCGTGCGGGCACGACCACGCTCAGCTCCCCCTCGTCCACAGCACGACGCACCGCGCTGATGACGGTGTGGGAGAGCTCGACGGGGGTCACGTTCCAAGGGTAGGGGAGGCGGGGGGTGGGTAGGCGAACTGGTTTACGGCGTGGTCCGCGATGTGGACGAACACGACCGCGCCCCGCCCCGAACCCACCCCGAAACCTGCCTGCTGCCCTCAGCTGCCGTTCCGCTGGGTGGGGTCGATACCGCTGGCAGAGGCCCCGCTGCCCCCCAGGGAGGTACCGAGGACGGAAGACGAGGACCCGGAGGACGATGCCCCGGAGGACGAGGAACTGACGGACGAGGAACTGACGGAAGAAGCACTGGAGGAAGAGGTACTGGAGGGGTGACTGGCGGCGATCCCCGGCACGGACGCATCCGACGCAGACGCATCCGACAAGGCCGCATCCGCCGCACCGGCCCCACAGACATGGAGACCGACGACGGAAGAACCACTCCCACCCTCGGCCGACGGGGACCCCCCGTCACTCCCACCCTCGTCACCGCCACCGAGAGGACCACCGCCCCCACCGACGACTCCCGTATCGGCCCCACGGACGGCCTCACCGACCGCACCGCCGTCCCGCCGCCGCTGCACCAACTCCCCCACAAGCCGCACCAGTTCAGCAGGCTCGAAGGGCTTGGCGAGGAAGGCATCAACGCCCACACCGAGCCCGACCTCGACCTCGTACTGGCTGCACGCGCTGATGATGGCGAGGGGCAAATCCCTGGTCTGCGGATCACTGCGGAGCCGGGCCGCCGTACGCAGCCCGTCGAGCCGGGGCATGACGACATCGAGGGTGATCACATCAGGTCGAAACTGGTGCACCACATCCAGACACTCGACACCATCGGCCGCGGTCACGACCTCAAGCCCCTCAAGCTCGAGATTGACCCTGATCAGCTGCCGGATGACCTTGTTGTCGTCCACGACAAGGACCCGGCCGGACGCGCCTGGCACAACTCGAGAGTAGGTCGACCGCCACCGCCGCGTCCGGGTTTTCCCCACTTCTCCCCCGTCCGTGAACCCGCCCCCCGGCCACCCATGCCGGCCTCCCGCACGGGCCCCCGGATACCTGTTCATGACCAGCCCTCCGAAGCTGGTAGGGTTCTACCCGTCGCCGCACACACCGCGACGACAACGCCCCCGTAGCTCAGGGGATAGAGCAACGGCCTCCGGAGCCGTGTGCGCAGGTTCGAATCCTGCCGGGGGCACACTGTGCAAGTGTGCCAAGACCTCACCACCAGCAGAGATGCTGAGGGTGAGGTCTTTTGCTGTGTGCAGGCGAACTCCGCCGGAAGCAGCCGTTTGCCAGTGATCACGTTGTAACAGCGTGTTGATCTTGAATGGCTTCCGAGCAGGTCAGGCGCCGTGCAGCGCCCCATGAGCGCAGGTATGGCCGTCGGAAAATCCAGCCGCGCCCA
Organism: Streptomyces ruber; assembly: GCF_014648075.1. Classification (GTDB taxonomy): domain Bacteria; phylum Actinomycetota; class Actinomycetes; order Streptomycetales; family Streptomycetaceae; genus Streptomyces; species Streptomyces ruber. The sequence continues at coordinate 966,078 of NZ_BMQK01000001.1, read as the reverse complement.
GCGTAGGTGGGATGCAAGATATGGCGGTGGGACATCTCTCCGTCGACGTGCGCGCATCGCTCCGGTTCTTCGCCTTCTACCTGGCTAACGGCACCATCGACATCGACTTGCTCGACGGTATCGACTACCGGCCGGCTCTCTTCGAGTTCGGTTCGGCCCTGGAGCAGGTCTTCGCCATCTACAGCAACGTGCTGGAGGTCGACGCGAACGGCCAGGTACTGAACGACGGCGACGCGCAGTACCGCGCCGCTCAGTGGATCCGTGCCTACTGCGACCCGAGCTACCAGATCGAGCCGCCACTCCAAGCGTGGGAAACCGAGCTCCACGGTCCTTGACGAGTTGATTTCGGCTGCCACGCAGCGCGCTCGTCAGGGGCACGCGAGGACGGCTCACCTGCGCCCGCCTACGGCAAGCCCTCGGTGTCTGGGCAGGCGGAAGCCCCGGAACCTTCCAACGGTCCGGGGCTTCTGTCGATCAGGTTCCGTGCTCGGATTGGTGCGTCGGGCCCCTCCCCCAGCCCTTGGATAATCCGGTCGTTCATCTCCTGCTCCTGTGACCTGTGCCAGTTACGTGCCGGATCGTGCGGAAAACCCACGGGGGACACCGGATACCTGCCCGACAAGCGATCAGGCGCCAGCAACGTTCCCTCCCAGGTCAGCCCAGCAAGTGCCGCAAGACCACCTCAGCTTCCCAAGCTGATGGTGTGGTGCCCAGGCTAGACGGGCCTCAGTAGAGGATGGCCCTCCAGCGCTCGACCCACAGCAGTCGCCCACAGCTCGTATCGCGCACCTGGACTCGGTCGTCCTCCACCTGCCAGACAGTGCCGTAGAGCGTCTTTTCCGGGAGGTCCGCTCTGACGGTGTCGTACACGTCCAGGTCCTCCTCGACCGGACGGGACCACGAATGCCCGCATCGCCCGCAGGCATAGCCGACCGCACCACGCTCCGCGGCGGGTACAAGGCTGCCCGTACGGACCTCCTCGACCAGGCACCGGGGACACGGGTCGGCGGTGTGCGCGCCTACTGATCGGGACATCGGCCGATCCTGCATGACAGCAACGAAGTACAGCAACCCCGACACCCGGCAGTGCCCGACGCCGACGCTCACAGCCCTCACCGCAGCCTGTATGCCCCTCGCTGACCGATCCATCGAGAGCTACGGATCACAAGGTGCGCACGGCAGGCGGCATAGCTGTCGCCAGTAGCCGCGATCACCGGCGGAGGCGAAGCAGTGATTCACCCCGGGCCTGAGCATGAGCCTCGCGAGCGCTGGCATACTCGCCGCGTGACCGTCGCCCAGGAGTTCACCGAGCCGATCGATCCCGCGGAGATACTGAGCATTTTCAGACTGGCCACCGATCAGGTGACGGGTCAGCGTCCCGCAACGCACGAGGCTCCCGTGCCGTTGAATGAGGTGTTCGACGTTTCAACTCGTCAGCGCAGAAGCCTTGTTGGTTCCATATCCTGCCGCACTCGACCTGCCTCACGCCCTGGTCGAGTGGGTAACCATGCTCATCGTCACCCGTGAGGGTGACCGCCGCTGCAAACTCCCGCCGCACCGGCGTGCTCTCGTCGCCCTGGTCTACCTCCGGAGGCACGACACGCTCGCGCAGATCGCCGCGGGCTTCGGCATATCCGCCGGCACCGCCCACGCCTAGGTCACCACCGTCGTGCGGCACCTGGCGGACAAGGCGCCAGGGCTGCTGAAGGTGCTGCGGGAGACGGACCCCGACTACGCGGTCCTGGACGGCATCCTCGCCGAGTGCGACCGGGTCGGCGACGGACAGGCCGACTACTCCTCCAAGTGCAAGCGGCACGGAGTGAACGTGCAGGTCGTCACGGATACCGCCGGGAACATTCTGTGGCTGTCGCCGGCGCTGCCGGGCCGGGCCCACGACCTGACGGCCGCCCGCACCCACAAAATCATCCGGATCTGCGAACGCCAGGGCGTCCCGCTCCTCGCCGACATGGCCTACATCGGAGCCGGAGACCGGGTCACCACCGCGAAGCGCCGCCCGCCCAACGGCGAACCCACCCCCACCGAGCGGACCGTCAACCGGGCACCGTCCGCCGCCCGGGCACCCGTCGAACGCGGAGTCGCCCGCCTGAAGTCCTGGCGGATCTTCCGCAGCGCCCGCTGCAGCCCCAACCTCATGACAGTCATCGCCGAAGCCGTCCTCACCCTGGAGAGGCAACGCTGAAAATGGTTCTGGCCGCAATTCCGTGAATGATCTTGTCGTTGCCGTCACAGGCTCAGCAGCAGGTCCTGGACTGCGGCGGGTTGGGACAGGAACGGGTGGTGGCCGGCGTCGAGTTCGACGACGTTCCCGGCTCGGCGGGCGAACTCGCGCTGCAGGCGCGGCGGGGTGCCCCGGTCCTGGGCGCAGATGAGGTATGTCGAGGGCACCTGCTGCCATGCGGCCGCCTGGACCGGCTGCCCGGTCACCTGCAGGCTCTGCCGGGCGAGGTGGCCCGCCGCCTGCGCCTGGATCTCGGGGTCGCAGTCCTGCAGGAATGTGTCCACGAGCAGCTCGGGGCGGACCGAGAAGGTGCCGGCGTCGGAGTCGATGTCGAGGAACGGGGCGGGGCTGCCGTCCCCGAACTCCGACAGGCTCTGCCCGACCTCGGGCAGGTAGCTGGAGACCAGCACCAGGTGGCGTACCGACCCGACGCCCGCGGCGGCTTCTGCGGTGACAATGCCGCCGTAGCTGTGGGCGACCACAACGGTGGGCTCGTCGCTGTCCAGCAGCGCCTGCCGTACCGCCGCGACGTCTTCGGAAAGCCCCGGGCCGCCGACGCCTCCAGGCAGGCCCGCCTCGCCGCAGCTCGGCAGCGCGGGGGCCACGCTCAGCATCCCTCGTTCCTGCAGCAGCTCGGCGGTGCGGTGCCACCACCACGACCCGTCCCGCACACACGCCCCATGAACGAACACGACCCTCATCGCTGCCTCCAAGTCTGCATTGGCTGCCTTTCGACCAACGGTAGGTGTAGCCGCCGTTACGGCAGGGAGCCAAAGGTCATTCACGGAATCGCGGCCAGAAACCTGAAAATGCTCACTGACCGGGACGCGTTGGGGTGCCTTGGATCATGCCTACGGACCGGCGGACGATGTCCCGAAGATGCTGACTGGGCTTCTCGACGCGGATGAGGGCGTGCGGTCCCGGGCACTGGGCGGCCTGCATCACGTGGTGCACCACCAGAACACTCTCTACACCGCCACGCCCCCGGCTGCCCTGTACGTGGCGGGGATCCTCGGCGAGGCGCGCGCCCTCTGGTCCCTTGAGAAGAACCCGCACAGCTTCCCCGGGCCGATGCGTGCCGAGTTGCTGGGATGGCTTGGCTCCGTCGCGAATGAGGCAGACGACGAAGCCGCAACGACCAGTCGACGTTTCGGCTTCCCGCCGGAGGACTATCCGCCGTTCGTCGAGGTCTGCCGCATTCGACCGCAGCTCTTTCGGGCCACGTCCGTGTTCATGGACGATCCCGACATCCACGTGCGCGAGGCAGCCGTCTCCGCCTGCATCCCCGCTGCTGGACGACCTTCGCCTCCTCCACCACCGAGTCGCCTTGGTCCCTCTCTTGCGGGACGTTTCGGCCGAAAGTGCACTCTGGTAGTACCGCGAGCGGTCCATCGAGGCCCTGACGGCCTGGGGTGAGGACACCACTGGGCTGGAGGTCCGACGAGAGCGGTACGCGTTCTGCGACTCGGCGCACGAGGCTTCGCCCCGGACCGACGCGCTGTGGAGCGGTCGCGACGCCGATCCTCCGTTCTGACAGGCCCTGCCCCACCACACCGCCGACGGAGGACCGTCTCAGTTCCCGTCTCCTTCGGGCCCGTTCACAGGCGTTCGGCCAGGACCGTGCGACAGCAGCGCCTCAGCGAGGGACTTCCCATGAACGCAGGTGAACGCCCCCGCACAAGGCCCACCGCACCTCCAGCACAGTTGGAAAGCGTGTCGGGGGCAACCTCTCACCAGTTCGAATCTCGTGTCCTCCGCCTCGCCCACTAGGGCAGATGAGGGTCCCGACCGCCCAGCGGTCGGGACCCTCATCGTTTCGTGGTTGCACTTTTGGTTGCCGTTCGCACCACGCCGGCACGACATCGGCCACGAGGACCCCCACCGGCCAGATGCCGAACCGGCTGCCAGCGAGATTGGTCGATGTCAGCCGAGCGGGAACGTGTGCCCTCGGCGGCATCTGTCGGACCGGCTGAGTACAGTCCTGCAACGCCGGTCCGGGGCGTCCGCGTCGATTTCGGCCGGCAGCCGACGGATCGTGGATTCCGCGGACCAGGACCGTTCCGGCAACAGCGGGTCAATGACCGTGCCGAGCCGTTGGAGTAGGGCCGGCGGTGCGTCGGTCACCCATTCACCCACCGCGAGCAGGGATTCCGCTCCGGCGAGAACCGCGCAGGCCGTCAGCGCGAGGAGCGTCACGAGCGGATGCCGGACTCCTCACGGATCACACGGGTCCGGGACCTGCGCGAGGCGTCTCAGCGGATCCAGCGGCAGGAACGGGCAGTCCAAGGTCACAGAGCGTAGAGAACTCCATGATCACGGACGTCCGCGCCTATTCTGTATCGGAACCCGCCCAACACGACGAGACGTCAGCAACGGGGCGTCAGCCGACTACGCCGAAGTTCAGACCGAAGAGGGCGCGGTAGTAAGCGGCTTCTGGTTCGCACTCCATTTGAATGTTGCCGGTGGGGGTCTCCGTTGTTGCGTTGTCGGACCATCCGGCGTATTTCCGCTGCGCTCTTCGAGATGCACGACGAACAGATCGCCTTACCTCGCCACCACCCCCCGAAGGCGATATGGGCGATATCTACCGTGAACTCTCTTTTAGTCCCTCCGTGTTATCCAACGCACCGAAATGCAACCCCCAGTTGATCCCCGACACCATGACGAGGGACACTACCTGGCGGATGCGTGTTCCCGGCCCAGTGGCACCCGCTTCGACATCCTCCCGTGCAGGTCACCGACGCCATTTACCCGATGGTTACTAGGCAGTTGACCTAAGGGTTTCGTGGTAGCGTCCTTGTTCGAAGGGGCAGTGCAAACTGAAAGGGAAATCGTGAACACGGAGAAGATCACCGCTCGCCGCCTCTCGATGGAAGAGGTGACGAAGCTCGGCGTGAAGGACAGGCTCTTCGTTTCCGCCGACACGGCAGAACTCAAGCTTCCCGACTGCTATGTCCCTGCTTTTCTGACCAAGTCCGGTGAGGATTTCGAGGGAGGCTCAATCACGGCGAGGACCATATTCCAGGAAGAGGTTTCCTGCCTTCCCGACGACGAGAGTGATGCCGGAATCTACCTGGCCGACGAGAACGGCTCGGCGACCATCGAGGTCCTCCAGTCCGCCGGTGTCGTACTGGACCTGGCGCTTTTCGTCCCTGGTGGGGACAAGGGGGCCCTCACGGCCCTGTACGCCGCGGCCCGGCAGGCGTTCGGCGCCGACGTCGTGCAGATCTGGCGCCAGGGTCTCAAGGAGGTCCCCGACGTGAAGGTCGACATCTTCGAGGAGCAGATTCCCCGGGGGCGCAAGGCGAGCGACAGCCCCAAGCGTGACCGTCGCGCGATCGACACCTACCCCACCCGTGCGGACTTCATCGAGTTCTCCGCGGGGTGGAAGCCGGTCGTTGAGATCCACAGGCCGATTGTTGACGACACCCCGACCATCTGAGGCGGCGTTACCTTCGGGGGAACAGCGGGAAACTAGGTAAGAGCGACCGAGCCCGACGAAGCCGAATCCCAGCCGTCCGCCCAGGTCAGTGCCCGAGCCAGTCGCGCGTGATCTCAGCTTCCCGAGCTGAGGGCCGCCAAAGGGAAGCAAGCGGTGATTCTCACCGAGCGTGCTGGCCTGCCGTTTCGTCCGGGCTGCGGCGCTGGGGCGCCGGTCCCGGCCGAAGCGGCAGGCTCGACAGCCGAGTAGGTGCCGCATGCAGGAGGAGGCCCCGTACGTCGGCCGCCGGGGGACGGTGACGTACGGGGCCGGTTCGGCCGGTAGCGGGAGCACGCTCGAACCGCAGCCAGCCGAGGCCATCGATGGCCTGATCAAGCAGCCGTCGATTGGCCGGCGGCTCTCGGCCTCGCCTCCGGTTCCTCCGCAGACGTCGACAGCTCCGCCGCGAGGCCCGAGACGTCAGTTCGGCCAGCAGCAGGGCCGCTCCGGACAGACGGTGTCGAGGCGTACCAAGCCGTCGCCCGAGACGTCACGTCGGCCGTGAACCCGGTACAGCCGCCCCCTCCACCGGACCCGGAACGGTTCAGTCCTTTACAAGGCACCGGCCCACTATGGGACTTACTGGAGCAAAAGCATCAAAGAGCAAGGGCGACGCCGTTGAGGCATTGAACCTCGATGGGTACGAGCCGGTGCCTGGGGTGCAAGGGCTCATCGACACCTGATGGCGGGGCAAGGGCTCGTTTACCGCCATCCCCCGAGGTGTAGCCATTGGCCTTGCTGCCCCCATTGGCCTTGCTGCACCTTGATGCCGAAGAGCCGACATCTACGGCGAACTCAAGGACTGAGCCTCCGCGGCCACTGTCTCCTTGAACGACCACGCTCTGCGCCCCGGACGCCAGTTGAGCAGTCAGGCGAGGACACGTCAGCCACCGGCCGGCGACGGGCCCGGGTTCGAACGGGCGCCCGCGACCCAGGGAGCCGACTATGGCCGCCATCATGACGCGTCGCAGGAGCCCATCGGGCATGACCGCTCACGTTGCCGAATTGACGCCAGCCGTACCCCCATGCCCGAGCGGAACCCGAAGGCACTGCGCAAGGCGATCGCCCGGCACGCCCCGGAGCCGGTCGCCCCGGTGATACCCGGCTCCCGGTGACAGATCCGACCTCGCACACCTCATGCATCACTCGCACCCGAGATGGACCGGAAGCGCCGCCCTCCTCCGTTCACTTCTTCGGGGGCGGCGGGAACTGGGACAGCATCTGCTGCCATGCCTCACCGACGATCACCCGGTCGCCCCAGGATCCGTCCGCGAAATGGAAGCGGAGGCGGGCCTTGTGCGGCATGCCGCCGGCCCATTCGAGATGCTCGACACCGGTGACCTGCTCCGTCGGAAGGGACCAACCGGTCTCCGAGCCCAACTCGCCGATCCATACGAGGTGGAGACCGGTACGGCCGGACACCAGATAACACTTCACGGGTGTGTGGTGAGCCGCGAGCATCGAGCCGGCGATGCTCTTCCAGCCACCGTGCAGAGCACGCTTCCTGCGACGGAAAGGCGAATGGTCCGCCAGCCATTCGTATACTTCCCCGATGGGGTCGGTCACCCACACGGCAGGAATGACGATGAGATCGAACAGCCGAGCCCAAAGGGGTTTCTTTCGCTTCACGTGCACAAGCACAGCAGGATGCGGCCACCTGCGTCGCGGTGGTGTTTTCGCGCCCTCCGTTCCCCAGGAGATGCCGAACACCACCGGCACATCCACGCCCGCCAGTGCCGCCTCGATGTGGCCACGTACTTCCCGTGCCGCCTGCTCTGCCGAACCGTCCACCACGTTCCTCGCCCCAGCCTCTCAGCCGAAGTCCTTCTCGACCTTTTGCCTGGCCGAGAGCCCGTCGTTCATCCGGTCGTCGAAACTACGGGAGGCGTCCTGCGGCAGGGGGCTCTTCGGCGCGACGCCGGGTGCGCCCTCGGGGCCGTAGGTCTCGTACCCCTCCTTGATCACTGCGCCGGTCTCGACGCCGAGCAACGGGTGCACGATGCCCTTCTTCACCATGCGCTTGGCCGCCAGGTACTCGCCGTAGGCCGACAGATCCGCCCTCGAGCCACCTTCGATGCCGTGAGACTGCTCGAACTTGCCCCGGTACCGTTTCAGCGCATTGATGTGGCTCGTCGGGTCTTTCTTGTCCGTGAACTTCCTCAGCGTGTTCCGCAGCTTCGCCAGCTTGCGCATGGCCTGCATCCGCCGTGCCAGGTCGGACAGCGTGTCGGCCAGTCTCGCCGTGATGCGTACCGCCCTCATGGCCCGTGAGGCGACTCCCGCGGCGGCGATCAGGGGTCCGATCGCGGCGGCCGCGCCTGCCGTGAGGATGGACAGGATCGCGGTCGTCGCGGCCGCCGCCACGAGTGCCTGGACGATCTCCACGATCAGGTCGATCATCAGCTGCTCGGCCTCGGCACACGCCTGGGCAGCGGTCTCCAGCAGCTCGGCGATCTGGTCCATGTCCGAGGCCTCGCCCTCGAGGGCCTCCTCGAACGCGGACATGTCCTTGTGGAAGGCCTCCGCCGCCGCCCCGGACCAGGAGCCGTTCAGCTGCTTCCGCTCGAACTGCAGGTCCTCCACGACGCCGCGCAGGTCCCGGGCCGCTTCGCGGTACTTGCCGGCGACCTCCATGAGGCGCTCGTTGTCGCCGGAGACCTTCTCCAGGTCGTCCTCGAGGCCGAACTGCTTGATGGCAGCGCGGACGACCTCGTCGAGGACGTCCGAGAACGGGCCGGAGATGTTGATGCCGAGCTTGCTGAGGATGTCCATCAGCTGCCGCCGAAGCTGACGTTGATGTCGTCCTCGGTCTGGTCGTACGCCTTCGCCGTGTTCCTCACCGCGTCGACGATGCCCTCCAGGGCGGACGCGGCGTCCTTGAGGTCGTCCAGCGAACCGGTGCGCTGCTTCTCGTAGTCGTCCGCCAGCTCGTCCGACTGCGGCAGCTTGCCGAACGCTCCCGGTGACAGCGCCACCTGATCGATCTTGTTGCGGATCAGCCGGATCCGCTCCACTTCCTTGTCGATGTTTTTCGCATAGGTCCGCAAGGCTTGCGGATCCACATCGAACTGCGCAGACAACGTTGCCCCCTCGTCACTCCGAACAGTGTGACCGTCACGATAACCACAGCCGTGTCGGTGCGGATCATCGGCCGAGATCCTGCTCATGTCGCCGGACGCGGCAGTGTCCCGGCGCCCGGACTCACACAGGCTCCGTACGTCTCTCGTACACGTTGCGTACAACCTTCGTACGGCCGTCCTGGTAGCACCCTGGGAGGTACGCCCTCTCGACGCGTCCGGCCACCTCAACGGCGTCTGGGTGTCCAACGTCGGACGGACCGACCTCACCGACGTCACCGTGACCATCGACGCCTCCGCCCTCGCGGCCGTCTCGGACGAGGTGGACGTGGACTGCGATCCCGACGGGGACCTGGTCGGTGTCTGTGACGGTATCGGCCCGGTCCGGCGGGGCGTGCCCGTCCGGATCGGTGAGGTGCGCGTCGGCCGTCCGAAGATCTCCGCCGTTGACACCTCCCACCCGGTGCGGGTCACGGCCACCGACGGGAACGGCGCGCGCGGCACGCACCGGTTCACCGTCGCCGTGCCGACGGCCAGCGTGGTGTTCGACCGGGCGGCGGGTGCCCGTGAACGCCCCGCTCCCGGCGGGACACTGCGGCTGCCGGGCGGCTTCACCAACTACACCCGCAGCAGCGTCCCGGCGGTCCGGGTCACGCTGGGGCTCTCGCGGGGACTGTCTCTCAGCGAGCGGTTCCGCGACTGCGTCCGGAGGACCGACGAGGACACGCTCGAGACGACCGTGGAGTGCAAGGTGCTGGGTCCATTCGACCCGCTGGCCTCGTACGACCTCGGTCTCGGCGCGGTACGGGCCGACGCCCGGGCGATGTGGGAGCACATCACGTACGACGTGAGGTCCGTACCGCCCGACGAAGTCCTGATCGGGGACAGCCTGGGCGGCGACGGGTCGACCGAGCTGACGGCCGCAGGCCCGCCTCACCCACGCACATACGCGCCGACGCGGACGGCCGGCAGCCGCTGCGCAGCTCCGTCGACGTGGACAACACCGCCGACTTCGCCGTGGGCGGGACCACCCTGCGGGGCGGTCCGGGCGATGTGGTGCGGGCGGAGGTCCCCCTTCGCAACCTCGGGCCAGGGTCCAGGACAGCCACGCGGAAGGAGGCGCTGGGCGACTCCGCCCCTGTGTGGGTCTCCGTGCCACCGGGGGTGACCGTGGTGCACGCCCCGCTCAACTGTTTCGGGTTCGAGACGGACCCGCCCGCCCCGGGTTACGGGGAGGACGTGCTGGGTCGCGGCAAGCCCAAGGGCCGGGCGTACAGCTGCGGGCCGGGCTCGGTCGGTACATGGCCGCCGGGGAGGAGCTCCGGTACGCGTTCGAGTTCCGCATCGAGGCGCCGGAGTTCGGGGACGCGCGAAACGGATCCGTGACCACGATGTACGAGGCAGGAGACCCGCACCCGGAGAACAACACGGCCCGGATCGGGGTGGAGGTGCGGTAGGGGTGTCCCCCTCCGCCCTCTCCACCCCCGGTCACGGCCACGGCCACGGCCACGGCCACGGGCGCATGCCGCCACCGGGCGTCCCCGATCCGTACTCCAACCCGCCTCCGGCCCGTACCCGAACCCGCACCCCGAAGACCCGGAGTTCTCGACGTCGTGCTGTGATGTGCCGCTGACCTGCGATTTGTTCCCGTGGAGGGGCCGACGCGGGGATGTTGATGCCGTGCCGGTCGGCTGCTCGGAGGTTCTCGTCTTCTCGGTCCCCGTCGCTGCCCGGTGTCCGTACGAGGAGGGACCCGTGAGCAGCGGGAAGTCGCGTGGTGGTCAGGTGTCGGACGACGCGAAGGGCGCGTCGGCCGTTTCCGGTGCCGAGGCCGGGACGCGAGGGGGCAGTGAGGGTGCCTGGCAGCCCGAGGGGTGGCGTACCGGGCCCGCCTGGCGGGAGTTGAACGGGCGGTCCGCTCGTCGGCGGCGGGTGGGGGCGTTCGTCGGGATTCCTGTCGCTGTCGCCCTTGCCCTCATCGCCCTCTGTCCCGAGTGGGCGCTGTCCCATCTGCCCGGCGGGCTGGGGGATCGGTTCGGTGAGTCGAGTGAGCCGAGTGAGACGCAGGCCGCGCCCGCCGTACTGCCGGCGGAGTCCGTCGCGCCCACCGCCGCGCCCTCCGCCGAGGCACCCGACACGCCCACCCTCCAGGAGCCCTTCCTCGGGTCGCCGGCCCTGCGGTACGCCGAGGCGGCCGAGGGCATCGTGCTGCCCGAGGCGGAGGCGGTCGGTGCGTTCTCCGAGTCGCAGGTGGCGGAAGTGCTGGAGACGGCCAAGAAATTCCTCGTCGCTTCCAATCCTGCGCCTGCCACCTTGCGGGGTGAGCGTCCTGAGGGCGCCATCGCCCTCGTCGATCCGCTGCAGCCCGACATGCGGTCCGAGATCGAGACCGCGCTGCGCGCGCCCGACGAGGACCACGATCCCACGTGGTTCTTCAGCCGGTTCGATCCCGATGAGGTGCGGGTGGTCGGGGACGTGGTCAAGACCCGTGGGCGGATGACCTTCGCGGAGGGTGAGGAGCCGGGCACCGTCGACGTTCATGCCGACTACACGTTCGTCTACCCGTTGGTGAAGGCGGAGAGTGGTGCGACGGAGATCGCGCGGACCATCGTGCGCCGTTCGCTCGTCATACGCGCCTACGATCCGGCCCAGTACCAGGCCACCCCGGGCAAACTGTCGCTGATCGAGTACTCCGCGGACAGGGGCAACGACGACTGCCGCGTGTCCGACGGGTTCCTGCACCTCTCCTTCGACTCCGACCTCCTCACCGCCCCGCCTGCCACGGGACCGGCCGTCGACCCGTACGACCGCAGCCGCCCGCTCGACGCGCCGGACGAGGACGAGACGACGTGCGGGACGGTCACGCGTACGTGACCGTCGGCGGCCACGTTCGGACATTACAGCTTTTGGAAGCGCATGCGGGTTTATTCCGCACTATGGCCGCATCATGACCGCACCACGGGAACATTGCGCGGAATTCACCGGAATCCGTTACGCCACGGGTTCGGCATTTGAACGCTTGACCTTTCAACATCGGCGGCTCTAACGTTCATGCGACGTCTTTTGAATGGAGCCCCCATGCGTCGCCTAAAGGCTATTGCTCTCGCCGCCGTACCCGCCGCCTTCCTCGGTGTCATGGCTTCCGCACCCAGCGCATCGGCGTGGTCCCCCGGGAACTGTCCGGTGGGCCAGTTCTGCGTCTGGCCCGAGTTCTGGTACGGCGACACCGATATGCCTCCGTCGCTGACCACCGACACCGAATGGTCCGGCAGCGCTCCCGGGCACATCTTCTACAACAACACCTCCCGGGACATGACGATGACGTACGCCATCGCCGCCGACGAGGGGCAGGGGCGCACGTACACGACCTGTGTCAACGCGGTCTCGGGCAGCTACTTCACCATGCCCATGTCCGTCACGAGCGTGACGTACCGCGAGGACGACGGCAGCCCCTGCTACTGATCGGGGTCACCGCACCGGCCGCACCGAGGTGTGCGTGGCAGATTGAACGGGGAACCATTTCCTGAACGGACGGTGGCAGGCGGGTGGGTCTCACGGGGGCCGGCGCCGAGAGGGCTAGGGGTACGGATGAGTCGTTCACCGCAGCGCCGCGTCAGCCCTCGGCTCGCCGGCCCCCGTCTCGTCGCCGCCGGCGAGCTCGTACCCGGTGATCTGCTCGCCCTGTCCGCCCGGGACGTCGCCGCGCGGCGCTGGTACGTCGTGGTGGACTCGTGTGCGCTGCCCGGGCGGTCCGGTCCCGAGCCGTCCGGGCTGCGTCGGGTGACCCTGCGGCCGCCGCTGGGCGGTGCCGAGCGCGAGGAGGTCTTCGACGCGGAGTGGGGTGTGATCGTGGACGGGCGGCGAAGAGCCGTCGCCGACGGCATTCCGCGCGCCGTCTGAGACAGGCACTCGGCCCACGCCCTGGATGTTCGGGACGGCCAGGACACACAGAGGATTCAGGACGCCCGTTTCCTCGCCGTCTTCGCCGCTGTTTTCGCCGGTGTCTTCTCCGCTGTCTTCGCCGCTTTCTTCGCTGTTGCCGCTGTTGCCTTGGTTGCTTTCTTCGCCGCCGGGGTCTTTTTCGTCGCGGTCTTTTTCGCCGTCGCCGTCTTCTTCGCCGTCCGTTTCTTTGTTTCCGGTTCCGACTTCTTCTGGTTCGCACGGGAGGACTTAGCCGAAGCCGGAAGCTGCGTCACCTCGGCCTCCTGCTCGCCCCGCGACTCCCTCGCCGCCCGTACGCTCCGCTCCAGCGCCGCCATCAGGTCCAGGACCTTGCCGCCCTGCTCCGGTGCCGGGGCCGTGGGCGGGGCCTCCCCCGCGGACTTCGCGGCGATGACCTCCTCCAGCGCCTCGCGGTAGTCGTCGTGCAGTTCCGAGAGGTCGATCTCGCCGAGGGTGTCCATCAGGGCGTCGGCCAGGTCGAGTTCCTGGTCGCGGACGGAGACGCCGGCGTCCGGGGAGACCGTGTCGGTCGAGCGGATCTCGTCGGGCCAGAGGAGGCCGTGCATGGCGATGACGTCCTCGACCACGCGCAGCATGCCGAGGCGCTCGCGGCCGCGCAGGGCGAACTTGCAGATCGCCACCCTTCCGCTGCGTTTGAGGGCCTCCCTGAGCAGGGTGTACGGCTTGGCGGCGGGGACGCCGTTGGCGGCGAGGTAGTACGCCCGGTCGATCTGGAGCGGGTCGATGCGGTCGCCCGGGACGAAGGCGACGATCTCGATCGTCCTCGCGGTGGGGATCGGGAGGGCCGACAGGTCCTCGTCCGTGATCGGGATCATCGTGCCGTCGGCGTCCTCGTACGCCTTGCCGATCTCGTCCGACGTGACCTCGCGGTCCTCCAGCTCGCAGACCTTGCGGTACCGGACCCGGCCACCGTCCTCCGTGTGGATCTGGCGGAAGGAGATCGAGTGGCTCTCGGTGGCGTTCACCAGCTTGATCGGGATGCTGACCAGCCCGAAGGAGATGGCTCCGTTCCAGATGGATCGCACGCGGTTCGCCCCTTTCCTGCCCCCTGCCCCGCTGCTCCCCCTTCGTCACGCTTTCGTGGGATTCTTATCCTATGTCGCCTGTCACGGTCGTGGAGGGTCGAAAGGTCTCCCTCAGCAATCTGGAGAAGGTGCTGTATCCCGCGACCGGCTTCACCAAGGGTGAGGTGCTGCACTACTACGCCACCGTCGCCGGGCCCCTGCTGGCCCATCTGCGCGATCGGCCGCTGTCCTTCTTCCGGTATCCGGACGGGCCCGACGGGCAGCACTTCTTCGTCAAGAACGTGCCCGTCGGTACGCCCGACTGGGTGCGGACCGGCGAGGTGCCGCGGTCCGACGGGCCCTCGCGGATGGTGCTGGTGCAGGATCTGGCCAGTCTCATGTGGGCGGCGAATCTCGTCACCGAGTTCCATACGCCCCAGTGGCTCGTCCAGGCCCCCGAGGAGGCCGACCGGCTCGTCGTCGATCTGGATCCCGGACCGCCCGCGACGATCGTGCAGTGCTGCGAGGTCGCCCTGTGGCTGCGGGAGCGGCTGGCGGAGGACGGGATCGAGGCGTACGCCAAGACCTCCGGGTCCAAGGGGCTGCATCTGCTCGCCTCGCTCACGCCCACCCCCTCCGCGCAGGTCACCGCGTACGCGAAGGAGCTGGCCGTCGAGGCTTCGCGGGCCATGCCCGGACTGGTCATCCACCGGATGACCAGGAGCCTGCGGCCCGGGAAGGTCTTCGTCGACTTCAGCCAGAACGCCGCCCGCAAGACCACCGCCGCCGCGTACACGCTCCGCGCCCGCCCGGAGCCCACCGTGTCCGCGCCGGTCACCTGGGAGGAGGTGGAGGAGTGCCGTGGTCCGGACGAGCTCTCCTTCCTCGCCCCGGACATGGGGGCGCGGCTGGAGGCGTACGGGGGTGATCTGCTGGCGCCCCTCTTCGATCCCGGGCGCGCCCGGCCGCTGCCCGCCCCGTGAGAGCGCGGCTCACACCCGCGCCCACGTGTGCCGGTTCCGCGCCATCGCGTGCAGCGCCTCCACGTCCGCCGGCTTCAGGACGCCGCCCGAGCGGGCCAGCCCGCACAGGTCCTCCTCCGGCAGGACGCGCACCTCCCGCAGCGGTGACGCGATGTCCACGGCGGTCGCGCCGACGGGGGCCAGCACCGGGCGGACCTCCGCCGTCAGGGCGTACGCGGCGCGCTCGGCGTCCGACCGGAGGTACCGCAGCAGGGGGCGCGGCTCCCGGCGGCCGACCTTGACCATCGGGTCGGCGATCACAACGCGCTGTTTGCGGGCGTGCAGGGCGCGGACGCAGAAGAGGCCGCCGGGGCCGATCACCAGGTGGTGGATGCGGTCGCCGCCGGGAAGCCCGATCGAGTGCAGGGTGCGCCAGCCGCCGCCCTCCATGCGGTCCAGCGCCTCCCCCACGGCCTGCTCCGCGGCCAGGGAGCGGCGGCGCACGTCGGGGCGCAGCCGGCGGGTCGGTCCCGGGTCGCGGTCGAGGGCGATCAGAAGGGCCTCGCCGGGGCGGTTCGGGGCCAGGTCGTCGTCCGGGGGAAGCGTGAGGCGGGCCAGTTCGGCGGGGGTCGGCACCGGAGGCGGGCCGACGGTGACCGGACCGGCGAGGAACGGGCCGAGCGCGTCCAACACGTCCTCCCTGCGGTCCTCGCTGAGCAGGTTCACCCGGGCGGTCCGCCGGTCGTACCAGGCGACGTTCCTGCCGTCGGTGAGGCAGACGTACAGGCGGTCCTGCCCGTGCCTCCAGGCCGGTATGACGCGCAGTCCGTTCATGCACCATCACCCCTCTGCCCATCACCCCTCGCCCATGGGAACAGGCGGGGTGCTCCAGGGGCAAGGAGCCGGTTACCTTTGGGGGGACTTGGGGGAGGCAGCGTTGCGGACCCGCAGGAAGCAACCCGACGTACCGGCTCCGGACAGCCCGTGGAACGAGATCGTGCCCGGCCTGTGGATGGGTGGACACGAGTTCGCCGGGAGTGCCGGAGAGATCGAGTTCGCCGTCGTGGGCGAGGAGTTCGACGTGGTCCTGACGTTGCTGCGGCTTCCGGGGTACGGGCCGGACGAGGGCGTCGAGCACCATGTGTGGCCCATCCCGGACGGTCCGCTCGACGGGACCCAGATCGCGGGCGTGATGCGGCTCGCGCGGACCGCGCGTGAGGCGCTGGAGCGGCGGCGGCGCGTCCTGGTGCGCTGCTACCACGGGTACAACCGGTCCGGGCTCGTGGTGGCCGAGTCGCTGATCCTCGCGGGCCGCTCCCCCGACGAGGCGATCCGGCTGATCCGCGCCCGCCGCTCGCCCTGGGCGCTGCACAACGAGCTCTTCGTGGAGTACCTGCGGACGGGTCTCGCGACGGCCCGGCTGCTGGAGGAACTCGCGGAGGAGGGGGCGGAGTAGTCCTCCCGGGCGCACTCGTCTCCGGACGGGCAGCCCTCCCGGACGAGCCGCCCTCCCCGGACGGGCGGCCCTCCCGGACGGGCGGCCCTCCCGGACGGGCAGCCCTCCCGGACGGGCAGCCCTCCCGAACGGGCAGCCCTCCCGGACGGGCAGCCCTCCCGGATGGACCAGTGCGGCGGGCGTGGGCCATCTCCCGCTCCTAATGTGGCAGTTAGTGGCATCTGTCACGGTTCATCGTCGTGGTTCACCCCGAAGGAGCCCCCATGGAACTGCGGTCCACCCTCATACGCGCCGGTGTCCTCGCCGCCGCCGCGGCCCTCACCGCCGCCGGCACCGCCGCGGCGGGCGACGACGACGGGTACGGGCCCGACGGGCACCGTCACCGCACCTACGAGGGACGGGTCACCGCCCACGGCGGACTCCTGCTGCGCGACGCGCCGCACCGGGGCAGCGCGGTGCTCCGGGTCGCCGAACGCGGCGAGATCGTCCATATCTTCTGCCGGGCCGAGGGCGAACGGGTGGACGGCGACAAGCACTGGTACCTGCTGACCGACGGCACGTGGGCCTGGGGGTCGGCACAGCACATCGACACCCACGAGCGGCCCCGCCGCTGCTGACCGGCCGCGTGTCCGTCAGCCCGCCTGTCAGCCTCCGCGCCGCCAAGTACACCGCAAAGGTTCGATTGCCGCGACATAACGGGACATGGAGCATCGCGCTTGCTACGTTCCCGGCATGACCAAGGCCGGAACGTCCGTGGCGGCGGACCCGTCCCCTCCGGCGGTACGCTCACCCGGGCGCCGTGGCGTCGAGTTCTCCCTGCTCACGGTCGCCGTCCTGCTCCCCGTGTACGGATACTGCGCCGTCGGTCTGGCGCGCCACGGCACCGTCCCGCCCGGCGCCGCCGGTTACGGTGCCGGGCTCGCCGTACTGGCGCTGCTCGCGCACCTCGCGGTGCGGCTGAGGGCGCCGTACGCCGATCCGCTGCTGCTGCCCATCGCCGTCCTGCTCAACGGTCTCGGCCTGGTGCTGATCTACCGCCTGGACCTGGAGACCCCCCATGACCGGGCGGCCCCGGCCCAGCTCGTGTGGTCGGCGCTGGGCGTGGCGCTGTTCATCACGGTGGTGCTGGTGCTGCGCGACCACCGGATGCTGCAGCGCTGCACGTACGTGTCCATGGCCGCCGCCCTGGTGCTGCTGGCCCTGCCGATCCTCTTCCCCGCCGTGAACGGCGCCCGGATCTGGATCAGGGTCGCCGGGTTCTCCATCCAGCCCGGCGAGTTCGCGAAGGTGCTGCTGGCGCTGTTCTTCGCCGGGTACCTGGCGGGCAACCGGCACGCGCTCACCTACACGGGCCGCCGGCTGTGGGGGCTCAAGCGGTTCGAGCTGCCCACCGGGCGCGTCCTCGGCCCGATCGTCGCCATCTGGGTGCTGAGCGTCGGGGTGCTGGTCCTGGAGCGGGACCTCGGGACCTCGCTGCTGTTCTTCGGGCTGTTCGTGGTGCTGCTGTACGTGGCGACCGGGCGCACCGGCTGGATCGCGGTCGGGCTGCTGCTCGCGGTCGCGGGCGCCGTCGCGGTGGGCCGGCTGGAGCCGCACGTGCACAGCAGGGTGGAGGACTGGCTGCACCCGTTCGCGTCGGTCGAGGCCGGGCGCGGGCCCGGCCAGCTCGCCCAGTCGCTGTTCGCGTTCGCGGCCGGGGGCGCGCTGGGCACCGGACTGGGTCTCGGCCACTCCGTCCTCATCGGCTTCGCGGTGAAGTCGGACTTCATCCTGGCGACGGTGGGCGAGGAACTGGGCCTGGCCGGGTTGACGGCGCTGTTCCTGCTGTACGGGCTGCTGGTGGAGCGCGGCTACCGGACCGGGCTCGCGCTGCGGGACCCGTTCGGGCGGCTGCTCGCCACGGGGCTCGCGTCGATCGTCGCCCTCCAGGTCTTCGTGATCGCGGGCGGGGTGACCGGGCTGATCCCGCTCACCGGGATGGCGATGCCGTTCCTCGCGCAAGGAGGGTCCTCGGTCATTACCAACTGGGTCATCGTGGCCCTGCTGATCCGGATGAGCGACTCGGCCCGGGGCCAGGACATCCGGGGCCGGGCCGCCGTACGGCGCGCTCGGGCCGGTACGGCGGGCAGGGCGAGCGAGGCAGGCAAGGCGGGCAGGGCGAGCAAGGCGGGCAAGGCGGGCAGGCCGTACGGGGTGGGGTCATGACGACGTACATCCGCAGGGCGGCCGCCCTGTGCGCGCTGCTGTTCGTGGCACTGCTGGTCAACGCCGCCCGCGTGCAGATCTACCAGGCCCCGGCGCACGACGCGAACCCGGCCAACCGGCGGCCCACGATCGCCCGTTGGGCCCAGCCGCGCGGGGACATCCTGGTCGCCGGCCGGCCGGTCACCGGCTCCCGGGACACCGGCGAGCAGCTCCGCTACGAGCGGACCTACCGCAACGGCCCGCTGTACGCGCCCGTCACCGGCTTCGCCTCGCAGATGTACGGGTCGACGCTCCTGGAGGACGCGGAGGACCGGGTGCTCGCGGGCACCGAGCCGGCGCTGTCGCTGATGCCGGTCTGGAACGACATGGCACGCTCCCGCACCCCCGGCGGCCGGGTCGTCACGACCGTCGACCCCGCGGCGCAGCTCGCCGCCTACACGGGGCTCGGCTCCCGCAGGGGCGCGGTCGCGGCGCTGGACCCGGCCACCGGGCGCGTCCTCGCGCTGGTCTCGACCCCGTCGTACGACCCCGGGGAGCTGTCCGGGAACGACCGGTCGGCGACCGCGGCGTGGAAGCGGCTGAGCGGGGCCGCGAGCCGGCCGATGCTCAACCGGGCGATCCGCCGGACGTACCCGCCGGGGTCGACGTTCAAGGTGGTGACGGCCGCGGCGGCGCTGGACGCGGGGGTGGTCCGTAACGTGGACGCGCCGACCCGGTCCCCCGACCCGTACACGCTCCCCGGCACGTCGACGGCGCTGGCGAACGAGGTGGAGGGGTGCGCCGACGCCTCGCTGCGCTACGCCTTCGAGTGGTCGTGCAACACGGTGTTCGCGAAGCTCGGCGTGGACGTCGGGGCGGGCCGGATGCGGGAGACGGCGCGCGGCCTGGGCTTCAACGACGCCGGCCTGCGCATCCCCTTCCCCGTCGCGCCGAGCGGCTTCGGCGCGGCGGACGCCCCGATGGACCGGGCGCAGCTCGCGCTCTCCTCGATCGGCCAGTTCGACACCCGTGCCACCCCGCTGCAGATGGCGATGGTCACGGCCGCCGTCGCGAACGGCGGTTCGGTCAGGGCGCCGTACCTGGTGGAGCGGACGACGAGCGCCTCCGGCGCCACGGTGTCGGTCACGGTCCCGCGGGCGCCGCACCCGGCGATGAACCCGGCCACGGCGGCGCGGCTGCGCGAGCTGATGACGGGCGTGGTGGAGCACGGCACCGGCGCGAAGGCGGCCGTGAAGGGCGCGACGGTCGGCGGCAAGACCGGCACCGCCCAGCACGGCGTCGGCAACTCCGGCACGCCGTACGCCTGGTTCATCTCCTGGGCGCGCGCGGAGGGCGCGCCGGCGCCCGCGGTGGCGGTCGCGGTGGTCGTGGAGGACGCGGACGCCGACCGCGGGGACATCAGCGGGGGCGGGGACGCGGCGCCGATCGCCCGGGCGGTGATGGAGGCGGTGCTCAGGGGGTGAGCGGGGGCGGTGGCCGGGGGACCTGGGGCGATGCCCGGGGGGATGACCGGGGACGGTGTCTGGGGGGGATGATCGGGGACGGTACCCGGGGGGATGACCAGGGACGGTGCCCGGGCGGGACGACCAGGGACAGCGCCCGGGCGGGACGACCAAGGACAGCGCCCGGGCGGGACGACCAAGGACAGCGCCCGGGCGGGACGACCAAGGACAGCGCCCGGGCGGGACAACCAAGGACAGCGCCCGGGCGGGACAACCAAGGACAGCGCCCGGGCGGGACAACCAAGGACAGCGCCCGGGCGGGGCAACCAGGGACAGCGCCCGGGCGGGACAACCAGGGACAGCGCCCGGGCAATGCACTGTGAGACGGGCGTGGCGCGTGAGCCGGTGAGGTGTGGCCCGGACCCGGCGCCCGCGGCGCATCGGCCGCCCGTCCGGGGCGGGGCCCGGCTACGCTGCCGGACATGGCCTCGGAGTCTCCCCCACGCGCGTACCGGCGGCTGAGCGTCGAGGAACGGCGCCGCCAACTGCTCGCGGCGGCGCTGGAGCTCTTCGCGCACCGGGCGCCCGAGGAGATCTCGCTGGACGACGTGGCGGAGACCGCCGGCGTGTCCCGGCCGCTGGTGTACCGGTACTTCCCCGGCGGCAAGCAGCAGCTCTACGAGGCCGCCCTGCGGTCCGCCGCCGACGAGCTGGAGCGCTGCTTCGCGGAGCCGCCCGGAGGGCCCTTCACCGAGCGGCTCGGCCGGGTGCTGAACCGCTACCTGGCCTTCGTCGACGAGCACGACACCGGGTTCGGCGCACTGCTGCAGAGCGGCAGCGTCGTCGCGACGTCGCGCACGGGCGCCATCGTGGACGGGGTGCGGCGGGCCGCCGTCGAGCACGTCCTGCGCGGCCTCGGGGTGACCGGGCCCGGGGCACGGCTGCGGATGGCCGTGCGCATGTGGATAAGTTCCGTCGAGGCCGCCTCCCTGATCTGGCTGGACGAGGGCAAGGAGCCGTCGCGGGACGAGCTGCGGGACTGGCTGGTCGAGCAGTTCGTGGCCGGTCTCCTGGCCACCGCGGGACGGGACGGGCAGACCGCCGGCGTGGTGCGCGAGGTGCTGGCGGCGGAGGACTCCGGGGGCTCCGTGGGCGGGCTGCTGCGGCGTGTGCTGCCCCTCGTGGGGGAGGCGGCGCACCTGCGGTGACACCGGAGGCTGTGACACTGGTGGGGTGAAGAGCGAAGACACCCCGTTCGTCGGCGGGCCCCTCGACGGGCGCGTCCTGCCCGTGCTCCTCGGCATCACCGGGCACCCGCCCAAGACGTACCGGGTCCCGGTGCCGGCCGCCGCGGGCGGGGAGCCGGCCGTGCTCGTCTACCGGCGGGTGCCGCGGCCGCAGGCGGGGCGCTTCGCCCTCGCCGCGAGGTGGCAGTACGAGTACGACCCCGACCCCGCGGGCCGCGCCGGCGGGCCCCGGTGGCCCTGGTCCAGGAACCCGGGAGGCGGGAGACCGGAAGGCGCGAAGCCAGGCGACACGCCGGGCGGGCCGGGCGGCACCGCCGACGAGTGATCTCCTTGGTCCGGAGCGGTCACCCCGGGGGCGCACCGGACGGGCCCGTCCCATCCTGCCGGTGCGGGGTACGCGGTGGAGGCGCCATCGCGGGCATCGGAGGTGATGGCGTGTCGGCAGGACGGCCCGGTCGCGGCCTGGTTCTCACGGTGGCGGTCGTGACGGTCCTCGCCGCCGCGCCCGCCGCCCCCGCCTCCGTCGCCCTGCCGGAGCCACGGGAGCGCTCCGCCGCCGGACTGCTGGCCGAGCTGAGGCGGCTGTACCGGGAGACCGAGGCGGCCACCGAGGCGTACAACGCGACCGAGGAGCGGCTGACGGAACAGCGCGCCGAGGTCCGGCGGCTGGACCGGAGGCTCAGCGATGCCCGCCTGTCGCTCCGGGACAGCCGGGGCGCCGTCGGCCGGCTCGCCCGGCAGCAGTACCAGAGCCGTTCCGACCTCTCCCCCTACCTGCGGTTGCTGCTGGCCCGCGATCCGCACCGCGCCCTCGACCAGGCCCATGTCATCAGGCGGGTGTCCCGGGAACGGGCCGGGACCGTACGGCGGCTGGCCGGCAGCGAGCGGCGTGCCGACGCCCTCGCCAGAGCGGCACGGAGGGCCCTGGACGAGCGGCTCTCGCTCACGGCACGGCGCGGGCGGGAACGGGACGTCGTGCGGGAGCGGCTGCGGGGGGTCGAGGAGCTGCTCGCCTCGATCGGCGACGACCAGTTGCGGCGGATCTCCGAGCTGGAGCGGGAGCGGACGGCCGGTGCGCAGCGGCGGCTCCTCGCCTCGGGGGCGCTCGGCGGCGTGCGGCCGCCCACCGAGGACGGCGCGGCGGCGCTCGGGTACGCCGTGGAACAGATCGGCAAGCCGTACGAGTGGGGTGCCGAGGGGCCGGACGCGTACGACTGCTCGGGGCTCACCTCGCGGGCCTGGGCGCGGGCGGGGCGGCCCGTCCCCCGGACCAGCCAGGAGCAGTGGAAGCGGCTGCCCCGGGTGCCGCTCGGCCGGCTGCGGCCCGGCGACCTCGTCGTCTACTTCCCCCGGGCCACTCATGTGGCCGTCTACCTCGGTGCCGGGCTGGTCGTCCACGCGCCGCGCCCCGGGGCGGCGGTGAAGGTGTCGCCGATCGCGGCCAACCCGGTGCTGGGCGCGGTACGCCCCGACCCGGAGGGCAGACCCCTCACCCGGTACACACCCGTGCGCCTTCCCGAGGGGGCGTCGGCCGGGGCGGACGAGGGGTACGGCTCCGCGGTGGCGCCGGGGGGCGGACCGGGGGCGGGAGCGGACCGGTGACGCGATGCGGCCGGTGACGGGGGCGGCCCGCCGTCCGCGCCCCGGTCCGCCGACGACGGCGGGCGGGGCACCCGATGGTGCCCCGCCCGCCGAGATGCCGGAGGGTCAGTCCTGGACGAAGGACCCGAAGATGACACCGCCGCCCGGGGTCAGGACCCCGTTGCCGTTGCCTGATCCCCAGCCCGAGTCGTGGACTTCCTTGTTGATGCCGACGCGGGTGTCGTGGTTACCCTCGTCCCCGCCACCACCGGCATGGGCCGAGGCGGAACCCGCCAGGGCCAGGCCCGCTGTGGCGCAGCCGACGAGAACCGAACGCATGAGGGAACGCATACCAACCTCCTGTGGGCGCTGCATGACAAGCGTGGGCGTCCGGATCTCCACGACGGAGTCCCGGGGCCCGATCGAGGATCTCGTCGGGGCGTCACCGCATGTGCGCCCCGCGCTCGGCGAACAGCATCAATTCACACGAATCGCCCACACCACCGCACACGAACGGCCCAGGGAACGGCTCGGGGAACGGCCCGGGGATCGGCCTAGGCGTGCGTGCCGGTGAGCGAGGCCAGGTACGCCTCGGTCCGCTCCGGTTCGTAGAAGAAGTCCTCGAAGTCGGACGGGTCGTCGAAGCCGGCCGCGAAGCGGTCCGCGACCGCGGGGAGCGCGCCCGCCGCGCCGATCAGGTTGAGCACGTGCTCCGGGGGGACGCCGAGCATGGCGTTCGTCCACTTGGTGACGTGCCGCGCGCTCTCCCAGTAGCGGTCGAACGTGGCCCGCATCCACGCCTCGTCGAACTCCTTCTCGCCCCGCTCCAGGATCGACGCGAGGTAGGAGGCGGCGCACTTCGCGGCGGCGTTGGCGCCCTGGTTGGTGACGGGGTCGTTCACCACGACCACGTCGGCGACGCCCAGGGCGAGCCCGCCGCCGGGCAGGTGCGCGACGGGGTGCCGGACGGTGGGGGCGTAGCGGCCGACGAGGGTGCCGCGCGCGTCGGTGAGCTCGGCCTTGGTGGCGCGCGCGTACTCCCAGGGCGTGTACCGCTGCATGAGCCCCAGCATCAAGGAGAGGTGCTCCGCCGGGCTGCCGACGCCCTGGAAGACGTCGGCGGGGCCGCCGGGGACGCCTTCCCAGAACAGGATGTCGGCGCGTCCCGAGAGGGTGAGCGTCGGGATGACGAACAGTTCGCCGACGCCCGGGACGAGGTTGCAGCGCATCGCGTCGGTGTCCGGGCACTCCGGGCGGGGGGCGAGGCCGTGCACGTAGGCGACGGCGAGGGCGCGCTGCGGCTCGCGGTGCGGGGAGCGGGCGGCGTCGCGGGCGAACATCGACACCAGCTCGCCCTTGCCCGCCGCGACGAGCACCAGGTCGTAGGCGCGGGAGAAGTAGTCCAGGTCGGAGACGGCCGCGCCGTGCACGACGAGCCGGCCGCCGCGCTGGGCGAAGGCCTCCAGCCAGCCGGCCATCTTCACGCGCTGGTCGACCGACTGCGCGTACCCCCGCAGCCTGCCCGTCCAGTCGACGACGCGCTGCGCCGCGGGGCCGGCGACGGACATGCCGAGCCCCTCGATCCGCGGGGCCCGGTGCTCCCAGAAGTTCAGCTTCAGGTCGCGCTCGTGCTGGAGCGCCGTGTGGAACATGACCTGGGTCGACATGACCCGTCCGGTGCGGATCTCGTCGGCCGTCCGGTTGGACATCAGGGTGACCTCGTACCCGTGCGCCTGGAGGCCGAGGGCGAGCTGAAGTCCGGACTGGCCGGCTCCGACGACGAGTATCTTCCGCATCCGGGAGCTGTTCTCCTACTCGGGTCTGGTGGCGTTACTCGGGGCTGGTGGCGATGGCGTGGGCGCAGAGCGCGAGGAGGGTCTCCACGACGGATATGCGGTTCCGCGCGTCCATGACCATGACGGGTATCTGCGCGGGCACCGACAGGGCCTCGCGGACGTCCTCGGCGTCGAACAGCTCGCTGCCGTCGAAGTGGTTGACGGCGACGACGTACGGCAGCCCGCAGCTCTCGAAGTAGTCGAGCGCCGGGAAGCAGTCCGCGAGGCGCCGCGTGTCGGCGAGGACGACCGCGCCGATCGCCCCGCGCACCAGGTCGTCCCACATGAACCAGAACCGCTGCTGGCCCGGCGTGCCGAACAGGTAGAGCACCAGGTCGTCGTCGAGCGTGATGCGGCCGTAGTCCATGGCCACCGTGGTGGTGGTCTTGTCCGGGGTGGCCGAGAGGTCGTCGTGGGCCTCGCTCGCCTCGGTCATCAGCGCCTCGGTCTGCAGCGGCTCGATCTCCGAGACGGTGCCGACGAGGGTGGTCTTGCCGGCGCCGAACCCGCCCGCGATCACGATCTTCGTCGCGATGGGCGCGCGGGTGATGTCGGTCTGCCAGGGTTTCAGCTCCTCCTCGCGCTCCACACGCGGGGAGGTCCGGCCGGCCGATGCGGCGCGGGTGACGCCCCTCCGGGCGCCGGTGGCGACCCCCGGGGAGGAGGCGTCAGAGACGACGGAGTCCACTCAGCACCCTTTCCAGCAGGGCACGGTCCGGCTGTCCCGGACCGTGCCCCGTTCCGTACACGCGAATTCTTCCCTGGTCCGCGAGATCGCTGAGGAGGACACGGACCACGCCGAGCGGCATCCTCAGCAGCGCAGCGATCTCGGCCACCGTCCGCATGCGGCGGCAGAGTTCGACGATGGCCCGCATCTCGGGCATGACCCTGGCGGTGGACGAGCCGCTTCCGGTAGTGAACGTTCCGGTGGTGCCGTCCGTCAATTCCTGTGGCTCGTCGGGGGCTTCGAGAGCGGCGACGAACGTCTCGACGAGCAGCACGTGGCCGGACCGGGTGCGGCCACCGGTGAGGGAGTACGGGCGGACCCGGGCGGGCCTGCGGTCGCCGCCGCGTACGGGCAGCTTGCGCGTCCCGGCGGATGGTCCGCCCGGCGCCCTCGGTGGGGTCACCGTCCGCTCCCCGCCGTCTCCGCCTCGAGCGACGCCCGCAGCTCGCTGCGGAGTTCGGGGGTCAGGACGTGTCCGGCGCGGCCGACGAACAGCGCCATGTGGTACGCCACCGCGCTCATGTCGCAGTCCGGGGAGGCGTGCGCGCCGAGCAGCGAGCCGTCGCTGATCGACATGACGAAGAGGCTCCCCTCGTCCATCGCGACCATCGTCTGCTTGACCCCGCCGACGTCCAGCAGCTTGGCGGCGCCGATGGTGAGGCTGCCGATGCCGGAGACGATCGTGGCGAGGTCGGCTGCGGAGCCCCTGGGACCGGCGGAACGGTCCGCCCGCTCCTCCCTCGCCTCCGCGTTCCTGCCGGGGTCGGAGGAGAGCAGCAGCAGGCCGTCGGAGGAGACCACCGCGACCGACAGCAGGCCCGGCACCTCCTCGACGAGGTTGGTCAGCAGCCAGTGCAGGTTACGGGCCTCATGGCTCAGTCCGAAGGTCGTGCTGGGCGCGGTCAACTGCTTGCCTCCTCGGAAGTGCCCCCCGACGGTTCGAGCGGGTCACGGTCGTGCCGGCGTGCCGGGGGCACGGCCGACCCGTCCGTCTTCTCGCCGGTACCGCCTGTCTCGGCGATCTCTGCGGCGACGTCGCGCCGGCCGTCCTTGGCTCCCTGGTGGAAACCACCGAGACGGCGGCGGAGTTCCTCGGCGTTCACGCCCCCGGCGCGGGGCCTGGCGGCCGGGGCGGGGGCGTTGACCTTGGGGGTGCGCTTGGGAAGGCCCTTGTCGGTGAGCCGGGGGGCCTCGGTGGAACGGGCGGCCTCCCCCGCGTCGAGGGGCCGCTCGTCCGCGGCGCGTTCATGGGTGTCGGCGTCCGGGGGTGTCCCGGTGTCCGCGGGGGGCGCCGGGGCGACCAGCTCCATCGTGGTCTCGGAGACCCGTTCGGGGGTTCCGGGGGTCTCCTCCGGTGCGGCGGCGTCCTCGTCGGGTACGGCGTCGTCGTCACGTACGGCGTCGTCGTCCGCGGTCGTCCCGTCGTCCCCGTCCGTCCCCCGCGCGCGCAGGGCCCGCTCCGCCGCCTCGATCAGGGGGTCACCGGCGCCGTCCGGTTCGGGCACGACGACGGTCGAGCGGGCGGGCAGGACGTTGGAGTTGGCCTCGGCGTCGGCGCCCGGCAGGGACATCGAGGGGGTGTCGGCGCCCACCGGACCGGAGCCGGGGCCCGCGGTCGCGGGCGCGGCGGCGAGCAGCCGCTTGGGCAGCACCGCGACGGCCGCGACACCGCCCTGCTTCTGCTCGCGCAGCCGTACGCGCACGCCGTGCCGGTGGGCGAGCCGGGCCACCACGTACAGACCGAGCCCGGCCTCCTCGCCGTCCTCCTCGCCGTGGGGCTCGTACGGCTCCCGCGGGTCGAAGTTCTTCAGGCGGTCGTTGATGGCCTCCAGCCGGTCGGCGGCGACGCCGATGCCCTCGTCCTGCACGGAGAGCATCACCTCGCCGTTCTCCAGCAGCCAGCCGGAGATCTCGACGGGCAGGTCGGGCGGCGAGAACGAGGCGGCGTTCTCCAGCAGTTCGGCGAGCAGGTGGCTGAGGTCGTCGGCGGCGCCCCCGGCGATGTGCGCGTGCGGCGGCAGCTCGGCGATGCGCACCCGGTCGTAGCGCTCGATCTCGCTGACGGCGGCGCGCACGACGTCGACCAGGGGGATCGGACCCGCGTGCTGCCGGCCGTGCTCGGCGCCCGCGAGGACGAGGAGGTTCTCGCTGTGCCGGCGTACGACCGTGGCGAGGTGGTCGACCTTGAAGAGGGTGGCGAGCCGGTCGGCGTCCTGCTCGCGCTCCTCCATCTGCTCGATGACGGCGAGCTGGCTCTCGACGAGACCCAGGATGCGGAGGGACAGGTTGACGAGTGGACCGCTCGCGCCGGTGCGGGCCCGCTTCAGCTCCGCGGCGGTGTCGGCGAGTTCGGCGCGCAGCCGGTCGCGTTCGTCGGCCATGCGCTGCCGCTCGCCGATGAGGTGCTTGCGGTCGCCCTCCAGGGGCGCCAGCCGCTCGTTCAGCGCCACGGCGTGCGCCCGCAGCGCGTTGACGGAGCGGACGACCTGGGCGAACTCGTCGTTGCGGCCGGTGAACCGGACGGGCTCCTCGGCCACCGGGTCGGCGGCGACCCGGGCCGCGCCGATGCGCACCGCGGCCAGCGGCCGGGTGAGGCTGCGGGCCATGGCGGTGGCGGTGCCGACGGCGACGAGCAGCAGGCCGCCGAGGGCCGCGATCCGGATCTCCAGCGCGGTGACGTCGTCGTCGCGGAGCCGGGCCAGGTCCTTGGTGCGCCGGTCGTGGAGGGAGGCCTCCGCACCGCGCATCAGCTCGACGCGTGCGGTGAGGGCCGCGTCCAGCTCGTCGGTGTCCGTGTTCAGCTCGTCGTCGGTGAGGGCCGGCCGGTCGGTGAGCCTGCCGAGGAAGTCGTCGGCGGAGGCGGCCTCGGGCCCGGTGACCGTGGAGTCGTACGCGTCGCGGGCGCGCCCGGGTGCCGTCTCGCGGAAGCCGGCGAGGGCCGCGTCGGAGCGGACGCGGGCCTGCTGGGCGGCGGCAGTGAGGGCGTCGCGCTGCTCGGCGTCGGCGTCCGTGGAGGTGCTCGCGGTGGTGGGCAGGCCGGTGACGGGGTCGATGACGGTCCGCTCGGACGCCGGCACGGCGAGCGCGGCGAGCAGCAGTCCGCGGGTCGCGGCGGCCTGCTGGACGGCGGTGTCCAGGTCGGCGAGCGCGTGCGCGCCGGGGCCCGTGCGGGGCGGCAGCTGCTCGGCCAGGTCCTCGGCGAGGGTGTGCAGCTCGGCGATGACGGCCGAGTACGCCTCATGTGCCTCGAGCGCGGTGCCGTCCCCCGTCAGCGCCGACCGGCGCACCCCGGTGATGGAGGCGAGGTCCTCGCGGAGGGCGGCGTCCGCGTCCGCCCGGAGTTCGCCGGCCTGCCGGTCGACGCGTGCGGCGCGCTCCTCGTCCGGGGTCCCGGACTCCGGGCGCCCGGCGGCGATGTACGAGGTGACCTCGTCCCGCTCGTCGGCGAGGGCGTGGGCCAGGGTGAGCGCCTGCTGGGTGCGCTCGGCGAGCGTCACCAGGTTCTGGGAGTCGTTCAACTGACCGGACGCGGCCAGGACCGAGGGCGCTCCGGCACCCGCTATGGCGGCCGCCACGACGACGACGGCGCCGATGAGGCGGGTGCGGACGTGGGCGGGACGGCCGGTGCCGACGGCGGGCTGCTGGTCCTCCGTACGCCCGCCCGGCTCCGGAGCGGCCGTGGAGGCCGTCTGCTTGCCTGTGCGCCGAGGCCGCTTCTTCTGCACCGGTGCTCGCCTTCGTGACTCGTGTACCCATCAAGCCGGGTGACGTGCCGTCAACTGTGACGTTTTCCCGGTTACGGCTCCCGACCCTCCCAGTGCCGGTGGGCAGTGGTCCCGCATCATCGAGCCCGCCACCCGAAGGAGTGAACATCGGAGGAGAGTTGGCGGGCAAGTTCCTCCGGTGCATGCCGGAGCCGGACACGGCGGGCCGGTTGGACGTATGCGGCGGGCTTTGGCAATATTCGCCGCCACGCTTCACCAACCCCGATCATTTGCCGTCAATTCCGGCCCCCGACCTGCGGATCGCGACCGTTCGGCACCCCTCGCCGGACTGCTCGTGGATCTTGTGAAGGGCTCGTGCAGACTGGTCCGATGCGTACGGAAGTGATCTCCGAGCCCGGCAGCCCCGATCACACCAACGAGGACTTCGCCGCGGTCGCGGTTCCCGCTTCGGGACAGGGTGGTTCTCTGGTCGTCCTGGACGGTGTGACGCCGCCGCCGAGCGCGTACGGCTGCCGGCACACGGTCGCGTGGTTCACCGCGCGGCTCGGCGGCGCCCTGACCGAACTGTCCGTTTCACCAGGGGATTTGCCGCTGCCGCAGGTGCTCGCGGGAGCCATCGCCCGTACCGCGAACGCGCACGCCTCAACCTGTGATCTTTCTCACCCGCGCACCCCTCAGGCGACCGTGGTCCTGGCCCGCTGGTCCCCGCGGTCCGTGGAGTACCTGGTGCTGTCGGACTCGGCGCTGCTGCTCCAGGGGCCGGGCGGGGCGGTCACGGCGGTCCTCGACGACCGTCTGGCGCGGCTGCCCCGTACGTCGCTGGCGTCGGCCGCGGTGACGGACGCGACGCTGCGCAACCGGGAGGGCGGCTTCTTCACGGCGGCGGCCGACCCGTCGGTGGCCGCGCGCGCGGTGACGGGCGCCGTGCCGCGCCGGGAGGTGCAGGCCCTCGCCGCGCTGACGGACGGGGCGACGCGCTGGGTGGACCGGTTCCGGCAGGGCGACTGGGCGGACTGCTTCTGGGTCGTACGGGAGGAGGGCGCGCCGGAGCTGGTGCGGCGCGTGCGGACCCTGGAGCGCGCCGACTCCGCGCGGACGTACCTGGGGCGGGCGAAGCGGCACGACGACGCGACGGTGGTGTACGTGGAGCCGTGACGTGCGGCGCGGCGCGCGGGCCGGCCGGGTCAGATGTCGTTGCCCTGGTTCAACTGGTGCAGCAGACGCGCGAGTTCGGCGACCTCCGCCCGGTCCCAGCCGGACAGCCGGCGCACGTACCGCTCCCGGCGGGCGTCCCGCACCCTGCGGAAGCGCTGCCGCCCCTCCTCGGTGAGGCGGACGAGCCAGGCGCGGCCGTCCGCGGGGTCGGGCTCGCGGGCCACGAGGCCGAGCTGCTCCAGGGCGCGCAGCTGGCGGGACATGGTGGCCTTGCCGACGCCGATGTAGGCCGCGAGTTCCGTGGCGCGCAGCCCGCCGCTCTCCTCCAGCCGGGCGAGCAGGCCGTACGCGGCGGACTCCAGGTCGGGGTGGACCGCGCGGGCCATCTCGCCGGACTTCGCGCGGGCCCGGCGCAGCAGGACGGTCAGCTCCCGCTCCAGGTCGAGGAAGGCGAGGTCCATACCGTTCCGCGGCACGTCGGCGCCGTCCCGGTGCGCACCGCCGATGCCGTTGTCGTACGCGTCAGCACCCATGCTCCGGTTTCCCGTTCCTGAAAGTTTCCGCCGAGTAGCGGCGTCGTCGCAGCTCGGTCAGTATTTCGCAGGCGTAGACCAACGGCGTGCCCCGGGCCCTCTTCCGCGGGAAGTCGAACATGCGTAGCGTCATCGGGGGCGCAGATTGTCATGATCGCGCCACTCCCCCCACTCCCCTCACAGCTCTCCCCCTCCCCCGGGTGACGCCCCGCCGTGCCGGCAACAGGCCCGCCGCACCGCGCCTGTGTCCACGCACGGCCGAGCGCGTACCCCACCGCACCCCCCACCGAGCAGCATCGCGCCCTTCGGAAGGCCCGTCATGCCCGTGCGCAGATCCGGATCCACCCGCTCGCTCTCCCCCCTCACCCTCCGCGCGGCCCTCGTCGCCGCGCTCGTCCTCCTCCCCTTCCCGGCCGCCGCCGTCGCCGCCCCCTCCCCCTCTCCCTCTCCCGCCCCCGCTCCCGCTCCCGCTCCCGGTTCCGCGTACATGGGCCTGGGCGTCCGCATGCACGACGGCCAGGAGGCCCGCGACGGCGACGGGTCCCCGCCCGGCCGGGCCCTGCACACGGAAGGCGTGGACGTCAGCAGCCACCAGCGCGACGTCGCGTGGCGGGCCCTGTGGAACAGCGGCGTCCGCTGGGCCTACGTGAAGGCGACCGAGGGCACCTCCTACCGCAACCCCTCCTACGCGCAGCAGTACAACGGCGCCTCCGGCGTCGGCATGGTCCGCGGCGCCTACCACTTCGCGCTCCCCAACGGCGCCTCCGGTGCCGCCCAGGCGGACTACTTCGTCGACAACGGCGGCGGCTGGTCGGCGGACGGCAGGACGCTGCCGGGCGTGCTGGACATCGAGTGGAACCCGTACGGCAGCGCCTGCTACGGCAAGTCACCGAGCGCGATGGTCGCCTGGATCCGGGACTTCCTGGACCGGTACAGGGAACGGACGGGACGCCACGCCGTCGTCTACACGGCCACCACCTGGTGGAACCAGTGCACGGGCAGCCACGCCGGCCTCGGCGCCCACCCGCTGTGGATCGCGCGGTACGCCTCCTCCGTGGGCCCCATGCCCGCGGGCTGGAGCGGCTACACCATGTGGCAGTACACGGCGACCGGCCCGTACGTCGGCGACCACAACCGGTTCAACGGCACGCTGGACCGGCTGGAGGCCCTCGCCAACGGCTGAGCCCCGGGCCGTACGACCGACGGCCGGACCTGCGCCGTACGACCGACGGCCGGACCGCGCGCCGTACGGACACACACCCGCGCGTGAAGGCCCGGGTCCCCGACGGGGGACCCGGGCCTTCCTCGACCGGTCGCGTCCCTCACGGCACGACCGGGAGCCCCCGGGGCGCCGGGCGTCACGCCACGGCCGGGACCTCCACCTCCGCCGGGGCCAGCGCCAGCTCCAGCACCTGCCGCACGTCCGTGACGGCGTGCACGTCGAGCTTCTCCAGGACCTCGGCCGGGACGTCGTCCAGGTCGGGCTCGTTGCGCTTGGGGATGATCACCGTGGTGACCCCCGCCCGGTGCGCGGCGAGCAGCTTCTGCTTCACCCCGCCGATCGGCAGGACGCGGCCGGTCAGCGACACCTCACCGGTCATCGCCACGTCCGTGCGGACCAGCCGGCCGGAGAGCAGCGAGGCCAGCGCGGTCGTCATCGTGATGCCCGCGCTCGGGCCGTCCTTGGGCACCGCGCCCGCCGGGAAGTGGATGTGCACGCCCCGGTCCTTCAGGTCGCCGACCGGCAGTTCCAGTTCGGCGCCGTGGCTGCGCAGGAAGCTCAGCGCGATCTGCGCCGACTCCTTCATCACGTCGCCGAGCTGACCGGTGAGCGTCAGGCCCGCCGCGCCCGTCTCGGGGTCGGCCAGCGACGCCTCGACGTACAGGACGTCGCCGCCCGCGCCGGTGACCGCGAGGCCCGTCGCGACGCCCGGCACCGAGGTGCGCCGCTCGGCCGGGTCCTGGGCGGACTCGGGTACGTGGTGCGGCCGGCCGATCAGGTCGCGCAGCTCGCCGTCCGTGATGGTGAACGGCAGCTCCCGCTCGCCCAGTTCGTGCTGGGCCGCGACCTTGCGCAGCAGCCGGGCGATGGACCGCTCCAGGGTGCGCACGCCCGCCTCGCGCGTGTACTCGCCGGCCAGCTTGCGCAGCGCGCTCTCGTCGACCGTGACCTCGTCGGCGCCCAGACCGGCCCGGTCGAGCTGCCGCGGCAGCAGGTGGTCCCGGGCGATGACGATCTTCTCGTCCTCGGTGTAGCCATCGAGACGGACCAGCTCCATACGGTCGAGCAGGGCCTCCGGGATGGCCTCCAGGACGTTGGCGGTGGCGAGGAAGACGACGTCGGAGAGGTCGAGTTCGACCTCCAGGTAGTGGTCGCGGAAGGTGTGGTTCTGCGCCGGGTCGAGGACTTCCAGGAGGGCGGCGGCCGGGTCGCCCCGGAAGTCGGAGCCGACCTTGTCGATCTCGTCGAGCAGCACCACCGGGTTCATCGACCCGGCCTCCTTGATGGCCCGCACGATCCGGCCGGGCAGCGCGCCGACGTACGTGCGCCGGTGGCCGCGGATCTCCGCCTCGTCCCGGACACCGCCGAGCGCGACGCGGACGAACTTCCGGCCCATGGCGTGCGCGACGGACTCACCCAGGCTGGTCTTGCCGACGCCGGGCGGGCCGACGAGGGCCAGCACGGCGCCGCCGCGACGGCCGCCGATGACCCCCAGCCCCCGGTCGCCGCGCCGCTTGCGCACCGCCAGGTACTCGGTGATCCGCTCCTTCACGTCGTCCAGACCCGCGTGCTCGGCGTCCAGGACGGCCTTGGCGCCCTGGATGTCGTACGCGTCCTCCGTCCGCTCGTTCCACGGCAGTTCGAGGACGGTGTCGAGCCAGGTGCGGATCCAGGAGCCCTCGGGCGACTGGTCGGAGGCCCGTTCCAGCTTGTCGACCTCCTTGAGCGCGGCCTCCCGCACCTTCTCGGGGAGATCGGCGGCCTCGACACGGGCGCGGTAGTCGTCGGACTCCTCGCCCTCCTTCTCGCCGTTCAGCTCGCGCAGCTCCTTGCGCACGGCCTCCAGCTGCCGGCGCAGCAGGAACTCGCGCTGCTGCTTGTCGACGCCCTCCTGGACGTCCTTGGCGATGGTCTCGGCGACCTCCTGCTCGGCGAGGTGGTCGCGGAGCTGCTGGGTGGCGAGCTTCAGCCGGGCGACGGGGTCGGCGGTCTCCAGCAGCGCGACCTTCTGCTCGGTGCTCAGGAAGGGCGAGTAACCGGAGTTGTCGGCGAGGGCGGAGACGTCGTCGATGGCCTGCACCCGGTCCACGACCTGCCAGGCGCCGCGCTTGCGCAGCCAGGCGGTGGCGAGGGCCTTGTACTCCTTGACGAGCTCGGTGACCTGCCCCGGCAGGGGCTCGGGCACGGTCTCGTCGATCCTGGTGCCCTCCACCCACAGGGCGGCGCCCGGTCCGGTGGTCCCGGCACCGATGCGCACCCGGCCGCGCGCGCGGATCAGGGCGCCCGGGTCACCGTCGGCCAGCCGTCCCACCTGCTCGACGGTGCCGAGCACGCCCGTGCTCGCGTACGTCCCGTCGATCCTCGGTACCAGCAGCACCCTGGGCTTGCCGGGCTCGGAGCGCGCGGCGGCCTGCGCGGCCTCGACCGCGGCCCGCACCTCGGCGTCGTTCAGGTCCAGCGGCACCACCATCCCCGGCAGCACGACCTCGTCGTCGAGAGGCAGCACGGGCAGGGTGAGCGGTGTGGACGTCGAAGCCATGAGTCTCTCCCTAGGTGTCAAGTTGAGCTATGCCGACTCAATGCTCATGAGCCGTTGAATGTTCCCCCAAACGTGTTCGCTGTCAGCGATCACCGACTCGTGCGGGCGGGGACCGACCGCCGGGTCGTCCCACCAGGGGCGGCGCCGCCCCTGGTGGAACCCTGGGCCCGCACGATCGACGTGGGACCGGGTGAGCACGTGAGCGCCGCGTGCTCACCGCCACGCACGACGAGGCCGAGGAGGCGACGGTCCGCAAGGTGGCCGACGCCGTGACGGGACACGGCGTCCGGCTCAAGGTCTTCGCGGAGCGGGACAGGGCCGGGCCGTGGCTCGGCGAGGGCTGGTGGACCGGTCCCGAGTCCGGCTGCCCGATGCCGGTGCCGCTGCGGGCGGAGGAGCACGGGACACCGGCGCTCCCCGACGGCTACCGGCTGCGCACCTGGTCGCGCGGCGGCGTCGTCCGCGCACTGGTCGCCGCCCCGGACGGCTCCTGGGCCGCGCGCGGCCCAGATCGCCCCGACCGGGCGTACGGCGGTCGCCGACCAGGTCGAGACCTCCGCCGCCCACCGCCGCCGGGGCCTGGGCACCCTGGTGATGCGCACCCTCGGCCGCGCGGCGTTCGAGCAGGGGGCACGGACCGGGGTACTGGCGGGGACGCCGGACGGACGGGCGCCGTACGAGTCGCCGGGCCGGCGTGTGGAGGCACCGTTGGCCTCCGCGAAGTTCGGGGGGAGCCCCTGACCGCGGTGCGCGCGGACGGCGCCGGCGAGCGCGCCGGTGCCGTCGGGTGCGCCGGTGCCGTCGGGTGCGCCGGTGCCGTCGGGTGCGCGGGGGACGGCGAGGCCTCGCGGACCGTTCCACCGGCCCTTCCCCGGCCTCCCCGGAGGAACTGCCAGGATGAGGCCATGAGCACTGCCTACGAGATCCCGGAAGTCATCGACCGGCGCGAGGGCCCGTACGGTGAGGTCGTGCTGCGGCGGCACGGGGAGCTGCTGCAGATCATCGCCAACGGCTGTTTCCTCATGGACACCTCCGACGGACGTTCGGAGCGGCTGCTGGTCGACGCGGCGCTGCAGACGCTGGACGACCGCCCGGCGCCGAGCGTGCTCATCGGCGGGCTGGGGGTCGGGTTCTCGCTCGCACACGCCGCCGCGAACCCCCGCTGGGGGCGCATCACGGTGGTGGAGCGTGAGCCGGCGATCATCGGATGGCATCGGCACGGCCCCCTGGCGGCGGTGTCCGCCGGCGCGCTCGCGGACCCCCGCACCGAGATCGTCGAGGCGGACCTGGTCGCGTACGTCAATGAGACGTCCGCCACATTCGACGCGTTGTGCCTGGACATCGACAACGGCCCCGACTGGACGGTCACCGAGGACAACGGCACCCTCTACTCGGCGGCCGGACTGGCAAGCTGCGCAACGGCGTTGAAACCCGGCGGAGTGCTCGCGGTGTGGTCGGCCCAGCCGTCGGCGCATTTCGAAGAAACCTTGGGGAATGCCGGGTTCCAGCAGGTGCGTACCGAAGAGATCCCGGTTGCCCGAGGAGTTCCGGACGTCGTGCACCTCGCGGTCCGGCCTGGATAGCAAAGGCGCGGTGAGTGCCCGTACGCTGCATCCCTGACGCCGATCATTCAAGCGTCAATCGCAGTCATGCGCAGTCAAGGGATCACCCCACGGATTCCGGAAAGCAACACAGGGGCGGGCGATGGAGCAGACACACACCTCCCACAGCGGCACTGCGGCGACCCCGGGCGCCCAGCGCCGGGTCCTGGTGGTCGAGGACGACCCGACGATCGTCGACGCCATCGCGGCCCGCCTGCGCGCGGAGGGCTTCCTCGTGCAGACCGCGGGCGACGGCCCGGCGGCCGTCGACACCGCTGAGGCATGGCAGCCCGACCTGCTGATCCTGGACATCATGCTGCCGGGTTTCGACGGCCTGGAGGTGTGCCGCCGGGTGCAGGCCCAGCGCCCGGTCCCGGTGCTGATGCTCACCGCGCGCGACGACGAGACGGACATGCTGGTCGGGCTCGGCGTGGGCGCCGACGACTACATGACGAAGCCTTTCTCCATGCGTGAGCTGGCCGCCCGCGTGCACGTCCTGCTGCGCCGCGTGGAGCGTGCCGCGCTGGCCGCCGCGACGCCCCGCAGCGGCATCCTGCGCCTCGGCGAGCTGGAGATCGACCACGCGCAGCGCCGGGTGCGGGTGCGCAGCGAGGACGTGCACCTCACCCCCACCGAGTTCGACCTCCTGGTCTGCCTCGCCAACACCCCGCGTGCCGTACTCTCGCGCGAGCAGCTGCTCGCCGAGGTGTGGGACTGGGCGGACGCGTCGGGGACGCGGACCGTGGACAGTCACATCAAGGCGCTGCGGCGGAAGATCGGCGCGGAGCGCATCCGCACGGTGCACGGCGTGGGCTACGCGCTGGAGACGCCGAACCCCTGAGCGGCCGGTCCCCGTCGGTGGGCTTCCCGCCGGCCCGGGCACGCCGTCGGAAGCGGTGCGCCCGGGCCGGCGGAGGGCCCGGCGGGGCGGTTCGGCAGGCAGACGGTGTGGTCGTGAGGGGCGTTGGGTGATGGGCGGTCCGGGCGGGAAGCGCAGGGGCGCGGATCCCTGGGGCGGGGTGCGCCCCTTCTCGATCAAGACGAAGCTGGGCACGCTCGTCGTCGTCTCGGTGCTGATCACCACCGGTCTGCTGATGATCGCGGCACGCACCGAGACGGAGCTGCGCTTCATCACCATCTTCTCGATGATCGCGACCCTGCTGATCACGCAGTTCGTGGCCCATTCGCTCACCGCGCCGCTGGACGAGATGAACGCGGTCGCCCGCTCCATCTCGCACGGCGACTACACCCGCCGCGTCAACGACAACCGCCGGGACGAGCTGGGCGACCTGGCCCACACGATCAACCTGATGGCCGACGAGCTGGAGGCCCAGGACCGCCAGCGCAAGGAGCTCGTCGCAAACGTCTCGCACGAGCTGCGCACCCCCATCGCTGGTCTGCGCGCCGTCCTGGAGAACGTCGTCGACGGTGTCTCGGCCGCCGACCCCGAGACGATGCGTACGGCGCTGAAGCAGACCGAGCGGCTCGGGCGCCTGGTGGAGACGCTCCTCGACCTGTCCCGGCTGGACAACGGCGTGGTCCCGCTGCGCAAGCGGCGCTTCGAGGTGTGGCCGTACCTCTCGGGCGTCCTGAAGGAGGCCAACATGGTCGCCTCCGCGCGCGGGGGCGTCGCCTCCGACTCCGGCAAGCACACCCGTACGGACGTCCACCTGCACCTCGACGTGCACCCCTCGGACCTGACCGTGCACGCGGACCCCGAGCGCATCCACCAGGTCGTCGCCAACCTGATCGACAACGCGGTCAAGCACAGCCCGCCGCACGGCCGTGTGACGGTGAAGGCCAGGCCGGGCACCGCTCCCGAGTCCCTGGAACTGGAGGTCCTGGACGAGGGACCGGGCATCCCCCAGTCGGAGTGGCACCGCGTCTTCGAGCGCTTCAACCGGGGCGCGGTCAGTTCCCCGCACGGGCCGGGCAGCGACGGCGGCACCGGTCTGGGCCTCGCCATCGCCCGCTGGGCGGTGGACCTGCACGGCGGCCGCATCGGTGTGGCGGAGTCCCCGCGGGGCTGCCGCATCCAAGTCGTCCTGCCGGGTCCGCAGAAGTAGCGCGAGCGGCCGGTCCCGCCCCGGACCCGGCCGGTTCCCGACGCCCGCCGGCGCCGTCGGCCACCCCGGCCGGATCCGGTGTCCGCCGGTGGGCGGGACCGGAAGGCGTCGTACGGGCGCCGGCGGGCGTCACTCCCACGGGGTCGCCTCCCGGCCGAGGTGACGTAGGGTTCGACCCGGAGCACCCAAGATCGACGGAGATCCGCGCCTGACGGACACGTGTGATCGGGCTGCCGTCGGGCAGTCGTGGAGCAGAGGGCCGCGCGCGTGTCGCCGCAGGCCCGTCCGACCCATGCGCCTGACCTCAGTCCGCAACCGGAACCCCGCTTGTTTCCCGCCATTTCCGGCCATGAAACGCGCCCTGAGATGTGACTTACGCGACGATGAACGGGCCCGGACTGACCTTCTCGGCCACGGAGGCGTAGCCTTTATTCCCGCTGTCCATCACCTTGTGAAGCGGAAGAGGGCGGTTGCCGCCGTGTCGCCACAGTCCCCCAGTAACTCCAGCACCTCGACCGAGACCGACCAAGCGGGCAAGAACCCCGCCGCGGCCTTCGGTGCCAACGAGTGGCTCGTCGACGAGATCTATCAGCAGTACCTCCAGGACCCGAATTCGGTAGACCGAGCCTGGTGGGACTTCTTCGCCGACTACAAGCCGGGGGCGGCCGCCTCCTCGGCTCCGGCGGGTAACGCGGCCGCGGGGGCCGCGGGGACCACCACGCAGGCGCAGCCCCAGGCCCCGGCCGCCGCTCCGGCGGCTCCGGCCCGGCCTCAGGCCCCGGCACAGCCCCCGGCTCCGCAGCAGGCTCAGGCCGCCGCCCCCGCCAAGCCGGCCGCCGCCCCGAAGCCCGCCGCCGCGGCCCCGGCGAAGCCCGCCGCCCCGGCCAAGCCGAAGGCGAAGGCCGAGCCGGCGAAGGAGGCGCCCGAGGGCCCCGAGTACGTGACGCTGCGCGGCCCCGGCGCCGCCGTCGCCAAGAACATGAACGCCTCGCTGGAGCTGCCCACGGCCACGTCCGTGCGCGCCGTCCCGGTGAAGCTGCTGTTCGACAACCGCATCGTCATCAACAACCACCTGAAGCGCGCCCGGGGCGGGAAGATCTCCTTCACGCACCTGATCGGCTACGCGATGGTGCAGGCCATCAAGGCCATGCCGTCGATGAACTACTCCTACGCGGAGAAGGACGGCAAGCCGACCCTCGTCAAGCCGGCGCACATCAACTTCGGCCTGGCCATCGACCTGGTGAAGCCGAACGGCGACCGCCAGCTCGTCGTCGCCGGCATCAAGAAGGCCGAGACGCTGAACTTCTTCGAGTTCTGGCAGGCCTACGAGGACATCGTCCGCCGCGCCCGCGACGGCAAGCTGACGATGGACGACTTCTCGGGTGTCACGGTCTCCCTGACCAACCCCGGCGGCCTCGGCACCGTGCACTCCGTGCCGCGTCTGATGCCCGGTCAGTCGGTCATCATGGGCGTCGGCTCCATGGACTACCCGGCCGAGTTCCAGGGCACCTCCCAGGACACCCTGAACAAGCTGGGCATCTCCAAGGTGATGACCCTGACGTCGACGTACGACCACCGGGTCATCCAGGGCGCCGCCTCCGGCGAGTTCCTGCGCATCGTGGCGAACCTGCTCCTCGGTGAGAACGGCTTCTACGACGAGATCTTCGAGGCGCTGCGCATCCCCTACGAGCCGGTCCGCTGGCTCAAGGACATCGACGCCAGCCACGACGACGACGTCACCAAGGCCGCCCGCGTCTTCGAGCTGATCCACTCCTACCGGGTCCGCGGCCACGTCATGGCCGACACCGACCCGCTGGAGTACCAGCAGCGCAAGCACCCCGACCTGGACATCACCGAGCACGGCCTCACCCTGTGGGACCTGGAGCGCGAGTTCGCGGTCGGCGGCTTCGCCGGCAAGTCGATGATGAAGCTGCGCGACATCCTCGGCGTGCTGCGCGACTCGTACTGCCGCACCACCGGCATCGAGTTCATGCACATCCAGGACCCCAAGCAGCGCAAGTGGATCCAGGACCGCATCGAGCGCCCGCACTCCAAGCCGGAGCGCGAGGAGCAGCTGCGCATCCTGCGCCGCCTGAACGCCGCCGAGGCGTTCGAAACCTTCCTGCAGACCAAGTACGTCGGCCAGAAGCGCTTCTCGCTGGAGGGCGGCGAGTCCGTCATCCCGCTGCTCGACGCGGTGCTGGACTCGGCCGCCGAGTCGCGCCTGGACGAGGTCGTCATCGGCATGGCCCACCGCGGCCGCCTCAACGTCCTCGCCAACATCGTCGGCAAGTCGTACGCGCAGATCTTCCGCGAGTTCGAGGGCAACCTCGACCCGAAGTCGATGCACGGCTCCGGCGACGTGAAGTACCACCTGGGCGCCGAGGGCACGTTCACCGGCCTGGACGGCGAGCAGATCAAGGTCTCCCTGGTCGCGAACCCCTCCCACCTGGAGGCCGTCGACCCGGTCCTGGAGGGCGTCGCCCGCGCCAAGCAGGACATCATCAACAAGGGCGGCACGGACTTCACCGTCCTGCCGGTGGCCCTCCACGGCGACGCGGCCTTCGCGGGCCAGGGCGTGGTGGCCGAGACCCTCAACATGTCGCAGCTGCGCGGCTACCGCACCGGCGGCACGGTGCACATCGTCATCAACAACCAGGTCGGCTTCACCGCGGCTCCCGAGTCCTCGCGTTCCTCCATGTACGCGACGGACGTGGCCCGCATGATCGAGGCGCCGATCTTCCACGTGAACGGCGACGACCCCGAGGCCGTCGTCCGCGTCGCTCGCCTGGCCTTCGAGTTCCGCCAGGCGTTCAACAAGGACGTCGTCATCGACCTCATCTGCTACCGCCGCCGCGGTCACAACGAGTCGGACAACCCGGCGTTCACGCAGCCGCTGATGTACGACCTGATCGACAAGAAGCGCTCGGTGCGCAAGCTCTACACCGAGTCCCTCATCGGTCGCGGCGACATCACCCTGGAAGAGGCCGAGCAGGCGCTGCAGGACTACCAGGGCCAGCTGGAGAAGGTCTTCACCGAGGTCCGCGAGGCCACCTCGCAGCCGACGTCGGGCGACTCCCACGACCCGCAGGACGGCTTCCCGGTCGCGGTGCAGACCGCGGTCTCCACGGAGGTCGTCAAGCGGATCGCCGAGTCCCAGGTCAACATCCCCGACCACATCACCGTGCACCCGCGTCTGCTGCCGCAGCTGCAGCGCCGCGCGACGATGGTCGAGGACGGCACGATCGACTGGGGCATGGGCGAGACCCTCGCGATCGGCTCCCTGCTCCTGGAGGGCACCCCGGTGCGCCTCTCGGGCCAGGACTCCCGCCGCGGCACGTTCGGCCAGCGCCACGCGGTGCTGATCGACCGGGAGACGGGCGAGGACTACACCCCGCTGCTGTACCTGTCGGACGACCAGGCCCGGTACAACGTCTACGACTCCCTCCTCTCCGAGTACGCGGCGATGGGCTTCGAGTACGGCTACTCGCTGGCCCGCCCGGACGCGCTCGTCATGTGGGAAGCGCAGTTCGGCGACTTCGTCAACGGCGCCCAGACGGTCGTGGACGAGTTCATCTCGTCGGCCGAGCAGAAGTGGGGCCAGACGTCCGGCGTCGTCCTGCTGCTGCCGCACGGCTACGAGGGCCAGGGCCCGGACCACTCCTCGGCCCGCCCGGAGCGGTTCCTGCAGCTCTGCGCGCAGAACAACATGACGGTCGCGATGCCGACCTCCCCGGCGAACTACTTCCACCTCCTGCGGTGGCAGGTGCACAACCCGCACCACAAGCCGCTGGTGGTCTTCACCCCGAAGTCGATGCTGCGCCTGAAGGCCGCCGCGTCGAAGGCCGAGGAGTTCACGACGGGCCAGTTCCAGCCGGTCATCGGCGACGCGTCGGTCGACCCGGCCGCGGTCAGGAAGGTCGTCTTCACGACGGGCAAGGTCTACTACGACCTGGACGCCGAGCGGCAGAAGCGCGGCGTCACGGACACCGCGATCATCCGCATCGAGCGCCTGTACCCGCTGCCGGGTGCCGAGCTCCAGGCGGAGATCGCCAAGTACCCGAACGCCGAGAAGTACCTGTGGGCCCAGGAGGAGCCGGCGAACCAGGGTGCCTGGCCGTTCATCGCGCTCAACCTGATCGACCACCTGGACCTGGCGGTCGGCGCGGACGTGCCGCACGGTGAGCGCCTGCGCCGGATCTCCCGGCCGCACTCCTCCTCCCCGGCGGTGGGCTCCGCGAAGCGCCACCAGGCCGAGCAGGAGCAGCTGGTGCGCGAGGTGTTCGAGGCGTGACCCGCTGAACAGCGGTCCGTCGCCGTACGGAGAAGGGCCCGGCCCCGGAGGCATCCTCCGGGGCCGGGCCCTTTTCCGTGCCGGTGTCCCGCCGGCCGTGGCCGGTGTCCCGCCGGTCAGGTCGCCTGCGGTTCGAAGTCCCAGTACGGGCGGGTGCGGGAGCGTGCCGCGATGGTGTGGACGTGCTGGTCGCCCAGGGTGGCCTCGAGGTCCGACAGCGCCTCCTGCTCGATCTTCTCCGCCTGCCGGCGGTCCCGCAGCGCCCGCAGGTCGGCCGCGAGGGCGATACGCGCGGTCAGGGTCAGCGGACGGGTACGCCCGAGGCTCTCGATGGCCCTGGTCACGGTGGTCCGGCTGAGCTCGGCGGCGGACTCGGGGTCGCCGACGAGGTTGCGCAGGGCGGCGGCGTTGACGGCGCAGCCCAGCGTCCAGGGGTGGTTCTCCCCCACCGCGGCCGTCATGTCGACGAGCGCCTGCTCGATCAGGGCGAGGGCGTGGTCCCGCTCGCCCACGCTGCGCAGGATCAGCGCGTGGTTGGCACGGGCCCCGACGAGGAACGGGTGGCTGGGGCTGAGCGCCATCTCGTACCGGGCGATCACGGACTCGCTGGTCTCGCGCGCCCGGTCGATGTCGCCGTGCTCGCGCGCGTAGCAGCTCTGGCTGACGGCTGCGGCCAGGGTCTGCATGTGGGCCTCGCCCAGCTTGCGTTCGTAGCGCTCCAGCACACGGGTGAACAGCCGGCCCGCGCTCTCCCGGGCGCCGCCGCGGTACTGGCACAGGGCGAGGTTGAGCTCGGCGCGCAGGGTCTGCGGGTTGTCGGCGCCCATCAGGAGGCGGTGGTCGCGCAGGTTCTTCGACTGGACGGACTCCGCCTCGCCGTACCGCCCCAGCAGCCGCAGGTCGATCGCGTAGGACGTCTCGGAGAAGAGCGTCCAGGGGTGCCGCCCCCGCAGCAGCTGGCGTCGTGCCTCCAGCGTCCGCCGGTCGATGTCGAGGGTCTCGTCGTAGCGGCCGAGCAGCCGCAGGGAGAAGCCGAGGTTGTTGAGGGCGTTGAGGGTGCGCGAGTCCTGTTCGCCGAGGAGACCGCGGTAGACGGAGTACAGCCGCTCGGTCAGCTGCAGCGCCTCCTCGTAGCGGCCGAGCGCGCTCAGGTCGGCGGCGAGGCCGCTGGCCGCCCGCAGGTAGTCCAGGTCCTCCTCGCCCCGCTCCCGCCGCAGGTACTCCACGGCGGCCCGCTCGATGGCCTCGGTGCGCACGTACTCCCCGCCGGAGCGCAGCAGGTTGGCGTAGTGGTAGGTCACCTCCCAGACGCGGGGGTGGTCCTCGCCGATCAGCTCGCGCCAGGCCGCGAGGGCGCGTTCGCCGAGCGTGATGCCCGAGGTGTACTCACCGGTGAACCACATGTACCTGAGGCAGTTGAGGACCAGCCGCTGCACGGTGCGGTCCGTGCTCTTGAGGACGTCCGCGTACTTCAGGTGCGGCACGATCTCCGCGTACTGGTCCCACAGGCGGGAGTCGGTCGGGCGGCCGGGGTCGGCCGCCGCCAGGGCGCGCCGCACCACGTCGATGAAGTCCCGGCGGTCCTCGTCCGGCATGTCCTTGTGCACGATCTGGTGCACCATGCGGTGCACGTACAGCGACTCGCCGGGAGACGCCTCCTCGCCGGACGTCTCGTGGGACTCCAGCCGCACCACGGAGTACTGGCGCAGCTGGTTGATGGCCCGGTTCCACAGCAGCGGGTCGTTGAGCAGTCCGGCGATCTGCTCCGGCAGTTCGTCGACCGGCATCTCCTTGAGCAGCCGCACGGGGATGGAGCCGGGCGCGAAGAAGGTGCACAGCCGCAGCAGGGCGACGGACTCCGGGACGGTCTCGCGGATGTTGTTCAGCAATATCGACCAGGCGGTCTGGAAGGCCAGCGGGAAGTCCGCCGACACCTTCACCACGTCCCGGTCGACGCCGCCCTCGAGGAGCTGGATGTACTCGTCGACCGACAGGTCCGAGTCGTTGAGCCAGCCCGCCGTCTGGTCGAGGAGCAGCGGGAGGTCCTCCAGCGCCTCCGCCAGCTGTTTCGCCTCGGCCGGTGTCAGCCGGGGCGCGCGCCGGCGGATGAAGGCCACCGACTCGTCCCGGTCGTAGACGGGCAC
This sequence comes from Streptomyces ruber, assembly GCF_014648075.1. Classification (GTDB taxonomy): domain Bacteria; phylum Actinomycetota; class Actinomycetes; order Streptomycetales; family Streptomycetaceae; genus Streptomyces; species Streptomyces ruber. Next base: position 921,580 of record NZ_BMQK01000001.1, on the reverse strand, counting down.
CTCCAGCATCCGGCTGTTGTGCTCGCCCCACTCGGGGTTGCGGGAGGTGATCAGGACATGGCCCGGGCCGGTGGGCACCAGGTCCCAGAGCTGGTCCGGCTCGTCCGCGCCGTCCAGGATCAGCAGCCAGCGCCCGTACGGTTCGCCGCGCCGGAGCGCGTCGCGCACCGCGCGCAGCCGCTCGCCGTACTCCGCGCCCGTGGTGAGCCCCAGTTTCGGCGCCAGCTCGGCCAGCACCCGCCGGTACGTCACCCGTTTCTCGGCGTTGACCCACCAGACCACGTCGTACTCGGAGCCGAACCGGTAGGCGTACTCGGCGGCGAGCTGGGTCTTGCCCACCCCGGACATGCCGTGCAGCGTCAGCACGCCGGCGCCCTGCTCGGCGCCCTGCAGCAGGTGGTAGGCGTCGTTGAGCAGCGGCTCACGGCCGGTGAAGCGGGTGTTGCGGCGCGGTACGCCGCCCCACACCTCGGGCATGGTCGCCGGGAAGCGCGGGCCGCGGCGGTCGTCGTCGGCCGCGTCGGGCAGCGGATCGGACGGCAGGTCGAGCCGGTCGAGGAGGCGTCGCTCGGCCTCCTCGGCGCCCATGTTGGTCAGGTTCGCCGGGGCGAGCACCGCGGCGGCCGTGGGGACCGTCGCCGTGGTGACGGAGACGGCCGCGAACCGTGCCGGGTCGGGCGCGGCCACCTCGCGCAGCGCCGCGTTCCACTCCTCGTGGGTGCGCGGTCCCAGCTGGAAGTACCACTCGCTGACGACGATCAGGACGCGGCCCTCGGCGAGCTGCAGGTCGCGCAGCGAGTCCACCAGGGGGATGCCCGCCGGCGAGTCCCAGCGCATGTAGACGACACGGATCCCGCGCCGCTCCAGCCGGTCCCCGATCCAGGCCGCCCAGGCCCGGTTGAAACCGGCGAAGCTGATCGTGACGGTCTGCCGCGCGGTTCCCCTCTCGGCTGACCCGACCGGCGTACGAGCTCCAGACATGCGGCGGCCTCCCCGCGCGTGAGTTTAGAACCTGGACCCGCGCGGCGACAGGTCACGTGGAGCGCCCGTCGTCCGCGGCCCGGTTCGTCCTTCCGCAAGCGCAACGATCTTCACCCGGATCGGCAACCCGGATCCACGACGTGACGTCACTGCGTCGGTCGCGTCATCCGGGCGGCCCACAGCGCGCGTGCCGCCTCGACGTAGGCCCTGGCCCGGGCGGCGTGGCCGCGGGGCGCGGGGTGCTCGCTCTGCCGTTCGTACTCGGCGATCATCTCGTCGACGAACCGGCGCCCGGGCACCGTGAGGTCCGGTGACGCGACCAGCGCCGGCAGCGCCGCCCCGACCTGTTCCCGGTACCGCGCGTGCGCGGCCCACGCGGACTCCCGGCGGGACGGGCGCCCGGCGGTGAGCGCACGGCGCTGGAAGAAGTCCGCGAGCGCCAGGTGCGCGTAGACGCCGTGCAAGAGACCGTCGTACGGGCGCGGGTCGGGACGCCAGGGCGCGAAGTACTTCCGCGCGCCGTCGGCGTGATGCAGCGTCACCATGTCCGTCAGCGCGGACAGCTTGGTGTGGTGCAGTTCGTGGACGAGGGTGGCGGCGAACAGGGTGGGGCTCTCGGGCGTACTGCTGAGCAGCGCGCCGAAGGCCTCGCGCCGCGTGGCGCTGCAACTGCCCGTGCCGCGGCCGCCGGGTGCGGTCCCGTTCGGCGCGGCGAGGGGCACGAGGCAGCGCAGCAGGGTCAGGGCCTCCGTGACCCGGTGCTCGCCGCCGAGCCGCAGGGCGGCGGCCGTCCCGGCCCAGGTCTGCACCCACCGCTTGCGCTCCGCGTCGTCCGGCGCCGCCGGACCGCTCGGCCCGCCGCGGTCCGGCCCGGCGGGCACGGCACGGTACGGGTCGAGGTCGTCCAGCGGCATCGGCGCGGCGCCCGGCAGCAGTCCGGGCAACGCGTACGCGGGTGTCCAGCCGGGTGCGGAGGACCACGCGCCGGTGTGCGACTCCAGGTGCAGCACCACGTCGTCGGCGCCCGTCTCGTGCTGGCGCAGCGTCAGACGGCCGCCCCGGTGCGCGACGTCCACCCGGACGTCTCCGGGGAACCGTTTCCCCGCCTCCGCCGTGCGCAGCGCGCCGAGCGACGGGAGGGTGAGGACTCCGCCGGGGGCGGTCAGCCGTACGGCGAAGGGGAGGCCCGCGCGCGCGGCGGCCGCGGCGGCGAGCGCGCCGAAGTGCGCCAGGTCGTGCGTCGGACTGCGGCGGTCCGGCTCGGGGCGCGGTCCCGCCCCGGCGTCCAGTCCGCGCAGACAGTTCCTGGCCCATGCGCCCACCAAGGGGTGGAGGAGGAGGGCACGGGCGGGTGAGAGGTCGTGGGCGGGGGCGTGTGCGGGGGCCGGTGTTCCGCGGCGGCCGCCGGGCGGTCCCGCGCGGTCCGCCTCCGCCAGCATCGCCCAGTCCTCCCGCAGCCGCCGGCGCGCGGCGGCGGGAAGCAGCCGTGCGTCCGCCTCCTCGGCGGCGTCCAGCACGGCGCGCAGCATCAGCAGGCGCCGGGTGTCCTGGTCGCGGACCAGGAGGGCGAGCGTGCCGGGGCCGCCCCCGGTGCGGCCCAGCTCGGCGAGGGCGCGGTCGGGGACCGCCTGGAACATCACGGGGTGCCCCCTTCGCGAGCACGGGCCGACGACGGGACGGGCGGTGCCGGTGCCGCCGTGCTCTCCGCCAGCCGCCCCGCCACGTGCCGGACGAAGCGGCCGAGGTCCCGGCAGTACACGGAGGGGTTGGCGAAGCCGTGGCCGGCCCGGTAGCGGTGGGCGTAGTGGCCGCCGCCGCACACGTGCAGCAGCGGGCACGCCCGGCAGGTGTCCGAGAGCGCCGCCGCGCCCGCCTGCCGGGCCGCCACGCCCGGGTGGGACAGCGCCTTGTCGAAGCCGTGCCGGAAGACGTCGAGGCCCGTCTCGGCCGCGCCCTCGTAGGCCGACTTGAGGGAGTCGACCTGCTCGATGGCACCGTCCGTCTCCACGACCACCGCGTCGAACGGCGCGAGTCCCAGCGACTCCGTGGCCGCCGGCAGCCCCAGCAGCAGCGCGACGCAACTCTCGAACAGCCGTACCCGCGTCTCCCGGCGTCCGGCCCCCCACCACCGGTCGAAGACGGCGCACAGCCAGTCCCCGTAGGGGGCGCCGTCCCCGGCGTCCCGGTGCGGCGGCGGGGCCGACCAGTTCCCGTGCGGCAGCAGCAGGTCCAGGGCCGGAGGGCGCAGGGCGAGCAGGGACTCGTACGTCTCCAGCGGGTCCTGCGCCGGGTCGACGACCGTGAGGACGCCCGCGTAGAGGGACGGGAAGCGGTCGGCGAGCAGCCGCGCCCCGCACGCCGCGGCGGGCCAGGACGGGCGTCCGGCGTGGTCGACGCGGCGGGCGTTGTGGCCGGGCCGGCCGCCGTCGAGGCTGATCCCCACGGTGACGCGGTGCCGGGCGAGCGTGGCGAGGCGCGCCTCGGTGAGGAGGGTGGCGTTGGTCTGCACGGTGGCGTGCACCGCGCAGCCGGCGGGAGCCCGGTCGCGTACGGCCGCGGTGAAGCGGGCCAGCGTGTCCGCGCCCGCCAGCAGGGGCTCACCGCCGTGCAGCACCAGGGACAGCGCCGGGAGTCCGTGGGCGCGCGCGTGCTCGGCGATCCGGGTCGCGGTGCGGTCCAGGACGGCGGGCGGGGCGGCGGCCGGGCGGGTGCGCCAGGAGCGGTCGGGGCCCTCGTAGAGGTAGCAGTACCGGCAGGCGAGATTGCAGCGGCCGTGCACCTTGACGACGAACTGGCGGAAGGGGACGGCGGCCGCGGGCCGGGCGGCGTCCGCGGTCCCGTGCGGTGGGCGGGGTGCGCTGCTTCCCGGCACTCCGGTACCCCCATGCTGTACGGCCCGAGTTCACGCCACGTCGCCTTGTCCGTCCGGGCCATTCCCTGGCCGGAAATCGGCAAACGCGGGACCGCCACGCTGACTGGTTCGACCATGTCTTCGACCGGAAGTGAGCGCCGTGGGCGGTCGCCGGTGGGCGGTCGCCACCCGAAGGGGCGGAAGGGGACGGGGAGGGGGTCAGAGCGAGTTGTTGAAGCCCCAGAGCACCTCGCTCGGCCGGGCCGCCCGCTCCCGCAGCTCCGCCAGCACCTCCCGCAGCACCGGGTGCCGCACCGTCCTCAGCTCGGCGAGGTCCAGCGCCAGCAGATCGGGCAGCGGTTCCTCCGGCGCCGGCGCCGCGCCCGTCACGCCCGGCTCCTCCGCATCCATCGGCCGTTCACCTCCCTCATATTTCTGACGTCCCTCATCCCGCTCGTTTCCTTCACCGTCCCGCCACGCGTCCACGCTCACTCCAGCTCCGCCAGCCGCTGTGCCGTCTGCCGCGCCGTGGGCTCCCCCGTGCCCACCGTGTCGTCCGGCAGCCGGGACCACTCGGCGCGGGCGGAGCGGTAGGCCTCACGGGCGGCGCGCGGCCGGGCGGCCGCTTCGTAGGACATACCCCGCCAGTGGTGGGCCTGAGCCCCCAGCTGCACGGCCTCCCGGCGGCGGCGGTCGGTCCCGGCCGTCTCCTCCGCCGCCTCCCGCGCCGCCTCCGCCGCACGGCGGAACGCGTCGACCGCCTCGTCCAGGCGCGCCGGCCGGCCGAGGCTCGAATACGCCTCGAACTGGGCCTGGCCCAGCTCCAGCCAGCAGCCCGCGGCCAGCAGCGCGTCGTCCGCGTCGGCCGCCGCGAGACCGAAGAGGTGCTCGGCCTCCCGGAGGTCCACGCGGTCGCCCCGCGCGCGGTAGCGCAGCATCAGCGCGCGTCCGAGCAGCAGCAGCCGGTACGCGAGCCGGCCGTCGCCCGCCGGTGTCTCGGTACGGCAGTCCCGCAGCACGCGGACCGCCCGGGACAGATGGTGCTGGGACCGGGTCCCGCCCTCCAGGGCCGCCCGGCGCAGCAGCGTCTCGCCCCACTCGGCGAGCACGTCGGCGTGGGCGGACGCGTCCCGGGGCATCCGGTGGGCCGCCTCCTCGAAGCGGCCGGCCGCCTCCTGGAGTTCACGGGGGTCGCCCGACTCCTCGTACGCCGCCACGTGGATGCGCCCGGCGCGCACCAGCAGCGAGGCGCGCAGGCCCTGTTCACGGGTGCCGGACAGCGCCTCCCCGACGTGGGTCCGCGCGTCGTCCAGGGAGCCGCCCGACCTCAGCAGCGCGTCGACCAGGCCGAGCAGGACGCGGACGCGTTCCCGCGGCCACTCCGCGGGGGGCGCCGTGTCGTCCGGCCGGGCGTCGAGCGCCGTACGCAGCGACCGGGCGGCCTGTTCCGCGTACAGCCGGGCCTGTTCGGGGTCGGCCGTGGCACCGGACAGCCGCAGCAGGACGCGGCCGTGGGCGAGCGGCAGTCCGGGCGGGCGCTCGTCCCGGTCGGGCCAGGCGTCCGCGAACGCCTCCAGCATGCCGACGGCGCCCTGGAGCAGCGCGCTGTCCCCGCCGAGGCGCCACTGCGTCTCCAGCGCGCCCACCCGCTCCAGGGTGAGGCGCAGCGCCTCCTCGTCGTCCTCCAGGTCGGGCGCGGCGCACGCCACCGCGTACTCCCGGTCCGCGCGGCGCAGCAGGTCGAGCGCGCCCCTGCGGTCGCCGCGGCGCCTGCGGTCGGTGGCGGCGGTGCGCAGCACCCGGGCGAGGACGGCCCGTTCGCGTACGGCACCGGGGTGCGCCACGGCCCGTTCGGCCGCCGTCTCCGCCTCGCGCAGCAGGTCCGCGCCGCCCTGTACCTCCCACAGCCGCAGCAGGGAGAGGGCGTACTCGGCCCACAGCCGCGGGTCCCGCTCCCCCGGCGGCCGGCGTTCGGCGGCTCGGCGCAGGAACTGCACCGCGTCGATCAGGTCCTGCACCATGCCCTCGCGGTCGAACCGGGCGACCAGGTCGCGCGCGCGGGTCACCGCGGTGTGCGTCGGGCGCTCCCCTGCCGGGTCCGTGTGCTCGCCGCCGCCCGGCGACACGATGCCGTCCGGCAGCGGCATGAACCGCTCCAGCACCCGCGCGGCGACCTCGGCGAACGGCTGCGGCACCAGGGCGCGGGCGCCGTTGCCCCCGTCGTCCCCCTCGCTCCGGCCGCCCGCGTCGAGCCCGCTCAGACCGTTGGCCCCGCCCAGGCCGTCGATTCCGCTCAGCACGTCGGACCCGCCCGGCCCGCCGTGCCCGGCCGGCCCGTCGTGGCCTCCGGTGCCGCTGTCGGCGGGGGTCTCGTCACGGCCCGGGATCCCGGCGCCCGGCGGCCCGTACGGGCGCGCCGAGCCGCCGTCGCCGAGCTGCGCCAGGGCGAGGGCGGGGAAGTTGGGGCCGCCCTTGCCGAAGCGCTGCTCGATGTACTCGGAGCAGTGCTTGAGGACCAGCATGGCCTCGTCCCGGCCCAGCAGCGTCAGCAGCGCCTCCTGGACGCCCGGCGCGAACTCGTACCACTGGCCGCCGTCCGCCCCGTGTTCCGTGCCCGCGCGCGTGAGCAGTCCGCCGAGCAGCACCTCGGCCAGTTCGGCCGGCCCGGAGTCGGGCAGCATCGTCCGCTGCACGAGCTGCATGACCGGCAGGCACAGCGGGGCCGCCGCCAGATGGACGGCGAGGCGCCCGGCGGCCGGGGAGGCCGTGGAGCGGAACCGGCTGACGAGCGCCGGCGCGGACGAGCGGCGGGCGGGGCGGCCCGCCGGGACGGGCGGCTGGTCCGCGCGCACCCAGCCCACGGCTCCGGACACCGGGCCCGCGCCGGCCCCGGACAGCAGGCGCGCCCAGGCACCGAGGGCCACCGGCTCGGGCGGCAGCACGGGCACGGGGAGCGCTCCCCCACGGTCCTCGGGCGGTGCGCCGGTCACCGGGCGGACCCGGAGGGACGCCGCGCCGCCCAGCGCCTCACCGCGCGTCAGCTCCCCGTGCACGACCGGCAGCCGGGTGCGGTTCCACATGCGCTGCGGCAGCGGCTGGAGGACGGCGGCGGGCGCCTGCCGGGCCAGGTGGTGGAGCAGCCGGTGGGCCCGGCCGCTGCGCCACAGGGGCCCGGCGCAGTCGCTGACGAGGAGGGTGATCCGGCGACCGGTGGGATCGCTCAGCCGGTCCGCGGCGTGCAGCGGCGCCGCGTGCGCCTCCGGGCTGCGGCTGACGGCCGGCTCGCCGTCCGGGCCCTCGTGGAGGTGACTGACCTGGATGTCCCAGAACGCGCCCAGCCGGGCGAAGACCAGCTCCAGTTCGGTGAACATCCGGTCCCACACGCGCATCGACGACGAGGCGTCCATGACCAGCTGCAGCCGGGCGTCCGCGCGGGTGACGGCGCGGTGGACCGGCATGATCAGCCCGCCCGCCCGGGCGCTCAGCTCGGCCGTCGCGGTCTCGTCGAGCACCGACCGCAGCGGCGGCGCCGGACTCCGGTAACCCTGCAACGGGCGGAGCACGCGCTGCAGTTCCAGGAGCGAGGGGAAGGCGGGCGCGGCGGGCACCCCGACCGGCAGCGCCGTCGCGTGCCCCGGACCGCCGGCCCGGGCGGCGGCGCCCGGCTGCGGTACCGGGTACAGGACGACACGGCGGTCGCCCCCCTCGTCGTAGGGGGTCTCCGGCGGGGCGGGCGGGTGCGGGACGGGCGGCGCGGTGGCGGTCGCGGCGGCGCCCGGGAGCGGTCCCCGGTCCTCCCTCGGCACGACACCGGGCGCCGTCGGCCGGAACGGTTCTGCATCACCGTTCGGGGGCCGTGACCAGCGGGCCAGCCACAGTGCGTCGCAGAGTTCCTCGGCGTCCAGCTCGAGTCCGCCCGCCCGCAGCCGGACGATCAGTTCGGAGATCGGATCGGGGGAGGGGCCGGTGGCCGGTCCGTGGCGCGCCGCTGCGTCGGGCATCAGCGCCTCACCTCGGACGGTCGAGTCGCTGGATGAGCAGGTCCGCGAGGCGGTCCCGGCTGGGCGGCGCGGCCGCGGCCGTGAGGTGGATGGCGTTCAGCAGCTGGTCGGCGGCGAGAAGTTCGCTGCGGGAACGCTCCAGGAAGTGGGTGATCAGATCGTCGCCCGCGCGCGCGGCCTCGTCGCCGAGATGGGCGCGTACGAAGGTGGCGAGCCGGTTGTGATCGGGCCGGCCCAGCTCCAGGTGGATGCAGCGGCGCATCAGCGGGGCGGGGAAGTCGCGCTCCCCGTTGCTGGTGAGGACCACGAACGGGAAGGCGCGGCAGCGCACCCGGCCGTCGCGGACCCGGACCTTGGTGCCGTCGGCGGTGAGCACCTCGGCCTCGCCGTCGGGCAGCCGGTCCGCGATCCGCTCCAGTTCGGGAATCGGGAACTCGCCCTCCTCCAGCACGTTGAGCAGGTCGTTGGGCAGGTCGATGTCGCTCTTGTCCAGCTCGTCGATGAGCAGCACGCGCGGGGTGTCGGAGGGCAGCAGGGCGGTGCCGAGGGGACCGAGCCGGATGTAGCTGCCGATGCCCTCGACGGCACCGGGACTGCCGGCGGCTCCCCCGAACCCTCCCTGCGCGGCGATCTGCACATCCTGCAGCCGGGCGATGGCGTCGTAGTGGTAGAGCCCGTCCTGGAGCGTGGAGCGGCTGACGATGGACCACTTCAGCACGTCGCCGAGGCCCAGTTCGTACGCGACGGAGTGGGCCAGCGTGCTCTTGCCGGCGCCGGGGCTGCCGGTGACCAGGAGCGGGCGGCGCAGGTAGAGCGCCGCGTTGATCATCTCCAGCTCCTCGGCGCCGGGCCGGTGCAGCTCCGCCAGGTGCCGGTACGCGCCGAGCCTGCGGTCCTGGGAGCCGTCCGCGCCGGGCCCCCCGTTCTCCCGGCCGGTGAAGTCGCGCCAGGGCGGGGGCGGGGGCAGCCGGTCCATGCCGTCGTGCGGTTCTCCGGCGCCCCGGTAGATGAGCCACTCGCTGGGTTCGGTCATGTCCGGTCCTCGTCGTCACTCGTACGCCACTCGTACGCCATGGGAGCCGTCGAACGTGCCTCACGGTATCGATCCGCAGGGGGCCTGGTAAGGGTGCGGGGAGCCGCGCCCGCACGGCGGGATCACGGGGCCTCCAGCAGGTCGCCCGTACCGGGCAGGGGCGCCTGCGGATCGTCGTAGAACAGAGCGATGCCGTCGGCCCAGTACGTCTCCGCGCGCCCCTCGAGCACCCCTTCCCGCAGCGCGCGCACCAGCTCCGGAAGCTGTTCCGCACCACCCGCGCCCGCGACCGTGTCGCCCGCCCTCCGGTGGAACTCGCCGCACACCGTGTCGTACTCGCCGCGCCAGCGCCGCCACAGGGCCACGCCGAAGCCGCCGTGCACGATCCGGGCGAGGGCCACCGTGTCGTCCTCGAACCGCTGGTCGCCGTAGCGGCACAGCACCGGGACGGCGCCGGGGTGCAGTCCGCGCAGTCCGTCCACGGAGGGGACGGGTATCCGCAGCCCGTCGTCGCAGTCCAGCACCTCGGCCTTGGGCGCGTGCGCGTGCACCCAGGTCCAGCGCTGCTCGCGCGCGTCCTGCCCGGCGCCGCCCCAGGCCCACGCCCGGTCGCCGCCGGCGAGGCCGAACGCCTCTTCGCCCGTCAGCTCCGCACGGTCCGCGCAGCGCACGACGACGGGGCGGTACGAGCCGACCGGCACCCCGCCGGGACCCAGCCGCCAGGCGTCCACGTCCAGCCCGAGCAGCGGGTGCGGCAGCGCCACCTGGAGCACGGCGGGCCGTCCGGGCTCGTCACAGCGGCGGAACGCCTCCGCGAGCGGGGCGGCGAGGAGGGCGGGCAGCTCGTCCAGCGGGGCCCGTTCGGCCTCGTCGAGACGCTCGACCTCGCCGTCGGGGCGGGTCACGGAGATCCGCCAGTCGCAGCGGTCGGGCTCCCAGCCCCGCGGGACGACCTCGAGCAGGGCGCACGGCCGGAGCGCGCCACCGGACCGCGCCGCCGGGTGCTCGCCGGGCGCCTGTGCGTCGGCCGTCCGTCCCGGGGCGGCCGAGGAGCGGTACGCCGCGGACGGTCCTCCGGTACCGGCGGACACCTGGCTGCCGGGCGTACCGGCGCTCTGCCGCAGCCGGAGCCACTCGACGCTCCGCCGCCCGAGACGGCGGCGGTACGCCGGACCGAGGCGCTCCGCGGTCTGCCGCAGCCACTCCCACAGCGCCTGTTCGGCGGCGCGCGTGCCGGGCGTGGCGGAGGGCAGCCCGGCGAACAGCGCCTCCGTCGCGTAGTCGAGGACGAGCTCCAGGGCGCCGTGCCCGCGCGTGCTCTCGTACAGGGCGCCGAGTCCGTCGCGCCAGCCGCGCGGTGCCGGGAGCGGCACCGGGGCCTGCTGGTCGGGCAGTGACTCCAGGATGTCGAGCAGACGGCGCGTGCTGGCCGGGGGCGGCAGCTCCGCGAGCCGTCCGAGCAGTTGCACCCGCTCGTCGGGTCTGAGCGTGCGCCCGGGGCGCGCGCCGAGCTGTCCCTGGACGTCGGACCAGGTGGGACGGACCGAGTCGGGATGGCGCTGACGGTCGCGGTGGTAGCGGTCGTGGGCGTGGAAGACCGCCTGGTAGAGGTCGTCGTGCTCGGCACGCACCGCGTCCCGCGGCACGGCCAGCGTCCGCAGCTGCTCGACGCCCGTGGAGGTGCCCCCGTACCCCCGGTCCGCACTCGACTTCAGGACGCCGACGACCTCGCCGCGCTCCGGGTCGATCACCGGCCCTCCGGAGACTCCGCGCGGCAGGTCGTTGTGCCCCAGCCGCAGCTGCACCCCTGCGGTCCACCCGCCCAGGCTGCCCTGCACCGAGAGCGGCCCGTCCAGGAACTGGAGCCGGCCGTCCAGCACGGTCCAGCCCGCGTACAGGACCTTGCCCTCCCCGTAGTAGGCGGCCGGCCGCTCGGAGACGTACACGCAGTCGTGTTCGACGGCCTCGCGGAGCTGCACCAGCGCGAGGTCCGGTGCGGGCCAGTTACCGCGGGCGTCGGGCGTCGCGTGCTCGGGCAGGACGGCGGCCACCCGGCCGGGCACGGCACGCGGACCACGCCCCGGCCCTCTCTCGTGCACCACGGTGACCTCCCCTCCCACCCCGGTCCGCGGCACGTGGGCGCAGGTCAGCACCCAGTTCGGCGCGATGAAGAAACCACTGCCGAGGAACGTGACCGGCTGGTCGACGGCATACCCCGCCCCCGCGCCATGGATGCGTACCGTCGCGGCCATGACGAGTTCACGGAGCGCACGGTGGGCGCCGTCGAACCCGTCCCCCGCACCCCGGGCGTGCCCTTCCGTCATGCCCCGCTCCCGGTGACCGGTCCACCGACCCCACCGTGCACCGACGCGCCGGTGGACGCGCCCGCGCACACGCATCCCGGTGGTGCGCCGTCACCACGGGCACCGGGGCGAGGGGCCGGCTGCGGTGCTTCCGCGGACGGCCCTTCGGTGCCCGGGGCAGGGGGCGTCCCGCCGGGGCCGTGGCCCGGGGTTCCGTGCCACGGGCCCGGCGGGGGTGCGTCCGAGTCGGTGCCGACCGTGTCCGGCGGCCCGCCGTTCCAGGTCAGTGTCACCTTGATGCCGGCCTTGGCCTCGCCGTCGGCGAGCAGTCCGACGACCTTGCCGGCCTTCGCCGTCAGTTCGATCCCGAACTCGACGCTGACCTCGTCCGGCCGCACCGCGCGCAGCGGCACGGCCAGTGAGCGGGCGACGCCGGTGACGACCGACTGCAGGCTCTCGACGTGCGCCTCCACCCGGTCGGTGAACCCCACGTCCGTGTACGACAGCTCCCCGGACGGCACGGCCAGCTCCTCGGCCCCGGAGATCCGCGCCCACACCGGCGTTCCGTCCGGCATCGCGATGCGCGTGACGCGTGTCTCTTCGTCCCCCATGGCACTCCCCCGTCTCCCCCACGCCCCCACGGCCTCGCGGGCCCGGCGCGCGGGCTCCGTGTGCGGTGGCCCGTACGCGCGCGGCCCCTCGGGGCCCGCGCGTGCGGCCTATCCTTTTCCCTGGCTCTCCCCACCGGAAGCCTCCACCCCTACTTCCCGTGAGGGAAGAGTTCTTCCCGCGAGGAAGGGCCTCCACCCTCCACCGACCCGACGGAGCACCACCCATGTACTTCACCGACCGCGGCATCGAGGAGCTGGAGAAGCGGCGCGGCGAGGAGGAGGTCACCTTCGAGTGGCTCGCCGAGCAGCTGCGGACGTTCGTCGACCTGAACCCGGACTTCGAGGTACCGGTGGAGCGCCTCGCGACATGGCTGGCACGGCTGGACGACGAGGACGACGACGAGTGAGCGGATCCCGCCACCGCCCGTGACGCGGACCGCCGCGCCCCGACCGCTCAGCCGCGGGCCGTACCCCGCCACCCAGCGACACCGGCGTGCCGAGCTCGGGCGATTTGCCCGCATTCATCCCAACTCCCGACCGCCATCCACCGGCAACCGGACCCCGCCACGCCTTGACAACCCGGAACCGCGATATATCGTGAATACCGAAAGACACGATATGGCGCGTCACTCGGCTCATGGCTCCACGCGGCTCCACGCCTCGTCTCCCATGGCCCGACGACACCCGCCCACCGTGCCGTGCACCCCGCCGAGGAGGTCAGCACCATGTCCGAGTGGTCCGTCGCCGAGCCACGGAAGCTCACGTTCGACGACCCCGTGACGACACTCCACGTGCGCGTCGTCAACGGAACGGTGAACGTCGTAGGCACCGACGAGGGCCCCGCCCGCCTGGAGGTGTCCGACGTCGAGGGCCCGCCCCTGACCGTGACGTACGAGGACGGCACGCTGACCGTGGCGTACGACGACCTCCCCTGGAAGGGCCTCCTCAAGTGGCTCGACGGCAAGGGCCGGCGCCGCAATGCCCTGGTGACGCTCGCCGTCCCCGCCCGTACGCGGGTCGAGGTGGGCGTGATCGGCGCCACCGCCGTCGTCTCCGGGATGGACGGGCGCACGGAGGTCAAGGGCTTCTCGGGCGACACGACCCTGGTGCGTCTGTCCGGCCCGGTCCGCGCGACCACCGTCTCGGGCGCCGTGGAGGCCCAGGGCGTCACCGGTGACCTGCGGCTGAGCTCCGTCTCCGGCGACCTGACCGTCATCGAGGGGTCCTGCCCGACCGTGCAGGCCGAATCGGTGAGCGGTTCGATCGTCCTCGACCTCGACCCGACGGGCCGCCCGGCGGACGTCGGCCTCACCAGCGTCTCCGGCGAGATCGCCGTCCGGCTCCCCCACCCCACGGACGCGGAGGTCGAGGCCAACACCGCGAGCGGCACGATCTCCAACGCCTTCGACGGCCTCCGGGTGCACGGCCCCTGGGGCGCCCACAGGATCACCGGCCGCCTGGGCACGGGTACGGGCCGCCTGAGGGCGACGACCGTCTCGGGTTCGATCGCCCTCCTCCGCAGGCCCCCCGCGGAGGACGAGCCATGGGACGCGGCACCGGACACCGCCCCGAAGACCGGGCCCGCCGCGCCCGGTGACACCGCGTCCCCAGGTCCGACCGACAAGAAGGTGCTCTGACATGCCCCCCGTCTTCGCCCACGGACGCCTCCGCCTCTACCTGCTGAAACTGCTGGACGAAGCCCCGCGCCACGGCTACGAGGTGATCCGCCTCCTGGAGGAGCGCTTCCAGGGCCTGTACGCGCCGTCGGCGGGCACCGTCTACCCGCGCCTGGCCAAGCTGGAGGCCGAGGGGCTGGTCACGCACACCACCGAGGGCGGCCGCAAGGTGTACGCGATCACGGACGCGGGCCGCGCGGAACTGTCCGAGCGGCAGGGCGAGTTGGCCGACCTGGAGCTGGAGATCCGCGAGTCGGTGGCCGAACTGGCCGCCGAGATCCGTGCCGACGTCCGCGGCGCGGCGGGCGATCTGCGCCGCGAGATGCGCGCGGCCGCCTCGAAGGCCCGGCAGAGCTCCCGGGACGGCAACGGGGAGCACGGCCCGCTGGGCGACACCGGTCCGGACCACACCGACAAGGATGCCTGGCGCGCGGCGAAGGAGGAGATGCGGCGGGTGAGGCAGGAGTGGAAGGAGCAGGCCCGGCGCGCCAAGGACGAGAGCCGGCGGGCCCGCGAGGAGGCCCAGCGCGCCCGGCGCCAGGCCAAGGAGGCCCAGGAGTGGGCCCGCGGCCAGGCCCAGGAGGAGCTGCAGCGCATCGCCCAGCGCGTCCAGGAGCAGGTCCAGCACCACTTCACCCAGGGCGACTGGCCGACCGGCGTACGGGAGGGCATCACCGAACTGGCCAAGGAGTTCGGCGAGTTCGGGAGGGGCTTCGGCAAGGACTTCGGTTTCGGCCGCACGGACGAACAACGCCCCACCGACACGGACGGCGGACCCGACTACTCCACCACCCCGGAGGACTTCCCCGGCACATACGAACCCGCCTGGGCCCACGAGCCCTCCACCGGAGACCCCGCACGCGACCTGGACCGCCTGCTGGACCGCTTCCGCGACGACATCCGCGACGCGGCCCGCGACCACGGCATCACGGAGGACCAGCTCCGCGACGCCCGTCGTCACCTCTCCACGGCAGCGGCCCACATCGGAGCCACCCTGCGGGCACCCAAGGGGTGAGAGAAGCGGGAGGAGGGGCCGGGGGAGGCACACCCGCCCTCGGCCCCCTGCCCTCCCCCCACCTCAGACCCCCGTCAGCACGATCTTCCCGAACACATCACCGGCCTCCAGCCGCTCGAAGCCCTCCCGCGCCCGGTCCAGCGGCAGCACCTCGTCGATCACGGGCCGCACCCCGGTGGCCGCGCAGAAGGACAGCAGGTCCTCCAGCTCGTCCTTCGTGCCCATCGTGGAACCGACCACCTTCAGCTCCAGGAAGAAGATCCGGGTCAGTTCCGCATGGGCAGGCCGGTCACCGCTGGTGGCCCCCGAGATGACGAGGATCCCCCCGGGCCGCAGCGACTTGACGGAGTGGGACCAGGTGGCGGCGCCCACCGTCTCCAGCACGGCATCGACCCGCTGCGGCAGCCGCGCCCCCGGCTCCAGCGCCTCGACGGCCCCCAGCTCCACGGCCCTCTTCCGCTTGGCCTCGTCACGGCTGGTCGCGAAGATCCGTAGCCCCGCGGCCCTGCCCAGCACGATCGCGGCCGTGGCGACACCCCCACCGGCGCCCTGCACCAGCACCGAGTCCCCCGGCCGTACCCCCGCGTTCGTGAACAGCATGCGGTACGCCGTCAGCCAGGCCGTGGGCAGACAGGCGGCCTGCTCGAACGACAGCTCAGCGGGTTTCGGCAGCACGTTCCACCGGGGCACCGACACCGCCTCGGCGAACGTGCCCTGGTAGCGCTCGGTCAGAATGGACCGGGGCTCATCGGGTCCCACCCCGTGACCGCTCTGTCCGATCACCGAGTGCAGCACGACCTCGTTGCCGTCCTCGTCGACGCCGGCCGCGTCGCACCCGAGGATCATCGGCAGCTTGTCCTCACCGAGCCCGACGCCCTTCAGCGACCACAGGTCATGGTGGTTGAGCGAGGCCGCCCGCACCCTCACGGTCGTCCAGCCAGGCCGGTCCACGGGAGCCGGACGCTCCCCCAACTCAAGCCCTCGCAGGGGCTCGTCACGGTCGATTCGAGCAGCGTAAGCAGCGAACATGGCTCCGACCCTAGGGACCCGCCCCCACCCGGGGGAACCCGCCGTCCCTGTGACACGCACCCCGCGCGGGGCGGAACACCGACAGCCCGACGGCGCGGCAGCCGCGTACGGCGGGAAGGGGGCGTGCCGGGGGGTGCCCGCGCGCAGCGGCCGGCGCGGACCACCGGCCGCCCTCCCCAGGCGGACAGCCCGCCGGACCGGGCACGGACACCCCCGGCGCGCACCCGCCCCACCCCGAACAGCAGGCGCCCACCCCCGGCACGCACGAAAAGACGAGGGCCCCGCCCACACGAACGGACGAGACCCAAGCCCAACCACATACCGGCTCACCGGCCGAACCGACCGGCCCGACCGAACCGACCTACCGGCCGAACCGACCGGCCCGACCGAACCAACCGGCCCGACCGAACCGACCGCTCCGGCAACGCCTCACCGTCGAGCCACACCCTCGGCACGGGCCGCCGCGGCCACCGCAGCCGTCACGGCCGGCGCCACCCGCTCGTCGAACGGCGACGGAATGACATAGTCGGCAGCCAGATCGTCACCCACGACCGCAGCCAGCGCCTCGGCCGCCGCGATCTTCATCCCCTCGGTGATCCGGGAGGCCCGCACCTGCAGCGCCCCGGCGAAGATCCCGGGGAACGCGAGCACGTTGTTGATCTGGTTCGGGAAGTCGGACCGCCCGGTGGCGACGACCGCCGCGTACTTGTGCGCGACCTCGGGGTGCACCTCGGGGTTCGGGTTGGCCATGGCGAACACGAACGCCCCCTCGGCCATCGACGCCACCGCCGCCTCCGGCACCGTACCGCCGGAGACCCCGATGAAGACGTCCGCACCCGCGAGCGCCGACTCCAGCGACCCGGTCAGCCCGGCCTTGTTGGTGAGTCCGGCGATCTCCCGCTTGACCGGCGTCAGGTCGTCCCGGTCGGCCGACACGACACCCTTGCGGTCCGCGACCGCGACGTCACCGACACCGGCCTCGACGAGCATCTTGGCGATGGCCACCCCGGCCGCGCCCGCGCCCGAGATCACCGCACGCAGGTCGCCCAGCTCCCGCCCCGACAGCCGCGCGGCGTTCCGCAGCGCGGCCAGCGTCACGACCGCCGTGCCGTGCTGGTCGTCGTGGAAGACGGGGATGTCCAGCCGCTCCTGCAGCCGGCGCTCGATCTCGAAGCACCGGGGCGCCGAGATGTCCTCCAGGTTGACCCCGCCGAACGACGGCGCCAGCCGGGCCACGGTCTCCACGATCTCGTCGACGTCCGTGCAGTCCAGCGCGATCGGAACGGCGTCCACGCCGCCGAACTGCTTGAACAGGATCGCCTTGCCCTCCATCACGGGCAGGGAAGCCTGCGGCCCGATGTCACCGAGCCCGAGCACCGCCGTGCCGTCCGTCACCACGGCGACGACGGAGGACTTCCAGGTGTAGTCGTGAACGAGGTCCGGCTGCTCCGCGATGGCGGTGCACACACGGGCGACACCGGGCGTGTACGCGAGGGACAGGTCGTCCTTGTCCCGGACGGGCACGGTGGCCTGCACGGCCATCTTGCCGCCGCGGTGGAGGGCGAAGGCCGGGTCGAAGGAATCCAGGGGCTCCGCCCCGCCTTCCTGGGCATTACCACTGTTCTCGGTGCGAGGATTGACAATCTCCGCTGCCACTTTGATTTACCCCTTAGGTATTCATGGTGTGAGGGTGGCCGCTCCCGGTCAGGGAGTGGTTGGGACCGCGCAATGCCCGAAAGGCCGATACGCACGGGCGGATGGCCGAGACGTACGGACACGAGCGCGACGGGCGCGCCGCACACGCGCCCTGAGCCCCGGATGAGGGGTGTAAGCAACCTTCTTACCGGACGGACGGCACCGCCGACGAGTCCACAACGCAAAGGTCACACGCCGACGACAGCTCTCTTGGCCGGATATGCCAAAACCGCCCGGCGGGTTCGTGACATGGTCCACAACGACCGCGTCGACCGGGCTCGCGACCGCCCCGGTTCGTGACCAACCCCACTCGGTGGCAACCGAGTTCGCGACCGGTCACGCACGCCCCGCGGCGCACCGGAGCCCCGTAAGGCCGTCACCGGTCACCCGTTATCCATTTTTGACATATCAGATCGCTTGAACGCCCCAGTCCGAATGGCAAGATGCCGTAATCACTTCAGGTCGCGGCGCCCGATGACGTGTGCTGACGCCGACCCCACGACACGACCGTTCGGCAGGTCCGGCGTCCCTCACCCACCTCGCCGGAACCACACACCCCGCCGAGCCCACCCACCCCGCCGGAGGACACCACCATGACCGCAGGCATCACCCGCCGCCCGACCTCCATGCGCTCCCGGACGGCCGCGGCCGGCGCGATAGCGGTCGCAGGCGCCCTGCTGCTCACCGGCTGCGGTGACCAGACGAAGAACGACGCCGGCAACGGCGGCGACGGCAACCCGGCGAGCGGCAGCGCGAACGCGGCCCCGCTCGCCGACAGGCTGCCCGCCGACATCCGCGCCAAGGGCGTCCTCCGTGTCGGCTCGGACATCGCGTACGCACCGGTCGAGTTCAAGGACGACAAGGGCGACGTCGTCGGCATCGACCCCGACATCGCCGAGGCGCTGGGCAAGCAGCTCGGTGTGAAGTTCGAGTTCCAGAACGCCACGTTCGACACCCTGATCACCGGTCTCGCCTCCAACCGCTACGACATCGCCATGTCGGCCATGACCGACACCAAGGAGCGCCAGGAGGGCGTCGACGCCGACACCGGCAAGAAGGTCGGCGACGGCGTCGACTTCGTCGACTACTTCACGGCGGGTGTCTCGCTCTACACCAACAAGGGCGACGACCAAGGCATCAAGACCTGGGACGACCTGTGCGGCAAGACCATGGCCGTGCAGCGCAACACCTTCTCCCACGACCTCGCCAAGGAGCAGGCGAAGAAGTGTACGGAGGACGGCAAGGGGGAACTGAAGATCGAGGACTTCCCCACCAATCCCGAGGCCGAGACCCGTATGCGCTCCAAGGGCGCGAACGTCGTCTCCGCCGACTTCCCGATCGCCGCGTACTCGGTGAAGAACGCCGGTGACGGCGCCTACTTCGAGATCGTCGGCGACCAGGTCGAGGCGGGCCCGTACGGCATCGCCGTGGCCAAGGACAAGACCGAGCTGCGTGACGCCCTGCAGGCCGCCGTGCAGGCGATCATCGACAACGGCGAGTACCAGAAGATCGTCGACAAGTGGGGCGTCGCGGACGGCGCGATCACCGAAGTGAAGATCAACGGTGGCTCCTGAGCCCGCCCGCCCGAATCTGGCCATGAGCCAAGAGGCTGTGAGGCACGAGGCTATGAGAGGCACCACCCATGACTGTTGACGTCAACAAGACGGACGGTTGCGCCGATGTGACACCTCCCGCCGGACCGGAGGCCATCAAGGCCGTCCCCGTCCGGCACCCGGGGCGGTACGTGTCCGCGGCCGTCGCGCTGGCCCTGCTGGGCGCCGTCGTCTACGCCTTCGCGCAAGGCAAGATCAACTGGGACGCGATACCCGAGTACTTCTTCGACGACCGCATCCTCGACGGTGTCTGGAACACCCTCCAGCTCACCATCCTCTCGATGCTCATCGGCATCGTGGGCGGCATCGTGCTCGCCGTGATGCGCCTGTCGAAGAACCCGGTGACCTCGTCGATCGCGTGGTTCTACATCTGGTTCTTCCGCGGCACCCCGGTCCTGGTCCAGCTGTTCGTCTGGTTCAACCTGGGCCTGGTCTTCGAGTACATCAACCTCGGCCCGATCTACAAGGACTACTGGTCGTCCTTCATGACGCCGCTGCTGACGGCGCTGCTCGGCCTGGGCCTCAACGAGGCCGCGTACATGGCGGAGATCTGCCGCGCCGGTCTGCTCTCGGTCGACGAGGGCCAGACCGAGGCGTCGCACGCGCTGGGCATGAGCCATGTGAAGACGCTGCGCCGGATCGTGATCCCGCAGGCGATGCGCGTGATCGTGCCGCCCACGGGCAACGAGGTCATCAACATGCTGAAGACGACCTCGCTCGTCTCGGCGGTGCAGTTCCTCGACCTGTTCAAACAGGCGCAGGACATCGGCCAGAACGCGGGCTCCTCGGTGGAGATGTACTTCCTCGCCGCCGCCTGGTACCTGATCATGACCTCGATCCTGAGCGTCGGGCAGTACTACATCGAGCGGTACTACGCCCGCGGCTCCAGCCGCACCCTGCCGCCGACCCCGTTCCAGCGCTTCAGGGCCGCCGTCCTGCCCGCGCGCCGCCCGAAGGGAGTCACGGCATGACGCAGTCCCCCACCGGGGCCTCGTCCACCACGGCCGCCCCGGCCGCCGCCCCCGCCATGGTGAAGGCCGAGGGCGTCCACAAGTCCTTCGGATCCGTCGAGGTCCTCAAGGGCATCGACCTGGAGGTGCGGACCGGCGAGGTGTTCTGCCTCATCGGTCCCTCCGGCTCCGGCAAGTCCACCTTCCTCAGGTGTATCAACCACCTCGAGAAGATCAACGCCGGACGTCTTTACGTCGACGGCGAGCTGGTCGGCTACCGCCAGAAGGGCGACAAGCTGTACGAGCTCAAGGACAGCGAGGTGGCCTTCAAGCGCCGGGACATCGGCATGGTCTTCCAGCGCTTCAACCTGTTCCCGCACATGACGGCCGTCGAGAACGTCATGGAGGCACCGGTCCAGGTCAAGGGCACGGCCAAGGCCAGGGCCCGGGAGCGGGCCACGGAGCTGCTGGAACGCGTCGGCCTCGCCGACAAGGCGGGCAACTACCCCTCGCAGCTCTCCGGCGGCCAGCAGCAGCGCGTGGCGATCGCCCGGGCGCTCGCGATGGACCCGAAGCTCATGCTCTTCGACGAGCCGACCTCGGCCCTCGACCCGGAGCTGGTCGGCGACGTCCTCGACGTCATGCGCGACCTCGCCGAGTCCGGCATGACGATGGTGGTCGTCACCCACGAGATGGGCTTCGCCCGTGAGGTCGGCGACAGCCTCGTCTTCATGGACGGCGGTGTGGTCGTCGAGTCCGGCAACCCGCGTGACGTCCTGACCGACCCGCAGCAGGAGCGCACGAAGTCGTTCCTGTCGAAGGTGCTCTGACGACAGGTGCCCGCGAGGGCCCGCACGGACAGGGGCGGTACGGACGGCAGTGGTACGGACCGGGGTGGTACCACGACCGCTGTACCGCCTCTGCCCGTACCGCCCGCCCGTCACGCGCGTCTCCCCCGTGAATACCGCGCGCTCCCGCTACTTGACCGCCAGCACCAGCGCGTCCGACGGCGAGCGCCACACCGGCCGCGCCTCCGCGAAGCCCGCCTCCCGCAGCGTGCGGGTGTGCCAGTCGACGGACGGGGTGTCGCCCTCCGCGTGTTCCCCGTAGATCTCGAAGCGGCGCGCGGTGGGCCCGGCGAGGACCGGGTCCTCGGCGGCCAGCCGCCACCACTCGGCCCAGTCGAGCGCGCCGTCCCGCTTGGCGCGCTCCATGCGCGCGTGGCGGTGGGCGCGCTCGGCCGCGTCGATCCGGGGGGTGTTCCCGTCGGGCATGTGGTCCGCGTTCATCAGGACACCGCCGTCGCGGACGAGGTCCGCGACCTGACCGTAGAGGGCCGCGAGGGGTTCGGTGCGCAGCCAGTGCAGGGCGGTCGCGGTGAGCACCGCGTCGTACGAGTCGTACGGCAGCCGGCTCACCCACGCGGGGTCGGTGAGGTCGGCCGTCACGAGCGAGACCCGCGGGTCGTCGGCGAAGGTCCCCCCGGCGATCGTGAGGAGGGCCGGGTCGAGGTCGACGCCCGTGCTGGTCGCCTCTGGGAACCGGGCGAGCAGTCTGGCCGTGATACTTCCCGTGCCGCAGGCGAGGTCGAGGACGCGGGGCGCGGTCCCGGCGAACGCCTCGACCATGTCCAGCATCACCCGGAACCGCTCCTCGCGGTCGGGGAGGTACCACTCCTGCTGCCGGTCCCAGCTCTCCTGCCAGGCGTGCCAGTCGGTGCCGGTGGGTCGGGGGGTGGAGGTGGTCAATGCAAGCCCTCTCGTCAACGCCGCACGCGCTGTCCGTGCCGTCCGGGTGACGCACCGGACCGCGTAATACCCTGAAAGCGCCTTCAACCGTTACTTACCTCGTACGCACGACGATAGAGCCCCCTCGTAAGGACTACAAGTGGAACTGGCCTATTACTCGGATTACGCCGTCCGTCTCGTCAACACCGAGGAACCACTCCGGGGCACCGACACGCTCACCTCGGTGGGGGCCGTCCGCGACCTCTTCGGAGGCAACCAGTCGGCGGCCCGCCGCGCCACCGACGCCGACGTCACCCGCTTCCGCTCGGTCCGGGGCCGGCTGCGCGCCGTCTTCGAGGCCGCGGACGGCGGGGACGAGACCCTTGCGGTGGACCTGCTGAACTCGCTGCTACTGGAGTTCCCGGTGAGCCCGCAGATCTCCGGCCACGACTTCCGGGACGACGACGGACGCCCGCTGTGGCACATGCACCTGGCGGACCACCCGTCCAACGCGACCGCCGGGTACGCGGCGATCGCCGCGATGGGACTGGCCTTCCACCTCACCGAGTACGGCGTGGACCGGCTCGGCCTGTGCGAGGCCGCACCGTGCCGCAACGCCTACCTGGACACCTCCACCAACCGCTCCCGGCGCTACTGCTCGGACCGCTGCGCGACCCGCGCCAACGTGGCCGCCTACCGCGCCCGCAAACGCCTGGAGGCCGACCGGTCGGCGAACACGAGCCGCACCGACGAGAACAGCCAGCGCACGAGCGCGACCGGCGAGAACTGAGACCCGCTCCGCGGCCGGTACCTCAGGCGCACCGTGCCGACGACGAGGTCCTCGGGCACCGTGCCGTAGTCGGTGCTGTCCCCGCCCGCGTACGGGTTGTCGCCGAGCACCCACCAGCCGCCCTCGCGCCGCTCGGCGACCCGCTTCACCACCAGCAGGTCCTGCTGGAACGGATGCCGCAGCACGACCACGTCGCCGACCCGCACGCGCGCCCCGTAGTGGACGAGGAGACGGTCCCCGTGCCGCAGCGTGGGCACCATCGACGGACCCGTGACCTCCGCCACCCCGAAGGGCAGCAGGGCCCTCGCACGCTCGGTCTCCTGCGACAGCTCCGGCATCCCCGGCACCTCCCCGGTCCGTTCCTCCACCAGTCCCAGTCTGACCCCGGACTTTTGTCCTAAGCCGCCGGGGGCACTCGCGAAATCGCGTCTCCCACGGAGTAATGTCGCACCTGAGAAGACGATCACGAGGAAGGACAGCTACATGCTTTCCCGCCTGTTTGCGCCTAAGGTCAAGGTCAGCGCGCACTGCGACCTGCCCTGCGGTGTGTACGACCCGGCCCAGGCCCGCATCGAGGCGGAGTCGGTGAAGGCCACCCAGGAGAAGATGGCGGCCAACGACGACCCGCACTTCCAGACGCGCGCCACCATCATCAAGGAGCAGCGCGCGGAGCTCGCGAAGCACCACGTCTCCGTGCTGTGGAGCGACTACTTCAAGCCGCCGCACTTCGAGAAGTACCCGGAGCTGCACCAGCTGGTCAACGACACCCTCAAGGCCCTGTCGGCCGCGAAGGCGTCGACCGACCCGGCGACCGGCCAGAAGGCACTGGACTACATCGCCCAGATCGACAAGATTTTCTGGGAGACCAAGAAGGCCTGACCGGAGCCCGCTCCGCGACGACCGGCGAGTGGTGCACCCTCGCGGGTCCGCGGACCTCCGGGGAGGGGCCCGGCCGACACCTCGGCCGGGCCCCTTCGCCGTCCCCGTGTGTCACCGCCCCTCCTCTCCACGTGCTCGCCCCCGCTTCCCGGCTCTCGGCCCACGGTTCCGCCGCACACCCGCGCACCCGCTACAGCGCGTGCTCCCCGGGCGCCTCACCGATGTCCTCCGCCGCCCGCTCCCGGGACCGCTTCCGGGCGTCTCCCCCGGCCGGCTCGGTGTGCGCGCCGCACTCCGGGTTCCGGCAGTCACCGGGACCCCAGACGGGCACGAAGGCGCCGAGCGTCTTGCGCCGCCGTACCACCATCGCCACGGGCTGTCCGCAGACGGGACAGGCTTGCTCGTTGCTGTCCATGCCCTCAGGGTAGGGCGAGGCCCGGTCCGGCGCCCGCGCTCCGTACGGGGGCGGACGGGCCGCGGGCCGGGATCCGCGGCTCGCGCCACATCGGCCACATCGGGGGACCGTCCGGCAGGTCGACCGTACGGCCCCCGAAGACGAAGCCGAGCCGTTCGTACAGCGTGCGGCTGCGCACGTTGCTCGCCTCGAGATAGGCCGGCACCCCGTCGTGGTCGCAGCGGTCGAGCACGGACCGGAGGAGTTCCGTGCCGAGGCCCTCGCCCTGGCACTCGGGCGCCACCGCGATCAGCCACAGGTACTCGTGGGCACGACCCTCCGGGTGGGCCTCGCTGGTCAGCCTGCCGACCAGCTCCATGCGTTCGTTGTCCGGGTCGAGCGCCGCGCGCAACTGCGCGGGGTCGTCGGCCGCTTCCTCGCCCCCCTCGCCCTTTCCCGCCGGTACGGACAGCCACAGCGCGCAGGCGGTGCCGTCCTCGGTGATGTCGATGCGCCCCCGGGCCAGCACCATGTCGACGAAGGCGGCCATCAGCCGGGGATGCGTGGTCCGGCGGTGCCCCGCCTGGGGGAACAGCCAGACGCTCACCGGATCGTCGTCGAACGCCCGGTCGAGGAGCCAGGTGACCGTCTCGTGGTCGTGCTGGTCCGCCGTGCGGATTCTCACGCCCATGGTGTCCGCCCTTCCAACATGCTGCGCGTGTCCGGCGGTTGCAGCCTAATGGGCGGGTACGACAACAGATCGGGACACGAGGGGCGGAACGCGCGCGGTCGGGGGCGCGGCACCGCGTGCGGAAGCGGGCGGGGGCGCGCCCGGTGACTCCGGGAACCGACGGCGCCGGGTCCCGGGAGCCGACGGCACCGGGCGGGGCCCCGGCGCTCAGTTGGTGCGCCGCGTCACGAACTCCGCCAGGGCGAGGAGTTCGCCCGCGGCCTCCGGGTCGGAGACCGCGCGGGAGAGTTCGTGCATCGCGTGGGCCATGCGGTCGGCCGCCTGCGACTGGGCCCAGTCCCGGCCGCCCGCGCGCTCCACGGCGAGCACCGTGCGCTCCAGATCACCCTCCTCGTACGGCAGCCGGTAGAGCGCGGCGAGCTCGTCCGCCGCCGGAGTGCCCGAGGTGAGCGCGGCAACGACCGGCAGCGACTTCTTACGGGCCGCGAGGTCCGCCCCGGCCGGCTTGCCGGTACGGCCCGGATCCCCCCAGATGCCGATCACGTCGTCGATGAGCTGGAAGGCGAGACCCGCCTCGCGGCCGAAGGCGTCCAGCGCGTCGACGTCCTCCGCGGCCGCTCCTGCGTACAGCCCGCCCACCGCGCAGGCGCACCCCAGCAACGCCCCCGTCTTGGCCTCCGCCATGGCGAGCACCTCGTCGAGCGTGACCTCGTCGGGGCCGCTGCGAGCGAGCGCGGTGTCCACCTGCTGGCCGGCACACAGTTCGATCACACAGGCGGCCAGCCGGGCGGCGGCGGCCGCGGACGCCGGGTGCGGGTCCTCGGCGAGCAGCCGCTGGGCCAGGGCCTGGAGGGCGTCACCGGTGAGGATGGCGTCGGCGTCGCCGAACACGGTCCACACCGTGGCCCGGTGCCTGCGGGTGACGTCCCGGTCCATCACGTCGTCGTGCAGCAGCGTGAAGTTGTGGACCAGTTCCACCGCCGCGGCGGCGGGCACGGCAGCGGGTTGCGGCCCGCCGAGCGCCGCGACCGCGGACAGCACGAGCGCGGGGCGTATCGCCTTGCCCCCGTTGCCCGCGGCCGGGGTGCCGTCCACGTGCTCCCAGCCGAAGTGATAGCGCGCGATCCGCCGCATCGCACCCGGCAGTGACTCGACGGCGCGGCGCAGCTCGGGGTCGACCGACGCCCGTGCCCGCTCCAGTGTGTCCGCCGCCTCCTGCGCCAGGGAGGGATCCGGCGCCTCCGCCGGTCCGTCGGCTTCCTCCGTCCCGGCGGCCTCCTGCGCGAGCCCCCCGCCGTCACCGGCCGCACCGGTGGCGTCCGCCGGGCGCGAGGCACCCGTGAGGGGGTTCAGCCGTTCCCGTGGACCGGCCGGGCTGTGCTTCGTCTCCGTCATGAACTCACCCATGGATCACCTTGGAGAGTCGGCGGACGGTGGCCTTTCCGCTGTCGCTGGGCGCGTACGTCCAGGGTGTACCCGCCCCTGAGGGCGGGAACACGGCGCCGGGCCTGGCGTCCGGTCACCCCCAGCGGCCGATCTCGACGTTCTCCAGGACGCCGAGCGCGTCGGGCACCAGGACGGCCGCCGAGTAGTAGGCCGTCACCAGGTACTTGATGATCGCCTGTTCGTTGATGCCCATGAAGCGCACGGAGAGGCTCGGCTCGATCTCGTCCGGAACGCCCGACTGCCGCAGCCCGACGACGCCCTGGTCCTCCTCGCCGGTGCGCATGCAGATGATCGACGTCGTCCTGGCGTCGGTGATCGGGATCTTGTTGCACGGGAAGATCGGCACACCGCGCCACGCGGGGATGCGGTTGCCGCCGACGTCGATGCTCTCCGGCACCAGCCCGCGCTTGTTGCACTCGCGGCCGAACGCGGCGATCGCCCGCGGATGGGCGAGGAACAGCTTGGACGCACGCCTGCGGGTGAGCAGTTCGTCCATGTCGTCGGGGCTCGGCACACCGTCGTGCGGCTGGATCCGCTGGTCGTACTCGCAGTTGCTGAGCAGCCCGAACTCCCGGTTGTTGACGAGTTCGTGCTCCTGCCGCTCCTTCAGCGCCTCCACGGTCAGCCGGAGCTGCTGCTCCGTCTGGTTCATGGGCTTGTTGTACAGGTCGGCCACGCGCGTGTGGACCCGCAGCACCGTCTGGGCGACGCTCAGTTCGTACTCGCGCGGCGCGCCCTCGTAGTCGACGAACGTGTGCGGGATGTCCGGCTCGCCGCTGTGGCCGGCCGCCAGCTCGATCTCCTTCTCGCCGTACTTGTTGGTGCGCTGCTCGGGGACGGACCGCCGGCTCTCCAGATGGCCGCGCAAGGTGGCGGAGCGCTCCGCGACCTGGTCGACGGACCGGCGGGGCAGCACGAGGACGGTGCACGCGGTGACGGCGCGGGCCGTCTCCTCCCAGACGGCGTCCGGGTCCAGGAGCGCCCGGTCACCGAAGTAGGCTCCGTCGGCGAGCACCCCGAGGACCGCGTCGTCCCCGTAGGGGCCGGTGCCGACCTTCTCCACCTTGCCGTGCGCGAGCAGGAAGACCTCCTCGGCCGGGCCGCCGAACTCGGCGATCACCGCGCCGGGCTGGAACTCCCGCTGTTCGCATCGGCGGGCGAGCTCGTCCAGTACCTCCTTGTCGTCGTACCCCCGCAGGGCCGGCAGTTCGCCGAGCTCCGCGGGGATCACGGTGACCTGGTCACCGGTCTTCACGAAGGTGACACGGCCGTCACCGACCGCGTAGCTGAGCCGCCGGTTCACCCGGTACGTGCCGCCCTGTACGTCGACCCACGGCAGCATGCGCAGCAGCCAGCGCGAGCTGATCTCCTGCATCTGGGGAACGGACTTGGTGGTCGTGGCCAGGTTCCGTGCGGCGGAGGTGCCGAGACTCTGCTGCGGCTTCTCCTGTTCCGTGCGGACCTCATCGCCTACCGACATATCGGAACGCCTCTCCGGTCGTGCACTGATCTCGCGCGGTGGTGCGCCGATCGCGCGGACCAGCCTCCCAGCACGTGTCGAGCTCGTGCTATTACACGAAAGAGCGGGAATGGATCATTTGCCCTGTGGGCAGACTGGGGAGCTCGCCGATCCGGGACGGGCCGGGGGATGGGCGTGACGGCCGGCGCGAGAGGTACGGCAGGGCGGGAACTCCATGATCCGGCCGCCCGTTTGATGCGGTGACGGCCCCTTCGACCGATTCGACAGGAGACGGACATGGCGGGATTCCTGGACCGCGCCAAGGAGCAGGCACAGCGCGGCCTCACGCAGGGCAGACAGAAGCTGGACGAGGTGCAGGCCCAGCGCGCCGGAGGCGAACTGCTGAAGAAGCTCGGCGCGGCGTACTACGCGGAACAGCACGGCGGCGGCTCCCCCGCCGCCACCCAGCAGGCGCTCCGGGACCTGGAGGCCCACATCGCCGCGAACGGGGACGGTTTCCTGCGTTCCTGACGGTGCTGACGCGCCGGCGCGTCAGCACCGGGGAGCGGGCGGCCCGGTTCGGGTCATACATCGTACGAAAGAGGAGTCCACGCCTCCGCGCTGCGGTACAAGCGCGGTACGAGGCGGCCGCGACCGGCGGTCGTCGCGCAGCGTGAAGGAGGCGGTCATGGCTCCACCCATGTCCGCGGGCAGATTCCTCGGCGTCCTCAGGAACGAGGGCGTCACCGTCGTCGAGGTCGGCGACTGGGAGCGGCACAACCGCAACCACAAGGGTCCCTGGGGCCCGGTGAACGGTGTGATGATCCACCACACGGTGACGTCGGGCAGCGAGTGGACGGTCCGGCTCTGCCGGGACGGCCGTTCCGACCTGCCCGGCCCCCTGTGCCACGGCGTCATCACCAAGGACGGCCGTGTCCACCTCGTCGGGTACGGCCGCGCCAACCACGCGGGACTGGGCGACGACGACGTGCTGAGAGCGGTGGTGGCCGAGAAGGCGCTCCCCCCGGACAACGAGGCCAACACGGACGGCAACCGGCACTTCTACGGTTTCGAGTGCGAGAACCTCGGCGACGGCGCCGACCCGTGGCCCGAGGCACAGCTGGACGCCATCGAGCGTGTCTCCGCCGCGATCTGCCGCCACCACGGCTGGACGGCCCGATCGGTGATCGGCCACCTGGAGTGGCAGCCGGGCAAGAACGACCCGCGGGGCTTCACGATGGCGTCGATGAGGGACCGCGTCCACGCCCGGCTGAAGTAGCGGCACCGGGGGAAGGACCTCCGACCCCTCCCCCTCATGTCCGATGTCCGACAATGGGCAGGTGAACGGCCCCACCCGCCCCGACCACCCCGACCGCCCCGCCCTCGCCTCGCTGGAGCCGCGGCTGCCGTCCCCCCTTCAGGAGGTCGCGGACGAGCGGTTCGCGCGGCACGGACTCCGGCTGGCGCTGAAGCGGGACGATCTCATCCACCCCGAGCTGGTCGGCAACAAGTGGCGCAAGCTCGTGCCGAACCTCCGGGCCGCTGCGGGGCGCACCGTCGTCACCTTCGGCGGGGCGTACTCCAACCACCTGCGGGCCACGGCCGCCGCGGGCCGCCTGCTGGGGCTGCCCACGGTGGGCGTGGTGCGGGGCCAGGAGCTGGCCGGCCGCCCCCTCAACCCCTCGCTGGCCCGGTGCGCGGCGGACGGCATGCGGCTGCACTTCGTCGAACGGTCCGCGTACCGCCGCAAGGCCGACCCGGAGACGCTGTCCGGCATCCTCCGTGCCGTGGGCGCCGAGGACGCCCACGTGGTCCCCGAGGGCGGCAGCAACGACCTGGCGGTACGCGGCTGCGAGCGGCTCGGCGAGGAGCTGCGCGGCCACGCGGACGTCGTCGCCCTCGCCTGCGGCACCGGCGGCACCCTGGCGGGCCTGGCCGCGGGTCTGGACGCCGGACAGCGCGTCCTCGGCGTCCCCGTGCTGAAGGGCGGCTTCCTGCCGGGTGAGATACGCGGCCTCCAGGAACGCGCGTTCGGCGGCCCGCGCGGCGACTGGTCCCTCGACGAGCGCTTCCACTTCGGCGGCTACGCACGCACCACGCCCGCCCTCGAGACCTTCGCCGCGGACTTCGAGCAGCGCCACGGCCTGCCGGTCGAGCGTCTCTACGTGGCGAAGACGCTGTACGCGCTCGTCACGCTCGCCGAGGAGGGGGCCTTCCCCCGCGGCACCGCCCTCGCGGCCGTGATCACGGGGGCACCGTTCGGCGCGGACGGCTACGCCGTCTCCCGGTGAGCCGCCGCCTCCTCCAGGTCCAGCCTGCGCAGCAGCGTCCGCAGCATCTCGTCGTCGATGTACCGGGCGTCCCGCAGCTTCACGAAGACCGCCCGCTCGGCGCCGATCAGCTCGCGCGCCAGCCTGCGGTACGTGTCGTCGACGCTCTCGCCCGTCACGGGGTTCACCGTGCCGAGCCGCTCCCACACCGCGTTGCGCCGCCGCTCCAGCACCGCGCGCAGCCGGTCGGCCAGCGGCGGCGGCAGTGCGTTGCGCTCGTCCGCGAGCAGTTCCTCCAGGCGCCGCTCGGCTTCCAGGGATGCCTGGGCCTGGGCGTTGGCCTCGGCGAGGGTCTCGGCCTGCGGGTCGCGCCCGGGCAGCTTCAGCAGCCGGATCAGCGGGGGCAGGGTCACCCCCTGGAGCACCAGTGTGCCGATCACCGTCGTGAAGGTCAGGAACAGCAGGAGGTCGCGTTCGGGGAAGGGCGTCCCGTCCCCGTGCGTCGTCGTGGGGATCGAGAAGGCGATGGCGAGGGACACCACGCCGCGCATGCCTGCCCAGGCGATGACGAACGGGCCCTTCCAGCCGGGGTTCGCCTCCCGCTCCCTGATGCGCCGGGACAGCAGCCGGGGCAGGAAGGTCGCCGGGTAGACCCAGACGAACCGGGAGACGGCCACCACCAGGAAGACGGCCACCGCGTACCAGGCGACCCGCGTGGCCTCGTAGTCGCCGAGTCCCTCCAGCAGGACCGCCAGCTGCAGTCCGATGAGTGCGAACACCGACGACTCCAGCAGGAAGGCGACCATCCGCCACACCGCCGCCTCCTGGAGCCGGGTCGCGAAGTCGACCTGCCAGTTGCGGTGCCCCAAGTAGAGGCCCACGACCACCACGGCGAGCACTCCGGAGGCATGCACCCATTCGGCGAGCCCGTACGCCACGAACGGGATCAGCAGGGAGAGGGTGTTCAGCAGGAGCGCCTCCCTCAGGCGGGTGCGCAGCCAGTGGATCGGCACCATGAGCAGCAGTCCGACCGCTATGCCGCCGATCGCCGCCAGGAGGAACTCGCCGATCGCGCCCGCCCAGGTCGCTCCCTCGCCGAGCGCGGCCGCCAGGGCCACGCGGTACGCGGTGATCGCGGTGGCGTCGTTCACCAGGGACTCGCCCTGCAGGATCGTGGTGATCCGGGACGGCAGCCCCACCCGGCGTGCGACGGCGGTCGCCGCGACCGCGTCCGGCGGCGCCACCACCGCCCCGAGCACCAGTGCGGCGGGCAGCGGCAGCCCGGGCACGAGCAGGTGGGCGGCCCAGCCCACGGCGAGGGCCGCGAACAGGACGTAGCCCACCGACAGCAGCGCCACGGGCCGCAGCGCGGCCCGCAGACCGAGGTAGGAACTGTCGAGGGCCGCCGTGTACAGCAGCGGGGGGAGGATCAGCGGCAGGAAGACATGGGGGTCGAGCACGTAGGCGGGCACCTCGGGCACCCCGGGCACGAACGACACGGCCAGCCCGGCCGCGACGAGCAGCAGCGGGGCCGGCACCGGTGCCCGGCGGGCCGCTCCGGCCACCGCGGCACTGCCCGCGACCAGCAACAGCAAGGGCAGTACCTGCATGATGCGCGCTCCTCCCGGTCGATCACGCGCGGTGCTCCGCGCGCCCGTCGTACCCGTCGTAATGTGGCAATCATGAAACAGTGCACGCATGCCGACGCGCTGCCCGATCCGGAGCCCGCGCCCCTGAGCGAGACGTGCCCGCGGTGTCTGGCCGACGGCACCCATCCGGTGCAGCTCCGGCTGTGTCTCGAGTGCGGGTACGTCGGCTGCTGCGACTCCTCCCCGGGCCGGCACGCGACCGAGCACCACGGGAGCAGCGGTCATCCCGTCATGCGGACCATGGAACCCGGGGAGAGCTGGCGCTGGTGCTACACCGACCACGTACTCGTCTGAACCACGTGCCTGTCCGAACACCGCGTGCGGGACGCATACTGGTCGGGAACCGATGACACGGGAGCACGCTCATGTGGCACGGTTCGGCGGTCCGCCGTACGGGTACGTCAACCCGGCGGGCGTTCTTCCTATTTGAAGCCCGCAGACCCCTAGCCACCGAGCGTATTCATAGTATTACTATGAGTGACAGCGCGGGACAGGGCCCCCGGGACAGGTAACTTCTGCGCGCGGTAGCGTCACCGCTGTACCACGTAGCGCGTTACCCCGGGGGGTGACCCCTCGGACCCGAAGAAGCTTGCACCACCTTGGAGGTGAGGGTGTCCCAGATCGCAGGCGAGCCCACGACCCAGGACTTCGTGGAAGTCCGGCTGCCGGCCGCGGGTGCCTACCTGTCGGTACTGCGTACGGCCACGGCCGGTCTCGCGGCCCGTTTGGACTTCACCCTCGACGAGATCGAGGACCTGCGCATCGCGGTGGACGAGGCCTGCGCGATCCTGCTGCAGCAGGCCGTGCCCGGCTCGGTGCTCAGCTGTGTCTTCCGGCTCGTCGACGACTCGCTGGAGGTCACTGTCTCGGCGCCGACCACGGACGGTCACGCCCCTTCGCGGGACACGTTCGCCTGGACCGTGCTGTCGGCCCTGGCGGGCAAGGTGTCGTCCGCCGTCGATGACGACAAAACCGTTTCGATCAGCCTCTACAAACAGCGCGGCGCGGGCCCCGGCCCGGCGTGAGGAACGGGGACGGGCCGGTGCGGGACGAAGAGCGCGGCACACGGGAACTGCCCGCCGAGAACGGGGGGCGCACCTACGACGGGGCCGGCGGCCCGGGACCGGACGGTCCGGGCGGGCCCCGGCACTGGGCGGACGGCGTCGACGGCATCCCCGAGCAGGCCCGGCCGCACCCGGAGGACGAGTCCCCGGCGGCGGCCGCGGCGGCCCGGTGGACAGGGCCGGTCGACGACGCGGAGCGCGAGACGCTCCCCGACGGACGACGGAGTCCGGAGGGTGCGGCAGGGAGCACCACGCCCTCGGAAGGGCGGCGTCGGGTGACGGCGGGCGGGACTATGAGCGAGCACGAGCGAAACGCTGAGCAGCGCGTGCAGGGCACGCAGCACGATCCGCAGGACCGCAGCGGGGCGCGGGCGATGTTCGTCCGGCTGCGCGGGCTGAGCCAGGGCAGCGCCGAGTACGCGGAGCTGCGCAACCAGCTGGTCCGCATGCACCTGCCGCTCGTCGAGCATCTCGCGCGCCGCTTCCGCAACCGCGGCGAGCCGCTGGACGACCTCACCCAGGTCGCCACCATCGGCCTGATCAAGTCGGTGGACCGTTTCGACCCGGACCGCGGGGTGGAGTTCTCCACCTACGCCACGCCCACGGTGGTCGGCGAGATCAAGCGCCACTTCCGTGACAAGGGCTGGGCCGTACGGGTCCCGCGCCGGCTGCAGGAGCTGCGCCTCGCCCTGACGACGGCGACGGCGGAGCTCTCCCAGCAGCACGGCCGCTCGCCCACCGTCCACGAGCTGGCCGAGAAGCTGGCGATCTCGGAGGAGGAGGTCCTGGAGGGCCTGGAGTCGGCGAACGCCTACTCGACGCTCTCCCTGGACGTCCCCGACACGGACGACGAGTCGCCTGCGGTGGCGGACACCCTGGGGGCGGAGGACGAGGCGCTGGAGGGCGTCGAGTACCGCGAGTCGCTCAAACCGCTCCTGGAGGACCTGCCGCCCCGCGAGAAGCGCATCCTGCTGCTGCGCTTCTTCGGCAACATGACCCAGTCGCAGATCGCCCAGGAGGTCGGCATCTCCCAGATGCACGTCTCCCGTCTGCTGGCCCGCACCCTGGCCCAGCTCCGGGAGAAGCTCCTGGTCGAGGAGTGATCCCCCGGCTCGCGGCGCACGTCCCCGCGCGCCGCGGGTACCGGCCGGCGGGAGCGGACCGCGCGAGCCGCTTCTCCCGTCCCGCTACTTCGTGTCCCGCTCCTTCGTGTCCCGCTCCTTCGCGTCCTGCCGCTCGCCCGGGGCCCGGATGCCGAGGGCCCGGGTCGTCTCCGCGTTCACCAGCAGCACGAGGGCGGCGACCGCGACGACCCCCAGGGCGATGCCGCCCGGGATGGCCACGCTGTCGGACTGGAGCAGGTTGTACGCCACCGGGAGCGCCAGGATCTGGGTGATGACCGCGGGGCCCCGGCTCCAGGCACGGCGCAGGAACAGCCCGCGCGCGGCGAGCAGCGGCAGCAGCGCGAGCACCAGCAGCGTGACGCCCCCGGTGACGGCCCCCTGGCGGTCGGCCGCGTCACCCGCGACGCCCACCACCAGCATGGCGACGCCGCCCACGGCCAGGGCGGCTCCCTCCAGGGCGGCCAGCGCCGCCGCCGCGGTCAGCCGGCCGGGGCGCGGCCCGTCGGGGGTGTCGTCCGGGGTGGTGCGGTTCTGCTCAGCGCTCACCCCTGAAGGGTAGCCCCCGGCCGTACGCACCCACGGGCCCCCGCGACCGCGCACGACCGCCCCGTCCGGCCCCTGGACACGCCCGCGCGCCCCGCGTGTCCGGCATCACGCCCGAACGCCCACGTGATCCCCCGGTCCGCCCTGGGCCGGGTACCACCCAGTAGGTAACCTGCATCGCATGCGTGCACTTCTCGTGGTCAACCCGGCGGCAACCACCACAAGCGCACGTACGCGCGACGTCCTCATCCACGCGCTCGCGAGCGAGATGAAGCTCGAGGCGGTCACCACCGAGTACCGCGGCCACGCCCGGGACCTCGGCCGCCAGGCGGCGGAGAGCAAGGACATCGAACTGGTCGTGGCCCTCGGCGGCGACGGCACCGTGAACGAGGTCGTGAACGGTCTGCTGCACCACGGCCCCGACCCGGCGGGCCTCCCGGGCCTCGCCGTGGTCCCCGGCGGCTCCACCAACGTGTTCGCCCGCGCCCTGGGCCTGCCCAACGACGCCGTCGAGGCGACGGGCGCCCTCCTGGACGCCCTGCGCGAGGGCCGGGAGCGCACGGTCGGTCTGGGCCTGGCGGCCGGCACCCCGGGCACGGAGGACGAGGCGGTGCCCGCCCGCTGGTTCACCTTCAACGCGGGCCTCGGTTTCGACGCGGGCGTGGTCGGGCGTGTGGAGCAGCAGCGCGAACTCGGCAGACGTTCCACACACGCCCTTTACCTGCGCCAGGCGGTGCGCCAGTTCTTCGGGGAACCGCACCGACGCCACGGAACCATCACATTGGAGCGTCCCGACGCGGATCCGGTGACCGATCTGGTGCTGTCCATAGTCTGCAACACCTCGCCCTGGACCTATCTGGTCAATCGCCCGGTGTACGCGTCGCCCAAGGCCTCGTTCGACAAAGGGCTCGACGTGCTCGGTCTCAGCCGGATGTCGACGACCGCGGTTGCCCGGTATGGCACCCAGTTGCTCACTTCGTCCCCCGAGCGCGGGCCCCACGGAAAGCACGCGGTCTCCCTGCACGACTTGACGGACTTCACCTTGCATTCGAAGGTGCCACTCCCTCTCCAGATGGACGGTGACCACCTCGGACTGCGCACGAGTGTGACGTTCACAGGCGTACGCCGTGCACTGCGTGTGATTGTGTGAGCGGAAAAGGCAAAAGTCCTTCCACTCGAACGTTTAGGCCAGGATCCACCCCTTGGAAGTACGGCTGTGACCTAGTCGACACCAAGGAATCAAAAAAAACTTTCCAGAAGGGGTTGTATCCGCCGCTGAGGTTTGCGAGTCTCTACGTGGCGCTCGGGACGGCCCGCTTCATCGGCCCCACGAAGTGCCGGAACCCCTCCTCAATCCCAAGGACCACGCCAGTCCATCTGGTGGTCGGCCCTTCACTTGTTGAGGGTTTCGTGAAAGCGTTCACATTCACAAGCAACTTGCACGTAATAACCACGGAGAGGTAGCAGCCATGGACTGGCGTCACAACGCCGTTTGCCGCGAGGAAGACCCCGAGCTCTTCTTCCCCATCGGCAACACCGGTCCTGCGCTGCTGCAGATCGAGGAAGCCAAGGCTGTCTGCCGCCGCTGCCCGGTGATCGAGCAGTGTCTGCAGTGGGCGCTCGAGTCCGGTCAGGACTCCGGCGTCTGGGGTGGTCTCAGCGAGGACGAGCGCCGTGCCATGAAGCGCCGCGCCGCCCGCAACCGGGCCCGTCAGGCCTCCGCCTGACAATCCCACCCAGCGACAGCCTGCGCTTGGCGGCGCGTACAGCGCGTACGCATCTCCCGCCCCCGAGCCGCAGCGCGCAGTGCCCCCGATGCGCAGCAACACAAGCTGGCAACGAGCAGCTCAGCCCCGGACCGCGAGGTCCGGGGCTTTGTGCTGTGCGTGTCGGGCCCCGAGGGGGCGTGGCCTCACTTCTGGGCGCGGACCGGGATGTCGAGGATCACTCTCGTCCCCCGCTCGGGCGCCGGGACCATGTCGAACGTGCCGCCCAGCTCCCCCTCCACCAGCGTCCGTACGATCTGCAGACCGAGGTTGCCCGAGCGCTGCGGGTCGAAGCCCTCGGGGAGGCCGACCCCGTCGTCCTGCACGGTGACGAGCAGTCGGGCCTCCTTCGTCGTACCGCCGCGCACGGCCGAGACCTCGACGGAACCCGTCTCGCCCTGACGGAAGCCGTGCTCCAGGGCGTTCTGCAGCACCTCCGTGAGGACCATGGAGAGCGGGGTGGCCACCTCGGCGTCCAGGATGCCGAAGCGGCCGGAGCGCCGGCCCGCGACCGTGCCCGGTGAGATCTCGGCGACCATGGCGAGCACCCGGTCGGCGATCTCGTCGAACTCCACGCGCTCGTCCAGGTTCTGGGACAGCGTCTCATGCACGATCGCGATCGACCCGACCCGCCGTACGGCCTCTTCGAGGGCCGCGCGGCCGCGCTCCGACTCGATGCGCCGGGCCTGGAGGCGGAGCAGGGCCGCGACCGTCTGGAGGTTGTTCTTGACCCGGTGGTGGATCTCCCGGATCGTCGCGTCCTTGGTGATCAACTCGCGTTCGCGGCGACGCAGTTCGGTGACGTCACGGCACAGCACGAGCGAGCCGATGCGCGGGCCCTTGGGCTTGAGCGGGATCGCCCGGAACTGGATCACGCCGTCCCGGGCCTCGATCTCGAACTCGCGGGGCGCCCAGCCGCTCGCCACCTTGGCCAGGGCCTCGTCCACCGGGCCGCGGGACGGGGCGAGTTCGGCGGTGGTACGGCCGAGGTGGTGGCCCACCAGGTCGGCGGCGAGGCCCAGGCGGTGGTACGAGGACAGCGCGTTCGGCGAGGCGTACTGGACGATGCCGTCGGCGTCGAGGCGGATCAGTCCGTCGCCGACGCGCGGCGCCGCGTCCATGTCCTTCTGCTGGTCCGGGAACGGGAACGCCCCGGCGGCGATCATCTGGGCGAGGTCGGAGGCGCTCTGCAGGTACGTCAGCTCCAGCCGGCTCGGCGTGCGGACGGTCAGCAGGTTGGTGTTGCGCGCGATGACACCGAGGACGCGCCCCTCCCGCCGTACGGGGATGGACTCGACCCGGACCGGGACCTCCTCGCGCCACTCCGGGTCGCCCTCGCGCACGATGCGGCCCTCGTCCAGGGCGGCGTCCAGCAGGGGGCGGCGGCCGCGCGGGACGAGGTGGCCGACCATGTCGTCCTGGTAGGAGGTCGGGCCCGTGTTGGGGCGCATCTGCGCCACCGAGACGTAGCGGGTGCCGTCCCGGGTGGGGACCCAGAGGACCAGATCGGCGAAGGACAGGTCGGAGAGCAGCTGCCACTCCGACACCAGCAGGTGCAGCCACTCCAGGTCGGAGTCGCTGAGGCCGGTGTGCTGGCGGACGAGTTCGTTCATGGACGGCACGTGTGCGAGCGTACCCGGCGGTTCGGACATGACTGGAAAACGCGGGTCACCGGGCGGTTGCGGGAGGGTGCCGGTGCGGCCGGCGCGTACCCCGGGAACACCCGCGGGCCGCGGCGCCTGGGAGGGACCCTCAACCCTCCCGGCACCGCAGCCCGGAGCACCATCGGCCGTGGGGTGTGCGGTCCCGGCCGGCCGAAGACGAGGAGATGAGGCGGTCAGGGCAGAGAGCCCCGTCTCCCCGGTCCGCCCTCCTGTGCGGGGAGGACGGAGGTCGGTGGTGCGCATGCCGTGTCGTTCGCATGCTTCACCTACGCATTCTGGACTGGACCAGCTGGGACGTCCACGCGTCGGCAGATGTTTGTTGTTGTTCCGTTGTCCGACACCCGCCCGGTGACCCGACCGCAGCGTAGCCCTTCCGGGGGCGTATTCGAGGGCACCCGGAGAAAGGCTTCTGTTAGATTGGTCTAAACCACATGGAACCCGTATCCCTCACAGATCGGCAGGCCCAGCGTGGAAGTTGTCATCGTCCCGGACGCCAGGGCGGGCGGCGAGCTCGTCGCCGAGGCCATGGCTCAGCTGCTCCGGCGCACCCCGGACGCCCTGCTCGGCGCGGCCACCGGCTCGACCCCGCTGCCCGTCTACGAGGCGCTGGCGGCCCGGGTGAGAGCAGGCGCGGTGGACGTCTCGCGCGCGCGGATCGCCCAGCTCGACGAGTACGTGGGGCTGCCGCCCGACCATCCGGAGTCGTACCGCTCCGTGCTCCGCCGGGAGGTGCTGGAACCGCTCGGCATCGGCATGGACGCGTTCCTGGGGCCGGACGGCGCCGCCGAGGACGTGACGGCCGCGTGCGAGGCGTACGACAAGGCCCTGGCCGCCGCCGGGGGCGTGGACCTCCAGCTGCTCGGGATCGGCACCGACGGGCACATCGGATTCAACGAGCCGTGCTCCTCGCTCGCCTCGCGCACCCGGATCAAGACGCTCACCGAGCAGACCCGCGTCGACAACGCGCGCTTCTTCGACGGGGACATCGAGCAGGTGCCGCACCACGTGATCACCCAGGGGATCGGCACCATCCTGGAGGCGCGGCACCTGGTGCTGCTCGCGACGGGCGAGAGCAAGGCCGAGGCGGTCGCGGCGACCGTGGAGGGGCCCGTCGCCGCGGTGTGCCCGGCCTCGGCGCTGCAGCTGCACCCGCACGCCACGGTCGTCGTGGACGAGGCCGCCGCGTCCGAGCTGAAGCTGGCGGACTACTTCCGGCACACGTACGCGAACAAGCCGGGGTGGCAGGGGATCTGAGACCGTACGGGTGACGGATGACGACAGGTGCCGGTGGCCCGAGGGGCCACCGGCACCTGTCGTTCCCAGTGTTCCTGCTGTTCAGACGGCGCCCGCGACGGCCTCCGCCGCGGCACGGCCGCACACGCGCGCGGCGCCGTGCGTCGCGAGGTGGAGGGCGCCCCGGGCCGGGGCCTGGGGAACGCCCATCTCGACCACGATCGTGTCGGGGCGGGCCGCGAGGAGGGTGTCGAGGGCCGCGCCCATCCAGGGGTGCCGGTGCTCGTCGCGGACCACGGCCACGACGCGGCGCCCGTCCGCGGCGGCCAGGGCGGCGGCGCCCGCCCCCTCGCCCGTGAAGCTCGCCGTCTCCGTGCCGGGCAGCAGCCCGGCCAGCTCCGCGGCGACGCCCCACGGGGTCTCGTCGCCGACGGCGATGTTCGCGACCGGGGTGAAGGCGGCGACGAAGGGCGCTGCGGACGGCGGTTCGTAGCCCGGCGCACGGGTCACGGCGAGGGCCCGGCGGGCGGCGACGAGGCCGATGTCGGAGGTCCCCCCGCCGCGGCCGGCGGAGCGCTGTGCCGACGCCGTCCACGCGGCGAGGTTGCGTACCCGGGCCGCCGCGTCCGCCAGGCGCTCCTCGGACAGCTCGCCCGAGCGCACGGCCGCGACCAGGGCGTCCCGCAGGCGCCGTACCGTCTCGTCGTCGGCCAGGCCGCCGCCCACGCAGATGGCGTCCGCGCCCGCGGCGATCGCGAGCACACTCCCCCGCTCGATGCCGTACGTGCCCGCGATCGCCTGCATCTCCATGCCGTCGGTGACGATCAGGCCGTCGTACCCGAGCTCCTCGCGGAGGAGCCCGGTGAGGACCGCCGGGGAGAGCGTGGCCGGGTGGTGCGGGTCGAGGGCCGGTACCAGGATGTGGGCGCTCATCACCGCCTTGGCGCCGGCGGCGATCCCGGCGTGGAAGGGCGCCAGTTCGCGGGCGTCGAGCAGCGGGCGCGGCGCGTCGATGCGGGGCAGCGCCAGGTGGGAGTCGACCGCCGTGTCGCCGTGCCCGGGGAAGTGCTTGGCGCAGGCCGCGACGCCCGCCGCCTGGAGCCCGGAGACGTACGCGGCCGTGTGCCGGGCCACGAGGCCGGGGTCGGCGCCGAAGGAGCGGACGCCGATCACGGGGTTGCCGGGGTCGGAGTTGACGTCCGCGGAGGGCGCCCAGTTGAAGTTGACCCCGCACTCCGCGAGGCGGCGGCCCAGCTCGTGGGCCACCTCGCGGGTGAGGTCCACGTCGTCCACCGCGCCGAGGGCGTGGTTGCCCGGGAAGGAGGAGCCGGTGCGCACCTCCAGGCGGGTCACGTCCCCGCCCTCCTCGTCGACGGCGACCAGGACGTCGTCGCGTTCGGCGCGCAGCCGGGCGGTCAGGGCGGCGAGCTGCCCGGGCGAGGCGACGTTGCGGCCGAACAGGCCGACCGAGGCTAGGCCCTCGTCCAGCCGGCGCAGCAGCCAGTCCGGGGCGGTGGTGCCCGGGAAGCCGGGCTGGAGCACGGCGAGGGCGTCGCGCGTCACGGTGTCCGTGGTACCGGCGATCGTCGTCATGGGCGCGTCATCCCTTCACGGCGCCCGCGGTGAGACCCGCGGCCATCTTGCGCTGGACGAAGAGGAACAGGATCACGATCGGCACGGCCATCATCGTGGAGCCGGCCATCATCGGGGCGTACTCGGTGCCGTGCTTGGTGGTGAAGTTGCCGAGCCAGACGGTGGCGGTCTGGTTCTGCTGGCTCATCAGCATCAGCGCGTACAGGTACTCGTTCCAGGCCTGGATGAAGGCGTAGACCGAGGTGGCCACCATGCCCGGGGCGAGCAGCGGGAAGACGACGCGGACGAAGGCGCCCGCGCGCGAGCAGCCGTCCACCATGGCCGCCTCCTCCAGCTCCTTCGGGATGTTGACGATGAAGCCGCGCAGCGTCCACACGGTGAAGGGGAGGATGAAGGTCAGGTACGTGATGATCAGGCCGGTCAGCCGGTCGTACTGGCCCAGGTCGTTGAGGAGCAGGAAGACCGGGATGATCATGGCGACGAGCGGGACCATCTGCACCGCCAGGATGCCCACGATGACCACCTTGCGGCCGCGGAAGGCGAAGCGGGAGATGGCGAGGGCGGCCAGCACGCCGACCACCATGCCGACCACGACGACCGCGAGGGACACGGTCAGGCTGCGGCCCACCGGGCCCCAGAAATCCGAGATGTCCAGCGCGCGGCCGAAGTTGGAGAACGTCAGCCCGGTCGGGAACAGGCTCGGGTCGGGGTCGATGGCGTCCGCGGCGGGCTTGAACGCCGTGTTCAGCATCCAGTAGACGGGGAAGCCCGCGGTGAGGAAGACGAGGAGGCCGAGGAGGTTCCAGCCTGCTCTCGGCCTCCCGTGCGGCTTCCGGCGGGCGGGGGCCGGGGCGGTGCCCGTGCTGCTCATGCCGCTCACGCTGCTCACTCAACGTCTCCGATCTTCAGCATCTGGCGCATGTAGACGGCGACCACGCCGAGCAGCAGCACCACGGTGAGCAGGGCTATCGCCGAGCCCTGGGCGTAGTCGTTGACGACGAACGCCTTGTCGTACGAGTAGGTCGTGAGCAGCTGGAACTCGGCCTCGGGATGACCGTTGCGCATGACGAACACCTGGGGGAAGACCCCCATGTCCCAGATGACGGAGAGGGTCGTCAGCATCACGATGACCGGCTTGAGGATGGGCAGGGTGACGTAGCGGAACACGCCCCACGCGCCCGCGCCGTCCAGCCGGGCCGCCTCCACCATCTCCTTGGGCACCTGGGTGAGGCCCGCGCTGAGCGTGATGACCACGAAGGGCACCGCGCCCCACACCACGAGCAGCATGATCACGGCGAGGCCCTCGGGACCGCTGGCGAACCAGTTGTGACCGATCATCTCGACCCCGGGCAACTTGCTGAGCAGGGCGTTGAGAATGCCGTAGTCCGCGTCGAACAGCCACTTGAAGACGGTGGTGGCCACGATGATCGGCATGCCCCAGCTCGCCACCAGCGCGATGTTGACGAGGATCTTCACCCAGCCGGAGACCTGCTGGAGCAGCAGCGCGATGAGCATGCCCGCCACCATGGTGAAGACCACGCAC
The DNA here is from genome assembly GCF_014648075.1 of Streptomyces ruber. GTDB lineage: Bacteria > Actinomycetota > Actinomycetes > Streptomycetales > Streptomycetaceae > Streptomyces > Streptomyces ruber. Next base: position 879,987 of record NZ_BMQK01000001.1, on the reverse strand, counting down.
CCGGCGGCGAAGACGACGGTGCGCAGGACGACCGTCCAGAACTCGCCGTCGCCCAGGACCTCGGTGAAGTTGCCGAGGCCGACGAACTCGGCCGGCAGGAAGCCCCACAGCTGGGACTGGCCGAACTCCTGGAACGAGAGCGTGACCAGCCGGGCGAGCGGATAGCCGAGGACCAGCACGAGGACGAGCAGGCAGGGCGCGAGCAGGGCCCAGGGCACGGCGGCGCCGGCGCCGCCCGGGCGCTGTCCGTTCCGGGCCCGTTCCTTCGCGGCCGGTGGCGGTGGCGGCGCCTGCCGCGCGGGCGGCACCTTGGCGGGGGTGGTGGTGTCTGCGGCACTCATCGCGTGCTCCTCAGCGGTCCCTCAGGTCGTACGGGAAGCGGCTACCGCCGGCCGGTGGCGCACCCCGCCGGTCGTACGGGAGGTCGTACGGGACGCGGACCGCGCTTCGTGCCGGCGCGCTCCGGCGTCGTACGGGTGGTTCGAGGCGGTACGGGTCGCGGGGCCCGCTCCGGCGGCTCCCCCTGGGGGGACTCCGGGAGTCCGGACGGGCCCCGCTTCCGGGTCACTTGTTGTTGATGACCTTGTCGATCTCGGCGTCCGCCTCCTTGGCGGCGGCCTCGACCGTCTTCTTGCCCGTGCCGATGTCCTGGAGCATGGTCTGCAGGATCTGGGACTTCTCGACCTGGCCCCAGCCCGGCGCCATGGGCACGAACCAGCTGGACTCGGCCGCGGTGGCCGGGACGGCCGTCGCCGGGTCGTCCTTCAGGGTGGCGAGGTCGGTCTTGTTGTTGGGCAGGTTGCCCTTCTCGATCAGGCCCTTCTGACCCTCGGCGCCGGTGAAGGCGGCGATCCACTCGGCGGCGACGTCCTGCGCGTCGGACTTCACCGGGACGGCCAGGTCGGAGCCGCCGAGGAAGACGGGCATGTTCTCGCCGGACGGGCCGGGCATCACGAAGCTCTCGAGGTTGTCCGCGAGCTTGCCGGTCTTGTCGTTCTCCGGGGTGGCGGCGGTCGCGCCCTCCCAGGCGGCGGCGAAGATCATGCCGGAGTTGCCCTGGCCGTAGACGATGGGGCGGTCGGCCTCGTCCTTGGTCTTGTCGCCCTTCATGTACGTGTCGAGGACGTTCTTGTACTCCTGGAGCCCCTTGAGGGACTCGGGCGAGGAGAGCGCGGCCTTCCACCGGCCGCCCTCCTCCTCGGCGATGGCGCCGCCGGCGTCGAAGACGAAGGACATGGCCGCGTACCAGTCGCGGCTGGGCTGGTACCAGGCGGAGAACTTGTCGCCCTGCTTCGCCTGGATCTTGTCCAGGGCGGCGGTGAGCTCCTCGTACGTCTTCGGCGTCTCCTTGACCCCGGCCGCCTCCGCGATGTCCGTGCGCCAGGCGGCGACGCGGCCGCCCGCGTAGTACGGGACGCCGTAGGTCTTGCCCTCGTACGTCACCGACTCCTTGAGGCCGTCGAGCCAGGCGTCCGCGTTCTCGAACTTCGCGGTGTCGAGCGGGGCGAAGGCGCCCTTGACCATGTAGCCGAGCATCTCGCTGTTGCCCATCTCGACCACGTCGGGAGTCTTGTCGGTGGCGAGGACGGCGTCGAGCTTGGTGTTCTTGTCGGTCCAGCCGTAGTACTCGTGCTTGATGGTGAGACCGGGGTGCTTCTTCTTCACCGCGGCGTCGGCGGCCTCCACCAGCTCGGGCCAGTTGTTCTGGGCGTCGACCGTGAGCCAGACCGTCAGTTCGTCGGCGTTCGCGCCCCCGGATCCGCCGGACCCCTCGCCGCCGCACGCCGCGATGGAGAACATCATGCCCGCGATACCGATCGCGGCTGTCAGCTTGCGCTTCACGCCACCCTCCTCAGGGATGCCTGCTCCCCCCTGCCCACCGCGGTGACCGAACGCCTGGCGCTGCCCGTGGGGCCGGGACCTGGACCAATGGTGTAGACCAGTAGGGGGAGCTTGGCTCAGACCAAAAGGCGTGTCAAGGGCGTTCCGGCACGCTCGACCGTCCGTTACGGGACCTACATATGCAGGGACCTTTCAGTAAGGAACCGGCGGGAACAGCAGGTCCGGAGCGGAAGAGGCGAGTGAACCACTCGGGCCGCTATGGACTAGACCAACTCGGGGCGCGAAGGTATACAGAGGGGATCACGGAGGACGCGAGGGGACACTCGCACACGAAGCCGTGCCACGATGTGAGCCGAGCCGACGGTCCGTCCTGCACGTCGGCGCACGGAGCACACGGAGCCGGGAAGGCGGAGCAGCGGAGCATGAGCACCGACGTCAGCAGCGCGGAGAACGAGAGCGGGACGCCCGTCCGTACCGCGCGCGTGCCGAAGTACTACCGCCTGAAGAAGCACCTGCTCGACATCACGCGCACGCTTCCCCCGGGCACGCCGGTCCCGCCGGAGCGCACGCTGGCCGCCGAGTTCGACACCTCGCGCACGACCGTCCGGCAGGCCCTGCAGGAGCTGGTCGTCGAGGGCCGGCTCGAACGCATCCAGGGCAAGGGCACGTTCGTGGCCAAGCCCAAGGTCTCGCAGGCGCTCCAGCTCACCTCCTACACCGAGGACATGCGCGCCCAGGGCCTGGAGCCCACCTCGCAGCTGCTGGACATCGGTTACGTCACCGCGGACGACACCCTCGCCGGACTGCTCGACATCGCCGCCGGCGGACGGGTGCTGCGCATCGAGCGGCTGCGCATGGCCAACGGCGAGCCGATGGCCATAGAGACCACCCACCTCTCCGCCAAGCGCTTCCCGGCGCTGCGCAGGTCGCTGGTGAAGTACACCTCCCTCTACACCGCGCTGGCCGAGGTGTACGACGTCCACCTCGCCGAGGCCGAGGAGACCATCGAGACCTCGCTGGCCACCCCGCGCGAGGCGGGCCTGCTCGGCACGGACGTGGGCCTGCCGATGCTGATGCTCTCCCGTCACTCCCTGGACAAGGAGGGCAAGCCGGTGGAGTGGGTGCGGTCGGTCTACCGCGGGGACCGGTACAAGTTCGTGGCGCGGCTGGCACGGCCCGCGGTGTAGTCCCGTCCGACGGGGCGTACGTTCTGTGCGCCCGGCGCACACCGACTCGTGCTCGCGGTGTAGCGCACCTCCTCTCTCCGCACTACGGTCCTCCCGTCATCGCTTGGACGGAAGGACCACCCGGTGCGCACCGCGAACGCTCAGAACAGTCCTCGTACCAGCCGCGCGAGTGCGCGGACCGTCATCGTCTGGACCATTGTCGCCCTGGTCGGCGCGGCCGGCTGGGCCGTGCTCGCCCTCGCCCGCGGCGAGGAGGTCTCCGCCGCCTGGATGGTCGCGGCGGCCCTCGGCTCGTACGCCATCGGCTACCGCTTCTACGCGAAGTTCATCCAGTACAAGGTGCTCAAGGCCGACCGGACCCGGGCCACCCCGGCGGAACGGCTCGACAACGGCATCGACTTCCAGCCCACCGACCGCCGCGTGCTGCTCGGCCACCACTTCGCGGCGATCGCGGGCGCGGGCCCCCTGGTCGGGCCGGTGCTCGCCGCGCAGATGGGCTATCTGCCGGGCACCATCTGGATCGTCGCCGGCGTCATCTTCGCGGGCGCCGTGCAGGACATGGTGGTGCTGTTCTTCTCCACCCGCCGCGACGGCCGGTCGCTCGGGCAGATGGCCCGCGAGGAGATCGGCCCGGTGGGCGGCGCGGCCGCCCTGCTCGCCGCCTTCGCCATCATGATCATCCTGCTCGGCGTGCTGTCACTCGTGGTCGTCAACGCGCTCGCGGAGTCGCCGTGGGGCACGTTCTCCATCGCCATGACCATCCCCATAGCCCTGTTCATGGGTTTCTACCTGCGGGTGCTGCGGCCGGGCCGGGTCACCGAGGTGTCGCTGATCGGTGTCGCGCTGCTGCTGTTCGCGCTGGTCTCGGGCCGCTGGGTCGCGGAGTCGTCCTGGGCCGACGCCTTCACCCTCGCCCCCTCCACGCTGGTGATCTGGCTGGTGGCGTACGGCTTCGTCGCCTCCATCCTGCCGGTGTGGATGCTGCTCGCGCCGCGCGACTACCTGTCCACGTTCATGAAGATCGGCACGATCGGGCTGCTCGCCCTCGGCGTGGTCTTCACCCTGCCGACGCTGCGGATGCCCGCGGTCACGGACTTCGCGACCCGCGGCGACGGCCCGGTGTTCTCGGGCGCGCTCTTCCCGTTCGTCTTCATCACCATCGCCTGCGGCGCGCTCTCCGGCTTCCACGCGCTGATCTCCAGCGGTACGACGCCGAAGATGATCCAGAAGGAGACGCAGGTCAGACTGATCGGCTACGGCTCGATGCTGATGGAGTCGTCCGTGGCCGTGATGGCGCTGATCGCGGCCTCGGTCATCGACCCGGGCCTGTACTTCGCGATGAACGCGCCCGCCGGTGTCATCGGCGACACCGTGCAGAGCGCCTCGCAGGTGGTGACGGGCTGGGGCTACTCCATCTCGCCCGACGCCCTCGCGGAGGCGGCACGGCAGGTGGAGGAGGCGTCCCTGCTGTCCCGCACCGGCGGCGCGCCCACCCTCGCGGTCGGCGTCTCGGAGATCTTCGCCCAGGTCACCGGGGACGGGATGCGCGCCTTCTGGTACCACTTCGCCATCATGTTCGAGGCGCTGTTCATCCTCACCGCGCTCGACGCGGGCACGCGCGTGGGCCGCTTCATGCTCCAGGACACCCTCGGCAACGTGTACCGGCCGTTCCGGAACATCAGCTGGAAGCCGGGACTGGTCATCACCAGCGGCATCGTGTGCGGTCTGTGGGGCTACTTCCTGTGGGTGGGCGTCCACGAACCCCTCGGCGGGATCAACCAGCTGTTCCCGGTCTTCGGCATCTCCAACCAGCTCCTGGCGGCGGTCGCCCTGACCGTGAGCACCACACTGCTGGTGAAGTCCGGGCGGCTGAAGTGGGCGTGGATCACGGGCGTGCCGCTCGCCTGGGACGTGACGGTGACGCTCACCGCGAGCTGGCAGAAGGTGTTCTCCGGCGACCCGCGCGTGGGATTCTTCAAGCAACGGCAGGTCTACCAGGACGCCATCGACCGGGGCGAGGTGATCGCGCCCGCGAAGACCATGGACGACATGCGGACCGTCGTCACCAACTCCACGGTGGACGGCGTCCTCACCGCCGTCCTGGCCCTGTTGATCGTGATCGTGCTCGCCGACGCGATCCGCGTGTGCGTCCGCCATGTGCGCCGGCCGTCGCTGTCGACGCTGAGCGAGGCCCCGTACGTGGAGTCGAAACTCGTCGCCCCGGACGGCCTGTTCCCGACCCAGGAGGAGAAGGAGGCCGAGCGCGATGCGGTCCGTGCTGGTCAGAGTGGTTGAGGGAGTGCGCTGGTACGTACGGGAGCTGACCGGCGAGTCCACCTACGACCGGTACGTCGCACACGTGCGCGCCCACGATCCGGACGCGCGCGTGCCGTCCCGCCGGGAGTTCGAGCGCCTGCGCACCGACCGGCAGGACGCGGATCCGCGGCAGGGGTTCCGCTGCTGCTGACCCGGCCCCGTCCGCGACCCGCGACTCGCGGACCGCTGCCGTGACCCCTGCGGCACACTGCGGCCATGGACCTCACCATCAGGCCCGCCGTGCCGCAGGAGTACGGCACCCTCGGCGAGATCACCGCGCAGGCATATCTACGGGACGGGCTCCTCGACTCCGGGGAGAGCGACCCCTACCTCGGCGTGCTGCGGAACGTGGCCGGACGGGCCGCGGCCGCCGAGGTGCTCGTCGCCGTCGGGGACGGTGCGGTGCTCGGCGGGGTGACCTTCGTGCCGGCCGGGGGCCCCATGGCCGACATCGCGCGGGCCGGCGAGGCCGAGATACGCATGCTCGCGGTCGCGCACGGGGCGCGGGGCCGGGGTGTCGGCGAGGCCCTGGTGCGGGCCTGCGTCGACCGCGCCCGGTCCGTCGGCGGATGCGCGAGTGTCGTTCTGTCGACCCAGCGCACCATGCGCGCCGCCCACCGCATCTACGAGCGCCTCGGCTTCCGCCGCACCCCGCAGCGGGACTGGAACCCCCTCCCCGAGCTGGACGACATCACGCTGATCACCTACGAGCTCACCCTTTGAGACCTCGCGACACAACCTCGCGACACAACATGTGGGGCTCCTCCCGCGAGGCGCCACTACATGTATGCTCTTGATCGCTGTCGCCGCAGGGGAATCCGGTGTGAACCCGGAACTGTCCCGCAACGGTGTACTGGTGCGTGTCCGCCCGCCGGAGCCCGCACTGGTCGAGTCCGAGTACCTGCCGACGGCGCGCCCGGCCGTCCGGCCCGGGCGCCATGACGTCCGGGCCTCGTGGAATGGGCCGGTGGACGCGCAGCGCGCTGCTCTGCCCTGCCCTGAGGCGCGCGCCCGTGCCCCCGCTCCCCTGCAAGGCCCCGTGCCGAGCGAGGGAGAGCCCCACGTGACCATCGCGCCACCCGACGCGGCCCCCGTCACAACCCCCGAGTCCGACGGTCCCGGTACCGCACTGCTGCGCACCCTGACCGAGCTCACCGCCGACCTCCCCGACGCCGACCCCGGCCGGGTCGCCGCCGCCGCGCTGCGCGGCCGGTCCGCGCATGCGGACGAGGCGGAACTGCGGGAGCTGGCCACCGAGGCGGCGGCCGGGCTCATCTCCGAGGACCCCGCCTACTCGCGGCTGGCCGCCCGCCTGCTGACCCTCGGCCTCCGCGCGGAGGCCGCCTCGCAGGGCGTGCGCTCCTTCTCCGGGTCGGTCGCCACCGGTCACCGCGAGGGCCTGGTCGCGGACCGCACCGCCGCCTTCGTGAGCCGGCACGCGGCCCGTCTCGACGCGCTGGTCGACGCCGCCGTCGCCGAGGGCGCCGACGACCGCTTCGGCTACTTCGGCCTGCGCACGCTGCACAGCCGCTACCTGCTCCGTCATCCGCACACCCGGCGGGTGATCGAGACCCCGCAGCACTTCCTGCTGCGCGTCGCCGCCGGTCTCGCCGAGGACCAGACCTCCGCGGCCGTCGATGACGTGGCCGCCCTGTACGGCCTGATGAGCCGCCTGGAGTACCTGCCCTCCTCGCCCACCCTCTTCAACTCCGGCACCCGGCACCCCCAGATGTCGTCCTGCTACCTCCTCGACTCCCCCAAGGACGAGCTGGACTCCCTCTACGAGCGGTACCTCCAGGTGGCCCGCCTCTCGAAGCACGCGGGCGGCATCGGCCTCGCGTACTCCCGCGTGCGCTCCCGGGGCGCGCTGATCCGGGGCACGAACGGGCACTCCAACGGCATCGTCCCGTTCCTGAAGACGCTCGACGCCTCGGTGGCCGCGGTGAACCAGGGCGGGCGGCGCAAGGGCGCGGCCGCGGTGTACCTGGAGACCTGGCACGCGGACCTCGAGGAGTTCCTGGAGCTGCGGGACAACACCGGTGAGGACGCGCGCCGCACGCACAACCTCAACCTCGCGCACTGGATCCCGGACGAGTTCATGCGCCGGGTGGACGCCGACGCGCCCTGGTCGCTGTTCTCCCCGTCCGACGTGCCCGAGCTGGTGGACCTGTGGGGCGCGGAGTTCGACGCGGCATACCGGGCGGCCGAGGAAAAGGGCCTCGCGCGCAGGACCCTCCCCGCCCGGGAGCTGTACGGCCGCATGATGCGCACCCTCGCGCAGACCGGCAACGGCTGGATGACCTTCAAGGACGCCGCCAACCGCACCGCCAACCAGACGGCCGAGCCGGGCCACGTCGTGCACTCCTCGAACCTGTGCACCGAGATCCTGGAGGTCACGGACGACGGGGAGACCGCGGTCTGCAACCTCGGCTCGGTCAACCTGGGCGCCTTCGTCGACCCGGAGGCGGGCGAGGCGGGCGAGCTGGACTGGGAGCGGCTGGACGCGACGGTCCGCACGGCCGTGACGTTTCTGGACCGCGTCGTGGACGTCAACTTCTACCCGACCGAGCAGGCGGCCCGCTCCAACGCCCGCTGGCGGCCGGTCGGCCTCGGTGTCATGGGGCTCCAGGACGTGTTCTTCCGGCTCCGGCTGCCGTTCGACTCGCCCGCGGCCCGGGCGCTGTCCACCCGGATCGCCGAGCGGATCATGCTGGCCGCGTACGAGGTGTCCGCCGGCCTCGCGGAACGGCACGGCCCGCTGCCCGCCTGGGAGAAGACCCGTACGGCCCGGGGCGTGCTGCACCCCGACCACTACGACGCGGACCTCACCTGGCCCGAGCGCTGGGCGGCCCTGCGCGAGCGCGTCGCCGCGACCGGGCTGCGCAACTCCCTGCTCCTGGCGATCGCGCCCACGGCCACCATCGCCTCGATCGCCGGCGTGTACGAGTGCATCGAGCCGCAGGTGTCCAACCTGTTCAAGCGCGAGACGCTGTCGGGCGAGTTCCTCCAGGTCAACTCGTACCTGGTGGAGGACCTGAAGCGGCTCGGCGTGTGGGACGCCCGCACCCGGGAGGCGCTGCGCGAGGCGAGCGGCTCGGTGCAGGACTTCTCCTGGATCCCCGCCGACGTACGGGCGCTCTACCGCACGGCGTGGGAGATCCCGCAGCGCGGCCTGATCGACATGGCGGCCGCCCGGACCCCGTTCCTGGACCAGTCCCAGTCGCTCAACCTGTTCATGGAGACGCCGACCATCGGCAAGCTCTCCTCGATGTACGCGTACGCCTGGAGGTCGGGCCTGAAGACGACGTACTACCTGCGGTCGCGTCCCGCGACCCGCATCGCCCGCGCCGCGCAGGCGCAGGCCACCGTCCCCGTACAGCAGACGGCCGGTCCCGATTCCGACGCCGTCGCCTGCTCCCTGGAAAACCCCGAGTCCTGCGAGGCCTGCCAGTGACGACCACCCGTGACACCAACCTGCTCGACCCCGGCTTCGAGCTCACGCTCCGCCCCATGCGCTACCCCGACTTCTACGAGCGCTACCGGGACGCCATCAAGAACACCTGGACCGTGGAGGAGGTCGACCTGCACTCCGACGTCGCCGACCTCGCCAGGCTCAGTCCGGCGGAACAGCACCTCATCGGCCGCCTGGTCGCCTTCTTCGCGACCGGTGACTCGATCGTGGCGAACAACCTGGTGCTCACCCTCTACAAGCACATCAACTCGCCCGAGGCACGCCTGTACCTGTCGCGGCAACTGTTCGAGGAGGCCGTGCACGTCCAGTTCTACCTGACGCTCCTGGACACCTACCTGCCCGATCCGGCGGACCGCGCGGCGGCCTTCGCGGCCGTGGAGAACATCCCCTCCATCCGCGAGAAGGCCGAGTTCTGCTTCAAGTGGATCGACTCGGTGGAGGAGATCGACCGGCTGGAGACGAAGGCCGACCGCCGCCGCTTCCTGCTCAATCTCATCTGCTTCGCCGCGTGCATCGAGGGTCTCTTCTTCTACGGCGCCTTCGCGTACGTCTACTGGTTCCGCAGCCGGGGCCTGCTGCACGGCCTGGCCACCGGCACCAACTGGGTGTTCCGCGACGAGACGATGCACATGTCCTTCGCGTTCGACGTCGTGGACACCGTCCGCGAGGAGGAGCCGGACCTCTTCGACGACGCGCTCCAGCAGGAGGTCACGGACATGCTGCGGGAGGCCGTCGAGGCCGAGCTGCAGTTCGCGCGCGACCTGTGCGGCGACGGCCTCCCCGGGATGAACACCGAGTCGATGCGCCAGTACCTGGAGTGCGTCGCCGACCAGCGGCTCGCCCGCCTCGGCTTCGCACCGGTGTACGGCTCGGAGAACCCGTTCTCCTTCATGGAGCTCCAGGGAGTTCAGGAGCTGACCAACTTCTTCGAGCGGCGCCCCTCGGCGTACCAGGTCGCGGTGGAGGGTTCGGTCGGCTTCGACGAGGACTTCTGAGCCCTCTTCCGTCCCCGCCGCCCCTGCTCGGCCTCCCTCAGCTGCCGGTCGATGCGCAGATCTCGCACGATGCCGGTCAGCGCGGGGAGGACGAGCAGGACCAGGAGACCGAGGACGGCCGGCAGTCCGACGAGGGCTTCCATGCGTGTCGTATCCATGGACACCACTCTCGCGCCGGACACTCCTTACCGTCAGTGGCAGGACTGCCGCACACCCTCGAAATGCTGCCAGCCCTGCGGCACACTGACGGCATGCTGCGCAATGTGGCCGTCGTCCTGCTCGACGGAGTGCATCCCTTCGAACTCGGCGTGCTGTGCGAGGTGTTCGGGCTCGACCGCAGCGACGAGGGGCTGCCCGTGTACGACTTCGCGGTGGCCTCCGCCGAGGGCCCGACGCTCACCACGCCCGCCGGGTTCACCGTCTCCACGCCGTACGGCCTGCAGCGGCTCGACGAGGCCGACCTGATCGCCGTGCCGGCCGGGCAGAGCTATGTGGGGCGGGAGTTCCCGCCCGGGCTGCTCGACGCGCTGCGCCGGGCCGTGGACCGGGGCGCGCGGGTGCTGAGCGTGTGCTCCGGCGTCTTCCTGCTGGGCGCGGCCGGGCTGCTGGACGGACGGCGGTGCGCCGTGCACTGGCGGCACGCGGAGGAGCTGGCGCGGCGGTACCCGCGGGCGGTCGTCGAGCCCGACGTGCTGTACGTGGACGAGGACCCGGTGATCACTTCGGCCGGCACCGCCGCCGGGATCGACGCCTGTCTGCACCTCGTCCGCAAGGAGCAGGGCCCGGAGGTCGCCAACGCCATCGCCCGCCGCATGGTGGTGCCCCCGCACCGGGACGGCGGCCAGGCCCAGTACATCGAACGGCCGCTGCCCCGCTCGCGGTGCGACACGGTCGGCGAGGTGCTGGTGTGGATGGAGGAGCACCTCGACGAGGAGGTGACCGTCGAGCAGCTGGCCGACCGTGCCCACATGTCGCCGCGCACCTTCGCCCGCCGCTTCCAGCAGGAGACGGGCACCACGCCCTACCGCTGGATCCTGCGCCAGCGCGTGCTGCTGGCCCAGCGGCTGCTGGAGGCGACGGACGAGACGATGGACGCGATCGCGGGCCGTACCGGCTTCGGCACGGCGGCCGCGCTGCGCCACCACTTCGTACGGGCGCTGGGGACGACGCCGCACGCGTACCGGCGCACGTTCCGGGGCCCCCGGGCCGCCTGACCGCGCGTACGACGCTCACCGGCGGGGCACGTCACCTGGGGGTCGCCCGCACCGTCAGCCGCTGCGGCCGGAGCGTGATGCCCACCCGGTGCGTGGCGTCCGACCCGGGCACCTGCTCCAGCCGCCAGCGGCGCGCCACGGACGCCGTGACGAGGGTGAGGAACGCCATGGAGAAGTGGTCGCTCGGGCACTTCCGGTTGCCCACGCCGAACGGCCTCATCGCGTACTTGGGTATGTCCCCGACGCGTTCCGGGAGCCAGCGGTCGGGGTCGAACTCCAGATGCCGCTCGTACGACCTGGGATCGCGCTGGATCGCGTACGGGCTGTACACGATGTCCGCCCCGGCCGGGATGCGGTACCCGCCGAGTTCCGTCCCGGCCACCGCCCGTCGTGCGAGGATCCAGACGACGGGGCGCAGCCGCATCGCCTCGACGACGACGTTGTTCGTGTGGGACAGCTTCCGGACGTCCGCGAAGACGACGGGCCGGTCCCCGACGACCGCTTCCACCTCCGCGCACACCTTGTCCGCGTGCTCGGGCTGCTCGGCGAGCACCTCGAGCAGCCACATGACGGTCGCCCCCACGGTCTCGCCCCCGGCGGTGAGGAAGGCGACGACCTGGTCGTGGATCTCCTGTTCCGAGATGGGGGCGCCGTCGTCGTCCACCGCCTCCAGCAGGGCGGTCAGCAGGTCGTCCGGCCGGTGGCCGGAGGCCCGGCGCTCGGCGACGATCTCGTCGACGAGGGCGTGCAGGTCGGCCAGCGCGCGGTTGAAGCGGCGGTTGGCCGGCAGCGGCAGCCGGTAGAGCGGTCCGGCCGGGACCACCATGCGCCGGTACATGCCGCGGAACACCACGGCGAGCGCGGCGCACAGCCGTTCGGCCCCCTGGTCCATGTACTCGCCGCGCAGCAGGCAGCGGGCCGCGGTGCGCACGGCGACGCGGAACGACTCGGAGGTGCAGTCGAAGGGCTCCCCGGAGGCCATGCGCGCGGCGAGGTCCCGCGCCTCCTCCTCCATGACCGGCCCGTAGGCCGGGATGGCGCCGAGCCGGAAGGCGGGCTGGACGGTGCGCCGCTGGCGGCGGTGGCGCGGCCCGTTGGCGGTGGCCACGCCCTCCCCGCCGAGCAGGCCCCTGAGGGACTCCCACAGCGGTCCGGCGACCTCGAAGTTCGGGTTCAGCGCCAGCGCGCCGGTGAGCGCGGGCGTGGTGACGGCGTACACGGTCTTGGGTCCGAACCTCAGCCGGACCACGTCCCCCTCGTCGCGCAGCCGGGCGAGGAAGCCCAAGGGGTCGCGCACGAGCTGCCGGCCGTGGCCGAGGACCGGGACGCCGCCCGCGGCGAGGGGCGGCTCGACCGGCTCCGGATGCTGCGCGGCCACGGGGTTCGCGGGGTTCACGGGGTTCACGGGGTTCACTGACTCTACGGTCATGCCGCACCTGCCGCTTCGTTGGTGACGTACGGGGGCGTGGACCGGTCGGCCCAGCTGTCGACCATGTAGCGGCCGGACTCGTGGTGGAACCAGTAGACGGAGCTGAACCAGTTGCGCATGTTGCCGACGCAGGCGCGCACGGCGGCCCCCAGTTGCCTTCCCCGCAGGCTGCCGTCGTCGACCGACACGGCGAGCCGTTCGACGTCCTTCTCGGCGTCCAGGAACGCGAACGCGCACTCCTCGACGCGCCGCCGGAGATCGGCCTCCGCCTCCTCCGGTGTCATCCCCCCGTGGTGGACGAGGCTTATCCCGAGGTTGTGCACCTCGGCACCCGCGAGTTCCTTGGCGAGCGAGCAGAGGTCGTTGTACCAGGCGGCGAAATCCTGGCTCAGCAGGGCCGCCCGCCGGTATGCGGGGTGTTTCCGTACCGCGGTGGGGAGTTCGTGCCCGGCGCTGGGCTCCAGCAGGTCCGTCCAGATCCAGTGCGCGAAGGTGAGCCGGCGCAGTTCGAGGTATTCCTCGACCGTCGGCACGATGTTCCGCGTGCGGTTGTGGAACTCCCTGTCGTACGCCTCGATCACCGCGTGGAAGTGCCGGGCGAAACGGGTGTTCCACTTCCTGCCGAGGAACGAGTACAGCCGCACCACGCTGTCGGCGAAGCCCGCCACCAGCGGGTCCCGGTGGTACAGATGGTCCTGCGGGGAGTCGAGCGCCACGTGCAGGCGGTGCCTCAGCCGGCGCCAGGCGGTGGACCGGCCGTGCACCACGTCGCGGTCGTGGCGGTCGTCCCAGACGAAGAACCAGGCGCTGTAGTCGGCTATGGCCTGGAGGACCTCGTCGGCGGCGCCCATGTAGTAGCCCGCGATGAGGTCGGTGTAGCACAGGGCGTCGGCGTGTTCCGCCACCTTGTCCGCCGGCATGATCCGTTTGTCCCGGAGCCAGGCCCTGGTCCTTCCCTGCAGTTGGGGCCAGTACGGATGCACTTGCCGGGGAAACGCCGCTTCGATCACCGGGAGACGGAGTGACGGCGGTACCGCTGCCACCGCCGTCGTCGGGATGCTTGGTGGGAATGCAGGCACGAACAGACCCCTCTCAGCCGCCTGATGACGCCCGCCCTCCCGCGTCGTGCCGGGCGCGCGCCGATGCGTATCCCCGCCCTTCCCATTCAGCACCCGAACTGACCGCTTGGGAACGGATTTGCACCGCTCACTACCCCAAGCTGCCGAGGGAGCCCCCTTGCATGACTGCTTCCGGATCAGATATGGAGCCCTCGGCTTCGAGCCTGTACCGGGTACGCGAACGGCGTCCGGCCGGAGCGGAGCTTCCGGCCGAACGCCGTTCGTGCGGGACGGACGGGTGTCAGTCGTTCGCGACCACCGGGTAGCGCGGCTCGTTCTCGGCCATCTGCCGCAGCGCGTCCTTGCGCTCGCGCTTGGAGAGCCGGTCGATGTACAGGTAGCCGTACAGGTGGTCGGTCTCGTGCTGGAGGCAGCGCGCGAAGTAACCCGTGCCGCGCACCTTGATCGGGTTGCCCTTCTCGTCCTGCCCGGTGACCTCGGCGTAGTCGGGGCGGGCGAGCGGCATGTACGCGGTCGGCACCGAGAGGCAGCCCTCGTTGCTGTCGTCGAGGCGGCGCCTCTCGGCGGGCAGTTCGACGAGCTTCGGGTTGCAGACCACGCCCACGTGCCGCACACCCTCGTCGTCCGGGCAGTCGTAGACGAACACCTTCTTGTCGACACCGATCTGGTTGGCGGCCAGACCCACGCCCTCGGCGGTGCGCTGGCTGGCGAACATGTCGTCGACCAGCTGGGCGAGCTCGTCGTCGAACTCGGTGACGTCCGCGCACTCCTTGTGCAGCACCGGGTTCCCGACGACCGTGATCGGACGCGAGGTGCCGCGCTCGCGGTAGGCCTGCTCGCGCTCCTCGCACTCCTCGGTGTCGATGACGAAGCCCTCGTCGTCCACGGGGAGCACGCCCGCGTGCTGCTGATCGGTGTCCTGCTGCGCCATGACCGACGTACGCCTTCCTGCGACCTGTGATGAAACGGTGTAACGGTGAACGGTGGGACCGTGTGCCTACAGCCTAAGGGGGCCGGGACCGGGGGACCGTTCAGCAGACCTCTTCGAGGTCCCGCCAGGCCCGTGAGTCCGGGCTGTCGGCGACCCAGCCGTCCAGCAGGCCGCGCACCAGGGAGGCGGGCGCCGCGATGCCGCACTCCCGCTCGGGCGCCCACAGCTGCCCGTCCGTGCGGTGGCCGAGCGGCCCCGGATGCCCGGGCTCGCTGTGGTCGTGCGGGTCGAGGTGCTCGCCGTCGCCCTCGTCGGACGGCATCCGCGACTCCGAGCACAGCCGGCACAGCAGCCGCACGGAGGACGACCAGTCCTCGGCGGCGAAACCGGCGTCGGCCGCGAGCTGCTCCAGCGCGTCCCGGTCCTCCTCGGTCGCGGCTTCGAGGAGGACGACCCAGGTCGGCACCGGCGAGGGCGCCCACAGCTCGATCTCGTCGAAGACCGGGTAGGCGTGCCCGGCCGCGGTGGTCCGCTCGCCGTGCGGCACCCCGTCGTGCAGGACGACCTCGCCCCAGCGCCGCCCCGAGGACGGCAGCGGGATGGACAGCACCTCGATCCGGGCGGGGTCGAGCCGGCGCCCCCACACGACCTCGGCCTCCCCCTCCGGCGACAGCCGGACGGCCGCGCTGCCCAGGTCCATGCCGACGGGCTCCCCGGACGCGCCGGACCCGCCGGGCACCTTCAGCCCGTACGCCTGCCAGGCCCGCCGGGCCAGCGGCCAGTCCTGCAGGGCGGTCGCCGCGATGCCCACGTTCCACCAGTCCGGCGCGCCGGTCTCCCGGTCGAGCAGCGCCACGGCCCGCAGGCCCGCGGCCCGCGCCTGCTCCCAGTCGTGCCGGAACTTGTGCAGCAGCGCGAGGTTGAACCAGGACTCGGACAGCCAGGGCTCCAGGTCGGCGGCGCGGGTCAGCAGCGCGCCCGCGTCCTCGTACCGCCCGTCTCCGATCAGCGTGAACGCGCGGTCGGTGGCCTGCCGCCAGGAGGCGGAGGGCCGGTGCCGTCCCTTGCCGAAGATCCTCACGATTCCCGCCTGCCAATTGATTCTCGAGTGGGCCGGCCTGTGCCCCGGGGCACCCTCTCCCTCGCATCCAACCACGTACGGCGGGAGGGCCGCTCATTACCCATGGGTTACCCAGCCGCAGGCAGCGTAAGACGGCCCGCGCCCCGCTCACCACCCCCAACCTGGGCACCCGCGCACCGCCCCGCCACCGCGCGCGAGCACGCGGGCCAGTGACTCCACGACCCGGGGCTCGTACTCCCGTTCGGTTCCCCGCCGCAGCTCGTCCAGGGCCCTGAGCGGTCCGCCCGGACCGGCGTCCCGCGACTTCTCCTCGTAGGCGTTCACGGTCCGTACGATCCGCGCGCTCACCGGCTGCTCCCGGTACGGGTCGGCCTGCCGCTCCACGACCACCGCGACCTCGGCGTCCACCCCGGTCTGCCGGACCACGACGCCGCCGAGCAGGGCGATCCGGCGCTGCTCGGCCTCCGGCAGCGTGGCCGTCGCCCCGGCCGGCACCGGGTCCACGAGGGAGAGCTGCCCGATGTCGTGCATCAGGGCCGCGTACTCCAGCACCGTCAGCTCGGACTCGGTGAGCCCCAGCTCGCGGCCGACGGCCCGGCTCAGCGCGGCCACCCGCCGGGCGTGCCCCGCCGGGGTGTACCCGGCGATCTCGGTGGCCCGGGCGAGGGAGGCGATGGTCTGCCGGCAGGTGGCGCGCACGGCCGCGTGCCTGCGGAAGGAGAACTGGGCGAGCAGCAGCGGCAGCGAGAAGACGGGCAGCGCCCACAGGCCCGCCACCGCCACCCCGAGCGACAGCACGACGCCGCTGGCGCACACCGCGGGCGCGATGCCGAGCAGCGCCCGCAGCTCGTCGCGCAGCAACGGTCCGAGGGGCCAGCCGGTACGCGCGCGCGTGAGCGCCGCGACGAGCACGGCGTCGCACACCACGGTCAGCGCCAGCAGCGCGAGGAGGAGCGCCACGTACGAGGGGCCGTGCCACTCCGGGGCCGCGTCCCGCCGGTAGAGCAGCCCGAAGCAGCTGGCGGCGAGGGCGACGGTGAGGACCCGCCGGGCCGGCCGGTCGGCGACGGGTGCGCGCCCCGCGGCCGTTCCCGTCGGCCGGGACAGGCACCCGGCGAGTGCGGCCACGGCGACGACGGCGACGACCTGGAGCACGCCGTGCCGGGTGGGCTCCCCGGCGTCCTGCCCGAGCAGGGCGTAGGCGAGCGCCCCGGCCGCCCCGAGCGGTGCGGGCTCCCGTGCCTCGGGGCCGGGCCACCGGAACAGTTCGCCCACGGCGACGAGCAGCCCGAAGGCGAGGGCCGTGGCGAGCCCGTCAACCCCGTGCCGCAGAGTGTGGACGAGGGCCGCGACGGCGAGCAGGGCGGCGGTCCCGTGGACGAGCACGGTGAAGGGGGAGCCGCCCGCGGAACAGTGCGCGGGCACGCCGAACGGGCGCTTCACGGCCCGGTCTCCGCACGCGCGGGCGCCGACGGAGGCGGGACGTTTCCGCGCACTTCGGACGGATCGGTGATGTCAGTGGTGTCGGTACCGTCGGCGCTGCCGGGGCTGTCGGCGCTGCCGGGGCTGTCGGCGGTCACGGCGGGCAGCCAGCCGTGCCGGTCGAGGGCGTGTGCCAGCGCCCGGACCATCGCCGGGTCGAACTGCGTCCCCGCGCACCGCTCCAGCTCCTCCAGCGCGGCCGCGACCGGCCGGGCCCGGCGGTAGGAACGGGTGGAGGTCATCGCGTCGAAGGCGTCGGCGACGGCGACGACCCGCGCGGGCTCCGGAATCCGGTCGCCCGCCAGCCCGTGCGGGTATCCGCTGCCGTCCAGCCGTTCGTGGTGGTGCAGGATCGCCGAGCGGGCCTCGCCCAGGAAACCGATGCCGCGCGTCATCTCGTGCCCGTACTCCGGGTGCAGCTCGACGACCCGCCGCTCGCTCTCGGTCAGGGGGCCGTCCTTGCGCAGCAGCCGGGTGGGCACGCCGATCTTGCCGACGTCGTGCAGGATGCCGGCGAAGCGGACCAGTTCGACGCGCTCGTCGTCCATCCCCAGCTCACGCGCGATCAGCACGGACGCCCGGCCCACCCGCTCGCTGTGCCCGCGCGTGTACCCGTCCTTGATGTCGACGGCCTGCACCAGGGCCCGGATGGTGGCCCGGTGCACCGCACGCTCCCGGTGGACCTGCGCGAACACCCAGCAGGACACGTACATCGGCAGCAGGACCAGGAGGGCCGCGGCCGGGCCGTAGGGGCTGTGCCACAGCACGGCCATCATCAGCCCGGCGAGCCCGTGCGCGGCGACCGGCGCGAGCGACCGCGCGAAGAGCCCGCCCCGCCCCGCGCTCCTGAGGGGCACGCGTTCGGCGAGGGCCAGGATGCCCCGGTCGAGCACCGCGAGGACCGCGCAGAAGACCAGGACGGCGCCCCCCGCTGGGACCAGCGCGTACGGGAAGTCGGGCCCGGCGACCGCCGCCCGGCCGCCCAGCGCCCCGTGCACCCGGGAGGCGGCCCACACCGCGACGGCGAGCCGGGCCGCCCGCCACACGCGCCGCGGTCCGCGCGGCCGCCGCTCGACCCGGGAGACCAGCGCCCCGGGCACCGCGACGAGCGCGGCGGCCGGGGGCGGCAGCAGGAAGGCACCCGCGAGCAGGACGGGGAAGAAGGTGCTCAGGCCCTCGGGGGCGCGACGGCCCAGGAACGGACACCGGGTGACCTGCTCGCAGAGCGCGTACAGCGCGGCGAGCAGGCCCACCGCCCACCAGGGGACGGTGACGTCCGGCAGGGCGGCCAGACAGCCCAGGGCGCCGAGGACGGCACAGCCGATGTACACCCGGGCCCACACCGGGACCGGCCTCATGGCGCCACCCCCTCTTCATCAGGCTCCGGAGGGCTCCGGAGCCTAGAGGGGCGCGCGGGACGCGGGGGCGGCAATGAGCGAATGCACGGGTGCTCGACGCACGGAAGCACACGTTCGAGTGACAACGGGCCGCGTCCTGGCGACGCGGCCCGTACGGCAGTTCCCCGGAGTCACCCCCGGGTCAGGGAGGTACAGGGGAGCACAGGGAAGTCAGGAGCCGGGTGTCACGAGTCCTGGGGTGTCGCCGTCACGTCGTGCCCGGGCGCGGTCTCCCCGGAGCGGATCAGCTCGATCCGGCCCATGACCTTCGCCCGCAGGTCGGTCGGTACGTCGTCCTGCCCGCAGCACCGCTTGACCAGCTTCTTCACGGCCTGTTCGAGCCCGTACTTCTCCAGGCACGGCGAGCACTCCTCGAAGTGCGTCTCGAACTTGGTGCAGTCGTTGTCGGGCATCTCACGGTCCAGGAACTCGTAGAGATGATCGAGGATCTCGCTGCAATCCGTCTCGTGCGGCTCTCCGCAGCTCATGAGCCCGAGCCTTTCGCTTCGTTCGACTCTCCGGCGCCGGCGGGGACCAGCCCGCGCTCACGGGCGTAGTCCTCCAGCATGCCGCGCAGTTGACGGCGGCCCCGGTGCAGCCGGGACATCACCGTACCGATCGGTGTCCCCATGATGTCCGCGATCTCCTTGTAGGCAAAGCCCTCGACGTCCGCGAGGTAGACGGCGATGCGGAACTCCTCGGGGATCGCCTGGAGGGCCTGCTTCACGTCCGAGTCGGGCAGGTGGTCCAGCGCCTGTGACTCGGCCGAGCGCAGCCCCGTCGACATGTGCGACTCGGCGCGCGCCAGCTGCCAGTCCTCGATCTCCTCGGCCGCGCTGCGCTGCGGTTCGCGCTGCTTCTTGCGGTACGAGTTGATGAAGGTGTTCGTGAGGATGCGGTACAGCCACGCCTTGAGGTTGGTGCCCTCCCGGAACTGGTGGAAGGACGCGTACGCCTTCGCGTACGTCTCCTGCACCAGGTCCTCGGCGTCGGCCGGATTGCGCGTCATGCGCAGCGCGGCCGAGTACATCTGGTCGAGGAACTCGAGCGCGTCCCGCTCGAAGCGCGCACTGCGCTCGGCGGTCGTCTCCGGCTCGCGACCGCCCTGGCCCTCGGGCTGCTCCGCCTGGCCGTGTTCGGTACCGGCGTCGGTCCCAGTGACCGGACCCACCTCCTCCAGAGTCTTCGCAGGACCGAGACCGGTCCCACTCGAATCGGAGGATAGACGACGGGCGGCCGGCGTCGCCTGCCGGTTCACTCCGCCCGCCGCCCGTACGGAGGCGTCGTTCACCGCGTGCAGGACCGTCCAGTCGAGCTGGCCGGCGCTGCCGCGGCTAGGGCAGATGGTCGAACCCATGCGGCGGACTCTCCTTCGTCGGGGACTCGCAGCGCGTCTCCGCGCTGTCTGATCCGCACAACAGAAGTCCGCGGCCCGGCATTCCCGTCTTTCACGCGAGTGACGCAGGCTTTCTCAGGTCCTGCCCGCGGTGGCGTGATCTCTCAGCCGAGTGACGTGATCCACGCGGCCACGCCGTCGGTGAGGACGCCCAGCGCCTCGTCCTGACCGGTCGGCGCCCGTTTCGGCACGGCGAGACCGTGGTCTCCGTACTCCACCTCGACCAGCCGGTACGGGCCCTCGGGGAACTCCTCCGGCTTCCCGAACGGGTCGTTGCCGCCCTGGACGACGAGCGTGGGCACCCCGGCGCCGAGCAGCTCGTCGGCCCGGGACCGCTCCGGCCTGCCCGGCGGGTGCAGCGGGAAGCTCAGGGCCAGGACGGCCACGGCGCCCAGCTCCCGCGCCGTGCGGCAGGCCACCCGGGCGCCCGCGCTCCGGCCGCCCGCGACCACGGGGAGCCCCGGCGCCGCCAGCGCGGGCCACAGGTCCCGCCAGGCCGCGTCCAGCGTCTTCGGGGCGGGCGCCAGCTTCCTGCCCGCCACCCGCCAGGGCTGCTCGACGAGCGCCACGGTCACACCGTGTGCGGGAAGGGCCCGGGCCAGCGCCTGGAGGTCCCGGGCCTCGATGCCGCCGCCCGCGCCGTGGCTCACGGCGAGGACCAGACGGGCGCGCGGCGCCGCACACCAGGTGATGCGGGCCGCGCCCGCACCGGTCTCCACCGTCTCGGTCGTCCTGTCGATCTCCGTCACGTGGGAAAGAGTCCCAGAACGGCCTCCGAGGTGCCTCAGGAGAGCCTCAGAAGAGTGTGCCCTCCTCGGGCCCCTCCAGCTCCTTCAGCAGCTCCGGGCCGTTGTTGCGGACGTTGCTGACGGCCGTGGAGACGGGGTACGCACGCATCAGCCCGGCGGGCGGCGGCGCGAGCAGCCCGCGCAGTTCGTCGACGTCCGTGCGGGCCGGGTCCAGCCAGGCGTCCCAGCGGTCCGGGGTGAGCATCAGCGGCATGCGCGGATGGATCTCGGCGAGGGAGTGCGGGCCCCCCTCGGGCGCGACCGCGAGCGGCGTCGTCTCGGCCTCGGTGGTGATCACGGAGCAGGTCACCCACCAGGCCTGCGGGTGGTCGTCCGGCAGGGTGCGGTCGCGCCAGAACTCGTACAGCCCGGCCATCGCGAACACCGACCCGTCGGCGGGGAGCACGAAGTACGGCTGCTTGCGCGGCCGTTTCCTCTTCCCCTCGACCTCCAGGTCGCGCTCCTGCTTGCCCGTGACCCACTCGTAGTAGCCGTCGGCGGGCACGATGCAGCGCCGGGAGGCGAAGGCGCGGCGGTACGCGGGCTTCTCGTGCACGGTCTCCGCACGGGCGTTGATCATCCGGGCGGCGCCGTCGGGCGACTTGGACCAGGACGGCACGAGCCCCCAGCGCAGCCTGCGCAGCTGGCGAACCGGGCGCTTGTCGTCGGCGTCCTTCAGAGGACGGTCGAGGACGGCGTAGACCTCCTTGGTCGGGGCCACGTTGAAATCGGGCACCGGGCCTCCGTCCGGGCCCGACTCCGCCTCCCACGTCTCGATCCCGAAGATTCCCGCGAGATCCTCGGCCCCACGACTCGCCGCATACCGTCCGCACATACGTGCCAGACTGCCAGATCCGGACCACTACAGGGAGCCACCGCCCACCATGCACAGCACCGCCGCCGCCTCGCTGTCGGGCCTCTGGGACGAGGTCTCCGGCACCCAGCCCGACCCCGACACCTGGGTCGTCCTCGTCACCGCCGCCGCCGCGCTCGCGGTGATCCTCCCGCACGGCGCCTGGCGGCTCTCCCGCAACGCCATCACCATCGCCCACGAGGGCGGCCACGGTCTGGTCGCGCTGCTCACCGGCCGCACCCTGACCGGAATACGGCTGCACTCCGACACCAGCGGACTCACCGTCAGCAGGGGCAGACCGACCGGACCCGGCATGATCCTCACGGCCGCCGCCGGATACACCGCTCCCCCGCTGCTGGGCCTCGGCGGTGCCGCGCTGCTCGCCACGGGACGCATCACCCTGCTGCTGTGGCTGGCCACCGCCCTGCTGCTGGCGATGCTGGTGATGATCCGCAACGCCTACGGGGCCCTCACCGTCGTCCTGGCGGGCGGCACCTTCGTGGGGGTCTCCTGGCTGGCCGGGCCCCAGGTGCAGGCGGCGTTCGCGTACGCGGTGGTGTGGTTCCTGCTGCTCGGCGGCGTACGGCCGGCCTTCGAACTCCAGGCGAAGCGGCGCCGGGGCGGGGCGGGCGACTCGGACGCGGACCAGCTCGCGCGGCTGACCCACGTGCCGCCCGGGCTGTGGCTGTTCCTCTTCCACGCGGTGTCGCTGTGTTCGCTGATGGGCGGCGGGCGCTGGCTGCTGCGGCTCTGAGCGGCGCCGGCGGCTGCGCCCGCGCGGGACCGTGATCATGCATATATGCATGGCACTTTTCCGTCGCACATCGAAACAATGACTTCGCTCGGGTTTCACCTCTTTTGAACAGGATTTCCGGTCCAGGTCAGCCACTAAAGTGGGGCGCATGACCGTTAACCCCGCACACACCGCCCTCTGGCCCGCCCCGCACGCGAGCGGAGCCGTCGACGCGACGGTCCACGTGCCCGGGTCCAAGTCGGTCACCAACCGCGCCCTGGTGCTGGCCGCGCTCGCCTCCGAGCCCGGCTGGCTGCGCCGCCCGCTGCGCTCCCGCGACACCCTGCTGATGGCCTCCGCGCTGCGCGCCATGGGCGTGGGCATCGAGGAGGGCATCGGCCCCGACGGGACCGGCGAGGCCTGGCGGGTGCTCCCCACCGGCCTGCACGGCCCGGCCACGATCGACGTCGGCAACGCCGGCACCGTGATGCGCTTCCTGCCCCCGGTGGCCGCGCTCGCCGACGGTCCCGTCCGGTTCGACGGCGACCCGCGGTCGTACGAGCGGCCGCTGCACGGAGTGATCGACGCCCTGCGCGCCCTCGGCGCCCGCATCGACGACGACGGCCGCGGCGCGCTCCCCATGACGGTTCACGGCGGCGGTGCGCTGGACGGCGGTCCCGTCGAGGTCGACGCCTCCTCGTCCTCCCAGTTCGTGAGCGCCCTGCTGCTCTCCGGCCCGCGCTTCAACCAGGGCGTGGAGGTACGGCACACCGGTTCCACGCTGCCGTCGGTGCCGCACATCCGGATGACCGTCGACATGCTGCGCGCGGGCGGCGCCCAGGTCGACACCCCGGAGTCGGGCGGCGAGCCGAACGTCTGGCGGGTCACGCCGGGTGCCCTGCTGGGCCGCGACCTGACCATCGAGCCGGACCTGTCCAACGCCCAGCCGTTCCTGGCGGCGGCCCTCGTCACCGGCGGCAAGGTCCTCGTTCCGGACTGGCCGGCGCACACCACCCAGCCGGGCGACCGGCTCCGCGAGATCTTCACCGCGATGGGCGGCTCCTGCGAACTGACCGACGCCGGGCTGCAGTTCACCGGCTCGGGCGAGATCCACGGCATCGATGTCGACCTGGGCGAGGTCGGCGAGCTCACCCCGGGCATCGCGGCGGTCGCCGCCCTCGCCGACTCCCCCTCGACCCTGCGCGGGGTGGCCCACCTGCGGCTGCACGAGACGGACCGGCTGGCCGCGCTCGCCAAGGAGATCAACGAGCTCGGCGGTGACGTCACCGAGACCGCCGACGGCCTGCACATCCGCCCGCGCCGGCTGCACGGCGGCGTCTTCCACACCTACGACGACCACCGCATGGCCACGGCCGGCGCGGTCATCGGCCTCGCGGTCCAGGGCGTGGAGATCGAGAACGTGGCGACGACGGCCAAGACCCTGCCGGACTTCCCGGAGCTGTGGGACAGGATGCTGGGGAACTGACGGGCGGACCGGGATCATGCGCCGCTACGGCAAGCACACCGACGAGGACGACGTCCGGGTCCGCCCCAACCGCAAGGGCAACCGCCCCCGGACGCACATCCGCCCCAAGCACGAGGACGCGGCCGACGGGATGGTCCTCACCGTCGACCGCGGCCGGCTGACCTGCCTCGTCGACGACCGGATCGTCCTCGCCATGAAGGCCCGCGAGCTCGGCCGCAAGGCCGCGGTGGTCGGCGACCGGGTGGCCCTCGTCGGCGACCTGTCCGGGAAGAAGGACACCCTCGCCCGCATCGTGCGCATCGAGGAGCGGACGTCCGTCCTGCGCCGCACCGCCGACGACGACGATCCCTACGAGCGGGTCGTCGTCGCCAACGCCGACCAGCTCGCCGTCGTCACCGCCCTCGCCGACCCCGAGCCGCGCCCGCGTCTGATCGACCGCTGCCTGGTCGCGGCGTTCGACGGCGGCCTCACCCCGCTCCTCGTCCTCACCAAGTCGGACCTGGCACCGCCGGACGAGCTGCTCGAGCTGTACGGCGCCCTCGACATCCCGTACGTCGTCACCAACCGCGAGGAGCTGGAGAACGGCGACGCGGCGGACCGGGTGCGCGAGCACCTCGAAGGCAAGATCACGGCCTTCGTCGGTCACTCGGGCGTCGGCAAGACGACCCTGGTGAACGCGCTGGTACCGGAGGACCGCCGCCGTACGACGGGCCACGTCAACGCGGTCACGGGCCGGGGCCGGCACACGACCACCTCGGCCCTCGCGCTGCCGCTCGACGGCGAGGACGGGGGCTGGGTGGTGGACACCCCCGGCGTGCGCTCCTTCGGTCTCGCGCACATCGATCCGTCGCGCGTCATCCACGCCTTCCCCGACCTGGAGCCCGGCACGGCGGGCTGCCCGCGCGCGTGCAGCCACGACGAGCCGGACTGCGCGCTCGACGAATGGGTCGCGCAGGGGCACGCGGACCCCGCCCGGCTGTACTCCCTGCGACGGCTGCTGGCCACCCGTGAGCGGCGCGAGGGCGACTGACCTCCACGTTGTTTACGTCTTCACCGCTTCGGCAAGTGCATAATCGCACCAGTCATTGCAAGTCGGACGAAGCGGTCACGGAGCATGGTTACACGGGAGGACGAGACATGGCGTGGCTGCTGGTCATCGTGGCCGGAATCCTCGAGACGGGGTTCGCGGTCTGCCTCAAGCTCTCGCACGGATTCACCAGGCTCTGGCCGACGATCGCGTTCGCCGTCTTCGCGCTGGGCAGCTTCGGTCTGCTGACGCTCTCCCTGAAGAAGCTGGACGTGGGGCCCGCTTACGCGGTGTGGACCGGCATCGGCGCGGCGGGCACCGCCGTCTACGGCATGGTCTTCCTCGGGGACGTCGTGTCCACGCTGAAGATCGTGTCGATCGCTCTGGTGATCGCGGGCGTCATCGGCCTCCAACTGTCCGGTTCCGCCCACTAGTCCGCACAGCGGTCCGCGCGCCGGGCGCGGTTTCAGCACCGGGCGAGCACCGGGCGCGGACTCAGAACCGGACCGGCTGCCGCTGCAGGGCCGTGCGCACCAGGTCCGCCACGCCGCCTTCCCCCGGGGGCGCCGAGAGACAGGACAGCGCGAGCCGGAAGACGAGTTCGCAGGTGCGGGAGAGTTCCGCCGTGTCCGGCTTGTGCGCGCCGGGACCGCCGGGACCACCGGGACCGGGAACAGAGAGCAGGGTGACCGCGCGGTCGCGCACCAGGGCGACGAAGTCGGCGGGCGAGGGCAGCGGCCCGTCGGCGCGGCGCTGCGCGGGAACGGCGGAGGACGAGGGCACCGCGGAGAGTGTGGGCGCGGGCAGGCGCTCGCCCCAGCAGCCGGTGAGCATGGCCCGGACGAGCGCGTTGTCCCTGGCCGCCGACGCGGTCCACTCCGCGGCGGCGGCCAGCCGCTCACGGGCGTCGGTGTGGGTGGCGAGCGCCCGGTCGACCCCGGCCAGATAGGCGTCGGCCTCCCTGCGCACCAGGGCCCGGGCCAGCCCCTCCTTGCTGCCGAACTCGTTGTAGAGCGTCTGCCGGGACACCCCCGCCACGGCGGCGACATCGACCATGCGCACCGCGGACCAGGGACGACGCGCGAGCGCCGCGTAGGCGGCGTCCAGCAGGGATTCCCGCGCTGCAGGCATGATCGCCTCCCAGGGGCGAGCGGCGGCTCTGGAGCTCAGATTTGACGTGCGCCGGGGCACTGTCAAGGGTGTACGGCGACGTCCGGGGGCGTGTGTCGGCCAACGTGGGCGGAAGCCACGCAGGGCGGCCGGGCACGGCGCACGGAGTCGGCCGCGGCCGGTGCGGGCGAGCCCCGGGCGCGGGCCGCGCACCGCGCGCCCCGGAGAGCCCGCCGACGGTGGCGGGTGCCACGCCCCAGCCCCGGATGCCGCGTCCACGCCGCCATGGTGACGCCCGCGGCGGCGCCCGGGCAACGTTCCGGCCGCCCCGCGGAGGGGCCGTGTGGCCGTGCGCCGGAATCGCCGGATACGGTTCGCACATGCCCGACTATCTCGATGACCTGCGGTTCGCCCATGTCCTCGCGGACGCCGCCGACGCGGCGACCATGCACCGGTTCAAGGCGCTCGACCTGAAGGTCGAGACCAAGCCGGACATGACCCCGGTGAGCGAGGCGGACAAGGCGGCCGAGGACGTGATCCGCACGCACCTCAAGCGCTCCCGGCCGCGTGACGCGGTCCTCGGCGAGGAGTACGGCCTCCAGGGCACCGGGCCGCGCCGCTGGGTCGTCGACCCGATCGACGGTACGAAGAACTACGTCCGCGGCGTGCCGGTGTGGGCGACCCTCATCTCGTTGATGGAGGCGGGCGAGGGGGGATACCAGCCGGTTGTCGGCGTCGTCTCCGCTCCCGCTCTCGGCCGCCGCTGGTGGGCCGCGAAGGGGCACGGCGCGTACAGCGGCCGCAGCCTGGCCTCCGCCTCCCGGCTGCACGTCTCACGCGTCGCCGACCTCTCCGACGCCTCCTTCGCGTACTCGTCGCTGAGCGGCTGGGAGGAGCAGGGCCGGCTCGACGCCTTCCTGGACCTGACCCGCAAGGTGTGGCGGACGCGCGCGTACGGCGACTTCTGGCCGTACATGATGGTCGCCGAGGGTGCGGTCGACCTCTGCGCCGAACCGGAGCTGTCGCTGTGGGACATGGCGGCCAACGCGATCGTCGTGACCGAGGCGGGCGGCACCTTCACCGGACTCGACGGCCGTCCCGGCCCGCACAGCGGCAACGCGGCGGCGTCGAACGGACTGCTCCACGAGGACCTGCTGGACCACCTCGCCGGACGCCGCTGAGCGCCGGACGCCACCGGGACGGAACCGTACGTCCAGGCACCCCTGGGAAACAGGGGTGCCAAGTGACGCGCGGGCGCCCCGAACTGACTCGCGCGCCCCCTTGTTGGTCCGAAGTCCGGCTGCAACTCTGAGAGTTCCCCCACTTGTGAACTTGTGAATCCCTGAACTGGCGCCGTCGGCGCCAGGGTTCCTAGGAGGTGGCTGCACTCCATGCTCGTCCGTGACGCCATGAGCACGGTGGTCCTCACCATCGGCCCCGACCACACCCTTCGCCAGGCCGCCGCCCTGATGTCCGCCCGCAAGGTCGGCGCGGCCGTCGTCCTCGACCCCGACGCCGGCGGGCTAGGCATACTGACCGAGCGCGACGTCCTCAGCTCCGTGGGCCTCGGGCAGAGCCCGGACGCCGAGCGGGTCCATGCGCACACCACCACCGACGTCGTGTTCGCCACGCCGTCCTGGACCCTGGAGGAGGCCGCGGGCGCCATGGCCCACGGCGGCTTCCGGCATCTCGTCGTCCTGGACGGGGTCGACCCCGTCGGCATCGTCTCGGTCCGCGACATCATCCGCTGCTGGGCCCCGGCCCCGCAGCTCCCGGCCCGGCAGCACGCCCCCGCGTGACCGTGCGGGCGTGCCCGGACAAGCGAGCGGGCCGGAACCCCAAGGGGGTTCCGGCCCGTCACCTACGGCAAGCGGTCCAGCCTGGGTCAGCCGCGCAGGGCCTGGACCGCGACCTCCAGGCGCTTGCCGAAGTCCGCGTCCGCCTGACGGAAGTTGTTGATCGCGCGCTCGGCGATGTCGTCGCGCGTGACCCCCGAGATGGCGTTCGCCAGGTTCTTGACCAGGCGCTCCTTCTCGTCCTCCGTCATCAGGCGGTAGAGGTTGCCCGCCTGCACGAAGTCGTTGTCCTCCGCGTGGACCGGCGTCGGGTGGTTGCCCGTGGCGCCCGTGAAGTCGGTGAACGGCTGCCACAGCGGGCGGTTCGTCTGGAACGGGCCGCCGAAGCTGTTCGGCTCGTAGTTCTTCGCGCCCCCGTGACGGCCGTCGTACAGGAAACCGTCACGGCCGTGGGAACGCGCCTCGGTGGCCTTGGGACGGTTCACCGGCAGCTGGTCGGCGTTGATGCCGACGCGGTAGCGGTGGGCGTCGCCGTAGCCGAAGAGACGGCCCTGCAGCATCTTGTCCGGGGACGGACCGATACCCGGCACGAAGTGGGCGGGGCTGAAGATCGACTGCTCGACCTCGGCGAAGATGTTCTCCGGGTTGCGGTTGAGCTCCAGCTTGCCGTACTCGATCAGCGGGTAGTCCGCGTGCGGCCAGACCTTGGTCAGGTCGAACGGGTTGAAGCGGTAGGTCGCCGCGTCCGCCGCCGGCATGATCTGGACGTACGCCGTCCAGGTCGGGAACTCGCCGCGCTCGATGGCCTCGCGCAGGTCGCGCTGGTGGGAGTCGGGGTCCTTGCCCGCCAGGATCTCGGCCTCCTCGGCCGTCAGGTTCTTGATGCCCTGGTCGGTCTTGAAGTGGTACTTGACCCAGAAGACCTCGCCGTCCTCGTTGTTCCACTGGAAGGTGTGGGAACCGAAGCCGTCCATGTGGCGGTACGAGGCGGGGATGCCGCGGTCACCGAAGAGCCAGGTCACCTGGTGGGTGCTCTCCGGGCTGAGGCCCCAGAAGTCGAAGACGTTGTCCGCCTCCTGCGAGCCCGTGTACGGGTCGCGCTTCTGGGTGTGGATGAAGTCGGGGAACTTGATGGCGTCCCGGATGAAGAAGACCGGGGTGTTGTTGCCGACGAGGTCGTAGTTGCCCTCCTCGGTGTAGAACTTCATCGCCCAGCCGCGGGGGTCACGGACGGCGTCCGCCGCGCCGAGGTTGCCGGCCACGGTCGAGAACCGCAGGAAGACCTCGGTCTCCTTGCCGATCTCGGAGAGGAACTTGGCGCGCGTGTACTTGGTGACGTCGGCGGTGACGGTGAAGGTGCCGTACGCACCGGCGCCACGGGCGTGGACGACACGCTCCGGGATGCGCTCGCGGTTGAAGTGCGCGAGCTTCTCCAGCAGGAGCTGGTCCTGGACGAGCACGGGGCCGCCGACGCCCGCGGTCTCGCTGTTCTGGTTGTCGGCGACCGGAGCACCGGCCTCCGTCGTGAGCGGTCCCTGCGACACGTACGCCTCCTGCGTCATTCCTGCTGTTCCTGTCCCTTGGCCAATGCCGAGCTCGATCCTACAATGGACAATGTCTAAGTCAAGTGAAGCTCCAAAACCACACCCGTTCGGGATTCCTTTCCCTCTGCTGTTAGGCTGGCTGCTATGAGTGACCTACTGGAACGGCTGCGCGGACGCGGATGGCGCATGACCGCGCAGCGGCGTGTCGTGGCCGAGGTCCTCGACGGCGAACACGTGCATCTGACGGCCGACGAAGTGCACGCCCGCGCGGTCGACAGGCTGCCGGAGATCTCCCGGGCCACCGTGTACAACACCCTGGGCGAGCTGGTCTCCCTCGGCGAGGTGGTCGAGGTCGCCACGGACAAGCGCGCCAAGCGGTACGACCCGAACGCGCACCGTCCGCACCACCACCTGATCTGCGCCCGGTGCGGCGCGATCCGCGACGTCCACCCGACCGGTGACCCGCTGGCGGACCTGCCCGCCGCGGAGCGGTTCGGCTTCACCGTCTCGGACGTCGAGGTGACGTACCGGGGCGTGTGCCCCGACTGCGCGAAGGCGTAAGCATCACGAGAGGGCCCCCGGCGCCGATGGCGCCGGGGGCCCTCTCGTGATGCCCGTACCGATGACGGATGCACCGAGCACACACGGAGGGGGAAACACCGAGGGCCGGAACCCTGTCGGATTCCGGCCCTCGGCCTTTGTAGCGGGGACAGGATTTGAACCTGCGACCTCTGGGTTATGAGCCCAGCGAGCTACCGAGCTGCTCCACCCCGCGTCGGTGAAATGAACACTACGTCAAGGCGTCGGACGGATGCAAATCGCTTCCCGTACGGGCCGCCGTCACGCCGACAGCTCCTGCCGCAGCGCGTCCCGCAGCCGCCGGGCGCGCTCGGCGACCTCCGCCGGTCCGAGGGTCACGGCGCGGTCGGCCCAGCGCTGCCCCTCGGCCAGTTCGCCACGACGCGCGTAGACCAGGGCGAGCCGGAGAGCCGCCCGTCCGTGCCCGGCGTCGGCGGCCCGGGTCCACCACAGCGCGGCCTCCGGCTCGCTGCCCTCCCGCGCCAGCAGCAGCCCGAGGTTGAAGGCGCCGTTGCGGGATCCGGCCTCGGCGGCCCGCCGGTACCAGCGGGCCGCCTCCGCGACGTCCCCGCGGGCCGCCGCGAGCATGCCGACCCGCACCTGGGCCCGCCGGTGTCCCTGGGACGCGGCGCGCTCGTACCACTCCTCGCACTCGGTCTTCTCCCGCGCGGGTTCGCCCAGCTCGTGCGCGGCCTCCGGCGGACGGCGGGCGTCCAGCACGGCGGCGAGCCGGTACGCGGCCTCGGCGCTGCCGCCCCCGGCCGCCTGCCGCAGATGCCGCTCGGCCGCCTGCTCGTCGCCCTCCTTCAGCCGCGCGATGGCGACCTGGAGCGCCGCCTCGGAGTGCCCGGCCGCCGCCGCCCGCTCGTACCAGACCAGCGCGTTCCTGGCGCCCTCCGAGGTCTCCCGGCCCGCGTGCAGGATGCCGAGGTTGAAGGCGGCGTCCACGCTGCCCGCCTCGGCCGCCTTGGAGAACCACGGCTCGGCCCCGGACGCGTCCCCGACCTGCAGCAGCAGGATCGCGAGCGCGTTCGAAGCCTCACGGTGCCCGGCGTACGCGGCGCGCCGGTACCACTGCTCGGCCTGCGCGGTGCGCCCCTGCTCGGCGCAGAGCAGCCCGAGGTTGTACGCGCCGTTGACGTCACCGGCGTCCAGCGCGGCCCGGTACCAGCGCTCGGCGGTCTGCGTCTCGCCGCGCTCGGCGTGCAGCGCGCCCAGCGCGTTCGCCGCGTTGCCGTCACCGTCCTGCGCGGCCCGCAGCCACCACACGGCCGCGCTCTCGTCGTCCCCGGCGTCGCGCAGCAGGAACCCGAGCGCGCAGGCGGCCCGCGCCTCGCCGTCCTTGGCGGACGTCAGGTACCAGCGTCCGGCCTCCCTGAGGTCCCCGCGCCGTTCCAGGATGGCCCCGAGGTGCAGCGCGGCCCGCCGGTGCCCGCGCGCGGCGGCCTGCCGGTACCACTGCTCCGCCTCCTCGGCGGCGGACAGCCCGGCGCCTCCGTCGGCGGCCTTCTCCGCGGCCGGTGTCCCGGGCTCGGCGCACGCCTCCCGGTGCTCCTCGTCCGCGACCCGGCGGTCGAGGGCGCGCGCCAGCCGGTACGCGGCCTCCCGGTGCCCGCGCTCGGCGGCGGCCCGCATCCAGTGCTCGGCGTCGGGGTCGGCGCGGTGTTCCAGCAGGTCGGCGAGGGCGTACGCGCCGAGCACATGCCCCTGTTCGGCGGCCTGGCGCAACCAGTACTCGGCGGCCGGCTCGTCCCCGCGCTCACGGTGGTGCCGGCCCAGCGCGTGCGCGGCGGCGGCCGAACCGGCGACGGCGGCGATCCGCCACCAGCCGGCGGCCTCGTCGGGGTAGCCGCGCTGGTGCAGCAGGACACCCAGGTTGTTGGCGGCGGCGCGGTCGCCCGCGGCGGTGGCGGCGCGCAGATGGGGCTCGGCCCCGTCCAGATCGCCGCGGCGCAGCAGCATGGCCCCGAGGACGCTCATGGCCTCCACGTCGCCGGCCTCGGCGGCCATCCGGCGGCGCGCCTCCTCGACGGCTTCGCCGGCCTCGTCCCTGTCCATAGGCTGCGAAATGTCAGCAGGCCGCGCAAACCGTCCCGTCTTCCACAGAGTTGCCTTGTCCCCCATAACGTCCATCGTCGCACCACCCGCAACCTGGGTACACCCGGTATACCGCAGCGATTGAGGTCACTACAGCGTTTTGTCGACATGCCCACAGAGAGACAAGTCAAACACAGGGCCGCTCTCCGGCCCCGTAGGTCGCGGCACCGCGTCGAGCCGTCCAGGTCAGCCCGTGCGGCCCGGCGCGTCGCCACACACGCCGAAGGCCCGGATCCCTAGAAAGGAATCCGGGCCTTCGACTTCAGTAGCGGGGACAGGATTTGAACCTGCGACCTCTGGGTTATGAGCCCAGCGAGCTACCGAGCTGCTCCACCCCGCGCCGTTGTTCTGCAACCGTATCACGGCGCGGGGTGGAGCCTGTCGTCGTCGGTGCGCTCACGCGCGGGCCCGGCTCAGCTTTCCGCCGAACTCCCTCCGGAATCCTGCTCGTTGTCCGGCCCACCGCCTCCAGAGCCGGACCCGGAATCGGACCCGCCGGCCCTGGACTGCGCCTCCTCGGCCCGCTGGAGCGCCTCCTCCAGACTCTTCTGCGCCCGGCCGTACGCCTCCCAGTCGCCGTCCTTGAGAGCCTGCTGGCCGTCCTCGAACGCCTTCTGGGCGTCGTCCAGGGCCGCCTGGACCGTCGGGTCGCTCGACGCCGGCGGCTCCGTGCCGTCGTCCCGGCCCTCGTCCCGGCCCTCGTCCTGGCCGTCGCCCGGGGGTTCGGTGCCGGAGCCCTCCGTACCGAACACCGTGTTCAGCGCCTGTTCGAGGGTGTCCTCGAAGGCGGTCTTGCCGCCGTACGACACCGCGACCTTCTTCAGCAGCGGATACTCGGCGTTGCTGCCCTGCACATAGATCGGTTCCACGTACAGGAATCCGCTGCCCATGGGCACCGCGAGCAGATTGCCGAAGATCATGTTCGACTTCGACGTCTCCGCGTTCCGCGTGAACTCCTGCACCGCGGGGATCGAGCTCAGCTTGCTCTGCCACTGCACCGGTCCGTCGACCTCGGACTCGCCGGTGACCCTGAGCAGCCGCATCGTGCCGTACTGGTCGCTGGTCGCATCGGCGTCCACCGCCATGTACGCGGCCAGGTTGGGCCGTCCGCTCGGGGTGAAGGTCGTCGTCAGCGAGAACCTCTGCCGGTCGTCACCGGGCATCTTCAGCGAGAGGTAGTACGGCGGTACGGCGACGCGGTCCCGGCTCGTCGGGTCGTTGGGCACCTGCCACACGTCGCTCGCGTTGTAGAACTGGTCGGCGTTGGTGACGTGGTAGACGCCCAGCTGCTCGCGCTGCACCTTGAAGAGGTCCTGCGGGTACCGCAGATGCTCCTTCAGTTCGGCCGGGATGTCGGCCTTCGCCTTCACCGTGTCCGGGAACGCCTTCTTCCACGTCTTGAGGACGGGGTCGTTCTCGTCCCAGGTGTACAGGGTGACCGTGCCGTCGTACGCGTCGACGGTCGCCTTCACCGAGTTGCGGATGTAGTTGACCTGGTTCTGCTGGGCGACCACCGCGCGCTGGCTGTCGTCGTCCGTGAGCGCGTCCGCGGTGGTGGTGCCGAGCGTCGTGCGCGAGGCGTACGGATAGCCGTTGGTGGTGGTGTACGCGTCGACGATCCACAGGACCCGCTTGCCGATGACGGCCGGATAGGCGTCCCCGTCGATGGTCAGCCAGGGCGCGACCGCCTCGACGCGGTCCTTGGGCGTACGGTTGTAGAGGATCTTGGAGCCGTCGCCGATGGCACCGGAGTACAGCATCTGCGGCTCGCTGAAGACGGTCGCGTACGCGGCCCGGTTCAGCGGGTTCGACAGATCGATACCCCCCTTGCCCTGGTACTGGTACGTCTTCTGGCCGCCGCCCTCCTCGTAGTCGAGCTCCTTCTGGGGCCCGCCCACGATCGAGTACTGGGTGGTCTTCTCGCCGAAGTAGATCCGCTGCTGGTAGCCCTCGTTCAGGGCGCCGGTGGTGGGCAGGCCCTGCTCGGTGAAGGCCGGGGAACCGTCGGAACCCTCCTGGATCTCGGTGCCCTTCGCCGCGATGGCGCCGTACCCGTGCGTGTAGATGAAGTGCTGGTTGATCCAGTTCTTCTTGTCGACACGGTCGAGGTTCAGTTCACGCAGACCGATGATCGTGTCCTGGCCGTCGTACCGGTCGACGTCCAGCGTGGTCGGGAACTGGTAGTACTTCCGCTCCTGCTCGAGCTGCTGGAACGTCGGCGAGACCACGTTCGGGTCGTTCAGCCGGTAGCTCGCGATCGTCTCCGCCTGGTCGCGCTGCTGCTCGGCGCTGCCGCTGTCGCCCGTGCCCGAGACGTTGTCGAGCTTGACGCCGTCGATGCCGTACGCCTTGCGCGTCGCCTCGATGTTCTTCTCGATGTACGGCGTCTCCTTGGCCTGCTCGTTCGGCTTGACCTGGAACTGCTGCACGATCGCCGGGTAGAGCCCGCCGATCAGCACCGCCGAGAGCACCAGGAGGCCGAAGCCGATCAGCGGCAGCTGCCAGGTGCGCCGCCACAGGGTGGCGAAGAAGAGCAGGGCGCAGATGACCGCGATGCAGAACAGGATGGTCTTCGCCGGCAGGTACGCGTTCGCGTCGACGTACCTCAGGCCGGTCCAGTTGCCGGTCGCCTTGAAGTCACTGGACTTCACCGCGAGGCCGTACCGGTCGAGCCAGTACGCGACCGCCTTCAGGGCCACGAAGAGGCCGAGCAGTACCGACAGGTGCCCGGTGGCCGCGCCCGTGGCGCGCGCGCCCGGGGAGGTGACCCTGAGGCCGCCGTACAGGTAGTGCGTGAGCGCGGCGGCGATCAGCGACAGGATCGTGGCGGCGAAGCCGAAGCCGAGCAGGAACCGGTACCAGGGCAGGTCGAAGGCGTAGAAGGAGACGTCCAGTCCGAACTGGGGGTCCTTCTGGCCGAACGGCACGCCGTTCACCCACTGCAGCCACGTGCGCCACTGGCTCGACGCGGAGGCTCCCGCGATCAGGCCCACCAGCGCGGTGACGCCGAGCAGCAGCCACTTCTTGTAGGGCGCGATGCCCATGCGGTACCGGTCGAGGCTCTGCTGCTCCATCGACATGGCGCTCAGCGGCGGGCGCAGCCGGTGGGCCAGCCAGACGTTGAGCCCGACGGCCAACGCCATGAGCAGGCCGAAGACGAAGAAAAGCCCGACCTTGGTCAGCAGGGTGGTCGTGAAGACCGAGGAGAAATCGACCGACCGGTACCAGAGCCAGTCCGTCCAGAACCCGGAGAACATGACGAACGCCATGCCCAGGACGGCAAGGACGCCCAGTGTCATGAGGAGGGTCCGGACCCGCCGGGACGGTCGGCCCACTCTCATCCGTGGCCCCGTCGGGCCTCCGCCGCGGTCCGGCATCTGGAAAGCCAAGGTGCGCACCTCGAAGTTCGCTGTTGATACGTCAGGCCCTCGTGATCGCGGACCATCTTCTTCGTCCCTGTGATCGTGGCGAGCACAGGGACCTCATCTATGCAACTTACCTACGCTTTACTCGGTTCCCGGTTCGGGGGACGAACGAGGCAGGATTGTGACCATGTCCAACACTCCCATGGCAGCGAACCCCCTCACCCGGGCCGTGCTCGAGATCGACGAGTACACCTCCGGCCTCGGCTGGGACGGGCCCGCTCGCCTCTTCGCCCTTGTCGACACCGCGCGTCTGCGGGCCCAGGAACCCGCCCTCGCAACCCAGCTCGGTCTGGAGGGCGAGTCGGAAACCGCCGGTCTCA
This sequence comes from Streptomyces ruber, assembly GCF_014648075.1. GTDB lineage: Bacteria > Actinomycetota > Actinomycetes > Streptomycetales > Streptomycetaceae > Streptomyces > Streptomyces ruber. The sequence goes on along the minus strand of NZ_BMQK01000001.1, from coordinate 844,408 downwards.
CCCCCGTCGAGCAGGAGGAGATCCCCGCCGGCCGGCCGCTGGACGAGTTCCTCGGCACCATCGCGTGGCCCGGCGCGGTGGCCGGCTGCGCCCTCACGGTGGAGCGGCTGATGCTGCCGCCGTCCGCCGAGGCCGCGGTGCCCGAGGGGCTGGACGAGGCCGGTCTGGCCGAGTGGGTCGCCGGGCACCCGGACCGCCAGGAGGTCCGTATGACGGTCGCGGTCCTGCGGGACGGCACGCGCGAGTCCGCGCTCCGGCTGCGCGAGAAGGACTCGCCGACGGAGGTGCTGACCGGCAAGGACCTGGTGCCGGGCCTGGCGGAGGCGCTGGCGGCGACGTTCGAGGACTGACCACGGGCCGGCCGCCGTGAGGCCGCGGTACGCGCGCGGGGCGCCCTCCGGGCCGGAGGGCGCCCCGCGCGCGTACGGTCGCCGGTCAGCTCCCGGTGGTGCACTCGGGCAGGTCGTCGGTCTTGCCGGAGCGGATGTCCTCGAGGGCGCCGAGTGCGTCGTCCAGGCTGCCGACCTTGACGAGGGTGAGCCCGTCCGGGACGTCCCTGGCGGCCGACGCGCAGTTGTCCTCGGGGGTCAGGAAGTACTGGGCCCCCTTGTCGCGCGCGCCGACGGTCTTCATCTCGATGCCGCCGATGGGACCGACCGTGCCGTCGTCGTCGATGGTCCCGGTGCCCGCGACGAACCTGCCGCCGGTGAGGTCCTCCTCCGTCAGCTTGTCGACGATGCCGAGGGCGAACATCAGGCCCGCGCTGGGCCCGCCGACGTCGGCGAGCTTGATGTCGATGGTGAACGGGAACGTGTGGTCGGTCCCGGCCGCGATGCCGACGACGGCCCGGTCCGCGCCCTCGTCGTCGGAGGCCGCCGTGGTGATCGTGACGTCCTTCGTCCTGCTCGCCGTGCGGTTCTCCTTCTCGGCGGCGGCCTGTTCGTCGGCGGGCACGATCGTGAACCGGACCTCCTCGCCCACCTTGTGCCTGGTGACCAGTTCGGCGACGTCGCCGGGCGCCTTCACCGCCGTACCGTCGACGGACTTGATCACGTCGCCCGCGTGCAGCCTGCCCTGGGCCGGGGAGTCCTTGAGCACCGACTGGACGATCACCCACGACTGCACCGGGATGTCCAGCGACTTCAGGGCCGCGACCTTGGCGCTCTCCTGGGACTGGCTGAACTCCTCGGCGTTCTCCTGGGTCGACTGCTCCTCGGTCTTGCCGTCGGGGTAGAGCGTGTCGTGGGGCACGACCTTGTTGTCGTGGGCCAGCCACCCGTACACCGCCTCGACGAGGTTCATCCGGTAGTCGGCGCTGGTGACCCGGACCGTCGTCATGTTCAGGTGCCCGGTCGTCGGGTACGTCTCGTGCCCGGAGATCTGCAGCACCGGCTCGCCGTCGTGCTCGCCCAAGGTGTTCACCGTCGGCCCCGGAGACATCTCCGCATACGGCACGGGGATGAACACTCCCGCGCACAGGAGCGCGATCAGCATCAGGGTGGAGGCGAGCATCGTCGCCGTACGGCGTGGCATGGAACGACAGTACGGGACCGGCCTGTCAGTGCACTGTCCGGGCCGTCCGTCCGGGGCCGACCGCCGTCAGCCGCCGGACCGGGACTTCTCCATGGCCTCGCGGAAACGCATGTAGCCCTCGAGCTCGGTGCCGTCCTCGATGCTCTTGCGGTTCCGGCTGACCCAACTGCCCCACAGTCCGGCTCCGATCGCCGCCAGAAGCGGAATCGACAGCCAGGCGAGCGCTCCCATGCCGACCTCCCAACCCCGTGTGAGCGTCCGAGGCTCACTGATCAGCAGATTAAACCTCCGCACCGTCAACGCTGGCGCCCGGGGTGGGGTTACGCAACCGGAGGGGAACTTCCGCCCGGCCGGCACCGGTCTCAGCAGGCCCCCACCCACTCCTCGCCGCCGTCGGAGAACGTCTGGTGCTTCCAGATGGGCACCTCGCGCTTCAGGTCGTCGATGAGCCTGCGGCAGGCCTCGAAGGCCTCGGCGCGGTGCGGGCAGGACACCGCCACGACGACGGCGAGGTCCCCGACGGTCAGGTCCCCCACCCGGTGCACGGCGGCCAGGGCCCGTACCGGGAACTCGGCGACGATCTTCTCGGCGATCCGCCGGATCTCCGCCTCCGCGGTCGGGTGGCTGGAGTACGCGAGTGCCTCCACGTCGGCGCCCCCGTCGTGGTTGCGCACGGTGCCGACGAACAGTGCGGTGCCGCCGGCCGCGTCGTCGCCCACGGCCCGGAACACCTCGTCCACCGAGAGCGGGGTCTCCCGGATGCCGATGAGCTTGATCGGCTCGTGCGCCGTGCGCTCTCCGGGGTGGTCGTTGCGGTGCTCGTCACTGGGTGCCATGCCACCCATCGTGCCCCACCGCGCGGACTGCCCCGCACGGACGTCCCGTGGGCACGCGCGCGGGGAGCCCGCCCCGCGGGTGCGGTCATGCGGTCAGATGCGCCGCCGCGCCTTCCGCGCGCGCCGTACCAGCGCGGCCGTGCCGAGCAGCGCGACCGTGGCGCCCGCGGCGCCCGCCGCCGTCGCGTCCTTGCGCCCCAGCCGCCGCCCGGCCACCGTGTGCCGCCCGGAGACCTCCTCCAGCAGCTCGGCGAGGACCTCCTCGTTGGTCCACTGCGGCCGCCACCCGGCGTCGTGGAGGCGGCTGCCGCTGACCACCCAGGGGTACATCGTGTACGCCAGGTCTCCGGCCGGGGACGGGGTGAGCCCGATGCGGTGCAGGCGCGCGGCGGCGCCCAGCGCCACCGCGGACGGCAGTTCCATGCGGCGGACCCCGCTGAGCTCCTCGACCTCCTCCTGCTCCAGCCATCCGTCGCACCCGACGGCCAGCTCACCGTCCACCTTCTCCAGGACGGCGTACTCCAGGGCGCCGCACAGGTCCTCGACGTGGCAGAACTGCCAGGCGGGCCGCGAGCCGGCCACCACCAGCAGCCGGGGCGACTCGAAATACCTGGTCAGCGCCGTGTCGGTGCCTCCGACGAGCACCGCGGGGCGGACGACGGTGACGTTGAGGCCCGGGTGGGCGCGCGGCGCGCGCCGGGCCAGCCGCTCGATCTCCAGCAGATCGCCGACGCCGGTCGCCTCGGCGGTCGCCCGCAGCTCGGCGTCCTCCGACAGCGGCAGCTCGTTGTCGGGCAGGGCCCCGTACACCATCGTGGACGTGCACAGCACGACCCGGTGGACGCCGGCGGCGGCCGCGGCGGTGAGCACGGTCTGCGTGCCCCGGACGTTGTAGGCGGTCCGGGCCGCCGTGTCGGTCTCCAGATCGAGGTCGACGGCCAGGTGGACCACCACGTCCGCGCCGCGCAGCTTGTCGGCGATCGCCGGGTCCCGTACGTCGAGGATGTGCCACTGCGCGGCCGCGCAGTCACCGCGCCGCTCGTCGATGGCGACGACCTGCTTGATCTCGTCGGACGCGGTGAGCCGCTCGGTGAGCAGGGCGCCCACCCCGCTCGCGGCGCCGGTGACCGCGACGACGGGCCCGCGCGAGGCCGGACTGGTGGAAGGGTTTCGCGCTGCGCGAACCTGCGGATCTGGGGAACTCACCGGGCGTCTCCAGCGGTTGTCTTCAGTACGTGCACGTGTGACGCGTACGTACCAGGTGGCATCCATCCTGCCGCAGCCCTCCGGTCGGCGAAGCACCGAGGCCCTAACCGGCCGTGGTGTCTACCCTGGGTGGTGTCGTAGGGCAGCCGTGCCGTCGGGAAGAACCGGCGGCCTAACCAGCCGAGGAATCCCGTGAGTGACACCCCATTCGGATTCGGCCTTCCGCCGGAGGAGCCGGAGAACGGCGACGAGGGCAAGAAGAAGGACCAGCAGGGCGGTGGTGGTCAGGGACCGGCCAACCCGTTCGGCTTCGGGCTGCCCGGCGCGGGAGGCCCCGGCGCCGACAATCCGCTCGCCGCGATGTTCGGTTCCATGAACCCGGGCGACCTGGGCGCCGCGTTCCAGCAGCTCGGCCAGATGCTCTCGTACGAGGGCGGCCCGGTGAACTGGGACATGGCCAAGCAGATCGCCCGCCAGACGGTCGCCCAGGGCACCTCCGACGGCACCAAGGACGCGAGCGTGGGCCCGGCCGAGCGGTCCGCGGTCCAGGAGGCCGTCCGCCTGGCCGACCTGTGGCTGGACGACGCGACGTCGCTGCCGTCCGGGGCGGGCTCCGCCGTGGCGTGGAGCCGCGCGGAGTGGGTCGAGGCGACGCTGCCGGTGTGGCAGGAGCTCGTCGACCCGGTCGCCGAGCGTGTCGGCGCGGCCATGGGCGAGGTGCTGCCCGAGGAGATGCAGGCCATGGCGGGCCCGCTGATCGGCATGATGCGCTCGATGGGCGGCGCCATGTTCGGCTCGCAGATCGGGCAGGCCGTGGGCGTACTCGCGGGCGAGGTCGTGGGCTCCACCGACATCGGCCTGCCGCTCGGCCCGGCCGGCCGGGCGGCACTGCTGCCGGTGAACGTGGAGGCGTTCGGCAAGGACCTGGGCGTGCCCAAGGACGAGGTGCGGCTCTACCTGGCGCTGCGCGAGGCCGCCCACCAGCGTCTGTTCGCCCACGTGCCGTGGCTGCGCTCGCACCTGTTCGGCGCGGTCGAGGGCTACGCGCGCGGAATCAAGGTCGACACGGCGAAGCTGGAGGACGTGGTCGGCCAGTTCGATCCGCAGAACCCGGACGAGCTGCAGCAGGCACTGCAGCAGGGAATGTTCCAGCCGGAGGACACCCCGGAGCAGAAGACCGCCCTGGCCCGGCTGGAGACGGCGCTGGCGCTGGTGGAGGGCTGGGTGGACGCGGTGGTCCACTCGGCCGCGAAGCCGCGCCTCACGTCCGCGGACGCGCTCCGCGAGACGCTGCGCCGCCGCCGCGCCTCCGGCGGTCCGGCCGAGCAGACGTTCGCCACGCTGATCGGGCTGGAGCTGCGCCCCCGACGGCTGCGGGACGCCTCGCGCCTGTGGGCGTCCCTCACGGACGCGCGCGGGGTCGACGGCCGGGACGCCCTGTGGTCCCACCCGGACATGCTGCCCACCGCCTCCGACCTGGACGACCCGGACGGCTTCGTCCACCGCGAGCAGCTCGACTTCTCCGAGCTGGACAGGATGCTCGGCGAGGCGGCCGGCGGCGACGCCCCCGGCAGGCCCGACCTGACGAAGGACGGCGACGGCGAGGACGGCAAGGGCGACGGCAAGAGCGACGGCGCCGAGTGAGCCTCCACGACGACGCGGTCCTCGTGCTGAAGGGGTACGAGCGGCAGGAGGACCTGCGTCAGACGTACCTGGACCACCTGCAGACGCATCCGGACGGCACGTGGAAGTCGTGCCACGCCGGGCACCTCACGGCGAGCGCCCTGGTGATCGATCCGGGGCACGGCCGGGTGCTGCTCACGCTCCACCGCAAGCTGCGCATGTGGCTGCAGATGGGCGGCCACTGCGAGCCGGGGGACGCGACCGTCGCGGACGCGGCGCTGCGCGAGGCCACGGAGGAGTCGGGCATAGCGGGGCTGGCGCTGCTCCCCGGCGGTCCGGTGCGGCTCGACCGGCACCCGATCCCGCCGCCCTGCCACTGGCACCTCGACGTGCAGTACGCCGCCGTGGCGCCGCCGGGCGCGCTCCAGCAGATCAGCGACGAGTCGCTCGACCTGCGCTGGTTCGCGTTCGACGAGGTGGCGACCGTGGCCGACGAGTCGGTCGTACGGCTGCTGGAGGCGACGCGCGAGAGGCTCTGACGCCTCCTCCTCGCACCTGACGTGCGCGAGGGCGGCAGGCGTGCGCGAGGGGGCAGACGTGTAAGGGCGGCAGACGTGTGTAAGGGGCGACCGCAATGGTGGTCGCCCCTTACACGTCACCGGTGCGGTCAGCTCCAGACGTTGCCCTGGTTCTGTCCGCGCGCCCCCTGCTGGCCCATGCCGTACTGGCCGGCTAGGCCGGAGATCGCCGCGTTCTGCGGCGGCAGCAGCTCGCTCGGCTGGACGAGTACGTAGCCCTGGCCCATGAAGCTGAGCTCCCAGCCCTCACCGGTGTTGCCACGGCGCCGCCACACCCCGGAGGAATGCGTCTGGGCCTGCATCTGGACGCGCAGCCCGGTGGACCAGGCCACGATCGCGTCGGCGTCGCAGTTGACGTAGGTGTCCGGCGTCACGTGCATCATCAGCGGCATGCCCGAGGTCGTCAGGGCGACCTTGCCCCGGCCCGTGATGTTGAGCTGGTACTTCCCCGAGCCGGAGATGCCGTACAGGCTGTCGACGGCGATGACCTCGTGGTGCAGCGAGGAGTCCATGGCCAGTACGTAGCCGCTGGCCACGGTGAGGCCGTCGTGGTCCACGTCCACCACGTGCACGTGCTGCGCCAGGTTGGCGAAGTAGACGGTGCCCTGCCCGTGGCAGCGCATCAGGTCCAGGCCCTCGCCCGTGCGGGCGCGCTCACGCCGCCGGCCGCTGCTCTGCACCTCGGCGTCGAACTCGACCATCCCCTGGTAGGCGACCATCGTCCCCTTGCGCGCGAGGACGTCGTCGTGGCCGGTCAGGGCCACACGCAGCATCTGCTCGTTCTGCAGGCTCCAGCGTTCCCGGGTCTGCTGCTCGTTGTGGCCGAAAATCGGGCTCTGCATGGTGTGTCGCTCCCTCTCAGCCCCGGACTCGGAGACGGTCGGTGCTGTCCTCGCTGGGCTGGACGACGACGATGCCCCGCCCCGAGAACGCCATCTGGTACGCCTCGCCGCTGCCGCGGCCGATCAGCGACTGCGCTGTGAAGCTGCGCTTGCCCTTCACCTTCAGGTCCGGGGACCAGGCCACGAGGGCGTCGGGGTCGACGTACGTCTCGTCCTCGCCGCTTCCGCAGTCGACGACGATCGGCTTGCCCCGGGAGGTCAGCGCCACCCAGCCCTGGCCGGAGATCCTGGTGTTCCACATGCCCTGTCCGGCGAACTTGGCGAGCCCCTTGACGCGCTCGACGCCCCAGGTCAGGTGCGCGTCGAAGGCGAGCAGGTTGGTGGCATTGACGGAGATCGCGTCCTCGTCGAGGTTGATCACGACGACGTCCGCGCCGTAGTCGGCGAGGTAGAGCAGGCCGTCGCCGGAGCACTTCATCAGGGGCGCGCCCTCCCCGGTGGCCCAGTCCCGGGCGATCTGGCGCACGGCGGGCGGGTTGGGCTCGTACTGGATGAAGCCTTCGTAGGCGACCATGGAGCCCACGCGCGCGAAGAGGTCGTTACCGGTCTGCAGGGCGACCTTGAGCATGTGGTCGCCGTGGTTCTCCATGCGGGCGGTGACCGGAGCGGGGGCGAAGCCCGCGAGCGGCTGGTTCATGATGGGCTCCCCTGGACCTCGTACGGCTGGACGACGATGAAGTTGCCGGGCGCTCCCCGGAACTGGAGGTTCACGCTCTCGCCGGTGTCTCCCGGGTAGGCGTTGCGGCGCATCCGCACCTGGCTGGAGACGATCACCTGGGAGGCCGCGGACCAGGCGACCACGGCGTTGCAGTCGGCGAACGTCGTGGGCGTGACGGGCAGCACGACGGGCGTGCCGTGCGTCTTCACCACGATCGTGCCGGTCCCCTGGAACTGCATCGTGAACAGCGCGCCCCCGGGGATGCCGTGTCCGTCGATCCTGCGCACCTCGTACTGCAGGCTCTCGTCGAAGGCCAGCACGTTCTCCGCGGAGACGCAGATCGCGTCGCCCTGGAGTTCGATGGGATGCAGCATGGCGGCCTCGTCGGCGAGGAAGACCTGGCCCCGGCCCGTACAGCGCATGAGCTGCATCTCCTGGCCGGTCGCGTTGCCCACGAGGCGGCCGGCGAAGCCCGCGCCCTTGTAGCCGAAGTCGACCTTGCCCTGGTACAGCACCATGCTGCCCTGGCGGGCCAGCACGGGCTGGTCACCGGCGACGCCGAGGTCGACACGGATCAGCTTCGCGTTCTGCTGGGTCCACCGCTGGCCGGTGGGCGTCTCCCTGAACGCGCGCAGCGCGGCGGTCACTCCGGCGCCGCCCTGCGGGGCGCCTTGCGGCACGCCGTACGGGGACGGGGCACCGGCTCCAAGCACGCCGGGCACGCCAGGCACGCCGGGAGGACCGGCCTGGCCCGGGACCTGGCCGTACGGCGGCTGCTGACCGTGGCCGGGGGGTGCGGCCGGGGGCTGCTGACCATGGCCGGGGGGCGTCGTGGGTGGCTGCGGGTCGTGGAACGGCGGCGGCGTCGGGGCCTGCGGTGCCTGGGCAGCCTGTGGTGCCTGCGGGGCGTACGGCTGGTAACCGGGCGGCAGGGGCGCGCTCGGGGCCGGCGGCTGGTGGCCGTGACCGGGCGGCGGGGTGGGCGGCTGCCCGTACGGCGCGGGTGCGGGCGGCGGGACGGTGCCCGGAGAGGTGTGCAGGGGTGCTGCGACGGTGGGCCGGGGGTGCGCCGGGGCCGGCGGCGGGGGCGCTTCCGAGGACGGTGCGGGATCCCGCGCCGGCTCGGGTGCGGGCGCCGGGGCGGACGGCATGGCCGGGGCGGCCTGGGCGGCCGGGGGTGCGAACGGGGGCGGGGCGGCGGCCTCGGCGGGCGGCGCGAACCCCGGTACGGCACCGGTCTCCGGCTGCGGCGGCGCGGCGGGCTCCTCCTCGGCGACCTCACCGCCGAAGTTCCGCAGCAGCGCGTCGAGACCCCCGTCGAAGCCCTGTCCCACGGCGGCGAACCGCCACACGTCCTTCAGGTAGAAGTCACCGAGCATCACGGCCCGCTCGGTGGAGAACTCCGTTCCCTCGAAGGAGTAGCGGGCCACCTCCTGGCCGCCCGCGACGACACGGATGTAGCCGGGGGCGATCTGCGACATCTGCCCGGCCCCGTCGATCGAGGCCGTGAACGACAGTTTGTGGATCTTCGGGGGGATCCTGTCGAGCGTCACGCGGAAGGACTCCGTGTCGCCCGCCTGCGGGCCCAGCAGCTGAACGGCCTCTTCCGGGGTCTTCGGCTGGTTGAAGAAGACGAAGTAGCGGTCGTCCGAGAGCTGTTCGTCGGCGTCCAGCCCGAAGCAGCTGATGTCGAAGGTCACTTCGGGAGCGGAGATCCGCACCCCCACGTAGAGATCCGTCCCCGCGGTGAAGTCACTGATCCTGGCCTTGTGGCCGCGTTGGAATTCCCTGGCCATGCGTTACGACCGTCCCCCGTCCCTGGTGCGAGTGCGTCGCGTCAGGCTAACGGCAGAATCCGGCCAGGGACGAGACCGGTACGGACCCGGTACAAAACCTCGTGACCGGGCCCGTTCCGCTGGAGGGGCACGCGCGCGTGCCGGCCGGTTCGCGCCGGCCCGCGCTCAGTGCGGTCACTCCCCGCGCGCGGCCGGCAGATACGGCAGCCGGTCGGCCGCGACCACCCCTTCGAGGTAGCCGCGGGCCCGCTCGGTCCGCGGGTAGGCCTCCAGCAGCCGCCAGAAACGGGGACCGTGGCCGGGCACGAGCAGGTGGGCGAGCTCGTGCAGGAGGACGTAGTCGACGACGTACTCGGGCATGCCCTGCAGCCGGTGGGAGAGGCGGATACTGCCCTCGGACGGCGTGCACGACCCCCAGCGCGTGTTCTGGTTGGTGACCCAGCGCACGGACTCGGGCCGGGCCCGGCCGTCGAAATACTGCACCGACAGCCGCTCGGCACGCTCGGCCAGCTCCGTGTCACCGAGCTTTCGCCTGCTCTCCTGCGCGGCGAGCTTGTCGAGCATGACGGTGACCCAGCGCTGCTCCTCCGCCTCGGACATCCGGGCGGGGATCAGCACGACGGTACGATCGCCCTCGCGGTACGCGGAGACCGTTCTGCGCCGTCGGTCACTCCGGCGGACCTCGATCGCGCTCGCCCCCGAGCCGCGCGACGGCTCGCTCGTCGTGCTGCGCTCTGGCTTCTTGGCACGGTGCAGTGGGTCGGCGGGCACGCCCCGACGTTACCCGCTGCCCGCGGGGGAAGTCCCGCCTCCGGGGCGGTTCGGCTCCGATCCGCACACCCCGCGCTCGATTTGTACGACTAATGCGGACGCCTGTGGACAACTCCCGACGCTCCGCGTCGAAAGCCGGGCATGCTGGCCCCGTCGGCGGACCGGACGGACCACCCGCCGACGCAGGAACCGTACGACCACGCCTACGGCTACGGGGGCCGATCATGCATCCGATGGTGAAACCCGCGCTGCGGCGCGGCTGGCTCGATCTCCACACCGCGCAGTTCGGCATGGCACCCGCGCACGCCATGGTGCTGGGCCCGATGGACCGGGCGACGGGCCGCTTCCTGGACCTGCTGGACGGGACGCGCGGGCTGCCCCTCCTGCGCGACGAGGGCCGCCGCATGGGCCTGACCGACGACCGCGTCGACGCACTGGTGGAGCGCCTGGCCGCGGCGGGCCTGCTCGACGACGTGACAGGCGGCGGCCCGGCCGCGGACACCCTGCGCGGCAGGGAGACGGCCATACGGCGGCTGCGCCCCGACCTCGCCGCGCTCTCCCTCGTGGCCCGCGAACCGGGAGAGGCCATGGCGCGCCTGGCCGCCCGCCGCACCCTGCGGATCCAGGTGCGCGGCGCGGGCCGGGTCGGCTCTACCGTCGCCTCGCTCCTCGCGGGCGCGGGCGTCGGCGAGGTCGACGTACGCGACGGCGGCCACGTCGACCCGGGGGACGTGGCACCGGGCGGCCTGCCGGCCGAGTCGGTGGGCGAGCGCAGGGACCTCTCGGCCCGCCGCGCGGTGCGACGGGCGGCGCCGGACCGTCCCCCGCGCGTGTCCGCCTCGGCCGCCGCGGGCGAGGACCCCGGCTTCGGTCTGGTGATCCTCGCCCCGCGCCGCGCGGTGGACGTCCACGCCCCCGACCCGGCCGACACCGATCAGCTCATCGCCTCCGGAACGCCCCACCTGCACGCGGGAGTCGTCGAGGGCACCGGCGTCGTCGGCCCGCTCGTCCTGCCCGGTGAGACCGGCTGCGCGGGCTGCCTCGACAGGGGCCGCGCCGACCGGGACGAGTGCTGGCCGCGGCTGGTCGCCCAGTGGCGGTCGGGCCGTCCCCACCGGGTGGAGGCCTGCGACCTGGCCCTGGCGGCGACGGTCGCCGGAACCGCCGCGGCGCACGCGCTCGCCTTCCTCGACGGGCGGCTGCCGTCCTGCGCGGGCACCCGCTGGGAGGTCGCGGCACCGGACCTCGTCTGGCACTCACGACCGGTGTGGCCACATCCCGCATGCCCGTGCGCCGCCGCGGAGAGAGGTGAAGGTAACGGGAAGCACCCCTCGGGGGAGGAAGAGCCGCACGCGACAATGGCAGAGCAACAGCCGGCAACGAGCTCGTCCCGCACGGCGCACACGGCACGGCGGTCCGGGACCTGGAGGGCGCATGTCTGATCTTCCCCGGAAGGCGGTCACCCGCACCGCCAAGCTCGCCGCGCTCCCGATCGGCTTCGCCGGGCGCGCCACCTGGGGACTCGGCAAACGCATCGGCGGCAAGTCCGCGGAGATCGTGAGCCGCGAGCTGCAACAGCGCACGGCGGAGCAGCTGTTCAAGGTGCTCGGCGAGCTCAAGGGCGGCGCGATGAAGTTCGGTCAGGCGCTGTCCGTCTTCGAGTCGGCGCTGCCCGAGGAGGTGGCGGGGCCCTACCGCGCCACCCTCACCAGGCTCCAGGAGGCGGCGCCCCCGATGCCGGCACGGACGGTGCACTCCGTGCTGGCGGAGCGGCTCGGACAGGACTGGCGGGAGCTGTTCGCCGAGTTCGACGACCGCCCCGCGGCGGCCGCCTCGATCGGGCAGGTGCACCGTGCGACATGGCACGACGGCCGCCGGGTCGCGGTCAAGGTGCAGTACCCGGGCGCCGGTGAGGCCCTCCTGTCGGACCTGAACCAGCTCAGCCGCTTCGCCCGCCTCCTGGGCCCTCTGGTCCCCGGCATGGACATCAAGCCGCTGATCGCCGAACTGCGCGACCGTGTCTCCGAGGAGCTGGACTACGACCTGGAGGCACAGGCCCAGCAGGCGCACGCCCAGGAGTTCGCGGACGACCCCGACGTCCTGATACCGGCCGTGGTCCACCGGTGCGACCAGGTGCTGGTGACCGAATGGATCGACGGCACACCGCTGTCGGAGGTCATAGCCCACGGCACGCGGGAGCAGCGTGACCGCGCGGGCCAGCTCCTCGCCCGGTTCCTCTTCTCCGGCCCCTCGCGCACCGGCCTCCTGCACGCCGACCCGCACCCGGGCAACTTCCGTCTGCTGCCGGACGAGGAGAACGGCTGGCGTCTGGGCGTCCTCGACTTCGGCACCGTGGACCGGCTCCCGGACGGGCTGCCCGCACCGATCGGCGAGTCCCTGCGCCTGACCCTCGAAGGGCGCGCCGAGGCGGTCTACGAGATGCTGCGCGCCGAGGGCTTCGTCAAGGAGTCCGTGGAGCTGGACGCCGACGCGGTGCTGGACTACCTCCTGCCGATCATCGAACCGGCCCAGGCGGACGAGTTCACCTTCACCCGGAGCTGGCTGCGTACCCAGGCGTCCCGTGTGGCCGACCCGCGATCCCCGGCCCACCGGCTGGGCAAGCAGCTCAACCTGCCCCCGTCGTACCTGCTGATCCACCGGGTGACGCTGAGCACCATCGGCGTGCTGTGCCAACTCGGCGCGACCGTGCGGCTGCGGGACGAGCTGGAGGAGTGGCTGCCGGGGTTCGTACCGGAGCCAGAGGCCGGGTCAGGACGAGCGGAGCCGGCGGAGGACGAACCGGAGGAGGACGAACCGGCGGCGGGGGCGTGAGCCCGTCGCCGTCCACCCGGGCGGCGTGCTGAGGGCATTCGGGCTCTCCGACACACCCGATTCCCCTCGACCGCACCACCGGCAGGGGGCCGGCCCCGACGGACCGACCCCCTGATGCGCTCTGCGCGGTCATCCGCTCGGCGGCGTGCGCTAGTGCATGACGGCCATGGCGAGCGCGCGCCGCGCCCGCATCGAGGCGCGCTCGGCGCGGCGCTGCATGCGCCGGGCCGCCACCAGGCGGACCGCCGTGCGCTCCTGCTCGGCCGCCCGCAGACGGTCCTGCATATGCGCACGGGCCAGGGCTTCTGGGATGAGTTGCATCTCACGGGTCCTGTTCTGGCGCGAGTCGTGTGCGCCGGTGGTAGTGACGTCTGGGTTCGCGGAGCCCACGGGCTCACTGGCGGACGGCTTCATCGGGGCCTGCTTACTGGGGTCGTGTGTGACGGGATGATCGATCGTGCCTGCGGTGTTCATGCCGTGACCGGGTTCTTGCGCGGGCGGCCACGCGGCCGCTTGCGGGCCACGACGACACCCTGGACGAACAGCTCTCCACCCCAGACGCCCCAGGGCTCACGCCGCTCCTTGGCGCCGGCGAGGCATGCCTCGATCAGCGGGCAGGTGCGGCAGAGGGACTTGGCGTACTCGACGTCGGCCGGCGACTCGGCGAAGAAGACCTCCGGGTCGTAGGAACGGCAGGGGACGGGCACGCCCAGGTTCTCGATGGCGTCATCGAGCGCGGTGAGTGCGGTGAGCGGGGTCAAGGAGTCCTCCGTGGGGCCGGGCGGGGGGAGTGTCTGGAAAGGCGGTGCGGACGGGGCGTGCGCTTCGAGTTGCACGGTTCGTCTTCCTCGTCTGGTCGTTCCGGCCGGTCGGCCGGGTGGCGGCTGGTGCCGGGGCACTTGTCTCGTCCCCGAGGCCCCTCGCTCTGCCGTCCCCGGTCGGGGACAAACAGAAGGGCCGCGGATCCCGGGTGGGGTTCCGCGGCCCTGAAGGCGCCGGCCTGATCGCCGATCAGGCTGGATCACTCCAGGGTTCAGGCCCACGGAAGGCCCACATCGTGTGGTGCTGCGTCTGCTTCTGGGATCCGGCACCGGCGGCCGCCGCAAAGGCATAGGCCTGCGCCTGTGCCACTACTGCTGCTTCCAGTGCCTTGGTCGGTCGCTCATTGCGCTCCCGGACAGGGAGATCCGCGAGAGACAGGAAGGACTCCGGACGAACGGCACGGATGCCGGACAGACCGGTGCCCTGGATCGAGGCGCCGAGCATGCACAGGGAGACGGCCGAGCGATCGGTCATTTTGAAGCTGCTGATGGTGCTGGTCTCGATGCTGATCACTGAACTCGCCTCCTCTCGGCGTCTAGGGGGATCGGCGTGAGCCGACCCGACGGATATGCAGTACATCACGGAATCAGGGCCTCCGAGAAGGCCGCTGCTTTCGTGCCTCAGAACCTATGGGGATTGTTGGGGCGCGCGCAAACTATTTTTTCGACGAGTTCGCATCAGTCGTCCGGGTCCTCTTCCGCAACCTCTTGACCTGCACAGATGGCGAGAACGTCGGCGCCGTAGCGCTGCAGCTTGCGGGAGATGACGCCGGGGATGCGCGCGAGCTCAACCGGAGTGCTCGGCCCCGCTTCCGCGATGGCCATTAGTGTGCGGTCGGTGAAGACGCAGAAGTCCGGCTGGCCGCTGCTCCGGGCCTGTATCCGGCGCCACTCGCGCAGCCGCTCGTAGAGGCCCTCGTCCATGTCGGAAGGGCAGTCCTCGCAGCGCATCAGCTTCATCTCGCCGGCGTCCCGCAGGGAGCGGCCGCAGACCCGGCAGCGCGCCGGGGTGCGGCTGGTGCGCCGGGGGGCCGGGACGGTGGCGCTGCCGCCGGTGAGGCTCCGCTCGATGCCTCCGGCTCCGCCCGCGCCGCTCCGGGCCGCGACGGCGGACGATCCGGGACGCAGGCCGTCGAGGAAACGGCTGGGGCGGCGGTTCGGCCGGCCGCCGGGCGAGCGGGACACGGCCCAGGAGACGTGGAGGCGCTCCCGTGCCCGGGTGACGCCCACGTACAGCAGGCGGCGCTCCTCCTCTATCTGCTCGTCGGTCCTGGCGTACGTGATCGGCATCATGCCCTCGGCGACACCGACCAGGAAGACGACGTCCCACTCGAGCCCCTTGGCGGAGTGCAGCGAGGCCAGTGTGACGCCCTGGACGGTCGGGGCGTGCTGGGCGTTCGCCCGCTCGTCGAGCTCCGCGACCAGGTCACCGAGGGTGGCACCGGGGCTGGTGGCGGCGCAGTCCTGCGCGAGGTTCACCAGCGCGGCCAGCGACTCCCAGCGCTCCCTGACCGCACCGGAGCCCGCCGGCGGCTCGCTGGTCCAGCCCTCGCCCGACAGCACGGCACGCACCTGCGAGGGCAGGTCGACGGTGTCGTCCAGCAGCGTGTCGTTGGCCCCGAAGCGGGCCGCCGCGCGCAGGGCGGCGCTCGCCTTGCGCACCTCGGGACGGTCGAAGAAGCGCTCGGCACCGCGCAGCTGATAGGGCACCCCGGCGTCGGCGAGGGCCTGCTCGTAGATCTCCGACTGGGAGTTCGTACGGAACAGGACGGCGATCTCGCTCGCGGGGACACCGGAGGCGATGAGGTCACGGATACGGCTCGCCGCCCCCTCGGCCTCGGCGGGCTCGTCCCCGTACTCGGTGTGGACGGGCTCGGGCCCGGGGGCGCGCTGGGAGACCAGCTCCAGCCGGTGCTGGGCGGCACGGCCGCGGGCCTGGGCCAGCAGGCCGTTGGCGAGGCGGACGACCTGGGGGGTGGAGCGGTAGTCACGGACGAGCTTGACGACCGTGGCTCCGGGGTGGCGGGTGCGGAAGTCGAGCAGGTGGTCCGGAGTTGCACCGGTGAACGAGTAGATGGTCTGGCTGGCGTCGCCGACGACGCACAGGTCGTCCCGCTCGCCGAGCCACAGTTCGAGCAGGCGTTGCTGCAGCGGGCTGACGTCCTGGTACTCGTCGACGACGAAGTGCCGGTACTGGGCGCGCACCTGCTCCGCCACGTCCCGCCGGTCCTGGAGGATACCCACGGTGAGCAGCAGGACGTCCTCGAAGTCGATGAGGGCGCGGTCGCGCTTGAGGTCCTCGTACGCGGCGTAGAGCTTGGCGATCTCGGCCGGGTCCCGGGGGGCGTCGCGGCCGCGCTCGGCGGCCACCGCCGCGTAGTCGCCGGGGACGGTCTGCGTGACCTTGGACCACTCGATCTCTGCCGTGACGTCCCGCAGCTCGTTGCGATCGAGACGTATGCGGCAGGCCGCGGCGGCGTCCGCGACAATCTGGATCTTGCGGTCGACGATCCTCGGCATGGGGCCGCCGACGGCTCGGGGCCAGAAGTACTGGAGCTGGCGGAGCGCGGCGGAGTGGAACGTACGGGCCTGCACGCCCGAGGCGCCGAGCTGGCGCAGCCGGCCGCGCATCTCTCCGGCGGCGCGGTTGGTGAAGGTGACGGCCAGGACGCTGGACGGCTGCAGTATCCCGGCGCGCACTCCGTAGGCGATGCGGTGGGTGATCGCCCGTGTCTTGCCCGTGCCGGCTCCGGCCAGCACGCACACCGGACCGTGCAGGGCGGTCGCCACTTCGCGCTGCTCGGGGTCGAGCCCCTCGAGCACCGCGTCGGGCGTGTCCGGAACCTGCGGGAACAGGGTGGAGTGCGTTGCTGCTGTCACCCCGCCATGCTGCCAGGTCGCCGGAGGCGGACGCGCACGTTGTCCACAGGCAGGGTCTCGCGGTCGTACTAATGCGGGAGGCGTTCCCGCGCGCGGCGGGCAGGGTGGCGTGCGGGAATGGCGGCCCGCTCGCGTACGTTCCCTTTCACAGCCACGACGCATTCGAGCCGAAGGAGCACCTGGACATGCCGGGCACTGTGACGATGTACAGCACCACGTGGTGCGGCTACTGCCGTCGACTGAAGGGCCAGCTCGACCGCGAGGGCATCGCGTACACCGAGATCAACATCGAGCAGGACCCGGAGTCCGCGGCGTTCGTGGAGAAGGCGAACGGCGGGAACCAGACGGTTCCGACCGTTCAGGTGGTTCCCGCCGATGGTGGCTCCGAGGTCGTGATGACGAACCCGAGTCTTGCGCAGGTGAAGCAGGCGCTCGGCGTCTGACGATCCGGCTCCCCCTTACACACAGAGTGACCCCCGTCCGACGAAGAGACAGACGGGGGTCTTCTGCTGGCCCCGCCAAGGTGGACCGCCCGGGGATGCCCGCACTCCCTCACTCCGGTGGAGCCGAGTACCTCTCGATACTCGCCCGACCCGTGGAATCGGTCCAGCAGGCGCAGCGCAGCTCCCACGGTCCCGTGTTCACGCCGAAGTCCTTTCCGAACCCGACCCACTTGCCGGCCATCAGATCAAGCGACAGAGGACTGTCCGGGTTGGTCGACGCTCCGGGCAGGCTTTGAGTTGTCAGCCGGTTGCCGCACCAACACCCACCGCACACACAAAGGGCCCGTCGACAAGCTGACGAGCCCTCATGAAAGATCGAGTTCGACGATCAGAAGTAAACAGAAGCATCTTACCTACGGCCCCTCGGCTGCGCATGCAGGGAGACGCGGAACTCTCGCGGTGACATCCCGACAACGCGCCGAAAAGCAGTACTGAAAGCACTCTCGGACTGGTATCCGATGGCTCCTGCTATGGCCGTGAGGGAGTCCTCCGTGCGCAGTGCGGCACGCGCTAGCTGCATTCGCCACTCAATGAGGTAATCCAGAGGAGGTCTCCCCACTCTATTTTTGAAGTTCGCAGCGAAGGCTGACCTCGACATCATCGCAAGCTTAGCGAGCTCTTCGAGCGTCCAGCGACGGCGCGGTTCAGCATGCATAGCCCGTAACGCCGCCCCGATCCCATCGTCGACGACCGACGCGAGCCACCCCAGGGGCTCATGGGACGAACCGGCGTGCGACCTCAGCATGTGCACCAGAAGGATCTGGGCTAGATGCTCTAGGACAAGAGACCGCCCCGCCTTTGGCGTCTCAATCTCGTGGACGAGGAGGGTCGCGATATTCCAGAGCAGCCTTCCGTCAGTATCGTTTGCTTTGACAAGCATGGCCGGGGGGAGCGATGAGAACAGGGTCGATGCATCGGAACCTTGGAACTCGAAGTCGACGCTGCACGCATACGTGACGGAGCCTTGAGTGATCTCGGATCTACTCGCGGGAGTTTCCTTGCGGAGCGGCCCGTACGAGTCGCGAGCTCGGGCTGCCTCGATCGAGCTCCCGAGGCCATAAGGGGGTGGGTTCCCGAGGAGATAGAAGTCGCCCGTGCTCAGGAGAATAGGTTCCAGTCCGTCGACGCACAGCCAGCACTCGCCTTCCACTATCACGCCGAGCTTGATGTGCGGAAAGGGGGAGAACCGAGCTCCCCACGGCGCCGTCGCGTGAAGCGGGACGGGAGCGACGGTCTGGGGTCGCGCCAGTGCTAGGACGTCCCGGATGGGGTCATGCGCATCGAGGGTGACCTCAGCGCTGGACGATCGATAAACATCACTGGACTTCACGTTATGGACTATACGCTCAGCGACGGGAAAGGTGGGTGCCTGGCGGCGGGAGCTGCCAGGTGTGAGGAGCCTGCTCATGCCGGATCGACGCGAGGAGTGAAGAAACGTATGCGATATCGATTTCTCGGCAGATCGGGGCTTCGAGTATCGGAACTGTCGCTGGGGACAGGTAATTTCGGCATGGGCTGGGGGCATGGGGCGCATGCGGTCGAGGCTCAGGCGATGTATGACACCTACAGAGAAGCGGGAGGAAACTTCATCGATACCGCTTCTAACTATCAGTCGGGGGATGCTGAGGAGTACCTCTCAGACATTATCTCCTCGGATCGCGAGGACATAGTTCTGGCGACGAAGTACACCATGGGTTCTTCGGCAAGCAGCGGCCTGCAAATGACCGGGAACAGCCGAAAAGCGATGATCCAGTCTCTGGAGCAGAGCTTGCGTCGGCTGGGCACCGACCGGGTGGACGTGCTCTGGGCCCATGTGGCCGACGCATCCACACCCATCGAAGAGATATTGCGAGCCTTCGATGACCTGACGCGCGCCGGTAAGATTCTGTATGCCGGTCTCTCCAATTTCCCCGCATGGCGTGTGGCGACGGGAGCCACCCTGGCGCAGCAGCAGGGCTGGGCCCCTCTCGTGGCGATCCAGGTCGAGTACAGTCTCGTCGAGCGTAGCGCCGACCGGGAGTTGGTACCGATGGCAGAAGCCTTTGGCCTGGGCGTCCTCGGGTTCTCGCCTCTCGGCGGTGGTCTTCTGACGGGCAAGTACCGGCGGGGCGCGACAGGTCGCGCACAGAGCTCGATCAGCCAGTTCCTGCACAAGGAGGACGCCCCCGCCAAGGCGAGAATTCTGGATGCCGTCGAGAGCGTCGCCCGGGACCTCGATACGACTCCGGAGCGGGTAGCGATCAAGTGGTCAATGTCGAAGGGGGTGATTCCCATCGTCGGACCGAGGAGCGTAGATCAGCTCACGTCGAACCTCGCGGCCAGCGATCTGGAAATTCCAACGCGTCAGCTCGAATGGCTGGATGAGGTGAGCGCGCCACAGTTGGGATACCCCCACGCGTTGTGGTCAGAACCTGAACGGGTAGAGAAGAATCGATTCGCCCACCCGTAAGAATCATCCATGTTTCCCTCCCAGCTCTATCGATTGGTCGATGCCGGACTTCCTCCGTGAACCCAGTCGGCGAGCCCCGACACGGGGTAGCGCTCCCTGGCCACCCTGACGCTGGCGGCGGTGCGGAGCCCGGCCGGGTCGCGCACGACCGGCGCCGTGCCGGCGCGCCGGCACGGCGCGGGCAGCCGCGGCGGAGCGGTCCCGCGGCCTAGAGGCGGCCCCTGAGACGTTCGCGTCCGTCCGAACGTCTCAGGGGCCGCCTCGTGCTGTCCGGGCCCCGGACAGCAGGCGCGCGTGTCAGACCGCGCCGCCCGGCCTCGGCAGGGGCTTGCCGTACCAGAGTTCGATCAGGCGGGCCGCGATGGAGATGCCGTAGGGCGGGAGGACCTCGCCGGACTCGAAGGCGGTGCGCAGTTCCTCACGGGAGAACCAGCGCGCCTCGCCGATCTCGTCGCCGTCGACGTTGACCTCCGTGGACGTGGCGTGGGCCATGAAGCCGAGCATGAGACTGGACGGGAAGGGCCAGGGCTGGCTGGCGACGTACTGGACCTCGCCGATGGTGATGCCCGCCTCCTCGAAGACCTCGCGGCGCACGGACTGCTCGATGGCCTCGCCGGGCTCGACGAAACCGGCGAGGGTGGAGAAGCGCCCCTCGGGCCAGTGCACCTGGCGGCCGAGCAGGAGACGGTCGTCGTCGTCGATGACAGCCATGATCACTGCCGGGTCGGTGCGCGGGTAGTGCTCGGCCCCGCAGGCGGGGCAGCGGCGGATGTGGCCGGCCGCCGCGATGACGGTGCGCTCGCCGCAGCGGGAGCAGAAGCGGTGGGTGCGCTGCCAGTTCTCCAGGCCGACCGCGTGCACCATGAGGCCGGTGTCGCGCGGGGAGAGCAGCGCGCCGGCCTCGCGCAGACCCGCGGGGCGGGCGGACTGGTCCATGCGGCCGGGCAGCGAGTCCTTCTGGAGTGCGAAGTAGCTCACACCGTCGTCGTCGATGCCCAGGAAGTAGCGGTGGGCCTCGGTGAGCGGGGCCTCGAAGGACGGCGTCATGACGAGTTCGGTGGTGCCCTCCTCCGTCTCGTCGATCAGGACCTGTCCGCCGGAGACCACGAAACAGCGCGTGGTGGGGTGGCTCCACGCCGCCGCGAGCCAGGCCTCGTCGAGCCGGTGGTGGGCGGCCCGGTCGATGCCGCTCGGGGCGGTCAGCGAGATGGGACGGTCGGCGGTGTGGTCGGTCCAGGTGGTCACAGGTGCTTCCAACTCCCCCGGGGGAACGGTGTCTCGACGGGCTGCTCGGCGGTCGGTTCGGCGGGATGTACGGCGGGCGGACGGGCGGGTGGCTGGGTGCGGGCCCTTCCTCAGTGTGCCTCGTACCGGTTCCCGGCCAGCTCGCCCCACAGGTGGGCGCTGGTCTCGACGCCTTTGAGGAGCAGGTCGAGCTCGATCTTCTCGTTCGGCGCGTGCCAGCCGTCGGAGGGGACGGAGACGCCCAGGAAGAGCACGGGTGCGCCGAGGACGTCCTGGAGGTCGGCCGCGGGCCCGGAGCCGCCTTCTCGTGTGAAGCGGACCGGTTTCCCGAAGGCGCGGCCCATCGCGCGGACGACGGACTGCAGGGCCGGGTGGTCGAGCGGTGTCAGGCAGGGGCGGGTGGCCGCGCCGAACCTGACCTCGCAGCGGATGCCCGCCGGTACCCGGTCGGCCGCCCAGTCGCGGACGGCCTTCTCTATGTGGTCCGGGTCCTGCCCGGCGACCAGCCGGAAGGAGAGCTTCACCGTGGTCGAGGAGGGGACGATCGTCTTGCTGCCGGGGCCCTGGTAGCCGCCGCCGATGCCGTTGACCTCGGCGGTCGGGCGGGCCCAGATGCGCTCCAGGGTGGTGTACCCGGCCTCTCCGTGCGTCGCCGTCGAGCGGGCCGTGTCCAGCCAGCTCCGCTCGTCGAAGGGCAGCTCGGCGAAGAGGGCGCGCTCGCGGTCGGTGAGCTCGACGACACCGTCGTAGAAGCCGGGGACGGCCACGCGCGCGTGCTCGTCGTGCAGGGCGGCGACGAGGCGGGCGGCGGCGGTGGCGGGGTTCGGTACGGCGCCGCCGAAGGAGCCGGAGTGGATGTCCTGGGCGGGTCCGTGCAGTTCGATCTCGCATTCGGCGAGGCCGCGCATGCCGGTGCACACCGTGGGCGTGTCCTCGGCCCACATGCCGGTGTCGGAGACGATCACCGTGTCGGCGGCGAGACGGTCGGCCTGCTGTTCGACGAGGGCGCGGAAGTGCGGGGAGCCGGACTCCTCCTCGCCCTCGACAAGCATCTTGAGGTGGACGGCCGGGGCGGTGCGGCCGGTGGCGGCGAGGTGGGCGCGGACGCCGAGTGTGTGGAAGTACACCTGGCCCTTGTCGTCGGCCGCCCCGCGCGCGCGGAGGCGGTTTCCCTGGACTACGGGCTCGAACGGTTCGGTGTCCCAGCCGTCCTCGCGGGCGGCGGGCTGGACGTCGTGGTGTCCGTAGACGAGGACCGTGGGGGCGTCCGGGTCGTCGGAGGGCCATTCGGCGAAGACGGCGGGGGCGCCGGGCGTCTCCCAGACCTCGGCGGTGGGGAAGCCGGTCCGCCTCAGTGCGGCGGCGAGCCAGTCCGCGCTGCGCCGTACGTCCGCGGTGTGTTCCGGCTGGGCCGAGACCGACGGGATGCGCAGCCATTCCATGAGGTCGTCGAGGAAGGCGGTGCGGTGGTTCTCGATGTACGTGCGGACAGCGTGCGTGGCGCTGTCGGCGCTGACGGCTTCGTCGACGGTCTTGCTCATGCTCACGAGCCTATCGGCCCGTGCGGACATGCTGGTCAGGCGGCTCCTCGGCGGCGGGTTCCGAGGCGTCCGGGATGTCTCCGCGCAGGAGGAGCCGCTCCAGTGCGGTCCGGTCGGGCAGGGACTCGGGGCGTACGACGTCGCCGGTCCGTACGTAGAGGAACGCGGCCTCGACGGACTCCAGGGGCACGCCCTGCTGCTCGGCCCAGGCGAGGCGGTAGAGGGCGAGCTGCAGGGGGTCGGCGGTGTGGGCGCGGTGGGTCTTCCAGTCGACGATCTCGTACGTCGTGCCGTCGCCGTCGGCCCTCGTGTAGACGGCGTCGATGCGGCCGCGGACGACGCGTCCGGCGATCGTGATCTGGAAGGGGGCCTCGATGCGGTACGGCGTCCGGTGGGCGTACGGGGTGTTCTCGAAGGCTTCCTTGAGGGCTTCCAGGTCCTGTTCGTCGGCGATCTCGGCTTCGCTGCCGGGCAGTTCGTCGGGTTCCAGCAGGGGCAGCCGCAGTTCCTCGAAGCGTGTCTCGACCCAGGCGTGGAAGCGGGTGCCGCGGCGTGCGGCGGGCTGCGGGGGGCGTGGCATGGGGCGGGCGAGTTCCTGGGCGAAGCCGTCCGGGTCGGCGGCCAGGTGCAGCAACTGGGACACGGTCAGGGACGCCGGCAGGGGAACTTCGGTGACACGCGCGCGGGCACGCAGGAGTTCGCCGGTGAGGGCGTCGAGGTCGCGGTCCCAGGAGGCGATGGTGCGCTCCTCCTCGGGGGTGAGGGGCTGCGCGTTCGCGGGGACGGGGGGCTGCGCGTCCGCGGGGTGCGGGCGTGCCTCGGCGGCCGGTGCCTGGTGGGGGATCGCGGGCCGGCCGGTCGTCCAGGAGTCCCAGTCCGCGGTGTCCTCGGGGTCGGGGGCGTCGTCCTCGGGGGCGTCCGGGTCCGGTGAGGGCGGCCAGTCCGGGTCGTCGTGGGAGGAGGGGTCGGGTACGGCGCCGGGGTGGGCGTGCTCCTCGTGGGCGAGGGTCTCCAGGTGGGTCAGGACGATGTCGGCGGCGGCACGGCGGCGGGCCAGGGCGGCGTCGTCCAGGGGGAGCGGCCAGGCGTGGTCGGCGGCCGCCTCCTTCAGGGCGGGGTTCTCCTCGCCCTCCTGGGGCTCGTCCGCCCAGTGTTCGATCTCGCCGTGGCCGGCGGCGCAGTGTTCGTACAGGGCGGTCAGGAAGTCGGACGGGCCGCGCGGGCGCTTCTGGGTGGGTCCCCACCAGTGACCGGAGCCGAGGAGCAGGGAGCGGGGGCGGGTGAACGTGACGTAGCCGAGGCGGAGTTCCTCGGTGTGCTGGTGTTCCCTCATGGCCTCGTGGAAGGTCTTCATGCCGCGGGAGTCCCATGCCTCGATGTCGGGCAGGGTGTCGGCGTCGCCGCGCAGCGCGTGCGGGAGGACCTTGCTCTGGGCGGTCCACTTCTCGCGTCCCTGGCTGCTCGGGAAGGTGCCGGTGACCAGGCCGGGGACCGCCACGACGTCCCATTCGAGGCCCTTGGAGCGGTGGGCGGTGAGCACCTTGACGGTGTTCTCGCCGCCGGGAAGGGCGTTGTCGAGGCCCTTCTCGTACTGGGCGGCCGTGCGCAGGAAGCCGAGGAAGCCGAGCAGGGTGGCCTCGCCGTCGCTGTTCGCGGCGAAGGAGGCGGCGATGTCCAGGAAGTTGGACAGCGTCTCGCGGCGGCGGGCGGCCAGGGCGTGCGGGGACGCGGAGAGCTCGACCTCGAGGCCGGTGACGGCGAGGACGCGGTGGAGGACGTCCATGAGCGGGTCGGCGAGGGAGCGGCGCAGGTCGCGCAGTTCCGCGGCGAGCCGCGCGAAGCGCACGCGCGCGTCCGGCGAGAAGGGCAGTCCGTCGTCCTCCCGCTCGGCCTCGATCGGCATCTCCAGGAAGGTGTCGAGGGCGTCCGCCAGCGAGATCACCTCGGCCGGGTCGGTGCCCTCGACGGCCGCGGCGAGCCGCCGGTCGGGGTCGTCGTCTCCCGCGCGCGCGTGGGAGACCAGGAACCGGGCGCGCCGCCCCAGGAGGGCGAGGTCGCGGGCGCCGATGCGCCAGCGGGGTCCGGTGAGCAGCCGGACCAGGGAGGCGTTGGCCCCGGGGTCCTGGAGGACCTCGCAGACGGCGACGAGGTCGGCGACCTCGGGGAGGTGCAGCAGGCCGGAGAGGCCGACGACCTCGACGGGGACGTCGCGGGCGACGAGGGCGGCCTGGATCTCGGCGAAGTCGGTCGCGGTGCGGCACAGCACGGCGATCTCTCCGGGTGCCGTGCCGGTGCGCACGAGGTGGCCGATGGAGTCGGCGATCCAGTCGATCTCCTCGGCGTGGGTGGGCAGCAGGGCGCAGCGGACCGTGCCGTCGCGCTCGGCTCCGGGAGCGGGGCGGAGGGCCTCCACGCCCGCGTGCATCGCGCGCAGCGGCTCGGCGAGGCCGTTGGCGAGGTCGAGGAGGCGGCCGCCGCTGCGGCGGTTCTGGCTGAGGGCCTGGCGGGTCGCGGGGCGGCCGTCGGCGTGGCGGAAGTGGTCGGGGAAGTCGTCGAGGTTGGCGACGGAGGCGCCGCGCCAGCCGTAGATGGCCTGGCAGGGGTCGCCGACCGCGGTCACGGGGTGGCCGGTGCCGTCGCCGAAGAGGCCGGAGAGGAGGACGCGCTGGGCCACGGACGTGTCCTGGTACTCGTCGAGGAGGACCACGCGGAACTCGTCGCGGAGGGCGCGGCCCACTTCGGGGAGACCTGCGAGGGTCGCGGAGAGGGCGATCTGGTCGCCGAAGTCCAGCAGGTCACGCTCGCGTTTGGCCGCCCGGTAGCGGCCGACCAGTTCGGCGAGCTGGCGGCGGGCGGCGGCCGTCTCGGGGACCTTGCGCAGGTCGGCGTTGGTGAGCTTGGCGCCTTCCAGGGTGCGCAGCAGTGCGGCGTCGTGCGCGCGCAGCTCGTGGGGCTGGACGAGGTGCTCGGCGAGTTCGGAGTCGAGGGCGAGGAGGTCGCTGACGAGGTCCGGGAAGGAGCGGGTGAGCGCCGGGTAGGGGCCCGGGGCCTCGCGGAGCACGCGCGCGGCGAGCTGGTAGCGGGTGGCGTCGGCGAGGAGGCGGGAGGTGGGTTCCAGCCCGATGCGCAGGCCGTGGTCGGTCAGCAGGCGGCCCGCGAAGGCGTGGTAGGTGGAGATGACGGGCTCGCCCGGCGGGTCGTCGGGGTCGATGGCGTCCGGGTCGGTGACGCCCGCCTTGACGAGGGCCTTGCGGACGCGTTCGGCGAGTTCGCCGGCCGCCTTGTTGGTGAACGTCAGGCCGAGCACCTGTTCGGGGGCGACCTGTCCGGTGCCCACCAGCCACACCACGCGCGCGGCCATCACCGTGGTCTTGCCCGAACCGGCTCCGGCCACGATCACCTGCGGGGCGGGCGGCGCGGTGATGCAGGCCGTCTGCTCCGGTGTGAACGGGATGCCGAGGAGTTCTTTGAGCTGTTCGGGATCGGTGATGCGGGCGGACATCTCAGAGAGGCTAGCCGCGACCACTGACAAAGGGGGCCGAATCGCCGTTCGGGCCGGGAGAACCGCAGGTCAGCGCGTGTGGTGTTCTCCGTCACGGACGTCACCGCCGGCGCCGGACCATTGCCATGGACGTCACTCGACCACGTGGCGGCCTTCCGGGCGGGCGCTGCACGACGCCCGGAAGGCGCAGTGCGCGCAGTGCTGGCCGGCGGTCGGGGAGAACCGTTCGTCGAGGACCTTGCCGGCGGCGGTGGCCAGCAGTTCCCCGGCCCACTCCCCGTCCAGGGGCTCCTGTGCCTGGACCTTGGGCAGCGTGTCGCCGCCGTCCCGTTTCGCGGCTCCCTGGCGCAGCTGGACGAGCTCGGCGCCGCCCGGTTCGGGCCGTACGCCGTCGAAGACCTCGTCCACGGCGCCCTCACGGACGGCGAGCTGGTACACGGCCAGCTGGGGGTGGCGGGCCACCTCGGCGGAGCTGGGGGCCTGTTTGCCGGTCTTGAAGTCGACCACGTAGGCGCGGCCCTCGCCGTCCGTCTCGACCCGGTCCATGGAGCCGCGGATGCGCACCTCGTAGTCGCCGGCCTCCAGGGTCACGTCGAAGTCGTGCTCGCTGGCCACCGGGGTGCGTCCGGTGCGGTCCATGACGTGCCACTGCAGGAAGCGCTCGAGCGCCGCGCGCGCGTGGTTCTTCTCCTGCTCGGACTTCCAGGGCGCGTCGAAGGCGAGCGCGTTCCACACGGAGTCGAGTCGCTCCATCAGGACGTCGAGGTCGGCGGGGGTACGGCCGGACGCGACCTCGTCGGCGAGGACGTGCACGACGTTGCCGAGGCCCTGGGCGGCAGTCGCGGGCGCGTCGGCCCTGACCTCGCGGCCGAGGAACCACTGCAGGGCGCAGGTGTTGGCCAGCTGGTCGAGGGCGCTGCCGGAGAGCGCGACGGGCTGGTCGCGGTTCCTCAGGGGGACCTTGCTCTCGGTGGGCTCGAACATGCCCCACCAGCGGTAGGGGTGGGCCGAGGGCGCCAGCGGGCGGCCGTCCTCGTCGCCGAGCGCGGCGAGCCGGGCCAGGCGGCGGGCGGCGGCCTGCCGGAGGGCGTCGGACGCGCGCGGGTCGACGGTCGTGGCGCGCAGTTCGGCGACGAGCGCGGCGACGGAGAGCGGCCGGCGGGGGCGGCCGGTGACGTCCCTGGGTTCGACGCCGAGTTCGGTGAGGAAGCGGGAGGGCTGGTCGCCGTCGTCGGCCGCGGCCTTGACGGCGGTGACGACGAGGCGCTCCCGCGCGCGCGTGGCGGCCACGTAGAACAGGCGCCGTTCCTCCGCCAGGAGCGCTCCCGGGGTGAGCGGTTCGGCGAGGCCGTCGCGGCCGATGCGGTCGGCCTCCAGGAGTGATCCGCGGCGGCGCAGGTCCGGCCACAGGCCCTCCTGCACGCCCGCGACGACGACCAGGCGCCACTCCAGGCCCTTGGAACGGTGAGCGGTCATCAGACGGACGGCGTCGGGGCGTACGGCCCGCCGGGTGAGCGTGTCGGCGGCTATGTCCTCGGCCTCGATCTCCTCCAGGAAGTTCAGGGCGCCGCGTCCGCCGGTACGCTCCTCCGCGCGCGCGGCCGTCGCGAAAAGGGCGCACACGGCGTCGAGGTCGCGGTCCGCGTTGCGTCCGGCCGCGCCGCCGCGCCGGGCCGCCGTCTCGAGCCGCCGGGGCCAGGGGGTGCCGTTCCACAGCTCCCACAGCGCCTCCTCGGCCGTACCGCCGTCCGCGAGGCGTGCGCGGGTCCTGCGCAGCAGGTCACCGAGGCGCTGCGCGCCGCGTGCGTACGCCGGGTCGTGCGCGACCAGCCGTTCCGGTTCGGCCAGTGCGCGCGCCAGCAGCTCGTCCGAGGGCGGTGGTACGGGGTTGCCGGCGGCCCGTTCCTCCTCGCGCAGGGCGCGGCCGAGGCGGCGCAGGTCGGCGGTGTCCATGCCCGCGAGAGGGGAGACCAGGAGGTCCAGCGCGGTCTCGGTGTCGAGCCATGAGGTCCGCGGTCGGGGTCCGCCCGCGGCTTCGTCGGCGCCGTCCGTCTCCGCGGGCGTGGCCGGGTCCTCGTGGACGCCGGTCTCCGGGCCGGGTGTCCCGTGGTTCCGGGCCGCGTCGTCCGCCTCCATCGAGGGGGCCCGGCCGTGTTCCCCGGACGCCGCGTGGGTCCCGGCGCCTTCGGGGCGGCCGGGGACCGTCTCCTGCAGTTCGGCGCTCGCCACCGCCCGCAGTGCCGTCAGCAGGGGGGCGACCGCGGGTTCGTGCCGCAGCGGGAGGTCGTCGCCGTCGATCTCCAGGGGCACGCCGGCCGCGGTGAGCGCGCGCCGGACCGACGGGATGCTGCGGGCACCGGCCCGCACCAGGACGGCCATGTCCTTCCAGGGGACGCCGTCCTCCAGGTGGGCGCGGCGCAGGATGTCCGCGATGTTGTCGAGCTCCGTGCCCGGGGTCGGGTACGTGTAGACCTCCACGTGCCCGCCGTCCCGTACGGGCGCGAGCTCGCGGTGGGCCCGCACCTTGTCCGCGGGGAGCCGGGTGAGCGGCATGCGCCGCGTCAGCCGGCGGGTCGCCTCGAGCAGGCCGGCACCGGAGCGGCGGGACGTCCGCAGCACCTGCACGGGTGCCGGACTGCCGTCCGCGCGCGGGAACGCGTCGGGGAAGTCCAGGATGCCGTTCACGTCGGCGCCGCGGAACGCGTAGATGGACTGGTCGGGGTCGCCGAGGGCGACGAGGGTGCGGCCGCCGCCGGCCAGGGCCTGGAGCAGCCGCAGCTGTGCCGGGTCGGTGTCCTGGTACTCGTCCACGTAGACCGCGTCGTACTGGGCGGCGAGGTCCTCGGCGACGCCGGGGCGGTGGGCGAGGAGGACCGCGCGGTGGACGAGTTCGGCGTAGTCGAGCACTCCCTGCAGGTCGAGGACGTCGAGGTACTCGGCGAGGAAGGCGGCGGCCGCCCGCCAGTCGGGGCGGCCGATGCGCCGGGCGAAGGCGTCCAGGGCGCCGGGTCCCAGTCCCAGTTCGCGGCTGCGGGCCAGCACCGCGCGGACCTCGTCGGCGAAGCCGCGCGTGGTGAGGCAGGCGCGCAGTTCGGCGGGCCAGCGGACGTGTGCGAGGCCGAGGCGCTCCAGGTCGGGCTGGCCGGCGAGGAGTCCGCGGACCGCCACGTCCTGTTCGGGGCCGGAGAGCAGCCGCAGGGGCTCGACGAACAGGTCGCTGTCCTGGTGGGCGCGGACCAGGGCGTAGCAGAAGGAGTGGAAGGTGGTCGCCCGGGGAGCGCGCGCGGCGCCCATGCGCAGCGCCATGCGGTCCCTGAGCTCGACCGCCGCCTTGCGGCTGAACGTGAGCACCAGGACGCGTTCCGGGTCCGCCCCGCGCGCGACGCGGGCCGCCACGGACTCGACGAGCGTGGTGGTCTTCCCGGTGCCCGGACCCGCGAGGACGAGCAGCGGGCCGGTGTCATGGTCAACCACGGCGCGCTGGTCTGCGTCCAGACGGGGGGAGACCACCCGGGCCGGTGGGGTGCGCACCAGTCGGTAGGCGCCCCGGGCCCCCTGCCGCACCGGGTGGTGCGGCAGGCGCCGGGGGGAGGAAGAGGAGCTCACGTGTTTCGCCGGTCCTGGTGGGTGTTCTGGTCGGCGGCCGGCCGCGCGGGGAGAGCGGTGGCCGCGGGATGAGGGGGGCAGGTGCAGTCGACGTTACGCCCGCGGGTGGTACGGAGGCAGGGCTTCCTCTTGTTCACTCCCGGCACGCGCGTCCCTCGTCCCACGAACGTACGGCATACCGCGGACATGTCCCGCGTCTCCCGTACGGGGCGGAGGCCGGTCCGGTGTCCGCGGGGCGGCGGACACCTTCAGGCGGGCCGATCGTCCGGTATGGATCCGTCCCATCGCGCGTGCTTCATGTCTATGCGCGGGATATGTCCCTCGGTAGTGCGGCCTGCCTCGCGCAGCGGTGTTCCCTCGGAGCGGTAGTGCCCGAGGGCCTCCTGCTCGTGTCCGGGGAGCAGCGTGCCGTCCGCGCGGACGACCCGCCACCACGGCACGGCTCCCCCGTAGAGGGCCATGACGCGGCCCACCTGCCGGGGACCGCCCTCTCCCAGGAACTCGGCGATGTCGCCGTACGTCATGACGTGACCGGACGGGATCAGTTCGGCGACGTCGAGGACCCGCTCCGCGTACTCCGGCAGGGCGTCCGCCGGAAGGCTTCCCTCACTCACCCGCCCCATCCTGCCCGACGTCACCGACAATGGGGGGTGGTGACGGCCTCGCTCCTCCCTCGCCCTCGCGCGACGCTTGGGGCAGACTGTGCGCCCCCGCATTGCACCCTGATGTCCGTGTGTGTCGGCGGGGCATGCCACCATCGTGCGGGCGGTGACTGGTGATACGAGACCACGAAGAGACGATGAGGCGGCAGAGCGTGCACCCGGAAGACACTGCGGGCACCTCTGAGGCGTCGTCGCGCCCGGACACCGCGGACAGGGGCGGGGCCGAGGGCACGACCGCCTCCGGGACACCCGCCGGAGCCGCACCCGGCCGCACCGGGAAGCACCACGACCACACCGGACAGGAGATCGACGGGGACCCGGTCGTCATGGCCGAAGGGCACGCCGACGAGGTGGAGGGCGACGAACCGCTGCTCCCCGCGCGCGTGCACCGCCCCTCCGACCTCATGCGGCTCCTGGTGGGCGTGCTCGCCATCGCCGTACTGCTGGCGATCGCCGCGTTCGCCCACGGCACCACGTCGGGACTCGAACAGGACATCAACAAGGGCACCGGTCAGGCGCCCGACCTGCTGATCAAGATCGCCGGCCTGGCGTCGAGCATCGCGATCCTCCTGGTGCCGGTCGCCTTCGCGATCGAGCGGATGATCAAACGGGACGGGCTGCGCATCGCCGACGGCGTGCTCGCGGCCGTCCTCGCACACGGAGTGACGCTCGCCACCGACCTCTGGGTCGCGAGGGCCGCCCCCGACTCCATCCAGGACGCCCTCACCCAGCCCTCCCCCGGCGACATTCACGCCCTCACCGACCCGGTGCACGGCTACCTCGCCCCCGTCATCGCCTACATGACGGCGGTGGGCATGTCCCGGCGGCCGCGCTGGCGCGCGGTGCTGTGGATCGTGCTGCTCCTCGACGCGTTCTCCATGCTCGTCACCGGCTACACGACACCGTTCTCGATCATCCTGACGGTGCTGATCGGCTGGTCCGTCGCCTACGGGACGCTGTACGCGGTCGGCTCGCCCAACGTGCGCCCCACGGGCCGGACCCTCATGGCGGGCCTGCGCCGGGTCGGCTTCAAGCCGGTGAGCGCGGCCCGCGTGGAAGCGCCGGACACGTCGGAGACCGGCGACCGGGGCCGGCGGTACTTCGTGACCCTGGAGGACGGCCCGCCGCTGGACGTCACGGTGGTCGACCGGGAGCAGCAGGCGCAGGGCTTCTTCTACCGGGTGTGGCGCAATCTCACACTGCGCGGCTTCGCCACCCGCCGCAGCCTCCAGTCCTTGCGCCAGGCGCTGGAGCAGGAGGCGCTGCTGGCGTACGCGGCCATCGCGGCCGGTGCCAACGCGCCCAGACTGATCGCCACCTCGGAGCTCGGCCCGGACGCCGTGATGCTCGTCTACGAGCACACCGGCGGGCGCACCCTCGACGCCCTGGCCGACGAGGAGATCACCGACGATCTGCTGCGGGAGACCTGGCACCAGGTGAAGGCCCTGCAGTCACGGCGCATCGCGCACCGCAGGCTCGCGGGCGACGCCATCGTGGTGGATCGTTCCGGCACGGTGGTCCTGACCGATCTGCGGGGCGGTGAGATCGCCGCCGGTGATCTGCTACTACGCATGGACGTCGCCCAGCTGGTGACGACGCTCGCACTGCGTGTGGGTGCCGAGCGGGCGGTGGCGTGCGCGGTCGGTGTGCTCGGCCCCGACGCGGTGGCGGACTGCCTGCCGATGCTGCAGCCCATCGCGCTGACCCGCTCCCACCGTGCGACGCTGCGCAGGCTGGCCCGGGAGCGGGCGGAGCGCGAGCGCGAGGCGGTGCTGCAGGCGTCCCAGCAGGCCAAGCAGGCGCGTCTGCGGGAGGCGCAGGGCACCGACGCGGCCCCGGACCTCACCAAGCCCGGCAAGAAGGCCGTACGCGCCGAGCAGCGGGCCGAGAAGCGGGCGATCGACGAGGCCGTCGAAGAGGCCCGCGAGGAGGACCTGCTCACCCAGATCCGCCACCAGGTGCTGCTCATCAAACCGCAGGCACCGGTCGAACCCGCCCGTCTGGAGCGGGTCAGGCCACGCACCCTGATCAGTTTCATCGCCGGCGCCATCGGCGCGTACTTCCTGCTGACGCAGCTGACGCACATCGAGTTCGGGCCGCTCATCGGCAACGCCGAGTGGGGCTGGGTCGCCGCGGCCGTCCTCTTCGCGGCGCTGAGCTATGTCGCGGCGGCGATGAGCCTGCTGGGCTTCGTCCCGGAGCGGGTGTCCTTCCTCCGGACGGTGTCGGCGCAGGTCGCCGGCTCGTTCGTGAAGATCGTCGCGCCCGCCGCGGTGGGCGGGGTCGCCCTCAACACGCGCTTCCTGCAGCGCGCGGGGGTGCGGCCGGGGCTCGCGGTGGCGAGCGTGGGCGCGTCGCAGCTGTTCGGTCTCGGCTGCCACATCCTGATGCTGTTGGCGTTCGGCTATCTGACCGGCACCGAGAAGACACCGTCCCTGTCGCCGTCCCGCACGGTCATCGCGGGTCTGCTGACGGTGGCGGTCCTGGTCCTCGTGGTGACGTCGGTGCCGTTCCTGCGCAAGTTCGTCGTCACGCGCGTGAGGTCGCTGTTCGCGGGCGTCGTGCCGCGCATGCTGGACGTGCTGCAGCGGCCGCAGAAGCTGATCACGGGCATCGGCGGCATGCTGCTGCTGACGTTCTGCTTCGTGATGTGCCTGGACGCGTCGATCCGGGCATTCGGCCGGGAGGACATGCCCGCGCTGAGCCTCGCCAGCGTCGCGGTGGTCTTCCTCGCCGGCAACGCCCTCGGCTCCGCGGCCCCCACCCCGGGCGGGGTCGGCGCGGTCGAGGCCACCCTCACGGTCGGTCTGATCGCCGTCGGCCTCCCCAAGGAGGTCGCCGCGCCCGCCGTGCTGCTCTACCGGCTCCTGACCCTGTGGCTGCCCGTCCTGCCGGGCTGGCTGGCCTTCAACCATCTGACACGGAAGGGCGCCCTTTAAAAGCAGCCCGATCACCGGGAGGGTGCCTCACCCGCACGGCCCGCGCCCCGAGCGCCGTATCCGGGTCGACCCCAGGATGGAGGCATGTCCGATTCGCCCCGGCCGCGCGCTGCCGCCCTGACCGCCACCGCCCTGCTGCTGTGCACGTCGCTGGCGGGCTGTGGGGACGACGGCTCCGGGGACGGTGACGTGTCGGCCCAGGAACTCGACTGGAAGGGCTGTCCGGCACCGTCCCCGGCCCAGGGCGACGGGCAGGCGCCGTCCCCCCTGCCGAACGGTGACGCGTGGCAGTGCGCCACCTTGCGGGCGCCGCTCGACTGGGACGAACCGGACGGGGCGACGATCGGCATCGCGTTGATCCGGGCCAGGGCGAGCCGCGGCGGGAACGAACGCATCGGCTCGCTCGTCTTCAACTTCGGCGGCCCCGGCGGCTCGGGCGTCACGACCCTGCCGGCGTTCGCCGAGGACTACGAGGACCTGCGCACCCGCTACGACCTGGTGAGTTTCGATCCCCGCGGGGTCGGCCGCAGCGCACCCGTGAAGTGCCAGGACGACGACGAACTGGACGCGTACTTCCAGCAGGACATGACACCCGACGACCCGACGGAACAGAAGGAGTTCCTGAGCAACACCAGAGCGTTCAACTCCGCCTGCGAGAAGAATTCCGGCCGTACCTTGCGGCACATCCGCACCACGGACGCGGCGCGCGACATGGACCTGTTGCGGCAGGTCCTCGGCGACGACAAGATGCACTACTTCGGCATCTCCTACGGCACCGAACTCGGCGGCGTCTACGCCCACCTGTTCCCCGAGAAGGTGGGACGGGCCGTGTTCGACGCGGTCGTCGACCCGACGCAGACCGCCGAAGAGGGTTCGCTCGGGCAGGCGGAGGGCTTCCAGCTCGCACTCGACAACTACGCGAGCGACTGCGTCGCGAAGGAGGACGGCTGCCCGGTGGGCGACAGCGCGCAGGACGTGCAGGACCGGATCGCCCAGCTGCTGAAAGGGCTGGACAGCAAGCCCATCCCCGGGATCTGGCCGCGCGAGCTCACCCAGACGGCCGCGACGGGCGGAATCGCCCAGGCCCTGTACTCCCAGGAGTTCTGGGAGTACCTGACGGAGGGCTTGGAACAGGCGTACGGCGGTGACGGCAGCGTGCTGATGCTGCTGTCCGACTCGATGAACGGCCGCGACCAGAACGGCGAGTACAGCAACAGCACCGCGGCGAACGTCGCCATCACCTGCGCCGACGACAGATCCCGTCACACCGGCGAGGACGTGCGGGCCGGGCTGCCCCGGTTCCGCGAGGCCTCTCCCCTGTTCGGCGACTACCTGGCCTGGGGCATGGTCGGCTGCACGGACTGGGCCGTGCCCGGAGCCGCCGAGCACCCCGACGTCAGCGCATCCGGCGCGGCACCGATCCTCGTGATCGGCAACACCGGCGACCCCGCCACACCGTACGAGGGCGCACGGAAGATGGCGGCCGCGCTCGGCAAGGGCGTCGGGGTCGAGCTCACGTACGAGGGCCAGGGCCACGGCGCGTACGACAGCGGGAACACATGCGTGCGGGACGCCGTGAACGGCTACCTGCTCCGCGGAGACGTACCCGAGGCGGGAGCCGTGTGCTCATGAAACGAAGGCGGAACACCCGAAAAAGCACAGGTCAGGAAGTTATCCACAGGCCACCACGGCGCTCGCGGCGGTGCGCATACGATGGCACGACCGTCATCCGCGACCTTCGGTGGACGACATTGCGAGGGGGAAGTGCACATGGCGCGATTCGTACGGTGGACAGGACTGGCCACCGCCGCACTGCTGCTGGCCGGCTGCGGCGGTGGCCCATCCGCAGACGGCACGGACGGCGCGGACGACAAGGGGGACACGACGTCGTCGGCCACGCCGTCGGCGGACGGCACACCGACACTGCCAGCCTCACTGACCTCGCAGAAACCCTCCTGGGGCAAGTGCAAGGCCACCTCGGACGGTCCCGCCCCCGGCGGCGCCTGGCAGTGCGCGACACTGAAGGCACCCCTGGACTGGAACAAGCCTGACGGGGAGACGATCGAACTCGCCTTGATCCGGTCGAGGGCGAGCGGCGGCAGCAGCGAGCGCATCGGCTCACTCCTGTTCAACTTCGGCGGCCCGGGCGGCTCGGGCGTGTCCATGATGCCCTCGTACGCCGACATCGCGGGCGATCTGCAGAAGCGGTACGACCTGGTGAGCTGGGACCCGCGCGGGGTCGCCGCCAGCGAGGGCGTGCGCTGCCGCAGCGACAAGGACATCGAGGCCGCCGAATCCGTGGACGCCACGCCGGACGACGCGGCCGAGGAGGCGGCGTACCTCAAGGACGCGGCGGACTTCGGAGCGGGCTGCGAGAAGACCGCGGGCAAACTGATGGCGCACGTGTCGACGACCGACTCGGCCCGCGACATGGATCTGATGCGACAGGTCCTCGGCGACGACGAGATGCACTACTTCGGCATCTCCTACGGCACCGAACTCGGCGGCGTCTACGCCCACCTGTTCCCCGAGAACGTGGGCCGTCTGGTGCTGGACGCGGTCGTCGACCCGACCGCGGACACCGCGGGCCACGCCAAGAACCAGGCCCGCGGTTTCCAGCGCGCGCTCGACAACTACCTCAGGTCCACCAGCCAGGACCCGGAACAGGGCACGCGCAAGATCGCGGACCTGCTGGACCGGATCGACGCCACCCCGTTGCCGACGTCGGCGGAACGCGAACTCACCCAGACGCTGGCGACCACCGGCATCGTGCTGCCGCTCTACAGCGAGCAGAGCTGGCCCACCCTGACCAGCGCGCTCGACGCGGCCGAGAAGGGGGACGGCACGGGACTGCTCGCGCTCGCCGACGCCTACAACGAGCGCAACCCCTCGGGCCGGTACGGCACGACGACGCACTCGCAGCGGGTCATATCGTGCCTGGACGACAAGCAACGGCCGACGCTGGAGGAGACGAAGGAACTGCTGCCGGAGTTCAGGAAGATCTCTCCGGTGTTCGGCGAGTTCCTGGGCTGGGACACCGCGGGCTGGTGCCACGACTGGCCGGTGCCCGGTCAGTTCGACACACCGGAGGTGAGCGCACCGGGAGCGGCACCCGTGCTGGTCGTGGGCAACACCGGGGACCCGGCGACGCCGTACGAGGGTGCGCAGAGGATGGCGGAGGAGCTGGGCGAGGGCGTCGGTGTGGAGCTGACCTGGAAGGGCGAGGGCCACGGGGCGTACGGGAGCGGGAGCGACTGCGTGGACTCCACGATCAACGCGTACCTGCTGAACGGGAAGGTGCCGGCGGACGGCAAGGTCTGCTCGTAACGCGACCCACGGACGAACGGGCTCCGGGCCGGCCCGCCCCGCGCTGCTCCCGGACCACCCGGGCGACAGCAGGAAGGGGCTCGGCACCGACGGTGCCGAGCCCCTCCAGGGACGGCCTGGGCCTAGTACACCGGCTTCTGCGGCTCGATCTGGTTGACCCAGCCGATCACGCCGCCGCCGACGTGGACCGCGTCGGAGAAGCCCGCCGACTTCAGCACGGCGAGGACTTCCGCACTGCGGACACCCGTCTTGCAGTGCAGGACGATCCGCTTGTCCTGCGGCAGGGACTCCAGGGCGGTGCCCATGAGGAACTCGTTCTTCGGAATGAGCTTGGCGCCCGGGATCGAGACGATCTCGTACTCGTTGACCTCGCGGACGTCGATGATCTCGATGTTCTCGCCGTCGTCGATCCACTCCTTGAGCTGCTTGGGAGTGATCGTCGACCCGGCCGCCGCCTCCTGGGCCTCCTCGGAGACGACGCCGCAGAATGCCTCGTAGTCGATGAGCTCGGTGACGGTCGGGTTCTCGCCGCAGACCGCGCAGTTCGGGTCCTTGCGCACCTTGACCTGGCGGTACTGCATCTCCAGGGCGTCGTAGATCATCAGTCGGCCGACCAGCGGCTCACCGATGCCGGCGAGCAGCTTGATCGCCTCGTTGACCTGGATGGAGCCGATGGACGCGCACAGCACACCGAGGACGCCGCCCTCGGCGCAGGACGGAACCATGCCGGGGGGCGGGGGCTCCGGGTAGAGGCAGCGGTAGCAGGGACCGTGCTCGGACCAGAACACCGACGCCTGGCCGTCGAAGCGGTAGATCGAGCCCCACACGTACGGCTTGTTCAGCAGCACGCAGGCGTCGTTGACCAGGTAACGGGTGGCGAAGTTGTCCGTGCCGTCAACGATCAGGTCGTACTGGCTGAAGATGTCCATCACGTTGTCGGCCTCGAGCCGCTCCTCGTGCAGGACCACGTTCACGTAGGGGTTGATGCCCTTGACCGAGTCCCGCGCGGACTCGGCCTTCGAACGGCCGATGTCGGCCTGGCTGTGGATGATCTGGCGCTGCAGGTTCGACTCGTCCACCTCGTCGAACTCGACGATGCCGAGCGTGCCGACGCCCGCCGCGGCCAGGTACATCAGGGCAGGAGAACCGAGGCCACCGGCGCCCACACAGAGCACCTTGGCGTTCTTCAGCCGCTTCTGCCCGTCCATGCCCACGTCGGGGATGATCAGGTGGCGGGAGTACCGGCGGACCTCATCTACGGTGAGCTCAGAAGCTGGCTCTACCAGGGGTGGCAGCGACACGGGGACTCCGTTGATCGGTCAATCACTACAGTTGCTCTCCCGGTAACACTGCCACGCCCTTTTTCATTCCGAGACACCTGGTCCAGCACGCGAGACGGTGTTGTCCCAGTGACCGGGCACGGCCTCCCGGGAGACGGTGCGGCGGAACACCGTTGCGCGGTCTGGACCGGCTCGCCGGGGACACCGGCCGGTCGTGCGTGGCACCGGCCGCCGTGCCGGTCAGATACGGCATGCCGCCTCCATCCAGATGTCGGCTAGGGACTCCTCGAGGTTGATGCGGGGCCGCCAGCCGAGCCGGTCGCGGGCGGTGCGTACGTCGGCCTGCTGCCAGCTGCCGCAGCCGTCCGGGTACGGGTAGGTGACCGGAGAGGCGTGGTCCGGGTCGCTGCGCGGGTGTCCGATGGCCGACCGGACGTGCCCGGGCGGCCCGTCGAGTTCGTGCAGGGCGCCGCCGTATCCGGCGACCCGGGCGAGGACGGCGGCGGTGTCGCGGAGGCGCACGGCACGGCCGGAACCAATGTTGATCACCCCCTGGGCGGCGGAGAGCGAGGCGGCGTGGACGGCGCGGGCGACGTCACGGACGTCGATGAAGTCGCGCTGGACGCCGAGGCCACCGAGTTTCAGTTCGCCGTCACCGGACTGCATGGCACGGCGCATGGCTTCGGCGAGGCGCCCGAGCGGCGAACCGGCCGGGGTGCCGGGACCGGCGGGCGAGAACACGCGCAGCACGACGGCGTCCAGTCCGGAGCCGAGGACCAGTTCGGTGGCGGCGAGCTTGCTCACGCCGTACGGGCCACCGGGGCGTGGTACCGCGTCCTCGGCCGTGGAGGAGCCGGGCTGGCTGGGGCCGTACTCGGCGGCGCAGCCGATCTGGACGAGGCGCGCCCCGCAACCGCTGCGGCGGAGGGCCTCGCAGACGGTGGCGACGGCGACGGTGTTGTGCCGGGTGAGTTCTCGTGCGCCGCCTCGGGTGGCTCCGGCGCAGTTGATCACCACTCCGGGGTGGACCGCGTCGAGGAAGCGGGTGAGCGCGCCGGGGCTGCCGGTGGCGAGGTCGAACCGTACGTCGGCGTCGTCGCCCCGGCCCAGTGCGGTGAGCTGCACGGCCGGGTCGGCGAGCAGGCGATCGGCGACGAACCGGCCGAGGTATCCGTTGGCTCCGATCAGCAGCACTCTCATCGGGCGGCTCCCGGGGCGGACTCTCCGGTTCGGGAGGTGATCATCTGGTGTTCTCCTTACGGGGTGGTGCCGTGCGTCGGGGAGGGCCCGCGGTGTCGGCTCCGCGGGAGGGGCGCGCTCGCACCCCGTCGCGGGGTGCCGGACCGGTCGAGCGCGGTTGCCGGTCACACGGGCGTCTCCTGGGGCGGGCGGGTCCCGGCGCGGTGGAGACGGGGGCGAGCCGGGTTCAAGGGGTTCCGAGCGGTGTGGTGTGGACCGTGGCCCGGGTGAGCGTGCGAGTGGCATGGATCAGGAGGCCCAGAGCGGCCGGTCCGCAGGCCAGTGCCGGTACGGCACCCGGCCCCCAGGCGCCGACGGCGGTCTCCACGGGAACGGTCAGGATCGAGCAGCCCGGCAGCCGGCCGATGAGAACCGTGGCCAGAGCAGCGGCCTCGAACGTCGCCGCCGAGTTGAGGACGGCGGCGGGAAGACGCGGGCAGCCGTGCGCGATGAGGAGCCGGGCGAGGAACAGCAGCGCTCCCAGAGAGCCCGCTCCGGCATGGGCAACGGGTTCGTGCAGCACCGCGCCGCACAGGGCGAGCAGCGCGGCCAAGGCGGACAGGAAGACGGCGGACACACCGAGGAGAAGGGGACGTACGAAGTCGGCGAACTCCCCCAGGCTCCGGCTCGCGGCCAGTCCACGGCGGGCGCGTACGGCGAAGAGACCGGCACACCAGGTCGCCGGGGCCCACGCCAGGGCGAGGGCCAGGACGGACGCGGTGGCCAGGGGCCAGGGTCCGTCCGGCCCGCCGTCGAGAGCGGCCCCGAGCAGCCCGTCGCCGCAGAGGGCGTACGCGAGCAGCCAGCACGTGGCTGTGCCTGCGCTGCCCGTGGGGCGGGTCCGTCGGGCGTGCGAGGGTCCTCGGTGGAGGGAGGCCCGCAGACCGAGGAGGACGGCGACGGCTCCGACGGCGGCGGTCACGAGACGCGGCCGGCCCTCGGTGAGATACGCGCCGCCCAAGGTCACCGCGCACAGGGCGCCCGGCAGCAGGGCGAGCACTGTCCACCCGGTGAGCGCGTCCGGCGCACCGGCCACCTCGCGCTCCGGCGTCCGCGTCTCCTCGACACGGGGCACGCGTGCGTACAGCTCCTCGGCCAGCGAGAACACGTCGCGGTGCCGGAAGCGGGCGGCGGTGCGATCGGTCATGCCGTGCGCTTCGAGACGCGCCGCGATCTCCAGCGGGTCGACGGCCCGCTCGCAGAGTGCGCGATGGCGGTGCAGCAGCGCTTTGACGGGGTCCGCGGAGTCCGAACGTGGTGAAGACGTCGCGGGAGGCTGGGGGGTCGCGTCCGCGCCTTTCGCGGCCTCGTCTTCCCTGGTCCCGCCCCCCTTGACCCTGTCTTCCCTGGCCTCGTCCCCCCTGGTCCCGCCCCCCTTGACCCTGTCTTCCCTGGCCTTGTCCTCCCTGGTCTCGTCTTCCTTGGCTTCGCCCTCCGCGGTCGGGACGGCCACAGGTCCCCGCTCGTTCATCGCACCGCCTCTCCCGTACGCCCGGACTTCGGCGTGGGCACGAGCTCCACCGACTGGGGCTGCTGCGCCCAGCGCCAGGGCACGTGGGCCTCGGCCGGGACGGCGAACGGCAGCGGCTCACCCGCCTCGTCCACGAACGGCCTTCGCACCGGAGCACGGGAGATGATCTCCATGTAGATGTCGTGGAAGGCTGCGGTGTTCTGCTCGACGGTGAACAACTCAAGGGCTCGCGCGCGGGCGGCCGCGCCGAGGCGTGCGCGGCGCTCCGGGTCGCGCAGCAGCGCCAGGCACGCGTCCGCGAGCGCCATGGGTTCGTGCGGCGGCACGACGAGTCCCGTGTCACCGACGACCTCCGCCACCGCTCCCACATCGGGCGAGACCGTCGCCCGGCCGCGGAACATGGCCTCGACGAGGTTGCCGGGAACGTCCTCGGCGACACTCGGCAGGACGACGACCGCCCCGGCCGCGTACGCCTCCACCAGGCCCGGTGCCCCGCAAACGGCGCCGATCACCTCGAACGACACCGGACGACCGCCGTCCGCCCGCACGCCTTCCGTCTCGCCGGGCCCAGCGGGGAAGAACTTCCCGGCCACGGTCTCGCAGTCCTCGATCCAGGCCGCGCCGTCCGGTCCCTCGTCGAGCGGGCCGATGACGCGCAGCCGGGCTCTCGGTTCGGTGCCGTGGATCTCCGCGAAGGCACGCAGGAGGCAGTCCAGGTCCTCCGCGGCTTCGATGCGGCCGACCCGGACCAGCGTGTACGGGTCGGCGAGGTCGGCCGGGGCGGCGGAGCGGGACGGCCGCACACCGGGGCGGACTGTACGGAGCCCGGCGTGGTTCGC
Organism: Streptomyces ruber; assembly: GCF_014648075.1. Lineage (GTDB taxonomy): Bacteria > Actinomycetota > Actinomycetes > Streptomycetales > Streptomycetaceae > Streptomyces > Streptomyces ruber. Next base: position 803,369 of record NZ_BMQK01000001.1, on the reverse strand, counting down.
ACCGCAGCGTTCCTGCCAGCGGCGGACGTGCGCGTCGCCGGCCGTGACACAGGCCGCCTGCCGGTACACCTCGGCTGTCAGCCGCGCGTGGAGGGAGGCGAGCAGCGCGCGGACGGGGGTGCTGCCGGCGGCCTCGAGGTAGTGCGTCCGCAAGGGCACGCGGTCCTCCGTGACCAGCAGCGGAACGCCGGAGAAATGGCGGGCCAGCAGCCCGGGCAACGCGGCCGCCCCGCCGTCGGCGGCGTGGCACACGTCGACCGAGCCGAGCCCGTCGTCGCCGTACCAGTCGAGCGAGAGGGGGCGCAGGGAGCGTTCTAGGTGGGCGGCGACGGTGAGGAGATCGGGCACGCGCGCCGAACCGGCGGCGCTCGCCGCGCCGGGCGCCCGACAAGCGCGTTCGAGCGCGCGCACGGCGGCCTCCGAACGCAGTGCGCCGACGAGTCCGCCCTCGTCACGAGCGAGATCGGCGAGCGCGTAGAGGGCGTTGCCGAAACGGTCCGCCTCAATGCCGCGGGCGCCGACGACGCCCGAGACGCTCGAGACGCTCGAGACGCCAGCGACACGGGAAACACCGGAGACACCGGAGACACCGGAGACACCGGAAAGACCGGAAAGACCGGAAAGACCGGAATCACCGAAGTCGTCCTCACCCTCGCGAGCCACCGGCGGAGCCACCGGCCCCCCGGCCGCTGCGCAGATTGCGGCCGCCAGTTCCCCGTACGCCTCGGCGAATCTCCGCCGGGTACGGCGGCCGTGGCGGACGCCGTCGTCCACCGCCGTCCACAACGGGGCGGTCCGCACCCGGTTGACCTGCGGCGGCAGCCGGACCCAGCCCTCGTCCTCCTGCCGCTCGCTGCGACTGAGGGCGTAGACATCGAACTCGTGCTGCCCGAGTCCGCGCACGAGGCGGTCGCACCGGAGCCCGGCGTCGCCACTCGCATACGGGTACCCACCCTCGGTGATCAGTCCGATGCGCACGTGTGCATCCCCCATCTCGCGTGTGGGCAGCCACCGTCGGACCGGCGGCTCGCGGCGGGACGAACGTATGCGGACATGACGGTGGCGCGACGGACGGTTGTCCGTCGCGCCACCGGAAGGGGTGAACGGCCGTAACTTTCACGCGCGACCGGCGTTTTACGGCCTTAGCAGACCGAACCCCCGGCGCCACGAGTCGAACCGGTCCCCGAACGTCACGGACCGTCAGGTCTTGGGGAACGGCCAGGGGTTCGCTTCGCAGTGGATGCCCCGGTATTCGAGGAACTTCGTCTGCTGCTGCATGACGGGCGCGAGGTCGCCGTCCTTGTCGCAGGTCACGTGGTTGTACCCGAGACGGTGCCCGATCTCGTGGTTGATCAGCATCTGCCGGTACGCGTACATCTGGTCGCCGTAGGTCTCCGCCCCCTGCGCCCAGCGGTAGGCGTTGATCATCACGCGGTCGGTGGCGGCAGAGTCGCAGGAAACGTTGTCGATGGTCGTGTCCAGGCCCGACTTGGCGCACCAGTCGGCCGTGGTGCCGGGGCTGGCCAGCGTGATGACGAAGTCCGGCTTGCCCGAGGAGATCCGTTCGAAGGTCCGGCCACCGTTGTGGGCCCAGCTCCGGTCGTCGTTCAGGGTCTTCTGCACGGCCTCCGCGAAGAGCTCCCCGTCCAGCCCGAGGCCCTCCTCGACGTCGACGCGGTAACGGTACTTCTGCCCCGCTCCGGGTGCCTTGTCGAAACCCGTGACCGCCTGGAACTCCCCGCTCCCGTCGAGGTCGGCGGCGAGCGCGTAGGTCTTGTCCATCTTCTGCTCGTACGACAGCGGCGCCGGGCTCGACGCCCCGGACGGGGTGGGGCGCCCGTCGCTCCGCGAGGCGAACTCGTCCTGGCTGTCCCGTTCACCGCCCCCGGCCGCCTGCGAGGGCACGGTGGCGCCGTCGTCCCCGCCCGCGACCTGCCCGGCCACGACGACGGCCAGCGCGGTGGTCACCGCGGCGGCCGCGATCCCCGTGAAGGCCCGTCCTCTGCCGCCCCTGCCCTTCTCGGCGCCCGGGGCCCCGGCCGGCACGTCGCCGTTCCCGCCGCCGGCCCGGCCAATCCCATCGGGCGCGCCCGTCCGGCGGGTCCGGTGGGCCCCGTCGCCTCCGCTGCCGGTGGCCGTCGCGGGGGCGGCGGCGGTGGCGACCCGGTGCCGCTGCCCGGGCGCGAAGACGTCGTCGACCTCCTCGAAGGCATCGAGATAGGCCTGCCGGGGACCGGCGGGCGGCATGTTCAGGTAGGCGGGGCGGGTATCGGTGTCGGGGTACGAGGCGGACCTGACCCCGGGCTCCTCGCGCTGCCGGGGGATGCGGGGCTCCGGGCGTCCGGCCGACTTCCCGCGCGCTGCACGTCGCCGGTCGCCGAGGAAAGCGCCCTGCCACCGCCCGGTGCCGGCTCCGGCAGCCGCGTCGGCGGGATCGGCCTCCGCGCGGGTCCCCGCCTCCGCGGTCGGACCGGTGCCGGCGCTGCCACCGGCCGCTACCGTCCCGCTGTCGGTTCCCCTGCCCAGGTTTCCCCATCCACCGCCGGTCTCACGCTGCTCGGGGTGCCCGCCGCGCACACGGGGGGTGCCGTACTCGGGGGTTCCGTCCGGCAGCCGGGTAGCCCCGCCCCCGGGTGTGTCCACACGCAGGTGCGGCACCCCGCGCGGAGGCGTGCCCGCCCCGCCGCCCGGCGTCTCGCGCGCCGCATAGCCGTCGGGCAGCGGCGGCAACCCGCGCGCGGGTGTTCCGCCGGCGAACGGGGGCGTCCCGTGAGCCGTCGGCTCCCCCGGTCTCGTCGGACCCATCGGCCGTACCGGCCCCGACGGTCCCGGTGACCCCGGAGGAGCGGCAGGCCCCGCGTGCCCCGCGTAGCCCACACGTGCCATCGATTCCGCGGACGCGGGCGCCGAAGGCGACGGCGCCCCACCGGTCTCGCCGGTGGACGGCCCCGTTCCCGGGGCCGCCGGTACGTCGGTCGCCCCGCCCTTGGCGGCGCGTCCCTTGCGGCTGTGTCGTCCCACGCCGCGCCTCAACTCCCCGTGCCGGAGGCGTCGGTACCGGAACCGGTACCGGAATTCTTGCCGGACTCGAACTCGGGCCCTGACTTGGACCTGGACTCGGACTTGGCCTTGGACCCGGGCTCGTCCGTCTTCACATCCACGCGCGCGCCCGTACCCGCCGGACCGTCCGCCGCACCGGACGGACCGCCCCGTCCCTCCGTGTCGGCGAGCAGTTCCCGGAACGCCGCGGCCACCGTCTCCGGGTACTCCATCATCGCCACGTGCCCCGCGTCCGGCAGGGTCAGCAGCCGGGAGTCACGGAAGGCGCGGGCGGCCCGCTGGGCCATGCGGTACGACACCAGCTGGTCGCGGCCGCCGTAGACGAGGAGCGTGGGCGCGAGGACCCGCTCGGCCTGGCGCCAGAGTCCGTGCTGGCCGCCCAGGGTGTACGCGTTCACGATCCCGCGCGCGGAGCGCGCCATCGCGTCCCAGAAGTACGGCAACTGAAGCCGCCTCTCCATCTCCTCCACCGCGTGACGGAACCCCTCCGGCGACACGCGCCCGGGATCGCCGTAGCACAGCGTCGTGACCCCGCGTACGCGCTGCTCGGCGGTCCACTGCTTGGTGAGACGTGTGAACAGCGCCGCCACGCCCGGCAGTGCCAGCAGTCCTGTCGGCACCGCGGACCGCTGCACACGGACCTCCGGCAGCGCGGGCGAGATCAGCGTCAGCGTACGGACGAGATCGGGGCGTACGGCCGCGACACGCGTGGCGACCGCGCCCCCCATGGAGTTGCCGAAGAGGTGGACGGGCCCGCGCCCGGCCGCGTCGAGGTACCGGATCACCGAGCGCGCGTGCCCAGTGATCGAGTAGTCGCCGTCGTCCGGCGGCGGCGAGTCGCCGAAGCCGGGCAGGTCGAGCGCCTCGTTGTCGGCCACTTCGTCCAGCATCGGCATCAGCGCCGACCAGTTCTGCGAGGAGCCGCCCAGCCCGTGCACGTACAGAGCGGGCGGCAGGCCCTCCCGCAGGGGCGGTCTCGACCGTACGGTCAGCGTGCTGCCCCGGAGCCCGACCGATCGCAGCCGCTCACCCTCCGCGACCCTGACGGGTGCCACCTTCGGGAGCACAGTGGCCGGCGGGGGGAACGGCAACTCGGTCGAAGACATGCGGCAATGTTACGAGACGATCACGCACTGGTTCACGTGTTCGCTGTCACAGAACCGGTGGGACCAACGGGAGTTAGCCGTTCTCGCGGGGCTCGTGCGTCTCCCTGATTTCTGCTGGACCTCGCAGGTTTCCTGCCTTTTCCGCCGGTCCGCGGGTTCTCTCCGCGCGGTGCCCCGGGCCATGCGCCGGCAGGAAGAAGTCACGGACAGTACACGGCGGAGACCGGCGGTGTTTCCGCCGGGCCACCGAGGGTGCGCCGCGGACACCGGGGAGCCGGGACCGCCGTAAGGTCGCATAGCGCCTCGATCGTGTGTCTCCTAGGCTCGAAAACAGGGCACTCGCAGAGGCCGGGAAGCCAGAAGGACGAAAACCCGAGGTCCTGGAAGGGAGCCCTGCATGACCGTCGACCCCACCGACCCCGAGGTCCTCGACACCGAACCGGACGCCCCCGAGTTCGACGTCGAGGCACCCGAGGCCGACGCCGCCGAGCAGCACACGGAGATCACGCCGAACCGGGACGACCGGCTGACCGGCACCGAGTCGTACAGCGCCGACGACGCCGACCGCGTCGAGCAGGCACGGGTCGTCGAACTGGACGAGGACGACTACCGGTGACGACCGTGGCGCGTCCCCGCGCGGGGACGTGTCCGCCGATGTCACGTCCCGCGCGCGGGGCGCCCGGCGGGACGTCCCCGTGAGAACGCCGGGCAGGACCGGAAGGCACTGGTGAGCGAGGTGTCGGGCGTACGGGCGACGGGGCTGAGGGCCCGTACGCCCAGCCCGACCCCGTTTGGCGCGATCCACACCATTTCCCCGGCGTCCTGTCCGTGAAATTCTGCGCTCGCACCGCGCACACCCGGGTTACCCAAAAGTACGATGGCGGCGCGGCGCACACCGCATGTGGACGATTTTGGGAGGCGGCGTGACAGCCATCGAGCAGACAGAGGCGGTACGCCCGCGGGGCACTCGCCTGCCGCGCCGAGCCCGACGGAACCAGCTCCTGGGCGCCGCCCAGGAGGTCTTCGTCGCGCAGGGGTACCACGCGGCCGCGATGGACGACATCGCCGAGCGCGCCGGCGTCAGCAAGCCGGTGCTCTACCAGCACTTCCCGGGGAAGCTCGATCTCTACCTGGCCCTGCTGGACCAGCACTGCGAGTCGTTGATCGACTCGGTACGGATCGCCCTGGCGTCGACGACCGACAACAAGCAGCGGGTCCGCGCCACGATGGACGCGTACTTCGCGTACGTGGAGGACGACGGCGGGGCCTTCCGCCTGGTCTTCGAGTCGGACCTGACGAACGAGCCCGCGGTGCGCGAGCGCGTCGACAAGGTCACCACCGAGTGCGCTGAGGCGATCTGCGACGTCATCGCCGAGGACACCGGTCTGTCGCGAGCGGAGTCGATGCTGCTCGCGTCGGGGCTGGGCGGTCTGGCGCAGGTGGTGGCGCGTTCCTGGCTGCACAGCGACCGCAGCGTGCCTCGCGACCAGGCGGTGCAGCTGCTGGCCTCGCTGGCCTGGCGGGGAATCGCGGGTTTCCCGCTGCACGGGACCGACCAGCCGCACTGAGATCCGACCGGCCGCACCGACTTCCGACCGGCCACACCGGGATCCGGCCGGCCGCACCGACAGCCGGTCAGCCGGACCGGGAACGGTGCGCCGACGGGCCGGCCGGGACCGCGCCCCGTCGGATGTTCGCTCCTGGCGTTCTTGACCGGACCGTGTTCGTCCCCTCAGCCGGGCTAATGTGTGCTGGGTACAGCGCGGCAGGCCGCGCACTTCACTGACCGTCGGAGGGACATAGCCGTGGAGGTCAAGATCGGCGTGCAGCACGCGCCCCGCGAGATCGTTCTGGAGAGCGGTCAGAGTGCTGAGGAGGTCGAGCGCGCGGTCTCCGAGGCACTGTCCGGAAAGTCGCAGTTGCTGAGCCTCGTGGACGACCACGGCCGCAAGGTCCTGGTCCCCGCCGACCGTCTGGCGTACGTGGAGATCGGTGAGCCTTCCGTGCGCAAGGTCGGATTCAGCGCGCTGTAGGGGCACGGCACGAGCCAGTGGTGAAGGGGGCCGGGCGGCGTATCGCCGCCGGGCCCCCTTTCCCGTGCGCCGGCGCCCAGCCCGCGCGCATGGCCTGAACTGCGCAGATGGAGCACATGCCGCCCGCGGGAAGGATTGGCCGACGCTCGCGAAGGGTAGGACCGGCTACGACCGATTTGCCCCTGGCCGTGCGGGAGGGAACCCTCATGATGTTCTTGGAAGCGCTCGGTTCCCTGGTTGTCGGTCTCGTTCTCGCGTGGGCCGCCGTGTACCGGCTGCCGCACCGCCTCCCGTCGCGGACCCTGGTACTGGCGACCGGCGTCGCGGGGTCCCTGTTCGGCGCGTTCGTCACGCACACCGCGCTGGGAGCCGGGCACCTGCTGGTCGTCCTCGGCGGCGCGCTGACCGTCTCGGCCGCCTCGCTGTCGCTGCTGCTGCGGCCCTCGGAAAGACTGCGGCGCCACTCCGCGACGGCGTGACACGCCGCCGGACCGCCACACGGCGGCCCGGCCACCGCTGCGCCCCGCACCGCCCCGCACGCCGGAGGACGGCTCCTCGCGGGAGCGTGACGGCGCCCCGTGAGGAACGCCGGGCACGGCGACTGCCGTGAGAGGTACGGCCACGCGGCGGAGCGAGCAGCCGGCACTGCGGGACGGGCCTCGTCGGGCCCGGCCCGTTCGAGTCCGCGCCGGCTCTCAGGCGGCCAGTCCCAGCGCCGCCATCCGCTTCGTGTGCGCCTCCGTGATGCGCGAGAACATCCTGCCGACCTCGGCCAGGTCGAACCCGTCCGCGACGCCGCCGACGAGCATGGTCGACAGCGCGTCGCGCTCGGCGACGACCCGCTGGGACTGCGACAGTGCCTCGCCCATCAGCCGCCGCGCCCACAGGGCGAGCCGGCCGCCCACGCGCGGGTCCGCGTCGATGGCCGCGCGGACCTTCTCGACGGCGAAGCTCGCATGCCCCGTGTCGTCGAGCACGGCGAGCACGAGGTCGCGCGTGTCCGCGTCGAGGCGGGCCGCGACCTCCCGGTAGAAGTCGCTGGCGATCGAGTCGCCGACGTACGCCTTGACGAGCCCCTCCAGCCAGTCCGAGGGAGCCGTCTGGCGGTGGAACCCGTCGAGCGCGGCGACGAACGGCTCCATGGCCCGCGTCGGCTCCTCGCCGATCTCGGTGAGCCGCTTCCGCAACCGCTCGAAGTGGAGGAACTCCGCCGACGCCATGCTCGCCAGCTCCGCCTTGTCCGCCAGTGTCGGCGCCAGCTTGGCGTCCTCCGCGAGCCGCTCGAACGCCGCCAGTTCCCCGTACGCGAGCGCTCCGAGAAGATCCACGACCGCGGCACGGTACTGCGGGTCGGCGGCGGCCCGCTCCCAGTCCTGGGCGGCCACGGCGGTGGGCGCGGCGGAGGTCTCGGCTGCGTGGTCAGGCTTGTCAGACGTCGTCATGGAGCGCACAATAGCCCGCCTGCCGCACGGCGTAAGGTCCTGGTCAAACAGTGTGACGACCACTACGTGACCAAATCGGCCATCGCATGTGCGCGAATCCGGGGTATGGTGGTAATGCGCCCGCCGAGTACTCGACGGGCCGCACGAATGAGGATGCCCGGTCGGTGGCCCGATCGGCTCCGACCCGACAGCCCTCCCTGACCGTACGGCACTGTGCGTACGACGATCGGAGGGACCCTCAGCGGTACGAGCGCTAGAGCGTCGGCAGTGGTCCCGTGCCCCACGGCCCGCCCGTGAGGCGGCCGACGTCCCCGGCACGGTTAAAGACGACCCCCGCGCTCGCCTCGCACCGCGCACACAAGAAGAGGCAGCACCCTGACTACGACGTTTCGTGAACTCGGAATCCTTCCCGAGACAGCCGAGGCCCTGGAAGCCGTCGGCATCACCACCCCCTTCCCCATCCAGGAGATGACGCTCCCGGTCGCCCTCTCCGGCACCGACGTCATCGGCCAGGCCAAGACCGGCACCGGCAAGACGCTCGGCTTCGGCCTCCCGCTCCTCGAGCGCGTGACGGTCCCCGCCGACGTCGAGGCCGGCCGCGCCCGGCCCGAATCCCTCACCGACGCTCCGCAGGCCCTCGTCGTCGTCCCCACGCGCGAGCTCTGCACGCAGGTCACGAACGATCTGCTGACGGCGGGCAAGGTGCGTAACGTGCGTGTCGCCGCGATCTACGGCGGTCGCGCGTACGAGCCTCAGGTCGAGGCCCTGAAGAAGGGCGTCGACGTGGTCGTCGGCACCCCGGGCCGTCTGCTCGACCTGGCCGGCCAGAAGAAGCTGAACCTGAAGCACGTGCGGGCCCTGGTGCTCGACGAGGCCGACGAGATGCTCGACCTGGGCTTCCTGCCCGACGTCGAGAAGATCATCAACATGCTTCCGGCCAAGCGCCAGACCATGCTCTTCTCGGCCACCATGCCGGGCGCGGTGATCGGGCTGGCCCGCCGTTACATGTCGCAGCCCACGCACATCCGGGCCACGGCACCGGACGACGAGGGCGCGACGGTCGCGAACATCTCGCAGCACGTCTACCGCGCGCACTCCATGGACAAGCCGGAGATGGTCGCCCGCATCCTGCAGGCCGAGGGCCGGGGTCTGGCGATGATCTTCTGCCGTACCAAGCGCACGGCCGCGGACATCGCCGAGCAGCTCCAGCGCCGCGGGTTCGCCTCCGGCGCGGTCCACGGCGACCTCGGCCAGGGCGCCCGCGAGCAGGCGCTGCGCGCGTTCCGCAACGGCAAGGTCGACGTGCTGGTCTGCACCGACGTCGCCGCCCGCGGCATCGACGTCGAGGGCGTCACGCACGTGATCAACTACCAGTCGCCGGAGGAGGAGAAGACCTACCTCCACCGCATCGGCCGCACGGGCCGCGCCGGCAACACCGGTACGGCGATCACGCTGGTCGACTGGGACGACATCCCGCGCTGGCAGCTGATCAACAAGGCGTTGGACCTCCCGTTCAACGACCCGCCGGAGACGTACTCCACGTCGCCGCACCTGTTCGCGGACCTGGACATCCCCGAGGGCACGAAGGGTGTCCTGCCGCGTTCCGAGCGCACCCGCGCCGGGCTCGCGGCCGAGGAGGTCGAGGACCTGGGCGAGACGGGCTCGCGGACCCGCGGCGGACGTGCCGGCTCCGCCCCGGCGCAGGACCGTCGCGAGCGCGAGGAGCGTCCGGCGCGCACTCCGCGCCGTCGCCGTCGCACGCGCGCCGGCGCACCGGTCGAGGGCGCGGCCCCCGGTACGGCCCCGAGCGCCGAGAAGCCGGTGGACTCCCCCGAGCCGGCCGGGACCACCGAGCCGCGCCGTCGCCGCCGTACCCGCGGTGGAGCGACGGCGGAGCGGCCGGCCGTCCAGGAGGCCCCGCAGCCCACCGAGGCCGTGGCCGCGGCGGTGGCCGTGAGCACCCCGGAGACCGCGGTGGCCACGGAGGAAGCCCCCAAGCCGCGCCGTCGCCGCACTCGCAGGAGCGCGGAGCCGGCCCCGGCCGCTGCCACTGCCGAGACCACGGAGACCGCCCTCACCAGGGCCGAGGACGCGACCACCGGAACCCTGCCCACAAGCGCGGACACGGCCACGAGTACAGCCACGGCCACGGCGGAAGCCCCCGCCAAGCCGCGCCGCCGCACCCGCAAGACCGCGGCCACGGAGCCCGCGACGGCCACCACGGCAGCCGCCCCGGCGGACGGCGCGACGGAGGACGCGGCCCCGGCCAAGCCCCGCCGTACCCGCAAGACCGCGGCCACGGCCGAGACCGCCGCGGCCACCACCGAGGAAGCATCGGAAGCACCGGAGGCCGCGGGGGCCAAGCCCCGCCGTACCCGCAAGACCGCGGCCACGGCCAAGACCGCCGCGGCCACCACCGAGGAGGCATCGGAGGCACCGGAGGCCGCGGAGGCCAAGCCGCGCCGCCGCACCCGCAAGACCGCGGCCGCCAAGGAGACCACCGCCACCGAGACCCCGGTCCCCACCCAGGCGACCGAGGCACCCCAGGCGACCGAGGCGACCGAGACCAAGCCCCGCCGCCGCACCCGCAAGACCGCGGCCACGGAGCCCGCGGACGCCTGACGGACGCACAGGACGCGCACGCCGTCCGTCACCCCGCCATCGCGTTCACCGCGCCACCGCGCCACTGATGGCCCGGCCCCCTCGGCCGCCGAAGCGAACCGAGGAGGCCGGGCCGTCGGCGTACCGGCGTGTGCGGCGGACCCCGGGAGAACGCCCCGCGGCCGGCCCCGGATAGCCTCCTGTCATGAGCCGTCCTCCCACCTTCACCCCGCCTCCGGGCGCCCGGGCCCACCGCCTGCGCACCACGCGCGGGGACTTCGCCGTGATCGAGATGGCGGCGGGCACGGCCGAGAAGGGCACCGTTCTGCTGCTCCCGGGGTACACCGGCAGCAAGGAGGACTTCATCGCCCTGCACCGGCCCCTGGCGGACGCCGGCTACCGCACCGTCGCCGTCGACGGCCGCGGCCAGTACGAGACGCCCGGCCCCAGGGACGACGAGTCCGCCTACGACCAGTACGAACTGGCCCAGGACGTGCTCGCCCAGGCGCGGGCGGTCGGCGCCGGCACTCCGCTGCATCTCGTCGGCCACTCCCTCGGCGGGCAGATCGCCCGTGCCGCGGTGCTCCTCGACCCGGCGCCGTTCGCCTCGCTCACGCTGATGTCCTCGGGGCCGGCGCGGATCTCCGCCTCCCAGCAGCAGCGCGTGAAGCTGCTCCGCGACGCGCTCGCCGTGCTGGACATGGCCGCGGTGTGGGAGGCCATCCAGGCCATGGAGTCCCCCGTGCAGCCGCCCGAGGAGACCGACGCGGGCACCCCCGACGGCGATGCGGAGGAGAACGCCGCGCTGCGCCGCCGCTGGCTCGCGGGCAGCCCGGCCCAGCTGATCGCCACCGGCCGCCGGCTCTGCACGGAACCCGACCGGGTCGCCGAACTGGCCGCTCTCCGCATCCCCGTCCACGTGCTCTCCGGCGAACGCGACGACACCTGGCCGGTGCCCCTCCTCGACGACATGGCGCTACGCCTCCGTGCCCACCGCACCGTCGTCGAGGGCGCCGAGCACTCGCCCAACACGGACCGGCCGGAGGCGACGGCACGCGCCCTCGTCGGCTTCTGGGACGGCGCCCCCTACTAGTTCCTTCGGTTCCTTCGGTTCCTTCAGTTCCTTTGGTCCCCCTGGCCCCCAACTCCCCCCTAGTCCCCCTAGTACTGCGCCTGGAGGTGCTCCCAGAACCCGTCCCGCAACGACCGCCGCAGATCCGCCTGCCCCCGCAGCGAGTACTGCAGCAGCCCCTCCGCCTCGACCAGCAGATCCTGGTCCACGGACCCGGGCAGGTACGGGTGTCCGTGCAGCAGCTCCGCCATCGCCTCGCGTCCCCGCGCCGCCAGCCACTTGGCCGCGATCTGCGCCCCCACGAACCGGACGTCCTCGCGCGTGGGCCGGGCGACGGCCGCGGCGTCGTACGAGGGTGCGGTCCGCCGCGCGACGAAGGGTTTGAAGAAGTCGAGGTCCAGCGTGCGCTGGCTGTCGACCTCCCACAGCAGCGGCTCGGCCTGGTTGCGCCCTTCGGGTGCCTCGATGCCCCACAGGTGCACGCGCGCCCCGTATCCCTGCGCCGCCTCGACCGCCGACACCAGGTCCTCGTCACCGCCGAGGAGCGCCGCGTCGCTGATCGCCCGGTGGCGGGCCAGTGACTCCAGGTCGCTGCGGATCAGGGAGTCGACGCCCTTCTGCTGGTTGTTCGCGTTGAGGTTGCCGAGCCGGACCTTCACGTCGGGCAGTTCGGCGATCGACTGCTGCTCCGCCGTGTGGATGCGGCGCCGCGCCCCGTCGTACCAGTACACGCGCAGCAGCCGGCTGTCCGCGAAGACCGTGCGCGCCCGGTCGATGAGGGCGTCGATGAGACCTTCGGCGTCCAGGTCGAAGGACCGCCGGTCCTCCGTGCCGGCGACGAGCCGTCCCGCGGCCGCGTACAGGTACCCGGCATCGACGAAGATCGCATGGGTCGAGGGCGTCTTCGACACCTCGGCGAGCACGCGCTGCAACAGCTCGTTCGTACGGTCGATGCGGGCGCCCAGCGCCGTGAGGTCGTCGTTCATATGGAGCCATTGTCTCGATGATCACGCTCCGGACACAACCGCTCCCTTCAGGTCCCAGCCTGCCCGGGCCTGCTCGCCCGGGTCCGCTCGCCCGACTCCTCTTACTCGCAAGTATTTAGCGTCTCGAAAATTTTCCTTAGCGTAGGGAATGTTCGTAACACTCACCCCGTTGACTTCTGCGGGAACGCGGAACACGGCGTTCCGTGCACACCCGCTCCAGTAGTCCTCATGAGGAGGATGACCAGACGAAGGGAGAGGCCATGCGCTTCGAAATCATGCGACTCGACGACGTCGACGGCACGCCCGTGGACACCACCGTCGTGGACGCCGCCTCCGTCAACCAGATCGTCCAGCAGGCCGCCGCCATCGGACAGCGCCTGTGGATCCGTCCCGCGAGTTCGAACGCCTCGTAACACCACACCAAGGCGCTCCGCAGAGCCCCGTGCGACACCGGACAGACACCGGCGCCGCACGGGGCTCCGTGCGTGTCGGACCGCGTGTCGGACCGCGCGTCCGCCCGCCGCTCAGGCTCCCTCGATCACCTGCAGCACCCCGTTGATGATCTGCTGCACGGCGATCGCGGAGAGCATCATGCCCGCGAGCCGCGTCACCAGCACCACGCCGCCGTCCTTGATGACGCGGATGATCAGCAGCGAGTAGCGCATGGTGAGCCACAGCACCACGTGGATGGCGAGGATCGCGGCCCACACGGACACCTGCGTCGTCACGCTGTCCGCCTTCTGGACCGCGAGGATCACCGACACGATGGCACCCGGTCCGGCGAGCAGCGGCATACCGAGGGGAACGAGAGCGACGTTCACGTCCTTCGTCTGCTTGGGTTCGTCGGTCTTGCCGGTCAGCAGGTCCAGCGCGATCAGCAGGAGCAGCAGCCCGCCCGCGATCATCAGCGCGGGCACCGAGACATGCAGGTAGTCGAGGATCTGGTGGCCGAGCAGCCCGAAGAGCACGATCACTCCGCCGGCCACGCAGACGGCCTGGAACGCCATCCGCTTCTGCACCTTGGCCGGCCGTCCCGCGGTGAGCGCGAGGAAGATCGGGGTGATCCCGGGCGGATCCATGATGACGAACAGGGTGAGGAAGAGGGAACCGAAAACTGCCAGGTCGAACACAGGAGCGCCTTGCCGAGATGGAACAGGGGTGGTCGGAGGAAGGAAGAAGGGAAGGAAGGGGAGCGCGGCAGCCGCCCGCATGCCCAGCCCTTACGCGCGGAGAGCGCGTGAAGGCACCTGGCGGCACGCGAAGGCACAGGGCAGCGCGCGGCGCACGCCCGGGAGCCGGCCGCCGCGACAGCGGACGGCTGCGGGAGGAGACGCGGGTGGGGATGTCAGCCGGGTCGGTCGCCCGGTGACGGAGTCACGCGCCGCTCACCGGGCGACGGCTCCCCCGGCCCCCGGCACGGGGAACGCCCCGGTCGACCGGCGCGTGATCTCGCCGTACACCTCGGGGTCCGTCGTGTACTCCCCGAGGACACAGGTCTTGCGGCTGCCGTGGTAGTCCGAGGAGCCCGTGGTGAGGATGCCCAGCTCCTTGGCCAGGCCCCGCAGCCGCGCCCGGGTCGCCGGGTCGTGGTCCATGTGGTCGACCTCGATGCCGTCGAGCCCGGCGGCGGCCAGGTCGGCGATGGCGGACTCGGGCACGGTGCGGCCGCGCTTGGAGGCGCCGGGGTGCGCGAAGACCGTGACGCCCCCCGCGGCCTTGACGAGCCGGATCGCCTCGAAGGGGTCGGTCTCGTGCTTCTCGACGTGGGCCCGGCCGCCGTCGGCCAGCCAGTCGGCGGTGAAGGCGTCGCCGACGGTCGGTACGACGCCGAGCTCGACGAGGGCGCTGGCGACGTGGGGCCGGCCCACCGAACCGTCGCCGGCGATCCGCGCGACCTGTTCCCAGGTCACCGGCACGCCCAGCTCGTTCAGCTTGGCGATCATGGCCCGGGCGCGCGGCACCCGGTCGTCCCGCACCAGCTCGCGCTCGGCGAGCAGCGCGGGTTCCTCGGGGTCGAAGAGGTAGGCCAGTAGGTGCATGCCGACGCCGTCGAGGCGGCAGGAGAGCTCGGCACCCGTGACCAGCGTGAGCCCCTCGGGCAGCGCGCCGATCGCCTCGGCGTACCCGCGCGTGGTGTCGTGGTCGGTGAGCGCGACGACGTCCAGTCCGGCGGCTGCCGCGTTCCGCACCAGTTCGGCCGGGGTGTCCGTACCGTCGGAAGCCGTGGAGTGGCAGTGCAGATCGATACGCACGACGCGGGCTCCAGGCTGCGAGGGAACGGTGGGGCGGCTCCAGAATAACCGGCGCCCGACCTCATGTGTCACAGCCGTACCCCGGTTACGCCCCCTACCGCAGTTCCCCACGGCAGACCCCTGCCGCAGCGCCCCCACCGCGCTCCTCCCCACGACAGACCCCTGCCGCAGTTCCCTACGGCAGGGGACTGCCGCAGCGCCCCCCACCGCACCCCTCCCCACGGCAGACCCCTGCCGCAGCCCCCTACGGCTCCAGGATCCTCGGGGACAGCGCCCCGCACGGCAGCAGATCGACCTCGGCGCCCGCGTCCCGCAGGTCCGTCAGCACCAGTTCGTCGTACATGAGCATGCCGGACTGCTCCGGCCAGACGATCGCCCACAGCCACAGCCCGCGCGCCTCGCCGACGAAGACGGCGCGGTCGTCGGGGGTGCCGGAGACGTGCCAGAGCGGGGTGGGGCGGCCGGCGGCCAGGACCTTCGCCTGGGGCGGCTTCTCCACGTTCAGGGACGGGCCCGGGTCGGGGCCGTCGATGCCCGCGTACCGTGCGCCGAGACCCACGCCGAGTTCCTCCGCGATGAGCAGCAGCTCGCCGATGCCGCCGAGCGGACCGGGGCCCGAGCAGGCCACGGCGGTGGCCCGGCCGCCACTGCGGTCGTCGCCCGCGAAGGCCGCGCCGGTGAACAGCCAGCCGACGGGCAGCGGCCACGGCATCCACACCGGCACCTGGGCGCGGTGCACCACGACGCTGAGGGCCTCGACGCTGGGCGGGAGCACGGGCTGCAGCGGATGCACCGTGCCGTGCACGTCGCACTGCCAGGAATCGGCGAAGAGGCCGGGAGCCCTGACCCGGCCACCACACTTCGGGCAACTGGGTTCGCCCCTCATAGGGCCCAACGGTCCTACCCGTGCCCCCTCCCGTCAAGGACGATCACCCGTCCGGACGGGGCATGTCACCGGCCGAAACTAGATGTATCTTGCATTAATTAGCGAGGCTAACTTATCCTGTGTATGCACCACTCATCCCTTCGTGCCATGGAGGACAGGCATGCGCAGCAGCGCGGGAGGTACCGACGCGACAGTCGGAGGAACCACACAGGCCGGGGACGATCCGTTCGACGCGCGCGCGGGCGGGCTGCTGCGGCAGCCGAAGGCCGTCTGGGCGACCGCCGGAGCGTCCGTCGTCGCCTTCATGGGAATCGGGCTCGTCGACCCGATCCTGCCGTCCATCGCCCGGGGCCTGGACGCCACGGCGAGCCAGGTCTCGCTGCTCTTCACCTCGTACTTCCTGATCACGGCCGTGGCGATGCTGGTCACCGGCTTCGTCTCCAGCCGGATCGGCGGCCGCAGGACCCTGCTCCTGGGGCTCGCCCTGGTCGTGGTCTTCGCGGCCCTGTCAGGCTCCTCGGGCTCGGTCGGCGAACTGGTCGGCTTCCGCGCGGGCTGGGGCCTCGGCAACGCCCTCTTCGTCTCCACCGCGCTCGCCGTGATCGTCGGCGCGGCGAACCCCACAGGTGCCGCGCGGAGCGCGTCGGACAAGGGGGGCGGTGGGCGACGGGCGGAAAGCGCGGCGGCGATCCTGCTGTACGAGTCGGCCCTCGGCCTCGGCATGGCGTGCGGGCCGCTGCTGGGCGCGCTGCTCGGTGACGCGAGCTGGCGCTACCCCTTCTTCGGCACCGCGGTCCTGATGGCGGTCGGCTTCCTGGGCATCACGGCGTTCCTCGAGGAGCAGCCGAAGCCGGCGCGGAAGACGTCGCTGCTCGCCCCGATCAAGGCGCTCGGCCACGGCGGGCTCGCCTCCGCCGCCGCCTCGGCGTTCTTCTACAACTACACGTTCTTCACCGTGCTGGCCTTCACCCCGTTCGTGCTGGACATGACGCCCTACAAGTCGGGGGCGGTGTTCTTCGCGTGGGGCGTGCTGCTCGCGGTCTTCTCGGTGATCGTGGCACCGCGCATGCAGGCGCGGTTCGGCTCCCTGAAGGTGCTCGGCGGCTCGCTGGTACTGCTCGCCGTGGACGTGCTCGTCCTCGGCTACGGCGAGCACACCACGGCGATCGTGTGCACGATCCTGTCGGGCGCGTTCATCGGCGTGAACAACACGGTCTACACCGAACTGGCGCTCGGCGTCTCGGACGCTCCGCGCCCGGTGGCGAGCGCCGGCTACAACTTCGTCCGCTGGTTCGCGGCCGCGGCCGCCCCGTTCTTCGCGCCGAAGATCGAGGAGTGGACGGACATCCACGTCCCGTTCGTGGTCGCGGCGGTGACGGCGGTGATCGGCGCGGGCGTGGTCCTCGTACGGCGCCGCGCGCTCACCCTCCCCCGAGCTCACGGCTCCGCTCGAGCAGGGGGGACCCCCATCGCTCACGAACTCGAGCCCCGGCAGGCCGCCGAGGACGGAGTCGCCGCCTTCGCCGAGTGAGCCTCCGTCAGGCCCCGTCAGGCTCCGGCGGCCGCGGGCTCAGGCCAGCGACACCGACGCACGGCCCGGATCGCGCAGGTCCGTGCCGTGCGTCAGCCAGCGCTCCTGGAGCGCCTGGGCCCCGTGCACCCGCTTCCAGGCCGCCTCGTTCGGCGTCATGGGCAGCAGGGGCAGGAACCGTACGGGATCGGCGGGCGCGTCCAGCTCCAGGTCCTCCACCAGGCCGCCCGGCTCGGCCACCAGGACCGAGGTGAACGGGGCGCCTGGCCAGAGCGGCTCCCCCACGTCGAGGGAGGCGCCCGGAGCCACCACCACGCCCTCGACCTGCGGTGACGCGGCGAGCACGGCCAGCGGGCGGAGCACCTTGTCGGTGTCGGCGCCGGTGCCGCGCCGTACCGACAGGAGCAGCTCGGCACGCGGCCCCTTCACCGGGTCGGCGAGCACCGCGGTGGGGTCGGCCATCGGCTGTGCCGACATGCCGAGCGTTGCGTAGCGGACGAGGTCGTCCTCGGTGAAGCGCAGCACCTCGATGCGGTCGGTGCCGAGGAAGGTGACCGCGGCGCGCGCGTCCGGCTCGCCCAGCGCGCTGCGCAAACGCGCTTCCACCAAAGGAAGAACATCAACCATGTGGCGAGCATAGAACTCGTCAGCAACAGGCAAAGCGAGACCTTGACACTTCGGTCGGCTGATACTCTTGACCGCCGGTCGGGGCAACACACCGGTGGCCGCCGCGAGGTCCTCGTGACCTCGGAGCAGTCGTCCGCATGCCCCGCCGCTAACGGACTTCCCCGCGGTGGCTCTTCGGGCCCCGGGGAGCGCAACGTCCCTCACGGGGGACCGGCCGGAGGAGGTGGGGTCGTCATGGATCGAAGTCGACCGTGCAGTACCACCTGCTCTTCCGGCTTCCGGGTTCCGTAGCTCCCGTAACCGAGTTCCGTTGCTCCGGCCGTGGCCGTCGTCCCGGCGGCCGTCGCCTCCCGCACCCGCGGCACGCCTCACGTCGCCGGTGCACCACGGAAGAGCACTTCGTTCCACCTGACTGATCCGGCCGGTCGTGCCCCTCTCACGTGCGATCCGTCCGGTCCGTCGCGATCTGTCGTGATCTGTGTCAAGCGAAGCCGCTGCCGCGACGGTGCGGTGCTCCCCGCTTTGTGGACGGGCCAAACATTCCCTGCCGATACGGCCGGGAGATCCTCGCCAGGACGTCCCCATTCCGGGCAGTTCCAGCCGCCGGTGGCCTTTCGTCGCGAAGGAGCCTGCCATGTCGATGATCCGTGACCTGCGTGCCGCGGTCCGTCCCTCCCGCACGTCACCGCGCAAGCGGACCGACGCGTACGACGCGCACAAGACCATGCTGACCGCCGGGACCAACTCGGCCGTCGTGGACTGCGCCGTCTACCGGGACGGCACCCGGGTCACCGTCGACCGCGACCTGGCGCCCGGTGCGGCGATCCGTCAGGTGCGCCGGGACGGCGGCTTCGTGTGGATCGGTCTGCACGAGCCGTCGGAGTCCGAGTTCGCGGGAATCGCCGCCGAGTTCGGGTTGCACCCGCTGGCCGTGGAGGACGCGGTCCACGCCCACCAGCGGCCCAAGCTGGAGCGGTACGACGACACCCTCTTCACGGTCTTCAAGACCATCCACTACGTCGAGCACGACGAACTGACGGCCACCAGCGAGGTCGTCGAGTCCGGCGAGGTCATGTGCTTCACCGGCCGGGACTTCTTCATCACCGTGCGGCACGGCGGACAGGGTTCGCTGCGGGCGCTGCGGCACCGGCTGCAGGACGACCCCGAACTCCTCGCCAAGGGGCCGTCGGCCGTGCTCCACGCCGTCGCGGACCACGTCGTGGACGGGTACATGTCGGTCGCGGACGCCATGCAGGACGACATCGACGACGTGGAGACGCAGGTCTTCTCACCGGGCCGCAAGGGCACGCCGCGCGGCACCGACGCGGGCCGCATCTACCAGCTCAAGCGCGAGGTGCTGGAGTTCAAGCGCGCGGTGTCACCGCTGGTGCGGCCGCTGCAGCTGCTCAGCGAGCGCCCGATGCGGCTGATCGACCCGGACATCCAGAACTACTTCCGGGACGTCGCCGACCACCTGACGCGGGTCCAGGAGCAGGTCGTCGCCTTCGACGAACTGCTCAACTCGATCCTCCAGGCGAACCTGGCGCAGGCGTCCGTCGCGCAGAACGAGGACATGCGGAAGATCACCTCATGGGCGGCGATCATCGCCGTGCCGACGGCGGTGTGCGGCGTGTACGGCATGAACTTCAAGCACATGCCGGAGCTGGACTGGCAGTACGGGTATCCCGCGGTGCTCCTCCTCATCGTGGCGACCTGCCTCGGCATCCACCGCACGCTGAAGCGCAACGGATGGCTCTGAGCGGCCGGAGCGGCGCTCGTTAGGCTGGCCCCATGACCGCGACCGACACGCTGCTCGAGCGGGCCCTCGTCGAGGAGGCCACGAAGAAGTCCGGACTCGTCTGGGTCCAGGCTCCCGGCGCCCCCGCGCGTCCCCTGTGGCACATCTGGCACGAGGGGGCGGCGTGCGTGGTCGGTGACGGCCCCGGCGAGCAGCCGCTGTCCGGTCTGGCCGACGGCGGCGACGCGCTGGTGACCGTCCGCAGCAAGGACAAGGGCGGCCGCCTGGTCACCTGGGAGGCCACGGTGGTGGAGCTGGTGCCGGGCTCCCCCGAGTGGGGCGCCGCGGTCGCCGAGCTGAAGGGCAAGCGGCTGAACGCCCGCGACGGCGAGGCCGTGACCGAGCGCTGGTCGCGCGAGTGCCGGGTGCTCCGCCTGGAGCCGGCCGGCCCCACCCGGCCGCTGCCCGGCTCGTCCCTGGCCGCGCCGCCCCTGCCCACGCCGGCCACGACACGCCGGCCGGTCCCGGCCGCGCTGCCCCGCCTGCTGCGCAAGAAGAAGCGCGGGCGCCGCTGACCGGCGGACGTCACGACGACCGGCCGGCACGCGTCACGACGACGGCAACTGCTGCCCGTAGTCCACGACTTCGTCCTCCTCCGGCTCCTCCAGCGGGACCTCCTCGCCCCAGTCGGACAGCCGGATCGTTCCCGCGTCACCGGCCCGGACGAGCAGCAGGGGGTACGGAGTGCCCTCCAGCGAGACGTCGAGCGTGCCGCCGGAGCCCGCGTCGCCGGTGACGCGGATCGTGCGGACCCCGGACCGCTCGTGGCGCTCGCCCTTGGTCAGCTTCCCGTGCAGCGTGAGCAGCCCGTCCAGCAGGACGTCCTTGTCGGTGAACCCGCTGAACCGCTGGTACACCGGGTCGTCCGCCGGCACCTTCACGAACATCCCGTCCAGCTTGTCCGCGGCCTTAGCGTCGGCCGCTCCGTCACCCTCGTCGCCGTCCTCGTGGGTCCAGAACTCCTTGTCGGCCTTGAGGAAGAGCTGCTCGCCGACCCGCAGCAGCCGGAAGGTGGAGTCCTCTGAGGTCACCGAGCCGGTGCCGCCGTCCTCCGCCAGCTGCATGTCCAGCTTGTACGTGCGGCCGTTGCTGACCACCGTGCCCGACAGGTGGACGGTGCCCGCCGCCCGCGCCGCCGCCTGGGTCCTGGACTGGATCTGCGTCGCGGACAGCTTCCCGACCCCGTTCGTACCCGCGTCGGGATCCTCCTTGCTGCAGCCCGTCAGCCCGGTCCCGGTCGCCATCAGCGCACACACCGCGCTCACCATCGCGGCCCTTCGGGTGCGGCGAAGCACAGTCACAGGTGGGACACCTCCCGTACGGGGTACTCAACGGCGTACCGCAGCGTACCGGGGTCCGTGACACCCCTCGGAGGCAGTCCGCCGGCTCCGCTCACCAGGGCGTATCCGAGTGGGACGGGCTAGCCTGAAGCCCGCTTCGGCAGACCCGTTCCAATGGAGAGTTCCACGGAAGGAAGGCGCGACGCAATGGCGGCAGGGGCGCCCCGGATCTTCGTCTCCCACCTGGCCGGCATCGCCGTCTTCGACCCGAACGGCGACCAGGTCGGCCGGGTCCGCGACCTCGTCGCGATACTCCGCGTGGGCCGCAAACCGCCCCGGCTGCTGGGGCTCGTCGTGGAGCTGGCCACGCGGCGCCTGATCTTCCTGCCGATGACGCGGGTGACCGGCATCGAGTCCGGACAGGTCGTCACCACGGGCGTCCTCAACGTGCGGCGGTTCGAGCAGCGGCCCACCGAACGGCTCGTCCTCGGCGAACTGCTCGACCGGCGGGTGACCCTCGCGGAGACCGGCGAGGAGGTGACGGTCCTCGACATCGCGATCCAGCAGCTTCCCGCCCGCAGGGAGTGGGAGATCGACCGGGTGTTCGTACGGAAGGGAAGGAAGGGCCGGGCGTCCGCCTTCCGGCGCAACCGGGGCGAGACGCTGACCGTCGAGTGGTCGGCGGTCACCGGGTTTTCGCTGGAGGAGCACGGGCAGGGCGCCGAGAACCTGCTCGCCACCTTCGAGCAGCTCCGCCCGGCCGACCTCGCGAACGTGCTGCACCACCTGTCCGCCAAGCGCCGCGCCGAGGTCGCCGCCGCCCTGGACGACGACCGCCTCGCCGACGTGCTCGAGGAGCTGCCGGAGGACGACCAGATCGAGATCCTCGGCAAGCTGAAGGAGGAACGGGCCGCGGACGTCCTGGAGGCCATGGACCCCGACGACGCGGCCGACCTGCTCTCCGAACTCCCCGAGGAGGACAAGGAGCGGCTGCTCAGCCTGATGCAGCCCGGTGACGCGGCCGACATGCGCCGGCTGATGGCGTACGAGGAGCGCACGGCGGGCGGCATGATGACGACCGAACCGGTCGTGCTGCGGCCCGACGCGACCGTCGCCGACGCGCTCGCCCGCGTCCGCAACCCCGACCTCTCCCCCGCCCTCGCCGCACAGGTGTACGTGTGCCGGCCGCCGGACGAGACCCCGACCGGCAAGTACCTGGGCACCGTGCACTTCCAGCGGCTGCTGCGCGACCCGCCGTACACCCTGGTCGGCTCGATCCTCGACGACGACCTGCAGCCGCTGGACCCGGAGGCGGCACTGCCGGTCGTCGCCGGGTTCTTCGCCGCGTACGACATGGTCGCGGCGCCCGTCGTGGACGAGAGCGGGTCCCTCCTCGGCGTGGTCACCGTGGACGACGTGCTCGACCACATGCTGCCCGAGGACTGGCGGGAGACGGAGTTCCACCTGGACGAGGGGGTGACGGCCGATGGCGCCTGACCGGGACGTACGGACCGAGACACGCGAGCGCTCCCTCGCCGGGACGCGGGAGCGCGGCGCGTCGGGCACCCGGGAGCACATGCCCGCCGGCGCCACGGCCACCTCGCGCTCCCGGACCCGCCTGGACCAGCCGCGCGCCCCCCGCCGCAGGCTGTTGCCGGAGTGGGACCCGGAGGCCTTCGGGCAGCTCTCCGAGCGGATCGCGCGCTTCCTGGGCACCGGGCGGTTCATCGTCTGGATGACCGTCCTCATCATCGTCTGGGTGGTGTGGAACATCGTCGCCCCCGCCGACCTGCGGTTCGACGAGTACCCGTTCATCTTCCTGACGCTGATGCTGTCGCTGCAGGCCTCGTACGCGGCCCCGCTGATCCTGCTCGCGCAGAACCGGCAGGACGACCGCGACCGGGTCAACCTGGAGCAGGACCGCAAGCAGAACGAGCGGTCGATGGCCGACACCGAGTACCTGACCCGGGAGGTCGCCGCGCTGCGGATGGGCCTCGGCGAGGTGGCGACCCGCGACTGGATCCGCTCCGAACTGCAGGACCTCGTCAAGGAGCTGGAGGAGCGGCTGCGCGACGAACGCGCCGACGGGCACCGGGCCGGTCACACCGGCGGCCTCGGGGGCGTCCCCGGCGACCCGGGCGCCGTATTCCCCGACGGCCCTCCGCGCGCGCGTGACATGGACGACCGGTGACGGGACTCCCTGGCTGAGCGCGGGGCGCCGTACCATCGTTCCCATGGCTACGGAAGACGCGGTGCGCGAGGCACTGGCGACGGTGAACGACCCCGAGATCAACCGGCCCATCACCGAGCTCGGGATGGTCAAATCGGTGGAGATCGGCGCGGACGGCGCCGTCGCGGTCGGGGTGTACCTGACGGTCTCCGGCTGCCCCATGCGCGACACGATCACGCAGCGCGTGACCGACGCGGTCTCCCGGGTCGAGGGCGTGACGCGCGTCGCCGTCGAGCTGGACGTGATGAGCGACGAGCAGCGCCGTGAGCTGGCGTCCGCGCTGCGCGGCGGCCAGGCCGAGCGCGAGGTCCCGTTCGCCAAGCCGGGCTCGCTGACCCGGGTGTACGCCGTGGCCTCCGGCAAGGGCGGCGTCGGCAAGTCCTCGGTGACCGTGAACCTGGCGGCGGCGATGGCGGCGGACGGTCTGAAGGTCGGTGTCGTGGACGCGGACATCTACGGTCACTCCGTGCCCCGCATGCTGGGCGCCGACGGGCGTCCCACCCAGGTCGAGAACATGATCATGCCGCCTTCGGCCAACGGCGTGAAGGTCATCTCGATCGGCATGTTCACCCCGGGCAACGCGCCGGTCGTCTGGCGCGGCCCGATGCTGCACCGCGCGCTCCAGCAGTTCCTCGCGGACGTGTACTGGGGCGACCTGGACGTCCTGCTCCTCGACCTGCCGCCGGGCACCGGTGACATCGCCATCTCGGTGGCGCAGCTCGTGCCGAACGCCGAGATCCTGGTCGTCACGACGCCGCAGCAGGCGGCGGCCGAGGTCGCCGAGCGCGCCGGCTCCATCGCCGTGCAGACCCACCAGAAGATCGTCGGCGTGGTCGAGAACATGTCCGGCCTGCCGTGCCCGCACTGCGACGAGATGGTCGACGTCTTCGGCACCGGCGGCGGCAAGACGGTCGCCGAGGGCCTGACGCGGACCACCGGCGCGGAGGTCCCGGTGCTGGGCGCCATCCCGATCGACGTCCGGCTGCGCGAGGGCGGCGACGAGGGCAAGCCCGTCGTCCTGACGGACCCCGACTCCCCGGCCGGCTCGGCCCTGCGCGCCATCGCGAACAAGCTGGGCGGCCGTCAGCGGGGCCTGTCGGGCATGTCCCTGGGGATCACCCCGCGCAACAAGTTCTGAGCGCCCGGGCTCGTGTACGGCGTCGGGCGCGCCCCCTGACCGGGGGCGCGCCCGACGCCGTACACGACGCACCGGCTAGGCGTACGCCCCGATGTCCTTGATCATCGAGAAGCCCAGCCCGTACGCGCTCATGCCTCTGCCGTACGCGCCCAGATGGACGCCTTCCCCGGTGGAACCCGCGAGCACCCAGCCGAACTCGGACTCGCGGTAGTGGAAGGTCGTGGGCTCGCCGTCCACGGGGAGGGAGAGCGTGGACCACGCGGAGCCGTCGAGGTCGTCCGCGAGCACCCAGGCCGTCTCGGTCTGCTGCTCCAGCCAGTCGTCGCGCAGGGAGTGGTCCATCTGGCCGGGCCAGGTGCACTGCAGCAGTCCCACGCCGGCGAGCCAGGCCGCCGAGGAGACCGTGGTGGCCTCCAGGACGCCGGTGCCGTCCGGGCTGCGCCGCACGGGGTTCGCGGCGACGGTGACCACGACGGCGAAGCGCTCCGAGCCGTCGGTGGGCTCGTTGTGGACCGAGGGCTCGTCACCGTGCCCGATCGAACCGTGTTCCACGGTCCCGTCGGCTCCCATGCCGACCGGCAGCAGCCGGCGCGGCCCCGTGAAGGCCTCGTCGAGGCCGTACCACGGGAAGGGCGCCAGCAGGTAGCCGTCGACCGTACGCCGGGCGGAGGGGGCCTGTGGCCCGCCCTCCGCGGCCGACGCCTGCGCGCCCACCCGATCTGTCGTCTCCATCTGCCCGGACGCCTCCTCGCTCTCGTCGGACCGGAGCGGCCCGCCCCCCTCGGGCGTCCGCGCTCCCACTCTCATGGTCCGCACAACAACTGGGCAGCATAGCCACAGCGCTTCGAGCCCCAGGTAACACGCCCGGCGCACAGGGCGCGTACGAGGGCGTGTTCGCGCCGTGCGGCGGCTTCCGCGAGTATGACTCGCGTCACGTACCGAAAGGACGTACGGCGCATTCCCGTTCGCCGCCGCTCCTGCCTGCGTGCCGAACGGGTCACGCCCGCAGGCGGCGCCAAGGGGCGTGCGAGGGAGGAACGCACGGCTCAGAGGGCGTGCGCCCGGGAAGGACGTAGTGCGCCGGGGCGCACGGAACGTGGGACGCCCGCGCGGCTCAGGTGGCGTCCGCGTCGAAGGGCGGGCGCTCGGAGGGGTCGAGGTTCTGCCGCTTCTTGGTCATGTCGACGGGGCCGCCGCCCTTCACGAGGGACGGGGACGCCGGGGCCACCGAGGCCGCCGCCGACGCCTCGGACTCACGGCCGTGCACCGCGTCGCTGACCTCGGCCATCTCCTTCTTCAGGTCGAAGCCGTTGCGGATCTCCTTGAGACCCAGTTCGTCGTTCTCCAGCTGCTTGCGGAGATACGTCTTGGGGTTGAGGTCCTCGAACTCGAAGTCCTTGAACTCCGGCCCCAGCTCCTGACGGATGTCCTGCTTGGCGCTCTCGGAGAAGTCCCGGATCTTGCGGATGGTCCGCGTGACGTCCTGTATGACCTTCGGGAGCTTCTCGGGGCCGAAGATGAGCACGGCGAGGACGACGAGCGTCACCAGCTCGAGCGGTCCTATGTCATTGAACACCTGAAGCTCCTTGCGATGTCCTCGGCCCGTACAGCGGCCCTCGGCAGGTCTTCCAGGTCCGGGCCGGATCCACGGTACCCGCCCTTCCCGGCCGACCGGTACCGTCACGGGGCTCCCGGATCCGTGCATACGGCCGGTTTTTCCTGAAGTTCACGGTCACGGCCCGGGGCGGACGCGTTTTCTGTGAGGTTCCCGTCATACGTCTCGAACGGTGACCGCGGTCTCAGCCGCCGCTGGAGGAGCCGAGCGTCAGGGTGACCTTCCGCTCCCTCCCGTCGCGCCGGAGCGTGAGTTCGAGCCGGTCGCCGGGGCGGTGGGCGCGGATCTTGACGATGAGCTCCTCGCCGGAGTCGACCCGCTGGCCGTCGACCTCGGTGATGACGTCGCCCGCCTTGACGCCGGCCTCGTCGGCCGGGCCGCCCGCGCTGACCGACGGCCCGCCGTCGGCACCCTCCGTGCCGACCCGGGCGCCGTCACCGGCATAGTCCATGTCGAGCGTGACGCCGATGACCGGGTGGGTCGCCCGGCCCGTGTTGATCAGTTCCTCGGCGACACGCTTGCCCTGGTTGATGGGGATGGCGAAGCCGAGCCCTATCGACCCTGCCTGTCCCTCCACGTCGGTACCGTCGCCGCCGGACCGGATGGCGCTGTTGATGCCGATGACGCGGGCGCTCGCGTCGACGAGGGGGCCGCCGGAGTTGCCCGGGTTGATCGGGGCGTCGGTCTGCAGCGCGTCGACGTAGCTGACGTCGCTGCCGTCGCCCTTCTCGCCGCCCGCGGTGATGGGGCGCTCCTTCGCGCTGATGATGCCGGCCGTCACGGTGTTGGCGAGGTCGAAGGGGGCGCCGATGGCGACGACGGGGTCGCCGACCTGGACGTCGTCGGAGTTGCCGAGCGGGAGCGGCTTGAGACCGCTCACGCCGGTGACCTTGACCACGGCGAGGTCGTACCCGCCGTCCCCGCCGACGACCTCCGCCTTCGCGGTCTCGCCGCCGCTGAAGGTCACCGTTATCCGGCCGTCGTCGCCCGCGGGTTCAACGACGTGGTTGTTGGTGAGGATGTGTCCGCGCTCGTCCAGGACGAAGCCGGTGCCGGTGCCCTGCGCCTCCGAGCCGCTCACGTGCAGGGTCACCACGCTGGGCAGCGCACTGGCGGCGATGCCCGCGACGCTGTCGGGCGCGCGCCCCTTGGCGCCCTCCGCGGCCTGGGACAGCTCCACCTCGCCGAGGCCGCCGTTCCGCTCCAGGTAGGCACCGACGGCGCCGCCGACCCCGCCCGACACCAGCGCGAGCAGTACGGCGCCGAGGACCAGACCCTTCCTGGCCCGCCTGCGGTGCTGGTCGGTGCCGAGGACCGCGGCGCCGTTCTGCTGGAGGGGGGCCGGGGCGGTCGCCCAGGGGTCGTAGTTCCGCCAGGGATCCCGCGGCGGGGACGCCGTTCCGGTGGCGGCCGGGGCGGGGGGCGCGGAGGCCGGGGCGGGCATGGTCACGGCGGGCGCGGCGACCGTGGGCGCGGACGCCGGGGGGGCGGGCGCCGGGGACGCGGGCGCCGGAGGGGGGGACGGGGTGCGGGGTGGTGCCATCGCCGGTACGGCCGTGCCGTGCGCCGGAGTCGCCGCCGGGGATGCCGTCGGCGGTGTCGCCGGGTGCTGCACCGGAGGCGCGGGCGCCCAGGGGCCCGGTTCGCCGTACGGAGGTGTGCTGTAGGGGTCGGGGTCGTGCAGTGGCTTCGGCCGCCCGGCCGACGGGTCCGCGGCGGCGCCCGCCCGGGCCGCCCGCCCGGCCGGCCCGGGCGTGACTCCCGTCGCGTCGTCGGCCGTACCGCCGGGGCCGGGGGCCTCCTCGGGGCGCCGCAACTCGTAGTCGCCGCTGTCGTCGCCGCGGCCGCCCGGGGCGGCCCCCGCGCCCTGCGGTCGGGGGCGACTCCACCATTTCGCGTTCGTGGGCTTCCCCTCAGTCATGCTCTCCCCACACCTGGTCCGCGGGCAGGACTCGCCGGCGGTCACCGCAGATAGTCGCTTCCGCGTCCGGGGATGCCCCTGCGGACGCGGCCCACCCTGGATTCAACCAGGTTCACGGGCCGCGGCGCAGAGGCCGGTCAGGGGAGCGTGGGAGAGATGAACGTGGAGGACGTGGTGAGGGGCGTGGCGGACAGGCCCGGAGCCATGGGCTCGGCGGCCATGGGCGCGGGCATGGAGACCTCGGAGGCCCAGGGTCCGGCAGCGGCGGGGGCGCCGGGGGGCCTGAGCCCGGACACCGCCTGCCAGGCCGGCTCGACGAGCGGGGGCGACAGGGGCGCCGCGTGCGGACGTATGAGCGAGGACGACACGGCGGAACCGGCCGTGCCGGACGCGCTCGACGGACGCACGGCCTTCGGGTCCCGGACCGCCGGGGCGGGGATCCCGGGCAGCAGGGGCGCCGAGACACCGGTGGACGCCACCGGGGCCCCGCCCAGCACCTGCTGGCCCTGGCCGAGCAGGGGCCCGGGAGTTCCCCGGCGACGCTGGGACTCGGGGCCGGTGACGGCGCCCGCACCGGCTGTGCGCATCGGCGTCACGTTGTTCCCGGAGCCCGATCCGTCCCGGGCCTCCGACGTGTCCGCCGGTCCCCCGGTGGTGGTGACCCCGCCGAGCGCGATCGCCGCCAGGGACACGGCTCCGGCCGCCACGAACGCGAACCGCAGCCCGCGCGAGGCCGGCCGTTCGGCCGCGGGACGGCCGACACGGTGGATGCGGAAGCCGCGTTCACCGGTGAGGCCGAGGCCGAGGCGGTCCCCGGTCCGTTCACGGACCGCGGCGGACTCGCCGCCGCGCGCGAGCCCCGTACCCTCGCCGGACTCGGGACCGTCGACGGCCCCCGCACCACCGACGAGCCCGCCGCCGCCGTCGGAGCTTCTGGTCCGGCGGGCGCCGCGGTCACCGAAGAGCCCGGACCCGCCCGACGGGCCGCGGCCACCGAAGAGTCCGCGTTCCTCCGACGGCGGGAGCGCACCCGCGTGCGGTCCCGCCGTCGCATAGCCGAAGGGCTCGTCCTTCGTCCCGAAGACCCCGGTGCCACGGGGGAACCCCGGCCTGCCGGCCGAGCCCGGCAGTCTTCCCCCGCCGAAGCCTCCGCCGCCCAGCGGCGGACCGCCGCTGTCGGCGTCGTCTCCCCCGGGCAGCCCGGGCAGGCCCTGGAGCCGGGCCAGGAAGCTCTCGGAAGGGGACGGCGGGGCCGCTGCCGCGAAGACGTTCTTCAGCCGGCGCTGCGCGTCCGCCTCCGCCTTGCACTTGGGACAGGTGGCGAGATGGGCGAGGACACGCTCACGTGCCTCGTGACCGAGCTCTCCGTCCACCAGGGCGGAGAGCCGTTCACCGAGGTGCTGGTCGGCGACGCGCCGCTCGCCGGGATTCGGCCGTGATGCACTCACGCGGTCGCGCCTCCTCCTCCCAGCGCGGGCAGGCCGGTCACCACGAAGCCACGGCGCTCGGCGCGGGCCTCCGGTGAACGGTGTGCGAGCGCCTTGCGCAGCTGGGAGCGGCCGCGGTGGATCCGGGAACGGACCGTGCCGAGCTTCACTCCGAGGGTCGCAGCGATCTCCTCGTACGACAGCCCCTCGATGTCGCACAGCACCACGGCGGCGCGGAACTCGGGCGCGAGGGTGTCGAGGGCCTGCTGGACGTCGGCGTCGAAGTGCGCGTCGTTGAAGACCTGCTGCGGCGACGGCTCACGGCTGGGCAGACGCTCGGCCGCGTCCTCGCCGAGCGCGTCGAAGCGGATGCGCTGCTTGCGGCGCACCATGTCCAGGAAGAGGTTCGTGGTGATGCGGTGCAGCCAGCCCTCGAAGGTGCCCGGCGTGTACGTCGACAGGGAGCGGAAGACCCGGACGAACACTTCCTGGGTCAGGTCCTCGGCGTCGTGCTGGTTGCCCGTCAGACGGTAGGCCAGCCGGTAGACCCGGCCGCTGTGGGTGCTGACGATCTCCTCCCAGGTGGGCGGAGTCCACGCCTGCGCGTCCGCTTCGGTGAAGGTCGCGGTCTGCGCGACGTCGGCGGCGTGGTGGTGGTCAGCGGTGTCGTTCACGGATTTCGGCCTTCCCGCCGATCCGAGAAAGCGCCGAAGCACTCCTCCCCGATCCACAGGCGCGGCCGCACCTCCCCTGTCGGCTCTGGTGGTGTCCAGTGGAGCCCCTACCATAGCCACCTCGCCCGTTAGTTCCGGATAAGCGGTTTTACGAGAACTTGACTCTGTCATCCACTTCCCCCGCCTGCCATCCACACCCCCTGCAAACGACCGGTCCCATCTGCGGGTTCCCGGCGCCAACGGATACAGTCACGCCCAGGCAAGCACGGGACAGGGAGGGGTCATTACCGGCAACCGGCAGACGAGCTGGGCGTTCGCCGACGCCTATGTCGCCGAGGACGAGGCGCTGCACTGGGCTCGTGACCGGGCCCGTGAGGCAGGGCTGCGCTCGGTGACGCCCGGTACGGGCGCCGCGCTGCAGTTGCTGGCCGCCTCCGTGGACGCGAAGGCCGTGGCGGAGATCGGCACGGGGTGCGGCGTCTCCGGCATCCATCTGCTGCACGGCATGCGGCCCGACGGGGTGCTCACCACCGTGGACCCGGAGCCGGAGCACCAGCAGTTCGCCCGGCAGGCCTTCCGCGCCGCCGGTTTCGCCAGCAACCGGGCTCGCTTCATCCCCGGCCGGGCCCTGGAGGTCCTGCCCCGGCTCGCGGACGCCGGCTACGACCTGGTCTTCTGTGACGGCGACCGCCTGGAGTCGCTGGAGTACCTCGCTGAATCGTTGCGCCTGCTGCGCACGGGAGGCATGGTCGTCTTCGAGGGCGTCTTCGCCAACGGCCGCACCGTGGACTCGGGCCCGCAGCCGACGGAGGTCATACGGATACGGGAGCTGCTGCGCACGGTCCGCGAGAGCGAGGACCTGCTGCCCACGCTGCTCCCGGTGGGCGATGGACTGCTGTGTGCGGTGAAGCGCTGAGATTCTCCTGTGACTCGGCTCCCGATCCCCTGTGAAAAGAACGCGAAGCCGGGAAAACAGCCGCCCCGGCACCGCGTGTCGGTGCCGGGGCAGCTGAAAGAGTATGGTCGCGTCCGCCCGTCAGCCGACGACCTTCTTGAGGGCGTCGCCGAGCGCATCGGCCTCGTCAGGGGTCAGCTCGACGACGAGCCGACCGCCGCCTTCGAGCGGAACGCGCATGACGATGCCCCGCCCCTCCTTGGTCACCTCGAGCGGGCCATCGCCCGTCCGCGGCTTCATGGCCGCCATGCTCGTTCCCCTTCCTGAAACCAGCTCATCGTCAGCCGACGCCCCAGAAGGGCATGCGCGCACCCGAATGGGGCAGGCGACACCGGCATCGAACACATTGCTTCCAAGCCATTATCCCGCATCGCAGGACCCGATGACCAACATCGGTCGGCATCGCTTGGGCAACGCACGCGAGCAAAACCACCCAATTCGGCGATGTGGCTGCCATACTGCGCCACCACAAACAGCTCCCCCTCTCTTCCGCGCAGCGAGATTCTTTGACGCAGGTCACACATCCGGGCCGCGCCGCCGCCGGTGATCTCCGCCATGCTGTGCTGTGACGCGGACGTACCGACCGGTACGCCGGAGCCGTGACGACGGAGGGGACCAGCCATGGCCGACACCGTGCTTCACGAGGTGAACGACGGGCTCGCGACGATCACGCTGAACCGTCCCGAGGCGATGAACGCGCTGAACGTCGAGACCAAGGTCGCCCTGCGGGAGGCCGTCCGCTCCGCCGCCGCGGACGACGCCGTGCGCGCCGTGCTGCTGACGGCCGCCGGGGACCGGGCGTTCTGCGTGGGCCAGGACCTCAAGGAGCACATCGGGCTGCTGGCCGCCGACCGGGAGGACGGCTCGGGGCGGACCATGAGCACCGTGCGCGAGCACTACAACCCGATCGTGCGCGCGCTGGCGGGGATGCCGAAGCCCGTGGTGGCGGGCGTGAACGGGGTCGCGGCCGGGGCCGGCTTCGGATTCGCGCTGGCCGCCGACTTCCGGGTGGTCGCGGAGACGGCGTCCTTCAACACCTCGTTCGCCGGGGTGGCGCTGAGCGCGGACTCGGGGATCTCGTGGGCCCTGCCGCGGGTGGTGGGCCCCTCCCGCGCGGCCGACCTGCTGCTCTTCCCGCGGACCATCGGCGCGCAGGACGCGTACGAGCTGGGCATCGCGAACCGGGTCGTACCGGCGGCGGACCTCGCCGAGGAGGCCGTCAAGGTCGCCCGCACGCTGGCCGAGGGGCCGACCGTGGCGTACGCGGCGCTGAAGGAGTCCCTCGCGTACGGGCTGTCCCACTCGCTGGACGAGACGCTGGACAAGGAGGAGGAGCTCCAGGTGCGGGCGGGGTCCTCCGAGGACCACGCGATCGCGGTGCGGGCGTTCGTCGCCAAGGAGAGGCCGAAGTACCTGGGGCGGTGACCGCCCGCCCGCGGCGGTCACCGCCCCGCGCGTCAGCTCCGCCGGGCGACGCAGTCCGCCAGGTGGTCGTCGACCAGGCCGCACGCCTGCATCAGGGCGTACGCCGTCGTCGGGCCCACGAAGCGCAGGCCGCGCTTCTTGAGGGCCTTGGAGAGCGCGGTCGACTCGTCCGTGACGGCCGGGACCTCGGTGAGGGATCTCGGCGCGGGGCGCGAGGCGGGGTCGGGGGCGTGGGACCAGATGAGCTCGTCCAGCTCGCCGGGGGACCACTCCGCCAGCACGCGCGCGTTGGCGAGCGTCGCGTCGACCTTGGCGCGGTTGCGGATGATCCCCGGGTCGGCGAGCAGCCGGGCGCGGTCGTCCTCGGTGAAGGCCGCGACCGAGGCGATCCGGAAGCCGTCGAAGGCCGCGCGGAAGCCGGGCCGGCGGCGCAGGATCGTCAGCCAGGACAGGCCGGACTGGAAGGCCTCCAGCGACAGGCGCTCGAACAGCGCGTCGTCGCCGTGGACCGGGCGGCCCCACTCCTCGTCGTGGTAGGTCACGTAGTCCTCGGTCGCCAGCGCCCAGGGGCAGCGCAGTCCGCCGTCCGGGCCCGCGAGGGCGGCGCTCACCGGCCGTCCCCCTGCTCCGGCTCGCGCACCGGGGCGGCCGGGGCGGCGGGCGCCGTCGCGCGGGCGCCGGCCAGGGCGGCCTCCAGGTCGGCGATCCGGGCGTCCCGCTCGGCGAGTTCGGCGCCGAGCCGGCTCAGCGCGTCGTCCACGTCCGCCATGCGGTAGCCACGCACGGCGAGCGGGAAGCGGAGCGCTTCCACGTCCGCGTGGCCCACCGGGCGGTCGGGCGGCAGGGCGTCCCGGAAGCGCTCGGGCGCGGCCTCGGGCAGCACGCCGCTCTCGCCGCCGCCCACCACGGCGAGGGTCACCGCGGCGACCACCACGGCGAGCGCGACGACCAGGAACAAGAACATCAACATCGCTGGGGTCCCCACGCTCGTGGCCGGCGCGCTGTGCGCCGGCGCTGAAGTGCCCGGCCGGCCGTGTCGCGACCGGCCGGGCCGAAGCCGGATGTGTCAGGGTCCGATCGTGCCATGCGAGTCCGGCGGTTAAGGTCGCAGGCGGCTAAGCAGCGGGACGTACTGGGAGAGGTCACAGCGGATGCTCAGGCTGGGCAGGCGGGAATTCGGCGCGCACGAGCCGGTGGTCATGGCGATCGTGAACCGGACGCCGGACTCCTTCTACGACCGGGGAGCCACCTTCGGTGACGAACCCGCGCTCGCGCGTGTGGAGCAGGCGGTGGCGGAGGGCGCCGCCATCATCGACATCGGCGGGGTGAAGGCCGGGCCGGGCGACGAGGTGACGGCCGAGGAGGAGGCGCGGCGGACCGTCGGTTTCGTGGCGGAGGTGCGGCGGCGCTTCCCCGACGTGGTGATCAGCGTCGACACCTGGCGGCACGACGTCGGCGAGGCGGTCTGCGAGGCGGGCGCGGACCTGCTGAACGACGCGTGGGGCGGCGTGGACCCGAAGCTGGCGGAGGTCGCGGCGCGGTACGGCGTGGGCCTGGTGTGCACGCACGCGGGCGGCGCCGAGCCGCGGACCCGGCCGCACCGGGTGACGTACGACGACGTCATGGCGGACATCCTGCGGGTGACCGTGGGGCTCGCCGAGCGCGCGGTGGCCCTGGGGGTGCCGCGCGAGTCGGTGCTCATCGACCCCGGACACGACTTCGGGAAGAACACGCGGCACAGCCTGGAGGCGACGCGGCGGCTGGACGAGATGACCGCCACCGGGTGGCCGGTGCTGGTGTCGCTGTCCAACAAGGACTTCGTCGGGGAGACGCTGGACCGGCCGGTGAAGGAGCGGGTGCTCGGCACGCTCGCGACGACCGCGGTGTCGGCGTGGCTGGGGGCGCAGGTGTACCGGGTGCACGAGGTCGCGGAGACGCGGCAGGTGCTGGACATGGTGGCGTCCATCGCGGGGCATCGGCCTCCGGCGGTGGCGCGGCGGGGGCTGGCGTGACGGGGAGTTCGTCCCGTCACGCCCCTGGGGGCTGCCGCCCCCAGACCCCCGCTGTCGGCCTGAACGGCCTCGTCGTCCTCAAACGCCGGACGGGCTGAGACCAGCGCGCCCGGCCCTCGGGGCTACCGCCCCGCCTCCTTCGACACCAACGCCACCGCCTCGTCCACGTCGTCCGTCAGGTGGAACAGGAGCAGGTCCTTCTCGGCCGCCTTGCCCTGGGCCACCAGGGTGTTCTTCAGCCAGTCGACCAGGCCGCCCCAGTACTCCGTGCCGAAGAGGACGATCGGGAAGCGGGTGACCTTCTGGGTCTGCACGAGGGTGAGGGCCTCGAAGAGCTCGTCCAGCGTGCCGAGGCCGCCCGGCAGCACCACGAAGCCCTGCGCGTACTTGACGAACATCATCTTCCGCACGAAGAAGTAACGGAAGTTGAGCCCGATGTCGACGTACCTGTTGAGGCCCTGCTCGAAGGGCAGCTCGATGCCGAGGCCGACCGAGACGCCCGCCGCCTCGTAGGCACCCTTGTTGGCGGCCTCCATGGCGCCCGGGCCGCCGCCGGTGATCACGGCGAAACCGGCCTCGACCAGACCCCGCCCGAGGGCGACCCCCGCCTCGTACTCGGGTGAGGTGCGCGGGGTCCGCGCGGAGCCGAACACGCTGATCGCGGGCGGGAGATCGGCGAGCGTGCCGAAGCCCTCGACGAACTCCGACTGGATGCGCAGCACCCGCCACGGGTCCGTGTGCACCCAGTCCGAGGGGCCTCCCGTGTCCAGCAGGCGCTGGTCGGCCGTGCTCGACTGGACCTGGCCGCGCCTGCGCAGTACCGGGCCCAGCCGCTGCTCCTCCGGTGGCTGCTGCTTCCCCTCCGGGTTGCCGGTCGCCATGTCCGCTCCCTCCGCCGTGCTCTCTTTCCACCTCAGCGTAGATCGGCGCGGGTTACGGAGGGGGGACGTGCGCATGTCCGCAGATCACCGCTGTACGGCACAGCCGGCGCCCTGCCGTCAGGACGTCAGCCACGCCCGCAGCCGCTCCTCACCCGCGAGGATCTTCGACACCTCTACCCGCTCGTCCCGCTTGTGTGCCAGGTGCGGATTGCCCGGTCCGTAGTTGACGGCGGGAACGCCGAGCGCACTGAAGCGGGAGACGTCCGTCCAGCCGTACTTGGGCTGCGGGGTGCCGCCGACGGCCTCGACGAAGGCGGCGGCGGCCGGGTGGGACAGACCGGGCATCGCGGCGCCGCTGTGGTCGTCGACCACGAACTCCTCCACCCCGCACCCGTCGAAGACCTCCCGCACGTGCGCCAGCGCCTCGTCCTCGCTGCGGTCCGGCGCGTAGCGGAAGTTGACCGTCACCACACACTCGTCCGGGATGACGTTGCCGGCCACACCGCCCGAGATGCCCACCGCGTTCAGGCCCTCCCGGTACTCCAGACCGTCGATCACCGGCCGGCGCGGCTCGTACGACGCCAGGCGCGCCAGGATGGGGGCCGCCGCGTGGATCGCGTTGGAGCCCATCCAGCTCCGGGCCGAGTGGGCGCGTTCGCCGCCGGTCTTCAGCAGGACCCTGAGCGTGCCCTGGCAGCCGCCCTCGACCTGGCCGTCGGAGGGTTCGAGGAGGACCGCGAAGTCGCCCTCCAGCCACTCCGGGTGGGCCTCGGCGACGTGCTTCAGGCCGTTCAGCTCGGCCGCGACCTCCTCGTTGTCGTAGAAGACGAAGGTGAGGTCGCGGTTGGGCGCGGGAACGGTGGCGGCGATGCGGAGCTGCACCGCCACGCCCGCCTTCATGTCGCAGGTGCCGCAGCCCCACAGCACGCCTTCGTCGTCGAGGCGCGAGGGCACGTTGTCCGCGATGGGGACGGTGTCGATGTGGCCGGCGAGGATCACGCGCTCGGCACGGCCCAGGTCCGTGCGGGCGACGACGTTGTTGCCGAACCGGTCGACCGTCAGGTGGGGCAGTGCGCGCAGCGCCGCCTCGATCGCGTCCGCGAGGGGCTCCTCGGTGCCGCTCTCGGAGGGGAAGTCGACGAGCCGCGCGGTCAGCCGCGCGGCGTCCAGCGTGAGGTCAAGCGGGGTGTCGGCCATGCCACGACCCTAACGTCCCGCCCGTCCGGCCCTCTCACCCCACCGGGTTGTCCACAGGCTCGCACGGCACCGGCGCCCCGCTCCAGTACTTTGTACGCCGTGCCAGAGCCCTCTCCCGCGCGTCGCCGTGGCCGCCTCCTCCGCCGCGGCGCCTCCCTCTGCCTGCTGCTCGCGCTCGCGGGGTACCTCGCGGTGCAGTACGTCACCGGCGGGCCGGGCGTGCCGCGCTGCGTGGTGGTGTCCGGGAGGGGCGACGGCGCGTCCTACGAGTTGACCCCCGAGCAGGCCGTCAACGCGGCCACGATCTCGGCCGTGGGCACCTCGCGCGGCCTGCCCGAGCGGGCGGTGACCATCGCGCTGGCGACCGCGCTGCAGGAGTCGGGCCTGCGCAACCTCGACCACGGGGACCGCGATTCGCTGGGCCTGTTCCAGCAGCGCCCGTCGCAGGGCTGGGGCACCGAGGAACAGATCATGGATCCGGCGTACGCGGCGGGCGAGTTCTACACGCACCTCTCCGAGGTGCCCGGCTACTCCGGGCTGCCGCTGACCGTGGCCGCGCAGCGCGTGCAGCGCAGCGGCTTCCCGGACGCGTACGCCAAGCACGAGCCGGACGCCGCGCTGCTCGCCGCCGCCCTCACCGGACGCGCGGCGGCCACGCTGACCTGCCGGGCGCTTCCCGACGCGACCCACGACGGCGGCCCGGACGCGGTCCGGGCCGCGCTCGCGCGGGACTTCGGCCACGACGTGCTCCAGCCCGCCGGCGCCGTCGCCTCGAAGCCCTCGAAGCCCTCGAAGCCCTCGAAGCCCTCGAAGCCCTCGAAGCCTCCTTCCCCGGCCTCCCCGTCGGACGACGGCACCGTCACGATCCCGGTGCGGGCGGTCGGGGCCGCCTCCGAGGCCGCCGTCGGCCGGCGCGGCTGGGAGCTGGCCCACTGGGCGGTGGCCAACTCCTCGCGGCTGCACATCGAGCGCGTCTCCTACGCGGGCCGCGTGTGGGCCGCCGACGACGGGACCGGCGCGTGGCGCGAGGCGGACGGGGGCAGCGGCGAGCGGTCCGCCGGAGCGGTCCGAATCGTCACTGGACAGTAGGCGGCGGCGCTCACCCGTACGGGGGGCCTCCGTCGCGTCCGGTCGACACCGTGCGCGCGTGCCCCCGGGCGGCTCCGGGAGCCTCGGGAACCCTTGGGAGGGAAGGGCCGCAAGGGTTCGGCAGGCACACACCACGAGGGGCGTTTGCCCCTTTTCCTCCCGGACCGATGATGTGATGCATTGCCAACTCTTTACATAGGATCACCGCAACCTTCGCGGGTCTCGAGCGGTAGTCACTGCGTCCGTGCCGGGAACGATCGATCCCTCCGGAACCGGCCGGACCTTCCACAGTTTCCTCCCGTCGAAGGAGCATCATGTCCCTCCCCCTGACCCGCCGGATCGCCCGTGCCGCGCTGTTCACCGCAGCGGGAGCGGCCACGGTGGTCGGTGCGGCCGGCTCCGCGAGTGCGGCGCCGGCACTCCCCGCCGCCCCGAACGTCGGCGGCCTGACCGCCCTGGACGGGGCGAACGTCACCGACGGCGTCGGCGGCACGGCGCAGGACACCCTCGGCCTCGCGGGCAAGACCGGCGGCGCGACCGTGAAGAAGGCGGCTCCGGCCGCCGTCCGGACCGTCGGCCGGACCGGCGACAGGGCCGTCAGGACGGCCGCACCGGTCGCCCAGGGAGCGGTCGCCCAGGGACCGACCGGCCACGCGACGGGTCCCGCCGGCAACCTGCTCGGCGGTGCGACCGAGACGGTCGGCAAGGGTCTGCCCACCGACGCCGTCAACACCAACGGCCTGCCCACCAAGGGGCTGCCGCTGAACGCCCTGCCGCTCGGCTGACGACCGCCGCCGCACGGCGCGGCACGGTACGACGACAGCGGAAGGGGCCCGGGGAACATTCGTCCCCCGGGCCCCTTCCGCTGTGCGCGGGGCGGTTCCTCAGAGCCGCTCGACCGCCGCCGCCACCCGCTCGTCCGTCGCCGTGAACGCCACGCGGACGTGCCGCTCGCCCGCCGGGCCGTAGAAGTCGCCGGGCGCGACGAGGATGCCGCGCTCCGCCAGGTGCGCCACCGTGTCCCAGCAGGACTCGTCGCGGGTCGCCCACAGGTAGAGGCTCGCCTCGCTGTGCTCGATGCGGAAGCCGTGGCCGAGCAGGGCCTCGCGCAGGGCGGCGCGGCGGGCCGCGTACCGCTCCCGCTGCTCGCGCACGTGCGCGTCGTCGCCGAGGGCCGCGACCACGGCCGCCTGGGTCGGCGCGGACGTCATCATGCCGCCGTGCTTGCGGATCTGCAGCAGCGGGCCGAGCACCTCCGGGTCACCGGCGGCGAAGGCCGCGCGGTAGCCCGCCAGGTTAGACCGCTTGGACAGGGAGTGCAGCGCGACGATCCCCTGGTACGAGCCGCCGCACACGTCCGGGTGCAGGACGGAGACGGGGTCGGCCTCCCAGCCCAGCTCCAGGTAGCACTCGTCGGAGACGACGAGGACGCCGTGCTCGCGCGCCCAGGCGACGATCCGGGTGAGCTCCTCCTTGGACAGGACGCGGCCGGTCGGGTTCGACGGCGAGTTCAGCCAGAGCAGCTTCAGGCCCTCGGGGTCCAGCTCCGTCGGGTCGTCGTACGCCACGTACTCCGCGCGCGCGAGACGGGCGCCCACCTCGTACGTCGGGTAGGCCAGGCGCGGGAAGGCGACCCGGTCGCCCGGGCCGAGGCCCAGCTGGGTGGGGAGCCAGGCCACCAGTTCCTTGGAGCCGACGACGGGCAGCACGTGCCGGTGCGTCACGTCGCGGGCGCCGAGCCGCCGGGTGAGCCAGCCCGTGATCGCGTCGCGCAGCTCCGGGGTGCCCCAGACGGTCGGATAGCCCGGCGAGTCGGCGGCGGCCACCAGGGCTTTCTGGACCAGCTCGGGGACCGGGTCGACCGGGGTGCCGACGGACAGGTCGACGATGCCGCCCGGGTGGGCGGCGGCGGTCGCCTTGTAGGGCTCCAGCTTGTCCCAGGGGAAGGTGGGAAGCCTGTCGCTGACTGCGGACACGGTTACTGGCTCACTTTCTCGTACGCGCGTTCCTCGGGTGCGGTGACCGGGAGTACGTACTGTCGGTACGGCGAACGCCTCGGTCCCGCACGGCGATCAGGGCGATCGGGCCGTACGGGACCGAGGCGGCGCGGGTGCGGACCGCTTCAGCGGTCCTGCTTCGGCGGGGCGCTCAGTGACCCTGGTTCATCGGGGGCAGGCCCGCGACGAACGGGTGGTCGCGCTCGATCAGACCCAGCTTGCTGGCGCCGCCGGGCGAGCCCAGCTCGTCGAAGAACTCGACGTTCGCCTTGTAGTAGTCCTTCCACTCCTCCGGAGTGTCGTCCTCGTAGAAGATCGCCTCGACCGGGCAGACCGGCTCACAGGCACCACAGTCGACGCATTCGTCCGGGTGGATGTAGAGGGACCGCTGGCCCTCATAAATGCAGTCGACCGGGCACTCCTCGATGCACGCCTTGTCCTTGACGTCGACACAAGGCTCTGCGATGACGTAGGTCACGCTGTCGTTCCTCCTCAGATGGGCGCTGGCGGGCCTCCTCAGGCTCCGCCGCCTGGCGCGCGGGAGCGCGGCGTCGTCGATGCCCGCACCTAGTATCTCCGTTCCTGGGCACGATCCGAACAGGAGGGGTGAACCGACCTGTGGAATTCTCTGTCGGCGGGCGACTCGAGGTCCGTATCAACGCCGCTGACGTGGGCAAACGCGTCTCGGTCCGGCGGATCGACGAGGCCGGTGCCGAAGGCGGGAAATTCACCGACACGGTGGGCCTTCTCACATCATGGGACGGTGGTGTGCTGGTGATCACACGGCGCACCGGCGAGCGCGTGCGGATCGCGGAGTCGTCCCTGGTCGCGGGCAAGGTGGTGCCCGCGGCACCGGCTCGCAGACGGGGTCCCGCCGCCTCGTACACCGAGCTGGCGCGGGTGGCCGCGCGCGGCTGGCAGCCGGTGGAACGGGAGCTGCTGGGCGACTGGGAGCTGCGGGCCGCGGTCGAGGTGGTGCCGCGCGACGGGGGTACCCCCGGGCGAGCCGCGGTGGCGCGTCCGTGGGGGGCGGTGGTCGGGCGACGGCAGGGCTTCACGCGGCGCGCGAACTCCGTGCTGCCGGTGGGTGATCCGGGGCGGCCGCTGGACGAGGCGCTGGCCCGCGTGCAGGCCTGGTACGCGGAGCGCGGGCTGCCCGCGTACGCGCAGCTCGCCACCGGCGGCGAGGGCACGCAGGAGCCGCTGTGCGCGGAGCTGGAGCGGCGGGGCTGGACGCGGGAGGTCACCGCCGAGCTGTGGACCGGGGCCCTGGCGCCCGTCGCCGACCGGGAGCGTCCCGGCGGGGTCGTGCTGTCGCGGGCGGTGGACGAGAGCTGGCTGAGCCGCTACCAGCGCAAGGGCGCGAGCGAGGTCGCGCTGAAGGTGCTCGCGAGCGGGCCCTCGGTGTGGTTCGCGGCCGTGCCCGGCGCGGCGGGTGAGCCCCCGGCCGCGATCGGGCGCTGCGTGGTCGACGGCCGCTGGGCCGGGTTCGCGGCGGTCGAGGTCGATCCGGCGCGCCGCCGGCGGGGACTGGCCTCCGCGGTGATGGCGGCCCTCGCCCGGCAGGCCCTCGACGAGGGGGCCTCGGCGGCCTGGCTGCAGGTGGAGGCGGACAACGCCGGGGCGCGGGCCCTGTACGCGGGCCTGGGCTTCGGCGTGCACCACCTGTACCACCACTACCGCGGCCCGGACGCGCCCTCCGCCGAGACGTACCGATCGCCGTGACCGGGCACGAGGCTGCTATGCGTGCGCCCCAGCCACCGGAGCACGGGCGGGCCGCCGAGGTGCGGCGGCGGTTCGCCGAGGAGGCACGCTCGGAGCGGCCCGACCTCGCGACGCTGTGCCTGCTGGTGGGGGCCGCGGCCGACGGGACGCTCGCCGAGGCCGGGATCGACGCGGCGCAGATCGAACTGGACCGGCTGGCCGGACAACTGCCGTACGGCGCCGGCGGGCCGCGCGCCTGGGCGCAGGCGCTGGCCGACCTCCTCGGCGGGCGCTGCGGGTTCCACGGTTCGCCCGGCGACTACCGGCGGCTGGAGTCCTCGCTGCTGCACGAGGTGCTGCGGAGACGGCGCGGGCTGCCCATCCTGCTGTCGGTGGTGTGGA
The DNA here is from genome assembly GCF_014648075.1 of Streptomyces ruber. Taxonomy (GTDB): domain Bacteria; phylum Actinomycetota; class Actinomycetes; order Streptomycetales; family Streptomycetaceae; genus Streptomyces; species Streptomyces ruber. Next base: position 762,028 of record NZ_BMQK01000001.1, on the reverse strand, counting down.
TGGAGGTCGCGCGCCGGGCGGGTGCGCCGGTGTACGGGGTGGCGCTGCCGGGGCACTTCGTGGTGGGGTTCGGCGTGCCCACCCGTCGCCCGACCACCGCCCCCCAAGGAGCCTCGCTCAGTGCCTTCTTCGAGGAGCAGGTGCTGGCCGACCCCTTCGCCGGGGGCCGACTGCTGACCGGTGGGGACGCGGAGCTGCTGGTCGCGGGGGCCACGGGGGCACCGCTCGACGCGTCGATGCTCAGCCCCGCGGCCCCGCTGGAGGTCGTCCAGCGCGTCCTCAACAACGTCCGGGCGTGGGCGGCGGCACGGCCCGAGCGGCCCGACGTGTCGCTGTGGGCGGTGGAGCTGTCGCTGCTGCTGCCCTCGCACCCGGCCCGGCTGCGCTACGAGCACGCCCAGTTGCTGGTGCGGTGCGGGGACTTCCTGCGGGGCGCGGCGGAACTCGAGGCGTACGCGGACGTGGTCGCGCCGGTGGACGCGGGGGCGGCCGAGCGGGTGCGGGGGCAGGCGCGCAATGCCCGGGCCATGCTCAACTAGCTTCGCTGTCGAGCATGGCCCGCTTCGGGGCTTCGCCCCGTGCGCCTCAGCGCCGTGGGGAATTGTGTGCGTGCACGGCTGCTGGTTCGTCGGGCTGGTCGCGCCCACGCGGCGGAGCCGCATATCGGCACAGCCCCGCGCCCCTTGCCGGGGCGCGGGGAGCCGTCAGCTCGGGTTCGTCTCGATCACTGCTGTGCGTTCCGCCGGCGTCTTGCCCAGGAGGGCGGGGCGGAGGGCGCCGATGACGTCCTCCGGGGTCACCGGGGTCTGCTCGCCGGTGCCGCGGGTGATCAGGACGCCGTCGAAGGCGGTGCCGTACAGCTCCTTCAGGGCGTTCTTGTCGTAGTACTCGACGAGCTTGCCGTCCTGGGCCTTGACGCCGAGGAACTTCCACAGGGAGTTCTCGGGGCTGAACGCGATGGACGCCCCGCCCGCCTCGACCGTGACCAGGCCGGACATCGCGGGCTCCGCGAACTCCTTCATCATGCGGTCGACCTCGGCGTCGGGCACCGACGGCTCCCGGGTGGTCGTGGGAACCCGCACGGTGCCGGCCGTGCCGGTCTCGACCTGGGTGCGGTACGCGTCCTCGACGGCCTCGGCGGACGCGGCGAGGTCGATGCCCTGGCCCGCCTTGCCGTACACGGCGACGGCCTTGCCGGACTCGAACCTGATCGTGCCCTCGCCCGCCGCTCCGGAGCTGCCCGCGGCGCTCTCCAGGGCGGCCTGCAGCTTCTCCTCGTCGACCGGAATGACGGGGTCGACGACGCGCTGCCGGCCGAAGAGCGAACCGATCACGGACACCGGGTTGTAGTCCGCGCCCGCGGCCGCCTCGACCGTGGCGTCGCTGTCGAGCAGGAGACCGGCCTGGTCCGGCCGCAGCGCCACCGTCCTGCCGTCGACCGTCAGCTTCAGCTCCTTGCCGGTGCGGTCGCCGAGGACGTCGTCGAGCTTCTTGACGGCCTCGTCCCGGGTGCCCCCGCCGATGTCCACGCCGAGCACGGTGGTTCCCTTGGGCACGTCGGAGTGGTTCAGCAGGAGCCCCGCGCCGTACACGCCGGCCGCGACGAACACCAGGCCGCCGGCCAGCAGCACCAGCTTGCTGCGGCCCTTCTTCTTGGCCGGCTTCGCGGAGGCGGCCGGGGCCGGCTTCGGCTGCTCCGCCGGCGTGCGGGGCGCCGCCCCGTCGTGCGGGACGGGCGGACCCAGCCGGTCGTCCTGGGCGCCGGGGGGGACCACCGGGAGGCCGCCGTGGGCGTCGCCGGGGCCTCCGCGCTCGGACAGCGGGCGCTGCGGCGTGAGGACGGCGGTGTCGTCGCTGAGGCCGGCGGGGGTCGGGTAGTCGCTGCCGGGCCCGGGGTGGTCGCTGCCGGGCGTGGCGAAGCCGTTGCCGGGACCGCCGAAGGGGCCGCCCTCCCGACGGGCGCCGTCCGCGCCGTCCTCCACGGGGTACGGCCGGTCGTCGTGGCCCGCCGCGCCGCCGTCCGACGCGGCGGCCGCCAGCGCGGCCGAGACGTCGAAGGAGCCGGTGCCGCCGCCGTGACCGGGCGCCACGGGTCCGGCGCCGGTGGCACCGGGGAGCCCGGAGCCGTTCGCGCCGCCGGGCCGCGCGCCGCCGGGGCCGGCGGGGCCACCGGGCCGGACGCCGCCCGAGACACCGAGGGGATTCGTTCCGTCGGCTCCGCGCTGACCGGCACCGCCCGGGCGCGGCGCGGCACCGCCCGGCGCACCCGCGGCACCCTGCGCGCCGGAGCCGCCCTGGGCGCCCTTGGCGGCGGAGGGCCTGCGCGGCGCGAACCAGTCGTTGGCCTTGTCCCCCGCGGGCGCGGCCGGCGCGTCCGGGGCGGTCTCGGCCACCGCGGGCATGGTCGCCGTCCCGGTGGTCTCCGGGTCGGTGCCCGTCCCGTCCGTCTCGGCCGCGTTCTCCTCGTGCTCCGCGACCGGCTTGCGGACGACGACCGGCGGTATGGGACGCGATCCGGGGATGTTGATGCGCACGCGTGTCGTCAGCGTGGTCTCGGTCTTGCGCTCGTCCGGCCGCGTGTCCGCCGCCGGACGGCCCGTGTCGGCTGCGCCGCCGGGAGCCGTGGAGGTTCCGTACGGCGGCGTCCCCGACGGGTACGCGGCGTTGCCGCGCCCGTTGGACCCGGAGGACGACGAAGTGTCAGTTTCACGACTCAAGGCAGGTTCTCCCGATTGGCTCCGCCACCTGTGGCGACCTGAAGAGCTGGCGGTCCCCCCTCCTCGAACGCGATCGAGAGCGCGGGGGAGGCTCGGCGGCGCGCACCACGATACTGGCCGCTTCTGGCGCTGGTACCGGGGCCGTTGGCGAAACCCGCACGGTACCCGCACCGATGGCCCGTGGCCCGTCCGTGGCGAAGTGGTACGTCACTTCCCAAGTCGGGCACCGGGGCCCTCCGGTCGCCGCCCCCCGCCGAGCGTGGCACACATCACAGCGGCCGCCATACCGCCCAGCAGGAAGAGGTAGGAACCCACTCCAGCACCGAAGAGGAAGTCGCCCTCCGGGCGGCTGGTGGTGAGCAGGACGACGGCGGTCAGCCAGCCGGCCGCGGGCGCGACGGCCCCCGCGCGGCTGCCCGTCGCCCGTGCCCCGCCCAGGAAGAGCCCGGCCGCGCCCAGCAGCGCGAGCAGCAGCCCGCCCGGGAACCAGGCGGCCTGCACCAGTCCGCCGGTCACGCCGGCCACGGCGCCCAGCACGAGGAGCCCCACGTATGCGGCGGCCCGGCCGGCCGAGGGCAGCGTCCAGGGCTGCACGAGCACGCCGTCCTGCCTGCCCGCCGCCGGTCCGCCCGCCGCCTGCCCGCCCGTCGGCTTCACAGGGCGCCCGCCTTTCCTCCACGGACCGTTCGCGTCGTGTGTCCGTCATACCGTCTCGTACGCATCAGAGGGCCGCTCCGTTCCGGGCCTCGTCCGCCATTTTCCCCGGTGCTCCGCCGCCCTCGTCCTGAGCTGCGTCGACGCCCTCGAACAGATCGGTCTCCCGGCCGCCTTCCGGGCGCCTGCCGCGCACCAGTTCGTAGTACTCGGTGGTGAACAGGGGCTGCGCGAGGTCGTTGGAGAGCGCGAAGTACGGTTCCGCGACCGCGATCTGGGTGGCGTGCGCCCGCATGGCGGCGGCCTTGGCGGCGGCGTGGGCGGTGCCGTCGATCGCGGTGGTGACGACCTCGTCGTCGACGACGCCGGGGACGTCGGTGACGGCGGCGGCACGGGTGAAGGGCAGCCGGCCGGGCTCGGCCAGCTCCTCGCGCAGCCGGGCGAAGCCCGCCACGGCCACCGAGCGCGGCACCCGGTTCCAGTACACCTTGGCGATCCGCCAGGGCGCGCCCGTCTCCGCGGCGAAGCCCGGGTCGGCGGCCAGGTCGACGGCGCGCATGGCGACGCGGTGCGCCTGGATGTGGTCCGGGTGGCCGTAGCCGCCGTCCGGGTCGTAGGTGACGAGGACCTGGGGGCGGACCTCGCGGATCACCGCGACGAGGTGGGACGCGGCCTCGTCGACGTCGGCGGCCCAGAAGGCGCCCGGACGGGCGTTCTGCTCGGTGCCCATCATCCCGGAGTCGCGGTAGCGCCCCTGTCCGCCGAGGAACCGGTGGTCGGTGACGCCCAGCTCCTTCATGGCCCCGGTCAGCTCGCCCGCGCGGTACGGCCCCAGCGTGCCGTCACGGTCGGGCGCGAGGTGGGCGAGGCCGGGCGGGATGACCTCGCCCTCCTCGCCGAGGGTGCAGGTCACCAGCGTCACGTGGGCGCCCTCGGCCGCGTACCTGGCCATGGTCGCGCCGTTGTTGATCGACTCGTCGTCCGGGTGGGCGTGCACCAGGAGCAGCCGCCGAGCGAGGCGGGACGGGGGTGCTCCCGGAGGCGTGCCGGGGGAGGGCAGATCGCTCATGCGGCCAACCCTACGAGGCCGTCGCCCGCGCCCAAGCCGGGCACGGGCGTTTCGAAGGGCACGGACCGGGAAAGCGGTGCGGACCGGGGGCGCACCGGGATCGGACGGATCGGGGACCGGTCAGGGACGGATCAGAACTTGATACTGCCGATCATGCCCGCGATGTTGCTCGTGAGTTCGCTGATCGTCGGGGCGATCGAGGAGGCGGCGAGATAGAAACCGAGCAGTACGCAGATGACCGCGTGTATGGCCTTCAACCCTGATTTCTTGATCAGGATGAAGACGATGATCGCCAGCAGCACCACCGCCGAAATCGAGAGTGCCACGGCGGCTCACCTCCAAAATTCCCGGGGACACGGGGAGTCGAGCTAGGGAACGCGCAATTCCGTACTGAAGCCAGCAGGTTCATACCCACGCAGCGGTAGTGATCATAACTATCCGTACGCGCGCATCGATCGGCGCACGGCCGCACAAGGGGGCGCATGGCCAATATGGTCGGGGCATGACGACCGAGCCCGATTCCTTCCCCCGCCGGCACGCGCGCACCCAGCGATTCACCCTCGGCGCGCCGCGTTCGTTCACCGTCTCCCCCGACGGTTCCCGTGTCGTGTTCCTGCGGTCGGCCTCCGGCACCGACCGGGCGGGCAAGCTGTGGGTGCTCGATCCCGCGGACGGCGGGGAGCGGGTCGCGGCCGACCCGCCGGCCCTGCTGAACGGCGCCGCGGAGGAGCTCTCCGCCGCCGAGCGGGCACGTCGCGAGCGCAGCCGCGAGGGCGGTGCCGGCATCGTCGGCTACGCCACCGACACAGCCGTCGAACTGGCCTCTTTCGCGTTGTCAGGGCGGCTTTTCGTGGCCGGGCTGCGGGCCGGGACGACCCGTCGGCTGGCCGTGCCCGGACCGGTGATCGACCCACGCCCCTCCCCCGACGGACGGTTCGTCGCGTACGTCGCCGGGGGCGCCCTGCGCGTCGTCGGCACGGACGGCGAGGGCGACCGGGCGCTGCTGGAGCCCGAGTCGGAGGGGGTGACGTACGGGCTGGCGGAGTTCGTCGCGGCGGAGGAGATGGACCGCCCGCGCGGCTTCTGGTGGTCCCCGGAGGCCGACCGGCTGCTGGTGGCGCGCGTGGACGACACGCCGGTGAGGCGCTGGTGGATCTCCGATCCGGCGCATCCGGACCGGGAGCCGAGCCGTGTGGCGTACCCGGCCGCCGGGACCGAGAACGCGGACGTCCGGCTGTTCGCCGTGGGGCTCGACGGGCAGCGCACGGAGGTGGTGTGGGACCGGGCGCGCTACCCCTATCTGGCACGTGTGCACTGGTCAGCGGCGGGTGCGCCGCTGATCCTGGTGCAGGCGCGGGACCAGCGGAGCCAGCTGTACCTGGCGGTGGACCCGCAGTCGGGGGCGACCCGGATGGTGCACGCCGATGAAGATCCATATTGGCTTGAACTTTTCCCCGGTGTACCGGTCTGGACGCCTTCCGGGCAGCTCGTGCGCATCGCCGACGAGGGCGGCGCGCGGGTGCTCGCGGTGGGCGAGCGGCCGCTGACGGGCGCCGCGCTCCACGTGCGTGCCGTGCTGGACGTGACGGACGACGACGTGCTGATCTCCGCGTCGGCAGGGGAGGCTGCGGCCGACCCGGAGATCGGCGAGGTGCACGTGTACCGCGTGAACGAACTGGGCGTGGAGCGCCTGACGCAGGAGCCCGGCGTGCACTCGGCGGTACGCGCGGGCGGTGTGACGGTGCTGTCCTCGGCGGTCCCGGACCGTCCTGGCACCCGGGTGCGGGTCCTGCGGGACGGCAAGAAGGAAGTGGCGACGGTCGCCTCGTACGCCGAAGATCCCGGTCTGTCCCCGCGCGTGAGGCTCACCCAGGGGGGCGCACGCCGCGTACCGTGCGCCGTCTTGTTGCCCACGGACCACGACGGCGACACCCCCCTCCCCGTGCTCATGGACCCCTACGGCGGACCGCACGGACAGCGGGTGCTCGCCGCGCACAATCCGCACCTCACCTCGCAGTGGTTCGCGGACCAGGGCTTCGCGGTGGTCGTCGCGGACGGACGCGGGACGCCGGGCCGCTCCCCCGCCTGGGAGAAGGCGGTCAAGGACGACCTCGCGGAGGTCGTGCTCCAGGACCAGGTGGACGCCCTGCAGGCGCTGGCCGCCGACTTCCCGCTCGACCTCGGCCGGGTCGCGATCCGCGGCTGGTCCTTCGGCGGCTATCTCGCGGCGCTCGCGGTGCTGCGCCGCCCGGACGTCTTCCACGCCGGAGTCGTCGGCGCGCCCGTCACCGACCTGCGTCTGTACGACACCCACTACCAGGAGCGCTACCTCGGGCACCCGGGCGAGCGGCCGGAGGTGTACTCCCGGAACTCGCTGATCGACGACACGGGTCTGGTGGGGGCCGCCGAGCCGGCCCGCCCGATGATGGTGATCCACGGCCTGGCGGACGACAACGTCGTGGTGGCCCACTCGCTGCGGCTGTCCTCGGCCCTGCTCGCCGCGGGCCGCCCGCACGAGGTGCTCCCGCTGTCCGGCGTCACCCACATGACCCCGCAGGAGACCGTCGCGGAGAACCTGCTGCTGCTCCAGCTGGACTTCCTGCGGCGCGCCCTGGACCTCCCTGGCGTGCCGGAACACAGTGGTACAAACGCCATCCAACTTCGTTAACACGGAGGCAACTTCACCGTCGCGTCACCGATATACGGACGCGGCAAGCTGAACAGCGTACGGCCGTGCGGGTGCCGTAAACAGGCCGGGGTGCGCCATGTCACCCCGGCCTGTTGCCGTCCGCCACGACGTGCTTCTCCTCCGCGAAGTGGCAGGCCGAGTCGTGCGCGGCGGGCCCGCCGACGGCACGGAACGCCTCGGGCACGGCCAACGCCGGCACCTCCAGCGCGCACCGCTCCCGCGCCTTCCAGCAGCGGGTGCGGAACCGGCAGCCGGAGGGGATGTCCGTCGGGGAGGGCACGTCGCCGTAGAGGATGATCCGCTCGCGGTGCGCGCGGGCCTCGGGGTCCGGCACGGGCACCGCGGACAGCAGCGCCTGGGTGTAGGGGTGCGTCGGATGGTCGTAGATCTCCGTGTCGGTGCCGGTCTCCACGATCCGCCCGAGGTACATCACGCCGACCCGGTCGGAGATGTGCCGCACCACCGACAGGTCGTGCGCGATGAAGACGTACGCGAGTCCGAACTCGCCCTGCAGCCGCTCCATCAGGTTGACCACCTGGGCCTGCACGGAGACGTCGAGCGCGGAGACCGGTTCGTCGGCGACGATGATCTCGGGCCGCAGCGCGAGCCCGCGCGCGATGCCGATGCGCTGCCGCTGGCCGCCGGAGAACTGGTGCGGATAGCGGTTGACGTGCTCGGGGTTGAGGCCGACCACCTCCAGCAGCTCCCGCACCTTCCGGCGCCGGTCGCCCTTGGGCGCGGCCTCGGGGTGGATCTCGTAGGGCTCCCCGACGATGTCACCCACGGTCATCCGGGGGTTGAGGGAGGTGTACGGGTCCTGGAACACCATCTGGATGTTGCGCCGCACCGCTTTCAGCGCCCGGCCCGAGAGTCTCGTGATGTCCTCGCCCCGGTACCGGATCTCCCCGGCGGTCGGCCGCTCCAGGCTGACCAGCAGCCGGGCGACCGTGGACTTGCCGCAGCCGGACTCGCCGACGATGCCGAGGGTCTCGCCCCGGCCGAGCACGAGGTCGACGCCGTCGACGGCCCTGACCGCGCCGGTCTGCTTTCTGAACAGGACTCCCTGGGTGAGCGGATAGTGCTTGACCAGACCGTTCACCTCCAGCACCGGCTCAGCCATCCAGGCACTCCCTCCAGAAGTGGCACGCGCTCCTCCGGTCGCCGGGGACCTCGTACAGCGGCGGCACGTCGGTCCGGCACACGTCCCTGGCCATCGGGCAGCGCGGGTGGAAGGCGCAGCCCCGCGGGATGTCCGTCAGGCTCGGCGGCAGGCCCTTGATGGCGTAGAGCTCCCGTCCCTTGCGGTCGAGGCGGGGGATGGATTCCAGGAGGCCGCGCGTGTACGGGTGCGCGGGGGCCTTGTAGACGTCGTGCACGGGCGCGGTCTCGACGATGCGGCCCGCGTACATCACCGCGATCCGGTCGGCGACGTCCGCGACGACCCCCAGGTCATGGGTGATGAGGACGAGGCCCATGGTGAGCTCGCGCTGCAGCTCCGCGAGCAGGTCCATCACCTGGGCCTGCACGGTGACGTCGAGGGCTGTGGTCGGCTCGTCGGCGATGATCAGTGCGGGTTCCAGGGCCAGCGCCATCGCGATCATGATGCGCTGGCGCATGCCGCCGGAGAACTGGTGCGGGTAGTCCCGTACGCGCTGGGCGGCGGCCGGGATGCGGACCCGGTCCATCAGCTCGACCGCCCTGGCCCGCGCGTCCTTGCGGGAGGCCCCCCGGTGGACGACGAACATCTCGCCGAGCTGGTCGCCGACGGTCAGCACGGGATTGAGCGCGGACAGCGCGTCCTGGAAGATCATCGCCATCTCGGCGCCCCTGATCCTGCGCCGCTCGCTCTCCTTCAGCTTCAGCAGGTCCTGGCCGCGGAAGAGGATCCGGCCCCGGGTGATCCGCCCGGGCGGGATGTCGAGGATGCCCATGACCGCCTGCGCGGTCACCGACTTCCCCGAGCCGGACTCACCGAGCACCGCGAGGGTCTGGCCCCGGCCGACCGCGTAGTCGACACCGTTGACGGCGTGGGCGACGCCGTCCCGGGTGCGGAACTCCACGTGCAGGTCACGCACTTCGAGCAGTACTTCGGGCGGCATGGCGGCGGCTCACCTCAGCTTCGGGTCGAGGGCGTCGCGCACCGCGTCGCCGAGCATGATGAACGCGAGGACGGTGACCGCGAGCGCGCCGGAGGGCCACAGCAGCGCGTGCGGGGCGTTGCGGACGTAGGGGGAGGCGGCGGAGATGTCGATCCCCCAGGAGACGCTGGGCGGTTTCAGACCGACGCCGAGGTACGACAGGGTCGCCTCCAGCGCGATGTACGTGCCGAGCGCGATGGTGGCCACGACGATGACGGGCGCGACGGCGTTGGGCGCGATGTGCCGCAGCAGGATGCGGGAAGGGGAGGCGCCGAGGGCGCGGGCGGCCTGGACGTAGTCGTACTGCTTGGCGGTGATGACCGAGCCGCGGGCGATCCGGGAGAGCTGCGGCCAGCCGAGCAGCACGATGAACCCGATGACGGGCCAGATGGAGTTGCTGGTGATGACGGAGAGCAGCACCAGGCCGCCGAGCACGACCGGGATGGCGAAGAAGACGTCGGTGATCCGGGACAGGATGCCGTCCCAGGTCCCGCCGAAGAACCCGGCGAGCCCGCCCAGGACGCTGCCCAGCAGCGTGACCCCGGCGGTGGCCAGGACGCCGACGGTCACGGAGGTCCGTGCCCCGTGGACGGTGCGCGTGTACACGTCGCAGCCCTGCCCGTTGTACCCGAACGGATGACCGGACTCGGCGCCGTCCTGGGCCTTGGCGAGGTCGCAGTGCAGGGGGTTGCCGGAGGCGATCGCCGACGGCCAGATCGCGATGACGACCAGGAACAGGATGACGAGCGCGGAGACCAGGAAGACCGGGTTGCGGCGCAGGTCGCGCCAGGCGTCCGACCACAGGGAGCGGGTCCGTTCCGGTGCGCCGGGAGCCCCTCCCGGCTGCGCCGGCTCCAGCGACTCGGCCTCCGTGGCGGCCAGGTCCATGGCGCCGCCCATGCCGGTCGCGGCGACGGCCCCGTCCTCGGCGGCACGGTCCCCGGCCGAGATGTGCGGGCGGTCCGGCTGGGGCTGTTCCGGCTGCGGCGGCTCAGGCATAGCGGATCCTCGGGTCGAGTACGGCGTACAGCAGGTCGACCAGCAGGTTGGCGACCAGGAAGACCAGCACGAGGACGGTCACGAAGCCGACGACGGTCTGGGTGTTCTGGCGGAGGATGCCCTGGTAGAGCTGGTAGCCGACGCCGTGGATGTTGAAGATCCGCTCGGTGACGATGGCCCCGCCCATCAGCGCCCCGATGTCCGTGCCGATGAAGGTGACCACGGGGATCAGGGAGTTGCGCAGCAGGTGCCGGGTGATCACCCGGCGGCGGGGCAGGCCCTTGGCGACGGCGGTGCGCACGTAGTCGGCGCGGGTGTTCTCGGCGATCGACGTACGGGTGAGCCGGGTGACGTAGGCGAGGGAGACGGAGGCCAGCACGAGACCGGGCACGATCAGCTCGTCGAAGGGGGCCGACCAGGACACGGACGGCCTGATCCACTCCCACTCCACGCCGAGCAGCAGCTGGAGCAGCAGACCGGTGACGAAGGTCGGGACCGAGATGACGACCAGGGTGACCAGCAGGACGCCGGTGTCGACGGGCCGGCCGCGGCGCAGCCCGGTGACGACGCCGAGGACGATGCCGATGACGATCTCGAAGACGATCGCCACGATCGTCAGCCGGATGGTCACCGGGAAGGCGCTGCCCATCAGCTCGGTGACCTTCTGGCCGTTGAACGCGGTCCCGAAGTCACCGGTGAAGACGTTGCCCATGTAGGTCAGGTACTGCTGCCACACCGGCTGGTCGAGGCCGAAGTCGTGCCGCAGCCGGGCCGCGGTGGCGGGGTCGCACGCCCGCTCGCCGCAGAGGCCCGCGACGGGGTCGCCCATCACGTTGACCATCAGGAAGATGAGCAGGGTGGCGCCGACGAAGACGGGGATCATCTGGAGCAGGCGCCGGACGACGTAACGGCCCATGGGGCTTCAGCTCACTTCGATCTGGTCGTAGACGGGGACGCTGAAGGGGTTGAGCGCGACGTTCGACAGCCGCTCGGAGTAGCCCGCGCTGCCGTTCTGGTACCAGAGCGGGATGGCGGCCATCTCGTCCCGGACGACCCCTTCGGCCTGCTGGAACTTTTTGATCGCCGCGGCGGTGTCGGTCTCGGCGTTGGCCTCGTCGACGAAGCGGTCGAACTCGGCGTTCGACCACTTGCCGTCGTTGGAGGAGGCGTCGGTGTAGTACAGCGGCTGCAGGAAGTTCTGGATGAGCGGGTAGTCCATCTGCCAGCCGGCCCGGAACGGCCCGGACAGCTTCTGCCCGCTGATCCGGTTGCGGAAGTCGGCGAAGGTGCCGACGGGGTTGCCGACGCAGGCCTTGTCGTTCTTCAGGGCGTTGTTGATGGAGTTGCAGACGGCGTCGACCCACTCCCGGTGGGAGCCGGTGTCCGCGTTGTACGTGATCCTCACCTGGCCGCCGGGCAGTCCGCCGCCCTCCTCGACCAGCTTCCTCGCGGCCGCCGGGTCGTACACGCAGGCGTCGCCGCACAGGCCGTCCTGGAAGCCGCCGTCCGCGCCGAGGACGGGCGAGGTCCAGTCGGTGGCGGGGGTGCGGGTGCCGCGGAAGATCGTCTCGGTGATCTGCTCACGGTCGATGGCCCGTGACAGCCCCGTACGGACCTTGTCCACGCCCGCCTTGCCCCAGCCCTTGTCGTAGTAGGGGAAGGCGAGCGTCTGGATGATGCCGGCCGGGGTGTTGATGTACCGGCCCTCGAGGTCGGTGTCGACGTTCTTCAGCTGGGTGGCGGGGACGTCGTCGACCAGGTCGAGGTTGCGGGCCAGCAGGTCGGTGTAGGCGGTGTTGCTGTCGGTGTAGACGCGCAGGTCGACGCCGTCGTTGCGGGCCTTGTCGGGTCCCGGGTACTGGTCCCACTTGCGCAGGGTGAGCTGCGCGCCCCTGGTGTAGGACTGGACGACGTACGGGCCGTTGCCGACCGGCTTGGCCAGCCAGGCGTCGTGGTCGTCGAAGAAGGCGCGGGGCAGCGGGGCGAAGGCGGCGTAGCCGAGGGTGTCCGGGAAGGACGAGAACTTCTGTTTCAGCCGGACCGTGAAGGTGTGGTCGTCGACCACCTTCAGCCCGGAGAGGGTGTCGGCGCTCTGCCTGCCCTCGTCGGGATGGGCCTTGTCGTAGCCCTCGATGTACTCGAAGAAGTACGCGTTCTTCTGGTTGTTCCTGAGGCTCGCGCCGTAGTTCCAGGCGTCCACGAAGGACCGGGCGGTGACCTCCTCGCCGTTGCTGAAGGTCCAGCCCTTCTTGACGGTGACGCGGAAGTTCCGCGAGTCCGAGGTCTCGATCCGCTCGGCGAGCATGTCCTCGGCCTTGCCCGTCTTCGGGTCGTACTGCTTGAGCTGCCGGAAGACCATGGAGAGGACCTTGCCGCCCTGCACCTCGTTGGTGTTGGCCGGCTCCAGCGGGTTCTGCGGGTCCCCCCAGGAGGAGCTGAGCACCGCGCCGCTCTCACCGCCCCCGCCGCTGCCGCAGCCCGCCGTCACGAGCACCGTCGCCGCCGCACAGACGGCCCATGGGGCGTGCGTGCGTCCACGCATGGAGTGCCTCCTCGTAGGTGCGGAGTGCGCCGGCGCCGGGGCACTGGTCCTCACCGGTCACTCTCCATCGCTAATGGACAAAGCACACATTCGCCTCACCCGTACGGGGTCTACCGTCCTCCGTCCGGGGCGCTCCGTCCGCTCTCCGGGGGCCGTGTCACCCGTACGGAGGCATGTCCCCTCCGGCGCGCCCCCGCCGGACCGCCAGTCACCCACCAGGAACGCTTCACCGGTCTGGACCATTGACCGGATCAAGCTCTCAACTCCGTTGTTTTTGCAGGCCAGATGGGACACGGTGCGCCGTTGACGTGCGCCGAGCGGCGCTGGTACACACTCATCAGCCCAGGTGACGTCACTTTCGGTACAACCCGGCCCAGCACCGCGACCAGCCCCGACTGCGCGAGCGATGACGTGAGGTGTCGACCTATGAGCACCCGAGACCAGCACGGCAGAGGACGCCTCCGCCTCCCAGCTCCACGACCCCGGACGGCTCGGCTCGCCGCCGCCCTCGCCCTGGCGGCCGGCCTCACGGCTCCCCTCGCCCCGGCGGCCGGCGAGGCCCGGGCGGCGGACGACGACGGAAAGAGAGTCCTCACCGTCGCGGTCGCGCAGAGCGTCGACTCGCTCAGCCCCTTCCTGGCGACACGCCTGGTCAGCACGAGCATCCACCGGCTGACGTACGAGTACCTGACCGACTACGACGTCAAGGACGCCCGCGCGATACCGGGCCTGGCCACCGAGTGGGCGCCGTCCGCCGACAAGCTCACCTGGACCTACACGATCCGCTCCGACGCCGCCTGGTCCGACGGGCGGAAGGTCACCGCCGAGGACGCGGCCTGGACGTTCAACACGATGATGACGGACCCGGACGCCGCCACCGCGAACGGCAGCTTCGTCACCAACTTCGAGAAGGTCACCGCCCCGAGCCCCACCGAGCTCGTCATCCGGCTGAAGAAGCCGCAGGCCACGATGACCGCACTGGACGTGCCGATCCTGCCCAGGCACGTCTGGGAGAAGGTCGGCGACTACTCGGAGTTCAACAACGACAAGGACTTCCCCGTCGTCGGCAGCGGCCCGTTCGTCCTCACCGACTACAAGCCCGACAGCTACGTACGGCTGGAGGCGAACAAGAACTTCTGGCGCGGCGCCCCCGAGTTCGACGAGCTGGTCTTCAAGTACTACAAGGACGGTGACGCGGCGGTCGCCGCCCTGCAGAAGGGCGAGGTCTCCTTCGTCGGCAACCTGACGCCCGCCCAGGCCGAGGCGCTCGGCAACCAGGAGAACATCAAGGTCAACGACGCCCCCGGGCGCCGCTTCCTCGCCCTCGCCGTCAACCCGGGCGCCCGCGCGCGCAACGGCGAGGAGTTCGGTGACGGGCACGCGTCCCTGCGCGACCAGCGGGTGCGGCACGCCCTGTTCCTGGCGGTCGACCGGAAGACGCTCGTCGACCGGGTCTTCCGGGGCCACGCGGTCGAGGGCGAGGGCTACATCCCGCCGCGCTTCTCCACGTACTACTGGGAACCCTCCCCGGACCAGGAGCTCGCCCACGACCCGGCCGAGGCGAACCGGCTCCTCGACGAGGCGGGCTACCGGAGGAACGGCGACGGCAGACGGGTCGGCGAGGACGGCGAGCCGCTCACCTACCGCGTGCTGTGCCACGCCACCGACCCCAACGACAAGGCGGTCGGCCAGTACCTGAAGGAGTGGTGGGGCGAACTCGGCATCGGCATGGACCTCGAATGCCTGGACAACGTGAGCGACCCCTGGCTCGCGGGCGAGTACGACCTTGCCTTCGACGGCTGGTCCGTCAACCCCGACCCGGACTTCGTGCTGTCGATCCACACCTGCGCGGCCCTGCCCGCCACGCCCCGGGACACCGGCGCGACCGACAACTTCATCTGCGACAAGAAGTACGACGACCTGTACGCCCGCCAGCTCGCCGAGTACGACCCGGCCAAGCGCGCCGACCTTGTCAAGCAGGCGGTGTCGCGGCTGTACGACCTGGGGTACATGAACGTCATGGCCTACCCGAACGCCGTGGAGGCCTACCGCACCGACCAGATCGCGTCGATCACGACCATGCCCGAGCAGGCGGGCAACATCTACGGCCAGGACGGCTACTGGAGCTGGTGGTCGGCCGAGCCCGCGGCCTCGGCCGGCTCCTCCGGAGGCACCGGCTCCACCGGCGTCGTCATCGGCATCGTCGCGGGTGTCGTGGTCCTCGCGGGCGTCGGCGGGTTCCTGGCCATGCGCCGCCGTGCCACCGCGGAGGACCGCGAGTGAACCGTGAACCGACTCCCCGTGAACCGACTCCCGCAGCGGCGACGGGCGGCCGCCCATGACCGCTGACACCGCGACCGCGCCGGCCGGCGGGGCCGACGGGGCGGCCACCGCCGCCCCCTCGCCCCGCGGCCCCCGGGCCCGCACCTGGGCCGCTTACCTGCGCTACGGCGCCGGGAAACTGGGCGGCGCCGCCGTCTCCCTGCTCGCCGTCCTCGTCACCGGCTTCTTCCTGTTCCGGCTGATCCCCGGCGACCCGGTGAAGACCATGACCGGCGGCCGCCCGGTGTCGGCCGAGCAGCTGGCCGCCTACCGGCGGGAGTTCGGGCTCGACCTGCCGCTGTGGCAGCAGTTCACGGACTACTGCGGCAAGGCGCTCACCGGGGACCTCGGCACCTCCTACCAGTTCCGGGCGCCGGTCACCGAGAAGATCGGCGAGGCGCTGCCGAACACCCTGCTGCTCACCGGCACCGCGTTCGTGCTCTACACGGCGCTCGGCATCGTCCTCGGCACCCGCTCCGCCTGGCGCGCCGGCCGGCTCGGGGACCGGCTGAACACCGGTCTGGCGCTGACCCTCTACTCCGTCCCGTCGTTCTGGCTCGGCCTGCTGCTCATCATCGTGTTCTCCGTCGGCATGGGACCCGTCCCCGGGCTCTTCCCGACCGGCGGCATGGAGTCGGGCGGCGAGGAGGGGCTCGCGCACCTCCTCGACGTCGCCCACCACCTCGTGCTGCCGGTGATCACGCTGGTGGCGGTGGAGTACGGGCAGACGCTGCTGGTCACCCGCTCGGCGCTGCTGGACGAGACGGGCAGCGACTATCTGACGACCGCGCGCGCCAAGGGGCTCCGCGACGACCTGGTGCGGCGTCGGCACGCCGTCCCGAACGCCATGCTGCCGACCATGACGCTGATCTTCGTCAACCTCGGCCGGACGGTGGCGGGCGTGATCCTCGTCGAGACCGTCTTCTCCTGGCCGGGGCTCGGCGGCCTGTTCTACCAGGCCCTGAGCGTGCCCGACCTGCCCCTGGTGCAGGGGCTGTTCCTCTTCTTCGCCTCGGCGGTGATCGTGATGAACACGCTGGCCGATCTGGTCTATCCGCTGCTCGACCCGCGGGTGGGCCGATGACCGACACGACCGGAGCCGCTCCGCCGTCCGTACGGGCGCTCGTCCGGCAGCGCCGCCGCCGGGCCGCGTCGCGGTTCTGGCGGCAGTACCGCGCCCACCGCGCCGGCCTGGTGGGCCTGGCCGGGCTCGCCCTGTTCGCGCTGGTCGCCCTGACCGCGCCCCTCACCGTCGGCTCCGACGTGGCCGGGGTGACCGACGCGCCGGGCCGGCCGCTGGAGGGGCCGACCGCGGAGTTCCCGCTCGGCACCGACCGGTTCGGGCGCGACCTGCTGGGGCTGCTGGTGTGGGGTTCGCGGGTCTCGCTGCTCGTGGGGCTGCTGGCGGCGGCGCTGTCCGTGGTGATCGGCGCGCTGGTCGGCATCACCGCCGGGCACTTCAAGGGCGCGTACGCGACGGTGATCATGCGGGTCACGGACTGGTTCCTGGTGATGCCGGCGCTGGTGCTCGCCGTCGCGCTCGCCGCCGTCATGCCCCGCTCGCTGGGCACGGTGATCCTGGCGATCGGCGTCACCTCGTGGCCGACCACGGCCCGGCTGGTGCGGGCGCAGACACTCGCGGTGGAGTCGCGGCCGTACATCGAGCGCGCCAAGGCGCTCGGCGGCGGTCACGGCCACATCATGACCCGGCACGTGCTGCCCAACGTGATGCCCCTCGTGCTGGCGCAGACCACCCTGATGGTCTCCGCCTCGATCCTCACCGAGGCCACGCTGGCCTTCCTCGGCGTCGGCGACCCGACGGTGGTGTCGTGGGGCGGCATGCTCCAGGACGCGCGGGAGGCGGGTGCGGTGAGCGCCGGGGACTGGTGGTACCTGGTGCCGCCGGGCATCGCCATCGCCGGGGTCGCCCTGGCGTTCACCCTGTGCGGACGCGCGGTGGAGTCCGTCCTCAACCCCAGGCTGGGGGTGGCCCGGTGACCCTGCTGGACGTGACGGACCTGACGGTGACCTACCCGGGCGGGGCGGCCGCGGTACGGGGCGTGGACCTGCGCCTCGACGCCGGGCAGAAGCTCGGCGTCGCGGGCGAGTCGGGCTGCGGCAAGTCGACGCTGGCGCTCGCGCTGCTGCGGCTGCTGCCGGCCGGCACGAAGGTCACCGGGAGGATCCTGCTGGACGGGGAGGACGTCCTCACGATGCGGTGGGGGCGGCTGCGGGCGGTGCGCTGGGCCGGCGCCTCCATCGTCTTCCAGGGCGCGATGCACTCCCTGAACCCCGTGCACCGGATCGGCGACCAGATCGCCGAACCGATCCTGCTGCACCGCGGGGAGACCGCCGCCGGGGCGCGCAGACGCACCGGCGAACTGCTGGAGCACGTGGGCCTCCCGGCGGCGCGCGCGTCGGCGTACCCGCACGAGCTGTCCGGCGGGCAGCGCCAGCGCGTCATGATCGCCATGGCGCTCGCCTGCGACCCGCGGCTGATCGTCGCCGACGAGCCGACCACGGCCCTGGACGTGATGATCCAGGCCCAGATCCTGCGCCTGATCGAGCAGCTGGTCGCCGAGCAGGACGTCGGCCTGATGATGATCAGCCACGACCTGTCGGTCCTCGCCGACCTCTGCGACCGGCTCGCGGTGATGTACGCGGGCCGGGTGGTCGAGGAGGGCCCCGCCCGAGAGGTCCACGAGAACGCCCGGCACCCCTACGCGGCGGCCCTGTCCGCCGCGTTCCCGCGCATCGGTGACTCGGCCTCCCGCTTCGCCCCGCGCGGCCTCCCCGGCGACCCTCCCGACCCGGCCGCGGTCCCCTCCGGCTGCGCCTTCCATCCGCGCTGCCCGGTGTCCGTGGACGGCTGCGACACGGTGGCCATCGGGCTGCGGGAGGCGGCACCGGGACACCGGGCGGCGTGCGTGCACGTGCCGGAGGAACCCGGTGCGGCCACGCCGGCGAGCGGGGACACGAAGGACGCGAGGAGCACCCCATGACCCCACCACCGCCCCTGCTCGGCGCACGGCAGTCGCACCCCGCCCCCGAACGACGGAACGACGACGCCGCCGCACGGACCGGCGACGGCCACGACACGCGACACGTCCGGCTGCGGGACGCGGCATCCGGACGACGGGTCGCGTGCGCGCACGTGCCCGCCGGGCACAGCGAGGACGCGAGGAGTGCCGTATGACCACACCACCGCCCCTGCTCAGCGCGCAGGGGCTGCACGTCACCTTCCCCGGGCGGCACGGCGGGGCGCCGGTGCGGGCCGTGGACGGGGTCGAGCTGGACGTCCGGCCCGGGGAGATCGTGGCGCTGGTCGGTGAGTCGGGCTGCGGCAAGACGACGCTGGCCCGCGCGCTGCTCGGGCTGGTGCCACCGGCCGCCGGCGCCGTCCGCTTCGCCGGAAAGCCGCTGGAGTACTCCTCCCGGGCCCTGAAGGCGTACCGCAGACGCGCCCAGCTGGTCCTCCAGGACCCGAGCGGGTCGCTGAACCCGCGGCACACCGTGTACGACGCGGTGGCCGAGGGGCTGCGCATCCACGGGTACGCCGGGGACGAGCGGGCGGCGGTCACGGACGCCCTGGCCCGGGCGGGGCTCAGGCCGCCCGAGCGGTTCTTCCTGCGCTACCCGCACGAGCTGTCCGGCGGGCAGCGCCAGCGCGTGGTGATCGCGGGCGCGCTCGTCCTGGAGCCCGAGCTCCTCGTCGCCGACGAGCCGGTGGCCTCGCTGGACGCCTCCGTGCGCGGCGAGATCCTGGCCCTGCTGCTGCGGCTGCGCGACGAGCTCGGCCTGGCCGCCCTCGTGGTCACCCACGACCTGGGCCTCGCGTGGAACATCGCCGACCGGGTCGCGGTGATGTACCTGGGCCGGATCGTGGAGACCGGCGGCGTCGAGCAGGTCCTGACGGCGCCCCGGCACCCGTACACCCAGGCCCTGCTGTCGGTCCTCCCGGACGCGCCGGGCGACCCCGTCGTGCTGGCCGGCGAGCCCCCGGACCCGTCCCGCATCCCCTCCGGCTGCCGTTTCCGGGCCCGCTGCCAGGTCCTGGCCGGCGGCGAGGCGGAACGGGCGGGCGTCGCCGAGCGGTGCCGCACGGAGGACCTGGAAGTGCTGGACGGCGGCGGGGAGGCGCAGGTGGCCTGTCACTGGGCGCGGGCCCGGGTGGCCACCTGAGAGCCCGTACGGCTCCGCATACGCCGGTTCCCGGCACCTGACCTGAACAGGTGCCGGGAACCGTGGCGTCCACCGCGTGGACAGCGGGCAGCGTGGACGTCAGGCCGCGTGGACGACGTCCTTCTCCTCGGCGAAGTGGCACGCCGACTCGTGGGCCGCCTGGGTGTCCTGGCCCTTGAAGCGCTCGGGGACCGCCAGCAGCGGCACCTCCTCGGCGCACTTGTCCTGCGCCTTCCAGCAGCGGGTGCGGAAGCGGCAGCCGGACGGCGGGTTGGCCGGGGAGGGCACGTCACCGGTCAGGATGATCCGCTCGCGCCCCTCGCGGGCCTCCGGGTCGGGCACCGGCACCGCGGAGAGCAGCGCCTGCGTGTACGGATGCGTGGGGTGGTCGTAGATCTCCGAGTCGGTGCCGATCTCGGCGATCTTGCCCAGGTACATCACGCCGACGCGGTCGGAGATGTGCCGGACGATCGACAGGTCGTGCGCGATGAAGACGTAGGACAGGTTGAACTCGTCCTGCAGCTTCTCCATCAGGTTGACGACCTGCGCCTGCACCGACACGTCGAGCGCGGACACCGGCTCGTCGCAGATGATGATCTCCGGGTTGAGCGCGAGGCCGCGGGCGATGCCGATGCGCTGGCGCTGACCGCCGGAGAACTGGTGCGGGTAGCGGTTGATGTACTCCGGGTTGAGGCCGACGACGTCGAGCAGCTCCTGCACCCGGCGGCGGCGGTCGCCCTTGGGCGCCACCTCGGGGTGGATGTCGAAGGGCTCGCCGATGATGTCGCCCACCGTCATACGGGGGTTGAGCGAGGTGTACGGGTCCTGGAAGACCATCTGGATGTTCCGGCGGACCGCCTTCAGCGCGCGCCCGGACAGCTTGGTGATGTCCTGGCCCTTGTAGAAGACCTCGCCCGCGGTGGCCCGCTCCAGCGTCATCAGCAGCTTGGCGACGGTGGACTTGCCGCAGCCGGACTCGCCCACGATGCCGAGCGTCTCGCCCTGGTACAGGTCGAAGGAGACGCCGTCGACGGCCTTGACCGCGCCGACCTGCTTCTTGAACAGGATGCCCTGGGTCAGCGGGAAGTGCTTGACCAGGTTGCGCACCTGGAGGATCGGCTCGCCGCGCCTTACCGGTTTCTCGATCGCCGCGACGGCCGCGTCCTCGCCGGCCGCGTCGACGACGTCGACCTCGGTGGTGTTCGGGGTGGCGTCGGCCCGCTCCACGGCGTCGTCCTTCTTGCCGAGCTCAGCCATGGATCTGCTCCTTCCAGAAGTGGCACGCGCTCCTGCGGCCGGGCAGTGCGCCGCCGTCCCGCTCCGTGACGTCGTACAGCGGCGGCGTGTCCGTGCGGCAGATGTCCTGCGCCTTGGGGCAGCGCGGGTTGAAGGCGCAGCCCGTCGGGATCTTCAGCAGGTTGGGCGGCAGGCCCTGGATCGCGTAGAGCTCCTGGCCCTTCTGGTCCAGGCGCGGGATGGAGTCCAGCAGGCCCCGCGTGTAGGGGTGCGCGGGCCGCTTGTACAGCTCGTGCACGGGGGCGGTCTCCACGATCCGGCCCGCGTACATCACGGCGATCTTGTCCGCGACGTCGGCGACCACGCCGAGGTCGTGCGTGATGAGGATCAGGCCCATGTGGTACTCGCGCTGGAGCTCCGCGAGCAGGTCCATCACCTGGGCCTGCACCGTCACGTCGAGGGCCGTGGTCGGCTCGTCGGCGATGATCAGGTCCGGCTCCAGGGCGAGCGCCATGGCGATCATGATGCGCTGGCGCATACCGCCGGAGAACTGGTGCGGGTAGTCGTTGACCCGCGCGGCGGCGGCCGGGATCTTGACCTGGTCCATCAGCTCGATGGCCTTGGCCTTGGCCTCCTTCTTGGAGAGGCCCTCGTGCACGCGGAACATCTCGCCGAGCTGGTAGCCGACGGTGAGCACCGGGTTGAGCGAGGAGAGCGCGTCCTGGAAGATCATGGCGATCTTCGAGCCGCGGATCTTCCGCCGGTCCTCGGCGGACATCTTGAGCATGTCCTGGCCGCGGAAGAGGATCTCGCCCTGCGGGATCCTGCCGGGCGGCATGTCGAGGATGCCCATGATCGCCTGGGCGGTCACGGACTTGCCCGAGCCGGACTCGCCGAGGACGGCCAGCGTCTCACCGGCGTCGACGGTGTAGTTCACGCCGTTGACGGCCCGGGCGACGCCGTCGCGGGTGTGGAACTCGACGTGCAGGTCGCGGACTTCCAGCAGCGGGGCGGAGTTGCCGTCGTCCGCCCGGGGCGCCGGGACGGCCGAGGTGTTGTCGATGATGGTCAAGGTACGCCCTCCTAGCGCATCTTCGGGTCGAGGGCGTTGCGCACCGCTTCGCCGAACATGAGGAACGCCAGCACCGTGATGGAGACCATGACCGAGGGCATCATCAGGACGTGCGGCGCGTTGCGCAGCTGGTCCTTTCCGGCGGAGACGTCGATTCCCCAGGATACGGTCGGCTCGGCCAGACCGATTCCGAGGTAGGACAGCGTGGCCTCGGCCGCGATGTAGCCGCCGAGCGCGATGGTCGCGACGACGATCACCGGGGCGATGGCGTTCGGCAGGATGTGCCGGAACAGGATGCGGCTGGTCGAGGCGCCGAGCGCCTTGGCCGCCGTGACGTAGTCCGCCTGCTTGATGGTGATCACCGAGCCGCGGGCGACACGGGCGATCGTGGTCCAGCCGAGGAAGGCGAGCGCCAGGACGACGACCCAGACGGTCCGCTCGGCGAAGGTGGTGAGGACCACCATGGCGCCCAGCATGAACGGGATGCCGGAGAACACGTCGGTGAGGCGGAACAGGATCGCGTCCAGCCAGCCGCCGAAGTAGCCCGCGAGCACACCGACCAGGGTGCCGAGGATGGTGACCAGCGCGGTCACGCCGACGCTGACGATGATCGAGGCGCGGGCTCCGTGGACCATGCGGGCCCAGATGGAGCGGCCCTGGCCGTCGTAGCCGAGCCAGTCCGCCTGGAAGAAGTGCGACCAGTTCGGCGCGCCGAGGTAGTGGTTGCTCAGGTCGGCGTCGCGCGGCGAGGCCCCCGTGAAGAGGCCGGGGAAGGCCGCCATCACGAGCAGCAGCACGATCAGCACCGCCGAGATGACGAACATCGGGCTGCGGCGCAGGTCGTGCCAGGCGTCCGACCAGAGGCTGCGCGTCTTCTCCGCCTTGGCGTCCACGGGCACCGGCACGGTGGCCGGCTCCCCCGCGGGCAGTTTCTTGGCGGAGGTGTCAAGAGCCTCAGGCATACCGGATCCTCGGGTCCAGGACCGCGTAGAGCAGGTCGACGAGCAGACTGCAGACGAGGTAGATGATCACGATGAGCGTCACGACGCCCACCACGGTCGAGCCCTCGCGGCGGCTCAGTGCCTCGTACACCGTGTAACCGACGCCGCGGACGTTGAAGATGCCCTCGGTGACGACGGCGCCGCCCATCAGGGCGCCGAGGTCGGAGCCGAGGAAGGTGACGACGGGGATCAGGGAGTTGCGCATCAGGTGGACGCCGACGATGCGGCGGCGCGGCAGGCCCTTGGCGACCGCCGTGCGAACGTAGTCGGCGCGCAGGTTCTCCGCGATGGACGTGCGCGTGAGGCGGGCGACGTACGCGAGGGAGAGCGAGCCGAGGACGATCGCGGGCAGCAGCAGCTGGCCGTAGTTCTCCGGGTCGTTCACGTTGGGGTCGACCCAGCCCAGCTGGAAGGCGAAGAAGTACTGGAAGGCGTAACCCAGCACGAAGGAGGGCACGGAGATCAGCAGCAGCGTCAGCGCGAGCAGCGACTTGTCCACGAGGGTGTCGGGGCGCAGACCGGCGACGACGCCGAGGGTGATGCCGACGACCACGGTGAAGAGGAAGGCGAAGATGGTCAGCCGGGCGGTGATCGGGAAGGCGTCCGCGATCACGTCGGCCACGGGCTGCTGACTGGCGATCTGGGTGCCGAAGTCTCCCTGGAACAGACCCGTGAGGTAGTCCCAGTACTGGAGCAGGAATGGCTTGTCGAGACCGAGCGAGCGCTTGATCTCGGCGATCTGCGCCTGGTCGATGGCCTGCTCTCCGTAGAGCGCCCGGACCGGATCACCGGGGAGGGCGTACATCATGCTGAAGATCAGGAGAGTTGACCCGAGGAAGACCGGGATCATTTGGAGCAGTCGCCGTGCGACATAACGCCCCATGTTTGCCTCCGTGCGTGGGGGAATACTGCCCCGGGACAGCCTCCCCCTGATGCGGCGAACGGCTGTCCCGGACGTGCCCCCGCCGGCGCGGGTCTCCGCGCCGGCGGGTAGGCGGTCGAATGGCCCGAAGCCCTGGTTACTTGACGGTGACCTCGTCGAGGACGAAGTCGCCGTGGAAGTCGACGTTCACGTTGTCGACGTTCTCCGAGTGGCCGCCGTTGATGCGGTAGTACCACAGCGGGATGGAGGGCATCTTCTCCAGGACGACCTTCTCGGCCTCCTGGTACGCCTTGATGGACTCCTCCAGGGTGGCCGCGTTGTCACCCTGCTGGAACAGCTTGTCGATCTCCTCGTCGGAGAAGCGGCCGTTGTTCGCCTCGGCCTTCGACCAGTACAGCTCACGCAGGAAGTTCACGTTCAGCGGGTAGTCGGCGACCCAGCCGCCCCGGTAGAACGACTTCACCTGGTCGTTGTCGCGCGCCTCGAGGTCCGTCTGGAAGTCCGGCTTGGCGTCGCCGACGCAGTCCACGCCGGTGGCGTTGCGGATCGACTCGCAGACCGCGGTCACCCACTCCTTGTGGCCGCCGTCGGCGTTGAACTGGATGAAGATCTTGTTGTCCGGGACGCCGCCGCCCTCCTTGATGAGCTGCTTGGCCTTCTCCGGGTTGTACGTGAAGACGTCCGTGTCCAGGTCCTGGTTGCCGTTGACCTGCGGCGGGGTGAAGCTCTTCGCCGGGGTACGGGTGCCGTTGAGGACCGTCTTGGTGATCGTCTCGCGGTCGATGGCCATCGACAGGCCCTGCAGGACCTTGGGGTCGATGTCCTTCCACTGCTTGCTGTAGAAGACCGGGGTGATGCCCTGGATGGCCGCGTACGGCGCGTCGACCGCGCGGTCGCCGAGGTCCTGCTTGTACTTGGGCAGGTCCTTCGGGCCGACCTGGCGGATCATGTCCAGGTTGCCGGAGAGCAGGTCCTGGTAGGCCGCCTCGACGGTGGTGTAGTTCTTGAAGAGGATGCCCTTGTTCTTGGCCTTGTTGTCACCCTGGTACTCGTCCCAGGCGGCGACCTGGATGAGCTTCTTGTGGTCCCACTTCTCGAACTTGTACGGGCCGTTGCCGACCGGCTTCTGACCGAAGCCCTTCGGGTCCTTGTAGAACGCCTCCGGCAGCGGGGCGAAGGTGGAGTAGCCGAGCTTGTACTCCCAGTACGGGACCGGGTTGGTGAGCTCGACGGTGAAGGTGGTCTCGTCGACGACCTTCAGACCGGACATGGTGTCGCCCTTGGGGTCGCCCGACTCCGGGTGCACGTCCTCGTAGCCGGCGATGTCCGCGAACCAGAAGCTGTTCTGCTGGTTGTTCTTGATGTTCGCGTACCAGTTCCACGCGTCGACGTAGGTCTTCGCGGTGACCGGGGTGCCGTCGTGGAACTTCCAGCCCTGCTTGAGCTTGATGGTCCACGTCTTGGAGTCCTCGGTCTCCACGGACTCCGCGTTCGCCATCTCGAGGTTGCCCTCGGCGTCGTACGAGACCGGGCCCGTGAAGAGCGCCTTGATGACGTAGGCGCCGAGGGACTCGTTGGTGTCTGCCGGGACCAGCGGCTTCTGCGGCTCGCCGACGTCGATGGAGACGTAGCCGTCCGGCTGCCCGGCGGTCTTGTTGCCGCCGTCCTCGCTGCCGCCTCCGCAGGCGGTGGCGGCCAGGGCGACGACTATCGCGCCCGCGACCCACTTGGCGCTCTTGGCACCGCGCATGGGTTCCTCCTCATGAGTCCACTGATCACTGCAAGAGGGGCAGCCGGAGTGTTCACCGACACATCTGACGGCGTTCGTTTTCCGTGCCCCGAGTGTGCTCGTGAGTCGGCGCTTCCCACTGCGCGTGACCCATTGACCCGAGCTCTACGCGCCTAACTATCTGCCATGCACCTTGGCCGAACCACATTTCTGAGGTCTCGGTTCGATCACAGCCGCCACCTACATTGCTCAAAATCCGGACAAACAGTTCGGTGAAAGATCCCTGCGAAACGGACTTGTTACACATCTATCGGGGGTAGTTGTCCGAATAGCGGACACATGGCGAGCAAAATAGGTTTGTGAGAACCATGGTCGACGTGCAGAGTGCGTTTCGACCGGCTTCGGCCGCTCACCCGGGCCGGACCCCGAGCGGATGACCGCGACGGCGGGGCCGTCCCGGCGACGGCAGGGCGCCCCGGCGCCCGCGTCGGCACGGCGGATGCACGGGACGTACGGAGCGGGCCGCACGGCCCGTAGGGCGCGCCGTGTCCGCAGCAGGCTAGTGCGGGCGGACACCCCCGGCGTCCCGCCCCCGCCAAGTGAAGGGTTTTCCCTACCCTCACCCTTTCGGCCTTCTTCTCGCCCTGTGCCCCGTTCCGCGGCCCGAGGCAGGAACGGCACCGGGCACGCCGCTGTGGCGGCGTGCCCGGTGCCGTTCCCGTCGGCAGGCGCTGTGTCAGCCGTGCTTGGCGCGGCTCGCGGCGCGGGCGCGCTCGCGGGCGTCCAGGTTGACCTTGCGGATGCGCACGGCCTCCGGGGTCACCTCGACGCACTCGTCGTCGCGGCAGAACTCCAGGGACTGCTCCAGCGACAGCTTGCGGGGCGGCACGATGGACTCGGTGACGTCAGCGGTGGAGGACCGCATGTTCGTCAGCTTCTTCTCCTTGGTGATGTTGACGTCCATGTCGTCGGAGCGGGAGTTCTCGCCGACGATCATGCCCTCGTACACCTCGGTGCCCGGCTCGACGAACAGCACGCCGCGCTCCTGGAGGTTGGTCATCGCGAAAGCGGTGACGGAACCGGAGCGGTCGGCCACCAGGGAGCCGTTGTTACGGGTCTGGAGCGTGCCGAACCAGGGCTCGTGGCCCTCGTGGATGGAGTGGGCGATGCCCGTGCCGCGCGTGCTGGTCAGGAACTCCGTACGGAAGCCGATGAGGCCGCGGGACGGCACCACGAACTCCATGCGGACCCAGCCGGAGCCGTGGTTGGACATGTTGTCCATCCGGCCCTTGCGGACGCCCATGAGCTGCGTGACGGCGCCCATGTGCTCCTCGGGCACGTCGATCGTCATGCGCTCGACCGGCTCGTGCAGCTTGCCGTCGATCTCCCGGGTGACCACCTGCGGCTTGCCGATGGTCAGCTCGAAGCCCTCGCGGCGCATCTGCTCGACCAGGATGGCGAGCGCGAGCTCACCGCGGCCCTGGACCTCCCAGGCGTCGGGGCGCTCGGTGTCCAGCACACGCAGCGAGACGTTGCCGATGAGCTCGCGGTCGAGGCGGTCCTTGACCTGACGGGCGGTGACCTTGCGGTCCTTGACGGCCGCCTTGGCGTCGGCGCCCTTGCCGGTGCCGCCGCGGCCGACCAGCGGGGAGGTGTTGGTGCCGATGACCATGGAGATCGCGGGCTCGTCGACCGTGATCAGCGGCAGCGCGACCGGGTTCTCCGGGTCGGCCAGGGTCTCACCGATCATGATGTCGGGGATGCCGGCGACGGCGCAGATGTCACCCGGGCCGGCCTTCTCGGCGGGCTTGCGGGTCAGCGCCTCGGTCATCAGCAGCTCGCTGATGCGGACGTTGGTGACGGACCCGTCGCGCTTCATCCACGCGACCGTCTGGCCCTTCTTCAGCTCGCCCTGCTGCACGCGGAGCAGCGCGATGCGGCCGAGGAAGTTGTCGGCGTCCAGGTTGGTGACGTGGGCCTGGAGCGGGGCGTCCTCCTCGTACGTCGGAGCCGGGATGTGCTCCAGGATCGTGGAGAAGAACGGCTCCAGGCTGTCGGAGTCGGCGGGGACGGTGCCGTCCGCCGGCTTGGTGAGGGACGCGACGCCGTCACGGCCGCAGGCGTAGACGATCGGGAACTCGATCTGGTCCTCGTCGGCGTCCAGGTCGAGGAAGAGGTCGTACGTCTCGTTGACGACCTCGTCGATCCGGGAGTCCGGGCGGTCCGTCTTGTTGATGCACAGGATGACGGGCAGGCGCTGCTGCAGCGCCTTGCGCAGCACGAAGCGGGTCTGCGGCAGCGGGCCCTCGGAGGCGTCGACCAGCAGCACGACGCCGTCGACCATCGACAGACCGCGCTCGACCTCGCCACCGAAGTCGGCGTGGCCGGGGGTGTCGATGATGTTGATCGTGATGGGCTCCCCGCCGTCCTTCGGGTGGTACTTCACCGCGGTGTTCTTGGCGAGGATCGTGATGCCCTTCTCACGCTCCAGGTCGTTCGAGTCCATCATGCGGTCGTCGACCGAGTCGAGCTGGTGCGCGGCGAAGGCACCGGCCTGCTTGAGCATGCCGTCGACGATCGTGGTCTTGCCGTGGTCGACGTGGGCGACGATGGCGACATTGCGGATGTCGTGACGCGTTGAGGTCACAGCCATGGTGCGGCGTATCTCCCGGAGTGTGAGGTATGCCTCGCGGACGTCTGCGTCCCGCGGGCCCTGCCGGGCTGGACACGCCACGGCCTCACCCCATGGTACGTGGCCACCGGGGCGGGGGCTCGCGGGGCGGTCGTACGGTGGCGGACCTCACGGTCACCGGGTGTCACGGGGCTGCGGCACGGCGCCGGGGGCCGGGTCCGTGCCTGCGGCCCCGGCTCGGTCCGCGGGTCCCACCGGGCGGAGCCGGGCCGCGCGGTGGTGAGCGGTCGGCATGGCGTCGCAGGGCCGCAGGTCAGCTGGACCGGCCGTCGGCGAGCCCGCGCGTCGGGCCGGGGCCGGGGAGTCCGTACGGCCACGGTCCGCGAGCCGCTGCGCGACGGCGCGGCACCGGGGCCGCGGGGGTGGCGCCCGGCGTACCGCCCCGGCGGCGGGGCCGTACGCCGGGCGGGGACGTACCGGGCCACGGAACCAGGAGGTTCTCGCGGCCTGGGTCTGCGGGGCGCGGACTTCGGGCCGCGGGGCCGGAGCCGGGCCGCGGGGCCGGAGCCGGGCCGCGGGGCCGGAGCCGTCCGGTCACGGTCGGCGTGGAGGGGCCGGGGCCGGGGGCTTCTTCAGGAAGCCCATGTCCTCGTAGACCGGTGTGCGGAGCCCGAAGGCGCCCGCGTTGGCGAGGTCGGTGCGGGCCGCCATGAGCTGTGGGCGCTGGTACAGGGGGATCGAGCCGGCCATGGCCCAGATGCGGGCGTCGGCCTTGCGGATCAGGGAGACCGCCTCGTCCTCGTCGAGCGTCGCGGCGGCCTGGTCGAAGAGCTGGTCGACCTGGTCGGTGCCGAGCCGGGTGAAGTTCTGCTCGATGCTCAGGGAACCGTCGGCCGCCGGCACCGGCTTGGCGTAGACGGGGCGGGCGTCGGTGGCCGGGTACGCGGTGGCGGGCCAGGAGTACAGCGCCAGGTCGTACTGGCCGTTCGCGACGTGGTCCGTGAAGTAGCTGTCGTCCGGCACCTTGGTGGTCCGGGTACGGATGCCGACCCGGGCCAGCATGCGCGAGATCCTCTCGCCGACCACCCGCAGGGTCCCGGAGCCGGGTCCGGACGGCAGCACGAACCGCAGGACGAGCTCCTTGCCGTCCTTGACGACCGGACCGTCCGGGGCGCCCGCCGGCGCCGCCGTGCCCTTCGGGGCGTACGCGCCCGGGGCACCGCCCTGCTGCGCCCGCTCCCGCGCCGACTGCCGGTCGTTGCGGACGAGGCGCCGCGCCACGTCGTCGTCCGGCCGCCGGCCCGTCCGCGGTGCACCGGCCTCCCCGACGCCCGGCTTGTCGTCCTCGCCGACGATGTACGTCCCGTCGTCGTCCTCGGAACCCTCGGAGTCCTCGGAGTCCTCGGGGCCCTCCGCGTCGTCGGCGGTCCGTCCGGGGCGCGCCTTTCGGGCGCCCCCGGCCCCCGTCTTCCCCGTCTTCCCCGTCTTCCCCGCCTTCACCGCGCCGCCCCGCACCCACCCGGCGTCCGCGAGCAGCGCCTCGGCCTCCTCGGTGTCCTCGTCGCCGAGCGCGCCGCTGCCGTCGGCGTACGCCGCCTGGCCGGAGAGGGCGAGGTGGCTGCCGACGGGCTCGGCGGGCAGCCCGAGCGGCGTCAGCACCAGGCCCGCCAGCTCCTCCCGGTGCAGCGCGCGGGCCACGGCGCGGCGCACCCGCTCGTCGGCGAGAGGGCCCTCTGAGCCGTTGAGCGCGAGCTGGGTGGAGGCGGGCTCCAGTGACTTGCGGACCGTGTAGCCGCGCAGGGCGGACTGCTGCGCGGCGTACCGGGCGCGGGCCGCCCGCAGCCGGTGGCGGGCGTCCGTCTCCTCGTCGGCGGCCGCCTCGTCGGACCCGTGCGCGACGGCCCAGGAGCGCAGCGCCGCGGCCGGGGTCAGGCCCGCCCCGGGACCCCGGGTCAGTGCCTGACCGCCGCTCCGGCCGGCCAGGGAGATCCGCCGGGCCTGGTCCGGGTCCACCTCCGCCAGGTCGACCTCGCGCTTGAGCAGCGCCTTCAGCCGCTCGTCCCGGGGCACGGCGCGCAGCACGAGCCGTTGCAGCTTGGCGGTCCGGCCCCACCAGCGCGGGCTGCGGACGAGGGTGACCTCACCGCTCTCGCGGTCCACGCCCTGGAGCGCGAAGGGCCCGGCGGTGACCTTCAGCTTCCGCCGCGCCCCGTCGTTGAAGGAGTCCGGCGTCCCGGTCACCTGCTTCGGGTACAGCGGTGAGAACAGCGACTTCCAGTCGGCGTACGGCCTGCCGAAGGTGACCCGCACCTCCAGGTCGCTGGCGCCGCGTTCGACCTTCTGGATCCGGTCGTACCCGGCGTTGCGGGCCGTCCAGTACGCGGAGTCCCTGCCGGACAGGGCGCGCCACTGGGCGGCGAAGTCGGCGGCGCCGATCTCCCGGCCGTCGCTCCAGACCGCCTGCTGGTGGAGCCTGTAGACCACCACCTGCTTGGGCTCGCGGTCGACGACCTTCGCGGACTCCAGGTAGTCCGCGTTCCGCTCCGGCCGCCCGTTCGCGTCCAGCCGGTACAGGGACGGCAGGACGGCCTGGGCGACCCGGGACGTGGTGGCGTCGGTGTCCGCCTGGAAGGTGTTGAACGTCTCCGGCACCGCGTCGACGGCCCACCGCAGGGTGCCTCCGTCGGCGATCCGGCCCCGGGACGCGGGGGCGGTGTCCTGCCCGGCGAGGGGCCGGCCGGCCGCGTCCTTCTCCCCGCACGCGGTCAGCAGGGGCACGGTGAGCAGCCCGGCGGCGAGGAACGCCGCCGAGCGCGTCACCGCGCGCGACCCGACACGGTGGTCGTGGGACATCCGCAGCTCCTCGTTCCTCCGGGCCATCGCTCCGCCGCGCCACCGGTCCCGCGCAGTGTCCGATCATCTGCTGATCAGACCGACGGCGGACCGACACGGACGGGGCCCACTGAAGGGGAAAGAATTCTTCCGTCGTGGGAGGCACGGCGGGCGGCCGCCCCGACACCACCCGTGCGGCGCAACGCGCCGGTGCCCGCCCCCGGCCCTCGCGCCCGCGCCCCGCCCCGCCCGCCTGTCGGATTCAGCCGTACCGGCGCATTCGGCGGCCCGTGAGCCACCAATCCGTGCACACGCCTTCACAGGGAGTCGTGTGACGCGCGACACTCGCAGGCGCATGAACGGTGCCGCCTTGGGACCCCGCGCCCGCGGAAGTGAGGACCAGCCATGTCCGTTCACGACGACCTGACGTCGGTCCAGCGCTGCCTGGACGATCTGTTCCGGACGGTCCGCCGCCTGGAACAGCAGTTCGGCGGTGGACTGGAGATGCGCCGCGTGCGCACCGACGCCGATCATCTGCGCGAGAGCCTCGCCCTGCTGCGCGAGGCCGCTCCCACGCTGTCCCCACCGCTGCGTCCCGAACTCGTCCCCGTCCCCGACACGCCGTACGACAGCTCCCTGTGGACGGACTCCGACGACGAGGGCCTCGGCGGCCGCGACCGCCGCGCACCCTGAGCCCCACGCCCCTCGCACCCCCGCCCGCCCCCGACCGGAGTCATGAGTTGGCCACTGGTACGGAACCTCAGACGAACAGCGACACGAGCGGCGACACCCACCACACCGCGAACCGCGGCGGTGTGCGCACCGGTTCGCGCGCCGCGATCGCCGCCCCCCATCTGCGCACCGACCGCTGGTGGCTGGCGCCCGCCGCCACCGCCGCGGGCCTGCTGGCCTTCGTCGTGTACTCGACCTGGCGGGCCTTCGCGAACGAGTACTACTACGCCGCCCCGTACGTCTCGCCGTTCTACTCCCCCTGCCTGGCGGAGAACTGCGCGCCCATGCGGGCGGGCCCCAACTGGGAGGTCCTGGGCGGCTGGTGGGGCCTCTCCCCCGCCCTCATCATCCTGGTCTTCCCGCTCGGCTTCCGCCTGACCTGCTACTACTACCGCAAGGCCTACTACCGGGGCTTCTGGGCGTCCCCGCCGGCCTGCGCGGTGGCCGAGCCGCACAAGAAGTACACCGGCGAGACCCGCTTCCCGCTGATCCTGCAGAACCTGCACCGGTACTTCTTCTACGCGGCGATCCTCGTCGCCGGCATCCTGACCTACGACACCGTGCTGGCCTTCCGCGACGAGACCTACGCCTGGGGCCACATGGGCCTCGGCACCCTGGTCTTCCTCGTGAACATCGTGCTGATCTGGGCGTACACGCTTTCCTGCCACTCCTGCCGGCACATCGTCGGCGGAAAGCTCAAGCACTTCTCCAAGCACCCCGTGCGCTACCGGATGTGGCAGTTCGTCGGGCGGCTGAACGCCCGGCACATGCTGCTGGCGTGGACGTCGCTGGTGAGCGTCGCTCTCGCCGACTTCTACGTCTATCTCGTCGCCTCCGGTGTCTTCGCCGATCCGCGCTTCTTCTGACGCGTTTCTCCTGACGCGCTGCGACCGAATCAGCGCTTCAGCCGAATCAGCGCGCTTCAACTGAAATCGACCGAAAGAAATGAGTGGGCCTTCTGATGTCCGTGGTCGACCGTCAGGAATGGGACGTCGTCGTGGTGGGGGCCGGCGGTGCCGGTCTGCGCGCCGCGGTCGAGGCCCGCGAACGCGGCGCCCGTACGGCCGTGATCTGCAAGTCGCTGTTCGGCAAGGCTCACACGGTGATGGCGGAGGGCGGCATCGCGGCCGCCATGGGCAACGTCAACAGCGGCGACGACTGGCAGGTCCACTTCCGGGACACCCTGCGCGGCGGCAAGTTCCTCAACCAGTGGCGCATGGCCGAGCTGCACGCCCAGGAGGCCCCCGACCGGGTGTGGGAGCTGGAGACGTGGGGCGCCCTGTTCGACCGCACGAAGGACGGGCGGATCTCGCAGCGCAACTTCGGCGGGCACGAGTACCCGCGCCTCGCGCACGTCGGCGACCGCACCGGCCTGGAGCTGATCCGCACCCTCCAGCAGAAGATCGTCTCCCTCCAGCAGGAGGACCACCGGGAGACCGGAGACTACGAGTCCCGGCTGAAGGTGTTCCAGGAGTGCACGGTCACCCGGGTCCTCAAGGACGGCGGCCGGGTGTCGGGCGTGTTCGCCTACGAGCGCGAGAGCGGCCGTTTCTTCGTGCTGGAGGCCCCGGCCGTGGTGGTCGCCACCGGCGGGATCGGCAAGTCGTTCAAGGTGACGTCGAACTCGTGGGAGTACACGGGCGACGGGCACGCGCTGGCGCTGCTCGCCGGGGCGCCGCTGCTGAACATGGAGTTCGTGCAGTTCCACCCGACGGGCATGGTCTGGCCGCCGTCGGTGAAGGGCATCCTCGTCACCGAGTCGGTGCGCGGGGACGGCGGGGTGCTGCGCAACTCCGAGGGCAAGCGGTTCATGTTCGACTACATCCCCGACGTCTTCAAGGAGAAGTACGCCGAGTCGGAGGACGAGGGCGACCGCTGGTACGACGACCCGGACAACAACCGGCGCCCGCCCGAGCTGCTCCCCCGCGACGAGGTCGCCCGCGCCATCAACGCCGAGGTGAAGGCGGGCCGCGGCTCCCCGCACGGCGGGGTCTTCCTGGACGTGTCGACGCGCATGCCCGCCGAGGTGATCAAGCGCCGGCTGCCGTCCATGTACCACCAGTTCAAGGAGCTCGCCGACGTCGACATCACGGCGGAGGCGATGGAGGTCGGGCCGACCTGCCACTACGTGATGGGCGGCGTCGCCGTCGACTCCGACACGGCGGCGGCGCGCGGGGTGCCCGGCCTGTTCGCGGCCGGTGAGGTCGCGGGCGGCATGCACGGCTCCAACCGGCTGGGCGGCAACTCGCTCTCCGACCTGCTGGTCTTCGGGCGGCGCGCCGGGCTGCACGCGGCGGCGTACGCGGCTGAGCTCGGCGAGCGTCCCACGGTGGACTCGGGCCAGATCGACGCGGCGGCCGCGGAGGCCCTGCGCCCGTTCTCCGCGGAGGGCCACATCGCGGGCGCGGAGCCCGGACGCCCGCCGGAGAACCCGTACACCCTGCACCAGGAGCTCCAGCAGACCATGAACGACCTGGTCGGCATCATCCGCCGCGAGGGCGAGATGCGCGAGGCCCTGAAGAAGCTCGCGGACCTCAGGGTGCGGGCGCGCCGGGCCGGGGTGGAGGGGCACCGCCAGTTCAACCCGGGCTGGCACCTCGCGCTGGACCTGCGGAACATGCTGCTGGTCAGCGAATGCGTGGCGCGCGCCGCACTGGAGCGCACCGAGTCGCGCGGCGGCCACACCCGGGAGGACCACCCGACGATGGAGCGCGCGTGGCGCCGCGTCAATCTGCTCTGCTCCCTCACCGACCCCACGGACGGGCTCGCGGCCACCGACCCGGTGCGCGGCCAGATCGCCCTCACCCGTGAGGACACCGAACCCATCCGCCCCGACCTGCTCGCCCTCTTCGAGAAGGAGGAGCTGGTCAAGTACCTCGCCGAAGAGGAGCTGTACGAGTGAGCACCAGCTATCAGGCACGCTTCAGGGTGTGGCGGGGCGACACCGGGGGCGGTGACCTCCAGGACTTCCGGGTCGAGGTCAACGAGGGCGAGGTGGTCCTGGACATCGTCCACCGCCTCCAGGCCACCCAGGCGCCCGACCTGGCCGTCCGCTGGAACTGCAAGGCGGGCAAGTGCGGCTCCTGCTCGGCGGAGATCAACGGCCGGCCCCGCCTGATGTGCATGACCCGTATGTCGGTGTTCGGCCGCGACGAGACGGTCACGATCACCCCGCTGCGGGCGTTCCCCGTGGTCCGGGACCTGGTGACGGACGTGAGCTTCAACTACGCCAAGGCGCGCCAGATCCCCTCCTTCGTCCCGCCCAGGGACCTGCTCCCCGGCGAGTACCGCATGCAGCAGGAGGACGTGGACCGCCCGCAGGAGTTCCGCAAGTGCATCGAGTGCTTCCTGTGCCAGGACACCTGCCATGTCGTCCGCGACCACGAGGAGAACAAACCGGCGTTCGCGGGCCCGCGCTTCCTGATGCGGGTGGCGGAGCTGGACATGCACCCGCTGGACGCGGCGGCCGACACGGGCCTGGACCGCAAGCGCACGGCGCAGGACGAGCACGGGCTCGGCTACTGCAACATCACCAAGTGCTGCACCGAGGTCTGCCCGGAGGGCATCAAGATCACGGACAACGCGCTGATCCCGCTGAAGGAACGGGCCGTGGACCGCAAGTACGACCCGCTGGTGTGGCTGGGCTCGAAGATCCGAAGGCGCTCCTCGGCCGGCTGAGCGCCCCGGCGGCGCCCCCGCAACGGCGCACTCCGGTCGCGGGCCCGCTGCCGCGTTCCTATGCTCCGGAATGTGATGTCGTCCCTGGGTCGCAGACGGGTGGGCGGCGCTTCCCGGCACCTGCGGGCGCGGGCGGCGCTCGCCGTGTTCGGCGGGGCCGCGGCGCTGGGGTGGCTGTGCATGGTGCTGCCGCTCGGCGCGGACCCGGGCGGGACGGAGCAGGTGCGCGCGGGGCCGGGGGCGTCCGCCGTGGCCTCCCCTGCCGGTCCCGGTGAGGAGGCCGGGGACGGGCCGGTGACCGCGGACCTGGTGCTGCCGGTGGCCGCGGCGGGGACCGCGGGGGCGGCCGCCGTGTACGCGCGGGTACGGCGGAGACGGCGCACCATGTCGCGTACGACACCGGCGGCCGCCGTCGAGCCGGACGTGCCGTCGGCCGAGCTGGAGCGGCGGGGGCGGCGGCTGCTCGTCGAGACCGACGACAGCGTGCGGACGAGCGCCGAGGAGCTCGCCTTCGTGGCGGGGTGCCACGGCGACGGGGCGGCGCGGCCCTTCGCCCGGGCGCTGGAGAGCGCGCGGGGTGAGCTGGCGGCGGCGTTCCGGCTGCGGCAACTGCTCGACGACGCCGCCGACCGGCTGTCCGCCGAGGACGGTCGGCGGGCCCTCACGGAGATCGTCGAACGGTGCGCGGGGGCAGGGCGCCGGCTCGACGCGCAGGCGCCCGCGTTCGACCAGCTCCGTGCGCTGGAGCGCGATCCGGTCGGTGCGCTGGAGTACGCGGAGGACCGCTTCCAGGAGCTGACCGACCGCGTCAGACGGGCCGGAGGGGCGCTCATCGGCCTCGGCGAGCGGTACGCGCCCGGCGCGAGCCGGCCCGTCGCGGACCACGTCGGCCAGGCCAGGGAGCGGTTGGTGTTCGCCACCTCCCAGCTCAACCGGACCCGGCAGGCCCTCGGCCGGGGCGACCTCGCGACGGCCGCGCCGCGGCTGCGGGCCGCGGAGGGCGCCGTGCACCAGGCGGACGCCCTCGTGACCGCGGTGGACCGGCTGGCGGACGAACTGGCGGCGGCGGTGGCGCTGTTGCCGGGAACGCTGGACGACGCGGCCGCGCACCGTACGGCCGACGGGGTCGTCGCGGACGTGCGCCGGGAGACGGCGGCCGACGAGCCGTACGACCCGCTGGACGCCCTGCGCCGCCTCGTCGGGGCGGTACCCGGCGTCGGCGCGGACGGGCTGCCCCACGAGCCGGACGGTGCCGCGCTGCGGGCCGCGGCCCTGCTGGTGGCGGACAGCGCGGTGGCGGCGGCGCGGGACCTCGTCACCACGCGGCGCGGCGCGGTCGGCAGCGAGGCGCGGACCCGGCTCGCGGAGGCGGAACGGCATCTCGTACGGGCCCGGGACGGCGCCCCGCCGCCCGGGTCCGGGCGCGGCGGCTCCCCGCTCGCCGAGGCACGGCGCGCCGGTCTCCTCGCGGGGCAGGCCCGGGAGTCGGCCGAACAGGACGTACGGTCGTACGAGGCCCCGGACGACGGGCCGCTCGGGGACGGCCTCGGCGCCGCCCTGCTGGGCGGCGTCCTCCTCGCCGGCGGGCCCGGGAGCACGGACGGTCTCCGGGGGCCCGCCTGCTACGGCGGGCCCGCGACCCGGAGGCGGAGAACGGTGGCGGACCGGCTCTAGAACAGGCTCAGCAGCGCTTCCGCCGGGTCCGTGAGGCTCGTGTCGCCGTCGGGCAGCGGCAGTTCGAACCACACCGTCTTGCCGCGCGGCGTCCGCCGGGAACCCCAGGCCGCGGAGAGCAGCTGGACCAGTTGCAGCCCGCGGCCGCCCTCGTCGGTGTCCCGGGCACGGCGGCGGCGCGGCTGCACGAGCCCCGCGTCCCACACCTCGCACACCAGCGTCCGGTCCAGCAGCAGCCGCAGCCGGATGTCGCCCTCGCCGTACCGCAGGGCGTTGGTGACCAGCTCGCTGACCAGCAACTCCGTGGTGTCCACCAGGGGTTCCAGGTCCCATGACAGCAGCTGTGCGCGGGCGTACTCACGGGCGCGGCCCACGCTGCGGGGCTCGCGGGGCAGCGTCCAGTCCCCCACCGACTCGGTCGGCAGCCCCTGGACGCGCGCCATCAGCAGCGCGATGTCGTCCTCGCCGTGATGGGTGTCGAGGGTGCTGAGGACCCCGTCGCAGACGTCCTCCAGGGGGCGGGACGGATCGGTGAGCGCCCCGACGAACGCCTGGAGCCCCTCGTCCAGCGGGTGGTCCCGCGATTCGACGAGCCCGTCCGTGTAGAGCGCGAGCAGGGCGCCCTCGGGCAGTTCGACCTCCACCTCCTCGAAGGGCTCCCCGCCGACGCCGAGCGGCATGCCCGGCGGGACGTCCAGCATCAGCGCCTGCTCACCGGGCTCGACCAGCACGGGCGGCAGATGGCCGGCGTTGGCGAAGGTGCAGCGGCGGGTCACCGAGTCGTACACCGCGTACACGCAGGTGGCGAGGTACACCTCGGAGAGGTCCGCGTCCCGGGGCCGGCGGGCCGTGCGGGAGGCCTGCCGGACGCCTCCCTGCGAGCCGAACGCCTCGGACGCGCCACCACCGGGCCTGCCGAGGCCGCGCGCGATCTCGTCCAGCGCCGAGAGCACCTCGGCGGGTTCGAGGTCGAGCAGGGCCAGGGTACGGACGGCGGTGCGGAGTTCGCCCATGGCGACCGCGGCGCGCAGTCCGCGGCCCATCACGTCGCCGACGACCAGCGCCGTGCGGTGCCCGGGGAGTTCGATGACGTCGAACCAGTCGCCGCCGACCTCGGTGGCCGCGTTGCCGGGCAGGTAGCGGCAGGCGATGTCCAGGCCGGACGCCACGGGGTCGCCCGGTGGCAGCAGGGACCGCTGCAGGATCAGCGCGCGCTGGTGCTCGCGGCGGTACAGGCGGGCGTTGTCGATGCAGACCGCCGCGCGCGCGGCCAGTTCCATCGCGAGTTCGCGGTCCCGCTGTCCGAACGGCTCGCTGCCCTTCGTACGGGAGAACTGGACGAGTCCGACCACCGTGTCGTGGGCGACCATCGGGACGGCCAGCGTGGACTGGACGAGGCGGCTGTCCTCGGCGGGGACGTGCTGGGGGCGGGCGGTGCGCAGGGCGTCCGCGCACGGGGAGTTGAAGGGGTAGTGGTGGACCGCGCCGAGCGAGACGGGTGTCGGGCCGCCGACGAACGGCGCGTCGGAGACGGCGGACGCGTAGGCGACGCGGCGCAGTTCGGCGCTGCCGTCGGCGAGGCCGGGCGGGGTCTCGTCACCCACCAGGAGGCCCTGGTAGAGGTCGACGCTGGCGAGGTCGCAGAAGCCGGGGACGACGACGTCGAGGAGTTCGCGGGCGGTGGTCTCCAGGTCGAGGGAGTTGCCTATCCGGGCGCCGGCCTCGTTCAGCAGGGCGAGGTTGCGCCGGGCGGCGGCGGCCTCGCGGGCGGCGGTGCGGCGGTCCGTGACGTCGGTGCCGAGCCAGGCGACGCCGATGGGACGGCCGGAGCCGCTGTGCACGCGGTAGAGGTTGACGGACCAGTGCCGGCGCTCGTCCGAACCGGGCGTGAAGCCCGTGATGTGCATGTCCGTGATCGACTCGCCGGTCCGCAGGACCCGGCGCAGGGTCGCGGTGACGCGCTCGGCCTCCGGCGAGGTCAGGTAGTCGCGGACGCTGCGCCCGCGGTGCTCGTGGGGAGCGCCGCCGAACAGCGAGGCGAAACGTTCGTTGGCACGGCGTACCCGCAGATCGGTGTCGATGAGCAGGAAGCCGAACGGGGACTGGCCGAAAATCGCCTGTGAGGCGGCGAGGTCCGTCTCGATCCGGCGGAGGGCCCGCACGTCCACCACGATGCAGACGGCGGCCCGTTCACCGTCGTCCGTAGTGGTGGGCATCACATAGACCTCGGCCAGCCCCTCCTCTCCGTCCGGCCCGGGCGTACGGAAGGGAATGACTCCTGTCCACTCACGGCCGTCGAGGATTTCGGCCATTTTGCGCTGACCGCGGTCGTGCAGGTCGGGCGCGACGAAGGCCACGATCGGGTCCATGCCGACGGCGCGCTCCGCGGGGACGCCGAAGAGCTGCTCGGCGCGCAGGCTCCACTGGTCGACGAGCCCGTCGGGGCCGATCGAGAAGGAGGCGACCTTGACGTAGTCGTACATGGAGCCGGGCGGACTGGTCTGCCAGACGAACTCGCCGGGGACCTCGCCGGACGGGACGCGGACCGCGCCGTGGTCCGGGGCGGCGGGGCCCGGGGGCGCGGGGCGGGCGGCCGGGAGGCCGGGGGCGTGGTCCGTGCCGGGTGCGGTGTCCGGGGGCGCGGGTGCGGCGCGGTGGCCCGTACGGGCAGGGGCGTCGTGCCCCGCGGCACCGGAGCCCTCACCGTCCGCGGCGGCGGCGCGGCGGCTCTCCCCGCGGGGTGCGTCGTGGCCCGCGGCGCCGCCGGCCGCGTCGCGGCGTGCGCCCTTCGCCCGGCGCGGGGGCGTGCGGTGAGCCGTGTCCGCGTCGTGGCTCGTGTCATCAGACCTGCGGGCCGTCGTGCGATCCCCTCTGCCACGCGTGCCGCCGCGTGGTCCGCCCGCGACGGCACCGCTCGCGGCCTCGTCCCTCGCGCCGTCCGACGGGTCCTCCGACTCCGTGGCCTTCGCTGGTATCTCGCTCACGCGAACCGTCCCCTCCAGCTCACCGCGTCCGGCTTCGGTCACCGGGGGCGGCTGCCCGCAGTATCCAGCACTACGGGGCCGCACGACACGGTGTTCACGATCACAGCACGGTCCCGATGGTTTTTGGACCCGCCGGGCCATACTCCCAGTCTTCTAACCAGGTGGTGCCCCCTCCAACCAAAGACCTCCGGTGACTCCGCTGGCCTGAATCCGACGCTCGCCGTGCGCCCCGGGGAGCCTCCCCGTCACGCAACGTGCTTCAGCCGGGCACGGCCAGCTCGAACCACACGGTCTTGCCGGCCTCCTCCGGACGGGTGCCCCAGGCCCGCGAGGAGCGGGCCAGGAGCAGCAGACCGCGGCCGCTCTCGTCGTCGGGGCTCGCCGTTCGCTCGCGGGGCGGGTCGCGCAGCGGATCGGAGACCTCGACCAGAAGGACGCCCAGGGGGCCGGCGGGGCGCACGAGTCGCACACCGATGGGTCCTGTCGCATGCCGCAGCGAATTGGTCACGAGCTCACTCACGAGCAGGGCGGCGACGTCGGCGACCGATCCGAGCCCCCAGGCGCACAGCCGCTCGCGTACGGCGTTGCGGGCGGAGCGTACGGCGCCTGGCTCGGCCGGGAACGACCAGGTGGCGCAGTCGCCTTCGGTGTCGATCACGCCGATCACTTCCCAGGCCAGCAGCGGAGGGTGTCCGGTTTAACGGGGTTAATTGCCACATACCCGATATCGGTTGCCCAGTACCGCGCACGCGAGCGCACTGTGGCACGAACGGCGTAGAGGGAGCACGACCGGGAAGTCCCATGCTTCCCGTCGGCGGGGGGAGCACGGAAGCACGGACGGCGCGACACGACGGGGCCCACTCCGTGGCACCCCTCAGCGTGCCTGCGAGCCCTCCCTCCCCCATGCCAGCCGCACCGTCTCCATGACGGCCGGTACGTCCTGGTCCAGCCACTCGACGTCCCACACCTCGTCAGGGGTCAGCCAGCGCAGCTCGTCGTGGTCCTCGAGCGGTCTGGGTTCACCGGACAGGAGACGGGCGGTCCACACCCGCAGGACGAGGTCGGATCTCAGGGGCCATTCACCCGGCACGCGTTCGGCCGGCTGCGCCTCGACACCGAGTTCCTCGCGCAGTTCCCGGACGAGGGCCTGCTCGGGGGTCTCACCGGGCTCGACCTTGCCGCCGGGAAGCTCCCAGCGGCCGGCCAGCTCGGGCGGTGCACTGCGACGCGCGGCGAGCAGACGCCCGCCGTTCAGCAGGGCGGCTCCCACCACCACGATCGGTTCGGTCATGCGCGGGAGCCTACGTGAGCCGGACGGGTCCCCCCACGGAACCCGGACGGAGCCGGACGCACGTCCGGCGGGATGCCGCACACACCGGCCACGGGGCTGCCGCACACACCGGAGGGGGTCGCTCAGGCGCCGCCGTTGTGCCTGCTCTGCCCGACGTTCTCCACCCAGTAGAGCCGTTTGGGCTGCCCACTGGTGTCGAGACTGTCCGCGATCTTCTGCGCCTCGGCCCGAGTCGCGTACCGGCCCACGCGGTAGCGATTGCCGTTGTCGTCCTGCCTGACGACGAGCCAGGGAAGAGTGGTCGTGCTGTCGTTCATCGCGTCCCTCCACTTCCCTGTCCCGGCTCTCGCCGTGCCCCACCTACCGAAACCGCGATCCGCATATGCCTGAGCGTACGCCTAGCCTTCACTCAGCGCACACGACTTCTCACGAAGAGGTACGCAACCGGCCAGAACGGGGAGGGCTCATCCGACCGAACGCGCCGCCGACCGCCTCTTTTGCGCCCCCCGGGCGCTTCGGCAAGCGGCGGGCGAACTGCGGGGAGCAGCGACGGAGCGGAAGCCGTACGCTCCGAAGTACTTCCGCAAGAACGGCCAGATTCCAACTACGGCGCCCAGAGGGCGACTTGACGACCTCGGCACCACCGGATCCCGACGACGGGACTCCGCCCGGACGCCCCCGCCCGCCGCGCTCCCCGGTTACTTCACCGGCAAGTGATAGGCCACCTGGTAACGGTCCGCCGGAATCACCACGTCCGCCGTCTCCACGGGGCGGCCCGAGGCGTAGTACGTGCGCCGGACGACCAGGACGACATGTCCGGGCACCCCGCCCAGCGCGAGCAGTTCCTCCGCGAGGCCGGGGCGGGCGCCGACCTCCTCGGTGACGTTGTCCACGATCACGTCGATCGCCGCCATGCGCTCGACGACGCCCATGCCGCCGAGCGGCCCCTCCTCGGGCAGCATCACCGGCGTACGGCCGGTGACGGCGAGCGGCTCCCACGACGTGGACAGCATCATCGCCTCGCCGGCGTCCCGGAACAGGTACTTGGTGCACATCACGCGGTCGCCGGACCGGATGCCCAGCCGCTCCGCGACGGCGGCGCTCGCCACCGTCTGCTCGCTGTGCGACTCCCAGGTGCCGCGCGCGGAGGAGTCGGCCTGCTCCTGGCGGAAGGGCGTGGCACCGCTGGAGGGCCGGTACCCGGAGCGGGCGACCCGGCGGGGCTCGGGCCGCTCCCGCACGTACGTACCGGACCCGGAGCGGCCCTCGACGAGTCCCTCGGCCATGAGCACCTTGCGCGCCTCCAGCGCGACCGTGTCGGAGACGCCGTACTCCTCCCTGATGCGGGCCTGCGACGGAAGACGGGTGTGGGGCGGGAGTGAACCGTCGACGATCTTCTTGCGGAGGTCCCCCGCAACGCGCAGGTACGCCGGCTGCTCACCGAATGTCACGGGCCGCTCCCATCAACTTGTACAGACAGCAACAGCGTGGCAACCATGGGTTGTGCCGTGCAAGCAGAGGCCAGACAATCACTCGATGTGATGACATATGCCGGGCGGAGGCATACCCAGGCGCTTTCTCCCCGCCGCCGTCCCCGTCACACCTCCGTACCGAGGCCGCCCGCTCCGTCGTCCCCCGCGCCGTAGCCCTCGGAGGACTCGTCCGCGTACACAGGCGGTGTCGCGGCGAGGCCCAGAGCCTCGCGCGCGGTGACCGTCCTGGCGCCCTCGAAGAGCGAGAAGCCCGCGTCGTAGTGCTCGTAGTAGGTGTCGGCGTCGGTCGCCAGCGCCGCCCTCGCCCACTCAGCGCGGGCGCTCTCCAGGGCCTGCACATGACCGGCCACCGGACCGGCGAGGTCCGTGGGCCAGTCGTGCCCGCGCAACATCCCGATCTGCTCGCCGATGGCCGCGTCGACCTCCGACGCCCAGTCCTTGTAGTCCTCCAGCGCCTCGTCGACGGGGTGGTCCGCGGGCTCGCGCAACAGGGCCTCGTACAGCACGGCGTCCGCCTCCAGGTACGCCAGCTGGTCCGCGTCCAGCGTCGTCCCGTCGGCGCGCAGC
Organism: Streptomyces ruber; assembly: GCF_014648075.1. Classification (GTDB taxonomy): domain Bacteria; phylum Actinomycetota; class Actinomycetes; order Streptomycetales; family Streptomycetaceae; genus Streptomyces; species Streptomyces ruber. Next base: position 718,912 of record NZ_BMQK01000001.1, on the reverse strand, counting down.
GAGCCCGTCAGGTTCTTCCCCGCGTCCGTGCTGCCGAACACACAGCTGATCTCGCGGTCGCCGAGTCCCCAACTCTGCCGCGTGGGCTGGAAGTAGTACACGTCCACGTCGGACGGCCAGGCCCAGGAGTCCATGATGTACGCGTCCGCCAGTACGTAGCACTGGCCGGCGGCAGCCTCTCCGACCTCGTCGTCGCCGGGCCAGTCGCCGCCCGGCAGGTCGAAGACGGCGAACACCTCGCCGTCGTGCTTCCCCTCGCACGGCACCGTGTCGACGTCGTACGTGTACCCCTCCAGGGAGCCGCCCGGCGCGTCGAAGCACTCGCCCACGTCGACCGAGAAGGTGCCGCCGTCCGCGCGCGCCGCCTCCTCGAACCCCTCCCAGAAGGACCGGGCCCCGCCCGTCGCCAAGGCCGCCACCAGCAGGAGGGTGCCGGCGGCGGACAGCGCGATCCCGCTGACCGCCATGCCTCTGCCGCGCTCGCCCCTCCTCCGGATCTGCGCGAGCGCGACGATCCCGAGGACCAGCCCGACGAACGGCAGGAAGCACAGGAGGCCGAGCACGAGCGCGGCGATGGCGAGGCCGTTGACGGGCGGGCGCGAGCCGTGCGGACCGCCGTAGCCCGGCGGCCAGGGCTGGTGGGGGTGCGGCGGATGAGGGTACGGCTGTGCCGCCCCCGGAGGAGGCGGCGGAAGGGGACCGGAAGGCGGCGGCACCGGGCCCTGCGGGAAGGGCGGCGGGTACGGGCCCTGGGGCTGTCGGGGCCCTGGGGGCGGGGGTATGGCCACGGGTGCCGTTGCCTCTCGTTCGTCGGCGTTACGGGATGCCGGATACGGGAACTGATGTACGACTTGGGCGAATGTTAAGCGCGGGACGAACGGGGACGGGACGCGGGCGGGCGGCGCACACGGGACGACCGCCCGGCGACGCGCGGACACCCGTCGCGGGGAACGTGACACACCGCCACGAAACGCCCGGATCCGCAACTACGCTGCGCCCATGAAGCCTCTGCCGGACTGTTTCTGCCCCGTCGACGGAACACGCGTCCCCTCGGACTCGCTCGCCGGGTGGTGCCCCGCCTGCCGGGGCCCGCTGGACCTCGACTTCGCCCCCACGCCCGCCCCGCTGAAGTCGCTCGCCGGACGGGTCAACTCGCTCTGGCGGTACGCGGAGTGCCTGCCGCTGCCGGCCCCCACGGTCTCCCTGGGCGAGGGCCGCACCCCGCTCGTGGAACTGGCGGACGGCGTCTCGGCCAAACTGGACTTCCTGACGCCGACACTGTCGTTCAAGGACCGGGGCGCGGTGATGCTGGCCGAGCTGGCGCTGCGGCTGCGGCCCCGGCAGGTGATCGCCGACAGCAGCGGCAACGCGGGCACGGCCGTCGCCGCGTACTGCGCACGGGCCGCGCTGCCCTGCACGGTGTACGTCCCCTCCGGCACCTCGCCGAAGAAGCTGGAGCAGATCGCGGCGCACGGCGCGCGGCCGCACGTGGTGGACGGCGACCGCGAGGCGGCGGCGCGGGCGGCCCGGGAGGCGGCCGTCGCGGAGGGCGTCTTCTACGCGTCCCACGTGCACAACCCGTACTTCCTGCACGGTACGAAGACCTACGTCCACGAGCTGTGGGAGGACCTCGGCGGCCGCCTCCCCGACATCCTCGTCCTTCCCGTGGGCAACGGCACGCTGCTGCTGGGCGCCGCGCTGGCGGTGGCCGAACTGCACACGGCCGGCCTGATCGACCGGCGGCCCGCCCTGTACGCGGTGCAGGCGGCCCCGGTCGCACCCCTCGCCCACGCCTGGGCCGAGGGCGCGGACGACCTGCCCGGAGCGGCCCCGCCGGCGACGGCCCCCACCCTGGCCGAGGGCATCGCGATCCCCCGCCCGCCGAGGGCCCGGCAGATCCTGCGGGCGGTGCGGGAGTCCGGCGGCACCTTCCTCACGGTCACGGACGACCGGATCCGGCACGCGCAGCGCGACCTGGCCTCCCGCGGCCTGTACGTGGAGACCACCGGGGCGGTGGCGTGGGCGGCCGTACGGGAGGAAACGCTCGGGCAGCGTACGGCTGTGGTGCCGTTGTGCGGGGCAGGGATGAAGACAGGCATGGCGGACGGGTGTTTGTAACTGCCACACATTAGGCACTCGCCGAGTCGGACGTCTCGACCGCTGCGTGAGTCCCCGTCCCCGGTGGGCTCACTCCCCGACAAGGAGGGGACATCATGCGCATCCGCAACCTCCCGGCCCTGGCCCTGGCCCTCACGGCCGGCCTCTCCCTCACCGCCTGCCAGAGCGGCGACGGCACCTCGGCGAGCGCGAACGCCTCGGCCTCTTCCCAGGGCGCCGGGGACAGCGGCGCGAGCGCGGACACGGGCGCGAGCACCGCGGGAACCACCGCGAGCACGGACGGCTCCGCCAGGTCCGAGGCCCCGGCCGCCTCGGCCTCCTCCGGCTCCTCCGGCTCCTCCGGCTCCTCCGGCGCACATGCAGCCACCCCCGCCGCGACCGGCACCTGCAAGACCTCCCGGCTCGGCTTCCGCCAGACGCACGGGATGGGCGAGGGCGTCATCGTCGTCAGCCTCAAGAACAACGGCTCCGCCGACTGCGCCCTCCAGGGCTTCCCCGGCGTCGACCTCAAGGGCAAGGACGGCACCGTCAGCGCTGCCCGCAGCGACCGCGCCGCGCCGCTGGTCACCATCGAGCCCGGCGGGGAGACCAACTTCCAGCTGTACTACCCGCCGAACACCTCCGGCGGTTCCGGGGTCACCTACACCACCCTCGTGGTCACCCCGCCCGACGAGACCCACTCCCATTCCCTGCCCGTCGACATCAACGTGCCCGTCTCCGACGGCTCCGCCTCCGACGGCATCAGGGTCGATCCGGTCGGCACCGGCAAGTGAGCCGGCCGGGCCCGCAGCGAGTGCGGCGTCGGCGGCCTTGGAGCACGTCACAGCCGGCCACCACCGGCAGCGGCACGAAGGAACGTCTTGCCGACTGCGGGATCTGGGGCCGAGCGGTAGGGAGCCGGGGCGAGGGCACGGGGCTTCTCCCGTTTCACGGCGGGGGCTGTCCGGCTGCGCATTCACTGGCACTCGATGACCCACTGGGAGTCCCCGGTTCCGCCGAGCCGCTCAGCTGCGGTCGGCTCCCTCCGGCCACACCAAGTCGACGGGGATGCCGGCCTCCCGAGCCGCGAAGACCACATCGGCGGTTCCTCCGCCCTTGCCGCTCGGAGCTTCGCCGTTCCACACTGCGACGAGCCGGTCGGCACGTTCCAGCAGTACGGCGTTGGCTGCCTCGAACGCCTGTCTGTCGGCCGTCCCGTACGGGAGCACGAGCACTTCGTCGGCGGCGTCGACGAGGTGCTCGAACATGGTCACGTGGTCGGCGTCGACATGGTTCCCGCGGTATTCGAGGCAGGGGATGACGGCGACCAGGCGTCCGCCGGCGGCGAGGACGGCCTCGGCGAAAAGGGAGTCCGCCCCCTTGGCGACACAGGAGACACCAACGAGTTCGCCGTCGCCCGTATAGCGCTCGAGCAGTTCGTCCAGAGCCGCGCGCACCAGAGGGATACTGTCCTCGGTCAGGTTCATGTGCCCGGTCACCGCGAGGATCGTCACGGTCGCGCACCCCTCCCGGATCAACAGCGGACCGCGGACTCTACCGCACACCTCCCTCCCAACGCCGGGCCACGTCCGCTCCACGCCGCACGGGCAACATCCCGTCCGAGGCACGCCACGCCGAGTCGTTGCCCCTCTGTCGTGGTCGTGCCGACGTGAACGGCTTCGCCGACCGAACATCGACGCCAGCCTCATGCGGTCGCGACGGCACCGCAACCCACGATGTACGACACGGCGAAAATGATCGGTACCCACTGTTCGGCATGGGTCAGGGGCAGGTACCTCCGCCAGTCACGCCCCTCACCCAGTGCCCTCCACTCCGCACGTGAGTACGCGTACGCCGGCAGCCTGTCCTCGAGCCCTCCGATCACCGTGTACTTCGCGGAGTTGAGTTGCCGGTAGGAGCGCACGATGACGAACCACGCGGCGCACTGGGCGAGCAGGATGAGCAATCCGGCCAGGAGCAGCACGAGCGGCATCTCCGCCAACGACCGACTCGAAACCGCCGCGATCACGGCCACGACCGCGCTGTTGAACGAGAGGAAGAACGTGTTGGTCAAAGCGCGTCGAGAACTGACTCTGTCGGCCATCTCCACACAAAGCTTGTACTGCTCAAGTATCGCCTGCTGATACCGATCATTCGTCTCCGAGTAGTCGGAGGGCCCGACGGCTGTGTTCCACAAGGATTCCCCGGTCTCGCTCATGCCATCAGCATGGCGAACGGACCGGAAGGAAGAGAAAGAACCGATCCGGTCCTTTCGCCGTTACGTACCGACGCGGATCCGCCATCGGTCGGCACAACGGGACGGACGTCGTCCGATCACTGCCGGACGCCTCAACACATGATCCCCGGCGGCCAGGAAGGTCATCCACGCTTCGGGCGTCTCATCACCCGTCCACTCACGGGAGAGCCTTTGCTAGTCATGCTTGACACAGCCGCACAACTGCGCGACTGGGAAGAGGGGTGCGTACGAGGTTCCGGCAGCCCACAGCGCCGGTCAGCGACGTCGCCAGAAGCAAAAATGCCGTATTGCGCCGCCCCGTCGTCGGCTAATGGGAGACACTCGGACCGCGATCTGGGACGATGAGATCACGAAGGCGCGACATGTGTTCATCACCGTGGAAGCACGCGTGGGGACAGGGGGACATCGTGGTCGAGATATTTCTCAGCTATTGCGGGGAGGACAACGATGCATATCTGGTGACGGACTTCTTCGGGGACCTGTGCAATGAGATTCGACACACCACCACATTGGCCGCCGACGACATCGGGTACCAGTACATGGGCATGCGCGTGGCGACAGAATGGCGCAAAGAATTGACCGACGCCTTGGGAAGTTGCAAGGTTTTCCTCGCCATGATTTCCCCCAGATACTTCGCGAACGACTTCTGCGGCAAGGAGTGGTGGGTCTTCGCCGAGCGTCAACGGATGCACATCGAGAGTACGCCGTGCTCGGAATCACCCCAGTTCATCATCCCCGTCATGTGGGAGAAATGCCGACTGGAGGGTGCCGCCGCGATCCCGAAAGTGGCATCAGACATATGGGCGCATGACCCGGCATTGGGCAGAGTGTACGCCGAGCGCGGGCTCCGCCAGATGGTACAACTGAAAAAGAAGTACCACGTGGATTACCCGGAATTCGTAATCGCTCTCGGCAGGCGCGTCACGGAGCTGATCGAGGCCAGCCGTCTCCCCCGCTATGAGGTGTCCGAAAACATCGACTCGCTGGTCAACGCCTTCCTCGCCCCGAACACCGACAGGCGTGCCCCCGAGCCCACCGCTCCGTACGATTCCGATCCGGAGCCGTCCGGCCCCAGACATGTCACGCTGACTGTGGCAGCGAGTACTCGCAAGGAGATAGGGACCGTACGGAAGGACACTTCGTGCTACGGCGACCAAGCCGACGACTGGGCCCCGTACAAACCGGATGCCCCGGATCCCGTGGTTGGCTACGCGATCGACGTCGCACGTGAGATGAACCTGCTCCCGTACCCCCGGCCATTCGATGACGAAGTACTCGAACTCCTCGACACCGCCGAGGCGGAAAATCAGCTCGCCATCATCATCCTGGATCCCTGGACGACAAAGATGGAAAGTCGTCGCAAAGCCCTTCGGGACTACGACAGGACACTGTCCGTAAATGTGGGCGTGGTGGTCCCACGGAGCGTGGCGGACGACGAGTCGAGAGTCAACGCCGAGCTCCTGCACGCCGAGGTGGTGACCCTCCTCAACCGGCACACCAAATTCCAGATGCCCACCTTCCGCCACTCGCTGGAGACCGTAGCGTCCTTCAAGGACGGCGTCCGGCAGGTCCTCGTCGAACTCTCCAGGCTGGTCTTCAGCGAGTTCACTCCGGCCCGGGGGCTCACCGGCTACGCCTTCGTCCAACGCCCCTACCTCGACGGACCTGGAGCGGAGTAGGCCCATGGACGGCACTGGACCTGGTGAGATCGTCACCTTCTACTCCTACAAAGGAGGCACCGGCCGGACGATGGCCTTGGCCAACGTGGCATGGATACTCGCCAGCAACGGCCGGTCAGTGCTCGCGGTGGACTGGGATCTGGAATCTCCCGGACTGCACCACTACTTCCACCCTTTTCTCATCGACAAGGAACTGAAGGCCACGTCCGGAATCCTTGACATCTTCTGGGACTTCTCCTTTGCCACACTGGACCCGCGGGGCGACAAGTCCCCGGACTGGCACGAACCGTATGCTGACGTGTTACGTCACGCTGTGTCCCTGCGGTGGGATTTCCCCAGCCGGGGGAACATCGACCTCCTCGGTGCCGGAAGGCAGAACAAGTCATTCGGCGCACGGGTCAATGGCTTCGACTGGCACGCCTTCTACAACCGGCTCGGTGGGGGAGCCTTCATCGAATCGATGAAGGCCCGGATGCGCCAGTCCTACGACTACGTTCTGATCGACAGCAGGACCGGGCTCAGCGACACCTCCGGCATCTGCACCGTCCAGATGCCGGACACGCTGGTCGCGTGTTTCACCATGAACAACCAGAGCATCTCCGGGTGCGCGTCGGTGACGGAGTCCGTGGTGCGCCAGCGCCAGGAAGGAGCGTCCCTCCGTATCCTGCCCGTGCCCATGCGCGTCGAGAGCGGGGAGACCGACAGGCTCGAGGAAAGCCGTGACTACGCACGATGGTGCTTCGAGAGACCCCTCCGGCACAATCCCTCGACCGAGCCGGACTCATATTGGGGAGATGTCGAAGTTCCCTACAAGAGCTTCTACGCGTACGAGGAGATGCTCGCCCCGATCGGAGACCGGCCGCATCAGGAAGACACAGTTCTCGCTGCCTGCGAACGACTTACCGAACATCTCACACAAGGCGCTGTCACAGGATGCGTGGCCATGGAGGAACCGACTCGGCGTCGTCTCAGGCAGGAGTACCGGTCCCGGCCCGACCGACAGTCGGAATACGACTTCTACCTCAGCTACGCCTCCGAGGACCGTGACTGGGCGGAGTGGATCTCGGCAGAGCTGACCGCTGCAGGCGTGAGGGTGTTCCTGGAGACGAATACGGCTACAGGAACGAACTGGGCCCTTGTGTGGCGGTCGATACTTCAGCGCAATGCCAGGCTTCTGGTGCTCGTCTCACCGCACTATCTTGAGGCCGACCGAAGCCTGAAGTACGAGATGTCCTTCGCAGGGATAGTGGAGGCCGAGGAAGCTCTGAAGCGGATCATTCCCGTCAAGCTATGCGAGTTCGACACCTCCGCACTGCTGTCGGACAAAGTGGCGATCGATCTCGCGGGCCTGGAGGAGGATGAGGCCAGAACGCGGCTCATCGATGCGCTGGAAGCGGTCATGGGCAGCCGAGCGGACAGCTCGTCGCCCGCTGCACAGACAACTCGTCGCCTGGTCAGGTATCCCCATGCCCGTCCCACTGTATGGAGAATGCCCAAGCGGGCACAGGACTTCGTGGGAAGGGACCGTGAGCTCCTCCTCCTCTGGCGGCGATTCCGAGATCTGCACGTGACTGTCGCGCTGAGCGGCATGGCGGGGGTCGGCAAGACCGCGCTGGCTCTTGAGTACGCCTACCGGTACCGGGGGAATTACGACATCGCCTGGTACACCGGTCCCACCGACATGGTCGAAGTCAACCGACAGGTGGAAGGAGTCACGTCTCTCCTGCCCGTGGAGAACGAGCCGGGCACGTCTTCCGCCGGGGACCGCCACCCCGCCGGCAGCCCGCGACTGCTCATCATCGTGGACGGCGTCGACGAGACCGACACCCCGCCCGTCAAGCCGCCCTTCCCGTGTCACGTGATCACAATTTCGCGGAGCCACTCCGTACCTCCGAACGTGCACTCGCTGTCCGTGCAGGTGCTGCCGGCTCAGGACGCGATCGCCCTGCTGCAACGACTTCTGCCGGACGTCACGCCGAGGGACGCCGCGAGGATCGCCTCGAGATTCGGCAACCTGCCCCTCGCACTCCACGTCGCGGCCGGTCACCTGAGCCGACAGGGGGCCAGCGTGAGCGACTACCTGGCCCTTCTCGACCACCAGATGGATCAGGTCCTGCTGCGCTCGACCGGCGATTCCGGCCAGTCGCTCATGCTCCGGGTGACGCAGGAGCTGAAACGGCTGCAGCAGCGCGACCCGGCGGCCCGACATCTGCTCAGTCTCCTCTCACTGGTGTCGCCGAACCCGGTCCCGATAAAGCTCGTTCGCGCGGCCCCCGAAACCTTCGCGCGCCCACTTCGCACCGTCGCAGACGATGACGGAAAGCTCGACGCGACCCTGGACGCATTGACTCGGGAGGGCCTCGCTGAAAGCAGCAACGGTCTGTTGAGGACTCACCCCGTTCTGGCCGCGGTGGTGCGTTCGGACATGAGTGTCGAGGAACAACAGGCTTTTTCCGGGGAACTGGTGCGGATGCTGGTGGCCAACGACCCCGGTGATCCGAGTCGGCCGGAATGCTGGCCGAAATACCGGACGCTGATGCCACTCGCCACGAGCGTCAAGTGGCCGACGGATGTCGGTTTCAGGGAACTGCTTCTGCGTTTGTGCTGGTTCCAGTTGTCCACAGGCAATCCGCTTACGGCCAAGGATCTAACGGAGCGGGTGGCCAAACGCTTCGATGCTCTGCTCGGAGATCTTCACGAGGACAGTCTGGCCGCCCGCCATATCTCGGCACTCTGCGACTGGGAACTGGGAGATGAGAAACGAGCCGCGGACGGGTTGCAGTGGCTCGTGATGGCCCGGCAGCAACTGCTGGGCGAGGACCATCCGGTCACCCTTGCCTCGCTGAACAACCTGGCCGCGGTGCTGGCGGCACAGAAGAGATGGCAGGACGCCATCCGTCTGCACGAATCGATCGTGACGACCAGACGGCAGTCATTGGGATCGCAACACCCGGACACGCTCCTGTCCGAGGGGAATCTTGCGTCCTGTTACTACGGATCCGGACGTCACGAAGAGGCCCTCCACCTCGAAAAGGCCGTCTATCAACTGCGCAAACAGATACTCGGAGTGCAACATCCCGCGACACTGGCCTCCATGGAGAACCTGGCCGCAGTCAACCTCGAGCTGGGCCGGTCGCAGGATGCGCTGCCCTTGCTCGAAGCGGCTTGGGCACAACGCCGCACGTCGATGGGGGACACGCATCCGGACACTCTGCGCTGCGCGGCCGCGCTCATCAGCGCCCGGGAGTCGGCCGGCCGGCACGACGGCGCGCGGGAGATGGCCAGGGCGATTCTCGGCGACCTGGAGAAGGTGCTGGGCGCCGGACATCCCCTCGCACAGAAGATCGCCAACATGTCGAAGGAGTCGGATCGGTGAAGTCGAACCTCGTTCAAGGGACCGGCAGTCATGGGCCCGGTTGAAGTAGCTCTCGCATCCGCTGCCGGCCGGGTACTGGTCTCCGCGATGGCGTCCACAGCCTGGCAGGCCGTACGGGACAGCCTTGCCGAACTACTCGGCCGCAGGGACCGGGCACGCGTCAAGCAGGTGATCAACTCACTCGAGGAGTCCCGCCAGATCGTCACCGAAGGCGCTTCGACTGGCGAAGTGGTCGCCATTCGCTGGCAGGGTCGGCTGGAAGCCCTGATAGAAGAGGACCCCGACGCTGCACGGGTACTGCGTTCGATTATCGCTGGCGTTGGCAGCGACAGTGCCTTCCAACCCGTCTCCGAGCGGGAGACGTACACGTCCGGGAAGAGTCAGATCCTCCAGCACAACTATGGAGGAGGGACCATAGTGGCGTGAGCACCAGTTACAGCGCGGCGTTGGGATGACGGAGTGCCGACGGGCTGCACGTTCATGTACATCGACTCGATGCGGAGCAACTCCCTTCGGCCACTGACTCGTGGTAAGGCGCGCTCACTCTTACGTCGACGGGGTGCTCCTCGCCGGACTCAGGAAACACGACGGCACGGACAGCCAGGCCTGGCGGAACTCCCGCCGCCGGGTCGGACTCGGCAAGTTCCTCGCCGGAGGCCGCGTCGTGCCCGTGGGTCTCGAAACCTGCAAGGCCGCCGGCATCCTCTGCGGCAAGGCCGGCACCGCCGACATCGTCGACGCCACCGTCGCTGTCATGGCAGCCGACCTCGGCGCCATCATCTGAACCTCCGACCCGGACGACATCCGCGCGCTCGTCGACGCCCAGGACGCCAAGCCCGCTCCCGTCATCGGCACCGTCTGAGCGCCGGGCCCGGCTCTCCCGCACGGATCCGGCCACCGTCACCACGACGGGACATCCCTCACCGCTTCCGGCGGCCGTGCCACGCCGCTCCGTGCTGCGGCGCGAACACGTGCGGACGGGCGCGGTCATTCCGGCCCAGTGGCGTTCTGCGCATCGCTCCCGGACCAGCGCGGATCCAGCAGGGAAACCCCACCATCAGAAGGCCCTTCGTCAACGTCAACGGTTCCCGGGGCAACACCCACGAGGTCGTTTCCCCCTCCTCTTCCTCAGCGTTACGGCGAATTCGCCGTCCGGCCGCACATCGACACGACGCACGCGAGGCTCGTCACAGTGACCAGGACGTGGCCCGCTTCACGCTGAGAGACGGCTCGTCAAGGAACTCGCGGCTCGAACCGGCCCAGGTTGCCACGGTGGTGCCATGACCGCCCTGCCCGACTGGATGCGGCCGCCGCGCCCGGAAGGATGGTTCGCGGAGGACCTGGACCGCCTTCCCGAGGCGCCCCGCCACACCGAGCTGATCGACGGAGCGCTCGTCTTCATGATGTCGCCGCAGAGGTCGTGGCACGGCCGCGTCGTGACCGGCCTGACCACCACACTGATGGCGCAGGCCCCGGAGGGCTTCGAAGTCGAGCGAGAGATGACCATCCGCCTCGACGCACGCAACCGCCCGGAACCGGACCTCCTGGTGACGACCGCCTCCTACGACCCGGACCGCACCTGGTACGCGCCGGAGCAGGTGCAGCTCGACGTCGAGGTCGTCTTTCCCGAGACCGCCCACCGCGACCGCAGTGAAGCTCCGCAAGTACGCCGAAACCGGCATCCCCCACTACTGGCGCGTCGAGGACGAGGAGGGATCGCCCGTCGTCCACGTCTACGAACTGGACCGGCCGACCTCTGTCTACGCACCCGTGGGCATCTTCCGCGGCACCATGCGACGCCCAGTACCGTTCGCGGTCACCTTGGACTTCCACAGCCTCGTCCCGTCGCTGAGTAGCGGAGCAGCGGAGTAGTCGACCGAGGAAGGCCCTGAGCCACAGACCCGGCCAGTACCGTGTTCCTGTGCGCGGGCAGCTGAGTGACGCAGACCTCGACGAGCTGGTCGAGCAGGCCACTGTGGACGCCTATGGCAGCGAGGAGCAGCTCACGGGCCTGTTCACGATGCTCTCAGAGCATCTGGCCGTCCCGTTCAAGACCGTGATCCTCGGTGTCGAGGCCACCGTGGAGAAGGTCGACCTGCTGCCCGGCAGCGGGATCGTGGCGATCTGTGCGCGAGGCGGGCACCGGCAGGCCATCGGCATCCTCGACCTTTCGTTGCCGGTCCCGGCACCCCAAGGCACCAAGTGGATCCATGCCTACCGCCACTGGGGCCCATAGGCTGCCGAAGCGCACCGTTCGCCGCATCATGCGTGTGACCGACCGCAGCGGCGATAGGGTCCGCCCTGTGAGCGAGTACCAGTACTACGAGTTCCAGGCACTCGACCGGCCGCTCAGCCACGAGGAACAGGCGCAGCTGCGAGCCATCTCCACCCGGGCCCGGATCACCGCCACCAGCTTCATCAACACCTACGAGTGGGGTGACCTGAAGGGCGATCCGCGCCGCATGACCGAGCGCTACTTCGACGCCCACCTCTACGTCACCAACTGGGGCACCCACCGGCTGATGCTCCGCCTGCCCAAGCAAACCCTGAGTCTGCCCACCGTGCAGCCCTACTTCCTCGACCCCCACGTCGACGCCTGGACCACCCGCACCCACCTCCTGCTCGACCTGACCAGCGAGGACCAGGAAGGCGACTGGATCGAGGGCGCCGACGACTCACTGGCCGCCCTCATCGGCGTACGCGACGAACTCGCCACCGGCGACCTGCGCCCCCTCTACCTCGCCTGGCTCTCCGCGCTCACGGCCTGGGAACTCGAGGACGACGAAGAGCAGGAGTACCAGGCCTGCCCAGAGCCGCCCGTCCCGGCCGGGCTCGGCGAACTGACCGCCTCACAGCGCGCGCTCGCCGATTTCCTGCGCGTGGACGAGGACCTGCTGGCCGTCGCGGCCCAGTCCAGCCCCGCCGCACCCGAGAAGCCGACCAAGCACACGAAGAAGGAACTCGTCCCGCTGATCGCAGCACTGCCCCAGAAGGACAAGGACGCCTTGCTGCTGCGGCTCGCCCTCGGCCCGGAACCCGGGTTGCGCGCTGAACTGCTGCACCGCCTGAGCAACACCGCCGCACCCGCCACGGCCCCCGGACGCCGCTCGGCCGCCGACCTCCTGGACGCCGCGCACGCCCTGCGCACGGACCGCCGACAGCGCGCCGAAGCCGACCGGGCCGCGGCCCGTGCCCGGCACCTGGCTGCCCTCGCGGACGACGCCGACTCCGTCTGGCAGCAGATCGAGGCACACCTCGCCACCAGGAAGCCCAGCGCCCACGATCAGGCCGTCACTCTCCTCGCCGACCTGCGTGACGCCTGCGCCACCACCGGACGGCACACCGACTTCCGCCGGCGCCTGACCCGCCTGCGCGAGGCCAACCGACACCGCCCCGGGCTCATCCAACGCCTCGACCGCCACGACCTGCGGTGAGGGCCAGGGCCTGTCCCCAGTCTCCCTCGACCACCACTCGACGTCCCCCGTCAGCACGGACCGGGACGTGTAGATCTCATGTTGTCCACTGCCCGCCGCCCCCTGCCTCCGGCCGACCGACACACCGTCGGGTCCGACCAGCGCCGACCCTGCGACCGGAAACCCAAGCCGGATCCCACCATTGCCACGCACCGCACCGACGTGCGACGACAGGACCATCTCTCCCGGACACTCCGCACTCGACGTACCTGCGGAACGCCACCACCTTCGAACGGGAAAGGCCCCCTGACCTGCAGAAGCGCAAGCCGGGGCCTTCCGTTCGAATGATCTATACGCTGAACCGGGATGACGGCCACGGAACCGTCACCCGCCCGAACGCGGCTCGCGGCCCACCGAACCAGCGGGGATCCAGCATGGGCGCCAGGAAGCAGCCGCAGCATGCCGTTCGCGGTCCGGTGCCGACGTCGCGGCGGACTCGCCCTCACGGTGTGGCGCACGCGCGAGCGCGCCGAGTGGTTTCCGCCAGGCGCCCGGACGGGTGGCCCGCGGCTGCCAGAATGGGCGGGTCAGCCCTTGGCGTACGCGGCGGGCTCCGATGTTCCCCGGCGCGTGTGCCGCCGACGATCGGGAAGCTCTCCGCCCATGAACGTCCAGCATGGCTCCGCCGAGCGCAACTCTTCCGTCCACCAGCTCAAGGTGCAGCTGGCGGGGGTGGAACCGCCGGTCTGGCGCCGTCTGGTGGTGCCCTCGGATCTCACGCTGGGCTCGCTGCACGACGTGATCCAGTCGGCGTTCGGCTGGCACGACGCACACCTGCACGTCTTCGAGGACCGCCGGGGCGAGCGGTACGCCCCACCCGGCGAAAGCGTCGGTGTCCCGGCGCTCGACGAGGAGGAGACCGCTCTCGCGGACGTCCTGCCGCACGCCGGCGCCCGTATGGACTACACCTACGACTTCGGCGACGACTGGCTGCACCGGATCACGGTGGAGGCGGTGCGTCCCGCCGGGCCGGGCGAGGGCGGGCTCGCGCTCTGCACGGGCGGGCGGCGGGCCATGCCGCCCGCCGAGGACCTCGGCGGCGTGTGGGCGCTGGCCGAGCTGCTCGGCCGGTACGAGGCCGGTGAGCGACCGCGCCCCACCGTCGTCCGGCACGGCGGTGGGGGTGAGGAGGAGAAGGAGTACGCCGGTCCGCACGACGCGGTACTGGCCTGCCTGTACGAGGAGGGCTTCGACCCGGCCGCCTTCGACCCCGCCGGGATCGGCCGGGCACTCGCCGGAACCCGGCTGCGGCGGACGACGGGCGCGGGGCGCGGTGGACGCGACGGAAGGCGCGGGCGGCCGGTGCCGCCGGGGACGTACCGCTGCGAGTGCGGCGAGCTCCACCCGACGACCGGCGACTCCGGCGACGGGCCGGCCGGGGAGGAATCGCTGTCCGGCCTGTTCGAGGCCACGGGCCTGAGGCTGCCCGCCGTTCGGCTGCCCGGCGACGCGGAGCTGGCCCACGCGGTACGCGGCGTCCCCGTCTTCATGGCCGCGGTGCGGCTGGGGCACTGGTGCGCGGACGGGAGGGAGCTGACCTCGACGGGTGTTCTGCGGCCGGAGCCGGCCCGGCAGGCGATCGAGGAGGCCGAGCTGTGGCGCATCGCCCCGGACGACTGGGGCGACCCGCGGGACCGGGCGGCCCGGCTGGCGAGGATACGCAGCGCGGGCGGCATGGAGCTGCTGGACCTGCCCTGGGAGTGGGCGCTGAACTGCGGGTTCGTGGAGGTGGACGGCAAGCGCGCGTACGCCGGCGACGCGCTGCCCGACAAGGAGGACGACACGGCCCTGCTCGCCGCCTGGCAGGAGACGGTGGCGGGCGCGGCGGTCGAGTTCTCCCTCTCCGTCCCCGTACTGGACGACCCCTTGGCCGCACTGCGGGAGCTGGTCGACGAGGCCCCGCCGCTGGTCTTCCTCATGCTGCTGCACGCGTACGGGCTGCCGGACGGTAAGTGGCTGGACGTCGCCGGTCACCTCGCGGACGGCTTGGAAGGGCTGGCGGAGGGCCCGGCCCGGGAGCTGGTGTCGCTGCTTCTGACCGAGCAGTACGACTACACCGCCGAAACGCTGGAGCTGTTCGGCGCCGCCGAGTTCGAGGGCGACGAGGATCCGGTGGACGACGGTGTTCCCGCCCCGCCGGCCGACGGCCCAGGCGGACTGCTGCCGGCCGAACGTCTCCGGCTCACCCCACTGGGTCGCTCGGGCCTGCGTGTGCTGCTGGTCCGGGCGGGCGTCCCGGCGCCGGTGATCGGCTCGCTCGCCCGGGCGGACGCCCGCGAGCTGCTGGCCGCGCTCACCTCCTACCCGTCCGAGGCGGACGCGGCCGCGGAGGTCGCGGGCTGGCTGGCCGGGCGCTCCGCCACGGACGCGGCGGTGCAGGTGGTGGACGCCTGCGACGGCACGGAGCCGGCCGACGCGCTGCGGCGCCTCCAGGCCCCGCGGGTGCTGGCCGCCGTGCTGGCGGCGGACGAACCCGGACGGGCGAAGGCGGTGCTGCGCAAGGCCGCCGTCTCCCGGGTCACCGGTTGCTCGCACGCCGCGGCCTCGATGCTGCGCCGGATCGGGGAGCCCGCCGAGGACGGCGCGGCGTGGGGCCTGGAGTGGATGCTGGTGGACGGCGCGCTGCCGGTCGCGCGCCTCGGTGAACAGGCGCTGCGCGAGCGGCTGCTGACCGGTGCCGGAGAAGGCGTACGCCCGCTCGACCAGATCACCGAGCGCGCCGACGACCTGTGGCGCGCCGGTCATCCGCACTCCGGCGAGGTACTCGGCGCGCTCGCCGACGCCGTCAGGCCGGTCGACAAGTCCCTGGCCAAGCGGCTGCGGAAGGCCGCGTACAAGGCGGGAGGCACCAGGTGAGCCGGTCCACGGCAACGGTCGACGCGGGGAACGCCGCATGAGCCGACTCGTGACCGAGTCCGAGACGGGGGACGACACATGAGCCGACTCGTACGGGAGACCACCGCCGCCGGCGCCGTACCACTGGCCGATCCCGCTGCCACGGCCTGGGCACGCGAGCGACTCGCGGCCGGCGGCCTGGCGGCCGTGTTCGTCCCGGCCGATCCGGGGCAGCCGGCCCGGTTCGGCCGCCTGGTGCTCTACCGGCCCTCCGCCGACGCACGCCGCGTGCCCGCCCAGGCCGCCGCTCCCAAGGGAGTGGAGCGGGTCCGACTGCCACTGGTCCTGCCCCACGGCGGCGGAGTGCGTACCCGTACCGTGGAGGGCTGGGCACTCGGCTGCGGCGACATCCTCGCCCTCCTCCTCGACCCGCCCGCCTCCGGGGTCCATCCCTCGCTCGCCGGATGGGCGGCCGTCGCCCGCCGCGCTCTGCAGCTGCTCGGCGAGGGGCGCCTGTACCCGGCGCTGACCTCCGACACGTACACCACATGGCGCTTCGGGCCACCCGGCGCACGCGGCAAGCGGGACCTGGACGCGCTGGCCGCCGCCCTGCCCCCGTACGCCCACAACCTGCCCGCGCCACGGACCGGCGACCGGACGCCGTTCATCGCCGACCCGGTCGCCCTGGTCGGGGAGTTCTGCGACGCGCTCGCCGACACCCTGCCGCGCACTCCGGCCACCGGCTGGGCCATGCCCGGCAACCCGTACGCCGACCGGGCGACCGCGCTGCACCCGCGGCTGGCCGCGTGGGCCGCCGAGGTCGAGGCCGAGCGCGCCGCGCGGGTGAGCGTGGAACTGCGGGTCGAACTCCCGGCCGGACGGCGCCGTGACGTCCGGGCGGCGCTGCAACTGCGCACCGCCGCCGACCCGTCCCTGGTCCTGGACGCCACCGAGCTGTGGGCCGACCCCGGTCGAGCGCAGCGTCTGCTCGGTCCGCACGCGGAGGCCGAGACCCTGCTCGCACTGCGCCGCGCGGCCCGCGCCTGGCAGCCGCTGACCCGCCTGCTCGCCGAGGCCGCCCCCAGTGCGCTGCGGCTGGACGACGAGGAGACCATGGACCTGCTGGGCGACGCCACCGACGCGCTGCGCGCGGCAGGCGTGCACGTGCACTGGCCGCGGGAGCTGGTCAGGGCCCTTCAGACGCGGGCGGAGATCGGCGCGGCCACCGCGCCGGGCGCGACCGTGGACACCCTGCTGGGCCGTGACACCCTGCTCGACTTCTCCTGGCAGGTCGCCCTGGGCGGCGAGAAGCTCACCGACGCGGAACTCGACCAGCTCGCCGAGGCCCGCCGCCCCCTGGTCAAACTGCGTGATCAGTGGGTCGTCGCCGATCCGGGGCTCGTGGCCCGGCTGAAGCGGCGGCGCACCCGCGAACTCGCCCCGCTCGACGCGCTGCAGGCGGTTCTGACCGGCGAGCTGGAGGAGGACGGCGAGCGCGTCCCGGTGGACGCGGCCGGCGCTTTCGGCGAGCTGGTCGCCCGGCTGCGCGATCCGGAGGACCGCGCTCCCGTCCGGGTTCCGGAGGGCCTGACCGCCACCCTGCGCGGCTACCAGCGGCGCGGCCTGGCCTGGCTGGCGGACATGACCCGCCTGTCCCTCGGCGGGATCCTCGCCGACGACATGGGCCTGGGCAAGACGGTCACCCTGCTCGCCCTCCACCTGCACCGCCAGGAGCAGGTGGACACCGCGGGCCCCACCCTGGTGGTCTGCCCGGCCTCCCTGCTCGGCAACTGGCAGCGTGAGGCCGCCCGTTTCACCCCCGCCGTGCCGGTGCGCCGCTACCACGGTGGCGAACGCACCCTCGACCACCTCGCCGACGACGAACTCGTCCTGGTCACCTACGGGGTGCTGCGCCGCGACCGGGCTCACCTCGCCGCCGTGAAGTGGTCGCTCGTCGCCGCCGACGAGGCCCAGCACGTCAAGAACCCGTACGCCACCACCGCCCGCGAGCTGCGGGCCCTGCCCGCCCGCGCCCGCGTCGCCCTCACCGGCACCCCGGTGGAGAACAACCTCTCCGAGCTGTGGGCGCTGCTCGACTGGACGACCCCCGGCCTGCTCGGCCCGCTGTCCGCCTTCCGCGACCGCTTCGCCAAGCCCGTCGAACGCGCCGCCCTCGGCACGGACGACGAGGAGGAAGCCGCCGAGGCGGCCCACCGGGCCGCCGCACGGCTCACCCGCCTCACGCGCCCGTTCCTGCTGCGCCGCCGCAAGTCGGACCCGGGCGTCGCTCCGGAGCTCCCGGCCAAGACCGAGACCGACCACCCCGTCACCCTCACCGGCGAACAGGCCGCGCTGTACGAGGCGCAGGTCCGCGAGGCCATGGCCGCCATCGAGGAGGCCGACGGCATCGCCCGCCGTGGCCAGGTCCTCAGACTCATCACCGCGCTCAAACAGATCTGCAACCACCCCGCCCACTACCTGCGGGAGAGCGGCCCGCTGCCCGGCCGCTCCGGCAAGCTCGAACTCCTCGACGAACTCCTCGACACGGTGGTCGCCGAAGAGGAGGGCGCCCTGGTCTTCACCCAGTACACACAGATGGGGCGGCTGCTGGAACAGCACTTCGCCGACCGCGGTGTCCGCGCCCGCTATCTCCACGGCGCCACGCCCGTGCCGCGGCGCGAGGAGATGGTCGCCGCCTTCCAGCGGGGCGAGTTCCCCGTCTTCCTGCTCTCCCTGAAGGCCGCCGGTACCGGCCTCAACCTCACCCGCGCCACCCACGTGGTCCACTACGACCGGTGGTGGAACCCCGCCGTCGAGGACCAGGCCACCGACCGCGCCCACCGCATCGGCCAGGACCGCCCCGTGCAGGTCCACCGGCTCACCACCCAGGGCACCGTCGAGGACAAGGTCGCCCGTCTGCTCGGCGCCAAGCGCGCCCTGGCGGACCAGGTCATCGCCTCCGGCGAGGCCGCCCTGACCGAGCTGTCCGACACCGACCTCGCCGAACTCGTCGCGCTGTCGAAGGAGTTCGACGCATGACCCGCACGACCTGTACGACCCGCACGACCCGCACGACCGAGGAGCTCACGGCATGACCCCCGCCCGCAAGGCCCCCCGCAGTGGCACGCGCGCCTTCGCCGCCACCTGGTGGGGCCGGGCCTGGGTGGACGCCCTGGAGGGCTCCACCCTCGACGCCGGACGTCTCTCCCGAGGCCGCACCTACGCCCGCAAGGGCATGGTCGGCCCGGTCACCGCCGCCCCCGGAGCACTGCGCGCCAAGGTCGAGGGCAGCGCTCCCCGGCCCTACGACTCGACGGTCCGCCTCCGCGTCCTCACCGACGCACAGTGGGAGACCCTCCTCGACACCATCGCCGCCCGGGCCGGCCGTACCGCCGCCCTCCTCGACGGCGAGATGCCCGCCGACCTCGTCGACGACGCCCGCGCCGCAGGCGTACCCCTGCTGCCCGAACCGGGCGAACTGGACCCGGAGTGCTCCTGCCCCGACTGGGGCCACCCCTGCAAGCACGCCGCCGCCCTGTGCTACGCCACCGCCGCCCATCTCGACTCCGATCCCTTCTGGCTGCTCACCCTGCGCGGCCGCACCAAGGACGCGGTTCTCACCGCGCTGCGTACCCGCCGCCGAGCCCTCACCGGCGCCGCGTCACCGGTCGGCAGCGCGCCCGGCAGCCGGGGCGTGCCCGCCCGCGCGGCGTTCACCTCCTGGGACGGCACCTTCGCACCGCCCGCATCCGAACCGGCCGAGAACCCACCCGGCGCCGCCGCTCCCGAAGCGGTCCCTCCCCCGCTCACCAGTACGCCCCCACCCGACGCCTCCTTCACCCTGGACGACCTCGGCACACTCACCCAGGACACCGCCCGGCGCGCCCGCCGCCTCGCCGCCGGGCACACCGCCTCACTCGTCTCCACGCCCGTCGAGGACGCCGTACGTCTCGCCGCCTCCGGCATCGGCGAGGCCCGCTTCCACCACCTCGTGCGCGCCGCCGGCCTGCCCCCGCTGGACTTCGCCCGCCTGGTCCGCGCCCACCGCCACAGCGGACCGGCCGGCGTCGCCACCGCCCGCGCCTCCCTCACCCCCGACCCCGCGGCCATGGCCGCGGCCCGCACCGCCCTGACCTCTCCCGACACCGCGGACGGGACCGCCGGCACCCCGCCCCTGCGCGTCTGGCGCAACCGCCTCACCGTCGACGTCGAAGGCATCCAGATCCGCCTCGGCCCCGACCACCGATGGCACCCCTATGTCCGCGAAGGCCGCGGCACCGCCGCCGAGTGGTGGCCCTGCGCTCCCGCCACCGCCGACCCGGCCGCGGCCCTCCTCGCCGCCCGGACCGCCGCCGTGGCGCACTGAATGGAAGGCCGCCTTCCGCTGCCCCTCATGTCGACTGCCTACCCTCACACCGCCGCCATACCGCGCTATGGTGTTTGCATGGCAAGCAAGAAGGTGACCATCACCCTCGATGAATCCCTGGTCGAGGCCCTGGCCGGTGCCGCCGAGGAGGAGGGCATCCCGCTCTCCCGGCTCGTCGCCGGAGCGGCCGAGCGGGAGCTGCGGCTGCGGGCCGGCCGGGCGGTGATACGGGAGTGGCAGGCCGAACACGGCGCCTTCACCCCGGAGGAGCTCGCCGCCGCGCGCGCCGACATGGCCGCCGCCGACGCCGAATACCTCAGCAGCCCGGGAGTCTCGGCAGCGTGAACATCCCCTACCTGTACGACGCCGGTGCACTGATCGCCATCGACAACGGTGACCGGCGCATGTGGGCTCGCCACAGTCTGGCTCTCGACGACGGCCGGGACATCCACGTTCCCTCCGTCGTCGTCAGCCAGGCCTGGCGGGACGCACGCCGCCAGGTCAGGCTCGGCAAGTTCCTCGCAGGATGCCACGTCGTGCCCGTGGGCCTCGAAACCGCCAAGGCCGCCGGCATCCTCTGCGGCAAGGCCGGCACCGCCGACATCGTCGACGCCACCGTCGCCGTCATGGCGGCCGGCCTCGGCGCCATTGTCTGGACCTCCGACCCGGACGACATCCGCGCACTCGTCGACACCCAGGACGTCAAGCCCGCTCCCGTCATCCGCACCGTCTGACCCGCGAGCGGGTCTCCGGCAGACGTTGCCGACGCACCCCCGGGTCGGACTGCCCTCTCGTCCGGCCGACCGGGGAGCAGGAATCACGCACCACCACGGCACATGACCACACGCCGAACGAGCCAGCTGGAACCCAGCAGCCGTCACCGCGACCGAGCCGTCACCCACCGCTTCCGGTGACCATGCCAGGCCTCGGTCCTGCGAACACATGCGAACGGCTGCGGTGCGCCGGCTCACGAACGGTGTGGGGGAACTCCGCGAACGCGGCAGTCATACGCCTCGACAAGCTTCCTGACCTGCAGCTTCGTTACCGAGGCCAGGAAGCCGGAACGGTCACACGTTGAACCGGAACTCCACCACGTCCCCGTCCTGCATCACATAGTCCTTGCCCTCCATGCGCGCCTTGCCCTTGGCGCGTGCCTCCGCGACCGAGCCGGTCTCCACCAGGTCGGCGAAGGAGATGACCTCCGCCTTGATGAAGCCCTTCTGGAAGTCGGTGTGGATGACGCCGGCGGCCTCGGGGGCGGTGGCGCCCTTCTTGATGGTCCAGGCGCGGGATTCCTTGGGGCCGGCCGTCAGGTAGGTCTGCAGGCCGAGGGTGTCGAAGCCGACGCGGGCGAGGGTCGCGAGGCCGGGTTCGTCCTGGCCGACGGACTGGAGGAGTTCGAGGGCCTCGTCCGCCTCCAGTTCGGCGAGGTCCGCCTCCAGCTTGGCGTTGAGGAAGATCGCCTCGGCGGGGGCGACCAGGGCGCGCTGCTCGTTCTTGAAGTCCTCGTCGGTCAGTTCGTCCTCGTCGACGTTGAAGACGTAGAGGAAGGGCTTGGTGGTGAGGAGGTGCAGGTCGTGCAGGAGCTCGTTGCGCTCGCTGCCCTGGACGATGCCGTGGGCGAAGAGCGTGTCGCCCTTCTCCAGGATCTCCTTGGCCTCCTCGACCGCCTTGACCTTCGGCGCCACGTCCTTCTTGATCCGCGACTCCTTCTGGAGGCGCGGGAGAACCTTCTCGATGGTCTGGAGGTCGGCGAGGATCAGCTCGGTGTTGATCGTCTCGATGTCGTCCTTCGGCGAGACCTTGCCGTCGACGTGGACGACGTTCTCGTCCTTGAAGGCGCGGATGACCTGGCAGATCGCATCGGACTCGCGGATGTTGGCGAGGAACTTGTTGCCCAGGCCCTCGCCCTCCGACGCGCCGCGCACGATGCCCGCGATGTCCACGAAGTCGACGGTCGCCGGGAGGACGCGCTGCGAGCTGAAGATCTCAGCCAGCTTCTCCAGGCGGGGGTCCGGGACGCCCACGACGCCCACGTTCGGCTCGATCGTGGCGAACGGGTAGTTGGCCGCCAGCACGTCGTTCTTGGTCAGGGCGTTGAACAGGGTCGACTTGCCGACGTTGGGCAGACCGACGATTCCGATCGTGAGCGACACGTTGCGACTTCCCGTACGTGAGGATGGTGGAGGACTGGGTTTCGGTTCCCCGGCCCCGGTCTCTCAGGTCTTCCGTTGCACACTGCCGACAGGGATGACGCGCGGGCCGATCCACCAGTCTACGGCGTGCGGGCTGTCGCTCCGGCGGGCCTGTCGAACACCGGGTCAAGCTCTGCCGTCCGGCGTGTCAGAGGGGCGAATCGGCACATTAAACGATTTATGTTGGCCCGATGGAGCAGCACAGGACGCGTCTTCAGCCCGGACACGGACACGGACACGGCGGGCACGGCGGGCACGGACATGGTGGGCACGGACAGCGCCATGGCCGCCATGGCGCTCCTGTCCCGTCGCAGGCGGGCCGGGACAGACCCCCGCCAGGGCGGTCCGCGCGTCCGCCGGGCCGGACGGCCGGCGGACGCGGGCGAGGAGCCGTCGCCGCTCTCCCGGGCCGGCGCGCTGCCCCTGCCCCGGCGCCGCCGAAGTCACCGGCCTCCGCGGGCCGCGTCCTGCGGCGGCTGCGGCGGTTGCCGCGGCTGCCGAACCCGAGGCTGACGGGGCTCGGCGGGGCGCTCTTCTGCGGTGTGTCGATGCTCGCGCTGGGCGGAGTGGACCAACTGTTGCTCGATGCGTCGCTGGTGGCGTACGGCGTGCTGTTCCTGCCCGTCAGCGTGCTGACCGCGCTGTGGGTGCGGCGGGGCGACATGCTCACCGCGCCCGTCCTCGTACCGATCGCGTTCGCCGTCGGACTGCTCCCCGTGGCGGGGGGCGACGGGCTCACGGGGCGTCTGGTGGGTCTGCTCACCGCGCTCGCCATGGCGGCGGGCTGGCTGTACGGCGGCACGCTCCTCGCGGGTGCGATCGCGACCGTACGCAGGGTGCGGCCGGCGCGTCGCAGGCCGGTCGCCCGGCAACCGGTCCGGTCGCCGCGGCCACGGCACCGCACCGCGTGAGCGCGGGCCGCTAGCCCATCGCCGCCCGCATCGCCGCCCCCACGATGCCCGCGTTGTTCTGCAGCTCCGCCGGGACGATCTCCGCCTCGACGCCCTCCAGCAGCGGCAGGAACTTGTGGGCCTTGCGGCTCACGCCCCCGCCGATGACGAACAGCTCCGGCGAGAAGAGCATCTCCACGTGCGCCAGGTACTTCGAGACGCGGCGCGCCCAGCGCTCCCAGGACAGGTCCTCGTCCTCCCTGGCCCGGCTGGACGCGCGCTTCTCCGCGTCGTGGCCGTTCAGCTCCAGGTGGCCCAGCTCCGTGTTCGGCACGAGGGCACCGTCCATGAACAGCGCGCTGCCGATGCCGGTGCCGAAGGTGAGCATGATGACCGTGCCCCGCCGGTTCCGGCCGGCGCCGAACCGCATCTCGGCCACGCCCGCCGCGTCGGCATCGTTCAGCACCGTCACCGGCAGGCCGCCCAGGCGCTCGCCGAGCAGGGTGCGCGCGTCGATCCCGATCCAGTTCTTGTCGACGTTGGCCGCCGTGCGGATCGTGGTGCCGCCGGCGACGACGCCGGGGAAGGTGACGCCGACCGGGCCCGTCCAGCCGAAGTGGTCGACGACCTCCTTCACGGTGTCGGCCACCGCCTCCGGAGCGGCCGGATGCGGGGTCAGTGCCTTGTAGCGCTCGTCCGCGAGGTCGCCCCGTTCCAGGTCCACGGGGGCGCCCTTGATCCCGGACCCGCCGATGTCAACGCCGAAGATCTGCATGGACCCACGTTACGTCGTACGGCGGACGGCGAAGTCCGGCGCGGGGCACAGCCGCTGCTCGTGAGGTGCCGGACCGGACACCACCCGCCCGGCCGGCCGCTCTTCCCGCGCCGGCGCACTCCGCGCACTCCGCGCACTCACTCCGGCACACGCGCACCGGCGCGGACGCGAGCGCGGCCGTCATGCCCGGCCCGCACCCGGTCCGCACCCGGTCCGTGTGGGGTCCGTCCCGCGGTCCACGCGCCGGAGCGCGCGTCACGCGCCGGTCGTGTCCTGTCCCTGCCCCGTGCCCGTGCGCTCCGCCACCAGCGTCGCCGCCTCCTCGCGCAGGTCGCGGCGGAGCTCCTTGGGCAGCGAGAAGATGATCGACTCCTCGGCGGCCTTGACGATCTCGACGTCCTCGAAGCCGCGCTGCGACAGCCACTCCAGGACCTGCTCCACGAGGATCTCCGGCACGGAGGCGCCCGAGGTGACACCGACCGTCGTCACGCTCTCCAGCCAGGCCTCGTCGATCTCGTCGGCGAAGTCGACCAGGTGCGCGTCGCGCGCGCCCGCGAGCTTGGCGACCTCGACGAGCCGCTTGGAGTTGGAGGAGTTGCGCGACCCCACCACGATCACCAGGTCCGCCTCGGCGCCCATCTGCTTCACGGCGAGCTGGCGGTTCTGCGTGGCGTAGCAGATGTCGTCGCTGGGCGGGGAGACGAGCTGCGGGAACTTCTCCTTCAGCGCGTCGACCGTCTCCATGGTCTCGTCGACGGAGAGCGTGGTCTGGGAGAGCCAGACGACCTTGGACGGGTCGCGGACCTCGACCTTGGCGACGTCCTCGGGGCCGTCGACGAGCTGGATGTGGTCCGGGGCCTCGCCGGAGGTGCCGATGACCTCCTCGTGGCCCTCGTGCCCGATCAGGAGGATGTCGAAGTCGTCCTTGGCGTAGCGGATCGCTTCCTTGTGGACCTTGGTGACCAGCGGGCAGGTGGCGTCGATGGTCGCGAGGCGGCCCCGCTTCGCCTCCTCGTGGACGGTCGGGGCGACACCGTGCGCGGAGAACATGACGATGTTGCCCGGGGGCACCTCCTCCGTCCGTTCGACGAAGATCGCGCCCTTCTTCTCCAGGGTCTGCACGACGTATTTGTTGTGGACGATCTCGTGGCGGACGTAGACCGGGGCCCCGTACTGCTCCAGGGCCTTCTCGACGGCGATCACGGCACGGTCGACGCCCGCGCAGTAACCGCGCGGGGCGGCGAGGAGGACACGGCGGCCAGGCTGAGCAGTCATGCGAACCATCGTACGGGCCGTGTCCGGCCGGTCGTGGATCACGTCCCGGCCGCGCATCCCGGGACTCGGGGCCGGCGGCTCTGTCGGTGGTGCCCATTACCCTCGGGCGCATGGCACTGACTACGTCCGCGGACGCCCCGCTGCCCGTCGGCGAGGTGTCGCGGCTCATCGGGGGATGGATCGACCGGCTCGGCGCCGTGTGGGTCGAGGGGCAGATCACCCAGCTGTCGCGGCGCCCGGGCGC
The DNA here is from genome assembly GCF_014648075.1 of Streptomyces ruber. Classification (GTDB taxonomy): domain Bacteria; phylum Actinomycetota; class Actinomycetes; order Streptomycetales; family Streptomycetaceae; genus Streptomyces; species Streptomyces ruber. The sequence goes on along the minus strand of NZ_BMQK01000001.1, from coordinate 693,450 downwards.
GGGCGTCGTCTTCATGACGCTGCGCGACCCGTCGCACGACATCTCCGTGAGCGTCACCTGCTACCGGCAGGTGTTCGACGCGATCGCCGACGTCGTCAGCGAGGGCGCTCGCGTCGTGGTGCACGCGAAGCCGGAGTGGTACGCGCCACGGGGCCAGCTCTCCCTGCGGGCCGCGGAGATACGGCCGGTCGGGGTGGGCGAGCTGCTCGCGCGGCTGGAGCAGCTGAAGAAGTCGCTGACCGCGGAGGGGCTGTTCGCGGCCGAGCGCAAGAAGCCACTGCCGTTCCTGCCGCAGCGCGTCGGGCTGGTCTGCGGCCGTGCCTCGGCCGCCGAGCGGGACGTGCTGGAGAACGCCCGGCACCGCTGGCCGGCCGTCCGCTTCGAGGTGCGCAACGTCCCGGTGCAGGGGGTGCACGCGGTCCCGCAGGTCGTCCAGGCCGTGAAGGAGCTGGACGCGCTGGACGACGTGGACGTGATCATCGTGGCGCGGGGCGGCGGCAGCGTGGAGGACCTGCTGCCGTTCTCCGACGAGCAGCTCGTCCGGGCCGTCGCCGCCTGCCGTACGCCGGTGGTGTCGGCGATCGGGCACGAGCCGGACACGCCGCTCCTCGACTACGTGGCCGACCTGCGCGCGTCCACCCCGACCGACGCCGCCAAGAAGGTCGTGCCGGACGTGGGCGAGGAGTACGAGCGGGTGCGCTGGCTGCGCGACCGTGCGCGGCGTTGTGTAGGGGCGTACCTGGAGCGCGAGGAGCGCGGACTCGCGAACGCGCTGGCCCGGCCCTCCATGGAGGATCCGCACCGGATGGTCGACGAGCGCGCGGACCAGGTGGCCGCGCTGCTCGACCGCGGCCGCCGCTGTTTCGGCCACCACCTGGACCGTTCCCTGTCGGAGCTGACGCACACCCACGCGCGCGTGGTGGCCCTCTCCCCCGCGGCGACCCTCCAGCGGGGCTACGCGGTGCTGCAGAAGGCCGACGGCGAGGTCGTGCGCGCGCCCGAGGAGGTCACGGCCGACGAGCCGCTGCGGGCACGGGTGGCCGGGGGCGAGATGACCGTACGAGTGGACATTTAGGGTGGGAAGCATGACCAGCAGCAAGGTGAGCGAGGACGCCGGGGCCGGCGGGGCCGTCGAGGCGGGCGGGACGCTCGGCTACGAGCAGGCGCGCGACGAGCTGATCGAGGTCGTACGGCGGCTGGAGGCGGGCGGCACGAGCCTGGAGGAGTCCCTCGCCCTGTGGGAGCGGGGCGAGGAGCTGGCCAAGGTGTGCCGCCGCTGGCTCGACGGCGCGCGCGAGCGGCTGGACGCGGCGCTCGCGGAGGACGCCCAGGACTCCCAGGACGGCCAGAGGGACTCGGGTAAGGAGTAAGCGGACGGGACGGGCGGCCCAGGGCGGACGGACCCCAGGGCGGACGGACCCCAGGGCGGACGGACCCTGGGGCGGACGGGCCCTGGGGCGGACGGACCCGGGGCGGACGGACCCGGAGCGTGCGGAGCGGATCAGGCCCCGCCCTGCACGCCGGCCCCGCGAGTCCCGGGTCCCTCCGGTCACTCCGTCCTCAGAGCCTCCGCCATCTTCATGAGCTGTGCGTACGGGGCCGACCCCGCCACCACGGTCGTCGAGCCCTCGCCCGGCAGCACGAGGGCGTCGTACCGCTCGCCCTCGTAGCGGTGCCAGGTCCGGCCGTCGATCTCCTCGGTCTTCCCGGTGTCCTCGGCCCCCTGGGTGGCGTCCTCGATGAACCCGGACGGCTTCTCGGCGGACTGCTGCACCGACACGTACCGGCCGTCGGGGTCGTGGTAGCCGAGGTGCCAGGCGTCGGACTGGTCGGCCAGGAACCGCACCGACGTCGGCTTCCAGCTCTCGGGCAGGCCCTCGGGCGCGGCCACCGGGTACGACGCCGCACGGCGGGCCGTCTGGAGCTCGACGCTGTAGTCGACGCGCCGGAGGTCGGGCTCCTTGTCCTCGTGCGGGACGAAGAAGTAGATCACCCCTGCCGCGAGACAGATGAGTCCCAGGGAGAGGACCATGTCGCGGACCGTCTGCTTGCCTTTCATGCCTGCCACGCCCCTCATCGTCGCAGGTGCGCCGGTCTGCTCATCCGTGGGGTCCCCTGCTCGTTTTGTCGATGTGACGATAGAGTCACCTTGAGCATTACACCCCGTTCATCCCGCTCATCGCGTTCTCACCCCGCCAAGGACACACAGCGGGAAGGACACTCTGCGGGCGCAGATCTGTGTCGTATCAGAAAGGTGCGTTTGTCGATGTCCGAGCATCATCTGCCGTCCGAGCTCGAGGTCCCCTCCGAGGCCCCCGACCGCAACCTCGCCCTGGAACTGGTCCGCGTCACCGAGGCCGCCGCGATGGCCGCGGGCCGCTGGGTGGGCCGCGGGGACAAGAACGGCGCCGACGGTGCCGCCGTGCGCGCCATGCGCACCCTCGTCTCCACCGTGTCGATGAACGGCGTCGTCGTCATCGGCGAGGGCGAGAAGGACGAGGCCCCGATGCTGTTCAACGGCGAGCGCGTCGGCGACGGCACCGGCGCCGAGTGCGACATCGCCGTCGACCCGATCGACGGTACGACGCTGACGGCCAAGGGCATGCCGAACGCGATCGCCGTGCTGGCCGCCGCCGACCGCGGCACCATGTTCGACCCGTCCGCCGTGTTCTACATGGACAAGCTGGTCACCGGCCCGGAGGCCGCCGACTTCGTCGACATCAACGCGCCCGTGGCGGTGAACATCCGCCGGGTCGCCAAGGCCAAGCGCTCCACCCCGGAGGACGTGACGGTCGTCATCCTGGACCGGCCGCGCCACGAGGGCCTGATCAAGGAGGTCCGGGACACCGGCGCGCGCATCAAGCTGATCTCCGACGGCGACGTCGCGGGATCGATCCTGGCGCTGCGCGAGAACAGCGGCGTCGACCTGCTGCTCGGCGTCGGCGGCACGCCTGAGGGCATCATCTCCGCCTGCGCCGTGAAGTGCCTGGGCGGCGTCATCCAGGGCAAGCTGTGGCCCAAGGACGACGAGGAGCGGCAGCGGGCGCTCGACGCGGGCCACGACCTGGACCGCGTGCTCACCACGGACGACCTGGTCTCCGGTGAGAACGTCTTCTTCGTAGCCACCGGCATCACCGACGGCGAGCTGCTGCGCGGCGTGCGCTACCGCGCCGAGACGGCCACGACCGACTCGATCGTCATGCGGTCCAAGTCCGGTACGGTCCGCCGGATCGACTCCGTGCACCGGCTGAGCAAGCTGCGCGCGTACAGCTCGATCGACTTCGAGCGCGCGAAGTAAGTACGAGCCGGTCCCGTACGAGGAAGGGGCGTCCCGGTCGGACGGGGGCGCCCCTTGCCCGTACGCACCGTGTGTACCGCGAGGTGTACCGCGAGGTGTACCGCGAGCATCGCACGCACCGTACGGGCCGTACGTCCCGTACCGACCGCGCCCGGTGCGCGTGCCGGCTAGCCGGCGGCGACTATCGTCCCCCGCGCCGCCTTCTTGAGCTCCAGGTCGCGCCGGCGGCGCCGGGCCAGCACCACACGGCGCTCGGCGGCGGTGAGGCCGCCCCACACCCCGTACGGCTCCGGCTGCAGCAGCGCGTGCTCGCGGCACTCGACCATGACCGGGCAGCGGGCACAGACCCGCTTGGCCGCCTCCTCGCGGGAGAGGCGGGCCGCGGTGGGCTCCTTGGAAGGGGCGAAGAACAGCCCGGCCTCGTCCCGCCGGCACACGGCCTCCGAGTGCCACGGGGCGTCCTGGTCCCTGTCTCGCACTGGTACCCGCTGGGACGGAACACGGACCTGCAGGGACGAATGCGGCGGTTGCAGCACGGTCTACTCCTGACGACGGCTTCGCGAGCGAGAGTCGATGCAGCAAGCTCTACCCGCTGTGCGCAAGCCTATGCACTGAGTTCCGAACCGCTGGAATTTCAGGGCTCTTCGGCCCGTCTCCGACCCGTCCCGGAGCACGGGAGCACACTTCGAAGCCACCCTGAATTTGCAGAAGTCAACGATCCAAGTGTTTGCGCAAACGGTCCTCGACCTTGCGTGACACCTGGGCGAGCAGATCGGCGACCAGCTTCCCGCGCTTCGGCTTCGCCTCGATACTGCCCAGCACGGCCATGCCTTCCACATAGATCACGGGCGCGTCGATCTGGCCGGAATCCACCGTGTCGACCTCGAAGGTGCCGAGGACGCCACCACCGCTGCCGCGCAGCGAGACGTTCTCCGGGACGCGGATCTCGACGCTGCCGAAGACCGAGATCGCCCTGATCATCACCTGCCGGTGCTCGAAGAGCGCCTCGCTCAGGTCTATCTCGACAGCACCGAAGATCGCGTAGGCGTGGATGCGGCGGCCCGCCCGACGGCGACCCTTGCGCGTCGCACCGCCGAAGACCGCCACCACGTGATCGTCCGCGTCGACGGGTATGGACCCCGGGGCCGGGCGGCCGGGCACCGGCGCAGGGGCAACCCCGGCCGCCCCGGACGCATGTGCGTGGGCGGCCGGCAGGTCCCGCACGAAGACGCCCAGCTCGCCCACGGTCTTGGCGCCCAGCACGCCCTCGACCCGCTCGGCGTGTTCGTCCGGGGTGAGGCGGCCCTCGGCGAGGGCGTCGCGCAGGAGGTCGGCGATCCGGTCGCGGTCGGCGTCGGAGGCGCGCAACCGGTCCGGCGGCAGAGGATCCCGGGCGGCGGCGCTCTTCTGTAGGTCCACCCGAGCAGCATAGCCACTCGCGATAGATCGCGACTAGAGGCGGACCGCGGCCGGATGCCGGCAACTGAGCCTTACCTCACAAGCTCACCCTCCGGCACAGGTTCTACGCTGATTGGGCGCTGCCAACGGAGGTCAGCCGCCGTCTGTGAAGTGAGGAATAGGCGAGATGCCGGAATTCGCGTACACCGATCTGCTCCCCATGGGAGAGGACACCACCCCGTACCGGCTGGTGACCTCCGAGGGTGTCTCCACCTTCGAGGCCGGCGGGCGCACGTTCCTCAAGGTGGAGCCGGAGGCGCTGCGCAAGCTCGCCGAGGAGGCCGTCCACGACATCCAGCACTACCTGCGCCCGGCCCACCTCGCGCAGCTGCGCCGCATCATCGACGACCCGGAGGCCTCGTCGAACGACAAGTTCGTGGCGCTGGACCTCCTGAAGAACGCCAACATCGCCGCCGCGGGCGTCCTCCCCATGTGCCAGGACACCGGCACGGCGATCGTCATGGGCAAGCGCGGCCAGAACGTCCTCACGGAGGGCGGCGACGAGGAGGCCCTCTCCCGCGGCATCTACGACGCGTACCAGAACCTCAACCTGCGCTACTCGCAGATGGCTCCGCTCACCATGTGGGAAGAGAAGAACACCGGCTCCAACCTCCCGGCGCAGATAGAGCTGTACGCGACGGACGGCGGCGCGTACAAGTTCCTGTTCATGGCGAAGGGCGGCGGCTCCGCCAACAAGTCCTTCCTCTACCAGGAGACGAAGGCCGTGCTGAACGAGGCCTCCATGATGAAGTTCCTGGAGGAGAAGATCCGCTCGCTGGGCACGGCCGCCTGCCCGCCGTACCACCTGGCGATCGTCGTCGGCGGCACGAGCGCCGAGTACGCCCTCAAGACCGCGAAGTACGCCTCCGCGCACTACCTGGACGAGATCCCGGCCGAGGGCTCCGAGCTCGGCCACGGCTTCCGCGACAAGGACCTGGAGCAGAAGGTCTTCGAGCTGACGCAGAAGATCGGCATCGGCGCGCAGTTCGGCGGCAAGTACTTCTGCCACGACGTCCGCGTCATCCGCCTCCCCCGCCACGGCGCGTCCTGCCCGGTCGCCCTCGCCGTCTCCTGCTCCGCCGACCGCCAGGCCGTCGCCAAGATCACGGCGGAGGGCGTCTTCCTGGAGCAGCTGGAGACGGACCCGGCGCGGTTCCTGCCGGACACGACGGACGAGCAGCTGGAGCAGGAGGGCGACGTGGTGCGCGTCGACCTCAACCAGCCGATGGACGACATCCTGGCCGAGCTGACGAAGTACCCGGTCAAGACCCGCCTGTCGCTGTCCGGCCCGCTGGTCGTGGCCCGCGACATCGCCCACGCCAAGATCAAGGAACGCCTCGACGCGGGCGAGGAGATGCCGCAGTACCTGAAGGACCACCCGGTGTACTACGCGGGCCCGGCGAAGACTCCCGAGGGCTACGCGTCCGGTTCCTTCGGCCCGACGACGGCCGGCCGCATGGACAGTTACGTGGAGCAGTTCCAGGCGGCGGGCGGCTCCAAGGTGATGCTGGCGAAGGGCAACCGCAGCCAGCAGGTCACGGACGCGTGTGCCGCGCACGGCGGCTTCTACCTGGGCTCGATCGGCGGCCCGGCGGCGCGCCTCGCGCAGGACTGCATCAAGAAGGTCGAGGTCGTCGAGTACGAGGAGCTCGGCATGGAGGCGGTCTGGAAGATCGAGGTGGAGGACTTCCCGGCGTTCATCGTCGTGGACGACAAGGGGAACGACTTCTTCAAGGACCCGGCGCCTGCGCCGACGTTCACGTCGATCCCCGTCCGGGGGCCCGGCCTCGGCTGACCCAGCAACTAGACGGTAGGGGCCCCAGCCGACGGCTGGGGCCCCTACTGTCGCGGCTCATCATCGGGGGCACTTGCCGCCCAACGCCCGCGCTGACCTCCTCCGCTCGTTTCCTGCCTGAGCGTTGTCCCGTAAATGATCTACGACATGCTGGCTGACCAGCGTCGTTTCCCGATCACCCGTCGAGAGTGAGGCTGTATGAACGGGCGATGCCGAGCATGGCGTGATGGACGCCGTCGCCCTTGAGGCGGCAGTCGCGGAGGATCTTCCAGATCTTCATCCGGGCGAAGGCATGCTCGACGCGGGCGCGGACCTTGCGGTGGGAGCGGTCGCGGTTTTCCTTCCAGGCCGCCAGGCCGGGAGTTCGGTCTGGCCGGGTACGTGACGGTGCACGGGATGACCAGGCCGGTGCCCCGGTAGCCGCCGTCGGCGATCACTGTGGCGCGGCCGACGGCGTCCTTGGCGCCGGACAGTTCCCATGCCTTGCAGTCGTTGCGATTGCCAGGCAGTGCGCGGCCGACGGCGACGACCAGGCGGGGGTCGGCGTCGATGACGACCTGGTGGTTGGTGAAGTACCGGTGGTTCTTCGACTGTGCGGCGACCTGGTGGTCGCTGGTGGGCACCAGGGTGCCGTCCACGATCAGGACGGTGCCCTTGCGGAACCGCTCGCGCTGCTGCAGGGCGAGCGCCGGTCCACCCCGAACGGCGGCGCGAGCTGACGAAGGGTCAGGTTGGGGCGCCAGTACGCGGCGACCAGCAGGACCCGGTCCTCCAGCGGCAGGCTCCATGGCCGGCCCCTTGCGGACCGCATCAGCACCCTCGTGCCGCAGTACGGTCACCAGCTTGCCGAACAGGCGAGGGCTCAGGCCGGTGAACGGGGCTATCCAGGACGGCTCCGAAGCCGTGATCACACCGGACACCACGAAATCATTTCGCTCGTCACCGGGTCCGCTTCACGGCAGTTCTGCATGGTCTCACCGACCGAACTTCGAGCGGCGCTCAGTCAGTCGAAGAGGGCAACAAGTCCATTCACCCAGATCGCGAGGAACACAAGGGCCGCCACCAGGCAGCCGACGCCCGCCAGCACACCCCCGATCGTCCACGGCTCGGAGGGCGCCTCGTACTCCCCTTCCAGGTCGTCCCGGTAGGAGGCGGGGTCGTCCCAGTCGACGGGATGCCCCAACTCCTCGGCGCAGGCGGTCCGCACCGCGACCAGCTGCCCCTCCGCGAAAGCGGTGGCGGCTTTCGCCTCCGGGCCCTGCCAGGCGAGGGCCTTCATCCGCCGCCCGGGAGACCTGTACCGCGCCTCAAAGGCAGCGGTCTCGATGGCGTTCCGGTCCTCTTCGAGGTACATCCAGCGTCCAGCCTCGGCGGTGTCGCCGTAGAGCCGGTACACCTCGGCCAGACGACGGCGGAGCGTCAGGTCGTGCGGGAAGGACGAGATGAGACCACGCAGGCGCTGACGCGCGACGGGAACCCGGCCGGCGGCCAGGTCTGCATCGACTCGGGCAAGGGTCTCTCTCAGAGGCATGAACGCATGATCGAGTACCGCGCTGACCTACGTCGACCTGGTTTCGCTAGTCCGCACTCGCTCGCTCTCAACGGCATCGGCTGAACCTCACCGAGACGGGACACCGCCAGTTACGGGACAGCCCTTACTGAGCGCCTGACCGTTCTGTCCGGCCAGGATGGAAGCTAAGGGCTGTCCCGCAAGCACACTTCACGAACCCGTCTTGACCTTAAGTGGGCTTGAGGTCATACGGTCGGCGCGTCCTGGTGAGCATCAGCTGGAGGGGGCGCGTGAGCGTGGGGATCAAGGAGTACTCGCCGGAAGAGCTGGCTGCTCAGCCCATCGGTGCGTGGAGTGGCGAGGCATACCGACGAGTGGTTGGGGCTCTTCGTGCGGAGCTGGCGGTAGAGGACCTCGCGCAGCCCCATTGGTGGACGCTCAACCATGTGGCCGGGGAGCCCGGCAGGTGGACTCGTGCGGCACTGGTCGAGCGGCTGGCACCGTATGACGATCAGGGCATCGACTTCGACGACGTCTTCGACGACCTGCTGACCCGCGGATGGATGTCGGAGAGTGCAGGTGGTCTGACGCTGACCGAGGCGGGCGAGGCTGGGCGCGTCCGGGCCCGGGAGCGCAATCTGCGGGTCCACGAGCAGATGCACGAAGGCATTGACGGTGCGGACTACGTGACCACGATCAATGTGCTGCGCCGCATGGTTGCGAACCTGGGTGGCAACGGCGACCTTCCTGACTGATCAGTGCGGTGGGCCTGGAGCCATTGAGACGATCTCGGGGTGGCTGGTGTGATCACGGCTTCGCAGCCGTCCTGGATATGCCCTTTCACCGGACTGAGCCCGCGCCAGTCAAGCACGTCAGTAGGCACGGCCAGGATCAATCGAAAGGTCCGACTCGCCTTCGGCGAATGCGGCGATCATCTGCGCGGACATCTTTCCCATGGGTGTGGACATGTCGATGCCCTCAGTCACGGACACGATCACCTTGCCGTGCTTCTGGAGCCACTCGAAGACCTCGGCGAAGTGACCCGCCTTTCTACTGGGACGGTCCAGCTTCCAGACAGCCAACACGTCCCACTCGTCGGCCCGCTCGTTGAACCAGGGACCGAGGCCCGGCCTCACGACGGACAGGCGAACGTTCCCCAGCACCCTCGGGTCAGAGATCATGCGCGAGGGCTACTGGTGGTGACGTCGAGTGAACAAGTAGAGCGACTTCTTCAAGGACCCGGCTTCGGCGCCGACGTTCACGTCGATCCCCGTCCGGGGGCCCGGCCTCGGCTGACCCGGTAACGATTCCGAACGATCCCGATGGAGAGCCCCCGGCCGACGGCCGGGGGCTCTCGGCGTGAGCGGCCCGCCGACCCCGGCTGAATCTGTTCGTTCCCGGCCCGTTCGCTGGCCGGAACAGCCCGGCTGGGTCGCGTGACGATGCCCCTCACCGGGCCGTTCCCCGTCGGTCGGCGACGGAAGCGGCGGCTCGCGGTTCGCCGACGGCCGGCCGTTCACACCCTTCGCAGGTAAAGACTCCATCAAGTCGGGATCTTCAGCGAGGCCCCGTTCCCACTGGTCATTTACAGAGTTCTCACGATCTGGCGCCATGTCAGGCGATTCACAGTCGCATCACCGTGCGAACTTTTCACAATCCCGTAACTGGAGCATCACTCAGTGCATCGGCGTTCATGATCGACTCTTGTGAGAGATCGGAATCGGCCCAGGAGGCTCGAAGTGGATGTAGTGCGGCAGTCGGCGCAGGCCGGCCGGGTGGTCATCTGGGAAGAGTCCGCGCGGGACGGCGCCCAGGCCAAGACGCTCATGACTCCGGAGTTCCGGGTGCGGCTGGCCCACGAGACGGGCCGTGTCTTCGGTGCGGACGGGCCCCGGCACGTGGTGTTCGCCGCGGGCTTCCCCGCGGTGTGCGACGAGGAGTTCGAGGCCGTACGCCGGGTCGCGGCCGAGGCCGGGGAAGCGGTCAGCGTGGCCGCGGTGTGCCGGGGCGCGGCCAGGGACGTGGAGCAGGCCGTCACCTCGGTGCGGGGCACCCGCAACGCGCGGGTGATGGTGGTGGTCCCGGCGTCCGAGGCGATGGCGCAGGTGATGGTCCACAAGACGGCCGAGGAGGCGCTCCGGGGCGCGATCGACCTGATCGAGCTGGCCCGCGGCCTGGACGACACGGTCGCGCTGGACATCTGCTTCGCGGACGCCTCCCGCGCCGACGCCTCCCTCATGAGCGACCACGCGCAGGCCATGACGGACGCCGGTGCGGGCCTGGTGATACTCGCCGACACGGTCGGCGCACAACTGCCCGACGCGTGCCGCGACATGTTCGCCGCGGTGCGGGCCGGAACCGGCGACGACGTGGTGCTCGGCACCCACCTCCACAACGACCTCGGGCTCGGGCTGGCCAACACGCTGCAGGCGCTGGGCACCGGGGTGCGGATGGTGTCCAGTTCGTGGCTGGGCATCGCCGAGCGGGCCGGCCTGGTCGCCACCGAGCAGTTGCTGTTCCTCCTCGCCCGCCACGCCGAGGAGTTCCTGGGCGCGGGCGCGACGCCCTGGTGGACCGCCCCCGACCTGACGCGACTGCCCGGCATCGCGCGGATGGTGGCCGAGGAGACCGGGGTCCCGCTGAGCGTGACGACTCCGATCGTCGGCACGGGAGTGGGCACGATCTCCACCGGTACGCCGTTCGTCCACCCGCAGCTCTTCCAGCCCTACGACCCGACCGAGGTACTGGGCATCGAGCCGAAGGTCCTGCTGACGCAGCTGGCCAGCGCCCGCGTCATCACGGCCGCCGCCACCCGTCTCGGCCACGACCTGGACCGGGACCAGACCCGTGCGGCCATGGCCTGGGTCAAGGCCCGCGCCTTCCGCACCGGTACGGCCGTCGTGGACGACGCGGCCTTCGCCGACTACCTGGAAGGTCTCACCCACGCTCCCCGGCTCAGCGCGTGACCGGGGCCCCGGAAGGCCGCGCGGACCGTGCACCGGCGTCGCTCGTACAGGCCGCGCAGGTGCTGCGGGACGGGGCGGCGGTGGTGGTGCCCAACCCGGCACCGCTCACGCACGTCGTCGTGTCCCCCCGCTCCCGGACCGTGAACGAGGCCAAGGGGCGCCCCGCCGGCCAGCCGGTCGCCCTGTTCGCCCACCACCCCGACACGCTGCGCGCCCTGGACGACATCTGGGACCTGGACCCCGACCGGAGGGCGACGGCCCGTTGGCTGCTGGTGGAGGAACGCCTCACCGTCCTCGTACCGGTGCGCACCGGCATCGAGCTGCCGGACTGGGCGGCCCCGGCGGTCAAGGACGGCTGGATGCTGCTGTTCGGCGCCCGGTGGGAGCCCTTGCGGCCCCTGCTGGACGAGCACCCGGTGCTGTACGTCAGCAGCGCCAACCGTACGGGCCGTCCACCCGCCGCCACCACGGCCGAGGCGCTGGCCATGTTCCCCGCCACGGTGCCCGTCCTGGCCCTGCCGGAACAGGGACCGGAGGAGCCGCACGCGGCGACGGCCGGAACGGAGCGGCGGGCCACGACGACCGTCCGCCTGCATCCCGACGGCCGCTTCGAGCTCCACCGGCACGGCGCCCAGGACCAGCACCACGCCGATCCCGAGCAGTACCTGCGGCAGCTGCGGGCGCGTCACACGCGGGCCTCCGCCTGAACCGACCGCCCTCACCCGTCGCCCGGAGCGGGTGAGGGCGGTCGGTCGTGCGGCGTCTGCCCGACGATCGCCCGCAGCGCGGCGAGGTGGCCGTGGTACGCCTCGCGCCCGCGCGGGGTCAGCCGCAGTCAGACGCGCTGACGGGTGGTGCGTACGGCTTTGCCCTGCTCGGCGTACCCCGCGGCGATGAGGGCGCCCGCGTGCTTGCTCGGCACGGAGGCCGACAGGCCGAGTTGTTTCTGCACCGTCCCGAACTCGGCCTCGCCCGCGGTGTCGAGCAGGGCGCAGATGCGCAGCCGGTTGGGTGCGTGGACGAGGTCGTCGAAGCCGTCCGTCGGGTCGGTCGCGGTCGGCCGGGTGGTCATGACCCTGCCCGCCCTCGCGGTGCGGCCGCACCCTGACGATGTGCACGGCCGCCTTCTTCGTAAGGTACGTCGGGCCGGAGCGCCACGCCTGTGCGCTGGGGGTTGACCGACCGCGGGGCGGTCGAGGCCCGGACGCGTCCGATGTCGGCCAGCGCGGCCCGTGCCTCGTCGGGGGTCGGGGGGCGGTGGGGGCCGGGGACGCCCGCGTCAGTTTCCATGACGGGAACTCCAGCCGTGACTTTCCATTACGGCCACACACGCCGACGCTCTGCTGCCGAGCTCGCACCACAGCAACTTGCCGCTCTGGCCGAAGAGATCGTCACCGAGAGGGCGCCCGCCCCAGTGGTCCGCGTAGTGACTCACGAGGAAGAGGCCGCGCCCGCCCTCCCTGTCCGGCGACACGGCAACGGGCCGCCGAAAGGGTTCCGGCTCCACCCCTCGGTCGAACGGGGGCGGGATCTGCGGATTGGTGTCCCACACGCTCATCCGCAGCCGGCCGCCTCCGAGCGCCCGGAGCCGCAATCCGGAGGGCCCCTCGGAGTGCCGGTACGCGTTGGAGACCAGCTCGGAGGCGAGTAGCTCCGCCGAGTCGATGAGTTCACGGAGGTTGTACTCGGCGAGTACGGCGCGGAGTGTGCGGCGGGCGATGCGGGCGGCGCGGGGGTCGTGGGGGAGGTGGAGGGCGTAGGACCAGAGCTCGGGCGTCTCATACTGCGGTGCGGCTACGGTGACCACGGCGATCTCCTCCAGTAGGTACTCGGGGGGGTCGGCCGACCGGGTCGAGCGGTGGCGGTGCCGCACGCGAGTGCGGTGCACTTCCGGCTTATCGATCAGGTCGGCTCAGCGGCTCGAGTCACACCGTAGAGTGCGGGAGCTGAACCTTTTGCACCGAACAGCAAAGCCTTCAGGTATTTGCTTCGTGTGGGTGACCGTCCCATCAGGCGTACGAAACGGAGCGAACTCATGGCCGCGAGAAGTGCCCCCACGGCTCGCCGACTTCGGATCGGCACCGAGCTGCGCCGACTCAGGGAACGAGCCGGCATGACCGCCGCTCAGGCCGCTCGGTCGCTGGGGACGACGCAAGCTCAGATCAGCAACATCGAGGCCAATCGCTTCAACGTCAGCGCGGAACGCGTCCGCACACTCGCCCGCATCTACGACTGCACCGACCAAAATCTGATCGATGCACTCGCCGACATGGCGGCGGATCGCACCCGTGGTTGGTGGGAGGAATACCGCGGCACCTTGCCGTCCCCGCTCCTCGACCTGGCGGAGATGGAGCACCATGCGTCAGCCCTGCGTGTCGCCCAGGTCATCAACATTCCCGGACTGCTGCAAACCCCGGGACACGCTCGCGCGCTGTTCCACGAGGTGGTGCCGGCTCTGCATCCCCACGAGATCGAGTACCGCGTCTCACACCGCGTGAAGCGCCAGGCGGTGCTCTTCCGGGACCGACCGGTTCCCTACACCGCGATCATTCATGAGGCAGCGCTCCGCATGCAGTTCGGCGGACGAGAAGTGACACGGGCCCAGCTCGACCACATCGCCGACATCAGCACACAGCCGCACGTCACCGTTCGTGTCATCCCTTTCGACGGCACCACATTCCCCACGGCGGGCCACGGTCTGGATTACGCCCACGGTCCTTTGACCGCGCTGGACACCGCACAGTTGGACACCACTCACGGCAGCGAACTCGTCGACGCGGCGGCCAAACTGGAGACGTATCGACTCGTCCTCGACCGCATGGAACGGGCTGCCCTTCCACCCGCCGCATCGAGAGAACTCATCCGCACCATCGCCGGAACCATCTGAGGACACACCGACCGTGACTGAACACAACTGGCAGAAGTCCAGCTACAGCGAGACGGCGTCCTCGTGCGTCTACCTCGCGGCGACTCCCACTGGGGGCATTCTCCTCCGCGAGAGCGACGAACCGGATACCGTCCTCCGCACCAGCCGTCATCGACTCGGCATGCTGATACGCGCCGTACGAGACCGGCACCAGCCGACGACCGGCTGAACTACGTCACCGCGCTCACGCGTGCGTACCTCATCTGTACGCGCAGGCCAGGCCGACCACCCCTTCGGTGCCCGAGTGCTGTGCCAGCCACGCGACAAGTTCCTCCGTCTCGGTCAGGAACTCCGCGTGGATCTCCTGACGCACGGTCAGTGACCAGCCGGTGAGTGAGTCCCCGACGAGTTCCCCGGATCTGTACTCCAGGTGTCCGCACCCCTGCTCCACGGCCGTCCCACAGGGGGAACGCGTCCGTGTCCTCCGGCATGTCGACGTCTGTCGCCAGGCCGAGGTGCCATCGCAGTTCGTCGATGACTCCCTCCGGGACGGAAGCGGGCAGGTCCAACGACACGTAGAGCGCGTAGGGATCACCGTTCGACCCGCAGACGCTCATCTTCGGGCGCAAGCGGCTGGCGGGCGCGGGCAGTGGCGGCATCGCCGACACCCGGGAGATGCTCGACTTCTGCGCGGCCCACGACGTCACCGCCACCGTCGAGGTGCTGCCCGTCGCCGAGGTCAACACGGCACTCGACCGGCTGGCCGCGGGCGACGTCAAGTACCGGTTCGTCCTCGACCTGGCGGACGGGGGCACGGGAACGAAGGAGCGCGGCGCTGCGTCTGCCACGTAAACCGTTCCGATCAAGGACCCTGATGACCGACACCGCGCCCACCCCCGTCCCCACCGTCACGGACGACGACCGCCACGGCGCCGTCTCCGTCGAGTTGAGCGGCGAGCACGGCGACACGCTCGTCGTGACCGGCGGCGACGCGATCCCCCGCGTCGTCCTCACCCGCGCCCCCGAGGCCGAGGTCGACGAGCAGATCGTCATCGGCACCCGCGATCCCCGGCACCTCCGCATGACCGTGGGCGGCGACGACGCGGAGATCACTCCCGCCAGGGGCAGGCTCACGCGGCGCTCCTACCGGGTCGACGTGTCGTACGCGGGTGCGGCCTACCGGCTGGTGCCCGTCTCCGTGGGGACCAGCCGGCTGACCCGCGACGGGAAGCGGCTCGGGAAGTTCTCGTCGGACGGCGACCTGCGGGTGATCGCCGAGTGGGAGGAGGGCGCCGAGGTCGTGCCGGCCGACGCGGCGGTCGGTTACGCGCTGGCCGCGGCGTTCGGCACGGGCGGCCAGTCCCTGTGGACGGCGGTGGTCGAGGTGGTGAGCGAGGCGCTGCCGTAGGGCCCGCGTCCGACGCCTCAGCGCTTCCTGTCCCGCATCGCCACGACGATCGTCGGCACGGCGCCGACGACGATCGGGACGAGCGCCGCCACCGGCAGCCACGCGGGTACGTCCGGGTCGGGCGTGGACCGCCACAGCACTCCGCAGCCCACCGCGAAGGAGACACCGATGCACGCGTTGAGCAGCAGCAGGGCCCGTGCCGTCCGGCGGGCCGACGCGCGGGTCGCGGGTCTGTTCACCAGGGACGAGGACAGCCCGGTCGTCTCCGGCAGTTCGTCCCGCGGTGTCATCCGCAGGGCCAGCTCGGCGGAGCCGGCCATCAGCACCGTCAGCCCCGCGTACAGGAGGACCAGCAGGAACGCGCTGCCGATCGACCGGTCCGTCCAGGCGTCCACCTCGGCGGGGCCGATGTGCTCCGGTATCCGGTCCGGCAGGTGGGGATAGCGGAGCGCGCCCCAGACCGTCAGGGCGGCGAGGAGGACCGCGCTGGGCAGCAGCCAGAGCCGGACGGGAGCGGAGAACACCATGGCACCGATCATCCGATGAGGCACGCGGGGAGGGAAAGAGGGGGACGGCCGGGCCCGGCACGCCGTGCACCGGGAACAACCCCAGGCGTCACTACGCTTCATGAGGTATGAGCGACGTGAACGACGGAAACGACGGCTACCGCATCGAGCACGACTCCATGGGCGAGGTCCGCGTCCCGGCCCACGCGAAGTGGCGGGCCCAGACGCAGCGGGCCGTGGAGAACTTCCCCGTCTCCGGGCAGCGCCTCGAACGCGCGCACATCGAGGCCCTCGCCCGCATCAAGGCCGCCGCCGCCAAGGTGAACGCCGAGCTCGGGGTGGTGGACGAGGACGTCGCCGCGGCCATCCGGGAGGCGGCGGCCGAGGTCGCCGACGGCAAGTGGGACGAGCACTTTCCCGTGGACGTCTTCCAGACCGGGTCCGGCACCTCGTCCAACATGAACACCAACGAGGTCGTCGCCACCCTGGCCACCGAACGGCTCGGGCGGGAGGTGCACCCCAACGACCACGTCAACGCCTCCCAGTCGTCCAACGACGTCTTCCCGTCCTCCATCCACATCGCCGCCACCGCCGCCGTCACCCGGGATCTGATCCCCGCACTGCAGCACCTCGCGGACGCGCTCTCCCGGAAGAGCGAGGAGTTCACCGACGTCGTGAAGGCCGGGCGGACGCATCTCATGGATGCCACGCCGGTGACGCTCGGCCAGGAGTTCGGCGGGTACGCCGCCCAGGTGCGGTACGGGATCGAGCGGCTCGAGGCCTCCCTGCCGCGGCTCGCCGAACTGCCGCTCGGCGGGACCGCCGTCGGTACCGGCATCAACACCCCGCCCGGCTTCTCCGCCGCCGTGATCGCCGAGGTCGCGCGGACCACGGGGCTGCCGCTCACCGAGGCCCGCGACCACTTCGAGGCGCAGGGCGCGCGGGACGGGATCGTCGAGACCAGCGGGCAGCTGCGGACCATCGCCGTCGGACTGACGAAGATCGCCAACGACCTGCGGTGGATGTCGTCCGGGCCGCGCACCGGGCTCGCCGAGATCCGGCTCCCCGACCTCCAGCCCGGGTCGTCGATCATGCCGGGGAAGGTCAACCCCGTCATCCCCGAGGCCGTTCTCATGGTCGCGGCGCAGGTGACCGGCAACGACGCCACCGTGGCCGCCGCGGGCGCGGCCGGCAACTTCGAGCTCAACGTCATGCTGCCCGTCATCGCCAAGAACGTGCTCGAATCGATCCGGCTGCTCGCCAACGTCTCGCGGCTGCTCGCCGACCGGACCGTCGACGGGATCGTCGCCGACCGGGAACGGGCCCGCGAGTACGCCGAGTCCTCCCCCTCCGTCGTCACGCCGCTCAACAAGTACATCGGCTACGAGGAGGCCGCGAAGGTCGCCAAGAAGTCCCTCTCCGAGCGGAAGACCATCCGGGAGGTCGTCCTGGAGGGCGGGTACGTCGAGCGCGGCGACCTGACGGAGGAGCAGCTCGACGAAGCACTGGACGTGCTGCGCATGACCCACCCGTAACCGTGTGAACAGGATCGACTCCCGGGTGACGTGGCCGGAACCCGGTCCCGCCATGGCGTGAACCTCCGCTCCCGGCACACCGTCGTATGCCTCTGGCACCTAATATCTGTTCATGGCGCATGACGAAGCGGTGGAACGGGTGGTCGCGGGCGGGGCGGCGGTGCGCTGGGCCCCCGGCAGCCAGATCCTGTGGCGGTACCGGGAGAACGCAGGCGACCGTTTCCACATCGTGCGCCCCGTCACCGTCGTGCGTGACGACGCGGAGGTGCTCGCGGTGTGGATGGCGCCCGGCACCGAATGCGTCAAGCCGGTGCTCGCCGACGGGACGCCGGTGAACGGGGAGCCGCTGGAGTCCCGTTACACCAAGCCGCGGACCGTGACGCGCGACCGCTGGTTCGGCACGGGCGTGCTGAAACTGGCGCGGCCGGGCCAGCCGTGGTCGGTCTGGTTGTTCTGGGAGCCCGGCTGGCAGTTCAAGAACTGGTACGTGAACCTGGAGGAGCCGCTGACCCGCTGGGCGGGCGGCGTCGACTCCGAGGATCACTTCCTGGACATCTCCGTGCGGCCGGACCGCAGTTGGCGCTGGCACGACGAGGACGAGTTCGCCCAGGCCCAGCGGGACGGCCTGATGGACGCCCGGCTCGCCGAGCGGGTACGGGCGGCGGGCGAGGCCGCGGTGGAGGTGATCCACGCCTGGGGCCCGCCGTTCTCGGACGGCTGGGAGCACTGGCGTCCCGATCCGACGTGGGGCGTACCCTCTCTGCCGGACGACTGGGACCGTACGCCCGCGCATGCATCCTCATGAGACCCTTGTTGCGCGCCCGGACCACGATCGTAGGATCTTCCTCCACGAGGGCGCACAGGGGTGTAACTCCCGCGACAACCGTAAGGCTTGACCGTACGTCACCGAGGGGCGGCAGGACGTGATCAAGGGGTACGAGGGCTACATCGGTACGGGCCACAGACCGTCGGCCCGACGGTCCGCGCCGTCCGCGACCGGACCCGCCACGACCGTCCGCGGCACCGTGACCGCCTCCGGAAGTGCGGGGATTCCGTTCCCCGGGCCCGTCTTGCGGGTATCCGGTTCTCGGCGGGACGCAACTACGGGTTCGCTGCGGGACCGACTGCACGCACGGCGCGCAGCCCCGGACGGATGGATTCGACACGCGTGACGGAGCACCCCATCTCCCATGAGCGCCCCCTGCCGGGCGCGAGCCCCGCGGATCCCTGCGGGGCACTCCTGCGTACCCCGGAAACGCCCCCCGTGCCCTCTTCCTCCGCATTACCCGCTCAGCCACGCATGGGTGAGGCCCCGGGCGAGCCGGACGGCACCGCGGCGTCCGGCGGCACGGACCTCCAGGGCGCGGACGCCGTGCCCGGTCCCGGTCCGGCCGCCGACGGCCGTGGCATGTCCGGCATCTCGGCGAGCGGCGGCCTGGAGCACGCGCAGCCCGCTGCCGCCGACTCCGACCAGACGCACCGGCCGCGCCCCGCGCCGGAGAGCATCCCCGAGCAGCCGGGCCCCGGGCAGGAACGCATCCCCGGCCCGCCCGGCGACTCCGGCGTGCCCGCCGGGACCGAGCCGCGCCAAGGGCAGGGCGCGGTGCCGGGCGCTCCCATGACGATGCGGCGGGACGGCGACCGGCTGCGCTTCGTGGGGGCGGCGACCCGGCGGATCGCCCGGGGCATCGACCTGGACGAGATCGTCATGGGTCTGTGCCGGGCCACCGTGCCGACGTTCTCGGACGCGATCCTGGTCTTCCTGCGCGAGCCGCTGCCAGTCGGCGACGAGCGGCCCACCGGTCCGGTGGTGCTGCGGCTGCGCCGTACCGACCGGATCCCCGAGGACCGTGACGTCGAGACCGGCTTCCTGGCCACGCTGCCGCCCGAGCCGGGCGAGCTGTCGTCGGTCACGGCGGAGCTGTGCGAGGTACGGCCCGGCGGTGCGCTCAACGAGGTGCTGCGGGGCGTGCGGCCCGTGTTCGCGGACGCGCCCGCGGCCCGCGCCGCGCTGCCGGAACTCCTCGGCGACGAGGCCGACGTGACGGTGCCGTCCGGACAGCGCGCGATCCTCGCGCCGCTGCGCGGGCGGCGCCGGGTGATCGGCGCCGCGCTGTTCCTGCGCCGTCCGGAGCGCGCGGCGTTCGAGACGGACGACCTGCTGGTGGCCGCCCAGCTCGCCACGCACAGCGCGCTCGGCATAGACAAGGCGGTGCTGTACGGCCGCGAGGCGTACATCGCGGACGAGCTGCAGCGCACGATGCTCCCCGAGACCCTGCCGCGGCCCACGGGTGTGCGGCTCGCCTCGCGCTACCTCCCGGCCGCCGAGACCGCCCGCGTCGGCGGCGACTGGTACGACGCGATCCCGCTGCCGGGCAGCCGGGTCGCGCTGGTCGTGGGCGACGTCATGGGGCACTCCATGACCTCGGCGGCGATCATGGGGCAGCTGCGCACCACCGCGCAGACCCTCGCCGGGCTCGACCTGCCGCCGCAGGAGGTGCTGCACCACCTCGACGAGCAGGCCCAGCGCCTCGGCACCGACCGCATGGCGACCTGCCTGTACGCGGTGTACGACCCGGTCTCGCACCGCATCACCATCGCCAACGCCGGCCATCCGCCGCCCGTGCTGCTGCACCTGGGCGGCCGGGCCGAGGTGCTGCGGGTGCCGCCGGGCGCCCCGATCGGTGTGGGCGGCGTGGACTTCGAGGCCGTCGAACTGGACGCGCCCGCCGGGGCCACGCTGCTGCTCTACACCGACGGCCTGGTGGAGTCCCGGCTGCGGGACGTGTGGACCGGCATAGAGCAGCTGCGCGAGAAGCTCGCCGCGACCGCGCAGCTGACCGGCCCGGACCACCCGCCGCCGCTGGAGGCGCTGTGCGACGAGGTGCTCGACATGCTCGGCCCGGGCGACCGGGACGACGACATCGCACTGCTCGCCGCCCGCTTCGACGGGATCGCGCCCAGTGACGTCGCGTACTGGTTCCTGGAGCCGGAGGAGATGGCCCCGGGCCGGGCCCGGCGGTTCGCCCGGCAGGCGCTGTCGCGCTGGGGCCTGGAGGAGCTGTCCGACTCGGTGGAGCTGCTGATCAGCGAGGTCGTCACCAACGCGGTGCGGTACGCCTCCCGGCCGGTCACCCTGCGACTGCTGCGCACGGACGTGCTGCGCTGCGAGGTCACCGACGACGTCCCGCAGCTGCCGCGGCTGCGCAACGCACGCGCCACCGACGAGGGCGGGCGCGGACTGTATCTGGTCAACAAACTGGCCAGACGGTGGGGCGCGACCCGGCTCAGTGCGGGCAAGGTGGTGTGGTTCGAGCTGAACCCGGCCTGACGGCCGGCGCCCGTACGAGGCGCACGACGTGAGGGGCGGCCCGCAGCGGGCCGCCCCTCACGTCGTACCGGAAGACGCCGCGGAAAGGGTCGCAGAAGGCGTCGCAGAAGAGAACCGGAATTAGACCCCGTCCAAATCTTGCCGACACCCTGTCGGCGGAGTTGACTGCTGAGCTGAACCAACCGAACGGAGCGACCTTCGCACACCCTCACCCTCGTCCCGACAGGAGGACGCTCGTGTCCCAGGTACCGCAGTCGGTTCCGTACAGCACGACCAACGCGGGCATACCGGTGGAGAGCGACGAGCACTCGCTCACCGTGGGTTCCAACGGCCCGATCCTGCTCCAGGACCACTATCTGATCGAGAAGATGGCCCAGTTCAACCGGGAACGGGTCCCCGAGCGAGTGGTGCACGCCAAGGGCAGTGGCGCGTACGGCTTCCTCGAGATCACCAACGACGTCAGCCAGTTCACCAAGGCGGACCTCTTCCAGCCGGGCAAACGCACCGAGATGCTCGCCCGGTTCTCCACCGTGGCGGGCGAGCTCGGCTCCCCCGACACCTGGCGCGACCCGCGCGGCTTCGCGCTCAAGTTCTACACCGAGCACGGCAACTACGACCTGGTCGGCAACAACACCCCGGTCTTCTTCGTCCGCGACCCGATGAAGTTCCAGGACTTCATCCGCTCGCAGAAGCGCCACCCGGTCACCGGGCTGCGGAACAACGACATGCAGTGGGACTTCTGGACCCTCTCGCCCGAGTCCGCGCACCAGGTGACGTGGCTCATGGGCGACCGGGGCATTCCGCGGACGTACCGCCACATGAACGGCTACTCGTCCCACACCTACATGTGGGTCAACGCCGGTGGCGAGCGGTTCTGGGTCAAATACCACATCAAGACCGACCAGGGCATCGAGTTCCTCACCCAGGCCGAGGCCGACGACCTCGCCGGCCGGGACGCCGACGTGCACCGCCGCGACCTGTACGAGGCGATCGAGCGCGGCGAGCACCCGTCCTGGACGGTCCATGTGCAGGTGATGCCGTTCGACGACGCACCCGACTACCGGTTCAACCCGTTCGACCTGACGAAGGTGTGGCCGCACGGCGACTACCCGCTGATCGAGGTCGGCCGGATGACCCTGGACAAGAACCCGCCGGACCATTTCGTCCATATCGAGCAGGCCGCGTTCGAGCCGTCCAACATGGTGCCCGGCATCGGCCCGTCCCCGGACAAGATGCTGCTCGGCCGGCTCTTCTCGTACCCGGACACGCACCGCTACCGCATCGGCCCGAACTACACGCAGCTGCCGCCCAACCGGCCGCGCTCGCAGGTGCACTCGTACGCCAAGGACGGCCCGATGCGCTACAAGCCCGCCGACACGGCGATGCCGTACGCGCCCAACTCCTACGGCGGGCCGGCCGCGGCCGTGACGCAGTTCGGCGACGTCGCGGGCTGGCGGACGGCGGGCGAGATGGTGCGCGAGGCGTACCGGCTGCACCGCGAGGACGACGACTTCGGGCAGGCGGGCACACAGGTCCGGCAGGTCCTCGACGACGCGGCGCGGGACCGGCTGGTCTCCAACGTCACCGGGCACCTGCGGCAGGGGGTCTCCCGGCCGGTGCTGGACCGCGCGCTGCAGTACTGGCGCAACATCGACAAGGAGCTCGGCGACCGGATCGCGAAGAACGTGAACGGCATGTAGTCACGTCGACGGGGTGGCCTCACGGGCCACCCCGTCACCGCCTACTGGCCGTTCCCCTGCCACCACCCGTTGCCGCTCCCGTTCCCGTCCTCCTCCCCGGCCGGGGGCGACTCGCTCGCCGAGCTCGCCGGCGGGCTGACGGACGGGCTGCCCGAACCGCTCTCGCCGGTGTCCGGGGGCTCCGACGTCGTCGTCTCGTCGGTCGGGGTCTCCGACGGGGGCGGTGACGAGGACGGCTCCTCGCTGGTCGGCGTCTCGGACGGGGTCTGCGTCGGCGTCTCCTCGACCGTGGCCGTCTCGGTCGGCTGGACCGCGGCGCCCTGGTTGGTCTCCAGGTCGAACCGGGACACGTCGCCCATCGCGCCGAAGGTGTACTCGGCCCAGATCTTCGCCGGGAAGCCACCGCCGGCGACGCGGCCCTTGCCCGGCAGGGTGCCGGTCGCGCCCTGGAGGGTGACCTGGGCGTGCGTCTCGGAGTCCTCGCCGAACAGGCCGACCGAGGTGACCAGGTTCGGGGTGTAGCCGGTGAACCACGCCGACTTGTTGTCGTCGGAGGTACCGGTCTTGCCGGCCACCTGCTGGCCGCGGCGCTGCGGGTTGTCGCGCACCGACTTCTGGGCCGTACCGTCGTCGACCACGCCGGTGAGCACCGAGGTGACCGTGTCGGCGGCCGTGCGGCTGATGACCTGCTCGCCGATCGCGTCGGGCATCTCGACCGAGCCGTCCTTGTGCTCGGCGGAGGCCACGATCGCCGGGGTGACCTTACGGCCGTGGTTGTCGAGGGTGGCGTAGACGCCGGCCATCTCCAGCGGGCTCGCGCCCATGGAGCCGAGGGTCTGGGCGGGCACCGCCTGCTCGTCCTCGACGTCCATGCCGAGCTTGCCCGCGACCTCCATCACCTTCTCCATGCCGACGTCGACGCCCATCTGCGCGAACACGGAGTTGACGGACTTGTTCATGGCGGACTGCACGGTGACGGGCCCGTAGTCGACGTCGTCCTCGTTCGGCGGGGCGAACCCGACCTCCTCACCGTTCGCGTCGACGACCGGCCGCTCGCTGTCACCGTCGTAGACGGTGCTCGCGGTGATCGGCTGCCCCTCCTGCGTCGTCGCCTCCTCCTCGACGGCGGCGGCGAGGATGACGGGCTTGAAGGTGGAGGCGGGCTGGTAGTCGGCGCGCGTGGCGTTGTTGGTGAAGTGCTGGACGTAGTCCACCCCGCCGTACATCGCGAGGACCTTGCCGGTCTTCGGGTCGACCGAGACGGCGCCGGCCTGCACGTCGCCGTCGACGTCCCGCTTCTCCGGGTCCAGCTTGCTGGTGAGGGTGTCCTTGACGGACTCCTCCAGCTGCGTCTGCTTCTTCTTGTCGACGTTCAGCGTGACGGTCCAGCCGCCCTTGTCGACCATCGCCAGGGCCTCGTCGGTGTCGGTGGCCGAACCCTGGGCGACGAGCTGCCGCGCCAGTTCCTTGTTGGCCGCCTCCACCAGGTATCCGGTCTGGCCCTCCAGGCCCGGCGCGCCCTGCGGCTCCTGCGGGACGGGGAACTCCATGGCGTCGCGCTGGGCCTTGTCCAGCCACTTCATCTCGACCATGTTGTTCAGCACGTAGTCCCAGCGCTCCCGGACGAGCTTCTTGCTCGTGTCGGAGGCGACGGCCCAGTCGTACTGGCTCGGGGCCTGGAGCAGCGCGGCGAGGTAGGCGCCCTGCTCGACGGTCAGCCTGTCGGCGTCCACGCGGTAGTACGCCTGGGCGGCGGCCTGGATGCCGTAGGCGCCGCGGCCGTAGTAGCTGGTGTTGATGTAGCCCGCGAGGATCTCGTCCTTGCTCTTCTCGCGGTCCACCTTCAGCGAGATGACCAGCTCCTTGAGCTTGCGGCTGATCGTCTGGTCGGAGGTGAGGTAGTAGTTCTTCACGTACTGCTGGGTGATCGTCGAGCCACCCTGCTTGCCCTTGCCGGAGAGCGTGTTGATCAGACCGCGGGCCGTGCCCTTGAAGTCGACGCCCGCGTCGTCGTAGAACGACTTGTTCTCGGCGGCCACGAACGTGCGCTGGACGTCCTTGGGGACCTCGGCGAGGTCGACGATCTGCCGGTTGACGCCTTCGCCGCTGCGGGCGAGCGTGCTGCCGTCGCTGTACTTGTAGACGTTGGACTGCTGCTGTGCGGCCGCGTTCCCCGCGGGGACGCCGATGAGCAGGTACAGCGCGACGAAGCCGAGCATCCCGAGCAGGCAGAGGGTGAAGAACGCGCCGAGGAGCTTCCTGAAGGTGAAGAAGCGGCCTATCCCGCCCTTGCCGCCGGCTCCCCCGGACGAGCGCCTGGGCGCCGCGCGGCGGCCCCGGCGCTGCCGCGCTCGTCTCTCTTCCGCTCGTCCCATGGTGGTGGTCCGCTCGCTTCCTGCTCGTCCTTCTCGCCTGTCACCCGTGTGTCGTCGGTCGACCCAGAAAGCTAACACCGCGGGCTGTGACAAAGGCTTGTCATACCGGCTTTTCAAGGCGTGAGAATCAGCACGCGCGCCCTACCGAACCGACGTCGGGGAAGGGCGAAAGGTTGCCCCCGCGGGCTCGCGAGCCGGGACCGCCTTCGTGGCGGAACCGTGACAATCGCCGTTGACCTGCGGATTCGGCACTCGGCTCACGATGTATGCACAGGACGTATACACGGCAGGTATACGCACTGTGTAGAGTCCTCGGCATGTCCATTGGTCACACCCTCCTGGGACTCCTGGAGTCCGGACCCCGCCACGGTTACGACCTGAAGCGGGCCTTCGACGAGAAGTTCGGTCACGACCGGCCGCTGCACTACGGCCAGGTCTACTCGACGATGTCGCGGCTGCTGAAGAACGGCCTCGTCGAGGTCGACGGCATCGAGCCGGGCGGCGGGCCCGAGCGGAAGCGGTACGCGATCACCGACGCAGGCGTCACGGACGTCCAGCAATGGCTCGCCACGCCCGAGAAGCCGGAGCCGTACCTCCAGTCGACCCTCTACACCAAGGTCGTCCTGGCCCTCCTCACCCACCGGAACGCCGCCGAGCTCCTCGACACCCAGCGCTCCGAGCACCTGCGCCTGATGCGCATCCTCACCGACCGCAAGCGCCAGGGCGACCTCGCCGACCAGCTGATCTGCGACCACGCCCTGTTCCACCTGGAGGCCGACCTGCGCTGGCTGGAGCTGACCGCCGCCCGGCTGGACCGGCTCGCCGAGGCGGTGACCCGATGACCGCCACCGCGACGCCCCCCGCCGGCTCCCTGCTCACCGCCCACGACCTGCGCAAGGCGTACGGCCCGACCACCGCCCTGGACGGCGCCTCCTTCTCCATCCACCCCGGCGAGGTCGTCGCCGTGATGGGCCCCTCCGGCTCCGGCAAGTCGACCCTGCTGCACTGCCTCGCCGGGATCGTCACCCCCGACTCCGGCTCGATCACCTACAGCGGCCGCGAGATGGCGACCATGAACGACTCGCAGCGCAGCGCCCTGCGGCGCTCGGAGTTCGGCTTCGTCTTCCAGTTCGGCCAGCTCGTGCCCGAGCTGACCTGCGTGGAGAACGTCGCCCTGCCGCTGCGGCTGAACGGCACCTCCCGCAAGGAGGCCGAGCGCGCCGCCCTCACCTGGATGGAGCGCCTGGAGGTCGACGGCCTGAAGGGCAAGCGGCCCGGTGAGGTCTCCGGCGGCCAGGGACAGCGCGTCGCCGTGGCCCGCGCGCTGGTGACGAACCCGCGCGTGCTCTTCGCCGACGAGCCGACCGGCGCCCTGGACTCGCTCAACGGCGAGCGCGTGATGGAGCTGCTCACGGAGGCCGCCCGGTCCACCAACGCGGCCGTCGTCCTGGTCACCCACGAGGCACGGGTCGCCGCGTACTCCGACCGGGAGGTCGTCGTACGGGACGGGAAGTCGCGGGACATGGAGCGGATCGTATGAACGTGCGGCAGTGGTCGCGGGACCTGGCCCTGGGCGTCAGATTCGCGTTGACGGGCGGCCGTGAGGGGTGGGTGCGGCTGCTGCTCACCGGCGTCGGCGTCGGGCTGGGGGTGGCGCTGCTGCTGCTCACCACGGCGATACCGAACGCGCTGGCGGCGCGTGACGCGCGGGAGGACGCCCGCACCGACATCACCTTCTCCTGGGAGGACGTCCCGAAGGGGGACGACACGATCCTGGTCGCGAACGTGAGCACCACCTACCACGGCGCGAACATCCGTGGCCGGGAGGTGGAGCCCGACGGCCCCCACGCACCGGCGCCGCCGGGCGTGTCGAAGCTGCCCGCCCCCGGCGAGATGGTGGTGTCCCCCGCGCTGGAGGAGCTGCTGGCGTCCGGCGAGGGCCGGCTGCTCCGGGAGCGGCTGCCGGAACGGATCGTCGGCACCATCGGGGAGAGCGGGCTGGTCGGCCCCGCGGAGCTCGTCTTCGTCCGGGGCGGCGAGGACCTGGAGTCCCGGATCGACACCGCCGCTGCGGTGGCCCGGATCGACGGCTTCGGTGACCGCGAGCCCCAGCCGTCCGAGCCGTGGGACCCCGTCCTGCTCCTGATGGTCCTGGTCGTCTTCGTGGTCCTGCTGATGCCGGTGGGCGTCTTCATCGCCACCGCGGTGCGGTTCGGGGGCGAGCGGCGCGACCGGCGGCTCGCGGCGCTCCGGCTGATCGGCTCCGACAGCCGGATGACCCGGCGGATCGCCGCCGGCGAGGCCCTCGCGGGTGCCCTGCTCGGCCTTCTCTTCGGCGCGGTCTTCTTCCTGCTGGCACGTCAGCTGGCGGGGTCGGTGGAACTGCTCGAGATCAGCGTGTACCCGAGCTACCTGAGCCCCTCGCCCCTGCTGGCCGTGCTGGTCGCCGTCGCGGTTCCCGCCGCGGCGGTGCTGGTCACCCTGCTCGCGCTGCGCGGTGTGGTGATCGAGCCGCTCGGCGTGGTGCGCCTGTCCCGGCCCGCCCGGCGCCGGCTGTGGTGGCGGCTGCTGCTGCCGGTGGTCGGACTCGCGATGCTCGCCCCGATGATCGGCCAGGGCGGCGACGACGGGAACTTCAACCAGTACCTCGTGACCGGCGGTGTCGTCCTGCTGCTCGTCGGCGTCACCGCGCTGCTGCCGTGGGTCGTCGAGACGGTCGTCGCGCGCCTCGGCGCCGGACCGGTCTCCTGGCAGCTCGCCGTCCGCAGGCTCCAGGTGAGCAGTGGCTCGGCGGCCCGCATGGTCAACGGCATCGCGGTGGCGGTGGCGGGCGCGATCGCCCTGCAGATGCTGTTCGCCGGCGCCGAGAGCCAGTACACGCGGGACTCGGGGAAGGACCTGAGCCGGGCGCAGATGTCCGTGCGGGTTCCCGAGGGGACCGCACTCGACACGGTCGCGGAGGAGTTCCGCGCGACCGAGGGCGTCGACGCGGTGTACGCCCTCTCCTCGACCTATGCGAACGACCGGCCGGGCGACGAGGCCGAACTCATCTCCGAGGTGACCGTCGGCGACTGCCGGACCCTGCGCGAGGTGGCGGCTCTGCCCTCCTGCCAGGACGGCGACGTCTTCGTGGTGAACGGCGCCGCGTACGACGAGGCCACGCCCGAGCTGGCGAAGGCCGGCCGGACCCTGTGGTTCGACGCGGCTCAGGACTCCCCGGGGGAGCCGACCGGGTGGACCGTCCCGGGAACCCTGAAGGAGGCGCAGTCGGTGGACGACCCGACCGGTATGCGTCGCGGCGGCTTCCTCTTCACGCCGAGCGCCCTGCCCGAGGGGGCCGAAGGGGCGGTCTCCCACGAGGTGTTCCTCGGCATCGACCGGTCCGTGCCGGACGCGCCCGAGCACGTCCGGAACACGGCGGCGGCCGTCGACCCGTACAGCGAGCCCTCGCAGTGGGCGTCCGTCGAGCGGAGCGAACGCTTCGACTCCATCCGCACCGGTCTGTTCGTGGGCGCCGCCTGTGTGCTGTTCCTGATCGGAGCGAGCCTGCTGGTCTCCCAGCTGGAGCAGCTGCGCGAGCGGAGGAAGCTGCTGTCCGCGCTGGTCGCCTTCGGTACCCGGCGCCGCACCCTGAGCCTGTCGGTGCTGTGGCAGACCGCGGTGCCGATCGCGCTCGGGCTGGCGCTGTCCATGACCGTCGGGCTGGCCCTGGGTGCGGTCCTGCTGAAGATGACGGCCGTCCCGGTGGTCGTCGACTGGGTGAGCGTGTGGTCGATGACCGGCTTCGGCGCGGCCGTGGTGCTGGCGGTCACCCTGCTCAGCCTGCCGCCGCTGCTGAGGCTGATGCGGCCGGACGGACTGCGCACGGAGTGACCGCGCCGCATGACACGGGCCCCCTCCCGCGACCGGAGGGGGCCCGCGCGCGTGTGTGCGCCCTCAGAGGCTGTGGTTCTGCACCGCCCTCCTGGCCTGGGCGAACAGCATGCCCACGTTCACCGACTTGCGGCAGACCACCACGGCGACGACGTCCTGCTGGTCGTTCATGCGGATGAACAGGTGGGTGAGGTTCTCGCTGTTGACCAGGATCTCCTGGAAGAAGTGCTGGTCGCCGCTGATGCCGCGGCGCTCCTTGAACACGTCCTCGATCATCTGGACCGTACGGCCCTGGAACAGGTCGAGCGTGGCGCCGGCCAGCAGGTCGAGGACCTCCGGCGGATGGTTGTCGACGGTCTCGTACGACAGCAGCATGCCGGTGGACATGTCGACCACCCCCGAGGCGACGCAGTCGGGGGCCTCGGTGCGCAGCATCTTGACCAGGCTCATCACCTGGTCGGAGAAGTTCGCGTTCATACGCTTGGTCGCCACCTCCTCACACCGCCTCGGCCCCGGCCCCCGGCACGGCTCCCACCGGCGGCACCGTCCGCGGTGCCGTCAGGATCGAGCCGATACGGGTGAGGGCCGGGCGGGTCCGCTCGTGCAGCCGGTCCAGGTCGACGCCCTCGTCGCCGAGGACCACCATCAGCGCGCTCTCCCCCACCGCGTAGACGGCGGCGCAGCCGAGGCTGCCGTGGGTGACCGTCTGGTGCAGGGTGCCGCGTCCGGTCGCCGCCGCCGTACGGCGGGCGAGTCCGAGTCCCGCGGCGGCGATGGCGGCGAGCCCCTCCGGGTCGATGTCGTCGGCCGTGTCGGCGGCTATGAGGAGTCCGTCGGCGGCGGCCACCGCGGTGTCGGTGACGCCGGTGACCTGCTCGCGCAGGCCCCGCATCTCCCTGGCCAAAGCCTCGTGGTCCATGAGCTTGCTCTCCTTCAGATTCGGTTCCGCAGGCGGAAGAACCCTTTCCAGCTCGCCTCGCGGTGCGCGGCGGCGAGGGTCTCGGTGATGCCGCTGGCCCCCGGGCTGCGCCGGGGAAGCTGTCTGCGCGGTGGGGCGGCGGGCGGTGCGGGGGGCGGGGGGCGGTCGGGCCGTACGGTCCGCTCCGGCGGCGGCTCGGGGGCGCCGAGCCGTACCAGTTCGCCGAGGCGTACGGGCTGTTCGTCGGCGACGGGCTTCCCGGCCGGTTCCTCGGCCGGTTCCTCGGCCGGTTCCTCGGCCGGTCTCGCGGTCGGTTCCTCGGCCGGTGCCTCCCGTCCCAGGGGCAGCACCCCCGTCGGCGGGATGTGCACCGGGACGGGCGGGACGTCGGCGCACGCCAGCAGGCCCTCGGCGAGCATGCGGGCGACCTCGACGGTCACCGGGTAGACCCCGCGCCCGGTGAGGAAGGCGAGGTCGCGGGCGGTGCGGCGGCCGTCGGCCCGGGTGAGGAGGTCCCGTCGGACGGGCGGCAGCCGGGAGTCGTCCGGGTCGGCCCCGGAGGCGGGGACGGGACGTTCACGGTCGGGCAGGACCGGGCACGGCAGCGCGGCCAGGGCGGTGAGCTTGCGGGTCGCCTCCTGGAGCAGCCGCAGCGGGCTCTCGCCGACGGCCACCGGCGCCACGGGGCCGGCCCCGGAGGGCGCCGCGAGCGGTTCGACCGTCTCCACGCGGCCCACGACGACGGCGAACACCGCGTCCTGGAGCGCCGACACACGGACCACCCGCAGCTGCGCGGCGCCCGCGTACCCGTGGGCGATCAGCCCCGCCTCCGGCCAGCGCCCGGCACCGGGCTCGCGCAGCAGTCCGTCCCACTGCTCACCGCTGACCCTTCCCGAACGCAGGAGCAGGGCCTCGGGGCCGGGCGCGCCCGGGCTCTCCACGGCGACGACGAGTCCGCCCCGCAGGTGGAAGGCGCCGCCGGGTCTTCCACCGACCCGCAACTCTCCCGTGGCCTCGTCCCGTCCGCACTCCGCGAGGGTGCGCGACAGGAGGCCGTAACCGGCCCGGTCGAGGGAAATCCGACGGTCCGACATCGCTCCCCCTGTCCGCAGTGCGCCTGACGCGTGGTTCCGAGGGGGTATGTGTAGCAGCGGGGAAGGGCGCCGCGTACGGTCTCTTCTCACCTGCCGCCACCTGACAGCAGATGGAGTGTCCGGCGGTGCGAACAGAATGTGTTCGGTGCTCATTTGACCGATTGGATGACCGTTCATGTCCCTCGACGCGCTCGTCGCTTCCCTCCCGGACTACGCCGAGGATCTGCGGCGCAACCTGAGGGCGGTCGTCGGCGGCTCACCGCTGCCCGCGCAGCAGCTGTGGGGCACGGTGCTGGCGACGGCGGTCGCCTCCCGCTCGCCCGCCGTCCTGCGCGCACTGGGACCGGAGGCGCGGGAGCGCCTCTCACCACAGGCGTACGGGGCCGCGCGGGCCGCCGCCTCGGTGATGGCGATGAACAACGTCTTCTTCCGCACCCGGCACCTGTTGTCGGACCACGAGTACGGCGCGCTGCGGTCCGGGCTGCGGATGAACGTCACCCGCGACCCGGGCGTCGACCGGGTGGACTTCGAGCTCTGGGCGCTCGCGGTCTCCGCCCTCAACGGGTGCGGGGTGTGCCTCGACTCCCACGAGCAGGCCCTGCGCCGGGCGGGCGTCGCCCGGGAGACCGTCCAGGAGGCGTTCCGGATCGCCTCGGTGGTGCACGCGGCGGGTGTCACGCTGGACGCGGAGGCGGTGCTGGCGGAGTAGGCTCCGCCGGCGATCCGGTGCACGGCTGCGGGTTCGTCGTGGCCGGCCGCGCAGTTCCCCGCGCCCCTGAGGGGCGCGGCGGCGCCGTCAGTCGGTGGGCGCCGGTGCCTGCGCGGGCGCGGCTTCAGGTGCGGGTTCGGGCGAGGGCGGCGCCTTCCGCAGCGCCTGCCGCCGGGAGTACGCGTGCAGCGAGGCCACCACCGTGTTCGTCACCGCGACCAGCGGCACCGCGACCACCGCGCCGCCGATGCCCGCGACCAGGCCTCCGGTCGCCACCGCGAGGACGACCGCCAGCGGGTGGACGCGGACGGCGCGGCCCAGGATGAACGGCTGGAGGATGTGGCCCTCGATCTGCTGCACCGCCAGCACCACGACCAGCGTCATGACGGCGGTGAACACTCCCTGGGTGACCAGCGCGACGACCACGGCCAGCGCGCCCGACACCACGGCGCCCACCAGCGGGACGAAGGCGCCGAGGAAGATGAAGACGGCCAGCGGGACCGCCATGGGCACGTTGAGGAAGTAGATGCCGATCCCGATGAAGATCGCGTCGATCAGCGCCACGATCACCGTGCCGCGCACGTACGCGGTCAGCGTCCGCCACGCCCGCGGGCCCGCCCCGGCGACACCCGGCCGGGCCGCCGCCGGCACCAGCTTCAGCGTCCACTGCCAGATGCGGTCGCCGTCGTACAGCAGGAACAGCGTGCAGAACACCGCCAGCAGCAGGCCCGTCAGGGCCTCGACGATGACCGTCACGCCCTGGATGCCCGCCGACGTTATCTCCTCGGTGTTCGACCCGACCGCCTCGCGCAGGCTCTTGGCGATGTCGTTGATCTGGTCCTCGGTGACGTGGAACGGGCTGTTGAGGAGCCAGCCGCGCAACTCGTCGATGCCGCTCTGCACCTGGCCGGAGAGGTTGTCGATGTTCTCCATGACCTGCCAGGTCACGAACCAGCCGATGAGGCCCATGACGACGAAGCCGAGGATCGCGGTCAGGGCCGTCGCCAGTCCGCGCGGTACGCCGTGCAGCCGCAGCCGCGCCACCGTCGGCTGCAGCAGTGCCGTGATGAGCAGCGCCGCCGCGAAGGCCAGCACCACGAGCTGGACGGCGCTGATGACGCGCATCAGCACCCAGAGGGTGCCCGCGAGGACGAGCAGCCGCCAGCCGGCCTCGGCCGCGACCCGCATGCCCCAGGGGACGGCCGCCGCGGGATCGGGGCGGACCGCGGGGGCGTGGACGGACGGTACGGGGACACCGTCCTGCTGTGGCGCGTGCGCCGCAGGGTCGTGGCCGTTCTCGGAGTCCACTTCCCTGCGGCGCTGCTCCAGCCGCTCACCCCAGCCGGTGACTCCGGTGCCGACCCGGTTGAGCCACCTCGGTACTCGCGACATGAACCGTCCTCTTCCCCCGTTTTTCCCGACCACGCCCCCCGAGGTCGCCGGCTCCGACCGTACAGGGCGAAAGCCCCTCACCGAAGGACGGTGAGGGGCTCGCGGAGGTTGAGCGGCGGAGCCTAGTACCAGTTGTTGGCCTGCCAGAACGACCAGGCGCCGCAGGGGCTGCCGTAGCGCTCGTTCATGTAGTTGAGGCCCCACTTGATCTGGGTGGCCGGGTTGGTCTGCCAGTCGGCACCGGCGGACGCCATCTTGGAGCCCGGCAGCGCCTGGACGAGGCCGTAGGCGCCGGAGGAGGCGTTGACCGCCCGGTAGTTCCAGCTGGACTCGTGGTTCACGATGTTGCTGAAGCAGGTGAACTGGTCGCCCGGGATCATCTGCTGGGCCATCGCCTGGACCTGCGCGACGGTGTACGAGCTCTGGACCACGAAGTCGGAGGCGTCGGCGCGCGCGGCGGAGCGGCTGGCGGCCTCTTCCTTCTCCTTGCGCTCCTTCTCGGCCTGTGCGGCCGCCTCGGCCTTCTCCGCGGCCTTCTGCTTGTTGACCGCGTCGTCCGCGGCCTTCTTGCGGGCGGCCTCCTCGGCCGCCTTCCTGGCGCTGTTGTCCGCGGCGATGGCCTGGACGTCAGCCTGCTGCGTCAGGGAGGCGGTCTGTACCTGCGCCTGCTGACCGGCGGGGATGTCAGCGAGGAGCGTCGCGTCGCTGGCCGTCAGCTCCAGGTCGTTGTCCTGGGCGGTGCTGCCCGAGGCGACTCCGACGACACTACCGACGGCGGTGACCGCGGTGGCCGAGGCCACTGCGAATCCCCGGACCGAGATCCGGCTCACACGGTTTCCTTCCAGCATCGCCCGCTCCGGTGACCCTCACGGACGCAATCGTGCCCCTGGCTCTGGCCTCCCAACTGCGGGGTCACGGGAGGCACGGACCCGGTGGGCAACTCCCGCACGGGGAGCGCCGCGTGGTGCTCGGGCGGCATACGACGACGCTATGGAGTTCTGGTTCGTGTGCTGTTCCATACCGCTGGGGATACGGATGTGTCGTATGCGGGGCCTGACAGGAACGAGACTCTGCCGTACGCCAACGCCGCAAGGCAATTCCGGGATGCGTGTGAAAGCTCACACCTCGTACGTCCCAGGGGATTCACAGAAACCACTGCACGCGAAGGCGCCGCCCGGCTAGGCTCTTCGCCTTTGCCGAACGGCGCCGACTCACCGCACAACTCACCGCGTCCGGGGCCCCTTACGGGCCCGTGGGCGGCCTCAGATCTGCCCGTCCTCCAGCATCTCGGTCACCAGTGCCGCGATCTGCGACCGCTCTGACCTGGTCAGGGTCACATGGGCGAAGAGCGGATGCCCCTTCAGCTTCTCCACGACGGCGACGACACCGTCGTACCGCCCCACCCGCAGGTTGTCCCGCTGCGCCACGTCATGGGTGAGCACCACCCTCGAGTTGGCCCCGATCCGGGAGAGCACGGTCAGCAGGACGTTCTTCTCCAGCGACTGCGCCTCGTCCACGATCACGAACGCGTCGTGCAGCGAACGGCCGCGGATGTGGGTGAGCGGGAGCACCTCCAGCATCCCGCGCGCGGTGACCTCCTCGATGACCTCCCGGCTGGTGACCGCGGACAGCGTGTCGAAGACCGCCTGCGCCCAGGGGCTCATCTTCTCGGCCTCGGTGCCGGGCAGATAGCCGAGCTCCTGCCCGCCCACCGCGTACAGCGGCCGGAAGACCATCACCTTCTGGTGCTGGCGCCGCTCCAGCACGGCCTCCAGACCCGCGCACAGCGCGAGCGCCGACTTGCCGGTGCCGGCCCGGCCGCCCATCGACACGATCCCCACGTCCGGGTCGAGCAGCAGGTCGAGCGCGATCCGCTGCTCGGCGCTGCGGCCCTTGAGGCCGAACGCCTCCCGGTCGCCGCGCACGAGACGGACGTTGCCCTCGGGCGTGACACGGCCCAGCGCCTTCCCCCGCTCGGACTGGATCGTCAGACCGGTGTGCACGGGCAGGTCCGCCGCCTCGGGCACGTACACGTGTCCCGCCTCGAAGAGGACGTCCACCTGTTCGCCCGGCAGGGTCACCTCGGACATCCCGGTCCAGCCGGAGGAGTCCGTGATGGCGAGCTCGGCCCGGTACTCCTCGGCGAGCAGGCCGACGGACGACGCCTTGATCCTCAGCGGCAGGTCCTTGGAGACGACGGTGACGTCGTACCCCTCGGCCTGCAGGTTGCGGGCGACGGCGAGGATGCGGGAATCGTTGTCGCCCAGGCGGTAGCCGCTGGGCAGCACGCTGGGGTCCGAGTGGTTGAGCTCGACACGGATCGTCCCGCCCAGGTCCCCGGTCGGGATCGGGGCGTCGAGGCGGCCGAAGCGCACCCGGAGATCGTCGAGCAGGCGGAGTGCCTGCCGGGCGAAGTACCCGAGTTCGGGATGGTGCCTCTTGGCCTCCAACTCCGTGACCACGACGATCGGCAGCACGACCTCGTGCTCGTCGAAGCGGCTCAGGGCGTTGGGATCGGCCAGCAGGACGCTGGTGTCGAGAACGTAGGTGCGCCGGTCTGGCTTGTGGCGCTGTGCGCTGGTCACCACGGAAGGACGTACCCCCTCGGATGAGGTCGGGGAGCGACGAAGAGAAGTGGACCGGTCGTCGGCCACGATGCACGGGCCGGAAACCGGCCCTTCCGCCTCCTCGTTCCGCGCAGCGACAGCACGGTCGGGCTGGTGCAAAGGGCCTCCCGGGCGGACGGCCCCGTGCCGCCCGCTGAGGATGCGACATCCGTGGTTCGGATGTCGACCTGCTGGGACTATGCCCTCGAACACGCGCCGCCATGCCAGACCGTACGACGGCGCGATGATGAACTGCTCGTTACGTCTGCCCCGGTGAGGCTCCTGTACACCGCACAGGATGTTCACCGGGGGACATCAGGGAAGTACGGCCCGACGGGTTCAGCCGCCGTAACGGCGGTGGCGCGCGGCGTAGTCACGCATCGCGCGGAGGAAGTCGACCTTGCGGAAGGCCGGCCAGAAGACCTCACAGAAGTAGTACTCCGAGTGAGCGGTCTGCCACAGCATGAAACCGGACAGCCGCTGCTCGCCGCTGGTGCGGATGACGAGGTCCGGATCGGGCTGGTCGCTGGTGTAGAGGTGCCGGCCGATCATGTCGATGTCGACCGACTCGGCGAGCTCCTCCAGCGAGATGCCCTTGTCGTGGGCGTCGTGCAGCATCGAACGGACGGCGTCGGCGATCTCCTGACGGCCGCCGTACCCGATCGCGACGTTGACCAGTATCCCGTCCACATGGGCGGTGGACTCCTCGGCCTCCTTCAGCACCGTCTGCATCTGCGCGGGCAGCAGGTCGGGGGTGCCCACGTGGTGCACGCGCCAGCGGCCGTCCGCGGCGAGGGACCGTACGACGTTCTCGATGATCCCGAGCAGCGGGCCGAGCTCCTCCTGCGGCCGGTCGAAGTTGTCCGTCGACAGCAGCCAGAGGGTGACGACCTCGACGTCGGTCTCGGTGCACCAGCCGAGGAACTCCTCGATCTTGTCCGCCCCGGCGCGGTGCCCCTGGGCCGTGGTGCTGCCCGCCGCCTTCGCCCAGCGCCGGTTGCCGTCCATGATCACGCCGATGTGCTTGGGCACCTCGGTGTGGTCCAGGTGGCCCTCCACCCTGCGGGCGTAGAACCTGACCAGCAGGCGGCGCAGGTTGTCGCGCAGGTTCACGTGATTGTCAGCCCCTCCGTAGCGGATCGGGCGGGCGCGGCGATGCGGCGCGCTCCGTGCCCGTGTGACGGTCTCCGGGTGGCGGTCCCCAGGGGCGAAGCCTACCGCCGAGTCCGCCAAGTGCCGCCCCAGGGTGGGATGGGAGCCGTGACACGGAAGGGGCGGCGGGGTCAGGAGCCGCGCGCGCCGGCCCGCGGCCGGAGAGCCGGAGCGGGGCGGGTCGAGGGTCGGAACGCGTGCCGCGCCGGGCGCGTGCGCCGGGCAAGAAAAACGGGCCGGTCCGTGGGGGGGAGACGGACCGGCCCGAGGGGGGGGTTCCACCATAACCCTTTGTAAGTGATGCTGCGTGCATCGGCGGGAAACAACTACTCTCCGAAACCGCCCGACGACACGGCGGTGGTCGCGGAAGGGCGCATTCCTGATGTGATCATGGCTGAATGGCGGCGGAATCCAAGGCGATCAGGCGATATTTGCAAAGATCCGGAGGGATTCAGGGGGTGTGCGTCCATTCGTGGGACAGACGGCGACACACCCCGGCGCACCCCCGCAGGGGTGAGCCGCGCCGCAACGCCCGCTTGACGCCACCCGTGACTTCGCGCGTGAAGGGCCTGCCGGTGCACGAGTGGCCGGGGTCAGCGGGCGGGCCGGCCGACGGGCTTGTGGACGTCGAAGAGGTGGCGGGTGCTGTGGGCCACGAAGGGGCCCTCCGCCTCGATCCGCTCGTGGAGGGCACGGAGCCGCGGTTCGTACGCGTCGACGGTGAAGCCGGGCACCATCCAGACGACCTTGCGCAGGAAGTGCACGACGGCGCCGATGTCGAGGAACTCGATCCGCAGCCGCTCCGCCCGCAGGTCGACGACCTCCAGGCCGGCGGCCTCGGCGTCCGCGCGTTCGCGGTCGGGACGGCGGGCGTTGCGCGACTCCGCCGGCTGCGGCCCGAGGAAGTACTCCACCAGTTCGTAGACGCTGGCGGGCCCCACGTGCTGGGCGAAGTACGTACCACCGGGCTGGAGCACCCGCGCGATCTCCGCCCAGTGCGGGCGCACCGGATGCCGGCTGGTGACGAGGTCGAACGCCGCGTCCGCGAAGGGCAGCGGCGCGTCCTCGGGCGAGGCGACGACCACGGCGCCGCGCGGGTGGAGCAGGGCGGTGGCCCTCGCCACGTTCGGCGGCCAGCCCTCGGTGGCGACGGTGAGCGGGGCGAGGCGCGGGGCGGACGCGAGGACCTC
This sequence comes from Streptomyces ruber, assembly GCF_014648075.1. Taxonomy (GTDB): domain Bacteria; phylum Actinomycetota; class Actinomycetes; order Streptomycetales; family Streptomycetaceae; genus Streptomyces; species Streptomyces ruber. The sequence continues at coordinate 655,767 of NZ_BMQK01000001.1, read as the reverse complement.
GCCGCCCCCGGTCTGGATGTCCAGCGCGGCACGGGCCCGGGCGAGCCGTCCGGCCATCGCGCGCGCGTACCCCCACGAAGGCCGCTCCTCCGTGGCCCGTCCCTCGAACCAGGAGAAGTCCCAGCCGTCGGTGGGGACGGCGGCGGCCTCGGCGACGAGTTCTTCGTAACTGGTCATGACAGCGGGTGGCCGGTCATGCCACGAGGGGGCGTACGTCCCGCGCCACGAACCGTACGAAGCCCTCGGGGTCGGGTTCGTCCGCGGTCGGCTGGAGGATCACCGTGTCGGCGCCCGCGTCCGCCAGCCGCTGCACGGCCTTCGCGACCGCGTCCGCGTCACCGGCGACGCCCAGCTCGGGCACGGAACCGAACCCCTCGGCCGCCAGCTCGGCCCGGAGCCGGGCGGGGGCGTCGGCACCCGTGGCGGCGAGGAGGTAGACGACGACCTCGTGCGGATCGGTACGGGCCGCCGCCTCCCGCCCCTCGTCGATGAGCCGGCGCGCGTCCCGTACGCCCTCCGGGGGCGTCCCCGCGGTCAGTACGGTGCCGTCCGCCGCCTCGCCGGAGAGGCGGAGGGTACGGGGGCCGGTGGCCCCGGTGAGGACCTGCACGTTCGTGCCTGTGTCCGGGGGCCAGTCGAGCGCCACGTCGTCCAGCTTCACGTACCGCCCGTCGGTGGTCACGCGCTCCCCGCCGAGCAGGGCGCGCAGGGCGAGCAGGTGCTCCCGCAGCAGGGTCAGCGGGGACGCGGCGCGCGCCCCGACCTGCCCCATCCAGTCCTGCACTCCGTGTCCGACGGCGAGGGTGGCGCGGCCGGGGAACATACGGTGCAGGGTCGCCGCCTCCATGGCGGTGAGGGCGACGTTGCGCAGGGGGACAGGCAGCAGGCCGACGCCGACGTGCACCCGCTCCGTCCAGGCGAGCGCGGCGGCCGCGGCGGAGATGCCCGCCTCACGGAAGCAGTCCTCCCAGAGCCAGAGCTCCTCCAGCCCGGTCTCGTCGGCCAGCCGGGCGATCGCCCGCAGGCGCTCGGGGGGCAGTTGGGGGCGGAAGACGGCGCCGAGGGTGGTCATGGGGTCTTCCTACCGGCGGTTGCGGGCTGGGCACAACGGTTTTACGCGCGCGGCGCCTTACTGCTGCCGGGAGAGATCGGCAGGATCGATGGGGCGACGGGGAACGGGGTGTCCAGGTGGGTGGTGGCGCCCGCGAGTGCGGTCGTCCGCTCCATGTACCGGCCGCCTTCCAGTTCGTGGACGACGAGCATGGGGGCCGGGTCGAACTCGAGCCGCCAGAAGGCGCCAGGACGTCTGCGGCAGTCCATGGCCCGGTGTGATCGACGACGGCACTCATTCCTGTGACCTGGACAGGTGGTTGGCCGGTCGGCATACGGGCGCGAAGCCGTATCCGGAGGCGGCTCGGGCGCGAGCCCCGGATGCCTCGCGAGCACCCGGGGGCGCAGTGGTACGCGATCGTCAGCGGGGTCGTGAAGGCGTTCTGCAGCGGGTGCAGGCGCAGGGCGGGAAGGCAGCTACCTGGGGGATCGGGTCGGTGTGATCGCCGGTACGGGTACGGAGTTTTGCCCGGTCGCGGTCGGTGCTCCCGTCACGCCCGATCCTGTAGACGCGGATCGTCATGCGGGACCGAGGTGGGGGCGGGGACGGCTGCGGGGACGGGTAGTACGTGGCACAGTCCGGGCAGGCGTAGACGTTGAAGCCGGGGCCGACGGCGGCGGGGACCTCGTGGACGAGGACCGGGTGCTCGGTCACGCATCCGCAGCGGGCGCACAGGCGGATGCTCTTCCTCATCGGGCCGCCCCCACCCGGACGCCGTGGATGCGGCGCGGGCCGGTGCCGATGCCGACGGTCGCCAGGCAGAGGGCGCGGCGGCGTTCGCGTTGCCTGCGGCGCTCATCGGGAGTGAGCACGTAGGGGCGGATCAGACGGCGCGCTTCGCCGTCGAGGCGTTCGGTGAAGCGGCAGGGGGGCGGCAGGATGCGGGGAGCTGGAACAGGGGCGGGGACGGCGGTTGCGGCGCGGTGTCGGCCTCGCGGGCTGGGCATGCAGATGTTCAGCACCCAGGCGAGCAGTCGAACGGTAAGGTCCAGCATGTCGACGCTCCTTCTAAGCGTTCGGCCACGCCCCGGGACGGCCGCGAACCGTCGCCGGGGCCTTCGTTACCGCTGTCGACCCTGGCAACGCATGTATAGCTCTGAATAGCTTAACGAGGGTATTCGCAGGTCAGAAGCGCTTACGGTAGCCATGTGAGTGACATGAACGAGGTCCCGGACTTCAACCCGCGAGGGCCGCAGCTCGTGTACGTCGCCCTGGCGGATCACGTGGCGGCTCGCATCGCAGCGGGTGAGCTGAGCCCCGGAGCCCGACTGCCCGCCGAACGGGATCTTGCCGTCGAGTACGGAGTCGCCTACCTGACGGTTCGCCGCGCCGCACAGGTCCTCCGCGACCGGGGGCTCATCGTCACCGTGCACGGTAAAGGCACGTTCGTGGCCGACCCGCTTCCCGGGAACCCGACCGACGGCCAGAGCGAAGAGTAGACCCCGCAGCTCCTCTCCTCCCCACGAGCGGCTGACTGCCCGGCGAGGGTCGTACAGCCCCGCCGCTTCTCCCGGTCGCCCGCCAGCGCGCGCTATGACTCGAATGTGTGGCATAAAGCGGTATTGCACTGCCTACGGCGACCCGGTCATACCGTGCTCGCCATGACAGCGGGATCAGGTCGGTCACCAATCGACCCCAACGAAATCGCGTACGTCTATATGCAGGTGGCCGACCACATCGCGACCCGGATCGCCTCCGGTGAACTACGCCCCGGAGCCCGACTGCCGGGGGAACGTGACCTCGGGGCGGAGTACGGGGTCGCGTATCTGACCGCCCGACGCGCCATTCGCGAACTCCGCGAACACGGTCTCGTGGTCACCCTCCCCGCGAGGGGCTCCTTCATCGCCTATCCGCGGGAGGAAGGGGACTCGACCGCCCCGGCCGAGTAGCCGCCGGCTGCGGCATCATGGACGCCATGGACGCCATGGACGCACCGAGCACGGACCTGGGTTGGGTCACCGTCGCGGTCTACGAGAACGTGCCGGGGCGGCCGCAGCCGATGGCGGCCGTACGCGGTTGACTGCGCGACCGGGGCATCGACTGGATGCCCTTCGCCCCGGACGACATCCGGTGGGACCTGGCCTGCGGCATCGGTTCTGACGGCCACTGGCACGGCCGGTTCGACGTCCGCGTCCGTGCGCACGCGTTACGACAGCTCGGGCTCCATCCCGACCAGCCCACCGCCAGGGTCACCGGTCCGTCTCCGCCCGGCTGGTGGCACGCCGCAGCGGAGAGGCGCGGACGACCCTAGTTCTGGCCGCCTCCGCCGTCCCGCGGGAACGAAACCTCCACCCGACGGTTCTTGCGGCGGCCCTCCTCCGTGGAGTTGTCGGCGATGGGGTAGTCCTCGCTGTAGCCGCGCACCTCGAAGGTGACGTTCGGGCCGAGGGAGCTCGCCAGCCTGTTGTGGACGGCTTCGGCGCGGTTCTTGGACAGGGTGACGCCGTGTTCGTACGTGCCCAGGTCGTCGGTGAAGCCGAAGACGCGGACCGTGGAGGGGTTCTGTCCCTCGATCTCCTGCGCGATCGCCTCTATACGGGCGTTCGCCTCCGGATTGAGCTTCGCGCTGTCCTTGGCGAACAGCACCTCCGCCTGGAGCGCGAACGTCACGTTCGTGTTGGTGTCCTCGCGGCGCTCCTCGCCGCCGAGGTCCTCGACGACCGACTTGATGTCCAGCACCTTGGCCGACGCCAGGGTGGCGCCTTCGGCGAGCTTGAGTCCGGGACTGTTGGCGTCGACCTCGGGGGGCGGGGAGGTGGTGACGGTGCCCGGGGGTTCGCTCGGCTCGTCGTCCGCCAGGGCGGGGGCGGGGGTGAGCCAGACGAGGGTGGCCAGGGCGAGGATGCCCGTCAGGCCGGTCGCGGTGGCGGTGCGGGGGATGAGGGGGGCCATGTCACTCGCCGCCCGTGGAGAGTTCGATGGGGGCGGGGGGCATGGTGCCGACCTGGAAGTCGACGGCGGTGGTGCCTTCGGGGGGTGCGGGGAACTGGGCGTACCACTCCGTGGTGGCCCCGGACTCGACGCCGCCCCCTTCGAACTTCGTGCACAGGCAGCGTCCCTGCGTGTCACGGAGCACCAGGTACTTCTTCTTGCCCTGGCCGTCGACCAGGGAGGCACCCGCCAGGGACGCGCCGTTCTTGTTCAGTTCGCGCTCGTCGCCCCGCCAGTCCGCGGCAGGGAAGAAGTCACCGCCGCTGTTGGTGACCGTGCCGCTCACGGTCACGTAGCCGCCCTGATCGCGGTGGGCCGAGGTGACGCTGAGCCTGATGTCGCCGTTGGACACCTCGGCCAGCGCCGGCTCGGCGGCGGGGGCTTCGGAGTCGCGCTCGTCGCCGCCGTCGGCCTCGTCGGAGGGAGCGGTGGACGAGGCGGAGCCGGACTTGTCATCGTCCCCGCCCCCACCGCAGCCCGTCACCGTGAGAACGAGACCGGCGGCGATCGACAGTGAAGTGAGAGCCATACGGCCCCTCACCGTGTACCGGGATGTCATGGGTACGGCTTCCTCTCACTCGGCCAGATGCACGGAGAACATCACGGACGCGTCGGGGAGGTCGTCCGGATCGAAGTCTTCGGGGTCGATGTTCACGGGCTCGCCGTCGCAATTCAGTTCCACGGGCTGCGCGGGATCCGCGTCGAGGGAGAAGTCGCAGCGCGGCTGGATGACGGCCGTGGCGCTGGCGCGGGCCCGCATGTTCTCCGTACCGGGGATGATCGACTCGCCGACGGCGTAGTTCGTCCGGACATCGACCTGGAAACCGGGACGACCGTCCACCTGCCGCTGCTGGAACGCCTCGACGGCCGAGTCGTTGTCGGCGGCCAGCTGCCGGGCCGCCGCTTCGGCGTCGCCGACGGTCAGCGCCTCGCCGGGCAGGTCCAGCCAGTCGAGCCAGTCGGCGTCCTCGCCGATGACGTCCCCCAGATCGAGCACCAGCTCGTCCCGGGCCTGCTGCGCCGCGGCCAGCGCCGCGGCGTCCGCCGCCGACTGGGCACCGTTGCGAGCCGACGCCGCCTGGGCGAACACAAAGACCGCCAGGGCCGCGAAGAGCACGATCGCCGTCAGCCAGATGTAGATGGGGAGGGTCTGCCCCCGGTCGTCACGGACGCCCCTGGGCGTCAGCCACCGCCGATGACGTCCTGGACGGCGTCGCGGATGGCTCCGGAGATCATCCCGTCCAGCCCGAGTCCGTCGATCAGCACGAAGATCCCCGCAATGATGATCAGCAGCCCCGCGTACTCCACGAAACCGGCCCCGGCGTCCCGCTTCTCCCCCCGCATCCGAGAGGCGACAACCCGCTTCCAACTGCCGAACCTGCTCACGACGTCTGCCCTCCCGCACCCTGCCACTGTCGACCGCAGCACCGTACGTGAGAGTTCGCCTACCGCGAGTGGGTCCCAGGGCCCAACTTCTTCGCGCCACCCGTACACCCGTCCGTACGTCCGCACTCACCGGGTCCACCCCTCCCGTGCGGTCCCGAGCCAGTGGGCGATCGCTTCGCTGCGTGAGGAGCTGTGCAGTTTCGCGAAGATGCGGTTGATGTGGTTCTTCACGGTCTTTTCGCTGATGAAGCAGGCGGCGGCGATCTGGCGGTTGTTCATGCCGGACGCGATGAGGTCCATCACCTCCACCTCCCTCGAACTCAGGCCGAAAGACCGGCGGTTGGGCATGCCGGATGCGCGCGGGCGCCGTAATGGCGACCGTGACGACGACTGTGCCATAAACGGTTGCACTCGCGAAGAGGCTTCTTGGAATTCGTGTACGGGTTCGTATGAAGCGCCAAGCGAGGGAGCACCGAGCGAGGGCGAGAGGGGGCGATGGCCCGTCGTCACGTCCCGTACCGCGTCGATCAGCTGGGCCGCCGTGAACTCCCCGTGCACCAGATAGCCGGACGCGCCCCGGCGCAGCGCCTCCGCCACGACCTCCGGTTCGCGGCTGTACGTCAGCATCATCACGGGGGCCAGAGCGACGAGCGCGGGCAGCGCCGTCAGGCCGTCCGTGCCCGGCATGCGGACGTCCAGCAGGATCACGTCGGGGCGGTGGGCGCCGGCCAGCCGTACCGCCTCCTCGCCGTCCACCGCCTGTGCGACCACCTCGATGTCGGGGTGGTCGCCGAGCAGGGCGGCGAGGCCGGCGCGGACGACCGGGTTGTCGTCGGCGACGAGTACGCGAAGGGGATCGGCCGGAGCGGTCTCGTCAGGCATGGGCCGCCTCCTCTCGGGGGGCGTTCGGCAGCGGGAGGGGGAGGGTCACCTCGATCGAGGTGCCTCCGGTGGGCGGGTGGGGGAAGGACAGGCGGGCGCCGATCGTGCGGGCCCGTTCCGTCATGCCCAGGAGTCCGAAGTGTCCGGCGCGGGCCGCCGTGAGCGGGGTGAGACCGGGGGGCAGGCCCACGCCGTCGTCCGTGACGGTGAGGTGGAGCGTGCCGGCGTGGGTCCATGCCTCGACCACCACCTCCGTCGCCCGCGCGTGGCGGTGCGCGTTCTCCAGGGCCTCCGCGACGATCGCCAGGAGGTGGTCCCCCGTCTCCGTGGGCAGCGGGGGCGACGGGGCGCTCGGTGACGGATGCGTGCGGCCCAGGCGCACCTGCGCCGCCGTACGGGCCGTGAAGTCCTCGGTCAGCCGGGACAGCGCGGTGCCGAGGTCCGTACCCGTTGCTCCCGATACTCCCGGTGTTCCCGTCAGGTCCGTGTGCCGGCGCAGGTCCGACAGCAGGTCGCGGGACTCCCCCGCCGCCCGCCGCGCCGCCGACGCCACCAGCTCCGCCTGCCGCTGGAGGACGGCCGGGTCGGCCGAGCGGGCCGCCGAGGCCGACAGGGCGTCCGCCGTCAGGGCCAGGCCGTGCAGGGTCTTGGCCACCGAGTCGTGCAGTTCGCGGGCCAGGCGGGCGCGTTCCGTCTCCACGGCTTCGGCCACGGCGAGGCGGGAGGTCGCCTCCGCCAGCGCCTCCGTCGCCGCGCCGAAGCGGAAGAGGAGGTTGCGGAGGGTGACGCCGATGATGCCCGCCCCCGCGCAGAAGCCCAGGATCAGGACCGTGTTGGTGCCCGCGCCGGGGCGGTGCTCCCAGGCGCGGTACACCGTCAGCAGGACCGTCAGCTGGAGGCCGGTGAAGACGCCCGAGCCGCGCCAGCCGTACAGGAGGCCCGCGAGGAGCGGGGTGCAGACCGTCGCGTAGGCGAGCGGCGAGGCCGGGGACGCCGTGAGGAGGAGGACCGCGCCGAGGACGAGGTCCAGGGCCATCAGGGTCGGGTGCGCGAGGAGGCGGGGGCCGAAGCGGTCCCAGTCCCGGAGCATGGCGTACGAGCCCGTGATGGCGAGCACCGCGGCGATCAGTACGGCGTGCCTCGGGGCGCCGTCCGCCGCGCCCGCCATCGCGAACGGGGTGCCGACGACGAGCGCCGCCAGCCGGACGGCGATCGTCTGGCGGCAGAGCGACTGGAGGGCGTTGAGCTGGAGGCGGAGGCTCGCGGGGGCGGGGACGTCGTCCGCGAGGTAGCCGGAGGGCACTCCCCGCAGCCGGGTCCCGTGACGGCACACGCGCCGGAAGCCCCTCATCATCGGCCCAGGATGTCGCCGAAGTTCGTGCCCGAGCCCAGGAACATGCCCGTCGCGATGAGGATCATCGTCGCGGGGAGCATGAAGACCAGGGTCACCATCGTCGCCTTGGGGACGGTCTTGGCCGCGCGGCGCCTGGCGTTCTGGGCGTCCGTGCGGCGCATGTCCGTGGCGAGCTGGATGAGGGTCTCGGCGATCGGGGAGCCGAGCTCCTCGCCCTGCTGGAGGGCGGAGACGAACTGGGCGACCTGTTCGGACGAGTTGCGTTTGCGCAGTTCGTCGAAGGCCTGGCGGCGGCTGACGCCCATGTCCATCTGGCGCAGGGTGATGCGCAGCTCGTCGGCCCAGGGGCCCTCGTACTTCTCCGCCACCCGGTCCAGGGCCTGGCGGAAGCCGAGGCCCGCCGAGACGACGACCGCGAGGACGTCCAGGAAGTCCGGGAGGGTGCGGTCGATGACGTCCTTGCGTTCGCGCATGGCCTGGAGGATCGCGGCGTCGGCGGCCAGCAGGCCGAAGGCGAGCGTGAGGGCCGCGAGGAGGGGTGAGTCGTTGGTGAGGAAGACCAGGGCCATGAAAACGCCGAAGAAGCCGTAGACCGCGCGGCGGGCCGCGTAGCGGTTCAGGGTCAGGCCGCCCGGGTTGCCCGCCATGTCGATGCGGCGGCGCTTGGCCTCGACGCGGCGCGGGCCCATCAGGCGGAGGACGTACGGCGCGAAGCGCATGCCGAGGCGGTCGACGGCCGAGTCCGCCTTGGAGACGCGGGTCGCGCCGACCTCCAGCGCGAGGGCCAGGTCGCCGGGGAGCTTGGCCTCGGCCCGGATCATGCGGATGCCGAGCAGGACGCCCGCGACCGAGACGGCCGTCAGCAGGGCGAGGAGTACGGGCAGCAGGTCCATTCCGGCCTCCCCTCTCACACTTCGATCTTGCCGAGGCGGCGGATGACGAAGAAGCCGACCGTGTAGAGGCCGAGGGCGAGCAGCACCAGCGCCTGACCGAGCGGAGAGCCGGTGACCCGGGAGAGCGCGCCCTCGTTCGAGGTGTTGATCAGCAGGAGGGAGCCGAGGCCGAGCAGCGGGACCGTGAAGGCCGTGGCGTTGACCTCGGAGAGCATCGTGCGGACCTCGCGCCTGGTCTCCTTCCTGTCCTCCAGGGTCTGGGTCAGGTTGCGCAGGGAGCCGACCACCGAGCCGCCCGCCCGGTTGGACAGGACGAGTGTCGTCACGAGGACGGCCAGTTCGCGGGAGGGCAGGCGCTCGGCCAGCTCGCCGAGCGCGTCGTCCACCGAGCGGCCCAGGGTGAGCTGGTCGGCCACGCGCGCGAGCTCCTCGCCCGCCGGGGCCTCCAGTTCCTCGGCCGCCATCGCCAGGGCCGTGCGCAGGGCGAGACCGGCGGCCGTGGCGTTGGCGAGGAGGCGGGCCACGTCCGGGAGCTGGTTGATGAAGGCCTCGATGCGCTTCTGGCGCTGCCAGTTGAGGAAGATCGCCGCGCCCCAGACACCGACCGCCGCGGCGATCGGGCCGAAGAACGGGGCCAGTGCCGCGGCGGCGATCAGCCACAGGGCGACGACGACCGCGGCGACGTAACTCACGAACTCCCCCGCCGTCAGGTCCAGGCCCGTGGCCGACAGCCGGAGGTGGACCGTACGGCCGAGGCGGGTGCGGCGCAGCCGGCGGTCGACGGCCCGGAAGCGGCGGACGCGCCCGCCGCCCGTGCGGGCCGGTGCGGTCCCGGCGAGCCGGTCGACGAGCGCCCGCTGGTGGGCGCGGCCCGAGGCGTACGTGTGCACGCCCGCGACCGCGAGGGTCAGGCACAGCACGGTGGCGCCCAGGGCGAGGAGCGTGGTGTTCGTGGTCATCCGAGAGCCTGCCTGGTGGCGAGTACGTCGATGGCCTCCGCGACGCCGAACGCGGGCGGCAGCGGTTCGTTGGCCACGTACAGCTTCTCCGCGACCGGGCGGGGCACCGGCAGGTGCTCGAAGCGGCCGTGGACGACGCGGTCGGGGCCGAGGGGCTGCGGCACGAAGCGGGAGACCGTCGCTATCCGGAACTGTTCGCGGCCGTGGGAGACGAGCAGCGCGATCTCCGTGATCCTGCGGGAGCCGTCGGCGAAGCGGGTGAGCTGGACGACGACGTCGACCGCGGAGTTGATCTGGTCCTTGAGCGCCTCGAAGGGGATCAGCACCTCGGACATGGAGCCGAGGGTCTGGAGGCGCATCAGCGCGTCCTCCGCCGAGTTCGCGTGGACCGTGGCGAGGGAGCCGTCGTGGCCGGTCGACATGGCCTGGAGCATGTCGAGGGTCTCGCCGCCGCGGACCTCGCCGACGATGATGCGGTCGGGGCGCATGCGGAGGGAGTTGCGGACTAGGTCGCGGATGGTGACCTGGCCCTTGCCCTCGACGTTCGGGGGCCGGGACTCCAGCGGGATGACGTGGTCCTGCTGGAGCTGGAGCTCGGCGGAGTCCTCGATGGTGACGATGCGCTCGTGGGACGGGATCAGTCCGGAGAGGGCGTTGAGGAGGGTGGTCTTGCCGGTGCCCGTACCGCCGCTGACGATCACGTTGAAGCGGGCCCGGACGAAGGCGGCGAGCAGCATCAGCATCTGCTCGTCCAGCGAGCCGAGGCCGATCAGCTCCGGCAGCGTGTACGCGCGCGGGAAGCGGCGGATCGTGAGGGTCGGGCCGTTGAGGGCGAGCGGCGGGATGATCACGTTGACGCGCTCGCCGGTGGGCAGGCGGGCGTCGACCATGGGGTTGGACTCGTCCACGCGCCGGTTCACGGTCGACACGATGCGCTCGATGGTCTGCATGAGCTGCTCGGTGGAGGCGAAGCGGAGCGGCAGCTGTTCGACCCGGCCGGCGCGCTCCACGAAGATCGAGTCGGGGCCGTTGACCATGATCTCGGTGATGGACGCGTCGGCGAGGAGGGGTTCGAGGACGCCCAGGCCGAGGGCCTCGTCCACGACGCGCCGGATGAGCTGCGAGCGCTCGGCGGAGGAGAGGACCGGTCCCTCGCGGCTGATGATGTGGCCGAGGACGCGCTCCAGCCGGGCCCGGCGCTCGCCGGCCGCCAGGCCCGACATCTCGGCGAGGTCGATCTCCTCAAGGAGCTTGGCCCGGTAGACGGGCACGAGGTGTCCGTCCTCGCGGTCGGTTCCCCGGTCCTTCTCGGGGGCGGCGATGCGGGATCGCAGGCTCATCTCTTCGTCAACTCCTCTCGGACGTTCACGTACGGGGGCTCAGTCGTCGTTGGGCATGGTGGCGCTGCGCTGGATCGCGGGGACCTCGAACAGCGGGATGACCGAGGGGACGGTCACGGTGACCGTGGCGGTGGTGGTGTCGCCGCCTCCGCCGCCCGGGGCGACCGCGGGATCCGGGTCCAGCCAACCGCTGGCCGCCGCCCGGCCCGCCGCGGCGCCCGTGCCGGGCTCCAGGGACTCGGCCCGTGCGGCGGCCCGCGCGGCCGTGCCGGCCTGGTTGATCCCGTATCCGACGAGCCCGAGCTGGATGGCGGCCATGCCGACCACGAGCAGGATCGGCAGGAAGCCCGCGAACTCCAGCATGGAGACGCCACGGTCGTCCCGGGACCGCCGCCGGGCGCGCTCGAGCAGTCCCCTCATCGGGCGTTCCCCTCCAGGGCGGCGCCCGCCCGGCCCTCGACCTGCGGCCAGCCCGGGTCGAAGCCGGGGAAGAAGAGCGGGACGTCGGCGCTGACCGTGGCCGTCATGACGGAGCCCTCCGCGCCGCAGTCGATGTCGGCGGTCCAGGCGCCCGGCAGGTGCGCGCTCCCGGCGGACGCGCAGGCGCCCGCCACGTCACCGTCGACCGCGTACGCCGCCGTCGCCGCCCGCGCCGCCTCGTCCGCCGCGTTGCCCGCGATCGAGTACGTGTAGCCGTACAGCACGCACTGCCACAGGATCGCCATCACCACGAGGATCAGCGGAAAGATGCCCGCGAACTCCAGGGTCACCGAGCCGCGGTCGCCGCCCCGGCGGCGCAGGACGAGCGCGCCCCGGTCCGCGGACGGCTTGCGGCGCCGGCCGTGACCGCTCCCGCCCTCCTGCGTCCTGACGAGACCGAGCTCTCCGGCCAGCGACCACAGGGCCTGCTTGACGGTGGACCGGGCCTCCAGATCGTGCAGCCGTCCCGCGTCGACGACCGGCTGGAGCTCCTTGAAGGCGGCGGGGACGGCGACGCGGGCGACCTTCGTCCCGGTGACCTTCTCCACCAGCGGGGGCTGGAGCTCCGTACCGCGCGAGTGCCGGTTGACGACGGTGAGGGTCTCCTCGGCCTTGCGGATCTGGAGCCGTTCCCAGAGGCGGACCATGCGCTTGGCGGCGCGGACGGCGACGACGTCCGGGGTGACCAGCAGCAGCGCCTGGTCGGCCATCTCGACGGCCGCCGCGGTCGCCGCGTTCATCTGGGAGCCGCAGTCCACGACGACGATGTCGTGCCGGGCGCGCAGGGCGCTGACCACCTGGCGGGTCACCCGGTCGGTGACCTCCTCGCCGCGTTCGCCCTCGGCGGGGGCGAGGAGGAGGGCGAGGCCGGTGTCGTGGGTGAAGACCGCCTCCTGGAGGACGCGCGGGTTGATGTCCGTGATCCCCGCGAGGTCGGCGACGGACCGGCGGAACTGGACGTCCAGGTAGGAGGCGACGTCGCCGGACTGGAGGTCCAGGTCGAGCAGCGCGACCGTACGGCCGGAGGCGCGGGCCGCGAGGGCCAGGTGGACGGCGGTGACGGTGGTGCCGACGCCGCCCTTCGCGCCGGTGACGGTGACGAGGGTGCCGCCCGGCCCGGAGTACAGCTCGGGCGTACCGGTGGAGAGGTGGCGCCGCATGCCGGCGGCCCAGGTGGCGGCGGCCTGGACGCGTTCGGCGAGGGCGTCGTAGCCGAGGGGCAGGGTGACGATGCCGCGGGCGCCGGAGTCCATGGCGGCCGTCAGCACGCCCGTGCTGGTGTCGGCGGTGATGAGGACGACGCCGACCGCGGGGAAGCGCATGGCGAGGTCGCGGATGAGGTCCAGCGCGGGCACGGGGCCGATCCGCTCGTGCACGAGGACGACCTCGGGCAGCTCGTCCAGGGACTCGGCGGCGAGGCGCGCGAGGGTGTCGAGCAGGGCGGTCGCGTCCGGGACCGGGGGCGCCGGTTCGGTGTCCGCGAGCTGGCTCAGCAGGGTGGTCAGCGCGCGGGCGGAATCGATGTCCCCGACGGCGGGGAGGATGCGGACGGTCATGGGCGCATCCCCGCGGCGACGTGACGGACAGGCGTCATGCGCGGCCTCCTACTTGTCCTCGTCGAGGGTGTACGTGCGGTCGCCGGGCGACACGGCGGTGTCGTCGCCGCCCGCCACCAGGGCGAGGCGGACGTGCTCGGCGAACGACTCGGCGTAGGCGACGCGCTGGGCGTCCGCCGTGCCGAGGGCGAAGGTGATGGGGACGGCCTCGGTGGCGGTACGGCGCCGTTCGCTGCTGGACCGGCCGGACTCCAGGGCGGTCAGCTCGCCGACGTCGATGACGCGCGCCCCGGCGACGATCAGCTTGGACTGGTCGGCGCCGGTGGTGCTGTCGTCGGCGGCGAAGGTGGCGAAGATGTTGACCCGAGAGCCGGGGTTGATCTTCCCCGCCACACCGGTGGAGGCGTCGATCATGATGGCGATCTCCTGCTGTCCGGCCTGGAGCTCGGGCCGGTCGACGATCATGTCGCGCTGCAGCAGGGACCCCTTCTTGAGCTCCGTCACGGCGATCTTCCCCCGGATGTCGGCGAGGTCGGTGACGGCCGTCGCGGACAGCCACCGCTCCGGCATCGAGACCCGCTCGAACCGGGCGGCCGTGAGCTCCTCGTACGGCGCGACGTCGCTCTTCAGCCGGTACGCGTCCACCTCCGGCCCGACCTTCCCGTTCACGTCGCGGATCACCGAGAGCACCCCGGCGAAGGCTCCGAGGGCGCACAGGGCCGAGAGGACCAGCAGGACGACGCCGCGGCGCTGGCGTGAGTTCATGACGCGGACAACCTCGAGGGGAGCGGGGACGGACGGGTCGTGGCACGTGAGCGGGGGGTGCGGTGCGGGCGGATCATGGTGTGCCGCCCCGCGGCAGGGCCCGTACCGCCGTACGGGAGGCCGGGGCGGTGGAGGTCGCCGTGGGCGGCGGGAGGTCGGTCAGCGGCGCCGCGCAGAACCCGCAGCGGTCGCCGATGAGTTCGAGGCCGCACCAGTGGCAGCGCTCGCGGCGCACGGACGACACGAGCTGGTAGAGCACGGCCACGTCGGTCAGCCCGGCGGCGAACTCGACGAGCTTCCCGGTCCCCCACCAGCGCGCGGATCCGTCGGGCAGGGGGACGTTCGCCACCCCCTGCGCCTTCCAGGCGGGCGCGAGGGTCGCGGTCACCCAGTCGGAGGGCGCCTGCCCGGACGCGACGAACAGCCGCGTACCGAACTCGGGGCCGGTGAGCTCGCCCTCCCCGACGCGTACCAGCTGGGGGCGCGGATTGGCGAGTACGGCGAACTGGGCGCCGGGCATCCACGACTTGGCGTGGGACTTGAGGGACACCGGCACGCGGTCGAGCTTGGCGACCGAGCCGAGGAGGGCGCCGGAGTAGATGTAGTGGGCGAGGAGACGCACGGAGGAGGCGAGCACGCCCGGACTGAAGTCACAGGCGGACAGCTGCCGTAACTGCTGGGCCAGCAGGGCGATCCCGAGCGGTGGCAGATCAATCCCGACCAGCGCGATCCGGTCGCTTTCGAGCACGGACCGTACGGTGTGCAGCCGCCGCCCGGCCTCCCGCTGAGCGGAGGGCGAGTACAGCGCGATGACGTACCCGTGCTGCTCGACCAGGGCGTGCATCGAGACGAGGGTTCCCTCCAGGGTGTCCTGCGGCTGGACGACGGCGGGAGGGGTCTGCCGGTCCAGGGGCGGAAGCACCAGATCGGAACTGGTGACGGCTATCGCGGTCGGCACCGTGCACACCACCCACTTCTCACCGCGGCGGGGTGGTCGACCACCGCCTCAGATCGCCCCTGTCGCTCGCGCGGGCTCACGTTCCGCCCGCGCGGCGCTCGGTCTTGCCTGGTCTTGCCTGGTCTCGCTCGGGTCCGTCCCAGTTTCGTACGTCCCTGTACGCCCCTGTGACGAGCTTTCGCATCGTCTTGCACGAGCACCATATCCACGGCGCCGCCCGCCCAACACCGAATCTTCTTGATCGACTCACAGAAGGTACGGAGCGCGTCCACACAGAGTGAGTCCGGGATCATTCAACTGCGTTACGGGCACGGGTGCTTGGAACGACGAGCACCTTGACGAAGTGTGCGTACAGGCACTGCTACATCTCAGTAACGGACATGTGGAACCGCTGAAGCCGTGCGGACACTCATGACTGTGGACTCCCCCTTGCATGAACGGGTCCGGTCGGGCGATCGGGCGGCGTTCGCCGAGATCTTCGACGAGCACGCGCGCGTCGTCTACGCCCATGCGATCCGGACGACGGGCGACTGGGCCCTCGCCGAGGACGTCATGTCGCTCACCTTCCTGGAGGCCTGGCGGCTACGGGACAAGCTGCACGAGGAGGTCAGGAGCGTCCGGGCGTGGCTCCTGGGCATCGCGACCAACGTGATGCGCAACACCGCCCGGGCGGCACGCCGGCACCGGGAGGCGATGTCCCGTCTTCCGTCTCCGGAGGCGTCGCCCGACTTCTCGGACGAGGTGGTCGGGCAGATGGCTGACGCTCAGCGGCTGGCCGCGGCGGCCCGGGCGCTGCACCGTCTGAAGCGGACCGAGCGCGAGGTCTTCACGCTGGTCGTCTGGTCCGGTCTCGGGTACGCGGCGGCTGCCGAGGCGCTGGGGATCCCCGTGGGCACCGTACGTTCCCGGCTCTCACGAGCGAGAGAGAGACTGCGCAGGCTCGCTGAGGAGGAGCTGGCGTCGGACCCGCACGGCGCGGAACCGCGGACCGGCAGCGGACACAACTCGGCGGGCGGGGTGGCCGCCGCCCGCGCTGTTCACAGGAGGAGTTCACGATGAGTCCGGAGCAGCGGGAACAGGCCGAACGCGAGCAGGCGAGCCGGCTCATGCCCCCGGCTCCCTGCCCGGAGCCGGCACCGAGGCGCCTGGCAGCCCGCCGTGAGCACCTGCTGAGCGAGATCGATCGGCAGACGCGATCCCGCTCCTCCCGGCCGGCACTGCGACTGAGGGGGCGTACCGCTCTGGCGCTGGGTGCGGCAGTGGCCGTCGGCGCGGCCGTCGTCGTCATCGGTCTCGGCTCCGGAGCTGTCGACGCTCCGCACGACGTGCCACCCGCCTCGGCGGCGTCGGTCGAGCTGTTGGAGAGAGCTGCCCTGGCAGCCGCCA
Source organism: Streptomyces ruber (assembly GCF_014648075.1). Lineage (GTDB taxonomy): Bacteria > Actinomycetota > Actinomycetes > Streptomycetales > Streptomycetaceae > Streptomyces > Streptomyces ruber. The sequence goes on along the minus strand of NZ_BMQK01000001.1, from coordinate 639,766 downwards.
CGACGCCGCGGGCGGAGGTGCACGCCGGGCAGTACACGTACGTCAAGACGGTCGGCCATACGTCGGTGCTGTCCGAGAACAAGGCCGGCGGTATGGACCTCTTGCGCGAGGTCGAGAGCGTGGAGCAGTGGACGTCGGTGGACGGCAGTGAGCCGACCCTGCAGCGCAAGCGTGGCGTCGACAGCTTGCTGCCGGGCACTCCGGGCAGAGGCCGTCTCAACTCACCGACGTACGACTTCCTGGCTGCCCTGCCGACTGATCCCGAAGCCCTGTTCGAGCTGATCCGCGATGCCGCCGAGAAAGAGCACGGACCCGGTTCGGACTCCACGACGGGACCGGACCAGCAGGCCTTCGTCACGATCGGCGATCTTCTGCGCAACGTAGTGACTCCCCCTGAGACCGCTGCGGCGCTCTACCGGGCCGCAGCTCTCATTCCCGGAGTCGACGTCGTCCCCGACGCCGTGGACGCCGCCGGGCGCCACGGGGTGGCCGTCGCCCGAGTGCACGATGGCGAACGCACTGAGTGGATCTTCGACAGGAGCACGGCCCGCCTTCTGGGCGAGCGCACGGTCCTCGTGGAGGACGGCGCCTGGGGGAAGGCCGGCACCGCCGTGACCTCCGTCGCCCTCATCGACAGCGGCATCGTCGACGAGGCCGGACAGGTGCCGGCGGCGTGAGGGCTCTCTCAGACGGTACGCGGAGCCGGCGGCACCGCAGCCGGGGCGGTGTCGTCGTCCTCCTGGCCCTCGTCGCAGTACGGGCACCAGGGCGCGTACCGCGCGTGCGTCAGGGTGGACACGTAGGTGAGGAGGGTGAGCAGCAGGCCGGCCTCGGAGGAGAACCTGTGGGCGATGCCGCCCGGCTCGGTCAGCAGTACGGCAGCGGGAGGGACGCAGACGAGCGCGCAATACAGGACGAACGCGGAACGGCTGTCCAGCCGGTGCACGGCCCGTAGCAGTGGGCGTCGCCGGTCGGCCAGTTCGGATGCGTTCAGCGGCATCCCGGCGACGCACTCCTCGCACAGCCCGCCCCGGGCGTGCCGGACGACGGCGACACCCGCGACGAGCATCAGAGCACTGGCGAGCGCCTGCGCTCCCGCGAGAAGGAGCAGGTGCACCGGCAGGGCGGTGAGGACGATGAGCAGCACCACGACCGCGATGAGCAGGTGCTGTCCGTAGTGCCGGTGCCGCTTCAATCCCACAGTCCCCCCCTGGCCTGGAACGACCCCAAGGGTAACGACGGCCTGGCAACTGACTGGACGGCCGGGTGACCACAGGTGGCCGCTCACTCGCGCGCGGCCAGCTCGAACCACACCACCTTCCAGCCCGGCATACGGAAGTGGCTGGTCACCGGGTACCGCCCCCACGCGTCCGCCAGGGCCTCCACGAGGTACAGGCCGCGCCCGAAGGACTGGTCGGTGGTACGGGGCAAGGGCTCGGGCAGATCCGGGTGGTTGTCCAGGACGTTGACGCGGATGCCCTCCGGAAGGGAACGGAGGCGGACGGTGACCGGTCCGTCGGAGTGTTTCACGGCGTTGGAGACGAGCTCGGAGGTGAGGAGTTCGGCCGTGTCGGTGAGGTCCGGTGGGGTTGCGTGGCCACGCAGTGCGGTCCGTACGGTGTGGCGGGCGATGTGGGGGGCTTTGAGGTCGTTGGTGAGCTGGAGGTTGCACTGCCAGGTCGGGGGCTCGGACATGGCGTACTCCGAATCGATGAGTGAATCGGTGAGTGGGGTGGGCAGCGGTTGGTGGCTTGTCTCCCTGGCACGGGCCCACCCCTCCCAGGGGAGGAGCTTGCGGGCGGGCTCGCGCGATGCACTGCCAACTGCTGTGTGTAGCTGGTGCGGCACTGAACGTATGGGCACGGGAGTCACTGTGTCCATCACCTCGGAGACAATTACCCCCAACGGGGCCAGCGGGCTCACGCCCACGCGGGCAAACTGTCGCTATGCCCACCAGAACGACTCCAACCGAACGACAGAAGCGACTCGGCGCCGAGCTACGGAAGATGCGGCTGGCAGCAGGCGTCACCACGGAGTACGCCGCCGGTCTTCTGGGGATCGACAGAACTCGGCTGTCCAATATGGAGTCGGGCATCCGGCCGTTCTCTCCGGAGCGCGTTCGCACACTGGCCTGCAACTATGCCTGTGCCGACGAACGTTATGTCGACGCTCTGGCGGACATGGCGCGCGGACGAGAGCGGGGATGGTGGGAGCGGCACCGGGGTGCACTGCCGTCAGGGCTCCTGGACATCGCCGAGCTGGAGTGGCACGCCGTTCGCATTCGAACCGCTCAGGTCATGCACGCTCCGGGGCTCCTGCAGACTGAGGCGTATGCCCGCGCTGTCTTCACCGCGGTGCTGCCGCCGTTGAGCCGCCTGGAGATCGAACTGCGTGTCGCCCACCGCATGGAGCGTCAGCGGGTATTGGAAAGGCATGAGCCGTTGCCATACGTCGCCTACATCCACGAAGCCGCGCTACGCATGCCGTACGGCGGTTCCGACGCGACCAGGGAACAGCTCAATCACCTGGCCAGTCAGTCCGAACAGGCGAGTGTCGAAATCCGCGTAATCCCAGCGTCCGAAGGCGACTTCCCCGGCGCCGGGCACGCGTTGCTCTACGCGGATGGCCCTGTACCCCAGCTCGACACCGTACAGCTGGACTCGGCGCATGGACCGGAGTTCAGTCATGCTGAGGCCCAGCTCAACAAGTACCGTGCGCACCTGGACTGGATGGACGCCGCAGCAATGAGCTCGAAAGCGTCACGCGACGTCATCCGTAGAATCGCTCGTGAACTGTAGGAGACTCCGTGACCGACCGCATCGTCTGGGAAGAACCGTTCTGTGGTGAGGGCAACAACTGTTTCCGCCTCGGCACCGACCCCGACGGCAACGCCTACATCGCCATAGCCGGCGCCGAACACACCTACCTCACCGACACCCGCGAAGCCCTCCGCACCCTCATCCTCGACATCAAAGCGGGTAAGGCGGACCACCTGCTATGACCGCTCCCGTCCACAGCACACATCCGGTGAACCACCACACGATCACGTGGGAAGAGCCCTTCTGCGGTGAGGGTGCCAGCTGCTTCCGGCTGGGCACCGACCCCCACGGCAACGCCTACATCGCCATAGCCGGCGCCGAACACACCTACCTCACCGACACCCGCGAAGCCCTCCGCACCCTCATCCTCGACATCAAGGCGGGCAAGGCCGACCACCTGCTCTGACCGCACCCGCCCGCAGGAGACAGCCGGTGAACCACAACACGATCGTGTGGGAGGAGCCGTTCTGCGGTGAAGGCAACTCCTGCTTCCGCCTCGGCACCGACCCCCACGGCAACGCCTACATCGCCATAGCCGGCGCCGAACACACCTACCTCACCGACACCCGCGAAGCCCTCCGCACCCTCATCCTCGACATCAAGGCGGGCAAGGCCGACCACCTGCTCTGACCGTCACACGTGCAGCTCTGCCCGGAACGCCGTCGCCGCCTCGCCGGTGATGGAGACCACGCGTTCGCCGTCGGGCCGTGTCCCGACGCTGACCCGGACCTCACCGGGCCGCCCCATCGGCGCAGTTCGTCGGGCAGCGCCAGCGCGGCCGTTCCCGCGTGGCGGCGAGACCGCGGGCGGCCACCCCGGCGCGCGGTCACTGTCGTACGCCCTCTCTCTGCCGACCGCCGAAGGCGGCACGTCGGGTCCTCGCCAAGCACGGTGCCCGAGCACCAGTGCCGCACCCGATCAAGAAGGACGAGTGAGACGTTCTTCAGCTTCGTTGAGCTGCACTACATACGTACTGCGCTCTCCCGGCGGCAGCCGCCGCCTCAGTCCTCGGCCAGGTCGTCCGGGGTCGACCTGGCGAGGTCGGTGAGAGTCGTCAGGGCCCGGGTGAGCGTCTCCGTGCTCGGCGTGGCCAGGCCGAGCCGGATCGCGTGCGGAGCACGGTGCCGTCCTGTGGAGAACGCCGCGGCCGGGGTCACCGCGATGCCGTGCCGTGCCGCTGCGGCGACGAAGGTGTCGGCGCGCCAGGGGCGGGGCAGCTCCCACCAGCGGTAGTACGAGACGGGGGCGGTGCGCGTCACGAAGTCGCCGAGGTGGAGCTCGGCGAGCTCCTGCCGTGCCGCGGCCTGCCGCTGCTTGGCCCCGACCAGCTTCCGCACCGTGCCGTCGGCCTGCCACCGGGACATCGCCTCCAGCGGGAACCGCATGGGCACCCAGCCGCCCGAGCGCAGCGATGCGGCGACATCGTTCGCGAGGGCGGCCGGGGCGACCGCGAAGCCGAGGGACAGCCCCGGGGCCAGTCGCTTGGACAGGCTGTCGACGAGGATCGTGCGCTCCGGCGCGCGGGCGGCGAGCGGTGGCCTGTCGTCCCGGAGGAAGGCCCAGACCGCATCCTCGACGGCAGGGATGCTCCGCCTCAGCAGGACGTCGGCCAGCTGGTCCAGCCGGCCGTCGGGCATGGTGAGGGACAGCGGGTTGTGCAGGGTCGGCTGAACGTAGACGGCATGCAGCGGGCCGGCCCGGTGCGCCTCCTCCACGGCCTCGGGGATCAGCCCGGCCTCGTCCATGGCCAGCGGGACCAGGGTGACGCCGAGCCGGGCGGCGATCGCCTTGAGCACCGGGTAGGTCAGCTCCTCGACGCCGACGCGCGCACCCGGGCGGGTCAGCGCGGCGACGACGGCCGAGATGGCCTGCCGGCCGCTCCCGGCGAACAGCACGCGTGCCGGGTCGGGGCGCCAGCCGCCCCGCGCGAGCAGGTCGGCCGCGGCGTCGCGTGCCGTGGCGGTGCCGTCCGGGCCGACCGGCCGCAGTACCGGTTCCAGCGCGTCGGGGCGCACCAGTCGCTCCAGCCCGGCGGCGAGCAGTCCGGCCTGTTCCGGCACCACCGGGTGGTTGAGCGTCAGGTCGACCCGGCTGTCCACGGGCTCGGAGAGCGCGGGGGCGGGCGTGTCGGCGGCCGTCCGCACGAATGTGCCACGGCCCACATGACCGGTGGTGAGACCGCGCCGGGCGAGTTCCTGGTAGACGCGGGTGGCCGTGGAGTTGGCGATGCCGTACCGGCGGGCGAACTCCCGTTGGGTGGGCAGCCGGTCGCCCACCCCGAGCCGGCCCGCCCTGATGTCCTCCGCCACCGCGTCGGCGACGCTCCGGTAGTCCGTCACGACGCCTCCTCTCTTCTCCCGTACGTCTCCCGTACGACCTGCGCGGGCGGCATCTCAGCACAGAATTGCACCGAGGGCAAATGAGCAATTGAACCGAGAGTTGAGTGCCCCTACACTCACATTGCTCCGAGGGATGGCGGTGCGGCGCACGGTGGGGACGACACGACGAACGGTGGGGATCCATGGTCGAGTTGAGCGGAGTGCTGGGCGTCGCGACGGTGGCCCTGGGAATGGTGCTCACCCCCGGCCCGAACATGATCTACCTCGTCTCCCGGAGCATCACCCAGGGACGGCGTGCCGGAGTGGTGTCCCTCGGCGGTGTCGCCGTGGGCTTCCTGTTCTACCTGCTGGCCACGAACCTCGGGCTGACGGCGCTCTTCATCGCGGTACCCGAGCTGTACGTGGCCGTGAAACTGGCCGGCGCGGCCTACCTGGCGTACCTGGCCTGGAGCGCCCTGAAGCCCGGGGGCGTCTCCGTCTTCGCGCCCAGGGACATCCCGCACGACACCCCGGGCAGGCTCTTCGTGATGGGGCTGATGACGAACCTGCTCAACCCGAAGATCGCCATCATGTACCTCTCCCTCATCCCGCAGTTCATCGACCTGGACGGGGGTCACGTACTGATGCAGGGACTGCTGCTCGGCTCCGTCCAGATCGTGGTGGCGCTCACCGTGAACCTGGCCATCGTGCTGGCGGCCGGCGCCATCGCCCTCTTCCTGGCCCGCCGCCCCTCCTGGCTCCGGGCACAGCGTTACGTGATGGGGACGGCGCTCGGTCTCCTGGCCCTCTCGGTGGCCGTCGACACTTCGACGCCGACCGCCTCGAACTGACCCCGAGCGGCCACAGCCACGGTCAGCTCAGCGGGCGGTAGAACTGGAGCACCGGAAGAAGCCGGCCGATCCACTCGTTCATGCGGTCCCGGCCCTTGGCGTCGACCACGCACTCGTAGAAGGGGCCGTCCACGTGGACGACGCCCATCACGAGGCTCCTGCCGTCGTCTCCCGGGCGGTAGTGGATGCTGCGGACCTGGTGCCACGAGAACTCGATGCCGCGGCCGTGATCCTCGAAGGCGACCCCCGCGGCGTCCACCACGATCGAGTTGTGGCGGTCCACAGCCAGGAACTCCGGGCCCTGGGGAACGGGGGGAGCGGGGGGAACGGGAGGCGGGGCGTACGGCGGGGGCGCGTACTGCGGGGCGGGCGGCGCGCCGTACATCTGCGGCGGGGGGCCGAAGCCGGGCGGTGCCACCGGGGGCTGGTCGCCGGGTCCGGGCTGCTGCATCGTCGTCCCCTCGTTTTCTCGTGGTCTCGTGGTCTCGTGTTCCTGGAGGTGCACCCCGCACCGTATCCCTCGAACGGCGATGAAACATTCCCGGGGACCCACCGCATCAATCAAGTGACGTCACGTGGAGCCGGCACCACGAGGCCCGGCCGACCCCAGGGGGAACACATGAGACACGTCCGCGCGGACGGCTATCCGGAGTTCGCGGCGGCGCGCGCGGCACATCTCTACCGGTCCGCCTGCCTGCTCACCGGCGGGGACACCCATCTCGCCGAGGACCTGGTGCAGGAGACCCTCGGACGGCTGTACGTGAAGTGGGGGCGTGTGTCGCGGGCCGAGAACCCCGCCGGGTACGCGCAGACCGTGCTCACCCGCACCTTCCTCGCCCACCGGCGGCGCCGCTGGTCCTCCGAGCGGGCCACCGACACGTTCCCCGACGTTCCCGACCGGCGCGGCGCGGACGCCGACACGTCCCTGCGGCTCACCCTCGTCCAGGCACTGGCCCAACTGCCCGCCAAGGACCGGGCCGTGATCGTCCTGCGCTACTGGGAGGACCGTTCCGTCCAGGAGACCGCGGACGTCATGAACGCCAGCTCGGCCGCCGTACGGACGCGGTGTGTCCGTGCCCTCGCCCGGCTGCGGGAGCTGCTCGGCGAGGACCTGGCCGTGTACGTGGCTCCCTGAACGACGACTCGATTCGCCCTTCACACTTGTCCGCTTCTTCCGGAAACGGTGGTTCGCCATGCCCGTAGAACAGCACGAAGACCCCTTCGAGGACCGGCTCGGCGACGCCCTGCGTCAGGCCGGCGGCACCTTCGAGGCCGACCGGGTCGCCCTGGTCGCCGGTGGCGAGGTGCGCGGACGCAAGTTCCTGCGGCGGCGCCGGGCCGTCGTCGCGGGGGGTGTCGCCGGTGTCGCGCTCGTCGGGGTGGGCGGCACCCTGCTCGTGCCGTGGGACGGTGGCGGCGGTGCGTCCGTGGCGGCCGACCCGACGCCCGCACCGTCCGTGTCCGCCTCCGCGTCCGCCGCTCCGGCCGAGCCGATCTCCGGTAACCAGCTCCTCCGTACGCTGAAGGGGCTGCTGCCCGACGGGAAGGTCAGCGGAGAAGAGGCGCTGGGCACCGGATCGGAGCACAATCCGTACGCACGGCTCGTGTACGACGACGGCGAGGGCGGCGGAGCGGTCTCCGTCGGGCTCGGCCGGGTGGAACCGGGCAGCGACACCGCCCGCGAGCTGATCACCTGCCCGGACGAGCGGCTCGTCCCGCACGACAGCTGCTCCACCACCCGGTTGCCCGATGGTTCGATGCTCCAGCTGTTCCAGGGGTACGAGTATCCGGACCGGCGCGTGGACACCAAGCGGTGGCTCGCCGACCTGGTCACCCCGGAGGGCCACCACATCACGGTGACCGAGTGGAACGCCGAGGCCGAGAAGGACTCCCCGATCACTCGGCCCGAGCCTCCGCTGTCCCCGGACGAGCTGAGGGGAATCGTCACCGACGCGGCCTGGCGTACGGCCGCGGACGCCCTTCCGAACCCTTCGGACACCGGCTCCGAGGCGCCTCCGGCCGCCGACGGCACCCGCGTCGGCGAGACGCTCGCCAGGCTGATGCCCCGGGGTCTGGAGGTGGTCGCGGACGGAGGTCAGGCCTCCGAGTACGCCTACGTCGTGGTCGACGACGGCAAGGGGGAGACCCTCGTACAGGTCAACGTGCAGCCCGACATCATCTCCTCGGACCCGATGCTGGACACCTCCCGTCAGCTCTTCGGCTCCGGCGCCGAGGTCCTGCCCGACGGGACGAAGCTGACCACCCAGCAGGGTCCCGGGGACGACAAGGCCACAGGACTCATCATGTGGACCGTCGACACCATGCGTACCGACGGACTCCGCGTCGTGGTCAGTGCCTTCAACTCCGGTTCCCAGGTGACCGCCCCGACCCGCGACACCCCCGCCCTCACCCTGGCCCAGCTCCGTGACATCGCACTCAGCGAAGAGTGGGAGCAGCTCCGCTAGGAACCGCCGCTAGAAGAACTCCGACCACGGCTGGTCCCACACCTGCTTCACGCACAGGACCAGGAACAACAGCCCCGCGATTCCCAGCATGGCGTTGCTGAGCAGCCCGTTGCGCCACTCCCTCGGTGTGCGGTCGGAGTTGAGGAGCCAGAGGAGGGTGAGGGCGAGGAAGGGCATGAACGCCGCGCCCAGGACGCCGTAGATGATGACGAGGCGGAACGGCTGGCCCTGGAAGAGCAGGACCATGGGCGGGAAGGTCAGCCACAGCAGATACGCGCGGAACGGCCACGACCGTTCCCGCGCGCCCGAGGCGACCTCCTCGCCCGAGGCGGCCGCCTCGCCCGGGGCGGCCTTCTCGCCCGGGGCGGCCTTCCCGCCCGTCGTCCCGGCGCCGGCCCGGCGGTAGCGGGCCCAGAAGTCCGCCCACATCAGGCTCACGCCGTGCCAGACGCCGATGAGGGAGGTGAAGGACGTGGCGAAGAAGCCGATCAGGAAGAACTTGGCCGTCGCCGTGCCGTACTCGTCCTCCAGGATGTCGCCGAGCTGGACCAGGCCCTTGTCGCCGCTCGCGATGGCGATGTTCGCGGAGTGCAGGAGTTCCGCGCCGACGAACAGCATCGCGATCACGAAGACGCCGGTCGTGATGTAGGCGACACGGTTGTCCAGCCGCATGACCTTCATCCAGCCGGTGTTCGTCCAGCCCTTGGCGTTGACCCAGTAGCCGTACGCGGCGAGCGTGATGGTGCCGCCCACGCCGCCGATCAGGCCGAGCGTGTTGAGGATCGAGTCCTTCTCGTCGGGGAGGACGGGGAGGAGGCCGGCGAAGGCGTCGGCCAGGTTCGGGGTGACGCGGATCGCCAGGTAGACCGTCACCACGAACATGACGCCCACCAGGACCGTCATGACCTTCTCGAAGACCGCGTACTGGTTGAACCAGACGAAGACCAGGCCCACCAGCGCGCAGAGGATGCCCCACCACTCCAGGTCCATGACGCCGGGGAAGAGGGCCTGGAGCGGCAGGGCGCTCGATGACATCGCCGCCGCGCCGTACACGAAGCCCCAGATCACCGCGTAGACCACGAAGAAGTACGTCGTCCAGCGGCCGAGGCTCGCCCAGCCGTCGAAGAGGGTGCGGCCGGTGGACAGGTGCCAGCGGCCCGCCGCCTCGGCCAGGGAGATCTTGACGACGCAGCCGATGACCGCGGCCCAGAGGAGCGTGTAGCCGAAGTTGCTGCCCGCGATGAGGGTCGCGACGAGGTCGCCCGCGCCGACGCCCGTGGCGGCCACGACGATGCCCGGGCCGATGTACTTCCAACTGGACTTGCGGGGACGGACGTCCGTGTTCCCGCTCGTCGTCGTTCCGGGGCGGCTGCCCGTGCTGCCTGCGTTTTCTCCGGTCGTCTCCGCCATGCCGATCAAGAAAGCGCATACCGCGCGGGTGCACAAGGGGGCGTGCGCCGATCAGTGCGCAATGCACACAGGACAGGATGGCCGGACCCACCCCCTTGACCTGTACATGGCACGCCAGCACCATGAGCGCCACCCGCACGGGAGGCGCCGCCGGTTCCCCCACGGCCGGCGGCGGCTCCGCGCACGTCGTAGGAACGACCACCCCCGCTCCTGAACGACCACCCCGCTCCTATAGGAGACTTCATGCGACTCCGCATCCGCGGCGCAGCCCTGCGCGGCGCGACCCCGCGCCGCAGAGCCGGCACCACCGTGCTCGCCAGCCTGCTGGCGCTCGCCCTCGCGGGCCCCCTGGCCGCCACCACGGCCGGCGACGCCACCGCGTCCGGCGCCGGACGGCCGGCGGCCTCGGCGGACGACGTCCGCCAGTACGAGATCCACGCGCGGACGAGCCCCGCGTCGCGCACGGCGATCCAGCAGGCCGGGGTCACCGTCGACGAGGCCGACGAGGAGACCGTCGTCGTCTCCGGGCGCGCCGACCAGATCAAGCAGCTGCGACGGCTCGGGTACGACGTCAGTCCCCTGGGCGCGGCGCCCGACCGGTCGTCGGCCGGTGAGGACGACGTACGGCCCTTCGACTTCCCCTCGGCCGACTCGCGCTACCACAACTACGCCGAGATGACGGCGGAGATCAACCAGCGGATCGCCGCGTACCCGAACATCATGAGCAAGCGCGTGATCGGCACGTCGTACCAGGGCCGGGACATCATCGCGGTGAAGATCAGCGACAACGTGGGAACGGACGAGTCCGAGCCCGAGGTGATGTTCACCCACCACCAGCACGCCCGCGAACACCTCACCGTGGAGATGGCGCTGTACCTCCTCCGCGAGTTCGGGGCGGGGTACGGGTCCGACTCCCGGATCACCAGCATGGTGAACAACCGCGAGATCTGGGTCATCCCCGACGTCAACCCGGACGGCGGCGAGTACGACATCGCCACCGGCTCCTACCGCTCGTGGCGCAAGAACCGCCAGCCCAACAGTGGTTCGTCGTACGTAGGCACCGACCTCAACCGCAACTGGGGCTACCGGTGGGGCTGCTGCGGCGGTTCGTCCGGGTCGGCGTCCTCCGAGACGTACCGCGGTGCGGCGGCCGAGTCCGCGCCCGAGACCAAGGTCGTCGCCGACTTCGTGCGGAGCCGGGTCGTGGGCGGCAAGCAGCAGATCAGGGCGAGCATCGACTGGCACACCTACAGCGAGCTGGTGCTGTGGCCCTTCGGTCACACCTACTCCGACACCACCACCGGCATGACGGCCGACGACCGCAACGCCTTCGCGACGGTCGGCCGGTCGATGGCCGCCAGCAACGGGTACACGCCGCAGCAGTCCAGCGACCTCTACATCACCGACGGCACGATCGACGACTGGCTGTGGGGCAACCAGAAGATCTTCGCCTACACCTTCGAGATGTACCCGTCGTCCGCCTCCGGCGGCGGTTTCTACCCGCCCGACGAGGTCATCGAGCGGGAGACGTCGCGGAACCGGGAGGCGGTGCTCCAGCTGCTGGAGAACGCGGACTGCATGTACCGGGCGATCGGCAAGGAGGCGCAGTACTGCGCCTAGCGCTCCGCCGGGTTCGGTGTTCGACCGCGGGTGCGTCGTGGCCGGTCGCTCCGACACAGCCCCGCGCCCCTTCCGGTAAGGGGCGCGGGGCCGGCTACTTCCCGTGCGGGTCGGCGCCGTTGACCGCCGCAACGACCTGGTCGTAGTCGCCGCGGGCCTCGCCGTAGCGCAGGAACTTCACGCGCTCGACCTGGATCTCCCTGGCGTCGGGCCGGGACTCGATCAGGCCGACCACCTCCGTGACGAACTCGTCGAGCGGCATGGCCTGCTCGTTGTCCTCGTGCCCGGGCAGCAGCGCGGTGCGGACGGCCGGCGGCTCCAGTTCCACGACCTTCACCGAGGTGCCGGCGAGCTGGAGCCGGATGGACTCGCTGAGCATGTGGATCGCGGCCTTGGAGGCGTTGTAGCTCGGCGTGGCCTTCAGCGGCGTGAACGCCAGGCCCGAGGAGACCGTCATGATCGTGGCGTCCGGCTGTGCCTGCAGGTGCCCGACGAACGCGGCGATGAGCCGGATCGGACCGAGCAGGTTCGTCGTCACCGTGGACTCGGCGGAGGCGAGGAACGACGCGGGATCGCGCCAGTCCTCGACGCGCATCACGCCGGCCATCGTGACGAGTACGTTGAGGTCCGGGTGGTCCGCCAGCACCTGCTTCGCGGCGGAGTCGATGCTCGCGGCGTCCGTGGTGTCGACCCGTACGGTGCCGATGCCGGGGTGCTCGGCCGCGATCCGCTCCAGCAGCTCGGTACGCCGTCCGCCGACGATGACCGTGTTGCCCTTGGCCTGCAGCGCGAGGGCGAGGGCGAGACCGATGCCGCTGGTGGCGCCGGGGACGAAGATGGTGTTTCCGGAGATGTTCATGGATCGAGCGTCACAGGCCCGCCGCCGCGGGTGCAGAGACCGCTTGTCGGGGGACCGGTGATCCCTGGCTCGCCCGCCGGCGCCGGGGCAGAATCGCTTCCATGGACCGTGCAGCACTGGCCGACTTCCTGCGCCGCCGCCGCGAGGCGCTCCAGCCGGAGGACGTCGGCCTCCCCACAGGCGCGCGCCGGCGGACCCGTGGTCTGCGACGCGAGGAGGTCGCGTCCCTCGCCGTGATGTCGACCGACTACTACACACGGCTGGAGCAGCGGCGCGGCCCGCAGCCCAGCGAGCACATGCTGGCCTCGCTCGCCCGGGCACTGCGGCTGACGGGCGACGAGCGCGCCTATCTGTACCGGGTCGCCGGGCACAACGCGCCGACGCCGCTGTCGGCCTCCGCCCATGTCGCCCCCGCCCTGCTGCGGGTCCTCGACCGGCTCACCGACACCCCGGCGCTCGTCCTGACCGACCTGGGCGAGACGCTGGTGCAGAACGGCATGGCCGCCGCCCTCTTCGGCGACGCGTCGAGCCACACGGGTCCGGCCCGCAGCGCGGTCTACCGCTGGTTCACCGATCCGGCGGAGCGGTTGCTCTATCCCGAGGCCGACCGGGACCGGCAGAGCCGCGCCCAGGTCGCGAACCTGCGTGCCGCTCACGGGCTGCGGGGCCCGCGGTCGCGGGCCGGTGAGCTCGTACGGACGCTCCAGGCGGCGAGCGAGGAGTTCGCCGCGTTGTGGGAACGGCACGAGGTCGCACAGCGGTTCGAGGACCACAAGACGCTGATCCACCCCGAGCTCGGCGCGATCGAACTGGACTGCCAGGCACTGTTCACCGAGGACCAGTCCCAGACCCTGCTCGTGCTCACCGCTCCGCCGCGGACCGAGGGGCACGAGAAGTTGCAGCTCCTCGCCGTGCTCGGGCTGAACCGCTTCACCGCCGCAGCGGAGCGTTAGCGCTCCGCTCGGCTCCGGTCGTCGTCCTGGCCCGACTCACCGGACTTGTCGGCTCCGGTGGCCTTCTCGGTGTCGTCCGTGGTCTTCACGGTGTCGTCCGTGGTCTTCACGGTGTCGTCCGTGGTCTTCACGGTGTCGTCCGTGGTCTTCACGGTGTCGTCCTCGGCCTTCTCCGTGCCGTCCGTGGTCTTCTCCGTGCCGGCGTCGCTGTCGTCGCCGGTCTCGCCGTCCTCGAAGTACGCGTCCAGGACCTCGTCCAGCTGCGCGTCCCACTCCTTGAAGCGGGCGCGGGACGTCGCCTCGATCTCGATCGGGTACCAGCGGCGGTCCGACGTGTGCACGGTCACGGTGAACAACTTGCCGAAGCGCGAGGTCTCCGTCTCCAGGGCGCCGACCTCGTCCCAGCCGAACTCGCACTCCTGGTCGTCCAGGGCGAGCCGGACGCCGGTGTGGTCGGCCACGATCCTCGCGCGGCGGTCGGCGGCCTCGAAGACCGGACCGTCGACCGGGCCGTCAGAGGCCTCCTGACCCTCGTCGGTCCGGTCCGTCTTCTCGGTCGGCTGCTCGTCCGGTTCCGCGTCCGGTCTCGTCTCCGGCTCCTCGGCGGGCTTCGCCGTCTCCGGCGAGCCCTTGTCCTCGACGTCCCCGGCCTTCTCCGGCTTCGCGGGCACGGGTGACGTGAGCCCGGGAATGTACGCCGGATTGACCGACGCGGCGTTGACCGATGCGGCGTCCAGGGGCTGGTTGCTCGAACCTATGCGCTGCTCCACAGCGGGCAGTATGGTCGACGTTCCTGTGCCGTACACAGCCAACCCCGACTTCGTTATCAGACGCCTACACGGACCCCGCACACGTCTACACGAACAGACTCAGCACCGCCGCCACCGCGAACCCCGCCACCGACAGCACCGACTCCAGCACCGTCCAGGACTTGAGGGTGTCGCGCTCACTGATGCCGAAGTACTTGGCCACCATCCAGAAGCCGCCGTCGTTGACGTGCGAGGCGAAGATGGAACCGGCCGAGATCGCCATGATGACCAGGGCGACGAAGGGCTGTGAGTAGTCGCCCTCGGAGAGCAGCGGGGCCACGATGCCGGCCGTCGTCACGATCGCGACCGTCGCCGAGCCCTGGGCCACCCGGAGGACCACCGAGATCAGGTACGACAGGACGATCACCGGCAGGCCGACGTCGTTGAAGGTGTCCGACAGGGCCTGGGCGATGCCGCTGGCCTTCAGGACCGCGCCGAAGACCCCGCCCGCGCCGACCACCAGCAGGATGTTGCCGACCGGCTTCAGGGACGAGGTCGACACGGTCTCCAGCGACTTGCGGGACCAGCCACGGCGGATGCCGAGCAGGTAGTAGGCGAGGAAGAGGGCGAGCGTCAGCGCCACGAACGGGTTGCCGAAGAACTCGATGACCGAGCGGAGGGTGGAGGGATCGAGCGCGATCGAGGAGAACGTCGCCGCCAGGATCAGGAGCAGCGGCGTACCGATGATGGCGAGGACCGTGCCGAGCGGCACCGGCTTCTCGGCGGGTTCCACTCCGGCCGCGCGCTGTTCGTCCACGACCGCCTGCTTGGCCTCCTCCGCCGCCTCCACCATGTCCTGCGGTACGGCGACGAAGATCCGCCGGCCGATCCAGGCGGAGTACACCCAGGCGGCCACCACCGCAGGGATGCCGCAGACGATGCCCATGAGGATCACCCAGCCGAGGTCCACGCGCAGGAGTCCGGCCGCGGCGACCGGGCCGGGGTGCGGCGGCAGGAAGGCGTGGGTGACGGACAGGCCCGCCAGGAGCGGCATGCAGTACAGCAGGACCGACTTGCCGGAGCGTTTCGCCGCCGCGTAGACGATCGGCGCGAGGACGAAGATGCCGACGTCGAAGAAGACCGGGATGCCGAAGATCAGGCCGGTCAGGCCCATGGCGAGGGGTGCGCGCCTCTCCCCGAACAGGCCCAGCAGCCGGGAGGCCAGTACCTCCGCGCCACCGCTGACCTCGAGGATCGCGCCGAGCATCGTGCCCAGGCCGATGATGATGGCGACGTGGCCGAGGATGCCGCCCATGCCGGACTCGATGGTGGAGACGGCGTCCGAGCGCTGGACGGTGCCGAAGAGCTCGGTGACGGACAGGCCGGCCGCGAGGCCCACGGCTATGGACACCGCGAGGAGGGCCACGAAGGGCTGCAGTCTGACTCTGATGATCAGGACGAGGAGAAGGACGATGCCGAGGGCGGCGACGGTGAGGAGACCTGCGGTGCCGTCGATCAGGGTGAGCAGGCCGCCGGTGTGGGGTGGGGCCTCGGGGGCCGTGTCGGCGGCGAGCAAGTGGAGCGAACGGGGCGAGCTGGACATCCGAGGTCCTCCGCGTGGATCCGTGCTGCTTCCGGGCTTTCGGGTTTTCGGGTTTTCGGGCAGGGAGGGGCGCGGTGCGGCGCCGAGGAGGCGCCGCACCGTGTGTGTTGTCCGGGAGTCAGCCGAGTACGGCCAACGCGTCGATCTCGATGAGGAGGCCCGCGGGCAGGCCCACGTAGACGGTCGTGCGGGCGGCGGGCGGAGCGGTGAGGTGCTGTTCCTCGAAGTACTCGTTGTAGATCGCGTTCATCTCCGCGAAGTGGTCGACGTCCGTGAGGTAGACGCGGATCATCATCACGTCGTCCCATGTCGCGCCGCCCTCCTCCAGGATCGACTTGACGTTGGCGAGGGTCTGGAGGGTCTGCTCGCGCAGGGTCGGGCCGGCGGGCGTCGGGGGCTTGCCCTCCTCGGCCGGCAGGAAGCCGACCTGTCCGGCGACCTGGAGGATGTTCCCCTTCCGCACACCGTGCGAGAACTTCGCGGGCGGGACGGTGTGGGTCTTCGGGGTGAGGGCGGTCTTGGCGGTCACGTCGGTCCTGTCGGTCATGCGGCTTCCTCAGTCATGGGGGGTGTCTGCCGGGGTCGTGCCCGAGTACTCCCGGCCGATGGCGTCGGCGGTGCGGCGCACCAGCGGGAGCAGGGCGAGGAGTTCGTCGGCGGTGACGACGACGTTCGGGGCGGAGAGGGACATCGCGGCGACCACCCGGCCGTCGGCACCGCGGATGGGGGCGCCGACGCAGTTGATGGACTCCTCGTGGCCTCCGAGATCGGTGGCCCAGCCCTGTTCGCGCACCCTCGCCAGTTCCTCCAGGAAGGTGGCCGCGTCGGGGGTCGAACGGGCGGTGTACATCGGGTAGTCGAGCCGTTCCGCGAGGGCGCGGCGGCGGTCCTCGGGCAGGTCGGCGAGGAGCAGCTTGGCCACGGCGGCGACCGTGATCGCGACGGGCCTGCCGATGCGCGAGTACATCCGCACCGGATAGCGGCTCTCCACCTTGTCGATGTAGAGGACCTCGTCCTCCTCGTACACCGCGAGGTGGACGGTGTGCCCGCACTCCTCGTTGAGGCGTACGAGATGGGGGTGGGCGATCTCGCGGACGTCCAGGTTCTCGACGGCCTCCTGGGCGAGGGCGAAGAGGCGGGCGCCGAGGCGGTAGCGCTGGTCGGGCTGGCGGTACACGAGGCCGTGCTCGTGGAGGGTGCGCAGCAGGCGCAGGGCCGTCGACTTGTGGACGCCGAGCCGGTCGGCGACCCGGCCGAGGTCGGCGGGCCCCTCGGCGAGCAGCGGCAGGATGCTCAGCGCGCGGTCGACGCTCTGGCTCATGCCGTGTGTCCCTTCCGTTGACCCGGTGTCAGCGGGGATGTTAGACAGCCGTGAGCGCAGTGCACAACGCCCATTGCGATACACGCAACGGCATCAGGGAGGCTCCATGGGCACGGCTACAGGTACGGCTACGGAAACCGCCCCCTTCGCGGGACTGGCCGCCGAGCCCGTGGGCCACCGTTTCAAGGGACTCCCTCCCGACGCCGCCGGGCTCACGGTCGGCGAGCTGACGGCCGAGCGCCGCAACCTCTTCACCGGCGGCTTCACCACCCCGGTCCTCGCCCTCTCCGCCGAGCGCCTGGAGCACAACCTGGCCCTGATGGAGGGCTACGCCGCCCGGCACGGGCTCGCCTTCGCGCCGCACGGCAAGACCTCCATGGCCCCGCAGCTGTTCCGGCGGCAGATCGAGCGCGGCGCGTGGGGGATCACGCTGGCGGTGCCCCATCAGGTGCGGGTGGCGCGGGAGTTCGGCGTCGACCGGGTGTTCCTCGCCAACGAGGTGGTGGACGCGGCCGCGCTCCGGTGGATCGGCGCCGAGCTGGCCGCCGATCCGGACTTCCGGCTCGTCTGTTACGTCGACTCGGTGCGCGGTGTCGAGCTGATGGACGCGGCGCTGCGGGACACCGCCGCCGCGCCGGGCGCCCGCCCGCTGGACGTGGTCGTGGAACTGGCCGCGGGCGAGGGGGCGCGCACCGGGGTGCGTACGGAGGCGGAGTGCGCGGCGGTGGCCGACGCGGTGGCGGCGGCGGAGACGCTGCGGCTGGTGGGCGTGGCCGGGTACGAGGGCGAGGTGCCGGAGGCCGACCCGGAGCGGGTACGGGCGTGGCTGCGCCGGCTGGCCGCGTTGGCGGAGGACTTCGACCGGGCGGGCCGGTTCGCGGGCACGGGACTCGACGAGATCGTGGTCAGCGCGGGCGGCAGCGCCTGGTTCGACGCGGTGGCCGAGGTGTTCGCCGGGCTTCCGGAGCTGTCCCTGCCCGTGCTGAAGCTGCTGCGCTCGGGCGCGTACGTCTCGCACGACGAGGGTTACTACGGCCGGGTCACGCCGTTCGTCCGGGTGCCCGAGGAGGGCGCCCTCCAGCCCGCGTTCCGCCTGTGGACCCAGGTGGTGTCGCGGCCCTCGCCCGAACAGGCCTTCGTCAACGCGGGCAAGCGGGACGCGGCGTACGACCTGGACCTGCCGGTCGCCCGGACCGTGCGTCGCCCCGGCGGTCCCGAACGGCCCGCCACGGGCATCACGGTGACCTCCCTGTCCGATCAGCACGCCTGGCTCGCCACCACCGCCGAGGCGGACCTGGAGGTGGGCGACTGGGTGTCCCTGGGCCTGTCGCACCCGTGCACGTCCTTCGACAAGTGGCAGCTGATCCCTCTGGTCGAGGCGGACGGCACGGTGGTCGACTACATCCGTACGTTCTTCTGAGCGCACCAAGGAAGCGGAGGCAGCTGTGGAAGACCTCGTCATCCGGGACGCCGACGTCGTGGACGGCTCCGGCGCCCCCTCGTACCGCGCCGACGTGGTCGTCGACGGCGGGCGGATCGTGTCGATCGTCAAGGAGGCCGCCGCGGCGGGCTGCCAGCGCCCGGCCGCGGTGCGGGAGCTGGACGCCGAGGGCTTGGTCCTCTCCCCCGGCTTCATCGACATGCACGCCCACAGCGACCTCGCCCTCCTCCGCGACCCGGACCACAGCGCGAAGGCCGCCCAGGGGGTCACCCTGGAGGTCGTCGGCCAGGATGGACTGTCGTACGCGCCCGTCGACGACCGCACTCTCGACAGTGTCCGCCGGGCGATCACCGGCTGGAACGAGTACGGCGACGACATCGACTTCGACTGGCGGTCGGTCGGCGAGTACCTCGACCGGCTCGACCGCGGTTTCGACGGCCGGGGCATCGCCGTCAACGCGGCCTATCTGGTCCCGCAGGGCACGGTCCGCGCGCTCGCCGTCGGCTGGGAGGACCGCGAGGCCACGGCCGGGGAGCTGGAGCGGATGCGGCGGCTGGTCGCCGAGGGGATGGAGCAGGGCGCGGTCGGCATGTCGTCCGGGCTGACGTACACGCCCGGCATGTACGCGAAGGACGCCGAACTCACCGAGCTGTGCCGGGTGGTGGCCCGGTACGGGGGCTACTACGCCCCGCACCACCGCTCGTACGGGGCGGGCGCCCTGGCGGCGTACCGGGAGATGATCGAGGTGACCCGCGAGGCGGGCTGCCCCCTCCATCTCACCCACGCCACCATGAACTTCGGCGTGAACAAGGGGCGCGCGCCCGAGCTGCTGGCGCTGCTGGACGAGGCGCTGGCCGCCGGCGCCGACATCACCCTGGACACCTATCCCTACCTCCCCGGGAGCACGACCCTGGCGGCGATGCTGCCCAGCTGGGCGAGCGAGGGCGGACCCGAGGAGACCCTGCGGCGGCTGTCCGACGAGGGCACCGCCGAGCGGATCCGCCACCATCTGGAGGTCGTCGGCGCGGACGGCTGTCACGGCGTGCCCATCGAGTGGGACACGATCGAGATCTCCGGCGTGACCGACCCGTCCCTGGCCCCGTACGTGGGCCGTACGGTCCAGGAGTCGGCGGACGCCCGCGGCGAGGCCCCGTGGACCACCGCCCGCCGGCTGCTGCTGGCCGACCGGCTCGGCCCGACGATCCTCCAGCACGTCGGGCACGAGGAGAACGTCCGGGCGATCATGCGCCACCGGGTGCACACGGGCGGCTCCGACGGCATCCTCCGGGGCGCCAAGCCGCATCCGCGGGCGTACGGCACATTCCCGCACTACCTCGGCCGTTACGTCCGGGAGCTGGGCGTGCTGTCGTTGGAGGAGTGCGTCGCCCACCTGACCGGGCGTCCTGCGGCCCGGCTGCGGCTGCCGGACCGCGGGCTGGTCCGCGAGGGGTACCGCGCCGACCTGGTGCTCTTCGATCCGGCGACGGTCGCGGCGGGCTCCACCTTCGCCGCGCCGCGCACGCTCCCGACCGGCATCCCGTACGTGCTGGTCGACGGCCGTTTCGTCATCGAGGACGGGCGCCGGACGGACGTGCTGGCGGGGCGGGCGGTGCGCCGTCACGGACCGGCGTGACGGCCGGGCCCCGGGGTCCCAGTGGCGCAAAACACGGGGCCTGATCCGCTACCGGGTCGTAAGCTCGCGGACATGCAGGTCATCCAGTCGACAAAGCTCTCCAACGTCTGTTACGAGATCCGGGGTCCGGTGCTCGAGGAGGCGATGCGGCTGGAAGCGGCCGGGCACCGCATTCTCAAGCTGAACACCGGGAACCCGGCGGCGTTCGGGTTCGAGTGCCCGCCCGAGATCCTGGAGGACATCCTCCGGAACGTGTCCTCGGCCCACGGGTACGGCGACGCCAAGGGCCTGCTCGCCGCGCGCCGTGCCGTCGTCATGCACAACCAGACCCTCGGCATCGAGACGGACGTCGAGCACGTCTACATCGGCAACGGCGTCTCCGAGCTGATCGTCATGGCGATGCAGGGGCTGCTGGACGACGGCGACGAGGTCCTCGTACCGGCGCCGGACTACCCGCTGTGGACCGCCGCCGTCTCGCTCTCCGGCGGTACGGCCGTCCACTACACCTGCGACGAGCAGTCCGACTGGATGCCGGACCTCGCCGACGTGGAGCGGAAGGTCACCGACCGCACCAAGGCGATCGTCATCATCAACCCGAACAACCCGACGGGCGCGGTGTACGACGAGGCGGTGCTGCGGGGGCTGACGGACATCGCCCGCCGCCACAACCTGCTCGTCTGCTCGGACGAGATATACGACAAGATCCTCTACGACGGCGCCACGCACACACCGACCGCGGCGATCGCGCCCGACCTGCTCACCCTCACCTTCAACGGCATGTCGAAGGCGTACCGGGTGGCGGGTTACCGGGTCGGCTGGATGTCGATCTCCGGTCCGCGGGCGCACGCCAGCTCCTACCTCGAGGGTCTGACGATCCTGGCGAACATGCGGCTGTGTGCGAACATGCCGGGGCAGCACGGTGTGGTAGCCGCGCTGAGCGGCCGCCAGACGATCAACGACCTGGTGCTGCCGGGCGGGCGGCTGAAGGAACAGCGGGACACCGCGTACGAGCTGCTGACCCAGATCCCGGGCGTGACCTGCGTCAAGCCGAAGGGTGCCCTGTACCTCTTCCCGCGCCTCGACCCGCAGGTCTACAAGATCAAGGACGACCGGCAGATGGTCCTCGACCTGCTCCGCAGCGAGAAGATCATGGTCGTGCAGGGTACGGGCTTCAACTGGACCGAGCCCGACCACTTCCGGGTGGTGACGCTGCCGACGGTGGGCGACCTGACGTCCGCGATCACACGGATCGGCCGCTTCCTGGACGGGTACAGCCAGCCCTGACCCTCCAGCCTCCCCATTCCAGGATCGGCCCGTCACGAATTCAGGACCAGGCTCAACTTTAGACGGATTCCAATGTAGGATGGCTGCCTCAGAGGCTTTGGAGGCCATCCCATGTACGAACCGATCCGCACCAAGTCGGTCCACACGATGGCCGGCACCACGACCCCCGACTTCCCCCACCGCTCGCGCGAGGAGGAGCTGGACATCCAGCTCGCGGGTCACCTCGCCGCGCTGCTCGCCGTGACGGACGAGCTGCGCGCCCTGGCCCCCTCCGCCGACCTGGACGCCGCCGCGTCCCGGCTCGCCGAGCAGGTGGCCCGGCTGCGGGGAGGACGGCCGCCCGCGCGGTCGTCGGTGGCCGCCGCCATCCACGAGCCGCACACCCTGGCGCTGCACCAGCGGGCGCACGCCCTCGCCGGGCGCGCCCTGGTGGTCGCCGCGTCCCGGGCCGACACGGCGGCCGCCATCCTCGCCGCCCAGCGCATGGACGCACACGCGGCGGCGCAGGCCGAACGGCGCGAGCCGGTCGCCGCCGGCTGACCTGACGGGTTCGCGACTGTCCGGCCCGGACGACGAGTCCAGGTCCGCCCGGCCCCGGACAACGAGTCCGGTCCCGCCCGGCCCCGGACAACGAGTCCGGTCCCGCCCGATCCCGGACGACGAGTCCGGGCCCGCCCGCTCCCGGGCCCCCACGAGCGGCCCCGGTCCGCGTGCAACCTCCTGAGACGCGCGGACCGGGCGCCACACTTCGGTCGCGGCACCGGCACCGCGGCACGCCGGCCGGGGCCCGCACCCCGTTGTGCGGACCCCGGCCTCCCCAGGTGGTGCGCACCGCGGCCGGCCGTGACGATGTTGCTGGTCAGGGCACTGTCGGTAGACCGGCCGCGGAGTCTTCGAGTCACCTCCGTGCGAGGTGCGGACGTCAGCCCAGGCGCCGTACCAGCGCGTGGTACTCGTCCCACAGCTCCCGCGGCGCATGCTCGCCGAAGGTGTTCAGGTGCTCGGGGACGAGGGCCGCCTCCTCGCGCCACACGTCCTTGTCGACGGTGAGCAGGAAGTCCAGGTCGGCGTCCGGCAGGGCCAGGCCGTCCGTGTCCAGGGAACCCTTGGCCGGCAGCACGCCGATCGGGGTCTCGACGCCCTCCGCCGTGCCCTCCAGCCGCTCCACGATCCACTTCAGGACGCGGCTGTTCTCGCCGAAGCCGGGCCAGACGAACCTCCCCTCGTCGTCCTTGCGGAACCAGTTGACGTAGTAGATCTTCGGCAGCTTCGACTGGTCCCTGTCCTTGGCCACGTCGATCCAGTGGGCCATGTAGTCGCCCATGTTGTAGCCGCAGAACGGCAGCATCGCGAACGGGTCGCGGCGCAGCTCACCGACCTTGCCCTCGGCGGCGGCGGTCTTCTCGGAGGCCACGTTCGCGCCGAGGAAGACGCCGTGGTTCCAGTCGAAGGACTCCGTCACCAGGGGGACGGCGGTGGCGCGTCGGCCGCCGAAGAGGATCGCCGAGATCGGCACGCCCCTGGGGTCCTCCCACTCGGGCGCGATGATCGGGCACTGGGCGGCGGGGACGGTGAAGCGGGCGTTGGGGTGGGCGGCCGGGGTGCCGGACTCGGGCGTCCAGTCGTTGCCCTTCCAGTCGGTGAGGTGGGCCGGGGTCTCCTCCGTCATGCCCTCCCACCAGATGTCGCCGTCGTCGGTGAGGGCGACGTTGGTGAAGACGGAGTTGCCCCACAGCGTCTTCATCGCGTTGGCGTTGGTGTGCTCGCCGGTGCCGGGCGCGACACCGAAGAACCCGGCCTCGGGGTTGATCGCGTACAGCCGGCCGTCCTCGCCGAACCGCATCCACGCGATGTCGTCGCCGATCGTCTCGACCGTCCAGCCGGAGATCGTGGGCTCCAGCATGGCGAGGTTGGTCTTGCCGCAGGCGGACGGGAAGGCGGCGGCGACGTACTTGGACTCGCCGGTCGGCGGGGTGAGCTTGAGGATGAGCATGTGCTCGGCCAGCCAGCCCTCGTCGCGCGCCATCACGGAGGCGATGCGCAGGGCGTAGCACTTCTTGCCGAGCAGCGCGTTGCCGCCGTAACCGGAGCCGTACGACCAGATCTCGCGGGTCTCGGGGAAGTGGGAGATGTACTTGGTGGTGTTGCAGGGCCAGGGGACGTCCTGCTCGCCCGGCTCCAGCGGGGCGCCGAGGGTGTGCACGGCCCTCACGAAGAAGCCCTCGGAGCCCAGCTCGTCCAGGACCGGCCGGCCCATCCGCGTCATGGTGCGCATGGAGACGGCGACGTACGCCGAATCGGTGATCTCGACGCCGATCGCGGACAGCGGCGAGCCGAGCGGGCCCATGCAGAAGGGGACGACGTACATGGTCCGGCCGCGCATGGAGCCGCGGAACAGGCCCCTCTCCCCCTGGAAGATCTCCCGCATCTCGGCGGGCGCCTTCCAGTGGTTGGTCGGGCCGGCGTCCTCCTCCGCCTCCGAGCAGATGAAGGTGCGGTCCTCGACCCGGGCGACATCGGTCGGGTCGGAGGCCGCGTAGTAGGAGTTCGGGCGCTTGATCGGGTCGAGTTTGCGGAAGGTGCCCTTCTCGACCAGTTCCTCACAGAGCCGCTCGTACTCGGCTTCGGATCCGTCACACCAGACCACGTCGTCCGGCTGGGTCAGTTCGGCGATCTCGTTCACCCACGAGATCAGTCCCTGGTGATCGGTGGGGACGGTGGAGGGAGCCGCGATGTCGCGCGCCACGATTGCTCCTAAGTGAGGCTGAGTGAGGGTTTTGTCGTTGAAGGCCCCGTGGGGGCTGCGACCCGGATGCTTCACGGTGGGGCGTTCTGGCGCTCATCCGGTGCCGACCGCACTCATTTGATCATCCGACCTGTCTGCGCAGATGTCCAGAGGGCCTCACAATTGAGCGGCGTGAGCCGCGCCACTCGGAGCATTTCGCCCGGTCGATCCCCGTATGACACCTAACGTTGACTTCGCACCCCCGGGAAGCGCCGGATGCCGTGAGACCATGGCCACTCCTGGCCACCCAAAGCCCAGGACTGACACGTAACTTACGGTTCCGTAGGTACGATGCGGTGCATGACTGCGTCCGTCCCCGACGCGCCCACGGACACGCAGGCCGCCGGCCGTGGTCCCCAGGCGCTCTCCCTGCCGCATCCGGTCAAGCCCAAGCTCCGCGGCTGGCTGCACGCCGGCATGTTCCCGGCCGTCGTCGTCGCGGGCCTGGTGCTCACCGCCCTCGCGCCCTCGACCCGCGGGCGCATAGCGTGCGGCATCTACGTCCTGACCGCCTGTCTGCTCTTCGGCGTCAGCGCCCTCTACCACCGGGGCAACTGGAGCCCGCGCGCGGACGCCGTGCTGCGCCGGCTCGACCACGCCAACATCTTCCTGATCATCGCGGGCACGTACACCCCGCTGACGCTCCTGCTGCTGCCCGACGCCAAGGGCCGGTGGCTGCTGTGGGGGATCTGGGCCGCCGCCGCGGCGGGCATAGTCTTCCGCGTGTTCTGGATCGGCGCCCCGCGCTGGCTCTACACCCCCTGCTACATCGCGATGGGCTGGGCGGCCGTCTTCTTCCTGCCGGACTTCCTGCGCACGGGCGGCATCGCCGTGCTCGTCCTGGTCGTCGTCGGCGGCATCCTCTACAGCGCGGGCGGCGTGATCTACGGCCTCAAGCGCCCCAACCCGTCACCGCGCTGGTTCGGCTTCCACGAGGTCTTCCACTCCTTCACCCTCGCCGCGTTCGTCGTGCACTACGTCGGCATCTCGCTGGTGGCGTACCAGCACCACTGATCCGGCACCCGGATCCGGCGCCGGGCGGCCCGCGTTCCGTACCCCGTCCGGCCCATCACGCGCCCCGCGCCCGCGCGGGACACCGACCCGCATGACCACGGCACGTACCCCTGCTCCCGAGGCCGGCCCGCGGCAGAGCCTGCGGAAGCGAAGAAGCTCCGGACGCGCACCGCGATCAGGGACGCCACCTGGGAGCTGACCGGGCAGCAGGGGTACGAGGCGACGGCCTGCCGGAGCTGGCCGACCGCGCCCTCGGCAGCGCGACCGGCCCGCGGGAACGGCGGGCCCGGCAGGTGCCCGCAGGTGGACACCGCCCGGGGTCCGTGGTCCCGGCCGGTGGACACCGCCCGGGGTCCGTGGTCCCGGCCGGTGGTCCCGGCCCGCGGTCCCGGCCGGTGGTCCCGGCCCGCGGTCCCGGCCGGGAAAAGAATCCGCCGTACGACGCGCCCCATGACATCCTGACCCGGTGAACGGACCGGAGATCCACGTGGAGTTCGCCCCCGAGCTGGGCCTGTTCGTGCCGCACGGGCGGCGCGCGGGCGCCACCGCGGTCGCGACCGACGGCGTCTCGACGCTCGGCCATGTCGTCGAGTCGCTCGGCGTGCCCCTCACGGAGGTCGGCGTCCTCCTGGTGGACGGCCGCCAGGTGCCGACGTCCCACGTCCCCGCCGCCGGAGAGCACGTCGAGGTGCGCCCGGTGACCCGTCCGCAGGCCGTCCCCGGCGCCCCGCTCCGCTTCCTCCTCGACGTCCACCTCGGCACCCTCGCCCGCCGGCTGCGCCTGCTCGGTGTGGACGCCGCCTACGAGTCCACCGACATCGGCGACCCCGCCCTCGCCACCCGCTCGGCCGCCGAACGCCGGGTCATGCTCAGCCGCGACCGGGGCCTGCTGCGCCGCCGCGAGCTGTGGGCGGGCGCGTTCGTGTACAGCACGAAGCCCGACGAGCAGCTGCGGGACGTGCTGGACCGGTTCGCGCCCGAGCTGCGCCCGTGGACCCGGTGCACCGCCTGCAACGGCCTGCTGAAGGAGGCCACCAAGGAGGAGGTCGCGGACCGGCTGGAGGGCGGCACCCGGCGGACGTACGACGTGTTCGCGCAGTGCCGTGACTGCGGTCGCGCGTACTGGCGGGGCGCCCACCACGAGCAGCTCGACGCGATCGTGCGACAGGCGTTGAGCATGCGCACCCGGGCGGGCTGAGTACACGCCGCGCAGTTGCGTACACGTCACACCGTTGAGTACATGTCGGACAGGTTGAGTACGCGGTTGAGTAGGCGAGCCGGTCACCGGCGGCCGTCCCCGCGGTTCGCTGGACGGCATGGACACCGCACTCACCTACGGCGAGGTCCTCTCGCCCGCCCCCGGCGGCGTGCTGTGGGGCCTGTTCTGCACGACGGCGGCCCTCGGACTGACGGCGACGGTGTGGCCCCGGACCCGGTGGACGTACGCCAGATTCGGGGCCGCACTGCTGCAGTGGGCCGCCCTGTCGGCGCTGACCCTGCTGCTCGTGAGCGGCGGCGCCTGACCACCGCCGCGCGGCCCTAGCCGTTCAGCACCGTGCGGAGGCGGTCCGCGTCCGTCGTCGGGGCGTCGCAGGTGAAGTTGCGGCAGACGTACGCGGCCGGTTCGCCGCCGACGAGCGGCCGGTCGGCCAGCAGCGGCAGCTCGTCGCTCCCCGGCGCGCCCGCGGCGACCACGGCGCCGGGCGCGGTGCCGAGCAGGGCCGTACGGTGCAGGGCCCTCGTGCCCGGATGACCGTCCGGGCCCACGACCGCGATCTCGCGCGGCCCGTCGAGGAGCGCCTCGGCGGTGGCGAGCCCCCAGCCGGTGAAGCGCGGCGCTCGCGGCCCGAGCACCTTGACGACACCCAGCGCCCGCTCGGCGGCGGTGCGGTGGCGTTCGGAGCCGGTGTGGGCGGCGTAGCCGAGCAGGGCGCCCGCGGCGGCGGACCAGCCGGACGGGGTGGCGTTGTCGGTCGGGTCCTGCGGGCGGCGGATGAGCTGCTCGGCGTCGGCGGCCGTGTCGTACAGGGAGCCGGACTCGGGGTCGGTGAACCGGTCGAGCACCTGGTCGAGGAGGAGCCCGGCGAACTCCAGCCAGACGCCCTCCCCGGTGACGGAGGCGAGCGCGAGGAAGCCCTCGGCGACGTCGGCGTAGTCCTCCAGGACGCCCGCGTTGCCGCCGGCGTGGCCGTCCCTGCTGGTACGGGTGAGCCGCCCGTGCTCGTCCAGGTGCAGCCGGACGAGGAGGTCGGCGGCGGCGAGCGCGGCCTCGACGAGGTCCGGCCGCTCGAAGTAGGCGCCGGTCTCGGCGAGGGCGGCGACGGCGAGCCCGTTCCAGGCGGCGACCACCTTGTCGTCGCGGCCGGGTGCGGGCCGCAGGGCACGCGCGTCCAGCAGCCGGCGCTTGACGGACTCGACGCGCCCGGCGTCGAACACGCCCTCGTGCTGCGGCAGTTGCAGCACCGACTGCCCGTGCTCGAACGTGCCCTCCTCGGTCACCCCGAAGTACTGGGCGGCGAGCCGGGCGTCGTCCTCCCCGAGCACCTCGGCGAGCTGCCCGGGCGTCCACACGTAGTACGCGCCCTCCACATGCTTGCCGCTGCCGCCCTCCCGACGCCCACCACCGCCCTTCTGAGGACGGGCTTCGCCCGGCACCTGCTCTTCGCTGTCGGCGTCGAGCGCGGAGGCGAACCCGCCCTCGGCGGTGCGCAGCTCGCGCACCATGAAGTCGGCGGTCTCCAGGGCGACGCGACGGGCCAGCTCTGACCCGGTGGAGCGCCACAGATGGGCGTAGACACGGCAGAGCAGCGCGTTGTCGTACAGCATCTTCTCGAAGTGGGGCACCACCCACTCCCGGTCCACGGAGTACCGCGCGAACCCGCCGCCGAGCTGGTCGTAGATGCCGCCGCGGGCCATGCGCTCGCAGGTGTCCCGAGCCATCTGCAGAGCGCCTTCGGCGCCGGTCCGCGCATGGTGCCGCAACAGGAACTCGACGGCCATGGACGGCGGGAACTTGGGCGCCCCGCCGAACCCGCCGTGCGCGGCGTCGTACTCCCGGGTGAGCCCGAGCAGGGCCTGCGCCAGCTCCTGCTCACCGGGGACGTCCACGCCCCCGTACTTCAGCTCCCGCCCGGCCAGGTCCTGGACGATCTTCCCGGCGACCTCGGCGACCTCGTCCCGGCGGTCGGTCCAGGCGGCCCGCACGCCCTGGAGGACCTGCCGGAAGGACGCCATGCCGTGCCGGGGCTCGGGCGGGAAGTAGGTGCCGAAGTAGAACGGCGCGGCGTCCGCGGTGAGGAACACGGTCATGGGCCAGCCGCCGTGCCCGGTGGCCGCCTGCACGGCCTCCATGTACACCGCGTCGACGTCGGGCCGCTCCTCCCGGTCGACCTTCACGCTGACGAAGTGCGCGTTCAGGTACGCGGCGGTCTCGGCGTCCTCGAAGGACTCGTGCGCCATGACGTGGCACCAGTGACAGGAGCTGTACCCCACGCTGAGCAGCACGGGCACGTCCCGCCTGCGCGCCTCCTCGAAGGCCTCCGGCGACCAGGGCCACCAGTCCACGGGGTTCTCGGCGTGCTGGAGGAGGTAGGGCGAGGTCTCTTGGGCCAGTCGGTTCGGCATGGTGTCCATCCTGCCGCAGTACCCGCATCGGGCCATGTACCACGGGGTGGTCCGCCCGGGTCGACCCCGGGGCGGGGCAACGGGGGCGCCGGGTGCCGCCCGGTGCCGCTGGGCGCCACCCGGTGCCTTCGGTGCCGCCGGTGCCTCCGGCCCGCGCACCGTGGCCGGGCCGGTGGCCGGCGGACAGCGACCGACGGCCGGTCTCCCCGCGGACGGCGAGCGACGGGCGACGGCCGTGGGCGACGAGCATCGGACTCGTCCCACGGGGTGGTCCGCCCGGATCCACCCCGGCGCGGGGCAACGGGGGCGCCGGGTGCCGCCCGGTGCCGCTGGGCGCCACCCGGTGCCTTCGGTGCCGCCGGTGCCTCCGGCCCGCGCACCGTGGCCGGGCCGGTGGCCGGCGGACAGCGACCGACGGCCGGTCTCCCGACGGACGGCGAGCGACGGCCGGTCTCCCGGCGGACGGCGAGCGACGGCCGGTCTCCCGGCGGACGGCGAGCGACGGGCGACGGCCGTGGGCGACGAGCATCGGACTCGTCCCACGGAGTGGTCCGCCCGGATCGACCCCGGCGCGGGGCAACGGGGGCGCCGGGTGCCGTCCGGCGCCGCCGGCCCGCGCACCGTGGCCGGGCCGGGCCGGTGCACGACGAGTGGCGGCGAGGTGCGTACCCGGCCGGCCGGCACACCCCCGCGCGTCGGTTCCGGCCGCGCTCCCGGCGGGCCACCGCCTTCACCGGACACACCCGAAACCGCCACGTCGGCGGGGCACTTGGGGGTGCACGGCTCTCTCGCGCTCGTGCTCCGTCCGCAGGACACTGGTCCGACGGAGGCCGTTGTCGTCGGAGGGGGACGTGACATGCGGGACAGCCACCGGGCCGAGGCCGAGCGGCTGTTGGCCAGAGCCGTGGAGGAGGAGGTGCGCCGCTCGGGCGGACGCACCGACGGTGCCGTGCTGCTGTCGCGGGCACGTGCGGCCCTCGACTCCATGGCCGGGGCGGCCGTCGAGGAGTACGAGGCGTACACACGCGCGCTCGACGAGTCAGAGGAGGGCCGGCTCACCTTCGCCCAGCGCTACGCCAGGGAGGGGGCGGGCACCCCCCTGCTGGTCGCGGCCGTCGCCGCCATCGCCGCGGCCGTGGCCGACCTGGCCCTCGGCACCGGTACCGGCACGGCGCTGACCGCCGGGGCCACCGTGGGCGTCGTCGCCGCCGCGGCCACCGTCGTGAAGGTGACCGCCGCGCACCTCCCGGCCGCCCACCACCGCGCCGGCGCGCTCGGCCAGCCCGGCGGCCCCGAGCAGCTCCGGCTCCAGTGGCTGACCGCGCTGGAGGTGCGCGGCATCAGACCGTTCCTGGACCAGCAGCGCGTGCTCAGTGCGAGCACCGGCGCGGGCGCGGGCGCGAAGAAGGGCGCGCCCCGGCTGCGGGGCGCGGACAAGAGCGCGGCGGCCCGTCGGCGCAGCGTGCTGGAGCAGTCCTTCCAGCAGCTCCCGGAGGCGGCGGGCCCGTTCGCGGGCCGGCGGACGGAGCTGGCCCGGATCCGGCAGTGGGTGCACGCGGGCCGCGCCGGCACCGAGACCCGCCCGACCGTCGTCGTGCTGCACGGCGCGCCGGGCTCCGGCCGGACGACGCTGGCGGTGCGCGCGGCCCGCGACCTGAAGGACCAGTTCCGCGGGGCGTGCGTCGTGGACCTGCGCGGCGACAGCCCGGAGGAGCCGCCGCTGTCCACCCGGCACGCCCTGCTGAACCTGCTGAACCGGCTCGGCGCGCCCCGCGAGCAACTGCTGTTCCGTGAGCGCTCCTCCCCGGAACAGCAGGTCAAACGGCTCACCGAGCTGTACCACCAGCAACTGACCGGGCTGCCGGTGACCATCGTCCTGGACGACGCCCGGACCCCGGAGCAGGTCCGTGCCCTCGTTCCCGAGCGCTCCGACAGCCTCGTCCTCGTCACCGCCCGCAGACCCCTCCCCCTGCCCGCCGGCCTCTCCGCCCGGGTGCACCAGCTCCCCGTCGAACCCCTGGACGAGGCGGGCGCGGAGGAACTGCTCGCCGCGACCGCGCAGGAGAGGCCGGACCCGTACGACGCCGAGTCCGCCGGGCGCGTGCGGGAGCTGTGCGGCGGGCTGCCCCTCGCGCTGCGCGTCGCGGGCTCCGCCCTGGGGCCGCGCACGCTCCGCGCGCTCGCCGCGGACCTGGGCGCGTACGGCCCGGTCGAGCCCGTCGAACGCGCCCTGTGGCTGCGCTACACCGACCAGTCCGAGTCCGCGCGCCGGCTGCTGCGGCGCCTCGCGCTGGCGGGCCGGGCGTCCCTGGGCGCCGCCGCCGCGGCCTCCCTGCTCGCCACGGACGAGACGGAGGCGAAGCGCCACCTGGCCGCGCTGGCCCGTGCCGGACTGCTCGACCACGTCCGCGGCGACCGGTACCGGCTGCACGACCTCGTCCGGGTCTTCGCGCAGGCCCGGCTGCTGGACGAGGAGGAACCCGCCGAGCGCACGGCGGCCCAGGAGCGCCTGATCGTCAACTACGCGGAGCTCGCCGACTCGGTGCTGCGGCTGGTCGACGGCAAGATGTCCACGCGCTCGGACCGGTTCGGCCCGCACGGCTTCACCTCGCTCGACGAGGCGCTGCGCTGGCTGGACGACGAGTCGAGCTTCATCACCTCCACGCTGCGGCACACCGAGGGCGTGGACCAGGCGGCCGTGCTCAATCTGCTGGGCGCCCTCTGCGACTACTGCCTGCTGCGCGGCGACCTCTACCGCCTCGGCGAGATCAGCGAGCTGGCGCGCGCCGTCGACCAGGGCCTGCTGATCCGCTCGGTGCAGTGGCGCACCGGCATCGCCGCCCGCCAGCTGGGCGAGCTGGACAAGGCGCGCACGACGCTGTCCTCCGTGGTCGACCTGTACATGGAGGCCCGCCACGACGCGGGCGCCGCCCGGGCCCTCACCTCGCTGGGCATCACCCTGCACCACCAGGGCAACCTCCCCGAGGCGGCGGCCAGGCTCCGGGAGGCGCTGGACCTCCAGCAGACGCAGGAGCTGTCCGTGGACCGCGCGTGGACCATGCACGCGCTGGCGGCGGTGGAGCGCGACCGGGCCCGCCTGGCGGAGGCGTACGACCTGCTCACCCGTTCCCTGCGGCTGCACCGCGAGGGCCAGTCGGTGCACGGCGAGGCCTGGGCCCACTACCAGCTCGGCCAGCTCTGCCTGCGGATGGGCGACGTACCGGAGGCGGAGGAGCAGCTGCGCAGCGCCCTGGACCTGTACGGGCGGACCCGCGACGCCCGCGGCGAGGCGTGGGCGCTGACCCAGCTCGCCCGCGCCCGGCTGGTCGCCGGGGACGCGTCCGCCGCGGTCGACGGCCTGCGCCGGGCCTCCTCGCGCCACCAGGAGAGCGAGGACGCCCGCGGGGTGGCCTGGACGCTGTACTACCTCGGCCAGGCCCTGGAGGAGACGGGCGACCTCGACCGCGCGGTGCGCGAGCTGGAGCGCGCCCGCACGATGTTCTCCCGGATGCGGGACGTGTACGGGCTGGCCTGTGCCCGGCACCACTCGGGCCGGGTCACCCGCGACCAGCGCGCGGTCCAGACGGGTTCGCTGCGCAACTCCGGCTTCGCCCGCCAGCTGCTCGTCGAGGGCCGCGCGGACTTCCAGCGCGTCGGCGTCGCCCACGGCGAGGCATGGACCTGTCTGGAACTGGCGGTGGTGGACGCGGGCAACGCCCGCACCGGGCAGGCCCTCGCGCTGTGCGACGAGGCGGTGGCCCTCTTCATGTCGTACGGCGACCGCCGCGGCGAGGACTGGGCCCGCTTCCTGCGCTGCACCCTGCTGCCGTACGCGGCCCCCGGCGGCGTCGAGATCGGCACGGCCGTCGCGCAGGAGGAACTGGCCCAGCTGGCCCGCGCCGCGCATCCCCTGCGCGACACGAAGCTGGACGAGTACCTGGAGGCGTACCAGCTGCTCCTGGAGCGGGGGGTCGACCTGGAGGCGGGCTGGCGGGCCTGGTCCCTCGGCATGGTCCCGGACCGCCATGCACGGGAGGTGATGGGGGTGCCGGTGCCGGGAGCGTCCTGAGGAAAGCACGAGAAGCGTGGGAGGCGCGGAAAGCACGGCATGGCCCCGCGGCGCCCGGGGGCGCCACGAGGCCGTGCCGGCGGCCCGTCGCCGCGTGGAGCGACGGCCCGCCGCCGTCGCGGGCGGCGCTCAGCCCTTGGCCGGGGACGCCTTCCCGCCGGTCCCGGACGCGGAGGACGCCGAGGACACCGACGCCGACGCATCGCCGCCCGTGTCGCCCGTCTCCTTGAAGTCCACCCTGCCCATGTGCTTGTTCAGGGACTTCATCAGCCCCCACACCGCCAGGGCCATCACCGCGAACACGATGAAGCCGAGGACGCCGGGGGTCACCTTGTCCTCGTCGACCTCCGCCGCGAGCGGGACGAGGTGCGTCATTGCCAGGCTTGCGCTTGCGCTCATGTCAGGCATTGTCCCGGATGCCCGCGAAGAGGTCGTCCTCGGGGAGGGAGGTGTCGACGAGCGACTTCGCCAGTTCGTACTCCTCCGTCGGCCAGACCTCCCGCTGCAGCTCCAGCGGCACTCGGAACCAGCCGCCGTCGGGGTCGATCTGCGTGGCGTGCGCGATCAGCGCCTTGTCGCGGATCTCGTAGAAGTCGGCGCAGGGGACGTGCGTGGTCAGGGTGCGGTCCTTGTGCCCCGTCTCC
Organism: Streptomyces ruber; assembly: GCF_014648075.1. GTDB lineage: Bacteria > Actinomycetota > Actinomycetes > Streptomycetales > Streptomycetaceae > Streptomyces > Streptomyces ruber. The sequence continues at coordinate 606,304 of NZ_BMQK01000001.1, read as the reverse complement.
TCCCAGCGCTTGAGCCAGTCCCCGTACGGCGACTCCAGGCCGCGGTCCAGCATCGCCTGGTGCAGCGCCTCGGTGCGCGGACGGTTGAAGCCCTGGTTGTAGTAGAGCTTCTTCGGCTGGTATGCGGGGCCGTACTCGGCCTCCGGGTACTTGTCGGTGTCCGCCGCGTACTCGAACGCCACCATGGAGATCTTGTGGGTCATGATGTGGTCGGGGTGCGGGTAGCCGCCGTTCTCGTCGTAGGTGGTGATCACCTGCGGACGGAACGACCGGATCTTTCTCACCAGCTCCCCGGCCGCCTTGTCGACGTCCTCCAGGGCGAAGCAGCCCTCGGGGAGCGGCGGCAGCGGGTCGCCCTCGGGCAGCCCGGAGTCGACGAAACCGAGCCACTCCTGCTTGATCCCGAGGATCTCGCGCGCCTCGTCCATCTCCTTCTTGCGTACTTCGTGAATGTGCTCCTCGATGTACTTGTCGCCCTGCAGCTTGGGGTTGAGGATGGAGCCGCGCTCCCCGCCCGTGCAGGTCACCACCAGCACGTCCACCCCCTCGGACACGTACTTCGCCATGGTGGCCGCGCCCTTGCTCGACTCGTCGTCGGGGTGTGCGTGCACGGCCATCAGTCGCAGCTGGTCTGTCAAGACTCCATCCTCGGTTAAGTCGGCGCCCGGCCGGAACTCGGTCACTCGGCCCGGTGTGAACCGGGGTGTCGGGCGGCTTCTATAGTGACCGAATCGGCGGGTGGAAAAATTCCGGGAGGGGTACCTGAGGTCCCTTTCGGGACATTCGCCGGAGCCCATCCGGGAGGACGATCATGAGTACGCCGAGCACACGGCTGCCCGAGGGGCGGTACGGCCGCTCCGCCGACGCGCGCACCGACCGTACTCTCAGGATCGTCGGCTCGGTGCTCGGTGCCTGCCTGGTCCTCCTCGTCGGCTGGTTCGGCTTCCACTACGTCGCCGGCAGCGAGATCAGCGCCGAGGTGATCAAGTTCGAGCTGTCGGACGACTCGGTCGCGGTGCACCTGGAGGTCCACAAGGACGCCGGCGCGAGCGGTTACTGCACCCTGCGCTCGCAGTCCGCGGACGGGGCCGAGGTCGGCCGGGCCGACTTCCGCTTCGACGGGGACGCCACCCGTATCGACGAGGTCGTCACGCTCCGTACGACGTCTCCCGGCACCACGGCGGAGCTGGTGGGCTGCCGCGCCGGCTGATCCGGCCCCGCGCGCCGGTCGGCGTGTCTCCCTGCTGACCTGCGGCGACGTGGTTCTCGCCGCTTATGTCCTCCCCCTTCGGCCACTGAATTGTTAGGCTCGTGGTTTCGCCCACTCATGAAGGAACATTGTTCTGGGTAGGGCGATGCTTTGTATTCCAAGTACCTACGAGGAGCACCTGTGACCCAGACCAGCGAGAACGTCACCTGGCTGACCCAGGAGGCGTACAACAAGCTCAAGGACGAGCTTGAGTACCTTACTGGTCCCGCACGCACGGAGATCTCCGCGAAGATCGCCGCCGCGCGCGAGGAGGGGGACCTGCGCGAGAACGGCGGGTACCACGCGGCCAAGGAGGAGCAGGGCAAGCAGGAGCTCCGCGTGCGCCAGCTCACCCAGCTCCTGGAGACCGCGAAGGTCGGCGAGGCCCCGGCCTCCGACGGCGCGGTGGCGCCCGGCATGGTCGTGACCATCGCGTTCGACGGTGACGAGGACGACACGCTGACCTTCCTGCTCGCCTCCCGCGAGTACGCGAGCTCCGACGTCGAGACGTACTCGCCGCAGTCGCCGCTCGGCCGGGGCGTGATCGGCAAGCAGGCCGGCGAGGTCGCCCAGTACGAGCTGCCGAACGGCAAGACCGCTTCGGTGAAGGTCCTCAAGGCGGAGCCCTACCAGGGCTGAGCACCGTCCGGCCGCACCCGGCACACCGGCCCCGCCCCGAAGGCCCCGGGTGCCGCCCCGGAACCGGCCGCCCACGGATGCCACGGGCTCCGGCCCGCCGACCCGACCACCCACCCGGTGCCCCCGGCCGCCCTTTCGGCGCCGGGGGCACCGTTGCACAGGGGACGGAGTTACGGCCGGGGGGACCGGTCCGGGCGGTCCGGACCGAGCCGGACCGAGCCGGACCGAATCGGGCGGACCGAGCCGGGCGGACCGAGGTGGCCGGACCGGTCCGGGCGGACCGAACCGGGCGCATCGAGGCAGGCGGACCGAGGTGGCCGGACCGGTCCGGGCGGACCGAGCCGGGCGAATCGAGGCAGGCGGACCGAGTCGCGCGAACCGAACCCGGCGAACCGAACCCGGCGAACCGAGCCGAGCGAACCGGGCTGGCCGAACCGAGGCAGGCGGACCGAACCGCGCAAACCAAACCCGGCGAACCGAGCCGGCCGAACCCAACCCGGCGAACCAGGCCCGCAGTCCCGGCCTGGCGGACCGGGCCGGGTGATCAGGCCGCGGCCGTACCGAGCCGGGGCAGACGGTCCACGGGCCGGCGGGCCGGGCCATGCCCCCGGCCGCGTCGTCGTGATCACGGCCGCGGCGGCGCAGTCGCTCGCGGCGCAGTCACTCGCGGCGCGGTGCGGTTCCGGATGTGTCCGGACGTCAGTCCATGACCGTGTAGCCGGCCTCGCGGAGGGCGTGACCGACCTCGGTGCAGTGCTCCGGGCCCTTCGTCTCCAGGTGCAGTTCGACCTCGGCCTCGGTCAGGCCGAGCCGGGGGTCGGTGCGTACGTGGCTGACGTCGAGGACGTTGGCGTCGACCGTCGACAGCACCCCGAGCAGCGTGGCGAGAGCCCCCGGGCGGTCCGTCAGGCGCAGCCGGACGGCCAGGTAGCGGCCCTGGGCCGCCATGCCGTGCCGCAGGACGCGCTCCATCAGCACCGGGTCGACGTTGCCGCCGGACAGCAGCGCGACCACCGGCCCCTCGAACGTCTCCGGCGCGCTCAGCAGGGCCGCGACCGGACTCGCCCCGGCCGGCTCGACCACCAGCTTGGCCCGCTCCAGGCACAGCAGCAGCGCGGCGGACAGCGCGTCCTCCGAGACCGTGCGCACCTCGTCCACCAGCTCGCCGATGATCCCGAACGGGACGTCCCCGGGCCGGCCGACCTTGATGCCGTCCGCCATCGTCGCCGGGGCGTCGATGGACACCGGACGCCCGGCCGCCAGCGACGGCGGGTACGCGGCCGCGCCCTCCGCCTGCACCCCGACGACGCGTATGTCCGGGCGCAGCGCCTTCACGGCGACCGCGACGCCCGCGGCCAGCCCGCCGCCGCCGATCCCCACGACCAGCGTGCGGGCCTCGGGGCACTGCTCCAGGATCTCCAGGCCGACCGTGCCCTGGCCCGCGATGACGTCGGGGTGGTCGAAGGGGTGGATGAACACCGCGCCCGTCTCGGCCGCGTACGCCTGGGCGGCGGCCAGCGTCTCGTCGATGACCATGCCGTGCAGGCGCACCTCGGCACCGTACTCGCGGGTCGCGCTGATCTTGGGCAGCGGGGCGCCCCTCGGCATGAAGACCGTGGCGCGCACCCCGAGCAGCGAGGACGCCAGGGCGACGCCCTGCGCGTGGTTGCCGGCGCTCGCGGCGACGACCCCGGCGGCGCGCTCCTCGGGCAGCAGCCCCGCGATGCGCACGTACGCGCCGCGGAGCTTGAACGAACCGGTCCGCTGCAGGTTCTCGCACTTGAGGTGCACCGGCGCGCCGACCAGCTGCGACAGGTGCCTGCTGCCCTCCATGGCGGTGACCCGTGCGATGCCCTCGAGCATCTTCCGGGCGCCGCGGACGTCGTCGATCGTCACGCGCGGCAAGGAGTCAGCCGTGTTGTAGCTCATGACCACCAGTCTCGCAGTTCACAGCGCACCCCCGTGGCGGTACCACCGGCCGCGACCGGTTTGCGCAGCGTCGGTACGGCCCGGCTGTCCGCCGCGTACTCTGTCCCCCAACCCAGCACCCACGCATGAAGTGAGCCCCCGGCCATGCCCACACCACCTGACATGTCGATGGACATGACGACCGTCGGTGACACCGGTCTTCTGGACGCGCTGCAGCACGAGGTCGCGGTGTTCGCACGCCGTGCCGAACAGACCCGGCTCGGCGGCGTCGGGCAGGTGCGCAACTCCATGGACCGCGCCGCGTACCTGCTGCTCAACCGGCTCGACAAAGAGGGCCCGATGGGCGTCAAGGCCCTCGCCGCCAGCATGGGCATCGACTCGTCCACGGTCACCCGGCAGGTGGCGCCGCTCGTCGACACCGGGCTGGTCAAGCGCACCTCCCACCCGGAGGACGGGCGCGCGGTGGTGCTCCAGCTCTCCCCGCGCGGACTGGCCCGCCTGGACGAGGTGCGGTCCTCGCGACGGCAGCTGATGGCGGAGCTCACGCAGGACTGGGAGCCGGAGGAGCGCGAGACGTTCTGCGCGCTCCTGACCCGCTTCAACGGCGCGCTGTCCGCCCGTATGACCGTTCCGGGCGCCTCGTCGGCGGACTCGGAACCGGCCTCCTGAGCGTCCCGGGCCGAAGCGCACGGATCCGGCCGCGTCCGGTCGCGCCGTTCACTTACGGGGTCCGTGGGCCCGTCGGCGATGTCCCCCACTCGTGTGGTGCTTGATCACGGCCGGTGTACGGCGGCGCCCGTCCTCCCACGCGCGTGCACGGCTCTTGACCGTGGGGCGGCTCCCGGCCTGATATGAGACCGGGGCCCGTCGAGCCGTCGGAGTGCCCCCGGACGGGAGGCACGGTGCGCGAACGGCAGGCGTCCGAAGCGGCGGAGGCACGCCGGGCCCGGGAGTTCGAGGCGTTCGTCGCGGGCGCGGCCGGGCGGCTCCTGCACGCCGCCACACTGCTCACGGCGGAACCCCCGGACGACAACCCGCGCGCGCGACGCCTGCTGACGCTCTCCCTCGCCTCGACGTACGCCTCCTGGGACCGTCTGCACGGCGAGGACCCGTACGACCGGACGCGCAGGCACCTGGTCCTCCGCTTCGCGGACGGGGCGTGGCCCTGGTACGGCCGCCGCCGGCCCGGCCGGCGCTCCGTCCGGTTCCGCCCGCCGGACGCACCCGCGGCGCCCGCGGCGCTCTCGGCGCTCACGCCGCGGCAGCGGCTGGTCGTCGTCCTCAGGCTGTTCGAGGGCGTCGCCGAGGAGCAGACGGCGGCGCTGCTGGGGCTGCCCGCGGACCGCGTACGGGCGCTCTGTGCGCGGGCCACCGCGGACCTGCTCCGTCCGCCGCGCGGGCGGGCGCCCGCGGCCGTCGGGGCGGCGCGGTCATGAACAGACGTGAGCGGGAGACCGTCGCACGGCGGCTCCTGGAGCGGACGCCGCCGCCCGTGCCGCCCGAGCTGTACGGGGACGCGGTGCGGCTCGGCGGGCGCATGCTGCGCCGCCGGGCCGCGGTCCGCCGTCTGCTGTGGCTGGTGCTGCTGGCGGCGGTCGTCGCGTTCGTCCTGTGGGCGTCGGCGGCGCGCCCCTGGGTGCAGCCGCCGTCGGACACGACGCCGCCGCTGACCGGCTGGTGAGCACCGGCCGGCCGGCGGCCGCCGGTGGTCAGCGGCCGAGGGCCTGCTGGAGGTCGGCCAGGAGGTCGTCGACGTTCTCGATGCCCACGGAGAGGCGGACCAGGTCGGCGGGCACCTCGAGCGCCGAGCCGGCCGCGGACGCGTGCGTCATGCGGCCCGGGTGCTCGATCAGGGACTCCACACCGCCGAGGGACTCGCCGAGCGTGAACACCTTGGCGCGGTTGCAGACCTCGACGGCCGCCTCCTCGCCGCCCTCGACGCGGAAGGAGACCATGCCGCCGAACGCCTTCATCTGCTTGGCCGCGGCCTCGTGCCCCGGGTGCTCGGGCAGGCCCGGGTAGAGGACGCTCGTCACGCGTGCGTGCCGGGTGAGCATGTCGGCGACCTTCGTGGCGTTCTCGCTGTGCCGGTCCATGCGCACGGCGAGGGTCTTGGTGCCGCGCAGCACCAGCCAGGAGTCGAAGGGCCCGGCGACCGCGCCCATCGCGTTCTGGTGGAACGCGAGCTCCTCGCCCAGCGCCTCGTCGGCCACGACGAGGGCACCGCCCACGACGTCCGAGTGGCCCCCCATGTACTTGGTCAGCGAGTGCACGACGACGTCCGCGCCGAGGGAGAGCGGCTGCTGGAGGTAGGGCGTGGCGAAGGTGTTGTCGACGACCAGCCGCACCCCGGCCTCGCGGGCGACCTGGGCGACGGCGGCGATGTCGGTGACGCCGAGGAGCGGGTTGGAGGGGGTCTCCACCCAGATGACCTTTGTCTTCGGAGTGAGGGCGGCCCGTACGGCGGCCGGGTCGCCCGAGTCGGCGACGGACCACTCGACGCCCCACCGCGAGACGACCTTCGCGAAGAGGCGGAAGGTGCCGCCGTACGCGTCGTTCGGGATGACCACGTGGTCGCCGGGGGCGAGCAGCGTACGCAACAGGCAGTCCTCGGCCGCCAGCCCCGACGCGAACGCGAGCCCGCGGCGGCCGCCCTCCAGGGCGGCGAGGTTCTCCTCCAGGGCGGTCCTGGTGGGGTTGGCGCTCCGGCTGTACTCGTAACCGCCGCGCAGGCCGCCGACGCCGTCCTGCTTGTAGGTCGAGACCTGGTAGATCGGCGGGACGACCGCGCCGGTGAGGGGATCCGCGGTGTTGCCCGCGTGGATCGCCAGGGTCTCGAAGTGCTGACTGATGTGCCTGTCGCTCATGCGCACCGAGCGTAGTGCGCCCGGGGCTCCGCCGGGGGACGGGAACGGGCCGGGTACGGCGGGTCGGCCGGTTCCCGGCGCCGGCCGGACGCGGGAGGCCGCCGGCCGGGCGCCCGGGGCGGGTGGGTGCCAAGTCGTGACGTGGGCGGGTTGGCCAATTGTCGGACCCGTCTGGTTCGCTTGGGACATGGAGATTCTCTGGGTCCTGATGGCGCTCGTCATGATCGGCTTCGCGGTCAATCTGATCGTGTCGCGCAGGCGTGCCGGAATCCAGCAGGTGACGCCGGGGCACCCGGACGCCGCGGACCCGGCGGACTACGGCTTCGTGCGGCAGGAGCTGCTGGACATCCGCATGCCCGGCCCGGATCAGGACCTGCTCGACGTGCTGGACCTGGTGCAGCGCACCCAGGACTACCGCGCCGCGGCGCAGCTGTTGCAGGGCACCGAGGCGGAGGGCGAGCGCCGCTGGCAGCGGGTGCAGGCCTTCGCCGGCGCCGCGTCGCTGGAGCTGCAGCAGCGCCCCGGCGGGGTGAGCGACAGCCCGGGCGGGCAGTGGCTGCGCGTCTGGCGGGCCGAGGCACCCAAGGACGCGGGCGGTGCGGCGGTGCACGCCGAGTTCCTGGTGCAGCAGGCGTGGCGGACGGCGACACCGGGCACGGACGAGTTCCGCATCATCATGGAGGAGGCCAGGGCGGCCTGCGGCGATGCCGCGCTGCTGGCCCCGGGCGACCCGGTCCCGTACATCATCGAGCTGTCGGTGGCCCGTGGACTCGGCTACTCCCAGCAGGAGTTCGAGCAGATCTGGCTGAGGATCCTGGACCGCGCCCCCGCGCACATGGGCGCGCACCTGGCCGCGCTGCACTACTGGTGCGAGAAGTGGCACGGCTCGCGGGAGCAGGCGTACGCGTTCGCGGAGGCGGCCGCCGCCCGCGCGCCGCGGGGCTCCCTCCTCGCGGCCATGCCGCTGTTCGCCGTCTTCGAGCACCTGCCCGAGGTCAACCTGGTCACGGGCTTCTACCAGAGCGAGGTCGTGACGAAGGCGGTGCACGGCGCGCTCTTCGCGGTGCACGCGGCCCGTCCCGACGACCCCATGCTGGCCCACGTCCGCCACCTCCTGGTGTTCTTCCTGGTCCGCGGCGAGCGCTGGGCCGAGGCCATGAGCCAGCTGGTGCACGTCGACGGCCACGTGGGCGCGCTGCCGTGGACCCTCAACCCCGACCCGGCCGAGGACTACGCGATATACCGGGCGCTCGCGGTCGCGGGCTACGAGGCGAACGGCGGAAGCCCCGCGACGCTGCTGCACTGACGTGGCCGCCGACGCCGGCACCCGGCTGCTGGTCCCGCGAGGAACACCCGCGCTGCCCCCTGGCACCCGAGGGCGACCCGGCGGCGGAGTTCCGCCGGATGCGCGACGCGAGCCTGACGGACGTGACGCCCGCCAGGCGTAATGCCCAGTACCGGGCCGTTCGGGCCGAACGGCCCGTACGGCCGGAATGCGGCGAGCCCCCCGGGCGTTCTCCGGATGTCGTCCCGCGACCCCACGGGACGGCGTCGAGACCACGAAGGAGCCCGCGTCATGCTGTTCGGCCGTACGCCTGTCCTGCCCACCCCCGAGCAGGCGCTCAAGGGCCGCCCCGAGCCCCTCTACACGGTCCCCGAGACCCACACGGTCCTCGGCACCCGGCTGCTCGGTCCCTACCCCGAGGGTTCGGCGGTCGCCGACTTCGGCCTGGGTTGTTTCTGGGGCGCCGAGCGCAAGTTCTGGCAGCTCCCGGCCGGTGTGCACACGACCCTGGTCGGTTACCAGGGCGGCTTCACCGAGAACCCCACGTACGAGGAGGTCTGCTCCGGGCTGACGGGCCACACGGAGGCGGTCCGCGTCGTGTACGACCCCGAGGTGATCTCCTACGAGCGGCTGCTCCAGGTGTTCTGGGAGTCCCACGACCCCACGCAGGGCTTCCGTCAGGGCAACGACGTCGGTACGCAGTACCGCTCCGCGATCTACACCCACTCCCCCGCCCAGGCCGCCGCGGCCGAGGCCTCCCGCGAGGCCTACCAGAAGGTCCTGACGTCGTCCGGCTACGGCACGATCACCACGGAGATCCTGCCGGCGGAGGGCCGCGAGTTCTACCCGGCGGAGGACTACCACCAGCAGTACCTGGACAAGAACCCGGCGGGGTACTGCGGCATCGGCGGCACCGGGGTGTCCTGCCCCATCGGTCTGGCGCGCGCCGAGGGCTGAGCGCCGGACGTCCGGCCGGCCGACGACGGCTGACAAGGGTCGGCCACGGCTGACAAGGGTCGGCCACGGCTGACAAGGGGGGCGCGGTGGTGTTCGGACGGAGCGCGGAGCCGCGGATGCCGACGGCCCGGGAAGCGCCTCCCGGCAGGGACGCCCCCGCGTACGAGGTGCCCGAGCGGCACGCCGCGCTGGGGACCGCCCTGCTGGGGCCCTATCCGGAGGGGTACGGGGTCGCGGAGTTCGCGCTCGGGTGTTTCTGGGGCGCCGAGCGGCGGTTCTGGCAGACGATCGGGGTGTGGACGACGCTGACCGGTTTCCAGGGCGGCTTCACCCCGTATCCCGTCGACGACGAGGTACGGACGGGGCTGACCGGGCACGCCGAGGCCGTGCGCGTCGTCTTCGACCCGGCGGTCGTGTCGTACGAGCGGCTGCTCCAGGTGTTCTGGGAGGGGCACGACCCCACGCAGGGCTTCCGGCAGGGCAACGACGTCGGCACCCATGTCCGGTCGCTCGTGTTCACCCGCTCCCCCGCCCGGCGGGCCGCCGCCGAGCGGACGCGGGAGCGGTACCAGGAGGCGCTGTCCGCTGCCGGGTACGGGGAGATCACGACCGGGATCCTCGACGCCGGGCGGTACCCCTTCTATCCGGCGGGCGCCTCGCACCAGCAGTACCTGTACCGGAATCCCGCCGGGTACTGCGGGTCCGGCGGTACGGGGATCTCCCTGCCCGGCGTGCGCTGAGAGGGCCCGCGCCCCGCGCCCCGCGCCCCTTACGATCCGCTGCCGTACGGGCGCGTCAGAATCTCCAGGTTGTGGCCGTTCGGGTCCTCGAAGTAGGTGCCGCGGCCGCCGTCGTTCGTGTTGATCTCCATCTCCTTCCGGTGGTACGGGTCGGCCCAGTAGGTCAGGCCCGCCGCCCGGATGCGCCCGAAGATCTCGTCGAAGTCCTGTTCCGAGACCAGGAAGGCGTAGTGCTGGGGCGTGATGGTCCCGGAGGTGTCCGCGTAGTCGAGGGTCACCCCGTTGGGGATCACGACCGGGACGAACGGGCCGTACTGCGGGCTCACGTCCAGCCCCAGGATGTCGGCGAGGAACCGCGCCGACGCCTCCTTGTCGCGGGCGTAGACGATCGTGTGGTTCAGCTCGATGGTCATGTCGGGTCCTCTCGTCGCACGACTCTTCGCACACGGCTCTTCGCACACGGCACTCCGTGCGCGCGGCTCTCCGCACCGCTCGACCCGGCGCCGACCCCCGTACGGCGCCGGGTGCACGGCCCACGCTAGGCAGCACCGCCCGCCCGCACCATCGGCCCTTCGGCCGTCACCGCTCGGTCCCGCGACGTGCGTCCTGCGACCTGCGACCTCCGACCGCGCGGACCGGCACCCGCCCGCGAGTCGGGCGGCGGGCGGGGCGCCGCGTGAGAACGTGACGGCGGGGCCGGGACCGTCCTCCGGTCCCGGCCCCGCCGTCACGTCGCGTGGGCTCAGATCGTCGCCGCGTCGATCACGAACCGGTAGCGCACGTCGCTCTTCAGCACCCGCTCGTACGCCTCGTTGATCTCGGAGGCGGCGATCAGCTCGATCTCGGCGCCGATGCCGTGCGCCGCGCAGAAGTCCAGCATCTCCTGGGTCTCCCGGATGCCGCCGATCATGGACCCGGCGAGGGTCTTGCGGCCGCCGAGCAGCGCGAAGAGGTTGAGCGAGACGGGCTCCTCGGGGGCGCCCACGTTCACCAGCGCGCCGTCCGTCTTCAGCAGGGACAGGTAGGCCGCGAAGTCCAGCGGCGCCGACACCGTCGACAGGATGAGGTCGAAGGAGCCGCGCAGCTTCTCGAAGGTCTCCGGGTCGCTGGTGGCGTAGTAGTGGTCGGCGCCCAGCTTCAGGCCGTCGTCCTTCTTGCGCAGCGACTGCGACAGCACCGTCACCTCGGCACCGAGCGCGTGCGCGAGCTTGACGCCCATGTGGCCGAGGCCGCCCATGCCGAGGACAGCGACCTTCTTGCCGGGGCCCGCGTTCCAGTGCTTCAGCGGGGAGTACGTGGTGATGCCGGCGCACAGCAGCGGCGCGGCGACGTCGAGGGACAGCCCGTCCGGGATTCGGAGGGCGAAGTCCTGGTCGACGACGATGTGCGTCGAGTAGCCGCCGTAGGTCACCTCGCCGTCCTTGCCGACGGCACCGTACGTCTGCACGTTGCCCTTGACGCAGTACTGCTCCTTGCCGGCCTTGCAGTACTCGCACTCGCGGCAGGAGTCGACCATGCAGCCGACGCCCGCGTGGTCGCCGACCTGGAACTTGGTGACGGCGGAGCCGACCTCGGTGACGACACCGGCGATCTCGTGGCCCGGGACCATCGGGAAGATGGCCTCGCCCCAGCCGGCGGTGGCCATGTGGATGTCCGAGTGGCAGATGCCGGCGAACTTGATCTCGATCAGGACGTCGTTCTCACCGACCGCGCGGCGCTCGATGGTGGTGCGCTCCAGGGGAGCCTTGGCCGCGGGGGCGGCGTACGCGGCGACAGTGGTCATGCTTGGTGTCACTCCTAGCGGGAAGTCGCGCGCCGGCCGGACGTCCCGTCCGGCGCTCCTGCAACTGTGCCTCTGTCCATGGCATCCGCCCAGATCACGGCTTTGCGTACGCCCAGTGGTCCTACTACTGGCGGGGTCAGGATCGTGTGCGTACGACCGGGGATACTGGAAACATGGACAAGTCGCCCCCCACCGGTGCGGAGACCTCCGCCGCGACGCACCCCGCCGACGAGGTCGGCCGGGCGCTGGACCGGCGCGCGGAGCTGAGCGAGTTCCTGCGCAGCCGCCGGGCGCGGCTGAAGCCGGAGGACGTGGGGCTGCCGGTCTTCGGGCGGCACCGCCGGGTGCCGGGGCTGCGGCGCGAGGAGCTGGCGCAGCTCGCCGGGGTGTCCGTCGCGTACTACACGCGGCTGGAGCAGGGCAACGGCCGCAACGTCTCGGCCGAGGTGCTCGACGCCATCGCCCGCGCGCTGCGCCTGAACGACGCCGAGCACGCGCACCTGACCCACCTGGCGAGGCCGCGGCCGCTGAAGCGGAAGCACGCGTGGCGGGCGCAGCAGGTGCGGCCGTCCCTGCGGCAGCTCCTCGACACCTTCGAGGGCACGCCCGCGTACGTCACCGGGCGGCGCTCGCAGATCCTGGCCTGGAACCGGATGGCGGCCGCCGTGTTCGGCGACTGGGGCGAGCTGCCGGCGCAGGAGCGGAACTGGGCGCGGCTGGTGTTCCTGCGGCCCGAGTACCGCGTGCTGTTCGCCGACTGGGAGTCCAAGGCCACGGACATCGTCGGCATGCTGCGGATGGACGCGGGCCGGCACCCGGACGACCCGCACCTGTCGGCGCTGGTGGGCGAGCTGTCGGTGAAGAGCGCGGAGTTCCGGCAGCTGTGGGCCCGGCACGACGTGCGGGAGAAGTGCCACGGGGTGAAGGCGCTGCGCCATCCGCTGGTGGGCGAGCTGACGCTGAACTTCGAGTCGTTCCAGCCGCCGGGCGACCCCGAGCAGATGCTCATCACGTACCACGCGGAGCCCGGCACCCCGTCGGCGGAGGCGCTGCGCCTGCTGGCGAGCTGGGGCACGGACGCCCACCGCCTGCGGCAGGAGGCCGAGGAGGTCTGAGGGGTCACCCCTCGGGTACTCCCGGCGCCCCGGCGCCCGCTCCCCGTACCACCGTGGGCTTGTAGTGCCGCATCTCCTGGATGTCGCCCGCGAAGGGCTGCACCACGGCGAGGTAGTCGTCGAACAGCTCCGACGTCCGGAACCCCTCCAGGTGGTCCTCGGTCGACGTCCAGGTGACGCGCAGGACGAAGTGCTCGAAGTCCTCCTCGCAGCGGGCCAGCTCGTAGTCGACGCAGGCCGGCGACGCCGCCAGGAAGGCCGCGGCCTTGGTCCAGGCGGCCAGGAACTCCGCCGACCGCTCCTCCGGGATCCGGTAGCGGATGTACTCCACGGTGCGCACTGTCATACGCCCATACGAACACGGGACGGCCCGCCGGAGGAAGATCCCCCGGCGGGCCGCCGTCAACGGTGCGTACGCCCGCGCCTCACTTGGCGTGGTACGCGTCGTGGATCGTGACCGTCGACCCGTTGCCCTTCTTGTCGGTGATCTCGGCGCGGAAGGAGACGCTTCCGCCCTTCGCCGGGTTGGTGTGGGTGACCTTGCCGTCGGTGACGGTGAGCTTGGTCCACTTCTTGCCGTGGTCGTACGACACGTACACCGCCAGCGACTTCAGGTTGTCCCCCGCGGCCGCGCCCTGGACGGTGACCGGCACGGTGACCGTCCGTCCGGCCGGCGCGCGGCTGCTCAGGTCGAGCAGCGGGCCGAAGCGGGCCGTGGAGACCGGCAGCTCGGTGTCCGAGGCGGTCCTCGCCGACCTGAACGTCCAGCTCGCGTCGACCCGGGTGGAGACCCCGGCCACCTCCGCGGACCGCTCGACGGACGTCTCCAGCCGGTACGGGGCCTCGGCGGCCGGGACCGTGAACCCGCCGGAGCCGTCCAGGGTGTCGTCCGTCTCGGCGATCTTCTTGCCGTCGCGGTACAGCGTCGAACGCGCCGAGGTGAGCTCCGACCCCCCGGCGTGGGCGTTGCCGTCGGCGAGCATCGGCAGGTAGCCGTAGATGTCGTCGCCGTCCCGGCGCACCCCGTGGTCACCGCCGACGGTGGGGCCGAAGACCCCGACGTTGAACGTCGCCCCGTAGACCCGGCCGGCCTGGTAGGCCCGCTCGGTTCCCTGGGTGTAGGAGGCCTCGACGATCGGCCAGCCGTCCTCGTCGACGCCGTCGGTCTGCTCGAAGTCGAGGCCCCACTTGACCCCGTCCGTGGCGGACAGGTACAGCGTGCGGGTGCCGGGCAGCTGCTGCGGGACGCTGATGGCGGAGCCGCCCGCGCTGCCGGGCAGGTAGCCCCAGGCGGAGACCGACCCCTCCTTGCCGGCGGCGGAGGCGCCCAGGCCAACCCGCACCGTCGCCAGCTCGCTCTTCTTCCAGTGCTTGGTGTAGCCGGTGGCGAGCTGCTGGACCGTGCCGCCGGAGATGGCCGCGTACTCGGTCGTGGCGCCCTTGGTCCAGTGCCCGTCCCACTGCTGCCGCAGGGAGCCGTCGGTGACCTTCGGGCCGAGGTGGGCGGCGCGGAATCCCTCGAAGGTGTCCAGGAACCAGCCGAAGCCGTAACTGTCGCCCGCCACCTCCCTGGTGAAGTCGGCCGACGCGAACTCGGACGTGGCCCCGGCGGCGGGCACCGTGACGTCGACCGGCGCGGCCTTGCGGGCGTCCAGCGTCACCGTGGTGTCCCTGGTGACGGACAGGTCGGGCTGGGCGAGCCAGGTGGGGCCGTCGTCCGGATTCTCCGGGCCGCCGAGGACGGCCGCGTCGAGGATGTAGCCGCCCTTGGGCACGCGGACGGTCACGCTGCCGTCGGCCTCGTACGGGTTGAACCACTCGCCCGCCGCCCCGCCGGACACACCGGCGAGGTTGACCAGGTAGTCGGCGGCGGGCCTGCCGTCCCGGCCGGTCACCTCGAGGGTGACGTCGTACGACTCCGGCTCGCGCTGCACGCCGGCCGCGGTGCGCACGGTCTGGCCGCCGCCGGTGGCCGTCAGGTACGCGGAGTACGCGCCGTCCAGGGTGCCGCCCGGCCGGGTGTCCGCCGTCAGGTCGACGGAGGCGGTGCCGCCCGCGGGGACGGTCACGGACTTGGCGCCGAGCGTGAAGAAACCGGCGGGAGCCGGCTGCCCCTTCGGGTCGGTGCCCGCGACGGCCAGGTCGAGGGTGACGTCCTCGGTGCCGAGGTTCCGGTACGTCACGGCCTCGGTCACCGGGGTGTCGTCGGTGTGCGGCCACTGCTGGGTGGGGAAGCTCACCGACACCGGGTCGGCGACCACCGTCTGCGTGAGCGCCCGGTCCACCTGGACGCGTCCGGCGCCCTGCTCGTACGCGGAGTACGCGCCGCCCTTGGCAGAGGCCGTCAGGGCGCCCTTGAGCTCGGTGTACGTCCACTCCGGGTGCCGCTGCTTGAGGATCGCCGCGGCGCCCGCCACGTGCGGGGTGGCCATCGAGGTGCCGTCGATGGTGAGGTAGCCGGCCGGGTTCTCGCCGACCTCCTGCGCGATGACGCTGCCCGGGGCGGAGGCGGCGGTGATCTCCACGCCCGGCGCGGTCACGTCCGGCTTGATCTGGCCGTCCATGCCGGGGCCGCGGCTGGAGAAGTCCGCGAGCGCGTCGCCGTCGTCGACGGCGCCGACCGTGAGGGCGGCGGCCGCGGAGCCCGGGGAGCCGATGGTCCGGTCACCGGGGCCCTCGTTGCCCGCGGCGACCGCGAAGAGGATGCCCTTCTCCGCGGAGAGCTTGTTGATCTGGGCTTCCATCGGGTCGATCTCGGCGGTGTCGCCGCCGCCCAGGCTGAGGTTCACCACGTCGGCGCCCTGGGCCGCGGCCCAGTCCATGCCCGCGATGATGCCGGAGTCGTCGCCGAAGCCCGAGTCGTCGAGGACCTTGGCGTTGAGCAGCTTCGCGCCCGGGGCGACGCCCTTGTACGCGCCGCCCGACTTGGCGCCGGTGCCCGCCGCGATGGAGGCGACGTGCGTGCCGTGCCCGTAGGCGTCGTTCGTACCGGTGGCGGCGGTGAAGTTCTTCTCCCCGACGACCTGGCCCTTCAGGTCCTCGTGGGTGGCGTCGATGCCGGTGTCCAGGACGGCGATGGTGACGCCCTCGCCGTCGTAGCCGGCCTCCCACGCCTTCGGCGCGCCGATCTGCGGCACCGACTTGTCGAGGGTCACCTTGCGGACGCCGTCGAGCCAGATGTGCGCGATGCCGGAGGCCGCGGTGCCGTCGTCGTCGGTCACCGCCCGCCACAGCTCGCGCGCGTCGTCCTCCGGGGTCTGGACCGCGTCCGCGTTCAGGGACGTGAGGGTCCTGCGCACCTTGGTGTCGCCCGCGTCGCGGACGTCGGCGCGGGCGGCCGGGGCGGCGGCCCCCTGGTAGCCGACGATCACCTTGAGGCCGTTCTTGTGGGCGTCGCGGGTGGCGGCCCGGTTCAGGACGGTGAGGTCGAACAGCCGTCGGTCGAGCTTCCCGGTGGCGATCAGGCGGGCCGCGTCGGCGGGCACCACGAGGGTGTGGCCGCCGGCCTCGCGGACCTGGACGGGTATGCCCTCCCGCCCCTCGGCCCGCTCGAAGCCGACGGGACGCCCGTCCGCGTCGACCACCACCCGGTCACCGGTGATCAGGGTGATGCGGTGCTTGGCGGCGTCCGCGGCCGTCGCGGTGCCGCCCGTGGACCATGGTGCGGCCGACACCGGGCTGGTCAGGCCCGCCGCCAGGGCCACGGCGGCGGCCGTGGCGACCGTGGCCGCACCCGCTCTCTTCACATGTCTGCGCAAGTCTCCCCCTGTGGTCGAAGTCCGGACACGCGCGTTCTTTCATCCGGCCAGAGGGATCGACGTTCATGTGACGTGGGTTCCATGCATGATTCAAGTTGTCCGGATCGCATGGACGATGGCCGGATCACCCCGCTTGCGCGTTCTCCTTCACCGAGGCACGCCGAGGCATGTGAGAAGCCCTCGCCGGACACGCCAGTGGCGCCGCCCGTGCGGGGCGGCGCCACTGTGGGGGAAGGGAGCGGGGGCTGGATCAGACCTCCGAGCCCGCCTTCCACTCGGCCCAGTCCATGTTCCAGCCGTTGAGGCCGTTGTCGGGCTTGATGGTGTCGTCGCCCGTGTTCTCCACGACCACGACGTCACCGATGATCGAGTTGTTGTAGAACCAGGCGCCGGGGGTGTTCGGGTCGTTGGCGCCCTTGGTGTCCGCCAGGCCGACGCAGCCGTGGCTCGTGTTCACGCTGCCGAAGATCGACTTGGCGCCCCAGTAGTTGCCGTGGATGAAGGTGCCGGAGGTCGACAGGCGCATGGCGTGCGGCACGTCCTTGATGTCGTACTCGCCCTCGCCGTCGTCGTCGGTGAAGCCGACCGTCGCGCCGTTCATCCGGGTCTCCTTGAACTTCTCGGAGATCACCATCTGGCCCTCGTACGTCTTGTTCTCCGGCGAGCCGGCCGAGATCGGGATGGTCCGGACGACCTTCCCGTCCTGCATGACCTTCATCTGCTTGGTCTTGGCGTCGACGACCGAGACCTGGTTGCGGCCGATCTTGAAGGTGACCGTCTTCTGCTGGACGCCGTAGACGCCCTCGGCGCCCTCGACACCGTCGAGCGCGAGCTTCAGCGTGACGGTCTGGTTCTCCGTCCAGTACTTCTCGGGCCGGAAGTCGAGCCGGTTGGCGTTGAACCAGTGCCCGACGACCTCCTGACCGGCGCTGGAGGTGACCGTGATGCCCTTCTGCACCTCGGCCTTGTTCTCGATCGCCTTGTCGAAGTTGATCGAGACCGGCATGCCGACGCCGACCGTGGAGCCGTCCTCCGGCGTGAAGTTGCCGATGAAGCTGTTGTCCGGGGAGACCGTCGTGAACGACGCGTTCTCGTGGGCGGCGCGCCCCTCGGAGTCCTCGGCCGTGGCGCTCACCTTGTAGGTGGTGGACCGCTCGAGCTGTCCGGTGGGCTCCCAGCTCGTCTTGTCCGCGGATATCTCGCCCTCCACGGCGGTCCCGTCGGAGGTCTCCATGGTGACCTCGGTGAGCGTGCCCTTGCTCACGGTCACCTTGGCGGAGTTGTTGATGGAGGCGTTGTTCGAGCCGTCCTTGGGCGTGATCTCGATGTCGGCCTCGGAGGTCTTCGTGGCGGCCGCCTCGTCGACCTCGGCCCGGGACTCGCCGCCGCCCCCGGCAGACGTGTCGTCGGTGTCTCCCCCGCTGCACGCAGAGAGCACCAGCACCCCGCCGAGCAGAGCGGACGCGACCGACAGGCCCCTGCGCCGCCTACTGTTCGTCATCACACGCTTCTCCATCGTTGCCAATTCCCCAAGACCCCTGAGACTTCCCGTACGACCTTCAACGCCACGACCGGTTCATCCCGTTCCACAAGACACCGATATGTGGTCCACACCACGCCCGGCCGGAGGCCGGACCACGGCTCCGGGGTGGTCAGTGCGCCTGATGAGACGACGGAACCCCGGGCGCGGTTGCCGCCCGGGGCCGTGAATCTTTTTCCGCCACGCCTCAGCCGAGCCCGCGTTCCGCTGCTTCCCCGTCGTCGTCGTCGGCATCATCTTCCCCGTCGAGTTCCCACTCCAGCGCATCGGGGTCGTACTCGATCTGCTCGCTGCTCCACGAGGCCTGCGCCAGTTCCACCCCGGGCACCCCACTGACCAGGTCGAACGGATCGACCAGATACGCGAGGGCCTCCGCCGTGTCCTCCATCACCGCACTGTTGGCGTGTACCCGCTCATGCGCCGGCATATCGGGGTCGTCCTCGATCCGCCGCTGCGCCGCCTCGGCGACGGCCTCGGCGGAGTCGATCTCGACGACCAGGTCCACGCGGACACGGACAAAGCGTGATGTCTCAGAAGTGTTCATAGCCCGGAGCGTACGACTGACCGGCAGCCCGGCTTTTACGCGACCCGCGGCTTTCACTAGCATCGCATCCCACGGCCAATTCGCCAGCTCCACAAGGGGATCGATATTCCGTGTCCGCCGCACGCCGATCGTCGTCCACCGCACGTCGGACGTTGCTGACCGCCACCGCCGCCGGGACCCTCCTCGCGGCCCTGTGGTTCGTCCCGTCCGCAGGCGCCACCCAGAACCAGCCGGGGAGCCCGGAGACGAACACCACCACGACAACCACCACGCATGCGGGGACGACCACATCCGCATCCACGTCCACATCCACGTCCACATCCGCATCCACGTCCACCGACGCGAACGCGGAGCCGGCGGGCCCGGCCCGGGCGGTCTTCACGCAGTCCGGCGAGGGCGTCGCCGTACCGGCCGGCGCCCACACCCGGCTCGCCGACACGGGGTCCTTCGACACCACCCCGTACATCGTCGGCGGCACGCTCTTCCTGACCCTCGGCGCCGGGTTCGTCGTGCACTCGGTACGCAGGGAACGCTTCGAATTCTGACGGCGCCCGACGCCGCTACCGCAGCGGCCCGGTGACCGTCTCCACCGCCGCGACCAGCCGTCCGTCACGCACGAACGCGTCCACCACGGCAAGCTCGGGGGCCAGGAACCGGTCCGGTCCCGGACCCCCGGCACCGGCCGCGCGCACGGCGTCCACGACCGCACGCGTCGCGGGCGCCGGAGTGAGCGCCCCGCGCAGTTCGATCGCCCGGGTGGCGGCGTACAGTTCGACCGCCAGCACGCGCGCCAGACCGTCGACCGCCGTACGCAGCTTGCGCGCGGCGGACCAGCCCATCGAGACGTGGTCCTCCTGCATCGCCGAGGAGGGGATCGAGTCCACCGACGCGGGGACCGCGAGCCGCTTCAACTCGCTCACCAGGGCCGCCTGGGTGTACTGGGCGATCATGAGCCCGGAGTCGACGCCCGGGTCGTCCGCGAGGAACGCCGGGAGCCCGTGGCTGCGGTTCTTGTCGAGGAGGCGGTCCGTACGGCGCTCCGCGATCGAGGCGAGGTCCGCGGCCGCGACGGCGAGGAAGTCGAGGACGTAAGCGACGGGCGCGCCATGGAAGTTGCCGTTGGACTCGACCCTGCCCCCGGCGCCGAAAGCCTGGGAGGTGCCCCCGGGCAGCACCACCGGGTTGTCGACGGCCGCCGCGAGCTCCCGTTCGGCCACCACGCGCGCGTGGGCGATCGTGTCCCGGCCCGCGCCCGCGACCTGCGGGGCGCAGCGCACCGAGTAGGCGTCCTGGACCCGGGGCGCGTCCTCCTGATGGCTGCCGGTCATCCCCGAACCCGCCAGCACCGCCAGCATGTTGGCGGCCGAGGCGGCCTGCCCGGGGTGCGGGCGGAGCGCGTGCAGCTCGGGGGCGAGCACCTTGTCCGTGCCGAGCAGGGCCTCCAGGGTGAGGGCCGCCGTGACGTCGGCCGACTTGTAGAGCAGCTCCAGGTCGGCGAGGGCGAGGAACAGCATGCCGAGCATGCCGTCGGTGCCGTTGAGGAGGGCGAGGCCCTCCTTCTCGCGCAGTTCGACCGGGGTGATGCCATGTGCGGCGAGCAGGTCGCCCGCCGGGCGTACGACGCCGTCGGGGCCCTCCGCCTCGCCCTCGCCCATCAGGGTCAGCGCGCAGTGGGACAGCGGCGCGAGGTCGCCGGAGCAGCCCAGCGAGCCGTACTCGTGGACGGCCGGGGTGATGCCCGCGTTCAGCACGGCGGCCATGGTCCGCGCGACCTCGGGCCGTACCCCCGTGTGGCCGGAGCAGACCGTCTTCAGGCGCAGGAACATCAGCGCGCGCACCACCTCGCGCTCCACACGCGGCCCCATGCCCGCGGCGTGCGAGCGCACGATGTTGCGCTGCAGCCGGGTACGCAGCTCCGGGCCGATGTGCCGGGTGGCGAGGGCGCCGAAGCCGGTCGAGACGCCGTAGACGGGGTCCGGCTCGGCCGCCAGCGCGTCCACGACCTCGCGCGCCGCCTTCAGGGCCGCCACCGCCTCCTCGGCGAGCTCGACCCGGGCGCCGTCCCGCGCCACGGCGACGACGTCGGCCGCGGTGGCACCCGACGTCCCGAGCACCACCGTGCCCCCAGAGTGCATATCCATATTCAGGATCGTAGGTACTGAATCGCCGAATGTCACGACCGATCAACGGGCTCGGCCCTTACCCGGCGCACCCCTCCCGGGCGCCCCTCCCGGGCGGGGCTCCGGGCGGGACTCCGGGCGGGGCTTCGGGCGGGGCTCCGGGCGGGGCTCCGGGCGGGACTTCGGCCAGAGCTCAAAACGGAAGCCGTCACCGCGGGCTCCGCCCCCGGAAGCTCCGCCGGTCACCCGTCCCCGGCGCGCCCGGCCCGGGGCGGTCGGCGAGGCGCAGCACCGGGTCGTCCGGACCCTGCCGGCCCGCCACCACCGGCTTCGGCGAGCGTTCCGCCTTCGCCCGGTACTGCGCCGCGTCCGCGAGCCGGAACAGCCGGCGCGCCGACCGGACGGCGCCGATCGGGTCCTGCGTGGACGCCACCCCGCAGGCGACGCCCTCACCCAGCTCCAAATCGGCGGCGCGGCGGCAGAGTTCCCCGGCCACCCGCACCACGTCGTCCGCCGGCGGCCCCACCGCCAGCAGGCAGAACTCGTCACCCCCGAGCCGCGCCGCCAGCGCGCCCGGCAGCATCGCGCCGCACAGCGACAGCACCGAGCCGAACCGCTCCAGGAGCCGGTCCCCCGCGGCGTGGCCGTGGGTGTCGTTGACCCACTTCAGCCCGTTCATGTCGCAGACCACGAGACTCACGGCGGTGCCGTCGGCGCGGTGCCGCTCGATCGCCTCGCCGAGCCGCACATCGACCGCCCGGCGGTTGGCGAGGCCGGTCAGCGCGTCCGTGAACGCCAACTGCCGGGCCTCCTCCACCTGCTCGGTCTGCGCGATCCCGGCCGCGGCGACGGCCGCCAGCACGGTCGCGAACTCGGCGTCCTCCGTACCGAACACCTCGGCCCCCGCCGGACGCGCCACGTACAGCTCGCCCCACGCGCGCCCGCGCAGCACGACCGGCGCCACCACGCAGGAGCCGCGGCCCCGGCTGCGCAGGGCCTCGACACGCTGGAGGCAGCGCCCCTCCGGGCCGGCGGATCCGGCCGGCCCGGCGGCGTCCTCCGCGGCCTCCGCGGTCTCCACCCAGGCGCTGGGCCCGATCCCGCCCGCCCAGCGCTCGTGCAGGAACTCGGTGATCTCCGGGAAGCGGTGCACCGGATACGTCTCCGCGTCCGGGAACTCCTCCTCGTCCGGCGCCCTGTCCCCGACGTTGACGAGGACGCGCAGCCGGCCCAGCTCGCGCTCCCACACCGACAGCGCGGCGAAGCCGCCGTCCAGTGCGTGCCGCGCCCCCTCGGCCGCCGCCCGCCAGGACTCGTCAGGGGTGCGCGCGGCCGCCATCCCCTGCGCCAAGGCCACCACGGCCCGCAACCGTTCGTCCTCACCCATCCGTCCAGACTAGGGAGGTTTATCCCGGTTTGGCGTGTCGGTGTGCGGCCGGACGGCCGCCGGAGAGCCCCAGGGAGCCCCGGCAAGCAGCGGAGAGAACAGCGGGGGGAACTACTCCCCGGGCCACTCCGGCCGCCGCTTCTCGTTGAACGCCGCGACGCCCTCCGCCCGGTCCCCGGAGAAGGCGACGGCCCGCCAGGCCGCGTCCTCGACCTCCAGACCGGTGCGCAGGTCGAGCCCGTGCCCGAGCCGCAGCGCCCGCTTGGCGGCCCGTAGCCCCACGGGCGAGTTCCCCGCGATCCGGGCGGCCAGCGCCAGCGCCTCCGTACGGTCCTCGCCGGCGCCCACCAGCCGGTCGACGAGCCCCAGCTCCGCGACCTCCTCCGCCTCCAGGCGCCGGGCCGTGAAGACCAGCTCGGCGGCCCGCGCGGCACCGACCCGGCGCGGCAGCAGCTGCGTACCGCCACCGCCCGGGATCACCCCCACGGACACCTCCGGGAGCCCGACCACCGCCGTACGGTCCGCCACGATCAGGTCGCACGACAGGGCCAGCTCGAACCCGCCGCCCAGCGCGAAGCCGTGCACGGCGGCGACCGTCGGCATCGGCAGCTCCAGTACGCCGGTGTACGCGGCGCGCGCGACGGGCCGCTGGCGCACGAGGTCGGCGTCACTGAAGGAGTTGCGCTCCTTCAGATCGGCGCCCACGCAGAAGGCCCGCTCGTGCGTGGAGGTCAGCACGACGGCACGGACGTCCCGGTCGGCGGCGAGCGCCTCACAGGCACCGGCGATCGAACGCGCCATCTCCGTCGAGACCGCGTTCATGGCCGCCGGGCGGTCGAGGACGAGCTCGGCGACGTACCCGTGCCGCCGTACGCCGACGAACTCCCCGTACCGCCGCTCGTCCCCTCGCTCCGCCCCATCCGTCATGACGACCCTCCTGGTTAACGTCGGTTAACTCCCGGCGTCTCCGATCATGGCAGCCGGGGCCCCGCCGGGGAAGGGAGGGACGGCTGCCCCCTCCGTCAGCCGTTCGTGTGACAGTCGTCCCGACTCCCTCCCGCCCCCTCCCGGGGCGCATAGCCTGCGCACCGCACAGCGCACCGGGGGCGCGAGGCGCTCGGGGGAGGGAACGGCCATGACGGAGACGCCGATCGAGGGGAACGAAGAGAACGGGGAGAACAGAGAGAACGGGGAAAACAGAGACAACGGGGAGAACGGGGAGAACGAGGGGCCCGCAGAGGGAGCAGGAGCCGTGGCAGCGGCGCGCCCCGGCAGCGGCCGACACCGCAAGCCCCGTCCCCGGCGGCTGCGGATCGCGGTCGGCGCGTTCGCCCTGATGGCGGGGGCGCTGGGACTGGTGAGGCTGTTGGTGCCCGAGCCGTCCGGCGGGAGCGCCGGGGGCGATCCCGCGGAGCCACGCGCCGTCGGGGCCGGAAGCGCCTACGACCCGCCTCGGACGGCGGCGTCCCCGACCACCTCACCCCCGGCGCGCGCCACGGACGACGTCTCCGGCCCGCGCCCGGGAACCCCGTCGCCGCGCGCTCCGGGATCCGCACGGGTGCCCGGCACCACGGCCGCGCCCCCCGGCGGCGCCCCGCGCGGGCCCGCCCCCAGGGCTTCCGCCTCCGCGGCCACCGATGTCACGGACATCACCGATGTCGCCACAGCACCGACCGCCCCACCGAAGCCCCCTCCGACCACACGCGCCCCGGCCCGCACCCGGCCCGCCGCACCCCGGCCCACTCCGCCGGACGCGACGCCCACGGCTCCGGAGCGCGAGCGCGAGACCACCCGGCCGGTCCTGTGCCTGCCGGTCATCGGCGTGTGCGTCAGCGGCGACCCCGCGTACCGGGACTGGCTTCCCGGCTCCTCCGGGCTCCACCACGGGCGCCGTCACCAGTGAGGGAGCCCCTCAGCTCCCCGAACCGGAACCGGGGAGCACCTCAGACCCCGTCCGCCCGTCGCGTGAGCAGCCACGGCTGTACGACACCCAGGCCGCGCACCGGCCGCTGCCACATCGGCTGGAGGGCGAAACGGTACGTCGGCGGCTCCTCGCCCTCCTTCTCCGCGGCGGCCGCGGCCTCCGCGGCCTCCGCCTCGGAGACGGGGGCGTCACCGGTGCGGACGATCTCCTCCGCGAAGGCGGTGTCGACCAGCACGGCGTCCTTCGGCGCTATCGAGGTGAGCCGCGAGGCCAGGTTCACCGTCGTGCCGAAGACGTCGCCCATCCGTGTCGTCACCGTGCCGAAGGCGATGCCGACGCGCAGTTCGGGCATCGTCTCGTCGTTGGCCATGGTCTCGATCAGCCGGAGCGCGATCTCGGCGGCCACCCCCGCGTCGTCCGCCGCGTACAGCACCTCGTCGCCGAGCGTCTTGATCAGCCGGCCGCCGTGCGCGGCCACCAGGTCCGCCGCCGTGGTCTCGAAGGCCTCGACGAGCTCGCCCAGCTCCTCCTCCTCCATGCGGCGCGTCAGCCGGGTGAAGCCCACCAGGTCCGCGAAGCCGACGGCGAGCCGGCGGTCGACCATCTCCTCGTCGTCGGCGGCCTGCACGACCCGGCCGGTCGCCGCGGCGAGCTGGCGCCGCCAGACGAAGACGAGGAACTCCTCCAGCTCCGGCAGCAGCAGCTCGATCAGCGGATACGTGACCTCGGTGCGCGTCATGCCCGGCTCGGGCGGCTCGGTGAGGCCCTCCAGGAAGGAGTCGATCTGCCACTCGGCCAGCCGGGCGGTGGTCTGCCCGGTGGAACGTGCCACCTGCACCGCCATCGCCTCGCTGAGCAGACCGGCCTCGACCAGACCGGCCAGCCGGCGCAGCGCGAGGACGTCCGCCTCGGTGAGCGCCTTGGCCTGCCCTATGTCCGGGAAGCCCATGGCCCGCCAGAAGCGGGACGCCAGTTCCATGGAGACGCCCGCGCTGCGGGCCGCCTGGAAGGGGGTGTAGCGGCGCTCGGCACCGAGGATGAGCTGTTCGAGGCGGAGTGCCAGCGGGTCCTCGACGGGGTCGGGGCCCTGCGCGCCTCCCCTGCCCGGCGCGTCCGTCCGCCGCGGCTCGGCACGCTCGCCCCGGGCGGCCGACGCGTCACCGGCGGACCCGGCGGTACGGTCCGGGTCGCCGTCGGGTGCGTGGTGTGCGCCCGCGCCGGAACCCGTGTCGTCGACGGTCACGCCTGCTGCCCTTCCGATCTGTCACGGTCAGGTATCGACCGGCCTCAACTGTACGGCAGGTGTGCGCTGGCTCACTCCTGTCGGCGCGGACCGCCGCGCGCACCAGGTGGAGGGGGGTCCGGGCGGGCCCCGGGGCCGTACGGGACGGCCGCGTGCCCGGTGTCGTCCGGTGCCACCGGCCCGGCCGAGTACCCCCGCGCTCCCTCCCGTCACACGGGGCGCAGATGCACGATGTCCCCGGCTCCGACCGGCTGCTGCACACCCTCGGCCGTGGCCAGCACCAGGCGTCCGTCGCCGTCGACCGCGACGGCCTCCCCCACGAGCGAGCGGTCGCCGGGCAGCTCCGCGCGGACCGTGCGGCCCAGCGTCGCGCAGCCGGCCGCGTACGTGTCGTGCAGACCGCTCACCGCCGGGTCGCCGCCGGCCGCGCGCCAGGTGCCGTACCAGTGCTCCAGCGAGCGCAGCACCGCCCGCAGCAGCGGGTCGCGGTCCGTGGTCACGGCGCCCGCGAGCGCGAGCGACCCGGCGGTGGGGACGGGCAGCTCGTCCGCCCGCAGCGAGACGTTGATCCCGACGCCGATGACCACGCCGTCGGGACCGGCGCGCTCGGCGAGGATGCCGCCGGCCTTGCGCTCCTCGCCGTCCACCGTGACCAGCAGGTCGTTGGGCCACTTCAGCGCGGTGTCCACGCCGGCCGTACGGGACAGCCCGGTCGCCACCGCGACCCCGGTCAGCAGCGGCAGCCAGCCCCAGCGTTCGAGGGGCACCTCGGCCGGCCGGAGCAGCACGGAGACGATCAGTCCGGAGCGGGGCGGCGCGGTCCAGGTGCGGTCGAGGCGGCCGCGTCCGGCGCGCTGCTCCTCGGCGACCAGCACCGCGCCCTCGGCGAGGCCGGCGGCGCGGTCCGCCAGGTCGGTGTTGGTGGAGCCCGTCACGGGTACCACGTCCAGCGAGCTCCACAGCCCGCCCTCGCGCACCAGCGACCGGCGCAGGGAGGCGGCGTCGAGGGGCGGGCGGTCCAGGTCGGACCAGCGGCCGCCGGGCGGCCGGTCGTTCGGGTCGGGTTCGTCTCGCGGCGTCATGCGACCCACCCTAGGTGTGGCATACGCCGCACTGCTGAACCCTGGGGTACACCACTACGCTACGTATGAGTAACCGTCCCCCCGTGTGAGCAGGCACCAGGCAGGTACACCCTCACATCCCCCTTGAGCAGGCAGGGAGCCGCATCCCGATGTCCGAGCCGGAAGAGCGCCCAGAGGCCGCAGAAGCTGCGGAGGCTGCACAGACCGCAGAGGCTGCAGAGCCCGCAGAGGCCGAGGAGAACGACATCCACACCACCGCGGGCAAACTCGCGGACCTGCGGCGCCGCATCCACGAAGCGACGCACGCCGGCTCCGGGCGCGCCGTGGAGAAACAGCACGCGAAGGGCAAGCTGACGGCCCGTGAGCGCATCGGACTGCTGCTGGACGAGGACTCGTTCGTCGAGTTCGACGAGTTCGCCCAGCACCGGTCGACCAACTTCGGCCTGGAGCGGAACCGCCCGTACGGCGACGGGGTCGTCACCGGCTACGGCACGGTGGACGGCCGCCCGGTGGCCGTGTTCTCGCAGGACTTCACGGTCTTCGGCGGCGCCCTCGGCGAGGTCTACGGGCAGAAGATCGTCAAGGTGATGGACTTCGCGCTGAAGACGGGCTGCCCGGTCATCGGCATCAACGACTCCGGCGGCGCCCGCATCCAGGAGGGCGTCGCCTCGCTCGGCGCGTACGGCGAGATCTTCCGCCGCAACGTGCACGCCTCCGGTGTCGTCCCGCAGATCAGCCTGATCGTCGGCCCGTGCGCGGGCGGCGCGGTGTACTCCCCCGCGATCACCGACTTCACGGTGATGGTCGACCAGACCTCGCACATGTTCATCACCGGACCCGACGTCATCAAGACGGTGACGGGAGAGGACGTCGGCTTCGAGGAGCTCGGCGGCGCCCGTACCCACAACACGACCTCGGGCGTGGCCCACCACATGGCGGGCGACGAGAAGGACGCCATCGAGTACGTCAAGCAGCTGCTGTCGTACCTGCCGTCCAACAACCTCAGCGAGCCGCCCGCGTTCCCGGAGGAGGCGGACCTCGCCGTCACCGACGAGGACCGCGAGCTGGACACGCTGATCCCGGACAGCGCGAACCAGCCGTACGACATGCACACGGTGATCGAGCACGTGCTCGACGACGCCGAGTTCTTCGAGACGCAGCCGCTGTTCGCCCCGAACATGATCACGGGCTTCGGCCGCGTCGAGGGTTCCCCGGTGGGCGTCGTCGCCAACCAGCCCCTCCAGTTCGCGGGCTGTCTGGACATCGACGCCTCCGAGAAGGCCGCCCGCTTCGTCCGCACCTGCGACGCCTTCAACGTCCCGGTCCTCACCTTCGTGGACGTCCCCGGCTTCCTGCCCGGCGTCGGCCAGGAGCACGAGGGCATCATCCGCCGCGGCGCCAAGCTGATCTTCGCGTACGCCGAGGCCACGGTGCCGCTGATCACGGTCATCACCCGCAAGGCGTTCGGTGGCGCGTACGACGTGATGGGCTCCAAGCACCTGGGCGCGGACCTCAACCTCGCCTGGCCGACCGCCCAGATCGCGGTCATGGGCGCCCAGGGCGCGGTCAACGTCCTGCACCGGCGCACCATCGCGGCCGCCCCCGAGGAGCAGCGCGAGGAGGTGCGGGCCGGGCTGATCCAGGAGTACGAGGACGCGCTCCTCAACCCGTACACCGCGGCCGGACGCGGCTACGTCGACGCGGTGATCATGCCCTCCGACACCCGCGCCCACGTCGTGCGCGGTCTGCGCCAGCTGCGGACGAAGCGGGCGAGCCTGCCGCCGAAGAAGCACGGCAACATCCCGCTGTAGCCCGTACACCTCTGCTCCGACCCCCTCCGACCCTTCTGACCCCCCTGACCCTTCCCGACCCCCATGGAGCCGTTGTGACGATCAAGGTCGTACGGGGCAATCCGACCCCGGAGGAGCTGGCCGCCGCGCTCGCGGTGGTCAGGGCGCGCGCCGCGGCGGCCGCCGCCGAGCCGTCCGGCGTGCCGAAGCCGCGGGACTCCTGGGCCGACCCGGCCCGCGTCGCCGCCGACCGGCTGCCCCAGCCGGGCCCGACGGCGTGGCGCCGCACGTTCTGGCCCGGCTGAGCGCTCCGCCGGGCCGGACCGCCGAGCGGTGGTCCGGCCCGGACGGGCCGCGCAAGTTGAGTACGCGTACTCAGGCGCCGGACCGACGGAGGGTCGCAGCATCGGTGACATGCTGTGGTCCGATCCGGAGAACGAGCCTCCGAAGGAGCTGCGCGACATGCAGGCCATGCTGCGGCGGCTGGGCGTTCTCGTGGCACTGGCCATGGTGCTCTCGATGCTGATGATCGGCATGGGGTGACCCGCGCCGGGACGCCCCCGCTCCCCGCCGGGCAGCGCCCCGGCCGCGTCGATACGCTGACCGCATGACCGCTCAGCCACGCCGCCGACTCGTGCTCGCCTCCCAGTCCCCCGCCCGGCTCGGGCTGCTCCGCCAGGCCGGACTCGCCCCCGAGGTGATCGTCAGCGGGGTCGACGAGGACGCCGTGACCGCTCCCACCCCCGCCGAACTGGCACTCGCGCTGGCCGAGGCGAAGGCCTCCGTGGTGGCGGCGCGGCCGGAGGTGAGCGGCGCACTCGTGATCGGCTGCGACTCGGTGCTCGACCTGGACGGCCAGGCGCTCGGCAAGCCCGCGGACGCCGAGGAGGCCACCGCGCGCTGGAAGTCGATGCGCGGCCGTGCGGGCACGCTGCAGACCGGGCACTGCGTGTGGGACACCGCGGAGGACCGGTACGTGTCCGCCACCGCGTCCACCGTGGTCCGCTTCGGCGAGCCCACCGACGAGGAGATCGCCGCGTACGTCGCCTCCGGTGAGCCCCTGTACGTCGCCGGGGCCTTCACGCTCGACGGCCGTTCGGCGCCCTTCATCGACGGCATCGAGGGCGACCACGGCAACGTCATCGGGATCAGCCTCCCGCTGGTGCGGCGGCTGCTGAGCAGACTGGGCGTCGGCATCACGGACCTGTGGACGCCCACGGAGGGCTGACACATCGGCGACGCTACTTGCGGGTAAACAAGGGGACAAGGGCTCTGGCAGCAGCAAAGAATCGTTGGGCCATTAGTAGGGATTCCACAAAGAAACCCTTGCGCCCGCAGCACGGCCTCATAGAGACCTTGGCCACAGGGGACGGCTAGGGTTTGCCGGTGGGTCCCGCGTAGTGCGCCATGACAAGGGATTTCACCGGTAGAGCGAGCCTCGGGTCACGCTCCGTGTGGGCAAGCTCACCATTGAGGACGGGTCGAAACGCCGTGTCGGCAGTCCCTAAACTCGGCTTGTTTCAAGGAGAGGGAGCCATCGTGCGCAAGGTGTTGATCGCCAACCGTGGCGAAATCGCTGTCCGCGTCGCCCGGGCGTGCCGGGACGCCGGGATCGCGAGCGTGGCCGTGTACGCCGAGCCGGACCGGGACGCCCTGCACGTCCGCGCGGCGGACGAGGCGTTCGCGCTGGGCGGTGACACCCCGGCCACCAGTTATCTGGACATCGCCAAGGTGCTGCAGGCGGCGAAGGACTCGGGTGCGGACGCGGTCCACCCGGGCTACGGGTTCCTCTCCGAGAACGCCGAGTTCGCGCAGGCGGTGCTGGACGCGGGGCTCATCTGGATCGGCCCGCCGCCGCAGGCCATCCGGGACCTGGGCGACAAGGTCGCGGCCCGGCACATCGCGCAGCGCGCGGGCGCCCCGCTGGTGGCCGGCACCCCGGACCCGGTGTCCGGGGCGGCCGAGGTGGTGGCCTTCGCCGAGGAGCACGGCCTGCCGATCGCCATCAAGGCGGCCTTCGGCGGCGGCGGGCGCGGCCTGAAGGTGGCCCGCACCCTGGAGGAGGTGCCCGAGCTGTACGACTCGGCGGTCCGCGAGGCGGTCGCCGCGTTCGGCCGGGGCGAGTGCTTCGTGGAGCGCTACCTGGACAAGCCGCGGCACGTGGAGACCCAGTGCCTGGCCGACACCCACGGCAACGTGGTCGTCGTCTCCACCCGTGACTGCTCGCTGCAGCGCCGCCACCAGAAGCTGGTCGAGGAGGCGCCCGCGCCGTTCCTCTCGGAGGCGCAGGTCGAACAGCTGTACTCGGCCTCCAAGGCGATCCTGAAGGAGGCCGGCTACGTCGGCGCCGGCACCGTGGAGTTCCTGGTCGGGGCGGACGGCACGATCTCCTTCCTGGAGGTCAACACCCGGCTGCAGGTGGAGCACCCGGTGACCGAGGAGGTCGCCGGCATCGACCTGGTCCGCGAGATGTTCCGCATCGCCGACGGCGAGGAGCTCGGCTACGGCGACCCGGTGCTGCGCGGCCATTCCTTCGAGTTCCGCATCAACGGCGAGGACCCGGGCCGCAACTTCCTCCCGGCCCCCGGCACGGTGACGAGGTTCGACCCGCCGTCCGGCCCCGGCGTGCGCCTGGACGCGGGCGTGGAGTCCGGCAGCGTGATCGGCCCGGCCTGGGACTCGCTGCTGGCCAAGCTGATCGTCACCGGCGCCACCCGTGAGCAGGCCCTCCAGCGTGCCGCCCGCGCGCTGGAGGAGTTCCGGGTCGAGGGCATGGCCACCGCCATCCCGTTCCACCGCGCGGTGGTCAAGGACCCGGCGTTCGCCCCCGAGCTCACCGGCTCCGCCGAGCCGTTCACGGTCCACACCCGGTGGATCGAGACCGAGTTCGTCAACGACCTCAAGCCGTTCGCCGCCCCCGCCGACGGCGAGACCGAGGACGAGACCAACCGCGAGACGGTCGTGGTCGAGGTGGGCGGCAAGCGCCTGGAGGTCTCCCTGCCCGCCTCGCTGGGCATGTCGCTGGCCCGCACCGGGCTGGCCGCCGGCGCCAAGCCCAAGCGGCGCGCGGCGAAGAAGTCCGGCCCGGCCGCCTCCGGCGACACCCTGGCCTCGCCGATGCAGGGCACCATCGTCAAGGTCGCCGTCGAGGAGGGCCAGGAGGTCCAGGAGGGCGACCTGATCGTGGTCCTGGAGGCCATGAAGATGGAACAGCCCCTCAACGCCCACAAGGCCGGCACCGTCAAGGGCCTGACCGCCGAGGTCGGTGCCTCCCTCACCTCCGGCGCCGCCATCTGCGAGATCAAGGACTGACCCGTACGGCAGCGCCTTCCACGAGCACGCCGGGGCGCCCGGCGGACCGCTTCGGCCGGTCCGCGGGGCGCCCCGTCCGTCTCCTCCCTTCCTCTCCGGTTCCCGGCCCGTCCGCAGCGTGCGGTGGCATGCTGGAGGCCGTCCGAGTGCGGTGGAGGGAGCTGGTGAGGGCACCATGACGAGCACGGCCCCGGAGGAGACCGCGGGGGCGGCCCCGCAGGCGTACGGGCGTCCGCCGCGCCGGAAGCGGGCCGACGCGCGGCGCAACCGCGAGCGGCTGCTGCTGGCCGCGCGCGCCGCCTTCGCCGCCCGGGGCACGGAAGCGTCCCTGGAGGACGTGGCGAAGCGCGCCGGTGTCGGGATCGGCACGCTGTACCGGCACTTCCCGAACCGGCAGGCCCTGCTCAGCGCGGTGTTCGCCGACGCGGCGGAGCAACTCCTCGCCCGCTCGCACGAGTTGCTGGACGATCCGCAGCCGTGCGCGGCGCTCGTGGCGTGGCTGCGGGAAATGATCAGTCATGCGGGCGAGTACCGGGGGCTGGCGCGGGCGCTCATGGCGGTCTCGTCCTCGACCGCGCCGGACCGCGACTCGGATCTCGCCCGGTGCGGCGGCCCGATCCGGGAGGCGGGCGGCGCCCTGCTCGCGCGTGCGCAGGAGGCGGGTGCCGTACGCGCCGAGGTGGAGATCGGCGATCTCCTGCAGCTCACCCACGCGATCGCCCTCGCGGCCGAGGAGTCACCGGCCGACCCCGGGCTGGCCGACCGGCTCCTCACCCTGACCCTCGGCGGACTGCGTCCGTAAAAGGCGCACTCGGCACTTGCGCGCAGAGGACCAGGGTGATCCACGCCCGGCCGGTGTCACGGAGAGTGACCGACCGCCCGGGCGTCGTACGGGCGGGGTCAGCGGCGGCGGAGGTCCGCCACTCGCGTCGCCCTCTCGCGCTCGGCACCGGCGGACTGATCGCCCAGGACGGGAGCCGTCCGCAGGGCGGGGCTCCCGCCCGGCACCTGACCGCGGCGCGGATGCGGAAGAGGGACGTCCCGGCGCCGGGAGGAGGACGCCGGGACGGGATCACCTCCGGCGGCTCCGGCGACCGCGATCTGGACCCCCTGGTCCGCGAGGGCCTGCAGCTCGGTGGCCGCGCGGTCGTCGTGCCCGGGCGGCTCGTCGGTCACCAGCCGGGTGATCACGTCGGTCGGCACGGTCTGGAACATGGTGTCCGTACCGAGCTTGGTGTGGTCGGCGAGGACGACCACCTCCGCGGCCGCCTGCACCAGGGCGCGGTCGACGGACGCCGAGAGCATGTTGGACGTGGACAGCCCCCGCTCGGCGGTGAGTCCGCTCCCGGAGAGGAAGGCCCGCGAGACTCTGAGCCCCTGGAGGGACTGTTCCGCCCCGGAACCGACCAGCGCGTAGTTGGAACCGCGGAGGGTACCGCCGGTCATCACGACCTCCACGCGGTTGGCGTGGGCCAGCGCCTGCGCCACCAGCAGGGAGTTCGTGACGACGGTCAGCCCGGGCACCCGCGCGAGCCGGCGTGCCAGCTCCTGCGTGGTGGTGCCCGCCCCGACCACGATGGCCTCGCCCTCTTCGACGAAGCCCGCCGCGAGGTCGGCGATGGCCGTTTTCTCGGCGGTCGCGAGATGGGACTTCTGCGGGAAGCCGGACTCCCGCGTGAACCCGCCCGGCAGTACCGCACCGCCGTGCCGGCGGTCGAGGAGTCCTTCTGCCTCCAGTGCACGCACGTCCCGCCGTACGGTCACTTCGGAGGTCTGGACGACGCGGGCGAGCTCACGGAGCGACACGGCACCGTTCGCTCGCACCATTTCGAGGATCAATTGGCGACGTTCTGCAGCGAACACGAAACTGACAGTAACGCGGCCGACCGTCTACTTTCAGCAGTTTGCGCCGAATAACAGAAGTTGTTCGCGCGGTGCTATGCGAGGTGGTATATGAGTACGCCCCTTGCGTCCGCGACCTGCGCGGGGCCGCCAACTCCCCGCACCGGGCGGGGAGTCGGGCCAGCCGCTCAGCCCGCGTCGCTCACCTTGCGGGTGTGCAGCTGCCGGGCCACCTCGGCGATCGACCCCGAAAGGGAGGGGTACACGGTGAACGCGTTCGCGATCTGTTCGACGGTCAGGTTGTTGTCGACCGCGATCGAGATCGGGTGGATGAGTTCCGAGGCGCGCGGCGCCACCACGACACCGCCCACGACGATCCCGGTGCCGGGCCGGCAGAAGATCTTCACGAAGCCGTCCCGGATGCCCTGCATCTTCGCGCGCGGGTTGCGCAGCAGCGGCAGCTTCACCCCGAGCGCGTCGATCCTGCCCGCGTCGATGTCGGCCTGCGTGTAGCCGACGGTCGCGATCTCGGGGTCGGTGAAGACGTTGGACGAGACCGCCTTCAGGTTGAGCGGGGCCACGGCGTCGCCGAGGAAGTGGTACATGGCGATGCGGCCCTGCATGGCGGCCACCGAGGCGAGCGCGAAGACACCGGTCACGTCACCGGCGGCGTACACGCCCGGAGCCGAGGTCCGCGACACCTTGTCGGTCCAGATGTGCCCGGACTCACGGAGCTTGACCCCGGCCTCCTCCAGGCCCATGCCCGCGCTGTTCGGAATGGCGCCCACGGCCATCAGACAGTGCGTGCCGCTGATGGTCCGGCCGTCCGAGAGGGCCACCTCGACCCGGTCGCCGACGCGCTTGGCGGACTGGGCACGGGTGCGGGACATCACGTTCATGCCCCGGCGCCGGAAGACGTCCTCCAGCACGGCGGCGGCGTCCGGGTCCTCGCCCGGCAGCACGCGGTCCCGGCTGGAGACGAGCGTGACCCGCGACCCCAGGGCCTGGTAGGCGCCGGCGAACTCGGCACCGGTCACACCGGATCCGACCACGATGAGCTCCTCGGGGAGCTCGTCGAGGTCGTACACCTGGGTCCAGTTGAGGATGCGCTCGCCGTCCGGCTGCGCGTCGGGCAGCTCGCGCG
Source organism: Streptomyces ruber (assembly GCF_014648075.1). Lineage (GTDB taxonomy): Bacteria > Actinomycetota > Actinomycetes > Streptomycetales > Streptomycetaceae > Streptomyces > Streptomyces ruber. Next base: position 572,054 of record NZ_BMQK01000001.1, on the reverse strand, counting down.
GGTGCCCGCCGGTGGCGATCAGCACCGCGTCGGCGGTGAGCGTCTCCTCGCTCCCGTCGGCGGCGCGCACCACGACCTTGCGCGACCCGTCGAGCGCCTGCTGCCCCTCCAGCCGGCCGCGCCCGCGCACCACCCGCGCGCCCGCGCGGGTGACGGAGGCCGTGATGTCGTGGGACTGCGCGAGCGCGAGCCGCTTCACACGCCGGTTGACCTTGCCGAGGTCGACGCCCACCACGCGCGCGGGGCTGTCGATGTGAGGGGTGTCGTCGGCGACGATGATGCCGAGCTCCTCATAGGAGGAGTCAAAGGTCGTCATCACCTCAGCGGTCGCGATGAGGGTCTTCGAGGGCACGCAGTCGGTGAGCACCGACGCGCCGCCCAGACCGTCGCAGTCGACGACGGTCACCTCCGCACCGAGCTGCGCGGCCACCAGGGCCGCTTCGTATCCGCCGGGTCCGCCACCGATGATCACGATCCGAGTCACGTACTCCATTGTCCCGTACGCCGCGCGTTGCGGTACCAGGGGGCCCTTCCGAGACGGAAGTGCCACTCCCCCCACACCCTCACCGGAAACAACAAAGCAACAATCCCTCCCCTCGCGCATCAGCATCTACGCGCGTAGGACCGGACCGGCTACCCTCATCCGCGTGAACGCATCTCTTCTTCCGGACGACATCCAGGGCGACCCGTACGCCGCCGCCGACGCCGCCGCCGCGCGCCTGCGCGAGCTCACGGGTGCCGAGACCCACGACGTCGCCCTCGTGATGGGCTCCGGCTGGGCCCCGGCCGTGGACGCGCTCGGCGCGCCCGAGGCCGAGCTCCAGGTCACCGAAGTGCCGGGCTTCCCGCCTCCCGCGGTCGAGGGCCACGGCGGCAAGATCCGTTCCTACCGGATCGGTGACAAGCGCGCACTCGTCTTCCTGGGCCGCACCCACTACTACGAGGGCCACGGGGTCGCGGCCGTCGCCCACGGCGTCCGCACCGCCGTGGCGGCCGGCGCCAAGACCGTCGTCCTGACCAACGGCTGCGGCGGCCTCCGCGCCGACATGCGCCCCGGCCAGCCGGTGCTGATCAGCGACCACATCAACCTCACCGCCACCTCCCCCATCGTCGGCGCCAACTTCGTCGACCTCACCGACCTCTACTCCCCGCGCCTGCGCGCCCTGTGCAAGGAGGTCGACGCCACCCTGGAGGAGGGCGTCTACGCCCAGTTCACGGGCCCGCACTACGAGACCCCGGCCGAGATCCGCATGGCCCGCACCATCGGCGCGGACCTGGTCGGCATGTCCACGGTCCTGGAGGCCATCGCGGCCCGTGAGGCGGGCGCCGAGGTCCTGGGCATCTCCCTGGTCACCAACCTCGCCGCCGGCATGACGGGCGAACCCCTCAACCACGAGGAGGTCCTCCAGGCCGGCCGCGACTCGGCGGCCCGCATGGGCTCGCTGCTGACGAAGGTGCTCAACAAGATCTGAGCCCGGCAGCCGCGTACGGCGGGGAAGGGGGCACCGCCCCGGCCCCTCTCCCCCGACCGCCCGGCGGCCGCGCACGGCGGGGAAGGGTCACCGCCCTCGGCCCCTCCTCCCCCCGACGGCCCGGCAGCCGCGTACGGCGGGAAGGGGGCGTGTCGGGGGGTGTCCGCGCGCAGCGGCCGGCGCGGACCACCGGCCGCCCTCCCAAGGCGGGACAGCCCGCCGGACCGAGCACGGACACCCCCCGGCGCGCACCCGCCCCACACCCCACAACAGGCGCCCGAACCACAACGGCGAAGCACCCACCCCACCCCCGAACCACAACGGCGAAGCACCCACCCCACCCCCGAGCCACAACGGCGAGGAACCCCCAAGGCGAGCCCCCCTCCGACCGGGCACCCTGAAGGAACGCGGCGGAGCGACCCCGCCCCGTACGACCAAGAGAGGCTGGACCCGACGTGCAGGAAGAACTCATCGCGCGGGCCAAGGCGTGGCTGGCCGAGGACCCCGACCCGGACACCCGCGAGGAACTCGCCGAGCTCATCGACGGGAACGACACGGCGGAACTCGCGGCCCGCTTCGGCGGCACCCTCCAGTTCGGCACCGCGGGCCTGCGCGGCCCCCTCGGCGCCGGCCCGATGCGCATGAACCGCGCGGTCGTCATCCGCGCCGCCGCGGGCCTCGCCGCGTACCTCAAGGACAACGGCCACACCGGCGGCCTCGTCGTCATCGGCTACGACGCCCGCCACAAGTCCGCCGACTTCGCCCGCGACACCGCCGCCGTGATGACCGGCGCGGGCCTGCGCGCCGCCGTGCTCCCCCGCCCCCTCCCCACCCCGGTCCTCGCCTTCGCCATCCGCCACCTCGGCGCCGTCGCCGGCGTCGAGGTGACCGCGAGCCACAACCCGCCCCAGGACAACGGCTACAAGGTGTACCTCGGCGACGGCTCCCAGATCGTCCCCCCGGCGGACGCGGAGATCGCCGCCCGGATCGACGCCGTACCCGCCCTGCACGACGTCCCGCGTCCCGGCTCCGGCTGGGAGACCCTCGACGAGACCGTCCTCGACGCCTACCTGGCCCGTACGGACGCCGTCCTGGCCCCCGGCTCCCCGCGCACGGCCCGCACGGTCTACACGGCGATGCACGGCGTCGGCAAGGACGTCGTCCTCGCCGCCTTCGCCCGCGCCGGCTTCCCCGAGCCCGTCCTCGTCGCCGAACAGGCCGACCCGGACCCGGACTTCCCGACCGTCGCCTTCCCCAACCCCGAAGAGCCCGGCGCCATGGACCTGGCCTTCGCGAAGGCCCACGAGACGGACCCCGACCTGGTCATCGCCAACGACCCGGACGCCGACCGCTGCGCGGTCGCCGTACGCGACGGCGGCGACTGGCGCATGCTCCGCGGCGACGAGGTCGGCGCGCTGCTCGCCGCCCACCTGGTGGACCGCGGCGCACACGGCACCTTCGCGGAGTCGATCGTCTCCTCCTCCCTTCTCGGCCGCATCGCCGCCAAGGCGGGTCTCCCCCACGCCGAGACCCTCACCGGCTTCAAGTGGATCGCCCGCGTCGAGGGCCTGCGGTACGGCTACGAGGAGGCCCTCGGCTACTCCGTGGACCCGGAGGGCGTCCGCGACAAGGACGGCATCACCGCCGCGCTCCTGGTCACCGAACTCGCCTCCGTGCTCAAGGAGCGGAACCGCACGCTGCTCGACCTCCTGGACGACCTCGCGGTCGAACACGGCCTGCACGCCACCGACCAGCTCTCGGTCCGCGTCCAGGACCTGTCGGTCATCGCGGACGCCATGCGCCGGCTCCGCGAGCGGCCCCCGACGGAACTGGCGGGCCTGCCGGTCAAGGGGTCCGAGGACCTGAGCAAGGGCACGGAGACACTGCCGCCCACGGACGGCCTGCGCTACACCCTGGACGGCGCACGCGTGATCGTCCGCCCCAGCGGCACGGAACCGAAGCTGAAGTGCTACCTGGAGGTCGTCGTCCCGGTGGCCGCGCACGCCGACCTGCCGGCCGCCCGCGCGAAGGCGACGGAACTGCTCGCGGCGATCAAGCGGGACCTGTCGACGGCTGCGGGCATCTGACCACCACGGTCACTCGACGCCGCCCCGCTCCCCCGCTCCCCCGAGGTACGCGCGGGCGGCTCAGCCCACGACCAGCAGCACGGCCAGGAGCACGGCCCCCGCGACCGCGGGCCCGATGACCTCCCAGGCCCACCGGACACTCGGTTCGCCCTGCGCGCCCGGCGCCTTGGCCCGCCCCTCGGCCAGCTCGTTCAGGTCCTGCATGATCTGGTCGGACGGGGCGCGCACGGGCCCGGTCTCGAGCGACGTACGCCCGCTGAGGTCCGCCCGGGCGGACGGCCTGGCGCCGGCGCGCGACTGCCGCCGCTGGGCACGCTTGCGGGCGCGCAGCGAGACGGGTACGGCCCAGAGCTGGTACTTGGTACCGGCGGTGTCGATCACTTCGTTCGAGTAACCGGAGCGCAGCGAGGCGACCGCGGCCCAGGGCAGCACGATGACGCGGAACGGGTTCCGGACGCGCAGCCGTTCGTCGTTCGTGAACACGGCCGGCCGCAACGAGAAGGCGGTCGCCAGCGGCACGACGAGCAACAGCGCCGCGAGCGCCAGCCAAGGGGTACGGCCCTGCCCCGTGACGACCGCGTCCACACCGAGCCAGCCCGCGATGACGAGCACCACGAGCCCACCGGCGATCCCACCGCCCGACCGGTAGGCCCGGTCCTTGTCGGCGGGCCCGCCGTCCCCCGCCGGCTGCGCGGTCGCACCCGACGCTTCGGGCACCCGGGCCGCCGGGGCCCCCGAGGACGCGGAGGATGCGGAGGACACGGGAGACGCGGAGGCCTTGCTGCGAGAGCCCTTCCGGGGCACGGCCTCCCCGACCTCGCCCCCGCCCTCCTGTGACCGGGCCTGTCCGGATGCTGAGGACGTCCCGGAGCCCGCGGCCGCCTCGGGCCCCGCGGCCGCCTCGGAACCCGAGGCCGCCTCGGAACCCGGTTCCGCAAGGGTCGCCGGTTCCGTGGGATCCGGCTCGTTCGACTGGTGGTCGGGGCTGGTCATGGTCCCGATTCTGCCTGACGGTCGTGCCCGCGCACGTACGCGGTGCGGGCGGGTACCGGAGCGACCTCGGGGCCTGTACAGCCGCTACGCGCGTAGATATGCTCGGCTGGTGACCATGCCCACCTCTGTATCCCCCGGGGCCCACTCCCCCACCGCCGGACGCGTGAGCAATGCCCCCCTCACCGACGTGACCGCCTCGCACAGCTCGCTGCGCCGCTTCCTGCACGGGCTGCCCGGCGTCGACGCGGTCGGCCTGGAGGCGCGTGCGGCATCGCTCGGCACCCGTTCGATCAAGGCGGACGCCAAGGCGTACGCGATCGACCTGGCCATCTCGATGGTCGACCTGACCACGCTGGAAGGCGCGGACACCCCGGGCAAGGTCCGGGCGCTCGGCGCCAAGGCGATGCGGCCCGACCCGACCGACCGCGCCACCCCGGCCACGGCCGCCGTCTGCGTCTACCCCGACATGGTGGCCGTCGCCAAGGAGGCCGTCGCCGGTTCGGACGTGAAGGTGGCCTCGGTCGCCACCGCCTTCCCCGCCGGCCGGGCCCCCCTCGCCGTGAAGCTGGCCGACGTCCGCGAGGCCGTGGCCGCCGGCACGGACGAGATCGACATGGTCATCGACCGCGGGGCGTTCCTCGCGGGCGACTACCTGAAGGTGCACGACGAGATCACCGCCGTGAAGGAGGCCTGCGGGACGAGCGCCCGGCTGAAGGTCATCTTCGAGACGGGCGAGCTGTCGACGTACGACAACATCCGGCGCGCGAGCTGGCTCGCCATGCTGGCCGGCGCCGACTTCATCAAGACCTCGACGGGCAAGGTCGCCGTCAACGCGACCCCCTCGAACACCCTGCTCATGCTGGAGGCCGTCCGCGACTTCCGCGCCCAGACCGGGGTCCAGGTCGGCGTGAAGCCCGCGGGCGGCATCCGTACCAGCAAGGACGCCGTCAAGTTCCTGGTCCTGGTCAACGAGACCGCGGGCGCGGACTGGCTGGACAACCACTGGTTCCGCTTCGGCGCGTCCTCGCTCCTGAACGACCTGCTGCTCCAGCGCCAGAAGCTGGCGACCGGCCGCTACTCCGGCCCCGACTACGTGACGGTGGACTGATCCCCATGGCCTCTGTATTCGAGTACGCACCGGCCCCCGAGTCACGCTCGGCCGTCGACATCGCGCCCGCCTACGGCCTCTTCGTCGACGGCGAGTTCACCGACGCGGCGGACGGCAAGGTCTTCAAGACGGTCGCCCCCGCCACCGAGGAGGTCCTCTCCGAGGTGGCGCAGGCCGGCGAGGCGGACGTCGACCGCGCCGTACGGGCCGCGCGCAAGGCGTTCACGGGCTGGTCGGCCCTCCCCGGCACGGAGCGCGCCAAGTACCTCTTCCGCATCGCCCGCATCATCCAGGAGCGCAGCCGCGAGCTCGCCGTCCTGGAGACGCTGGACAACGGCAAGCCCATCAGGGAGACGCGGGACTCCGACCTCCCGCTGGTCGCCGCGCACTTCTTCTACTACGCGGGCTGGGCCGACAAGCTGGACCACGCGGGCTTCGGTGCGAACCCCCGCCCGCTGGGCGTCGCGGGCCAGGTCATCCCCTGGAACTTCCCCCTCCTCATGCTGGCGTGGAAGATCGCCCCGGCCCTGGCCACCGGCAACACGGTCGTCCTGAAGCCCGCCGAGACGACCCCGCTGTCCGCCCTCTTCTTCGCGGACATCTGCCGCCAGGCCGGTCTCCCCAGGGGGGTCGTCAACATCCTCCCCGGATACGGCGACGCGGGCGCCGCGCTCGTCGCGCACCCGGACGTGGACAAGGTCGCCTTCACCGGCTCCACCGCCGTCGGCAAGGAGATCGCGCGCACCGTCGCGGGCACGGCCAAGAAGCTCACCCTGGAACTGGGCGGCAAGGGCGCCAACATCGTCTTCGACGACGCCCCGCTCGACCAGGCCGTCGAGGGCGTCGTCAGCGGCATCTTCTTCAACCAGGGCCAGGTCTGCTGCGCGGGCAGCCGTCTGCTGGTGCAGGAGTCGATCCACGACGAGCTGCTGGACGCGCTGAAGCGGCGGCTCACGACCCTCCGCCTCGGCGACCCGCTCGACAAGAACACGGACATCGGCGCGATCAACTCCGCCGAGCAGCTCGCGCGCATCACCGCGCTCGCCGACCGGGGCGAGGCCGAGGGCGCCGAGCGCTGGTCCCCGGAGTGCGAGCTGCCCTCGTCCGGCTACTGGTTCGCACCGACGCTCTTCACGAACGTCACGCAGGCGCACACCATCGCCCGCGACGAGATCTTCGGCCCGGTCCTGTCGGTCCTCACCTTCCGCACCCCGGACGAGGCCGTGGCGAAGGCCAACAACACCCCGTACGGCCTCTCCGCCGGCATCTGGACGGAGAAGGGCTCCCGCATGCTGGCCGTCGCGAACAGGCTGCGCGCGGGGGTCGTCTGGTCCAACACGTTCAACAAGTTCGACCCGGCCTCGCCGTTCGGCGGCTACAAGGAGTCGGGCTTCGGCCGCGAGGGCGGCCGCCACGGCCTGGAGGCGTACCTCGATGTCTGACGCACGACTTTCCGTCTTCAAGACCTACAAGCTGTACGTCGGCGGGAAGTTCCCGCGTTCGGAGAGCGGACGGGTGTACGAGGTGACGGACCGAGAAGGCACATGGCTGGCCAACGCGCCCCTCGCGTCCCGCAAGGACGCCCGGGACGCGGTGGTGGCCGCCCGCAAGGCGTTCGGGCCGTGGTCCGGCGCGACCGCGTACAACCGGGGGCAGGTCCTCTACCGCGTCGCGGAGATGCTGGAGGGCCGGCGCGAGCAGTTCGTCCGCGAGGTGGCCGAGGCGGAGGGCCTCTCCGCCGCCGAGGCGGCCGCCCAGGTCGACGCGGCGGTCGACCGCTGGGTCTGGTACGCGGGCTGGACCGACAAGATCGCCCAGGTGGTGGGCGGCGGCAACCCGGTCGCGGGCCCGTACTTCAACCTCTCCACCCCCGAGCCGACGGGCGTCGTCGCCGTCCTGGCCCCGCAGGAGTCGTCCTTCCTGGGCCTGGTGTCGGTGATCGCCCCGGTGATCGCGACCGGCAGCACGGCCGTGGTCGTCGCCTCCGAGCGCTTCCCGCTCCCCGCCCTCTCCCTCGGCGAGGTACTGGCCACCTCCGACGTGCCCGGCGGCGTGGTCAACGTCCTGTCGGGCCGTACGGCGGAGATGGCGCCCACGCTCGCCGCCCACCAGGACGTGAACGCGATCGACCTGGCCGGCGCGGACGAGAACCTGGCGAAGGAGCTGGAGATCGCGGCGGCGGACAACCTCAAGCGCGTCCTCCGTCCACAGCCTGTGGACGACGACTGGTTCACGACCCCGGGCACCGAGCGCATGACCGCCTTCCTGGAGACGAAGACGGTCTGGCACCCGACGGGCTCGCTGGGCGCCTCCGGCTCGTCGTACTGAGGGTTCGGGGCTTCCCGGGGAGGTCCGGTGCGCCACCCTGCCGCGCACCGGACGCCCCCGGGACCGCGTCCCGCCGCCCCGGTCACCCCTGCTTCATCCCGGGCAGCTCGGAGAGCACGGGGATGTCGCCGATCGTCGAGGCCTGGGCCACCGGCCTCGTCAGGGACTGGGAGTTGACCGGCTGCAGGTCCGCGATCCGGGTGCCGACACCGTTGTTGAGCACGTCGACCGGTGTGTCGGCGATCGGGTTGGGCTTGACGCGGCCCACCGATCCCAGGACGTAGCGCACGCCCATGTCGAGCGCCCGGAGCGCGGCCTGTGGATCGATCCTGCCGGCCTCGATGCGCCGGACCTGCACCATCGGCGCGGTGAGCTCGGAGGCCGCCGCGGCCGTATGGGCGCCGGCGCCGAGGGCGACGCCCGCAGTGGCGACGGCCAGCACGGTGCGCCGGGCGGTGAGGTTCTGGGGAGCCGAATGTCGTGCCATCGCTGCTGCCACCTTCTGCTGCGCAAAGTGATCGTACGGATACGAAGGGTAGGCGAAAGGCAAGGTGCACTCCACCGCCGACCCGCGTCTCGATTCCGGTCACCCCATGCCGCACACTGGTTCATCGTGAGTTCACCATCCCCGACACCGACCCGGGTCGTCCTGCTGTCCGGCCCCTCCGGCTCCGGCAAGTCCCTCCTGGCCGCCCTCTCCGGCCTGCCCGTGCTGCGTCTGGACGACTTCTACAAGGAGGGCGACGACCCGACGCTGCCGCTGGTGCCGGGGAGTTCGGACATCGACTGGGACCATCCGCTCTCCTGGGACGCGGACACGGCGGTCACGGCGATCGTGGAACTGTGCCGCACGGGCCGTACGACCGTCCCGACGTACGACATCTCCCTCAGCGCCCGGACCGGCGCGGAGAGCCTGGACGTGGGGCGGGCCCCGGCGTTCATCGCGGAGGGTGTCTTCGCCGCGGAGATAGCCGCCCGCTGCGAACAGGCCGGTGTGCTCGCCGACGCGCTCTGCCTGACCCGCGGCCCGGTCACCACCTTCCGCCGCCGCTTCCTGCGCGACCTGCGGGAGGGCCGTAAGTCGGTGCCCTTCCTGCTGCGCCGGGGCTGGCGGCTGATGCGCCTGGAGCGCTCGATCGTGGCCCGGCAGAGGGAACTGGGCGCGCACGCGTGCGACCGGGACGAGGCACTGGCCCGCCTGGCCGTGGCCGCCGCCGGTGACGGCGTGCGCACGGGGACCGCCGCGTAGTCCGCGCCGCGCGGGCGCCGTACACCGGACATGGACCTGGGCCCCGTACCGGCACACGGAAAAGCGGGACTGGTCGGCCCCCCGGCCCTCCAGCCCCGCTCTTTCGTGTTTCCCCCGTGATCCCCCGATCCCCCGTTCCCCTTGCCCCCCGGTCCCCGTTGTCCCCCCGGATCCCCCGATCCCCGTGACCCCGTTCCCCTCGGGCGCTGTTCCCCCGTGTCTCCCCCGTGCTTCCCCCGTTTTCCCCCGGGTCGCGGCGGCGCTCCCCCGCGCCACCGCGACCTGTTCCTCAGGCGACTCAGGCGACGAGTTCGCCGAAGGACTCCTCCTGGTCACGGCCGAAGCTGAGGACCTCGTCCTCGCGCAGCCGGCGGAGCGACCGCCAGATGCTGGACTTCACCGTGCCGACACTGATGCCGAGGATGTCCGCGATCTCCGGGTCGGTGCGGCCCTCGTAGTAACGCAGGACCAGCATCGTCCGCTGGAGTTCGGGCAGCCGGGCGAGAGCCTGCCACAGGACGGCGCGCAGCTCGGTGCCGCGCATCGCGTCCGTGTCACCGGCGGTCTCCGGCAGCTCCTCGGTCGGGTACTCGTTCAGCTTGCGGCGGCGCCACGCGCTGATGTGCAGATTGGTCATCGTGCGGCGGAGGTAGCCCCCGACCGCCGCCTTGTCGCTGATCCGGTCCCATGCCCGGTACGTCGAGAAGAGGGCGCTCTGCAGCAGGTCCTCCGCCTCGAAGCGGTCGCCGGTCAGGTGGTAGGCGGTTGCGTACAGGGAGGCGCGGCGCTCCTGGACGTAGGCGGTGAAGGCCGCTTCCGCGTCCACCGTCTTCGATCCGGGGCGACGTTCCCCCGTGGCCTCCCCGTACGCGGTCCCCCCGGTCCCCCCGTGCGATCCCCCCTGCGCTCCCCCGTCGGCGCTTCCCCCCGTGAACGCGTCAACCACCGTCATGTAGGCGGTGTGCTGACGCCCGGTGCCGCGGGCACACCCCCGCCTGCCCACCACGGCACCGGACTTCTCGCTGCCTCGCGCGACATCATGGAGACGCGTCACCACTGCGCCAGTACTGGTGCTGTGCAGTGTGCTCATCTCGCGCCCCCCGTCGTGGAGTTTCCGTTCCTGTGCTTCGGCGGCTCCGTCCGGCGGTCTGTCCGGGCGGTGCCTCCTTGCCTGTGCCGAAAAGCTTGCCGCGTCCACTTCATGGCCGTGTTCTCCAACTGTCACAGACCTGTCACAGCGATCGTCCGGGGCCGTGACCGGGCCGGGAGCGGACCGTTCCCCGGCCGGGAACGGGCCGTCGCCGACCGGCCCCGGGCCGGACACGGACCGGAAGCGCGCCGGAGCCGGGTCCAGGACGCGGCACATACGGACCGGAGCCGGACCGGTTCCCGTACGGATACGGAGCAGTACCGTCCGGCCACGCGGACGGCACGAGAAAGCGCGGGTCCCGGGTGAGTCACGGGTGGGAGCGCTCCGACAGTCGATGCGGCGCCACGGCATGGGCCAGAATGAGCCCGTGCCTTCCCTGTTGCTGATCGAGGACGACGACGCCATCCGCACGGCCCTGGAGCTCTCACTGACGCGCCAGGGGCACCGTGTCGCCACCGCCGCTTCCGGCGAGGACGGCCTCAAACTGCTGCGCGAGCAGCGACCGGATCTGATCGTTCTGGATGTGATGCTGCCCGGTATCGACGGCTTCGAGGTCTGCCGGCGCATCCGGCGCACCGACCAGCTGCCGATCATCCTGCTGACCGCCCGCAGCGACGACATCGACGTCGTCGTGGGCCTGGAGTCGGGCGCCGACGACTACGTCGTCAAGCCCGTGCAGGGGCGGGTCCTGGACGCCCGGATCCGGGCCGTGCTGCGGCGCGGGGAACGCGAGGCGAACGACTCGGCGACGTTCGGCAACGTGGTCATCGACCGCGCCGCGATGACGGTGACCAAGAACGGCGAGGACCTCCAGCTGACCCCCACCGAGCTGCGGCTGCTCCTCGAGCTCAGCCGCCGCCCCGGACAGGCCCTCTCCCGCCAGCAGTTGCTGCGGCTGGTCTGGGAGCACGACTACCTCGGTGACTCACGGCTCGTCGACGCGTGCGTGCAGCGGCTGCGCGCCAAGGTCGAGGACGTCCCGTCGTCCCCGACCCTCATCCGCACCGTCCGCGGCGTCGGCTACCGGCTGGACGCGCCTCAGTGACCGAAGGACGGCGAGGGGGGCTCCGCGGCTGGTCCGCGGCGCGCGGGGCGGTGTCGTCGGGGCTGCGCTTCACCAGCCTGCGGCTGCGCCTGGTGGTCGTCTTCGGCCTCGTGGCACTCACGGCGGCGGTGTCGGCGTCCGGCATCGCGTACTGGCTCAACCGCGAGGCCGTGCTGACGCGCGCCCAGGACGCGGCACTGGACGACTTCGAGCGGGAGATGCAGGCCCACGCGAGCACGCTGCCCCTGCACCCGACCGCGGCGCAGCTGGAGGTGGCGGCCCGGCAGATGACCGAGGACGGCCGCCTGTTCAGTGTGCTGCTGGTCGCCGAGGACGCCGACGGCACCCAGGTGCGGGGCTCCTCGGACACGTCCGCGCTGCACGGCTTCACCCTTGAGGACGTGCCCGAGCCCCTGCGGAAGGCGGTCGACAAGGAGCAGCCGATCACGTCCGGCAACAAGCACGCGTACCACCTGTACTGGCAGCGGGTCGTCGACGAGGACAGGCCGTACCTGGTGGGCGGGGCGAAGGTGATCGGCGGCGGTCCGACGGGCTACATGCTGAAGTCGCTGGAGCCGGAGGCCAAGGACCTCAACTCCCTGGCCTGGTCGCTGGGCATCGCCACCGGCCTCGCGCTGGTCGGCGCGGCGCTGCTCGCACAGGCCGCCGCGGGGACCGTGCTCAAGCCGGTGCACCGGCTGGGCATCGCGGCCCACCGCCTGGGCGAGGGCAAGCTCGACACCCGGCTGCGCGTGTCCGGCACGGACGAACTGGCCGAGCTGTCGCGGACGTTCAACCGGGCCGCGGAGTCCCTGGAGAAGCAGGTCGCCGACATGAGCGCCCGCGACGAGGCGTCCCGGCGCTTCGTCGCCGACATGTCCCACGAGCTCCGTACGCCCCTGACGGCGATCACCGCCGTGACGGAGGTGCTGGAGGAGGAGCTGGACGCCGAGACGGGCAGCCTCGATCCCATGATCGAGCCCGCCGTACGGCTCGTCGTGAGCGAGACCCGCCGGCTGAACGACCTCGTCGAGAACCTCATGGAGGTGACCCGGTTCGACGCGGGCACCGCCCGGCTGGTGCTGGACGACGTGGACATCGCCGACCAGATCACCGCGTGCATCGACGCGCGCGCGTGGCTGGACGCGGTGGAGCTGGACGCCGAGCGCGGCATCATGGCCCGTCTCGACCCGCGCCGCCTGGACGTGATCCTCGCCAACCTGATCGGCAACGCGCTCAAGCACGGCGGCTCCCCGGTACGGGTGTCGGTGCGCGAGGAGGGCGAGGACCTCCTCATCGAGGTGCGGGACAACGGCCCGGGCATCGCGGAGGACGTCCTGCCGCACGTCTTCGACCGCTTCTACAAGGCGAGCGCCTCCCGCCCCCGCTCCGAGGGCAGCGGACTCGGCCTGTCCATCGCCCTGGAGAACGCCCACATCCACGGCGGCGGGATCATCGCGGCGAACTCGCCGAAGGGCGGCGCGGTCTTCGCTCTGCGGCTGCCCCGGGACGCGTCCCCGCTGATAGCCGAGGATCCCGGCCACTCCGGGGATGCCGCCGGAGAGGGCAGCGGCAGGGAGGGGAACGGCGGATGACCGTACGACGGAGGGAACACGGCCGGCGCGGCACCGCCCGCCCGCGCACGTCGCCGCCGGCGGGCGGTGCGCGGCCGGTCCACCGGGTGCGGGTGATCGGACGGGGTCTCCTCGCGGCCGGGGTGCTGGCGGCCGTCCTCACGGGCTGCGGCATCCGGGCGACCCAGGTGCCCACGGACGCCGGTCCGGCTCCCTCGCGCGCGCGGTGCTCGCTGCCGGCCACGGACACCGCCGCGCAGAGCCCGTCCGGCGTTCCGGCGCAGGTCTTCCTGCTGTGCTCGCGGCAGCTCGTGTCGGTCGCCCGCTCCGTGCAGGTCCCCGAGGGCCCGACGGACGGCGAGCGGCGCGTGTCCGTGGCCCAGGAGCTCCTCGACGAACTGGCGGAGCGGCCGTCGCACACCGAGGACCAGACCGGGTACGGGACGGAGGTGCCGTCCGGCCTGACGGTGAGCGGCCCGCGGGAGGGCGACCCGGACGGCGCCCTGCGGCTGTCCACGGCGCCCGAGCGGCTGACGCGGTACGCCCTCGCCCAGATCGTCTGTACCCTCGCCGGCTCGGCGGCGGCGGGGGGCGACGGCTCGGTGGTGCTGGGCGGCCCGGCCCCGGAACCGCTCAGGCGGTACGAGTGCACGCCCGGGCTCCGCGCCGACCCGGGGAGCGAGCAGCCCCCGTCGACGGAGGTCGGGACCTCCTGAGCCGGGTGCCCGGACCGGGAGCGGTCCCCGGTGTGTGGCGCATCCCGCACCCTTCCCGGCGCCGTGACGTACCCGTGCGGAACCGATCGCGCCGGGAGCCGCGTCTAGGTCGTCGTGCAGCGTCAAGGTTCGTACTGCGGCGGCAGCGCCGCGATCCGCGTCCGTGCGGCAGGAGGTGTCCTCCTCGTCGCCCACCTCGCGCTCGTCGCCTGGATCACGCTGCGTCCGCTGGACGTCGACTGGGTGAGCGCGGCCAACCTCCGTCCGTTCGCCGGCATCCGGCACGACCTGACGCTCGGCTGGGAGGAGGCGGCCTGCCGCATCGGCCGGGGTCTGGCCCTGCTGGCGCCCCTGGGCGTGCTGCTGCCGATGGCGAACGGCAGGCTGTTCGTGTCCCCGCTCGCCTCCCTCGCCCGGACGGTCGCCGTCGGGGCGTTCCTCTCGCTCGGGATCGAGCTGCTGCAGACCGGGGTGCCCGGACAGGTCGTCGACATCGACTCGATCCTGCTGAACGCCGCCGGTGTGGCCGTCGCCCACCTCGCCGTCGTCCCCGCCGCCCGGGCCAGGCTGCGCCGCAGGGAGGAGACCAGGCACCGTACGGCCCTCCACCGGGACGACCCGGCTCAGGGTCGGACCCCGACGATTCCCAGGGTCGGGATAGCTCCGTAGAGTGACGCTTCGTCCGGTTCGTCACCGTAGCGTTGGGGGTACCCGACGAGGACGACAGGGCCGCCAACAGGGCGGTTCCGCGCCACGGTTGACGAAGGAGCCACGATGAGCCGCCTTGCCCGCCCCACCCACGGCCGCCGGATCGGCGGAGTGTGCGCAGCGCTGGCACGGCGCTTCGGCACCTCCGCGACCACGATGCGCGTGATCTTCGTACTGTCCTGTCTGCTGCCGGGACCGCAGTTCCTGCTCTACATAGCCCTGTGGATCCTGCTGCCCTCGGAGGAGAAGGCGGCCCGCACGGCCTGGTGAGCCGCCCGGCGCGGCGACCCGTACGGCCATGGGGCGCACCCCTCGGGGGTGCGCCCCATGTGCGCGTCAGCGGCCGTGCGGGCACGGCGTCGGGGTCAGCCGCCGAGCGGCAGGCCGTTGATCCCCAGGCCGTTCATGGGCAGGCCCTCGACCGGCAGGCCGCCGAGCAGGTGGGCGACCGGCCCGGTGGGGCCCTGGCGCAGCATGTCGGCGACCGCGGGCCGCGCGGCGCGCACCCCCTGTCCGAGGACCTGCTTGCCCGTGGCGAACGCCTCGCCGGTGACGCTCGGCAGCGCCTTCGAGACATTGTCCGTGGCACCGGGCAGCGCCTGGGTGACGTTCTTCGCGGCAGCCGGCAGCCCTTCCGAGACGCCGTCCGTCGGCAGCGTCCGCGTGGTCTCCTCCAGCGGCAGCGCCTGGGTCACGGCGCCCAGCGTCCGGGAGGTGTCCGGCAGGGCCGGCATGGCGGCGTGTCCGACACCCGCGCCCGTGGCGGCAATGGCGGCACCGACGGCGGTGACGCCCAGGGTTTTGGCAGCAGACTGCTTCATGGTGAATGCGTCCTTGATGCGTTACGGGGATGAGCGGTCCAGAAACGTAAACACCAAATTTCCGCGCACGCAAATGGTGAATAGCGACGGATTTGGCGCGACCCGACCGCACCACGGCCCGTGAATCAGGCGTCACCCACCACAGAATCGCTGGTGGGAGCGGCCTGCCGGAACAGCCATTCGGATTTCAATTCGGCATATCCGGGCTTGATGACGTCATTGATCATCGCCAGTCGTTCATCGAAAGGAATGAATGCTGATTTCATCGCATTTACCGAGAACCATTGCAGGTCGTCGAGCGTGTAACCAAAAGCCTCGACAAGGTGCTCGAATTCACGGCTCATGCTCGTGCCGGACATCAGGCGGTTGTCCGTGTTCACCGTCACACGGAAGTGCAGCCGGCGCAGCAGCCCGACGGGATGCTCCGCGTATGACGCGGCGGCGCCCGTCTGCAGGTTGGAACTGGGGCACAGCTCCAGCGGGACGCGCTTGTCACGGACGTACGAGGCGAGCCGCCCCAGTTCCACCGAGCCGTCGGCGCCGACCCGGATGTCGTCGATGATCCGCACACCGTGGCCGAGCCGGTCGGCGCCGCACCACTGGAGGGCCTGCCAGATGGAGGGCAGACCGAACGCCTCACCGGCGTGAATGGTGAAGTGGTTGTTCTCCCGCTTCAGGAATTCGAAGGCGTCGAGGTGCCGGGTGGGCGGGTGACCGGCTTCGGCGCCCGCGATGTCGAAACCGACGACGCCGAGATCGCGGTGGCGGTTGGCGAGTTCGGCGATCTCCAGGGCGCGGGCCGCGTGCCGCATCGCGGTGAGGAGGGCGCCGACGCGGATCCGCCGGCCGTCCTCCCGGGCGCGCCGCTCGCCCAGCCGGAAGCCCTCGTTGACGGCCTCGACGACCTCTTCGAGGCTCAGCCCGCCCTCGAGGTGCTGTTCGGGGGCGTACCGCACCTCGGCGTAGACGACACCGTCCGCGGCGAGGTCCTCCGCGCACTCGGCGGCGACCCGGACGAGCGCGTCGCGGGTCTGCATGACGCCGACGGTGTGGGAGAAGGTCTCCAGGTACCGCTCCAGCGAGCCCGAGTCGGCGGCGGCCCGGAACCAGTCGCCGAGCCGGCCGGGATCGGTCTCCGGGAGCGCGGTGTACCCGCCGGCCCGGGCGAGGTCGACGACCGTGCCCGGGCGCAGCCCGCCGTCGAGGTGGTCGTGCAGCAGGACCTTGGGCGCCCGGCGGATCTGGTCCGCGGTCGGGGTGTTCACGGTCTGGCTCGTCATCTCGGCACTGTAACGCCCGCGCGGCGGATTGCCTACGCGCGTAGAACTCGTGTCCGAGATTCGCGCCGATACCCAACGGTGACCGTGCGGACAGGTGGCGTACACCGCCGCTTCTGACACTGTTCTGCCATGGCACAGCATGCAACGCCGGTTTCGACCCCGCGACTTGGGCGGATCATCGGTCAGGAGCCGCCGGCCGTGAGCGGAGTGGTGCTGCTCCTCCCGGGCGGCGACGAGCTCTCGGACCGCAGGCCCTCCCCGGTGCTGGCGACGGCCTCCGTCCGCGCACTCGGCCGCCGCCTCGCGCGCGCGGGACGCGACGACGGTCTGGTCGCCCACGTGGTGCACTACCGCTGCCGTGGCTGGAACGGCAGCGAGGCGCTCCTGGCCCGCGACGCCTCCTGGGCAGCCGACGAGGTCGTACGGCGCTACGGGGACGTACCGGTCTGTCTGGCGGGCGTGGGCATGGGCGGCCGGGCCGCGCTGCACGCGGCCGGCCACGAGGCCGTCGCCGCCGTCCTCGCGCTCGCCCCGTGGCTGCCGGAGGACGACGTCGCCGTGGCACCCGAACCGGTGAAGCAGCTCGCCGGCCGACGGGTGATGATCGTGCACGGCACCGACGACCAGCGCAGCGACCCGGAGCTGTCCTTCCGGCTCGCGCAGCGCGCGAAGAAGGCCAACCGCGACATCTGCCGCTTCGAGGTCCACACCGACGGGCACGGGCTGCACCAGCACCGGAACGAAGTGCACGCGCTGGCCCAGGACTTCGTCCTCGGCGCGCTGTTCGGCCACGCCTTCTCCCGCCCGGTGGAGGACGCCTTCGCGGCACCGCCGCCCCTGGGCCTGCGCATGCCGCTCGCGGCGGGATTCGGCCGGTCGCTGCGACGGTGACGCCAGAGGCCGGGTCCGGGCGGCTCGGGGCCGGACCGTGCGCCGGGGGCCGGCCGCGGTGCTCCGCGGGCCGTGCGCCGCGGCGCCGAACCGCCCACAGGTGGCCGTCGGCCTCCTCCGGGCACCGTCAGTCCGGCAGCAGGTGACCCCGGCGGGACAGCAGGAACTTCTTGAAGGCGGCGACCGGAGGCGTGTCCGGGTGTCCGTCGAGCCAGGCGACGCCGATCTCGCGCACCGCGCGCGGGGCGGTGACCGAGAGTTCCACGACGCCCGGGCGCGGCACGGCGGGCGGCGGCAGCAGGGCGACGCCCAGGCCCGCGGCGACGAGGCCGCGCAGCGTCTCCGCCTCCTCGCCCTCGAAGGCGATGCGCGGCCGGAACCCCGCCTGCCGGCACAGGTCGTCGGTGATGCGGCGCATGCCGTAGCCGGGCTCCAGGGTCACGAACGTCTCCTCGGCGGCCTCGGCGAGCCGCACCCGCCGACGGGCGGCGAGGCGGTGGTCGGCGGGGACGACGAGGCGCAGCTTCTGCTCGTCGAGGCGGCGGGCCACCAGGTCGGGCGCGTCCGGCACCGGTGAGGTCAGGCACAGGTCGAGTTCCCCGGCGCGCAGCCGCTCCAGCATCGCCTCGCCGTAGTTCTGCACGAGGCTGAAACGGACGCGGGGGTGGTCGGCGCGGAAGGCCCGGATGAGTCCGGGTACGGTCTCGGAGCCCATGGTGTGCAGGAAGCCGAAGGCGACCTTGCCGGTGGCCGGGTCGGCGTCGGCGCGCACCTCCTCGGCCGCGCGCTCCACCTCGGCGAGCGCGCGCTCCACGGAGGCGAGGAAGGTACGGCCCGCCGGGGTGAGCGAGACCGTGCGGCCCCGGCGCGCGAACAGCTCGACGCCCAGGTCCCGTTCGAGGCGGACCATGGCACGGGACAGCGTGGACTGCGGGACCCGCAGCTCCTGCGCGGCCCGGGTGACGTGCTCGGCGCGGGCGACCCCGGCGAAGTGCGCGAGGCGCGGTGCGAGCGACGCGACGATGTCTTCTCTGTCACCGTCTCGTGACAGCTGCCCCCCTGACCTCTGCTGATGCACCATGGGAACGATTATGGCCGTTCCGTGCATTGGACGCATGAAGGACGGTGTACCTACCGTCGTGACATGCCTACCGCCAGTACCGGGGCGCCCACCACCGTGGGCGCCGACGCAGCCGCTGTCACCTCCTCCACCGCCGACGCCGACTCGCGCATGGCCCCGGGCGGACCCGGCTACCGCCATATGAACCTCGCCCTCTTCCTCGCGGGCGTCGCGACCTTCGCCCTCCTCTACTGCACGCAGGCACTGCTGCCGATGGTCTCCGACGACCTCGGGGTGTCCGCGAGCGCGGCCAGCTGGACGGTGTCGGCGGCGACGGGCGCGCTGGCGGTCTTCGTCCTGCCGATGAGCGCGCTGTCGGAGCGCTTCGGGCGGCGTACGGTGATGACGGCCTCGCTGGTGGTCGCGGTGGGCGTGAGCCTGCTGGTCCCCTTCGCCCCGAACCTCGGCGTGCTGGTGTTCCTGCGCGCGGTGCAGGGCGCGGCGCTGGCCGGGCTGCCCGCGTCGGCGAACGCGTACCTCGCCGAGGAGGTGCGCCCCAGGGCGCTGATCACCTCGATCGGCCTGTTCGTCGCCGGCAACAGCGTCGGCGGCATGAGCGGCCGGGTCATCACCGGCTGGGTCGCGCAGGAGTGGGGCTGGCGGACCGCGCTCGCGGTGATGGGCGTGGTGGCGGTGGCGTGCGCGGTGGCCTTCCGGCTGCTGCTGCCCGCGCCGAAGCACTTCGCCCCGGGCTCGCTGCGGCCGCGCGTGCTGGCCCGTACGGTCCGCGGCCATCTGTCGAACCCGCTGCTGCGCCGGCTGTACGCGATCGGCGCGCTGTTCATGGTGGTGTTCGGCGGTGTGTACACGGTGATCGGCTACCGCCTCACCGGCGCGCCCTTCTCGCTCCCGCAGGGCATCATCGGCTCGGTCTTCCTGGTGTACCTGGTGGGCACGATCTCCGCCTCGACGGCCGGGAAGCTGGTCAACCGGCTGGGGCGGCGGGGCACGCTGTACCTGGCGGGCGGTACGACCGCGGCCGGCCTGCTGCTGTCGCTGGCCGACACGCTGCCGGCGGTCCTGCTCGGCCTGGTGCTGATCACCGCGGGCTTCTTCGCCGGACACGCGTGCGCCTCGTCCTCGGTGAGCCACACGGCCACGGAGGGCCGCGCCCAGGCCTCCGCGCTCTACCAGTCCGCCTACTACGTGGGCTCCAGCGCGGGCAGCACGCTCGGCGCGGTGGCGTACCACGCGGGCGGCTGGGCCGGGACGGTCGGCATGGGGCTGCTGGCGATGCTGGGCGTCGTGACGGTCACGCTGGCGGGGTCGCGCGCGGCCCGCGCCCAGCAGCGGATCGCGACGGCCTGATACCCGCGCCGACGCCTCCCCCACCCCGTACGCCTCCGTCACCACGCGCTCACCGGCTCCCCCGCACACCTCCGCACACCTTCACGACCTGGGCATCTCCCCGCTTCGGGGGCCATTGTCAGTGGGCTGCGGTAGCTTCCGGAGGACCGGCGGGCGAAGGCGCTCGCGTGGGATTGAGCCACTAGGGGTGGGTGGGCCATGGGCGACGGCACGGCGACGGCAGATCTGGACATCCGGCTGGAGAAGCACCGCGTCGAGCTGACCGGTTACTGCTACCGGATGCTCGGCTCGTCCTTCGAGGCCGAGGACGCGGTGCAGGACACGCTGGTGCGGGCCTGGCGCAGTTACGAGAAGTTCGAGGGCCGCTCCTCGCTCCGCTCCTGGCTGTACCGCATCGCGACCAACGTCTGCTTGGACATGCTCGCCGCGGGCAACAAGCGGGCGCGCCCCATGGATCTCACGGAGGCGACGCCGCTCGCCCAGGCGGCCCTGTCCCCGCGCCCCGACCACACCTGGCTGGAGCCGGTGCCGGACGCACGCGTGCTCCCCTCGGTCAGCGACCCCGCGGAGGCGGCCGTGGCGAAGGAATCGGTACGACTGGCGTTCGTCGCGGCCCTGCAGAAGCTGCCGCCCAAGCAGCGGGCCGTGCTCATCCTGCGCGAGGTGCTGGCCTGGCGGGCGAGCGAGGTCGCCGAGCTCCTCGGCACCTCGGTCGCCTCGGTCAACAGCGCGCTCCAGCGGGCCCGGACGACCCTCGCGGAGAGCCGCGGCCAGGAGACGGACGGCGATGTCTCCGACACGCTGGACGAGGAGCAGCGCAAGCTCCTCGACCGCTACGTGGCCGCGTTCGAGGGGTACGACATGGCGGCGCTGACCGCGCTGCTGCACGAGGACGCGATCATGACGATGCCGCCGTTCGACCTGTGGCTGCGCGGCACCGGCGACATCACCGGCTTCATGACGACGATCGGCGCGTCCTGCGCGGGCTCGCGCCTGACGCCGGTCGCGGTGAACGGCCTGCCGGGCTTCGCCCACTACAAGCCCGACCCGGACAAGGGCGGCTTCACCCCGTGGGCGATCCAGGTCCTGGAGATCTCACAGGGGCGGCTCGTCGGCCTCCACTGCTTCCTCGACACCGCCCGGTGGTTCCCGCTCTTCGGGCTGCCCCTCGACCTCGAAGGGCCGCTCGACCTCGAAGGAAAGGCCGACGAGGACGAGTAGCGCGCTCAGCGCCGGGTCGGGGCCGCGCAGCACTATGCGGCCCCCGGCCCGGCGGGCGGCGAGCTGGAGCCGGGCGAGCACGTCGACGGCGGCCAGCCCGGGCGGGCCCACGCCCGTGACGTCGCACACGACGACGCCGGCTCCGGTGGCCTGAAGCCGCGCGCGGACGCCGGCGCTGAGCCGGGGCACCTCGTCCCTGGTGACGGGGCCCGGCAGCACGAGTACGGCGGGTGTCGTCGCTTCCACGCGGGTATGGACCGGGCTCCCGCCGAAAACTCATCGCCCGTACTGCCATCCGAGATCACATTGACCCCGGCCCGATGATGGCCGGAGGGTTAGCTGCATGCCCCATGCAACAGCCCCAGCAGCGTTGTTCCGGCCGAGACCCCCCGGTCCCGGTGCCACCCCGGCCGTCCGCGTCCGGGAGGTGCCGTGCAAGGGGTGCTGACGGGCTTCATGGTCATCGCCGTCGTCATCGGCGTCGGCTACTGGCTCGGCCGGAGCGGCCACCTCGGCGAGCACGGACGCGAGGTGCTGACCCGGCTCGCCTTCCACGTGGCCTCACCGGCCCTGCTGTTCACCACGCTCGCCCAGGCCGACCTGTCGGTGGTCTTCTCCAGCCGCCTCCTGGTCACGGCGCTCAGCACGGCGGTGGCGGCGGGCGTCTTCGTCGCGGTGGGCGTCGTACGGGGCTGGGGCATCGGCCGGACCACGATCGGCGCGCTGTGCTCCAGTTACGTCAACTCCGGCAACCTCGGCATTCCGATCGCCGTGTACGTCCTCGGCGACGCCTCGCTGGTGGCGCCGGTGCTGCTGTTCCAGCTCGTGCTGCTCACGCCCGTCGCGCTGACGATCCTGGACCTGGCGGGCAGGGAGGCGCACGAGCCCCTGTGGCGGCGGCTGACGAGCCCCCTGCGCAATCCCATCGCCATCGGCTCGCTCGCGGGCGTGGTGGTCGCGGCGACCGGCCTGCACGTGCCGGGCCCGGTCATGGACCCGCTGACCCTCATCGGCAACATGTCCGTGCCGGCGGTCCTGATGGCGTTCGGCATATCCCTGTGCGGCAGCACGATGCCCGCCCGGGGCCCGGACCGGTACCCGGTGCTGCTCTCGGTGGCGCTGAAGACGGTGGGCCAGCCGGTGGCCGCGTGGGCGCTGGCCGCGGGGGTCTTCGGCCTGCGCGGCGCGCACCTGCTGGACGTGGTGGTGACGTCGGCGCTGCCGGCGGCGCAGAACCTGTACACGTACGCCAGTCAGTACCGGGTGGCGGAGCGGCTGGCGCGGGACGCGGTGCTGTTGTCGACGGTGGTGTCCGTGCCGGTGCTGGTGGTGGTGGCGGCGTTGCTCGGGTGAGCCGGGCCGCCGGCCTCAGCCCTCGGGGAACTCGCCGGTGTCGAGGTCGAGGTCGAAGGGGGCGGGGAGCCTGAGTTTCTCGCCGAACTTGACGGCGCTCAGGGTGCGGTAGACGTCGCCCCTCGGTTCGCCGTAGAGGGTCGCGGTGGGGCCTCCGGGGGCCCAGCGGTCGACGAGGAGGTAGAGCGGGATGCCCGCGGCGGCGTAGGCGGCGGGCTTGCTGACGCGGTCGTGGCGGGCGTTGGACTTGGAGGTGACCTCTACGACGAGTTCGGCGAGGGGGGCGGGGACGTGGGATTCGGAGTTCAGGGTCACGTCCACCGGAGCCACCACCACGTCCGGGATGAACATGCCCAGACGGGACGGCACCGCGATCGCCATTGTCTGGTAGACCTCCCAGTCCTCCGAGAGCACTGAGTAGAGGCGGCGGTGGATACGCGAAGCGATGAAGTTGTGGCGCGGCGCGGGAGCGGGTGACACGGTGATGATCCCCTCGATGATCTCCACCTTGCTGCCCTCGGGCCAGTCCATCTCCTCCCAGAACCGGACGAGGTCGTCCCAGCTCTGCTCGGGTTCGTGGCTCACGGTGAGTGCGCTCATGGCGGTCTCCTAACGGTCATCACCGATCCCAGCATGCCGAACGGGACCGGCGGCGGTCCACCGATCCCGTTCACCCGAACGAGGGTTCCCCTGATCAGGCGGCTGATCAGGCGATTCGCTCCAGCACCACCGGCGACGGCGTGAAGTCCGTGCCGGGCGCCGCGACGTCGTACGAACCTTCCACCGCCTCCAGCGCGTACGCGAAGCGCTCGGGGGTGTCCGTGTGGAGGGTCAGCAGGGGCTGGCCCTCGGTGACCGTGTCGCCCGGCTTGGCGTGCAGCTCCACGCCCGCCGCCGCCTGCACCGGGTCCTCCTTGCGGGCGCGGCCGGCGCCCAGGCGCCAGGCGGCGAGGCCGATGTCGTAGGCGTCGAGGCGGGTGAGGACGCCGGAGGCGCCCGCCTTCACGACGTGCTGCTCCTTCGACGTGGGCAGTTCCGCGTCCGGGTCGCCGCCCTGGGCCGCGATCATGCGGCGCCACACGTCCATCGCCGAGCCGTCCGCGAGGGCCTTCGCGGGGTCCGCGTCCTTGATGCCGGCCGCGTCGAGCATCTCGCGGGCGAGGGCGACCGTCAGCTCGACGACGTCCGCCGGGCCGCCGCCCGCCAGGACCTCGACCGACTCGCGGACCTCCAGGGCGTTGCCCGCGGTCAGGCCGAGCGGGGTGGACATGTCGGTGAGGAGCGCGGCCGTCCTCACGCCGTGGTCCGTGCCGAGGCCGACCATCGTGGAGGCCAGTTCGCGGGCGTCGTCCAGGGTCTTCATGAAGGCGCCGGAGCCGACCTTCACGTCCAGGACGAGGGAGCCCGTGCCCTCCGCGATCTTCTTGGACATGATCGAGGAGGCGATCAGCGGGATGGCCTCGACCGTGCCGGTGACGTCGCGGAGCGCGTACAGCTTCTTGTCGGCGGGGGCGAGGCCGTCACCGGCGGCGCAGATCACCGCGCCGACGCCGTCGAGGACGGACAGCATCTCCTCGTTGGACAGGAGCGCCCGCCAGCCGGGGATCGACTCCAGCTTGTCGAGGGTGCCGCCGGTGTGGCCGAGGCCGCGGCCCGAGAGCTGGGGCACGGCGGCGCCGCAGGCCGCGACCAGCGGGGCCAGCGGGAGCGTGATCTTGTCGCCGACGCCGCCCGTGGAGTGCTTGTCGGCGGTCGGGCGGGTGAGGGACGAGAAGTCCATGCGCTCGCCGGAGGCGATCATCGCCGCCGTCCAGCGGGCGATCTCCCGGCGGTTCATGCCGTTGAGGAGGACGGCCATCGCGAGCGCGGACATCTGCTCGTCGGCGACCTCCCCGCGGGTGTACGCGTCGATGACCCAGTCGATCTGCGCGTCGCTGAGCTCGCCGCGGTCCCGCTTGGTGCGGATGACGGAGATGGCGTCCATGGCCATGGTGAGGGGTTTCCTTCCGGGAGTGCGAAGGGGGCGGCCCCTCCGAACGGCGTGCGGGCAGCTCGGAGGGGCCACGGGGACGTACAGGGTCCTACTGGGTGAGATGTTCCGGGCCGAAGGCCTGCGGCAGCATCTCCGACAGCGGCAGGATGCCCGCCGGGGTCTCCAGCAGCAGGTCCGGCCCGCCGAACTCGTACAGCAGCTGGCGGCAGCGGCCGCACGGGACGAGGATCTCGCCCGCGCCGTCGACGCAGGTGAAGTGCGTCAGCCGGCCGCCGCCGGTGTTCTGCAGCTCGGAGACGAGTCCGCACTCGGCGCACAGGCCGAGCCCGTAGCTGGCGTTCTCGACGTTGCAGCCGGAGACGGTGCGGCCGTCGTCGACCAGGGCGGCGACGCCGACCGGATAGCCGGAGTACGGGGCGTAGGCCCGGGACATGGCGGACCGGGCCACCGCGCGCAGCGCCTCCCAGTCCACTCCGGCGGACGCGGCGGCCGTCACTTGCCCTGCCCCTTCCGGTACGGCATGCCGCCGGCCTTCGGTGCCCGCAGCCGTTGCGCGGAGAGCGCGAGGACGACCAGCGTGATCGCGTAGGGCGTGGCGGAGACGACCTGGTTGGGCACCTCGTTGGTGGTCGCGTACCAGACGAAGAACAGCACGCCGATGACGGCGGTGATCACGGCCGGCACGTACTTCTTCCGGATCGCCAGCCAGATCGCGCCGATGACCAGCAGGATCGCGGCGAGCAGCAGCAGCGCGTGGACGTTCGCGGAGCCGCCGCGCAGGTTGAGGCTGTCGGTGTAGCCGAACAGGCCGGCGCCGAGGGCGAGGCCGCCCGGCATCCAGTTGCCGAAGATCATCGCGGCGAGACCGATGTAGCCGCGGCCGCTGGTCTGGCCCTCCAGGTAGAAGGGGTTGGCCACGATGGAGAGGAAGACGCCGCCGAGGCCGGCCAGGCCGCCGGAGATGATCACGGCGAGGTACTTGTACTTGTAGACGTTCACGCCGAGGGACTCGGCCGCGACCGGGTTCTCGCCGCAGGACCGCAGACGCAGGCCGAACGGGGTGCGCCACAGGATCCACCAGGTGGCCGGGATCAGCGCGACGGCGATCAGGGTCAGCCAGGAGACGTTGGTGACGAGGCCGCCGAGCAGGCCCGCGATGTCGGAGATCAGGAACCAGCCGTGGCCGTTGAGATCGCTGAGCGCGGACGACAGTCCCGGCACCGTGAAGTCGCCGAGGGAGTCCACCGGCGGGGACTGCTTGGCCGTACCGCCCGGGACGCCCTCGAAGGCGAGCGGGGCGAGGTAGCGGGTGGCGCCGAGGGCGAGGATGTTGATCGCCACACCGGAGACGATGTGGTTCACGTTGAAGGTGACGGTGACGATCGCGTGCAGCAGGCCGCCGATGGCGCCGCCGACGATGCCGAGCACGACGCCGGTCCAGGGGCCCCACTGGTAGCCGGCCCAGGCGCCGAACCAGGTGCCGAGGATCAGCATGCCCTCGAGGCCGATGTTGACGACGCCCGCGCGTTCGGCCCACAGGCCGCCGAGGCCGGCCAGGCCGATCGGGACGGCCAGCTCCAGCGCGGTGGACATCTGGCTGACGTTGGTGATGCCGTCGGCGCCGGTGATGATGCGGACGAGCGAGGTCAGGGCCAGCCCGCCCGCGATGATCAGCAGGACGACGGGCAGCGACAGCCGGCGGCCGGTGGGCGCGGCGGACTCGCGTGTGGGCTGGTTGAGGTCGGTCGCGGTGGTCATCGGCCCGCCACCTCCTGCTTCTCGGAGTTGTTGGCGGAGGCGGCGGAGGCCGCGCCGAGGACGTGTCCGGCCGCGAGCTCCGCGCCGACCCGGCGCTGCTGGCGGCGCAGGCCCCACTCGCGGACGGCCTCGTAGGAGACCACGACCGCGAGGACGATGATCCCCTGCATGATCACCGCGATCTCCTTGTCGTACCCGTGGAAGTCCAGCTCGGGCGAGGCCTTGTCGAGCCAGGCCCACAGCAGGGCGGCGAAGGCGATACCGGTGGGGTTGTTGCGGCCGAGCAGGGCGATGCCGATGCCCAGGAAGCCGATGCCGGTCGGGAAGTTGAGGCTGTACGTGTGGGTGTCGCCGAGGAGGATCGGCAGGCCCGCGAGACCGGAGATCGCGCCGGAGATCAGCATGGCGGTGAGCACCATGCGCTTGGGGTCGACACCGCTGGCCGCGGCGGCGCTCTCCGAGGCGCCGGAGGCGCGCAGGTCGAAGCCGAAGCGGGTGCGGTTGAGGACGACCCAGTAGCCGATGCCGAGCAGGACGGCGATGATCACGAAGCCGTAGATCTCGCCGGCCGCGCCCATGTCGATGCCGGGGAGCCAGCCGGACTCGTGCATCTCGCCGGTGGTGTTGTTGTTGCCGACCTTGACGCCGAAGACGGTGGGCAGCCAGAGGTAGCCGATGACGGCGGTCGCGATCGAGTTGAGCATGATCGTCGCGACGACCTCGCTGACCCCGCGGGTGACCTTCAGGACACCGGCGATGCCCGACCAGAACGCGCCGGTGAGCAGCGCGGTCAGGAGCAGCAGCGGGATCTGCAGGGGCGCCGGCAGCGCCACGTGGGCGCCGACGATCGCGGCGGCCATGGCGGCGAGCTGGTACTGGCCGTCGACGCCGATGTTGAACAGGTTCATCCGGAAGCCGATGGCCACCGCGAGGGCCGCGATGTAGTACATCGAGGCCTGGTTGATGATCAGGACCTGGATGTCGGAGTACGTGGCCTGCTCGAACATCAGCGTGTACGGCTCGACCGGGTTCTTGCCCGACGCGATCAGCACGATCGAGGTCAGGGCGAAGGCCACGGCGAGCGCGATGACCGGCCCGGCCACCGCGAGGAGCACGCGCTCCTTGTCGAACTTCTTCATCAGCGGGCCTCGTCTTCCGGGGCGGTGTCCTCACGGACGGCTGCGGGGTCGGACTTCCGGCCGTCCGCCGGAGGCGCCTCGTGCTCCAGGTGCCCGGTGGCCGCACCGGTCATCGCCGAGCCGAGCTCTTCCGGGGTGATCGTGGCCGGGTCGGCGTCCGCGACCAGCCTGCCGTTGTAGATGACGCGGAGCGTGTCGGAGAGGCCGATCAGCTCGTCCAGGTCGGCGGAGATCAGCAGCACCGCCAGGCCCTCGCGGCGGGCCTCGCGGATCTGGTCCCAGATCTGGGCCTGCGCGCCGACGTCCACGCCGCGGGTGGGGTGCGCGGCGATGAGGAAGCGCGGCTTGTGGCTCATCTCGCGGCCGACGATCAGCTTCTGCTGGTTGCCGCCGGAGAGGGAGGCGGCGGTGACGTCGATGCCGGGGGTGCGCACGTCGTACTCCTCGACGATGCGCCGCGTGTCCTCCTGGGCCGCCTTCGGGTCCAGCCAGACGCCCTTGGCGTTGGGCTTCTCGGTGACGTGGCCGAGGATGCGGTTCTCCCAGAGGGGCGCCTCCAGGAGCAGACCGTGGCGGTGACGGTCCTCGGGGATGTAGCCGACGCCCTGCTCGCGGCGCCTGCGCGTGGGCCAGGCGGTGATCTCGTCCTCGGCCAGCGCGATGGTGCCGGAGTCGGCGTGCTTGAGGCCGATGAGCGCGTCGACCAGCTCGGTCTGGCCGTTGCCCTCGACGCCGGCGAGTCCCAGGACCTCGCCCGCGTGGATGGTGAAGGTGATGTCGTCCAGCAGGGCCTTGCCGCCGGCCGTCTCCAGGCGCAGGTCCTTCACGGTGAGCACCGGACGGTCGGTGACCGTGGACTCGGTGGTCTCGGGCGTCGGCAGCTCGCTGCCCACCATCAGCTCGGCGAGCTGGCGGGGGGTGGTCTCGGCGGGGACGGCCGTGCCGACCGTCGTGCCGCGCCGGATGACCGTGATCTCGTCGGCGACCGACAGCACCTCGCCCAGCTTGTGAGAGATGAAGATGACGGAGAGGCCCTCGGCCTTCAGCTCGCGCAGGTTCTCGAAGAGGGCGTCGACCTCCTGCGGCACGAGCACCGCGGTGGGCTCGTCGAGGATCAGGGTCGTGGCGCCGCGGTAGAGGACCTTCAGGATCTCCACGCGCTGACGGGCGGCGACGCCGAGCTCCTCGACCAGGAGGTCGGGGCGCACTCCGAGGCCGTACCGGTCGGAGATCTCCGAGATCTTGCGCCGTGCCCTGCCGCCGATGCCGTACAGCTTCTCGCTGCCGAGAACCACGTTCTCCAGCACCGTGAGGTTGTCGGCGAGCATGAAGTGCTGGTGGACCATGCCGATGCCGCGGGCGATGGCGTCGGCGGGGGACGAGAAGGAGACCTGCTCGCCGTCGATCGCGATGGTGCCCTCGTCCGGCTTCTGCATGCCGTAGAGGATCTTCATCAGCGTCGACTTGCCGGCGCCGTTCTCACCGACGAGGGCGTGGACGGTGCCCTTGCGGACGGTGAGGTGGATGTCGTGGTTGGCCACGACGCCCGGGAAGCGTTTGGTGATTCCGGCGAGCTCGACGGCGGTCGCCCGACCGCCGTCCGCCGCGCCGGCCGGAGGGCTGGGAGGGCTGCTGGACGCGTTGATAACGCACTCTCCTGGGGAAAGGGGGTCGTCTACGCGCGTAGCGCCCCTACGACATACAAAAGGGGGCGACCCACCGCTGCGAAACGGGGTGCGGGAAGCCGGCCTTCCCACACCCCGTCGAGCGGTCGTAACCCCGCGGTCACTGGCTGCTCGTGCTCCTGCTGTGTTGCCGTGTCAGCTGGACTTGACCTTGATCTCGCCGCTGATGATCTTCTCCTTGGCCTCTTCGACGGCCTTCTGGAGCTCGGCGTCGCCCTTGAACGTGGGGTTCGAGTCCGCGAGGCCGATCTCACCGCTCTTCAGATCGCCCCTGACGATACCCGTCTCGGGCTTGCCGTCCTCGACCGACTTCGCGAGGTTGTACACCGCCTTGGCGACACCCTTCGTGGCCGAGGTGAGGATGTGGTCCTTGTACGCGGCGAGGGCTTCCTGCTGGTACTGGTCGGAGTCGACGCCGATCGCCCAGATCTCGTTGGCCGCGGCCGCCTCGATCACGCCCTGGCCGGAGAGACCGGCGGCGGCGTAGATCACGTCGGCCTTCTTCTCGATCTGGCCCTCGGCGGCAGCCTTGCCCTTGTCGGGGCTGGAGAAGCCGCCCTCCTCGGCCGTCTGGGTCAGGAACTGCGACAGCACCGTGGCCTTCGGGTTCGTGTCCTTGACACCCTGCTCGAAGCCGGCCTTGAACTTGTGGATCAGCGGGTTGTCCACGCCGCCCACGAAGCCCACGACGTTCGTCTCGCTCTTCTTCGCGGCGGCGACACCGGCGAGGTAGGAGGCCTCCTCCTCGGCGAAGACGAGGTCGGCGACGTTGTCGGCCTCGATGGTGGAGTCGTCGACGATGCCGAACGTGGTGTCCGGGTACTTCGCCGCGGCCTCCTTGATGGCCGGCGCGTAGGCGTAGCCGACGCCGACGATGGGGTTGTAGCCCTGCTTGGCCAGCGAGACGAGGCGCTGCGTCTTGTCGGCGTCGGTCTCACCGTCGGTGGGCTCGACGTCGGCGGTCTCGTAGCCGAACTCGTTCTTCGCCTGCTCAAGGCCCGTGTACGCGGCGTCGTTGAAGGACTGGTCGCCGCGGCCGCCGATGTCGTACGCGATGGCGAGGCCCTTGTTCTTGCCGTCGGACCCGGAGGACGAGCTCTCGGTGGAGGTGCCGCCACAGGCGGAGAGGGCGAGGGCGAGTGAGGCGGTCGCTGCGCCCGCGACCGTGAGGCGGGAAACCCGGCGCATGGTGTTGCTCCTGTCGTACAAGCGCCCGGCTGGATCGGCTGCGGCGCTGGCTCTGGCTCCGCCGCACATTAACGCGCGTAGACCGCCGAGAAAACCCCTTCTGTCCACCTTGTTATATACGCGGCGCACCTTGTCGCCACCTTGTTATACGCCCGTGGCGGAGGGCGGTCGGACGGTTCCGCAGGGTGTGTGCGTGACGGGGTTCGAGGCGGTCGGCGCCGTCGCCCGCCCGCCCGCCGGAGCGGGCACGGCCCGGCGCGTCCCCGTACGGAGGCGTCCGGCGTCGGCCCGGTTGCGGGTCCCGGCGTGCGCCTGGGACCGGGCGCCCGTGAGTGCGCGGCGCCCGGTCCCAGGTCCCACCCCTACCGCTCCGTACGGACCTCGATCGTGCCGGCGATGATCGCCTCCTTGGCCTTGGTCACGGCGTCCTTCAGGCCGGGGACCTTTCCGAACTCCGGGTTGCTCTCGGCCAGGCCCACGCCGTCGGCCTCCAGGTCGAAGGTCTGCGTGCCGGTCAGCGGCTTGCCGTCCTCCACCGACTTGGCGAGCGCGTACACCGAACCGCCGACGTCCTTGAGCGCCGAGGTCAGGATGTACTCCTTGTACGCGGCGAGGGCCTCCTGCCCGTACTGGTCCGAGTCGACTCCGATCGCCCACTTCTTCCGGGTGGCGGCGGCCTCGATCACGCCCTGGCCGGAGAGACCGGCGGCCTGGTAGATGACGTCGGCGCCCTTCTCCAGTTGCGCCTCGGCGGCGGCCTTGCCCTTGTCGGGGCTGGCGAAGCCGCCCTCCTCCGCGGTCTGGGTCAGGTACTGCGACTCGACCTCGACCTCGGGATCGGTGTCCTCGACGCCCTGCGTGAAGCCCGCCTCGAACTTGTGGATCAGCGGAACGTCCACACCGCCCACGAAGCCCACCGTGTTCGTCCTGGTGGCCTTGGCGGCGGCGACACCGGCGAGGTACGAGGCCTCGTTCTCGGCGAAGACCAGGGAGGCCACGTTCTCGCCCTCGACGACCGAGTCCACGATGCCGAAGGTGGTGTCCGGGTACTCCGCGGCGACCTGCTCCATCGCGGGGCCGTAGGCGTAGCCGACCCCGATGACGGGGTTGTAGCCCTGCCGGGCCAGCGACGTCAGGCGCTGCACCTTGTCCGCGTCGATCTCACCTTCGGTGGGCTCGATGTCGGCGGTCTCGTAGCCGAACTCCTTCTTCGCCCGCTCCAGGCCCGCGTACGCGGCGTCGTTGAAGGACTGGTCGCCCCGGCCGCCGATGTCGTACGCGATGGCGAGACCCCTGTCGCCCTCGCTCTCGCCGCCGTTCCCGGCCTCGCTGCTCGTGCCGCCGCAGGCCGTGGCGGCGAGCGCGAGCGACGCGGCCCCCACCGCCGCGCGAGTCAGTCTGGATATCCGACGCATCGTGAAGTTCCCCATTCTGGGTGCCTGAGTTCGGCGCACATTAACGCGCGTAGAAACTCCGGGGAACGGTCTTCTCCCGTGCCGTTATCCATTCGTGCCGGTGGCCCGTTACGCCCCGGTGAACCACCCTCGTGAAAGGGGTGGTACACGGCGTAACGGGCCTGCCGGTGCCCCCTCGCGCCCGGTGCGGCCGGCTACGGGCGGCGGTCGCCCGCGTCCAGCAGCGCGGCCGCCGTGAACAGCTCGACGCCCACCGTGATCGCGTGCTCGTCGGCGTCGAAGTCGCCCTGGTGCAGGTCGCGGACGAGGCGGTCGCCGGGCCTGCGGACGCCGAGCCGGGCCATGGCGCCCGGGACGTGCTCCAGGTACCAGGAGAAGTCCTCGCCGCCCAGGCTCTGCTCGGTGCCCTCGACGGACTGTGCGCCGCGCCGCGAGATCATGGCGTTCCGCAGCAGCTCGGTGACGTCCGGGTCGTTGACGACCGGCGGCACGCCCCGGACGTAGGTGATCTCGGACTTGGCGCGGTGCAGGTTGGCGATCTCGTCGATGGCGGCGTGCACCACGTCGGGCGCCTCGCGCCAGGCGGCGAGGTCGAGGCAGCGCACGGTGCCGGAGAGCTCGGCGTGCTGCGGGATCACGTTGGGGGCGTGCCCGGACTCGATGCGGCCCCAGGTCAGGGAGAGCCCGCTGCGGGCGTCGACGCGCCGGGCGACGATCGCGGGCACGTCGGTGGCGACCCGGGCCACGGCGGTGACGAGGTCGGTGGTCAGGTGCGGGCGCGCGGTGTGCCCGCCGGGACCGTCGAGGGCGATCTCCAGCCGGTCGCAGGCCGAGGTGATCGGGCCGACGCGGAGTCCGACGCGGCCGGCCTCGACCCTGGGGTCGCAGTGCACGGCGACGATCCGTCCCACCCCGTCGAGCACGCCGGACTTGATCGCCTCCGCGGCACCGCCGGGCAGCACCTCCTCGGCGGGCTGGAAGATCAGCCGTACGGGATGCGGCAGGCGGCCCTGCCGGTGCAGCTCGGCCAGGACCAGGCCGGTGCCGAGGACGACGGTGGTGTGCACGTCGTGCCCGCAGGCGTGCGCCCGGTCGGGCACCGTGGAACGGTAGGCGCACTCGGTCTTGGTGTCGGGGATGGGCAGGGCGTCGATGTCGGCCCGGAAGGCGACCACGGGCCGCCCGGCGTCCACCTCGCCGATGTCGCAGACGAGACCGGTTCCGCCGTCGAGCACACGGGGTACGAGCCCGGCCAGCTCCAGGCGGGCCTTGATCGCGGCGGTCGTACGGAACTCCTGGTTGCCGAGTTCCGGGTGCATGTGCAAGTCGCGGCGGAACGCGACGAGTTCGGCGCGCAGCGCTTCCGGCAGCGCGCCGGGGAGCACGGCACCCCCGGGGTGTTCGGCCTCGGACTCTGGGGACATCAGCTGGTTCACCCTTTGAAGAGTAGGGCGATCGGGCGGCCAACTAACCCACGATCAACAAAACTTCAGCCCGTCAGGGGAAGATAATTCTGGCCGCGCGGTGCATGGGTACCGATCGGGATGGGTAAACTCGCCCGGCTCACCGGACGAATGGATCTTGTCGACCACTGGGGCGTGTGCCCACTGTGAGGTCGCTCACACGCAGCCCGCCGGGATGACCGCGCAGTCCACTGCTGGGATGGGCCGGGGGTGCCCGGCGTTCTCCGTCCTCCACGGATATCACGGCCGCCGTGCGGCCCCGTCCGGGAACGGCCACTACCGGACGACGGTTCGGAAACAGGCACGTAGGGCCTTCCGGCGCGGCGCCCGGGCCGTCACTCCGGGGCGCGCATGCGGTTCCCCAGCCTCCCCGACCTGCAGCAACACCACGCATCGCGTGCCGCCACGCACGGCGACCCCCGTGCCGGAGGGCCAGCCGGGTGACGCCGCCGACGGACGGGTGGCGGACGAATCGTCCCGATCGGACCAGCGGAACCGGGAAGTCCCGCCGGCGGTACGGCCCCCTCGTGCGTGATCCACATCACCTCACCGGTCACATCGGAAGCGGTGAGTCCCGTAGGCCCGTGCGGTCGTATCCGGCACAGAACACGTGCCGAGCACCGTACGGACCCACGAGGAGCACACGATGACGACGTCCGCCGCGAAGGGCCCCGCCGGCTACTTCCCCTCGATCGAGAAGAAGTACGGGCGCCCGGTCGCGGAGTGGAAGGAGCTGATCCGCTCCTCCCCGCTCACCCGGCACATGGAGCTCGTGACCTGGCTCAAGAGCGAGCACGGCCTGGGCCACGGGCACGCGAACGCCCTGGTGGCGCACACGCTGGCGGAGGGCAGCGGCAAGTAGCGCGGCCGGGGGCCGCCGGACGGAGTCCGGCGGCCCCCGTTCCGTGCGCGCCGCCGCTAGGCGTAGGTCTCGAACTCGGCGACCTTCGGCGTGCCGTCCGCGCCGGTGATCTCAAAGGTGATCTTGCGCAGCGAGGTGCCGGCGAAGGAGACCGTGCCCGCACCGCTGCCGGCGGCCAGGACGGCGCCGGTGTCGCCGTCGAGCACCCGGTACGACCCGATGGTGCCCTCGGAGCCCGACGCCTCGCGGACGGCGATCGAGGAGACCTCGGTGGCGGAGCTCCACTTGATCGAGACGGACCCGGTGGTGCCGTTCGGCGACCAGTAGGTGTTCAGGTCACCGTCGCGGACGTTCCCGTAGCTCGTGCCGGAGGCCCTGCCGGAGCCGTCGGAGCCGGCCCCGATGCTGAGGTTGGTGCCGCCCGGCTGCGTGGGCCCGGCCTCGGTGGGCTCCGGCTCGGCCTCGGTGGGCTCGGGCTCGGGGTCGGCCGGGGTGGTCGGGTCCGACGGGGCCGGCGCCTGCGTGGAGCACTCGCCGTCCGACACCTTCAGGCCCTTGTCGGCACCCGCCGTCTCGCTCACGATGGCCGGCACACAGCTCGCCGCGTCGAGCTCGGCGGTGTAGGGGACGGTGACGGTGGTGTTGGACTTCGGGTCCGGTCCGGCGGGCTTGTTGTCACCGCTCGCCTTCGACCAGGTCACGTTGTCGAAGGTGTTGCCGCCGACCTGCCAGTAGCCGGCCTCGGAGGTGTAGAAGGTGCCGAGGACGTCCTTGGAGTCCTCGAAGTAGTTGTTCTCCACCTTGGCCTTGGCGCCGGCGCGGGAGTTGATGCCGGAGCTGTTCAGGCTCACGTAGTGGTTGTTGTACATGTGGGCCGTGCCGCCGCGCAGCAGGGGCGCCCGGGAGTCGATGTTCTCGTACTTGTTGTGGTGGAACGTGATGAAGCTGTTGGAGCGGTCGCTCTCGCTGGAGCCGATGAGGCCGCCGCGGCCGGAGTTGCGCAGGACGCTGTAGGACAGCGTCACGTACTTGGTGTCGTCCTTCATGTCGAAGAGGCCGTCGTAGCCCTCCGACTCGCCGCCCGAGGCCTCCAGCGTGACGTGGTCCACCCAGACGTTGCGGACGCCGTTCTCCATGCTGATGGCGTCACCGCCGTTGGAGAGGGGCGAGCCCGACTTCTTGACGTTCCTGACGGTCACGTTCTGGACGATGATGTTGCTGGCCTCGCGGATGTGGATGCCGAGCTGGTCGAACGTGGCGCCCTTGCCGACGCCGACGATCGAGACGTTGCTGACCTGCTTGAGCTCGATCACACCGGCGGCCGTGTTGCAGCTGCTCCCGGACACCTTGCCGGTGTTGCCGTGGTTGATGGTGCCCTCGACCTCGATGGTGATCGGGGTGTCGTCCGCGGCACGGCCGCACAGGGCCTCGTGGATCTGGGTGCCCGTGGTGGCGCGGACCGTCTTGCCGCCCGCGCCGCCGGTGGTGCCGCCGTTCTGGGTCGCGTACCCGGTGGCGCTTCCGGTCACCGCCGCCGACGCCTCCCCGGGCACCGACAGGTACACACCGGTTCCGGCCGCGACGGCCAGCGTGGCCAGCGCCGCGTGGAGCCGCAGCTTCGTCTTCCTGTGGGACTTCGGGCGCCGGGTCGTGCTGCTGTGCGTCGTGGTCAACGTGCTCTGCCTCTTCGTGCGTCGGTGACGGTTCTCGAGGGGGGTGAACCGTGCTGTGCCCT
The DNA here is from genome assembly GCF_014648075.1 of Streptomyces ruber. Classification (GTDB taxonomy): domain Bacteria; phylum Actinomycetota; class Actinomycetes; order Streptomycetales; family Streptomycetaceae; genus Streptomyces; species Streptomyces ruber. The sequence continues at coordinate 536,392 of NZ_BMQK01000001.1, read as the reverse complement.
CAAGTGGTCACCGACGGCGGGGAGGTTGCCGCCGCGCGGAAAAAGATTTTTTACGGCGCTCGTCCCGCAGGCGCCCGTCCCGCGGTCAGGCCGTGCTCACCGCCGACAGCCGGTGCACGTCACGGGCCTTCCCCGTGACGCCGGCCAGGAAGCCCTGGGCGCCGGGTGAGGCGTGCCGGGTGAGCCAGGCCGGGTCTATGTCGCAGACGGCGACCTTGACGTCCGTGCCCGCGAGCGCCAGCGGCAGGGTGTGGACGACCGTGGACGGGAAGCTGAGCACGGTGCGGCCGATGGGTCCGCGGCGGGCGACCAGTTCCAGGGGGAGCTCGGGACGGACCACTTCCAGGCCCGTCTCCGAGGCCAGGCGGCGGAGCTTCTCGTTGCTCTCCCGGCGGTGGGCGAAGTAGCGGGCCGCGCCGTGGGTGCGGGCGAGCGTCCGGACCGCCTCCAGGTAGCGGTCGCCGTCCACCACGCCCGTCTCCACCAGGGAGGTGCCCACGAGGTCGGCGCTCCTGGTGACGCGCGGCGGGCCGAAGCGGGCGCGGGTCCAGGCGAAGTCGTTCGCCCGGACCGTCACGCCCTCGGGGACCCGCTCGATCGGCATGGAGGAGAAGATCCCCACCTGCCGGTGCGGGCCGGGGGTGAGCCGGTTGCGGGCGGCGGACGCCACCGGGGCGAAGACGAGGTCGCGGGGGCCGGACCGGCCGCCCTTGCGGTGCCAGCGCACCAGGCGCTCACCGTTGGCGAGCTGGGAGACGAACTCCATGGTCGCCGTGCCGTCGTCCACGACCACGAGCTGCCCGGCGTGGGTGATGGTCAGCAGGAGCTGCACGTAGCGGGAGAACGGGTCGCCCATGACGACCCGGTGCGCGGCGCGCAGCAGGGGGGCGAGGCCGGCGATCGTGCGGAACGGGGCCGTGGCGCCGCCCCGTGCCTCCTCCCACCGCACCTCGTGCCCCTCTTCCCGGGCCAGCTCCGTCATGCGGCGGAGCTGGCCGCGGGTCATGGGGTCGTTCGGCGAGAGGACGACGAGGGTGATCCCCGTGCCGGCGGTCCCGGGCTCCCCGGAGGACCCCGCGCCGGGGCCTTCCCCGGGGCCCGCGGCCCCGTCCCCGGTCGCACCGGAGGCATGGGCGTGCGCCCACTCCAGGACGTTCAGCAGCTGGACCGGGCTCTCGACGAAGGCGAGAGTGCGGGAGCGGGAACCGGGGTTTCCGGCGCGGGGTCTCATCGTCATGGGGCCGTCTCGTCCGTGGGGGCGGGGGTCAGACCGAGACCGGCTCGCCCGCCGCGTCGGCGATCTCCGCCTCGGCGACGACGCCCTGGACTCGGCGCAGCTTCTTCATCGGGCCGAGCTCGGAGTCGTAGACCTTCTTCACACCGTCGCCGAGCGAGGCCTCGATGATGCGGATGTCACGGACGAGGCGCGCCAAACCCTGCGGCTCGACCGAGGCGGCCTGGTCGGAGCCCCACATCGCGCGGTCCAGGGTGATGTGGCGCTCGACGAAGGTGGCGCCGAGGGCGACCGCGGCGAGCGTGGTCTGCAGGCCCGTCTCGTGACCGGAGTAGCCGATCGGGACGTTCGGGTACTCCTGCTGGAGGGTGTTGATCACGCGGAGGTTGAGCTCCTCGGCCTTCGCCGGGTACGTCGACGTGGCGTGGCAGAGCAGGATGTTGTCGCTGCCCAGGACCTCGACCGCGTGGCGGATCTGCTTCGGGGTCGACATGCCGGTGGAGAGGATGACCGTACGGCCGGTGGCGCGCAGGGCGCGCAGCAGCTCGTCGTCGGTCAGGGACGCGGACGCCACCTTGTGGGCCGGGACGTCGAACTTCTCCAGGAAGGCGACGGCCTCGGTGTCCCACGGGGAGGCGAACCAGTCGATCCCCTTCTCCTTGCAGTACTCGTCGATCTTGCGGTAGTCGTCCTCGTCGAACTCCACGCGGTGACGGTAGTCGATGTAGGTCATCCGGCCCCAGGGGGTGTCGCGCTCGATGTCCCACTGGTCGCGCGGGGTGCAGATCTCCGGGGTGCGCTTCTGGAACTTGACCGCGTCGCAGCCGGCTTCCGCGGCCACGTCGATCAGCTTGAACGCGTTCTCGAGGTCGCCGTTGTGGTTGATGCCGATCTCGCCGGTGACGTAGACGGGCTGGCCGGGGCCGGCGGTCTTGGAACCGAACTTGCGCAGACGGTTGTTGGTGGTCATGGCGGAGAAGTTCCTTACCTGTCGAGGGAGTCGAGAGAAGGGCCGAGGATCCAGCTGGCGATCTCTCGGATCGCGCCGTCGCCACCGGGGACGGTGGTGACCGCGCGGGCGGCGCCGCGTACGACGTCGTGGGCGCTCGCGACCGCCACGGGCCAGCCCACGAGGGCGAAGCACGGGAGGTCGTTCACGTCGTTGCCGACGTAGAGCACGCGCTCCGGCGCGATGCCCTGCTCCTCGCACCACTGCTTCAGTGCGAGGTCCTTCCGGTCGATGCCGTGCAGCACGGGGAGCTCGAGCTTCCGTGCGCGGGCGGCGACGACCGGGTTCTGTTCCGTGGACAGGATCAGCATCTTCAGGCCGCTCCTGCGGAGGGCCGCGATGCCGAGTCCGTCCCCGCGGTGCACGGAGACGAACTCCCGTCCGTCGGAGTCGACGAGCACCCGGTCATCGGTCTGGGTGCCGTCGAAGTCGAGGACGACCGCGTCGATGTCGGCGGCGGTCGGGAGGGTGGTGGCGCCCGCCCTTTCGTTGTCGAACAGCGGCGCCAGGGCCCGGGCGCGGGCCAGGTCGTGCGGGTCGTCGATCTCCAGCACGCGGGCCGGGTCGGTGCGCACCGGTTCCGTACGGCCGAAGAAGCGGTGCTTGTGCTCGCGCAGCCCGGCCGCGTCCATGGCGTACGCGGCGCCCGTCTCCAGGAGGTCCTGGGGGCGGTCCTGGCGGCGCGGGCGGAACGACTTGTCGTGGTTGACGCCGTACCCGCTGTGCGTGCCGGTGGTCTCGGCGACCGCGGTGCCGCCGCCGACTGCCTCGGTGCGGGCCGGCTCGGCGACCGCGGGGTCGTCGGCCGCGTCGCGCCAGATGAAGCCGTGGAAGGGCGCGACGGTGAGCGCCGTGTCGGCGCCCCGCTCCACGATGGCGGCGACCACCCCGTCGATGTCCTCGCGGACGATGAACGGGCTGGTGCACTGGACGAGCAGCACCACGTCCACCGGGGTGCCGTGGAGCGCCTCGTGGGCGTCCATGGCGTGCAGCACGGCGGCCTCGGAGGTGGCGGTGTCACCGGCGATGGCGGCCGGGCGCAGCACCACCTCGGCCCCGGCCTCGCGGGCGGCGGCGGCGATGGTGTGGTCGTCGGTGGAGACCACCACGTCCGTCACCAGGCGGGCGGCCCGGCACTCGTTGACCGCGCGGACCACGAGCGGGACGCCGCCGACCGGGGCGAGGTTCTTCGCGGGGACGCCCTTGGAGCCGCCGCGCGCGGGAATCACGGCGAGTACGCGGCGCACCGGCGCCGGGCTGCCCGCCTCGGGGTGGGACATGGACTGTACTCCTTGCGAAGGGACGAGGGCCTGTCCGGCCCGTGCACCGGATCGTGGGCCGGCCGTGCTCACAGCTCCCCCATCCGCCGGATGACGGGTGCCACCCGCTGCACGCCGTGCCGGTAGGCGCCGCGCGCCGCCCGGCGCACGATCTGGCGCACGGGGCTGGGCTCCTTGTCGGCGGCGGGTGCTCCGGGCAGCGGGGCGCCGTCCGGGCCGAGGTGGTGACGGGCGAGGATGCCGGGCAGGTAGCCGGGCGCGGTGACGGGCGTGTAGTACGGGGCGAGCGGGGGGAGCGCCTCGGCTCCGAGGAGCTTCGTGATGCGCTCGCGCGCCGCGTCGAAGGCCGTCTCGTACGCCCCATCGGCAGCGACGCCCTGCCGGGCGACCCACTCGGGGTCGGGCGTCGGTTGGTGCCCCTCGTCGAGCTGGTTCCAGGAGGCGAGACAGCCGGAGCCCACGAAGTGGTGGTTGCCGAGGGCCTCGCGGATGCCCAGGTCGGTGAGGACGACCGTGGGGATACGGCGGTGCAGGGACTCCAGGGCGGCCGTGGAGCTGACCGTGACGAGCAGGTCGGTGCGGTCGAGGACCTCGCCCATGTTGCCGTAGACCAGGCGGAAGTTGGCCGGCAGATCGGTCTTCTGCGCCAGCTTCTGGTACGGCAGTTCCTCGATGTGGGTGGTGTGCTCGCCCGGCTTGGAGCGCAGCTTCAGCAGCACCTCGCGCTCGGGGTGCAGCCGGGCGTGCTGGATCAGCCGGTTCAGCAGGTACGTACGGTCCCTGCGGTTCTCCGGCACGGAGGGCTGGGCCGCGAAGACGACCGTGTACGGGTCGTGCTCACCGGTGTAGTCCGCGCCGCCCAGGAACGGCAGCGCCACCTCCGTCACCGAGGACGCGTCGGCGCCGACCCCCTCGTACACGGCCCGGAAACGCTCCGCGTCCTGCCGGGAGTTGGCGAGGACGAGGTCCGCGCCGTGCCGCAGCAGCAGTCCGTCGGCGAGCTTCTCGTAGACGACGCCGACGTAGCCGGTGACGACGACGGGCCGGTCGGTCCGGCTGCCCCAGGCGCTCCTGAGGCCGTGCAGCATGGCCTGGACGCCGCCGCCGACGAGGGCGAGTACAACGATGTCGTACGGCTCGTCGGCGCCGGTCCCCTCCGCCGCGTCGCCGGTGGCTCTCGTCATCGTCCGCAGGAACTCCACGCCGGTGACCTCGCGGAGCGTGTCCGCGCGGATGCCGACCTCGTCGAGCTGGCGGGCCGTGGGGGTGGCACGACCGCGCAGGAGATAGCCGTCCAGACGGATGTCCGAGTCATCCGGAGCGATACGGTGCGCGGTGAGCGCACCCCACTTCCACCGGGTGTCCGAATCCGCGAGGACGGCGATCCGCAAGGGCTTCCTGGTACTTGCTGGCACCCCTAGACGCTAAGAAGCGATTGCGCATCTTGGGTCAACCTGAACACAACAATTGGTTAACAGAACACCGACGGGAAAAGAACCGGCCACAGATCAGTCTCGAAGTAGACGTGATTCACCGTTCCGACACCTTTGGTTCATCCTGTATCCCCCCATCGGCCAGACGGAGTGCCGGGCCACCGCATAACGTTCGGGTGTGCCCAAGCTCTCCGTCATCGTGCCGTTCTACAACGTGCAGCAGTACGCGCCCGACACCTTGAGGAGCCTGCGCGCCAACGCGCGCGAGGACTTCGAGTTCATACTCGTCGACGACTGTTCGACGGACGGAACGCCGCAGGTGCTCGCCCGCGCGGAACGCGAACTCCCGGGCTCGGTACTGATCCGTCACGGTCAGAACGGCGGCCTGGCGACGGCACGCAACACCGGGATCGACGCCGCCCGCGGCGAGTACCTGGCCTTCCTCGACGGCGACGACTGGGTGGCCCCGGGGTACTACGGGCAACTCGTCGCCGCCATCGAGGAGTTGGGCTGCGACTTCCTGCGCACCGACCACGTGCAGTGCAAGGCGCGGGGCCGCACGCTCCACCGGGTGCCGCACGGCCTGCGGGGCGTCGTCACGAACCCGCGGGACGCGATCCTGCCCGCCGACCGCACCACGTCCGTCGACTACGCGTACGCCTGGGCCGGCGTCTACCACCGCCGGCTGCTCGAGAAGGGCCTGCTGCACTTCACGGACGGGCTGCGCACCGCCGAGGACCGGCCGTGGATCTGGAAGCTGCACCGTGAGGCGGAGTCGTTCGCCGCGGTGAGCCTCCTCGGCGTGTTCTACCGGCGCGGCGTCGCCTCCTCCCTGACCCAGATCGGCGACGTGCGCCAGCTGGACTTCATCCGCGCCTTCGACCAGGTCGTCCAGGAGACGGCCGCGGACCGGGACGCCGACCGGCTGCTGCCCAAGGCGGTGCGCACCTACTGCGCGATCATCGCCCACCACCTGTTGAACGACGGCAAGTTCGAACCGTCCGTGGCCAGGCGGATGCGGGCGATGAGCGCGGCCGCGATACAGCGCCTGCCGCAGGACATCCTCGCCGACGTACTGGACACCATGGACCTGCGCCGCTCCTCCAAGCTGCGGCGGCTGCGCCGGACCTCGACAGCGAAGGCGGCCGTCTGATGCCCCGGACCACCCAGATCTTCTGCGCCTCGACGCTGTACGGGGCCGCCACCCTGGCGGCCGCCATCGAGTCCGACCTGTTCACGGAGCCGGACCGGCGGCTGCTGCTGGTCTTCAACAACGCCGGCGTCCCGGAGACCTCCCCCTCCCTCGACACGCTGCCCGGCTTCGGGCCGCTGCGCGGCCACTTCGACGAGGTCCTGTCCTGGAACGAGGTCATCCGCCCCTTCCACCCCGGGGCCTGGACACCGCGCGCCCAGGACGTCCCCCTCCTGGAGCGGTACCTGCGGAAGCTGTGGGACCTGGACGACGACCGGGTCGAACTGGTCCTGGAGTCGCTCCAGGTCGCCCCCGCCCTCACCGTGGCCGAACTGTTCACCGGCGCCCCGATCGACGTCTACGCCGACGGTCTGATGAGCTACGGCCCCACCCGCAACAAGCTGCACCCGCTGATCGGCACGCGGGTGCGGCGCCTGCTCCACCTGGACCTGGTGCCGGGGCTCACGCCGATGCTGCTGTCCGAGTTCGGCGTACCGGCGCGACAGGTGCCCACGCCCGCGTTCCTGAAGGTGATGGGCGAGATCGCGGAGGCGCTCCCCGCGCTGCCCGCCCTGCCGGACGACGCGGCGCTGCTGCTCGGCCAGTACCTGTCCGCGCTGGACGTCCTCTCCCCCGAGGAGGAAGAGGCACTGCACGTGCGGATGATGCGCGGGGCGGTCGGGCGCGGGCACCGGTCCGTCGTCTTCAAGCCGCACCCCACGGCGCCGGCCCGCTACGGCCGCGCCCTGGAGGCCGAGGCGGAGAAGCTCGGCGTCGACCTCACCGTGCTGGACGCGCCGGTCCCCGCCGAGGTGCTGTTCGACAAGGCCCGGCCCGGTCTGGTCGTCGGCTGCTTCTCGACCGCGCTGTTCACCGCCTCCGCCTTCTACGGCCTGCCGGCCGCCCGCGTCGACACCGCCTCGCTCCTGGACCGGCTCGCCCCCTACCAGAACAGCAACCGGGTGCCGGCCGTGCTGGCGGACGCCGTGCTGCCCGACCTGGAGGCCGGGGAGGGGGAGGAGCCCGTCCCGGCCGACACGCTGACCGGGCTGGTCACCGCGGTGAGCTTCGCGATGCAGCCGCAGATCCACTCCCGGCTCCGCCCACCGGCGGAGGAGTACCTGCGCAGCCGCCTCGGTCCCCGCACCCTCCGCTACTTCAAGCGCAAGCGGCTCACCTCACTGGCCCTGCCCGGCGGCATCCCGGACCGGCTGTCGTTCCTGCCGCACAACGCCACCGCGCGCCGGGTGGTGCGGCGCGTGCGGGCACTGCGCCAGACGGTACGGCGGAAGGGCTGACGCCCCTTCCCGGCCGCCCCTCCCCTGCCGCCGGTCGCCTACGCGCTCGCCAGCGTCAGTTTCACCGCGAACCCGAGGAACAGCGCACCCGCCGCCGAGGTCGCCCCCGCCGACAGCCGCTTCCGGCGGCGGAAGGCCTCGGCCAGCCTGGTGCCGCTGAATATCAGGGCACTGAGGTAGAGGAAGCTGGCCGCCTGCGCGAAGGCACCCAGCACGGCGAAGGAGAGGGCGGGATAGGCGTACCCCGGGTCGACGAACTGCACGAAGAAGGCGATGAAGAACAGGATCGCCTTCGGGTTGAGCAGGCTCACGACCAGGGCGCGGCGGAAGGGCCGCTCGTCGGGGGCGGCGGCGGCCCGGACCCCGGCCTCGTCGGCGGCCCGCTCCCCGCGCGTCCGCCACATCCCCCACGCGGCGCGCAGCATCCCGATCGCCAGCCAGGTCAGATAGCCGGCGCCGACGTACTTGACGATGCCGAAGAGCACGGCGTTGGCCTGCAGCAGGGAGGCGACCCCGGCCGCCGAGAGCGTCATCAGCACGGTGTCCCCGCAGAACACGCCGGCGGCGGCCGTGTACCCGGCCCGTACGCCGCGCCGGGCGGCGACGGAGAGGACGTACAGGGAGTTGGGACCGGGCAGCAGGACGATCAGGGCGACGCCTGCCAGGTAGGTGGGGAGATCGATGACGCCGAACATGGCAGGAGTGTCGCACGGGGGTACGACACTCCGGTTCCGGCTTTCGGGGGACGGGACGGACCGGTCGGGCGTCGCCGTCGAGGAGGGTGTCGACGGGCAGGTCGAGGGTGACGCCGACGGACTGCGGGACAGGTACGCTCTCGCCGCGCCGGAAGCGCCGGGGCGCGCCGTACCTCCCGCCGACGGGATCCTCGTGCAGCAGCACCTCGCCGTGCTTGCGGTCGACCACGACGTGGACCGGGACGCCGGCCTCGGCGTAGCACTCCACCTTGGGGCCGAGGTCGTCGGACCAGTTCGAGGACGTCACCTCGACGACCGTCCGGAAGACGTTCGGGGCGTAGCAGTTCCGCTGGACGAGGGCATCACAAAAGTCCTCGTCGACGACCGAGAAGTCGGGGACCGCGTAGTCGTCGGCCACGGTCGGCAGCCAGAGGCCGACGCCCTGGACGCTTCTCAGTCCCATGTTCTGGACCTCCGCGTCGTAGAACGCCTCGACCAGCCAAGTCAACGACAGCGCATGCGGGCCGTCCGGCGGCGGTGTCGCAGTGAGCCTCCCCTGGAGAATCTCCACGCGGTGCCCAGGCAGTGCACGGGAGAGCAGGTCGGCGGCTTCACCCAACGTCAGCTCGTGTTGCAGTACAGCCACGGCGTCCTTCTTTTCAGGGGCTCACCCCCATGAGCGTGACCGGGGGCGCGGCACTGCCGCCTTCGCTCACCCATACAAGGCAACCGCCCAGGTCAGCGAGCATCGGGTTCGGCGGCGGCCATGTCCGGGGAGCATCTCGGGTGACGTGGTGAGACGAGGGGGGTCTGGATGCGTACCAAGAGCATGCGAAGAGCAGTGGCCGCGCCGGCGGCGCTCGTGGCGGTGGTGGCGGCCGGCGGGTGCACGGTCCAGCCGGCGGACGGGACCGGCGCGTCACGCGGGCCGGTGCGCATCGACGTCCCCGCCACCCCGGACGACGGGGACGGCGACGGGAAGGGCGCGAGCGGGCCGAAGCCCCCTCGTACGCCCACTCCCACTCGCACCCCCACACGCACTCCCACTCCCACTCCGACTCGCACCCCCATCCCCGCTCCCCCTCCCGCTCCCTCCGCCCCTCCCCGAGTCCTCTGGTCCCACGGCGACGAGGGCCGCGACGTACGCGAGCTCCAGTCCCGGCTGCGGCAGATCGCCTGGCTCTTCGAGGGGCCGACCGGTGAGTACGACGCACCGACCGCCGAGGCCGTACGGGGCTTCCAGGGCAAGCGCGGGCTGCCGCGGACCGGTGTCACCGACAGCGTGACCTGGGCGCGGCTGCGGGGGATGACGCGGGAGCCGACCAAGTGGGAGCTGTACGCGTTCGGCGGCCAGCCGGCCGCGGCGCCCGACGCGCGGTGCATGACCGGCCGGGTGATGTGCATCAGCAAGACCAGCCGGACGCTGCGCTGGATGGTCGACGGCAGGACGGTGATGACGGTCGCGGTGCGGTTCGGCTCGGAGCTCACACCGACGCGGGAGGGAGTCTTCGAGGTCTCCTTCAAGTCCCGCCACCATGTGTCCACGCTGTACGACACCCCCATGCCGTACGCGATGTTCTTCAGCGGCGGCCAGGCGGTCCACTACTCCTCGGACTTCGCGGCCCGTGGCTACTACGGGGCCTCCCACGGCTGCGTCAACGTGCGCGACGAGGAACGGATCGCGGAGCTGTTCGCGCAGGTGCGGGCCGGGGACAAGGTCGTCGTGTACTGGTGAGCGCCGCGCGGGACGGGAACGGGACAGGCGCGGGCGGGACCGGGGGAACGTGTCCCGCCCGCGCAGGTGCACCGAGCCGTGGGTACGGGGGGAACCCCGGCTCGTGCGACGGCCGATGACCAGTCGGCTCACTCATTACTGCGTACCGGCGGCGGAAAACGTCACACCCCCGTCGGCCACGCCCCTTTTGGCCTCCCGGGGCGTGGGCGGGGAGATCAGCAGGTCGCCGTCGCCCCGGCCGCCGTCGCCCCGGCCGCCGTGGCCATGGCCGTCCTTGCTCTGGTGACCGTTGCCGGGACGGCCGCCGTCGCCGGGACGGCCGCCGTCGCCGGGACGGTCCTTGCCGCCACCCGGGGCACCGGGGCCCTCGTCGCCGCCCCGGCCGCCCCTGTCCCGGCCCGCGTCGTCCTTCACGGTGTTCCCGGCGGACCCACCGAATGCACCGGATCCACCGGATTCACCGAATCCACCGGATCCGCCGTTCCCGCCCCGGTCGTCCCCGCCGCCCTTGCCCGTATGCGCGCCGCCCTCGTCCCGGCCGGAGCGCGCGTCGTTCCCCCGGGACGCGTCGTCGGTCCCTTCAGGGGCGCCGAAGCCACTCAGCACACGGTCGCAGTAGTGCCTCAGCCGGCCCGGGCCGGTGCCTCCCGCCGCGCTCTCCAGGCTGCGCCGGCGGCGCGAGTCGAGCGCCCTGCCCTCGTCCACGGCGCGGCAGGCGGTGAACACCGCGTTCCACCACTCGCGGGAGTGCCCCCGCTCACCGGGGCCCCGGAGGTCCGGCCGCCCGGTGGCGGCATCGCCGCCGGACCCGTCGCCGTCCCGGCCGCCCCCACCGGGCTGTCCGCCGGAAGACCCGTCACCGGCCCCGGGCCCGGCCCCTGTTCCGTCGTCGTCCGAAGCGCCTCCGTCCCCCTCGGGTGACGGTGAGACCAGCGGCCGTTCCCGCGGCTGCGCGGCCGTCACCGACGCGGCGGGCCCCGGCCGGTCGTCCTGGAACGGAGTCGGCAGCGCCCCCGACCCGACCGCCACGGCGACCCCGCCGAGCATCCCGGCGACCACTCCCGCCACCAGCCCGAGCCGCAACGGACGGCCCCAGCGGGCCCGGATCCGGGCCCGCCCCGACGGCTCCGGCCCGGACGGCTCCCGCCCCGACGGCTCCGGCCCGGACGGCTCCGGCCCGGACGGCTCCGGCCCCACGGGGCGGATCTCGCCGGAGGGGGACGAGCCGCGCGCCGCACGCGCCGCGCGGAAGGCGGTCAACGCGGCCTCTTCACCGGGGAGTTCGTCACCGGGCCGCGCGGCCTGCGGCGTCAGCGCGGCCATGGCCTCCGCCAGCCGGCCGGCCGAGTCGCGGGCGTCCGGTCCGGCGGCGTCGACGGCTTCCGGCGGCTCACCGCGCAGCAGACGCTCCGCCGCGTTCCGGTCCAGCCACCTGTACTGCTCGTCGGCCATCACATGTCCTTCTGCGTCCGCGGACGCATATGCGTCACACCCGCGGACGTCACCGCGCGTGCACGCGGCCCTCGCTGCGGAGGCAGGACCTCAAGGGCGCCGCCGCCCTCCGGACCATCCGCGTCGAGCAGCTCCGCGAGGCGCTTCAGTCCGCGGTGGGCTGCGGTGCGCACGGCGCCCGGCCGCTTGCCCAGCGTACGCGCGGCGGTCTTGGCGTCCAGGCCCACGACCACGCGCAGCACGACGGCCTCGGCCTGGTCCTGCGGAAGCCGGGCGATCAGCGCCAGGGTCCGGTCGGTGGCGAGCGCCTCCATGGCCTCGCCCGCGGTGTCCGACTCGGCGGCCCTCCCGGTCAGTTCGGTCTCGTCGCCGCCGATCGCGGGGCGCCGTCCGCGCATCCGTACGTGGTCGAGGGCGCGGTTGCGGGCGATGGTGGCGGCCCAGCCCCGGAACCGGTCCGCGCCGCCGCTGAAGCGCTCCAGGTCCCGGGCTATCTGCAGCCACGCCTCGGAGGTGACGTCCTCCGCGTCCGGGTCGCCGACCAGCGTCCGTACGTATGCGAGCAGCCGTGGGTGCACCGCGCGGTACAGGGTCCGGAAAGCGGTTTCGTCCCCGTCCTGCGCCGCATGCACCGCGGCGGTCAGCTCCGCGTCCTCCCCCAGCACCGCGCGCCCCTTTTGCGCCCAAGCCGGCGCCGCTCTCGCGGACCGGGTCCTCGCCGTCGTCGTCTCCGTGGATGGCCGCGGCCCCCGGGCCGCGGGTCGTTGCGGTGGCGGTTCGCCTGCCGCGGTACGGCGCGAAAGGCACGTTACGACCTGAAACCCTTCGCGTCCATGCTCCTCTGCCCCCGTTTGTGGAACATGCAACTAACTCGTGATCGAAGGTGATCGAGGGTGATCGGAAGAAAACATCCAGAGGGTGTGACACGAAACGCACCCGCGGCGCTGTAGAGAGTACGGGCCGCCGCGCGGCCCGTACCGCGCGACGGTCGGGGCCTCTCCTGTGGGGGGTGGCGGCCCCGGCCGTTGCCATCGGCGGGGCCGGCCGGGCGCCTCGCGAGCACGGGGGTCTCGCGAGCACGCCGGCCCCCGCCGTACGCGCCGTCAGCCCGCGGTGACGGCGTCCCGGCTCAGCCGCCACAGCGAGCCGTGGCCCGCGTAGGCCCGCCGCGCCTCCTCCAGCGGGTCCCACAGCCGGCCGTCCGGGGTGCGCACCCAGAGGCCGCCGTCCACCGACAGCAGCCACTCGCCGCCCGTCTCGCGGGCGAGCACCTCGCCCGCGTACGCGCCGAACCCGCGCAGCACGGTCCCGACGGCCTCGTACGGCGCGCCGTCCCGCCGTATGTCCTCGATCACCCGGTCGACGCGCCGGAGGCTGTGCGCCGAGTAGTCGAGGCGGATCCGCGCCCCCTCACGCAGGGCCGCGACCGCGTCCGCCGCCCACCTCCAGGGCATGACCGCCGTGTGCTGTCGTGTGCCGTCGTACGTGGCCGTCTGCTGTGCGTTCACACTTCAGGGAAGCGTGCTCCGGGTACGTGGGGACAGGGAGATCCCGAGGTTGCGCGACACCGGCACAGGAACATCAAAAACAGTTCACACCCGGGCCCGGGCGCGCCGGGACACCACGGCCCGCAGCACGCGCCGCCCCTCGGTCGACACGTCGAGAGCCTGTCGCACCCCGGCGGCGCCGTGTCCGGCGAGCAGCACCAGGACGGTCTCCTGACGCCTCAGCTCGGCCGCGACGAGCGGGGACGCCTCTCCCGTCCGGTCCTCCCCGGTCCGGTCATCGCCCGTCCGGTTCCCGCCCGTGCCGTCCGCGGGGCCGCCCGCGGGACCGTCCGCGGGACCGTCCGCGGAGTCGAGCAGCCGGTGGATCCGCAGGGCCGCGGCGGAGCAGATGCCGGCCCACTCCCGCAGCGCGTCCGCGGACCACTCGGCGGGCACGGCGGCGAGCATCCGGCGCGCGAGCGCGGCGGCCTCGCCGGTCGCCGGGTCCGCGCCGTCGACGGAGCCGGGGGCGCCGCCGGGTGGGTCGTCGGGACCCCCGGCGCCGAGTGACTCCCGTAACCAGTCGATCCGTTCGCCCCATTCCGCGCCGTCCTCCACGAGGCTCACCCACAGCGGTCTGAGGACCTCGTCGCCACCTCCGAGCAGTGGTACGCAGCGATCCAGGCACGCCAGTCCGGCAGCGGTCAGCCCCCGCTCGTCGGCCTGTGCGAGCAGCTCCACCAGGCTCATCACGCCTCCCTCGCCTCCCTCGGGCTCGTCCGACAGACACGCACGCGACCTCACAGGGGCACCACACCCAGCCGGTCGAGCAGCCGGAAGAGCAGGTTCTCGGCCAGGGGGGCGGCCGGGTCGGGCTCCGTGGCCAGCACCTCGCGCACCTTCTCGGGCGCCGCGCTGCGTCCCGCCTCCGCGGCCCAGGCGACGGCGCGCCGGGCGGCGTCGTCCGGTTCCAGGAAGTAGTCCTCGACGGTGAGCCCGTCCTCGGTGCCCAGGTGCCCGGCCATGGCCCCGCGCGCGAGACACGTGGTCCAGCCGCCGCTCTCGGGCGCGGCGGCCTCCACGACCACGCAGTCGCTGTCCATGACGTATCCGAAGAGCGCGGGCGCCCCGGTCTCCCGGGCGAGCGCGTTCATGTTCCCGATGTCACCGGCGCCGGCCGCGTCCGCCCGGTCCGGCGGGACTGGGCGGTCCGGGTACTCCCACACCTGCCAGCCGTCGTCCGCCGCGCTGAGCAGTTGCATGCCCTCGGCCCCGGCCAGCGCGTCGAGTTCGCCGAGCGGGCGCTCGCTCCTCCCGACGACGTAGTACCCCCAGTAACCCATCCGCTCTCCCCTGCGTGTCTGCGCGTCCGGGGCGAATACACCACAGGCGTACGCCTGTTCGCTCCCGGAATCGGGCATTCCGCCCGGTGCGCGACGGTCCGGGGCCGAACAGGCGCGGCGGCCACGACCGGCCGACGGACGCGACCCGGCCGACGGACGGCACGGCGGACTCAACCGGCCGGCGGACGGCACGGCGGACGCGACCGGCCGGCGGACGGCACGACGGACGCGGTCAGCCGACGGACGGCACGACGGACGCGCTCAGCCGACGGACGGCACGACGGACGCGCTCAGCCGACGGACGGCACGACGGACGCGCTCAGCCGACGGACGGCACGACGGACGCGGTCAGCCGACGGCGGGTGCGGCGGACGCGGTCAGCCGACGGCGGGTGCGGCGGACGCGGTCAGCCGACGGCGGGTGCGGCCATCGGCGGCACGCCGGGACCGCTGCGCGCCTTCACGTCCTGCATCCGCGTCAGCGTGAGCACGAAGACGGCGGCGAGCACGGCGGCCGCCGCGTCGACGAGGTCCGCGACCAGTACCTGCGCCACGGCCCGGCGTATCTCGGGGGCCGTCTCGGCCTCCTCGTACGCGGAGTAGGCGAACGGGCCGTAGACCAGGGTCACCAGCCACAGGGCCCACCAGGCGTCGACGAGTCCGTGCGGCCGCGGGGCGTTCCAGGAGCCGCTCGCGTCCCAGGTGTCCAGCGCGATCCGGCGCGGGAACCAGAGGTTCACGACCGGCACGAACCAGCCGCCGACCGCCCAGCCCCGCTTCTTGCGATGGCCGGCCGGGGCGAACACCTCGGCGTTGACCCGCACCCGGTGGAACCACACGAGGAAGACGATGCCGGCGGCGAGCATGGAGAACGACTGGAGGACACCGCCCGCGACCCAGAGCGAGTCCACCCACGCCGCCCGGTCCGGCACGTCCCCGCCGTCCGCGATCGTGTCCCACACGCCGTACGACAGAACGTCCGAGCCGACCGCGAACAGGTCCGCGGCGACGACCACGCCGAGCAGTACGGCGGTGGCCCGCCCCAGCCCCACCGGCGACCGCAGCCAGGCGTCGCCGTGGGGCGTGGTGACGGGCAGGGCGGCGGTGCAGGGGGCACAGTGGGTGCCGTCGGGTACCGCCTCGAAGTGCCGGCATCGTATGCAGAGCATGTGCGGAACATATGTGCCGATGTCCCCGCAGGTCCATCGAGTTGCCGACGCCTCCCCGTTCGCACCGTTCTCACTCCACCCGGTCCGCCAGCTTCTCGAACTCCGCGTAGGACATGTCCGGTTCGCCGGGATTCCAGAGCTTCTGCACCAGTGCGCGCAGTGGCATCCGGACGCCGTCCGCCACCTGTGCCTGGGTCTGGGCGCCGGAGAGGTCGCACCAGACCGCGAAGACCCCGCCGAGGATCTGGCCGTCGTAGCGCTCGGGCACCGCGTCCGTGCCGCGCAGCACGCGCGGGGTCCACTGCTCGTAGATGCGCCGGCCGGTCGGGTAGGTGAAGTCGTTCGGCTCGCCGAGGACGTAGTACAGGAACTCGTCGTTGTAGTTGATCACTTGGCGTCCGTCGCTCAGGTACTCGTCCGGCTGCCGGGCGCCGATCTCCTTGCCGGTCCAGTAGGCGACCTGGATGTCACCGTCCGCCTGCACGTCGCTGTCCCGGAGGAAGCCGTCGTTCCACGCGCGCGGTGTCCGGTCGTGCCCGCGCACCACCTTCGCCCGGTCGTTGAGCCACTCCGTCGCCAGGTCGGCCACGGTCGCCCCGGAGCCGAACCGTTCCCGCGCGGCCTGCGCCAGCCCCGGGTACGACGCCTCCGGGTCCTTGACCGTCAGCGCCTGGTACTCGTCCGCGCCCACGTGCCAGTAGCCCCCGGGGAACAGGTCCGCGTACTCGTCCAGCAGGTCGTCGACGATGCCGGCCGCCGCGGGCTGCGCGATGTCGACGGCGCCGGAGAGCGCCTTGCCCTGGGCGTTGCGCAGTTGCAGGTCCGGGTGGGCGGCGATGACGGCGCCGAGGTGGCCGGGCGAGTCGATCTCGGGGACGACCGTGATGTGGCGCTCGGTGGCGAGGTCGACGATGCGCCGTACCTCCGCCTTGGTCAGGTGCTGCTCCGCGACCACCTCGGGATGCGAGTCGGACTCGATGCGGAACGCCTGGTCGTCGGAGAAGTGCAGGCCGAGCTGGTTGTACTTGAGGTCGCCCAGCTCCCGTATCCGGTCCTCGATCCAGTCGGCCGTGAAGTGCTTGCGCGCGATGTCGAGCATGAACCCGCGCTGGGCCTTGGCGGGCCGGTCCCTGACGACGCCCTCGGGGGCCGTGCCGCCGTCGTGCACCATCTGCTTGAGGGTCCGCGTGCCGTAGAAGGCGCCCGCCTCCGCGGGCGCGGATATGCTCACCCGCCCGTCCGCCACGGTCAGGGTGTACTCCTCCGAGCCGGAGCCGCCCCGGCCGCCGATGGTCAGCTCGACGTCGCCGTCGCGCGGCTCGGCGTCCCCGGCGTACGTCAGGCCCAGTTCCTGCGCGGTCAGCCGGCCCTCGTCGGCCAGCTCCTCGTCGTCCGTCACCACGCGGGCGCCGTCGGCGGGGCGCCAGCCGGGGCCGCGCGCGGGCGTGTGCTCACGGACGGCCGGGATCGTGCGGGGCTCCTCGGACAGCGGGTACGACCGGGACGGCGACGGGGAGACCGACGGCGCGGCGCTGCTCGGCGCCGCCGGGCGCGAGGGCCCGGCCCCGTTCGTCGTGCCCGCGCCGCCGCCCGGCCACACGGTCACGGCCACCGCGACCGCGCCGCCCGCCACGACGACACCCGCGCCGAGAAGCAACCCCCTCGGCGCCCCGGACGTCTTCCTGCGGGGCGCCCGGCGCCTGCCCGGGCTCATGACGCTCCCCCACTCGATATACGACGCATGACAGCCACCTCCCTCTCGAACCTACGACGTCCCTGCGGTCCGTCCGTCCACGGGCGGCCCCCGAACTCTGCCGTCCGGGTGAATTCCGGGCACCGATCGGACAGCCCGTGACCACCCTCGATACCGTGACGGCACATTTCTCTCAGCCTCCCCAGCCGTCCGCGCCTTCCCCGCCGCCCGCACCTCCCCAGCCCTCCCTGACGTATCGCGCCGTCCCTACGTACCGCCGAGGACCCACGCTGCCCACGCACCGTCTCCACCCCCTCGCCGGCCGGGTCGCCCTACCGGAGCAGGCGCACACCGGACCGGACACCGCCGCCCTCCAGCGGTTCAACGCCGCGCCCGCCCCGGCCGTCGAACGCGCCCTCCTCACCTGCTGCCGCAGCCTGCGCTGGGCCCACCGCGTCGCCGCCCACCGGCCCTACCCGGACCTGGAGTCCCTGCTCGCCGCGGCCGACGAGGCGGCGTACGACCTCACGCCCGCCGACCTCGCCGAGGCGCTGGCCGGCGAGTCGCTCGCGCCGCTCCCGGACGACGCGTACTCGGTCGCGCACACCGCGCTGAGCGCCGCACACGCCGCGTACGAGAGTCGGTTCGGACACGTGTTCGTCATCTGCCTGGACGACGTGCCGTCCGGGGAAGTCCTCGACCGGGTGCTGACGGGCATCCGGTCACGGTTGGCGAACGATCCCGAGGAGGAGCTGCTCCTCACGGCGGACGAGCTGCGCCGCCTGGCGCGGGGCAGGCTGCGGCACCTGGCGGGGCAGCTCCCTCTCCCGCCGGCGGCCCGGCGTACCGGCTGACGGCCTCGTCGGACCGCTCGCCGACGGGTCCGGCCGGCCTCACCGCGGGCACCGTGCCCGGCCCGTCGCACCCGCCCGCCCGGGCATTCGCGCCGCGTAGTCCGTCCGTGCCTGTTTGATCACATCGGTAGGCCCGCCTTAAACGTTCCGACAACTCGTCGCTACGATGTCGGGGGCCGGTGGACCGTACCCGGCCGGGCTCGTCCGACACCGAAGCCGGCCGGCCCTGATCCCCGCTCCCGGAGGGTTTTTCCGTGCCGGCTGGAACGCTGTACCGCGGCCGGGAAGGCATGTGGTCCTGGGTGGCTCACCGAGTCACCGGCGTCCTCATCTTCTTCTTCCTGTTCGTACACGTGCTGGACACCGCTCTCGTCCGTGTCTCCCCCGAGGCCTACGACACGGTCGTGGCCACGTACAAGACGCCCGTCGTCGCGCTGCTGGAGTACGGCCTCGTGGCCGCCATCCTCTTCCACGCGCTGAACGGCCTGCGCGTCATCGCCGTCGACTTCTGGTCCCAGGGACCGCGCTACCAGAAGCAGATGCTCTGGACCGTCGTCGGCATCTGGCTCGTGCTGATGATCGGGGCGCTGTACCCCGTACTCGGCCACGCCGCTCGTGAAGTCTTCGGGAGCTGAGGCTGATGTCCACCGCTGAGACCACCGCATCCGGAGTCGGCCCCGTCGAGGGTTCGGGTGAACTGTCGGGCTACAGCCCCGACAACCCGGCACCCGTCATCGAGCCGCCGCGCAAGCGCACCAAGAAGACCCCGAAGTCGACCCGTGGCAACTTCGAGATGGCCGCATGGCTGTTCATGCGTCTGTCCGGAGTCGTCCTCGTCGTCCTCGTCATCGGACACCTGCTGATCCAGCTCGTCCTGGACGGCGGCGTCTCCAAGATCGGCTTCGCCTTCGTGGCCGGCCGCTGGGCGTCCCCGTTCTGGCAGGTCTGGGACCTGCTGATGCTGTGGCTGGCGATGCTGCACGGCGCCAACGGCCTGCGCACCGTCATCAACGACTACGCGGAGCGCCCGAACACCCGCCTGTGGCTGAAGGGCCTGCTGTACACCGCCACGGTGTTCACCATCCTGCTGGGCACGCTGGTGATCTTCACCTTCGACCCGAACATCCGCTAGGCCCCGGGTCACGAGGGACAGAGGTAAATCCTGATGAAGATCCACAAGTACGACACCGTCATCGTCGGCGCCGGCGGCGCCGGTATGCGCGCCGCCATCGAGGCGACGAAGCGCAGCCGCACCGCGGTGCTCACCAAGCTCTACCCCACCCGCTCCCACACGGGCGCCGCGCAGGGCGGTATGGCCGCCGCGCTGGCCAACGTGGAGGAGGACAACTGGGAGTGGCACACCTTCGACACGGTCAAGGGCGGTGACTACCTGGTCGACCAGGACGCCGCCGAGATCCTGGCGAAGGAGGCCATCGACTCCGTCCTCGACCTGGAGAAGATGGGCCTGCCGTTCAACCGCACCCCGGACGGCACCATCGACCAGCGCCGCTTCGGCGGTCACAGCCGCAACCACGGCGAGGCCCCGGTCCGCCGGTCCTGCTACGCGGCGGACCGCACCGGCCACATGATCCTCCAGACGCTGTACCAGAACTGCGTGAAGGAGGGCGTGGAGTTCTTCAACGAGTTCTACGTCCTGGACCAGCTCATCACCGAGGTCGACGGCGTCAAGAAGTCGGCCGGTGTCGTGGCGTACGAGCTGGCCACCGGCGAGATCCACGTCTTCCGGGCGAAGTCCGTGATCTACGCGTCCGGCGGCACCGGCAAGTTCTTCAAGGTGACGTCGAACGCCCACACGCTGACGGGCGACGGCCAGGCCGCGGTCTACCGCCGCGGTCTGCCCCTGGAGGACATGGAGTTCTTCCAGTTCCACCCGACCGGCATCTGGCGCATGGGCATCCTGCTGACGGAGGGCGCCCGCGGTGAGGGCGGCATCCTCCGCAACAAGGACGGCGAGCGCTTCATGGAGAAGTACGCGCCGGTCATGAAGGACCTGGCGTCCCGTGACGTCGTGTCCCGCTCCATCTACACGGAGATCCGCGAGGGCCGCGGCTGCGGTCCCGAGGGCGACCACGTGTACCTGGACCTCACCCACCTCCCGCCGGAGCAGCTCGACGCCAAGCTGCCCGACATCACGGAGTTCGCCCGCACCTACCTGGGCATCGAGCCGTACACCGACCCGATCCCGATCCAGCCCACCGCGCACTACGCCATGGGCGGCATCCCGACGAACGTCGAGGGCGAGGTCCTCGCCGACAACACGACGGTCGTCCCGGGCCTGTACGCGGCCGGCGAGGTCGCCTGCGTCTCCGTCCACGGCGCCAACCGCCTGGGCACCAACTCGCTGCTGGACATCAACGTCTTCGGCCGCCGCGCGGGCATCGCCGCCGCGGAGTACGCGCAGAAGGCCGACTTCGTGGACCTTCCGGAGAACCCGGAGTCCCTGGTCGTCGAGCAGATCGAGCGGCTGCGCGCCTCCACGGGCACCGAGCGGGTGGCGGAGCTGCGGCGCGAGCTGCAGGAGACCATGGACGCCAACGTCATGGTGTTCCGCACCGAGCAGACGATCAAGACGGCCGTCGAGAAGATCGCCGAGCTGCGCGAGCGCTACAAGAACGTGGCGATCCAGGACAAGGGCCGGCGGTTCAACACCGACCTCCTCGAAGCCGTCGAGCTGGGCAACCTGCTCGACCTCGCCGAGGTCATGGCCGTCTCCGCCCTCGCCCGCAAGGAGTCGCGCGGCGGTCACTACCGCGAGGACTACCCGAACCGCGACGACGTCAACTTCATGCGCCACACCATGGCGTACCGCGAGGTCGGCGCCGACGGCACCGAGTCCATCCGTCTCGACTACAAGCCGGTCGTCCAGACCCGCTACCAGCCGATGGAGCGTAAGTACTGATGGCAACACCTGTTCTGGACAAGCCCGAGGCGAGCGCGTCGGACTCCGCGTCCCCCTACATCACGGTCACCTTCCGCATCCGCCGCTTCAACCCCGAGGTCTCGGCGGACGTGGTCTGGGAAGACTTCCAGCTGGAGATCGACCCGAAGGAACGTGTCCTCGACGGGCTGCACAAGATCAAGTGGGACCACGACGGCAGCCTGACCTTCCGCCGTTCCTGCGCCCACGGCATCTGCGGCTCCGACGCGATGCGGATCAACGGCAAGAACCGCCTCGCGTGCAAGACCCTGATCAAGGACATCAACCCCGAGAAGCCGATCACGGTGGAGCCCATCAAGGGCCTCACGGTCCTGAAGGACCTCGTGGTCGACATGGAGCCGTTCTTCCAGGCGTACCGCGACGTGATGCCCTTCCTCATCACGAAGGACACCAACGAGCCGACGCGCGAGCGCCTGCAGTCGGCCGAGGACCGCGAGCGCTTCGACGACACCACGAAGTGCATCCTCTGCGCCGCGTGCACCTCGTCCTGCCCGGTCTTCTGGAACGACGGCCAGTACTTCGGCCCGGCCGCGATCGTGAACGCGCACCGCTTCATCTTCGACAGCCGTGACGAGGCGGGCGAGCAGCGCCTGGAGATCCTCAACGACAAGGACGGCGTGTGGCGCTGCCGCACCACGTTCAACTGCACGGACGCCTGCCCTCGCGGTATCGAGGTCACGAAGGCGATCCAGGAGGTGAAGCGGGCGCTGATCACGCGCCGCTTCTGATCCTCTCGGTGAGTACGTGTGCGGGCCCCGTTCCTTCGCGGAACGGGGCCCGCCGCTTTCACCGTACGGTCCGGCTCCTCCACTCCACCCATACTTCTTTGCCCTCCCCGGCGACGTGGTGCCCCCAGCCGTCGGCGCATGCCTGCAGCAGCCAGAGCCCGCGACCGCTCTCCGAGTCGGGCCCGGCCGCACCCCGCAGGGGCGGACACGGACTGCCGTCCCGGACGCCGAGCCACAACCGCCCCTCATCCTGTACGAGCCGTACGCCGACAGGTCCGGCCGGGCTCGCGGCAAGGGAGTTGGTGACCAACTCGGAGGCGACGAGCTGGGCGTTGTCGAGGACGGTGGGATCGGCTCGGTAGCGGGAGAGCACGGCGCGTACGTGGGCACGGACGATGCCGGGGCCGAAGGAGGAGTGGGGGATGCGCAGGACGTACTCCCAGAGTTCGCTCATGACCGTGACTCCTTGCCGAGGTACGGAAGTTGGGTGAGGTGAACCGGGAACGGTGGCTCTGCCGCCCGGGCAGGGCGGTGCACTTCCGGAAACCGGGCGCCACGCTGAGCGATGGGCGCAATACTGTAGGTAGCGGGTGCGGGGTAGGGTTACTACCTTCACCGTCAAACCACTACCCCTGTGAGTGAAAGGACGGCGACGTGCCCCCTAGGCCGGCAGCAACCGTGCGACAGCAACGCCTCGGCGCTGAACTGCGCAAACTGAGGGAACTAGCGGGGTTGACGTCCCGTGAGGCGGGTGAGCTGCTGAACGTCAACGCGGCACGCATCAGCTCGATCGAGGCCGGGCGTTTCGGAGTGAGCGCGGACCGGGTCCGCATGTTCGCCCACAGCTACGGCTGCTCCGACGAGCCGTACATCAAGGCCCTGACCGACATGACCGTGGGCCGGACGCGCCACTGGTGGGACGAGTACCGCGAGATGCTGCCCTCGGGCCTGCTCGACCTGGCCGAGCTGGAACACCACGCGAGCGCGATCCGCACGGCCCAGGTGGCCCATGTCCCCGGACTGTTCCAAACGGTCGATTACGCGCGCCTGATCTTCCGGCAGTCCATCCCGAAGCTGTCCCCACCGGAGGTGGAGTACCGCGTCACCCACCGGATCAAGCGGCAGGGCATCCTCTTCGCGGCCGACCCGACGCCGTACACGGCGATCATCCACGAGGCCGCCCTGCGCATGCGGTTCGGCGGCCGTCACGTGACACGGGAACAGCTGGAGCACGTCGTGGAGATGAGCGAACTGTCCCACGTGACGGTCCGGGTGATTCCTTACGAGGCCGGCATCTTCCCCGGCGCCGGACAGACCGTGCTGTACGCGGACGGTCCCGTCCCCCGCCTGGACACCGTCCAGCTCGACGCCGAACATGGGTCCGTGTTCCTCCACGCGGACGCTCAACTGCACAAGTACCGCACGTTCATGACCCGCTTCGAGGCGGTCGCGCTCGCGGAGCCCGCCTCCAGAGACGTGATCCGCGAGATCGTCAACGACCTGTGAAAGGCCCCGAAGTGCCCACCCTCCGCTGGCAGAAGTCGTCGTACAGCAGCGAGGGGAACAACTGCCTGGAGTTGGCCACGGCCCCCGACGGAACCCTCCACCTCCGCGAGTCCGACACCCCCGCAGTCACCCTCACCCTCGAACCCCCCGCCCTCACCTCCCTCCTCACAGCCACGCGCCGGGGCATAGCCGGCCCCGGCGCGCGTTCCTGACATCTCCCGCAGCCGTCAGGCCCTGACCACCGGCTCCTGGAGTTCGGTCACCCACTCGTCCCGGTTCGGCGGGCACTCCAGGTTGACCTCCCTGGGGTAGCCGGCCGAGCGGTAGCCGTTGGCCTCGATCCAGTGGGCCAGGGCCTGGATCGAGGTCAGCAGCGTCTCCATCGAGCCGCGGTGGACGATGGTGGCCGCCAGCTCGACGGGCGGGAGGTCCAGGACGCGCAGGCCGTCGTCGCGCGGCGTTACCGAGACCTCGATGCCCGCGTGGACGAGGATGCCGCCGTCCGGGGCGTCCTCGTAGTACGAGACTCCGGTGTCGCCCGGGGTGATGCCGGCCGCGTCGAGGCGCCGCCCCAGCTCCTCGTAGAGCGGCCCGATGACCGGACCGATGTGGTCGAAGTCCGGGGTGACACCGGTCAGTTCGGCCACCCGGACGGACGGCACGTGCTTCAGTACGACATCGTTCGTGGGCATGCGCCCCTCGCTCTCGATCGAGCGGAGCCTCGCCTCGACCTGCACCAGCCGCGCCGCCGCGGCGGCCATGGCCGCCTCCAACTCGGCCTGCCGCAGCCGGAGCATGGCACGCAGTTCCTCGGTGGTGACCTTCTCGTCCAGGATCTCCCGGACCTGCTGGAGGGTGAAGCCGAGGTCCTTGAGCGCGATGATGCGGTTGAGGCGGGCGAGCTGTCCTGCCGTGTAGTGGCGGTATCCGGTGGCCGGGTCGACGTGGGCCGGGCGCAACAGTCCGGTCGCGTCGTAGTGACGCAGCATCCGGACCGACACGCGGCCGTGCCGGGCGAAGTCTCCGATGGTGAACATGGTGTCTCCGAGTCGACCGCCTGACACGGTGTGAGGGTCAAGGAGGGCCGAAGGCGGGGGCGAGCGACGGGCCGGGGAACACTATCGGGTGATCGCGCGTGCACCGGGCGTTCGGGTCCTCACCTGCCTACGATGATGCCCTCGACACCAGCCCACAGGAGGCACGCGATGTCGTCCGCTGCATCCGTCGAGCAGGCCCTTCACGACCACGGCCGCGGAACAGCCTCACTCACGTCCATCGCCGACGAGATCATGGAGCGCCATCCGGGCTACCGCGCCGAGATCATCGCAGGCGCCCTGCTCGTGACCCCCCTCCCCGACGCACTTCACGCGTGCGCCCTGACCACCCTCATGCGCACCTTCATCGCGGGAGGTCTGGACGACGGAGAGACCGAGGTCCTTCAGAACGTCGGGCTCTGGCTGCCCACCGACCTCGAGGACTACGCCATCCCCGACCTCGCGGTGGTGGACGCCGACATCGACGACCACCTGGTCGAGAACAACGCCTACGACCCCGTCTGCTTCCGTCTCGTCCTGGAGGTCACCTCCTCCAACTGGAAGAACGACCTGAAGACCAAGGTCGCCGCCTACGCCGAGGCCCGCATCCCGGTCTACGTCGTCGTCGACCGCAAGCACCAGCGCCTGCACGTCCTCACCGAGCCGGACGGGGACACGTACGCGACCCACCGCGTGCACGCCCCCGGCGAGTTCGTCACCCTGCCCGGCTCGATCGGCGCCGAGGTCACCCTCGATGTGCGGCAGGTCATCGAGGCCGGGCAGCGGACGGCCGGCTGACCGGGGGCTCAGCCGCCCCCTCCACGCATCGGCCGCCGGAAGCCCTGGGTGTCCGAGGCGGTCCGGGTGGCCGATGGGGTCGTGACCCTGCGCTTGGCGGCGGGGGCGGGGGTGGGGGAGTCGGGTCGGCGTGGTGCGTCCGCCGTCCGGGGGCGGCGGCCGCCCGGTGGCGGGGAGGTGTCCTTCTTCGGTGCGTCGGGGGCGCCGTCGCCGGCCGGGGCCTGCGCGGGTGAGGGGCGCATGCGGTGGCGAGCCGACGTCCGCTGGGGCGGACGGGTGAGCGTGATCTGGCGGACGATCTGCTGGAAGCAGACCAGGGACGCCAGCGCCGGCAGGGCGGCCGCCGCCGTGTCGCTGACCGTCCTGGGCGCCTGGACGATGCACAGCAGCATCGCGATGGACGAGAAGAGGAGGACCACCCCCCAGGAGTGGACCGCGCGGCGGCGGTGCAGCGCGGCCCGCAGCACGGACAGCGACGCCACCAGCCACGGGCCGTAGACCAGCAGGGGCCACCAGGACACGATGCCGCCCTCGGTGCGTGACACGGCCGCGAGGCGCAGCGGCTCGTAGGCCGCCATCCCGCCGAAGAGGCTCACGGAGGACGCGATGACCGCGGCCAGGGCGGCGATGAGCAGACTGGCGACGCGCAGAAAGCCCAGATCCTTGCGGAGCTTGTGCTTCCGGGGAGATCTCCGCAGCGGCGGCAGCTTCGCCGTGATCTCCTGGACGTTCCCCAGGGGAGTTCCCGGGGCCGGGGAGATGACCGAGTCGTCGGTCTCGTTGTCGGTGGTGATTCCGGTGGCGGTGCCGTATTCGGTGGCGGTGCCGTACTCGGTCGCGGTGCCGTACTCGGTGGCCGTTCCGTAGTCGGTCCTGGTCCTGGTCTCGGTCTCGACGTAAGTCCCGAGGTCGGCCTCGTACACGCCGGGGACCTGCTGCTCCATGGATTCCTGGAGCATGAACGCCAGCTCTTCAGCCGGGTCCCAACCGGATGGCGGCGGGATCAGAGTTTCCGAGAAGGCGTCGGCCGGAGCTCGGTGCCGGCCGGTGCCCGCCTCGTTGTACGACCCCTCGTAATAGGGCGGATAATAGGAGCCCTGTTCCTGATGCATACCGAAGTCTGTTTACTTCGCTTGCGTATTCTTGTAAGTGCCTTGCGGCCTGATCCAGCGCCGGGCGAGATTGGTTTCCAGTTCGGTCATGACGCCCAGGAAGCGCTGCAAGACGGGCTCGGTCACCTGGAGCGTCACGGGGAGCCCGCATTTGGTGAGCGTGCCATTGGTGGGCGATGAGCAGTGTTCCCGGCCGGGAGTGTAGGTGTAAGGCCCAAGTGTGACCGGACGCCCTACGGGGGTGCTCCCGTGCTCCTGGCCCGGAAGCGGGCCGGAAAACCCTTCCCCATTTTCCTTGGTCATATCTGAATTAACGTCGCCCCACTCCCCCGGATGCGCGGCAAATGGGTGAACGACTTCGTGGATGATTATTTAATGCGGTAGTGATGCTGAGCCGACAGTAGTTCCGTAGGAAGGGTGGCGGTCGGCTCGTATGAAAAGACGGGTCGCCGCCCAGGGCAGCAGTGAGGCCGACCGCGCTGGGCGCGGTCGGCCTCACTCCGCCCTCGTTCCATCCGTCCCGTCAGGCTCCGGGGCGCCGGCCGATCGCGGTCAGGTCGATGTCGATGTCGATGTCGTACGGAACCGAGACCTTCAACCGGTCGCGGAAGACGCCGGTCAGGGCGTACGACTTGGTGGCCGGGTCGAGCTCGTGGACGTAGCCGACGGGGAGGCCCTTGTTCGCCGTCCTGCTCGACCCGCCAGAAGTGCCGCACCCCGGCCGCCGCGTACTTGCGGGCTTGACCTCGCGGTCGCGTTCCCGGGAGTCGGGGGATACGACCTCCACCGCGAGGAGGATGCCCTCGGGCTCGTACCAGGTCTGCGCGGGACCTGCGTTGGCGTCCACGGGGAAGACCAGCACGTCCGGCTCGGGCCTGTTCCTCGGATCCGGCCTCACCGTCATCTCGCGCATGACGTCGAGGTGGTCCGGCGCCTGCTCCCATGGGACGGAGTCTCGCCTGATTCCCCAGCGTACCGAGGGTCGACGGCGAGGGAGTCAGCTCTTCGGGTGAAGGCGGCCGACCGGCGGTCCCGCGCCCCGACCCCACCCCGAACACGCCACCTTGAACATGTTCAAAAACGGGAGTACGGTCCTGTCACAACGTTTTGAACGTGTTCAAGAAGGGTGGGGACATGGACCTCACGGTCGTCGCGTACGTCATCTATCTGCTGGTCAGCGTGAGCCTGACGGTCTGGGTCGCGCGGACGCTGAGCCGGAACGGGCGGCTCTTCCTCAGCGATGTGCTGGACGGGAACGAGAAGCTCGCCGACGCCGTCAACCACCTGCTCGTGGTCGGCTTCTACCTCGTCAACCTCGGGTTCGTGGCGCTGTACCTGAACCAGGACGACGGTGTCACCGACGCGCGCGGTGTGTTCGAGGCCGTGAGCACGAAGCTCGGCGTCGTGCTGCTCGTGCTGGGCGCGCTGCACCTCGGGAACGTCTTCGTGCTGAACAGGATGCGCCGGCGCGGGGTCATGGAGCGGGAGCAGCTGCCGCCCGTCGCGCCGCAGGACTGGGTCGCCCCGTCGGCCGGGGCGTGATCCCGCCGATGGCCACCACAGCCGTACGCGACCGGGGCGCCGCCCGCGTCCCGGTGCGCGGGCTCACCGTGCTGTACGACGCGCAGTGCTCGCTCTGCCGGTTCCTGCGGGGGTGGCTGGAGCGGCAGCGGCAACTGGTGCCGCTGGACTTCGTCGCGGCGGGGTCGGAGGAGGCCCGGCGGCGGTTCCCGGCGCTGGACCACTCGGCCACACTGGACGAGATCACCGTCGTCGGGGACGCGGGGCAGGTGTACCGCTCCTCGGCCGCCTGGATCGTCTGCCTGTGGGCGCTGCGCGAGCACCGGCCGCTCGCCCACCGGCTGAGCACCCCGGCCGGGGCCCGGGTCGCCCGCGGGGTCGTCCTCGCCGCGGCCAAGTGGCGGGAGGGCCACAGCGGGGCCGCGTGGGGCGGGCGGGCCTACTGGACCGGCGACGGATGGGCGTACGACCCCCAGTACGGCTGGACGTACAGTCCGCCGTCCTGCGCCGGCGGCGCCTGTCCCACCGCCCCCACTGGTTAGGCTCTCCTCCGTGCCCGCCAAGAACGACAGGTCCCAAGACGGCCGTACGACCCCCGCGAGTCCGGACGAGGGCGGCGCGCCCGCCAGGACCGCCAAGTCGGAAGCGACCCGCGCGCTCATCCTGGAGACGGCGATGCGGCTGTTCCAGGAGCGGGGCTACGACCGGACGACGATGCGGGCCATCGCCAAGGAGGCCGGGGTCTCCGTCGGCAACGCGTACTACTACTTCGCCGGCAAGGAACACCTGATCCAGGGCTTCTACGACCGGATCGCCGCCGAGCACCAGGTGGCGGTCCGGGAGGTCCTGGACCGGGAGACGGAGCTGGAGGCGCGGCTCGCGGGCGTGCTGCGGACCTGGCTGGACATCGCCACGCCGTACCACGAGTTCGCGGTGCAGTTCTTCAAGAACGCCGCCGACCCGGACAGCCCGCTCAGCCCCTTCTCCCCGGAGTCGGAGCACGCGCGCGTGGAGGCCATCAGCGTCCACCGGGAGGTGCTGGCCGGGGCGAAGGCCAAGGTGCCGGACGAGCTCCGGGACGTACTGCCCGAGCTGATGTGGCTCTCGCAGATGGGGCTCGTCCTGTACTGGATCTTCGACCGGACCGAGGGACGCGAGCGCAGCTACCGGCTCGCGGAACGTGGCGCCCGGCTGACCGCGCGGGGCGTGTCCCTGGCCCGCTTCAAGGTGCTGCGGCCGCTGGTGCGCGAGGTGCACGAGCTGTTCAGGGACTTCCTGCCGGGAATGACCAAGGCGCTGCCCAGGCCGAAGGGCGACGGGCGGGCCGGATGATCAGTACGGCGCGCGCCTGCGCCGCGCCGCCGAACGCCCCTCCCCGCCCGGCCGTCCCCTCTCCCCAGGACTCACCTCCAGGACACCGGCGCCGACGCCACCCCGACCGTCGGCGGCATCCTCACGGCACCGTGGCCACCAGCGCCCACACCGTCTTGCCGTGCCGGCCGCGGCTCCACACCCCCCAGGCCGCCGCGATGTTCTCCACCAGGCGCAGTCCGCGCCCGGTCTCCTCCCACTCGCCGGCCTCCCGCAGCCGGGGTTCCGTCGTACCCTCGTCCGAGACCTCGATGAAGCACGAGCCGTCGGCCAGCGCCGTCACCGCTATCTCGAACTCCCGCTCCAGCAGGGGCCCGTGACGGACGACGTTGGTCGCCAGTTCGGAGACGAGGAGCACGGCGTCCTCCAACGCCTGGTCCTCGGTGCCCAGCCCCCACTCGGCGAGATGGTCCTGCACCCGGCGCCGGGCCAGTCCGACGGACGCCGGATGCCTGGGAAGCCGGAACGAGTTGCGCCTCAACACATTTGCTCCTCACCCCGCACACACCTCCAACACATGGTGCTGCGCGCGGGGCGGGCGCGGTGTCACTTTCGCGAATGTCAAGCACGCGAGATCACGACAGCCGACAAGCCCCCACGGCATATCCCGTCGGACTGCCACGGACACCGGCTCACGCCCCTGTGGCCACCGGGGTGGGACAAGCGGCCCGTCCCTGGGTCGCGGCCTGCCGGGAAGTGCCGCCGCCGGGCGCCGCACGGGTGTTGTCACCGCACCGCCGACTGTCCTGAATCAGGCGGTCGACCTCCTCTTTGTCATATCCGGAGCGGTCGCCTCCGCGACGCGGGGCGGGGTCCGCCGCGGGCCTCCGGGGACGGGGAGCCGACGGACCCGGTGGCGCCGCGCACGTCCCAGCCTGCTCTCCGCGCATCGTTTCCGGAAGGCGGACGGCCGCTGCCCGAGGAGGGTCCGCCGAGACGGCACCGCCGCCGGGCGGAGGGCCCGGCGGCGGCTTCGGATATGCATGTGCGAACGTCACATGCCGTTGGGATGTGCCTCGGGAACCGCCTCGGGAACCGCCATGGGACAGCGCCGAGGCGTGTGCCTAGGCCTGCTTCGACGCCAGCTCCACCACCGTGATGTCGGACGGGGCGCCCACCCGGACCGGCGGCCCCCAGGCGCCGGCGCCGCGGGAGACGTACAACTGGGTGTCCCCGTAGCGTTCGAGGCCCGCCACGGTGGGGTTGGCCAGGGCGGCGAGGTACGGACCGGGCCACAGCTGGCCGCCGTGGGTGTGGCCGGAGAGCTGGAGGTCGACGCCGTGCTCGACGGCATCGTGGATCATGACCGGCTGGTGGGCGAGGAGGACGGCGGCCCGCGAGGTGTCCCGGTCACCGAGCGCCTTCGCGTAGTCGGGGCCCTGGCCCTCCTCCTCGCCCGCGATGTCGTTGACGCCCGCGAGGTCGAAGAAGGGCAGCTCGGTGCGGGCGTTCTCCAGGGGGTGCAGCCCCAGCCGCCGGACCTCGTCGACCCACGGCTCGGCGCCGGAGAAGTACTCGTGATTGCCGGTGACGAAGTACGCGCCGTGCCGGGCGCGGAGCTGTGCGAGCGGGGCCGCCGCCGGGCCGAGTTCCGCGACGGTGCCGTCCACCAGGTCGCCCACCACCGCGATGAGGTCGGCCTGGGTGGAGTTGACGGTGTCGACGACCCTCTGCGCGAAGCCCCGGCCGAGCAGGGGGCCGAGGTGGATGTCGCTGACGACCGCGATCCTGAACCCGTGGGCGGCGCGCGGCAGTTTGGCCAGCGGAACGGTCACCCGCTTCACCTTGGGGCCGCCGACGACGCCGTACGTGCCGTAGCCGACGGTCCCGAGCGCGGCGACGGCCGCGGCTCCGCCGACGACGCGGGAGACGAAGAGACGGCGGGAGGGGCCGGCCGGGGCGGGCCCGGCAGTGGTGCCGGCAGCGGTACCGGCTCCCCCCGGAGCCGAGGAGTGCGCCGGAGATGGGGAGTCCGTGTTCGGCTGGTCCGTCAGGAGCGTGTCCAGGGGTGCCGGTGCCGGTTCGGCGTTCCCGGTCTTCGTCGTGGCCGCCGTCCCGGTGGCCGCTTCCGCTCCCCCCGCCGTCTCCGCCCCGGCCGGGACCCTGGCCGTCTCCGCCTCCGTCTCCGGTGCGGGTCGTGCCGGTACGGGTTCCGGCGCGCGACGGGCCGTCAGGCGGCGCAGCAGCGGCCGTACGACCTCGCCCACGAGCAGGGCCAGCAGCAGGTAGAGCGCGAGCGCCAGCCACATGTAGCCCGGCCAGCCCAGCACCTGCTTGAGCCAGAACGGGACGTCGGACCGGGAGGCGGACAGCGCCGCGACCGACAGCAGGGGCCCGGCGATGAACACCGCCGTGCCCAGACGGCGGGCGAGACCGGGCCCGCTGGTCGTGTCGCGCACCAGCCGGCGCCAGGCGTACCAGTGCCCGAGCGCCAGGGCGGCGAAGACGCCCAGGGCCGCGAGTATGAAGACGATCACCATGTGTGTGGTTCCCCGCTATGTGGTTCGACGCAGTGCGCGCAGGCCGCGCAACCCGATGACCCCGATGACTGTCCCCAATACAAAGGAGACGACGGCGAGAGTCAGATGCACCCAGAAGTACGCCGTCGGATCCCCCGCGTCGTCGAACGCGAGCCCGCTGCCGTCCTTCCACAGGTTCTTGACGAAAGTGATCCAGATGACCCAGCTCCACACCCCGAAGGCGAGCAGGAACCAGGAGAGGGGACGGCTGAGCTTGGAGCGCGGCATGGACTCAGTATCGCCCGCGTCGGAAGGGGCCCGCCGT
The DNA here is from genome assembly GCF_014648075.1 of Streptomyces ruber. GTDB lineage: Bacteria > Actinomycetota > Actinomycetes > Streptomycetales > Streptomycetaceae > Streptomyces > Streptomyces ruber. The sequence continues at coordinate 504,706 of NZ_BMQK01000001.1, read as the reverse complement.
CCGGGTGGTGCGCAGGGTGGGACTTCTCCCTCGGAGCCATGTACGTTCTCGGTCGTGTCCGCCTCAACGATGACCGGCAGACGATCCCTGCGGGTCGCTTCCGCCACTCTGCTGTCCCTGTCGCTGACCGCCGCCCCGGTACTGACCGCCGGCCCGGCCCTGGCCGCCGACAAGCCCTCCCCGAGCACCTCGCCGTCCGTCACCCCACCGGCGCGGATGTCGACCGTCGGCGGTGAGCGGCTCGGCGAGCCCGGTACCCAGGTAGAGCTCGGCAGGGGCGCCCCCGTCCTGCCCAAGGACCTCAGCGCGCGCTCCTGGATCGTCGCCGACGCCGAGACCGGTGACGTGCTCGCCGCGCACAACGCCCACTGGCGGCTGGCCCCCGCGAGCACCCTGAAGATGCTGTTCGCGGACACGCTGCTGCCCAGGTTCAACAGGGACGAGGAGCGCAAGGTGCTGCCCTCCGACCTGGCGGGCATCGGCTCCGGGTCGAGCATGGTCGGCGTCAAGGAGGACGAGACGTACTCGGTGCACGATCTGTGGCTCGGTGTCTTCCTCCGGTCCGGGAACGACGCGGTGCACGTGCTGTCCGCGATGAACGGCGGTGTCGAGGAGACCGTCGAGGACATGAACGAGCACGCCGAGGAGCTCCAGGCCCTCGACACGCACGTGGTCAGCCCGGACGGGTACGACGCGAAGGGGCAGGTGTCGTCGGCGTACGACCTCACCCTCATCGCCCGTTCGGGTCTGCAGAAGAAGGACTTCCGCGAGTACGCGTCGACCGTGCGGGCGCAGTTCCCGGGCGAGACCGAGAAGGTGAAGGGGAAGGCGGCCCGGAAGTCCTTCGAGATCCAGAGCACCAACCGGCTGCTCACCGGGGACGCGGGCCTCGACGCGTACCAGGGCATCGCGGGGGTGAAGAACGGCAACACCACCAACGCGGGCTCCACCTTCACCGGTGTCGCCGAGCGTGACGGCAGGGTGCTGCTCGTGACGGTGATGAACCCGGAGAAGAAGGAGCACAACGAGGTCTACAAGGAGACCGCCCGGCTGTTCGACTGGGGCTTCGAGGCCGCGGACAAGGTGGAGCCGGTAGGGGAGCTGGTGCCGCCGAAGGGCGTCGGCACCGACGCGAGCGCCCAGGCCGACGCGGGGCCGTCCCCGTCGGTCTCCGGGTCCACGGGCGGCAAGCCCGCGGCGGCCGTCGTGCCGAGCGGCTCCAGCGGCATCGGAACGGCGCTGGCCGTCACCGCCGGGGTGCTGGCGCTGCTCGCGGGCGCGGTCTTCCTGGTGAACCGCCGCTGGCCACTGCCGGACCTGATGCGCCGACGCCGGTGAGGACCGGGGAGGACCGGTGGACCGGTGAGGGCCGCTGCCGTCCCGGTCCGCGCCGGCGCGTCCTCCCCGGTGAGGTCCGGTGGCGTCCCGGCCGGCTTCGGTTCGGCCGGCTCCGGCCCGGTGGCGTCCCGGCCGGCTCCGAGCGCCCCGCCCCGGTCACACCGCGACACCCCGGCCGGCCTCAGCGCGCCCGCTCCCTGCCGGCTCCACCCTGCTCCTCCTGCCGCTCCGGCGCCTCCGACCGCCGCTGCGGGGGCTCGGGCCGCGCAGGCTCGTGCGCGGCCGTCGGTGCGGGTCCCGGGGTCTTCTCCAGTGACGCCTGCTGCCCCCTGTCCTCCGGTGCCTCCGCCTCCTTGCTGCCCGTCGCCGTCCACGAGGCGGAGACCAGCAGGAGCTTGCAGGTGAAGTTGATCCACAGGAGGAGGGCGATCGGGACGCCGAACGCGCCGTACATGCTCTTCGACGCGACGCCCTGGATATAGCCGCTGAGCAGCAGCTTCAGCAGTTCGAAGCCGATTGCGCCGACCAGTGCGGCCACGATCAGGCGGCGTCGCGGCGGCTGGACGCCGGGCAGCAGCGTGAGGACGTACAGCAGGAGCAGGAAGTCCGCGAGGACGGCGACGGCGAATACCGCGGCCCGCAGCAGCACACCACCCCAGCCGCCCCGTTCGAGGCCGAGCTGGTCGCCGATCCAGCCGACCATCGTCGAGCCCACCACGGAGACGACGAAGGTCACGAGCACCGCGCCGCCGAGTCCGAGCAGGACGCCCGCGTCCTTCGCCTTGACCAGGACGGGGTTCTCCTCGGGGTCCGGCTTCTCCCACACGGCCCGCAGACAGCCGCGCATCTCGCCGACCCAGCTGATCCCCGTGAACAGCAGCAGCGCACCGGCGATGACGCCGACCTTGCCGGCGTTGTCGACCAGTCCGCCGATGTCGATCTGGTCGGAGATGCCGGGGATCTGGTCGGCGATCTGGTCTTCCAGCTTCTGCTGCCGGCCCTCGCCGACGGTCGCCGCGGCGACGGAGGCGGCGACGGTGAGCAGCGGGAACAGCGCCAGGAAGCTGAGGAAGGTCATCGCGGCGGCGAGCCGCGTGTACTTCACCCGTTCCAGCCGCTCGTACGAGCGCCACGCGTGCGTGAGCGTGAGGCGCTCCGCCAGCGGGCCGACGCCGGGCAGTCTCTTCAGCCAGTCCATGATCCGACTCCGCCCTCCCTCCGGTCCCGGAGTCTCCCCGGGACCGACGGCGGCCGGGTACCCCCGTACCGCGGGTCACCACGACGGTTCAGGACGACAACATCCCGGCGTCCCTCAGCGTCTCGGCAGGGTGGTGTCTCTTCGGTCCGGCGAGCCGGCCTGCGGCGGTACGACCGTCCCTCCGAAGGGGAACTCGCGCAGCTTGCGCCACACGCCGTCCGGGCCCTGCTCGTAGAGCGCGAACCCGGTGACGGGCCACTCCGCCTCGTACCCGGACAGCTCCTCGTACGCCCGGTCCATCGCCTCGTCGGGGATGCCGTGCGCCACCGTGACGTGCGGGTGGTACGGGAAGGCGAGCTCCCGCGCCACCGGGCCCGACGCGTCCCGGACCTGCTTCTGCAGCCAGGTGCAGGCCTCGGCCCCCTCGACGACCTGGACGTACACGACGGGCGACAGCGGGCGGAAGGTGCCCGTGCCGGACAGCCGCATCGGGAAGGGGCGCCCGGCGGCCGCGACCTCGCTGAGGTGCGCCTCGATGGCGGGCAGCCGCGAGGCGTCGACCTCCGTCGGCGGCAGCAGGGTGACGTGCGTGGGGATGCCGGAAGCCGCGGGGTCGCCGAAGCCCGCGCGCCGCTCCTGGAGCAGGCTGCCGTGAGGCTCCGGGACCGCGATCGACACACCGATCGTTACGGTCCCCACGTCGTCTCCTGTCGTTCGTCGTTGTGTGCCGTGTGCTGTTGTCGTGCGCTGTCGTTCTCCGACGCCGGCCGGCGGGCAGGAGTGACCGCCGGTCCGGCTGTCGACTGTACGGGTTCGTGGCCCGGCGCCGGGAGAGCCGCCGGGCGGGTCGGTGCTCGCAGTGCTCGTCAGTGCTTCGCGGGCAGGAAGCCCACCTTGTCGTACGCCTGGGAGAGGGTCTCCGCGGCGACGGCGCGCGCCTTCTCGGCGCCCTTGGCCAGGATCGAGTCGAGCGTCTCCGGGTCGTCCAGGTAGCTCTGGGTGCGCTCCCGGAAGGGCGACACGAAGTCGACCATGACCTCGGCCAGGTCCGTCTTCAGCGCACCGTAGCCCTTGCCGGCGTACTTCTGCTCCAGTTCCGGCACACTGGCACCGGTGAGCGTCGAGTAGATGGTCAGCAGGTTGCTGACACCCGGCTTGTTCTCCGTGTCGTACCGGACGACGGTGTCGGTGTCGGTCACCGCGCTCTTGACCTTCTTGGCGGTGGTCTTCGGCTCGTCGAGGAGGTTGATCAGGCCCTTCGGCGTGGAGGCCGACTTGCTCATCTTGATCGACGGGTCCTGGAGGTCGTAGATCTTCGCCGTCTCCTTGAGGATGTACGGCTTCGGGACCGTGAAGGTCCGGCCGAAACGGCCGTTGAACCGCTCGGCGAGGTCGCGGGTCAGCTCGATGTGCTGGCGCTGGTCCTCACCGACCGGGACCTCGTGCGCCTGGTACAGCAGGATGTCCGCGACCTGGAGGACCGGGTACGTGAACAGGCCGACGCTGGCCCGGTCGGCGCCCTGCTTGGCGGACTTGTCCTTGAACTGGGTCATGCGGGAGGCCTCGCCGAAGCCCGTGAGGCAGTTCATGACCCAGGCGAGCTGCGCGTGCTCCGGGACGTGGCTCTGCACGAAGAGGGTGCAGCGCTCCGGGTCGAGACCGGCGGCGAGCAGCTGCGCCGCGGCGAGCCGGGTGTTGGCGCGCAGTTCGGCCGGGTCCTGCGGAACGGTGATCGCGTGCAGGTCGACGACCATGTAGAACGCGTCGTGGGACTCCTGGAGAGCCACCCACTGGCGTACGGCGCCGAGGTAGTTGCCGAGGTGGAACGAGCCTGCGGTGGGCTGGATTCCGGAGAGCACGCGGGGTCGGTCTTGGGCCATGTCCACCATTCTCTCAGGTACCGGGGGCCGGTTCGGAACCCGGAACCCGGAACCCGGGTGGTCCCACGGGGGGGCGGCCCTTGGTTCCGGGCCGCCCCTCGGGACCGTCTCGCCCGGGGCCGGTCTCGCCCGGGTCTCGCCCGGGGCCGGTCTCGCCCGGGTCTCAGCCGAGGTCGACCTCCGGGTACAGCGGGAAGCCGGTGAGCAGGTCCGCGGCCCGGTGGGAGACCTCGTCGGCGATCTTCGCGTCGAGGACGTGCTGGGCCTTGGACGGGGCGCCCTTGGCGGTGGTGCCGGGCTCGGCGGCGGTGAGGACGCGGTCGATGAGGGCCGCGATCTCGTCCATCTCGGCGGTGCCGAGGCCCCGGGTGGTGAGCGCGGGGGTGCCGATGCGGATGCCGGAGGTGTACCAGGCGCCGTTGGGGTCGGCGGGAATGGCGTTGCGGTTGGTGACGATGCCCGAGTCGAGCAGCGCGGTCTCGGCCTGGCGGCCGGTGAGGCCGTAGGAGGAGGCGACGTCGATCAGGTTGAGGTGGTTGTCGGTGCCGCCGGTGACGAGGGTGGCGCCGCGCCGGGTCAGCCCCTCGGCGAGGGCGCGGGCGTTGTCGACGACGGCCTGGGCGTACGTCCGGAAGTCGGGGCGGCGGGCCTCGGCGAGGGCGACGGCCTTCGCGGCCATGACGTGCGGGAGCGGGCCGCCGAGGACCATCGGGCAGCCGCGGTCGACCTGGTCCTTGAGGCTGTCGTCGCACAGGACCATGCCGCCGCGCGGGCCGCGCAGCGACTTGTGGGTGGTCGTGGTGACGATCTGGGCGTGCGGGACCGGGTCGTAGTCGCCGGTGAGGACCTTGCCCGCGACGAGACCGGCGAAGTGCGCCATGTCCACCATCAGGGTCGCCCCGACCTCGTCGGCGATCTCGCGCATCACGCGGAAGTTCACCAGGCGCGGGTAGGCGGAGTAGCCGGCGACGATGATCATCGGCTTGAACTCGCGGGCGGTGGCGCGCAGGGCCTCGTAGTCGAGCAGGCCGGTGGCGGGGTCGGTGCCGTAGGACCGCTGGTCGAACATCTTGCCGGAGATGTTGGGGCGGAACCCGTGGGTGAGGTGGCCGCCGGCGTCCAGGGACATGCCGAGCATGCGCTGGTTGCCGAAGGCCCGGCGGAGCCCGTCCCAGTCGGCCTCGGAGAGGTCGTTGACGTTGCGGACGCCGGCCTTCGCCAGCGCCGGGGCCTCCACGCGGTCGGCCAGCACGGCCCAGAAGGCGACCAGGTTGGCGTCGATGCCGGAGTGCGGCTGGACGTAGGCGTGCCGGGCGCCGAACAGCTCGCGGGCGTGCTCGGCGGCGAGGGACTCCACGGTGTCCACGTTGCGGCAGCCGGCGTAGAAGCGGCGGCCGACGGTGCCCTCGGCGTACTTGTCGCTGAACCAGTTGCCCATCGCCAGCAGGGTGGCCGGGGAGGCGTAGTTCTCGGAGGCGATCAGCTTGAGCATCTCGCGCTGGTCGGCGACCTCCTGGCCGATGGCGTCGGCGACGCGGGGCTCCACGGCGCGGATCACGTCGAGGGCGCTGCGGAAGGCGGTGGACTCGGTGGAGAGGGGCGCGCCGCCGGCGGACACGGGCGCGGGCACGGGCTCGGACATGGGGACCTCCGGACGTGGGCGTTCGGCGTTCACAGTACGGCCCAGGCGCACGGCACAAGGTTCGCTCGGGCCGCTCCCCGATGGTCGGTCCCATCCCAGCGCGCCAGTCACGGCCCGCCGCCCAGCCTACCGGGCGGGCCGGAGCGCCCGGCCGCCACGTCCACGATGCGGGCGGACGCGGCGGGCGGGACGGGGCCGGGGCGGCCCGGATCACTCGTGGAACTCGACCTGCAGCCCGAGGGCGACGACGAGGGTGCCGGGCGGGACCGGGAGGCCGTTGGCCACCAGTGAGTGCAGCGAACTGAGCGAGTTCAGGGAGAGCAGGAGCAGGAGGGCGATCGCTCGCAGCGTGTTACGGGGAGGCTCGGCAGCCATGGAAGGGGTCCTCGGTGATGAAGGGGCCAGCGGAACGGGACAGCCGTACGCGTACAGCCACGTGCACGGCAGGGAGCGAGTCTGTGACCGTCCGTCACCGCCCGCAAGGCCGTCCCGCACGTTTCTCGCAGCTCGGGATCCCTGCCGGTCCGGCCTGCGGGGACGTGCCCTTCCCGGGACTCATCCCCACCTCTGGCCGCTGCCCCGGTCGCAGCTCCGGGTGCGGGGACCGGCGGCGCTCTCCTCCAGGCACACACCCTCCTGCTGGTGCCTGACCTCCGTCGAGGCGTCGTTCCAGGTGGTCAGCCGCCAGCGCTGGGACCGCCCCCCGGCCCCGGTGACGCACTGGGCGGCACGCGGCCCGCCGTCGGCCAGGTCCACGCATCTGCCGGTGGCGTGGTTCCTCAGCCGTGCGGTGCCGTCGGCGTACGTGTCGACGGTCCAGCGCTGGTAGCTCATGCCGTTGCAGGAGTAGGTGCGCAGCCCGAAGTCGAGGCTGTCGTCGAGGCAGTACCCGTCGAGGCGACTGGTGAAGACCCGCACGTTCGGGGCCGCGCCGGAGCCCCGCCGGATCTTCTCCTCCGCCGTGGGGGTGACCGGCGGCGGGGCGGCGGGAGCGGTCTCCGGCGGCTGCAGCCGGGAGGTGAGCGCCACGCCGAGGAACAGGCCCACCACACCGGTGACCACGGCGGACGGCCAGGGGCCGCGCCATCGGGGGGACAGGGTGCGCAGGCGGCGACGGAACGGGGCGGCGGTTCGTCGTGCCGGGGTCGTCGTGGGGGCTGGGACGTCCGGTGTCGCTGGGGCGGCCGGGGCTGCTTGAGCGACTGGGGCGGCCGTCTCCGTCGCGGCCGGAGCGGCGTCGTCCGTCGTGGGCGGGCCGGGGTCCGCCGCGGGCGGAACGGGGTCCGTCGCGGGCGGAACGGGGTTCGTCGCCGGCTGGGTGCGGTTCGCCGCCTCCCACAGGGCCCGGTACGCCGTGGAGTCCACGCCCAGCGCCCCGCACAGGTCACGGACCACGTTCCAGGGCGGCACCGTCGTACCGCGCAGGTAGCGCGAGAGCGACGAGTCGCTGATCGGCAGCTCGGCCTCCAAGGACCGCAGCGTGCGGCCGGACCGCTGCCACGCCTCCCGCAGGGCCCGGGCCAGTTCGCGGACCGCGCCCGTTCCGTCGCCCGGCATGGCTCCCCCTTCGTCCCCTGTCCCGGGACGGCGGTGTCCCAGCAGGTCGGAACCTTAGGGATCCCGATATGGGTGAAGCAAAGGGGACAAGCTTGTGCAGATGTGACGCTGATTCGCAGACTCACGTCACTTGAACGCACCCGGAACGCATGCGGTACGAGCCCGGTCGGGCAGACCCGGTCCGAGGTCCCGGCCGAGCGCCGCCGGGCACCGATGAGCACGTCGAGCAGAAGGGGGACGGCATGCGCCTCTACCGGTCCGCCGCCCGCGGGGAGACCTCACTGCGGGCGGCATTCGCCGCGATCACCCTGGCCGCCCTGCTGCCCACCGTGCCGACCGGGGGCGGGGACCAGGCGCCGTCAGAGGATCACGTGCGGCAGGAAGCGCGCGTACCCGTCCGTGACCAGGCCCGACGACTCGCGGATGCCCAGGCCGGCCGGCTCGTCCCCGACCACCCAGGCACCCAGGACGACCCGGTTGCCGTCGAAGGACGGGAGGGGGGCCAGTTCCTGGTAACAGCAGGGCTCGTCCCGTACGGCGGGGGGCGCGTCCGGGGCCCCCGGGGCGGCCGGCTCGTGCACGGTCACGCCCGCGCCCTCCCGCCCCAGCAGCGGCTTGGCCACGTACCCCGGGCCGGAGGCCAACTCGCGGGGGCCGTCGACGTAGGCGGGCAGCAGGTTGGGGTGGCCCGGGAAGAGCTCCCACACCACGGCCAGCAGGGCCTTGTTGCTGAGCAGCATCTTCCAGGCGGGCTCGATCCACATCGTCGTGCCCGTGCCACCGCCGTTGTCGAGGGTGGCGAGGACGTGCGGGGCGAAACGGTCGGTGGTGAGCCACTCCCAGGGGTACAGCTTGAAGATGCTGCGGATGAACCGGAGCTTCTTGTCGACGAAGCGCCCGGACAGCCGGTCCCAGCCGATGTCCTCCATGGAGATCCAGTCGGTGTCGAGGCCGGCCTGTCCGGCGGTCTCCATGAGGTAGGCCACCGTCATCAGGTCCTCGCCGAGTTCGTCGCCGGCGGAGTGGGCGAAGTACAGCGGGCTGCCGGGCGGCAGCAGGTGGGCCTGCTGCCGCCACGCGTCGACGAGGCGTTCGTGGAGGGAGTTCCACTGGTCGGCGCCCGGGAAGCGCTCCTCCATCCAGAACCACTGCGGGCTCGCGGCCTCGACCAGCGAGGTAGGTGTGTCCGCGTTGTACTCCAGCAGCTTGGCGGGGCCGGTGCCGTCGTAGCGCAGGTCGAAACGGCCGTAGACGGAGGGGAGTTCCGCGCGGCGGTGCCAGGCGTCGGCGACCAGTCCGGCGAGGCGCGGGTCGGTGATGCCGAGATCGGCGAACCGGTCGTGCTCGACGATGTGCGCGGCCGCCGCCAGGCACATCCCGTGCAGTTCCTCGACGACCTCCTCCAGCGCCTCCACCTCGGGCAGCGAGAAGACGTAGTACGCGCTCTCGTCCCAGTACGGGCGCAGCGAACCGTCCGGGTGACGGGTCAGGGGGTAGATGAGCCCCTGCTCCTCGACGGTCTGCTGCCAGCCGGGGCGGGGCTCCAGGGTGCGGCGCTCCATGCGTCTCAGCCGCCGCCCGAGCCGCTGGAGCAGCCGAAGCCGTCGCGGTCGACGGCCTCGTCGCGGCTGAAGGTGCCGTGGTCGGCCCAGCGGCCGCTGACGTCGGCGTCGTAGTACCAGTCCGCGTCCTCGACCGTGCCGCTGCCCGTCTTGACCTTGGCGCCCTTCTTGCCCTTGGTCTTGCTCACGGAGCCGCTGCCCGGGGAGGAGCAGTTCTTGTCGGCGACGATGCGGTAGCCGTTGGCGAAGTCGTAGCTGTCCCGGTCCACGCAGCGCCGGTCCGGTTCCGAGCCGCAGGAGGTGAGGGCCGCCGCGACGATGCCCATCCCGCCGAGTACGACCGTGCTCGACCGCAGCCGTCTGCGCCGCTCTGCCATGTGCTCCCCCGTCGGTGCGCCTGTACCGAAGTCCCGCCTGTACCGGAGTACCGGTGTGGCTTGAATTCCGCGCTCACCTTAGTGAGCGGCCCGGGATCTTGCCCAGCCGGTCCCATGCATGCCCACGTCATTTTCACCCCCGCCGGTTCCCTTTCCGGCGCCCCTTCCGGTTCCGGCCACCGGTGCCCATGGAGGCCCGGCTCCCGTACGAGCGCTACGGGGCGACCTGCACAGCGCGTCCGGCGCTCCCGTCCACGCGTGGTCCGGCGGGGTTCCCTATCGGGCGCGGTCCCGGTGTCGCGTCCCGTCCCGGCGTCGGCGGGATCCGCCATGTGCGTTGGCCGTGACTCACGTGACGGGCGGGTGCGCCGCCGCTGCCTTCGTCAGGTGCACGGCCGCCCGCAGGCTGAGCTCCGGCTCGGCCCGCCGCAGCACCTTGATCGCCCGTACGGAGTCCGGAGCGCCCTCGTAACCGGCCGCGGCCAGGCGCTCGTGCACCCAGCGGGCGCGCAGCTCGTCGTCGTGCGCCGCGGCGGTCCGCTCGGCCAGGGCGACGGCCCGTTCCAGGCCGGGGCGTTCCGTCTCGTCCGCCTCCGCGAGGGCCTGCCGCAGGGTCTTCACCAGGGCCTCTGTGTCCCGCAGGACGAGGACGCCGAGCTCCGTGCCGTTGTTCCCGAACATACGGACCATCGTGGCGGCCGGGTGCCGCCCTCCTCAAGCGAGTTGAGCGGCTTCTGAGCCGGTGGAAACACGTCGGACGGCGGCGGGCCCCGTCCCGCGGACCGGAGCGGGGCCTGTCTGTGATCCGGCCGTCAGATGAGGCCGAGCGCGCGGACCGCCTCGCGCTCCTCCTCGAGCTCCTTGACGGAGGCGTCGATGCGGGCGCGCGAGAAGTCGTTGATCTCCAGGCCCTGGACGATCTCGTACTTGCCGTCCGCGACGGTGACGGGGAAGGAGGAGATCAGGCCCTCCGGGACGCCGTACGAGCCGTCGGACGGGATACCCATGGAGACCCAGTCGCCCTCGGCGGTGCCGTTGACCCAGGTGTGGACGTGGTCGACGGCGGCGTTGGCGGCGGAGGCGGCCGACGAGGCGCCACGGGCCTCGATGATGGCGGCGCCGCGCTTGGCGACGGTCGGGATGAAGTCCTCGGCGAGCCACTGCTCGTCGTTGACGGCCTCGGCGGCGTTCTTGCCGGCGACCGTGGCGTGGAAGATGTCCGGGTACTGGGTGGCGGAGTGGTTGCCCCAGATCGTCAGCTTCTTGATCTCGGAGACCGGGACGCCCGTCTTCTTCGCCAGCTGGGTCAGCGCGCGGTTGTGGTCCAGGCGGGTCATCGCGGTGAAGCGCTCGGCCGGGACGTCCGGCGCGGCGGCCTGGGCGATGAGGGCGTTGGTGTTGGCCGGGTTGCCGACGACGAGGACCTTGATGTCGTCCGCGGCGTGGTCGTTGATGGCCTTGCCCTGCGGCTTGAAGATGCCGCCGTTGGCCTCCAGGAGGTCACCGCGCTCCATGCCCTTGGTACGGGGACGGGCGCCGACCAGCAGGGCCACGTTCGCACCGTCGAAGGCGACGTTGGGGTCGTCCGAGATGTCGATGCCCTGCAGCAGCGGGAAGGCGCAGTCATCGAGCTCCATGGCGGTGCCCTCGGCGGCCTTGAGCGCCGGGGTGATCTCCAGCAGGCGCAGCCTGACCGGCACGTCCGCGCCGAGCAGCTGGCCGGAGGCGATGCGGAAGAGCAGGGCGTAACCGATCTGGCCGGCCGCGCCGGTGACGGTGACGTTCACGGGAGTGCGGGTCATGGCGTTCTCCGTATGACAGCAGGCGGTGGGGCGTCCCTGCCCCGGGTGCTGGATCCCCGCCGCCGGTCGGGGTGGCCGGCGCCCTGCGCCGAGGTGACCGATCAACGGGGTGGATGATCGATCTCTTGGCGTCAAGAGAGATCCAGCCGTCAGGCTATCGCGCATCCGGTTTTTCGGACGTCCCGGTTCCTGTGGCCCGGACCACAGCGGCGGAACCCGGGCTCCCGGGTGGCCGGGCAGGTGAGTGGCCGGGCACGCGGGAGGCGGGAGGCGGGAAGTTGTGTGCGTCGGGCCGGGCCTCGCGTCAGGGGCGGGCATGCGGAGCGGCGGCCGCCCGTCCGGGAGAGGAGAGACGAAGACGGCCGCCGTGCGGGGGTACCGAGCCGGGAGACGATGCCGGGTCTCCCAAACTGGCCGGACTCCCGTGGGGGTACTCTCCGCCTGCCCCGCACCGCGGCGCCCATTCCCCTTCCACGGCGATTACTTCGCGTGGCGGGAGCGCCCTCGGTCGACGCGCGCCCTCGGGCGCCGACCCGGGCGCCCCTTGGGCTCCCCGGGCTCCCTTTGGACTCCCCGAGCTCCCCCGGCTCCCCGGCTCCCCGGCTCCCCGGCTCCCGGAATGGGACGGTGCCCGCCTGGTGTCCCGTGGCGCTCCAATTCCCTGGGTCCTGGAGTCCTGGGCTCTTTGGCTCTTTGGCTCTTGGGCTCCTGGGCTCCTGGGCTCCTGGCGTCCTGGGCTCCTGGCGTCCTGGGGGGTTGCGCCCGGCCGTTACTGCGTGCAGCCCTCCTGCCCCGCCTGCAGCGTCGCGCACGCCTTCGCCTCGCCCGCGTCCTTCACGGCGACCATCGGGGTGTACGCGGTGGTGTCGCCCGCCGCCTCTATCGCACCGGTCTGCTCGGTGCCGCCCGCGCTCACCCGGACCTCGTCGCCCTGCGCGGCCGCGGTGATGCGGGCCCAGGCGGTGCCGCAGGTCTCGCTGTAGCGGACCTCGACCAGGGCCGTGCCGACGGTGACGCTGTCGGAGGTCACCACCAGGTCGCCGCTGCACCCCATGGCCTCGGCGTCCTTGCCGGTGCAGTCCTCGCCGCCGCACTTCACGCCGGCCGGCAGGTCGGCGTTCTGCCCCGCGGTGCTCGCGGGCGCGGACGGCTCACCGTCGGCGGCGCTCCGGCCGCCACCGCCCGTGAGGAAGTACGCCGCCCCGATGACGACCAGCGCGCCGCCGACGCCGGCGAGGAACATGGTGAGCCGCCGTTTGCGCCGCGCGTCCCCGGCCGCACCGCCGCGGCCCGGCCCGGCGTCGGCCGGGTCCGCGGCCGGCCCGAACGCACCGGCCGGTCCGGCCCCCGCCCCGTACGCACTGCCCGGTCCGGACGACGTCCGGTGGGCCCCCGTGCCGCGGGACGGGCCGGTCGGGTCCGACGCCGTGGGGGCGACGCCCCAACTCCCGCCGCGGGGGCCGCCCGTGCCCGGCCCGGCGCCCGGGGCGGCGTACGGGGGCGCCGCGTGCCCGTGCCCGTACGGCTGCCGCTCCCCGCCGGGCGCCGGTGCCTGCGACGGGACGGAGGGCGACACCGTGGGGGCCACGCCCGCCGGGCCCGCCACGCCCGGCCGCGGGGCCGTGCCGCGGTTCGGGGTCGGCCTCCCTTTGCCGTTGCGGCCCTTGACGGTCTGCTGGGGACCCGTCTCACCGAGTGCGGCACGCGCCTGGGAGATCCGTATGGCCTCCATGGTCATGTCGTGGCGCATCTCCGAACGGCTCCAGGCGCGTTCGGCGAGCTCCCACATCGTGGTCAGGTGCACCGGGCTGGTCCCGGTCACCTCGGCCAGCGCGACGATCGCGCCCTTGGGCGCGAGCAGCCGGCCGTTCAGGTACCTCTCCCAGGACGTCTTGCTGTAGCCCGTGCGGTCGGCCACCGCCGCGATGCTCAGCCCACTGCGGTCGACGACTCTGCGCAGCTGTCCGGCGAACTCCCTGACCTGTGGATCGAGTTCATCGGGCAAGGCCCTCCAACGAGGCATTGCTCCCCCTCTTCCCCCCCGAACGTGCTTGATCTTTCCCCCGTGCCGTGCTTCCCGCACATGGTGCTCTGGTCGTGGTGCCTCTGTGGTGTCCTTGTCCGGCGTCTCGTTCGGACTACCCAGTGGGATGAGCCCGGTCAGGATGTCAGTTCCCATGGCGGGGGCGTGCGGGAGCATTCGGGCCGGGGCACGTACCGTCGCACACCCCCCGTTTGCGGTCCAGTGTCGCACCGGCACCCCGCGCCCCTGGCTACGGACCGGCCACGGACCGGCCACGGACGGATCGCCGTAGCAAGGCGCGAACACCATGGCGGAACGGTCACTTCCGTGCCACAGCGGGCGGCCGGGCGTTGAACCCACCGATCCCCGTGCAGGAGTGTGGAACCAGCGGCGGCCCGTCCTCGCTCGGGGGAGAGGATGGGCCGCCGTTGCGCTGCGCCCGCCGTGCGGTGCGAGCTGTGCGCGTGGTGCGGCATGCACGGTCCGGCCGGCGCGACCGGTCCGGCCGGCGCGACCGGTCCGGTCAGCGCGACCGGATCGTGAAGTGCAGTGTCTCGTCCAGCAGCGGGATCTCCAGCCACGGATCGGGCTGGGCCATCATCGCGAGCAGGACGATGGCCGTGCCGAGGATGCCGTACGTGACCATGTCGGTGAACCGGGACCGCACGGCGAGCATGCCCACGTCGGGCAGGACCCAGCGCAGCACCGCTCCGGCGAGCAGGGCCAGACCGATCAGGATCGTGCCGTACCGGAACACGTCCAGGGCGGTCAGCAACAGCCCGAGCCCGACGGCGGACAGAACGGCGAGGACAGGCCACTGCCGGGCGGGGGCGGGGGCGTCCCGGGGGGCCGCCCTGCCACCGCCCTCGGGCCGCGCGGTGTCCCGGGTGAACATCGGGAACCGCCGCGTCACCCGCCGCGGCCTGCCCTCGGCATCGGGCGCGCTGATGGCGTCGGAGACGACCATCTCCCCGTCCTGGTCCCGCACGACCGGCTCCCGGCCGGCTCCGGGGACGGGCGACTCACCGCCGGACGCGGCCGACTTCCCTTCGGCCTCCGACGCGGCGGCCGGCTCGCCGCCGGGGTCGGGCGCGGCGGGCTTGCCGGTCGCGTCGGACACGGCCGGCTCACCGCCGGACCCGGCCGCTGCCGCATCAGCGCCCCCCTCAGGCAGGGCTGACTCGCCGCTGTCACCGTCGGGCGCACCTGTTCCCGGCTCCGGCTCCGGCTCCGGCTCTGGCTCGGTCCCGGACGTTCCGGAGGTCTCGCCCCCGCTCCGGGTCCTCCCCTCGCCCCGCGACGCGTTCCCGTCCCCGGCGGGCCCGTCCCCGGCGTTCCCGTCCCCGGCGGGCCCGTCCGCGGTCCCGGACGGGGCCGTGGCCGGGGAGCCGCCCGCGCGCGGGGCTGCGCCCTTGCCGTCCCGCGAAGCGTCACCCTCAGGCGCGGAGGCGGTGGTGTCCTGCGCCCCGGCCCCCGGCTCAGCCGACACTGCGCTCCGCCGCCTCGACCACGTTGACGAGCAGCTGGGCGCGCGTCATCGGGCCCACACCACCCGGGTTCGGCGAGATGAACCCGGCGACCTCGGCGACGTCCGGGTGGACGTCGCCCACGATCTTGCCCTCGGCGTTGCGCGAGACGCCGACGTCGAGGACGGCGGCGCCCGGCTTCACGTCCTCGGGACGGATCAGGTGGGCGGAACCGGCCGCCGCGATGATGATGTCCGCCCGCTTCAGGTGCGCCGAGAGGTCGCGCGTACCGGTGTGGCACTGGGTCACGGTCGCGTTCTCGCTGCGCCGCGTCAGCAGCAGCGGCATGGGCCGCCCGATCGTGACGCCACGGCCCACGACCACGACCTCGGCGCCCTTGATTTCGACGCCGTAGCGGCGGAGCAGGGTGAGGACGCCGTTGGGGGTGCAGGGCAGCGGTGCCGGCTCGTTGAGGACCAGGCGCCCCAGGTTCATCGGGTGCAGGCCGTCCGCGTCCTTGTCCGGGTCCATCAGCTCCAGGATGCGGTTCTCGTCGATGCCCTTGGGCAGCGGCAGCTGGACGATGTAACCCGTGCAGGCGGGGTCCTCGTTGAGTTCGCGGACGACCGCCTCGATCTCCTCCTGCGTGGCGGTCGCGGGCAGTTCGCGCTGGATGGAGGCGATGCCGACCTGCGCGCAGTCACGGTGCTTGCCCGCGACGTACTTCTGGCTGCCGGGGTCGTCCCCGACCAGGATCGTTCCGAGGCCGGGCGTGACGCCCTTCTCCTTCAGAGCCGCCACGCGGGCGGTCAGATCGGACTTGATCGCGGCTGCGGTGGCCTTGCCATCGAGAATCTGGGCGGTCATGCTCCCATCCTCGCGGATGACACGCCCCGGGTTCCAATCCGGGTGCCCGGCCCCGCACCAAGCGCCCACCAGCCCGTATTCGTCCACCTATCCGCCCATGAGCGGCGATGTTGCTCTTGCACAACACATAGCGAATGCGGCTGGACAAATAAGCCATGGCTAAAGAACGATGAGCGGCGCAGTGCCGCGGAGTGCCGGGGGGACGGACCGCATCTGTGCAACATTCCTCCGAACCGTGCCGCGCGTCGTCCCCGCACCACGGAGGAAAACCTCGCCATGAGCTTCGGCGACCCGAACAACCCCTACGGGCCCCCGCAGGGCCAGCAGCCGCAGCAGCCGCCGCAGCCGCCGCAGCCGGGATACGGCTACCAGCAGGCGCCCCAGGGGCAGCCCGGCTACGGCTACCCGCAGGCGCCGCAGGGTGCGCCGCAGCAGGGCTACGGCTACCCCCAGCAGGGCTACGGGTACCCGCAGCAGCCGGGCTACCCGGGCGGCCCCGGGCCCCGCGTCGCCTCGATGGGCCGCCGTTTCGGCGCCCGAGTGATCGACAGCCTGATCATCGGCGTCATCTACTCCGTGTTCGCCTTCGCCGGCATCGCCGGATCGCTCAGCACGGTCAGCGACTGCGACCCGTACGCGGCCGACTACGAGGCCTGCGTCAACGACGCCAGCGGCAGCTTCGTGTCGGCGTTCGGTGCAATCTTCGGCGTCCTGGCGATATGCAGCCTGCTCTACGAGTGGCTGATGGTCGGCCTGGTGGGCGCGACGCTGGGCAAGCTCGCCGTCGGCCTCCGCGTCGTGAAGGCCGACACGGGGCAGAAGCCGGGCCTGGGCTCCTCGTTCATCCGCTACATCATCCCGATCGTCGGCAGCTTCGTCTGCGGCATCGGGCAGCTGATCGTCTACCTGTCCCCGTTCTGGGACAAGTCGGGCCGCCAGCAGGGCTGGCACGACAAGGCCGCCGGCACCATGGTCGTCCAGAACTGACCGGACTGTACGGTCGTCCGGCAGGGCCGTGTCCCCACCCCGTGCGAGGGTGAGGACACGGCCCTGTGTCGTCCGCGCGGCGGGCGGCGGTGATCCGCCGCTCAGTGCGTGCGATCCGCTCCGCTCAGTGCGCGCGCTCCGCTCAGTGCGCGCGATCCGCTCAGTGCGCTCAGTGCGCTCAGTGGAAGAAGTGCCGCGTCCCCGTGAAGTACATCGTGACGCCCGCCTTCTGCGCGGCCTCGACGACCTGCTCGTCCCGGACCGAACCGCCGGGCTGGACCACGGCCTTGACGCCCGCCTCGGTGAGGATCTCCAATCCGTCGGGGAACGGGAAGAAGGCGTCGGAGGCGGCGTACGCCCCACGCGCCCGCTCGGCACCGGCGCGCTCCACCGCGAGCTTCGCGGAGTCGACCCGGTTCACCTGACCCATGCCGACGCCGACCGAGGCACCGTCCTTGGCGAGCAGGATCGCGTTGGACTTGACGGCCCGGCAGGCCTTCCAGGCGAAGGCGAGCTGCGCCAGCTCGTCCTCGGTCAGCGCCTCACCCGTCGCGAGGGTCCAGTTGGCCGGGTCGTCGCCGTCGGCCTGGAGCCGGTCGGTGACCTGGAGCAGCGCGCCGCCGTCGATCGGCTTGACCTCGACCGGGGCGGAGGGCGCCTCGGGGGCGCGCAGCACGCGGATGTTCTTCTTCTTGGTGAGGGCCTCGAGCGCGCCCTCCTCGTAGTCCGGCGCGACGATGACCTCGGTGAAGATCTCCGCGACCTGCTCGGCCATCTCCTTGCTCACCGGCCGGTTCACGGCGATCACGCCGCCGAACGCGGACAGCGGGTCGCACGCGTGCGCCTTGCGGTGCGCCTCGGCGACGTCCGCGCCGACCGCGATGCCGCAGGGGTTGGCGTGCTTGATGATCGCGACGCAGGGCTCGTCGTGGTCGTACGCGGCACGGCGGGCGGCGTCCGTGTCCGTGTAGTTGTTGTACGACATCTCCTTGCCGTGCAGCTGCTCCGCCTCGGCCAGGCCGCCCGTGCCCGAGGTGTAGAGGGCGGCGGGCTGGTGCGGGTTCTCGCCGTAGCGGAGGGTGTGCTCGCGCTCCCAGGTGGCGCCGAGGAAGTCGGGGAACTGCGAGTCGTCCACGGGGGCGTACTCGGTGGCGAACCAGGAGGCGACCGCGACGTCGTACGCGGCGGTGTGCTGGAAGGCCTCGGCGGCGAGCCGCTTGCGGGCGGTCAGGTCGAAGCCGCCGTCCTTCACCGCGGC
This sequence comes from Streptomyces ruber, assembly GCF_014648075.1. GTDB lineage: Bacteria > Actinomycetota > Actinomycetes > Streptomycetales > Streptomycetaceae > Streptomyces > Streptomyces ruber. The sequence continues at coordinate 486,749 of NZ_BMQK01000001.1, read as the reverse complement.
GAGGACGTCCGCGTACCGGGCGGGGCTGGTGACCACGGCGACGGAGGGGTGGTTCTTGGCGGCGGCGCGGACCATGGACGGGCCGCCGATGTCGATCTGCTCGACGCACTCGTCGGGCGTCGCCCCGGAGGCGACCGTCTCGCGGAACGGGTAGAGGTTGACGACGACCAGGTCGAACGGCTCGACGCCCAGCTCGGCGAGCTGCCGCTGGTGGTCCTCCAGGCGCAGGTCGGCGAGGATGCCCGCGTGCACCTTCGGGTGCAGGGTCTTGACCCGGCCGTCCAGGCACTCGGGGAAGCCGGTGAGCTCCTCGACCTTGGTGACGGGGACGCCGGCGGCGGCGATGCGGGAGGCGGTCGACCCGGTGGAGACGAGGTCGACGCCGGCCTCGTGGAGCCCCTGGGCGAGCTCCTCGAGCCCGGTCTTGTCGTAGACGCTGACGAGCGCCCGGCGAATCGGCCGCTTGTTGCTCTCGGCGGTCACTGGATAACTACCTTTCGTCCCTCAATGCGATAGCCGTTGCGGGCGAGGCGCCCCACGACGTCGACGAGCAGCCTTCGCTCGACTTCCTTGATGCGCTCGTGCAGCGCGCTCTCGTCGTCCTCGTCCCGGATCTCCACCACGCCCTGCGCGATGATCGGCCCGGTGTCGACGCCGTCGTCGACGAAGTGGACGGTGCATCCGGTGACCCTGGCGCCGTACGCGAGCGCGTCCCGCACACCGTGGGCTCCCGGGAAACTGGGCAGCAGGGCGGGGTGCGTGTTCACGAACCGTCCGCCGAACCGCGCCAGGAACTCCTTCCCCACGATCCTCATGAACCCGGCGGACACCACGAGGTCCGGCTCGTACGCGGCGACGGCCTCGGCGAGCGCCGCGTCCCACTCCTCGCGGGTGGCGTGGTCCTTGACCCGGCACACGAAGGTCGGCAGCCCGGCGCGCTCGGCGCGGGCGAGTCCCTCGATGCCGCCGCGGTCCGCGCCGACGGCCACGATCTCGGCGCCGTAGGCCCCGGGGCCCGTCTCGGCGATGGCGTCGATCAGCGCCTGCAGGTTCGTACCGGATCCGGAGACCAGGACGACAAGGCGTTTGGCCGCGGACTCGACCACGGGCTCGGCCACGGAGGGGCCCTTTCTCGGGGGGATCTTTGTGCGGTCCTACGAACGCTTCGCGCCCCGGGATACGGGGAAGTCTACGAAGCGGCCGACCGTCAGCAACGATACCGGCAGCGCACCGGGCCCCCACGGGACGGGGGCGCGGCCGGAAGGTAGCGTCTGGAAAGCATCCACCCGGGAACCCGGCACACCACGGGGAACGCCTCGCTCGCGCGGGACGTTGACCAAGGACGGGAAGGCGGTCCGGGACCGTCCCGGGCGCGCCCCGACCGACACCGGCGCGGTACCCGTACCGGTTCCGGCCGGTTACCGAGCCCGCGCACGGCAGCCCTGACACCGACAGCCCGCACACCGATCAGCCCGCACACCGACAGCCCGCGCACCGACAGCCCGAATACCGACATACCGACGTATCGATTCCAAGGGGAAGACGCACACCTGATGCCGGACCGCAGCCTCCGACTCCCTCCGCTCCTGCTGCGTGAGCGGCACTCCTCCGCCCCGAGTTCCGGATCGCGCTCGGGCGACGAGGTGTCCCCGCCGCAGGGGGGCGGGAGCGTGCCGAAGACCGGGCAGGACACCGGCGACGGGCACGGGTCCCAGGCTCCCGCTTCCTCTCCTTCGGCTCCCGCCGACGACAATCCGTTCGCGCCGCCGCCCGAGGGGGCGCCGGACCGGCCGTGGCAGCCGCGCCGCCCCGCGGGCGGACAGGAGACGGAGGACAAGGGCAGGCGTTCACCGTGGGGCAGCCAGTGGAGCGACCGGCAGCCCGGACGTGCCACGGGCGGCGGGTTCGGCGAGCGCCCCCGCCACTCCGGCGGACCGGGCGGACCCGGTGGACCGGGCGGCCCCAACGGACAGAGCGGCCCGCACGGACAGGGCGGGCCCGAGGGCGGCCCGGGTGCCGGTATGCGCTGGGACCCGACGGACCCGGTCCAGCGGCGCGCCCGGTACGCGCTGCTGGCGGGACTGTGGGCCTTCTTCTTCTCCCTCTTCGGCTGGCCGTACGTGGCGCTGCTGCTCGGCGCGCTGGCCCTGCACTGGGGCATCAGCTCCCTGCGCGGCACCTCGCGCCGTCCGGACGCCTCCTCCGACACGCCCGTACCCGCCGCTCCCGCATCCGGCGCCCCCGCGCCCGCCGCACCCGCACCCGCCGCGACCGGCGCGGGCCCCCGCCCGCAGGCGACGGCGGCGATCAGCGGTGTGGTCCTGGCGTCCCTGGGTCTCCTGATGGTCGCCGTGTCGTTCACCGCGCAGCTGGTCTACCGCGACTACTACACCTGCCAGAACGACGCGCTGACGACGGCGTCGAGGGAGTCCTGCGAAAGGTTCCTGCCCGACGAGCTGCAGGGGATCCTGAGCTCGGACTGACCCGCTCCCGGGCCGGCCTACTCCTTCGGGGACCCGTGCGCGGACTCGCTCGCGGGCTTGTCCACGGTCTCCACCGGCAGGAAGTCGTACGGTTCGAACGCGGCGTCCCCGGAGGCCCGCTCCGGCACGCCGCGGGAGCCCCGCCGCCCGCGGGGCCACGCGGACCACGTACCGGGCGGCAGCGCACGGCCGAGGCGGCGGGTACGGACGCGGGGGCGGGCGTCCGCGCAGGGGCGGGCGCCGGATCCGGGACCGGAGCCCGGGCCTGCTTCCGGCGCCTCGGCCGTCCTGTGCGGTCCCGGCCGGGCCGGACCTCGCATCCGGCCGCCACCCGAACGGGACGGCCCCTGCCCCGCCTCCCGGGGCTTCCGGAACATCCGGAACTTACAGAACTTCCGGAACATCCGGAACATCCGGAACATCCTGAACGCCTCGGCTCTCCGATGCGTTCGGCGCTTCCGGTCGCGCGTGCTCCAGGCCCGTGCCCCGAGTGCCACCGGCATCCCCACCACCGACGTCCAGACGACCGCGGCGGCCCCCGCCTGCCACCACACCGGCCCGACGCCGGCCAGCGTGGCGACGCCCAGGCCGCCGCCGGACAGGGCGGCGAGGGCGGCCACGGCGAGCCCGCACAGCGCGGACGCGCAGACGGTCGTGGCGAGGGTTTGGCGGCCGGACCAGGGCGTACCCCGGTCCCCGCGGGCCGCCGCTGCCGCGGTGAACCGGCCCACCGTCACCCCGGCGGCCAGCGGTACCGCGCCCACCGCCCACAGCAGCGGCGATCCGTACACGCTCGTCCCCGTCTCCGGCGCGGCCGACAGGAGCGGGAAGGGCAGCAGCAGGGAGTCCGGCGGCGCCGGGACCAGCGGCGCCGTCATCCGGCCCGCCCCCAGCGCGAAACCGGGTCCGAGCCCGTACGAGGCCGCCCACACCACCGCGTTCGGCATCAGGGCCACGCACAGCAGCAGGACGGCGAAGCGGCCCGACCAGATCTCCGTGAGCCGGACGAAGGACGCCCGGCCCGTGTCACCGTGCAGGACCAGGGACAGCGCCACGAGCAGCGCGCCCCCGCCGGCCAGCACGGCCGTACCCGCGCCCGCGGCCCGTCCGGCGACGGCCAGCCGCCGCCGGGCCGCCGGACCGGCCCGTTCGCCGAGCCAGGCCGGCAGCGGACCGCGCGGCCTTCCGTACGCCGTCCACACCCCCGCGGCCGCCGCTCCCGCCGCGAGCAGCGGTACGCAGAGCGCCGCATGGGGCCAGGACGGGCGCGGCTCGCCGCCGGAGGCGTACAGCGCGACCGCCCCGCCGACGGCCGCGTACGCCGTCACGACCCCCGTCCACGCCGAGCGGGAGGAGACGGACGGGTCGTCCGCCGCGTTCCGTGCCGCCCGGTGCACGAGCCGTACGGGGAGGACGAGCAGCAGGAGCGGGGTGATGCCGACGGGCGCGGGGATGCCGGAAAGGGTGTCGGTGCGGACGAGCTCGACACCGTGGGCCAGCAGCCACAGCGACGCCGCGACGTGCGCCACCCCGCTCGGTCCGCTGTCCGGGTACGGCGAGGTGATCCACAACAGGGTCACCAGGACGCCGAACGCGCCGAGTCCGAGCCCCGCCGCGACGACCCCGCCCAACAGCCCCGAGGCCAGTGCGGACGGCGGCGAGAAGGGGAAGCGGGAGGTCGCCTGACGGGCCGGATCGGCCGGGTCGGTCACATGGGTCACGACGGCCATGCTCCCAACGACACGCGCTTTCCGTGCGTAACGGACGAAACATGGATGTGTCGCTCAAGATACTTTTATGTGGTTTTCCGTGCGCAGAGGTATGAAGGACGCGGAGGGCGTGAATGACGTGCTGGGCGCGAAGGGCGTGAGCGACGTGCTGGGCGCGAAGGGCGTGGAGGACGGTGCGGGCTCCGGCACGGCCGCGCCCGGCGCCGCGCCCGCCCAGGCCTTCGACGCCCTGTACGCGCTCGGCGCCCCCGCCCTCGTACGGCAGGTCTTCCTGCTCACCGGACGGCCTCGGCATGCCCATCGGGCCGTCGAGCGCGCCTTTCAGCTCGCCTGGCAGCACTGGCCTGAGGTGGCCGTCGACCGGGACCCGGCGGGATGGGTGCGGGCCGCGGCTCACGAGTACGCGCTCTCTCCCTGGCGGCGGCTGCGCCCGCGGATCCACCGCCGGGCGAGTTCCCCCTCGTCCGGCTCGCAGGGTTCGTCGCGGGACCCGGCCGGCCGGGTCCTGGCCGACGTGCTGCTGGAGCTGCCGCCACCGTACCGGCGCGCCCTGCTGCTGTACGACGGGCTCGGGCTCGGCCTCCCGGAGACGGCCGCCGAGATCGAGGCCAGCACACCCGCCGCGGCGTCCCGGCTGCTGAACGCGCGAGAAGCCGTCGCCGCGCAGCTGCCCGGGCTGGCCGACCCGGAGGCGCTGCGGCACAGCCTCCGCGAGGCGCTGCGGGAGGACCACGTCCCGGTGGTGGACACGGTCACGGCGGACCGTGTCCGGACCGGCGGCGAACGCCGTGCCCGGCTCTCGGTCCGGGCGGCCGCCGCCTTCACGGTCCTGTTGACCGGCACCACCGTCCTCACGCTGAGGGTCGCGCCCGACCGTTACGAGGCACCGGCGTCCCCGGGGGCCGTGGTGCAGGGGCTGCCGCCACGGGTGGCCCCCGGACCGCTGTCCCACGAACAGCTGGAACTGCGCGAGAAGCTGCGCCGGGAGACGGTGCGCGGGCCTCACCGTCTGGTGCCGGAGGGGCGCTGACGCGATACCCGTGTTCACGGCCGCACGGCCGGACAGCCGGCCGTGCGGCCGTGAACACGGGCGGGCCCGCACCCTCCTCGGCACAGCACACGTGTGAGAGGGGTGCGGGCCCGTGACCGCCATGAGCGAGCCACCGTCGTGGTGGCTCCGCCGGGCGGCCGGCGTCAGCCGTTCAGGATCTCGCGCGCCAGCTTGGCCGTCTCGGTCGGGGTCTTGCCGACCTTGACGCCCGCGGCCTCGAGGGCCTCCTTCTTGGCCTGGGCCGTGCCGGAGGAACCGGAGACGATGGCGCCGGCGTGGCCCATGGTCTTGCCCTCGGGCGCGGTGAAGCCGGCGACGTAGCCGACGACCGGCTTGGTCACGTTCGCCTTGATGAAGTCGGCCGCGCGCTCCTCGGCGTCGCCGCCGATCTCACCGATCATCACGATCAGGTCGGTGTCGGGGTCGGCCTCGAACGCGGCGAGCGCGTCGATGTGCGTGGTGCCGATGACCGGGTCACCGCCGATGCCGACGGCGGACGAGAAGCCGATGTCACGGAGCTCGTACATCATCTGGTACGTCAGCGTGCCGGACTTCGAGACCAGGCCGATGCGGCCCGGCTTGGTGATGTCGCCCGGGATGATGCCGGCGTTCGACTGGCCCGGAGTGATCAGGCCGGGGCAGTTCGGGCCGATGATCCGGGTCTTGTTGCCCTTCTCGACGGCGTACGCGTAGAACGCGGCCGAGTCGTGGACCGCGATGCCCTCGGTGATGACGACCGCGAGGGGGATCTCGGCGTCGATCGCCTCGACCACGGCGGACTTGGCGAAGGCCGGCGGGACGAAGAGGACGGAGACGTTGGCGCCCGTCTTCTCCATCGCCTCGGCGACCGTGCCGAAGACCGGGATCTCGGTGCCGTCGACGTCGACGGTCGTGCCCGCCTTGCGCGGGTTGACGCCACCGACGATGTTCGTGCCGTCGGCCAGCATGAGCTTGGTGTGCTTCATGCCCGTGGCACCGGTCATGCCCTGGACGATGACCTTGCTGTCCTTGTTGAGGAAGATAGCCATGGCTGTGGTGTCCCTCGTCCCTTACTTCGCAGCCGCGAGCTCGGCGGCCTTGTCGGCCGCGCCGTCCATGGTGTCCACGCGCTGGACCAGCGGGTGGTTGGCGTCGGAGAGGATCTTGCGGCCGAGCTCCGCGTTGTTGCCGTCGAGACGCACGACCAGCGGCTTGCTGACGTCCTCACCACGGTCGGCGAGCAGCTGCAGCGCCTGGACGATGCCGTTGGCGACCTCGTCGCAGGCGGTGATGCCACCGAAGACGTTGACGAAGACGGACTTGACGTCCGGGTCGCCGAGGATGATCTCCAGGCCGTTCGCCATGACCGCGGCGGAGGCGCCGCCGCCGATGTCGAGGAAGTTGGCGGGCTTCACGCCGCCGTGGGCCTCACCGGCGTACGCGACGACGTCCAGGGTGCTCATGACGAGACCCGCGCCGTTGCCGATGATGCCGACCTCGCCGTCGAGCTTGACGTAGTTGAGGCCCTTGGCCTTGGCCGCGGCCTCGAGGGGGTTGGCCGCCGCCTTGTCCTCGAGCTCCTCGAACTCCGGGTGACGGAACTCGGCGTTCGCGTCCAGCGAGACCTTGCCGTCGAGGGCGATGACGTCACCGGAGGCGACCTTGGCGAGCGGGTTGACCTCGACCAGGAGGGCGTCCTCCTTGACGAAGGTCTCCCACAGGGTCACCAGCACGTCGGCGACCTTGTCGGCGACCTCGGCCGGGAACTGCGCCGCGGCCACGATCTCCTGGGCCTTCTCCTTGGTGACGCCCGCGTTGGCGTCGACCGGGATCTTGGCGAGCTTCTCGGGGGTGGTCGCCGCGACCTCCTCGATGTCCATGCCGCCCGCGACGGAGGCCATGGCGAGGAACGTGCGGTTCGTCCGGTCGAGGAGGTAGGAGACGTAGTACTCCTCGACGATCTCCGGAGCCGTCTCGGCGATCATCACCTTGTGGACCGTGTGGCCCTTGATGTCCATGCCGAGGATGTCCGTCGCGCGGGCGACGGCCTCGTCCGGGGTCGCGGCCAGCTTCACGCCACCGGCCTTGCCGCGGCCACCGACCTTGACCTGGGCCTTGACGACCGACTTGCCGCCAAGGCGCTCGGTCGCCGCGCGCGCCGCCTCAGGCGTGTCGATGACTTCACCGGCCAGCACCGGTACACCGTGCTTGGCGAAGAGGTCCCTCGCCTGGTACTCGAACAGGTCCACGCGCGTCCGTCCCTATCAGTGATCTAGCGGTTCGTTGGGTGCGTGGGCGTGCCGCGAAGGGCAACGTGACGTCCGCTCTGTCACAAGGGGTGCGCACACGGTGTCCGAGCGCGCGGCATGTCCGCCTCGCAGGTTATCGCCGCCGGAGGAGGGGGTCTAAATCACGGATCACACCTGAGCGGTGATACCTGTCACATGGTGCCTTCCGCGGCGGAGCCTCGTGCGGACTCGTACGGGCTTGGAGTGTTTCGTACCCCCGCGGGTGCTCGCGGCACGTCCGCTCCCCGTGACACCCCGTGCCGGGCGGCACGGGGTGTCACCCGCGCCTCCCACCCCCGTTCACGCGCTGTCCGGTATCGGCAACGGCCGCTTCTCGATGGCCGCGGCCATCACCTCGGGGAAGAGCTCGGGCGTACAGGCGAACGCCGGCGTGCCCAGGGCCGCGAGCGCCGCCGCGTGCTCCCGGTCGTAGGCGGGCGCCCCCTCGTCGGAGAGCGCGAGCAGCGTCACGAACTGCACCCCCGACGCCTGCATCGCCGCCACCCGCTTCAGCATCTCGTCCCGTATCCCGCCCTCGTACAGGTCGCTGATCAGCACCACCACCGTCTCCGCCGGCCGGGTGATCTGCGACTGGCAGTACGCCAGCGCCCGGTTGATGTCCGTGCCGCCGCCGAGCTGGGTGCCGAAGAGGACGTCGACCGGGTCGTCCAGCTGGTCCGTCAGGTCGACGACCGCCGTGTCGAAGACGACGAGCCGGGTGCTGATGGACCGCATCGAGGCGAGGACGGCGCCGAAGACCGACGCGTAGACCACGGACGCCGCCATCGACCCCGACTGGTCGATACAGAGGACGACCTCCTTCTTCACCGACTGCGAGGCCCGCCCGTACCCGATGAGCCGCTCCGGCACCACCGTCCGGTACTCCGGCAGGTAGTTCTTCAGATTGGCCGCGATCGTGCGGTTCCAGTCGATGTCGCGGTGGCGTGGCCGGCTGATCCGCGCGCTGCGGTCCAGAGCACCGGTGAGCGTGGCCCGGGTCCGGGTGGCGAGCCGCTTCTCCAGGTCCTCGACGACCTTGCGCACGACGGCCCGGGCGGTCTCCCTGGTCGTCTCCGGCATCGCCTTGTTCAGGGAGAGCAGCGTGCCGACCAGGTGGACGTCGGCCTCCACCGCCTCCAGCATCTCCGGCTCCAGCAGCAGCGTGGACAGCCCGAGCCGGTCGATGGCGTCACGCTGCATGACCTGTACGACGGAGGACGGGAAGTACGTCCGGATGTCGCCCAGCCAACGCGCGACCGAGGGCGCCGACGCCCCGAGCCCCGCCGAACGGTCCCGTCCGCTCTGCGGCCTGTCCCCCTTCCCGTAGAGCGCGGCGAGCGCCCCGTCCATGGCGGCGTCCCGTCCGGAGAGCGCGTGCCCCGTCCCGTCGGCCGTGTCTCCCCCGAGCACGAGCCGCCAGCGCCGCAGTCTCTCGTCGGCGGCCTCCTTCACCCGGCTCACCACTTCCGCACCCGTACTCATGCACCCACCTCCACAGAACTGTTCCCGGTCCTCATGGCGTCTTCGTCGCCCTCGTCGCCCTCGTCGCCCTCGTCGTTCTCGTTGTTTCTGTCGTCTTCGTTCAGGCCCAGCAGCAGGCGCAGCACCGGCAGTACGGCGTCCGCCCGCCCGGCGTCGGGCTCGGCGGCGAAGCCGGGGGTCCCCGACGCGGTGGCCGCCGCGCTCCCCCGCGCACCGGGCCCGCGTCGCACCAGTTCGCCCAGCGTTCTGCGCACCCCGGGCTCGTACGCCGAGAACGTCCGCCGCAGCAGCGGGAGCACATCGGTGAACGCCTCCCCCGATACCCCGGTCAGCCACGCGTCCACCAGCCCGAGCAGCCGCTCGTCGTGCACGAGCAGCATGCCGCCGCCGGCTCCGCCCGCCCCTCCGCCGACGAAGCCCTCGATCCACGCGGCCGCGTCCGCCGGTGCCGTCCCCGGCGACAGCACCAGCCCCATGAGACGAGCGGTGTCGTCCCGCGCCAGCTCGCCGTCGTCCAGCAGGAGCCGCGCCGCCCGGCCACGGACGACACCCGGAACGGTGTCCCGCTGCGACAGCACGTGCAGTACGGAGTGCCACCGGGCCCGCAGGTCGCCGTGCGCGGCCGGCACCGCCTCCCCCAGCAGGCCCACCGCTCCGTGCACCGCGTCCACATGACGGCGCATCTCGGTCGCGGCGTCCCGGTCGAGCGCGGTGCACGCGGGCGGAAGGCCGACGAAGACCCGTTCGGCCAGGCCCGCCGCGACCTCCGCCAGCGCCCGGGTGTCCGTGGCCCGGACGTCCCCGTAGCGCACCGAACGCACCAGCGCGGGCAGAGCCTGCGCGAGATGCCCCACGTCCGCGTCGAGCGCGGCACGGTCCGCGAGGGCCCGCATCACCACGGGCAGGGCGTCCGGCAGCCCGGCCAGCAGGCAGCGCTCGGCGAGTCCGGTGACATCGGCGAGCGACTCCGCCGACACGGCGTCCGCCTCGGCCCTGGCGGTCGCCGCCGACAGGACGGTCGTGCCCCACACACCGGCCTCGGCGACCCGCACCGCCAGCTCCGGCTCCCACCGCAGCCGCCAGGTCTCACGGAAGGTGCCGGTACTGCCGCGTGAGACCACGGGCTCGCCCCACGCGATGCCCAGCAGCCGCAGCCGGTGCAGGAGGCGGCCGCGCTCGGCGTCTGTCTCCTTCCGCAGGTCGAGCTCCACCTCCCGCTCCAGCGCCTCCGGCTTGAGCCGCAGCCTGCGCTGCGACCGCGCCAGGTCGCGCTGCAACGGCACCGCGGGCGCCGACTCGGGCACCTCCCCCAGCACGTCGCCGACCACGAGCCGGTCGTGCACGAGGCCGAGCGGCACGTCCGAGCCCTCGCACATCACCGCCCGTACGGCGTCGGTCGTCTCGGTGAGACCCGGCAGCGGGCGCCCGCGCATCACCGCGAGCGTCTCGGCGAGCCGCACCGCCTCGATGACGTGGGCGGAGGAGACGAGGCGGTCCTCCTCGCGGAGCAGCCCGGCCACCTTGGTCATCCACCGCTCGACGGGGCGGTCGGGCGCGCCGAACAGGTGCCCGTACCAGCCCGGCGAGTCGATGCCCGCCCCGTAGCCACTGGCCCGGGACAGCCTGCGGTGCGTCCACGGCACCCAGGTAATGTCGGCCTTGACCTTCGGCAGTCCCTTCAACAGCGCCCGGTCGGCGGCGACGGTGCGCTTCTCCCGCAGCGCGGGGACGTGCCACGCCCCGCACACCACGGCCACCTCGTCCCCGAACTCCTTGCGCGCGGACCGCACCTGGAGCCGCATGTACGCCTCCCGGACCGGGTCCCGGTCGTGCCCCCCGGTGCCGTACGTCTCGCGCAGCGCCTCCATGGCCTCCCCCAGGGCCAGGAACGGGGCGAACACGTCCCCTTCCGTCCCCCTGTGCTCGACCACGTCCTCCCACCACCGCTCGGGATCGTCGTACCCGGCGGCTTCGGCGAGCGCCGCGAGGGGATCGACGCGGACCGCCTCGACCGCCTCCTCGGACCTAGCGGACGGAGTGGACGGAGCGGACGGAGCGGGTCCCTCGGTGTGCTCCGGCTCCTGCTCCTGCTCCGGCTCCGGCTCCGGCTCCGGCTCCGGCTCCGGGGTGCATTCCCCGGTGTTCCACGCGAGAGTGTGCGTCGCCGGTAGGTCGATGAAGCGGGCCGGGACTCCGTGCTCCACGGCCCAGCGGATCGCCACCCACTCCGGGGAGAACTCGGCGAGCGGCCAGAACGCCGAGCGGCCGGGTTCGTCCACGGCATGGGCGAGGAGTGCGACCGGCGGCCGCATGTCCTCGTCGGCGACGAGCGGGACGAGCCCGTCCGCCTCCGGTGGCCCTTCGACCAGGACCGCCCGGGGACGCGCCTCGTCCAGCGCGGCCCGCACCGCCCGCGCCGACCCCGGCCCGTGGTGCCGCACACCGAGCAGCAACGGCCCGCCGTCGTAGGGCCGCACTCGCGACACGGTCCCTCCCGGGCCGGCCTCTCCCACTTCCACGCCGGTGCCTCCGTACCCGCGGGCATCCGTCGCCGTCGGTGGGCCCCCGCGTCCCGTCTCCCGGAAGCCGCTCACGCGCCGACCTCCCGGCACGCCCGGTAGAAGTCCGTCCAGCCGTCGCGCTCGCGGACGACCGCCTCCAGGTACTCCTGCCAGATGACGCGGTCGGCCGCCGGGTCGCGGACCACGGCGCCGAGAATGCCGGCGGCCACGTCGGAGGCGCGCAGCACTCCGTCCCCGAAGTGGGCAGCCAGTGCCAGCCCGTTGGTGACGACGGAGATGGCCTCGGCGGTGGACAGGGTGCCGCTCGGCGACTTCAGTTTCGTACGGCCGTCGGTCGTCATCCCGTCCCGCAGCTCGCGGAAGACCGTGACGACACGGCGGATCTCGTCGATGCCGTCGGGTGCCGTCGGCAGGTCGAGCGAGCGGCCGATCTGGTCGACGCGGCGCGAGACGATGTCGACCTCGGCGTCAGTGCTTTCCGGCAGCGGCAGCACCACGGTGTTGAAACGGCGGCGCAGGGCGCTCGACAGGTCGTTCACTCCGCGGTCGCGGTCGTTCGCCGTGGCGATCAGGTTGAAGCCGCGCACGGCCTGCACTTCCTGCCCCAGCTCCGGTATCGGCAGCGTCTTCTCGGACAGGATCGTGATCAACGTGTCCTGGACGTCCGCCGGAATGCGGGTGAGCTCCTCCACCCGGGCCGTCATCCCCTCGGCCATCGCCCGCATGACCGGGCTCGGTACCAGCGCGTCGCGGCTCGGTCCGTGGGCGAGCAGCCGCGCGTAGTTCCATCCGTAGCGGATCGCCTCCTCCGGCGTGCCCGCCGTGCCCTGCACGAGCAGCGTGGAGTCACCGCTGACCGCCGCGGCCAGATGCTCGGACACCCAGGTCTTGGCAGTGCCCGGCACACCGAGCAGGAGCAGGGCGCGGTCGGTGGCGAGGGTGGTGACGGCAACCTCGACGATGCGGCGCGGGCCCACGTACTTCGGTGTGATCACCGTGCCGTCGGGCAGGGTGCCGCCGAGCAGGTAGGTGGCCACGGCCCACGGTGAGAGCTTCCAGCGGGCCGGGCGCGGCCGGTCGTCCTGTGCGGCCAGCGCGGCGAGCTCGGCCGCGAAGGCGTCCTCGGCGTGCGGACGCAGCGCTTCGGCCGGCGCTTCCGCCGCGGCGGCGTGCCCGCTCGTGTGCGCGTCCGGTCCCGCGGGCGCGTTCGCGGACGCGGACTGGTTGCGGTCGTCGTCGACGGTCGTCGGGTCCACGGAAACAGGCATGACGGAGTCCCCCTCCAGCTCGGCCTGGTCGGCCGCTTCGGATCTGGTGTCCACCGTGCACCACGCCACTGACAACGCGTGCTGACCTGCGGAAACAGCTCAGCCGAGGTCAATTGTCAGTGGTGGGTCCTACCTTCGGGGACATGACTCAGCAGGGGGTGCGCTGGACGGCTGAGCAGGTGCTGGCACTGGCGCCTGACGCAGCGTCACGCAAAGCGGGAAGCAAACTCGGCGCAGCCGGGCCGTGGTCGGAGGCGGGCAGTTCGGACGAGGGGGCAGTGTGGGGACTGTGCAAAGGCAGTGGCAGCAAGCCGTATCAGACGGTCATCGACGTCGCGGACGCCGGCGGGCCCGCGTACAAGTGCAGTTGCCCGAGCCGCAAGTTCCCGTGCAAGCACGCGTTGGGGCTGCTGTTGCTCTGGGCGGGCGGGGACACCGTGGTGCCGCGTGCGCAGGCGCCGGACTGGGCGGAGCAGTGGCTGTCCGGCCGAAGGCAGCGCGCCGGGGCCCGGAGGACGACGACGGGCGCGGCATCTGGGGCTGCGCCTGGTGACCCGGAGGCGGCGCGCCGCCGGGCGGAGCGGCGCGCCGAGCGGATCACGGCGGGGGCGACCGAGCTGGAGCAGCGGCTCACCGACCTGCTGCGGGGCGGCCTGGCGGGGGCCGAGCAGGCCGGTTACGGACTGTGGGACGAGGCGGCGGCCCGCATGGTCGACGCGCAGGCACCGGGCCTCGCCGCCCGGGTGAGGGAGCTGGGGGCCGTACCGGGCTCGGGGGCCGGCTGGCCGGTGCGGCTGCTGGAGGAGTGCGCGTTGCTCCACCTGCTCGACCAGGGGTGGCTGCGGCGCGATCGGCTCCCGGACGGCCTCGCGGCCACGGTACGTGCGCGGGTGGGGCTCGCCGGCTCGCCGGAGGGCCCGCCGGTGCGCGACCGGTGGCTGGTCCTCGCCCAGTACGACACGGCGGACGCCCGCCTGACGACCCGGCGGATCTGGCTGTACGGCACCGGATCCGGCCGCACGGCGCTGCTGCTCTCCTACGGAGCGGCCGGCCGGGCACCGGAGCTGTCCCTTCCGGTGGGCCTGGCCTTCGACGCGGAGGTATCGGCCTACCCGGGAGCGGGACAGCTGCGCGGCGCGCTGGGTGAGTGGTTCTCGGCTCCCGAGCCGACGGAACGGCGACCGCCGGGAGTGTCCCCGGCGGAGGCGACGGCCCGTTACGGCGACGCCCTGCGCGACGACCCGTGGCTGGACTCCGTCCCGGTCGTTCTCAGCCGGGTGATACCGACTCCGGACGGCGACGCGTGGCAGCTGGCGGACGCGGACGGCGACCTGGCCCTGCCTCTGACGCCCGCGGCCCGTTCGCGGCCGAGGTTGTGGCGCCTCGTCGCCCTCTCCGGCGGTGCCCCCGTCACGGTGTTCGGAGAAGTGGGGCACCGAGGCTTCACACCGCTCACGGCCTGGCCGGAAGGAGAGGGGAGGGCGGTGGGGGTGTGCTGAGGCACGGCCGCTCCCGAGGACGCTGAGCATCTGGCGTCCACCGGCGGAACGGTGCCATGGGGGCGGGGCGAGCTTCTCCGGGACCCGCCCCGCCCATCGCGACCGATCAGCCAGCCGACTCGCCGGCCACCGATCACCGATCACCGATCACCGATCACCGATCACCGATCACCGACAAGGGGGAAGGACCCTCATGAGCGGCAACACCACCCTCCCGAAGTCGCGGGACGGGAACTTCTGGGAGGAACTCGTCACCGTGGCGCTGCTGGGCACGGACCGGCGGCCGGTTCCCGGGCTCGCGGCCGGGCAGGACGCACCCGTGGCGTTGCTGGACGCCGCGGCCGTGGAGACCGTGCGGCGCAGGGCGGGCCTGCGGCCGGCCCCGGCGGCGGCGCGGCCGGAGCCCGCGGCCGAGGATGCGCGGCCACCGCTCCCGCCGGCCGCCGCGCGCAGGCTGGCGTTGCTCCTGGCCGACCGGCCGGGCACGGGGAGCGGCGGCCGCAGAGGCACGGCTCCCGACCTGATGGAACTGCTGCCGCAATGGCTGGCGTCGGCCAACGCGCGCGGTTACGCGGCCCCGTCCGAGGCGCTGCCCGCGCTGCTGGACGCGGCCCGGGGCCGTACCGACCTGCGTCCGGCTGTGCTGACGTTCGCGGGACCGCGCGCACTGTGGCTGGCCCGGCTGAACCCGGACTGGCGCTTCGCGCTGCGGGCCGCGCCGGGCGGAGGCACCGGGCTGCCGGACCACCGGGACGCCGACCGGGCCCGGAAGCTGTGGGAGGAGGGGCTGTTCACCGAACGCGTCGCCCTGCTGGCGGCGATGCGGGCCAAGGAGCCGGACGCGGCACGGGAGTTGCTGGAGAGCACATGGGCGACGGAGCGGGCCGAGGACAGGCTGATGTTCCTCGACACGCTGCGGACCCGGCTCGGAGCGGAGGACGAACCCTTCCTGGAACGCTCCCTGACCGACCGCAGCCGGAACGTACGGGCCACCGCCGCGGAGCTGCTCTCCGCGCTGCCGGGTTCGGCGCTCGCCGCACGGATGGCCGCTCGCGCGGGATCGTGCGTGGCCGTCGACCACACCCGAAGCGGCCCCGTGATCACGGTCGAGCCGCCGCACGAGTGCGACGCGGGCATGGAACGCGACGGTGTGGTGGTCAAGGCGCCGGCAGGTCGCGGGGAACGGTCCTGGTGGCTCGGCCAGTTGGTGGAGGCTGCGCCACTCGGATCCTGGTCGGCATGGCTCGGCGGGCGCACTCCGGAGGAGATCGTCGCACTGCCGGTGGCGGACGACTGGCAGGGCGAGCTGCACGCCGCCTGGTGCCGGGCGGCGGTCCGGCAGCGCGATGCCGGCTGGTCGAAGGCCCTGCTGGGGGAACCGTCCGTGCCGCAGGCCGCCGGTCCCGGGGCCGTGTCGCTGGCCGAGCGGGCGAAACTCCTGGCGACGCTGGGCACGGACGAGCGGTCGGCGTGGGTGGCGGGGTTCATCGCGGCCCATGGTCTGTCGGAGGCGTTCCAGTTGCTCGGGGTCTGTACGGTGCCGTGGTCCCCGGCACTGGGGCGCGCGGTGGTGGACGCGCTGAACATCGCGAGGGACGCCGGTAGTTACCCCTGGAGCTTCAGTGGGGTGATGGGACTGGCCGAACGGTGCCTCGACCCCTCGGAGGCCGCGCGGCTGGACGCGCTCACCGCCGTGCCCGAGGAGGTGGAGGGCGCGTCTCCGGGAGCCGGCGGGTATTGGTCGGAGGCGTTCCAGCGCCTCGTCACGACGCTGCGCCTGCGCGCCACCATGTGGCAGGAGCTGTCCGCGCCATGACCCGGTCGTACCTGAACCGGTGGTGTGAGCCCGGTCGAGGACGGCCCCCGGCATACGTCACCGAGGGCCTTGGCCCCGCGGAGCCGTGGCGCTGTGGCGCTGTGACCGGACGCCGCGGACCGCCCGGTCACGTCTCCGCGGGCTGGCGGACGTTCGCCCGGACCCAGTCCACGATCGACGTGGTCGTGGCGCCGGGGGTGAAGATCTCGGCGACACCCTTCTCCTTGAGGGGCGGGATGTCGGCCTCGGGGATGATGCCGCCGCCGAAGACCTTGATGTCCTCGGCGTCCCGCTCCTTGAGCAGTTCGATGACGGCCGCGAACAGCGTGTTGTGCGCGCCGGAGAGGATGGAGAGACCGATCGCGTCGGCGTCCTCCTGGATCGCGGTGTCGACGATCTGTTCCGGCGTCTGGTGGAGGCCGGTGTAGATGACCTCCATACCCGCGTCGCGCAGGGCCCGCGCGATCACCTTGGCCCCGCGATCGTGGCCGTCGAGCCCCGGCTTGGCCACCACCACGCGGATCGGACCGGCTGCCACACCCATCACTGCCTCCATGCGACGACTACACCACCCCGTACCCGTACCGCTTCCAACGTCCCCCACCGAGCTGGACGCGTCGCGGACACGGGGCCCGCACCGCGCGGCCGGGGAAGTGAACGAACGTTATCGCCAGCATCCCGCAACCGGCAGTTTCGCGGCGGAGAGCGAGGGGGAAATCACACGTGGGACACGTTCGCCGCGCACCGTTCCGAGTTCCCGCGGCACACGCGTCGCGGGGATCGACGGCATACCTGCCGCACGGAACCGTGGAGCGGGCGCCACGACCGGAGGGTGTGCAAGGAGAGCCGCCACGAGGTGGCCGCACCACCGCACCGCCTGCGGGAGGCGACAGTGGTGGGGCGCTTCGGCGATGGCACGAGCACGAAAGCGGGGACCCACGTTCGTCCGGTGGCGGAGCCGTCCAGAGCCGTGAAGACGGCGAGGCGCCGCCTCACCAGGAGGACAGGGGCCGTCGTCGCGTCACTGACGTCTCACGCGTCATGTACGCCGCACTCGCACCGTCGCCCACCTCCGACACGGTTCACCATGAGCGCACACGGGGGACAGAGGAGTCCTCCCGCGTGCCGACGGGAGGTCGGCCATGAAGGTCACCCGGGCAGCCTTGCCCTTTCTGCCGTTCTGCGAAGGCCGGTTACCCGGGTTCCCCGGCCTCCCCCAGCTTCCCGGCAGACTCGCGGGACTCTCGATGGCCCTGCTGAAAGCGACGGCACTGGAGTTCGCGATCCTCGCGGGTCATCTGCTCCTGTACCCGTCCGGGATCATCCAGGAGCGCAGGCCGGGCACCGAGCCGCTGCCGGCGGACGCCGCTCCGCTGCCGACCGGGACCAGGCCCCCGGTCGTCCTGCTCCACGGCTTCATAGACAACCGCTCCGTGTTCGTCCTGCTGCGCCGCTCGCTCGCACAGCACGGCCGCCGGCAGATCGAGTCGCTCAACTACTCGCCCCTCACCTGCGACATCCGCACCGCCGCCGAGCTGCTCGGCCGGCACATAGCAGACATCTGCGAGCGGACGGGCCACGACCGGGTCGACATCGTGGGGCACAGCCTGGGCGGGCTGATAGCGCGGTACTACGTGCAGCGGCTCGGCGGCGACCTCCGCGTCCGCACCCTCGTCACGCTCGGCACCCCGCACGCGGGCACCCGTGTCGCGCCCTTGGCCAATGCGCACCCGATCGTTCGCCAGATGCGGCCGGGCTCCGCCCTGCTCGAGGAGCTGCGGCAGTCGGCGCCCGGCTGTCGTACGCACTTCGTGGCGTTCTGGAGCGATCTCGATCACCTGATGGATCCACTGGAATCCGCTTCCATCGACCACCCCGACCTGATGGTGCAGAACGTCCGGGTGAGCGGCATCGGACATCTCGCCCTGCCTGTGCACCCCGCCGTGGCCACCGGCATACGGCAGGCTCTCGACCTCCACCAGACATCCGGCACGCCGGTCGGCGGGGCCGCCCGGAAGGCGGAACCCGGCACAGGCGGACTCACCGTGGCCTGACCACCGCACGCCGGCGGGCGGGTACCGCCCCGGTGACCAACTCACAGGCACAGCTAATCGAACACGCCTCGAACGCAAGGCCAAAGATGTATACGGAGAGCGCCGAAAGACGCTCGAATGCCCCTTTCCTGGAGGCGCGAAACCGGTTGAAGATTGTCGCGCCCGCATACCGCCGGGTACAGTCGCCGCACTGCTCTGCCAGCCCCTGTTGTCGAGGCGAAAGAGAAGTTGGTGAACGACCGTCACGCGTCGGGGACAGGGACATCCCCGGCCCCGGCTTCCGATGCGGCCTCGGCGCCCTACGCGTCGTACGGCCACCAGGAAGCCCCGTACGGCGACTTCACCACGTACGGCGGCTACGACGCCACCGGTTTTGACACCGGCCAACACCCCACGGTTACCTCGCCGGGCGGGTTCGAAACCGGGCAGTTCGACACCGGTTCCTTCAACACCGGCTCCTTCGACACCTCAGCCGGCACTGCCTACGGGACCGACCCGCTCCACGGCACCACGCAGGAGAACGGCGCGACGGGCTCGTACGACGCCTCGCCGTGGTCGACCGGCAGCCACCAGACGCTGGACCACGACTCGTACGCCGTCCCGCACCAGGCCGGTTACGACACGGGCGCCTACGACAGCACCGGGTGGAACACCGGCTACGACCACCTCGGCGAGATTCCGGCGCAGGCGCCGGGTCCCGAAGTGAGCGGTCAGTGGGATGCCCAGGGCTGGCTGCAGGCCGACCACCTGGGCCAGGCCGGCGAACTGGGGCAGCACGACCAGACGCAGCAGTGGACGGGCACCCAGCTCTTCGACACGGGCGCGTACGACGCGACGCAGTGGAACGGCGACGGCGCACCCACCTCCGGCACCTACGAGCACCCCGCCGGCTCCACCGGCGGAGCGCTCCGGCACGACCACTCCTCCCCCGACGCAGTCGACCAGCAGGCCACCGCGGCCTTCGAACACGTCGCCCCCTACGACCACGACCACGAGCGGTCGGCCGACATGGAGGGCGAGTTCGGCGGTGCGGGCGGCTACGGTCCGCACGTCGACGCCTACGCGCACATCGACGACTGCTCCGACCTTCCGGTGGACGAGGAAGAGATCGTGTCGGCCGGTACCGACGAGACCGCGCTCCCCGGCACCGGCCGGGCGGCGGCGCGGGCGGCGGCGGGCCGTTCACGCCGACGCGGCCCCACGCGGCGTACCGCTCCGGCGAAGCGTTCCGCCTTGCTGACCATCGCCGTGCCGTCGGCCTGTGTCATGGGCGTGGCGGGAATCGCCGCCGCCTCCGTGGGCGTGACCGGTGACGACGGCCAGGAGACGGCGACCACCGCCTCGGACGCCGCCCCGGTGCAGCCCTCGACCGCCAACAACAAGCTCGACACCCAGCTGGCGAGCCTCTCCGCCGGGGCCGACGACTTCGCCGACCGGGCGAGCCGCACCCAGGAGCGCATCGACCTCAAGGCCCAGCAGGCGCTGGAGAAAAGGAGGGCGGCGGAAGAGGCCGCGCGCAAGGAGCGGCTGCGCCCGAAGTTCGCGCTGCCGGTGGCGCAGCACGGCCTCAGCGCTTACTACGGGCAGTCCGGCATCAACTGGATGTCCATGCACACCGGCATCGACTTCCCCGTGTCGTACGGCACGCCGGTCATGGCGGCGACCGACGGAACCGTCCGCACGCAGTGGAACAGCGCGTACGGGAACATGGTCATAGTGACCGCCAAGGACGGCACGGAGACGTGGTACTGCCACCTCTCCACCTACAACGTCGCCTCGGGAACGTCGGTGAAGGCCGGCGACGTGATCGCTTACTCGGGCAACTCCGGCAACTCGACCGGCCCCCACCTGCACTTCGAGGTGCGGCCGGCCGGCGGTTCGGCGATAGATCCACTGGCCTGGTTCCGCAGCCACGGTCTCGACCCCTCGTGACGCACGCATCCTGAACAGGGCAAGCCCTGAGCAGGACCGTTCACAGCGAGTCACGGCAGCAGGAGGGGGCCGGGCACCTGGTCATCAGGTGCCCGGCCCCCCTCCTGCTGCCACTTCACTTGGTCGCCGCAACGCAGCGGTCCCGGCCCGGCCGCTCTAGAGCTTCTCCACCGGCGCGTACCGCAGCAGCAGGCGCTTCGGCTTGGTGTCCCCGAAGTCGATCGTCGCCTCGGCGTTCGCCCCCGTGCCCTTGACGCCGACGACGGTGCCGAGGCCGAACTGGTCGTGGGTGACCCGGTCACCGACCGCCAGCGCCACCACGGGTTTCTCGGTGGCACGGCGCGTCGCGAAGCCGGACGCGCCCGACGCCGACGAGCGGGACCGGGAGGACGACAGGGAGGCCGCGATCCCCGAGACCGGTCCGGCGGCCGCGGGACCTGTTCCGCCCGTACGCTTCCAGTCCAGGTGCGCCGCCGGGATCTCCTCCAGGAACCGGGACGGCGGGTTGTACGAGGGCTGGCCCCAGGCGCTGCGCAGGGTCGACCGGGTGAGGTAGAGCCGCTCGCGCGCGCGGGTGATGCCCACGTAGGCGAGCCGCCGCTCCTCCTCCAGCTCCTTGGTCTGGCCGAGGGCGCGCATGTGCGGGAAGACGCCGTCCTCCATGCCGGTGAGGAAGACGACCGGGAACTCCAGTCCCTTGGCCGTGTGCAGGGTCATGAGCGTGATGACGCCCGAGCCGTCCTCGTCCTCGTCCGGGATCTGGTCGGAGTCGGCGACCAGCGCGACCTGCTCCAGGAAGTCCGCGAGGGTGCCCTGATCGCCCTCACCGCGCTCCTGCTCGAACTCCAGGGCGACGGCGGCGAGCTCCTGGAGGTTCTCGATACGGGTCTCGTCCTGCGGGTCGGTCGACGCCTGCAGCTCGGCCAGGTAACCGGTGCGTTCGAGGATCGCCTCCACGACGGTGGCCGGGCCCGCGCCGGACTCGACGATCGTGCGCAGCTCCTCCATGAGCGTGTTGAACCGCTTGACGGCGTTCGTGGAGCGCGCCGCCATGCCGTACGCCTCGTCCACGCGCCGCAGCGCCTGCGGGAAGCTGATCTTCTCGCGCTGGGCGAGGGCGTCGATCATCGCCTCGGCACGGTCACCGATGCCGCGCTTGGGGACGTTCAGGATGCGGCGCAGCGGGACCGAGTCCTCGGGGTTGGCCAGGACGCGCAGGTAGGCGAGGACGTCCCGGACCTCCTTGCGCTCGTAGAAGCGCACGCCGCCGACGACCTTGTAGGGCAGGCCGACGCGGATGAAGACCTCTTCGAAGACACGGGACTGCGCGTTCGTCCGGTAGAAGACCGCCACGTCGCCGGCCTTGGCCTCGCCCGCGTCCGTCAGGCGGTCGATCTCGTCGGCGACGAACTGGGCCTCGTCGTGCTCGGTGTCGGCGACGTATCCGGTGATCCGGGCGCCGGCGCCGGCGTTGGTCCACAGGTTCTTGGGGCGGCGGGACTCGTTGCGCTCGATGACCGCGTTGGCCGCGGAGAGGATCGTCTGGGTGGAGCGGTAGTTCTGCTCCAGCAGGATCGTCGTCGCGTTCGGGTAGTCCTCCTCGAACTGGAGGATGTTGCGGATGGTGGCACCGCGGAAGGCGTAGATCGACTGGTCGGCGTCACCCACGACGCACAGTTCGGCGGGCTCCTGGACCCGACCGTCCTCCTGGGTCCCGTCCGCCGGGCCCACCAGCTCCCTGACCAGGGCGTACTGCGCGTGGTTCGTGTCCTGGTACTCATCCACGAGGACGTGGCGGAAGCGGCGGCGGTAGTGCTCGGCGACGTCCGGGAAGGCGCGCAGCAGGTTGACCGTCGTCATGATCAGGTCGTCGAAGTCGAGGGCGTTGGCCTCGCGCAGCCGAGACTGGTAGAGCGCGTACGCCTGGGCGAGGGTCTTCTCGAAGCCGTCGGCCGCCTGGGCCGCGAAGTCCTCCTCGTCGATCAGCTCGTTCTTCAGATTGGAGATCTTGGCGCTGAAGGACTTGGGCGGGAACCGCTTCGGGTCGAGGTCAAGGTCACGGCAGACCAGGGCCATCAGCCGCTTGCTGTCGGCGGCGTCGTAGATCGAGAACGAGGACGTGAAGCCGAGCTTCTTGCTCTCCCGCCGCAGGATCCGTACGCACGCGCTGTGGAAGGTCATCACCCACATCGCGCTCGCCCGCGGGCCGACGAGCTGCTCGACGCGCTCCTTCATCTCGCCCGCGGCCTTGTTGGTGAACGTGATGGCGAGGATCTCGCCGGGGTGGGCGCCCCGCGCGGACAGCAGGTGCGCGATGCGGTGCGTGAGGACGCGGGTCTTGCCGGAACCGGCGCCGGCCACGATGAGCAGGGGGGAGCCGGCGTGGACGACCGCCGCGCGCTGGTTCTCGTTCAGCCCCTCCAGCAGGGCGGCCGGGTCGATGGCGGGCCGGGGGGCGCCGTCGCGGTAGTACGGCTCCCGGTCCGGAGGCACGTCGAACTTCCCGCCGAACAGATCGTCCGGAACCGGCTCCGGTACGTGATCGTCCTCGGGCGGCGGCGGGGGCTCTTCCTCGTGGGCCCGCGGGGCCTGGAGATCCGCCAGGAAGCTGTCGTCAAAGAGGCTGCTCATCGCTCTCCGAGTCTAGGCGGACCCACCGACAAGCAGAGGCCGCCCCGAAAACTGGGGGCCGTGAGATTCGTCCTCCTGCTGTCCGTACGCCCCTGCCGGCTGGCCTCGGCACCGCCCGCCCGACAGCCTGGCCCATAACCCAGCCGGTAGTCGGCAGCCGGTGGAGGACATCAAGACGATCAGGATCGATGACCGACTCGGCCAGGCCGCGCAGGCGGGCCTCCACGCCCTGTCGCCAGGGTCACGAAAATGTATCGGGCATATCGCACTTCAACCTTCACAGAAGCCACACTTGTTGGCTAGCGTGCTGGACGGTCGCTCGACCGAACCGGCGAACGACGCCGGGCCGGGCAGCCTCCGCCGAGTCCGGTACGCCCGCACGGGAGCCGGAGCCGGGGACCCACTCGTCCTTGGGGTATCGGTCCGACCGTCGGCATCGCGATCGCGCCGACACCGCTGTATACGGCACGGACCTTGGGGCACACCTTCCGACGCACGCGCCCGAGCCCTCCCCCGGAGCCCGAAGGGCCTGGGAGGGGCCCCCACCGCTAACCCGGTAGGCGGACGACGGAAGGAGCCGCCGCCCCATGGCGCCGCACAGAAGGCCACGTCCCGCCCGGACGCGCGCAGGCATTCGGACCCCCGCACTCGCGACGGCGGCCCTGACCTCCGTGGCCCTGCTCTCCCAGACGGCGAACGCCGCGCCCACGACCGACGACAGGCCGAACCTGGAAGAGGTCGAGAGGAAGGTCGACGACCTGTACCGCCAGGCCGAGTCGGCCACCGAGCGGTACAACGCGGTCAGGGAGAGGACCACCAGGCAGAAGAAGCGTGTCGACACCCTCCTCGACGACGTCGCCCGGCGCACGGAGCAGCTCGACGAGGCGAGGGAGAAGCTGGGGTCGTTCGCGGCCGCCCAGTACCGCGCGGGCGCGGCGGCACCGGAGACGGCCACACTCCTGCTGGCCGACGACCCGCAGGCTTACATCGACCGGAGCCGGCTGGCGGACCGCCTGACCGCCCGCCAGCAGGTCGTGGTCGACGACTACATCGGCCAGCGGGCCGAGACGGCGAAGAAGCGCGAGGAGGCCACCGAGAGCCTCGAAACGCTCACCGAGTCGCAGACCAGGCTCAAGGCGGTCAAGGCCGAGGTGCAGGGGAAACTCACCGCGGCCCGGGAGCTGTTGTCGCAACTGACCGCCGAGGAGAAGGCACGGCTGGCGGCGATCGAGAAGGAGAGGCGGGAGGAGGCCGAGCGCAAGGCGGCGGAGCTGGCGCGGCAGCAGGCCGCCGCGACGGCGGCGGAACAGGAGACGGCGCCGGGAACGACCACTTCGCAGGAGCAGTCACAGGAGCAGTCACAGGAGCAGTCACGGGAACAACCGCAGGAACGGTCGCAGGAGCAGGAGACCGTGCCGGGCGCCGCGGCCGGCGGCACCGCCACCGTCGACGGCTCCGCGTACGCCGCCAAGGCCGCCAAGGCTCTGGCCTTCGCCCGCGCCCAGGCGGGCAAGCCGTACGTCTGGGGCGCGACCGGCCCGGACTCCTACGACTGCTCAGGTCTCACCCAGGCCGCCTGGAAGGCCGCCGGCGTCGACCTCCCACGGACGACGTACGGCCAGGCCGAGGCGGGCACGACGGTCTCCCTCGCCGACATCGCCCCCGGTGACCTGGTTTTCTTCTACGACGACGTCACACACGTCGGCATCTACGTCGGCAACGGCATGATGCTCCACGCGCCGAAGCCGGGGGCGTACGTCCGCGAGGAGTCGATCTTCTACGACGGGGAGTCGTCGATCCACAGCCTGGTGCGGCCGGCATAGGACCGGAACGCGCCCGTGGCGGACGGCGACCGGGTCCCGGAACGATCCGGGGCCCGCCCCGGCCCGCCCGGCCCGCCGCTCGGCCGCTCAGGTCCAGAGCACCGCGATGAAGATGTTCGCCGCCGTGAGCGCCCCCACGAGCCCGAAGAGTCCCTTGTCCACCTTCTCCTCGTCCCGCTTCACGTACACGAGCCCCAGCACCACGACCAGCACAGCCAGCTTCACGCCGATCTTGATGTTGTTGACGCTGTGTCCCTCGGCCTGGTGGAGGCCGACCAGTACGGCCCCGGTGACCAGCATCGTCAGCGCGCCGTGCAGCATTCCGGGAACGAAGCGGGCCGTGCCCTGGCCCATCGCCTTCATCTGGGTGAGAAACCCGCCGAGGAGAGCGGCGATGCCGATGATGTGCAGGGCGACGAAGAGATGGATGAGTACGTCCATGGAGCCGGAGCCTAATCCTCGGCCTGTCCGCCGCCCGACTCGGGCCCCACGACGTGGACCGGTGGTCGGCCCGCCGCCCGGGAAGGCCGTTTCCGGGCCATACCACCACGTGCCCCTCTAGCGGCTGGGAACGGGCACTTCGGTCAGCCGACTACGACAAGTCGGTGGCGTCGGGACGGGAATGCGGTCATGCGACGTCGTTCGCAGCCGAAGCGCGTCAGTTCCGAACATGGCGTTACCGAGCCGTCACCGTCAGGTTTAGCGTCCTTCAGCAGGTGACCGGCTCCTCACCGCCGCCCGGGCCAGGGGCGGCCGGTCGGACACCACCGCCGAGGAGGTCCGGCGGCGGCCCGCTTCCCCTGTGCGAGTCGTCGCCGGACACGGAGCCGACGGCTCCGTACGGCGGTCGGTCGCACGGAAGGACACGACGTCCAGGTTGGCAGCCCACCGCAGACCCAGGAAGCATTCACCGAAGCAGCCACTCAGCGACACCACGATCCGCACCGCCGCCACCCTCGCCCTGGCGGGCGCGGCGACCGCGACCGGTTTCGGCGGTACGGGGCACGCCGACCCGGAGCTCACGCCGGAGCAGGCGAAGACCAGGGTGGCGGAGCTGTACCGGGAGGCGGAGGCCGCCACCGAGACGTACAACGGCGCCAAGGAGAGGGCCGACACCGCGCAGAGGCGGCTGGACGACCTGCGGGACGAGGCGGCACGCCGCACCGAACTCCTCGACGCCACGCAGGAGAAGCTCGGGTCGCTGGCGACTGCCCAGTACCGCGGCGGTGGTCTTGATCCCGCATGGCAGCTCGCGCTGTCCGACGACCCGGACCGGTACCTGGCGGGCACGGCGCTCGCCGAGCGGCTGGGCGCACGACAGGCAGCCGACGTGACCGGCGTACGGAAGGCCCTGCGCGAGCTCGAACAGGTACGGGACGCCGCACACACCGAACTCGCCACCCTCCGTTCCCAGCAGGCGGAACTGCGGCGGAGCAAAGAAACGATCACCGAAAAGCTCGGCGCGGCACGACGGCTGCTGGCGAGCTCGGCGGACTCACCGCTGTCCCAACGGACCCGACCGAGCCGACGAACCCAACGAGCCGGAACGAACGGGACACCGGACGGAACACCGGACGAAACGTCGAACGGAACAACGAACGGATCAGAACCCCTGTTGCCCTCCTCGGCCTCCTCCTCGCCACGCAACCTGGGGCCCGTCTCGGCGGCGTCCTCCGCCGCGCGGGCGCCCGACTCCCGCGCGGCGGCCGCGATCACGTACGCGTACAGCAAGCTGGGCAGCCCGTACGTGTGGGGTGCGACCGGGCCCGACGCCTTCGACTGCTCCGGGCTCGTCCAGGCCGCGTACCGCTGGGCAGGCGTCTCCCTGCCCAGGACGACGTACGCGCAGATCGACGTGGGCCGGCGGGTCCCGCGGTCCCGGCTGCTGCCGGGCGACCTGGTGTTCTTCTACTCCGGCGTCAGCCACGTCGGCATCTACGTGGGCAGCGGCCGGATGATCCACGCACCGCACCCGTCGGCGCCGGTACGCGTCGCCCCGATCGACGAGATGCCGTTCGCGGGAGCAGCGCGGGTGGTGTGAGACCACCGGGCCCCTTGAGCCGTCGCCGTCCTCACACCAGACGCCTCGCCGTGGCCCACCGTGTCAGCTCGTGCCGGTTGGACAGCTGCAGTTTCCGCAGGACCGCCGAGACATGCGACTCGACCGTCTTGACGGAGATGTACAGCTGCCTGGCGATCTCCTTGTAGGCGTAACCGCGGGCGATGAGCCGCAGGACCTCGCGTTCGCGCTGGGTCAGGCGGTCCAGGTCCTCGTCGACGGGCGGAGCGTCCGTCGAGGCGAAGGCGTCGAGGACGAAGCCGGCGAGCCTCGGCGAGAACACCGCGTCGCCCTCCTGGACGCGGAAGATCGAGTCCACGAGGTCGGATCCGGTGATCGTCTTGGTGACATACCCCCGGGCGCCGCCCCGGATGACGCCGATGACGTCCTCGGCGGCGTCCGAGACGGACAGGGCGAGGAAACGGACGGGCTGCTCGGGGTCGGCCATCAGCGTCGCGCAGCGCCGCAGCACCTCCACCCCACCGCCGCCGGGAAGGTGCACGTCGAGGAGCACCACCTCGGGACGGACAGCGGTGATCACCGAGACGGCCTGGTCGACGTCGGCCGCCTCCCCGACCACCTCGACGCCCGTACGGTCCGTCTGACCGATCTCCGCCTGCACGCCGGTACGGAACATCCGGTGATCGTCGACCAGCACGACACGCACACGCCGCCCGGCTGCGGTCAACCCCGTCGTCGAGGGCTCGCCGGCAGCGGGCGGCCCGGTCTGCCCGGCCTGCTGCCCGGCCTGCTCGGACATCCGCCCGGCCCTCTCCGCGCCCTCGCCGGCCGGGCCGATGCCCGCACCGCTGCCCGTGCCCGTACCGCCCGCCGCGACCGCCCCGTCCGGCGTGCCCGTCCCGCCTGACGTACCCGCCCCGTCCGGTGCGGTCGGCACGCTCTCCCCGTTCACGTCGCTCATGACGTCGTCTCCGCCCTCTCCATCTCCAGCTCGACCTCCGTGCCGCCGTCGGGTACGGCGCGGAGCCGTGCCGTACCCCCGTTGCGCTCCATGCGGCCGATGATCGATTCCCTGACGCCCATGCGGTCGGCGGGTATCGCGTCCAGGTCGAAGCCGGGTCCGCGGTCACGGACCGACACGAAGACCATTCTGCCCTCGACTTCCGCGAAGACCTGTACGGCACCGCCCTCGCCACCGTACTTGGCCGCGTTGACCATCGCCTCGCGCGCCGCTTGCATCTGTGCGCCCAGACGTTCGTCGAGGGGGCAGTCCCCTACGACCACGACCTCGATGGGGACACCGTGCTTGTCCTCCACCTCGGCCGCGTTGCGCCTCACGGCCTTGGCGAGGGTGTCGGGCTCGTCGCTCTCGTCCTTCCCGGTTCCCTCGGGCTTGTACAGCCAGTTGCGCAGGTCGCGCTCCTGGGCCCGGGCGAGGCGGCGTACCTCGCCCGCGTTCTCGGCGTTGCGCTGTATCAGTGTCAGCGTGTGCAGCACCGAGTCGTGGACATGGGCGGCGACCTCGGCCCGCTCCTGGGCGCGGATGCGCATGAGGCGCTCCTCCGAGAGGTCCTGGGTCATGCGGATCACGTAGGGGCCGGCGAGCAGCGCTATGCCGACGAGGACGGCGAGCGCCGCCTGCAGGACCGAGCCGAGGTGGGCGGCGGAACCCTGCAGCACAAACATCCCGGAGACGCCGGCGGTGACGAGGAGGACACCGCCGACGGTGCGGAGCAGCGTGAGCGTCCGCCGGCGGCGGCCCGCCTCGACCCAGCGGGCCCGGCGGGCGTTGTCGGCCTGACGCCAGACCAGGGCGACGCCGGCGGCGACGAGCACGGTCGGCCACAGATACGCCTTGGCTCCGTCGGCGACGTCCACTTTGCCGACGAAAACCATGGCCACGACGACCATGAGGAGCAGGGCGACCATCTGGCCCTGGTCCGGCTTGCGGGCCACGAGTCTGCGGCGGCCGTCCGGCAATGTCTCGGTGGTGAAGGCCGAAGGACGCTGACTGGCTACGCCTCCCACGCCGAGCGGCACGAAGAACCAGAACGCCGCGTACAGCAACGCGCCGAGACCGTCCGCGAGGAACAGCCCGACGAAGACGAGGCGCAGCCACACCACGGGAAGCCCCAGGTGCCCCGCGAGCCCTCGCGCCACGCCTCCGAGCCAGCGTCCGTCGCTGCTGCGGTACAGCTTGCGCGGGGGCCGCGGGCTGTCGACTGGCGTGGCTACGGCTTCCGGCATGCCATCGATGGTCACACGCCTGGCGGACGGGGGCATCAGGGTCGGCCCCCGAGACTCCCCTGATCTTCGTCGGGGCCGTGGTCGAACACTTCCCCGGGCCAATATCAGGGTCGGGCCAGGGTCATCCCGGCTGCCGCCGGGCGGTGCGTGCCGCCACGATGGAAACATGACAGATCAGCAGCACGCGGCAGGGCAGTCGGGTCCCGGCTCGGGCCCGGGCGCCCGGCGGGCGGCCACCGGGCCGCAGGGCGCCACGCCTTCGCCGGCCGAGGGGGAGAAGCCGCGCGCGCACGGGAGCACACACGCGCAGGCGGGAACGGACGCGCGGGCAGGGACGGACGCACAGACGGACACGGGCACACGGACGAGCACAGGCGCACGGACGAGCACGAGCACGCAGGCGGATCCGGGCGCACCCGCGGATCGATCGGCGGCGGGCGCCTCCGGCGGGACGGTCGAGGGCTCCTCCTCGCCCCATGCCGGGTTCCGGCGGGACCGGCGGTTCAAGATGCTGGCCGGAGTGTGCTCCGGACTGGGACGGCAGTGCGACATGGACCCGGTCGTCTTCCGGATCGTGCTCGCGGTGCTCTCTCTGACCGGCGGCATCGGCCTCATCTTCTACGGCTTCGTCTGGCTGTTCGCGCCGTACGACGACGAGGAGGAGAACGAGATACGGAAGCTGCTGACCGGCCGCGTCGACGGTCCGGGCCTGGCGGCCGTGCTGTTCTCCCTCGTCGGCTGCGGGGTGTTCCTCACCATGCTGAGGAACGGCGGGGTGCTGAGTTTCGCCGTGGTTCTCTCCCTGCTCCTGGCGGGCGCGGGCTACTGGTCGCGGCAGCGCGGCACCCCCGATCCCGACCCGCTGGCCGCGCAGGCCGTGGCCGACGCCCCTCCGGAGGCGCAGGCTCCTCCCGTCCCGGTGTCCTACCCGTCCTGGTGGCGGGACCCGATCGTCAAGGACGGGCGACACGTGGGCGGCACGGGCTACCTGTGGGGGCCGAACACGTCCCGGGAACGCGATGTCGCGGCGGCGACCAACATCGCCCGCGGCACGGTGCCCCGGCGTGACCCGCGCGCCGTCCCGGAGCAGAGGCCTCGGGGGCCGCGCCGGATCGGCGGCTGGACGTTCCTGCTCGCTCTGCTCGCCGGCGGCCTCGGAACCAGTCTGTCCTGGGACGACCAGGCGCTGGGCACCGGACTGCAGACCGGTCTGGCCTGCGCGCTCGCCGTATTCGGACTGGGCATCGCGGTCAGCGCGTTCCTCGGACGCACAGGCGCGGGGTCGATCTTCCTCGCGGTGGTGACGGCGGGACTGCTGGTCGGCTCGGCGGCGCTGCCGGCGCACTTCAGCCCGCACTGGATACGAACCACGTGGGCGCCCACCACACCCGCGGACGTGAAGTCGAGATACGACCTGAGCACAGGGATGGGCACCCTGGACCTGACGCGGCTGGACGTGCCGAGCGACCGAACGCTGACGACCGGTGCGGAGGTGGGCGTCGGCAAGGTGAAGCTGGTGGTACCCGCGGATGTCACCGTGCATCTGACCATCGAGGTGGGCGTCGGTGACATCCAGTTGCCGGGAGACGGCGCGGAGGACGTGGACGTGGCACCGGGCAAGAAGAAGGAGCTGACGCTCGCACCCCCGAGCGGCACCCGGAGCGACCCGGGGGCCGACGGCACGCTGGACATCGCCCTCGAGGTCGGGGTGGGACAGGCGGAGGTCACTCGTGCTGCGCCATGACGTCCAGCCCGGCAAGCTCGTCGCGGGCCTGTTCCTCTGCCTCACCGCCGTCGCCTACGTCGGCGACGCGGGCGGTGCCTGGGAGATCCCCTGGTTCGTGGCCGTCCCCATGGTCACCGCGGGGCTGTGTCTCGCCGGCGCCACCGCGTTCCTGGCCCATGCGATACGCCGCCGTCGGACGCCGCGCCCACGGTGCACGAAGCACACGCGGACCGACCGGGCGGCGCACGCCGAGGCATCGGCAACGGACCGGCCCCGGTGAGATCCAGCCGAACAGCGGGGCGGGCCGTACCGGCCGGGCACCCGACAAGTGCGCCGCTCAGCGGTACCCGCCCTTCCTCCGCCTGCGCCGGTCACGGAGGGCCGCGTCGACCGAGAAGACGGTGGCACCGGCGAGGACGAGAGGGATCCAGGCCATGAGGTAAGGGAGGTCGTTGCCGTAGTAGTACGGGTCGGCGGTCCAGCTGACCGTCAGCCAGAGACTGAGGGAGATCAGGACGCCACCCAGAGCGGCGAGACGGGTGAGGAGACCGAGCAGGGCACCGACACCGACGGCGAGCTCGCCGAGGGCCATGGCATAACCGAAGCCGACCGGGTTCCGCAGGGCGAGGTCCACGAGCTGGGGGATCGCCGCGGAGTCGCGCACCGCTCGCATCGTCTCGCCGATCGACCCCGCTCCGGTCCCGGACATGAACGCGTCGTCGGTCAGCTTGTCCAGGCCGGCGTAGATGAAGGTGACACCGAGGAAGATCCGGAGGGGCAGCAGGGCATAGCGGGTGATGGTGCCCTGCCAGTCACGTCGATCACGGAGATAGGGGGTCTGCGTGCTCGTGCGCATACTGTGAGCCATGACTTGCCGCCGCCTCTCGCCACCGTGCCGTTGACCCCTCAACTTGACCATACGCACGAATGGGGGATACCGCCCAGCAGGCGCGGTGCAGGTGATGTACGGAAGCCGCATCCGGCGCGGGATTCCCACCTCTGCCGAAGCTAGCCTCAACCCAGCCCCCGCCCCAGACCACAATTCAGACGCGGCTCCACCCTCAGCTCGGGCAGTTCCGGGTCCGAGCAGTGTCGGAACCAACCGGCAACGGAGCCAAGCAGGCCCCGCCCCTCTTGTCGGCCCGCCGCCTCGACCAGCCCGCCGCCTCGATCAGTCCGTCACCTCGATCAGGCAGCGGTTCGTCTCCACTCCCGCGGCTGTGACGACCTGGACCTCCACCCGGCCGGGTTCCACGTCGGCGGGGACCGGCACGGTCAGGACGGCGTCCGTCGGGTTGCCGAAGCCTCCGGCGACCGGGACGAGCGGCACGTGCACGTGGACGGCGCCGATGCGGACCACCATACGGGACAGCAGATCCGCGGTCTGGGCACCCGGTGGTACGAAGCCGGCGCCGCGGATCTCGATGTCGTCCCCGGTGCGGATGGGCGCGTCGAGGTCGCCCGCCTCGCGGGCCCGGACGACGGAGAGGATGACGGGACGGCCGCCCTCGGCGTACTTGCCGGAGTAGTAGGTGACCGCGGAGACAAGGACGAGGAGGGCCAGGCCCCAGGGGAGGTCGGGGAGTTGGTCGGGGCGGCGGGCCAGCCGTACGAGGGCGAACAGCAGGGCGGCGGAGTTCACGACGACGTACTGGATGTCGGTGAAGCTGCCCCGGCCGGAGTCGTCGGTCAGCAGGTCGGCGGCGCGGGGCCGGTCCGCGCGGACCTTCTGCAGGCGCTGGCCGAGCACGCGCAGCCCGACCACCCGCCGCACCAGTACGGCGATGGCACTGGTCACCGCCAGGACGGTGACGACGCCGGCGCCGCGGGTGAGGTCGAGACCGGCGATCAGGGCGTCGCGGCGCCCGTGGTCCGAGGCGACGGCCAGTTGCCCGGCCAGTACCAGGACCGAGTACACCGAGAGGAGGACCCAGCTCGCCGCGACCGCACGGGAGGTGGACAGCCGGTTGTCCTCACCGATGACGGGCGCCAGAGCGCCTCCCCGGGCGCGGTGCAGATATCCGGCGGCCGTCAGCGCGGCGCCGAGCACCAGTGCGGCCAGCAGCCCGGACGTGCGCGCGGCGCTCCAGCCCGCGCCGACGGCGGTGAGCGCCTGGACGAGGAGCAGGATCACCGCGGCGCCCCAGACCACGACGGCCGTTCGCAGCCACAGGCGTCCCAGCCAGGCCTCGCCCTCCGCGCGGCCCCGTTCGGCGACGACGGCGGCGGACTGGGTGAGCTCGTCGGAGACCCACTGGCGGGACGCCGACGCGGAGTGCGCGACCGCAGCGGGCAGTCCCTTGCCCGACGCGAACTCCTCGCGCATGCGGAGGAACTCGGCCACCGCACGCCGGTGTCCCTCACGCGCGCCGTGCGGGCAGCCCCCGCACGCGCAGCCCCCCTCGTGGGCGCCCGCGCCCCGTCTCGCCTCCTGCACCACCACGCCCGAGCCGCCTTCCCGCACCCCGTCATCGATTCCCACCGGCACAGCACCGGCACAGCACAACAACAGCCATCGCCATCGCCATCGCCATCGCCATCGCCATCGCCAACAACCGATGAGTGTCGTTCCGCTTCGTACGCCCGTGCTTCGTGACAGCCGTACAACTTCCATGGGACGACGACGAATTGTGCCGTACATGGCCCGGTCACCGTCCGGCAGGTCCGGTCTACGCGGGGTGATGCGTCGGGAGACGTGTTGACCGAAGCGCCCGGCTGCCTTCCCGGGACGCGCCCGGCTGCGAGAATTCCCGTATGGCCGAGATCAGCCAGCGCGACGGGACCTGGGCCTTCGACGGGACCACGGTTCGGATCACGCCGGGACTCCACCGCTCGGTGCCGTTGTTCCGGCAGACGTACGGGGAGATCGCCGTGCCCCTGGAAGCGGTGTCGGGGGTCGTCTTCGAACCCGAGCGCAAGCGCGGCCGGCTGCGGCTGCGGCTCCGCGAGGGCTGCGATCCGCTGCTCGCGGCGACGGGCGGCCGGCTGCCGGACGCGGCCGATCCGTACCGGCTGGTCGTCGCACTCGACCGCGCGGGCGTCGCCGAGTACGTGGCGGAGGAGATACGCCGGGCCATCCTGCTCGAACAGATCCCGAAGGAGCCCACCAAGAGCTACTTGTTACCCGGCCCCCCGGTGCCCGTCTCGGTGCGGTCCAGCGACGGCACGGTGTCCTTCGACGGTACGCACGTCCGGATCGACTGGAGCGACACCTCGGACCGGGTGAAGCGGGCCACGGGACCGCGGATCATCGCGGTCGGCGATCTGGTGCAGGTGGAGTGGCTGCCCAACTCCGGTTACGAGGACGGGTTCATGCGTTTCGTGACCCGGGAGGCGGCGTTCTCGAAACTGCCGCCCGAGAAGGATCCGTACGCCCTCGACCTGTGGGGCAGCGCCCGTCGCGACCTGCTCACGGCCCTCGTCGCCGCGGCCGTCACCGCCCGGCTCCCTCACCCGTCCACACGCGCCGCCGACTTCGTGGACCGGCCCCTGACCGGTGCCGCCGCCGCGCCGCCGTCCGACCATCACGACGTACTCCTGCGGCGGCTACGGGAGTTGGGCGAGCTGCACCGCGACGGAGTGCTCACGGACGAGGAGTTCTCGCAGACGAAGGCGGCTGTGCTGAGGGGCTTCTGACCTCCCGGCTGCCCTACCTGCTGCCCTACCTGCTGGTCTACCTGCCGATCTGCCTGCTGGTCTACCTGCCGATCTAGCTCAGCAGGTCCGGCTCGCTCCTGCTGATCTCCTGCCACAGGGGCTGGTAGCTGATCCAGGCCATGAGGTCCCCGCCCAGGTGCTCCCGCGTGGCCACCGCCTGCCGGTGGTCGACCAGCACCGGCCGTCCCGCGGCGCGCGCGGTGAGCTGCACCTGCGCCGACCGTTCCATCGACAGGAACCACCACGCCGCCGCGTCCACCGAGTCGCCCACCGTCAGCAGCCCGTGGTTGCGCAGCACCAGGGCCTTGCGGCTGCCGAGCGCGGCGGCGATCCGGCGGCCCTCCTCCGCGCTCACGGCGACACCGGTGTAGGAGTCGTACAGCCCGTGGTCCTCGTAGAAGGCGCAGCTCTCCTGGGTGATCGGGTCCAGCAGCTCCCCGAGGGCGGAGAGCGCGCGCCCGTGCACGGAGTGGCAGTGGGCGACGGCGACGACGTCCGGACGGGCCGCGTGCACCTGGGCGTGGACCGTGAACGCCGCCTGGTTCACGTGGTAGTGACCGTGGACGACCTGCCCCTCGGAGTTCACCATCACCAGATCGCTCACCGTGACGTGCCGGAACGGCATCCCGAACGGATTGACCCAGAAACAGTCGCTGAACTCGGGGTCACGCACCGTGATGTGCCCGGAGACCCCGTCGTCGAAGCCGAGCCGCCCGAAGATGCGCAGCGCCCCGGCCAGCCGTTCCTTGCGGTGGCGGCGCTCGTCGTCCAGCGTTTCGTGTTTGGGCGGCATGGCGAAGCGCAGCCGGCCGGCGGGGCGGGGCAGAGGTGGTGTGGGACCGTGCATCAGTCCTCCAGCACTGGTTCCTTGGACGAAGCGGGTGTCGCCGTCGGCGTTCACGCGAGCGTGGGCGGCGCCGCCGGGTGAAGACAATACGCAATGTTTACGGGAGTCAGAGAAACGCGTCGACGCGGTCCGTATACCCGACGGAGGGTGTCTGATTTCCCCGGGATCATCGACCGCATGGACCGTACGCACCCACGTGCCGACTGGGCGGCCTTCGCAGCCGCCGATCCCGGCTTCGCCAGGACCGTCGAGGAGCGCTTCGGCGCGTTCCCCCACCATGTCCTCGCCACGCTCCGCAAGGACGGCTCACCGCGCACGGCCGGACTGGAGGTCCGCTTCCTGGCCGGTGAGTTGTGGCTCGGCATGATGCCGGACTCGCTCAAGGCCCTCGACCTGCGCCGCGACCCGCGCTTCGCACTCCAGGCGAACCCCGGCCCGGGCACGGACATGGCAGGGAGCGGCGACGTACGGATCGGCGGGCGGGCGATCGAGGTCGTCGACGCGGAGACGGTGGAGCGGTACGTGGACGCCGTGCACCCGCCCGACCCGTCCTCCTTCCACCTCTTCCGCACGGAACTCACGGAGGTCGTACAGACGTACGTGGAGGACGGCACCCACCTGGCGGTGCGGGTCTGGAAACCGGGCGAGCCCGTACGGACCGTCCGGCGCACGTGAGAGGCGCCGCCCCGTCCTGAACGGGGCGGCGCCTCTCACGCACACACGGCGGTGGGGACTACTCCCACTCGATCGTGCCCGGCGGCTTCGACGTCACGTCGAGGACGACACGGTTGACGTCGCGCACCTCGTTCGTGATGCGGGTCGAGATCTTCGCGAGCACGTCGTACGGGAGGCGCGACCAGTCGGCGGTCATCGCGTCCTCGGAGGAGACGGGCCGCAGGACGATCGGGTGGCCGTAGGTCCGGCCGTCGCCCTGGACGCCGACGCTGCGCACGTCCGCGAGCAGGACCACCGGGCACTGCCAGATGTCACGGTCGAGGCCGGCCGCCGTCAGCTCCTCGCGGGCGATGGCGTCGGCTTCGCGCAGCAGGTCGAGCCGCTCCTTGGTGACCTCGCCGACGATGCGGATGCCGAGGCCGGGGCCGGGGAACGGCTGGCGCTGGACGATCTCGTCGGGCAGGCCGAGCTCCTGGCCGACCATCCGGACCTCGTCCTTGAACAGTTTGCGCAGCGGCTCGATGAGCTTGAACTCGAGGTCCTCGGGGAGGCCGCCGACGTTGTGGTGCGACTTGATGTTGGCAGTGCCGGTGCCGCCGCCGGACTCGACGACGTCCGGGTAGAGGGTGCCCTGGACGAGGAACTCCACCGGCTGGTCGTCCGGCGCCTCGGCCACGATCTCGGCCTGGGCCTGCTCGAAGACCCGGATGAACTCGCGGCCGATGATCTTCCGCTTCTCCTCCGGGTCGCTGACGCCCTTGAGCGCGGTGAGGAAGCGCTCCTCCGCGTCGACGACCTTCAGCTGGACGCCCGTGGCGGCGACGAAGTCCTTCTCGACCTGTTCGGTCTCACCCTTGCGCATCAGGCCGTGGTCGACGTAGACGCAGGTCAGCTGCGAGCCGATGGCCTTCTGGACGAGGGCGGCCGCGACGGCGGAGTCCACGCCGCCGGAGAGCCCGCAGATCGCGCGCTTCGTGCCGACCTGCGCGCGGATGGCCTCGACCTGCTCCTCGATCACGTTGCCGGTGGTCCACTCCGGGCTCAGGCCCGCGCCCCGGTACAGGAAGTGCTCCAGCACCTGCTGTCCGTGCGTGGAGTGCATGACCTCCGGGTGGTACTGGACGCCGTACAGCTTCTTCTCGTCGTTCTCGAAGGCGGCGACCGGGACGACGTCGGTGGAGGCCGTCACGGTGAAGCCCTCGGGGGCCGCGCTGCACGCGTCGCCGTGCGACATCCACACCGACTGCTCGTCCGGGGTGCCCTCGAAGAGCGTGGAGCCGGACTTGCTGACCTGGAGGGGCGTACGGCCGTACTCGCGCGCGCCCGTGTTGTCGACCGTGCCACCCAGGGTCTCGGCCATCAGCTGGAAGCCGTAGCACATGCCGAAGACGGGGACACCGGCCTCGAAGATCTCGCGGTCGAGGCGGGGCGCGCCCTCCGCGTACACGGACGAGGGGCCGCCGGAGAGGATTATCGCCGCGGGTTTCTTGGCGAGGATCTCGTCCACCGGCATGGTGCTCGGCACGATCTCGCTGTAGACCCGGGCCTCACGGACTCGGCGGGCGATGAGCTGGGCGTACTGCGCGCCGAAGTCGACGACCAGAACGGTGTCGGGCTGCGCGGCAGCGGGAGTCGCTGATGACAAGGGTTGCCTTCCGGCGGTTCGGCGGGGGTCTGGGTGCTGTCGATTCTACCGGGGGCCGTACGCGAGACCTGTGCCACGGACGGCGGCCGCGCCGCCGGGCTCGCGTCACGTTCCGCCGTTTCACCGTCCCGCCGTTTCACCGTCCCGCCGTTTCACCGTCCCGCCGTTTCACCGTCCCGCCGTTCCGCCGTTCCGCCGTTCCGCCGTTCCGCCGTCTCAGCATGCGGCCCCGCTTGGTCCCCCCTCCGCGGCAGGGGCATACTGGCTCCCATGCTCGCGCACCCGACCTTCGTCTTTACCTATGGCAACCGGCCCACCGGCTGCCATGGTCGTGCTGCTTGAGCAACTGACGAGCGACTTCCTAGGCGCCCCGGGCCGACAAGGTCCGGGGCGCCTGAGCGTTTGCGGGACCGTCGCCCGGAGCGCCTCCTTCGACCCAGAGGAGCCCCGACATGACCGCCGACACCGGCACGACCCCCGCCGCCACGACCGGCGCCCGGACCGAACAGGCCGCCGACGTGATCGCGAACGCCCGCGAACGCATCGACGCGCTGGACGATCGCATCATCGGGCTGGTCCAGGAGCGCATGGCCGTGTCCGCCGTCATCCAGGAGGCCCGCATCACCTCGGGTGGCCGGCGCGTGCACCTCACCCGCGAGATGGAGATCCTCACCCGTTACCGGGACGCCCTCGGCAAGCCCGGCACGCCTCTGGCCATGACCCTGCTGGAGCTCTGCCGGGGCCGCGTCTGACCGGCGCGCGTACCGCACGCACGCCCGGCGTACGCACGTGCGCACGCCCTCTCACCCGTACGCCACGTGACCGCCGCGCGAAACCCTTCGTTGGTCCCGGTGCCCGTGTCAGCCAGGCGCGGGCCCGGAAGAACCACGCGTGGCTCCGCTGGAGCGATGAGGCGCACGGATCGTGACGTGCGCCGTGGGACCTCGCTCCAGGGTCGTGACCGGACGGCAGGGGACAGCAGCCCGGTCACCCAGAGAACGGTCGGCTTCGGGGACGCCCGGAGCCGACCGGCGGTATCTGTTCAAGGGTGGTCGAAACGGTTGCGGAGGCCGCGGCCCATCCAGCACGATGCAAGGACAGCCCGCACCCCGGAACAACTGCTCAGCAGAGCTCGACCGCCAGAGGTCGACACCACGTGTGCGCTCCCGGTGAGCCGGCGCACCGACCGGCGGACAAGCGAGCCGGACCGAGCAGGCGGCGCGACCCCCGGCGCCGCTCCTGAGGCACCGGCGCTGCCCTGACGTCGGTGCTGACACAGAAGAGCCCCGCGGGCCGGTCCCGCGGGGCTCTTCGTCGTCGTGGACGCCCTTTCCCCGCCCCGACCCGCGTTCACTGTGATCCAGCACACATAAGTTTTTTGTCAAGAGAGGCACAACCCTTCGTTGATCTCGCCGGTCACACGTGCGAGATCAACAGAAGAAGGACCCGCACTCGGAGGGGGGTGCGGGTCCTTCCTCGTACCTCGTGGGTCCGTACGGCCGCAGTTCCGTACGGCCGCAGTTCCTACGACCGGGTGGGTCACTTCCGCGGTGGCACCGCCGGCACTCCGAGGAACGGCAGTCGCAGCGCGCCGAACGCGTCCGCCGGGACCGCCGGCCGCCGGGGCTCGACCGGCTCCAGTCGCTCGTACGCGGCGCCCGGCGCGGGGCGTGGGTCGGTCTCGCCCTTGTTCGGCCAGTACGACATCGCGCGCTCGGCCTGCGCGGTGATCGTGAGCGAGGGGTTGACGCCGAGGTTCGCCGAGACCGCGGCGCCGTCGACGACCGAGATGCCCGGGTGCCCGTACAGCCGGTGGTACGGGTCGATCACGCCCTCCTCGGGGGAGGCGCCGATCGGGCAGCCGCCCAGGAAGTGCGCGGTCAGCGGCATGCCCATCAGCTCACCGACATTGCCGCCCGGGAAGCCGTTGATCTCCTCGGCGAGAGCGGACGCGGCCCTGGTGGCGGCCTCGATCTGCACGGGATTGGGGGCGCCGTGACCCTGTCGAGCCGTCAGCAGTCCCTTCCCGACGCCCTTCCGCTTCAGGTGGGTCGTCAGCGAGTTGTCCAGGGACTGCATCACCAGGCCGATGATGGTGCGTTCCGACCAGCGCCGGTTGGAGAGCGAGCGGAGCAGCTGCACGGGATGGCGAGCGGCGTGTGCGAGCCAGGCGAGCACGCGGGCCGAGCCGC
Organism: Streptomyces ruber; assembly: GCF_014648075.1. Taxonomy (GTDB): domain Bacteria; phylum Actinomycetota; class Actinomycetes; order Streptomycetales; family Streptomycetaceae; genus Streptomyces; species Streptomyces ruber. The sequence continues at coordinate 447,182 of NZ_BMQK01000001.1, read as the reverse complement.
CCGCGCCCCCCACGTAGGGGATCTGGAGGATGGACAGGCCGCCCATCGCGTTGGAGCCCTTGCCGTAGCGGACGGGCTCTATGTGGGTGTTGCCGTCGGGGTGGATCGAGGACGTGATGGCCACGCCTCTGGTGAAGTCGGCTCCGGGCGCCCCGTGCGCCGCGCGGTAGCGGCGGTCGTCGGTCTGCGCCCCCACCAGCGCCTCGGAGTTGGTACGGGTCAGCATGCCCAGCCGGTCGGACAGGTGGGGCAGTCGGCCGCCCTCCTTCATCCGGTGGAGCAGCGTCTGGGTGCCGTAGGTGCCGGCCGCGAGGACGACGCGGCGCGCCCGGTAGGTACGGCTCCTGTCCTTGCCGGCCTTGCCGGCCTTGCCGCCCTTGCGGCCCGCGTCGGTCGGGAGGGTGGTGACGGCGTACCCGCCCCGGGAGTCGTCCGTGACCGACACGACGGTGGTCATCGGGTGGACGACCGCGCCGGCCTTCTCGGCGAGGTGGAGGTAGTTCTCGTTAAGGGTGTTCTTCGCGCCGTGGCGGCAGCCGGTCATGCACTCGCCGCACTCGGCGCAGGCCCGGCGGGCTGGGCCCGCGCCGCCGAAGTACGGGTCGGGGACCTCTTCGCCGGGCTCCGCCCGCACCCTCCCGTCGGCGTCCTCGCCGTCACCGAAGAAGACGCCGACCGGCGCCATGTGGAAGGTGTCGCCGCAGCCCATCCGCTCGGCGACCGCCCTGAGGTGGACGTCCGAGGGCGTGGTCGTCGGGTTGATCCGTACCCCGAGCATGCGCCGGGCCTGGTCGTAGTACGGCTGGAGCTCCTCCTGCCAGTCGGTGATGTCCCGCCACTGCGGGTCCTCGAAGAAGGCCCTCGGCGGTACGTAGAGGGTGTTGGCGTAGTTGAGGGAGCCGCCGCCCACGCCGGCGCCCGCCAGCACCATGACCTTGCCCAGCAGGTGGATGCGCTGGATGCCGTACATGCCCAGCCGGGGCGCCCAGAGGTAGTTCCTCAGGTCCCAGGAGCTCTTCGGCAGCGACTCGCGCGTGAAGCGGCGGCCCGCCTCCAGGACGCCCACCCGGTAGCCCTTCTCGGTCAGACGCAGGGCCGTGACGGAGCCGCCGAAGCCCGAACCGACGACGATGACGTCGTAGTCACAGTCCTCATAGTCGTCGTAGTCGTCATCGTCGTCATGGTTCCCATGGTCGCCATACTCCTCACAGTCGTGGTTCCGGGTGTCGGCGTCATGGTCGTGGGCCTGCTTCTGGGCAGCGTCGTCCAGGGACATGTGCTCTCCTCGTTGAGAACTGCCGGGGCGGGAATCGGGAGGCGGCGGAGGCGGTGGCGGAGGCGGTGGCGGAGGCGGTCTAACGCAGTCCCAATGTCTTCATCAGTCTCAGGCTGCGGCTCATGAACGCCGCGTACTTCTGGTCGTCCATGCCCATCGAGGGCGCCAGCGGCAGCAGCCGCTGGTGGGCGACGGTCTGGGCCTCCGTGTACTTGAGGATGCCCTCGGAGCCGTGGCGGCGGCCCAGACCGGACTCCCGCATGCCGCCCATGGGCGCCTGGACGCTGCCGTACGCCGCGGCGTACCCCTCGTTGACGTTGACCGTGCCGGCGCGCAACCGGGCGGCGACCGCGCGGCCCCGGCGCCCGTCCTTCGTCCACACCGATGCGTTGAGCCCGTACGCCGTGGCGTTGGCCAGCAGGATCGCCTCGTTCTCGTCCTTGACCCGGTAGACGGAGACGACCGGGCCGAACGTCTCCTCCGTGCACACCGCCATGGGCACCTCGACGCCGGTGAGGATGGTCGGCTCGTAGAAGTACGGGCCGACGTCCGGGCGGGCGACACCTCCGGCGACGACCTTCGCACCCATGGCGACGGCCTCCTCCACGTGCCGCGTCACGGTCTCCAGCTGCCGTGCGCTCACCAGCGAGCCCATGTCGGCGCCGTACGCGAGGAACGTGCCCAGCCGCAGGGCGCGGGTGCGGGCCGCGAACCGCTCCAGGAAGGCGTCGGCGACCGACTCGTGCACGTACAGCCGCTCGATGGAGATGCAGAGCTGGCCGGCGGAGGAGAAGCACGCGCGGACCGCGCCCGCGGCGGCCTTGTCGACGTCGGCGTCCTGGAGGACCAGCATGGCGTTCTTGCCGCCGAGTTCGAGGGAGGCGCCGATGAGCCGTACGGCGGCCCCTGCCGCGACCTCGCGGCCGGTGGCGGTGGAGCCGGTGAAGGAGACGTAGTCGGCGCGCCGGACGACCTCGGGCCCGACCACCGGTCCCTCGCCGATGACGACCTGCAGGGCCCCGGCGGGCAGCCCGGCCTCGACCAGCAGGTCACGGGCCCACAGCGCGGTGAGGGCGGTCTCGGTGTCGGGCTTCAGCACGACGGCGTTGCCCGCGACCAGGGCGGGCAGCGCGTCGCCGACGGACAACTCCAGCGGGTAGTTCCAGGGCGCGATCTGGCCGACGACGCCGCGCGGGTGGCGCAGCTGGGTGACCCGGGTGAGTGCCGGGAGCGCGCCCGCGTGCCGTCTGGGCCGCAGGTACGCGACCGCCTTGTACCCGTAGTGCCGGGCCGCCACGGCGACGGCCTGCACCTCCTCGTGGGCGTGCAGCCGCGCCTTGCCGGTCTCCAGCTGGACCAGGTCCAGCACCTCGGCCTGGCGCTCTAGCAGCAGGTCGTGGAAGCGGAGCAGGACGGCGGCGCGCTGCCGTACGGGCACCTGCGCCCACACGGCCTGCGCCGCGCGCGCGTGCTCGAACGCCTTGTGCACGTCCTCCGGGGTCGACTCGGGCAGGTCGGCCAGCTTCTCGCCGGTGAACGGCGTGTGGTTGACCGTACGTCCGGTGCCCGCCACGCCCTTGGTGAGCTGGGCGACCAGCTCCGGGGTGACCACGTCGGCGGCGGTGCGCACGCCCTCGGGGGCGCGGGCGACGGGGTTGGCGCCGGGCACACCTGTCGCACCCGTCGCATCTGTCGCACCCGTCGCACCTGTCGTATCTGTCGCAACGACCGGGACATCAGCAGCGGCGGTACCGCCCGTACTGGCCTTCTCAGGAGCCTGCGCGTCGGTCATGAGGCGCAGGGTATGCCTGCGCGCACGCTTTGGGTACCCGTCGGTAACGGGCTTTCACCGGGTGCGCACACGACGCCAGCGATCAGTGGCAACGTTCGCGGTGATCAGGGCGTTGTCAGCCGTCGGGGGGACTGTCCCGCTTCCGTCGGTGCTGCCGGACGCGTGCCGTCCGCGTGGCCCAGTACGTCCGCCAGGTCTCCCAGTTCCGCCGGCTCTGCCGCCCCTGCACGTGTCGCCAGACCTGCCAGCCCTGCGCGCTCAGCGATGACTGCCCCTCCTGCCGGCCCTCCTCGGGGTCCCGCAGCTTCCGCCCCCGCTGCCAGTCCTGCCAGTTCCCCGTGTTCTGGCGGCTCTTGGGCAGGGCCGTGCGTCCGACCGCCGCCGCGAGCTTGCGCAGCCGCCGCCAGTCCAGGGGCGGTTTGGGCTCCGGGACGCCGGGGCGGCCGGCGGGCACCCGCACCCGCAGGGCGCGCGGCGCGATCCGGCACCGTACGGGCGCCGGCAGGCACAGCGCCTCGCCGTCGATCCCGACGTCGATCCGGGGCCGGTCGGCCTCGACGATCACCTCCTGGGCGGTCAGGACGGTGACACCGGGGGCGTTGGGGCCGAGCAGCAGGGCCGCGGCCTCGGCGGCGTTCTCCACCTTGACGCCGAGCACGCCCAGCCGTCCGGAGTCCAGCCGTTCGCGCCGCCCGAGACCGAGCAGGTCGTCGCTGCGGTAGGGGTTGCTGGACACGAGCACGGCCTGGGGCGCCTCGATCACGGTCTTCCCGGCCCGCACGACCAGCCGTGGCCCGCGCTGGTGCGTGAGCAGTTCGGGCAGCATCTCCAGGGACGTACGCACCTTGTCGTCCCGGTACTCCGGGCTCTGCACGATGGCGGCGTACGCGCCGAAGGAGGCGTTGTTGACGAACGGGTGCGGCGCGCCGTCCCCCGGTGTCCCGACGAAGCCGAGGTCGACGCGCATCTCCACGCCGGCGTCGGTGAGCGCGTCGAGGCAGGCGGCGGGGTCGTCGCGGTCGAGCCCGAGGTCCATGGCGAAGTGGTTGCGGGTGCCGGCGGAGATGACGAGGAAGGGGATGCCGTGTTCGGCGGCGACGGCGGCGACGAGTGCCTGCGTGCCGTCCCCGCCGGCGACCCCGAGCAGATCGGCCCCGTCGCGGACGGCGTCCCGGGCGAGCGCGACGACGTCCTCCTCGCCACCCGGCCGCTCCGTGTCGAGGACGTGCACCCGCGCGCCCAGCCGTTCGGCCTTCTCCTGCAGGGCGAACCGCTCGACCTTGCCGCCCCCGGAGCGCGGATTCATGATCAGGAAGGGGCGCGCCGGGGCGGGGGCCCGGTACTCGTGCACGCGCACCTGATGGGACTTCGTACTGCTCAGCGCGTACTTGCCCGCCGACACCGCCAGCCCCCACAGCATCAGGGACACGACGACGACCCACAACAGGTTGGCGGCGGCGAACAGCGCGACGACGACGACGGGGGCGGCGACCGCGAGTAACACGGAGGCCGCGCGGGCCGGGCCCCTGCGCGTCAGCGCCCACCAGATCCCGGCGAGCGTGAACCCCATGCCGAGCAGACCGCCGGCCAGCAGGAGCAGGCTCGCGGCCCTGGCGACGGCCACCGGCAGCAGTACGGCGACGGCCGCGGCGCCCAACGCGGTACGGGCGGCCCACCGCTGCCGCGCATGGGCCCGCCCGTCGAGATCGATAGCCACCCCGCCGCCTCCCCGCCCCGCCCTGTCGATCACGCGCTCGACAACGACATGGAAAGAGTAGAGCGTGGCGGGCGGTCGCCTCCGGGTCTCGCGCACGGCGCACTGTTCCGACAAGATTCAGGGCTCTCACCCGCCCGGACCACTTCCCGCCGCGGAGGCGACGCGACACGCCCCGGAAGGCGTGATTGTCCGCCCCCTGACCGGGTCCTACCGGGGCCTCGCGCTGTTGATGATGCCGGGCACGGCCGTACCGGCCGTCGCCCGGACCGACGTCGGAGCGTGCCGAGCGCCGCGACGACGTCCCGAGTGTGGAGCCGCCGCGAGCAATGAGGATCAGCTTTCTGCTGCACAACGCCTACGCCGTCGGCGGCACGGTCCGCTCGACCCTCAACCTGGCCGGGGCGCTGGCCTCCCGCCACGAGGTCGAGGTCGTCTCGGTGTTCCGCACCGCGAACAAGCCGCTGCTCGAGGTGAGCGGCAAGGTGCGGTTACGGCCGCTCGTCGACGAGCGGCCCGACGCGGCGTCGTACGAGGGGACGCACGAACTCATGGCCCAGCCCTCCGACATCGTGCCGCCGTCCGAGGTGCTGGCCCACCGTTACACCGCGCTCACCGACCACCGCCTGTGCACCTTCCTGGACGCGACGGACGCCGACGTCGTCGTCGCGACCCGCCCCGCACTCGTCGTCCTCCTCGCGGAGCACGGGTCGCGCCGCTACCTGCGGATCGGGCAGGAGCACCTGTCGTACGGCCACCACGTGCCCGGGGTCCGCGCGGCGCAGAACCAGGCGATCCGTCATCTGGACGCCTTCGTGACCGTCTCCGCACGGGACGCCGCCGACCACCAGCGGCACCTGCCCACGGCACGGGCCAGGATCACCGGTATCGGCAACACGGCGCCACGGCCGAAGGCCGAGCCCTCCGACCTGAGCGTCCCCCTGGTCGTCGCCGCCGGCCGGCTCGTCCGGGTCAAGCGCTACGACCTGCTCATCGAGGCCTTCGCCAAGGTCGCCGCCGTACATCCCGAGTGGCGGCTGCGGATCTACGGCCAGGGGCCCGAACGGGCACGCCTCCGCGCCGTCGTCGACGCCCTCGGCCTCAACGACCACGTGTTCCTCATGGGCTCGCACGCCGCCATCGAGACCGAATGGGCCAAGGCGTCCGTCGCGGCGGTCAGTTCCGAGTGGGAGTCGTTCGGGATGACGATCCTGGAGGCCATGCACGCCGGGGTGCCCGTGGTCGCCGCCGACTGCCCGCACGGTCCCGGCGAGATCGTCACCGCCGGACGCGACGGCCTGCTCGTGCCGCCCGGGAACGCGGACGCGCTCGCGGGCGGGCTGCTGACCCTGATCGAGGACCGTGACCTGCGGATTCGTCTCGGCACCGCGGGCCGTGCGGCCGTGCAGCGGTACGCCCCCCGGGTGATCGCCGGGGAGTACGAGCAGTTGTTCGCCGAGCTGCGGCGGGCGCGCACGTCCGTCGCGGTGAAGGCCGCACGCCGGGTGCGCCGTGCGGTACGGGGTGCGGTGGGTGAGACGGTGCGCGGTGCGGTGCGTGACGTGGTGCGTGATCTGCTACCTCGCGCGCCCGTCGCGTCCGCCGCCCCCAACGCCCCCAACGCCCCCGTCGCGCATCAGTCCGCTCCCCCGCCGCTTCCGGCGCCGCCCGAAGCCGGGCCCCGTCCGCTGCGGCCGAAGGGCGGTTGCCGGGTCGACGCCGAGGGGGACGTGCGGGTCTCGGTACGCGCGTCGGGGTTGCCCGATCTCACCGGACCCGGGGAGCGGTTCGTGCTCGTGCTGCGGCATCGGCGCGGCGGCGCCGGGGCGCCCGAGGCGCGCGTGCCGCTGGAGCCGCCGACCGGGGCGAAGGGCGCCTGGAGCGCCACCTTGGCCCACGGTCGGCTCGACCTGGCCGAGGGGCGCTGGGACGTGTACGTCGAGCGGCTCCCGGACGGCGCACGCCGGCGCCTCGCCGCGTTGCTCGTCGAGCAGCGCGGTCTGCTGCGCACGGCCCCCGCGCTCGCACCGGAGGAGTCCGTCGCCTGGTGGATCCCGTACCGGACCAAGGGCGGCCACCTCGCCCTGCGGACCTTCCGGCGGACCGCGCACGGGGAGGTCACCGCCCTGTCCGCCGTCGACGGCTCGCCCGCCGTCGAGGGCGTCCTCCACGGGCCCGCCCCGCTGGGTGGAGGAGCCGCGCTGGTGGGCGTCGGGCGAGGTCAGGACACCGAAGGCTTCGAGGCGCCGGTGACGACGGCGGAAGGGCGGTGTTTCCGGGTGCGGCTCACGGCGCTGCCCGGGCCCGCCGGCTCCGCCGAGGAGACAGTCTGGGACCTCTACCTGCGTCCCGCGGAGGGCGCGGCGCCCGTTCGTCTCGGGCGTCTGCTCGACGATGTCGTGGACCGCAGGAAGACCGCCAAGTACCCGGCCGTCGTGCTGCCCGGGACGGACGGTGCCACGGTGCGCGCCCGCTTCCTCTTCACCGTCACCAACGACCTAGGGGTGAGTGTGCGCCGGGACGGGGTCACCTGAGGCACCGGGGAGGGCGGTCGTGGGCGAGGGCGTCCCCGTGGCCGTCGGCGATCCGGTCCCCGTGGGCGATCGGGTCGGTGATGCCGTGGGTGAGGTCTCGCCGGGCGGCGAGGTCGTGCCCGTGGGCGGGGGCGGTTCACTGCTCGACGGCGGCCCGCCGCCGTCGCCCCCTTCCCGCACCAGCAGCGCGACAGCCGACACGCCCGCCCCGGCCATCGCGGCGACCAGCGCCGCCGCGATCACGGCACCCTTCCAGGAGAGCCGCCCGGCGGACCCGGCCCTTCCCCCGCCGCCCGGGCCACCACCGGCGGCGCCCCCGCCCGCCACGCGCCCCTCCCCGGCGGCCGAGCCGTCACTTCCGGGAGGCGCTTCCCGCCCGACGTACCTGCCCTCCTCAAGGTCCCGCACGTCCCCCACGTCACCGACGTCCCAGGCGTCCCATGCCCCCGCGCCCTCTCCGGCCCCGGGGTCTGGTCCTCCCCCTCCCGCGGACGACTCCCCGGACGGGCCGGTCGTCGGTTCGCGGAACAGCGTGAAGGGCCTCGCCAGCTGCCGCCGCACCGGCAGGTGTCCCGGTGGCACCTGCGGCATCCGCCCCGTCTCCCGGTAGGCCCGCAGCAGGCGCTCCGCCTCCCCCGCGTCCAGCCGTGCCGCCGGATCCCGCTCCAGCAACCCGAGGACGACGGGGAGCAGCGGCGCCGCCTGCGCGGGCGTGCGTATCTCGTCGGCCACGACCGCGTGCAGGATGCCGCCCAGCGAGTCGCGCCGGAACGGCGACTCACCGCTCAGCGCCGCGCAGAGCAGCGCGCCCAGCGACCACAGGTCGGACTCCGGACCCGTGCGCGCCCCCGCCATGCGCTCGGGCGCGGTGTACTCGGGCGAGCCGACGAAGGCCCCGTTCCGGGTGAGTGTCGTCGCGCCCGGGAACTGCGCGATGCCGAAGTCGGTGAGGACGACGCGGTCGGTGCCCTCCTCGAGCAGGACGTTCGCGGGCTTGAGGTCGCGGTGCAGGACTCCGGAGTCGTGCGCCTTGCGCAGCGCGCCCAGCAGGTCGATGCCGATCCGGGCGGCCTCGCGCGCGTCCACCGGGCCGTGCGCGGCGACACGGTCCTCCAGCGAGCCGCCGTCGATCAGTTCCATCACGATGTACGGGCGTGCGTCGTCCTCGACGACGTCGTGCACGGCGACGATGCTGGGGTGGCTGAGCTGCGCCACCGCGCGGGCTTCGCGCCGGGTGCGCTCGCGCTGCCGCCGGGCCTCCCGCTCGGGGAGCGCCGGATCGATGACGAGTTCCTTGACCGCCACCTGCCGGCCGAGGAGCTGGTCGGTGGCCCGCCAGACGACGCCCATGCCGCCCCGTCCGAGTCTGCTCTCCAGGCGGTAACGACCAGCTATGACACGGAAGTCGGCCCCCTCGGTCCCCATACGCCTCATCATGCCGCACCGGACGGAGCCCTTCCGGGGTGCCGTGCCCGCGCATGGCCGGTAAGCGCCGTACACACGCACGCAGGGGGCGTACGCCGTCCGACCGGCTGGGAGCCCCGCGTACTCCGGGGTCATGAGCTCGCAGGAGCGCCCGGCCGCCGGCCGTTCCCACCGCTCGTACGCCGTCCGCCGGCCCAGCCCTGCGCCGACGCCCCTCAGGTCACCGCGCCGTCGCCCCGTGCGTCACTCCGTGCGTCACCCGCCCGGCGGCCGTCGGCCGCGCGGCCCGGCTCCTGACCGCTCACCCGGAGCCCGCCCGCCCGCGACCGGCCCGGAACGGCGTGTCAGCACCCGCTCCCGTCCCACCCGCGACGGGTCGGCACGACCGTCCGGCACCGACCGGGAAGGCCGAAACGCGCAGGTACGCCGTGCGGGTACGCCGTCCAGACACGCCGTCCAGGCACGCCGTCCAGGGACGCCGTGCCGGCGCGTCGAGCCGAAGCCTTGGCCCCGCCCGTCCCGCCCGCCCGGCGCGCCCGGCGCGCTGCGCTCAGCCCGTCGCCTGGTACGTCTGGTACGCCTGCTCGTACAGCCGGGTCACCTCGTCGCGTTCGGCCTCGGGGCCGCGTACCTGCACGACGTGGTACCGGCCGTCTATGAGGATCGCCAGGTTCCGCACGAAGATCTCGCGCCCCTCCTCGTCCTGCCAGGTGAACTGCCCCTCGGCCATGCTGCGTCCGCCCACCTCGACGAGCCGCATCCCGCTGGAGGTGGCCCAGGTCGAGTCGCGGAACGGCTGCAGCTCGCGCTCGTCCTCCCGCTGGTACGCCAGCGGGTCGCTGCCGAAGGTCTCCGCGCTGTCCCGGCCGGGTACGACGAGGAGCTCGAAGGAGCCCTGCGAGTAGACGACCTGGCCGCGGCCGTTCCTGCCCGCGCGGTCCCAGCCGTTGGCCACCGCGACGCGGAACCCCTCGGGGTCGTCGCGCAGGGTGAACCCCTGGGCGACCTCGGGTTCGTTGGCCTGCGGCCGGGTGGAGGCGGACGACTCCGACGGTTCCGTCTCCTCCTCCTGCGCGCTCTGCTCCGGCTGAGGGTCGTCCGTGACGTCGGGCACAGGCGCGGGTCCGGCGTTCCCGGGGGCGCCGGTCTGCCGGCTGTCCGCGCCGCTGTCCCCGCTCGTGCCGGACTTCGGCATGAACACCATGGCGTACGCGATCACCGCGGCCATCGCGAGCAGGACCAGCAGAAGCAGGTTGCGTCCGAGCTTGCGCGGCACGGGCGAGCCGGACGGGCCGGGTGCGCCGGACCGTTCGTGCGCCCTGTCCGGCTCGAACGACGTGGACGACTCGAACGGCTCGAACAGTGCCGCCGACTCGAACGAGGCGGTCTCGGCCGGGCGCTCCTTGCGCTTGACCCGTTCCTGTTTGGCCCGCTCCTGCTTCGCCCGCTTGTGGCGGGCGTGCGGGGAGGTGTCGGATTTCCGCGTACGACGGCGCCTGCGGACGAGTTCGCCCCGGCGCCGCTTGATCGGCAGCCTGCGCGGGTCCGCCGGGGGCGCCGCCACCACGTACGTACCGGCCTCGGGCTCCGGCGCCGACCGGACGAGCGAGCGCAGCCAGCCGCGCAGCTCCTCGAAGTCCGGCCGCTCGGTGGGGTCCTGCCGCAGCAACGACTCGACCACCGGCCGCAGCGGCCCGCACTCCTCCGCGTACGCGGGCGGCTCCGAGCACACCATCTGCACCAGTTCGGCGGTGTTGTCCTCTGGGTAGGGGGCGTGTCCCTGCACGGCCCGGAACAGCAGGGCCCCCAGCGCCCACAGGTCCGTCGCGGGCCCGATCGGCGCCGCCAGCTGCCAGTTCTCGTGCACCGGGCCCGCCTGTTCCGGCGCCCAGCGTTCCGTGACCGGCCCGACCACCGCCATCCGCGCCTGCCGGGCGCGCTCGGCGGCGAGTGCGGTGGCGGGCCCGCGCCGGGCGGTCCCGGCCGCGGCCAGCTCGTCCCAGTGTCCGGTGGACGGCGATGCGGCGTGAGCGGCGGACTTCGTGGTGGGAGCGCCCGAGGCCGGCGGGACGCCGACTCCGTGGCGGCTCGTCCCTCCTCCGCCGTGAGTGCCGTGTCCGGCGGCGCGGTCGTCCGGTCCGCTCGCGGGCGCGGGCGCGGGCGCCGCGGGGCGGGGCACCGCTCCGTGCCACGGACGGGCACTTCCCACGCCGTACGGGTCCGCGATCTGACCGGGCGGCGTGGGCGCGGACGGACCGCCGGGGCCCGGTACCGCCCCGGACTCATCCGACATGTGGCCCGGCGCCGGCAGCTGCCCGGTGACCGGTCGGCGGTCGGGCAGGGCCGGGCCCCGGGGTCCCTCCGGCTGCTCGTGCGCACGGGCCGCGGCCCGTGCGCCGGCCCGGTAGGCCGCGATCGCTCCGGCCCGAGCCGCCCTGATGTCGTCGCCGGTCTCGGGCGTGCGCCGTCCGGCCGACGGGTCGGCGCCCGCGTCCGCGTTTCCTGCGCGCGCCTCGATGGCGGCGCGCCGGGCGGTCTCGGGATCAGGGACACCGGCTCCGGGCGCCGCCCCACCCTGGGACGAACGAGGCTCCAGCCCCTTGAACGTCTCAGGCACACGAGGCGCACGAAGAGAATCGTCAGGCACACGGAAGCCTGCCGTGAGCGGCCCCCCGCCCGGATCCCCGGCGACGCCCTCGTCCTGCGTGTCGTTCACCGGCACGGGGTCGTACCCGCAGAGCGCCTCCTCCGCCGCACCGGCCGCGAGGCCCGTGAGCACCACGCGTCCGTCGTCGCAGACGAGGACCGTGCGGGAGGTGACGTTGCGGTGCACCCAGCCGTGGGCGTGCAGGGCGCGCAGCGCGGTGAGGACGTCGGCGGCGACCTCGGCCGCCCGGTACGGCGTCAGGGGCTTCTCGGCGAGGAGCGTCTCCAGCGGCTGTGCGGACACCAGTTCGCTGACGATCCACAGCGAACCGCCTTCGGCGAACACGTCGAAGACCTGGTCCAGGCGTGGGTGGTCGGGAATCTGCGCGGCGGCCTGCGCGGCCTCGATCGCGCGCCGCACGGCCGGGTCGGCGGGACGGCGCGTGGCCCTATCGCCGCTCCGGCGCGCCTTGGCGTCCCGGGCGACGTACCCCTCCGGCAGCCCGTCCGCGTCCAGCACTTCCGCCTCGACGATCTCGGGCAACGGCACCTGCCGTATGAGGACTTCCTGCCCGCTGTAGGTGTCGAAGGCCCGGATCTCGGCGAGTTCGTAATCGTCCGACGGCGGCACCGGAAGGCGGTAGCGGTCGGCGAGCACCCGTCCCGCGTAGTCGTCCACGATGCCACCCCCGGCCAACCAGGTCGGTCAATACCGTTCACTCTGCGTACCGTTCCGCTCTGGATGCGCACGGTCCGCAGCCACTCACGATACGTGCCTGAGGTAACGCGCAAGGAAGAGATGCGGGATTCGCGCCGTTACGATCCGGCCTCAGTCGTTGTCAGGCGCCCCTCAGGACTTCGGCCGGAACGTCTCCGTGAACGTCCGCCAGGTGTCCTCGCGCAGGTCACTGTCCCACTCGGCGTCCTTCGCCGTGTACATCAGAGCGTGACCAAGATTCGAGTTCACGACGAAACCGCGGTCGATGACGCGGTACTTGGTACCGCTCGCCACATAGGTGAACTCCCAGTCGGCCGTGTCCCAGCCGCGGTAGTCCACCGCTTCTATTCGGACCCGCTGGTACTGGGAACGCACCATGGACCGCTCCTGGTTCTTCCAGTCCGCCACCGGGTCGTCCTTGGGCGTCGACGTCCAGCCGACGAGCAGCCGCTGCCCGTCGGGGCCCGTGAAACGGGCGCCCGCCGCGTCCGTCGACCGGTACTCCCAGCCTTCGGGCAGCCCGATCGAGAAGCCCTGGGAGCTCTCGTACGTGCGCACCGCGATGTCGTCGGAGCCGGAGCCGGAACCGGTACCGGAGTCCGCGTCCTCGCCGTCGCCGTTCCCGTCGTCACCCGAGTCGTCCGACGTGCTCTCGTCGCTTCCCGCGCCCGAACCGCTGCCCTCGGAGCCCTCCGACTCCGAGGCCGTCGCGGTGCTCTCGCCGTCGGTACGGGCGTCGGACCCCTCCGAACCGCCACCGCTCCCGGGCTCCGTGGCGGACGCGGACGACTTGGTGTCGCCGCTCCTGCCGCCCTGGCCGCTCTCGTCGCCACCGCCGAGGGTCAGCGCGAGCACCGTCCCGACCACGGCCAGCACGACGACCACCGCGACGACGATCAGCGTCCGCCGCGGCACCACATCCGTGATCGGCGCCCGGGGCGCGGGGCGCGACGGCAGATCCGGCGGCGGGACCTCCGGCCACCCCGACGACGTCCGCCCGGCCGCCGCGCCGCCGGCCGCCGCCCCGGCCACCGCTTTCGATCCGGACGGTACCGAGGAGCTCCGCGAGGAGGAGGGCGGGACCGCGGCGGTCCCCGCGGCCTCCCCGTCCTTCGACGCACCCCTGCCCTTGGCCCCGGACGTACCCGGTCTCTCTCTGCCCGCGCCCGGCTCCGGAACCGGAGGCATCGCCACGACCTTCGTCGCGTCCGCCGGTTCGGCCGCCTCCGGGCCGGGCTCGTTGATCACCTCGGTCAGCAGCGCACGCGCTCCCGCGTCGTCCAGCCGCTGCGCGGGGTCCTTGGCGAGCAGCCCGTGGATGACCTTCCTCAGCGGGCCGGCGTGCACCGGCTCCTCGACCGGCTCGGTCATCACCGCCGTCAACGTCGCTATGGCCGAGCCCTTGTCGTACGGCGGCACACCCTCGACCGACGCGTACAGCAGACCGCCGAGCGACCACAGGTCCGCCGCGGGGCCGGGCTTGTGACCGCGCGCCCGCTCCGGCGAGATGTACGAGGGGGCGCCCACCAGCATGCCGGTCGAGGTGACAGACGGGTCGCCCTCGACCTGGGCGATGCCGAAGTCCGTGAGCACGACCCGGCCGTCGTCCGAGATCAGCACGTTGGACGGCTTCACGTCACGGTGCAGGATGCCCTCGCGGTGCGCGTCGCGCAGCACGTCGAGTATGGCGAGGCCCACCTCGGCGGCGCGCTTCGGTTCGAGGGTCCCGTCCTGGCGGATGACCTCGGCGAGGGACTTGCCCTCGACGAGCTCCATCACGATCCACGGCCGGTCGTCCTCGTCGACCACGTCGAAGACGGTCACCGCGCCGTTGTTGCGGATCCGCGCGATCGCCTTGGCCTCCCGCAACGTGCGTGTGATCAGCCGCCGCTTCTCGTCCTCGTCGATGTTCGACGGGAACCGCAGCTCCTTGACCGCGACCGTTCGGCCCAGCGTCTCGTCCTCGGCCCGCCACACGGTGCCCATGCCGCCACGGCCGAGGACTCCCTCCAACCGGTACCGGCCGGCGAGGAGACGTGTCTTCCCGTCCTGACGGGATGCCCCGCCGCGCTCCGCCTCCGACATGCGTCCCCTCATGCAACCCGCCCTGACAGAGCCTTCATTGTCCATCACGCGACTACCGCTTCACGCCCAGGGTGTCCCTTCCGCAACACCCGACGAAGCCGTGCCCTTCCGGAGGCCGAGAACCCCGCCACCGCCTCTTCCAGCCTCGCAGCGGGTACCCGATCCGGCCACGGCGCCCTGGAGCGAACTCCGCACCCGGCCCGGCCGGACCCACGAACAGGCGCGCGCCCGGACCCGTCACGCCCTGGCACACGGACCGCACCGCACGCGGAACCGGTCAACTCCTGTGCCAGGGAGGGCGTATGAGCCACGGGTACCCGCAAACGGCGGACAGTCCCCGGTCACCGGCGGCAAGGTGAGCCGGGAACCCGGGGCACCCTGTGGCGGACCGCCCCGCACGACGGACGGCCCTGAGGAGGTACCGCCGTGCCACCGCGCCGGCCACCGGACTGCACCATGGCCCGGCCGGCCCGGCCGGCCACGCGAGGGGCCGGCCCGCCCCGTGATCCGGCGTCAAACCGCGCGTGCCGTCCGCCCGGTCGCCGCTTTCGCCCTCAGCGCGACACGATGTCCGGCGCCCCCAGCCGCGCCGCGTCCGCCGTCAGGTCGTCCGGCTGGCGCTGCGACTCCCGTTCGGCCTCCACCCGCTTCTCGTAGTGCTGGACCTCACGCTCGACGTGGTCCTCGTCCCAGCCGAGCACCGGAGCCATCAGTCCGGCCGCCTCCCGGGCGCTCCGCGTCCCCCGGTCGAACGTCTCGATCGAGATGCGCGTACGCCGGGTGAGCACGTCGTCCAGGTGCCGCGCCCCCTCGTGCGAGGCCGCGTACACGATCTCGGCCCGCAGGTAGTCGTCGGCGGCCCGCAGCGGCTCTCCCAGCGACGGGTCGGCCGCTATGAGGGCGAGCACCTCCTCGGCCATCGAGCCGTACCGGTTCAGCAGGTGCTCCACACGGACCACGTGGAGCCCCGTCCGCGCCGCTGTCCGCGCCCGGGCGTTCCACAGCGCCCGGTAGCCCTCGGCGCCGAGCAGCGGGACGTCCTCGGTGACGCAATCGGCGACCCGCAGGTCCAGCCCGTGCACCGCCTCGTCCACCGCGTCCTTGGCCATCACCCGGTACGTCGTGTACTTGCCGCCCGCCACCACCACGAGTCCCGGCACCGCGTGGGCCACGACGTGCTCGCGCGACAGCTTGCTGGTGGCGTCCGACTCACCGGCGAGCAGCGGGCGCAGCCCGGCGTACACGCCCTCGACGTCGTCCCGGGTGAGCGGCACGGCCAGCACCGAGTTCACGTGTTCCAGCACGTAGTCGATGTCCGCGCTGGAGGCGGCCGGATGCGCCTTGTCCAGGCTCCAGTCGGTGTCCGTGGTGCCGACGATCCAGTGCCGCCCCCATGGGATGACGAACAGCACGGACTTCTCGGTCCGCAGGATCAGCCCGGTCGTCGAGTGGATGCGGTCCTTCGGCACGACCAGGTGGATGCCCTTGGACGCCCGTACGTGGAACTGGCCCCGCTCGCCCACCATGGCCTGGGTGTCGTCCGTCCACACCCCGGTGGCGTTGACGACCTGCTTGGCGCGGATCTCGTACTCGCCGCCCGCCTCGACGTCCTGCACCCGGGCGCCGACGACCCGTTCCCCCTCGCGCAGGAACCCGGTCACCCGGGCGCGGTTGGCGACCTTCGCCCCGTACACCGCGGCCGTGCGCACCAGGGTGGTCACGAAGCGGGCGTCGTCCATCTGCGCGTCGTAGTACTGCAGCGCTCCGACCAGCGCGTCCCTCTTCAGGCAGGGGGCCACGCGCAGGGCGTGGCGGCGCGTCAGATGGCGGTGCACGGGCAGTCCGCGACCGTGGCCGCGGGCCATCGACATCGCGTCGTAGAGCGCGACGCCCGAACCCGCGTAGAGCCGCTCCCAGCCCTTGTGCTGCAGCGGGTAGAGGAACGGCACCGGCTTGACCAGGTGGGGTGCCAGCCGCTCCAGCAGCAGGCCGCGCTCCTTCAGCGCCTCGCGGACGAGGACGAAGTCGAGCATCTCCAGATAGCGCAGGCCGCCGTGGATCAGCTTGCTGGACCTGCTGGACGTGCCGGACGCCCAGTCACGGGCCTCGACCAGCCCCGTGGACAGACCACGGGTCACGGCGTCGAGCGCGGTGCCCGCGCCGACCACGCCGCCGCCCACGACCAGTACGTCCAGCTCGTGCTCGGCCATGCCCGCCAGTGACTCGGCGCGCTGCGCCGGTCCCAGTGCCGCTGTCCTCACCGCTGCCTCCCGCTGTCTGTCGCGCCGGACGTCGGCCGCCGGACGTCATCTGTCGGGCGAGCCCTTGCTCACATCCCCATGCCCAGATTCTGGCCGCCCCTCCCGACCTCGGCCACCGCCCGTCTCCCCACCTGTGGACAACCGCCGGGGACGCGCGCAGAATCTCACCCCCTCAATCCCGCATAACGGTCATATTTACTCCTAGTGTGACATTGCGCTCGCTCATCCTGTCCACAGGGCTTGCGCACCTGTCCCGCTTCGGCTACTGGGAAGGACGGCCCACGCCATGCCCGCAGACCTCGCCGTCATCGGACTCGGTCAGCTCGGCCTGCCGCTGGCCCGGGCCGCCGTCGCCGCCGGCGTCCCGACCCTCGGCTACCGCACGCCCTCCGAGGCCGGGTCGGAGAGCGGCGGCTCCCTCACCGCGCTCGAACTCCGGCGCCTGCTCGCGGCCGGCTTCCGGCCCACCACCAGCCCGGCCGAACTCGGCCGTGTGCGGACGGCGGTGATCTGCGTACCGACCCCGTACGGCGCGGACGGCGGCCCCGATCTCACCCATGTGGCCGCCGCCGCCCGTACCCTCGCCGCCCGGCTGCGCCCCTACACGACGGTGATCCTGGAGTCCTCGGTGCGCCCCGGAACCACGCAGGAGGTGCTGCTCCCGCTGCTGGAGGAGGGCTCCGGGCTGCGCGCGGGCCGCGACTTCCACCTCGCGTACTCGCCCGGCCGCACCGACCCGGGCAACCGCGACCACTCCCCCACCGGCACCCCCAAGGTCATCGGTGGCCTCACCGCCGCCTGCACCGAGTCGGCCGCCGCCTTCTACGGCCGGCTCACCGACAAGGTGGTCCGCGCGCGGGGGCCGCGCGAGGCGGAGGCGGTGCAGCTCCTGGAGACCAACTTCCGGCACGTGAACATCGCCCTCGTCAACGAGATGGCCGTCCTCTGCCACGACCTGGGTATCGACCTGTGGGACGTCATCCGCTGCGCGGAGACCAAGCCGTTCGGCTTCCAGGCCTTCCGCCCGGGCCCCGGCGTCGGCGGCCACGGCATCGCCCAGGACCTCACCGGACGGGCCCCGCACTCGCTCCGGCTGGTCGAACTGGCCCGGCAGGTCAACGACCACATGCCCGCGTACGTGGTCCAGCGCGCGGCCGCCCTGCTCAACGAGCACGGAAAGTCGGCCCGCGGCGCGCGCGTGCTCCTCCTCGGCGTCACCTACAAACCCGACATCCCCGACCAGCAGGGCTCTCCCGCGCGCGAGATCGCGCGGCGCCTCATGGAGCTCGGCGCGGCGGTGAGCTTCCACGACCCGTACGTCGCGTCCTGGAACGTCCTCGACCGCCCCGTCCCCCGCGCCGACCTCCTCTACGAGGCCGTCGCCGACGCCGACCTGACGCTCCTGCTCCAGCACCACCGCACGTACGACCTGCAGGGACTGTCCGCGAAGGCGCAGCTGTTGCTGGACACGCGGGGGGCGACGCCCACGGGGGCGGCGCATCGGTTGTGAGGGGGGCGCGTGGGGTGGCCGGGCATCCGGGGTTGATGGCTCACGGCACTTCGTACCGGTGACGTGGGGACAGATGGAGCCCACCGCAGGGGCTACTGCGGCAGGCTCCTGACAGATCACGGATGTCCGGCCTAGGCCGTTTCTGACGGCTCCTGAGACCGTCCCCGGACGGTTGCGGGCGGGCCCGATGAGTCAGTCGGCGCCTCGCGAGCCGTCTCTCGTAGTGCCACCCGGCCGGATGATGTCCGACCAAGAGCCGTCAGAAGCCCCCTAGTCCTCTTGGGGGCGGCCGCCCACCATCCTTAAAGCCACAAGATCTACCTCCTCCGGCACTTAACCATCCGAAGACGGATCCGGTCCCAGCGGGTGGGCTCGCGGTGGCGTCCCATGGGCGCCCCCTTCCACGATGCCGCCCAGTGACCCGGTGGACGGTCCGCTGAAGCTCGGGCCGGGCCCCGACGGCCGGGGTCCGGAACGTCTCCCCGCGCGAGCCTGTCGCGCGACCGAAGGGCTGGGTGGGGGCGCTTTGGGCGGGGGAAAGGCGCGGTTCATGCGAAAGGGCCCGGTCACCCCACGGGTGACCGGGCCCCTGTCCGCTTCCGCCGGGCGGAACTCAGCGCCGGTGCTGCGAGTCCGCCACCGTCACCTCGACGCGCTGGAACTCCTTGAGCTCGCTGTAGCCGGTGGTGGCCATGGCGCGGCGGAGGGCGCCGAAGAAGTTCATGGAGCCGTCCGGGCTGTGCGACGGGCCCGTGAGGATCTCCTCGAGGGTGCCGACCGTGCCCAGGTCGACCTTCTTGCCGCGCGGCAGCTCCGCGTTGACGGCCTCCATGCCCCAGTGGTGGCCCTTGCCCGGCGCGTCGGTCGCACGCGCGAGCGGCGAGCCCATCATCACGGAGTCGGCACCGCAGGCGATCGCCTTGGGCAGGTCGCCGGACCAGCCGACGCCGCCGTCGGCGATGACGTGCACGTACCGGCCGCCGGACTCGTCCATGTAGTCCCGGCGGGCCGCGGCGACGTCCGCCACCGCCGTCGCCATCGGGACCTGGATGCCGAGGACGTTGCGCGTGGTGTGCGCGGCGCCGCCGCCGAAGCCGACGAGGACACCGGCCGCGCCCGTGCGCATCAGGTGCAGGGCGGCCGTGTACGTGGCGCAGCCGCCGACGATCACCGGCACGTCGAGCTCGTAGATGAACTGCTTGAGGTTCAGTGGCTCGGCGGCACCGGACACGTGCTCGGCCGACACGGTCGTACCGCGGATCACGAAGATGTCCACGCCCGCGTCCACGACGGCCTTGGAGAACTGTGCGGTGCGCTGCGGGGAGAGCGCGGCGGCGGTGACCACACCCGAGTCGCGCACCTCCTTGATGCGCTGCCCGATCAGCTCCTCCTTGATCGGAGCCGCGTAGATCTCCTGGAGGCGGTGGGTCGCGGCCTCCACCGGCAGCTCGGCGATCTCGTCGAGCAGCGGCTGCGGGTCCTCGTACCGGGTCCACAGGCCCTCGAGGTTCAGGACCCCGAGGCCGCCCATCTCGCCGATGCGGATGGCCGTGGCCGGGGAGACGACCGAGTCCATCGGGGCGGCCAGGAACGGCAGCTCGAAGCGGTAGGCGTCGATCTGCCAGGCGATCGAGACCTCTTCCGGGTCCCGGGTACGGCGGCTCGGTACGACGGCGATGTCGTCGAAGGCGTACGCCCGGCGGCCGCGCTTGCCCCGCCCGATCTCGATCTCACTCACGTGTGTGGCCTTTCCCTCTGCGTTGGAGCACCTTCCAGTATCCCCGACCCCATCACAGAGGCGGTCCCGGAGCCTCCGGGACCGCCTCTGTCATGCTCCACGCGCACGCTGCACGCGCGCGTGCGTCTTACTTCCGGCTGTAGTTCGGCGCCTCGACCGTCATCTGGATGTCGTGCGGGTGGCTCTCCTTGAGCCCGGCGGAGGTGATCCGTACGAACCGGCCACGGTCCTGGAGCTCCGGCACCGTCCGGCCGCCCACGTAGAACATCGACTGGCGCAGACCTCCCACCAGCTGGTGGACGACCGAGGACAGCGGGCCGCGGTAGGGCACCTGGCCCTCGATGCCCTCGGGGACCAGCTGCTCGTCGGAGGCGACGCCCTCCTGGAAGTAACGGTCCTTGGAGAACGACTTGCGGTCGCCGCGGGTCTGCATGGCCCCGAGGGAACCCATGCCGCGGTACGACTTGAACTGCTTGCCGTTGATGAACAGCAGCTCGCCCGGGGATTCCTCGCAGCCCGCGAGCAGCGAGCCCAGCATCACCGTGTCGGCGCCCGCGACCAGGGCCTTCGCGATGTCGCCCGAGTACTGCAGGCCACCGTCGCCGATGACCGGGATGCCGGCCTCCTTGGCGGCGAGCGACGCCTCGTAGATCGCCGTGACCTGCGGGACGCCGATGCCGGCGACGACACGCGTCGTACAGATGGAGCCGGGCCCGACACCGACCTTGATGCCGTCCACGCCGGCGTCGATGAGGGCCTGGGCGCCGTCCTTGGTGGCGATGTTGCCGCCGATGACGTCGACGCCCGTCGAGTTGGACTTGATCTTGGCGACCATGTCGCCGACCAGCCGGGAGTGGCCGTGCGCGGTGTCCACGACGATGAAGTCGACGCCCGCGGCGATAAGGGCCTGGGCGCGCTCGAAGGCGTCACCGGCCACGCCGACGGCCGCGCCGACGAGGAGCCGGCCCTCGGCGTCCTTGGCGGCGTTCGGGTACTTCTCCGCCTTCACGAAGTCCTTGACCGTGATCAGGCCTTTGAGGACACCCTCGTCGTCGACCAGCGGCAGCTTCTCGATCTTGTGGCGGCGCAGCAGCTGCATCGCGTCGTCACCGGAGATGCCGACCTTGCCGGTGACCAGCGGCATCGGCGTCATGACCTCGCTCACGCGGCGCGCGCGGTCGGTCTCGAAGGCCATGTCACGGTTGGTGACGATGCCGAGCAGCTTGCCGGAGCCGTCCGTGACCGGGACGCCACTGATGCGGAACTTGGCGCACAGCGCGTCGGCCTCGGCGAGCGTGGCCTCGGGGTGGATGGTGATGGGGTCCGTGACCATGCCGGACTCGGAGCGCTTCACCAGGTCGACCTGGTTGGCCTGGTCCTCGATGGACAGGTTGCGGTGCAGCACGCCGACGCCGCCCTGGCGGGCCATCGCGATCGCCATGCGGGACTCGGTGACCTTGTCCATCGCGGCGGACAGCAGCGGAATGTTCACCCGGACGTTCTTGGAGACGTACGAGGCGGTGTCGATGTCCTCGGGCGCCATGTCCGAGGCGCCCGGCAGCAGCAGCACATCGTCGTAGGTCAGCCCGAGTGTCGCGAATTTCTCGGGCACTCCGTCGACGTTGGCAGTCATGACACCTTCCCCAAAGCCTTGATCGGTGCGGATGTCCATGCTAACGGGAAGCGCGGCCCCACGATTCCGCTGCGGAATGTGACGTGGGGCTCCGTATGTCTGTACGGAAACAGCGCGTCGTGCGTTCATTCGAACGCAGCGCGCCGTACGTTCTTCCGGGCACCCGGCGTGCGGGCCACCCTACTGCTCGGCCAGCGCCCGCAGCCGGCTGAGGGCCCGGTGCTGCGCCACCCGTACGGCGCCCGGGGACATCCCCAGCATCTGGCCCGTCTCCTCGGCGGTGAGACCGACCGCGATCCGCAGCAGCAGCAGCTCGCGCTGGTTCTCGGGCAGGTTGGCCAGCAGCTTCTTGGCCCATTCGGCGTCGCTGCTGAGCAGGGCGCGCTCCTCGGGGCCGAGCGAGTCGTCCGGCCGCTCGGGCATCTCGTCCGAGGGGACGGCCGTCGAACCGGGGTGGCGCATCGCGGCGCGCTGCAGGTCGGCGACCTTGTGCGCGGCGATGGCGAACACGAACGCCTCGAACGGCCGCCCGGTGTCCTTGTAGCGCGGCAGCGCGAGGAGCACCGCGACGCAGACCTCCTGCGCGAGGTCCTCAACGAAGTGCCGCGCGTCGCCGGGCAGCCGGGACAGCCGGGTCCGGCAGTAGCGCAGGGCGAGGGGGTGGACGTGGGCGAGCAGGTCGTGCGTGGCCTGCTCGTCTCCGTCGACGGCACGATGGACGAGCGCACCGATCACCGTCGTCTCGTCATCGCGCATCGGTCCATGGTGCCCTGCGGCTGTCCGCTCCGTGGCACCGTGCCCATGGTTGTGCACCGAAGCGTTATGAGCAGGTGCGCCGGAACTCATCTCCTGCGCCCTCCCCTCCCGCTCGACCGACTCGTCCCCGAGGAACTCCACACCTCAAGGATGCGGCATCCGCGGCGAAACGAGCAGCGGGCACCCGGCGGACCGCGGCGCCGGACCCGCTCACCGCACGGCGGACACCCCCGCACACCGACCGACAGGCATCCCCGCCCACCGCTCCGCGGGCACCTCCGGCCGCGCTGTGACCAGCAACCCCGCCCGCCCGGCAGCAGGCGGGGATTCCCGTTCCCCCGCTACGGCCCACCTAGCGGACCAGGCCCCAGCGGAAGCCGAGCGCCACGGCGTGGGCACGGTCGGAGGCGCCGAGCTTCTTGAACAGGCGCCGTGCGTGGGTCTTGACGGTGTCCTCGGAGAGGAACAGCTCCCGGCCGATCTCCGCGTTCGACCGGCCGTGGCTCATGCCTTCCAGCACCTGGATCTCCCGCGCGGTGAGCGTCGGGGCGGCACCCATCTCGGCGGACCGCAGCCGGCGCGGGGCGAGCCGCCAGGTGGGGTCGGCGAGCGCCTGCGTCACCGTGGCCCGCAGCTCCGCGCGCGAGGCGTCCTTGTGCAGATACCCGCGGGCACCGGCGGCGACCGCGAGCGCCACGCCGTCCAGGTCCTCCGCGACGGTGAGCATGATGATGCGCGCACCGGGGTCGGCTGACAGCAGCCGTCGTACGGTCTCGACGCCGCCCAGGCCGGGCATGCGCACGTCCATCAGAATCAGGTCCGAGCGGTCGGCGCCCCAGCGGCGGAGGACTTCCTCGCCGTTGGCCGCCGTCGTCACGCGCTCGACGCCGGGCACGGTCGCCACCGCGCGGCGGAGCGCCTCTCGGGCAAGCGGGGAGTCGTCGCAGACGAGGACGGATGTCATGGCCGTCCTCCGCAGCTGATGCGCGTCACCTTGAGCCTCCAGGCTGGTACGAATCGTCACCTGTGCGGTCGACACTCGCGAGCGGACCGAGACGCCTGTCCGAGCGCTTGTTCCTTCAACCGCCTCGGCCTTCTCAACGACGGTCACTCGAAAGAGTTACGGGGCGGTGAGCCACGTTCGGCACTCTACGTGAGGGGGCGGACACGGTGCAGACATGCACAGCGGACCCCCGACGTTTCATCACAACCTATGCCCCATTCAGCCCTTTTTCTTCCCATTAGCTGGTGTCTGCGGCTAGATTTGCAATGAGTCATATTTTCATCTCCTTAGATCGCAGACGTACGGTCATGGGTGCATTACCGACCAGAACGGCTATAAGGGGACATGTAATGGCAGATTTCTCCCGCCTTCCCGGACCCAACGCGGATCTCTGGGACTGGCAGCTCCTCGCGGCCTGCCGCGGGGTCGACAGCTCGCTCTTCTTCCACCCCGAGGGCGAGCGCGGCGCGGCACGGAGCGCTCGTGAGAACTCGGCCAAGGAGGTCTGCATGCGGTGCCCCGTCCGCGCGGAGTGCGCGGCCCACGCCCTGGCCGTGCGGGAGCCGTACGGGGTGTGGGGCGGGCTGACCGAGGACGAGCGCGAGGAGCTCATGGGGCGGGCGCGCAACCGGCTGGTGTCGACGTCCCCCAACGGAAGCGACCCTCACCCGGACACGTGATCACGTCGAACGCCCGAACGCTTAAAGGAACGTTTCCTCAGCCCCTCCGCCCGCCCGCGCGACGCGTCCCGCCGCCGGGCAGCGGGTCCCCTACCGCGCGGCCGCCTTCGCCAGCTCAGCCAATGTCGCCGCCACCGTCGGCACCCGGGCCAGGTCCGGCAGGGTGAGCGCCACGATCTCCCGGCGCACGACGGGCTCCAGCGCGACCGTGCGCACCCCCTTGGCCCGCACCGACTCGACGGCCAGTTCCGGCAGGACCGCCACGCCCAGCCCCGCGCCGACCAGACCGACCACCGCCGGGTAGTCGTCCGTCGCGAAGTCGATACGGGGGCTGAAACCCGCGCCCTCACAGATGTCGACCAGATGCCCCCGGCAGCGGGGGCAGCCCGCGATCCACGGCTCACCGGCGAGGTCCCCGAGGGCCACGGACTCCGTACGGGCCAGCCGGTGCCCCTCGGGTACGAGGCCGACCAGCCGGTCGGCGAGCAGGGGCCGTACGACCAGGTCGTCCCACTCGTCCGTGCTCGCGGCGCCCTCGTACCGGAAGGCGAGGGCGATGTCGCAGTCGCCCGCGCGCAGTGTCTCGACGGACTTCGGCGGCTCGGCCTCCTCCAGGGAGACGCGCGTTCCCGGGTGCTCGGCGCGGAGGGCGGCCAGCGCGGTGGGCACGAGGGAGGAGCTGCCGCTGGGGAAGGAGACGAGACGGACGCGCCCCGCGCGCAGACCGGCGATCGCGGCGACCTCCTCCTCGGCCGCCGTGAGCCCGGCGAGGATGCCGGTCGCGTGCCGGACCAGCGCCTCGCCCGCCTGCGTCAGCCGCATCTCGCGGCCGCTGCGGACGAGCAGCGGAGTGCCGGCCGAGGCTTCCAGGGCCTTCATCTGCTGGCTGACGGCGGGCTGGGTGCAGCCCAGCTCGCGCCCCGCCGCCGAGAAGGAACCGGTGGCGGCCACGGCGCGCAGGACACGGAGATGTCGGGCCTCGATCACCCTTCCGAGCATAAGGGAGACTTGGGCATCGCTCCCGATACGCCGTCGACGCTTTGGCTCCCGCCGTCTACCGTGCGGGCATGAAGCTTCTGTCTCTGAATGTGGGGCGCCCCCGGGCCGTCGAGTACACGAGTCAGCCACAGGGAGTGACCGGTATCGACAAGCGCCCGGTCGAGGGGCCGCTGCGGATAGCCGCCCCCGGCCCGAAGGGGGTCGGCGCGAGCGGGGTCGCCGGGGACGCGGTCTGCGAGACCCGTCACCACGGCGGCGACGACCAGGCCGTGTACGCGGTCGCCCGCGAGGACCTGGACGAATGGGAGCTGGAGCTGGGGCGCTCCCTGCACAACGGCGTGTTCGGCGAGAACCTCACCACCCAGAGGCTCGACGTCTCCGGCGCCCTGATCGGCGAGCGCTGGCGGGTCGGCCCCGACGTGGTCCTGGAGGTCACCAGCGGCCGCATCCCCTGCCGCACCTTCCAGGGGCACCTCGGCGAGACGAGCTGGGTCAAACGCTTCACGCACCGGGCGGCGCCGGGCGCGTACCTGCGGGTCGTCGTGCCCGGCGAGGTCAGGGCGGGCGACCCCATCGAGGTCGTCCACCGCCCGGACCACAACGTGACGGTGGCCCTGCAGTTCCGCGCCGTCACGACGGAGCGGGAGCTGCTGCCGTGGGTGCTGGTCGCGGGGGACGCGCTGCATCCCGAGACACGGGCGGAGGCGGAGAGGTACGTGGCGCGGTACCGGGAGGCGTGAACGCGGGGCGTCGGGCCCGCGTTCCGCCTCGGTCCTGAAACGGCCGGCCGGAACGCCCGCGAGCCGGTCGCCGCACGGCTCCTAGGGGGCAACCCGGAGAAGAAGCCGGGGAAGGGGTCGAGGGCGAGTCGGGGGCGAATCAGGGCGGATGCCGGATGCTCGCGGACCCGGCGGGACGGGACGCTCGTCGCATGTCTCGTCGCATTCCTCTCAAGCGGATCCTCGTCGCGCTCACCTCGGTCGTCGCCGTGGCCGCACTGGCCGTCGGCGCTCTGTTCACCTGGCTGTGGACCGGTTCCGACGTCAGCACGGTCGGCACGGAGCGGTTCGGCAACCGGCTGGCGATACCGCCTCTGGCGGCCTCGTCCGTCGACGAGGACGGCACGCGCGTCTTCGACTTACGCATGCAGACGGGTGAGACGGAGTTCGAGCGGGGGCGGCGGACACCGACCTACGGGTTCAACGGCTCCTACCTCGGCCCGACGCTGCGTGCCGAGCGCGGCGAGAGGGTCCGCGTCCGCATACGGAACGAACTCGGCGAGGCATCCAGCGTGCACTGGCACGGTATGCACCTGCCCGCGCGGATGGACGGCGGACCGCACCAGTCGATCGCGCCCGGCGCCGCCTGGAGCCCGCACTGGACGGTGGACCAGCCCGCCGCGACCCTCTGGTACCACCCGCACCCGCACGGCGCGACCGAGCGGCACGTGCGGAAGGGCCTGGCGGGCCTGTTCCTGCTCGACGACGAGAAGTCGGACGAGCTCGCGCTGCCGAAGAAGTACGGCGTCGACGACGTTCCCGTCATCGTCCAGGACGTCCGCTTCGACGGGGCGGAGCTGGACAACGGCCGGAACATCTTCCAGAGCGTGGGCTTCCTGGGCGACCGCACCATGGTCAACGGCACGCTCGGTCCGTACCAGGAGGTCGGCGACGAGCTGATACGGCTGCGGCTGCTCAACGCCTCGACCACGCGCACGTACGCCTTCGGGTTCCCGGACGGGCGGCCGTTCTCGCTCATAGGCACGGACGGGGGGCTGCTGGAGCGTCCGGCCGCCATGGAGCGCGTGCAGCTCTCGCCCGGTGAGCGGGCCGAGATCGTGGTGCGCATGGAGGCGGGCGAGCGGGTGGTGCTGCGGAGCTTCCCGCAGGACAACTACGGGGACGCCTGGCAGCGGCGGTTCTCCGGGGGCGAGGACTCCTTCGACGTACTGGAGCTGCGGGCGGCCGATCGGTTGCGGCCCTCGCCCGGGTTACCGGCGGCACTGGCCGGTCCGGGGCTGTCGGAGCTGCCGGACGACGCCGACGCCGTCCGCGGGAGGTACTTCGACCTGAAACGGACCGGGATCAACGGGCGCACGATGGACATGGGCCGGATCGACGAGACGGTCACACGGGGGACGACGGAGGTGTGGACGGTCCGCAACGCGGACGGCATGCCGCACAACTTCCATGTGCACGACGTCCGGTTCCGGGTGGTGGAGGTGAACGGCTCGGCGCCTCCGCCGCCGCTGCGCGGCCCGAAGGACACGGTGTTCCTGCCGAACGGCACCACGATGAAACTGGCGTTGCGGTTCGACGGGCCGGCGGACCGGGACACGCCGTACATGTACCACTGTCACCTGCTTTACCACGAGGACGAGGGAATGATGGGTCAGTTCGTGGTGGTGGAGAAGGGAGAGCGGGCGGGCACGCCGGCGGGACACGCGGGCGGACACGGCGCGGGGCACGCCGAGCACGGTGCGGGACACGAGAAGGACAGGTGAAGGCCGGTTCGGAGAGCGTGCGCGTTCAGTCGTGGTCATTAACCTTGCGTCATGACAACGGCTCTCATCACGGGATCGACCTCGGGCATCGGTGCCGCCTTCGCACGGCGGCTGGCGGCCGACGGCCACAACCTCGTCCTCGTGGCGCGCGACACCAAGCGGCTGCGGGACCAGGCCACGGAGTTGCACGACCGGCACGGCATCGAGGCGGAGGTGCTGTCGGCCGACCTGTCGACGGACGACGGCATCGAGGCGGTGGAGCGCCGTCTGGCCGACCGCAAACACGCGGTCGACCTGCTGGTCAACAACGCCGGGTTCGGCAACAAGGGCCGTTACCTCGACGCTCCCCTGGCCGACGAGCTGACGATGCTCAAGGTGCACTGCGAGGCGGTGCTCCGGCTCACCACGGCGGCGGTCGGGGCGATGCGGGAACGGGGCCGGGGCGGCGTGGTGAACGTGGCGTCGGTGGCCGCCTTCGTGCCGCGCGGCACGTACGGGGCGTCGAAGGCGTGGGTCGTGCAGTTCACGCAGGGTGTGGCGAAGGACCTGACGGGAAGCGGCGTACGGCTGATGGCCCTGTGCCCGGGCTTCGTGCGCACCGAGTTCCACCAGCGGGCCGGCATGGGCACGGACAGCATCCCCAACTGGATGTGGCTGGACGCGGACAAGGTGGTCGCCGAGGGGCTCAACGACCTGGCGCGGGGCAAGTCGCTGTCCATCCCGGACCCGCGCTACAAGGCGCTGCTGGGCGCGGCGAAGCTGGTGCCCCGGCCGCTGCTGGGCACGATCAGCTCGAAGACGGGGCGGAAGTACGGGCCACGGTAGGGCGTGCGGCCGGCGAGGAGTGTGCCGGGGGCGTGCGCCTTCGGTCGCTCCTCGCCGGGCCCACTGTCGCAGGAGGCGAGGGACGGAGAATGGAGGCGAGGGACGGAGGATTCAGGGCGCGACGATCCGCGACTGCTTGAACCACTCGTGCCTGTCCCAGATCCGCACTTCCCCGTTCGCGTACGCGGCGACACGAGAGGCGTCCGCATTGAATGCGAGGGCGGTAGCCGTAGCACGATGACCGGTCGCCGAGCCGATCCGGGTTCTGGTTCGGGTGCTGGTGTCGATGATACGAAGGCCACCGGATGACAGGCCCACAGCCAAGTAGGTTCCGTCCGGGCTGAAGGCGGCCGATTCCGGGTACTGCCCGGGCCAGAGACTCTCCTCCAGGTGAATCACTCGAGCGTCGCCGATCTTTCGGATGTTCATGCTGCCGGAATAGTCTTCCCCTTCTCCGGCGACTGCACCGAAGTCCTCACTGACGGCCATGACACCGTGGCAACGGATGTGGCTGGACGGTTTCACCTCCCGATAGACCAGATCGCGGGGGAAAGCCTCCCAGACCTCGAGCGGGCCGCGACACGGCGCGAACGCCAGCCGAGGCCTTTTCCCGATCCACGTCACCGCCTCTCCGGGGCCTCTCACCACGTGCCCGTCGAGCGAGAGTGCATGAGCAACGATCTCTTCCGGCAGATGGCCGCGCAGGCGAGCGCGATGCGTTGCGGGGGTGTCCGCCATGGGGAGCGGGTCTCCGGTGACGCTGTCCCACACCTCCGTGTCACGACCGTCTCCCATGACCAGCCGCGTTCCCACGAATTTCATGACGGTGACGTGGTGCTGCGGTACGAACCGCAGATAGGAGGTGTCCCTGGGGTAGGTCGAGTGCACTGCGAGCGTTGTCGTCGAGATGAGGACTGTTGCGCCCAGGAGGCAGTACAGCTTCGTCCGGCTGCCGGCACCCGTCGCCCGGGCGGGTACGGTCACCGGTCCGGCGGCGGTACAGCCCTGGGAGAGGGCATCCTGAATCTTGATGTGCCGGAACTGGTAGTGCCCGCCGGTGTGTCGCAGGATGCCCCCGCGGTGGGCCCTCTCCAGGAAGTCCATCAGGCGCCAGGGCAGGTTGTGCGTGGCGGCTGCGGCGATCCGGAAGATGAGGAACCGGGTCCAGGCCCGGGGCAGGAGCGCCAGCAGGCCGATGCAACAGCAGGTCAGCATGGACCCGTAGACGAACGGCGCCCAGTGCCAGCGCCCTTCGTAGTAGCCCCCGAAGGAGGCGGCGACTTGCTGTGCGTGGAGGAGGACCAGCTCGGTCAGTGAGGGTTCACCACGCAGTCCGGTGGCCACGCTGGTGATGAGATCCAGGACCACCATGTACGCGACCAGGAGCGGGAAGACCGTGAGCCCGGCCGCGAGCCCGCACGCCGCGGCGCCCGCCAGCGCGGACCTGCGGTCGTCCCTGAGGGACGATGCGGGGTGTGACGAGATGGCGGTGACGGGGGCCGCGCTCAGCCATTCATGCGCGGACAGTCCGATGGCGGCAGCCATCACGGTCGTCCACACATAGCCGACGGCCGGCAGCAGCGTGTCGACGCCCTCTCTGGCATTGCTTCCTGTCAGCGCGACGGCGGCGGTCCCCGCCAGCACGCATCCCGCGGGCAGGGCGGTGAAGGACCACCCGGACCTGAACCCCGCACGCAGCCGCCCCAGGGTGCCTGGTGCCCGGAGGGAGATCCGGCCGGGCGCGCGGCCGGAGGAGATCCACCACACCACCATCGCCAGGATCAGGAAGCCCGCTCCCACCGCCATGCCGGATCCCAGACTGCTCTGCCGCACCGCCGAGGCTTCCTCCGGGTCGGTGGGCGTCCCCTCAGGGGTCAACAGGGCCGTGACCGTGACGGTGAGGAGGAGACCGCCGACCAGCGCCACGCTGGGACCGGCCCACGCGGACAGCAGTCTCTCCGGCATCCGCCACCACACCAAGTCGCGTTCCCGGTGCCGGTGGAGGTACAGGGCCAGGTAGGTCAGCCACTCCCGTTCCCGGCCGCCGCCGTTCCGCCGCCGGCTTCGCGCGGCGGCGTCGGCGGCGGCGGGAGCCTGCCCCGACCGCCAGGAGTCGACGAACTTGGCGGTCACGTAGTCCTCCACGGCGTGACGGCTGTCCAGCCGTGTCTCGTCCACGAGGACCGCCGGGCTGTCCCCCGCCCCCTCCCACGCCGTCCGTTCGAAGGCCATGCGCGCCAGGGACACCATCAGCGGCGTGGACAGCGCCTCCGCCACCGCGCTCCCCGGGCGCTCGCGCAGCGCCTCGTACACGGGTGTCCAGTCGGTCTCCTCCGGCCAGGTGACATCGGACAGATAGGCGATCGCGTCGTCGGGAGCGACCGGGGCGATCTCGATGACAGGGGCCCCGCGCAGCCTCGGTGCACCGTCCTTGACGACGTCCTCGTACTCCTCGGAGCGGCAGGTCACGATCACTGGACGGTCGCAGCCCAGCACTCCGTTGACGCCCCGCACCGCCCCGCGCCTGGCGACTTCGGGGATCTCGTCGAGACCGTCGAGGACGGGAATCAGCAAGCCCTGATCGAGGAGGAGGCGAGGTGTCCCGCAGCGGCCCGAGTAGTACATGTCGGCCAGGCGGCGCACCATCCACTCGTCCAGCGACTCCAGCACCGGGTCCCAGGAGCCCACCGAGAGAAGCACGGGGACCGGGCCGCCCGCCGTACGGTGGTTCTCGGCGGTCAGGCCGAGGGTCACCATGAGGGCCAGCGCGCTCTTGCCCGCACCGGGTTCCCCCAGCAACAGCAGCCGACGGCTGGGGATACCGCGGTAGCCGTTCGCCAGTGCGGCGCAGGCGGCGTCGAAGGAACTGCCGAGACGACCGTCGAGACGCTGCCGTACGACCCGCGGCCTGCGGGCGAACGCGGGCAGTGCGGTAGCGGTCGTCCGGTCTGCCGGAATCAGGATCTCGCTGCGGTCAGCCACCCGCCGACGGGTGGATGCCCAGGCCAACGGCAGCACGCGCGGGTCGTTGAGCCGTCGCGAGCGTGCCTCGTCCGTCCACTGAAGCCTGACGGACCTGCACAGTTCGTCGGCGAGAACGGCCGGATCCGGTGGTGGGACCTCACGGCTGCGGAAATAGTCGGCCAGCGACAGAGCGAGTCCGGCGCAGCCCACGAAGAAACTGAGAACGCTGGACAGCGGGTCGCTTCTCTGCAGCGGTTCGGTGGCCATCGCTCCGAAGACGGTGAAGGAGAAGAGCCCCAAGGCACCGAAGACCGCGATACGTACACGACGGTCGGTGGTGCGAGACGGGTGTGGTGCCATACCCGCGGATATTGGCAGGGGCCCACGGATCCCATGCCGGATACGAGAGGGCGTACCCGATCAGGTGACGGTCACCGGAGAGCTGCCCCCAGGCCGTCCACGACCCTTCGCCTCGGCCGTGTACGGCCGTCCGCACGGCCCCCGTTCACTGGCCGGCGGGAACGCCGGGAACCGCCGTTGCCTGCGCTGCCACTGCGCGGAGGCCCGGCACCCCGTCAGGGTGCCGGGCCTCCGCTCAAGCCTGCCGGCGTGCGTCAGTGCGCGTGCCCGTGGCCGTGGCCGGCCGCGGCCGGCTCCTCCTCTTCCTTCTTCTCGACGACCAGGGTCTCGGTCGTGAGGAGGAGGGAGGCGATGGAGGCGGCGTTCTCCAGGGCGGAGCGGGTGACCTTGACCGGGTCGATGACGCCGGCCTTGATCAGGTCGCCGTACTCGCCGGTGGCGGCGTTGTAGCCGCTGCCCTTCTCGAGCTCGCCCACCTTGGAGACGATGACGTAGCCCTCGAGGCCGGCGTTCTCGGCGATCCAGCGCAGCGGCTCGACGGCGGCGCGGCGGACGACGGCGACACCGGTGGCCTCGTCGCCGGTCCGGCCGAGGCCGTCCTCGAGCACCTTCACGGCGTGGACGAGCGCGGAGCCACCACCGGAGACGATGCCCTCCTCGACCGCGGCGCGGGTCGCGGAGATGGCGTCCTCCAGACGGTGCTTCTTCTCCTTCAGCTCCACCTCGGTGGCGGCGCCGACCTTGATGACGCACACGCCGCCGGCCAGCTTCGCGAGGCGCTCCTGGAGCTTCTCGCGGTCCCAGTCGGAGTCCGTGGCCTCGATCTCGGCCTTGATCTGGTTGACGCGGCCCTCGACCTCGTCCTTCTTGCCGGCACCGTCGACGATCGTGGTGTCGTCCTTGGTGACGGTGACGCGGCGGGCGGTGCCGAGGATCTCCAGGCCGACCTGGTCGAGCTTGAGACCGACCTCCTCGGAGATGACCGTGGCGCCGGTGAGGACCGCCATGTCCTGGAGCATCGCCTTGCGGCGGTCACCGAAGCCGGGGGCCTTGACCGCGACCGCGTTGAAGGTACCGCGGATCTTGTTCACGACGAGGGTGGAGAGGGCCTCGCCCTCGACGTCCTCGGCGATGATCAGCAGCGGCTTGGAGGCGTTGGCCTGGATGACCTTCTCCAGCAGCGGCAGCAGGTCCGCGATCGCGGAGATCTTGCCCTGGTGGATGAGGATGTACGGGTCGTCGAGGACGGCCTCCATGCGCTCCTGGTCCGTCACGAAGTACGGCGACAGGTAGCCCTTGTCGAAGGCCATGCCCTCGGTGAAGTCCAGCTCCAGACCGAAGGTGTTGGACTCCTCGACGGTGATGACACCGTCCTTGCCGACCTTGTCCATCGCCTCGGCGATGAGCTCGCCGACCTGCTGGTCCTGGGCGGACAGCGCGGCGACGGCGGCGATGTCGGACTTCTCGTCGATCGGGCGGGCCGAGGCGAGCAGGTCCTCGGAGACCGCGGCGACGGCGGCGTCGATGCCCTTCTTGAGGAGGGCGGGGGAGGCGCCGGCGGCGACGTTCTTCAGGCCCTCGCGGACGAGCGCCTGGGCCAGGACGGTGGCGGTGGTGGTGCCGTCACCCGCGATGTCGTTGGTCTTGGTCGCCACCTCCTTCACCAGCTGGGCGCCGAGGTTCTCGTACGGGTCCTCGATCTCGACCTCACGGGCGATGGTGACGCCGTCGTTGGTGATGGTCGGGGCGCCGAACTTCTTGTCGATGACGACGTTGCGGCCCTTGGGGCCGATGGTCACCTTGACGGTGTCGGCGAGCTTGTTGACGCCGCGCTCGAGGGCGCGACGGGCGTCCTCGTCGAACTTCAGGATCTTCGCCATGGGAGCGTGAGCCCTCTCGGAAATCTAGGGGAGAAACTGACTGCGCCCCGGCGCCCGGCTTCTTAGGGGTCGCAGGGGGCCAGGGCGCAGTCGCTGAGCTGAAAGAGCGTCGAGGTGAGTCGACTTACTTCTCGATGATCGCGAGCACGTCGCGGGCCGAGAGGACGAGGTACTCCTCGCCCGAGTACTTCACCTCGGTGCCGCCGTACTTGCTGTAGAGCACCACGTCGCCGACGGTCACGTCGAGCGGCAGGCGCTCGCCGTTCTCGAAGCGGCCCGGGCCCACGGCGAGGACGACGCCCTCCTGGGGCTTCTCCTTCGCGGTGTCCGGGATGACCAGGCCAGAGGCCGTGGTCTGCTCGGCGTCCAGCGGCTGGACCACGATGCGGTCCTCGAGCGGCTTGATGGCAACCTTGGAGCTGGCGGTCGTCACGATCCGACCTCCCCCTTCGGAGATCTCACGGGGTTAACTGTCTGAGGTGGCGACCAGGTCGATCCGTCGTCGCGGGTGCCGGACCTGCCCGTCGCGTTGTTGGCACTCTCCAGGGGGGAGTGCCAGACCTGAGACTATGACCGCGATTAGCACTCGGTCAAGCGGAGTGCCAATCACGTGCGTGCGGCGTCGCCACCGGTGCCTTCCGGCGCCCCCTCAGAGGTAGTCCTCCAGCCGGGCCACCGCGTACCCCTTGTCCGTCACCAGCTTCAGGAAGCGGCGGACCATGTCGGACATCGTGCCGTCCCAGTTGCGCTTCCCCCGGAAGTGGGTGAGGACGATGTCGCCGGGGTGGATGTCGCGGTCCCACTCGCGGTACTCCCAGCGGTCGACGTAGACCTCCGCGTTCCACAGCGGCACGGCCTCGATGCCGCAGGCCTTGGCGGCGCGCAGGGTGTCGCGGTCGTACTCGCCGTACGGCGGCCGGAAGAGCTTCGGCCGGGTGCCGAACCGTTTCTGGACGACGTCCTGCATCCCGCAGATCTCGCGCTTCTGCGCCGCGTACGACAGGTGGGGCAGGACACGGTGGTGGAGGGTGTGGTTGTTCAGGGTGGCCCCGCGGTCGCGCATGCGCCGGAAGTAGTCGTAGTCGTCCTTCACCACGTAGTCGCTGAGGAAGGCGCTGTACGGGATGTTCAGCTCGCTCATCATCCGCAGGAACGCCGGATCCTTCTCGGCTCCGTCGTCGATGGTGAGGAAGACGACCTTGCGCTCGGTGGGGACGGTGGTGAAGACGGGCGGGAGACCGTGCTCCGCGTGCCCGTCGACCTCGAACCCCTCACGGGTCGTCACCTTCGGCTTGCGCGCCGGGGGCGCGGGCGGCAGCAGGGGCACCTTTTCGAGCCCCCACCGCCGGGCGGCGGTCACCCGGGCCGCGTAGGAGCGGCGCAGTTCGTCGGCGTACCGCTCGAGGGAGCGGGCGGGAGGCGCGGCGAACCGGCCCTCCTGACCGTGGGCGGGCGGGGCTTCCCGGTCGGCCCGGGCCGCCCCTTCGCCGCACCCGCCCGCGGAGGCGAGGAGCATGAGGGCGAGCACGGCCGCGCCCGCCCGCGCCGACGCCCGCACCATTGTCCACTTCGCACGCTTTTGATCATTTTGTCGTACGAATCCCATGGTGTCGCATCCTCCCAGCCCCAGGTCCGCCGCCGGGCCCGACACCGCATCCGGACGCGCACGGTCCACCGACTGGCCCACAATGTCCCGGTGAACGACCTCGCCGAGCCGGCTCCCCTCAGCACCCTCGCCGCCCTCCTCACCCCCGAGGGCCGCGCCCTCCTCGACGAGGTGCGCGGTACCCGGCCCGACCAGGAACTCGGGGTCGCGACCCGGCTGCGCCGCGACCATCCGGCCGGCCTCGTCTCGGCGGCGCTCGCGCAGGCGCGGCTGCGTCGGCGGGCGGAGGCGAAGTTCGGCGCCATCGACGCGGAGCGCATGTTTTTCACGCCGAACGGGGTCGAACAGTCGACACGGACGACGGTGGCGACGTACCGGGCCGAGCGCTTGCGCGCCCTCGGTGTCGGCTCCGTGGCCGACCTGTGCTGCGGCGTCGGAGGGGACGCGATCGCGCTCGCGCGCGCGGGCATCCGGGTACTGGCGGTGGACCACGACCCGCTGACGGCGGCGGTGGCCCGGGCGAACGCGGCGGCGCTCGGCCTGTCCGAGCTGATCGAGGTGCGGGAGGCGGACGTCACGGACGTGGACACCGCCCCGTACGACGCGGTCTTCGTCGACCCCGCCCGGCGCGGCGGCCGCGGCCGCGTCTTCGACCCCGAGGCGTACTCGCCCCCGCTCTCCTGGGCCGTCGAGGCGGCCCGCAGCGCCCCGCACGCGGCGCTGAAGATCGCCCCGGGCATCCCCCACGAGACCGTCCCGGCCGAGGCCGGGGCCGAGTGGATCTCGGACGGCGGCGACGTGAAGGAGGCGGTGCTGTGGTTCGGCGAGGAGGCGGGGACGGGGCGGGGGCCCGGGTCCGTACGGGCCACCCTGCTCCCCGGGCCGCGCACGCTCACCGGCCGTGGGCTGCCCGATCCGCCGGTGCGCCCCGTCGGGAACTACCTGTACGAGCCCGACGGGGCCGTCATCCGCGCACACCTCGTGGCCGAGGTCGCCGAGGAGGTCGGCGGCGGGCTGATCGACGCGACGATCGCGTACGTCACCGCCGACGAGCTCCGGCCGACGGAGTACGCCACCGCCTACCGCGTCACCGACCGGCTCCCCTTCAACGTGAAGAAGCTGAAGGCCCTGCTGCGGGAGCGGGAGGTCGGCGTGCTGACGGTGAAGAAACGCGGCTCGGCGGTGGAGCCGGAGGAGCTGCGCCGCAAGGTGAAGCCGCAGGGGCCGAACGCGGCGACGGTGTTCCTCACGCGGGTGGCGGGGGCGCCGACGATGCTGGTCGGGCACCCGGTCTGAGCGCCCGCGCGCGGGCCAGCAGCAGCTCCCGCTCGCGCCCGTTGCGCGCCAGCCCGGCCGCCCGCCCGAACTCCGCGCCCGCCTCCTCCGTACGGCCGAGCCGGGCGAGCAGGTCGCCGCGGACACTCGGCAGCAGGTGGTAGTCCCGCAGCGCGGGCGCGGCGGCGAGGGAGTCGACGATCTCCAGGGCCGGGCCCGGGCCCTCGGCCATCGCGACGGCGACCGCGCGGTTCAGCTCGACCACCGGGGACGGAGAACGGGCGGCCAGCAGCCGGTACAGGGTGGCGATGCGCGTCCAGTCGGTCTCCTCGTACCGGTGCGCCCGGGCGTGACAGGCCGCGATGGCGGCCTGGAGGACGTACGGGCCGGGAGCGCCCGAGGAGGTGGCGCCCGCCCGGGCGAGGGCGTCGTACCCGCGGGTGATCAGCAGGCGGTTCCAGCGGCGCCGGTCCTGGTCCTCCAGCAGCACCGGCTCGCCGGAGGGCCCGGTGCGGGCGGCCGTGCGCGACGCCTGGAGCTCCAGCAGCGCCTGCAGTCCGTGCACCTCGGACTCCTTGGGCATGAGCCGGACGAGCACGCGCGCGAGCCGGAGGGCGTCCTCGCACAGGCCGGGCCGCAGCCAGTCGTCGCCCGCGGTGGCCGCGTAACCCTCGTTGAAGATCAGGTAGATCACTTCGAGGACGGAACCGAGCCGGGCCTCGCGGTCCGGGCCGTACGGCACCTCGAAGGCGACGTTCCTGGTGGCGAGGGTCCGTTTGGCGCGCACGATCCGCTGCGCCACGGTCGCCTCCGGGGCCAGCACCGCGCGGGCGATCTCGGCCGTGGTCAGCCCGCCGAGGAGGCGCAGGGTGAGCGCGATGCGGGCCTCGGCGGACAGGACGGGGTGGCAGACGGTGAAGATCAGCCGCAGCAGGTCGTCGTCGATGTCGTCCGGGTCGGCGGGCGCGTCGAGGTGGTGCGCGCCGGCGGCGGTCAGGTCCCGCCCGACCTCCTCCAGCTTGCGCGCGTACCGCTCGCGCCGGCGTACGAGGTCGATCGCGCGGTTCCTGGCGGCGGCCGTCAGCCAGGCGCCCGGGCGGTCCGGCACCCCGTCCCGCGGCCACTGCTCCAGCGCCGCGACCAGCGCGTCCTGGGCCAGTTCCGCCGCGATGCCGACGTCCCGCACGATGCGGGCGACGGCGGCGACGACGCGCGGGGACTCGATGCGGAAGACGGTCTCGACGGCGGCGGCCACCTCGGTGTCACAGGTGGCGCCGGTGCCGGGACCGTCCGGGCCGGTGGTGGGCTGTGGTGTCACGGCCCACCATCCGACACGCGAACGGACATCCGGGCAAGACGTGTCTCGTCGGCCCTCGATCAGCCCTCGACGATCTCCCGCACCTCGCAGGTGACGGCCAGCCCCTCGTGCGCCCGGACGAAGCGCTTCGTCCACTCGACGGCCTCGGCCAGGTCCTTGCACTGCATGAGCGCGTACCCGCCCACGATCTCCTTCGACTCGGTGAACGGCCCGTCCGTGACGGACAGTTCCCCTTCCTCCAGGCGCACCTTCTTGCTCTGCGCGGACGGCATCAGTCCGGCGGTGTCGAGCATGACCCCCGCCTTGGTGATCTCCTCCAGCAGCTCGCCCATCCGGCGCTCGGCCTCCGGGCCGGGGCTCCCCGCGGGGAGGGCGGACTCGTCGTACTGCACCAGGGTCATGAAGCGGGGCACGGTCGCTCCTCGGTGTGCGGCGGGGCCGTTCCCCGCCTCTCACCCTCTGCGTCGAACGGAGGGCGGCCGGATCGACACGGCCGCGAGAAAAGTTTCTCCGGCTACCGCAGCGACTCCCACAGCTCCGTCGCCTCCGGCTCCTTCGTCACCACCCGGTTGGCGTCCGAGGGCGCCGGGACGACCGGCATCGTCACCATGTCGACCTGGTCGGAGGTGAGGTCGGCGAGGCTGCGGCCCAGGCCCGTCAGGGCACTCAGGGAGTCCAGGTCCGTGTCCGTCGTCAGGGCGGCCGTGGCCGTGTCGGCGACCCGGTAGAGCTTCGAGGGGCTGGTGAGCAGGTTGGTGGTCGACACCTGGTCGAGGAGGGCCTTCACCAGTTCCTGCTGCAGGCCTATGCGGCCGAGGTCGCTGCCGTCGCCCGTGCCGTGGCGGGTGCGGGCCAGGGCGAGGGCCTGCTCGCCGTCGAGGTGGTGGGTGCCGGCCGGCAGCGTCAGGTGGCTGTCCTCGTCGTCGATGTCCTCGTCCGTCGTGACCGTCACCCCGCCCAGCGCGTCGACCAGGTCCGCGAAGCCGGAGAAGTCGATCTCCAGGAAGTGGTCCATGCGGATGCCGGTGAGGGACTCCACCGTCTTCACCGCGCAGATCGGGCCGCCCACCGCGTAGGCGCTGTTGAACATGGCCCCGGACGCCGGCGCCGTCGTACGGCCGGACGGCAGCGGGCAGGACGGGCGGGTGACCAGGGTGTCGCGCGGGATGCTGACGACCGTCGCCGTCGTGCGGCCCTCGCCGAGGTGGACCACCATCGCCGTGTCGGACCGGGCGCCGGAGTCCTCGCCGCCGCCGAGCCTCGCGTTCTCGGCCCCGCCGCGCGAGTCGGAGCCGAGGACGAGGATGTTCAGGGAGCCGCTCGGTACGGGAGAGGCGGAGGGGGACGCCTGCGGGGTCGTCATGGCCCTCGGGGGGCGGTCGTCACCGAGGGCGTTGTTGACGTCGACGCTCGTGAGGTTCCCGTCGAGGTGCCGGTACGTCCAGCCGGCCGCTCCCGCGCCGAGCACGAGGAGACCGGCGAGGACGAGGCCGGCGGCCTTCAGCGCCCTGGGCCGCCGGCCCGCGCGTCTGCCGGCGGACTCGTCTTCTCCGGCGGTGCGGTCGGCCACGCGCTCGGTCGCATGTTCGGTCACAGGTGAGAACGTAAGTCCGAAATGTTACGCGTGGGTACCTCCCGGTCCGAATTCTCGGGAGAATCTCATGGTCGGCCGGCGCCGGGCCCGGTGCCCGTGACCGGACGTCACGCCAGCGTCACCGTCGGCACCGGATTGCTGCCGCTCCAGGCCGCGTTGAAGCCGAACGTCACCGCGCCGCCGTCCGGCACGGCCCCGTTGTACGCGGCGTTGGCGCAGCTCACCTGTGTGCCGGTCTGGGTGCACGCGGCGTTCCACGCCTGGGTGATCCGCTGGCCCGCGCCGTACGTCCACGCCACCTTCCAGGACGACAGGGACGCGCCCGAGCAGGCGATCCTCACCTGACCCGTGAAGCCGGTGTTCCACTGGCTGGTCACGGTGTACGTCGCCGTGCACGCGTCCGTCGGCGGCGGCGTGGTCGTCGTGCCGCCGAGCGCGGTCGCGATGCCGCCGTACGCCGGTTTGGGTGCGTAGTTCTCGTCGTACGGCGTGGCCGCCCCGTAGCCCTCGAAGACGTCCGGGATCCACGAGTCGGAGTCCGTGAAGCCCCACACGGTGACCCCCGTGCACCGGCTCACCGCCACGCACGCGGCCACCACCGCCTCGTACTCCTCGGCCTGCTGCGCCAGCTCGGCCTGGGTGGCGGGGAGTTGCATCCGGATGTCGAGCTCGGTGATCGCCACGTCGACGCCGAGGTCGGCGAAGCGCTGGATGTTCTGCTGGAGCGTGGCGGGGACCTGGCCGAGGATCAGGTGCGCCTGGAGGCCGACGCCGTCGATCGGGACGCCGCGCTCCTTGAGCGACTTGACCAGGTTGTAGAGCGCCGTGCTCTTCGCGTTGACACCCTCGACGTTGTAGTCGTTGATGTACAGGTCGGCGCTCGGGTCGGCCGCGCGGGCCGCGGTCAGGGCCTGGGCGATGTAGTCCTCGCCGAGGGTGTCGTACCAGAGGGTCCGCCGGTAGGTGCCGTCCTCGTCGAACGGCTCGTTCACCACGTCCCAGGCGGCGAGCCGGCCCTTGTAGCGGCCGACCTCGGTGGCGATGTGGTCGTCCAGCAGCCCGCTCAGCTCGTCGGCCGTCCAGGTGCCGTTCGTCAGCCAGCCCGGGTTCTGGCTGTGCCAGACGAGGGTGTGGCCGCGCACCCGCTGGCCGTGTGCCTCGGCGAACTCGACGATCCGGTCGGCCTCGGCCCAGTTGTACGTGCCGCGGGAGGGCTCGACCGACTCCCACTTCATGGCGTTGCCGGGGGTGAGCCAGTTGAACCGGGTCCCGGCGATCTCCCCGTACGTGCCGGTGAGCCTGGATCCGGTGACCGCCGTGCCGATGGCCTTGCCCTTGGCGTCGGCGAGGTCCCGCAGCGGGGGGTCGGCCGCGTGGGCGGCCGTGGCCCCGGTCAGCAGCGCGGCGGCGACCGAGACGCCGGTGAGCAGCGCGGCCAGCCGGGTCCGTGAGGAGGTTCTCCGGTGCCGGAACGGTCTGGAGGTTCTCATGGGGGTGCCTCCGAAGTCGAAGCCGAAAGTTTCGATGACGCGAACGACTGACTTCGGAGGAGTGTGGAGAGGCGCCCTCCACCCGTCAATACGCCAATGCGTCAGCGCCGCGGCGGTGCCGTACTGCTCCGTTCCACCAGGCTCGTCGCCAGCTCGACCCGGGTCGCCGACGACGCCGGCTCCTCGCGCCCGAGGTCCAGCACCAGCCGGGTGGCGGCCTCGGCCATCTCCATCAGCGGCTGCCGTACGGTCGTCAGCGGCGGGCCCACCCAGCGGGCCACCGGCAGGTCGTCGAACCCGACCACGCTCAGGTCCTCGGGGAC
Source organism: Streptomyces ruber (assembly GCF_014648075.1). GTDB lineage: Bacteria > Actinomycetota > Actinomycetes > Streptomycetales > Streptomycetaceae > Streptomyces > Streptomyces ruber. Next base: position 406,274 of record NZ_BMQK01000001.1, on the reverse strand, counting down.
GCGCAGCCCCAGCTCGCGCGCGGCCTCGTACAGGCCGAGCGCCTGGAGGTCGTTGCCCGCGAAGACGGCCGTGGGGCGGTCGGAGCGGCCCAGCAGGTCCAGGCCCAGGCGGTGGCCGGCCTCGTGGTGGAAGTCGCCCGTCCTGATCAGCGCCGGGTCGACCGGGAGCCCGGCCGTCTCCAGGGCGGCGCGGTAGCCGTCCACGCGCGCGCGGCTGCACATCATCCGCGACGGCCCGCTGATGGCGCCGATGCGCTCGTGCCCCAGCTCGATCAGGTGCCGGGTGGCGGCGAGTCCCCCCTGCCAGTTGGTGGCGCCGACGGAGGGCACGTCGTCGCCCGGGTCGCCCGCCGGGTCCATCACCACGAAGGGAATCGACCTGCTGGTGAGCAGCGCCCGCTGGGACGCGTCGAGCCCCGAGAGCACCAGCACCACGCCGTGCGGGCGGCGGGCGGCGACCTGGTCGGCCCAGGTACGGCCGGGGGTCAGCCGGCCCGCGCTCTCGGAGAGGACCACACTGAGGCCCACCTCGCGGGCGACGGTCTCCACGCCCCGGATGACCTCCATCGCCCAGGCGCTCTCCAGTTCGTGGAAGACCACGTCGATCAGGGGTGAGCGGGTCGCCTCGGCGCGGCGGCGCCGGTAGCCGTGCGTGCGCAGCAGCTCCTCGACGCGGGCGCGGGTGGAGGGGGCGACGTCGGCGCGGCCGTTGAGCACCTTCGAAACAGTCGGAGCGGAGACCCCCGCCTCGCGGGCGATCTCGGCGAGCGTCGCGGTCTGCGGAGCGCGCGCGGCCTGCGTTCCTGCCCGGGGTCCCTCGGTCTTCAACGGCTTCATGGGCGGGATCGTATCCCTGCGCGACCCCTTGACGTACCCCCTTGAGCGTCTTACGTTCCCGGAACATTCGAACCAGATGCCGAAACATTCGCTCGACCTTTTCCGCGAAGGGTGCTGTCATGGAGTCGAACAGAGGGCTGTCCAACGGCGGACGGCCTGCGGGGAGCCGCACATTCAGCAGGCGCTGGGTCCTCGGTGCCGGAGCCACCACGGTGCTCACCACCGGCCTCGGCGCCGGCCTGACCGCCTGCGGCTCCGGCAGCGGCGGCTCGGGCGGCGGCAGCGGGACCCTCACCGCCTTCGTGTACGGGGACACCGCGGTGAAGATCCAAGAGGCGTCCGTGGACCGGTTCAACAAGTCGGCCGCGGCGAAGGAGACCGGCGGCAAGGTCGAGCTGGAACGGATTCCCGGCTCCGACTACCCCCCGAAGCTGCGGACGGCCATGGGCTCCCCCAGCGCCCCCGACGTCTTCTTCAACTGGGGCGGCGGCTCCATCAAGGCGTACGAGGAGGCCGGCAAGCTCGTCGACCTCACCGACGTCATCGAGGACGACCCGGTGCTCAAGGACGGCTTCATCCCCTCGGTGCTGTCGTCCGGCGACCTCAAGGGCCGCCACTACGGCATCCCCATGCGCGGCATGCAGCCGGTGATCCTCTTCTACAACAAGTCCGTCTTCGCCGAGCACAAGCTTCAGCCGCCCACCACCTGGGACCAGCTCCTCGACAACAACGCCAAGCTGAAGAAGGCGGGCATCACCCCGTTCGCGCTCGGCGGCGGCGACATCTGGCCCGAGCTGATGTGGCTGGAGTACCTGGTGGACCGCATCGGCGGCCACGAGGTCTTCCGGCGCATCCAGGACGGCGACGCCGAGGGCTGGGGCGACCCGGCCATGCTCAAGGCGGCCGAGATGGCGCGGGACCTCGTCGACGACGGCGCCTTCGGCTCCGACTTCACCTCGGTGAAGTACACCAACGACAGCGCCCCCGCGGTCTTCGCCAAGGGCAGGGCGGCCATGCACCTGATGGGCTCGTGGGAGTACTCGACGCAGCTCGGCAAGTTCCCGGACTTCGCCCGCAGGAACCTGGGCTGGACGGCCTTCCCCGCGATCGAGGGCGGCACCGGCGACATCCGCAACGTGGTCGGCAACCCCACCAACTACTGGTCGATCAACGCCCGTACCAAGAACAAGGACGCGGCCATCGCCTTCCTCAAGGACTGCGCCTCCGAGGAGTACGCACAGGCCCTGGTCGACAACGGCGACGTGCCGACCACCTCCAACGCGGCCAAGCTGCTGGACGCGGCACCGAACCCCGAGTACGCCAGATTCCAGTACGACCTGGTCGAGAAGGCCCCCGCCTTCACGCTCTCCTGGGACCAGGCGATCGGTGACGAGCTGAGCGCCAGGATGCTGACGGAGATCGGCAAGCTCTTCGCGGGCAAGTCGAGCCCGAGCCGGTTCGTGGCGGCGTGCAAGGGGCTGAAGTGAGCGTCACGGTCGACAAGCGGCCGTCCGGGCGGTCCGAGGCCGCCCGGCCCGCGAAAGGCGCGCGGGCGGGCCGGCCGCACGCCGCCTGGGCGCTGCCCGGCGTCCTGTTCTTCGTCTTCTTCGCCATCGTCCCGATGGCCCTGGCCTTCTACCTGTCCTTCACCGAGTGGGACGGCCTCAACGCCCCGAAGCCGGTGGGTCTCGCCAACTGGCAGAAGCTGCTGGACGACCCGCGGCTGACCCAGTCCCTGTGGCTGACCGTCCTGCTGACGGTGTGCAGCTGGGCGTTCCAGACGGTGGTGGCGCTGCTGCTCGGGGTGTGGGCGGCGGGCCCCCAGCGCAACCGCGCCGTCCTCTCCGCGATCTTCTTCGTGCCGCTGGTGCTGTCCTCCGCCGCGATCGCGCTGCTCTTCTACGCACTCCTCGACCCGAACTTCGGCGTCGTCCGCACCGGCGTCCTCGGCTCGTCCAGCGGGGCGTTCCTCGCGATCGTGTTCGTCGGCGGCTGGCAGTTCATCCCGCTGCACACGCTGATCTACCAGGGCGGTGCCCGGCAGATCCCGGCGGTGCTGTACCAGGCGGCGACGGTCGACGGCGCGGGCCGCTACCGCCAGTTCTTCTCGATCACGCTGCCCCAGCTCCGCCACACCATGACGACGTCGAGCGTGATGATGATCGCCGGCTCGCTCACGTACTTCGAGACCGTGCTGCTCCTGACCAGGGGCGGCCCGGGCACCGACACCGCGATCCTGCCGTACCTGATGTACGAGGCGGGCTTCCAGTCGTACGACTTCGGCTACGCGAGCGCCATCGCCTCCTTCCTCGTCATCGCCGCCACCGGGCTGTCCCTGCTGCTGGTCCGGCTGACCGGGTTCGGCGGCATGCGCAGCACCAGAGAAGGGATGTGACGGAGTGTCACACACCACGCTGCCGCGTCCCGCGAAGACCGTCGAGCCCGCCGACCCCCCGCGCCAGGCGCCCCGCCGCAGGCACTGGTCCCGGCGTCCCAACCCGGTGGCCGGCCTCGGCGCCACCCTGTGGCTGCTGGTCGTCCTGGTCCCGATCTACGCGATGCTGTCGGCCTCGCTCACCGACCAGGAACAGGCCCTCACCGAGAACCCCCTGCGCCCGCCCACGAACCCCACCCTCGACAACTACAACACCGTCCTCGACAGCGGATTCGGCCACCTCCTCGTCAACACGGCGATCGTCGCGGTGGCGGTCGTCGCCCTCGTGCTCCTGCTGTCGGTGCCCCTCGCGTACGTCGCCGTGCGCACCCGCACCCGCTGGTCGGGGGCTGCGTTCCGGCTGTTCCTGCTGGGCGTCGCGATCCCGGCGCAGGCGGTCGTGGTCCCGCTCTACCTGCTGATCTCCGAGCTCGGCCTGTACGACACACTGCCGGCCGTCATCCTGCCGACGGCGGCCTTCGCGATGCCGGTCTCGGTACTGATCCTGACCGGCACGCTGCGGGACATCTCGGAGGAGCTGTACGAGGCGATGGCGCTGGACGGCGCCTCCCCGCTGCGGATGCTGCTCCAGCTCACGGTCCCGCTCGCCAAGGGCGGCATCAGCACGGTGGTGATCTACTCCGCGCTCCAGGCGTGGAACGGCTTCCTCTTCCCGCTGATCTTCACCCAGTCGGACGGCCCGCGCGTGCTCACCCTCGGGCTCTTCAACTACGTGAGCCAGTTCGGCGTGAACATCCCCGCGCTGCTCGCCTCCGTCGTCCTCTCCGGTGTCCCGATCTTCGTCGTCTACCTGCTGGCCCGCCGCGCCCTCGTGAACGGCCTGATGGGCGTGGGCGGCAAGTGAGGACCGCTCCGCCGCCGCCCGACGCCCCCTCCCTACAGCCTCGACAGGAGTTTCATGACCACCGCCCCTCGGCGTGACCCCGCTCCCTGGCGCGATCCCGCGCTGCCCGCCGCCGCCCGGGTCGACGACCTCCTCGCCCGGATGACCCTGGAGGAGAAGACCGCCCAGCTCTACGGGGTGTGGGTGGGCGCCGACACGGACGGCGACGGAGTCGCGCCCCACCAGCACGAGATGACCGCGGACTACGACTGGAGCGAGCTGATCACCCGCGGTCTCGGCCAGCTCACCCGGTCCTTCGGCACCGCCCCCGTGGACCCGGCGCTGGGCGCGCAGGCACTGGCCCGCGCCCAGCGCCGGATAGCCGAGGCGAGCCGGTTCGGCATCCCGGCCGTCGCCCACGAGGAGTGCCTGGCCGGCTTCACGGCCTGGGGCGCGACCGCCTATCCGGTGCCGTTGGCCTGGGGCGCCACCTTCGACCCCGGCCTGGTGGAGGAGATGGCCGCGCGCATCGGCCGCGACCTCGCCTCGGTCGGCGTCCACCAGGGCCTCGCCCCGGTCCTCGACGTGGTACGGGACCTGCGCTGGGGCCGCGTGGAGGAGACCGTCGGCGAGGACCCGTACCTGGTCGGCACCATCGGCGCCGCGTACGTACGGGGCCTGGAGTCGGCCGGGATCGTGGCCACGCTGAAGCACTTCGCCGGGTACGCGTCCTCGGCGGGCGCCCGCAACCTCGCGCCGGTGCGGGCCGGGACGCGGGAGTTCGCGGACGTGACGCTGGTGCCGTTCGAGATGGCGCTCCGGGAGGGCGGCGCCCGCTCGGTGATGGCGGCCTACAACGAGATCGACGGCGTCCCCGCCTCGGCGGACCCCGCCCTCCTGACCTGGCTGCTGCGCCACGAGTGGGGCTTCAACGGCACGGTGGTGGCCGACTACTTCGGCATCGGCTTCCTGGAGACGCTGCACCGGGTGGCCGGCACCCCGGCCGAGGCGGCCCACGCGGCGCTGGCGGCGGGCATCGACGTGGAGCTGCCGACGGTGCGCTGCTACGGGGACGCGCTGGTGGACGCGGTGCGGGCGGGAACGGTCGACGAGTCGCTGGTGGACCGGGCGGCCCGCCGGGTGCTGCTCCAGAAGTGCGAGCTGGGGCTGCTGGACGAGGACTGGGAACCGGCGCCCGCCGAGGGTTCCGTGACGGTCGACCTGGACTCGGCGGGCAACCGCGCCCTCGCCCGCCGGCTCGCCGAGGAGTCCGTGGTCCTGCTCGCCAACCCGGACGGGCTGCTGCCGCTCGCCCCCGACGCCCGTATCGCGGTGGTGGGCCCGCGCGCCGACGACCCGCTGGCCATGCTCGGCTGCTACTCGTTCCCCTCCCACGTGGGCGTCCAGCACCCGGACAAGCCGGTGGGCATCGAGATCCCCACCCTCCTCCAGGCCCTGCGCGCCGAACTCCCCGACGCCAAGATCACGTACACCGAGGGCTGCGACACCTCCGGCCCGGACACCTCCGGTTTCGCGGAGGCCGTGGCGCGGGCGGCCGAGGCGGACGTGTGCCTGGCGGTCCTCGGCGACCGGGCGGGGCTGTTCGGCCGGGGCACGTCGGGCGAGGGCTGCGACGTGGCCGACCTGAACCTGCCCGGAGTCCAGGGAGAGCTGCTCGACGCGCTGGTCGCGACGGGGGTGCCGGTGGTGCCGGTGCTGCTGACCGGCCGCCCGTACGCGCTCGGCCGCTGGGAGGGGCGGGTCGCCGCGACCGTGCAGGCGTTCTTCCCGGGCGAGGAGGGCGGCCCGGCGGTGGCGGGCGTCCTGAGCGGCCGGGTGAACCCGTCGGGCCGCCTCCCGGTGAGCGTGCCCCGCGGGCCCGGCGGCCAGCCGTGGACGTACCTCCAGCCGCCGCTGGGCCTCGCGGGCGAGGTCAGCAGCCTCGACCCGACCCCGCTGTACCCCTTCGGGCACGGCCGCTCGTACACCGCCTTCACCTGGGACGACATCACGGCACCGGACGCGGAGATCACCACGGACGGGTCGTACGACCTGGCGGTCACCGTCACCAACACGGGTGAGCGGGCGGGCGCCGAGGTCGTCCAGCTCTACCTGCACGACCCGGTCGCGCAGGTGACCCGCCCGGACGTCCGGCTGATCGGCTACCGGCGCGTGGAACTGGCGCCCGGCGAGGCGCGGCGGCTCACGTTCCGCTTCCACGCCGACCTGTCGGCGTTCACCGGCCGCACGGGGAGCCGGATCGTGGAACCGGGCGCGCTGGAGCTGCGGCTGTCCGCCTCCGCCACGGACGTACGGCACACCGCGCGGCTGACGCTGACGGGACCGGAGCGGGTACTGGGCACGGACCGGCGGCTGCTCTGCCCCACCGAGGTGACGCCGGTGCGCTAGGGCCTCAGCCCAGCGCGCGGTCCAGGTTGAACGCCGCGCTGATCAGCGCGAGGTGCGTGAAGGCCTGCGGGAAGTTGCCCTGCTGCTCGCCCGTGCGGCTGATCTCCTCGGCGTACAGGCCGAGGTGGTTGGCGTAGGTGAGCATCTTCTCGAAGGCCAGCCGCGCCTCGTCGACGCGGCCCGCCCGGGTGAGCGCCTCGACGTACCAGAACGAGCAGATGGAGAAAGTGCCCTCGTCGCCGCGCAGACCGTCCGGGCTGGCCTGAGGGTCGTACCGGTAGACCAGCGAGTCGGACACCAGTTCCTCGGTGAGCGCGTCCAGGGTGGACAGCCACTTGGGGTCGGTGGGCGAGATGAACTTGGCCAGCGGCATCATCAGGACGGCGGCGTCGAGTACGTCGCCGTCCTCCACCTGGGTGAACGCCTGCCGGGAGGCGGACCAGCCGCGGTCCATGATCCGCCGGTAGATGGTGTCGCGGGTCTCCCGCCAGCGCGGCAGGTCCGCGGGCAGACCGCGCCGGTTGGCCGTCCGGATGGCGCGCTCGACGCCCACCCAGCACATCAGCCGCGAGTACAGGAAGTTCTTGCGCCCGCCCCGGGTCTCCCAGATGCCCTCGTCCGGCTGGTCCCAGTTCCGGCACACCCAGTCCACCAGCCGGCAGACGTCGTCCCACTGGTCGCTGGAGATCGGGTGGGCCCACTTGTCGTAGAGGTAGACCGAGTCGATCAGGGCGCCGTAGATGTCGAGCTGGAGCTGGCCGGCGGCGGCGTTGCCGACGCGGACCGGGGCCGAACCCCGGTGGCCCTCCAGGTGGGGCAGCATGCGTTCGGTCAGGTCGGTGCGGCCGTCGATGCCGTACATGATCTGCAGCGGGCCGGACGGTCCGGCGTCGCCCGGGCCGCCGTCGCCGGGGCCGCCGTCGCCGGGGCTGATGTACCGGGCGAGGAACTTCATGAAGGCCTCCGCCTCGCCCGTGAAACCCAGCCTCAGTAGCGCGTACACGCAGAAGGCGGCGTCCCGGACCCACACGTACCGGTAGTCCCAGTTGCGCTCGCCGCCGAGCTGCTCGGGCAGGCTGGTGGTGGGCGCGGCGACGATCGCGCCGGTCGGGGCGTAGGTGAGCAGCTTCAGGGTGAGCGCGGAGCGGTGCACCATCTCCCGCCACCGGCCCCGGTAGCGGGACTGCGACAGCCAGCGCCGCCAGTACGCGACCGTCGCCTCGAACTCGCGCTCCGCCTCCGCGAGGGCGCAGCCGCGCGGCGGCACCTCGCCGCCCACCTGGTCGAGCGCGAACACCGCGGCCTCGCCCTCGGCGAGCTTGAACTCGGTCCGGGCGTCGCCGTCGGCGTGCTCCAGCGGCACCGTGGAGGTCAGGGCGAGGGACAGGCCGCCGGACTCGAAGACCACCAGGCCGTCCCGCGTCCGTACGGTGTGCGGGTCGGCGCCGTACTGGAACCGCGGGGCCACCCGCACCCGGAACGGGACGGTGCCGCGTACGCACAGCACCCGCCGGATCAGCCGGTGCCGTCCTCCCTCGCCGGCCTCGTCCGCCGGGTCGGCGGTCACGGGCATGAAGTCCTGGATCTCCGCCGCGCCGTCCTCGGTGAAGAACCGGGTGATCAGCACGTTGGTGTCGGGGAAGTAGAACTGCTTGGTCCGCGCGGGCACGGAGGCCGCCAGCTCGAAGCGGCCGCCCCGCTCGCCGTCCAGCAGGGAGGCGAAGACGCTGGGGGCGTCGAAACTCGGGCAGCAGTACCAGTCGATGGTGCCGTCGCTGCCCACGAGGGCGACGGTCCGCAGGTCGCCGATCAGGCCGTGCTCGGCGATGGGCAGGTACCCGTTCGTGTCCGGCATCGCAGCCCCTCGGTGAGGACCCGGCTTGCACCTGGCGCCTCCCAGACTACGACCGCGACGCCGCCGCCCCGTCGTCTCGGCCGCCCGACACGCCCGCCGACTCGAACCGCCAGCGGTGCACCGCGCGGGTGACCAAGTCGCCCGTCGGTTCCGGCAGTTCGGGGAGTTCGGCGTCGTACGCGGCGTCCCACCAGGTGATGACGAGGACCCGGTCCCGGGGCGCGCGGAAGGTCTCGCGGCGCAGCGGCGCCCGCGGCAGCTCCTGGGCGCGGGCCCAGGCGAGGAGTTCGTCCCCCCGCCCCTCGACGGCCCGGGCCTCCCACATCAGGGCGACGGTCACGAGTACAGGTTCTCCTTGCTGACTTCGTGCACGTGGTCGTGTCCGTGTGTGTGCTGGTGACCGGGTACGTGCGGGTCGGTCACCGGCAGGGAGGAGTCCGCGGAGAGGTCCCAGTCGGAGGCGGCGCGGTTGCGGGCGACCATCTCGGCGCCGAGCGCGGCGACCATGGCGCCGTTGTCCGTGCACAGCTTCGGCCGGGGCACCCGCAGCCGGATGCCGGCGGCCTCGCAGCGCTCCTGGGCGAGGGCGCGCAGCCGGGAGTTGGCCGCGACCCCGCCGCCGATCATCAGGTGGTCGACGCCCTGGTCCTTGCAGGCGCGCACGGCCTTGCGGGTCAGCACGTCCACCACGGCCTCCTGGAAGGACGCGGACACGTCCCGCACCGGCACCTCCTCGCCCGCCGCCCGCTTCGCCTCGATCCAGCGGGCCACGGCCGTCTTCAGACCGGAGAAGGAGAAGTCGTACGCCGCGTCGCGCGGCCCGGTCAGCCCGCGCGGGAACGCGATGGCCTCCGGGTCGCCCTCGCGCGCGTACCGGTCGATGACGGGGCCGCCCGGGAAGCCCAGGTTCAGCACGCGCGCGACCTTGTCGAAGGCCTCGCCGGCCGCGTCGTCGATGGTCGCGCCCATGGGCTTCACGTCGGCGGTGATGTCCGTGGACAGCAGCAGCGACGAGTGGCCGCCGCTGACCAGCAGCGCCATCGTGGGCTCGGGCAGCGGGCCGTGCTCCAGCTGGTCCACGCAGATGTGCGAGGCCAGGTGGTTGACGCCGTACAGGGGCTTGCCGAGCGCGTACGCGAACGCCTTCGCGGCCGAGACGCCGACGAGCAGCGCGCCCGCGAGACCGGGGCCCGCGGTGACCGCGATGCCGTCCAGGTCCTTGGCGCTGACGCCCGCCTCCTTCAGCGCGCGCCGGATGGTGGGCACCATCGCCTCCAGGTGCGCGCGGGACGCGACCTCGGGGACGACGCCGCCGAAGCGCGCGTGCTCGTCGACGCTGGACGCGATCGCGTCCGCGAGCAGGGTGGTCCCGCGGACGATGCCTACGCCGGTCTCGTCGCAGGAGGTCTCGATGCCGAGGACGAGCGGCTCGTCGCGTCGTGGGTCAGCCATTGATCTCGGTTCCTTGTACGCCGTTTTCGGGGTTCACGGAGGTTGCAGGGTCGGTCAGCCGCATCACCAGGGCGTCCACGTTCCCCGGCTGGTAGTAGCCGCGTCTGAAACCGATGGGTTCGAAGCCGAAGCGCTCGTACAGCCGCTGGGCCCGGGTGTTGTCGACCCGGCACTCGAGCATCACCTCGGCGCACTCGAAGGCGGTGGCCGCGCGGAGCAGTTCGGCCAGCAGCCGTCCGCCGAGGCCGGTGCCCCAGTGGTCGCGGGCGACGGCGATCGTCTGCACGTCGGCCAGATCGCCGGAGGCGGCGAGGCCCGCGTAGCCGACCAGCCGGGGCCGCTCCTCCGCGGCCGGTCCGGCCGCTTCCTCGGCCACGACGTACCGCCGTGTCGCCCCGTGCCCGCGCGCGTGGGCCAGCTCCGACCAGAACATCCCGCGCGACCAGGCGTCCTCGGGGAAGAGGTCCCGCTCCAGCTCCAGCACGGGATCGATGTCCCACCAGCGCATCTCGCGCAGCGCGGCGCTCGTGGTTCCGGTCGCGGTCACTTGGGGGTGACCACCTTGTAGTTCTTGGGCACCTGCGCGTCGGGGCGGCGCAGGTACAGGGGCCGGGGCGCGGGCAGCTCCTCCCCCGCGGCCAGTCTCCCGGCCGCCAGGGAGGCGAGCGCGGCGGCCGACACGTGCTCCGGCCCGTGCGCCTCGGAGAAGGTGTCCGGGTAGAGCAGCGCGCCCGCGCCGACGGCGGGCAGTCCGGCGACCTCGTCGGCGATGTCCGCGGGGCGGTCGACGGCGGGCTCGGTGACGCGGGTGCGGGAGTCCGCGTAGCGCGCCCAGTACACCTCCTTGCGGCGGGCGTCCGTCGCCACGACGAACGGCCCGTCGAGGTCGGTGGCGAAGGCGAGGGCGTCCAGCGTGCACAGGCCGTGGACGGGGACCCCGAGGGCGAGGCCGAAGGTGTCGGCGGTCATCAGGCCGACGCGCAGCCCGGTGTACGGGCCGGGTCCGGTGCCGACGACGACGGCGGTGACGGCGTCGAGGCGTGTGCCCGCCTCGGCCAGGACCCGGTCGACGGCGGGCAGCAGCAGCTCCCCGTGCCGGCGCGCGTCCACCTGGCTCGACGAGGCGACGACGGCCGTCCCGTCGTGCAGGGCGACGGTGACGGCGGGAGTGGCGGTATCCAGAGCGAGCAAGAGCACGCAAACAGCCTACGGCGCCCGAGCCGGACAGGCTGCCGACCCGGCCCGCCCCTCCCCTGCTGCTACCGTCACTGCGAGACGTACGCACCAGTGATATTGATGACGCACGGACGTTCGAAGGGTGGGCGCAGAAGGTGGCCAGTAGCAGCTCGGGATTTGTGGCCGGGCTCACCGCGGCGGCCATCGCCGCAGTCGGTTTCCTCGCCTACCAGGCGTCGGCCAACGTGCCCGACGACCTGGGCCGGCCGGCCGCCTCGGCCTCGGCGGCACCGGGGTCCACCGGGTCGCCGGCGCCCTCGCCGACGCAGGACCCGACGGCCCTGCCCGCGGACTCCGGCCTCGGCGAGCGGGTCGTGTACGCGCTCGGCGCGGACCGCGTGTGGCTGGTCGGCGCGGACGGGAAGGTCCGGCGCACCTTCACGGTCACCCCGAGCCCCGTCGAGCCGGCCCCGGGCACGTACCAGGTCACCTCCCGCAACAACGCGGTCACCGGCTCCGACGGCGTGCCCATCGAGAACGTCGTCCTCTTCACGACGGTCGACGGCGTCCCGATCGGCTTCAGCGCCGCGGTCGACGGCTCCACGCCCTCGCCCGACCCGACCGCGAGGACGGGCGGCATCCGGGAGTCCCGCGAGGACGGCGCGGCGATGTGGGAGTTCGCGACGATCGGGGCCACGGTCGTCGTGGTGAAGTAGGCGCGCGGCGGCTACGCGGCCTCGGGGTGCCGCCGCTCCCCCCGCGCCGGGTACGCGGCAGCAGGGGCGCTCGGGGGTGTGGAGATCACCCTGGCGGCGGCGCACGACGCCAGCAGGTCCCGCATCGGCACTCCGGCCGTTCCCGGCGCCTTCGTGGCGGGCGGCGTGCGCGGCAGCGCCTCGTCGCGTTCCGGAGCGTGCTCTGAAGCCTGCATGGACGCCTCCTGGACGTGGGGGCGGGCATGGTTAGGTAAACCTAACCACGGACTGGATACCATGTGACCACGCCCGGGACCCGGAACGCAATATCTTCCCGACGCCTTGTCGGTTAACGCGCGGGAGCCGTGAAACGACGCGGCCGGGCCCGGGTGCCTTCGCACCCGGGCCCGGCCGCGTCGCGGGCCGTGCCGCCGTCGTGGTCCTCAGGAGGCGAGAACGCTCAGGTCCGTCGCCGCCCACCGTTCCCCGACACCCGTCAGGGTGACGTGCCGCACCTCGTCCGTCGTGTCGCCCGCCGCCCGGTGGATCAGCAGGTGCAGACGGTCCTCGGTCAGCTCCTCGACCTTGCCCTCGCCCCACTCCACGACGACCACCGAGTCCGGCAGGGACACGTCGAGGTCGAGGTCCTCCATCTCGTCGAGCCCGCCGCCCAGGCGGTACGCGTCGACGTGGACGAGCGGCGGCCCGTCCGCCAGGGAGGGGTGCACGCGCGCGATGACGAACGTCGGGGAGGTGACCGCCCCCCGCACGCCCAGTCCCTCGCCGAGCCCCCGGGTCAGGGTCGTCTTGCCGGCGCCGAGCTCCCCGGTGAGCATCACGAGGTCGCCCGCGCGCAGCAGCCCGGCGAGGCGGCGGCCCAGCTCCCGCATCTCGTCCGGGGAGTCGACGGTCAGTTCGGCGGTGGCGTCCGGCACGGGAACCTCAGCGGGGGTGGACGGTGCTGCTGGTGCTTCCATGGCCCCCACGGTAGCCTCCCGCACCGCGCGCCCTCTCCCGCGCGCGCGTGAGGAGGTCGGCGAGCCGGTCTATGACGGCCTCGGGGTGCTCCAGCATCACCAGGTGCCCGGCGTCCGGTATGAGCACCAGTTCGGCGTCGGGGAGCAGGTCGGCGATCGCCTCGCTGTGCCCGCTCGGGGTGACCAGGTCGTCGACCCCGGCCAGGACGAGCACCGGCAGGCCGGCGAAGTGGGCCAGCGCCTCGGTCTTGTCGTGGTCGTTGAAGGCCGGGTAGAACTCGGCGACCACGTCGATCGGGGTGCCCTCGATCATCCGCTCGGCGAAGCGCGCGACCGACGGGTCCACGTCCCGCGTCGCGAACGAGTACCGCTTGATGATCCCGGCGAACAGGTCGGCCGTGGCCCGGCGGCCTCTCTCCACCAGTTCGGCCCGCTGCCCGAGCGCCTTCAGCACTCCGGGGAGGACCCGCCGTACGGCGTTGACGCCCGCGACCGGCAGCCCGAAGTTCACCTCGCCGAGCCGCCCCGACGACGTGCCCACGAGGGCGACGCCCACGACCCGCTCCCGGACCAGCTCCGGGAACTGGGCGGCCAGCGCCATCACCGTCATGCCGCCCATGGAGTGCCCGACCAGCACGATCGGCCCCCGGGGCGCGGCCTCGTCGATGACCGCCTTCAGATCGCGGCCGAGCTGGTCTATGGAGACCGGCGTCCCGTCCTCCAGCTGGGCCGCGCCGCGCCCCGAGCGCCCGTGGCTGCGCTGGTCCCAGTGCACGGTCCGCACCACCCCGCGCAGCGCGGCCCGCTGGAAGTGCCAGGAGTCCTGGTTGAGGCAGTAACCGTGGCTGAAGACGACGGTGACGGGGGCCGGGGTCCTGCGCCCGAAGAGCCGGCGCCTGCGCGGGCCGAGGCCGGCGTCCTGCTCGACCTCGTCCACCTCGTAGTACAGCTCGGTGCCGTCGTCCGCCTGCGCCTTGCCGGGCGTGCCGCGCAGCGCCCCGTAGGGACCGGCCGAGTCGAGTGCGAGCCGCGCCTTCCTGCGCATGCCGCGTCCCACGGTGAGCCGTTCGATGGCGACTCCGGCGGCGGCCCCCGCGGCCACCACGCCTATGGCCGCGCCCGCGAGGCCGGCCCGGCGCCAGGATGCGGCGCCGGAGGCGGCCGCGTCCGCGACCGCCTCCATCGCCTCCGCGCTGCTCTCGCTCACGTCCCGCTCCCGTCCGCCGCGACCAGGTGACCTGTCCGGCCCCCCGGTGCGTCTCGTGTCGTCCTCTGGTCGTGGTGGTGCTGCGCTCGCGGTCCGCATACCTATGGGGTCACCCGTACGGTGCGGATTAACGTGAGCGGTCGTCCGTGCTTCACACAGCGGCGTCGACGCTGCCCTGAAGGTCGCCATTGTCCGTATAGACGCGGGGAACGCGCGTTCCGATGCGCGTGACGACCTCGTACGCGATGGTGCCCGCCGCCTTCGCCCAGTCCTCGGCGGTGGGCTCGCCCGCGTCACCCGGTCCGAAGAGCACGGCCCGCGCGCCGACGGGCGGTTCGTCCCCGCCCAGGTCGACCACGAACTGGTCCATCGCGATCCGCCCCGCGACCGTGCGCCACTTGCCGGCCACCAGCACCGGTCCGGTGCCGGAGGCGTGGCGCGGGATGCCGTCCGCGTACCCGACGGGCACGAGGCCGAGGGTGGTGGCGCCCGGGGTGGTGTAGTGGTGCCCGTAGCTGACGCCGTGGCCCCCCGGGACGTGCTTCACCAGGGCGAGCGAGGCACTGAGCGTCATCACCGGACGCAGCCCGAAGTCCGCCGGGGTGCCGACCTCGGGACTGGGCGAGATGCCGTAGAGCGAGATCCCGGTGCGTACGAGGTCGAAGTGGGCCTCGGGCAGCGTGAGGGTGGCCGGCGAGTTGGCGATGTGCCGCACCTCGGGGCGGACGCCCCGCTCCTCGGCGTGCGCGACCATCTCGCGGAAGCGGGTGAGCTGGGCCGCGACGGAGGGGTGGCCGGGCTCGTCGGCGCAGGCGAAGTGCGACCAGAGCCCGACGACCCGGATCAGCCCGTCGGCCTCGGCGCGCAGCGCGGCGGCGACGAGCTCCGGCCAGTCGTGGGGCTGGCAGCCGGAGCGGCCGAGCCCCGTGTCGGCCTTGAGGTGCACGCGCGCGCGTACGCCCGCCCGGGCCGCGGCCCCGGTGACCTCCCGCAGCGCCCACAGCCCGCTGACCGACACGTCGACATCGGCCTCGACGGCCTCCTGCCACGGGCCGCCCGGCGTCCACAGCCAGCACATGAGGCGCCCCGGCAGCCCGGCCGCGCGCAGGGCCAGCGCCTCCTCGGGCGTGGCCGTGCCCAGCCAGGCCGCCCCCGCCTCCAGCGCCGCGCGGGCGCACGGCACCGCTCCGTGGCCGTACGCGTCGGACTTGACGACGGCCATGAGCTGCGCCTTCGGTGCGTGGGCGCGCAACGCGCGCACATTGGCCCGCAGGGCGGCGAGGTCGATCTCGGCGCGGGCCCTGAGCGGCGCGCTCGGCGGATGCGGTGTCGTCGTACCAGTCATAACGCCCCCAGTGTCTCAGAGGGGCACGAGAGCCCCCGGCTCACCCGGACCGGGACCGCGGCCGGTTCCCGGCTCCTCCGAACCGGGGCTCCGCCCGGCTCCGCCCGCGCACCGGTTACGCGACATCCCCGACGACTGCGAACATATCGCCACGCAGCACGCAGCACTCAGAGGGCATGCGCGACTGCGGACAGCAGCGATCCGGCGGGCCGAAAGGGTTGGTATGTGCGGAATCGTGGGGTACGTGGGCGGGCGCTCCGCGCTGGACGTCGTTCTCGCCGGCCTCAAGCGGCTGGAGTACCGGGGCTACGACTCGGCGGGCGTCGCGGTCCTGGCCGACGGGAGCCTGGCCGCCGCGAAGAAGGCCGGGAAACTGGTCAATCTGGAGAAGGAACTGAGCGTCCGTCCGCTGCCGGCCGGCGGCACGGGCATCGGCCACACCCGCTGGGCCACCCATGGCGGCCCCACCGACGTGAACGCCCATCCGCACCTCGACGGCGCGGGCCGGGTGGGCGTCGTCCACAACGGGATCATCGAGAACTTCGCCGCGCTGCGGGCCGAGCTGGCGGACCGGGGCCACGACCTGCGCTCCGAGACGGACACCGAGGTGGTCGCGTATCTGCTGGCCGAGGAGTTCTCCTCGTGCGCGGACCTCGCGGAGGCCATGCGGCTGGTGAGCCTCCGGCTGGAGGGCGCGTTCACACTGGTCGCCGTGGTCGCGGACGACCCGGACGTGGTGGTCGGGGCGCGGCGGAACTCACCGCTCGTGGTGGGCGTCGGCGAGGACGAATCCTTCCTCGCCTCGGACGTCGCCGCGTTCATCGCGCACACGCGGTCGGCGGTCGAGCTGGGCCAGGACCAGGTGGTGGAGCTGCGCCGGGACGCGATCAGGATCACCGGCTTCGACGGCCGGCCCGCCGACGACGCGCGCGCTTACCACGTGGGCTGGGACGCGTCGGCCGCCGAGAAGGGCGGCTACGACTACTTCATGCTCAAGGAGATCGCCGAGCAGCCCAGGGCGGTCGCCGACACCCTGCTCGGCCGTATCGACGCGGCCGGGTCCCTCTCCCTGGACGAGGTGCGGATCACCGCCTCGGAGCTGCGCGAGATGGACAAGGTGGTGATCGTCGCGTGCGGTACGGCGTTCCACGCGGGCCTCATCGCCAAGTACGCCATCGAGCACTGGACGCGCATCCCGTGCGAGGTGGAGCTGGCGAGCGAGTTCCGCTACCGCGACCCGATCCTGGACCCCCGCACCCTCGTCGTCGCGATCTCCCAGTCCGGCGAGACCATGGACACCCTGATGGCGCTGCGGCACGCCCGCGAGCAGGGCGCCAAGGTGCTGGCGATCTGCAACACCAACGGTTCGACGATCCCGCGCGAGTCGGACGCGGTGCTGTACACGCACGCGGGCCCGGAGGTGGCGGTCGCGTCCACGAAGGCGTTCCTCACCCAGCTGGTGGCGTGCTACCTGGTGGCGCTGTACCTGGGGCAGGTGCGCGGCACGAAGTGGGGCGACGAGATCCAGGCGGTCGTGAGGGACCTGTCGCACATCGCGGGCGCGGTGGAGGAGGTCCTCGGGACGATGGAACCGGTACGGGACCTGGCGCGCACCCTGGCGGACAAGGACACGGTGCTGTTCCTCGGCCGCC
The DNA here is from genome assembly GCF_014648075.1 of Streptomyces ruber. Taxonomy (GTDB): domain Bacteria; phylum Actinomycetota; class Actinomycetes; order Streptomycetales; family Streptomycetaceae; genus Streptomyces; species Streptomyces ruber. The sequence continues at coordinate 389,391 of NZ_BMQK01000001.1, read as the reverse complement.
ACGTGGGCTATCCCGTGGCCCTGGAGGGCGCCCTGAAGCTCAAGGAACTGGCCTACATGCACGCCGAGGGCTTCGCGGCGGGCGAGCTGAAGCACGGCCCGATCGCGCTGATCGAGGAGGACCTGCCGGTCGTGGTCGTCGTGCCGTCCCCACGGGGCCGCTCGGTCCTGCACGACAAGGTCGTCTCCAACATCCAGGAGATCCGCGCGCGGGGCGCCCGCACGATCGTCATCGCGGAGGAGGGCGACGAGGCGGTGGTCCCGTACGCCGACCACCTGGTCCGCATCCCCGTCACACCGACCCTCCTCCAGCCGCTGGTGGCGACGGTGCCGTTGCAGGTGTTCGCCTGCGAGCTGGCGACGGCCCGGGGGAACGAGGTGGACCAGCCGCGGAACCTGGCGAAATCGGTCACGGTGGAGTGAGAACACGTCACAGTCGGATACCGGTCGGCGAACGCGTGATTGTTTGTGAAGCCGCTGTGAGTAATGTGCGGGTAAAGCACCGCGGACTCACCGCGGTGGGGGAGAGAAAGAACCAACTCACGTGAGAACCACCGCTGTTCGCCGCGTCGGCCTCGCCGCCTCGGCCGCCACCCTCGCCCTCCTCGCCACCGCCTGCGGCGGCTCGTCCGACGAGGGCGCCGAGGCGGCCGGCACCAAGAGCGAGACCACGGCCTCCGCCTCGGCGGCGGCCGCGGAGCCCGCCGCCGCGAAGGCGCTGAGCGCCGCGGACCTGGAGAAGGCGGCGCTGGCGCAGGGGGACGTCGAGGGCGGCGAGGTCGAGACCGAGGTCACCGGGGCGGACGACGTCACGACAGACCAGGTCAAGACCGACAACGCGGCCTGCGCGCCGCTCGCCTTCGTCCAGGCCGGCGCCGCCCAGGGCGAGCCCGTGGCGACGGTGAAGCGGATCTATGAGGGAGAGGCCGAGAAGCCGTCCGGCGCCGACGCCTCGTCCGAGGACGCCATGCTGGCCGGCCTCGACGCCGAGAAGGCCGTCGTGACGCTCGCCTCCTACGAGGACGGCGGCGCCGAGACGGTGTTCAAGGACACCAAGGCGGCCCTGGAGAAGTGCGCCGGCGGCTTCACCGCCACCGCGCTGGGCCAGGAGCTTCCCGTCACGAAGGTCGCCGGGACCGAGGCGCCCAAGGGTGCGGACGAGGCCGTCGCGATGACCCTGACGGTGACCGTCGAGGGCGGCACGACGATGCCCTTCAAGGCCGTCGTGGTGCGCAAGGGCGCCACCGTCGCCTCCGTCAGCGCCGCGAACCTGGCCTCCGCCGCGACCGGCGAGGACTTCGAGTTCCCGACGGCCGTCCTGGACGCCCAGCTCAAGAAGCTGGGCTGACCGGCGCGCTCTTCAGCGCGCCGATGAAGGCGACAAAGGCTCCGGCCGGGACGGTGAGGGGGGTCCTGGCCGGGGTTTTCGAGTCGCGGATGGTGATGTGGGTCCGCGAGTTCGCTATCTCCACGCAGTTGTTGCCCTCACCTCCGCCGGAGTAGGACGACTTACGCCAGTTGCCGGGAGTGATCACGACACGCCTCACAGTTCCTTGGCCAACCTGTGGATGAAGTCACGCGACCGCTCGACGTCGAGTGACACCCTCTCCACCTTATGGAAGAGCGTTCGAAAGACGCCGAGTTGCGCCTCGGAATCGATGAGAACCGTGCCGTGAGGCGCATCGCGAACAGCAGTGTCCAGTCTGGGAACCGCTCCGCCCACCAGCATCATTGTGCTCCAGGCGCCCGCGAAACCATCCAGTTCGAACGGGATGACCCGCACGGTGACGTGGTCCGCCTCGGAGAGTTCCAGAACCCGCGCGAGCTGGGCCCGTGCCGCACTCCGGGTGCCGACCCTGATGCGCAGCGCCGCTTCGTGGATCACCGCTTCGTACGGAACCGGGGCCGGGCCTTCCGTGATGACCTTGCGCTCCATCCGATGACGGACACGCAGATCCACTTCGCTGCCAGGCAGTGCGGGAACCTGGTACGAGAAGACCGCGCGGGCGTAGTCCTCCGTCTGGAGCAGGCCGGGAATGTAGAGGAACTCCACGTCACGCCGATGCGTGGCGTGGTGCTCCAGCTCGGCGAGGTCCATGTACATCGTGGGGAGCCGGCCCCGGTAGTCCTCCCACCAACCGCGTGTCCGGTTGGTCGCCATGACGACCAGGGCGTCGATGAACGCGGCGTCCGTGCAGGCGTAGTGGGCTGCGAGACGGCGCAGCCTCGCCTCACTCACGCCGGCGAGTGCCGACTCGATATGGCTGATCTGGGCAGCGCCCACTCCCAGCAGCGCCGCGGCCTCGCGCGCGGTGAGGCCCGCGGCGTCGCGAAGCCTCCGCAGTTCGGTGGCCAGACGCGTCTGCCGCGCCGTGGGCTCACGCCTCAAGGCCATTGGTGCCCCTCCGTTCAACGCGTCGGCAAGGGCGACCCGTTCGGAGTCAGATTACGCGATCGGCATGCTCGACATGAATCTATAGACCTACGTTGAGTGTCGCGACGCACACGCTGCGGAACACCGGGACCCCGGAAGCGCACCACTCCGTCCTGCCACGACGGCTGCGGCACTGCCACCGCCCGCCTACCGCAACCCCTCACACCACCAACGGAGTTGCCGCATGCCCGGACACGATCACTGGGAGTACTCCCTCAACATCCCCCACGACCCCCGCGCCGTCACGATCAGCCGCCGCACCCTCCGCCTCATCCTCACCCTGCACGGCCTGGCCCACCTGACCGACCTGGCCGAACTCCTGGCCACCGAGCTGATCACCAACGCCGTACGCCACACCGAGAGCCCCGCAGCCCTACGGGTGGGCTGGTCGGCAGGCGTCCTGCGCATCGGCGCCTGGGACGCCGACCCCCGGCCACTGGAGCCGTCCCCTCCACCCGAGTCAGCCACCGAACCGGAAGACGGCCGCGGACTGGAACTGATCCGGGCCTGCGCCGACCTGTGGGGATGGCAGCCGCTGACCAGGAACGGCAACCGGGGAAAGTACGTGTGGTGCGAGCTGACCGGGGCGGCGTGAACGCACCTCCGCCCCTCGAACGGGTGATTACCCCCGATTGCCGGTACGGCTGCTCCCGCACTCCCCCAAGGTTGCGCACATGGTCACATCCACCCACGAGACCTCGCACCGGATCTTCCAAGATCATCCGGAGGTCCTCGCTCCCGTCTTCGAGGCACTGGGACTTCCGCCGCCCCTGAAGGCGGTCATCGAAGCCCTCACGCCCGACGCGACCGAGATCCGACCGCTGGAGCGCCGCGTCGACACGGTGCTGAAGGTGGAGCCGTCCGAGGGCGACGGCTTCCTGCTCGCCATCGAGGCCCAGACCAAGCGCGCTCCGGACAAGGGAGCCAACTGGGCGTACTACGTGAGCTATCTGCACGCCAAGTTCGACCTGCCGGTACTGCTCGTCACCGTCTGCCGCAACCGGTCCACCGCGACCTGGGCGGCCGGCCCCTTCGAGTGCCGGGTCGGGCCCTGGGCGACGCAGGTCACCCGCCCCTTCGTCCTGGGCCCGGACACCGTCCCCCGCATCACCGACGAGTCGGAGGTGGCGCGGGAACCAGCCCTTGCGACGCTCAGTGCCGTCGTGCACAGCGAGAGCAAGGACATCGCTCCCATACTGGAGTTGCTCGCCCGCGGGATGCGGTCATTCGACAAAGCCACGGCCACGTACTGGTCGGAATGGGTAGACATCGGACTGGAGGACACTCCGGCCCGCGAGACATGGAGAGAGCTGGCGAAGATGGTCATCACGTACTTCCCGGGCAGGGGCACGATCTACGAGGAGGCCTACCTGGACGGCAAGGCCAAGGGCGAGGCCGAAGGGCTGGCCAAGGGCGAAGCCGCAGGGCTGGCCAAGGGCGAAGCCGCAGGACTGGCCAAGGGCGAGGCCAGGGGCGAAGCCAAGGGCGTCCTGCGCATTCTGGAGCTGCGCGGTCTCCCCGTCTCCGACGACCTGCGCCGGCGCATCACCACGTGCACCGATCTGTTCCGCATGGACGACTGGCTCAACCGGGCCGGAACGGTCGAGCGCGCGGAGGACCTGTTCGACGAGGAGCCGGACGCTCCCGCTGCGGGATCCGACCAGAGGTGACCAGCCCATAGGCTGCTCCCCATGAGCATCATCGGGGTCGGCATCGACGTGGCCGAGATCGCGCGCTTCGGCGCATCCCTGGAGCGCACTCCCTCGCTGGCCCGGCGGCTCTTCCTGGAGAGCGAGCTGCTGCTGCCCGGCGGGGAGCGCCGCGGCACCGCCTCCCTCGCCGCCCGGTTCGCTGCGAAGGAGGCCCTCGCCAAGGCGCTCGGCGCCCCGGCGGGGCTGCACTGGACGGACGCCGAGGTCTACGTCGAGGACAGCGGGCGGCCCCGGCTCCGGGTGACCGGCACGGTGGCCGCCCGCGCCGCCGAGTTGGGCGTCACCTCCTGGCACGTCTCGCTGAGCCACGACGCGGGCGTGGCCTCGGCGGTCGTGATCGCCGAGGGCTAGCCGTCCGGGCCGGGCACTGCAGGACCGGCCGTTTCCGGGGGACACTCGACAGCATGCGTACCGCGTACACCGTCGACACCGTCCGAGCCGCCGAACGCGACCTCATGGCCCGCCTCCCCGACGGCACCCTCATGCAACGCGCCGCCGCCGGGCTCGCCGCCGCCTGTGCCGATCTGCTCGGCCGCGTCTACGGCAGCCGGATCGTGCTGCTCGTCGGCAGCGGCGACAACGGCGGCGACGCCCTGTACGCCGGGGCCCGGCTGGCCCGGCGCGGCGCGGGCGTCACGGCCGTGCTGCTCAGCCCCGACCGCGCGCACCCCGGCGGGCTGGCCGCGCTGCGCCGGGCGGGCGGCACGGTCGCCCGGCCCGGTACCGCCGGACAGCACATCGACCGGGCCCACCTCGTCGTCGACGGCATCGTCGGGATCGGCGGCAGGGGCGGGCTGCGCCCCGACGCCGCCGCGCTGGCCGAGCGGGCCGCCGCCGCCCGCGCCGCGGTCGTCGCCGTGGACCTCCCCAGCGGCATCGAGCCCGACACCGGCGAGGTGCGCGGTCCCGCCGTCCGCGCCGACCTGACCGTCACGTTCGGCACGCACAAGCCGGGGCTGCTGATCGACCCGGGGCGCGAGTACGCCGGGTCCGTACGTCTCGTCGACATCGGGCTCGACCTGCCCGCCGAGGGCGAGCTGGAGGCGTTGCAGCACGCCGACGTCGCCGCGCTGCTCCCCCGGCCCTCCGCCGAGAGCGACAAGTACCGCCGGGGCGTCGTGGGCATCGCCGCCGGGTCGGCCCGCTATCCGGGCGCGGCCGTCCTCGCCGTGTGGGGCGCGCTGCGCGGCGGCGCCGGAGCCGTGCGGTACGTGGGCCCGGCCGGTAAGGCAGTGATCGCCCGTTTCCCGGAGACCCTCGTGTCCGACCAGGGGCCGGGACGGGCCGGCCGGGTGCAGGCCTGGGTCGTGGGTCCGGGCGCCGGGGACGACGCGGGGCCCGTGGCCGAGGTGCTCGACAGCGACGTACCCGTGCTCCTGGACGCGGACGGTCTGCGGCTCGCCGACCGGGACGCCGTACGGGCCCGGACCGCGCCCACCCTGATGACCCCGCACGCGGGCGAGGCCGCCGCGCTGCTCGGCACGGCGCGCGAGGAGGTGGAGGGGGCGCGTCTGCCGGCGGTGCGCGAGCTCGCCGCGCGCTACCGGGCGACCGTGCTCCTCAAGGGGTCGACCACACTGATCGCCGGCCCGGACGGCGGCACGGTCCGCGTCAATCCGACCGGCACGCCGTGGCTGGCCACCGCGGGCAGCGGTGACGTCCTGTCCGGTCTCGCCGGTTCGCTGCTGGCCTCCGGGCTGTCCGCCCTGGACGCGGCGGGCGCGGCCGCGTACGTCCACGGCCTCGCGGGCCGGCACGCCGCGGACGGCGCCCCGGCGGGCGCCCATGACGTGGCGGAGGCGATCCCGGCCGTCTGGCGCGACATCAGCGGCGCCTGACCGGTAGCGGTAGCGCCACCGGTGCCGGTACCGGTGGCGCGGCCCGCCCGCTCAGTACCCCCGCTCGATCCGGTCCCTGGCCTCCCGGAGCATCTCCAGGTACTCCGCCTCCTCGCCCGGCGGCTTACTTCCCATCCGGTACATGTCAAGCGAATCGTCGAGGTCCTCGGTCAGGTCCTCGTCCGGCAGGTCCGTCGCCAGCTCGCTGAGCACGCGGCCCGCGTGATCGGTGCCGTCGCGTCCGGATCGACCGGATCTCCGGCGAGCGGCGCCCCATCCCCGTATGCGCAGGGCTTTGAACATCCGAACCGCACCCCCCGTCGTCAGTGGATGCAGATTACATCCACGATTCACACACAGACCCCCTGCGTACCGAGACCACATGTCGACACATGGGATACAACGGACACAAGCGTCACATGAGACGCGTCACGTGACGGACCAGTGACGCACTCCACCCCGCCGCCCCGTTCGCACGCCCGTAACAATGGAGCGTGAACTCACCGGTCTCCTCGTTGCCGCGGAGCGCCCACCGGCCCAGGCCGGAGGCGACTCCCTACGTCGACCTCACCCGTACCGAGTGGAGCGCCCTCAGGGACAAGACTCCCCTGCCGCTCACTGCGGAGGAGGTGGAGAAACTGCGCGGCCTGGGCGACGTCATCGACCTCGACGAGGTCCGTGACATCTACCTGCCGCTGTCGCGCCTGCTCAATCTGTACGTCGGCGCCACGGACGGGCTCAGGAGTGCCCTGAACACCTTCCTCGGCGAGCAGGGCTCCCAGTCCGGCACCCCCTTCGTCATAGGCGTCGCCGGCTCGGTCGCCGTGGGCAAGTCCACGGTCGCCCGTCTGCTCCAGGCCCTGCTCTCCCGCTGGCCCGAGCACCCGCGCGTCGAGCTGGTCACCACCGACGGTTTCCTGTTTCCCACCCGCGAGCTCCAGGCCCGCGGCCTGATGTCGCGCAAGGGGTTCCCCGAGTCGTACGACCGCCGCGCCCTGACCCGTTTCGTCGCCGACGTCAAGGCGGGCAAGCCCGAGGTGACGGCGCCCGTCTACTCCCACCTGATCTACGACATCGTGCCCGGACGGAAGCTCACGGTGCGCCGCCCCGACATCCTCATCGTCGAGGGCCTCAACGTCCTCCAGCCCGCCCTGCCCGGCAAGGACGGCCGCACCCGGGTCGGTCTCGCCGACTACTTCGACTTCAGCGTGTACGTCGACGCCCGCACCGAGGACATCGAGCGGTGGTACCTCAACCGGTTCCGCAAGCTGCGCGAGACGGCCTTCCAGGACCCGTCGTCGTACTTCCGCAAGTACACCCAGGTCTCGGAGGAGGAGGCCCTCGACTACGCCCGCACCACCTGGCGGACGATCAACCGGCCGAACCTCACCGAGAACGTGGCCCCGACGCGCGGCCGCGCCACCCTGGTCCTGCGCAAGGGCCCCGACCACAAGGTGCAGCGGCTCCGCCTGCGCAAGCTCTGACCCCGCCACCCGCGTCACCTCGCGCGGCTACCCTGCGGGCATGCTGCACCTGCGCCTCCTCACCCCGTCCGGCAGGACCGACGACGTGGTCCGGCTGATCGAGCGGACGGTCGGCACCACCCACCTCGTCGTCCTGCCGGGCGCCGCCCGCGAACCGGCGGGCGACGTCGTGATGTGCGACGTGGCCCGCGAGGCGGGCGACGAACTGCTCACCGGGCTGAAGGAGCTGGGGATCGACCACTCGGGGTCCATCGCCGTCGACGGCGTCGGTCTGACCCTGTCCCGGCGCGCCGACCGGGCCGAGAGGGAGGCCCCGGGCGAGGGCGCGGACGCGGTGCTGTGGGAGCACCTGGTGGAGGAGACGCACGAGGAGTCGACGCTCTCCTTCACCTACCTCGCGTTCATCACGCTGGCCACCATGATCGCGGCCTGCGGCGTGGTGCTCGACAACGCGGTGCTGATCGTGGGCGCGATGGCGGTCGGACCCGAGTTCGGCCCGCTGGCCGGGATCTCCACCGCCGTGGTCCGGCGGCAGCACCGCCTGGCCGCACGCTCGCTGGTCGCACTGCTGGTGGGCTTCGCGGTGGCCATGGCGGTGACGGTGGGATTCAGCCTGTTCATGGACGCGGTCGGGCTGTTCAGCGAGAGCCGGTTGCAGGGCGAGCGGCCGGCCACCGGCTTCGTGTACGCCCCCGACGCGTTCTCCCTCGTCGTGGCGGTCCTCGCGGGCATCGCCGGCACCCTGTCGCTGACCTCGGCCAAGTCCGGCCTGCTGATCGGCGTGGCCATCTCCGTGACGACGGTCCCGGCCGCCGCCAACGCGGCCGTCGCCCTGAGCTACGGCGACACCGGCCAGACCTGGGGCTCCACCGAGCAGCTCCTGCTGAACCTGCTGGGCATCATCGTGGCCGGCACGCTCACGCTGCTGGCCCAGAAGTGGTTCTGGGCCAGGCAGCGCGCGCGTACGGCGACGAAGGCCAACCGCGGCTAACCGAGCGCCGACTTCACCACGTCCGCCAGCCGCCCCGCCACGGAACGCGCCTGCTCCAGGTCCGCGGCCTCGACCATGACCCGGACCAGCGGCTCGGTGCCGGAGGGCCGCAGCAGCACCCGCCCGGTGGCACCCAGCTCCCGCTCGGCCTCGGACACGGCGGTGGACAGTTCCCCGGACGTACGGACCCGCGACTTGTCGACGTCGGGCACGTTGATCAGCACCTGCGGCAGCCGCTCCATCACGGACGCAAGGTCCTTGAGACCGCGGCCGGTCTCTGCCACCCGGGCCGCCAGCAGCAGCCCGGTGAGCGTGCCGTCGCCGGTGGTGGCGTGGTCCGAGATGATCACGTGCCCGGACTGCTCGCCGCCGAGGGCGTAGCCGTGCTCCTTCATCTCCTCCAGCACGTACCGGTCGCCGACCGCCGTGGAGACGACCCCGATGCCCTCCCGCTCCATGGCGAGCTTGAAGCCCAGGTTGGACATGACGGTCGCGACGACGGTGTCCGAGCGCAGCGCGCCCCGCTCCCGCATCGCCAGCGCGAGCACGGCGAGGATCTGGTCGCCGTCGACCTCGGTGCCCTCGTGGTCCACGGCGAGGCAGCGGTCGGCGTCGCCGTCGTGCGCGATGCCGAGGTCCGCGCCGTGCTCGACCACGGCGGCGCGCAGCAGGTCCAGGTGGGTGGAGCCGCAGCCGTCGTTGATGTTGAGTCCGTCGGGCTCGGCGCCGATGGTGATCACCTCGGCGCCCGCGCGCTTGAAGGCCTCGGGCGAGACCCGGGCGGCCGCGCCGTGCGCCTCGTCGAGGACGACCTTCAGGCCGTCGAGGCGGTGCGGCAGCACCCCGGTCAGATGCTCCACGTACTGGTCGAAGCCCTCGCCGTACGCCCTGACGCGCCCGACGCCCGCGCCCGTGGGCCGGTCCCACGGCGCTCCGGTGCGGTGCTCCTCGTACACGGCCTCGATCCGGTCCTCCAGATCGTCGGCGAGCTTGTGGCCGCCGCGGGCGAAGAACTTGATGCCGTTGTCGGGCATGGCGTTGTGGCTGGCGGACAGCATCACGCCGAGGTCCGCGCCGAGCGCCCCGGTGAGGTGGGCGACGGCCGGGGTGGGCAGCACCCCGACGCTCAGGACGTCCACGCCCGCGCTGGCGAGGCCCGCCACCACGGCGGCCTCCAGGAACTCCCCGGACGCGCGCGGATCCCGTCCGACCACCGCCACCGGCTTGTGGCCCGCGAACGTACCCGCCTCGGCGAGCACGTGCGCCGCCGCGACGGAGAGGCCGAGGGCCATCTCGGCCGTCAGATCCGCGTTGGCGACACCGCGCACGCCGTCCGTGCCGAAGAGTCGTCCCACTGTGGTGTCCTCCGAACTTGCTGAAGATTGTGCGGCCCACGCCCGAGTGTCAGGCGTCGCCCGGACCACGTATACGCCCCGGGCCTGTTTCCAGCCTGTCCGACTCACTTCACCCGCTGGTGGTTGTGGCGCAGGCCGGTGTTCGAACCGGTGTCGCCTCCTGGACGACCTGGGCCGTGTCCCTCGTAAACGAACCGCCCCGGCGGCACGGGAAGTGCCGCCGGGGCGATGCGATACATGCTGCGCGCGGCGCAGCGAGCGCGGTTTAGCGCTTGCTGTACTGCGGAGCCTTGCGGGCCTTCTTGAGACCGGCCTTCTTGCGCTCGACCGCACGGTCGTCGCGGCGGAGGAAGCCGGCCTTCTTGAGCGGGCCGCGGTTGTTGTCGACGTCGGCCTCGTTCAGGGCGCGGGCGACGCCCAGACGGAGGGCACCGGCCTGGCCGGAGACGCCGCCACCCGCGATGCGGGCGACGATGTCGTAGCGGCCCTCGAGCTCGAGCACCTTGAAGGGCTCGTTGACTTCCTGCTGGTGCACCTTGTTCGGGAAGTAGTCCTCGAGGGTGCGACCGTTGATCTTCCACTTGCCGGAGCCCGGAACGATCCGGACGCGGGCGATGGCGTTCTTGCGGCGGCCCAGGCCGGCGGCCGGCTGCGGCTCGCCGAAGCGGGAGGCGAGGGACTCGGAGGTGTACTCGCCCTCGACGGGCACCTCGGTCTCGGTGGTGTAGCTGTCGATGTCGACGGTCTCGTCGATCGGCTGCTCAGCGGTGGTCTCGGCCACGATTCTCCTCAGATTCTTTCAGTCTTAGGGGGTGGCCGGACTTACTGCGCGACCTGGGTGATCTCGAACGGCACCGGCTGCTGGGCAGCGTGCGGGTGCTGGTCGCCCGAGTAGACCTTCAGCTTCGAGAGCATCTGACGGCCGAGGCTGTTCTTGGGGAGCATGCCCTTGACGGCCTTCTCCACCGCCTTCTCGGGGCTCTTCGCCAGCAGCTCGTCGTAGCGGACGGAGCGCAGACCACCCGGGTAGCCGGAGTGGCGGTACGCCATCTTCTGGGTCCGCTTGTTGCCGGACAGGTGCACCTTGTCGGCGTTGATGATGATGACGAAGTCACCAGCGTCGACGTGCGGCGCGTAGATCGGCTTGTGCTTGCCACGCAGCAGGGTGGCGGCAGTGGTGGCCAGACGGCCCAGGACGACGTCCTGAGCGTCGATGACGTGCCACTGACGCGTCACATCGCCGGGCTTGGGGCTGTACGTACGCACGGTTCGTAGCCTTCGCTTCTTCAGTGAGGTTCCAGACAAAGGTCACCGAAGACGATCACGACAGCCCTGACCGCACCACGGTGACGCAAACCGCGTGCAGGTCGCTGGTCATCGGCCCGGGGACCGGTGTAAGGGCCCCTCACGTGAGAATGAGCAAGCCAATACACACAACGAACAAGAAGAATAGCCCCGCCTCCCCGGACGGGTCAAAACGGTGCGCCGGGCACGGTCCCGCGCCGGCCACCCGGCCGGCTCATGCGAGCACACCCGGCGACCGAATTCACACCGTCCGTATCGTCACCGGTCGTCACCCTTGTCACCGTTGGCGGCACCGCTCAGGTCACGGCAGGGGAACGGCGGAGGCTCAAGTGCCGTACGCGGCCGGACAGGAACACCCGGTACCCGCTTAAAATCGGCGCATGAGTTTTGGGCAAGGGGGGCCTCAGTGGGACCCCTGGAAACCGACGTCCCAGCAGCCGCAGTTCTCCGCGCAGAGCGACGACACCCCTGACTGGGCGGCGCTCGCCGAGGCGTCCGAGGCCCGCAACAAACGCCGCCGCCTGATGCTGATCGGCGGCGGCGCCCTCGCCACCGTCGCGGTCGGAGCCGCCGTCGCCGTGGCCGTCGTCAGCGCGAACGGCAAGGCCGAGGCCACGGACAGACCCACCGGCGACGCGTCGGCCGGCGCGGACATCCCGAGCGCGAGCGCCGCCGAGCCGTCGTTCGCCCCGACCTCGGCCCCGCCCCCGCTGGACCCGAAGGACTTCATCACCAGCGCCCGGAAGGACACGGCGCCGATCAGCCCCGAGAGCGTCTTCCCGGGCACGCGCCTGACCATGGGCGACACGGTCTACCAGAAGGGCGCCACGGCCTCCACGGACGACTGCGCCTCGGTCGCGCAGGGCCCCATGGTCCAGGCGCTGACCGCCAACGGCTGCACCCGGGTGCTGCGCGTCACGTACAGCAAGGACGGCGTCGCCGTCACGGTCGGCGTCGCCCTGTTCGACAGCGAGGCGCAGGCCACCAAGGCCAGGCAGGCCGCGGGGGCCGAGGGCAGCGTCATCACCTCGCTGCCCGGCGACGGCGTCCCCACGTTCTGCCGCACGGCGGTCTGCCGTACGACGACGAACTCGTACGGGCGCTACGCCTACTTCACCACCGCCGGTTTCACCGACGGCAAGGACGTGACGCAGCAGAGCACCGAGGCCTTCACCATCGGCGACGACCTGCAGGAGTTCACCTACCGCCAGATCCACCGGCGGGGCGAGGCACAGGCGTCGGCCGCGGCCGACCGGTGAACGCGGGCGGCTCAGCCGCCCGCGTCCCTCAGCAGCACCCCGCCGTCGGCAGCGTCCGCCGGTTCCGCGCCTCCTTGTTCCGCGCGGCCAGCAGCTCGTCGGCCGGGTAGCCGACCTCCTCCAGGGTCAGCCCGTGCGGCCGTACGACGTGCACGGCGGAGTCCCGCACCCCGGCGGCCAGCACCTTGCCCGGCCAGTCGGGCGGCCGGTGCCCGTCACCGACGAACAGCAGTGCCCCGATCAGCGACCGCACCATGTTGTGGCAGAAGGCGTCGGCCCGCACGGTCGCCGTGATGATCCCGTCGTCCCCGCGCACGAGACTCAGCTCCTGCAGCGTACGGATCGTCGTCGCGCCCTCCCGCCGCTTGCAGTAGGCGGCGAAGTCGTGCTCCCCGAGCAGCGCCCGGGCCGCCTCGTTCATCGCCTCCACGTCGAGCGGCCAGTCGTGCCAGAGCACGTGGTGGCGCAGCAGCGGGTCGACGCCGCCGGGGTGGTCGGTGACCCGGTAGGCGTACCGGCGCCAGATCGCGGAGAACCGCGCGTCGAACCCCGCGGGCGCCTCGGTGAGCCCCCAGACGCGCACGTCCTTCGGCAGCCGCCCCGCCAGCCGCTTGAGCAGCTTGTCCTTGTGCTCGGCCCACAGCGGCTCCGGCAGGTCCACATGGGCGACCTGCCCGCGCGCGTGCACCCCGGCGTCGGTCCGCCCGGCCACGGTCAGCTCGTACGTGGTGTCCTTCGACCGCGTGACCGTACGGAGCGCGTCCTCGATCTCCCCCTGCACGGTCCTGCGCCCGCCGGCCTGCTTGGCCCACCCGGAGAACCCGGTCCCGTCGTACGACAGGTCCAGCCGCACCCGTACGAAACCGGGCCCTACCTCGTCACTCACACACAGATCCTCTCAGGTACGCGGTACGCGAAAGCGGGCCCGCCCCGAAGGACGGACCCGCTGTCGACGTCAGGCAGAGCCTCAGGCGTCCTTGGACTCCTCGGCCGGAGCCTCGTCGGCCTTGGCGTCCTCGGCCTTGGTGTCCTCAGCCGGGGTCTCCTCGGCCTTGGTCTCCTCGGCCTTGGCCTGGTCGGCCTCCTTGACGGCGCGCTTGGTGGCCGCCTCGGCCTCACCGGTGGCCTCCTGGGCCACGGTCAGGGCCTCGACCAGCTCGATGACGGCCATGGGCGCGTTGTCGCCACGGCGGTTACCGATCTTGGTGATGCGGGTGTAGCCACCCGGGCGGTTCTCGTAGCGCGGGCCGATCTCGGTGAAGAGCGTGTGGACGACGCTCTTGTCCGTGATGACCTGGAGCACCTGACGGCGGTTGTGAAGGTCGCCCTTCTTCGCCTTGGTGACCAGACGCTCGGCGTAGGGCCGCAGACGGCGGGCCTTCGCCTCGGTGGTCGTGATGCGGCCGTGCTCGAAGAGCGCCTTCGCGAGGTTCGCGAGGAGCAGCTTCTCGTGCGCGGCGCTGCCGCCCAGACGGGCACCCTTGGTGGGCTTCGGCATGGTGTTTCTCCTAGGTGTCTGCCCCGGCCGTATCAGGTACCGGAGTCAGTATCCGAGCAGGCGGTCGCCTGTCGGAGATCCGGGGCGTCCCCGAAGGGGCGCCCCGGAAGGGGCGCGGGCAACTGCGCGCTCAAGCACAGCGCACCCGCACCCGAGTACGGACCGGAAGGCCCGAGCTCCTAGTACTGCTCGGTCTCCACGAAGCCCGCGTCCGCGTCGTCGTCCGCGCCGAAGGCGTCAGCGGCGGCGGTCGGGTCGAACCCGGGAGGCGAGTCCTTGAGCGCGAGGCCCATACCCGCCAGCTTCGCCTTGACCTCGTCGATCGACTTCGCACCGAAGTTGCGGATGTCGAGCAGGTCGGCCTCGGACCGTGCCACGAGCTCACCCACGGAGTGGATGCCCTCGCGCTTGAGGCAGTTGTACGACCGGACGGTGAGCTCGAGCTCCTCGATCGGCAGCGCGAGGTCGGCGGCCAGGGCGGCGTCCGTCGGGGACGGACCCATGTCGATGCCCTCGGCGTCGATGTTCAGCTCGCGGGCGAGACCGAACAGCTCGACCAGCGTCTTACCGGCGGAGGCCATGGCGTCACGCGGACGCATCGCCTGCTTGGTCTCGACGTCGACGATCAGCTTGTCGAAGTCGGTGCGCTGCTCGACACGCGTGGCCTCGACCTTGTACGTGACCTTGAGCACCGGCGAGTAGATGGAGTCGACCGGGATACGGCCGATCTCCTGGCCCACCTGCTTGTTCTGCACGGCGGAGACGTAGCCGCGACCGCGCTCGACGGTCAGCTCCATCTCCAGCTTGCCCTTGCTGTTGAGCGTGGCGAGGACGAGGTCGGGGTTGTGCACCTCGACACCGGCCGGGGGCGCGATGTCGGCGGCGGTGACCAGACCCGGGCCCTGCTTGCGCAGGTACATCACGACCGGCTCGTCGTGCTCCGAGGAGACGACCAGCTGCTTGATGTTGAGGATCAGGTCGGTGACGTCCTCCTTGACGCCCGGCACGGTGGTGAACTCGTGCAGAACGCCGTCGATGCGGATGGACGTGACCGCCGCACCCGGGATCGAGGAGAGGAGCGTACGGCGGAGGGAGTTGCCGAGGGTGTAGCCGAAGCCCGGCTCCAGCGGCTCGATCACGAACCGGGAGCGGAACTCGTCGACGACCTCTTCGGTCAACGAGGGACGCTGAGCGATCAGCATGTGTGGATCATTTCCTTCAGTCGTGGGCGCCCGCTATATGACACCCGACCAAACCGCACCGGAGGGGTGCGGATACTGCAAGGGTACGGGCGATACGGCCCCGTGGCAGGAGCCGTACCGCCCGAAAACCTCGATACCTCGCGGCAGCGCGTCAGACGCGGCGGCGCTTCGGCGGACGGCAGCCGTTGTGCGGGGTGGGGGTGACGTCCTGGATGGAGCCGACCTCGAGACCGGTCGCCTGCAGCGAACGGATGGCCGTCTCGCGGCCCGAGCCCGGACCCTTCACGAAGACGTCGACCTTGCGCATGCCGTGCTCCTGCGCGCGGCGGGCGGCCGACTCGGCGGCCATCTGCGCGGCGAAGGGGGTGGACTTGCGCGAGCCCTTGAAGCCGACGTGGCCGGCGGAGGCCCAGGAGATCACGTTGCCGGACGGGTCCGTGATCGAGACGATCGTGTTGTTGAACGTGCTCTTGATGTGCGCGTGGCCGTGAGCGACGTTCTTCTTTTCCTTGCGGCGCACCTTCTTGGCGGCGCCCTGACGACCCTTGGGGGGCATCTCTTATCTCCTACGGGAGGTGGTCGGTCCTACAGCGAAGACCGTGGACAGGTGTCCGCTGCGGACTACTTCTTGCCCGGCTTCTTCTTGCCGGCGATGGCGCGACGCGGGCCCTTGCGGGTACGGGCGTTCGTGCTGGTGCGCTGACCGCGGACAGGCAGACCACGACGGTGGCGCAGACCCTGGTAGGTGCCGATCTCGACCTTGCGGCGGATGTCGGCCTGGATCTCGCGACGGAGGTCACCCTCGGTCTTGATGTTGTTGTCCACGTACTCGCGGATCGCGACGAGCTGCTCCTCGGAGAGGTCGCGAACGCGGGTGTTCGGGTCGACGCCGGTCGCAGCCAGCGTCTCCTTCGAAAGGGTCCGGCCGATGCCGAACACGTAGGTGAGGGCGATCTCCACGCGCTTGTCGCGCGGGATGTCAACACCGGAAACGCGTGCCATTCAATGGCTCCAGTTGATTTTCGGAGGTCTTCCGCAGTACCGGACCCCAGCCGCCGTACCAGGTACGAACTGGGTCCCCGGCCTCCGACCGGGGGTGTCGGACCGCTCTGCGGCGGTCCGGGTCCTGCGTATGAACATGTTCAGCTTGCGTCGCGCGAGTTCTGCGGATGCAGAGGTGCGGTCGTGCGTCAGCCCTGGCGCTGCTTGTGGCGCGGGTTGTCGCAGATGACCATGACCCGGCCGTGACGGCGGATCACCCTGCACTTGTCGCAGATCTTCTTGACGCTCGGCTTGACCTTCATGGGGTGAGGTTCTCCGGGTCAGTTGCCGGCGGTCCCGCGCGGGGCGGGACGTGGGCAAGATCTACTTGTAGCGGTAGACGATCCGGCCACGCGTCAGGTCGTACGGAGACAGCTCCACCACGACCCGGTCGTCAGGGAGGATGCGGATGTAGTGCATGCGCATCTTGCCGCTGATGTGTGCCAGGACCTGGTGGCCGTTCTGGAGCTCGACCTTGAACATGGCGTTCGGCAGAGACTCGACGACAGTGCCCTCGATCTCGATGGCACCTTGCTTCTTGGCCACGCTTCGCCCTTCGGAATCGACTACCTTGATCGACCCCTGCACTTTTCCCTCACGGGCGCATACGGACATGCGGGTGCACAAGAGCCGACGAGTCAGTCTACGTCAGAGCTCCCAGAAAAACGAATCGGGTGAGACTGCCCATCCCCGCAGATCGTTAAGCCCCCCATTCACCGAAGCGCCCCAAAGGGGCGCGGGGAACGGCGCGACCGGCCCCACCCCACCCGCAGACAAGAACCGGCCCCGGCGGACCGCACACACCGGCGATCCCACACCCCACCGCCCAGGCCACCCCCACCCGACCAGGGGCGCGAGGAACTGCGCGACCGGCCCCACCCCACCCGCGGACAAGACACGAACCGCCCAACCAGCGGAGCGCTACCCCAGCGGATCCGGCGCCGCCACCACCCCGTACTCCGCCAGCTTCGCCTTCCCGCCGTCCGGCGCCGTCAGCACCAGCGGGCCCTCCTCCGTCAGCGCCACCGAGTGCTCCCAGTGCGAGGACCACGTGCCGTCCGTCGTGATGACGGTCCAGTCGTCCTCCAGCACCTCGGTCTTCGGGGTGCCTAGGGACACCATCGGCTCGATCGCGAGGCAGAAGCCGGGGACCAGCTTCGGGCCCTTGCCGCGCCGGCGCTCCACGTAGTTCAGCAGGTGCGGGTCCATGTGCATCTCGGTGCCGATGCCGTGGCCGCCGTAGTCCTGGACGATGCCGTACTTGCCGCCGCCCGGCTTGGGCTGGCGGCGGATGTACGTCTCGATCGCGCGGGAGATGTCGACCAGCCGGTTGCCCTGCTTCATCGCCGCGATGCCCGCCCACATCGACTCCTCGGTCACCCGTGAGAGCTCGATCAGCTCCGGGGCGTGTCCGGACCCCACGAAGGCCGTGAACGCCGCGTCGCCGTGCCAGCCGTCGACGATCGCGCCGCAGTCGATGGAGATGATGTCGCCGTCCTTCAGGACGGTCTTGTCGTCCGGGATGCCGTGCACCACGACCTCGTTCACGGAGGTGCAGATCGTGGCGGGGAAGCCGCCGTACCCGAGGAAGTTCGACTTGGCGCCGTGCTCCGCGAGCACCTTGCGGGCCACCTGGTCGATGTCCTTGGTGGTGGCACCCGGCACCGCCGCCTCACGGGTGGCCGCGTGGATGGCGGCGACGACCAGCCCCGCCTCGCGCATCTTCGCGATCTGCTCGGGGGTCTTGATCTGCACCATGACGACAACGGCCTTTCTCGACCGGGGAGTGTACGGACACCATCAACGATAAGGGGGCGGGTACCCCGGAGACGGACGCGGACCCGGCCCGACCGGCGCCGGGGCCGTTCACGCGTCGGCCGCGGTCCCCGTCCTGGAGACCGCGGCCGGACTGACACGGCACGGGACGGCCTACTCGTCGCCCTCGCGCTTCAGCGCCTCCATGGCGCGCTGCGTGACCTCGTCCACCTTGCCGAGCGCCGAGATCGTCACGACAAGGTCCTGGCCCTTGTAGTAGTCGATGATCGGCTCGGTCTGGGTGTGGTAGACCTCCAGCCGCTTGCGGACGGTGTCCTCGGCGTCGTCGTCACGCTGGTACAGCTCGCCGCCGCACTCGTCGCACAGGCCCTCCTGCGCGGGCGCCTTGTACGACACGTGATACACGTGCGACGAGTCGTTGCGGCAGATGCGGCGGCCCGCGATCCGCTTGACGACCTCCTCGTCGGGGACCTCCAGGTCCAGCACGGCGTCCAGCTTCAGGCCCTCGGTCTTCAGCATCTCGTCGAGCGCCTCGGCCTGCGACACGTTCCGCGGGAACCCGTCGAGCAGGAAGCCGCCCAGCGCGTCGGGCTGCTCCATCCGGTCCTTGGCCATCGCGATGGTGACCTCGTCCGGAACCAGGTTGCCCGCGTCCATGTAGGACTTCGCGAGCTTCCCGAGCTCCGTCTGCCGGCTGATGTTGGCACGGAAGAGGTCGCCCGTGGAGATGTGCGGGATCGACAGGTTCTTGGCAAGGAACGCTGCCTGAGTTCCCTTGCCGGCACCGGGCGGCCCGACGAGGACGATTCGCATCAGCGGAGGAACCCTTCGTAATTGCGCTGCTGGAGCTGGCTCTCGATCTGCTTCACCGTCTCCAGGCCCACACCCACGATGATCAGGATGCTGGTACCGCCGAACGGGAAGTTCTGGTTTGCCCCGAAACCAGCCAACGCCATTGTCGGGACGAGAGCGATCAGGCCCAGATACAGCGAGCCCGGCCAGGTGATCCGGTTGAGCACGTACGAAAGGTACTCAGCGGTCGGTCGGCCAGCCCGGATGCCCGGGATGAAGCCACCATACTTCTTCATGTTGTCCGCGACTTCCTCGGGGTTGAACGAGATGGCCACGTAGAAGAACGCGAAGAAAACAATGAGGAAGAAGTAGATGGTGATGTGCACGGGCGCCGCCGTGTCCGCCAGATGGCGCTGGATCCAGGCCGCCCAGCCTGCCGTGGAGTTGGAGAACTGCACGATCAGCGCCGGAATGTAGAGCAGCGACGAGGCGAAGATGACGGGGATGACACCCGCCTGGTTCACCTTGAGCGGGATGTACGTCGACGTGCCGCCGTAGGACCGGCGGCCGATCATGCGCTTCGCGTACTGCACCGGGATGCGGCGCTGGGCCTGCTCGACGAAGACCACCAGCGCGACCATGACCAGGCCGACCGCGATGACGATGCCGAACTCGATCCAGCCGCCGGCGAGGTCGCCCTGCTTCTTGATGGCCCACAGGGAGGACGGGAAGGTGGCGGCGATCGAGATGAACATCAGGATCGACATGCCGTTGCCGATGCCGCGGTCGGTGATGAGCTCACCGAGCCACATGACGAGGGCCGTACCGGCCGTCATCGTGATGACCATCGTGATCGTGACGAAGATCGAGCTGTCCGGGACGATCGAGCCGGCCAGGGTGCAGCCGGAGAAGAGCGAACCGCTGCGGGCGGTGGCCACGAGGCCGGTGCCCTGGAGGACCGCCAGCGCGACCGTCAGATAACGCGTGTACTGCGTGATCTTGGCCGTGCCGGACTGTCCCTCCTTCTTGAGGGCTTCCAGACGGGGAATCACCACGGTCAGCAGCTGCAGAATGATGCTCGCCGTGATGTACGGCATGATGCCGAGCGCAAAGATAGTGATCTGGAGCAGCGCGCCACCGCTGAACATATTGACAAGACCGAACAGGCCTTGGTTGGCGTTTGCCTGGTCGATACAGAACTGGACGCTTTTGTAGTCGACGCCCGGGATCGGGATGTGCGTACCGATCCGGTAGATCACGATGATGCCGAGCGTGAAGAGCAGCTTCTTGCGCAGGTCGGGCGTCTTGAACGCCCGGGCGAACGCGGTGAGCACGGTGCCTCCTGCGACCCCCGCGCTTCTCTGCGTCAAGGGTGACGGTCTGAGGTTCGACAAATAGGTAACGGCCAACTGCCGCGCCGGGTGCCCCGCGTGGAGCGCCCGGTGAAAGTGGGCAGTGCAGGCCACCTTACCGGCGAGACTGCCGCCCTAGGAACGACCAACCGGGGATACCCCATTTGTGGGGTATCCCCGGTCGGGATCGTTCAGGTCATCGAGACGCCCGAAGGACTCAGACGAGCTCGGTGACGGTACCGCCGGCGGCGGTGATCTTCTCCTTGGCGGAGCCGGAGACGGCGTCGACCGTCACCTGCAGCGCCACGGAGACCTCGCCCTGGCCCAGGACCTTGACGAGGCTGTTCTTGCGAACGGCACCCTTGGCGACCAGGTCCGCGACCGTGACCTCGCCACCCTCGGGGTAGAGGGCGGAGAGCTTGTCCAGGTTGACGACCTGGTACTCGGTCTTGAACGGGTTCTTGAAGCCCTTCAGCTTCGGGAGACGCATGTGGAGCGGCATCTGGCCACCCTCGAAGCTCTCCGGAACCTGGTAGCGGGCCTTGGTGCCCTTGGTACCACGACCGGCCGTCTTACCCTTCGACGCCTCACCACGACCGACACGGGTCTTGGCGGTCTTGGCGCCCGGGGCGGGACGGAGGTTGTGGATCTTGAGCGGGTTGTTCTCCGCCATGATCAGTCGACCTCCTCGACCGTCACGAGGTGGCGGACGGTGTGCACCATGCCGCGGAACTCGGGGCGGTCCTCCTTGACGACCTGCGTGTTGATGCCCTTGAGACCAAGGGAGCGCAGGGTGTCACGGTGGTTCTGCTTGCTGCCGATGTACGACTTCGTCTGCGTGATCTTGAGGCGAGCCATTACGCACCCGCCCCGGCACGCGCACGCAGCAGAGCCGCGGGGGCGACGTCCTCGAGCGGCAGACCGCGGCGGGCCGCGATCTCCTCGGGACGCTGCAGGCCCTTCAGGGCCTCCACGGTCGCGTGCACGATGTTGATCGCGTTGTCGGAGCCGAGCGACTTCGACAGGACGTCGTGGATACCGGCGCACTCGAGCACGGCACGCACCGGACCACCGGCGATAACACCGGTACCCGGGGACGCGGGCTTGAGCAGCACGACGCCGGCAGCCTTCTCACCCTGGATGGGGTGCGGGATGGTGCCCTGGATACGGGGGACCTTGAAGAAGTGCTTCTTGGCCTCCTCGACACCCTTGGCGATGGCGGCCGGCACCTCCTTGGCCTTGCCGTAACCGACACCCACGGTGCCGTCACCGTCGCCCACCACGACCAGCGCGGTGAAGCTGAAGCGACGACCACCCTTCACAACCTTGGCGACTCGGTTGATCGCGACGACGCGCTCGACGTACGCGGTCTTCTCGGCGGCAGCTGCGCCGCCGTCACGGCCCTTCCGGTCCCGCCGCTCGCCGCCACCGGCACCGCCACCGCGGCGCTGGGGTCCAGCCATTGGATTTACCTCTCTCTTTCCGCTAGCTACGCAGCGAGCTCAGAACTTGAGCCCGGCCTCGCGGGCGGCGTCGGCCAGGGCCGCGATGCGACCCGCGTACCGGTTACCACCACGGTCGAACACGACGGTCTCGACACCCGCGGCCTTGGCACGCTCGGCGACCAGGGCGCCGACCTGCTTGGCCTGTGCGGACTTGTCGCCCTCGCCACCGCGGACGGACGTGTCCAGGGTCGAGGCGGACGCCACGGTGTGACCCTTCAGGTCGTCGATGACCTGGGCCACGATGTGACGGTTCGAGCGCGTCACGACCAGGCGCGGACGCTCGGCCGTGCCCGAGACCTTCTTGCGGATACGGATGTGGCGGCGCTTGATGGCTGCGCGCTTGTAGGCGTCGCCCTTGGCGATCTTCTGCCCGTATGCCATGGCTTACTTACCCGCCTTTCCGACCTTGCGGCGGATGACTTCGCCCTCGTACTTGACGCCCTTGGCCTTGTACGGGTCGGGCTTGCGCAGCTTGCGGATGTTGGCCGCGACCTCGCCCACCTTCTGCTTGTCGATGCCCTCGACCGAGAAGCGGGTCGGGGACTCCACCTTGAAGGTGATGCCCTCGGGCGCCTCGACGGTGATCGGGTGGCTGTAGCCGAGCGCGAACTCGAGGTTCGAACCCTTGGCCGTCACGCGGTAACCGACACCGCTGATCTCGAGCTTCTTCACGTAACCCTGGGTCACGCCGGTGATCATGTTCGCCACCAGCGTGCGGGACAGGCCGTGCAGGGCCTTGTTCTGACGCTCGTCGTTCGGGCGGGTGACGCTGAGCACGCCGTCCTCGCCCTTAGCGATGTCGATCGGCGCCGCGATGGTGTGGGCGAGGGTGCCCTTGGGGCCCTTCACCGAAACCGTACGGCCGTCGATGGTGACGTCCACGCCGGCGGGAACCGTGATGGGGAGCTTGCCAATACGCGACATAGCTGTTTCCTCCGTTCCCTTCCGTTACCAGACGTAGGCGAGGACTTCCCCACCCACGCCCTTCTTGCCGGCCTGCTTGTCGGTGAGGAGCCCGTGCGACGTGGAGATGATCGCCACGCCGAGGCCGCCGAGCACCTTCGGCAGGTTGGTGGACTTCGCGTACACCCGGAGACCGGGCTTGGAGATCCGCTTGATGCCCGCGATGGAGCGCTCACGGTTCGGGCCGAACTTCAGCTCGAGGGTGAGGTTCTTGCCGACCTCGGCGTCCTCGACCTTCCAGCCCGTGATGAAGCCCTCCTGCTGGAGGATCTCCGCGATGTGCGACTTGATCTTGGAAGCGGGCATCGTCACGGAGTCGTGGTATGCCGAGTTCGCGTTCCGCAGACGCGTAAGCATGTCTGCGATCGGATCAGTCATGGTCATGAATTGGCCTTCGGCCTCTCTCGCCGGGGTTTCCTGGTGCGCCATCCCTCTCCCCGATCCGAGACGGGACGGGTGCGGCGCGGTGGACCTACGGCGTAGTAAGTCGTACGGGCGCGACAGGCGCCCAACCCCACAAGCCTAAGGCATGTGAGCTGGGCGTCCTGCCGACCCAGATGCTTACCGAGAGCCTTGGGAATCCCGAATAAGGGGGATTACCAGGAGCTCTTGGTCACGCCCGGCAGCTCGCCACGGTGAGCCATCTCACGGAGGCACACGCGGCACAGGCCGAACTTGCGGTACACGGAGTGCGGACGGCCACACCGCTGGCAGCGGGTGTAGGCACGCACAGCGAACTTCGGCTTACGGGCAGCCTTCGCGATCAGAGCCTTCTTCGCCATCTCGCTCACGCCTCCTTGAAGGGGAAGCCGAGGTGACGGAGGAGCGCACGGCCCTCTTCGTCGTTGGTCGCCGTGGTCACCACGGTGATGTCCATACCCCGGACGCGGTCGATCTTGTCCTGGTCGATCTCGTGGAACATGACCTGCTCGGTGAGACCGAAGGTGTAGTTGCCACGGCCGTCGAACTGCTTGGGGGACAGACCACGGAAGTCGCGGATGCGCGGCAGCGCGAGCGACAGGGTGCGGTCCAGGAACTCCCACATGCGGTCGCCACGGAGCGTGACGTGGGCACCGATCGGCTGGCCCTCACGCAGCTTGAACTGCGCGATGGACTTGCGGGCCTTGGTGACGGCCGGCTTCTGGCCGGTGATCGTGGTGAGGTCGCGAATCGCGCCGTCGATCAGCTTGGAGTCGCGGGCGGCGTCGCCCACACCCATGTTGACCACGATCTTCACGAGGCCGGGGATCTGCATGACGTTCTCGTACTTGAACTCGTCACGCAGCTTGCCCGCGATCTCCTCGCGGTACTTCGTCTTCAGACGCGGAGTGGTGGTGGTAGCCATCAGATGTCCTCACCCGTCCGCTTGGCAACGCGGATCTTGTTGCCGTTCTCGTCGAAGCGGTAACCGACGCGGGTCACGACCTTGTTGCCGTCCTTCTCCACGACGAGCTGAACGTTGCTCACGTGGATCGGGGCCTCGGTCGTCACGATGCCGCCGGCCTGGGAACCGCGAGCGGTCGGACCGGCCTTGGTGTGCTTCTTGACCCGGTTGACACCCTCGACCAGGACGCGGTCCTCGCGGGGGAAGGCCGCGATGACCTTGCCCTGCTTGCCCTTGTCCTTACCGGTGATGACCTGGACCAGGTCGCCCTTCTTGATCTTCATGCTTACAGCACCTCCGGCGCGAGCGAGATGATCTTCATGAACTTCTTCTCGCGCAGCTCACGGCCGACCGGGCCGAAGATACGGGTGCCGCGAGGGTCGCCGTCGTTCTTCAGAATGACGGCGGCGTTCTCGTCGAAGCGGATGTACGAGCCGTCCTGACGGCGGCGCTCCTTGACGGTGCGAACGATGACCGCCTTGACGACGTCACCCTTCTTCACGTTGCCACCGGGGATCGCGTCCTTGACGGTGGCGACGATGACGTCACCGATGCCCGCGTAGCGGCGACCGGAGCCACCGAGCACACGGATGCAAAGGATTTCCTTCGCACCAGTGTTGTCGGCGACGCGCAGTCGCGACTCCTGCTGGATCACGTCTATCTCCTGATCGTCTGCCGGTTCCCGCAGTGCCCTTGCGGGCAGACCCTGCGAGCCTGGCGGAACTGTCCTGCGGGGGTGCCCGCAGGAATTACTTTGGCCTCTCGTGGGCGAACACCCGGCCGGGGGGCTTTGCGACCCCCCGGCGGGGTCAGCGGGGGCGTGCGCCCCCGCTTCTTACTTCGCCTTCTCGAGGATCTCGACGACGCGCCAGCGCTTGGTCGCGGACAGCGGCCGGGTCTCCATGAGGAGGACGCGGTCGCCGACACCCGCGGCGTTCTGCTCGTCGTGCGCCTTGAGCTTGTTCGTACGGCGGATGACCTTGCCGTACAGGGCGTGCTTCACGCGGTCCTCGACGGCGACGACGACGGTCTTGTCCATCTTGTCGCTGACGACGAGACCCTCGCGGGTCTTGCGGAAGCCGCGCGCCTCGGTCTTCTCTGCAGTCACGTTGTTCTCGCTCATCAGGCGTTCTC
Source organism: Streptomyces ruber (assembly GCF_014648075.1). Lineage (GTDB taxonomy): Bacteria > Actinomycetota > Actinomycetes > Streptomycetales > Streptomycetaceae > Streptomyces > Streptomyces ruber. The sequence continues at coordinate 364,367 of NZ_BMQK01000001.1, read as the reverse complement.
CACCGTCTCGATGCCCAGCTCGCGCTCGCGCATCAGGGTGTAGATCCGCGCGATGTCCTTGCGGACCGCCTTGAGACGGCCGTGGTTCTCAAGCTGTCCGGTCGCCGCCTGGAAGCGGAGGTTGAACAGCTCTTCCTTGGCCTCGCGGAGCTTCTCCAGAAGCTCCTCGTTGCCCAGCTCGCGCAGCTCGGACGCCTTGGTACCGGCCGACATCACGCTTCACCTGCCTCGCGCTTGACGATCTTGCACTTCATCGGCAGCTTGTGGGCCGCACGGGTCAGGGCCTCGCGCGCGATCTTCTCGTTCGGGTAGGACAGCTCGAACATCACCCGTCCGGGCTTGACGTTCGCGACCCACCACTCCGGCGAACCCTTACCGGAACCCATGCGGGTCTCGGCCGGCTTCTTGGTCAGCGGGCGGTCCGGGTAGATGTTGATCCAGACCTTGCCGCCACGCTTGATGTGACGGGTCATGGCGATACGAGCCGCTTCGATCTGGCGGTTCGTGACGTACGCCGGGGTCAGCGCCTGGATGCCGTACTCGCCGAACGCAACCTGCGTTCCACCCTTGGACATGCCGTTGCGCTTCGGGTGGTGCTGCTTGCGGTGCTTGACCCTACGGGGGATCAGCATTTCGGTCAGGCCTCCGTTCCGGTGCTCTCAGCCGGAGCGGCAGCGGCGGGCGCCTCGGCCTTGGGGGCCTCGGCGGCCGGAGCCGACTGCTGCTGCGGCTTACGACCGCGACCGCCACGCTCGCCACCGCGGCCACCACGGGCCGGGCGGTCGGCGCCACCACGGGCCGGGCGGTTGCCGGCGCGGGCAGCGGCGTTCTCGGCGCGGACCTCGGCGATGTTCTTGACGTCGCCCTTGTAGATCCAGACCTTCACGCCGATGCGGCCGAAGGTCGTCTTGGCCTCGAAGAAGCCGTAGTCCACGTTCGCACGGAGCGTGTGCAGGGGCACACGGCCCTCGCGGTAGAACTCCGAGCGGGACATCTCGGCGCCGCCGAGGCGGCCACCGCACTGGATCTTGATGCCCTTGGCGCCGGCCTTCATGGCGGACTGCATGCTCTTGCGCATGGCCCGACGGAAGGAGACGCGGGAGGAGAGCTGCTCGGCGACGGCCTGGGCAACCAGCTGAGCGTCGGTCTCGGGGTTCTTGACCTCGAGGATGTTCAGCTGGACCTGCTTGCCCGTGAGCTTCTCGAGGTCACCGCGGATGCGGTCGGCCTCGGCGCCACGGCGGCCGATGACGATGCCCGGACGCGCGGTGTGGATGTCCACGCGGACACGGTCACGGGTGCGCTCGATCTCGACCTTGGAGATGCCGGCGCGCTCCATGCCGGACGTCATCATCCGACGGATGGCGACGTCTTCCTTGACGTAGTCCTTGTACAGCTTGTCAGCGTACCAACGCGACTTGAAGTCGGTCGTGACACCGAGCCGGAACCCATGCGGGTTTACCTTCTGGCCCATTACCGGGTTCCTTCCTTGCTGCTGACGACCACGGTGATGTGGCTGGTCCGCTTGCGGATCCGGTAGGCACGGCCCTGGGCACGCGGGCGGAACCGCTTCAGGGTCGGACCCTCGTCGACGTACGCCTCGGAGATGTAGAGGCTGTCGGCGTCAGTGTGGTCGTAGTTGTGCGCGGCGTTGGCGATGGCGCTGTCCAGCACCTTGCCGACCGGCACGCTCGCGGCCTGCGGGGCGAAACGCAGGACCGCCTGAGCCTCCGTGGCATCCATGCCACGGATGAGGTCCACCACGCGGCGGGCCTTCATGGGCGTGACGCGGATGTACCGCGCCTGGGCCCTGGCTTCCATGGTTGTCCCTTCAGTGTTTGTCATGGTCATTCACACCCCGCTGACTAGCGGCGCTTCGACTTCCGGTCTTCCTTGACGTGACCCCGGAAGGTGCGCGTCGGCGAGAACTCGCCGAGCTTGTGGCCGACCATCGACTCGGTGACAAACACCGGGATGTGGGTCTTGCCGTTGTGCACCGCGATCGTGTGGCCGAGCATGGCCGGGACGATCATCGAGCGGCGGGACCAGGTCTTGATGACGTTCTTGGTGCCGGCTTCGTTCTGGGCGTCCACCTTCTTGATCAGGTGGTCGTCGACGAAGGGCCCCTTCTTGAGACTGCGCGGCATCTAAACCCGCTCCTAGCGCTTCTTGTTCGTCTTGCGGCGGCGGACGATGTACTTGTTCGAAGCCTTCTTCGGCGAACGAGTACGACCCTCCTTCTGACCCCAGGGGCTGACCGGGTGGCGACCACCGGAGGTCTTGCCCTCACCACCACCGTGGGGGTGGTCAACCGGGTTCATCGCCACACCGCGGACGGTCGGGCGGACGCCCAGCCAGCGCTTGCGGCCGGCCTTGCCCCAGTTGATGTTCGACTGCTCGGCGTTGCCGACCTCACCGACGGTGGCGCGGCAGCGCACGTCGACCAGGCGGATCTCACCGGACGGCATGCGCAGGTGGGCGTAGGCGCCCTCCTTCGCGAGCAGCTGCACGGAGGCACCGGCGGAGCGGGCGAACTTGGCGCCGCCACCGGGACGGAGCTCGATCGCGTGCAGCGTCGTACCGACCGGGATGTTGCGCAGCGCCAGGTTGTTGCCCGGCTTGATGTCGGCCCCGGGACCGTTCTCGATGCGGTCGCCCTGCTGCAGGCCGCGCGGCGCGAGGATGTAGCGCTTCTCGCCGTCGGCGTAGTGCAGCAGCGCGATGCGCGCCGTGCGGTTGGGGTCGTACTCGATGTGCGCGACCTTCGCCGGCACGCCGTCCTTGTCGTGACGACGGAAGTCGATCACGCGGTAGGCGCGCTTGTGGCCACCGCCCTGGTGGCGGACGGTCACACGACCCGAGTTGTTACGGCCACCCTTGCTGTGCAGGGGGCGGACCAGCGACTTCTCCGGCGTGGACCGCGTGACCTCGACGAAGTCGGCGACGCTGGAACCACGACGGCCCGGCGTAGTCGGCTTGTACTTGCGGATTCCCATTTCTCAGTCCTCGTCCGATATCGGACGATCCGGACCGCCCTCAGGCGGTCGGACCGCCGAAGATGTCGATACGGTCGCCCTCGGCGAGGGTCACGATCGCGCGCTTGCTGTCGGCACGCTTGCCGAAGCCCGTGCGGGTCCGCTTGCGCTTGCCCTGGCGGTTGATCGTGTTGACCCCGGTGACCTTGACCGAGAAGACCGCCTGGACGGCCTCCTTGATCTGGGTCTTGTTGGCCTTCGGGTCCACGATGAACGTGTACTTGCCCTCGTCGAGAAGCGCGTAGCTCTTCTCGGACACGACCGGCTTGATCAGGATGTCACGGGGGTCCGTGTACGCCTTGCTCGCCGGAGTGACGACGGTGTTCTTGCCCTCGGTGGCGTGACGGCGCGCCTTGGCGACGCGCGCGGCCTTGGCGGCCTTGGCCGCCTTCGAGGCGATGCTCGGGTGACGCGTGGCCATCAGGCTTCGCTCCCTTCGGTGTCGTTGGCCTTGTTCGGGCCGGCGACGAAGGACTCGAAAGCGGCCTGGGTGAAGACCACGTCGTCCGAGACGAGAACGTCGTACGTGTTCAGCTGGCCCGGCTCCAGAATGTGGATCTGGGGCAGGTTGCGGGCGGACAGCCACGCGGCCTCGTCGGAGCGCTCGGCGACCAGGAGCAGGTTCTTGCGCTCCGAGATCTTGCCGAACAGCGTCTTCGCGGCCTTGGTGGAGATCTCGCCCTCGACCACGCCGGAGACGACGTGGATACGGCTGTGGCGGGCCCGGTCGGTGAGGGCACCGCGCAGGGCGGCGGCCTTCATCTTCTTCGGGGTCCGCTGCGAGTAGTCACGCGGCACGGGACCGTGCACGACGCCACCACCGGCGAACTGCGGCGCGCGGGTCGAGCCCTGGCGGGCGCGACCGGTGCCCTTCTGGCGGTACGGCTTCTTGCCACCGCCACGGACCTCGCCGCGGGTCTTCGTCTTGTGCGTGCCCTGGCGGGCAGCGGCCAGCTGCGCGACGACGACCTGGTGGATCAGCGGGACGCTGACCTTGGCGTCGAAGATCTCCGCGGGGAGCTCGACGGTACCGGCCTTGTCGCCTGCCGGCGAAAGGATGTCAACAGTGCTCATCGGTTACCTCAGGCCCCCTTGGCCGCGGTGCGGACCAGGACGAGGCCGCCGTTCGGACCGGGAACCGCGCCCTTGATGAGCAGCAGACCCTTCTCCGCGTCAACGGCGTGGACGGTCAGGTTCTGGGTGGTGACCCGCTCGTTGCCCATGCGACCCGCCATGCGGAGGCCCTTGAACACGCGGCCCGGGGTGGCGCAGCCACCGATGGAACCGGGAGAGCGGTGCTTGCGCTGGGTGCCGTGCCCGGCGCCGAGGCCACCGAAGTTGTGGCGCTTCATGACACCGGCGAAGCCCTTGCCCTTGCTCTTGCCGGTGACGTCGACCTTGACGCCCGCCTCGAACACCTCGGCGGTGACTTCCTGGCCGAGGGTGTACTCGCTGGCGTCCGACGTGCGGATCTCCACGAGGTGGCGGCGCGGGGTGACGTCGGCCTTGGCGAAGTGACCCTTGAGGGGCTTGTTCACCTTGCGCGGGTCGATCTCGCCGAAGGCGATCTGGACCGACTCGTAGCCGTCGACGTCGTTCGTACGGACCTGGGTCACGACGTTGGGGCCGGCCTTGACGACGGTGACCGGGACGACGCGGTTGTTCGCGTCCCACACCTGCGTCATGCCGAGCTTCTCGCCCAGGATGCCCTTGATCTGCTTGGTCATTCTCAGATCACCGGCCCTCAGAGCTTGATCTCGATGTCGACACCGGCCGGGAGGTCGAGTCGCATCAGGGAGTCAACGGTCTTGGGCGTCGGGTCGAGGATGTCGATCAGGCGCTTGTGCGTGCGCATCTCGAAGTGCTCGCGCGAGTCCTTGTACTTGTGCGGCGACTTGATGACGCAGTACACGTTCTTCTCAGTGGGCAGCGGCACCGGGCCCGCGACCGACGCACCAGTGCGGGTCACCGTCTCGACGATCTTCTTCGCCGAGGAGTCGATGACCTCGTGGTCGTAGGCCTTGAGCCGGATGCGGATCTTCTGTCCCGCCATGGCTACTCAGCAGTCCTGTCTCTCTTACGCTCTGGAACCCGGTGCTGCACGGCCTCGCTCCGACCCACGCGGTCGGGCGTGTCGCGGTCCCGCTGACACAGATGCCCCTTGCTCGAACATCCCTGCTGGGGAACACGGCCCTACCAGAACCGTCGGCCGGGGGCGAAAGACCCACCGGGTGCCTGGCCGGTGCCGCGCCCACGCTTCCCGGAAGATTCCCGTACGTCCGCCCCACACGGGGACGACGAGTACTGTGGGACTCGCTTCCGGTCCTCCCGGCGGGAGGCGCGCAGCATCAACACTCGACCGAGCAACTCGGACAGTCTGCCATACGGGGCGGGGAGTCCGCCAATCGGGCCGTAGAGCGTACCCGGAGAGTGACGTAGGTCAAACTCCGAACCACTTGCGGGGGCCCGAGCCTCCCCGCCGCGCGGTTCCGCGGGGCGCTGCCCGGCGTGTCAGATCACACCCTGCGCCAGCATCGCGTCCGCCACCCGCTCGAACCCGGCGATGTTCGCGCCGGTCACGTAGTCCCCGGGGGCACCGTACCGGTCGGCGGTCTCGTGGCAGACGGTGTGGATGCCGTCTATGATGCGGGCCAGCTCGTCCTCGACCCGCTCGGCCGGCCACGCCGTACGGGAGGCGTTCTGGGCCATCTCCAGGGCGCTCACCGCTACCCCGCCCGCGTTCGCCGCCTTGCCGGGGCCGAACGCGACGCCCGCCTGCCGGAGCAGGCGTACGGCCTCCGGCGTGGTCGGCATGTTCGCGCCCTCCGACACCGCCTTCACGCCGTTGCGCACGAGGGCGGCAGCGTCTTTCTCGTCCAGCTCGTTCTGGGTCGCGGACGGCAGCGCGACATCGGCCGGGACCTCCCAGACCCGGCCGCCGGGCACGTACGTCGCGGAGGCGCCCCGGCGCTCCGCGTAAGTGGCGACCCGGCCGCGCTCGACCTCCTTGACCTGCTTCAGCAGCCCCAGGTCGATGCCCTTCTCGTCGACCACGTAGCCGCCGGAGTCCGAGCAGGTCACGGCGTTCGCGCCGAGGGCCGTGAGCTTCTCGATGGTGAAGAGGGCGACGTTGCCCGATCCGGAGACGACGGCCGTGCGGCCCTCCAGGTCCTCGCCCCGCTCGCGCAGCATCGCCGCCGCGAAGAGCACGTTGCCGTACCCGGTCGCCTCGGGCCGGACCAGCGAGCCGCCCCAGCCCCGGCCCTTGCCGGTGAGGACGCCCTCCCAGCGGTTGGTGATGCGCCGGTACTGGCCGAAGAGGTAGCCGATCTCGCGGGTGCCGACGCCGATGTCACCGGCCGGGACGTCGGTGTGCTCGCCTATGTGCCGGTGCAGCTCGGTCATGAAGGACTGGCAGAACCGCATGACCTCCGCGTCGCTGCGGCCGCGCGGGTCGAAGTCGCTGCCGCCCTTGCCGCCGCCGATGCCGAGCCCGGTCAGCGCGTTCTTGAAGACCTGCTCGAAGCCGAGGAACTTGACGATGCCGAGGTCCACCGACGGGTGGAAGCGCAGTCCGCCCTTGTACGGGCCGAGCGCGCTGTTGAACTCCACCCGGTACCCGCGGTTGACGTGGACCCGCCCCTGGTCGTCCTGCCACGGCACCCGGAAGATGATCTGCCGCTCCGGCTCGACCAGCCGTTCGAGGAGACCCGGCTCCGCGTACTCCGGCCGGGCGGCCAGCACCGGAGCCAGCGTCTCCAGCACCTCGTGGGCGGCCTGGTGGAACTCGGGCTGGGCGGGGTTGCGGCGCTCGATCTCGTCGCGCAGGCGGTGGAGCGAGTGCAGCGGGGTCTTGGTGGTGTCGGATCGTGTCGCCACGAGGTCCCTCTCTAGGTGCGGGTGCGGGGGCGGGTGCGGGTGCGGGGGCGAGACGTTACCGCTTCGCTCCGGCGTGAAGCCACGTACCGACTCGGGTCCCGGGCCGCGAGGAGCGCGTACGGCAGCACGCCGCACGCCGGCGTTCCATCGGAGTACCCGATCAACCATTGTGCGGACGCATCACCCGGCCGCTTCCCTTACCGGTCCGGCACACCGTCGTTCAGCCCGGTAATCCGGTGATCGCGTGATCCCGGTGGCTCCCGGCGCGACGGCCGGGAGCGCACTCCTCGGCGGAAGGAAACCGGCTGACATGCACGGTGCGCGGCGTATCGCGGTGGTGGGCTCGATCGTGGGACTCCTGGTGGCGGTCCCGTCCGGCCTGGCCACAGCCCATGCCGGGGACGGCGAGGCGGGGGCGGGCGGGGTGCTGTCCAACCTCGCCGGCCGGAACTCGTCCGGCCATGCCGACCTCTGCGGAACGGGCAAGGTGGCCCTCCTGAAGGACCGCGCCTGTGTGAGCGAGGACGACGGCGGGGCCGGAGGGGACCAGGCGGGTCCCAGCGGTGGCGTCCTGTCCAACCTCCTGTTCGCCCGCAACGCCTCGGGCCACAGCAACAACTGCGGCAACGAGACGGTGTCCGTGCTGAGCCGGACCACCTGTGTCACCGTCGACCGCTCCGGTCACTGACCGCGGGCGACGAGCGGAGGCCGGTGTGAACCGGATGTCGCCGAGTCGCTTGGTGATCGGGGTCGTGGCTCCGCTGACGGGGCGGCTCGCCCCCCTCGGGGCCCCGTTGGCGTACGTCCTGCGCGCACTGGCCCCCCGGCTGGCGCACGTCCGCAACGGCGGCCGCCGGCACGACGTGACGGTCGCCGTGCGCGACAGCCGCTCCGACCCGGAGGCGGCCCGGCGGGCCGTGCGCGGCCTGGCCGGTGCCGACGGGGCGCACATCGTGCTGACCATGGCCGGAACCCGGGTACTGCCTGCCGTCACCGACGCCTGCGAGAAGGCGGAGGTGCCCTGTGTGTCGACCACCTTCCCCTGGCAGGCCTACCTGCACGCCCGGGGCGTCCGCCCCGGGCACCGCTTCCGGTGGACGTACCACTTCGCCTGGGGGCTGGACGACATCGCGTCCGTCTTCGCCGATCTGTGGGACGGCGTCGACGGCCGGTCCCCCGTCGGGTGCCTGTGGAACGACGACCTGCAGGGCGGGCTGCTGCGTCATGACCGGTACGGCTTCGCCCCGGTGACGTCCGTGCGGGGGCGCGCCCTGGTCGACCTGGGCGCCTACCGGGAACCGGCCGGCGACTTCCGCGCGCAGGTCGGCCGACTGCGCGAGCACGGTGCCGTCGATCTCGTCACCAGCGCGGCCACCGCCTCCGACCTGGCCCTCTTCCATCGTGAGGCCCGCGAGGCGGGGCTGCGTCCCCGGCTGATCACCTGCTCGCGCTGGCTGACGTACCCCCACACCAGCACCGCCCGGGCCCCCGGCGTCCCCGGAGAACTCGCCGACGCGCGCGTGGCCACGCTGGTCTACTGGAGCCCCGGCCATCCCCACCGCTCCGGCCTGGACGGCACCACCTGCGCGGAACTCGCCCGGGCCTATCAGGAGGACACCGGCTCGCCCTGGCTCCAGCCGCTGGGACTCGCCCACGCCCTCCTGGAGACCGCCCACCACGCCCTCACCGTCGCCACCGACCCGACGGACCGTTCGTCGGTGGCGCATGCCGTCGCCGCCACTCCCCACGGCACCGTCGTGGGCACTCTCGACTTCGCCCGGGGACCGACCCCGAACACCGCGGCACTGCCCCTCGTCGGCGGCCAGTGGCAGCCCGGTCCGCGAGGACCCCGGCTCGCCGTCGTCAGCAACACCGGCCATCCGGACGTACCCCTCACCGGAGACCTCGTGCCGGCCCGGTGACCGCCCGCCGGGCCGTGTGCACCGCCCCGACCACGGTGCCCGTGCGGCGGTGGAGCGGCACACGGGCCTCCGGCCTGCCGACCGGCAGCAGACAGCAGACAGCGGTGCGGCCCGCTCCGGGACTGACGTCCAGGGCCGGCCGCACCGCGGGTTCAGCTCATCCGACCCGCCGCGCCCCCGCCGAGGGCACCGCCGTGAACACCCGGGGAGCCGTGAAGTCCGCCGCCGCGAAGGCCTCCTCCACCGCCTTCGTCACCGTCTCCTCGTCCGCCGCCTCCACCAGGACGATCGCCGACCCGCCGAAGCCGCCGCCCGTCATGCGGGCGCCCAGGGCGCCGGAGGACAGGGCCGTCTCGACGACCAGGTCCAGCTCGGGGCAGGAGATGCGGAAGTCGTCGCGGAGGGAGGCGTGGCCCTCGGTCAGGACCTCGCCGATCGACCGGGTCCCGCCCGACTCCAGGAGGGCGACGACCTTCTCCACGCGCTGGTCCTCCGTGACCACGTGGCGCACCAGGCGGCGGACCTCCTCCTCGTCGCCGAGGCGGGCGAGGGCCGCGTCCAGGTCGTCGTACGCGATGTCCCGCAGTGCGTCGACGCCCAGGAGCGCCGCGCCCTTCTCGCAGCCGGCGCGGCGCTTGCCGTACTCGCCCTCGCTGTGGGAGTGCTTGACCCGGGTGTCGACGACCAGCAGGCGCATGCCCTCGGCGGCCAGGTCGAAGGGGATCTGCTTCTGGGAGAGGTCGCGGGTGTCGAGGAACAGCGCGTGGCCCTCCTGGCAGCAGGCCGAGGCGGTCTGGTCCATGATCCCGGTGGGGGCGCCCACGTAGACGTTCTCGGCGCGCTGGCAGAGGCGGGCCAGCTGCCAGCCCTTGAGGCCCAGGCCGAACAGGTCGTTCAGGGCGAGGGCGGTCACCACTTCGAGCGCCGCCGAGGAGGAGAGGCCCGCGCCCGTGGGGACCGTGGAGGCGAGGTGGACGTCGGCGCCCGTGACCGCGTGGCCCGCCTCGCGCAGGGCCCAGACGACGCCCGCCGGGTACGCCGTCCAGGTGCGGTCGGACTCGGGGGCGAGGCCGGTCAGGGGGAGCTCCACGACGCCGCCCTCGACGTCCTCCGAGTGCAGCCGCAGCACGCCGTCGGTGCGGCGCGAGACCGCCGCGACCGTGGCGTGCGGCAGCGCGAAGGGCATCACGAAGCCGTCGTTGTAGTCGGTGTGCTCGCCGATGAGGTTGACCCTGCCGGGCGCCGACCAGACTCCCTCCGGTGCCGCTCCGTACAGTTCCTCGAAGCGCTCGGCAACCGATGCCACGTGCGCTGTGGTCTCGCCCATCCCCTGACCCCTGACCTTTCCTACGGGCCGACAGAACCGGCCCCAAATTACTCGCTACTGCGTGTGCCGCTGCGTGAAGTCCCACGCGTCCGCGACGATCTCGTCCAGGTCCGCGCGGGACGGGTTCCAGTCGAGCTTCTCGCGGGCCGTCGACGCCGAGGCGACCAGGACCGCCGGGTCGCCGCCGCGGCGCGGGGCGACGACCTCGGGGATCGGGTGGCCGGTCACCCGGCGCACCGTCTCGATGACCTCGCGGACGGAGAAGCCGTTGCCGTTGCCGAGGTTGCAGATCAGGTGCTCGCCGGGGCGCGCGGCGTCCAGCGCGAGCAGGTGGGCCTCGGCCAGGTCGGCGACGTGGATGTAGTCGCGGATGCAGGTGCCGTCCGGGGTCGGGTAGTCGTCGCCGTAGACGGAGATCGCCTCGCGCTTCCCCCGGGCGACCTGGAGGACCAGCGGGATGAGGTGCGACTCCGGGTCGTGGCGCTCGCCGCAGTCGCCGTACGCGCCGGCCACGTTGAAGTAGCGCAGCGACACCGCGCCCAGGCCGTGGGCCGCCGCCTCGCCGGTGATCATGTGGTCGACGGCCAGCTTGGAGGCGCCGTACGGGCTGGTGGGCCGGGTCGCGGCGGTCTCGACGATCGGGGTCTCCTCCGGCTCGCCGTAGGTGGCGGCCGTGGAGGAGAAGACCAGCTTGCGCACGCCCGCCGTACGCATCGCTGCGAGCAGCGCCATGGTGCCGCCGACGTTGTTGTCCCAGTACTTCTCGGGCTTCACCACCGACTCGCCGACCTGCGAGAACGCGGCGAAGTGGAGGACCGCGTCGAAGGAGGCGTCGAGCCACTTGGCGGCGTCGCGGATGTCGCCCTCGACGAAGTCGGCGCCCGCGGGGACGCCCTCGCGGAAGCCGGTCGAGAGGTTGTCGAGGACGACGACCTCGTGACCGGCCTCCAGCAGGTGCTGGGCCACGACGCTGCCGACGTACCCGGCACCACCGGTGACCAGGTACTTACCGTTACCGCTGCTCATGAACTCGCTACCTCTCGCAGTCGCTCGGCCGCGCGCTCCGGCGGCACGTCGTTGATGAACACGTTCATGCCGGACTCGGAGCCCGCGAGGAACTTCAGCTTGCCGGTCGTGCGGCGGATGGTGAAAAGCTCGAGATGCAGCGCGAAGTCCTCGCGCACCACGCCGTCGAACTCCTCCAGCGCGCCGAACGGTGCCTGGTGCCAGGCGGCGATGTACGGCGTCGGAGGCTCACCCGCGGAGTTTCCCCCTCCGTCCCGCCCATCGAAGATCCGGTCGAAGCGCCTCAAGAGTTCCAGGTAGACCTGGGGGAAGTCTGTGCGTGCGGCCTCGTCGAGCGCGAGGAGGTCCGGCACCCGGCGGCGCGGGTACAGGTGCACCTCGTACGGCCAGTGCGCCGCGTAGGGCACGAAGGCCACCCAGTGCTCGGTCTCCAGCACCACCCGTTCGTCGGCCAGCTCGCGGGCGAGGACGTCGTCGAAGAGGTTCCGTCCACCGGTCGCGTCCTTGTGCGCGGCGAGGGAGCGCAGCATCAGGGCGGTGCGCGGGGTGGTGAAGGGATAGGCGTAGATCTGCCCGTGCGGGTGTCCCAGGGTCACGCCGATCTCGGCGCCGCGGTTCTCGAAGCAGAACACCTGCTCGACGGACGGGAGATGGGAGAGCTCGGCGGTGCGGTCGGTCCACGCGTCGAGCACCAGGCGCGCCTGCTCCTCGGTGAGGTCCTTGAAGGACGCGTCGTGGTCGGAGGTGAAGCAGACGACCTCGCAGCGGCCGGAGTCGCCGGCGAGGGAGGGGAACCGGTTCTCGAAGACGGCGACGTCGTACGAGGAGTCGGGGATCTCGCTGAGGCGGTCGCCCCGTGTGGGGCACAGGGGGCACTGGTCGGCGGGCGGGTGGTACGTGCGCCCCTGGCGGTGGGAGGCGATCGCCACCGAGTCGCCGAGCAGCGCGTCGTGGCGGATCTCGGAGGTCGTGACGGTCCGCTCCAGCGGCCTGCGGTCCGCGGCCTCGCGCACCGTGTCGTCCCGCAGGTCGTAGTAGATGAGCTCACGACCGTCGGCGAGCCGGGTCGAGGTCTTCTTCACTGTCGGACTCCTCAGCCACACCCATCAAACAACCCATCGAACACAATCCAACATAACAAACCACAAGGAAACAGTCACGTCAATCCCCGAAAGGGGCCGCGCGGGGAACCCGGGAAGCGGGTGAGGTGCGAGGTGTAGGCAGGAGAACGAGGGGCAGACGGGTGCTCGCCATCCCGCTCGATTGATCACAATCGAACAAAGAACGCCAGCGGGACTGTTCATTTCTTGAAGATACGAGCGTAAATTCCGCTCGGATCAGTTCACGCAACGAAGCGAGTACTCATGCAGTCCTCCACATATCTGGCCGAAGGACTCCGGCTCCCCACCAACGCGCTCGACTACACCATCCTGGCGATCTACTTCGTCGTGGTGCTGGGCATCGGCTTCGCCGCCCGGCGCTCGGTGAAGACCAGCCTGGACTTCTTCCTCTCCGGGCGCTCACTGCCCGCCTGGGTCACCGGCCTCGCCTTCGTCGCCGCCAACCTGGGCGCCACCGAGATCCTGGGCATGGCGGCGACCGGCGCGGAGTACGGCGTCGCGGTCACCCACTGGTTCTGGATCGGCGCCGTCCCGGCCATGGTCTTCCTCGGCCTGGTGATGATGCCGTTCTACTACGGCTCCAAGGTCCGCTCGGTCCCCGAGTTCCTGCTCCAGCGCTTCGACAAGTCGGCGCACCTGGTGAGTTCGATCCTGTTCGCCTTCGCCGCCGTCCTCATCGCGGGCGTCAACCTGTACGCGCTCGCGATCGTGGTGGAGGCGCTGCTGGGCTGGCCGCAGTGGGTGGCGATCGTGGTCGCGGGCTTCTTCGTGCTGGCGTACATCACCGTCGGCGGTCTGTCCTCGGCGATCTACAACGAGGTGCTCCAGTTCTTCGTGATCCTGGCCGCGCTCATCCCGATCACCATCCTCGGCCTGAAGAAGGTCGGCGGCTGGGACGGACTGAGCGACTCGCTCACCGCGAGCCACGGCGAGGGCTTCCTGACGGCGTGGGACGGCACCGGCATCGGTGACCCCAACCCGCTCGGCGCCAACTGGCTGACCATCGTCCTCGGCCTCGGCTTCGTGCTCGGCTTCGGCTACTGGACCACCAACTTCGCCGAGGTGCAGCGCGCCCTGTCGGCGAAGAACCTCTCCGCCGCCAAGCGCACCCCGCTGATCGGCGCCTTCCCGAAGATCTTCATCGTCTTCCTGGTGATGATCCCCGGCCTGGTCGCCGCCGTCCTGGTGCCGCAGATCGGCAAGGCGGGCTCGGACCTCCAGTACAACGACGCGATCCCGTACCTGATGCAGGAGCTGCTGCCCAACGGTGTGCTCGGCATCGCGGTCACCGGTCTGCTCGCCGCGTTCATGGCGGGCATGGCCGCCAACGTCTCGTCCTTCAACACCGTCTTCACGACCGACATCTGGCAGCAGTACGTGAAGAAGGGCGAGAGCGACGAGTACTACCTGAAGTTCGGGCGGCTCATCACCGCGATCGGTGTGCTGGCCTCGATCGGCACCGCGTTCATCGCGTCGAGCTTCTCGAACATCATGAGCTACCTGCAGACGCTCTTCTCCTTCTTCAACGTGCCGATGTTCGTGGTCTTCATCATCGGCATGTTCTGGAAGCGCGCCTCGATGAAGTCCGGTGTCTGGGGCCTGGTCGCGGGCACCACGGCCGCGATGGTCAACTACTTCTGGATCTACAAGGGGGGCGTCATCGACATCCCCACCGACCAGGGTGCCAACTTCGTCTCCGCCATCGTCGGCTTCGTCGCCGGTGGTGTGGTCATGGTCGCGGTCTCCCTGTTCACCGCCCCGAAGCCGGAGGCCGAACTCGCCGGCCTGGTCTACGGCACGCGGTCCCCGGGCATGGAGGAGGCGCCGGAGGAGGGTGACGACGCCTGGTACCGCAAGCCGGCCCTGCTCGGCTGGGGTGCCGTCGTCCTCGCCGCCCTCTGCTACATCCCCTACTCCTTCTGACCCGATCGGAGGCAACGACCATGTCCGACCTGCACCGCGAGGTCTCCGACCTGGAGACGAAGTCCGCGACCGCCGCCCGGCTCTTCGACATCCGCCGCATCATCGGCGGCCTGTTCGTGGTCTACGGCGTCATCGTCACGATCGCCGGGCTCTTCGCGTCCGACGCCGACCTGGAGAAGGCCCAGGACGTCAACATCAACCTGTGGACGGGGCTGGCGATGCTGGTCCTCGGTCTGTTCTTCCTGGGGTGGATGTGGCTGCGGCCCATCAAGCAGGCGCCGGTTCCTCCTCCGGGGGAGGGGGCGTCGGGGCCGGGCGCTGAGTAGAGGTCCGTACATACGGGGCCGGGGTCGCCTGGGCGGCTTCGGCCCCGTACGGCTGTGTGGGCTACTCGTCGGCGAACAGGTCCTCCGCGTCCGTGGCGTGGACCGCCCGCCGGGCCCGGATGCCGAGCCGCTCCAGGTCGGAGCAGGCCGTCACCCGCTCAGGGACTGCATCCGAGACCGGGATGCCACGCCAGTCGAGGATGCGGAGGATCATCGACGCGCGTTCCTGCTCGATGCCCTCTTCGCGGCCCTGGTCCCGGACCTCCTCGGGACTTCGTGCCGGAAGAAGCAGTTGACCGGCATCATCAGTTCCTTCCACGTCTGCCCGGCAGGCTCACCGCGGCGTCACGTATCTGACGCGAGCTCAGCCGGGCCGCTTGGCCATGACGACCACCCCCGGACCGGAAACCTCGTCCGCGGGCAGCCGGAGTTCGGCGACCGGGTGCAGCCCGGCCTTCTCGATCAGGGCGACGAGCTGTTCCGGCTGCCACTTGTGGGTCGTCCAGCGGACGGGGACACCCCCGTACGCCTCGGTGCGCTCCAGGTCCTCGTCGCCGACGTGGGTCGCGGTGATGAGGTGTCCGCCCGGCTTCAACGCACGTGTGAACGAGGCGAGGACCTGGGGGAGCACGTCACGAGGGAGGTTGAACAGGGACCACCACCCGAGCACGCCGCCGAGGGACGCCTCGTCGAGGTCGAGGTCGGTGGCGGAGGCCACGCTGAAGCGGCAGTCCGGGTACAGGCGGCGGGCGTTCTCGATCATGCGCGGAGAGAGGTCCACCCCGGACACGTCGAGTCCGCGTTCCGCGAGGTAGGCGGTCACCGTGCCGGGGCCGCAGCCGACGTCGAGGACCGGGCCGAGTCCGCTCACGGTGTCGGCGAAGGCGTCGATCGACGCCTTGAGCCAGGGATGGTGACGGATGTCGCCGATCCCCGTCGTCACGACCATGTGGACGTAGTTGTCGGCGACACGGTCGTAGGACTCACGGACCACGTCGAGGTCGGCCGGGCGATCGATATGGTGAGCGCGCATCCGCCAACCATAGGGCAGGGCAACGGACTTGGGGATCACGCGGCCGACGTCGTCGCGCTACGCCTGTGAGTCCTCGATCAGTCGCAGCGCGCGCTCCTTCAGCCGGGCGTCGGCCCGTGCAGCGTCGCCGGAGTCGAACGGGGGCCGCGGGTCGTACTCCACGGCCAGCTGGATCGCCCGCGCCGTGTCCTCGTCCGCGATGCGGGAGGCGAGGTACAGGGCCATGTCCAGCCCCGCCGACACCCCGGCCGCGGTGACGATCCTGCCGGAGCGCACGTACCGCTCCGGCACGCAGGTCACGTCGAACGTGGACTCCAGGTACTCCGCGGAGGCCCAGTAGGTCGTCGCCCGCCGTCCGTCGAGCAGCCCCGCCGCGGCGAGGACGACGCTGCCCGTGCAGACGGAGGTCGTCCACCGGGTGTGCCGGTGCGTCGCGCGGATCCAGCTCAGGAGCTTCTCGTTCGCCATCGCCGCCAGGACGCCCCGGTTACCCCCGCCCGGGACGAGCAGCACGTCGAGGCGGTCGGTCTCGGCGATGGAGCGGTCGGCCACCACGGTCACGTCTCCCGTGTCCGTGCGGACCGCACCGCGTTCCTCGGCGATCATCGTCACGGTCGCGCCCGGCAGCCGGGAGAGGATCTCGGCCGGTCCGGTGGGGTCCAGCAGGCTGTAGCCGTCGTACAGCAGGATGCCGATGTGCGGTCCCGTGCCGGGCCGCGGCCGCGGGGCGGCGGCGTGGGCGGCCGCGGCCGTCGTACCCGTGGCCAGGGTGGTCAGCGCGGCCGTGGCCACGGTTCCCCGGAGCACGTCTCTGCGTGTCGTCGTCGGGTGCGTCATGCTCCGGGAGTCTGCTGCGCCGGCGCGGGGCGCGCGGGCGGCATGTCCGGCATCCTGCGAAGTCTGTCCCCGGTGACCCCGTAGTGGTCCAGGAACGCCTGCCGCAGCGTCTCCGCCGACCCGAAACCGCAACGGCGGGCGATCGCCGCCAGGGACAGTCCGCTGGACCGCACCAGACGGGCCGCCGCCTCCGTGCGCGCCACCCGTACGGCCCGGGCCGGGGTCGTGCCGAGGTGCGCCCGGAACAGGCGGGTCAGGTGCCGCGGGCTCACCCCCGCCCGGGCCGCCAGGGCCGCCGGGCCGAGGTCCTCGGCCAGGTGGCCGGCGATATGGCCCACCAGGTCCCGTACCAGCCCGTCCTCCGGCGGCGGAGCGGCCAGGGAGGTGGAGATCTGCGCCTGGTCGGCCGACCGGTGCAGGGGGGCGACGAGCTCCCGGGCGACGGTGCGGGCCAGCGTCGGCCCGTGGTCGTCCTCGATCAGCGACAGCGTCAGGTCGAGCGCGCTGGTGACCCCGGCGGAGGTGTAGACGTTGCCGTCGCGTATGTACAGCGGCCGTACGTCCACGGCCACGTCGGGATGGTGCTCGGCGAGCCGTTCGCCCCATCCCCAGTGAGTCGTCGCCCGCCGGTGGTCCAGCAGTCCGGCGGCGGCCAGGACATAGGCTCCGGTGCAGACGGAGGCGACGCGTCTACTGTGCCGTGCCAGCCTGCGCACCTGCTCCAGGAGGCGCGCGTCCGCCGCCGCGCCCTCGCAGCCGGCGCCGCCCACCACGATCAGCGTGTCCAGCCGCCCCGTGACCGTCTCGAGCCCCCGCTCCGCCCCCAGCACGATCCCCGACGAGCTGTGGGCGGCCCTGCGGCCGAGGGTGCCCAGCTCGACGGTGCAGGGCGGCCGCGCACCGTACCCGTTGGCGATCTCCAGAGCGCCGCTGGGGCAGGCGATGTCGAGGATCTGCGCACCGTCGTAGGCGACGATGAGAACGCGCCGGGGGGTGTCCATGCGTCAGATACCAGCACACCCCGCACGCCGTACGAGGGCCGGGCTACTGCGCCCCCTCCGTCGGCGCGTCGTCCCGTTTCACCGGCCCCGCCCGGTCCAGCAGTCCCGTGCGGGCCGCCAGGGCCGCCGCCTCCAGGCGGGAGCCCACGCCCAGTTTCATCAGCACCCGCTGCACATGGGTACGGGCCGTCGAGGGGGCTATGCCCATGCCGGCCGCGATCAGGCGGGTGTCCTCGCCGTCGGCGACCCGGACCAGGACCTCGACCTCGCGCGGGGTCAGCATCTGGAGGAGGCGCTGACCCTCGTCGTCGGGCTGGGTGGCGGGGTTGAGGAGTTCGCTGAAGGCGCCCTGGAGGAGGGCCGGGGCCACCGCCGCCTCGCCCGCCCGTGCCTTCATGATGGCCCGCTCGACGCCCTCTATGCGCTCGTCGTGCCGTACGTAGCCCGAGGCGCCCGCGGCGAAGGCGGCGGCGATGCCGCGCGGGCTGGGCACCGGGCCCAGGACGAGGACCGCCACCTGGGGCCGCTCCCGCTTGATCTTCACCACCGGGTCGAAGATGCCCGGTTCGGCGGGGGTCGCCGTGCCGAGCAGGCACACCTCGGGAGCCCGTGTGATCACCAGCTCCGCCGCGCCCGCCGCGGGCGCCGCCGCCGCGAGCACCCGGTGCCCGCGCAGCTTCAGCGCCGAGGCCAGCGCCTCGGCGAGCAGTCGGTGGTCGTCGACCACCATGAGCCGCACTCCCATCGAGCCACCCCCCAGTCCCCCCAATGGTTGCCCACCAAGGCCGCCCACCGGTCCCCACGGCAAGGAGCCCCCCGGCTCCGTCCGCCCCTTCATGCGCCCTTCATGCCCCCGGAAGCTACACGCTTGTTCGGGCTTGCGCTCCCCCTACCGGTGAGAAGCGCCCACTATTACCGCTATCACCCTCTTAGGGCGTATACGCGCACAGGCCCATTCCCACGTCATGACGGAAGTCCGCGGTCGGGGAGGCCTCCGACCCTAGGGCTCCGTCGGCGCACGTAGGAACTCTGCCTCCTCGCAGCCCGATCACGTCCGCAATCGGCCACAGTTCGACCTGAACACGGCAGTCCTGGATCATCTGCCGTCGTTCCCTGTACCACTCAGTCGATCGCGCACTCGGCCACTCGGTCACTCACTCGGCCCCGAAGGCGACGGCCAGGTACTCCGTCCCGTCGCCGTAGAGCCTGCCGGTGAAGACGCGGGACATGAACAGGCGGCCGTCCCCGTACAGGATCTCGGCGTAGGCGGGCGTGAACCGGGCCTCCGTCCTGCGGACCGTCTCGTCCGCGGGGGTCTCCAGCAGCGTGGTCGCCTCGAACGACCCGCCGTCGATGCTCACGACCTGACCGCTCTCGTCGTACGGCGGACGCTTGTACGCGATGAGATCGGGGCCGTCCATGCGCAGCGGCGCGAGGGTGTACCCGTCGCCCGCGTCCGCGCGTTCCCCGGTCTGCTTCCCGGTGCCGAGGTCGAAGGCGACGATCTCGTTGGTCCGGGAGTGCTCGGCCTTGCCGTCGTGCTCCTCGGTGGCCACGTACAGCTTGCCGTTGCCGACCGCCAGCTGGGAGCAGTTCTCGATCTGCATGATCCCGTCGCACCGGGCGGCGTACTTGTCGCCCGGTGCCGTGATCCGCGCGCGCAGCTCGCCCGTCCTGCCGTCGACGGAGAAGAAGTCCGAGATGCCGCTGCCGTCGCCCGCGGAGTCACCGGCGTCGGCGGCCACCACGAGCGGCTCGGTCGACACGATGCTCGCGTAGTCGATGCCCGGCGTCATCCGGTACTCGGAGAGCGGCCTGCCGGTCTCCGCGTCGAGGGTCTGGACGCGGAGCTGCCGCTCGCCGCCGTACTCGCCGCACTTGCGGAGCACGACGAGGGCCGGGCCGCCGCCGTACCCGGCGTCGTAGCAGGTGGCGTCCGACTTCGGGGACCACAGCAGGTCACCGGTGGGGAGGTCGAACGCGGCGCCGCCGTTGACCCCGCCCACGGCGACCGTGGTGCCGCTCAGGGTGACGTTGCTGAAGACGGCCTTCCCCGCCCCCCGCTCGACCGATCCCGACCACACCTTCTCGCCCGCTTCGAGGTCGATGACCGCGACCTCGCTGCAGCCGTGCGACCGCTTCTTCTCGGTCGGCATGGCGGGCTGGAAGAGGACCGCCGTCCTGTGGTCCGCGGTCATGTGGCGGCTCGCGTCGCAGACCGGGCCGGGCAGCTTCACCGTCCACCGCTTCGTTCCCTTGTCGAGGTCGTACCCGACGACCTCGGCGATGCCGCTCTTCGCGTACACCCGGTCCGTGAGCCAGGAGCCCTGGACGACGTAGCTCGCGTCGCCCTCGACCTTCGGCGCGGGCACCTGGAACAGGACCTCGGAGGCGGTGTCGGAGGGCACCCGCTCCCGGGCCTCGGTGCCGGCCGCGGACGGATCCCCGCCGCCCGCTTCGCCGTTCCCGCCGCCGGGGCCCGCGGAGTCGGCCCTGTCGTCCTTGCCGGTGGCCCCGCCGGTGGTGGAGGCGTACCAGACACCGGCCCCGACCAGCAGCGCGACGGCGGCGACCGCCGCCACGGCGACCATCCGGCCGTTGCGCTTCCGCCCGCCGCCGGGCGGCGGCTGGTGGCCGTACGGGGGCCGGCCGTACGGCGGCTGAGCGTGCGGGGGCCCACCGTACGGCGTCGGCGCCGCACCGTACTGCGGTTGCGGCGGGCCGTACGGATTCGGGTGTCCGTATCCGTACGGCTGCGGAGGCCCGCTGGGCGGCGGGGGCGGGGGGAACTGGGGCGGCGGGTACGGCCCCTGGCCCTGTGGTGCGCCGTAGCCGCCCTGCGGCGGCTGGTCGGGCGGCTGAGTCATCAGCGCGTTCCCCCTGTTCGCTGCGTACTCCGCATACTCCGAGTGCTCCGAGTGCTCCGCGTGTCCGCGTGCTCCGCGTGCTCGGAGCGAGCCGGTCGTCCTCAGTCGGCTCTTTCGGCCTTTTTTATCACCGCTGTCACCGATGTCACCGCGGCGGCGGTCACGCGTCCGTCACGCGTCCTCGGCCAGCTCCAGCCAGCGCAGCTCCAGTTCCTCCCGCTGCCCGCTCAACTCGCGCAGCTCGGCGTCGAGTTCGGCGACCTTCGCGAAGTCGGTCGCATGCTCGGCGATGCGCGCGTGCAGCGACTGCTCCTTCTCGGAAATCTTGTCCAACTGCCGCTCGATCTTCTGCAGTTCCTTCTTCGCGGCGCGCTGGTCGGCCGCGCTCTTCTCCGGAGCCGCGCCGGCGGAGGCCTTCTCGGCGGAGGCCGGCCTGGGCGCCGTGGCGGCGGCCGCCTCCTCCATGCGCCGGCGCCGCTCCAGGTACTCGTCGATCCCGCGCGGCAGCATCCGCAGCGTGCCGTCGCCGAGCAGCGCGTGCACCCGGTCCGTCGTCCGCTCGACGAAGAAGCGGTCGTGGGAGATGACGATCATCGAGCCGGGCCAGCCGTCGAGGAGGTCCTCCAGCTGGGTCAGCGTCTGGATGTCGAGGTCGTTGGTGGGCTCGTCGAGGAAGAGGACGTTCGGCTCGTCCATGAGGAGGCGGAGGAGCTGGAGGCGGCGGCGCTCACCGCCGGAGAGGTCGCCGACCGGCGTCCACTGCTTCTCCTTGCCGAAGCCGAACGTCTCGCAGAGCTGGCCCGCGGTCATCTCGCGCCCCTTGCCGAGGTCGACGCGGTCACGGACCTGCTGTACGGCCTCCAGCACCCGCCAGTCCGGGTTGAGCTCGGCGACCTCCTGGGAGAGGTAGGCCAGCTTGACGGTCTTGCCGACGCGGATCTGCCCGCCCGCCGGCTGCTTCTCGCCCTCGCTGTACGCGGCGTCGGCGAGCGCGCGCAGCAGCGACGTCTTGCCCGCGCCGTTCACGCCGACCAGGCCGATGCGGTCGCCGGGGCCGAGCTGCCAGGTGAGGTGCTTGAGCAGCACCTTGGGTCCGGCCTGGACGGTCACGTCCTCCAGGTCGAAGACGGTCTTGCCGAGCCGGGAGGAGGCGAACTTCATCAGCTCACTGCTGTCGCGCGGCGGCGGCACGTCCGCGATCAGCTCGTTGGCGGCCTCGACGCGGAAGCGCGGCTTGGAGGTACGGGCGGGGGCGCCGCGGCGCAGCCAGGCCAGCTCCTTGCGGACCAGGTTCTGCCGCTTGGCCTCCTCGGTGGCGGCGATGCGCTCCCGCTCGGCCCGCGCGAAGACGTAGTCGGAGTAGCCGCCCTCGTACTCGTGGACGGTGCCGCGCTGCACGTCCCACATCCGCGTGCAGACCTGGTCCAGGAACCAGCGGTCGTGGGTGACGCAGACGAGCGCCGAGCGGCGGGCGGCCAGGTGCCCGGCCAGCCAGGAGATGCCCTCGACGTCCAGGTGGTTCGTCGGCTCGTCGAGGACGATCAGGTCCTGGTCCTCGATGAGCAGCTTGGCGAGCGCGATACGGCGCCGCTCGCCACCGGAGAGCGGCCCGATCACGGTGTCCAGGCCCTGCGGGAAGCCGGGCAGGTCGAGCCCGCCGAACAGGCCGGTCAGGACGTCGCGGACGCGCGCGTCGCCCGCCCACTCGTGGTCGGCCATGTCGCCGATGACCTCGTGCCGGACGGTGGCCGCGGGATCGAGCGAGTCGTGCTGGGTGAGGACGCCGAGGCGCAGCCCGCCGGAGTGGGTGACGCGGCCGGTGTCGGCCTCCTCCAGCTTGGCGAGGACGCGGATCAGTGTGGTCTTGCCGTCGCCGTTCCGCCCGACCACGCCGATGCGGTCGCCCTCGGAGACGCCGAGCGAGATCCCGTCGAGCAGGGCCCGGGTGCCGTACACCTTGCTGACGCTCTCGACATTGACCAGGTTGACGGCCATTTCACTCCTGCACGCGGGGTCGGATCAGCCTCCCAGGGTACGGCGTGTCCGGAAGCGGTCAGCCGGTGCCGCGGAGCACGGTCGCCCCGGGCGCGGGCGAGTCCGCCACGCGGGCGGTCCGGCACGTGCCGGAGGCGGCCAGCGCCCCCGCGACGACCTGCGCGGACTCCGCGTCGCGGACGAGGAACGCCGTGGTGGGCCCGGACCCCGAGACCAGCGCGGCCAGGGCACCGGCCGCCCGGCCCGCCGCGAGGGTGTCCGCGAGCGGGGGGAAGAGCGAGAGCGCGGCGGGCTGGAGGTCGTTGGCGAGGGTGGCGGCGAGGGCGTCGGCGTCGCCCTTGGCGAGCGCGGCGAACAGGTCCTCGGACGCGACCGGCTCCGGGACGTCCGTCCCCTCGTGCAGCCGGTCGAACTCCCGGTACACGGCCGGGGTCGACAGTCCGCCGTCCGCGACCGCGAACACCCAGTGGAAGGTGCCGCCCACGTCGAGCGGGCGCAGCCGCTCGCCCCGGCCCGTCCCCAGCGCCGCGCCGCCCACCAGGCTGAACGGCACGTCGCTGCCGAGCTCGGCGCAGATCTCCAGCAGCTCGTCGCGGGAGGCGCGGGTGCCCCACAGCGCGTCGCAGGCGAGCAGCGCGCCCGCCGCGTCGGCGCTGCCGCCCGCCATGCCGCCGGCGACGGGGATGTCCTTGCCGATGTGCAGGTGCACGGCGGCGGCGTCCGCGTCCAGGCCGCGCCGCTCGGCGAGCGCGAGGGCGGCGCGGGCCGCGAGGTTCGTACGGTCCAGGGGGACCCGGTCGGCGCCCGGCCCGGCGCACGTGACGCGCAGCTCGTCGGCGGGGGTGGCGGTGACCTCGTCGTACAGGCCGACGGCGAGGAAGACGTTGGCGAGGTCGTGGAAACCGTCGGGGCGGGCGCCGCCCACCGCGAGCTGGACGTTGACCTTGGCGGGGACGCGGACGGTGACGCTCACTGCTGGACCGGCTCCTCGTGCGGGCGGGCGGCGGACTTGTGCTCCGCGATGCGGGCGAACTCCTGGACGGTGAGGGACTCCCCCCGGGCCTGCGGCGAGATGCCGGCGGCCACCAGCGCGGCCTCCGCGGCCGCGGCCGAGCCCGCCCATCCGGCGAGGGCGGCGCGCAGGGTCTTGCGGCGCTGGGCGAAGGCCGCGTCGACGACGGCGAAGACCTCCGCCTTGGAGGCGGTCGTGGCGAGGGGCTCGGCGCGGCGGACGAGCGAGACGAGGCCGCTGTCCACGTTCGGCGCGGGCCAGAAGACGTTGCGCCCGATGGCCCCGGCCCGCTTGACCTCGGCGTACCACCCGGCCTTCACGGACGGCACCCCGTACACCTTGTTGCCGGGCGCGGCGGCCAGCCGGTCGGCGACCTCCGCCTGCACCATGACCAGCGTGCGCTCGATGCTCGGGAAGGTGTCGAGCATGTGCAGCAGGACGGGCACGGCCACGTTGTACGGGAGGTTGGCGACCAGGGCGGTCGGCGCGGGGCCCGGCAGCTCGCGTACCTGCATGGCATCGGAGTGCACCAGGGCGAACCGTTCCGCCCGGCCGGGCATGCGCGCGGCGATCGTGGCGGGCAGCGCGGCGGCCAGTACGTCGTCGATCTCGACGGCGGTGACCCGGTCGGCCACCTCCAGCAGGGCGAGTGTGAGGGAGCCGAGCCCCGGACCCACCTCGACCACCACGTCGTCGGCCCGCACCTCGGCGGTGCGCACGATCCGCCGCACGGTGTTGGCGTCGATCACGAAGTTCTGGCCGCGCTGTTTGGTGGGGCGTACGCCGAGGGCCGCGGCCAGTTCACGGACGTCGGCGGGGCCCAGCAGGGCATCGGGGGTGGGGTCGCTCACGCACCAAGGGTACGGGGCGGTGGCCGCCGGCCGGGGCGGGGAGGGGAGGGGGCCGCCGGCCGGGCGGAAAGCGGGCCGCCTGCCCGAGTGGGCCCGCGGCCGCTCGCTCCCGCCCCGCCCCAGCCCAGCCCTTCCCTTCCCCTCCTTCCTCTCCCGTCCCGTCCCGTCCTAGCGGAGCGTGCTCCCGCAGTGCGGCCACGGGCTCGCGCCGCGTTCCAGGTACAGCTTCTTCGCGCGGTACGTCTGCTCCGCGGCCGGTGCGTCCTGCGGGCGGCCCTGGCCGCCCAGGCTCTGCCAGGTGCGCCGGTCGAACTGGTAGAGGCCGCCGTAGGTGCCCGAGGAGTCCACCGCGTCGGGCCGGCCGCCGGACTCGCAGACCGCGAGGCCGTTCCAGTCGAGGTGGTCGGTGCCCGCCACGGAGGTCGGCAGCGGCTTGGTACCCACCTTGACCACCTGGGTGCGGGGCGGGCGGATCATCTCGGCGCTCAGCCGGCGCGGCTTCTGCTTGACCCCGTTGACGGTGCGCAGGGAGTACGTGACCCGGCGCACGCCCGCCTCCCCGGCGTACTCGACGACCTCGGTCCCCCGGAACAGCTCGGGGTCGTCCTGCCGTTCCACGTCGAACGGGATCGGCTCCTCCCGGATCTCCTTCCGGCCCTTGATGCGCAGCACGGTGATCGTCTGCCCGTCCCGGGGGAAGCTCTCCTGCGGCACCGACGTCGTGTCCTGCCCCGCCAGGGTGATCCCGGCCTGGTCCACGACCTCCCGGACGGTCGCCGCGTTCGTCCGGACGCGGCGGGCCCGGCCGTCCGCCATGACCGTGACGGTGCGTTCGGTGCGGACGTCCAGCGCCAGTCCCGCCCGCCCGATCGGACGGGAGCGGTCGGTGGACACGTACGCCCCCTCCGAGCGCACCCCGAACTCCCGGAGCGCCTCCTCGACCGTGCGGGCCGTCGTCCACAGCTCGCGCCGCCGGCCGTCCAGGGTGAGCCGCACGGGCCGCCCGTAGTGCACGGCGACCTCGTCGCCGGTGGCCAGGGGGGCGCCGGGGTCCGGGGCCACCACGTCGTGGGCGCCCACGGCGACGCCCTGCCGGGCGAGCAGTTCGGTCACGTCGTCGGCGAAGGTGTGGAGGGTGCGCGGCTCGCCGTCGACGTTCAGTTCGATCGCCTTGTCCTTGGCGACGAACGCGGTGGTGCCGCCCGCGAGGAACGCCACCACCAGCGCCTGCGGCACCAGCCGGCGCAGCGGTGCGGGCCGTTCGACGGTGCGTCTGCGGCGCGCGGCCCGCCGGGCCCCGGCACGGCCCCCGTCGGCCTGCCGCGGGAGCACGGCCTCGGGGGCGTCTTCCTGCGGCTCCTCCCGGGGTTCGCCGCGGGGTTCGTCCCGGAGTTCGTCTCGCGGTTCGTCCATCCGCGGGCGGTCGCCGGGCCGGGCGTCCCTGGCGAACGGGCTGTTCGAGCCGTACGAGCCGTACGAGCCGTACGGGCCGTACGCGAGCGCGTCGTGCGTGTGCGGCTCCGTCGTCATGTCCGCGCGGTACGGCTCCTGGCCGCCGCCACCGCCACCGCCGTGCCGGGTCCGGGGCCGCGGATCGGGCGGCGGTGGCCCCTGGTGCGGCATTGCCGGGCTCGCCGGGCCGGGATGGGCGCCGTACGTCCCGTACTGCGGGTACGGCGGGTACGGCGAGTACGGCGAAGGCTGCGCGTTGCTCAAGACGAGACGCTCCAGAGGCAGGCGGCCGGATCGGGCGACCAGAACCTAGCGGAGCGCTCGTCACTCTCCAAAGTCACATGACTACCAGCAGTCACGAGATGAGACCCCGCCGGGCCCCCGGTCACCCGGACGGCCGAGTGCGGCGGCCGGGGAACGCGACCGGTCGGCGGGGCGGCTCAGCAGGCGAAGGCGCGCGCGGTGTTCGCCGCGATCGCCGTCGCCAGCGCGTCCTCGCCGATCCCCCGCACCGCGGCCATCGCGCGCACCGTGACCGGAATGAGATACGGGGCGTTGGGCCGTCCGCGGTACGGCGCCGGGGTGAGGAACGGCGCGTCGGTCTCGACGAGGACCAGTTCCAGCGGGGCCACGGCCAGCGCGTCGCGCAGCTGCTGGGCGTTCTTGAACGTCACGTTCCCGGCGAAGGACATGAAGTAGCCGGCGCGGGCGCACACCTCGGCCATCTCGGCGTCGCCCGAGTAGCAGTGGAAGACGGTGCGCTCGGGCGCGCCCTCCTCCTTCAGGATGCGCAGCACGTCGGCGTGGGCTTCGCGGTCGTGGATGACCAGGGCCTTCCCGTGCCGCTTGGCGATCTCTATGTGGGCGCGGAAGGAACGCTCCTGCGCGTCCTTGCCCTCGGGCCCGGTACGGAAGTGGTCGAGGCCGGTCTCGCCGACGGCCTTCACCTGGGGCAGCGCGGCCAGCCGGTCGATCTCGGCGAGCGCCTCGTCCAGCGCCGTGTCCCCGCCGGGCTGCCGCGCCCCCTGACGGGACCATCCGTCGGGATCCCCGTGCACGATGCGCGGCGCCTCGTTCGGATGCAGGGCGACGGCCGCGTGGACGCTGTCGTACGCGGCCGCCGTCTC
This sequence comes from Streptomyces ruber, assembly GCF_014648075.1. Taxonomy (GTDB): domain Bacteria; phylum Actinomycetota; class Actinomycetes; order Streptomycetales; family Streptomycetaceae; genus Streptomyces; species Streptomyces ruber. The sequence continues at coordinate 337,633 of NZ_BMQK01000001.1, read as the reverse complement.
GGCCGCCCAGCGGGAGCCGTTCAGGTCGCAGCCCACCTGCACGAGGGTCGTCACACCCACCGACGCGGCCTTGGCGAGGGCCTCCTCCACCGTGCCGGACTGCATGTCGAGGTGGGTGTGCGAGTCGGCGACGGGCACCTGGAGGGGGGCCGGGAGCGGGGGCGCGGCGTTCTTGTCGCCCCTGTCGCCCTTGTCGTTCTTGCCGGCGGCGCTGCTGGTGGACATGCCCCCGATCCTACGGAAGGGGCATGCCGCGGCGGCGCCCGGAGGTCAGCCGGTCCTGCGGTGGAAGGGGTGGAGGAGGTCGGACAGGTGCCAGTGGTGGTCCCGGTGCGTCTCGTCCGCCGCGGCGGGTGTCCTCCCGTCCGCCGGATCCCGCGGGGGCGCCTTGCGGACCTGCCGCGGCAGGCAGTTCCGCGCCGAGGACACCTGCCCCGGCCGCATGATGCGCACCAGGTGCCCGTCGCACTTCGCACAGGTGGGCCGGCTCAGCGGCGACGGGACAACGATGCCGTCCGCCACGTACAGCACGAACTCCTTGCCCTCCGCGTCGAGACGGTGCTCTATCCGGTAGGACTGCTCCCAGCCGTGCCCGCAGCGCATGCAGGCGAACGAATACGACTCGTGGACGACGGCGGTGGCCGCGCCCCGGTGGCCCATCTGCCCTGAGACCTCTGTCATGCCAGCTCCTGATCGCTGCTGGGACAACGCCCCGCAAGGGAGATCCCCGACATCCCCTGGAGGCAGGGACGGGTGCGTCCCCTCAACCAGTGGACTCCTCCGTCGGCGCGGGTGCACCGGACCTGTCAACTGTTGGCGCGGTTTTGGTCTGCGCTTGTGGAGACTTCCCTGGTGCGGGGGACGGGCTTTGCCTTGCCCCGTCCGCTCTTTGCCCGCGCATGGGTCCATGGGAGCGGTACTACGCTCACCCGAGCGCCCGGTACGACACCGACATCGGCACCGCCGCCCACGCCGACGCCGGCACGGACCTCAGTCGCGCACGGCGTTCTTGGCCGCCACCACGGCGTCGAAGACCTCGCGCTTGGGCAGCCCCGCCTCGGCGGCCACCGCGGCGATCGCCTCCTTGCGCCGCTCCCCCGCCTCCTCGCGCACCCGCACCCGGCGCACCAGCTCGTCCGCGTCCAGCTCCTCGGCACCCTTCTCCGGGGCGCCCTCGACCACGACGGTGATCTCGCCCCGTACGCCCTCGGCGGCCCACGCCGCGAGCTCCCCCAGAGGCGCCCGCTTGACCTCCTCGTACGTCTTGGTCAGCTCGCGGCACACCGCGGCCCGCCGCCCCTCCCCGAACACCTCGGCCATCGCGGCGAGGGTGTCGTCGAGCCGGTGCGGGGCCTCGAAGTACACGAGCGTGCGCCGCTCCTCCGCGACCTCCCGCAGCCGCCCCAGCCGCTCGCCGGCCTTCCGCGGCAGGAACCCCTCGAAGCAGAACCGGTCCACGGGCAGCCCGGACAGCGCGAGCGCGGTGAGCACGGCGGACGGACCCGGCACGGCGGTGACGCGGATGTCCTTCTCCACGGCGGCGGCGACCAGCCGGTACCCGGGGTCGGACACGCTCGGCATGCCCGCGTCGGTCACCAGCAGCACCCGCGAGCCGCCCGCCAGCGCCTCGACGAGCTCGGGGGTCCGGGCGGCCTCGTTGCCCTCGAAGTACGACACGACCCGGCCGGCCGGCTGCACGCCCAGCGCCTGCGTGAGCCGCCGCAGCCGCCGGGTGTCCTCGGCGGCGACCACGTCCGCCGAGGCCAGCTCCTCGGCCAGCCGGGGCGGGGCGTCCGCGACGTCGCCGATGGGGGTGCCTGCCAACACAAGGGTTCCTGTCACGGTCCCAGTCTCGCAGGACCGCGCCGGGCCGCCCCGGCGGCCCGGGGACGGGCCGGGGACGGCCCGGGGACGAGGCAGGGAACAGGCCGGGGACGAGGCAGGAACAGGCCGGGGACGAGGCAGGAACAGGCCGGGGACGAGGCAGGAACGGGCCGGGGACGGGGCAGGAACGGGGCGAGGGCCAGGTCACGTCGCCGTTCAGGGCCCGGGCACGGGACTGGCACAGACACGTTCCCTACGATGGCGCGGTGACGAGTACCGCGTCCTCCACGGACACCCCGGCAGGGCAGGGGCAGACGACCGACGACCAGCGGCCGTCGTGGCAGCAGCGGCTGCGCCGGTTCGGCTACACCGGGCGGCCGAGAGGCGACGTCCGCGACGCCGGCGGTGCCGGCGACGTCCGCGGCCGTCTGGTGCCCCCGTACAACCGGCCCGGCCCGCGCCTGTGGGCGGCGCTCGGCGTCGGCAGGGACGCCGTCACGCGCTGGTCCGCGTGGGGTGGCCCGCTGCTGGTGACGCTCGTCGCCGGCATCCTGCGCTTCTGGAACCTGGGCAGCCCGAAGGCGGTGATATTCGACGAGACGTACTACGCGAAGGACGCGTGGGCGATCGTGCACCGCGGGTTCGAGGTCAACTGGGCCAAGGAGGCCAACGACCTGATCCTGCAGCACAACGGCGACGTCCCGATCCCCACCGACGCCGCCTACGTCGTGCACCCGCCGGTCGGCAAGTACGTCATCGGCCTCGGCGAGTACCTGTTCGGATTCACGCCGTTCGGCTGGCGCTTCATGACCGCGCTGCTCGGCACGCTGTCCGTCCTCATGCTCTGCCGCATCGGCCGCCGCCTCTTCCGCTCCACCTTCCTCGGCTGCCTGGCGGGCGCCCTGATGGCGGTGGACGGGCTGCACTTCGTGATGAGCCGCACGGCGCTGCTCGACCAGGTGCTGATGTTCTTCGTGCTGGCCGCCTTCGGCTGCCTCGTCATCGACCGCGACAGGGCACGGCAACGCCTCGCGGCCGCACTCCCGGCGGACCAGGACGGTGTCGTACGCCCGGACGCGGACGTGGCCGACCACCTCGGTCTCGGCCTGCGCCCGTGGCGCTGGCTGGCGGGCGTGTGCCTGGGCCTCGCCTTCGCCACGAAGTGGAACGGCCTGATCTTCCTGGCCTTCTTCGGCGTGCTGACCGTGCTGTGGGACGTGGGCGCCCGCAAGGTCGCGGGCGCCCGGCACCCGTACCGCGCCGTGATACGGCACGACCTGGGCTGGGCGTTCCTCTCGACGGTGCCCGTGGCCCTCGTGACGTACGTCGTCTCGTGGACCGGCTGGATCCTCTCCCCCGACGACGGCACCGGCGGCTACTTCCGCGACTGGGCGGCGACGGACGGCAGGGACAGCTCCTGGAGCTGGCTGTTCCCGGACTGGTGGCGCAGCCTGTGGCACTACGAGAACGAGGTCTACGAGTTCCACAAGAACCTGTCGTCCCCGCACACCTACGAGTCCAACCCGTGGAGCTGGATCGTCACCGGCCGCCCGGTCTCGTACTTCTACGAGTCGCCCCTACCCGGCAAGGACGGCTGCCCCACGGACACGGCCGACAAGTGCGCCCGCGAGGTCCTGGCCATCGGCACGCCCCTGCTGTGGTGGGCGGCCGCCTTCGCCGTCCTCTACGTCCTGTGGCGCTGGCTGTTCCGCCGCGACTGGCGGGCCGGCGCCATCGCCTGCGGCATCGCGGCCGGCTGGCTGCCCTGGTTCATGTACCAGGAGCGCACGATCTTCTTCTTCTACGCGGTCGTCTTCCTGCCGTTCCTCTGCCTGGCCGTGACGATGACGCTCGGCGCGGTCATCGGCCCGCCCGGCTCCCCGGAACGGCGCCGCATCGTGGGCGCGGCGGGCGCGGGCGTCCTGGTACTGCTCATCTTCTGGAACTTCATCTACTTCTGGCCCATCTACACCGGGACCGCGATCCCGATCGACGACTGGCGGGCGCGGATGTGGCTGGACACGTGGGTCTAGCAGGACCCGGGTGGGAGGTGTGGTAAATCCGGAGCACCCCTCCCACCGTTCACTCCCGCCGCATACAGTGGGTCACGACCGGGTTTACTGAACGCGTTCAAAAACGTGGAGCCGTGGGGAGGGGAGCGCGCGATGCGCAAGGGGGCGAAGGTTTCGATCATCGGTGGGGTGTTCGCCGCGATGGTGGGGGCCGCGGGCTACGGCGCGTTCAACGTCGTGTCCGCGTTGAACGGGGACGGGGGGCCGGTCTCGCCTGTCGTGAAGTCCGGGCCGCCGGACGCCGACGAGGTGCGGGAGACGGCCGAGGCGTTCTTCGATGCCTGGGAGAAGGGTGACGGGAGCACCGCGGCCTCGTACACCAACTACGCCGGGCAGGCCGGGGCGCTGCTGGCCACCTTCCGCGACGTCGCCCACATCCACGACGTACGGATCACCCCCGGCAGGACCACCGGGCGCACCGTGCCCTTCTCGGTGAAGGCGACGGTGTCGTACGAGGGCATGAGCAAGCCGCTCGCGTACGAGAGCGAACTCACCGTCGTGCGCGGGGAGACCACCGGAAGAGCCCTGGTCGACTGGGAGCCGTCCGTCGTGCACCCCGAGCTCAAGGGGAAGGGCGACACGCTCGTCACCGGCGAGGCCGCGGCGCCGCCCATCGAGGCCGTGGACCGCGACGGGAAGGAACTCACCAAGGAGAAGTATCCCTCCCTCGGCCCGATCCTGGACGCGCTGCGCGAGAAGTACGGCGCGGAGGCGGGCGGCACGCCCGGCATCGAGCTCACGGTCCGGCGCGGCGAGAGCCAGAAGGACGAGGCCGACACCACCCTGGTGACGCTCGCCGAGGGCGAGGCGGGCCGGCTGCCGACCACGATCGACGCGGACGCGCAGGCGGCGGCCGAGAAGGCGGTGCAGCAGTACGCCGAGTCCTCGGTGGTGGCCCTCAAGCCGAGCACCGGCGAGGTGCTGGCCGTCGCCAACCACCGTGAGGACGGGTTCAACGCGGCCTTCCTCGGCCAGCTGGCGCCCGGCTCCACCATGAAGATCGTCAGCGCCGCCACCCTCATCGACAACGGCGTCACCACGGCCGACGGCCCGGCGCCCTGCCCGGACGACGCCATGTGGCAGGGCGCGACCTTCCACAACCTGGAGGGCATGACACCCAATGAGCGGGCGACCCTCTCGGAGAGCTTCGCCCGCTCCTGCAACACGGCGTTCGTGAAGTACGCGGACGAGGTGAAGGTCGACTCGCTGACCAAGGAGGCCGAGGAGCGGTTCGGGCTCGGCCGGGACGACTGGAAGGTCGGTGTCCCCTCCTTCGACGGCTCGGTGCCCGCGTCCGGCGGCCCCGACACCGCGGCCAACATGCTGGGCCAGGGCAAGGTGCAGATGAGCCCGCTGAACATGGCCTCCGTCACCGCGACCGTCAAGACGGGCGCCTTCAAGCAGCCGGTCATCGTCCCGCAGGAGCTCGACGACCGCGAGCTGGCGACGGCGGAGGGCCTGTCCGCGGGTACGGCGCAGCAGCTGCGCCAGATGATGAACCGCACCGCGACCAGCGGCACCGGCGCCGCCGCGATGGCCGGGCTGAGCGGCGACATCGGCGCCAAGACCGGCTCCGCCGAGGTCGACGGGCAGGAGACGGCCAACAGCTGGTTCACCGGCTTCCGCGATGACATGGCGGCCGCGGCCATGGCCCAGGAGGGCGGCCGCGGCGGCGAGGCGGCCGGCCCGATTGTCGCGGCTGTGCTACGAGCGGGTGGCTGACGTCACCGCTGTCACACCGGGACTCTAGGGTGGTGCTCTCGTTGGGGAGTGCGAGGGCACCGGGGGCCTGGGGACAGCGGAGGATCGGAAAGCTGTGGGCAAGAGAAGGCGCGTCGCCGAGGAGAAGAGCAGGAACCGTCCGGTCGTCATGGGCGGACTGATCGCCGTCGTGGTCGGCGGCGGGGCGTTCGGCGCGTACAGCCTGTTCGGCGGGGATGCGGCGCAGGACGCGACGGCCTCGGCCGCCGCCGAGACCGTCGAGACCGGTCCCCTGACGGCGGAGGAGGTCACCTCGGCCGCGTCCGGCTTCCTCACCGCGTGGCAGGACGGCTCGGTGGCACGGGCGGCGGCCGCGACGGACGACAGGGCGGCCGCGACGGCCGCGCTGACCGGCTTCGAGAAGGACGCGCGGATCACCGACGTCACCCTCACACCCGGGACGCCGTCCGGCGGCAAGGTCCCCTTCTCGGTGACGGGCACGGTGTCGTACGAGGACGTCAGCAAGCCGCTGTCCTACCGGTCGTCGCTGACGGTCGTACGGGCCGTCGACGACGGTGAACCGGTGGTCGACTGGCAGCCGTCCGTCGTCCACCCCGACCTCGCCGAGGGCGACCGGCTGGTGACGGGCGAGGCGGGCACGCCCCCGGTGAAGGCGCTCGACCGGGACGGCGGCGAACTGACGGCGAAGGCGTACCCGTCGCTGGCCACCGTGCTGGACGGACTGCGGGAGAAGTACGGCGACAAGGCCGGGGGCAAGGCGGGGATCGAGCTGCGGGTGGTCCGCGCGGGATCCCCGGAGGAGTCCGCGGATCCGGCCGACCCGGGTGGCCCGGAGGCGTCCTCGCGGGCGGCCGGGACGAAGAAGTCGGCCGACGACAAGGTTCCCGACAAGACGCTGCTGGAACTGAGCGAGGGCACCCCCGGGACCCTGCGGACGACACTCAGCCCGAGCCTGCAGAAGGCCGCCGAGGAGCAGGTCGCGGCGAAGGAGCGGGCGTCGGTCGTCGTGCTGCGCCCGTCGACCGGCGAGATCCTCGCCGTGGCCAACTCCAACCCGAACTTCAACACGGCCTTCCAGGGCTCCCTCGCCCCGGGCTCCACGATGAAGGTCGTGACCGCTGCGATGCTCTTCGACAAGGGCCTGGCCTCGGTGGACAAGGAGCATCCCTGCCCGAAGTACTCGTCGTACGGCGGCTGGAAGTTCCAGAACCTCGACAAGTTCGAGATCAAGAAGGGCACGTTCCGGGACAGCTTCTCCCGTTCCTGCAACACGGCCTTCATCTCCCAGGCCGAGAAGCTGGACGACGACTCCCTGACCAAGGAGGCCCAGGAGGTCTTCGGCCTGGGCCTGGACAACTGGTCCATCGGCGTGTCGTCCTTCGACGGCGCCGTGCCGGTGCAGAGCGACGCCCCGATGGCCGCCTCGCTGATCGGCCAGGGCGGGGTGCGCATGAACCCGCTGAACATGGCGTCGGTGGCGGCCACCGCGAAGACGGGCACCTTCAAGCAGCCCTACCTGGTCGCCCCGTCCGTGGACAACCGCACCCTCGCCACGGCCTCCCGCACGATGTCGGCCTCCACCCACGCGCAGCTCCGCGAGGTCATGCAGTACACGGCGGCGGCGGGCACGGCGGCCGAGGCCATGGCGGGCCTCGGCCCCGACTACGGCGCCAAGACGGGCTCCGCGGAGGTCGACGGCCAGGAGAAGCCCAACGGCTGGTTCACCGCGTGGAAGGGCGACCTGGCCGCGGCCGGCGTCGTCCAGCAGGGCGGCCACGGCGGATCGACGGCGGGGCCGATCGTGGCGGCGCTGCTGCGAGCGGGGGGCTGAGAGCGCACGGCGAGGCGGCCGCGCCGGGGCCCGCCCCGGCCCGGCCGCCTCGCGTTTCCCGGTCGCTCGCGCCGTCCGTACACGCGCCGTCGGTGCGGTGCCGGGGACGTCGCGGTCGCCGCGGCGCGGTGGTACGAGCACGCCGCCGACGGACGGCTTCGAGCGATGCCCGCCAGGGCGGACGCCGCCTGACGCGGAGACCGGGCGGCGCGGGTGGCGGAGTCACGACGACGGCGGCGTGGCGGAGTCACAACGGCGGCCGGGCGACGACGAGCCCGCCGCCGCACCCCGACCACGCCACCACGGTCCCCGGCTTCCGGGCCCGCGCGAAGTGACCGGCGGCCCGGACGCCGCCCGGTGTCGGGCTAGGTGGTGGTGTTGCGGCGGCTGCCTCGGGCGCCGGGGTTGCGGCTGCCGGTGCCTGCTGTGCCGCCGCCGGCACCGCCGGTCGCCGTCCGGCGGCCGGACCCGCGGACGGCCTTGCCGGTCGCGGCGGCGGTCGTGGCGCCGGACCGGCGGTCGGACCTGCGGCCGCCGGCGCCGACGGCACCGCCCGTGCCCGTGCCGGCTTCCGCCCGGCGGCCCGAACCGCGCCCACCGCCGGTGACCGAAGCGCCACCGGACCCCGCGGCCCCACGACCGGAATGACCGGAATCCCGGCCACCGGCAGCGCCGGTCGCCGTCCGGCGGCCGGACCCGCGTCCATTGGCCGCCGGAGCAGCGGCGGCCCCCGCGGCCCCACGACCGGAGCCCCGGCCACCGGCCGCCGAGGCGGCGCCGGGCGCGGCCGCGCCCCTGCGGCGGCGGCCGGACCGCCTGCCCGGCTCGGTGCCGGTCTTCCGGTCCGCCGCCGGTACCGCGGGCTGCGGGACCTCGATGGTGACGGGCACGCCGGACGGCTCGCGGGCACCCGTGATGGTGGCCAGCTCCGTGTCGCCCGACGTGACGCGAGCCGTCCGGGGGCGGATGCCCGCGTCCGACATCAGCCGGGTGACGTCCCGCTTCTGGTCGGGCAGGACCAGCGTGACCACGCTGCCCGAGCCGCCGGCGCGCGCCGTGCGGCCGCCCCGGTGGAGGTAGTCCTTGTGGTCGCCGGGGGGATCGACGTTCACGACGAGGTCGAGGTCGTCGATGTGTATGCCGCGGGCCGCGACGTTCGTCGCGACCAGCGCGGTGACCTGGCCGTTCTTGAACTGTTCCAGGGTGCGGTTGCGCTGTGGCTGGGAGCGGCCCCCGTGCAGGGCCGCGGCCCGGACACCGACGGCGAGCAGCCGCTTGGCGAGCCGGTCGGCGGACCTCTTGGTGTCGAGGAAGAGGATGACCCGGCCGTCACGCGCCGCGATGCGCGTGGTGACGGCCTTCTTGTCGGTCTCGTCCTGGACGTGGAGCACGTGGTGCTCCATGGTGGTCACCGCGCCCGCGGACGGGTCCACGGAGTGCACCACGGGGTCGGTCAGGAACCGCTGCACCAGACGGTCGACGTTGCTGTCCAGGGTGGCCGAGAAGAGCATGCGCTGCCCGTCGGGCCGTACCTGCTGGATCAGCTTGGTGATCTGCGGCAGGAAGCCCATGTCGGTCATCTGGTCGGCCTCGTCCAGCACCGTGATGCGTACGTCGCCGAGCACGCAGTCACCACGTTCCACGAGGTCGTTGAGCCTGCCGGGGCTCGCCACGACCACCTCGGCGCCACGCCGCAGCGCAGCGGCCTGCTTGGTGATGGACAGCCCGCCCACCACGGTGGCCATGCGGAGGTTCACCGCCGTCGCGTAGGGGCTCAGCGCGTCCGTCACCTGCTGGGCGAGTTCGCGGGTGGGCACCAGCACCAGGGCGAGGGGCGCTCCGGGCTCCGCGCGCAGTCCGGCCGTACGGGCCAGCAGCGCCAGCCCGAACGCGAGGGTCTTGCCGGAGCCGGTGCGTCCCCGCGCCAGTACGTCGCGGCCGGCGATCGAGTTGGGCAGCGTGGCCGCCTGGATGGGGAACGGGGTGGTCACGCCTTGCGCGGTGAGGGTCTTCAGCAGCCCCTCGGGCATGTCCAGACCGGAGAAGTCCTCGACGGCGGGGAGTGCGGGAGTCGTGCTTTCCGGCAGCCGGAACTCCCTCGGCGGCGACGTGGGCCGTGATGCTGACGAGGCGCGCCGGGTCGGCTTCTGGGGCCTGCGGGGCATGCGGTGGTCTGCCTTCCTGAGAACAGCACAAACCGGGGTCCGCACCATGACGGTGCGGACCCCGGCAAGCGGATACGCGTCCGGTGATCAGGCGGGGACGATGTTCTCCGCCTGCGGACCCTTCTGGCCCTGCGTGACGTCGAAGGAGACCCGCTGGCCCTCCTGGAGCTCACGGAAGCCCTGGGTCGCAATGTTCGAGTAGTGAGCGAAGACGTCGGGGCCGCCGCCGTCCTGCTGAATGAAACCGAACCCCTTCTCGGAGTTGAACCACTTCACGGTTCCCTGTGCCATGACCTGCTCCTCTTCGTGTAGGCAGAGGCCCCATCCGGAGATGCCGGAAAACAAATAATGCGCCTGCGGGAGAAACATTTCCGTCAGGCGCACACAGGTTCATGGGTACCACAACTGCAACTCGTACAGCCTAGCACAGCCCGCTCGGGCAGCAGCACCGCCCGGGTGCGAGCACGCAAAGAACTCGTTGCAAAAAATCCGTTGCAACGGTTTCTTTGCATAGCTACCTTGGTACGCATGACCGAGCCCCGGGACTGGCCCGTCCGCACCCTCGACGCCCGCTCGCTGCGCGGGCTGGCGCACCCGCTGCGCATGCGTCTGCTGTACACGCTGCGGCTCAACGGACCGGCCACGGCGTCCCAGCTGGCCGCGAAGCTGGGCGAGTCGAGCGGCGCCACCAGCTACCACCTGCGCCAGCTCGCCGCGCACGGGTTCGTCGAGGACGCGCCGGAGCACGGCAAGGGGCGGGAGCGCTGGTGGCAGGCGGTGGCCCAGGGTGTGCAGCTCGACAACGCGATCGTCAGGGACAGCAGTCCCGAAGTGCGCGGAGCCGCCGCCCTGTACCTGCACGAGGTGGCCAACACCCACACCCAGGAGCTGGCCACCTGGCTCGGCACCCGCCACGAGTGGTCCGAGGAGTGGAACGACGCCTCGGACCTGAGCGACTGGAGGCTGAACCTGACGCCCGCGCTCGCCTCCGAACTCGTGCAGAAGATGCACGACCTCATCAGCGGTTACCGGGCGCTGGCCCCCGACGCCGACACCCCCGACGCCGAGCAGGTGCGCATCCACACGCACGTCCTGCCCACCCACACGGACTGAGAGGCCGCCCGATGCATCCCGAGACCCACTTACCCCTGCACCACACCCGCGCCGCCGAGCTCCGCACCGAGGCCGACGCGTACCGCCTCGCCGCCGCGGCCCGGCGCCCCCGCGGCCTCCGTTCCCGCCTCGGCTGGACCCTCGTCGAGATCGGCCTGCGGCTGGCCGCCACTCCCCGTACGGCGCCCGCCGCCCACTAGTCCGCTGCCGGCCGCGCCGTGCGCCGGCCCGTCCGGAGGAGCACGCTGATAACAGCGACGGCATACGGTTCATGGGCCGCCGTTCACGGTTCAGGAGGTGATCGTCATGTCGCACACCGTTGTGGGCTGGCACGTCGAGGTGGAGTTCGACGAGGACGACCGGCGCACCCGGGCGGCGGCGCTCCTGCGGCTCGCCGACGGGAGCGAGGTGCGGGCGCACGGGTACGCCAGCCGTCACCGGACCGACAGCAACCAGCCACGGGTCGGTGAGGAGATCGCGGGCGCGCGGGCGCTGAACGAGCTGGCGATGAAGCTGCTCACGAAGGCGCACGACGAGATCGACCAGGTGTCGGGGCGGGCGTCGCACCCGATCACGGTCTAGTCGCCGCCCGGTCCGTCGGCGGCGAGGGCCGCGCGGACCCCCCGTATCAACGCCTGTGCGCGGGGGTCCGCCGTCACCGTCCTGCGGAAGCCGTTGGTGACGTAGCCGAAGGCGATGCCCGTGTCCGGGTCGGCGAAGCCCAGGGGGCCGCCCCGGCCGGGGTGACCGAAGGAGCCCGGGCCGAGGAGCGGGGACGCCGGGCCGTGCAGCATGTGGCCGGCGCCGAAGCGGGTGTTCACCACCAGGGTGCGGTCCGGGCCCGCCGACTCCTCCCGCCGGGCCGCCGCCGTCGTGGCCGGGGACCACAGGCGTACGCCGTCGACCTCGCCGATCAGGGCCGCGTACAGGCGTGCCAGGGCGTCCGCCGTCGCGATGCCGTTGGAGGACGGGTGGGCGGCCGCGCGGTAGGCGGGGTCGTTGTCGTCGGGGGGCGGAGTGATCGCGGCGAAGGCGCGGGAGGTCGTGGAGCCGGGGTTCGCGTAGGCCTCGGCGACCGACCGCTTGGGGCGGGTGCGCAGGGTGCCCGGGGTCTCCGGGGGCCGTACCGGGCCCGAGCGGCCCACGCGGTGCGCCTGCTCCGGGGGCAGCCCCACCCACAGGTCCAGTCCGCCGAGCGGCCGGGACATCTCCGTCTCGATCCACTCGCCGGTGCCACGGCCGCCCGTCACGCGGCGGAAGAGTTCGTTCAGCATCCAGCCGTAGGTGTGCGGGTGGTACCCGTGGTCCGTGCCCGGCTCCCAGAGGGGGGCCTGCGCGGCGACCACGGCGGCCGTGCGGTCCGGGTCGGACGCCTCGGCGGCGGTCAGCGGGCGGTCCACCACCGGCAGACCCCCGCGGTGCGCGAGCACGTGCCGGACCGTCAGGCGTTCCTTGCCCTGCGCCTTGAACTCCGGCCAGTACGTGCCGACCGGGGCGTCCAGGTCCAGTCCGCCGCGCTCGGCCAGCATCAGGGCCGCGGCGGACGCGACGCCCTTCGTCGCCGAGTGCAGGACGTGGGCGGTCTCCCGCTGCCAGGGCTCCGTGCCGTCGACGTCCCGGGTGCCGCCCCACAGGTCGACCACCTTGCGGCCGTCGCGGTACACGGCGACCGCCGCGCCCCGCTCCCCCAGCTCCGCGAAGTTCCGTACGAACGCGTCCCTGACCGGCTCGAAGCCCTCGGCCACCGTGCCGTTCACGTCCACGTCCACGTCCACGTCCAGGCCCCTGCCCGCGTCCCCGCTCACGTCCGCACTCCCGTTCCCGTTCCCCTGCGCCTGCGCCTGCGCCGGTAGGTACAACGCCCACTCATCCTCGGCGATTCCGCGGGGTGAGCCGGTAGCCGTACGGGAGCTCCAGGCGATGGGTGCGCAGCAGGTCCTCGTCCGCGAGCAGGTCGCCCGTCCTGCCGTCCGCCGCGATCACGCCGTCGCCGAGGACCATCGCGCGGGGGCACAGTTCCAGGGCGTACGGCAGGTCGTGCGTGACCATGAGGACCGTCACGTCCAGCGAGCGGATGACGTCCGCCAGCTCGCGGCGCGAGGCGGGGTCGAGGTTCGACGACGGCTCGTCCAGGACGAGGATCTCCGGCTCCGTGGCGAGGACCGTCGCGACGGCGACCCGGCGGCGCTGGCCGAAGGAGAGGTGGTGCGGCGGGCGGTGCCCGTACTCCGCCATGCCGACCGCCGCCAGGGCCCGGTCCACCGCGTCCTGGAGCGCGGCGCCCCGCAGACCGGCCGCCGCGGGGCCGAACGCCACGTCCTCCCGTACGGTCGGCATGAAGAGCTGGTCGTCCGGGTCCTGGAAGACGATGCCGACCCGGCGGCGGATCTCGGCCAGATGTGCGCGGCCGACCGGGAGTCCGGCCACCTTCACCGTCCCGGCCCCCGCGGTGAGGATCCCGTTGAGGTGGAGGACGAGCGTGGTCTTGCCCGCGCCGTTCGGGCCGAGCAGCGCGACCCGCTCGCCGCGCGCGATGCGGAAGTCCACGCCGAACAGGGCCTGGTGGCCGTCGGGGTAGGCGAAGGCGAGTCGGGAGACCTCGAGGGACGGGGGCTCGGACGCCCGGGCGGCGGACACTTCGGGTGTCTTCGGTGTCTCGGGTGTCTCGGGTGTCTCGGGTGTCACAGCGTCCACCCCAGCAGGCAGACGACGAGGGCCGAGAGCGGGAGGGCGAGCGCGTACGACCACTGCGCCCGTGACGCGGTCACCTCGTCCACGAGCGGCACCGTGCCCTCGTACCCACGGCTCACCATCGCCAGGTGCACACGCTCCCCGCGCTCGTAGGAGCGGATGAAGAGGGCGCCCGCGGACCTGGCGAGCACGCCCCAGTGCCGTACCCCCCTCGCCTCGAAGCCGCGCGACTCCCGGGCGATCCGCATCCGCCGCATCTCGTCGGTGACGACGTCGCCGTAACGGATCATGAAGGACGCGATCTGCACGAGCAGCGGCGGGAGCCCCAGGCGCTGGAGACCGAGGAGCAGTCCGCGCAGCTCGGTGGTGGCCGCGAGGAGGACGGAGGCGGCGACGCCGAGGGTGCCCTTGGCGAGGACGTTCCAGGTGCCCCACAGCCCGTCGACGCTCAGCGGCAGACCGAGTACGTCGGTCCGCTCGCCCCGCGCCACGAACGGCAGCAGCAGCGCGAACGCCACGAACGGGACCTCGACGGCCAGTCGCCTCAGCAGGAGGCCGGGCGGGATCCGGGCCGCGTACGCGACCGTGCCGAGCAGCGCCGCGTACAGCGCGAACGCCCAGACCGCCGTGCGCGGGGTGGCGACCACCACGACGACGAAGGCGAGGACGGCCGTGAGCTTGGTGTGCGGCGGAAGGGCGTGCACGGGTGAGCTCCCGTGCCGGTAGAGCATGTGTGCGTGGCCCGCGCCCACGGTCAGACGTCCCGGGGTGTCCGGGGTGCGGGGGACCCGGTGGCGGCGGGCGACGGCTCGCCGGCGCGCCGCCCGCGTACGGTCCGCACGATCCGTACGGTGCAGAGGACACCGGTGCCGGCGGCCACCGTGAGGCCGACGCCGATCACCCCCGCGAGCCCGCCGGACAGCCGGCCGTCCGTGATGCCCCGTACGCCGTAGTCGGCGAGCGGGGAGCCGGCCGCCCCGTGTTCTCCGGCACCGGCCTCGATGCCCTCGTCGGCGGCGGCCTTCTCCAGGCCGTCGGGGGCGGCGGAGGCGTAGAAGCTGACGACCCCGGCGAGGAGCAGGGAGATGGCGAGACCGGCGAGGAGCACCTTGCGGGGGGAGCGGGGGGTCAGGGCCGGGGTGGGGGCCCCTCCCGCTCGAGCGAGGTCGAGAGTGGGGGAGGGCGGCGCGTCGGCCGGTTCGCCGCCCACGCAGAGGCGCAGCGGGGCGGTCAGGTCACGGGCGCCGTACACCAGGTCGGGGCGTACGGCGAGCACGGCGCCCACCGTGAGCGCGGTGATCGCGGCCTCGCCGACGCCGATGAGGACGTGGACGCCGACCATGGCGGTGAGGACCTGGCCGACGGGCACGTCCGTGGTGCCGCCGACCGCGTAGAAGCAGGTGAAGGCCGCGGCGGCCGCGGGCACCGAGAGCAGCGCGGCGGCGAACGCGGAGACGGTGACCGAGCGCCGTGTGCGCGGCAGCACCCGCACCAGTCCGCGGCAGACGGCGTACGCGACGACCGTCGTCACCACGGCCATGTTCGTGATGTTGACGCCCAGCGCGGTGAGGCCGCCGTCGGCGAAGAGCAGGCCCTGCACGAGGAGGACGACGGTCACGCACAGGACACCCGTGTACGGGCCGACGAGTATCGTGGCCAGTGCACCGCCCAGCAGGTGGCCGCTGGTTCCGGCGGCCACCGGGAAGTTCAGCATCTGCGCGGCGAAGACGAAGGCGGCGACCAGGCCCGCGAGGGGCGCCGCCCGCTCGCCGAGCTCCCGCCGCGCACCGCGCAGGCTCACCGCGACGGCGCCCGCGGCCACGGCTCCGGCGGCGGCCGAGACGGGGGCGTCGATGAATCCGTCAGGCACATGCATGGCGAGGACTCGCTCTCATGGTGACCGGAATCCCACGATGAAGAGTCTTCTTTCACTTGCACATGACTTGCAAGAGCGTGCGGAAGCGGACAAGGGGCGGAACGGCGCCCGGTGTCCAGCGGCGGCCTCCGGCAGGTCCGGCGCGGCGGCCTCCGGCAGGTCCGGCGCGGCGGCCTCCGGCAGGTCCGGCGGCGTCCCCGGGGGCCGAGCCGCGGGATGTGTGCGACATTGGACGGACAGCGGATGCGAAGCCCCCGCTGGTGGCACGCATCGGCATCGCCGGCATCGTAAGGAGCTGTCCGATGTCCGTCGTCGAACAGTACGCGCGAGCCCACATCGTCACCGACTCCCCGGAGGACCGCGACATCGTCCCGGTGCTGCTCCGCTACGACGCGGAGGCCGACCCCGGGGCGGTCCTCGTCACCCTGCCCGGACCGCACGGGCCGGAGGACTGGACGGTCTCCCGCGACGTCGTCGAGCGCGGCCTGTGCGCCCCCGCGGGCGCGGGTGCCGTCCGGGTCTGGCCCTGCGGCCGGGTGACGGCGGTGATCGAGTTCCACTCGGCGGCGGGCGCGCAGGTGCTGCAGTTCGACTCGAAGGCCGTCCACCGCTTCCTCCGCCGGACGTACGCGGCGGCCGGGGTTGCGGTGACCACGCAGTGACACGGCCCCCCACGGCGCGGGTGCCGTGAGGGGCCGTGCGGAGCCGGGCCGTCAGGCGTTGACCAGTGCCTTGCGGCCGTCGTCGCCGCGTCCTCCGTCGTCGGCGAGGTGCTGCTGCAGCTTCTCGCCCTCGACGTCCACGTCGGGCAGGGCCCTGTCCAGCCACTTGGGCAGCCACCAGGCGCTCCTGCCCAGCAGGGCGAGCACCGCCGGGACGATGGCCATACGGACGACGAAGGCGTCGAAGAAGACGGCGACCGCGAGGCCGAAGCCGATCATCTTGACCATCTGCTCGCTGGAGCCGATGAAGCCCGCGAAGACCGCCATCATGATGACCGCCGCGGCCGTGACCACGCGGGCGCCGTGCCGGAAGCCGGTCACCACCGCCTCGGTCGGGCCCTCCCCGTGGACGTACGCCTCCCGCATCCGGGTGACGAGGAAGACCTCGTAGTCCATCGCCAGGCCGAAGACCACACCGACCATGAAGATCGGCATCATCGACATGACCGGGCCGGTCTGCTCGACGCCCATCAGGCCGGAGAGCCAGCCCCACTGGAAGATCGCGACGACCGCGCCCAGGGCCGCGAGCACCGACAGCAGGAAGCCCAGGGCCGCCTTGAGCGGGACCAGGATCGAGCGGAAGACGAGGATCAGCAGGAGGAAGGCGAGGCCGACCACCAGGGCCAGGTACGGGAGCAGCGCGTCGTTGAGCTTCTCGCTGACGTCGATGTTCATCGCCGTCGAACCGGTGACGAGCACCTCCGCGCCCGTGTCCGTCCGGATGCCGGCGCCCGTGTCGCGGATGGCGTGCACCAGGTCCTCGGTCCCGGTCGAGGACGGCTTGGAGGCCGGGATGACGGTGATCATGGCGGTGTCACCGGCCTCGTTGAAGGTGGCCTGGTTCACCACGGCCACGTCCGCGAGGCCCTTGATCCGCTCGGTGACGGTGCCGACGGCGCTCTGCCGGTCGTCACTCCGCTCGGCGTCGACCACGACCATCAGCGGTCCGTTGAGGCCGGGCCCGAAGCCCTCCGAGAGCAGGTCGTAGGCGCGGCGCTGGGTGGTGGAGGTCGGCTGCGCGCCGTCGTCCGGCAGGCCCAGTTCGAGCTGGGTCGCCGGAACGGCGGCCACCCCGAGGCCCACCACGCCGAGCAGCAGGACGGCGACCGGGCGGCGGACGACGAAGCGGGCCCAGCGGGTGCCCATGTTGGGCTTGGCGGCCTGCTCCCGTTCGCCGGCCCCGTTCGCCCGCGCCTCGCCCTTCGCGCCCTTCGCGCCCTTCGCGCCCTTCGCGCCCTTCGCGCCCTTCGCGCCCGCGGGCTTG
Source organism: Streptomyces ruber (assembly GCF_014648075.1). Taxonomy (GTDB): domain Bacteria; phylum Actinomycetota; class Actinomycetes; order Streptomycetales; family Streptomycetaceae; genus Streptomyces; species Streptomyces ruber. The sequence goes on along the minus strand of NZ_BMQK01000001.1, from coordinate 320,353 downwards.
ATCCTGCGGCCCGCGTAGCCGAGCAGCGCCGGGATGAGGGACAGGGCCACCAGGACCGCGACGACGACCGTGCCCGCGGCGGCCACACCCATCTTGGTCAGCAGCGGGATGTTGACGACGGCCAGGCCCACCAGCGCGATGACGACGGTCAGCCCGGCGAAGACCACCGCGGAACCGGCGGTGCCGACGGCCCGCCCGGCCGCCTGCTCGCGGTCACGGCCCTCGGCCAGCTCGGCCCGGTAGCGGGAGACGATGAACAGGGCGTAGTCGATGCCGACGGCGAGGCCGATCATCGAGGCGAGGATGGGGGTGGTGGAGTCCAGTTCGAGGGTGCTGGCGAGGGCGGTGATGCTGCCCACGCCGATGCCCACGCCGATGATCGCGGTCAGCAGCGGGAGCCCGGCCGCGACCAGCGAGCCCAGGGTGATGACGAGGACGACCGCGGCGATGGCGATGCCGATGATCTCGGCGGTGCCCGTGTGCGGGACGGCGGCGAGCGCGTCACCGCCGATCTCGACGGTCAGTCCGGCCCCCCGCGCGTCGCCGGCGGCCTTCTCCAGGGCGTCCTTGGAGGACTCCTCGAGTTCCATGCCGGAGACGTCGTACGACACCTGCGCGTACGCGATCGTCCCGTCCTGGCTGAGGGACCCGGTCACGTACGGGTCGGTGACGGAGGAGACCTCGGAGCCGGTGCCGAGTTCCCTCACCGTCTCCTCGACGGTCGCCCTGTGGCCGGCGTCCGTCATCTTCTCGCCGCCCGGGGCCTGGAAGACCACCCGTGCGGTCGCTCCGTCGGCACTGGCGCCGGGGAAACGTTCCTCCAGCAGGTCGAAGGTCTTCTGGGCCTCGGTGCCCGGAATGGAGAACGTGGTGGGGCCCGCGGCGGGGGCACTGACCGCCCCGACACCGGCGAGGGCCAGCAGGGCCACCCAGAACAGGGCGACGAAGTGCCGTCGCCTGAAGGCGAACCGGCCCAGTTTGTAGAGGAACGTGGCCACGGAGGCGTACTTCCGTTCAGGTCGTGGTTGGGCATGCGGGCAGGGGAGGTCCATCCGTGGCCCGGGCTGGGGCAGGGGGGACCGGCCCGACGACGAGAGCGGTCGCGTCAGGGGATCAGTCGCGGGTGACCGGCTGTGGGCGATCGGCTGTGGGCGATCGGCTGTGGCCGACCGGCTGTGAGCAAGCAGCCGTGGGGGACCAGCTGCGGGTGATCACTCGCTGGGACGGGACAGGCCTCCGGTGGGCGTGCGCCCTACCGGTCGGCCGGCACGCCGAGGGCGGGGAGGACCACGGCGTCGACGTACGAAGTCAGGAAGGCCCGCGTGGGCGGCCGTTGTTCGAGCAGCGCCCGGGTCGCGAAGGCACCGAGCACCATGTGCAGCATGTACTCGAGCGCCGGGTTGTCCGCACGGACTTCCCCCCGGTCGACGGCGCGCCGGATCACCCGGTGGAACTCGCTCATCTCCGGTTCGACGAGCAGTTCCCGCAGCGCCTGGAGGAGATCCGGGTTCGTGTGGATCGCCATGGCCAGGCCCCGCAGCAGCGCGGAGTTCTGCTCCATGACGTCGTCGTCCTCACGTCCCACCAGGGCGAGCAGGTCGCCCCGCAGGGAGCCGGTGTCCACGTCGGCGGCGCAGCCGGGCTTGATGTACCGGATCGCCTTCACCACCAGCTCGGCCTTGCCGCCCCACTGGCGGTAGAGGGTGGCCTTGCTGGACCGGGTGCGGGCCGCCACGGCGTCCATGGTCAGGGCGTCGTAGCCGACCTCACGGAGCAGGTCGAGCACGGCCGAGTACAGCTCGGCCTCGCGCTCCGGCGTGATGCGGCTGCGTCGCGTCGTTGCGGTCGTCCCGGTCACCACACTCACCACTCCTGCCCCTCGTCCAGGGCGACAGGCTATCGGCCGGCAGGCCGACGACCCAGCCCTGAACGAAACTGTTTCGTACTCCTGAGAAGATAACCCGGTACCGAGCGAAACGAAACCGTTTCGTACGTGTGCTGGGTCACAGAGCCCGAGTCACAGAGCACGACGCGCTTCCCGTCGCCAACCGGATCGCCACGAGTTGCCGGTGCCCCGAGGGCGACGAAGCATGGGTGGGTGAGCGACGAGTACGAGGGACCCGCTGCGCGCGGGGCGGCTGCGTCGTCGGCCGCGGGCGAGGCGGCCGCGGGCGCCGCCGCCGCGGGCGCCGCCGCCGTGGGTGCCGCCGCGGCGGGCGGACCGGCCCCGGCCGTCACCGCTGCGACGGGAACGGCCGCAGCCCCGCACTCCCCCGGCTACCTCCGCTTCCCCCACATCAACGGCGGCCGTCTCTGCTTCGTGGCCGAGGACGATCTCTGGGTGGCCGATCTCGATGTGCCGAACCGTTCCTGGCGGCTCACGGTCGACCGTACGAAGGCCGGGCATCCGCGCTTCTCGCCCGACGGGCGGCACATCGCGTACACGAGCTGGCGCAGCCTGGATCCCGAGATCCACCTCGTGCCGGTCGCCGGCGGCCCCACCAGGCGGCTGACCCACTGGGGCAGCTCCGACACCCGGGTCTGCGGCTGGACCCCCGAGGGCGACATCCTCGCCGTCGCCTCCCACGGCCAGCCCTTCTCCTACTTCACCTGGGCCTACAAGGTCCCCCTGGACGGCGGTCCCGGCGCCCGGCTGCCCTGGGGACCGGTCTCCGACATCCAGTGCGCCGACATCCCGGACGGCGAGCAGGACGGCGAGCAGGACGGCGAGCAGGGCGGTGAGCAGGGCGGCGGACACAGAACGCTGCTGCTCACCGGCACCCCGCCGCACGAACCCGCCGCCTGGAAGCGCTACCGGGGCGGCGCGACGGGCCGGCTCTGGCTGCACGGACAGCGACTGCTCGCCGGCCTCGGAGGCCATCTGCAGTCGCCGATGTTCATCGCCGGCCGTATCGCCTTCCTCTCCGACCACGAGGGCATCGGCAACCTCTACTCCTGCGCGTACGACGGTTCCGACCTGCGCCGCCACACCGACCACGACACCTTCTACGCCCGGCACGCCGCGTCCGACGGCCGCCGGGTGGTGTACCAGTGCGCGGGCGATCTGTGGCTCGTCGACGAGCTGACCCCCGACTCCGTGCCGCGTCGCCTGGACGTGCGGCTGTGCGGACCGCGCGCGGGGCGCCGGGTCCACCAGGTGCCGGCCGGGCAGCACGTCGGCGGCCTCTCGGTCGACGAGACCGGCCGGGCCGCGGCGGTCGTCGTGCGCGGCAGCCTGTACTGGCTGACGCACCGCGACGGCCCCGCGCGCACCATCGCCGACACTCCCGGCGTACGGGTACGGCGGCCCGAGATGCTCGGGCCGGGCGGCCGGGTGGCGTACGTGACCGACGCGGCGGGCGAGGACGCGGTCGAGATCGCCCACCTGCCGCGGGCCGCCGGCACCCCCGCACCGCGCCGGCTCGCGGCCGGGCGGCTGGGACGCGTACGGGCGATGGTGTCCGACCCGAGCGGCGACCGCCTCGCGATCGCCTCCCACGACGGACGGCTCCTGCTCCTCGACACGAAGGAGGACCCGGCGGAGGCAGCAGCGGAGGCGGCGGACCGTGGTGCCGTCACGGAGCTCGTCCGGTCCGTCAACGGGCCGGTGCGCGACCTCGCCTTCTCCCCGGACGGGGCCTGGCTGGCCTGGACGCATCCGGGGATCGGGCGGTCCCTGCGGCAGATCAGGATCGCCCGGATCGAGGACCGTACGATCGTCGACGTCACCGACGGCCGTTTCGAGGACGAGAGCCCGGTGTTCACCCGCGACGGCCGCTACCTCGCCTTCCTGTCCTGGCGCGGCTTCGACCCGGTGTACGACGTGCACACCGGGGACCTGTCCTTCCCGCTGGGCTGCCGCCCGTACCTGGTGCCCCTGTCGTCGGCGACCCCGTCGCCGTTCGCGCTGAACCCGGAGGGGCGCCCGGCGGCCGGCGGGCTCGACCCGGCGGAGGACACGGGTGACGGCGCGGCGGTCGTCGAGGTCGAGGGGCTGGCGAGCCGGGTGACGCCCTTCCCGGTCACGGCGTCCAAGTACTCGTCGCTGCACCCGGTCGCGGGCGGCGGCCTGGTCTGGCTGCGCTGGCCGATCTCCGGGGCGCTGGGCGAGACGTTCGCCAGCCCGGACGACACGACCGGGCGGCCGACGCTGGAGCACTTCGACATCCCCAAGGCCAAGCGGTCCGAACTCGTGAGCGGCCTCGACGGGTTCGCCGTCAGCGGGGACGGTACGCGGCTGGTGGTCGTGGACGAGGGCGACCTGCGCGCGGTGCCCGCCACGGAGCCGGGCGACGGCGACTCGACCACCTGGATCGACCTGCGGCGCATCCTGCACGAGGCCGATCCGGCGGCGGAGTGGCGGCAGGCCTACGCGGAGGCGGGCCGGATCGTCCGCGCCTACTTCTGGGACCCCGGCCTCAGCGGCGTCGACTGGGACGCGATGCTGGCGCAGTACCGGCCGCTGGTCGAACGGGTCGCCACCCCGGACGAGTTCGCGGACCTGCTGCGCGAGCTGCTCGGCGAGCTGGGCACCTCCCACGCGTACGTCGCGCCCGCCCGCCGCAACGAGGGACCGCCGCACTACCAGCGCCGGCAGGGACTGCTGGGCGCTGATTTCGTGTGCCGGGAGGGGCGGTGGCCGGTGTCGCGGATCCTGCCCGGCGACTCGTCCGACTCCCGCGCGCGGTCACCGCTGGCGGGCTCCGGCATCCGCGAGGGCGCGGTGCTCACGCACGTGGACGGGCGGCCGGTGGACCCGGTGGCGGGCCCGTACCCGCTGCTGGCGGGGGCGGGGGCCACGACGGTGGAGCTGACGTTCGTCCAGCCCGCCGGCCCGGAGCGGGGGGTGTCATCCACCGCCCCGGAACGGGAGGCGACAACCACCGCCCCCGAGCACGAGCTCCCAGCCACCGGCCCGGAACGGGACAGCTCCCCCGCGAACTCGGAAGAGAAGGCCGCAACCACCGCCCCGCAACGGGAGGCCGCAACCACCTCCCCGGAACGGGAGGCGACAACCACCGCCCCCGAGCACGAGCTCCCAGCCACCGGCCCGGAACGGGAGAGCTCCCCCGCGAGCTCGGAGCCCGAGGCCCCGTCCACAAGCCCCGAGCGGGAGGCGTCACCCACCGGCCCGGAGCGCGAGGCGCGGCCCCGGCGTGTGGCCGTCGTTCCGCTCGTCGACGAGATGCCGCTGCGGTATCAGGACTGGGTGGTCAAACGCCGCGCCGTGGTGCGGGAGCTGAGCGACGGCCGCTGCGGCTATCTGCACATCCCGGACATGGGCGGCTCCGGCTGGGCCCAGTTCAACCGCGACCTGCGCATGGAGGTCTCCCGGCCCGCGCTGATCGTGGACGTGCGGGGCAACGCGGGAGGGCACATCAGCGAACTGGTCGTGGAGACGCTCACGCGCAGGATCATCGGCTGGGACCTGACGCGCGACGCCCAGCCCGTGTCGTACGCCTCGAACGCCCCGCGCGGCCCGGTCGTCGCCCTCGCGGACGAGGCGACGTCCTCGGACGGTGACATGATCACCGCTGCGTTCAAGCTGCTGGGGCTCGGTCCCGTCGTCGGCCAGCGCACCTGGGGCGGGGTCGTCGGCATGACCGGGCGGCACCGCCTCGGCGACGGCACCGTCATCACGGTGCCGATGAACGCCGCCTGGTTCGAGGAGTACGGCTGGTCCGTGGAGAACCACGGCGTGGCCCCCGACCTGGAGGTCGTCCGCACCCCGGTGGACTGGGCCGAGGGGCGGCACGCCCAGCTGGCCGACGCGGTGCGGCTCGCCCTGGACCTGCTCGGCAGGCATCCGGTGGTGCACCCGCCGGACCTCGGCGGCGTCGGCGGCGTACCTGACCGCAGCCGGCCGGTGCTGCCGCCGCGGAAGTGACCTCACGCCCCAACGCACCGAGGAAACCTCACGGCTCACGGAGAAGGGGCGCCCCCGCACCGGAGACACCCCTTCGGCCTCGCTCACGTCCAGGCGGCGTCAGACCTCGTACTCGTCGTCGACGCGCTCCCGCCGGTCCCGCGCCGCGCGCTCCGTGTCCTGCGCGGCGTACTTGCCCTTCGGGCCGTACTCACCCTTCGACTTCGGGGGGTACTCGCCCTGTGCGGCGTACCGGCCCTGCTGCCGGTCCCGTTCGCCGGGCTTCCGGTAGCGCTCGTCGGCCGGCCGGTACTGCTCGCCCGCCTCGTCGTACCCCTGGCCGAGCCGGTTCTTCGCCTGCTGCTTCAGCTGCTCGGCCTTGTCCTGGAACTGGTCCTTCACGCCCATGGTGTTCACTCCTGTGTTGGGTGAGGGGATTGGGCCTCGACCAGACTGACATGACCGGACATCCCACGCATTTCGATCAGTTACGGTCGGTCACCCACCGTGCCGCGCTCCTGTCCGCTCCTGTTCGTCGGCGGCACCGCCGGCTCCGACGAGCCCCGTCCGCACGCCGGCGAACCGCGGCTCGAATCTGCGCATCTCCCGCCGGCCCACCGCCCCGACGACCGCGGGCAGCTGGCCGCGGACACCCTGCATCCCGCGCAGCCACCACTGCCCGTACACATGCACCGACCGCCGCTCGATGCCCGCGACGAGCCGGTCCACGGCCGGACCCAGCGGATACGTCCGGTTCGTCGGCCAGGGCAGCCGCTGCCGCAACTCCCGCATCACGCCGTCCTGGTCGGCCCCGCGCACCATGTCGGTGTCGGTCCACGACAGGTACCCGATCCCGACGCCCACGCCCTTGTGGCCGACCTCGCCGCGCAGGCTGTGCGCGAAGGCCTCGACGCCCGACTTGGAGGCGCAGTACGCGGTCATCATGGGCGCCGGGACGATCGACGCGAGCGAGGCGATCTGGAGCAGGTACCCGCGGCTCTCGGTCAGCGCCGGCAGGAACGCCCGTGCCGTGACCGCCGATCCGATCAGGTTCACCTCGATCACCCGCCGCCACGCCTCCGGGTCGGACACGGCGAACGGCCCGCCGTTCGCGACACCGGCGTTGGCGACCACGATGTCGACCCGGCCGAAGCGCTCCCCCACCTCCTCCGCGACCCGCGCCATGGCCTCGTGGTCGGTGACGTCGGCGTGCCAGTGCCCGCTCTCCCCGGGCAGCCGCGCCGAGACCTCCTTGAGCATCTGCGGCTCCAGGCCCACGAGCGCGAGCCGCACCCCCCGCGCGGAGAGCCGCCGGGCTATGAGCTCACCGACGCCCCGCGCGGCGCCCGTGACCACCGCGACCTTGCCGTTCAGTACGTTCCGCCTCACGCGCCCGTCCCCTCGCTCACCGAACTCGCATGCCCTGCCGTCTCCGCCGTACCCGCCGCATCCGCCGTATCCACCGACCGCTCCCGATCTCCTGACAGATACGCGCCGACGAGCTCCCGTATGCGGGCGGTGACCAGCTCCGGCGCCTCGACCGGCGTCATGTGCCCGACGCCCGGCAGCTCGGTGACGCCCGTGCACTCCGGCAGCGCCGCGGCCAGCGTCCGCGCGTGCACGGGCGGGGTCATCCGGTCCGCCGTGCCGACGACGACGGCCGTGGGCACCCGCAACTCCCGTACGGCGGTGTCGAGGTCGAGCAGGTCGAGCACCTCCGCCCAGGTGCAGCGGACCGTGGTCGGGCACGCGTGCACGATGCGCGCGCACGCCTCGACCATCACCGGCGACGAACCGGCGCCCATCGTCGCGTACTTGAGGAGGCGCATCGCGACGGGCGTGACCGGCCCGAGCGGCAGCCGCGCGCCGAGCAGCCGGCGGGTGATCCAGGTGCGCAGCCCGCCCGCGCGCAGCGGCAGCACCAGCGACTCGGCGACCAGCCTGGAACTGCCCGTGCTGCACAGCAGGACGGCCGCAGCGTGCGCGCGGAAGGCGGGCCGCTCGGACGCGGCCATCACGGTCATGCCGCCCATGGAGTGCCCGACGACCACGGCCTTCTCCCCGGGCGCGAGCGTCTCCTCCAGCACCGCCTCCAGGTCGTCGGCGAGGACGTCGGTGCTGCACGTGGCCGCGGCCGGGGTGCGCCCGTGGCCGCGCTGGTCGTAGGCGACGACCCGGTGGTCGGCGGCCAGCGCCCGTATCTGGGCCGCCCAGAAGGCCGTCGAGCAGGTCCAGCCGTGGGCGAGGACGACGGCGGGCGCGTCCTCGGGGCCGTGCACCTCCACGTGCAGCCGGGCGCCGTCGGCGGACCGGGCGGTCAGTGTGCGCACGGGAACGGGCGGGGCGTACGGGCCGCTCCCCACCTGCGTCGCTCGGGTCATGCTCCGGCCTCCACCTTCGTGGTCTCCGTGGTCTTCGTGGTCTTCGTGGTCTCCGTGGTCTCCGTGGTCTCCGTGGTCTCCGTGGGCTCCGCGGCCGTCGCCGGTGCCGTGGTACCGGGCGTCCGCAGCACCTCGTACTCGGCGAGGTCAACCCGGCGCGTCGCGCTGCGGAACTGCGCCGTCGTGCCGGGCCAGACGGTCGTGTTGCGGCCATTGGCGTCCAGGTACCAGCTCGTGCAGCCGCCGGTGCTCCACACGGTGCGCTTCATGCGCTCCTGCACCATGCGGTTCCAGCCCGCGACCGCTCCGGGGCGGGCGTCGAGGGCCGCGCGCCCGCCCAGCCCGTCCAGCTGCCGCAGGTAGTCGGCCATGTAGTTGAGCTGGGACTCGATCATCAGGATCATGCTGGAGTTCCCGAGCCCCGTGTTGGGCCCGATGATCGACATCCAGTTCGGGAACCCGGCGGCGGTCGCCCCGCGCAGCGCCTCCATCCCGTCCTTCCATGCCTGGGCGAGGGTGTGCCCGGCCGCGCCCACCACCCGCTCGGCGATGGGGAAGTCGGTGACGTGGAACCCGGTGCCGAAGACGATCGCGTCCACCTCGGCCCGCGTCCCGTCGGCGGCGACCGCGGTCGCCCCCTCGACGCGGGCGAGCCCGGAGGCCACGACGTCCACATTGGGCCGGGCGAGAGCCGGGTAGTACGTGTTCGACAGCAGGATGCGCTTGCAGCCGATGCGGTAGGCGGGCGTGAGCTTCGCGCGCAGGGCCGGGTCCTTGACGGCACGGGCCATGTTCCGCGTCGCCAGCTTCTCCACCAGCCCCAGCTCCTGGGGGTGCCTGGTGAACGCCTGCACCTGCAACTCCCGTATCCCCCACAGCAGTCCGCGCCGGGCCTTCGCCGTGAGCGGCACCTGCCGGTGCAGCCGTCGCTCAAGGCCGCTGATGGCCCGGTCGACCCGGGGCATCACCCAGGGCGGCGTGCGCTGGAACAGGGTCAGCCGGCCGACCTCGGGCTGGATCTCCGGCACGATCTGGATGGCGGACGCGCCCGTGCCGACCACGGCGACCCGCTTGCCGCGCAGGTCGTAGTCGTGGTCCCAGCGGGCCGAGTGGAAGACCCTGCCCGGGAACGACTCCAGCCCCGGGATCTCGGGAATCCTCGGATCGGACAACGGCCCGGTCGCGGAGACGACGACATCGGCGGACAGCCGCCCCGAGCTCGTCTCGATGTCCCAGCACAGCCGCCCGCCGTCCCAGGTCATCAGCCGCACCTCGGAGTCGAACCGGATGTGCGGCCGCAGGTGGAACACGTCCGCCACGTGCTCCAGGTACGCGCGGATGTGCTCCTGCCCGGAGAAGGTGCGCGGCCAGTCCGGGTTGGGCGCGAACGAGAACGAGTACAGGTGGGAGGGCACGTCGCACGCGCACCCGGGATAGCTGTTGTCCCGCCAGGTACCGCCGACGGAATCGGCTCTCTCCAGGACGACGAAGTCGGTGACACCCTCGCGCCGCAGCCGCACGGCGGCCCCCAGCCCGCCGAACCCGGACCCGATGACGGCGACCCGTACGTGTTCCCGCTCGGCCATCCCGACGCCTCCTCGCTCTCGCACCGCCCCACAACCGCGCCAGTGAACACTGGCGCAATGAGGAGGGTAGAGCAGCTCCGTACTCATGGGTAGGGGTCGCGGCAAAGGAAGTTACCGGCGGTACGAGAGGGAGGCCGACGCGGCGAGTGAGCACGACACCGGCACCGCTTAGGCTGCCGATGTGGCTGAGCAATCCGGGAAGCAGCGCGAACGACGCGAGTACCGCATGGAGGAGCTGGCCGAGAAGGCCGGCATCACGGTGCGCACCCTGCGCTTCTACCGCGAGCGCAAACTGATCCAGCCACCCCGCCGCGAGGGCCGCATCGCCTGGTACGACGACACCCACCTGTCCCGCCTGCGCACGATCTCCGCCCTCCTCGAACGCGGCCACACCCTGAACGGCATAGCGGAACTGGCCGAGGCCTTCGACCACGGCCGCGACGTCGCCGACCTCCTGGGCCTGGGCGCCCCCACGGAGGAGACCCCGGTCCGCCTCTCACCCGAGGACCTGGCCGACGTCTTCGACGGCCAGGCCACCCCCGAGAACCTGTCCGCGGCCCTGGCCCTCGGCTACCTCGCCACGGACGGCACCGAGATCGTCCACATCAGCCGCCGGCTGCTGGACACCTCGGCGGCCCTGGTCCGCGAGGGCATCCCCCTGGCGGACATCCTGGCGGCGGGCCACCGCGTCCGCGTCCACGCCGAGGCCCTGGCGGAACTCTTCGTGGAGCTGGTCCTGGCCCAGGGCGACCGCAGCGCGGAGGACCTGGACCGGCTGCGGCCGCTCGCGAAGAACGTGGTGGAGGCGGAGGTGTCGATGGCGTTGGACCGGAGGTTGCGGTCATTGACCGGAAAATATTCACAGGGCGAACAGAGCGAACAGAACTAACAACAGACGTTGATCAATTGCTGTACGCTCGAACCCATCCGCCACAGGCGCGGTACGGTTCCACTGCTACACCTGCAACAGGAGAGAAGTGCGTACGTCGTCCGTGTTCTTTTGCGCCATTACCATCGTCGTCATGAACGCCTCTTCCGCCTTCGCGGAATGCATATGGTGACCCCGTCGGCTCTCAATCCTCGATAGTCGGCAACTCAATCAGTTCGCGGCGCAGTTCAGCCGCCTCCCCCTCCGCCCCGAGTCTCAGCCAGAGCGCCAGCGCTCTCTCGCCATGGGCTCGGGCGGAATCGATTTCACCCAGCTGGATCCCCGACCGGAAGATTCCGGCCAGGGCAAGCGCCTCGCACCGTGAATAGCTGTACTGGCTGGCTATTTCCAGCGCATTACGGTATTCGGCCAGAGCGGCGCCCCAGCGTCCCGCCGTGTACTGGGCATCGGCGATTCCGAGAAGGGCCCGCTGCCGCTCATACGGATTGTCGATGCGATCCGCCAACCGCTCGGCCGCGCCGAAGTGGGCGAGGGCCTCCTCACCGCGTCCCGAGCGCGTACAGGTCGTACCCAGGCTGATCAGCGTGTTGATCTCCCCGATCGCGTCCCCGCTGGCGCGGTGGCTGGCCAGGGCGCGGCGGAGCAGCGCCAGGTCCGACCGGCCCGTTCCGTCGCGGACGGCACCCAGATTCGTGTCGATGATCGCGAGTTCCTTGCGGCCGCCCACCCGGCGCATCAGACGCCGGGCCTGCTCGTAGTGGTCGCGCGCCTCCTCGAGGAACCCGAGAGCGTGCCGGACCTCCCCCAGGTTGTTCCAGGCGGTGGCCTCACCGTGGAGGTCACCGAGTCCGCGGTCGATGTCCAGTACGGTCCGGAAGCACCGCATCGCCTCCGTGTACTCGGCCCGGTGCACGTGTGCCGTGCCCTGGACGTTCAGAGTCGCGGCCACCCCCTGCGGGTCGTCGATTCCGCGGTAGAGGGCGAGCGCCCGGTCCAGTGCCCGCAGGCATGTCTCGCCGCGCCCCGCGCCGAGGTGGGCACGGCCGGTCTCCAGCAGGGCGTCGGCCCGGCCCCGGCGGTCGCCGAGCTCCTCGAAGAGCACCAGCGCTTCGGTCGCGGCGGCCAGAGCCATCCCGTGGTTCCGCCGGGCCAGCACGTTCGCCCGCTCCACCAGTGTCTGCGCGAGCGCGGGCCGGTCGCCGCCGGAGCGCAGTGCGGCGAGGGCGGCGGCGTGGAGCTCGGCGGTGATGTCGTGCGTGCCCCAGCGTTCCAGGGAGTGGGCCAGGACGTGCGGGAACAGCGCGGCGAAGTCGGGGTGTTCCGCCGCGGCCGTACGCGCCACGGCCAGCAGGTTGCCGCGCTCCACCGTGAGCCAGACCGACGCCGCGTCCACGGCGGAGCCGGCGTCCCGGCCGGCGGCGAAGTCGGGCGTGACGGGGGACAGCAGTCCGGGTGGCACGGGTCTTCTCCGCCGGCCCGGGAAGACCAGCCGGTCCGCGTGGTCCGCGGCGGTGAGGTAGTACGACATCAGTCGGCGCAGCGCCGAACTGCGGTGCGGTGCGGGCTCCGTGCGGTGGCCGAGGTGGTCTCCGAACACGCGCACCAGGTCGTGCAGCCGGTAGCGGTCCCTGACCGGATCGTCGAGAAGGTGCCGGTCCACCAGGGAGTCCGCCGCACGGCCCACCTCGCCCGGCCCGTCGGCACCGCACAGCGCCGTCGCCGCCTCCAGGGTGATGTCGGGACCGGGGTGCAGCGCCAGCAGCCGGAAGAGCCGCCTCGCCGGTGCGTCGAGGTCGGTGTAGGAGAGGCGCAGGGCCGCGGCGACGCGCTCGTCGAACACGTCCAAGGGGTCGGTGGCCCGCTCCAGCCGGTCGGCCACGTACTGCAGGTCCCAGGTGTCCCGGTGCCGGAAACGGCTGGCCAGGAGGCTCACGGTCAGCGGGTGGCAGCCGCACAGTTCCACGACGCGGCGCAGGGAGGCGGTGTCGGCCGCCCTGGCCGGTCCGACGATCCGGGCGAAGAGCGACGCGGCCTCGGACACGGACAGCACCTCCAGCGGCAGGAAGACGGCGCCGTCCAGATCGACGAGCCGGTTGCGGCTCGCCACGATCGTGTGGCACTCCGGTGAGCCGGGCAGCAACGGCCGTACCTGGTCGGCGTCCCGGGCGTTGTCGAGCACGACCAGCACCCGGTGGTGCGCCGTCCACTCGCGCCAGCGCGCCGTCCGCTCGTCCAGGGTGGTGGGGAGCGGGTCGGGGACACCGATGGCGTGCAGCAGGAACGCCAGGGCGTCGGCGGGTTCGTACGGCGGCTGGTCGCTGTAGCCGCGCAGGTCCACGTACAGCTGCCCGTCCGGGTAGCGCGGGCGCATCCGGTGCGCGGCGTGCACGACGAGCGCGGTCTTGCCGATTCCGGGCATGCCGTGCACGACCGTCAGCGGCATCGCCGTTCCGTGGCCGCCCGGAGCGGGATCGGCGAGCAGGATGCCGAGTTCGCCGCTGCGGCCGGTGAAGTTCCTGGTGTCACGCGGGAGGCTGCTGCCCGGTGGCGTTGTGGGACGGGCGGCCGTGGCTCGATCGCGTGCGGCCGGTTCCGCCTCCCGCAGGGCGGGGTCCTGACCGAGGACGCGGCTGTGCAGCTTCCGGAGCTCGGCGCCGGGGTCGATGCCCTGCTGGTCCTTCAGACGCCGTCGAGTGGTGCGGTAGAGGTCGAGGGCCTCGTCGTCACGGCCGCACCGGTAGAGGGCCAGCATGAGGGCGGCCACCGCCTGCTGGGCCAGCGGTTTGAGGGTCACGAGTTCGTGCAGCTCGCCGAGGAGGTCCGCGTGCCGTCCCAACTCCAGTTCCAGCCGGATGCGTTCCTCCTTCACCCGGTGGTGGTCCTCGGTCAGCCGGGCGCGGGCCGAGGCCGCCCAGGCCCCGGCCAGCTCCGCGAACGGCTCACCGCGCCAGAGCGACTCGGCTCCGCGGAGCAGGCGGACGGCCTCCTCCCGGTCCCCGCGGCCGACAGCCGCGCGCGCCTCGTCGCGCAGGCGCCGGAGCCGTACGAAGTCGACGGCGTCCATGTCCCGCAAGCGCAGCCGGTAGTGGCCGGGTGACAGGGGCTCCAGCACCGCCAGCTCGCCCACCGCGCCGCGCAGCCTGGTGCGCAGCCGGGACACATAGGGGCGCAGCGTCTCCACGGTCGCCGCGTTCTCGTCGCCCCAGACGCGGTCGAGCAGGGTGTCCACGGACACCGCGTCCCCGCGCGCGTACAGCAGCACGGCCAGCACGCACCGCTCCTTGGGCGTTCCGAGTGAGTGCCTGCGCCCCTCGTGCCACAGTTCCAGCGGCCCCAGCGCGAGAAGGTCCACCGTTCCCCCAGGTGTTCCGTTCCGTCCGGGCAGAGTCCACATGACGTGACCCGAGTGGTTCCGGCGCCGCACACAGCCCTGACATGGTCATCAGCAAATGCGTTTGTCATATGCCGCCCTTCGTTTCACTGTCACCGCAGGTCCAGGCGGAGCGCAGGGCAGAAGCGGGGCGCACGGTCGCGTGAGGGGGCGCACGGAGCGGAGGGGTTGACGGTGCACGAGGGCTGCAAGGTTTCTCCAAGTCCACCGTCCGACCCGTCGGTTAGACCGGATTCCGCGGCCCCGCAATCATGCGCGCCGCACACCGACACCACCGACACGGGGGACATCGAATGAGCCTGGTCATACCCGACACGGAACGGCGCCTCGCCGTGCCCCTGCGCCTGGACGTCGAGCGCTGGGCCACCTTCCGCATCCGCAAGCGGGTGCTCGCGGTGGTACACACGGTGACCTCGGCACAGCGCCTGCTGGAGGCCGTCCGCCTGCTGGAGGGCGATCCGCGGGTGCAGGTCGTCTTCACCACGGCGCACGACGTGTTCAACGACGGGGTGGACGAGTTCCTGGAGGCCGCGAAGGCACTGGTGGTGCCCTGGGGCCGGGCGGTGCACACGCGGTTCGACCTGGCGCTCGCGGCGAGCCACGGCGGACTGCACGAGCTGAACGTGCCGGTGATCGTGCTCCCGCACGGCGCCTCGTACAACAAACGCGTCTCCGCGCCCGGGGCCGGCCAGGGGCGTCCCGTGGTGGAACGCGAGGTGTACGGACTGGGCCGGCAGTGGCTGGTCCGCGACGGAGTGGTGGTGCCCGCGGCGATCGCCCTGGCCCACGAGGACGACCGCGCCCGTCTGGCCAGGGAGTGTCCTGAGGCGCTGCCCGTCGCGGAGGTCGTCGGGGACCCCTGCTACGACCGCGTCACGGCCAGCCTGCCGTGGCGGGAGCTGTACCGCGAGACCCTCGGTGTCGAGCCGTGGCAGAAGCTGGTGCTCGTCTGCTCGACCTGGGGACCCGACTCCCTGCTGAGCCGGCAGTGGGACCTGCTGGACCGGCTGGCCCTCGAACTGCCTCCGGAGCGGTTCCGCATCGTGGTCCTGCTGCACCCCCACGTCTGGAACGCCCACAGCGAATGGCACATCCGCAGTGCCTTCGCCGGGCTGGCCCGCCGTGGCGTCGGTCTCGTCACCCAGCACTCCGAGTGGTGCGGTGCCGTCGTCGCCGCCGACCACATCGTGGGCGACCACGGCTCGGTCTCGCTCTACGGGACGATGACCGGCGCCCGCATCCTGACGGCCGGCGCCCCGGACCCGGACCTGGACCCCTCCTCACCGATGGCCGAGCTGCGCGCGACGGCGCCCCGCATCCGGCCGGACCAGCCGCTGGTGGCGCAGCTGCGGCGCAGCTCCGCCGTCTACCGTCCGGGACAGTACGGCCGGATCGCGGCCCGGCTCAGTTCGGAACCGGGCCAGTTCGCCCGCAGGATGCGCACCCTCCTGTACCGCAAGCTGCGCCTGCGCGCCCCGGCCGCGCGCCTCGCTCCGGAACGGGCGGTACCACCGGTCCTGGTCGGGTACGGCGACCCGTCCCGCACCGCGTCATGAGCACCGTCACCGCCGGGGAGCGGCCGGCCGGTGCGTGGTGGTGCCGTGTGCGCGTCACGGAGGCGGCGGAAGGGGGCCACGGCCCGCGGCGTGTGCTCGACGAGCACCTGCGCGTGACGCTTCCCGCCCCGCCGCCCTGGCTGTCGCTGGCCGATGTCCTGCTGGCACCGGGCACGGGCCACGGAGCGGCGGACGCGCTGGCGGCCGGCTGCCCGGGCGCCGCGGTGGTGGCCGTCCATCTCGGGACCGCGCGGTGCTGGGTGCGCATCGGACCGTACGGGCACGCCCCCGCCCGGATGGTCCTGACCGAACTCCACGCGGCCCTGCGCCCCTGGTCGGCATGGGCCTCCCTGGCGCACGCGTGGCTGGTGACGAGGGTGCCGCCGAGGTCGTCACCCGCACCGGCGGAGGTCGTCCTGCCGCACGGGCGGCCGGCTCAGTCGCCGGCTTCGCCCCGGGACAGCAGTCGCAGCCGCTCACGCACCGCTTCCGCCGGGTCCGCCCGCTGGACGGCGGAGTACAGGTCGGCCGCCTCCCGGTAGCGTCCCCGGGCGAGGTCCCGCCGTCCGCGCCGCTCGGCGACCTCGCCCAGTGACTCCAGGATCCGGGCGGTCTCGTAGGCGGCGCCCGCCTCGCGCATCACGGTCAGCGCCCCGGAGAGCCACCGGTCCGCGTCGTCGGTCCGGCCGCCTTCCAGGCGGATCCGCCCCAGCAGGACGGCGGCGCGCGCGGCGTTGTAGGAGTCGCCCACGGCGAGCAGCGTCGTACGCGCGCCGGCGGCGTCGGCGGCCGCCGCCTCGGGCCGGCCACGGGCGAGGTCGACATCGGCTCCGTTCAGCCGGGCGAGTGCGGCGGCCCGCCTGTCACCGCACCGGGCGAGCCCGACGGCCGCGTGGGCGAACAGTCCCGCGGCCTCGTCCGGCCGGCCCAGTCGCTGGTGGGCCAGGCCCTGGTAGTTCAGTGTGCGGGCGTGACCGAGTGCGTTGCCGTCCGCCGCGAACAGCCGCGCCGCGTCCTCGAACATCTCCAGCGCCCGCTCGTGCTCGCCCCCGCCCAGTTCACCGAGGCCGCCGGAGGTGAGCATCCGGCACTCGGCCGCCCTGTCCGCGAGTTCGCGCGCGGCGGCCAGCCCCTCGGCATGGGCGGTATGGCAGTGACCGTAGTGCTTGCGCCGGATGAAGAGGGGCCCCAGGGCATCGGCGAGCTGCCAGCAGACGTCCGGTTCACCCGCACTCCGCGCGTACCGCACCACCGCCATCAGCTGCGGAAGTTCGCGCTCCAGCCAGTCCAGCGCGGCCTGGGCGCCCGCTCCGAACTCCTCGACGACGACCGGCCCGGGACCGTACGACCGCTCCCGCAACGGGTGCTGCGGATCGACGGCCGTCTCCGCACGCGTGGCCGTGGCCAGCAGGTGGTCGGCGAGCCGTCGGAAGGCCGCGGCCCGCTCCGCGGCGGACTCGTCCTCCGCCGCCATGGCCGACGCGTGCAACCGCACGAGATCATGGAAGCGGTAGCGGTCCTCACCGATGTCGGTGACGAGATTGGCGTCGTGGAGCACGTCCAGCAGGTGGGCCGCACCGCGCCCGTGCCCCGGACCGGGCCGCCCGGCCGTGTTCCCGAGCAGCGCCGCCGCGGCAGCGCTGCCGAACTCCGTGCCCGGGTGCACTCCGAGCAGCCGGTAGAGGCGGGCCGCGTCCTCGGGCAGACCCCGGTACGACAGGTCCAGCGCGGCACGTACCCCGTGGTCCCCGTCGATGGCGAGTGCGTCGAGCCGGCCCCGTTCCTCGGCCAGCGCGCGGACCATCGTCGTGATCGCGCGGTGCGGCCTGGCCGCGAGCCGCGCTCCGGCGACCCGCACCGCCAGCGGCAGCCCCGCGCAGAGCCGTACGAGGGCACGGGCGTCGTCGGCCTGCGTCTCGACCCGGTCGTCGGCGAGGGTGTCCGCCAGCAGTTCGACGGCCGCCTCGGGGGCGAGCGGTTCCAGGTGCAGCTGGTAGCAGCCTTCGAGCGCGAGTCCGGACATCCGGCGGCGGCTGGTGACGAGGGTGACGTTCGCCCCTCCCGGCAGCAGGGGCCGCACCTGTGCCGCGGTCGCGGCGTCGTCGAGCAGCACCACGAGGCCGCGCTCGGCGGTCAGCGACCGGTACGACGCCGCTCGCTCGGCGAGGCCGCGCGGCACCTGCTGCGGCGGGACTCCGAGAGCACGCAGGAAGCCGCTGAGCACCTC
Source organism: Streptomyces ruber (assembly GCF_014648075.1). Lineage (GTDB taxonomy): Bacteria > Actinomycetota > Actinomycetes > Streptomycetales > Streptomycetaceae > Streptomyces > Streptomyces ruber. Next base: position 302,457 of record NZ_BMQK01000001.1, on the reverse strand, counting down.
CGCCGGATCGGCCGGACCGGCGGGCGACTGGGCTCCCAGGTCCGCGTACAGCTGGCCGGCCGGGTAGTCCCGGCGCAGCCGGTGCAGCCAGGACAGGGCGAGGGCGGTCTTGCCGACGCCGCCGAGTCCGCTCACCGCGGCGAGCGTGGGGTGTTCCCGCCGCGCCGCGCTGACCCGACGGCGTTCCAGCGCCTCCACCTCGGCGGTGCGGTCGGTCAGCGGACCGGTCGGCGGGAGCTGCCAGGGAGGCGGGGGCGGAGCGTCCGGTGCGGCCTGTGTGCCGGTGCCGATGTGGACGTCGCCGTGGACGACCGCGGCCTGCACGCTGGGACCGTGTACGACGCCGCTCACCTCGTTGCGGCCTGCCCGCTCCTGCTCCCGCACGCGTCCCCCTCCGGCCGGTGAGCACCGAGTACTGGGGATGAGTATGTCCGTACAGGTGGTCGACTACCCGTACGCGGCCGCACGGCGCGCCGCCGTACCTACGACCGCCGGTCAGCCGTTCCCGCCGGAAGCCGACTCCCGCGCCACGAACGACCCACGCGCCGGAACGGTGACCAGTCTGCCCCGGTCCCGCAGGATGGCCAGCGCCCGCCGGACGGTCTGCGAGCCCACTCCGTACTCCTGCGCGATCGTCATCTCACCGGGCAGCCGCGTACCCGGCGGCCACGAGCCGTCGTCCATCCTGGCGGCGAGCAGGTCGGCGAGCTGTACGTAGTGGTACGCCGGGTTGGTCGGGTCGATACCGGTGCTCATGCGCGCGACCGTACGCGGTCGACCTCGATCACGCATCGCCGACGTCGGACGACATCGGTCAACCGCTACCGCCCGCTGTCGACCACGGTTAGCTTCAGCCAAGAGACGCCCCGGCGACGCGGGCAAGGCGTCCCGGAGCCGGCCGACTGCTGAGGAGTCGACGTGAGCGAGCGTACTGTCGTCCGGTACGAAGGCGGAGCCATCCACGTGTCCGACCCGGACCCGACCGAAGAACTATCGATCACCAACGCGCGGCTCGTCGCGGCACACGCGACGAAACTGCTGGAGACCGACGGGACGACCCGCCGTGAGGCACAGTTCACGGCGCTGGAGCCGGTGCGCTGCGTCCGCGACCTGCTCGTGATCGTCGGCACCACACGCGGCTGACCCGCATCGCGCACGCGGAACGTGCCCTACAGGTCGTACACGACCGTCACAGGCGCGTGGTCCGACCACCGCTCCGCGTGCGTGGCCGCCCGCTCCACGTACCCCTTGACCGCCCGCGCGGCCAGTCCGGGCGTCGCGGCGTGCAGGTCGATGCGCCATCCGCTGTCGTTGTCGAAAGCGCGCCCCCGGTACGACCACCAGCTGTACGGCCCCTCGACGTCCGGATGCAGCGCCCGCACCACATCGACGTACCCGCCGTCCTGGGCGTCCAGAACCCGCCCGAGCCACTCCCGCTCCTCCGGCAGGAAGCCGGAGTTCTTCCGGTTCGCGCGCCAGTTCTTCAGGTCGGCCTCCCTGTGGGCGATGTTCCAGTCGCCGCAGACGACGACCTCGCGCCCGCCCGCGGCCGCGCGCTCGCGCAGCTCCTTCAGGTAGGGGAGGAACTCGCCCATGAAGCGGATCTTCTCGTCCTGGCGCTCGGTGCCGACCTCGCCGGAGGGGAGGTAGAGGCTGGCGACGGTGACGCCGGGGAGGTCCGCCTCCACGTACCGGCCGCTCGCGTCGAACTCCGTCGAGCCGAAGCCGACCTGGACGCGGTCCGGCTCGCGGCGCGTGTACAGGGACACCCCCGCCCGGCCCTTCGCCGCCGCGGGCGCGTGCACCACGTACCAGCCCTCCGGTTCCCGCACCTCCGCCGGCAGCTGCTGCGGCTCGGCGCGCACTTCCTGGAGGCACAGCACGTCGGCCGAGGTGCCGGCGAGCCACTCCACGAAGCCCTTCTTCGCGGCGGCACGGAGTCCATTGACATTGACAGAGGTAACAGTGAGCACACCGGCACGATACCGGCACAATGGACTGTCCCTTCGTAAACTTGAACGAATATACGGTGTGCAGCATGGACATACGCCGGGTCTCCTTCGACCACCCCGACGCGCGCAAGCTCAACGACCTGGTCCAGGCCGAGTACGACGTCCGCTACGGCGACGGCGGCGACGCCACGGAGCTGGCGGCGCCGGACTTCGAGCCGCCCAACGGGATCTACCTCCTCGCCTATGACGACGACGACGTCCCGGTCGCCTCGGGCGGCTGGCGCGCCCAGGACGAGAACGGCGAGGGCAACCGGGACGGGGACGCCGAGCTGAAGCGGATGTTCGTGGTGGAGGAGATGCGCGGCCGGGGCATCGCCCGCCGTGTTCTCGCGGCGCTGGAGGAGGACGCCCGCGCGGCCGGCCGCCTCCGCATGGTCCTGGAGACGGGGACCAAGCAGCCGGAGGCGATCGCCCTGTACCTCTCCAGCGGTTACGAGCCGTGCGAGAAGTTCGGCTACTACCGCTTCCACGAGTCGAGCCTGTGCTACGCGAAGCGGCTGTGATCCGGCCGTAGTTCCGCCCCCTCTCACGCCCGCAGGCAGGCCGGCACCGCCGGCACCCTGCGGTGCACGTTGCGGTGCACATGGGGGTCGCGGGTGTACGGGGCTCAGAACGCCACAGAGCCCCTGTCGGAATCCCGACAGGGGCTCTGTGTTGCGTGGACCTGAGGGGATTTGAACCCCTGGCCCCCTCGATGCGAACGAGGTGCGCTACCGGACTGCGCCACAGGCCCTTGCAACGAGTGAAACTCTAGCATCCCCATCCGGGTGCTCGGAAATCCGTTCCGCGCTGGTCAACGGTCGCCCCTCGCAAGCCCGCAGGAGCCCGCCCGCGGGGAGGCACTCCGAACGGGCGGTCAGGGCTACTCGTTGGCCGCACGCGGGCGGTCGCCGTCCTCGAACTGGTCGAACAGCGGCGTCCGTCCCCGCTCCCGCGCCCGGCGCGCGGACGCGGCACGACGGGCGTCGGAGCGCCCTTCGTCGCCGTCGCCCGTCTCACCGCTCTCCGTCCCCGTCTCGGACGAGGCAGGGGCGGAGGCGGAGGGCGGCGAGGAGGAGGACGGCGAGGAGGGCTCGGGCGCGGAGGTGGGCGCGGGCACGGGTGCGGACAGGGAGGCGTCCAGCGCCGCCTCCGGGTGTCCCGCTCCCGGCTCGGCCGCGCTCGACCGTGCCGGGCTCCACGCGTCCGGCGTCCCCGGCTGGGCGTTCGGCGTGGCCCGTGGAGCGACCGGCGCCGTCACGTACGTGGGGAGCGGCACCGGGACCGGGTCCCAGCTGTCACCGTGGCCGGGGCGCCGCTGGCGCTCGCGCTGCTGGTCGACCCACTCGGCGTGGTCGGTCTGCTCGACGAGGGCCCGGCGGTCGGCCGCGAGCGCGGACAGGTCCGGCCTGGTCTCCACCTCTGACCCGTCCTCCGGCTCGTCGGCGTCGTGCTGGTCGAGCACCGGCCGGCGCCGGGGCTGCCGCTCACGGAGCCGCTGCGCGGCGATCTCGGCCCGGCGCCGGTCCATGGTGTAGGTGAACCGCCGCCGCTCCTGGGAGCGCAGATAGGCGATGTAGGCGCTGAGCATCACCGCGGGCACGCCGGGCGCCCAGAGGAACGCGAGCCCCCCGACCGCCGCGACGATCGATCCGAGCGTGAAGGCGAGGAAGAGCACGACCGTCGTACGCCGTCGGCGCGCGAGCACCTTCGAGCGCTGGGCCCGCGCCGCGGCCTCCTCCGAGACCCTCTTCCGCGCTGCCACGCCGACGGGCGGCTTCTTGCCGGGCCTCGCGGCGGACGACTGGGAGGGCTGGGAGGAGGGCTGGGACGGCTCGGGCGCCTGGGGCGCCTTGGACGGACGGGACGACTCCGGTGCCTCCGCACCCGTACCGCCCGCGCCACCGGTACCGCCCACACCGCCCGCTCCCCACGCACCGGCCTTCTCCGCGGACTGCGACGGCGGCGAGCCGGCGGGCCCGCCCGCCGGTGCCTCCGGCCGCCCCGCCGCCCCGTCCCGCCTCACCGGCAGGTGCACCCTGGTTCGCGGGCGGTACGGAGGCATGGCGAAGGCCCGGACGTCCACCGAGTCGGTGACGGCATCCGGGTCGGCGGCGTACTCCACCTCGTCGGCGGAGCGCGCCTGCAGGTCCTTGGCGTACCGGCGCTCCATTCCCGCCCGTCCGGACAGCAGCCGGATGGCGGTGCTGAAGCGTTCCGTCGGACGGGCCTCGTTCAGCTCGTCCTGCCTACGGAGCCACATCGGCACCAAGTAGGCGGCCCAGGCCCCGACAATGACTGCGTAGATGAGGCCGCTGCTGCTCACGCCTCACACGGTAGAGGGGTTTGCATGAGGCCATCTGCCAATTGAGCCGGTGTGTCGCACGATCTGGCTGATATTTCTAGCTTTTTTTGTGACCGATGCGATCAGCGGACCAGCGAGACCGCGGAATTAACGCTTTGAGACGATCAGGAGCCGTCAATTTCGAACACATATTTTATTTATGAAGCCGCTCACGCCGCGTCGAGCGTTCCGCACCGTATCCGGATCATGCCGTGTTGCGGGGTGTGTCGCCCCGGATGTCCTGCGGCGCGTTGCGCGCGCGGGTGCGGCGCCAGCGGGTCAGCAGCCCGTCCGGCACCTCCTCGGCGGTGAGCGCGAACACCAGATGATCACGCCAGGCACCGTCGATGTGAAGATATCGAGGACGCAGGCCTTCCTCGCGAAATCCGAGTTTCTCCACGACGCGTCGGCTGGGCCCGTTCTCCGGGCGAATACACACCTCGATGCGGTGCAGGCCGACCGTGCGGAAGCAGTGGTCGACCGCCAGCGCGACCGCCGTCGGCATGACGCCGCGGCCCGCGACCGCCTCGTCGACCCAGTACCCGACGTGCCCGGAGCACATCGAGCCCCAGGTGATGCCGGCCACCGTCAGCTGCCCGGCGAGCCGCCCCCGGTACTCGATCACGAAGGGCAGCATCCGCCCCGCGTTCGCCTCCCGCCGCAGATGGCGGACCATCTGGCGGTAGGTCGGCCGGTGTGTGATCGGGCCGCTGGGCGTGGGCGGCGGGATGGTCGCCTCCCAAGGGCGCAGCCAGTCCCGGTTGCGCCGGTTGACCTCCCGCCAGGCCTGCTGGTCGCGCAGCCTTATCGGCCGGAGGACGACATCGCCGTCCGCCAGTTCGACGGGCCAGGACGGGCTGTTCAGCGCGCACCCCCACTGGGTCCGGAGCCGTCCGCGGGGGCGCCGGGTCCGCCGTGGTGCCCGGCGGACCCTGTGGCGTCACCGGCGGACCCTGCGGCGCGCCCGGCGGACCCTGCGGAGCCGGCAGGGCCCGTGGCGCCGGTGGATCCCGAGGTACCGGTGGTACCGGCTGATGTCGCGGTGCCGGTGGGTCTGGGGTGGTCGCCGCCGCGGATCTGGTCCACGGCGTGGATCAGCAGGGGCTCCAGCACGGCCAGGCCGTCCCGCACACCGCCGGTGGAGCCCGGCAGGTTCACGATCAGCGTGCCGCCGGCGACCCCCGCGAGGCCCCGGGAGAGCGCCGCCGTGGGCACCTTCTCGCGGCCGTACGCCCGGATGGCCTCGGCGATGCCCGGGACCTCGCGGTCGAGTACGGCGCGGGTGGCCTCCGGTGTCCGGTCGGTGGGCGAGATGCCGGTGCCGCCGGTGGTGACGACGACGTCGTACCCGGCCCGGACGGCGACGCGCAGGGCGTTCTCCACGGGATCGCCGTCGGGCACCACCCACGGCCCGTCCACGGCGAAGCCGGAACTCCGCAGCCCCTCCGCGATCAGCGGCCCGCCCCTGTCCTCGTAGACGCCCCGGGCGGCGCGGTTGGACGCGGTGACGACCAGGGCCGAGTAGGGCGCGGTGAGGGCCGCTCCGGCGGGCGGTCCGGCCGGTGCCGTCATGCCCGGCTCCAGTCGCCCGACTTCCCGCCCGTCTTCTCCTCCACGCGTACGTCCGTGATGACCGCCCCCTTGTCGACCGCCTTGACCATGTCGATCACGGTGAGCGCCGCCACGCTCACCGCGGTGAGGGCCTCCATCTCGACGCCCGTGCGGTCGGTCGTCTTCACGGTGGCCCGGATCTCGACGGCGTCGTCCGCCACCGACAGGTCCACTGTGACCCCCGCCACTGACAACGGGTGGCAGAGCGGGATGAGCTCGGGGGTGCGCTTGGCGCCCATGATGCCCGCGATGCGCGCGGTGGCGAGGGCGTCGCCCTTGGGCACTCCCTCACCGCGCAGCAGTTCGACCACGCGGGGGGACACCAGGACCCGGCCGCTCGCGCGCGCGGTGCGCGCGGTGACGTCCTTCCCGGATACGTCGACCATGCGGGCGGCACCCGCCTCGTCGATGTGCGTCAGTCGGTCCTGCGTACTCATGTGGTGTGGCGCTCCCGGTCAGTGCCCACGCGCGTGGGGCGCGTGGCCTCGTTGTGCGCGACACGGTACCCCCAAGGGGCCGCCCTCACCCGAGGAGGACCACCTCGACCTCGGTGCCCGGCTCGACCGACTCCGCGTCCTCCGGGACGACGATCAGCGCGTCGGCCCTCGCCAGGGCGGCGACCAGGTGGGAGGAGGCTCCTCCGACGGGGGTGACGGTCCCGTCGGCGTACGTGCCGCGCAGGAACTGGCGGCGGCCCGCGGGCGAGGTCAGCGTCTTGGGAGCGTGCAGCGTCGCCCGGACGGTGGGCCGGTGCAGGTCCTCGAGGCCCATCAGGGCGCGGATCACCGGCCGGACGAACAGCTCGAAGGAGACGTACGAGGAGACCGGGTTGCCCGGCAGCGCGAGCAGGGGCGTGCGGTCGGGGCCGATCGTGCCGAAGCCCTGCGGTTTGCCGGGCTGCATGGCGAGCTTGCGGAACTCGACACGCCCGCCCGTCACGCGCTCGGCGTCCTCCCCGTGCGCCCCGTTCTCCCCGTCCGCACTGCTCGCCCCGTCGCCCTCGGCGCCGAAGGACTGGAGGGCCTCCTTGACGACGTCGTACGCCCCCACGCTCACCCCGCCCGTGGTGACGAGCAGGTCGGCGCGGACGAGCTGGTCCTCGATGGTGGAGCGGAGGACCTCGGCGTCGTCGGTGACGGCGCCGACCCGGTAGGCGATCGCCCCGGCGTCGTGGGCGGCGGCGGTGAGGGCGAAGCTGTTGGAGTCGTAGATCTGGCCGCTCCCCAACGCCGTGCCGGGCGGCACCAGTTCACTGCCGGTGGACAGCACGACCACGCGCGGGCGCGGACGTACGCGCACCGTGCCGCGGCCGATCGCGGCGAGCAGCCCGATCTGCGGCGGGCCGAGGACGGTACCCGCCGCGAGGGCGCGCTCGCCGGCCTGCACGTCGCTGCCCTTCGCGCGCACGTGCGCGCGTGCCTCGGCCCCGCGGTGGACCTGCACCTGGCCGGTGGCGCCCTCCGGGTTCGCGCTGTGGGCGCGCATCCCGGAGACGGGCCCCCGGCCCGCGCCGCCGTCGGTCCACTCCACGGGGACGACCGTCTCGGCGCCGGGCGGCAGCGGGGCACCGGTCATGATGCGGGCCGCCTCGCCCGGGCCGACGTACGGCTGCTCGCCCTGCCCCGCGGCCACGTCACCGATCACCGTGAGGACCGCGGGGTACTCCTCGCTGGCGCCCGCGACGTCCGCGACCCGTACCGCGTACCCGTCCATGGAGCTGTTGTCGAAGGGCGGCAGGGACACCGGCACCATGACGTCCTCGACCAGGACGCAGCCCTGTGCGTCGAGGAGCTGCAGCTCGATGGGTTCCAGGGGGCGGACGCCGGCGAGGACGTCCGCCAGGTGCTCGCTCACCGACCAGAGGCGGTCCGGGCCGGTGCCGTGGGTCGCGGGGCTGCTCAACGTGGCTACATCTCCTCGGCTACGTAACTGCGGAGCCAGGTCCGGAAGTCCGGGCCCAGGTCCTCACGTTCGCACGCGAGCCGGACGATGGCACGCAGATAGTCGCCACGGTCGCCGGTGTCGTAGCGGCGGCCCTTGAAGACGACGCCGTGCACCGGGCCGCCCACCTTCTCGTCGGCGGCGAGCTGCTGGAGGGCGTCGGTGATCTGGATCTCGCCACCGCGGCCCGGCTCGGTCTCGCGCAGGATGCCGAAGATCCGCGGGTCGAGGACGTAGCGGCCGATGACGGCGTAGTTCGAGGGGGCGTCCACCGGGTCGGGCTTCTCGACCAGGCCGGTGACCTTGACGACGTCGCCGTCCTCGGTGCCCTCCACGGCGGCGGAGCCGTAGAGGTGGATCTGCTCGGGGGCGACCTCCATGAGGGCGACGACGCTGCCGCCGCGCTGCTCCTGGACCTCGATCATGCGCTGCAGCAGGGGGTCGCGGGGGTCGATCAGGTCGTCGCCGAGGAGGACGGCGAAGGGCTCGTCGCCGACGTGCGGGGCGGCGCACAGGATGGCGTGGCCGAGGCCCTTGGGGTCGCCCTGGCGGACGTAGTGGATCATCGCGAGGTCGCTGGACTCCTGGACCTTGGCGAGGCGGTCCGCGTCGCCCTTCTTCTCCAGGGCCGACTCCAGCTCGTAGTTCCGGTCGAAGTGGTCCTCCAGGGGCCGCTTGTTCCGACCGGTGATCATGAGGACGTCGTCGAGCCCCGCGGACACCGCTTCTTCGACCACGTACTGGATCGCCGGCTTGTCGACGACCGGCAGCATCTCCTTCGGAGTGGCTTTGGTGGCAGGCAGGAAGCGGGTGCCGAGACCGGCTGCGGGAATGACAGCCTTGGTGATCCTGGGGTTCGACTCAGTCATGGCTGAACCTTATCCGGTGCCCTTGTACGGCCCCTGTGGCTCCGATTAATTCGTTCTCATATGAGAACATTAGGAACAGTTTGGGAGCATTCTGTGAGCCGGACCGGACACGAGACGGATGCCGACAAGCGGATGGTGCGGCGAGCGTTCCTCTCGGTGAGGAGCGGGTTGCGGGCGGAGGACGTGCGGGACGCGGCGGACGCCCTCACGCGGCACGCCCTGGAGCTGCCCGAGCTCACACACGCGCGCACGGTCGCGGCCTATGTCTCCGTCGGCGGTGAACCGGGCACCCTCGCCCTGCTCGACGCCCTCCGCGCGCGCGGGGTGCGCGTCCTGCTGCCCGTGCTCCTGGCCGACGACGACCTGGACTGGGGCGTGTACGAGGGCGGGCACTCCCTCGCGCGCGTCCGGTACGGCGGACGGATGACCCTCCTGGAGCCCACCGGCGACCGCCTCGGACCGGAGGCCGTGACCGGGGCGGACGCCGTCCTGCTGCCCGGCCTCGCCGTCGACGCCCGCGGCATGCGCCTGGGCCGCGGCGGCGGCTCGTACGACCGTGTGCTGGCCCGGCTGGAGCGTGCGGGGGCCGATCCGGCGCTGGTGGTGCTGCTGTACGACTCCGAGGTCGTCGACCGCGTCCCCGAGGAGCCGCACGACCGGGCGGTGCACGCGGTCGTGACGCCGTCGGGCGTACGGCGCTTCCGGACGCCCGGCTGAGCCCGGCCGGCCCTCCGGGGCTCCGGGGCCCGTACGCGCGGAACGGCCCTCCACGCGCGCGTGGAGGGCCGTTCCGGTCGGGCAGGGAGTGATCGTCAGGGCTTCAGCGTCAGCGTTTCGCTCGTGCTGTCCTCGACCGCCTTCTCGGTGAAGGACCACGGCAGCAGCTCGCCGTCGGCCCACTTGTCCGTCTGGTCGGTGTAGTGGGCGCTGTAGGCGTGTCCGGAGGCGCCGGTGAGATTGATCCACCGGGACTTGTCGAGGTCGTCGAGGTTGACCACCATCCGCATCGACGGCACCCAGACGACGCCGTAGCCGCCGGCCGCGTTCCAGCCGGTCGCGTTGACCGTCGCCTCGCCGCCGCCGAGCTCCCAGGGGCCGCGGTTGAGCATGTGCCGCAGGATGCCGGGGCCCTCGGTGCCGAGGGTCTGGTTCTTCAGGAACAGGCGGTGCAGCCGGCCCCAGGTCCAGCCATCGACGTCCTTGCCGAGCTTGGCGGTCAGCTCCCAGCGGGCGTCCTTCATGGCCCGCTCGAACAGCTCGTCGCGGGTGTTCACGGCCTCGTCGGTACGCGTCGCCGGCGCCGACCACCAGTCGTTGTCCTCGTCGTCGAGGATCCGGCGGACCACCTCGAACCAGCGGTCGCCGCCGTCCGGCTGCGCCTGGTCCGCGTCGCGCTGGCCGCACTCGCGCACCTTCTGGCCCTCGTCGGCCGGGCCGGTGCCGGTCGGCTCGACGTACAGGCACCGGCCCTTGACCCGCAGCTCCTTGGGCAGCTTGTCGCCGAAGGCCAGCTCGAGGATGTTGCGCCAGACCGAGTTGAAGTACGCGGCCGCCGTCGAGTCGGCGTCCTGGGTGTAGTCCCAGCCCTCCAGGAGCTTTTGCGTCTGGCGGACGTTCTTGTCGTCCACGTCGATGGCCAGCAGCTTGGGCACCAGCAGCCGGGCGATCTCGCTGCTGTTGTCCATCTGCATGAGGCGCATGTCCTCGGTGGAGATCTTGCCGCCGTCCTTGATCTTCGACTCGATCAGGTCGGTGATCCGCCGGCTGCGCGTGCCGTAGCCCCAGTCCGTGGTGAGCGTGTGGGGGTAGGACTCCTCGTCGACGACGGCCTGGTTGGCGGTGACGATGTAGCCGCGCTCCGGGTTGTACTCGAAGGGCAGCTCGTCCTGGTCGATGTAGCCGGCCCAGTCGTAGTCGGAGTCCCAGCCCGGCGCCGGGACGGACCCGTCGTGGCCCTCCCCGCGCGTGGGGATCTTTCCGGGCAGCTGGTAGCCGATGTTGCCGTCGGTGTCGGCGTAGACCAGGTTCTGCGAGGGCACGTCGAACAGGGCGGCGGCCTCACGGAACTGCGTCCAGTCGGCCGCCCTGTTCAGCGCGAAGACGGCGTCCATGGAGGTGCCCGGCTCCAGCGCGGTCCAGCGCAGCGCGATGCCGTAGCCGTCACCGCGGTCGGGGGCGGCGTTGTCCACCGTGGCCTTCTTGCCGACCTGGACGAGCTCGTCGTTGCGGTCGGAGAGCAGGGGGCCGTTGTTCGTGGTCCGGACGACGATCTTCTTGGACGAGCCGCCGGCGACCTTGATGGTCTCCTCGCGGGTCTCGAACGGCACCACCTTGCCGTCGTACTCGTACCCCTCGCCGGTGAGCTTCTCCAGGTACAGGTCCGTGACGTCGACGCCGGAGTTGGTGAAGCCCCAGGCGACGTCCTGGTTGTGGCCTATCACCACGCCGGGCATGCCCGCGAAGGTGTAGCCGGAGACGTCGTACCGGCACTTGTCACCGACCTCACGGCAGTGCAGGCCCATCTGGTACCAGACGGACGGCAGCGAGGCAGCGAGGTGCGGGTCGTTGGCGAGCAGCGGCTTGCCGGTGATGGTGTGCTCGCCGGAGACGACCCAGGAGTTGGAACCTATGCCGTTGCCGTTCACGCCCACGGCGTCGGGGACGTTCTCCAGGACGTCGTAGAGGCCCGAGAGCTGCGTCTGGAGGGCGTCGGAGGCGCCGACGGTGCCCAGGCCGGTGCCGGTCCCGGCGCCCGTGCCCGCGCCCGCGCCGGTCTCCGTGGAACCGGCGGTGCCCGCGGTGCCCGCGGTGCCCGCGGTGCCCGCGGAGTTTCCCGTCCACGTCTCGGAGAGCTCGTCGTAGCTCCCCTCCCGCACGATCGCCTCGTTCCGGTCGTACGGGTAGTCCGGGTACAGGTCGGCGATCTGCTGGGGGCCGAGGCGGCTGGTCATCAGCGCGCGGTCGATCTCGTCCTGCATGTTGCCGCGCAGGTCCCAGGCCATCGCCTTCAGCCACGCCACCGAGTCGACGGGCGTCCACTCGGCGGGCTTGTAGTCGGTGGTGAGCCCCAGGGCCGCGTACTCCAGGGAGATGTCCGCGCCGTCCTTGCCCTTGAGGTAGGCGTTGACGCCCTTCGCGTAGGCCTGGAGGTACTTCTTCGTCTCGTCGGAGAGCGTGGTCTCGTACTCCTGCTCGGCGACCCGGTGCCAGCCCAGCGTGCGCAGGAACTCGTCGTTGCCGACCTGGCCCTTGCCGAACATCTCGGACAGCCGGCCCGAGGTCAGGTGGCGGCGCACGTCCATCTCGTAGAACCGGTCCTGCGCCTGGACGTAGCCCTGCGCCATGAACAGGTCCTCGTCGGAGTCGGCGTAGATCTGCGGGATCCCGTAGCCGTCGCGTCTGACCTCGACGTCTCCGGAGAGACCGGTCAGCTTGACGGTTCCCTCGGTCTGCGGGAAGGAGGCGCGCACGGTACTGACCGACCAGAACCCGCCGTACGCGACGCCCCCGATGACTGCCAGCACCAGGACGATCACGAGCAAACGGGCTTTGCGCCCCTTCTTCCTGCCGGACTTGCCGGGCTCCTGACCGGAAGAGGCGGTGGTGTTGGGGGGCATCGCTGTCCTTGCTGTCCTAACGCGAGCGGCAGGGCGGGCTGTGCTTCTACTCAGCGCTGAGCGCTGGAGCAACCATAGGCGCAGGGGCGGACCCGACTTGACGCGGAGTCGGCCAACGAGCGCGTACGGGCGTTCGATCCCGCCGACCGGACCGTCAAGAAAGTGTCAAGAGTTAGGTAAGGTAACGAAGTACCTCGCAGCACCGGAGCACGCCGACGGCCGTCTTCGGGCCGCGAGGCCATCTGCCCGGCCCGGCGAGAAGGGAACAGCCCCTGACTGTCCACCACCTCAACCAGCTCCTGCTCATCTGCTCGGTCGTCCTGCTCGTGGCGGTGGCAGCGGTCCGGATCTCGTCGCGCAGCGGGCTCCCCAGCCTGCTCGTCTATCTGGGGATCGGCGTCGCCATGGGCCAGGACGGCATCGGCGACATCCACTTCGACAACGCCGAGATGACCCAGGTCATCGGCTATGCGGCCCTGGTCGTGATCCTCTCCGAGGGTGGCCTCGGCACGAAGTGGCGCGAGATCAGACCGGTCCTACCGACCGCCAGCTCGCTGGCGGTGGCCGGAGTCGCGGTGAGCGTCGGCGTCACCGCGGCGGGCGCCCACTATCTCGTCGGGCTGGACTGGCGGCAGTCGCTGATCATCGGCGCGGTGGTGTCCTCCACGGACGCGGCCGCCGTCTTCTCCGTCCTGCGCAGGATCCCCCTCCCCGCGCGCGTGAAGGGTGTTCTGGAGGCCGAGTCCGGGTTCAACGACGCCCCGGTGGTCATCCTCGTCGTCTCGTTCTCCGCCGCGGGCCCGGTCGAGCACTGGTACGTCCTGATCGCCGAGATAGCACTGGAGCTGGCCATCGGTGCGGCCATCGGCCTCGCGGTGGGCTGGCTCGGCTCCTTCGGGCTGCGGCACGTGGCCCTGCCGGCCTCCGGCCTCTACCCGATCGCCGTCATGGCCATCGCGGTCACCGCGTACGCGGCCGGGGCGATGGCCCACGGCAGCGGCTTCCTCGCCGTCTACCTGGCCTCCATGGTCCTCGGCAACTCCAAGCTGCCGCACTGGCCCGCCACGCGCGGCTTCGCCGAGGGGCTCGGCTGGATCGCCCAGATCGGCATGTTCGTGCTGCTCGGACTGCTCGTCACCCCGCACGAGATGGGCGACGACATCCTGCCCGCCATCGTCATCGGCCTGGTCCTGACCATGGTGGCCCGGCCGCTGAGCGTGGTGACCGCCCTGTTGCCGTTCCGGGTGGCCTGGCGGGAGCAGGCCCTGCTGTCCTGGGCCGGGCTGCGCGGCGCCGTGCCGATCATCCTCGCCACCATCCCCATGGTGAACGGTGTCGAGGGCAGCCACCGGATCTTCAACATCGTCTTCGTGCTGGTCGTCGTCTACACCCTCGTACAGGGGCCTACCCTGCCCTGGCTGGCGGGCAAGCTGCGGCTGGGCGAGGGGGCCGAGGCCGCCGACCTCGGCATAGAGTCGGCGCCCCTGGAGCGGCTGCGCGGGCACCTGCTGTCCGTCGCCATTCCGGACGGCTCGCAGATGCACGGCGTCGAGGTGGGCGAGCTGCGGCTGCCCGCGGGCGCCGCGGTCACGCTCGTCGTACGGGACGGGACGTCGTTCGTACCCCTGCCGACCACGGTGCTGCGGCACGGTGACGAACTGCTCGTGGTGGCCACGGACCCGGTCCGGGACGCGGCGGAACGGCGCCTGCGCGCCGTCGGCCAGGGCGGCAAGCTGGCCGGGTGGCTGGGGACCGGGGGCGACGGGGTACGGACGTGAGCCGTGCTCCCCGTCCTCGTGCGGTCGCAGCTCGTGCGGTCGCAGCTCGTACGGTCGCACTCGATCACGTCCGCCCGTACTCGTATACGACGGACACACGTTTGTATACGATGAGGGCGCACCTTGATCGGACCACCTCTGCCTGACGCAGGGCTGGCGCGACCGTAAGGCGGCCGGGACGTCCCCGCGGGGCGCCGGTATCTACCGCAGTACGCGCGAGAGGACAGCCCTCGGCGACCGGGCCCCGTTTGGGGTCCGCGCTACCAGGCGGCAGAAAGGCACGGGCCGTGGCATCCACGGTCACCCCGACGGCGTCCCGCCCGGGTTACGGGCAGCTGCTGCGCACCCGCGGCGCCTGGACGTTCCTGCTCCCCGGCTTCGCGGCGCGCCAGCCGTTCGCGATGCTGACCCTCTCCATCGTGCTGCTGGTGCAGCACACCACCGGTTCGTACGGGGCGGCCGGCGCCGTGGCCGCCGTGACCGGTGTCTCGATGGCGCTCTTCGCCCCGTACAGCGGCCGCCTCGCCGACCGCCACGGTCAGCGGGCGGTGCTCGTCCCCGGCGTCCTGCTGCACGCCGTGGCGGGGCTCTCCCTCACGGCCCTGGCGCTGGCGGATGCCCCCTTGTGGGCCCTGTTCGCCGCGGCCGTGCCCACCGGCGCCTCGGTGCCGCAGGTCGGCCCCATGGTGCGGGCCCGCTGGGCCGCGAAGCTCCAGGGCTCACCCCTGATGCCGACCGCGGCGGCCTTCGAGTCCGTCACCGACGAGCTGACCTTCGTCCTCGGCCCGCTGGTGGCGACCGCCCTGTGCACCGCCGTGGACCCGGCGGCGGGGCTGATCGCCGAGGCGACCCTGACGCTGCTCGGCGGGCTGCTGTTCGCGGCACAGCGCGGCACGCAGCCCTCCCCCGCCGGTGCCGCCACCGGGGAGCACGCGCGCGTGCGGCACGATCCGGCGCTGCGGGTCCCCGGTGTGCGCGTGCTCATCGTGACGTTCCTCGGGATCGGCACCGTCTTCGGCGGCATGCAGGTCTCGCTCGCCGCGTTCACCGAGTCCATCGGCGAGCCCGGTCTGAACGGCGTCCTGTACGGCATCTTCGCGGCGGGCAACATGCTCTCCGGCATCGTCTGCGGCGCGGTCGCGTGGAAGACGGCCCCGCAGCGGCGGCTGGTCGTCGGGTACGCGGCGCTCGCGGTCACCGCGTCGGGGCTGTGGGCCGCCCACTCCGTACCGGTCCTCGCCGGCCTCGGCCTGCTCGTCGGCATGTGCATCGCGCCCGCGCTGATCACCGGCTACACCCTGGTCGAGAACCTGGTCGCGGCGGGCGCCCGCACCGAGGCCTTCACCTGGCTGACCGGCGCGGTCGCGCTCGGCCAGGCGGCCGCCGTCACGGTCTCCGGGCAGTTCGAGGACCGCCTGTGGGACGGGGCCGGATTCCTGGTGCCGATGGCGGGCACGGTACTGGCCCTGGTGACCCTCGTGTCCCTGCGGTCACGCCTGTCGGCACCGCCCGTGGGACGCACGGTGGCACGTGGCGTGGGTCACCGCGCGACGGTCCCAGTGGACTGATCCCCGGGAATAGGTCACTATGGACCGTCGTTAGCACTCATCGAGTGAGAGTGCCAGGAGGAAGACACAGTGCCGACGTACCAGTACCAGTGCACCGAGTGCGGTGAGGGCCTCGAAGCGGTGCAGAAGTTCACCGACGACGCCCTGACCGAGTGCCCCAACTGCGGTGGCCGCCTGAAGAAGGTTTTCTCCGCGGTCGGCATCGTCTTCAAGGGCTCCGGCTTCTACCGGAACGACAGCCGCGGCTCGTCGTCGAGCAGCAGCCCGGCATCGGCCTCGAAGTCGTCGGGCTCGTCCTCGGGTTCCTCCGACTCGTCGTCGTCCTCGTCCTCGGCGTCCTCCTCGACGGGGTCGTCGTCCTCGTCCTCGTCCGCGAGCAGCAGCTCGGCCGCGTAAGCAGGTCCGGGCACCGGGCTCGGACTCCCCCGGGCATCCGCAGACTCTCGGGACCCCGCTGTCGCACGACGGCGGGGTCCTCGGCGTTTCCGGGCCCCGGTTAGGGTGCGGGCATGGCGAACACGGGCAACGGCGCCGCCGAGATCGGTGTGATCGGCGGTTCCGGCTTCTACTCCTTCCTCGACGACGTCACCGAGATACAGGTCGACACCCCCTACGGGCCGCCCAGCGACTCGGTCTTCCTCGGCGAGCTCGCCGGGCGCCGGGTCGCCTTCCTGCCCCGCCACGGGCGCGGCCACCACCTGCCGCCGCACCGCATCAACTACCGCGCCAACCTGTGGGCGCTGCGGTCGGTCGGCGTGCGCCAGGTGCTCGGTCCGTGCGCGGTGGGCGGGCTGCGGCCGGAGTACGGACCGGGCACCCTGCTCGTGCCGGACCAGCTCGTGGACCGTACGAAGTCCCGGGCGCAGACCTACTTCGACGGGCTGCCGCTGCCCGACGGCAGCGTCCCGAACGTGGTCCACGTCTCGCTGGCCGACCCGTACTGCCCCACCGGCCGTGAGGTCGCCCTGGCGGCGGCACGCGGCAAGGGCTGGGAGGCGGTGGACGGCGGCACGCTGGTCGTCATCGAGGGGCCGCGGTTCTCGACGCGCGCCGAGTCGGTCTGGCACCGGTCGCAGGGCTGGTCCGTGGTGGGCATGACGGGCCACCCCGAGGCGTCCCTCGCGCGCGAGCTGGAGCTCTGTTACACCTCGCTGAATCTCGTCACCGACCTCGACGCGGGCGCCGAGACGGGCGAGGGCGTCTCCCACGAGGACGTGCTGCGCGTGTTCGCCGCGAACGTCGACCGGCTGCGGGACGTGCTGTTCGACGCGGTCGCCGCGCTGCCGTCCAACGAGGCACGGGACTGCCCGTGCGGCGGGGCGCTGGGCGGGATGGATCCGGGGTTCGTGATGCCGTGACGAGGCGGGGACCCGGGCGGACTCTCCCGTTCGGGTGAGGAGGTTTTCCCCAGGCCCCGGGTTGTCCACGGACGCCGACGGGCTGCGCGACGAAGCCTCATCGTGGGACCGCAAGCCGATCTCACGCAGCAGGTGGTGGCCTCGTGTCCGCTCGTACGCCCGTGTCCTTCCGTACGCCCGTCTCCTTCCGTACACCCGTCTCCTCTCGTACACCCGTGTCCTCCCGTAAGTCCGTTCCTCCCGTCCCCCTCCCCCCGTCCTTCCCGTCCGTTCCCCCGACCTGTGAGGTCCCGGCTTTTCCTCCGTTGCGGGTGAGCGGGGTGCGGGCCCGGTTGCGGCGGCTGGCGCGGTGCCGCCGACGGGCCCTGGCGGCCGGGCTGGCCGTGACCGCGGCGGCGCTGGTGGCCGCGGGACCGCGCGGAGCCGAGCCGGTACCGGACGGCGGGCGGGCGCGCGGTCACCCGGTGACGGAACCGGTGCGCGAGGAGCGGCGGGTCGCGAGGCGCACGGTCACGGCGGTGTCCGCGCCGGTGCGGATCGCCGACGGCGCCACGGTCCGCCTGCTGCGCCCCGGTGACCGGGTCGACGTGATCGCGGCCGGGGGCCCGGCCACGGGTGACGGTGACGCCCGGGTGATCGCACGCGGGGCGCGGGTCACGGAGGTGCCGACGGTGAGCGCCGCCGAGACCGGCGCGCTGGTCGTCCTGTCCGTGCCCCGCGCCACGGCGGCACGGCTGGCCGGTGCGGGCGTGGCATCGCGGTTGGCGGTGGTCCTGTGGTGAGGGCCGGCTGGACAGCTCCCGGACATCCTGTCGTAGGTTGCGGAGTCATTCGTTCCGCAACGATCGGCACAGCGAAGAGGACAGGAAGGTTCCGTGGTGAGCGAGCAGAAGAAGCCGAACATCCTGGAGGGGTTCAAGGCCTTCCTGATGCGGGGCAACGTCGTGGACCTCGCCGTGGCGGTGGTCATCGGCGCGGCCTTCACCAGCATCGTGAACGCGGTGGTGAAGGGAATCATCAACCCGTTGGTGGGCGCGTTCGGCACGATGAACCTCGACGGCTACAGCTGGTGCATCAAGGGTCCGTGCGAAGTGGCCGCGGACGGCACGGTGAAGCAGGGCGTGCAGATGATGTGGGGCTCGGTGCTCGGGGCCACCCTCACCTTCCTGATCACCGCCGCCGTCGTCTACTTCCTCATGGTCCTGCCGATGTCCAGGTACCTCGCACGGCAGGAGGCCCGCCGGAAGCGGAAGGAGGCCACCCAGGAGGTCGTCCAGGTGACCGAGCTGCAGGTCCTCCAGGAGATCCGGGACCTCCTGGTGGCCGAGCGGGACGCGGGGCGGAACCGCCCGTAGCCTCGCCTCAGAGGTGGTGGGGCGGCTTCTCGTCCAGGAAGCGCCTCAGATCGGCCGCACCGTCACGCTCGGCGTCACCGGCCGGCTCGCCCCAGCCGTGGTCCGTGTCGTCCGCCGACCGTCGGCTCAGCGGGTCGTCGAAGATCAGCGCGGCCCCGGGGTCGCGCGGGCCGGGTGCGGAGGAGGCGTCACTCATGCTTCCAGCGTACGTGGGACGAGGTCCGAAGCACGCGGGACAACGCTGAGGGCCCGAGTGGGGCATGGGCTGCTTACGGCGCGCTGTACGGGGAATAGGGGGCAGGAGGTGCGGTCGAGGTGAAGGCCGGGTGAAAAAGGGTTCTCGGCAGGTGGCTTGGGGCGAATTGTGGGACTGTCCGGGAACGCCCCTCCGGGCTCGTGCGTTTTTTGGACGTACGTTTTCTCGGATCCCGGACATAATGTCCGATCGAGGGGCTACGGTATGCACCCACAAGGTGACATGCAGCAATGCCAGGAGAAGCCTTGAGCGTTCCGTACGAGACGGCAGCGTACGAGCCGCCTGAGTCGCCCGAGTCTCCGGAGGAGCATCTCGCGCGACTTCTCGGTCGCGCCCTGAACTCCTTCGAACTGCCCGACGAGACGATACGGCAGCTGGACTGCGCGCTGGCGTACGACAGTTCGCTGCACTCGGCGCACTACAGCTCGGGACTGCACCGGTCGACCTACCGGCACACCTGGCTGCTCGCCGACGGCCGTGCCCTCACCCTGTGGGAGCTCGTGCACAACACGGCGTCCCCGGCCAACGGCCCGCAGCACGAGCTGTACGTGGACGAGGAGGAGCTGCGCACCGCCACCGCACGGCTGCCGCTGCCGCCGGACGCCCCGGAGCTGGAACTGCCGGTGACGCTCGAACCGGCGCAGTTGCCCGAGCCGCGCCACGAGTACCTGCCGGAGAACTCGGCCGACCACGCGCGACGGCTGCTGCGGCGCGCGGAGAACCCCGACGCGCCGAGCGGCGAGCTGGCCGACCTGCTGCTGCGGACGGCGTTCGCTCACGAGATCACGCAGGCGTTCGGGCGCCCGTGCCGGACCGGACGTACGGGGCCGAACTTCTCGCTGTACGAGCACGCGTTCTTACTCACCGACGGGCGGGAGATCTCCCTGTGGGAGGTCGAGCACACGGCGACCCCGGACGGCCGCCACATGTGCGAGGTCTACGCGACGGAGGACGCGGCCCGGGCCGCGATGGAGCGACGGGCGACGAGCGCGGGGTGAGCGGCCCGCTACGGGCGTCCCGTCTCCCCGAGTCCCAGTTCCCCGCTCGGCCCGCCGGTCTGTGAGCGGCTGTCGCCGAGTCGGCGGATCAGGTCGACGAAGGCCTCCCGCTCCGCCGCGGTCAGTTCCACGTTCTCGGCCGACGGGGCGGAGCTGCGCTGGCGGGGCAGCCCGCGGAGGGTGCCGGTACGGCGGCGGGCCGAGCGTGCGAGACGGGCGCGGTGCGCGGGCATGTCCCGGCGCAGGACGCGGACCAGCACGGCGACCCAGATGACCGCCGACACGGCGAGGGTGGCCACGCCCACCAGCTGAAGGATCGACGCGTGTTCAGGCATGCGTTCCAGTGAACACCACGTTCCGGGACGTCGATCACGGAACGTGATTCATCTCGCAGGTCCGGCGAACTGGATGAGCTGGACGAGATGGATCGAAACAGGCGGAAGCGGACGGAGAAAAAGAGAGGGAGGGGGGAGGAGGGAGGAGGCGACGCGAGGAAAGAGGAGGAGGAAGCGGGAGGGAAGCAGCGGCAAGGGGGCGGCGGCCGCAGCCCCCTGTCCCAGGGCTGCGGCCGCCGTGCGGTGGGTCGTGGACCGAACCACGACCGGCTGAGGGTTCTACCGGTTCAGGCCGCGACCGGCTCCTTCGCCCCGGTCTCGGTGGCGGAGGCGGACCGGGGCTCGGTCGCCGCGCCCGGCTGGGGCCCGCGCATGCTCTTCAGGACGATGACCAGGCCGGCCGTGACCGCCGTACCGGCCGCGATGGCCAGCAGGTACAGGAACGGGCTGCCGATCAGGAAGGTGACCCAGACGCCCCCGTGCGGGGCGCGCAGCGTCGAGCCGAAGGCCATGGTCAGCGCGCCGGTGACCGCGCCGCCCGCCATGGAGGCGGGGATGACCCGCAGCGGGTCGGCGGCGCCGAACGGGATCGCGCCCTCGGAGATGAAGGAGGCACCGAGGACCCAGGCGGCCTTGCCGTTCTCGCGCTCGGTCGGGGTGAACAGCTTCCTGCGGACCGTGGTGGCCAGGGCCATGCCGAGCGGGGGGACCATACCGGCGGCCATGACGGCGGCCATCACCATCATCGCCGAGTCGCTCGGGTCCTGGACGGCGATGCCGGCCGTGCCGAACGCGTAGGCGACCTTGTTGACCGGGCCGCCCAGGTCGAAGCACATCATCAGGCCGAGCAGCACGCCGAGCAGGACGGCGTTGGTGCCGGAGAGGCCGCTCAGCCAGTCCGTCAGCCCCTTCTGCACCTCGGCGATAGGCTTGCCGATCACCACGAACATCAGGAAGCCGACGACCATCGACGAGATCAGCGGGATCACGACCACCGGCATGATGCCGCGCAGCACCGGCGGGATCTTGATCCGCTGGATCGCGAGGACGACCGCGCCCGCCAGCAGACCCGCGACCAGACCGCCGAGGAAGCCGGCGGCGATGGTGGAGGAGATCATGCCGCCGACGAAGCCGGGCACGAGCCCGGGCCGGTCCGCCATGCCGTACGCGATGTATCCGGCGAGGACGGGGATCAGGAAGCCGAAGGCGACGCCGCCGGTCTGGTGCAGCAGCGCGGCCCAGCTGTCGAGCTGGGTCCAGACGAAGTGTTCGGTGACCGGCTCGGCCTCGTTGATGTCGTAGCCGCCGAGCGCGAAGCCGAGCGCGATGAGCAGACCGCCGGCCGCGACGAACGGGACCATGTAGCTCACGCCGCTCATCAGCCACTTGCGCAGTTTGGTGCCGTAGCCCTCGCCGGGCTCGCCGCCGCGCTCGACGGGGGTCGAGCCGGGCCGGGCCGCGGCCGTGACCTCACCGCGCGCGGCCTTGTCGCGCACCTCGGCGATCAGCTCGGCGGGCCGGTTGATGCCCGCCTTCACCCCGACGTCCACGGTGGGCTTCCCGGCGAACCGTTCCTTCTCCCGTACGGAGACGTCATGGGCGAAGATCACGCCGTCGGCGGCGGCGATGACCTCCGGGTCGAGCCGGGTGAAACCGGCCGAGCCCTGCGTCTCGACGACGAGCTCCACGTCACCGGCGTCACGGCCGGCGTTCTCCAGCGACTCCGCGGCCATGTAGGTGTGCGCGATGCCGGTGGGGCAGGAGGTGACGGCGACGATACGGAACGGACGAGGGCTCTCCCCCGCGGTGCCGGCCGGCGGGGTGTCCGTCGGCGCGGTGACCGTCGGTTCGGTGACCGTCGGTTCGGTGGGGGTGCTGCCCGCGGCGGCACCGGAGGAGGCCGTTCCGTCCGGTGCCGCCGCGGAGTCCGTGGGCTTCCCTTCGGCGGGAGCCCGGGCGTCGTCCCGGGCGTCGTCCCGGGCGTCGTCGTCGGTCCGCGCGTCGCCCCGGATCAGCGCGGCGGCGCGTCCCGCGTCGTCGACGGCCCGCAGCGCGGTCGTGAACTCGGCGTTCATCAGTTGCCGGGCGAGGGACGACAGGATCGTCAGGTGGGCGTCGTCGGCACCGGCCGGGGCGGCGATCAGGAAGATGAGGTCGGCGGGCCCGTCCGGCGCGCCGAAGTCGATCCCGGCCGCGCTGCGCCCGAAGGCGAGGGTCGGCTCGGTGACGTGCGCGCTGCGGCAGTGCGGGATGCCGATGCCGCCGTCGAGACCGGTCGGCATCTGCGCCTCGCGTGCGGCCACGTCGGCGAGGAAGCCGTCCAGGTCGGTCACCCGGCCCTTGGCCACCATCCGTTCGGCGAGGGCGCGCGCCGCCGCTTCCTTGGTGTCGGCGGACAGGTCGAGGTCGACCAGGTCCGCGGTGATCATCTCGCTCATCGCGGGCTCCTTCGCTCGCGTATCGCCCGAGGCTCGTCGGGTCGGGCGGGGATGGGGACAGAGGTGCGGCTGGGACGGACAGGGAAGCAGGGGCGGCGCGGGCGGACGGTCATGACACCGGCTCCGTGAGCACTCGCTCCACCGGAACCTCCGCCGTCACCGTCACCGCGGCCGGTTCCAGGTCGGCCGGGGTCGGCATCACGCTGCCGGGCAGCCGTACGGCGGCCGCGCCGTGCGCCACCGCGGAGGCGAGGGCCTCGGGGCCGTCGCCGCCCGCGATCAGGAAACCGGCGAGGGAGGCGTCCCCGGCGCCGACGTTGCTGCGGACGGCGGCGGTGTCCACGCGGGCGCTGCCGTACCAGGCGCCCGAGGCGGTGACGAGCACCTGCCCGTCCGCGCCGAGGCTGGCCAGCACGGCGTCCGCGCCCAGCGCGCGCAGTTCCTCGGCGGCCTTCACCGCGTCACCGACGGTGGTCAGGGGGCGGCCCACCGCCCCGGCGAGCTCCTCGGCGTTGGGCTTGACCACGTCGGGGCGTTCCCGGAGGGCGGCCAGGAGCGCGGGCCCGGAGGTGTCGAGCGCGATCCGGACGCCGGCGGCGTGGGCGCGGGCGACCAGCGCGGCGTACCAGGAGGGCGCGAGCCCACGGGGCAGGCTGCCGCAGCAGGCGATCCAGGAGGCGCCCCGGGACCGGTCGCGCACGGTCTCCAGGAGGGACTCCTCCTCGGCGGCGGACAGCTCCGGCCCCGGAGCGTTGATCTTCGTCAGTACGCCGTCGGCCTCGGCCAGCGCGATGTTGGAACGGGTGGCGCCGGCGACCGGCACCGGGGCGACCTCGATGCCCTGCGCGTCGAGCAGGTCGGCGACGAGCGCGCCCGGCGCACCACCCAGCGGCAGTACGGCCACCGTGCGCCGCCCCGCCGCGGCGACCGCCCTCGACACGTTGACGCCCTTGCCCCCCGGGTCCACGCGTTCGCCGGTGGCGCGGACGACCTCGCCGCGGTCGAGCGAGGGAATCTCGTACGTACGGTCGAGAGAGGGGTTGGGGGTGACGGTGAGGATCATGCTCGCACTACTTCCGTGCCGCCGCGCTCGATGGCGGCGGCGTCCTCGGGGCTCAGCCCGCTGTCGGTGATCAGCAGGTCCACGTCGTCGAGGCCGCCGAAGCGGGCGAAGTGCTCCTGGCCGTGCTTGGCCGAGTCGGCGAGCAGCACGACCCGGCGCGCGGCGGCGACCGCCGCGCGCTTCACGGCGGCCTCGGCGAGGTCGGGAGTGGTCAGTCCGTACTCGGCGGAGAAGCCGTTGGCGGCGACGAACAGCACGTCGGCCCGGATCTCCCCGTACGCGCGCAGGGCCCAGGCGTCCACGGCCGCGCGCGTACGGTTCCGGACGCGGCCGCCGACCAGATGGAGCTGGATGCCGGGGTGGTCCGCGAGCCGGGCCGCGATGGGCAGGCTGTGCGTGACGGCGGTGAGCGTGGCCTCCAGGGGGACGGCGGCGGCGAGGCGGGCGACCGTCGTGCCGGCGTCGAGGATCACCGTGCCGTCGGTCGGCAGTTCGGCGAGCGCGGCGCGGGCGATACGGTCCTTCTCGTCGGCCGCGGTGCCCTCGCGCTCGGCGAGGTCGGGCTCGAAGTCCAGCCGGCCCGCCGGTATGGCGCCGCCGTGCACCCGGCGTACGAGCCCGGCGCGGTCCAGGGCCTTCAGGTCGCGCCGGATGGTCTCCGCCGTGACCTGGAACTCCTCCGCCAGCGACACCACGTCCACCCGCCCGCCGTCACGGGCGAGCCGGAGGATCTCCTGCTGCCGTTCCGGTGCGTACATGCCCGTTCGCCTCCGACTCGTGCCCGAACGTGTGGTTTCACGCGGAAGACTACGTCCGGATGTCCAGGAAGTAAACGGGTTCGGGCATACGACAGACACAAACGGACACGGGGCCGCGAGGCCGTCGGGACGGGCCGCTGTTCGCGCCGGTCGCGCTATGGGCCGGAGTTTGCCTCTGTGACACAATTCGCCGATCGGGTCACCCCGTGGTTCAGGTACGGGGTGCTCCCGTCATGGGACCGGGACGCGGCGCGACCGGCCCCTGACCCCCCACGGGGAGGAGCCGAGCTCCGGCGCCAGGGGGGAGGCGCCGAAGCTCGGCTCGGGGGCGGTCCCGGCGCCGGGGGGAGTGCGTCGGGACTTGGCTCTGGTCGGGTCCGGCTCGTCGTGCCGGGCCTTCGGGTGGCGCGGGTGGTGCGAATGGTGCGGGTCGCTCGGGTGCTCCCGGCTCCAGCGAACAGGGGACCGTCGAAGCAGTCGGAGTGACCGGACATCTCCGGCCAGGGTCTCCGTCGAGTGTGCGGCAGTACGGGTACGGCGGCAGTGCGGATACGGCTGTACGGCGGCACCCGGCCTCGTGACCTTCAGGACTGCGCAGACCCTGAGGTCCCGGGCGCACGGCTGCTCCGGGCCTTTCGAGGCCTTTCGATGTCATGGACTCGGATGTCTTGTGCCCCGGAAACACGGGGTTGAAGCGGCTTGACACAGCCAATTTCGACGGCGGGGGACGTGGCGTGCGTCACCGCCCTCCCTTCGCCGCCATCGAGCCGCACCTGGGCGTGGCGGCGGCGGCGCACGGGTCACGGCAGGCTGCCGGAACCCACCAAGTAACGTTTCTCCACGTCTCCGCCCACAGGACCCCGGCAGGCGGCCGGGGCCGACGCGGCGGCGGTCGTGCGGCCGCGTCGGATCACGCGGCCGCGTCGAAGCCCGTGTCCCGGGCGAGCTTCTTCAGCTCCAGCAGGGCGTGCTTCTCGATCTGGCGGATGCGCTCACGGGTGAGACCGTGCTCCTTGCCGACCTCGGTGAGCGTGCGCTCGCGGCCGTCCTCGATGCCGTACCGCATCTTGATGATGGAGGCCGTGCGCTCGTCGAGCCGCCCGATCAGGTCGTCCAGCTCCTCGCTGCGCAGCAGCGTGAGCACCGACTGCTCGGGCGAGACCGCCGAGGTGTCCTCCAGCAGGTCGCCGAACTGGGTCTCGCCCTCGTCGTCCACCGACATGTTCAGCGAGACCGGGTCGCGCGCCCAGTCCAGCACGTCCGAGACGCGCTCCGGGGTCGAGCCGAGCTCGGCGGCTATCTCGCCCGGCTCCGGCTCGCGGCCGTGCTCGCGGTTGAACTCGCGCTGGACACGGCGGATCCGGCCCAGCTCCTCGACGAGGTGCACGGGCAGCCGGATGGTCCGCGACTGGTCGGCGATGGAACGGGTGATGGCCTGCCGGATCCACCACGTTGCGTACGTGGAGAACTTGAAGCCCTTGCGGTAGTCGAACTTCTCGACCGCACGCACCAGGCCGGCGTTGCCCTCCTGGATGAGGTCGAGCAGCGGCAGACCGCTGCGCGGGTAGCGCCGGGCCACGGCCACCACCAGGCGGAGGTTGGAGCGGATGAAGATGTCCTTGGCCCGCTCGGCGTCGGCCACCAGGGCTTCGAGCTCCTCGCGGGTGGCATCCGCCTTGGCCTCCTCCTCGCCGTCGAGGATCTGCCGCGCGAACACACCCGCCTCGATGATCTGGGACAGCTCGACTTCCTTGGCGGCATCGAGCAGCGGCGTCCGCGCGATCTCGTCGAGGTACATGCCGACCAGGTCGCGGTCGGCGATCTCGCCGCTCGAGGCGCGAACGCTGTTGACCGCGTCGTCTCCGCCGGAGGCGGACTTACGACGAGCGGCGACGGCACGGGTTGCCATGCGAGCTCCCTTGCGTATCGGAGTCCTCCCCGCCCACGACGTACCGTGTGCTTCGCCGTGCGCCGGAGAGAGGGCTAGCGGATGGTCCTGTGGCGCTGGTGACACCCTCCCGGGTGCCCACCATCTGAAGGAAACAACGACTGGAATCGGGACAGAATTCCCACCCCGTCCCCCCAATTCCGTGATCATGCAGTACCCTGTCCCGCCGCACACCGGGGTCGGACACCTCACGAACGTACAGAAGTGCAGGTCAGGACCGAGATCGAAGCCGCTCCTCCGGCCATCGGCACCTCCGTACGCGGCCTGAAAGTGAGACGCCCCTCACACTCGTCACCGCCTTCTTCCCGCCGGGGGCGTCCCCCTTGCCGCCCTCCCGACCTGAGAGACGAGCCGCGCCCCGTATCGGTTGCCGCGGGCGCGGACGCGCGGGAGGCCCCACGGAGGGATTCCGCCCCCTTTCCGTCGCCCCTCCGTCCCCTGTTATGGAGTCACCTCGCGGGAAGCAGTCATGCACACGCCTGCTAACCGGTCCCCTTACGCCCACACAACCGCCACACCCCCGTCGCACCTCCGTCAGCCGAACTGCACCGACCGCTTCGCCAGCCCCATCCAGAAGCCGTCGATCACCGACTGCTGTGCGTCCAGCTCACCGGAGGCGTCCGCGGCGCCCATCGTCACGAAGAGCGGGGCGAAGTGCTCGGTGCGCGGGTGGGCGAGGGCGCCGGCCGGAGACTTGCGGGTGAAGTCGAGCAGGGCGTCCACGTCGCCGGCCGCCAGCGCACGCTGTCCCCAGTCGTCGAACTCGGCGGACCAGGCGGGAACGCCGGGGTGCCGCAGGGCGGCCAGGTTGTGGGTGAAGAAGCCGGATCCGACGATCAGGACGCCCTCGTCCCGCAGGGGCGCGAGCCGGCGGCCGATGTCCATCAGTCTCACCGGGTCCAGCGTCGGCATCGACATCTGGAGGACGGGGATGTCCGCCCCGGGGTACATCTCGACCAGCGGCACGTACGCGCCGTGGTCCAGTCCCCGGTCGGGCATGTCCTGCACCGGCGTGCCGGGCGCACGCAGCAGCTTGCGTACGGACTCGGCGAGCGCGGGTGCGCCGGGGGCGTCGTACCGGACCCGGTAGTAGTGCTCGGGGAAGCCCCAGAAGTCGTGAACGAGGGGGACGGTCTCGACGGCGCCGAGGGCCAGCGGGGCCTCCTCCCAGTGGGCGGAGACGACGAGGACGGCCTCGGGGCGCGGCATGCTCGCCGACCAGGCCGCCAGCTCACCCGGCCAGACGGGGTCGTCGGCGAGCGGCGGGGCGCCGTGACTGAGATAGACGGCGGGCATGCGCTCCGTGGCGGGGCGCTCCTCGGCGACGGCGGACATACGGCGACTCCCTCCGCAACAAGCTTGCTTGAAGTCTCAATAGCATTGCGACCAAGTTACCCCTTGTTTGTTTAATGTTCAATGAGAGGTCTCGTACCATGGAGTAATGAACACGGCATCCGCGCAACCCGCTGCTGAAGAACCGCGCTGGCTCACCGCCGAGGAACAGCGCGTCTGGCGCGCGTATCTGCACGCCACCATCCTTCTCGACGACCATCTCGACCGTCAGCTTCAGCGCGACGCGGGCATGCCGCACGTCTACTACGGTCTGCTCGTGGCGCTGGCCGAGGCGCCGGGCAGGCGGCTGCGCATGACGGAGCTGGCCATGCGCGCCAAGATCACGAGGTCGCGGCTCTCCCACGCCGTGGCGCGGCTGGAGAAGAACGGCTGGGTCCGCCGCGAGGACTGTCCCTCCGACAAGCGGGGCCAGTTCGCCGTACTGACGGACGAGGGGACCGAGGTGCTGAAGCAGACCGCGCCCGGTCACGTGGCCACCGTGCGGCAGGCGTTCTTCGACCGGCTCACCCACGAACAGCAGCAGACCCTCGGCGAGCTCATGCAGATCATCGCCGAGGGACTGCAGCCGAAGGAGGCGGGCGCGGACCTGCCCTGGCTGCGCTGACGGCCCGGCCACGCGGACGACGCGTCCCGGCCCGGAGCACGGCACCACAGGTGTGCTCCGGGCCGGGACGCGTCAGTGAGGTGTACGGACACCGCGAGGCGCACGGGAGCCGAGGGATGTACAGGCTCCGCGAGGCGCGCGGGAGCCGAGGGGCGTACAGGCTCCGCGAGGCGCACGGGAGCCGAGGGGCGTACGGACACCGCGAGGCGCACGAGCCCCGTTCGGTCAGTGCATCGCCACCGGCATCTTCAGCTCGTCCTCGGAGCCGGAGCCGGAGCCCGAGCCCGAGCCGGAGCGCTTGGCCGGTCCGGGCCGGCCGGCGTTGACGAGGGTCACCGCGATCACCGAGGCCAGCACCAGGATGCCGACCGCGAACCAGATGGCGCTGGTGTAGCCGTGCACCATGCTCTCGAGCTGGACCAGCTGCGCCTGCGTGCGGGAGGTCGCCGCGGCGAGGTGGTCCGTGAGGTAGGCGGTGGTGGCCGAGGCCGCGACGGTGTTCAGCAGGGCCGTACCGATCGCGCCGCCCACCTGCTGGGAGGTGTTGACCATCGCGGAGGCGACACCGGCGTCCCGCGGTTCGACGCCCGACGTGGCCATGGACATGGCCGGCATGAACGCCGTACCCATGCCGAGACCGAGCAGCAGCTCCGCCGGCAGCAGCAGTCCCGCGTACGAGGAATCGACGTCCAGCCGGGTCAGCAGCAGCATGCCGACGGCGGCGACCAGGAAGCCGGGGCCCATCAGGAACCGCGGCGGGACCCGGGTCAGCAGCCGGGCGCCGATCTGGGTGGAGCCCGTGACCATGCCCACGATCATCGGCAGGAACGCGAAGCCGGTCCTGACCGGTGAGTACCCCTTCACGACCTGCAGGTAATAGGTCAGGAAGAGGAACAGCCCGAACATCCCGACGACCGCGAAGCCGAGGGAGAGGTAGACCCCGCCGCGGTTCCGCTCGGTGAGCACCCGCAGCGGCAGCAGCGGGGCCCGCACCTTGGACTCGACGAGGACGAAGGCTCCGAGCAGCACGGCCGAGGCGACGAACATGCCGACCGTCAGCGCGTCACTCCAGCCCTCGGACTCGGCCCGCGTGAAGCCGTACACCAGCGCGACCAGCCCCGTGGTGGACAGGACCACACCCGGGATGTCGAGCGGCGCGCGGTTGCGGCCGCCCGCCGGCTCGCGGACGACGAGGTACGCGCCGACCGCGGCGACGACGGCGAACGGGATGTTCACGAAGAACGTCCAGCGCCAGTTCAGGTACTCGGTCAGGACACCACCGAGGATGAGGCCGACCGCGCCGCCCGCACCGGCGATGGCCCCGTAGATGCCGAACGCCTTGGCGCGTTCCTTGGCGTCCGTGAACATCACCGCCAGCAGGGAGAGCGCGGCGGGCGCGAGAAGTGCGCCGAACACGCCCTGGAGGGCGCGGGCGCCGAGCATCATCGCCTCACCGGTGGCGGCGCCGCCGAGCGCGGAGGCCGCCGCGAAGCCGATCAGTCCGGTGACGAAGGTGCGCCGGCGGCCCCACAGGTCGGAGATGCGGCCGCCGAAGAGCAGCAGACCGCCGAAGGCGAGGGCGTAGGCGGTGATGACCCACTGCCGGTTGCCGTCCGAGATCCCCAGGTCCTGCTGGGCGGTGGGCAGGGCGATGTTCACGATGGTGCCGTCGAGGACGACCATCAGCTGGGCGAGCGCGATGAAGACGAGCGCCTTCCAGCGGTTGGAATCGAAACTGGTATCGGGACCGGTATCGGGACTGCCGGAAGGGCGATCGGGAGCGGAGGACGGTGCCGCGCCCGTGGCGGCCCGGGCTGTTTCAGGCATGGAGGTACCCACTTCAGGACTTCGTAGGTTCTCGCGAAGCAAAACGACTTCGCGAGAAAAAGGGCGAAAAAACGAAAAAACGCGAACAGCAAGACACGGCTCGTCGCCGACGGCCGGGTGAGCGTGCGAGAACTGCCAGTGGCGTGTGTGGAGGACCGTGTGGGCCGACGGTCAGGCCTGCCGCAGATCCTCCAGGGTCGTGGTCGTGCCGGGCAGGTCCGACCGGGCCGGAGCCCGCAACCCGTCCAGGAACAACTGCAGATGACGGTGTACGAACCGGTCGACGTGCAGGCACGCGGCGCCGGCCGGGGGTCGGCTGAGCTGGGCGACCGCGACCATCAGGTCACCCACGCCCACGTCCGGGCGGAGTTGGCCGGCCGCGCCGGCGCGCTCCATGAGCGCCGCCACGTGCCGCTCGACCCGCTCGCGTGCGGCGACGAGATCCGGGTGGTGCTGGTCGAAGGTGCTGGACATCATCGGGCACAGCGCGTTGATCCGCTCGTCGGCCGCGGTGTGCACGAACCGGGACAGCGCCTCGAAGGCGTCGCCCGTCTCGGTCAGCGCGGCCTCCGCCGCCTCGGCCGTGCGGTCGATGACGGAGCAGACGACCTCCCGTACGAGTGCGTCGCGGTCCGGGAAGTTGCGGTACAGCGTGGCGTTGCCGACGCCGGCCCGGCGGGCGATCTCGTCCAGCGGCACCTCGGGGCCGAACTCGACGAACATCTCCCGGGCGGCGGTGACGATCCGCTCCCGGTTGCGCAGGGCGTCGGCGCGCGGCCGGGGCGCCTTACGCGGTGCGGGATGCGCGGTCTGCACGGTGCACTCCTCCGTAACTCTCGAGCCGTGTAGCTCCGTGTAGCTCTTGAGCCGCGCTCAACGATCCGGGGAAGGGCTCCCCGTTTCACGCGGACACCTGACTAAACGGGGAGCCGGTCCCCGGTTATTTCGCCCGGCCGCCTCTTCTTGTGTGACCTGCGTCATACCCGTACGCACGTCCGTACGGACCGGTAACCCACGATCGGTCTTCCCCAGCGCGCGCCCGCACCGCCCTCGTTCCAGGGTGATCGAAAGAGTGCAGCCAGGTACCGGCGGCTGCCGTGGGACGAGGGATCCATGCATGCAGCGAGCCACCAGCCGGATGCCTCCCATCAGCGGGATACCCCCCGCCGGAGCCGGCCGGGGCGCCCGTCGCCGGATACGGCCCCGCCGCGTGGCCGCGCTCGCCTCGGTCACCGCCCTCACGCTCGCGGTCAGCACGTCCGCGGGCACCGGGCACCTGAGGGGACACCCCACGGAGACCGCCGGCGCCCGTCCACTCGGCCACGGCACGCCCCTGGCACCCTGCATGATCAGCGGACCGCTCGACGTACAGATGACGGAGGGCGTCCCGACCCCGTCCGGCTACGCCCGCTCCACGGGCACCGTACGCGCCCTCAACCTGATGATCGACTTCTCGGACGCCCCCGGTGAGGGCACCGCCCTGGACCGGCTCGCGGAGTTCGCCCCGCAGACCCGCGCATGGTTCGCCACCAGTTCCTACGGAAGGCTCGACTACCGGCCCGAGGCGCCGGTCGGGCACTGGCTGCGCATGCCCGAGCCGTTCGGCGAGTACGGCATAGAGCGCGGCGCCCCCTTCGAACCCGGCTACCGGAAACTGGTCGAGGACCTGGTGACCACGGCCGACCCGGTGGTGGACTTCCGCGCCTACGACCTCGTGAACGTGCTGGTCACCCCGAACGCCGGCCCCTCCGCCCTGGACACCGTCCTGTCGGTGACCTTCGCGGGCAACCGCGAGGCGCCGGACGCCGACGGGGCGCCGCTCGCCAACGCGTCCTTCGTCTACAGCCGCCAGGACGACGGCTCCGGAGGATACGGGGAGACCGGCTATCGGGTGCTCCCCCACGAGAACGGCCACGTCTTCGGGCTGCCCGACCTCTACACCCACGAGGGCGGGGGCGCCGTCGGGCACTGGGACATCATGAGCGAGGACTGGGGCGCCGGCAACGACCTGCTCGGCTGGCACAAGTGGAAGCTGGGCTGGCTGGACGCGACCCAGGTGAGCTGCGCGAGCGCCTCGGGCACCACCGAGTACACGCTCACCCCGCTGCCGAGGCGCGGGGGCGCGAAACTGGTCGTCCTCCCGCTCGACGCGCGCACGGCGTACGCGGTCGAACTGCGTACCCAGGGCGGCAACGACAAGGCGGTCTGCCGCCCGGGCGTCCTCGTCTACAAGGTCGACGCAACCGTCGACACGGGCGCCGGTCCCGTACGGGTGTACGACTCGCGGCGCGACAGCGGCGGCTGCACCCGCGCGCCCAACGTCCACGCGGAGCTGTCGGACGCGACGTTCGTACCCGGTGAGACCTTCGAGGACCCACGCGCCGGCATCACCGTCGCCGTCACGGGCACCGACCCGGCCGGCAACCACCGGGTGCGCGTGACCCGGCGGTGACCCGTCGATGGCCCGGCGGCAGTGCACCGGTGTCCAGCAGCGGCCGCCCGCGCGCGGCGGATCCGGGCGGCGCGTGCGCCCACCCGGATCCGTTCACCCCCTGACATCCCGTAAGCATCAGCAAGCCCAGAAAAGCGCGATAAATAGTGTCGGAGTGAAACCAGTGATTCGTCCCGGCCCCCATCACGATCACGCAGCGCCCGCGGGTCTTCTCGGCGGTGTGCGCGAACTCCCGCGCCAGCCGCACCACCGCGTCCGCCGGCACCGAGGTGACGCCCTCCTGCCAGGCGGGCGTGTACGGCTGTGACGCGTCCTCGTACCCGGTGGACCACTCACCCGGCAGCCCGTCGCGGCGCACCCCGTACTGCGCGAGCAGCAGATCGAACACCGTGGTGACCAGCCGTCCCCCACCTCGCGCACCGGCACACCGGCACACCGGCACACCGGCACACCGCGGTACACGCGCCGGCCACCGTCGAAGCGGGGCAGCACCACTCGGACGCTGTCACCGCCGCCACCCGGCCGGTAAAGACTCAGCTCGGGCTCGACAGCCCCGAGATCAAGGTTCCAACGCCCTTGCCCCTCACCGCGCCGGAACCAGCGGTCGCCGAGGGTGCCGTTCGGCGCGACGGGCCGCCCGGAGCCGGCGTCGAGGAGGACGGGCCTCCACTGGTCGCCGCCTGCGCCCTCCCCGAGCATCGCCGCCGGTGACGAACTCGCCCGGTACGAAAACGTCGCCACACCCGTCGGCTTCGACCTCGACGAGGAACGGCAGCTCGGTGAACCGCCGCACGTACTCCTCGAAGCAGGGCGCCGACCGCCGCACGAAGAACTCGCTGAGGACGACATGCCCCATGGCCATGGCCAGGGCGGCATCGGTCCCCGGATGCGGATGCAGCCACTCGTCCGCGAACTTGGTGGCGTCCGCGTAGTCGGGCGACACGACGACGACCTTCTGCCCCCGATACCGCGCCTCGACCATCCAGTGAGCGTCCGGCGTCCGCGTCACCGGCACGTTCGATCCCCACATCACCAGATACGCGGCGTCTCACCAGTCCCCCGACTCCGGTACGTCCGTCTGGTCCCCGAACACCTGCGGCGAGGCGATCGGCAGGTCCGAGTACCAGTCGTAGAAGGTGAGCACCGGCGCACCGATCAGCGCCATGAACCGGGCTCCGACCGCGTGCGAGGCCATCGACATCGCCGGGATGGGCGAGAACCCGGCCACCCGGTCCGGCCCGTGAGCGGCGATGGTGTGCACATGGGCGGCGGCCGCGATCTCCAGGGCCTCGTCCCAACGGTGACGGTGATCCCGGCGCGTGGGTCCTCGAACTCGATCCGTACCAGCCCGCCCTTCCCCCGCGCGGCCTGGTACCGCCGCCGCTTCTCCGGCTCCCCGGTGACCTCGGCCCAGGCCGCCACGGGATCCCCGAGCCGCGCGCGGGCCTCCCGTACATCTCCACCAGCACACCCCGCGCATGCGGATACCGCACCCGGGTCGGCGAGTACGTGTACCAGGAGAAGGCGGCGCCCCGCGGACAGCCACGCGGCTCGTACTCGGGCCGGTCGGGCCCCGTGGACGGGTAGTCGGTCTCCTGGGCCTCCCAGGTGATCAGCCCGTCCTTGACGTACACCTTCCACGAACAGGACTCCGTGCAGTTCACCCCGTGGGTGGACCCACGACCTTGTCATGGGCCCACCGCTCACGGAACGGCGCGTCGTTGCCCCCTGATCGGTACGGAAGACCGCCCGCAGATCGGGTGTGGTGGCGGCCCGCCGCAACGTCTCCCGCCCACCCGCAGCAACCGATCGGCGGCCACCCCCGCCACCCGTTCCGCTTCCCGCCGAGCGCCACGCCGTCCCACCGTGCTCACTCCCTACGCAGTCGGTACGCAGCGGGCACACGCGCTGCACCGTTCGCGCCGCTTGCCCCCCTCCACCACGCCACTGCCCCACTCCCGCGCGCCCTGCCAGTCACCATCCGACCGGGCGCCCTCACGAACCGCACCACCCACCCGACCGGAACCTCTCCGCGCCCCTCCGGCCACTCCTTCCACTCGACTCCTGGACACCAGCGCTCCCCCGAGTCCCCATCCGGTACGCTGTGGAACGAGCGCCCTGACAGGCGCTGCAGCGCGTCACGCGGGGTGCCACGTCTCACAGCTGCAACACCTGTCCCAGGACACTCAGGGCTCGCGGGAGCCTCGCCTTCGTAGCTCAGGGGATAGAGCACCGCTCTCCTAAAGCGGGTGTCGCAGGTTCGAATCCTGCCGGGGGCACCAGCTCAAAGAGCCGCCCACCCATGACGTCATGGGTGGGCGGCTCTTTGACATCTAGATCTGACATCAACGACGACGGTCACTGACGCCTGGGGCGCCTCCTGAGCAGCCGGTCCATGTGGCTCATGGCCTCGCGCTGGGTGTCCTGCACGACGTTCGTGTAGACGTCCATGGTGATGCTGATCTGGCTGTGCCCGAGAATCTCCATCACGACGCGGGGCGCGACTCCGGCCGCGGTGAGGAGGGTCGCCGTGCCGTGGCGAGCATCGTGCAGCCGGATGACGCGAAGGCCGGCGGACTCGGCGACGCGCGTGAAGGAGCGGTAGAGGTTGCGCGGCTCGATCGGGCGCCCGGTCCGGGTGGCGAAGACGTAGTCGGAGCCCTCCCACTTCTCCCCCGCCTTGGCGCGAGCGTCCGCCTGCCGCATCCGGTGCCAGCGCAGGGGCGCGATGCAGAGCGCGGGCAGCGGGACGGCCCGGCGACGGCGGCTCTTGGGGTCGTCGTCGTACAGGACGCCACGGCGCCGCTGGACCTGGTGGCGGACGTAGAGGATGCGGTTGTCCAGGTCGACGTCGGACCAGCGAAGCCCGACGATCTCCCCTCGACGCAGCCCCATCATGATGGCGAGCACGAAGGCCGCGTAGAGCGGGTCAGTGCGGGATGCCGCAAGGAAGTCGAGCGTCTCGTCCAGGGTCCAGGGACGCAGCTCGGGCGTGTCCGTCCGGGGCGGCTCGACGAGCTTGGCGACGTTGCGCGTGATCAGTTCCTCGCGGCAGGCGGAGGACAGCGCCGAGCGCAGAACCCGGTGCGACTCCTTGGCGGTTGCCGCCGTGGTCTCCTTCTCCAGGCGGACGAGGAAGCGCCGGACGTCGGCGACGCCGAGGGAGTCGAGCCGCTTGGAGCCGAGCAGGGGCACCAGGTAGAGCCGCACGTGCGCCTCGTACTTGTCGTACGTGCTGAGCTTCCGCCGAGGCTTGACGATGTTGTCCAGCCAGTACGGCAGCCACTCGGCGAGCCTCGCCGATCTGGTGGGCACGGGCACGCCCTGGTCCACCTTGTCGAGGAGCTCCCGACGCTTGGCGTCGCACTCGGCCCAGGTCTTGCCGTAGGCGAACTTGCGGGCGCGGGTGCCGTCCGGCTGGAGGACGTACACCGCGCACTGGAAACGGCCGTCCTTGCGCTTGGTGATGGTGCCCGCACCGTTGGGGTTCTTCCGCTTGCGCTGCTGGGCCATCAGGCCGCCGCCTCCAGTTCGTTGGTGATGTACTCGCGGACAGCCCATGCAGGGATGCGACGGCACCGGCCGATGGTGATCGAGGGCAGGCGCCGGGAGCGGATGAGGTCGTAGACCTTGGACCGGCCGAGCTTCAGCCGCGCCATCACGTCGGGCACCGTCAACAGCACGTCGTCATGCACGGGTGGGTTCTCCTTCTGTGCCGGGGGCGGGTTCGAGGGACGCGGCGAGCCAGGCTTCGGCGTCGGAGAGGCCGGTTCCGGCGAAGACCCAGTGGGCGAGGACGTACGTCGTCTCGGGTTCCGGGCCGTTCGCTGCCGCGGCTTGGGCGCGGCGCCATTCGGCGCGGGCGTCGCGGAGGGCGCCGAGGGTGGTGGAGTAGCGGCGGGACTTGGTGGAGAAGTGGCCGCGGAAGCCGAGCATGTGGGCCCAGGCCCGGAGCCGCAGGTTCTCCAGGTCCTTGCGGGCGCCGAGCGCCCAGGCAGCGCGGATCAGGCGCCGGGCATGCTCGCTGATGTCGAGCTGGGCCAGCTCGGCGACGAACTTCAGCGGCCGGTCCAGGGCTCCGGTCGCGGTCTCGGCACCCTTGGTGGCGTACTTGGCGATGTACTAGGCGACAGCCCGCTCGGTGACCTCCTGGCCGTCGTTGAAGTCGGCGGAGCGGATGGTGCGGACGTCGAGTTGGCGGCCGAAGGTGAAGGTGTGGGCGCGTCCGTCGATGACCGGGCCGTCCACGCGGACCTTGGCAGCGGCGGCGCCGATGGCATCGGTGAGCAGTTCTGCGGTGGCCCAGGGCGGGGGCGGGGTGTCGCCGCCGGTGGGACCGTCGAGGCGGATGACGGCGTGGAAGTGGACGGCGCCGCGCTTCTGGTACTCGGCGACCTTGGCGAAGGACACGCGCGCGTGCTGCCGGAAGAGCCGCTGTGACAGGCCCGCGCGCTTGGCGACCTCGCGGCGCAGGTAGATGGAGAAGCGCTGCCAGAGCGGCCCGGCGTGCGCGTTCCAGAGCACGGCCGCGTCGTAGTCGTAGGTGTCGGGGTCGAGCGGGGTGCCGAGTACGGCGTCCTCCTGGTCGTGGCGGACGCCGCAGCGGCAGGGGCGGACGGTCCCGGCCGGGCCGGAGGGCCGGTTGTGGACGGGGCCGAAGCTGGGCGCGGTGAGGGTGGCGAAGACGCGCGGGTGGGTGCCGACCCGTTCGGGGACGCCCTTGCCGCCGCGCAGGCCAGAAGTGATCAGCTGGAAGGTGTCGCGGCGGTACACCTCGGCACAGGCCGCACAGCGGGTCGTACGGCGGTTGTTGCAGCGGACGAGGAGTTGGCCGGCGGGGAGGTCGGCGGAGTCGAGGTGGTGCAGGACGCGGCCGATTTCACCGGTTCCGGTGTCGATGTCGTACTCGGTGCGGTGGCCGTCGAGGCGGATGGGGGTGGTGCAGCCGCCGAGTCCGGAGAGCTGGCGGAGGATGCCCGGCAGGGTGCCGTCTTGGGCCAGCTTGGTCAGTTCCGGGAGCGGGGGCGGAGTGGTGCGGGTGAAGATGGCGGTCTCCTTCTGGCTGGCTTGGTCAGGAGGGGCGGGGCTCCCGGGGCGGCGATGCTTGGCGGTATCGGGCCGCCCCGGGAGTCGGGCGCGTGGTCGGTCAGCGGTGGTACTGGTCACGCGGCACAAAGCGCGGGATTACGGCGCCGCCTTACCTACTCGTCTAGTCATGTGAGCCATTGATGATGTCCACGCCGGAGCGCGTGCCGGACTCGATGGCCGGGGCCATGAAGGTCTGCGAGAGCCAGAAGCCGAACAGGGCGATGAGGACGACGACCCAGGTGCGGACGCCGAGGAACTTGACCGCTCCCCAGGCGAAGAAGCCGAGGACGAGGACGAGCGGCAGGCTGACGGTCACGGTGCAGAGTCCCTTTCAGCGGACGGGGCAGCGGTGGGTGCGGGCGGCCAGCTCGGCGGCGGCCCGGCTGTCGTAGTCGGCGGAGAAGCCGCAGCGCGGAGCCGTGCAGGCGGCGGTGTGCTTCTCGCGGCCCCGGCCGTCGTAGGAGGTGCCGACCTGGACGGGGCCTATCCGGGTCACGGAGCGAAAGCGGCGGTGGGCGGTCACGGGAGCTCCCTTCAGAGGTGGGTGGCGATGGCTTCGGCCATGGGTGCAGGGACGCCGAGGCGAGCGCGCAGCGTCGGGGGGTCGATGGGGGTTCCGGTGCGGGTGCGGTGCTCGGTGGCGACCTTGCGGGCGTGCTCGACGAGCGCGGCCGGGACAGGGAAGGCGGGGCGTTCGGGCGGCGCCTCCACGGCAACCGGTTGCTCGGGTGCTGTTGCTACGGGTACCGGTTGCTCAGGCGGAGCTTGCTCGATGGCCGGTCGTGCAGGCGGCTCGGGGACGGTTTCGGGATCGTCCTCCTGGTCGTGGTTGTGGTCGTCGCTGTCCCGGCCGAGCTCGGTGTCGGTGTCCGTGTCGCCGTTGGGTGCTGTTGGCTTGGAGTGGGCGAGGAGGGTGCCGCCGAGGAAGGCGACTGCGGGCCAGCCCGCGACGAGGATGCGCAACCAGGCGGGAACCTGATTCATGTCGAGCAGGCCGGCGGTGGCGACGTTCGCGCCGAGCGAGGCGGCGAGCGCGATGACGAACCAGCACCACCCAGTCGCTTTCGCCTCACCGGACCGCAGTCGGCGCCAGGCGGCCACGAGCAGCAGGTCCACCGAGACGGGGTAGGCCCACGCTTTCCATCCGTCCTGTCCGGCCGCCAGGGCGATGTCGTGCAGGTGGGCGAAGGACAGCGCAGCGGCGATGACGGCTTGGACGAGGACCGCGTCCACACGGGCCAGCAGGGCGCGCATGATGCGGCTTCTTCCGGTTTCGGGCATGGGAGGGGTAGGGACGTGGCGCGAGACGGTCACGCCAACCGGGGATTGCCGAAGAAGGTCAGCCGGTCACGGGGCGCGGCTGCACGACCGGTGCCGGGCTCTCGGCCGGGGGCACCGGCACGTCGGGCCGGAAGGGCGCGAGCGCGGGCAGCGCGGGCACCAGGTGGGCGGACGAACGGCAGATGTCGGCGGCGTCGCCGAGGGACAGGTACGGCGTACGGATGCGGGACCAGCCGCCGGAGGTGTCACCGGCGACGGCGAGGCCGGGCCGTTCGGGAGCGATGGCACAGGCGGCCGCGACCGCTTCAGGGGCGATGTCGCCGAGCGCCATCTTGGCGGAGGCTTCGTCGTTCACGCGGTGGCAGACCCGGCCGGTGAGCTGGGCCCGCAGCATGGTCGCGCCCTTGCCCAGCTCGGCGCCGAAGCGCTGCCCGCACACCTCCAGGTAGATGCCGGCGGCGCGGCCGAGCTGGGCGAGCCGGATGAGCTGGGTGACCATCTCGTCCCGCCGCTCTTCCTCCTTCTTCGTGGCGGTGAGGAAGAGCTCGGCCACCTCGTCCACGAACAGCACGACGGGAGTCGGGCGTTCGCCCTCGGGCAGGCCCCAGACGTCCGAGGTGATCTCCTCGTCAGGGGTGTCCGGGGCGATGCCCTGCCGGGACTTGATCAGGTCATAGCGGTCCTCCATCTCCCTCACCAGCACGGGCAGCAGCTCGGCCGCCTGTTCCGGATCGGTGGCCAGCGCTGACAGCCGGGCCGCGAACGGCGCCAGCTCCACACCCCGCTTGCAGTCGATGCCGACGAGGGCGACCGGCTGACGGGCCAGGCCCGCGACCAGATGCCGCAGGTACATGGACTTACCCGACAGGGTGGCCCCCAGGGTGAGCTGATGCGGGATGGTCCGGTAGTCCCGTACGAAGGGCATCGCATCCTCCCGCAGCGCCACCGGGATCTTCAGGAACCGGGCCGTCGACTTGCGCGGCATCCGCACTCGCCGTAGCACGTCGAAGCCGACCAACCGCAGCTCCACCACACCAGGCTTGACGATCGAGACGTACACGGCGTGGCCGCCCCAGGCATGCCGCAGCCTCTCGGCGGAGGCGGCCACGTCGGCAGGTTCCTGCCCCGGGGCGAGCCGCAGCCGGAGCCGCAGTCCGGTCGCGGTGGGGCGAATGATCCCGCGACGCGGCGGTACGGGCCGGACTTCCCGGCGGGTGGTGGCCTGCACCGCCAGCATCCGCAGCCGGGACGGGGCCACGGTCAAGCCGCAGGCTTCCATGACCGAGCCGTACGAGCTGAGCAGCCGGGCGGTGGTCACCGGCAGGCCGACCGTGGACCAGTACACGCCGGGGTGCTTGGCCCGGGCGTAGGCGGCCCCACCGCCGAGTGCGGCGAGGGGACCACCCACCTCCAGGAGTGTCGTCAGGTCGGTCATCAGGCCGTGGCCCCCATGGCGGCCGGGAAGACGGCCGGAGTGACGGCGGCGGCCCGGTAGGCGATGCCGTGGCGCTGCTGACCGTTGAACACGCTCTCCCACGGACGGGCCACCAGACCCGGCAGCGAGACCGGCGAACCGAGCGGCAGCCCCTCCGACACCCCGCTCTCCGGAACGGTCACTTTGATCAGGGACGACTCCCCGTCCTCGATGTAGACGACGCCGATCGTCATCAGCGCCTCACCGCTGTTGGCGTCCTTGGCGACCTCGCCCGTCTGCCGGTCCCGGACCTTGGGCTCAGCGGCCTCGGTCAGCAGGATCGTCGCGGCCGAGGTCTCCACACGGATGGTGCGCAAGGCTTCTTCCCATCTACTCGTCTATACAAGATGCAGTCTGCGAACCCGATCACGCCGAGAACGGGGACCACTCTGACACACAACTTGCCCACTCGTCTATACGAGTATGCGTGCCTGGGTGTACGAGTTCACGGGAGTGGCCTCGCGCACCGCCGGTCAGGTCGCCGGGAGCTGGTAGGAGAGGACGTAGGCGTCCGCCGCCATGACCGTGTCGCAGACCTCCACGGCCCGGTTCTCGGTGTCGTAGGCAGTGCGGATCAGGTGGATCACGGGCACGCCGGAGGCGAGCTGAAGCATCTTGACCTCGGCGGGCGAGGGCATCCGGGCCCGGATCTCCTCCTCGAAGTGGTCGAGGTGGTGGCCGAGCTCTTCCAGCCGGGCGTAGATGCCGCCGGGGCCGGGGTTGGGTTCGGCGATCTGCGTGCCGCGGGCGATGTCGAGCGGGAGATAGGAGGTGGCGAACTCGACAGGTCGGCCGTCGAGGAGGTAGCGGCGCCGCCGGGCGAGCACTCGCCGCACGGACCCGAGCCGAGCGGAGATGTCCTGGTCGGCCTTCTCCTCCTTGACCTCCAGGCTGTCCACCTTCGGGTGACTGCCGGCGGCGTCGGCCTCCACGATGAACGCAGACTTGCCCTGCTCGCGGTGGCGGCGGGCGAACCGGTCGGAGGCGAGTCGCCGCACGGGGGGCCGGGGCCGGACGAAGACGCCCTTGCCGTGCTCGGCGTGGACCAGGCCCTCGCCCTGGAGGACGGAGAAGGAGTTCCTCACCGTCATCCGGGACACCCCATAGTGCTCCACCAGCTCGGCCTCCGAGGGCAGCTTCTGACCCTCCTTGAATCGCCCGCGGTCGATGGCCTCGCGCAGTTGGTCGGCGATCTGCCGGAAGACCGCACGATCACTCGTGGGGTCCAGGGCGCCGAGGTGGCTCGATAGAGACGTCACGCGTACTCCTTTAGGTATCTAGACGAGTGGGCGAGTGCTGTTGCTACGGTGGAGAGCCTAGCCAGCCGAGAGGGCCGAGGACCGTGACTGCTGACCGTCCGCACTCCGTGAGCGTCGCCGGAGTCATCGTCGACGACCAGGGCCGGGCCCTTTTGATCAAGCGCCGCGATAACGGCCACTGGGAACCCCCGGGCGGCGTCCTCGAACGCGAGGAGACCGTCACCGAGGCCCTCCAGCGCGAAGTCCTCGAAGAGACCGGCATCAAAATCGAGCTTCCGGCGACCCTCACCGGCGTCTACAAGAACATGACGGGCCTAATCGTCTCGCTCGTCTTCCGCTGCCAGGCTGTCGACGGCACTCCGACCACCGGGGACGAGACCCGCGCACTGCGCTGGGCCACCCGCGAAGAGGTCATCGAACTCGCCGACGAGGCGTACGCCATCCGCGTCTTGGACGCACTCGACGCGATGTCCCCACCAGCGATCCGCGCCCACGACGGCGTCAAACTCGTCTAGCCCGTACCCGCTGCACATGGCGGCCTACCAGCACGAAGGAACTTGTATGCACGAGTATACGAGCACCGCACGAGTCTGGGGCCTCACTTGCCCAGGTTTTCCGGAAGAGGTGAGCCGGGCCCGCCGCTGGACACGCGACATCCTGCGGGACTCCCCGCTGGTCGAGGAGGCCGAACTGATCGTGAGCGAGCTGACCGCGAACGCGATTTTGCACACCGCCAGCGGCCAGGATGCGGGCAGCTTCCATCTGGCACTGGAGGTCTCCCCGCAGGCGATCGCCCTATCGGTCACAGACGCCGGAGGCACCGACACGGCCCCCAAGGCCGAGCACCAGGACCACGACCAGGACGCCGAACACGGCCGCGGCCTGTGCCTGGTCAACGCACTCGCCCACCGGGTCGTCTTCCACGACAGTTACTACGGCGGTCACACCGTCACCGCAGAGCTCTTCACCAACACCAGCCAGTCAGGCGCGACGTCGAGTCCTAGGGACCCCGGTTCGGCATGCTGGCGAGCATGAGCGCCTACAGCAGCGACGAGGACCTGTCCGTCGCCGACGCGATGAACAACGGTGTAGAGGTGGACGTTGCCACCAACCTCCTGAACGGCACAGTGCGGCTGTCTCTGCTATGGGCCCAGGACATCTACCTGACGCCCGATGATGCGGAGCAGGTCGCGCATGCCCTGCTAAGGGCAGCCGCACGAGGCCGAGATCTGAACCCGAGCAAGCCCTGACAGCAACAACCGCTCAGACAGCACTGAATTACAACCTTCTCTGCTGGTTCAAGGCCCGGCTGCGCTCCGCTCCGCCGGGCGCGCTCCCGGCTCCGCCGCGGGCGCCGCTCCTGCCTTCGGCCCGCTCCGCCCGCGCTGCGCCGACGCGCGCCCACGAGTGGATAGGGCCTGAGGCCATGAGGCGAGCACCGCACGATCGCGGCCGCCGTCAAAGACGGTGCCTCCGGCGGGGGATCGGCCGGCACCGGGATGGAGGGGGCGCCGTCGCCGAGTGCGGGCACATAGTGGCGTGCGCGGGGAGCTCCCATCCCGTCCACCGTCGACCCAGGCAAAGCCGAGCAGACGTGGCCCCTGGTGTCCAGGTCGTTCGTACAGTGGCGCGCTTCACCTGGACACCAGGGGCCACGCCCGCTCCACTGCGTGTGGGTCGACGGCGGACGGGATGGGAGCAGCGGGGGTTGCGGTTGTCTTAACGGAAACGCCATC
This sequence comes from Streptomyces ruber, assembly GCF_014648075.1. Lineage (GTDB taxonomy): Bacteria > Actinomycetota > Actinomycetes > Streptomycetales > Streptomycetaceae > Streptomyces > Streptomyces ruber. The sequence continues at coordinate 259,155 of NZ_BMQK01000001.1, read as the reverse complement.
CCGAGCAAGATCTAGAAATTCTATTCGCTAGGGACGGAAACCTGTCGACAAGGCAATGGAGACCGGCAACCATGGGGCAAGCATAGAAACCCTGGAGGGCACATGACGGACACTCAGCAGACATGGAGATCGCTGCGCTCCTTGCGGTCCTCCCCACCTGACCCTGTCCGACAAAAAAGAAGTAAGAAGGAAGTATTTTCTGCCTCACTAGAGCAGTCGGAGCAGTACTTCAAGGCAGCAGAGGGTGTCGGATACGAAACCCGCCCCGTGCTGGCTTTTTACGGCATTTCTCAGATAGGTAGGGCCATCGCGGCGGCGGCGCATCCCGACCGGTGTAAATCTCCTGAAGATTGGCAACTTTCCGGCCACGGCATCAGGATTCCGGGAATATCCCAAGCCGCCGCGCGCGGAAATATCGGAACCTTGACGGTTCGCGATCAGGGAAAGGGGGCTTTTACTCAGCTGGCCCGATTTCTAGACTCTCCCTCACTCCCCGCACCCGTGCGCCTCGCTGAAATATGGGACTCTCTTCCAGAAATGGCAGGGCACGCCCTCTCCGATGGTGAACGTTACCCAGCCCTAGAGCTTTCGGAAGGTGGCGACCTCACACGTGAGGACTGGGGGGACTGGGGCCCGCCACACGTACTTGTATTGAGTGGGGTTCCACAAAATCTGCCCACGCTCGAGGGATTCCTCAATCATTATCCAAGCGTGTGGCCCCTGGAAGGCTTGCAGGAGATCGATTACCTGAAGTCTCCAAGGAACGGCCTGGATGGCCAGATCTACTTGAACCCTCTTCGGAGGTACGGCACAGGTGGGTTTGCCTCGCTGTATGGAACTCGGTATCGCGGACGCTCAATCGCCTTTCCGGCTCTTACCGGAAATTCTCTCCCTCTGCACCCACTTCTCGCGTGGTGGGCAGCTCTATACGCCCTCTCCATGCTGGCACGCTATGAACCCGCAGCGTGGGCGACTGCCATTAACGTCGACAAAAACAAACAAGCTGTCCCTATCGAACATTTACTAGATGAGGCGCTCGATGCGGTACCCGCTTTGGCCCTAGAGGTGATGGGCGAATGCTCTCTGAGTGATGACGAGAGGCGGCAAGCACGCTTGAACGATGAGGAGAAATACAGGAAGAAGGAGTACAAGACTTTCACCGAATTGGGTCGTTCCGCAATGACTCGACTTCGCAACCGGTTGCCACTGTCAGAAAAAGATGCAAAAAATCCCCCTGCGCTGGGTGAGTGAGAAGCTCACCAGGGGGGTGATTTCTAACTCCGGTGCAGGAGTCAGATGTTAGTGCGTCTTCCGAGAAGAGCACGGAGGCCCAAACGCCGTCCGGTGAGCTGACGCACCCCAACCGTGACTGGTCGCTGACATCCACTCTTGACATCAACGAAGGCGGACAACCACGCATGCCAGCAGGCCAGTTCAATAGCAGTGACAGCAGGCCATAAAGCCTGATCGTCTCCTTGATCGAACTCCTAAAGCGGGTGTCGCAGGTTCGAATCCTGCCGGGGGCACACGCAGAAGGGCCAGCTCAGGAGGGTTTTCCTCCCGGGTTGGCCCTTCACCGTTTGAGGCGCCGTGCCACACACGTGCCGCTAGGACCGCTCGGGGCTCCCTTCGTCGGGGCCCGAGGCCGCTCCTTCACCGCTTCGGGTCATGGCCCCGAGCTGACTCTCGATGGCGCGGTCACGGTCACTGGTCATGTGCTGATACATCAGTGCGGCGCGAGCTGCTGTGGCCCGTGCGCGTCATCAGCTTGGTTCTGGCACCCGTCGCTTCGCTCCTGGCCGCGCATCGCCCCGAAGCAGCTTCGCCCAGAACAGCTTCAGCCCAGAACAGCTTCAGCCCGGCAGGGCGCGCACGTACGCGATCTCCCGAGTCGGCCGCGGCTGCCATCCGCAGCTGACTGTGAGATGCGGCCCGCGGTGCAGCGGCCCATGAGACTGCGGAGCACAACCGTGGTCGATTTCACGAGAGCGCGCGGTCCTGGACGCGCGCTCCCCCGGGCTCGATGTCGAGCCCGGGGGAGCGCAAGCGCAACGAACAGTGAGGTCAGCCCACAGTCCACTTCTGGTTGGCCGCGCCGGTGCACGTCCAGATCTGGAGGCGGGTGCCGTCGGCCGAGGAGTTGCCGGTGGCGTCCAGGCACTTGTCCGCGCCGATGTTGGTCAGGTCGCGGGCGGAGGTGTAGGTCCACTGCTGGGCCTTGGTGCCGTTGCAGGTGTAGAGCTGTACGGGGGCTCCGTCCGCGGTGGAGGCGGCGCGTACGTCGAGGCACTTGCCGAGGGCGCGTACGGTGCCGTCGCTGCCCAGGGTCCACTTCTGGGCGTCGACGCCGGTGCAGTTGTGCAGCTGGATCGGGGTCTCGTCCGCGGCCGAGGCGCCGGCGACGTCGACGCACATGCCGCCTATGCCCTTGATGGGGCCGGTGCGGGTGGCGCCGCCGTTGCCGGAGCCGCCGTCGCCGGAGGTCGAGACGCGTACGTAGTCGATGGTCATCGTCTGCGGGAACGTGGTGTCGGCGTTCGGGCTGCCGGGCCAGTCGCCGCCGACGGCGAGGTTGAGGATGAGGAAGAACGGGTGGTCGTAGACCCACTTGTTGCCGCCGACGTCGGCCGGCGTGCGGGTCTGGTACGCGGTGCCGTCGACGGACCAGGTGATCGACTGCGGGCTCCAGTCGACCGCGAAGACGTGGAAGTCGTCGGCGAAGGAGGCGCCGTTCGGGAGCTTGTGGGCGGCGCCGATGCCGCCTCCGCCGGAGTAGCCGGGGCCGTGGATGGTGCCGTGGACGGTGCCGGGTTCGTAGCCGACGTTCTCCATGATGTCGATCTCACCACTGTTGGGCCAGCCGACCGTGCCCATGTCGTTGCCGAGCATCCAGAACGCGGGCCACATGCCCTGACCGCGGGGCACCTTGATGCGTGCCTCGAAGTGACCGTAGGCCTGGGTGAAGGTGTTGGCGGTGTTGAGGCGGGCGGAGGTGTACTGGCACGTGCCGTACCAGCACTGGAGCCCGGGGTCGGTGTTCTTGCGGGCGGTGATGACGAGGTTGCCGTTGCCGTCGAGGGCGGCGTTGTCCCTGCTGTTGCGGTAGTACTGCAGCTCGTGGTTGCCGTTGCCGGAGCCACCGGTCTCCAGCGTCCACTTGCTGGGGTCCGGGGCGCTGCCGGCCGCGCCGTTGAACTCGTCGGACCAGGTCAGCGCCGTGGTGGCGGCATCGGCCCGGTCGGCGGACGGTCCCGTCGTGATGAGTGCGAAGGCGGCGGCGACCGCGACCGAGACCATGAGGACAAGCCCGCCGAGCGGCCATCGGCGTGCGCGATGAGCGGCCATGACTGGATCCACCTTGTCTGTCCGTGGGGAGGGGCTGTGGGGAGCCCGATGCTACGGACGGGTAGCAGAGCAGCCAACTGACCGATTTGCGCCTCAACTGCGCCTGACCTGCTGTTACTTGACGCCGTGGCGATGCCATAAGGTCTGCGGCTGATCGCTTAATGAGCGTTTAAGGCCGGCTTAAGCGAGGCCCGCCCCTGGCGCATCCCACCTCGGCCGACGGAACGGGTACCCGCGCCCGTCATGGCGGTCCGGCGGGGAAACCGCTGCCCGCGCACCGCCCGCGGGCTCCGGGCCGCGGTATTCGGGCTGCGTTGTTCGGACTGCGTTGTTCGGGATCACTCCACCCGCTCGGCTTGCTCGGCTCACGCGGAAGGCGGGAGCGTGCTTCTCCCCCGGCGACACCACGGGTGATTCAGTACCGCGATTCCGGCGATTCCCATTACCGAGCGTCCGCTCACACGGATGCGCATGTACACGGTGTTTCCGACGGAACCCTGTGAGGCGTCGCGATGAGCAGTGCTTCCGTGCGCCCTCTCTGCAGGCACTCGCACATGTGTAAGACATTTCATGCGTGACGATATCCCAGACGGCGAGGCCCCTCGAATGGTCTCCGCCGGGGTGACCATTGTTATCGGAGAGCCGGAGGGGCTTGAATGACGGATAGCGGGACGGTCAAAGCACTGGGGGCCACGGCCACGATCATCGTCATTTGCTGCGCTGCGTCGATTGCCCTGACGCTCGCCCTCGTCCAGATTCCAGCGCTTCGTTCCGCGGAAAGCGGAAACGCGGGCCAGGCCCTCGGGGCCGCATCCGGCGCCACCTCGGTCGTTGCCCTTATCTACCTGGCACGCACGTTCCACCACCAGCGCGAAGAGATGCGTAGACAGCGCGAAATGCTGGCTTCGCAGCAGGACGAGATACTGGCCCAACGGCAAGCCGAGCTCGTGGCCCTCCGAGAGGACGCCCGCATCAACAACGAGTGCGCCCTGAAGATCGCAGAGTCTGCCGTCAGGTCACAGCATCACGCGTTGACCAGCATGGCCATCAGTGACCCGTCACTCGCTGACGTGTGGCCGCCGTACAGCGCGGACATCTCCGTCGACACTCGTAAGCAGTTCATGTACGCCAACCAGATAATCTCTTTCCAGTGCATGGCGTACACGCTGGGCGTGTTCAACTGCGACGAAGCCGAGGCGCTGATGCACTACCTGTTCGAGAGCGTCCCGATGCGGACGTTCTGGGAAGCGAGCCGGGCCGGTCGATCCGCGGCCACGCCGCACGGAGGCAAGATGCAGAAGTTCTACGAGCTGGCCGAGAACGCCTACCAGCGGCGCTGCAACGAACAGTCGCAAGACTGATCAGGAGCTTCGGGACATGGCACCGGGAGCGCTGCCGTCAGGCATCCGGAATTACGCATCCCGCTTCGGACATGAGGCTTCTGGGGACGATCACCAGACACTCGCCCTCACCGACACCGATACCTGCGGGAAGTTGGCTCTTCAGCTCGGCGGGAGCCTCTTTTCCGATGAACGCGAGATCTCCACCGGGAAGCAGCAGAACCGACGGACAGTTCACATTGCTCCCACAAGCGTGAGAGGCGAGCACAGAGATTTCTTTCACGGATCGTCTCCCGCGCAGGTGTCCTTGCCGCACCTGGTGGCAGCAGGCTGGCCAGGAGGATAGCAGGCAAGGCCCCTGCGGAAGCCAACCGACTCCGTCTCCATCACCGATGTGGGAAATCGTTTCACTCGTTCTGACCTGGCCAGAGCCGCGAGGAAAAAGCCGGAACCGCAAGCGAGTACCGGACTGCTTGCCGGGATTACCGGAGTGAAAACCCGTGCCGTGCAGGCCGGGTGCGCACACGTCCCCGGCGCCCGGGTGACCGGGCGCCGGGGACGGTGTCGATCGGCGTCAGCCGAGGCCCAGTCCGGCGAGGATGCCGCCCAGGATGTCCCCGAGGCTGCTCAGAAGGCCGGCGAGCGCGTCCATATGGAACTCCTATCACGTGGTGGACAACTGTGATCTGAAGACGATCGGGTCGCCGTACAGGAAACGGCTGGTCAGCCATCGTCACCCGGTCGAGCAAGCCCGTTCTGCGACTTCTTCGGAGCAGGCGGCGGAACGGGCTGCAGCGCAACGGCCCCGGCTGCGGCCGCCATACCCGCGCGGCCGCCGAGAGCCTCCTCGATCACGCGTCCCGTCGGCCTGGCTACCCCCGCGCCCTCCGCACGGCCCCCCGCAGCTTCCGGCGCACCGTCGCCTTCACGTCCACCGCGCGGATCTCCACCACCAGCGTCGTCTCCGAGGCCTTCTTCACCGGGCGGGCGGTGTAGGGGCGGGCCAGGTGGAACCAGCGGGCGTGGCCCAGGGCGCGGAGGTAGGGGACGGCGGCCACGGAGGCGTGGCCGGGCTGGGTCAGGGTCACCGTCCAGCGGCCCGGGGGGAGGCCCTTGAGGGGGAGCTCCGCCGTGAAGCTGCCGTCGGTCCGGTCGAGCGAGGTGAGTGACGCCGGGGCCTCGCGGCGGTCCCCCTTGCTGTTCTCCACGCGCACGGTCAGCGCTCCGGCGTCCTGGGCCCCCGCGCCGGTCCGCACGCCGGTCACCACCAGCGTGCCCTTGCGCGAGCCGTGCCACGACGTTCCGGTGACCCGGCAGGGCGTGTCGTCGCGCGGCACCTCCTGGCCGCCGACGCTGAGGGAGAGGTTGCCCCATTTCGTCACGTACGGAGTGATCGTCGTGGGCTTGCCCTCGCCCATCGTCACCGTCTTCCGCCGCGGTGTCCGCTCGGCCGGCTCGGGGCTCTTCATGCGGACCGTACGGCTGACTCCCTGCGCCCGTACGTCGAGGAAGAGGTTCCACCGGCCGCGGCCCAGCGGGGCGCCGGCCGCCGCCGTGGGCAGGGCGATGTCCGCGACGAAGCCCGCGTCCGCGTAGCGCTCGTCGTCCGGGAGTCCGGCGACGGCGTGCACGCGCGCGGGGACGCGGACCTCCGGGTGGTCCGCGTCGTAGCAGCGCAGCACCAGTTCGGTGGCCGCGTCCAGGGTGGGCACGTTCTCGATGTAGGCGTGGCCGGTGAGGCGCAGCACCCCGTTGCCGGCCCCGTCGCCGTTCCCGTTTCCGCCCTCGTCCTCCTGCCAGGCCGCCGAGTCGATGCGGTGGCGCACCGGCAGCCGGTCGGTGACGTCGAACGCGCTGTCCGGCACGCCCGCCTCCGGGGCGCGGAAGAGCGGGTGGTCCCAGTAGACCCGGCCCCCGTCGATGACGTGACCGCGCCCGGCGTCCTCCTTGGCGTTGCGGATGACCGACAGGACGTCCTCGAAGCGGTCGGCCCGCAGCAGGTGCAGCAGCAGCCGGTCACGCGGTTCGAGCTTCTCGATGATCGGGTCGGTGACGTAGTTCTCCACCCAGTCGCGGACTTCCGGGTAGATCCGCTCGCGGATGTCCTCGTCGCTCTCCCGGAGCAGCAGCCACCACAGCGGGCCGCACAGTTCCCACTCGACGTGCCGGCGCATGATCTGGTCGCGCCGCGGGCCGGGCTCCAGGTAGCGGGCCACCGTCTCGAAGCACATCCGGGTGCCCTGCATCCGGTGGCTCAGGTTCTGCGCGGTGAGGGTGAGGTTGTTCCCGTTCTCGCGGTCGCGGTGGTAGTAGCAGTCGTAGTCCGCGACGACGGATATCCCGTTCGCGTTGAGGTACGCGGCGGCGGTGAAGGGCTTGTCCTCGGTGTTGCGGAACGGCGGGAAGCGCAGGTTCAGCCGTTCGATGAGGGAGCGGCGGAAGAGCTTCCAGCAGCCGAGGGTCCGGTAGGCGGCCGAGGAGAAGATGTCCGTACGCGGCTGGGTGCTCTTGAAGACGGCGGTGGGTACGGCCCGGCCGCCCACCGAGACCATCTTGCCCAGCACGATGTCGGTGTCGTTCTCGTCGGCCATGGCCACCATGCGGCGCAGCGCGTCGGGGCCCAGGTAGTCGTCGGAGTCGAGGAAGAAGACGAAGTCGCCGCGGGCGACGTCCAGGGCGACGTTGCGCGGGACGGCCGCGGTACCCGAGTTCTCCTGGTGGATGACGCGCAGCGAGGGGCACAGCGCGGCGAGCCGGTCGAGCTCCTTGCCGGTGCCGTCGGTCGACCCGTCGTTCACCGCGATGATCTCGAGCTGGTCCAGGCCGATGGTCTGCTCCATCGCCGACGTGATGCAGTCGGTCAGCTCGGGCATGGCGTTGTAGGCGGGGACGATCACGCTGACTCGGGGCTGGGGCATCGCTTTCCTAGGGACTCGCTCGGCGTCGGTGGCGTGCACTCACTGCCACCCGGGCGGCCGCGCCGTCCGGGGAGCCGGTTTCCGGCCGCGTCGGGCCGTAACGGGATCCCCTGCGTGGCCACGCGGGTGCGCGGCTGCGCTGCCGCCTTGGAATGACATGTTCGCATTCGGAGGGATTCGCTGAGTGCGTGGGGTTTGACGCACGGGAGCGCCCGATGGTTGTACGGTCCGCGTTCTTTTGGCCAAGCCTTGGTGAAGATCTGCCGGTGCCGCGCCGTTCGGGGCGGCCGCCGCCGACATGGGTCGGCGCCCTCGGCGACGGCCGCCTGCGCGAGGACATCACGGCTCCCGTCCGCTTGGTCCACGCGCCGAACGTCCTCACCGGGCCCCGGGGCGCAGCGGGAGCGCACCCCGGCTCGAACGGCCGGGAGGACGAAGTCCGGAGCCGTCGCGTCCGTTGCCGGGCGGACGCGGCTCCGGTCGACACCCCGTGGAAGGGGCGGCGTCCTGGCCCGGGGACTGGGGGCGTGGGCGTGTCGGGTACGGACACCGGTCTGGAATGCCCGGCGGACATATGCCCGTGAAGGGATCGTAGGGCATCCTCACCGCCGTCAACCAGGGGTCGGGACGGCGGTGCGGCAGGCGTGCCGGGCGTGAGCGGAGGGTCGAGGCCGCGCCCCGCGTCAGGTGTCCGGCCCGCCCAGCAGCGTGAGGCGGCCGTCTATCACCTCGCGTGCCACGTCCCTCAGCACCCGGTTGTGCGAGCGTGCGTGGCGGCGCAGCAGGGCGAAGGCTTCCTGGGGCTCGACCGCGAGGCGGGCCGCGAGCATGCCCTTCGCCTGCTCGATCAGCACGCGGCTGTTGAGGGCGTGTTCCAACTGGCCGACCAGCACTCGTCCTTCACCTATCTTCCGCTCCCGGTCAAGGCTGATCGCCGCGATGTCGGCCAGGGACTGGCCGAGCGCCAGGGTGTCGCAGTCGAGCCGGGTCCGGCTGAACAGGGTCAGGGCGCCCAGGGTCCGGGAGTCCGCGCGCAGGGGGCGTGCGGCGACGCGGACGTGGCCCAGTTCCCGGGCGCGTGGTGCGTAGCGTGGCCAGTGGGCGAGCACCGCCGGGTCGCCGAACGCGGCGTCCTCGACCGGCACCCCGTTGGCCCCGCAGTCGTGGCCGGGACCTTCCTTCCAGTCGGCCGCTTCCTTCGTCAGGTCGCGTACGGCCGGGTCGGAGGCCGCGACGACGGTGCCGTCGCCGCCCTCGGCCCACACGCTCACGGCTGCCGCGGTGCAGTCGCCGAGCAGCTCGACCGTACGCCGTGCGAGCACCTCCGGCAGGCCGGGGCCGCCACCCGGGGGGTGGAGGCCGCTGCCCGCCAGTTCCACGCACACATCCGCGAGCAGCTGCTCCGGTAACGCCATTGCCGGTCCTTTCAACTCATCGGTCGGTCGGGGAGGAGGGGGACAGGAGGAGGAACGGAGGTAGGAGAAGGGAGGGACGGACGCCGTACGAGGGGAGGGAGCAGGAGGGGAAGGGAGGGCCCGGAGGCGTCTCACCGGCCGTTCACGGCAGTTCGCCGGAGTCGGCCAGCACCCGTAGGGCCACCGCCTCCGTGGACAGCCCCAGGGTGAAGGCTCTGCCCTTGATGAGGGCCAGGGCGTCGTCCACGGGGAGGCCCGAGCGTACGGAGTGGGCGCCCGCCGCCTGGTGCACGCTGTCGCGGTGGTCCGTACCGCCGTACAGCTCGGGGTCGGGGTCGGGGCCGAGCAGGACCGTCTGGGTCAGGGCCTCCGCGATGTCGCCGCAGGTGCGGTAGCCCTTCGCACCCGGCTCGGGGTCGTACAGCGTGAGCGCGCCGATGCACAGGCCGGTCACCTCGAGGGGGACGGCGATGACACCGGTGAGGCCCAGGCCGGTGAGTTCCGGGCCGTAACCCGGCCACCGCCGTTCTATCGCCCTCGGGCCGGTGGCGAAGACCGCGTCGCCGCACTCGGTGGCGTCCCGTACGGGTCCCTCCTCCAGGATGAACTCGAACTCCTGGGCCGCGCGGGAGGCGTCGTCGGAGGCGGCGACCGCCAGCTGGGCGCGGTTCCGTCCGACCAGGGTGAGGGCCGCGCTGTGCGCGCCGCACGCCTCCGCGACCCCGGTCATGAACAGGGGGCGCGGGTCCTGCCGCCGGGACCAGGCCGCCATGCGGCGGGCGTACGCCTCCTGGAGCTCGGCCGAGGAGAGGTGGACGGCGGCGATACGGCGCTGGGTGGCGGCGATCCTCAGGTGTACGTCGCGTCCGCTGCGGGCGGCGAGGGACTCCTGGGTGTCGGCGGCCTCGTCGGCCCGGCGTGCGCGCTCCCGGGCCCCGGCGGCCCGCCGCCAGGCGACGGCCGCGACGCTGGTGGGGTTCTCCCCCTGGCTCATGCGAGTAGCGTACGCCCGGCCGGTGGGCGCGCGCCGTCCGTTGCGCGCTCTTATTCCCCCGGCCCACCCGCTGTCCTCTCCGCTGTCTCCGCCGTCGCCCCCTCCGCTGCCTCTTCCGCCGCCCCCTCCGCTGCCTCCTCCGTTGCTTCTTCCGCCGCCTCCTCCGTTGCTTCTTCCATCAGCAGGACGACGCCGCCGTTGTGGCCGTCGAAGGGGGTGCACACCACCGCGCACGTGATGGTGCGGCCGATGCGGTTGACGGACGGGATGTGCACGGGACCGCAGCGCTCCGCGGTGTCGAGGCACTCCTGGACCATGGCGCGCAGCTCGTCCACGGGCAGGCCGAAGTCGAGCCGGAAGAAGTCCTTGCCGACGGTCTCGTCGGAGCGCAGCCCCCAGAGGTCGGCCGCTCCCCGGTTCCAGCACCGCACCCGCGTCTCCACGTCCAGGACCACCACGCCGGCCGCGATGCTGACCACCACGGCCTCGAGGAAGGCGCGCGCCTCGTCCACCTCGTCGGTGCGGATGCGCAGCTCCTCGTTCATGGTCTCCAGCTCCTCGTTGCCCGAGCGGAGTTCCTCGTTCGTCGTCTCCAGTTCCTCGTTGGTCGACTGGAGTTCCTCGTTGGTCGTCTCCAGCTCCTCGATGCTGGACTGGAGTTCCTCGTTGGTCGTCTCCAGTTCCTCGTTGGTCGACTGGAGCTCCTCGTACGCCGTCTCCAGGTCCTCCCGTACGCGTTTGATCTCCGCGCGCAGCTGTGTGGCCACGGTGACGTCGGTGAAGGTGATGTTCGTGGCGACCGGGAGCCCGCCCGGCCCCATCAGCGGCTGGACGGTGACGTCGAAGAACTGCGCGTCCTCCCCCGTGCGCCGTTCCGCGGCGTTGACCCGCAGGGTCCTGCGTTCGTGGGCGGCCTGCTCGATGAGCGACCGCAGTTCCACCGGCCGGTAGGAGATCTCCAGGTCCTGGAAGGGACGCCCGAGGTCCTTGGAGCTGAGGAAAAACTGCCTGCGGGCGCTGTTGTTGATGAGCACGACCAGACCGCCCTCGTCCACGGCCACGGCGGGTGCCGGGGTGGAGTCGAGGATGAGGTCGTACAGTTGCCGGTACCGGGCCGCCGTTCTGATCTCGGGGCCGAAGCCGCCCCGGGCCCTCGGCACGGTGGGCTGGTACGGCGGGCCGGACCCGCCCGGTTGCCGGCGGAAGATGCGCTGGCGCATGGAGACGACGTCGAACCGGTCGGCGTCGTTGAGGAGCATCTCGGCCTTGCCGAGGAACAGGAAACCCTTCTCCTTGAGCGCGTAGTGGAAGCGGTCGACGATCTGGTCCTGCGCCTCGGCGTTGAAGTACATCAGTGTGTTCCGGCACACCAGCAGGTCCAGGCGCGAGATGGGGGCGTCCTGGGTGACGTCGTGGCGGCCGAAGATGACCCGCCGCCTCAGGTCGGGGCGGAAGCCGTACCGGGCCCCGTTCGGCTCGAAGTACCGCTCCCGCAGTTCCGGCGTGAGCGGTTCGAGGACCTTCGCCGGATACAGGCCCGAACGGGCGGTGCGCAGCGCCTCCTCGTCCACGTCCGTGCCGTAGATCTTGACGCGGTCGAGCGTCTCCTCGATGCCCAGCGCCTCGGCGAACATGACGGCGAGAGAGTACGTCTCCTCGCCGCTGGCGCAGCCGGCGCTCCAGACCCGGATCTCGTCGTCCGGGCCGGACTGGGACAGCAGCTCGGGCAGCACCTCGCGCTCCAGGTAGAGCCAGGCCTCCGGGTCGCGGAACATCGAGGTGACGTTGATCAGGATGGTGTTGAACAGAATGTGGAACTCCGCGGAGTTCGCCTCCAGCCGGTCCCGGTAGTCGGCGTACGAGGCGGTGCCGAGCTGGGCCATCCGCTTGTGGATGCGCCGTCCCAGCGAGGAGCGCTTGTACCCGGTGAAGTCGAAGCCGCGCGCGTCCCGCAGGAAGCCGAGCAGCTCCTCCAGCTCCTCGTCGGGCTCGGCGTCGGATGCGTCGCTCATCGTCGCCTCTCCGCGCTCATCGTCGCCCCTCCGTCCCGACCAGCCCGCGGACCACCGGGGCTATCTCGTCGAGGGGCAGCACGTAGTCCACCGCTCCCGTACCCACGGCCGCGGACGGCATGCCGGAGAATTCGGCGCTCTCCGGGGTCTGTGCGATCACGGTGCCGCCCCGGGATCTCACGGCGTCCACGCCCATGGCCCCGTCCCTGCCGGTGCCGGTCAGGATGCAGACGATGGCCTGCGGCCCGTAGGCGCCGGCGACCGACTCGAAGAGCAGGTCGGCGGAGGGCCGCAGGAAGTGGACGAGTTCGGTGCTGGTGAGCGTCAGTACGCCGCCGGGGCCGACCAGCAGATGGCGGTCGGGGGGCGCGATGTAGACGGTGCCGGGGCGCGCGGTCTCGTCCGTCTCCGCGAGTTTGACCTTCAGGCGGGTACGGCGCGACAGGACCTCGGCGATGACCGTCCGGTGCCGTGGATCGAGGTGCTGCACCACCAGCACCGGCACCCGCAGGTCGCCACCCAGACCGCCCAGGAACCTGCCCAGCGCGCCGATCCCTCCGGCGGAGGAGGCCACGGCCACTATGGCGTAGCGGTCCGGCGGCGGCATGGGCTCCTGTCCCGTCACACGGCGAGCGTAGCCGAGGGGGCGCGGCGGGGAACCGGTGAGATGTACGGATTCGGGCGCCTCGTGCGGGGGTTGCGCCGGGAGATCACCCGACGCCGCGCTGTCGTACGGCGTCGTCCGTGCCCGCCGTCGGCCCTGTGCCCGTCCCCGGCTCCGTGCCCGTCCCTGTCCCCGTGCCCGCCGCCGGCCCTGTGCCCGTCCCCGGCTCCGTGCCCGTCCCTGTCCCCGTGCCCGCCGCCGGCCCTGTGCCCGTCCCCGGCTCCGTGCCCGTCCCTGCCCCTGTGCCCGTCCCTGCCCCTGTGCCCGTCGCCGGCCCTGTGCTCGTCCTTGTGCCCGTGCCCGCCGCCGTGCCCGTCGCCGTCGCCGCACGCCGGCGGTGTCTCCGGCCGGCCGTCCACAGGGTCAGCGTCACCGTCGCCGAGGCGCCCGCCATCACCGTGATCGCCGTCGGCGCCGAGGTGAGGTCCGCGAGGCCGCCCGCCAGCGCGGCGCTCAGCCCCTGCAGCGTGAGCATGCCCGCGGAGTGCAGGCCCAGGGCGTGCCCGGTGAGGTGGGACGGGGTGAGGGCGAGCAGGCGCTGCTGCTGGAGCAGGCTCGCGCCGAAGCCGATGGAGGCGAGGGCCGCGCAGCCGGCCGCCACGAGCGCCGGCGGCCGCAGGGCGAAGAGCAGGTAGGGGCCGGCCAGGAGCAGCAACAGGGGTGTGACCAGGGCGCCTCGCAGCCGCGCCGGGACGGACCGGCCCGCGCTCAGATCGCCGGCGAGCATCCCGAGCGCCGCCGCGGCGAAGAGCAGACCCGCGTGGGTGGGGGCGTACGGGACGAAGAGGGACTCGCAGCCGACGACCAGGCCGTTGGGCACCCACAGTCCCAGGTAGGTGAGGCGGCGCGGGGCGTACGACAGGAGGCGGGCGTTCGTGCGCCAGGTCTCGCCGACGGAGGCGCGGCCGGAGGAACGGGGCGGACGCGCGCTCAGACCGAGCCGGGTGGTCAGGGCGGCCACCGCGTACAGGGCGGCCGACACGAGCAGGGTGGTGCGCGGGGACACGAGCGCCACGAGGACGCCGCCCGCCGCGTACCCCGTGATCTGCATGAGTCCGCTCACGATGTTGAGGGTCGAACGGCCCACCAGGTAGGCGCCCTCCGGCAGGATCTCGGCGAGCAGACCCCAGCGGACCCCGCCCGTGACGGACGAGACCAGGCCCAGGGCGAGGATCAGCGGGAGGACCGCCCAGGTCGGCAGGGCGGGGAGGGCCGTCACCGCCATGACCGCCGCGAAGGCGAGGGCGGTGGCCGTGAGGGTCGCACGCGGGCGCACGCGGTCGGCCGCCGAGAGCAGGGTGGTCGCGCCCAGCACCTGGGCCAGTGACGGGCCGAACATGCTCAGCGCCGACAGCAGCGGGGAGTTCGTCGCCTCGTACACGAGGGTGCCGAGGGCGAGGCCACCGACGGTCGAGGCGGCGACCTGGAGGGAGGAGGCGAGGAAGAAGGGGGTGAACTCGCGGGTGCGGAAGAGGGATCGGTAGCTGGGGCGGGGCGGATCGGGGGTGTGGGACGTCTCCGGTATCTCCGTGGATTCCATGGGCGAGAGCGTGGGGCGGGGGCGCGGATCGCCGTTAGTGTTTCGCGGCGGTGCGAAAGCTGGGGAGCGCGAGGTGGAGAGCGGAGGGGGCGGGGCGTGGGCTGGTGGCAGGTGAACGCCGACACGCTGGCCGGGAGCCGGTTCGTGATCTCGCCGATGGCCGAGGTGTTCGCCTCGCTGAAACTGCTGCACGCGGGCGTGGGGAGGTGGCCCGGCGAGGGAGCGTGGCTGGCCCGGCACCTGCCCGGGTACCGGGCGCGGCTCGCCGCCGACCCGGTCACCGCGCTGCTCGTGCGGGCCGGGCTCGGGCGCGAGTGGATCGCCGACTTCCTCACGCCGGCGCCGGTGCCGGGCGCGTCCTTCGAGGCGGAGCTGGCCCGGGTGCGCGACGCCGACCCCGCCGAGGCCCGCCGGCACCTCTCCGTCTCGCTGGCGGGGCCCTTGCCGGAGCCGCTGCGCCGGGACGACCTGCCGCGGCTCGCCGCCCGGCTGCTGGAGTACGTGTGGCAGGACGCCGTACGCCCGTACTGGGAGCGGCGCCGGCGGATCCTCGAAGCCGATGTGGTAGCCCGTACGGCACGGATGGGCGAGGGCGGGTGGGCCGCGGCGCTGGACACGCTGCGGCCGGGGATGCGGTGGCTTGGCGGGGACCGGTTGCAGGTCAACCTGCACGAGTATCCGCCGCGGGAGATCTCCGGGGCCCAGCTGCTGTTCGTCCCGGTGACGCCGAAGGCGGGGTGGGTGGCGTGGGAGGACGGGGAGCGGTACGCGGTGGTGTACCCGTGCGAGGGCGTGGCCGCGGCGGCCGGTGCCGTGTCCGACGGGCTCGGCGCGCTGCTCGGGCGGGGGCGGGCCCGGGTGCTCGTGCTGCTGGACTCCCCGCTGAGCACGACCCAGCTGGTGGCGCTGACCGGGCAGGGACTCGGGTCCGTCGGGCGGCACCTGCGGGTGCTGCTGGACGCGGGCCTGGTGCGCAGACGCCGGGCGGGACGGTCCGTGCTGTACTACCGGGCTCCCGCGGGGGACGTACTGGTCGCGGCTTCGGACGCCCCTGCGGCCGGGCGGACGCCCCCGCGGACGTCCGGCGGCGTTAGCATCCGCCCATGACTACCGACCAGGCCGGTCCCTCCCGGTCCTCCTCCGTCCTCGACGTCGAGATCGGCGCGCTGCGCGGCGGGTCCGCCGACCTCGCCCAGTACCGCGGCAAGGCCGTGCTCGTCGTGAACGTCGCCTCCCGGTGCGGGCTCACCCCGCAGTACGCGGGCCTGGAGCGGCTGCACGAGCAGTACGCCGAACGGGGCTTCACCGTGCTCGGCGTGCCGTGCAACCAGTTCCTCGGGCAGGAGCCGGGGACCTCGGAGGAGATCGCGGAGTTCTGCTCGGCGACGTACGGCGTGACCTTCCCGATGACCGAGAAGGTGGAGGTGAACGGGGCGGACAGGCACCCCCTGTACACGCGGCTCGTGCAGCACGCCGACGCCGGGGGCCACACCGGGGACATCCGCTGGAACTTCGAGAAGTTCCTCATCGGGCGGGACGGTTCCGTCGTGGCCCGCTTCTCGCCGCAGACGGAGCCGGACGCGGCGGAGGTCGTGACGGCGGTGGAGAAGGCGGTCGCGTAGGCGGCCGTCGCGGCCGGCGTGCGTCGCGGCCGGCGTGCGTCGCGGCCGGCGTGCGTCGCGGCCGACGACCGTCGCCACCGGTGGTGCCTCAGCGCAGTTCCTCCGGGCACGGTGTGCCTCGCGACACCGAGTAGGGGGCCGCCAGGCGGTACGTGCCCGGGGCCGGGGCCAGGAGTTCCGTCCACTTGTCGCCGAAGGCGTCCTCCTCGGCCTCCATGAGGCAGCCGTGCACGTTGTCGTACGTCTTCGGGAGGCTCTCGTCCTCCCGGTTCTTCGACTTCTCGGTCTCCTGCGGGGCCTCGTACTTCTCGCCCTCCTCGTCGACCAGGCTCAGCCACGGGGAGTACGGGATGCGGATGAGGATGCGGCCCGCCTCCTTCACGTCCAGGGTCATCTCGCCCTGCGCGGCCAGCTCGACCACCGCGTCCGGTTCCGCCAGCGGCGTCGGGTCCTGCACCTCGTACAGCTGCCAGTTGGCGTCGCCCCAGATCTGCTTCAGGTAGGGCATGCCCCGCTCGACGAGCTCCCGTTCGCGCTCGGCGCCGCCGTCGGGGTCGTCCTCCTTCGGGAGGACCACGTAGTGGACGGACCACCTCTTCAGCCACTCGTGATAGTTCGCCGAGTTCAGGGTGTCGTCGTAGAAGAGCGGGTTGCGTTCCATGTCCGCCTGCCGGTTCCAGCCGCGGGCCAGGTTCACGTACGGCGCCAGCGCCGACGCCTCGCGGTGTGAGCGGGCCGGGACGACCTCGACGCGGCCCCGCTCCGCGCCCACCACCTGCAACTGGTTCACCAGCGGCGCCAGCTCGCGCGCCCACGCCGCCGCCGGGGTGGTGTGCACGACGTCGTCCACCGTCTTGTAGCCGATCCACCCGTTGAAGCCGACGAAGGCGAGCAGGATCGCGTACCACTTGAGGGTCCGCGGGACGGCGAAGGGGAGCGCCGCCAGCAGCGCCACGCCCGCGAACAGCATCGACAGCCGCGTGATGTTGGAGCCGATCTGCGAGCTGATCAGCCAGACGAGCAGTACGGAGAGGGCGTACACCGCCGCCGTGATCCGTACCGTGATCCATCTCCTGGGCACCAGGACGGCGACGAGGACCGCGAACACGACCGGGAGCACCGCCGAGCCGAACGACATCGGCTGCGTGCCCGAGAACGGGAACAGCCAGGCGGACAGCCCCACCACGGCCGCCGGGGCGAGCCCCAGCGACCAGGCGCCGGGCAGCCGCTTCTGCAGGAACAGCGCCACCGCCACCAGGCCCACGAACAGGCCCGCCACCGGCGACGACATCGTCGCCAGCGCGGCCAGCGGCGCCGCGCACAGGCCCTTCGCCCAGCGCTTGTAGCGCCAGCGGTACGGCCAGCAGAACACCACCGCGGTCGCGCCGAGAGCGAAGACCATGCCGAGCCCGAAGGTGACCCGGCCCGACGCCGCGTTGCACAGCAGGCCGAAGACACCCGCCAGCGCCGGCCAGATCGGTCTGCGAACCGCTCTGCTGCGCATCAGGATCATCGTCAGCAGGCCCGACGAGACCGTGCCGGCGATCATCATCGTCGTACGGACCCCGAGGACCGACATCAGGTACGGGGACACCACGCTGTACGAGACCGGGTGCATACCGCCGTACCAGGCGAGGTTGTACGCCGAGTCCGGGTGCCGGCCGACGAACTCCGCCCACGCGTCCTGCGCCGCCAGGTCACCGCCGCTGTTGGCGAAGGTGAAGAACCAGATGACGTGCAGCACGCCCGACAGGACGGTGACGAGGGTGACCGGGTGCCGGAGGATACGGGCCGGCCGGACGCCCCGCCGGGCCGGGCCGGTCGTTCCGGCCTTTCCGCCCTTTCCGCGCTTTCCGGTCTCTCTGGTCTCTCCGGTCGCAACAGTCGGCGGGGGTGGTGGGGGTGGTGGGGGCGGCGAAGATATTCGCGGGTCGGAGCCCTGTCGTGGCTGGGCGTCGTCGGTGTGTGTCGGCTCCGCTGTGGTCACCTGAACGCACTCCCCGTGTCCCTCTGTACATGTCGTACGCATGCCGTACGCGTCCGTACGTGTCTGTACGTGTCTGTACGTGTTCCTACGTGTCCGTGCCCCGTTTCCCGCCGCGCCCGCCGCCTGTCCCGCCGCTCGGCCCGGCCGATTGCGCGACGCTAACACGCACCCCGCCGGGGAGCCTCCGGTGGTGCTCCTCCGACGGGGTGCGATGCGGTGCACGCCGGTGCGGGCGCACGCCGGTGGTGTACCGGCGCGACGGGGCGCGGTGGACGTCAGCCCAGGCGGGTCAGCTTGTCCGTGAAGCCGGGTTCGACGAGGTCGGTACGGAGCGCCACCGGCACCTTGACCGCGCTGCTCGTGCCGTCGCCCACGGTGAGGGTGCCGACCTCGGTGCCGGCCTTCGCCGTGTGCGGCAGATCACCGGCCTCGAAGGTCAGCTTCACCGTCAGGCCCGCCCAGCCGACGGCATGCACGTCCTCCGTCGCGACGACCGGCGTACGGCCGCCCAGACCGTCGTCGACGTACCCGACGACATCGCCCTTCTTCACGACCGTCGCCGACTCCAGCGCGCCCTGAGCGGCCCGGATCAGCTTGTCGCCCTCGAAGAGGGCCGCGCCCAGGATGGTGTTGTCCGGGCCGCCGGCGGGCTGGCGCACCACCGCCCCGACGATCGTGCGCGGCTCCCCGTCGACCTCCTGCTTCGCGGCGAACACCAGGTTGCCGAGCGCCGAGGTCGTGGTGCCGGTCTTGATGCCGACGACGTTGTTGCTGCCGACCAGCTGGTTCCAGTTGGAGTGGTTGACGCCCTTGTAGTCGTCGTACGACATCATCGCGGCGACCTCCCGGAACACGGGCTGCTTCATCGCCTCCTTGGCCAGCTTCACCTGGTCCACGGCCGTGCTCACCGTGGTGTTGTTCAGGCCCGACGGGTCGGTGTACGTGGTGTTGGTCATGCCGAGGTCCTCGGCCGCCTTGTTCATCTTCTCCACGAACGCCTCCTCGGAGCCCGCGTCCCAGCGGGCCAGCAGCCGCGCCACGTTGTTCGCGGACGCGATGAGGATGGACTCCACGGCCTCCCGCTCGGAGATCGAGTCGCCCGCGGTCACGTTCACCGTCGACTCGTCACCGGCGTCCGACTCGTCCTCGGCCGTCTGGTCGATCTCGATCATCGGGCCGTCCTCGCCGCTCTTCACCGGGTGGTCGCGCAGGACGAGGTAGGCCGTCATGACCTTGGCGACACTGGCGATCGGCACGGGCTTCTGCTCACCCGAGGAGCCGAACGTGCCGATGCCCTGCACGTCCAGCGCCGCCTGCCCGGCGGACGGCCACGGGATGTCGGGCTTGCCGCCCTCGAAGGTGTACGTGTCCTCGGCGGCGAGGTCGAGCGTGGGCGCCGGCAACGGGCGCAGGGACTGTACGACCGCGAAGACGACCAGCAGCAGGACGACCAGCGGCGTCCAGATCTTGACCCGCCGGGCCAGCGTGCGCATGGGGGTGGGCGGAGGCGGCGGGGTGTTCGTCAGCTCGGCCAGCAGGTCCAGCGGCGGCTTGGGCGGCAGGGGCTGCTGCGTGGTCCGCTCCGGGCCGACCTGGGGGACGGCAGCGGTGGCCTCCGCGGGGGCGGCGGCCGCGGTGGCGGCGCCCGTGGCGGCTGTGCCCGTGGCGGCGGGCTTCCGGGGCGCCGGCTCGTCGAGCGACTTGAGGGCGACGAATTTGCTGGTGCGTTCGGCGTCGCGTTCGGGGGTGTCCGGTTCGGCCGGGTCCGGCTTGGACGTGTCCCGCTTGGCCAGGTCCGGCTCGGACTTGCCCTGCTTGGACGTGTCCGGCTCGGACTTGGCCTGCTTGGACGTGTCCGGCTTGGCGGCGTCCGGCTTCGGCCCGCCCTCGTCGTCGGCGTCAGCGGCGGTGTCCGTGTCGGCCGCCGCGGGCTTCCCGGCCGGCGGCTTGTCGCCCAGCTTGAGCATGGTGGTGGGCTGGTCGACCTTGGGCGCGGGCACGGCCTTGAAGATGGCCGTGGGCTGGTCGACCGGGGGCTCGGGGGCCTCGTCGGACGCCTTGTCAGACGCCTTGCGGGAGCCGGTGTCGGCGTCGCCGGCGCTCTCGGAATCGCCCTTGGGCCCGGTGTCGCTCCCGGCCCCGGCCCCGGTGTCGCTCCCGGTCCCGGCCCCGGTGTCGCTCCCGGCGTCGTCCTGCGGCTGCGCCTTCGCCCCGGCGCCGGTCCTGCCCTCGCCGTCGTCCCCGGCGCCCTCGGCCCCGTCCTCGGGCTTCGTCCCGGCCTTCGGCTCGTCATCGGCCGTACCGTCGTCATCCGCACCGTCGGTGCCGCCGGACCCGGCACTGTCTGACCCGGCACTGTCTGACCCGGCACCGTCTGACCCGGCACCGTCGGCCCCGGCGTCCACATCCGCCGAGTCCTCGCCCTCCTTCACGGAGTCCCCGGACTCCGCGGCCCCCTCGGACGTCTTCGCATCCGCGGACGCCCCCGGGACCTCCGCGTCGGCGCTCTCGTCCTTGCGCTCCGCTTCCGCCTCCGCCAGGTCCCGTCGGGTGAACACGGCCGTCGCCTGGTCGGTGCCCCGGACGGCAGCCTCCCGGCCCATCGTCAGACGGGGGTCGCCCGACGCGGAGACCGCCGCGCCCGTCCCCGGGGTTCCGGACCCCGGCGTCGACCCCGTCGACGACTCGTACCGCTTCGACCTGTCGGGGGACTCGCCCGCCACCGATGCCTCCTCTTCGCCGTCCCGCTCCCGGGACGCACGTCCTGCCAACCCTGAACCGCCCGCCGGAACAGCCCACCGTGCCGCTGTCCGAACCATGTACCAGTGTCCTGTGTGCGGGCTTGACCCAAGCGGTAGACGAGAACGACATACCTACCGGTTCCACTACGAACCGGTCACGCACCCTCGACAGACCAATGTGAGAGGGGTCACCCTGTCATTCATCCACGCGGGGAGGCATGGATGGGCAGGAGCCGCAGAACACTTCCGGAGGAGCTTCTGCTGCTGGCACTGGACCCGGCCACGGGTACCACTGCGCAGCCGCAGTCGCTCGACCTCGGTCTGGCCGGAGCACAGCTAGTGGAGCTGGCGCTGGCCGGACGGATAGCCCCAGACGGGGATCGTATCGCCGTGGTGGTGCCACGGCCGACTGGAGATCCGACTTTGGATACCGCACTGGAGTTGCTGCGCAGGCGCGGCGCTCCCGTGCGGGCCGTCCACTGGATCGGCGGGCCGCGTCTCGGGCTCCGCCAGACCTACCTCTCGCACCTGGAACGGTGCGGCATGGTGCATGCCGTGGCCGGCCAGATGTGCGGGGTGCTGCCGACGACGCGCTATCAGGCGACGGACACGGCCATCAGCCGGGAGATCAGGGCCCGGCTGGACGCGGCCATCCGTACCGGCGTGCCGCCGGACCCACGGACCGCCGCGCTCGCCGCCCTGGCCCACGCGGTCGGGCTCGGCAAGCACCTGTACCCCGGGAACGAGGGACGGTCGTCCCGCTCCCGGCTCAGGGATCTGATCCGGCACGATCCCATGGGCGGACTCGTGGCGCACGCCGTGATGGACGTCCAGAACGGCGTCGGCGCGCAGCCACGCCGCAGCCCGGCGCCCTCGGGCCGCCAGGCGTCCGGTGGAGCCAGGGGCGCGACGGAACCCGCCAGGGGCGTTCCGATGCAGCCGCGCCACGGCTCCATGGCGCGCGTCGTGGCGCACTGACCCCCGGGTCACCGCACGACAGCACGCACAGCACACACAGCAGCAGGCACAACAGCAGGCACAGCAGCACGCACGAGCACCCCGGTACGGCACAGCACGACGAACAGCACGGCGCCGCGGCGGCAACCGCGCTGCGGTACCGCGAAGCACCGCCTACGCCGCACCGCCGTTCGCAGTCCCCCGGAACCGGTTCGGGAGCCGCCGGCCCGCGCGGGGCAGGAGACCGTGGGTCCATGACGGGACCACGGCCGCCTCGCCCCGCGCGGCCGCATCCGCGGCCGCGTCCGCGCTGCGTCTTCGGCCGTATCGGCCGGAAGTCGCCCCATCCGGTGACCGTCGGCCGTAACCTTGGCCCGAACTGGCGTGTGCTAGGCGCATATCCGCTGTTTCCCAGCGGTAGTAAGCACCTTGGTGGCAGTCTGCTCATTGGCAGATACGTAAAGTTGTCAGGCCCGCAGCCGGAGGTGCAGGTTCGTGCCGTCCAATGTCAATCCCACCGTCCGTCGGCGCCGGCTGGGCCAGGAGCTGCGCCGGCTCCGCGAACAGAAGGGCATGACGGCCGAGGAGGTCGCGGACCGCCTGCTGGTGTCCCAGTCGAAGATCAGCCGGCTGGAGAACGGCCGCCGCAGCATCAGCCAGCGCGACGTCCGCGACCTGTGCGGGGTGTACGAGGTCGAGGATCTCCGCGTCGTGGATTCGCTGATGCAGATGGCGAAGGACTCGCGCCAGCAGGGCTGGTGGCACGCGTTCGGCGACGTGCCGTACAGCGTCTACATCGGTCTGGAGACGGACGCGGCCAGCCTGCGCGTCTACGATCCGCAGGTCGTGCCCGGCCTGTTGCAGACCGAGGCGTACGCGGCCGCCCTCATCGACGGCGCGCTGGTGGAGGCGCCCACCGCCGACGTCGAGAAGCGCGTCAAGGTCCGCATGCGCCGACAGGAACGTATCTCTTCACCGGACTACCCGCTGCGCCTGTGGACCGTGCTCGACGAAGCGGCGCTGCGCCGGGTCATCGGCGGCAGGGACGTCATGCGGGAGCAGCTCCAGCACCTCATCAAGCAGTCGGAACTGCCGCACGTGACGGTGCAGGTGCTCCCCTTCAGCATGGGCGCGCACCCCGGCGTGAGCGGCCAGTACGCGATTCTGGAGTTCCCCGACACCGCCGATTCGAGCGTGGTGTACATCGAGGGCGTCACCAGCGACCTGTACCTGGAGAAGGCGCAGGACGTGCAGAAGTACAGCGTCATGTACGAGCACCTGCGGGCCCAGGCCCTGGGGGCCGAGCAGAGCCGGGAGTTCATCTCCAAGGTGGTGGAGGAGGACTACACCCCCTGAGGGGCAGCCGCGTCGCGGCCAGAGGGTCATCACCGGCCCCGTGGCTTCCACGAGCTCCGTGAGCCCCTGGCAAACGCCGCAAATTACACCTTGGGGAGATCCGTTGGAAGACTGCACTGGAATATGCCACCCGGTCGAGTGAATAGTCCCTCCGGAAACCGATGTTGGCGAGTAGCGTCGATCACGCCACAGAGTGACATCGATTGGCGCAAAAGCGCATGACAGGTTCCGCTTGGAACCTTCGGCGCGGACTCAGCAACTCAGCAACTGGCTACCGGAGCAACCATGGCAATCAAGCAGGGCGCCACCAACGTGTGGATCAAGTCCTCGTACTCCCAGGGCAACGGCGCTTGCGTAGAGGTCTCGTCCCCCGTCTCGTCCCAACTGGCGGTCCGGGACTCGAAGTTGTCCGACGGCGGCCCGATCCTGGCCTTTCCCGCCGACGCGTGGAACTTGTTCGTGTCGTCGGTCAAAGGCTGAGTGCCGATACCTCCCGGTCTCGGCACCCGCACCACCACAACCGCATACGCACCACAGACAGAACCCTCTCGACTGGATCGCCGTCCCGGCCGAGGGGGTTCTCCCCTTTTTTCGGGGCTCGGTTCGCCTCCGGGGCGCCTCAGCCTGTGTCGAGAGATCGACCGTGCTCAGCCCCTCCTCCGCCGGGGCCTCCGCGCGCTCGGTCTCTCGACACAGGCGCACCCCTTCGGCTCACTCGCCCTTGTGTCCACGTACATGTTCTGATCCACACCGCTGAGCGAGGCGAGGCGCCGACTCGTTCATCACCATGAACGTAAGTCAGCTCTCCGAACTTTTTTACTCGCTCTTGACCTTACCAACCGTTGTCGCACGTGCACCAGCGATCCCACGATGAGCGGGCACTTCGCGGAACCTTGGCATGCCCTGACCAAAACGGTCGGGGAGGGCGGAACCCGGGAGGAAGCACCATGAACGGTCTCGACTGGACCGTGCTCATCGCCTACTTCGGTGTGATGGTCGCGATCGGCCTCTGGTCGCACAAACGCGTGGACAACGTCAGCGACTTCTTCACCGCCGGCGGCAAGATGCCATGGTGGCTCTCCGGCATCTCGCACCACATGTCGGGCTACAGCGCGGTGATGTTCACCGGCTTCGCCGGGATCGCCTACCAGTACGGGGTGACCTCCTTCGTCACCTGGTCCTTCCCGATCGCCGTCGGTATCGCCATCGGCGCCCGGCTGTTCGCGCCCCGGCTCAACCGGCTGCGCTCCCGGCTCGGGGTGGCGTCGCCGCTGGAGTACCTCAAGGACCGGTACAACCTGGGCACCCAGCAGGCGCTCGCCTGGTCCGGGGTGCTGTTGAAGATCGTGGACGTGGGCGCCAAGTGGGCGGCGATCGCCACCCTGCTGTCCATCTACACCGGAATCACCATCACCCAGGGCATCTTCATCACGGGCATCATCACCGGCATCTACTGCACGGTGGGCGGCTTGTGGGCGGACGCGCTGACGGAGATGGGACAGTTCATCATCCAGCTCTTCGCGGGCGTCGCGATGCTGGTGGCGGTGATGGTGGAGCTGAACGGCTTCTCCACGCTGTGGACCGTCTGGGACGAGCTGCCCTCCGGGCACGCGGAGCCGACGGCGGGGCCGTACACCGTGACCTACCTGGTGGCGATCACCTTCATCAAGACCTTCGAGTACAGCGGCGGCATGTGGAACCAGGCCCAGCGCTACATGGCCACGTCGTCCGCACGCGAGGCGACGCGTTCGGCTCTGCTGTCGGCCGCGCTGTGGCTGGTGTGGCCGCTGGTGCTGTTCTTCCCGATGTGGTGCGCGCCGCTGCTCGTCGAGGCGAAGAACCCGGACGCCTCGGACAGCTACGCGCTGATGACGGAGCAACTGCTGCCGCACGGTCTGCTCGGGCTCGTGATCGTCGGCTTCTTCTCGCACACCATGGCCATGTGCTCCTCCGACGCCAACGCGATCTCCGCGGTGTTCACCCGGGACATCGCGCCGGCGCTCGCCAAGCAGGCGCGCACCTGGTCGGAGAAGGCGGGTCTGCTGGCGGCCCGCTGGTCGACCGTGACCTTCCTGCTGCTGTCCATGATGATCGCGACGCAGGTGAACTCGCCGACGTTCGAGGACATCATCACCGTGGTCGTGAAGTGGGTGGCCGGACTGATGGGGCCGATCGCCATCCCGTTCATGCTCGGCATGCTGCCGGCGTTCCGCCGCTCCGGCCCGACGGCCGCGCTGACCAGCTGGGCCGCCGGTCTGTTCGCCTTCTGGCTGATGAACTACCCGGTCAGCTGGAACATCGAGGGCGGCACCCCGCTCCAGTACCAGGTCTCCGTCCCGCTGGCGGTCTCGCTGATCCTGTACGTGGTGATCGGCCTCGTGAAGCCGGAGGACACGCCGGAGCGCGACGCGCTCATCGGGCGCATCAACGGGGACGGGGACGGCGCGGCGACCGCGGCCGCGGTGCCGTCCCGGGTCCGGGCCAAGGATCAGGTGCGGGACTGAGTGCTCCCCCGGACCTCCGGTGCTTCCGGTCCGTCCGGTCCGTCCGGTCCGTCCGGTCCGTCCGGTCCGTCCGGGCACGGGTGGCACGGGGGCACGGGGAACGGCTGCGCCGGCTCGCGCGCGGGAGCGCGACGGCTACGCGCGCGGGTAGCGGGCCAGCCAGGCCGGGGACGAGTCGGCCGGGCCGTGGAGTGCGGGCCCCTGGGTCATCTCCATGGCGAAGTCGTCCGCCAGGACCAGCATCGTGGGACGGCCCTCCAGTTCGGCCAGCCAGGCCGGCGGGAGGGCCGTCTCGCCGTGCAGGGCGCCCAGCAGGCCGCCGGTGAGGGCGCCCGCGGTGCCCGACGGGCCGCCGTGGTTCACGGCGAGGCACAGCCCGTGCCGTACGTCCTCGCCGACCAGCGCGCAGTACACGGCCACCGCGAGCGCCCCCTCCGCCCTGCCGTCCCCGGCGAGCTCCTCGATCCGGTCCGGCGTCGGCAGGCCCTGCCGTACGGCCCCCAGGGCGTCCTGGAGAGCCTCGGTGACCGGCTCGTGGCCGGGGCGCGCGGCGAGGAGCGCCAGCGCCTGCTGTACGGCCGCGTCGATGCTCCCGCCGCGCGCCAGCGCGTGCACGACGGCGGCGTACGCCCCGGCGGTGAGGTAGGCCGCGGGGTGCCCATGGGTCTGCGCGGCGCACTCCACGGCTAGCTGCACCACGAGTTGCGGGTCCCAGCCCACCAGGAGCCCGAAGGGGGCGGAGCGGGCGGCCGCCTCCGGGCCCGGCTCACCCGGGTTCTTGGGGGCGTCCAGCGTGCCCATGACGGTGTCGCCGAAGCCGAGCAGACAGGCGCGGGCGGGGTCGCGCCGGGCGTACAGCCACTCCTCGCGCGCCAGCCAGCCGTCCTCCGCGCGGCGCTCGTCGGGCCCCCAGTCGTGCTGGGTCGCCGCCCATCTGAGGTACGCGCGGTGCAGGTCCGTCGGCGGGTGCCAGGCGCCGGTGTCGCGGCGCACCTGGGCGCGGATCAGTCCGTCGACCGTGAAGAGCGTGAGCTGCGTGACGCCGGTGACGGTGCCACGCCGGCCGTACGCGGGCGCCAGGTCGGTGAGTCCGCCGGGGCCGTGCGCCGCGCGGATCTCCTCCAGGGTGAGCGTGTCGAGCGGTGCGCCCAGCGCGTCCCCGACGGCGGTGCCCAGCAGGGTCCCGCGCACCCGGCTGCGGAAGTCCTGCTGCTCCATCCGGCCCCAGATGGCACCACCGGTCGCCGCCACACCCATCGCCCCCGCCTCCCCTCACATAACGCCCAGCACTGTAACGAACACAAGCGGTCCGTTCAGGGCATGTACTGATCGCTCACCGATCGCTCACCGATCGCGACGGCGCATCTGTTGCCAACGGCCCGACGAGGACATAGTGAAACCATGACCACGAAGCGGACCGCCCGCCCCACGGCCCCCCTTCTCCTCGCCGCCACCCTCCTCACCGCCACGGTCGCCCTCTACATGGCGCTCGTCGCGTTCGGCAACATCACCGACTTCGGCACCAACCAGCAGTTCGTCCGGCACGTCCTCGCGATGGACACGACGTTCAAGGACGAGGACCTGATGTGGCGGGCCGTCGAGTCGCCCGTCCTCCAGGACACGGCGTACGTACTGATCATCATCTGGGAGACCCTGTCCGCCCTGGTCCTCATCACGGCGACGGTCCTGTGGGTGACGGCCCTGCGGCACGGCTCCGCGGCCCGGGCGCGCCACTGGAGCGTCCTCGGCCTGCTGATGGTGATGCTGCTGTTCGGCGCCGGCTTCATGGCCATAGGCGGCGAGTGGTTCGCCATGTGGCAGTCGGCGGACTGGAACGGGCTGGACGCCGCCCTCCGCGTCTTCGTGCTCAGCGGGATCGTCCTGCTGGTGGTGAACCTGCCGGGCACGGGCACGGGCACGGGGGCGGGGGCGGGGGCGGGTGCGAGGGCGACGGCGCCCGAGGCGTGAGTACGCCCGCTCGTACGCCGTCGCGCCCGCACCGCTCGCTACCTCGCTACTCCAGCACCGGCAGCAGCTCCGGCAGGTGCCCGTCCGAGGCGGCGGCGGCGCGCTGCCGCTCCTCCGGCACCTCCCCGTACAGCGTCGTGCGCGGCTTCGCCGGGCGCCCCGCCGCCTCCGCGACCGCGATCAGGTCCCTGATCGACTTGTACGAGCCGTACGACGAACCCGCCATCCGCGAGATCGTCTCCTCCATCAGCGTGCCGCCCAGGTCGTTGGCGCCCGAACGGAGCATCTCGGCCGCGCCCTCCGTGCCCAGCTTCACCCAGCTGGTCTGGATGTTGGGAATGTGCGGGTGGAGGAGGAGCCGGGCCATCGCCGTCACCGCGCGGTTGTCGCGCGTCGTCGGACCGGGCCGGGAGATGCCGGCCAGGTAGACGGGGGCGTTGGTGTGGATGAAGGGCAGCGTCACGAACTCCGTGAAGCCGCCGGTCCGCTGCTGGACGGAGGCGAGCGTGCGCAGGTGGCCGAGCCAGTGGCGGGGCTGGTCCACGTGCCCGTACATCATCGTCGACGAGGACCGGATGCCCAGCTCGTGCGCGGTGGTGACGACCTCGATCCAGGTGGCCGTGGGCAGCTTGCCCTTGGTGAGCACCCACCGCACCTCGTCGTCGAGGATCTCGGCGGCCGTGCCGGGGATGGAGTCGAGACCCGCCTCCTTCGCCGCCGTCAGCCACTCGCGGATCGACATCCCGGTGCGGGTGGCGCCGTTGACGACCTCCATCGGCGAGAAGGCGTGCACGTGCATGCCGGGCACGCGCTCCTTCACCGCCCGCGCGATGTCGAAGTAGGCGGTCCCGGGCAGATCGGGATGGATGCCGCCCTGCATGCAGACCTCGACCGCGCCCACGTCCCACGCCTGCTGGGCGCGGTCGGCGACCTGTTCCAGGGAGAGCGTGTAGGCGTCGGCGTCGGTGCGGCGCTGGGCGAAGGCGCAGAAACGGCAGCCGGTGTAGCAGACGTTGGTGAAGTTGATGTTCCGGGTGACGATGTACGTGACGTCGTCGCCGACCACGGACTTCCGCACGTCGTCGGCGATCCGGCAGACCGCGTCCAGTGCCGGGCCGTCCGCGTGCAGCAGCGCGAGCGCCTGTTCGTCGGTGAGCCGCGTCGGGTCGTCGGCGGCCACGGCGAGCGCCTCGCGCACGTCGGTGTCGATGCGCTCCGGCGCCATGCCGGGCGCGGCGGCCTCGCGCAGCGCCTCCCAGTCGCCGTACACCACGTCGAAGTCGTCGCGCCGGTCGGAGGTACGGCCCTCGGTGTCGATGGTGGTGTGCAGGTCGGTGCGGCCGGACGGCCGGAACACCTCGTCGGGCTCCTGCCAGGGCCGGCCCACGACCTCGGCGTCCGGGAGGGCGAGGCCGGTCTCCGGGTCGGCCAGCGCCCGGACGTGCGGCAGCAGCCGCGGGTCGAGCCAGGGCTCCCCGCGCGTGACGAACTCCGGGTAGACGCAGAGCCGCTCCCGCAGCTCGAAGCCCGCGGCGGCGGACCGCTCGGCGAGCTGTTCGATCTGCGGCCAGGGCCGCTCGGGGTTGACGTGGTCGATGGTGAGCGGAGAGACCCCGCCCCAGTCGTCGATCCCGGCCGCGATCAGCCGCTCGTACTCGCCGTCGACGAGGTTCGGCGGAGCCTGGAGGCAGGCGCTCGGCCCCATGATGAGCCGGGCCACGGCGACGGTGGCGACCAGCTCGTCCAGCTCCGCGTCCGGCATGCCGCGCATCGCGGTGTCCGGCTTGGCGCGGAAGTTCTGGATGATCAGCTCCTGGATGCCGTGGTAGGCGCGCGAGACGCGGCGCAGCGCGAACAGGCCCTCCGCGCGCTCCTCGTACGTCTCCCCGATCCCGATGAGCAGCCCGGAGGTGAAGGGGACGGAGGACCGTCCGGCGTCCTCCAGGACGCGCAGCCGTACGGCGGGCTCCTTGTCCGGGGAGCCGTAGTGCGGGCCGCCGGGCTTGGACCACAGCCGGGTCGCGGTCGTCTCCAGCATCATGCCCATGGAGGGCGCGACGGGCTTCAGCCGCTGGAAGTCGGTCCAGCTCATCACCCCGGGGTTGAGGTGGGGCAGCAGCCCGGTCTCCTCCAGGATGCGGATGGAGATGGCCCGTACGTAGGCGATGGTGTCGTCGTAACCGTGCGCGTCGAGCCATTCGCGCGCCTCGGGCCAGCGGTCTTCGGGCTTGTCGCCGAGGGTGATCAGCGCTTCCTTGCAGCCGAGCGCGGCGCCCTTGCGGGCGATGTCGAGCACCTCGTCGGGCGACATGAACATTCCATGACCCTCCCGGCGGAGCTTGCCGGGGACGGTCACGAAGGTGCAGTAGTGGCACTTGTCGCGGCACAGCCGCGTCAGCGGGATGAAGACGGACTTGGAGTAGGTGATGACGCCGGGACGGCCCGCCGCCTCGAGACCCGCGTCACGCACGCGGGCGGCCGAGGCGACGAGCGCGTCGAGGTCCTCGGCACGGGCCTGGAGGAGCACCGCCGCCTCGGTGACGTCGAGGGCGACACCGTCACGGGCACGTTTGAGCGCGCGACGCATGGAGTTCTCGGTGGGACCGGTTCCGGGGGTCGCGGAAGTCGTCATCCTTCGAGCATACGATCGCTGTGATCAGGGCAAACAGGGCGGTCCGGCCGTTCCGGCCCGTCGGCTCGGCGCACCCGGCGGTGCTGTGTCCCGGCCCGCAAGCTGCCGCACCCCGGCCGCTCCCCTTCCCTTGCCCGGGAGTTCACGGCTCAATACCAGAGTCGTACCGCTCCACCCGCTCCATCCGCTCCACCCGCTCCACCCGCTCCACCCGCACCACACCGTGACATCCGACGCGTTGGGAGCAGCACATGTGCGAGGACGACGGCCGGAATCCCGCCACGGGCACCGGTACCGCCACCGGCATCGGCAGACGCGCCCTCTTCGTGACGGGAGCGGCCGGCGCGCTTACGTTGGGAGGCGTGAGCTTCGCCAGCGGCGCGGAACGGCCGGCCGAGGGCTCGACGGACCGCAGGACGATCCGGGGCACGCTGCCGACCGGGTCGCCGGACTACGTCTACCTGCCCGTGGAAGTACCGCACGGCGTCCGCGAACTGCACGTCGCGTACACCTACGACCGCCCGTCCGTCCCCACCGGCACCGCGGGCAACGCCCTCGACATCGGCATCTTCGACGAACGCGGCACCGACCTCGGCGGCAAGGGCTTCCGCGGCTGGTCGGGCGGGGCGCGCACGGAGTTCTTCCTGCGCGCGGACGAGGCGACCCCGGGCTACGTCCCCGGCCCGGTGCGCCCCGGCACGTGGCACATCGCGCTGGGCCCGTACACGGTGGCGCCGCAGGGCCTGGCGTACGAGGTGACGATCACACTGACGTACGGGAAGCAGGGCGGGACGGTCCGCCCGAAGTACCCGCCGGAGCGCGCGAGAGGCCGGGGCCGGGCCTGGTACCGGGGCGACTGCCACCTCCACTCCTGGTACTCGGACGGCCGCCGCACCCCCGCCGAGATCGCGGCCCTGGCCCGCGCCGCCGGACTGGACTTCATCAACTCCTCCGAGCACAACACCCACGCCGCCCACGCCCACTGGGCCGAGCACGCGGGCGACGACCTCCTGATCCTCCTCGGCGAGGAGGTGACGACCCGCAACGGCCACGTGGTGGCCCTCGGCACGGACCCGGGCACGTTCGTCGACTGGCGCTACCGGGCCCGCGACAACCGCTTCGGCAGGTACGCCCGGCGCATCCGCGCGGCCGGCGGCCTGGTCGTCCCCGCCCACCCGCACTCCACCTGCATCGGCTGCAACTGGAAGTTCGGCTTCGGCGACGCCGACGTGGTGGAGGTGTGGAACGGCCCGTACACGACGGACGACGAGATCTCCCTTGCGGACTGGGACAGCATGCTGGTCGCCTCGCTCCGCGACGGCCGCACCTGGATCCCGGCGATGGGCAGCAGCGACGCCCACCGCGACCCGGACGCGGTGGGTACGCCCCAGACCGTCGTCCACGCCGAGGACCTGAGCAGGCAGGCGATCCTCCAGGGCCTGCGGGCGGGCCGCTCGTACGTGGCGGAGTCCTCGTCGGTGACGCTGGAGCTGACGGCGACCGGCGGCCGGGGCCGGCACGCGGGCATCGGCGAGCGACTGCACGTGGACGGCGACGACCCGGTGACGGTACGTCTGACGGTCTCGGGCACACCCCGCTGCACGGTCCGCTTCGTGACGGACCAGGGCGTGCTGCACACGAGCGCGCCGCTGCCGGACTCCGGGGAGGGGACGGTGGAGTGGCGTACGGCGGCTCAGTACGCGGCGTACGTGCGGGCGGAGGTGCGGCACGAGGCGGCGGCGGGGGCCCTGCCGGGGGCGTTGGCGGCCTTCACCAACCCGGTCTTCCTGGGGCGCTGAGCAGCACGAGCGCACCGGGTGGCGGCGTCCGGTGGAGCGACCGCCGCCATCACGGAGTACGGCGTACCGCGTGCCGCGCCTGCCGATCCCCTCCCGGGCCTCACGGCACAAGAGTCTTGCTGCCACACGACGCCGATATGACCGTTCATCACCGCACATGTCATTATGTGTAAGCACCACGCAAGTGAGGTGGCGGTGCCTTCCCGCCGTCACCCGCCGGACACACCGGACTGTGAACCGCCCGCACCGACAGCGCGCCCGGCCGGTGCGCCTCTACCCCACGGAGTATTTGCATGCGGATACGCAGTCTCGCAGTGTCGGCCATGGCCATCGCACTCGTCACCACCGGCTTCTCGAGCACGCCGGCGACGGCCGCGCCCAGCGCCGGCGCCTTCATCTCCAACGGGGACCGCGTCCACGTCTCCAGCACGCCGCCCAGGACGGCCTCGGCCCATGCCTGGTGGATAAAGGTCAGCGGTCCGGGCACCAAGGCCAAGGTGACCATCTGGTTGCAGACCAAGACGAAGAACGGCAAGTGGCGCTCGGTGGCGAAGGGATCGAAGACCGTCAAGCCGGGCGGCGGAAGTTCCCGCAGGGCCAACGCACGCAAGACATGTGCGAACGCACAGAAGACCCAGTGGCGCACTATGATCGACGTGGACATCATCGGCGTGAACGACACACCGGAGAAGGCGTACACCGCGGCCGTCACGGTGAAGTGCGGTCTCTGATCCGTCAGCACCCGAGACCTCAACACCCTCTCCTGAGCGAGGTGGCTTCGCCATGAAGGACGCCGGCCGGGGTGCCGCGGACGACCCCACTCTGGTCCTGGGAGTGCACGGCATCCTCGACCAACACCCTTGGGTCGATCGTGTCCGCACCGAGGACGACTTGGACGAGGACGTCTTCAGCCTCGTCACGAAGCGGGCCAGCGCCTATGGCTTCAGTTCCACGCTCCTCGGCAAGGCGGCGGCCCACCTGGAACTCTGGGAGCACAACGACGCCGACGGCGACTGGGCCCAGGACGGTCGGGTGCGCCAGTTGGCGTGGCTCCAGGCCACCCTTCCGGGCAGGCCGCGCGGGCGAAGGCTGCCCCTGCTGCCCGCGGTCACCGTACTCACTGACGCCCTGCACCGGGTCGGCACCGTCCGTTTCACCGGTCTGCACGCCGTCGTACCGCTGCGGGGCGTCGCGGACGTGCGTGCCGAACTCGCCACCGTGGCGGACTGGTACGCCCTCGCCGACCCGGACGGCTCGGCCGTGCTCACGGTGACCGTCTCGGCTCGGCCCTCGGCCGGGCTGGCGGGACGGGACGCCGAGGTACGTGAGGCGGCCCTGGCCCGGACGTACGAGCGCATGACCGTAGAGGCGGCTTCCCTCCCCGGCCCGCCGCCCGGCCTCGCCTCACCACTGGCGGGCGAGATGCAGACCACCGGCATGCGACAGGCACTGGCCTTCCGCTGCGGTGTGCGGGAGTGGTCGCCGGACGTCGCCGCCTGGACGACGGAGATCTTCGCCGACGCCCTTCGCGCCACCGGCACGGCCGAGCCGGTTCTCGTCACCGTCTCCCAGCAGGGCCAGTAGGGCGACTCGCGAAGACCGGCGCACGCCGCGCTCAGGGCGCCGGGGTGACGGCGAAGACCTGGTTGTCCGTGTCGCGGCACGGCTCCATGACCACCTCGGCGCCTTCCGACGGGTCCGAGCCCGCGATGGCCAAGCACCCCTGACCGTCCACGCGGATCGAGACCCGGTCGCCCTCCTCCGACGCGACGGGCTCGATACGGAACCGGCTGCTCTGCCGCTCGCAGTCGTTCCTCGGCTCCAGCAGTCCCGCGGCCGACCCCTCGGTCAGCACGATCAGGCAGCCCGTGCCCTGGTCGGGCCGGTACCACTGGATGCGGTAGGCGTTCCCGCCGAGCGGCACCAGCCTCGTCTCCTGCGGAGCGACGTCCCCGCACGGCCGCTGCACGGCCACGTAGGACCCGTACCGGCTGCTCATGCCGTCCGTCACACAGAGACCGTCCGCCGAGACGGGACGGATCTGCACCGGTCCTCCCGACAGGTCGGGCAAGGCGGTGTCATCCCCTCCCGAGGGAATCCAGGCCCGTACCGCAGCTCCCACCACGGCCACGACAGCCACCGTCACCAGCAGGTAGACGGTGCGGGCGCGCAGCGGCGGACGCGTCCGGGCAGGCGGGCGGCTGTCCTCCGGCTCTTCCGTGTCGGTGGGCCCGGCTTCGCGCTCCGTCGACCGCTCCCGCGCGAGCCTCTCCCGCGTCTCGAGCCACTCCGGCACCCGCTCGCCCTCCCCGCACGCCCGCAGGAAGGCTGCCAGCAGTTCGGGCCGGGGCAGCGTCCTGCCCCTCAGCACGTCGGCCAGGGTGCTGCGCGGCAGCACCTCTCCCCGCTCGGCGGCCCGCTCCTCCAACTGCCGGTACGTCAGCCCCGAGCGCTTCTTGAGCTGTCGCAGCGCTTCGACGAACTCACCCGCATCACCGGCCCGAGCGGGGCCCAACTCCCCCGTGTTTCCCATGCGGATCATCGTCGGCGCACGCGCACACGTTCACAATTCCCTTTCCCGCCACGCTTCCCGGGGCCTGGGCCGTATCCCGGACAGACTCCGGGCGCCATGTTGACCAGCCCGGACAACTCGACGCCTGTCCGGGACAGCGATCACTCTTGCCGGGGGCGCGCCGATGCCAGCACCCTTGTAACCGCCGACGCCGCACAGGCCCCAGACACCACACGGGTCGCAAATGACCGGCGGTCGGCCACGGTCCAGTGGCTCGTCACGGTACGGGGGTCGGCTCATCAAGGGGGCGATGAGCCGGAGCCGTGACGGGCCACTTCCCCTTTCTTCCTCATGCAGGCTCACGACGTCGCCCCGCACTCCGTCCACAGCAACTTCCCGCCCATGCTCGCGCCCAGCTCCCGCAGCACGGACACCCCGAGGGCATCGGCACACGCCCGCACGAGGTGCAGTCCGCGACCGTGTTCGTCGCCCTCCGGAGGGGCCACGCTGGGAGCACTCTCCCGGAAGGCGGACGGCACCCTCGGATCGGTGTCCCAGACGGCGACCACGAGCCGGTCAGCAGCGGTGAAGCGGATGCGCAGGGCGTAGGGGCCGGTGGTGTGGAGGTGGGCGTTGGTGAGAAGTTCGGAGGCGAGGAGCTCGGCGGTGGGGGTGAACTGGGTGAGCTCGTGGGCGGCGAGGACGCTGCGGAGGGTGGCGCGGGCGACTCCAGGGGCTCTTGGATCGCGGGGAAGGTGGAGGGTGTAGTTCCAGGACGGCGGTACGGTGGCCATGGAAGTCTCCGGTCACAGTGAGCAGTTGGACGGGTGTTCTACGTAGTCGCGGGTGGGCATGGGTCTACCCAGTGGCCGTCGCCGCTCCGTCGAGCGGGGCACTTCTGGGCGGGGCGCCCGGGGTACACAGTAGGGCTGCCCGCAAAGTAACTTTGCAGAAATCCGAAGGATCCCTGCGTAATACCTCTTGTGAGTGACGACCGACAAGGGCCTTCGCTGGGGAGGAGTTGCATGGCTGACCGACCGGCACCGACGGCTCGCCGCTTGCGCGTCGCCACCGAACTGCGGAAACTCCGTGAGCGCGCAGGGATGACGTCAACAGAAGCGGCTCGTCAACTCAGCACCAGCAGCGGGCAGCTAAGCAACGTCGAGACGGCGAGATTCGGAGTGAGCGAAGACCGAATCCGCGCCATGGCCCACGTATATGACTGCTCGAACCACGATTTCGTCGGCGCCCTTGTCAGCCTGGCCGGCGACCGCACGCGAGGTTGGTGGGAGCAGTATCGCGAGGTCCTTCCCGCGAGACTGCTCGACCTCGCCGAACTGGAGCATCACGCCACGGCACTTCGCACTGCGTTCACCTCGCACGTACCGGGCCTTCTACAGACCAACGATCACGCCCGCGAACTCTTTCGTCACGTGATTCCCACGCCGACACCACCCGAGGTCGAGCATCGCGTCTCGTACCGGATCAAGCGGCAGGACGTCCTGTACCGGGCGGATGCGATCCCGTATCGCACCGTCATCCACGAGGCGGCCCTGCGCATGAAGATCGGCGGCTCAGACGTAGCCCGAGCCCAACTCGAACACATCTTGGTAATGAGCGAGCGGGATCACATCACGGTTCGAGTTCTTCCGTTCGACGCCGGAGCCTTCCCTGGTTCCGGACAGTCGATCAACTATGCGTATGGTCCCGTTCCACAACTCGACACGGTGCAACTGGACCAGTTCCACGGTCCCGTGTTTCTCGATGCCGAAGCTCACCTGGAGAAGTACCGGCGACTACTCGACATCGTCGAAAGCACCGCTCTCGACCCCGAGCAGTCACGGGATCTCATCCACTCCATCGCCCAGCATCTCTGAAAGGAGCGAACGTGTACACGGACAAGTGGCAAAAATCTTCCTACTGCCAGGAGGGCGAGGCCTGCCTGCACATAGCCGGAAGCCGGCAGAGGTCTTCCCACTGCGGCCAAGGCGAGTCATGTGTTCACATAGCCGCCACCATCAGCACGATTCATCTCACCGAAAGCGCCGATCCCACCCGAGCCATGCTCTCGGCCTCCCCCACCGCCTTCCATGCCCTGCTCCAGATGCTCGAACTGGGCAGCCCCACCCGATGACCGGCGCACCGTAAATCAGGGGACGCCGCCTCCCCCACCGCGCCACCATCACCCCATGGACCGCAACCGCATCAGCGCCTTGGCGCACGCCGACCACCCCATCGCCGCGCCGCTGAACGACGCCTCGGTGGCGCGCCTCCTCGACCGGGCGCTGCGGGAGGGCACAGGCTCCGGAAGAGTGCTGGACCTGGGGTGCGGGAGCGCCGAGTGGCTGGTCCGGGCCGTGGAGGGGCGGCCGGGGGTGCAGGCCGTGGGGGTCGATCTCGATGCCGGCACCGTCGCGCGGGCGCGGGAGGGCGTCGAGGCGAGGGGGCTCGGCGACCGGATCGCACTGGAGGCCGGGGACGCCGCCGCGTTCACCACCGAGGCCCCCTTCGAGCTCGTACTCTGCGTCGGCGCCACCCACGCCTTCGGCGGCCTGCTGCCCACCTTGAGGGCCGCACACGAGCACCTCGCGCCCGGTGGAAGCGTCCTGGTCGGCGACGGTTTCTGGGAGCGCGAGCCGGACCCGGGCACCCTCGGCGCCGGGTTCGCCGCAGACGAGTACGCCGACCTCGCCACCACCGTCGACCGCGTCGCGACCGCCGGGTGGACCCCCACGTACGGGCACGTCAGCACCCTCGACGAGTGGGACGAGTACGAGTGGTCCTGGACCGGCTCCCTGTCCCGCTGGGCCCTGGACCACCCGGGCGACCCGGACAGCGGCGCGGCCCTCGATGCCGCCGCCGGGCACCGTACCGCCTGGCTGCGCGGCTACCGCCGTACCCTCGGGTTCGTGACGCTCGTGCTGCGGCGGACACCGGAGCACAGCCTTCCGCGTCAGCCCGTGCCGCTGCACCCTGCGTCGAACTCCACATTCCGGTAACAGGCGCCCGAGGCGCCACCACAGCCCTGGTCCCGCCCCCGGTCGGCCGATGACCGCCGTCGCCTCCGCCTCCACCCCACCAGGCGCTCACCCGGAACCCGCGCATGCTGGAGCGCAACGGGCTGGTCGAGCGGACCGTGCACCCCACCGCGCCGCCGCGGGCCGCGATCGGCGCCCCCGAAGGGACGTCACGGCGACGTACTCCACCGGGGCGCGACCTCGGCCCACCGGGCGTCCCACTCCGCGAGGTTGCGCCGGCGCAGCAGCCGGGCGGCGGCGCCGTACAGCGCCGTACCGGTGAGGGCCACGGCCAGGAACGCGGAGATCGCCCATCCCATGGTGCGGCCGCGGACCTGTTCGGTGGTCAGGGGAGCTTCGGTGAGGGATCCGTCCGCGGCGACCCAGACGTCGACGGTGCTGCCCCCGGGGAGCCCGGGCAGTACGTCGGTCTCCGCGGTGCGGGTCTCTCCGCCGGACGCGGGGGCGGGGGCGGAGGCCGGAGCGGTGTAGCGGACCGGGACCGGGTAGCGGGTTTTCCTCGCCTCGGCGGAACCGGGTTCCGGGTGGCGCGGGGCGTCGTGGACGAGGACCGCGGGGGTGAGGTGCCGGGTCCGTGCCTGGTGCTCGGCGGTCGCGCGGTAGTGCCGGTGGGCGGCGTCGCCGACGGTGAACGTGGCGACGAGGCCCAGTGCCGGTACGAGCAGGAGGAGCCCGAGAGCGATCCCGCACTGGAGGCGGTCGGTGCGCCTGCGGAGCGGGTTGTGCCGTCGGCGCCACAGGGTCAGGGGGTGCAGGGGGCCGTGCTGGTGGTGGTGGGGGGCCGGGGGTGGCTGAGCGGGGGGTATCGGGCCGGACACGGTGGTTCTCTCCTTCCGGGCGGCGGGCAAGGGGCCGCCACGGCCGGTGGCGCGGCACCGGCCGGGGCGGTCCGGGGGACGGGGCTCAGTGGGGCGGTGCGCCGGTACCGGGGCCGCCACCCGGCTAGGGCGTGCCCTTCGCCGAGGGGTGGACGTGCGCGGACCGCAGGATCTGGGCGGCGCCACGGACGGCGGCGGTGTGCGGCGCGGGCACGGCCCGCAGGGGGGCCTGTAGCCGGCTGACGATCCGGCGGGGCAGGTCGGGGCGCAGGGCACCGCCGCCGGCGAGCAGCACGCCCCGGCTCAACGCGTCGGCGGTGAGGCAGGTGCGGTCCTGCCGGAGCATCGAGGTGACGACGGCGCCGACCGCCTCGCTGATCTCCACGGAGGAGGCGGCGTACGGGAGGTCGGTGGTGCCAAGGGCGGTGCGGCGCGCGTCGAGGACGTCGCCGTCCAGGAGCAGCACCGCTTCGGTGAGGTGGGCGCCGATGTCCAGTACGAGCAGCGGGCGCGAGAGGTCGGCGTGGGCGGCCACGGCCACGGCGAGGGCGCCGGGGACGGTGAGGACGCTGCGCGGGCGCAGCACCTGTACGGCGGTGCGGGCCCGTTCGCGGAACATGGGGCCGTCCAGTACGGGTGTGGTGACCGCCACCAGCGGGCGGGACAGCAGGGGCAGGCGGTGCCCGAGCAGCCGTTCCAGCATCCGGGCCGTACCCGGTACGTCGACGATGGTGCCGCGCTGGACGGGGTACACCACTCCGGCGCCCGAGAAGGTGACCGTGGGCACGTCCAGGATCGTCCCGCGGCCGGCGATCCACGCGCGGGTGCGGACGCTGCCCAGGTCGAGGGCGATGCCGCTGCCCGGCCGGACCGACGGCCGGGGCAGGGCGGCGGACGAGGACCCACGGACACGCGCACGGGCGCTCTCAGGCGGCGGCACGGCTCTGGCAGGGAACGCAGTACCGGGTGTACGGGAGGATCTCCAGGCGTTCCGGAGGTACGGGCTCCGAGCAGCCGAGACAGGTCCCGTAGGTGCCGGCGTCGACGCGGGCGAACGCCTCGTCGATCTCCGTGAGCACCCGCTGGATGGCGTCGCGCTGCACGGACAGCAGGTCGTCGTCCGCGCTGTGGCCGCCGGCGTCGAGGGCCCGCAACTGCTCCATGCGGCTGTCGCGGGCGTGTTCCAGGCGCCGGCGGGTCTCGCGGACGGCCGTCGGCCGGGGGCGGGGGGCGGTTCGGGAGGCGTCGAGCGACACGGTTCGGTCCTTCCATCGGTCATCGGGGCGTGGTGCACATGACGGAGGCCGTCCGGTGCGGCGGGGTACGGCACACGGAGCCGTACCCCGCCGCACCGGACGGCCGGGTCACCGACAACCCTGGTCGGTCCGGTGGGCGGAGGGAATCGGGCGCGGGCCCCATTCGGGCGGAACGCGGTGACCAACCGGCGTCAGGCGGCGCCGATACGCCGTGGGTGGGCCGGGTTGCGGAAATGGGGAGCGGGCTCCATCGACCGCGCGCGGGAGGCGGTGCAGGCTGGGTGACGAGCCTCGGGCGTGACCTGAGAACTGCGGTTCCCGCCCGAGGCGCGCGATGACCGACAGTGGAGCTCCCACCCTGTCGGGTCGCTGAAGGAGGCGTTTCCCCGGTGTCGCTGTCCGTGTCGGCGTCCGTGTCGCTGTTCTGGCGGATCTTCGGGCTCAACGCGGTGGTGCTGGGCACCGCCACGGCCCTGCTGCTGTGGGCGCCGGTGACCGTGTCCGTGCCGATCCTGCTGACCGAGGCGGTCATCCTGGTGGGCGGCCTGGCGGTGATGCTCGTCGCCAACGGCGCCCTGCTGCGCTTCGGCCTGTCCCCGCTGGACCGGCTGACCCGGCTGATGAGCACCGTCGACCTGCTCCGGCCCGGTCAGCGGCTGCCGGTGCCCGGTGTGGGCAGCGGGCGCGAGATCAGCGAGCTGATCTCCGCCTTCAACGCCATGCTCGACCGGCTGGAGCACGAACGCGCCACCGCGAGCGGCCGGGTCCTGCTGGCCCAGGAGGCGGAGCGCCGCCGTATCGCGCAGGAACTGCACGACGAGGTCGGGCAGGGCATGACCGCGATTCTGCTGGTGCTCAAGCGCGCCGCGGACGACGCGCCCGAACCGCTGCGCCAGGAGCTGCAGCAGGCGCAGGAGATCACCCGGGAGAGCCTGGACGAGGTCCGCCGGCTGGTGCGCCGGCTGCGGCCCGGCGTCCTCGACGACCTGGGACTGGTCAGCGCGCTGACCGCGCTCACCACGGAGTACGCCACCCACACCGGGCTGCGGGTGCGGCGCCGCTTCGACGCCGGCCTGCCCGCCCTGGACCCGGAGACCGAACTCGTCCTGTACCGGGTGGCCCAGGAGAGCCTGACCAACGTGGCCCGCCACGCGGACGCCGAGCACGTCGAGGTGTGCCTGCGCCGCACCGGTGAGGCGGTGGTGCTCGAGATCGGCGACGACGGCCGCGGCATCGAGGCCGTCGGCGAGGGCGCCGGCATCCGCGGCATGCGCGAGCGGGCCCTGCTCGCCGGCGCGGACCTGGACATCACCTCCGCACCCGGTGCCGGCACCCGCATCCGCCTGACCACCCGGGTCCCGGGGAAGACCGCCGCCGGTCCCGGGAGCACCGGGAGCACCCTTATTGGTCCCGGTCCCGGTGCCGGTGCCGGTGCCGGTGCCGGTCCCGGTCCCGGTCCCGGTCCCGAGGGCACCCTCATCCGTACCTAGAGCACCCTCATCGGTCTCAGGAGCACCCTCATCGAGTCCGAGAGCACCCTCTCGGATCCGGAACGCCCACAAACAATTCCGGGAAACCCCGCCACCGATCCCGGCAGAATCCTCATCGGTCCCGGGAGAACCGCCACCGGTCCCGAAACAGCCGCCACCGGTCCCGCGAAGACCGCGACCGACCACCGACACCGATCACCGATCACCGATCACAGAAAGCAGCCCCGACCATGCCCAATCCGCTGTTGCCCGAGCCCGACACGCCCTGGCCGCCCTCCCCGGCCGCCCCGGCGCCGATCCGCATCCTGCTCGCCGACGACCACACACTCGTCCGTCGGGGAGTGCGGCTGATCCTGGACCGGGAGCCCGACCTCCAGGTGGTCGCCGAGGCCGGGGACGGCGCCGAGGCCGTCGAGACGGCCCGGAAGGCGGACATCGACCTCGCCGTCCTGGACATCTCCATGCCCCGCCTGACCGGCCTGCAGGCCACCCGTGAGCTGGCCGCGCTGCGACCGGGCCTGCGCATCCTGATGCTGACCATGCACGACAACGAGCAGTACCTGTTCCAGGCGCTGCGAGCCGGGGCCTGCGGCTACGTGCTGAAGTCGGTGGCCGACCGCGACCTGGTCGCCGCCTGCCGGGCCACCATGCGCGACGAGCCGTTCCTCTATCCCGGCGCGGTCACCGCCCTGATCCGCAGCTACCTGGACCGGGGCCGGCACGGCGGGGAGGGCGTCCATCCCCTTCTGACGCCGCGGGAGGAGCAGGTCCTCAAGCTCGTCGCCGAGGGTCACTCCTCCAAGGAGATCGCCGACATCCTCTTCATCAGCATCAAGACCGTCCAGCGGCACCGCGCCAACCTCCTGCACAAACTCGGCATGCGCGACCGGCTGGAACTGACCCGGTACGCCATCCGCGCCGGTCTCATCGAAGCCTGACGGTCCGCCCCAGCCCTCTCCCGCCCGACGTCCGCCGCATTCCGAGCGCCTCTCACGAAAGGGACGGTGCATGCGCCCAGCACCCCACGCCGTCCCCACCGGCGGTCGCCGGCTCGCCGCCGCGTTCACCACGCTGCTCGCCGTACTGCTCACGCTGGTGCCCACGGCCGGTCCGCACACCGTCACCGCCGGTCCGCTGCCCGCCGCGGCCGCCACGGCCCCCGCGGCGCACCCCCTGGGCGACACCGACCGTCACGCGGACGACGCGGGCGCCACCGCCCAGCCGAGGGCCGTCCGCCACGATCACCTCGGTGAGCGCCCCTCCCCGGCGGACCACCACGCCACCACCGCCTCCCACGGACCCGCCGTCCCGGCCGCCGGTGCGCGGACCCCGCCGCCGGACGCGCTCCCGGCCGTCTCCCCCGGCCGTACGGCGCACGACCGTGGCCGGGCACCTCCGGCACCTCCTGGCACCTGAAGCGACCCGTCCCTGTTCTTCATCCCGTCGCGGCCGCGAGCCGCTGCCGCGGCATGCCTGCCGGAGGTCTGTGTTGAAACGCCGGAACCGTTCCTCGCGCATACGTGCGCTGCTCGCCCTCGCGGTGCTCGCCGCATCGCTCGCCATCGCCCTCACCACACCGGTCCGCCTCGGACTCGATCTGCGCGGCGGCACCCAGATCGTGCTGGAGACCCGCTCGACCGCCACCACCGAAGCCGACCGCGCGGCCACCGAGCGCACCCTCGAAGTGCTGCGCGGCCGCATCGACGCCCTCGGCGTCGCCGAACCGACCCTCGTCCGCTCCGGCGACCACCGCATCATCGTCGAGCTGCCCGGCGTGCAGGACCCGGAGCAGGCCGCCGACGTGCTGGGCCGCACCGCGCAGCTCACCGTCCACGCGGTGCTCGGCACGGCCGGCTCCACCGAACCCACCGGTGGTACCGGCTCCTCCGCCCCTGCCGGGGAGCGCGTCCTCGCGGACGAGTCCGGGCAGCCGCTGCGGCTGGCGGCCGCCGGCCTGACCGGGCAGGACGTCGAGGGCGCCGACGCCCGCTTCGACCAGCAGGGCGGCGCCGGATGGCACGTCACCGTCGACTTCACCGGCACCGGGAGCGACCGCTGGACCGAGCTGACCGCACAGGCGGCGTGCCATGCGGCCGGCGACCCCCGGCGCCGTATCGCCATCGTCCTCGACGACAAGATCATCTCCTCGCCGCAGGTCGACCCCTCCGTCGTCTGCGGGGCGGGCATCCCGGGCGGCACCACCCAGATCACCGGTTCCTTCGACGACGCCGAGGCCCGCGAGCTGGCGCTGCTCGTCTCCGGTGGCGCGCTGCCCGTACCGGTCGAGACCGTCGAGCAGCGCACCGTCGGCGCCACCCTCGGCGACACGGCCATCTCCGCCGCGGCCTGGGCCGCGGTCATCGGCACCGTGCTGACCGCGCTGTTCGTCATCGCCGTCTACCGGCTCATGGGGCTGCTCGCCACGGTCGCGCTGGCCTGCTACGGCCTGATCTCCTACGCCGCCCTGGCCGCGCTCGGCGCGACGCTGACCCTGCCCGGTCTCGCCGGGTTCGTCCTGGCGATCGGCATGGCCGTGGACGCCAACGTCCTGGTCTTCGAACGGGCGCGCGAGGAGTACACCGCCCGCAGCCGGCCCAGTCCCCGCACCGCCCTCGCGGGCGGGTTCCGCGGCGCCTTGAGCGCCATCGCCGACTCCAACATCACCACACTGATCGCCGCCGCCCTGCTGTTCCTCCTCGCCTCCG
Organism: Streptomyces ruber; assembly: GCF_014648075.1. Lineage (GTDB taxonomy): Bacteria > Actinomycetota > Actinomycetes > Streptomycetales > Streptomycetaceae > Streptomyces > Streptomyces ruber. The sequence goes on along the minus strand of NZ_BMQK01000001.1, from coordinate 215,542 downwards.
GGCCGGTCCGCGGCTTCGGCGTCACGCTCGGCATCGGCGTCCTCGCCTCCATGATCAGCGCCCTGGTGATCACCCGGGTGCTCGCCGAGTACGCGGCGGACCGCCCCGCCGTCCACCGCCGACCCCGCCTCACCGGCATCGCGGGCAGCGGCTGGGTCCGCACCCGGCTGCTGCGCCGCGACCCGTTCCTGATGCGCCGCCCCCGCCGCTGGCTGGCCGCCTCCGCGGCCGTCCTCGTGCTGGCCGCCTCCGGCATCCTCGTCCGCGGCCTCGACTACGGCATCGAGTTCACCGGCGGCCGCCTCGTCGAGTACGCCACCGGCACCCCCGTCGACCCCGACCGGGCCCGCACCGCCCTCGCCGACGCCGGGCTCGACCGCGCGGTCGTCCAGTCCTCCGGCGACGGCGACACCCGGATCACGGTGCGCGCCGAGAAGCTGACCGACGACCAGGTGGCCACCGTCACCGAGACCATCGGCGACCTCGGCGGCGGAACGGAGAAGGTCCGCAACGAGCTGATCGGCCCCAGCATGGGGGACGAGCTGCGCCGCAACGCCCTCGTCGCGCTCGGTCTCGCCCTCGGCGCCCAGCTGCTGTACCTCGCGGTCCGCTTCCGCTGGACGTTCGCCACCGCGGCCGTCGGCGCGCTGGCCCACGACGTGATCATCCTCGTCGGTGTCTTCGCCTGGCTCGGCAAGCCGGTCGACGGCGTCTTCCTGGCCGCCCTGCTCACCGTCATCGGCTACTCGGTCAACGACTCCGTCGTCGTCTTCGACCGCATCCGCGAACTCCTCGGCCGGGACCGCGCCACCCCGCTGCCGCGCCTGACGAACCAGGCGCTCCTGCAGACCCTGCCCCGCACGGTCAACACCGGCATGGGCGCGGCCCTCATCCTCACCGCCCTCGTCGTCCTCGCCGACGACACGCTCACCGACTTCGCCCTCGCCCTGCTCATCGGTCTGGCCGTCGGCACGTACTCCTCCGTCTTCACCGCGGCTCCGCTCACCGTGGAACTGCACGCGCGACGACGGCGAGCACCGCGGCCACCGCGCCCCGGCCGGCGACGACCGGACTCCGCGGACACCTCGCTCCCCCGCGTCCGGTGACCCGGGCGTCCTGAGGCCGTTCGGCGCCGGGCGCTGCCGCTCGTGGGCACCCGGCGCCTTCTCCTCCCGGAGTAACAGGGGCACGTCCTCCCGTCCCGGTCGGCGGCCCGAACGGCACTGGCGGGCCGGTGCAGCGCGGCCATGTCCACGAGCCGTCCTTCGCCGGAGACCCGGGAACACGTCCCCGCGATCTCGTCCGACGCGCTGAACGCCCAGAACGGGACCGCCACGTGCGTCCTGATCCGTCCGCAGCGAGTGCGCGAGGCGACGCCGGCCGGCATTCCCGTCGCCGCTCCGTCCTCCGGCACCATCGTGCTCGGCGCATTCCGGTCCCTGTCCTCCTCCCGGTTCGCCGAAGACCTCGGGCCGGTGGACGAACGCGTCGTGGAGGCTGTCGCGATCGGCCTGCGGGCCGTCTTCGACCTGTAGCGCCGCTCACGTCACCCCGGTCGCCCCCCGGACCGTGGTGAATGGACCGGGGCGAAGAAGAAGCGGAAGCACCCGCTCACCCGATCACCGCCGTGGCCTCCACCTCCACCAGGTGCTCCGGGACATCGAGCATCACCACGCCCACCAGCGTCACCGGCGGGACCGGGGTGGTGCCGATCCTCGCGGCCGCCCGGTTGATGCCCTCCCAGATCAGGGGCAGCTTCTCGGGGGCCCAGTCGACGACGTAGAAGTTGAGCTTCACCACGTCGTCGAAGGAGCCGCCGGCCGCCGTCAGCGCCGTGTTGATGTGCAGGTAGCACTGCTCCACCTGGCCGGCCAGGTCGCCCTCGGCGATCGGGGCCAGGTCGGTGTCCCAGGAGACCTGCCCGGCGACGTGGACCAGCTTCGAACCGGCCGTGAGCGGTGCGATCGACACCTGGCGGTAGCCGTCGATCTCGGGCAGTCCGGCGGGGTTCGTCATGGTGATGGCCATGCTGTTCTCCTCCTCAGTCCCACAGAGCCTCGTGCTCTCTTGTGGTTACTCGGGAACCGTAGGAGAGTGTGCGCTGACATGGAAGAACGCACTTTTCGGTGACTGGGGAACCGTATGGAAACCAAGCAGTTCACGGGCGGACCGACCGATCCGGCCGATCTGCGACGCGCCGACTCCCTGGCGCGGGAGATCTTCTCCGACGTCGCCAACAAGTGGGCGTTGCTGATCATCGAGATGCTCGGCGACCGCACCCTGCGCTTCAGCGAGCTGCGCGACGGGGTCGAGGGCATCAGCCACAAGATGCTCACCCAGAACCTGCGCATGCTGGAGCGCAACGGCCTGGTCGAGCGGACCGTGCACCCCACCGTGCCGCCGAGGGTCGAGTACACGCTCACCGGGCCGGGCCGGGCCCTGCGGACGACGGTCGACGTCATGTGCGAGTGGACGCACCGGAACCTCGCCCACATCGAGGTCTCCCGCCGCCGCTTCGACGACGTCTGACGCGTGCGAAGAGCGTGTGCAGACCTTGTGCCGTCCCGTGCGGCGGGCCGCGATCGGTACCCCCCACGGCTGACGCACCGCCGGTCCACAAGGCAGACTGGCGTAGTTGTCAGGGACGCTAGGGGGCGACGATGGCGGACGTGGAACCGCGAGTGCCGGAACAGCGGAGTTCCGAGGACTTCGCGGCCCTGCGCTTCGGCGTGCTGGGGCCGGTGCGCGCCTGGCGCGGCGCCGAGCTTTTGCCCACCGGCTCCCCGCAGCAGCGCGCCCTGCTGGCCGCCCTGCTGCTCCGGGAGGGCCGTACGGCCACGGCGGGCGAGCTGATCGACGCGCTGTGGGGCGACGATCCCCCGTCCCAGGCGCTGGCCACGGTCCGTACGTACGCCTCCCGGCTGCGCAAGCTCTTCGGTACGGACATCCTGCTCAGCGAGTCGGGCGGGTACGCGATCCGGATGCCGCGCGGCAGCGGCGCGCTCGACCTGTCCGCCGCCCAGGAACTCGCGGCCGACGCCGAGAAGGCGAGGAGCGGCGGTGATGTGCGCCAGGCGCGCGCCCTGCTGAACAAGGCGCTGAACCTGTGGGACGGGGAGGTGCTCGCCAATCTCCCGGGGCCGTACATGGAGACGCAGCGGGCCCGGCTGGCGGAGTGGCGGCTGCAACTCCTGGAGAGCCGGCTGGAGATGGACCTGGAGCAGGGCGGCCACGCGGAGGCGGTCTCCGAGCTGACGGCCCTGACGGCGGCGCACCCGCTGCGGGAGCGGCTGCGGGAACTGCTGATGCTGGCGCTGTACCGCAGCGGCCGGCGGGCCGAGGCGCTCGCCGTGTACGCGGACACGCGCCGGCTGCTCGCCGACGAGCTGGGCGTGGATCCCCGGCCCGGCCTCAGCGATCTGCAACAGCGCATCCTGCGGGCCGACCCCGCGCTGACGGAGCCGTCGGCGCCGCCGGTCCCCGAGGAGGCCGCCGCCGCACCCGTCAGGCCGGCCCAGCTCCCCGCCACGGTCCCGGACTTCACCGGGCGGGCCTCCTTCGTCGCCGAGCTGAGCGACGTCCTCACGGCGGCGTCCGGGGAGGGCGGCCGGGTGATGGCCGTGTCGGCGCTGGCCGGCATCGGCGGCGTGGGCAAGACGACCCTGGCCGTGCACGTCGCGCACCAGGCGCGGGCCGCCTTCCCGGACGGGCAGCTGTACGTGGACCTCCAGGGCGCGGGCGCCCGCGCGGCGGAGCCCGAGACGGTGCTCGGCGCGTTCCTGCGCGCCCTGGGCACGGCGGACTCCGCGATCCCGGACACCCTGGAGGAGCGTGCCGCGCTGTACCGCTCGGTGCTGGACGGCCGCCGGGTGCTGGTGCTGCTGGACAACGCGCGCGACGCGGCGCAGGTACGGCCCCTGCTGCCGGGCACGGCGGGCTGCGCGGCCCTGGTGACGGCCCGGGTGCGGATGGTGGACCTGGCGGGCGCCCATCTGGTCGACCTGGATGTCATGTCCCCTGAAGAAGCGCTGCTGCTCTTCACCCGGATCGTGGGCGAGGAGCGGGTGGCCGCGGAGCGGGAGGCCGCGCTGGACGTGGTGGCCGCGTGCGGGTTCCTGCCGCTCGCGATCCGGATCGCCGCGTCCCGGCTGGCGGCGCGCCGCACGTGGACGGTGTCGGTGCTGGCGGCCAAGCTGGCGGACGAGCGGCGCCGGCTGGACGAGCTGCAGGCCGGCGACCTGGCGGTGAAGGCCACGTTCGAGCTGGGCTACGGGCAGCTGGAGCCCGCGCAGGCGCGCGCGTTCCGGCTGCTGGGGCTGGCCGACGGCCCGGACATGTCCCTCGCCGCGGCCGCCGCCGTACTGGACCTGCCCGAGGACGAGACCGAGGACCTGCTGGAGTCCCTGGTCGACACCTCGCTGCTGGAGTCCGCCTCGCCGGGCCGCTACCGGTACCACGACCTGGTGCGGCTGTACGCGCGCGCGTGCGCGGAGCGGGACGAGCAGCCGCCGGGCGTGGGGGCACCTCCCACGCCTTCCGAGCAGTGGGGGAGGGCCGCGGCGATGTCCCGCCTGCTGGACTTCTACCTGGCCACGGCGGCCGGCGTGTACGCGATCGAGCGCCCCGGGGACCGGCTGGTGGACCAGCTGGAGCCGACGGAGCACCCCGGGCTGGTTTTCGCGGAGGGGTCCGCCGCCCTGGACTGGCTGTACAGCGAGGCGGCCCCGCTGCTGGCGTGCGTACGGCAGTCGGCGGGGTCGGACCGGCTGCGGCGCGGGGTGGACCTGCTGTGGGCGGCGAAGGACCTGACCGAGTCGGGCGCCGACTCGCACCAGTACGAGACGACGGCGAGCGCGATGTGCGAGGCCGCGCGGAAGGCCGGGGACGCGCGCGCGGAGGGCAGGGCGCGGACGACGCTCACCAACGTGCTCCTCGTCTCCGGCCGTATCGCGCAGGCGGCCGAGCAGGCGCGGCTGGCCATGGAGCTGGCGGAGTCCGCGGGGGACGCGCACGCCGTCAGCTGGGTCGCCAACGACCGGTGCATCATCTCGCTGCACCAGGGGCGGTACGCGGACGGCGAGGTCTTCGCGGAGCAGGCGATCGAGGGCTACCGCGCGGCGGGCAACAGCCCCGGCGAGGCCGTCGCCCTGTGCAACCTCTCGCGCGCCCACCTGGGCATGGGCAACACCGTCAAGGCGGTGGCGATCGCGCAGCGCGCCCTCGCCGTTCAGACGGCGATCGGCCGGACGATGCGGCTGGCCAGCGGTCACTTCACGCTGGGTGTCGCGCTCACCCGGGCCGGCCGGCTGTCCGAGGCGCTCGGGCAGTTCAACGACGCGCTCTGCATCTTCGGGGACCACCGGCAGCGGCTCTGGGAGGGGACGACCCACTTCCGTATCGCCGAGGTGCATCTGGCCGCCCACCGCCCGGCACCGGCCGCGCAGCACGCGGAGCAGGCGCTGGCCCTGGGCTGTATCGGCGGTGACCGCATGCGGGGCACCGTCCTCACGCTCCTCGGCCGGGCGCTGTCCGCGCTGGGGCAGGCGGACCGGGCCCGGGCCTGCTGGCGCGACGCGCTCGGTCTCTACGAGCAGTGCGGCGCCGCGGAGGCCGACGAGGTCCGCGCGCTGCTGGCACCCGTCACGGCGGCCTGAGCAACCAGCCGGTACCGGACGGCGTCTCACCCACCGGTGTGCCCGCGCACCGGCGTGTCCGGGGCCGGTTGTGGACGTTCAGCATTCGTTTATCTCGGTCCGGCATGCTCTTCTCCATCGCACCGTCGCGTCGGGGGGCAGACGGTGTGACCAGGGGCCCGGTCGGTCGAACACCGATCGGCTCCGGACGCCCGTCCAGCGACCCTCGGGGGAGTCTCTGGGCGGGCGTTCTGCACCACCGCCCCGCTGCACCACCTAACGGGAGGAAGCAAGGCCATGAGCGAGAACAAGAACGTGGACACCGCCCCGCTCGACGAGAGTGTCATGTCCACGACGCCCGCGGACGGCGAGACCTTCACCACGCTCGACAACGTGATGCCCGCGCCGCCGAAGGACGGGGGCACCGCCAAGCCGCAGGACAACGTCATGCCGAGCGGTCCGGCCGCGGAGTCCGTCGGGCCCGTCGAGACCAAGGACAACGTCATGCCCGCCCCGCCCGCTCTCGGCCTGGGCAACAGGTAACGACCACAGGACCACCACCCCGGCGGGGACCGGCCGCGGCGGCGCGGGAACAGGGGGAGCCGCCGCGGCCGAGGCTCAGCGACAGGGGGCCGGGCACACGCCCGGCCCCCTGTCGCTGTACGGACTCACGCCGTCCGCGCCGTCCCCGTCCCCTTCTCCGCGTCCAGCGCGTACACGCAGCGGTCCTTGCTGCACGCGTACACGACGCCGTCCCGGACGACCGGGGAGCCGGTGATCTCGCCGCCGGTGGCCAGCTTCCAGCGCAGCCGGCCGTCGTCGGCCTTCAGCGTGTACAGCAGGTGGTCGGTCGAGCCGAAGTGGATGCGGCCCTCGGCGACCACCGGGGCGCCCACGATGTCGCCGCCCGCCTGGAACCGCCACTTCGGGGTGCCCGTGACCGCGTCCAGGGTGTAGAGGCCCTTGCCGCTGCCCACGTGGACGTGGCCCGCGGCCACCAGCACCGAGTCGATCGAGGAGCGGGCCTCGGTGGCGATGCGCCAGCGGTCGCGGCCGTCGGCCGCGTCGAGGGCGTACACCGTGCCCAGGTAGTCCGTCAGGTAGACACCGCCGCCGGTGACCGCCGGGCCCGGCGCGAAGGTCGGCGCGCACAGGAACACCGCCGGCGCCTCGAAGTGCCAGCGCACGTGCCCGCCCGCCACGTCGATGGCGAGGACCCGCGACCCCGCCGACACGTACACGTGCCCGTCCGGCGCGGGCGTCAGCCGCAGCGGGACGCCGCCGCAGGAGGCCGCGTCGCCGATCGGGTACGACCACCGCTCGTCACCCGTACGGGCCTCCAGGGCGCGCAGCCGGGCATCCTTCCAGACGTACACCGTGCCGTCGTGGACGACGGGGCCTGCCTCCGGGGACTCGAAGTCGGTCTGCGCGCCGGTGAGCTCCCACAGCTTCTGCCCGTTGGACGCCTCCCATGCCTGGATGCCGCCGCCGCGGGTGCCGGTGACGACGGTGCCGCGGTCGGCCTTGAGGGAGTACACCCAGGCGTCCACCGACAGCCGCCACAGGTCGGTGCCCTCGCGGGCGTCCAGGGCGAACAGGGTGGGCCCGTCGGACGCGTGGATACGGCCGTCGGCGACCGCCATCGACCAGGCCACGTCGCGGGTCTTGAAGCGGCGGCGGCCGGTGGCCACGTCGAGCGCGTGCACCTCGAAGGAGGTGACGTAGACCAGGTCGTCGGCGACCGTGGGGGTGCCCCACACGTCGTTCGACATGCGGAACCGCCACGGGCGCCAGCCGGACGGCGCCTCCGGCGGCATGGGCGGCGGGGGCGGGACGCCGGGCACGGCCGGTGCCGCGTCCGCGCCGTTCACCCCGGCGCGGGGGCGCGACCAGGAGGCCGCGAGGCCCGCCTCGGGCGGGGGCGCCTGCACCGCGGCGGCGCGGGCGTCCGCGACGCGCGGCCCGGGGCCGATGGGCACCTGCGCGCCCGCGAGCCGCACCGGCCCGCCGTCGTGCGCGCCGACCGGTACCGGGGCCGGGGCGTACGAGGGCGGGGGCGGAGGCGCGGGCACGGGGGCGGCGGGCGCGGGGCCGGGGCCTCCCGCGCTGCGCGCGCCGGCGCCGCCGCCCTGGGTCCGCGCCGCCGGGCGTCCGCCGCGGCGGGCCTCGATGAGGGAGACCGCCTTCTCGGGCAGCCACGCGGACGCCGTACCGCTGTCGTCGGAGCCGGAGCCGAACAGGTGGGGCGCGAGCTGGGCCTGGAGGTCGGCCGGGTTGGGGCGGTTGACCGGGTCCATCTGCATGCAGGACTCGATCAGCGGCCGCAGTTCGTCCGGCAGCCCGGTGAGGTCCGGGCCCTCCCGGAGCAGCATGAACACGGTCTCGACGGGGTTGGCGCCGTGGAAGGGCGCGTGCCCGGTCGCCGCGAAGACCAGCATCGAGCCGAGGGAGAACACGTCACTGGCGCCGGTGACGCTGCGCGAGTCCTTCGCCTGTTCGGGCGACATGTAGGCGGGGGTGCCGACGGCGACGTTCGTCATGGTCAGCCGGGTGTTGGAGACACCGGAGGCGATACCGAAGTCGATGACGCGCGGGCCGTCCTCGACCACCAGCACATTGGACGGCTTGAGGTCCCGGTGGACGAGGCCCGCGCCGTGGATGGACTGGAGGGCCTCGGCGACGCCCGCCGCGAACCAGCGCACGGCCTGGGCGGGCAGTGGCCCGCACTCGTTCACTATCTCCTCGAGCGAGGGCGCGGGCACGTACGCGGTCGCCAGCCACGGCACGGCGGCGCGCGGATCGGCGTCCACCACCGCCGCCGTGTAGAACCCGGACACCGCGCGGGCCGCCTCGACCTCGCGGGTGAACCGCACCCGGAACAACTGGTCCTCGGCGAGTTCCGTTCTGACGGTCTTGATCGCCACGCGCCGGCCCGACGCCGACCGCGCCAGATAGACCAGCCCCATACCGCCGGCACCCAGCCGTCCCAGCACCTCGAACGGCCCGATCCGCCGCGGATCGTGCTGCGTCAGCTGATCCACCACTTGCCCTGCCACCTCCCCGTACGGGCCGCGTCGCCCTCGAATGCCCGCGACCCCGTGCAGCGTCTCACCACGGCACCGCCGTGGCGGCACGCACCCCGATTCTTCCTTCCTGGGCCACCTGGTGCGAACCCGGTGACATATCGGGGTGTCTCAGGACAAACCCATGGTTTACGGTCCCGAAGCGCGCCGCGAGTGCGTCCCTCGGCACCTCACGGAGCGCTGGTACGACCCTGCCAGTCCCGCTGGAGCAACGCGAACGACGCCCCCTGGTCGTCCGTGACGACGGCCACCCGCCCGTAGGACGCCCCGAACGGCAGCGCCCGGACCCGTCCCCCGAGGCGCTCCACGGTCCCCAGCGCCTCGCCGAGGTCCGTCACGGCGAAGTGGACGAGGAAGTGGGGCGGCATCTCGGGCGGGAACACCTCGGAGAGGGCGGCGCGGCCGAAGTCCGGGGCGGCGCCGGGCCCGAAGAGGGCGTCGTGGAAGACGTACCCGTAGAAGGACTCGGCGACGTTGACGTCCCGGGCGTACAGCTGCGCCCAGGTGAAGGAGCCGGGGAGGTGGCGGCGGCCGAAGCCGCAGCGGGTGCCGGGCTGCCACAGCGCGAAGACGGCCCCTTCGGGGTCGGTGGCCAGGGCCGCGGCGCCGAGGGTGCCGACCGGGGTGGGCGGGGTGATCACCTGCCCGCCGGCCGCGCGGATCCGCCCGACCAGGGCGGCGATGTCCGGGGTGGTGAAGTGGACGGTCCACACCGTCGGCAGCCGCCCGTCCGCCTTGGGCGCCAGCCCGGCGACGGCCTCGCCGCCCAGGAAGGCCCCCACGGATGGCCCCTGCCGGCCGTGGGCCCCCCGTGCGTCGTGCGCCTCGGGCACCTCGTGGAAGTCCCACCCGAAGAGCCCGCCGTAGAACCGCTTGCCCGCCTCGACGTCGGAGAGCTGGGCGTCGACCCAGCAGGGGACGCCCTCCCCGTACGCAACGGCTGCCGCGGTTTCGGCCATGCGGCCAAGCTAGACGGGTTCGCCGTGACGTGCGCGGCGGAAGTGGTCCGTCCGGGCCCCCGGGAGAGGAGGATGCGGGAGCGGCGGGAGCGAAAGAATCACGCCATTCGACAGCACCCCTGATCCCGTGAACCCCTTGGTGGAAGCCGTGGTCCCCATTTGCAGTCGGCCGAATAGCGCTCAGATCACCCCTCGGTAAGCTGACGGCATGACAGGACAAGTACGTACCGTCGACGGCCGCGTGGCGGGCCGGCGCGGGCAGGCGACGCGGCAGAAACTGCTCGACTGCCTCAGCGAGATGCTCAGCTCGTCCCCGTACCGGGACGTCAAGGTCATCGACGTCGCCCGGAAGGCGGGCACTTCGCCCGCGACGTTCTACCAGTACTTCCCGGACGTCGAAGGCGCCGTCCTGGAGCTCGCCGAGCAAATGGCGGCGGAGGGCGCCGGGTTGTCCGAGGTGCTGGAGGAGGGCTCCTGGGTCGGCCGGGCCGGCTGGCGGACCGCGCAGGACCTCGTCGAGGGCTTCCTGGACTTCTGGCGGCGCAACGACGCGCTCCTCCGCGTCGTCGACCTGGGCGCCGCCGAGGGCGACAAGCGCTTCGCGAAGATCCGTGCGAAGATCCTCAGCTCCGTGACGGGCTCCCTCGCCGCCACGATCACCGAACTCCAGTCCAAGGGCAGGATCGACAAGGACGTCAAGCCGGCGGCCGTCGCCGGCGCCCTCGTCGCGATGCTCGCCTCGGTGGCCTCCCACCAGAAGAGCTTCCAGGGCGTCAAGCCCGCCGAACTCAAGCCGAACCTGGCCCTCCTGGTCCACCTCGGCGTCACGGGGAGGAAGCCCACCAGGTAACACGACCGGCGCCGTGCGGGCGCTCCCCGGCTCACGTCCTGTCATGCGGGCGGCGGTCCACCGATGCGAGTGGACCGCCGCCCGCGGCGTTTCCCGGGGCCCGGAATACCGGGCGGCGCGGCCGTCGCTGACCGGAGCGGACGAAGGCGTCCGCTCCGTACCTCGTACCTCCGGAGGAGGCCGAGATGGCACTGACCCGCGAAGAGCGAGAGACGTTCCTGGCCGAGCCGCACACCGCCGCGCTCGCGGTGGACGCCGGGGCGGGGAGGGCCCCGCTGACCGTGCCGGTCTGGTACCAGTACACGCCCGGTGGCGACGTGTGGATCCTGACCGGGCGGGACTCCCGCAAGAACCGGCTGATCGGCGCGGCGGGCCGGTTCGCCCTGCTGGTGGACCGGACCGAGCCCACCGCCCGGTACGTGTCGGTCGAGGGCCCCGTCGTCGGCACGGTCCCCGCGACCGCCGAGCACGTCCGGGAGATCACGTCCCGCTACCTGCCGGCCGACCGGGTCGACCGTTTCGTGGACTACTCCCTGGCGCACCACGGCGAGCAGGTGATCGTCCGCATGCGGCCCGAGCGCTGGGTGTCGTCCGACCTCGGTTCGCTGCCGGACGTGTGAGACGGGTGGCGCGCGGGGCGGCCGTGCGCCGGATCGCGTGACAATCGGGGCATGAGCAACGACAGCGACAGCGACACCGGTCTCGCCGCACTGCTGCGGTCCCTTCGGGTGTGGGACCCGGAGGTCACGGAACTGCCCCGCTTCGATCCGGACACGGCCCCCGCGCAGCCGCTGCCGCTGTTCCGGCGCTGGTTCGCGGAGGTCGCGGCGGCCGGGCAGCCCGAGCCGCACACCATGTCCCTCGCCACGGCGGACGCGGACGGCACCCCGGACGTACGGACGGTCGTGCTGCACGGCGCCGACGAGGACGGCTGGCACTTCGCCTCGCACGCGGACAGCCGGAAGGGACGGCAGCTCACGGCCCGGCCGTACGCCGCACTCGGTTTCTACTGGCCGGTGCTGGGACGCCAGGTGCGGGTGCGGGGCCCGGTGCGGACCGCGTCCGCCGAGGCCGCCCACGCCGACCTGCACGCCCGCTCCACCGGGGCGCTGGCCGCCGCGCTCGTGGGCCGGCAGAGCGACGCGCTGCCCTCGTACGCGGAGCTGGAGCGCGCCTCGGCGGACGCCTGGGACCGTGCCCGGCGCGAGCCGGACGCGGCGGTGCCCTCCTGGACGGTGTACGTGCTCCGGCCGGACGAGGTCGAGTTCTTCCAGGGGGACGAACGGCGGCGGCACGTGCGGCTGGCGTACCGGCGCCGGGCGGAGGGCTGGCTCAGGGAGCTGCTGTGGCCGTGACGGGCTCCGGGTCCGTGGCGAGGCGCGCGTGCAGGTGGACGTCGCGGAACGCGTCGTGCCGGCCTGCGTCGAACATCGCGCCGCGCAGCGTGCCCTCGTAGGGGAACCCGCAGCGCTCCGCGATGCGGCAGGAGGCCTCGTGCCCGAGGGCGTGGCCCAGTTCGAGACGGTGCAGGCCCAGCCCGTCGAAGGCGTGGCGGGCGGCCAGCCGGAGCGCACGGCCCGCGGCACCGCGCCCCCGGGCCTCGGGCAGGATCCAGTAGCCGACGACGGCGACCCGCATGAAGGGGTCGATCTTGTTGATGCCGATGTGCCCGAGCCGGGTGCCGCTCCCCTCCTCCGTGACGCAGAACGAGACGCTCTGCCCCTCCTCGTCCCACTCGGCCCGCAGCCGCAGCGACTCCCGGGCGTCCTCGATGTCGTCGACCGGCTTCAGGGGCGTGTTCCACCGCTTGAACTCCGGGTCGGACACCCCTCGCAGCCACGCCTCGACGTCGGCCTCGGACTCCGGGTCCCACGGGCGCAACAGCAGCCCGTGCCCGCGCAGCTCGCGCGGAGGAAGCGAGGAGGACGAGGAAGGCGAGGACGGCGAGGACGGCGAGGAAGGTGAGGAAGGTGAGGAGCCCGAGGGGGAAGCCGGTGGAACGGGCGGCTGGGACGGGAACTTGTCTTCGAGGTCGGCCATCGGCCCATTGAAACCCGTACGAAACCTCACCCCGTCACCGGGGCCGCGGAACAGGGACGGAGCGAGGGAATGTCACGGAGGTCCGAGATGGTATACAACGCCCCGTGAGGTTCCGTGACGAGCCACTTCGACCGGAATGCCGCCTGGCTGCGGCCGGTCCGCGTTGCTACTACGGACGGCATGTACCGACAGCTCCCCGTGATCACCCCTTATCCCATGCCCGGCCCGCACCAACTCCCCGTCAACATCGCCTCCTGGGAGCCCGAACCGCACCGCGCCGCACTCCTCATCCACGACATGCAGCGCTACTTCCTCACGTCCTACCCCGCCGGGCGGCCGCCCCTGACCGACATGCTGGCCAACACCCTCGTCCTGCGCACCGTGAGCGACCGCACCGGCATCCCCGTCGTGTACACCGCCCAGCCCGGGGGCACTCCGGCGGAACAGCGGGGGCTGCTCACCGACTTCTGGGGTCCGGGGGTACCCGCGGGCGGCGAGCACCACGCCATCCACCACGACCTCGCTCCGCGCCCCGGTGACACCGTCATCACCAAGCTCCGCTACAGCGCCTTCCACCGCACCCCCCTCCTGGACCTCCTCCGCGCCCTCGGCCGCGATCAGATCCTGCTGTGCGGCGTCTACACCCACATCGGCATCCTGCACACCGCCCTGGACGCGTTCGCCCACACCGTGCAGCCCTTCCTGGTCGCCGACGCCACCGCCGACTTCACCCAGCGGTTCCACACCGACGCCCTGGAGCACGCCGCCGGCTGCTGCGCGGTCGTCACCACCACCGACCGCATACGCGCCCGCCTGCCCCATCTGCCCGCGTGACGCGACGGCCGGCCCCGTGATCAATCCGCAACCGATTCCGCGCTCGACCGAGACCCACCGGAAGCGGGCGTCCCTACGCTCGGCGTCATGGCCGACACCACAGCGTCCACCGGCTCCACCCCCACCACGGCTTCGCCCGCGGCCCCTTCCGCACCGCTTCGCCCCGACCGTCCCGTGTACGTCGTCGGCGGCGGCCCGGGCGGGCTGTCCGTGGCGTACGCCCTGCGGGCCCGCGGCGTACGGGCCGTCGTGCTGGAGCGGTCCGACCGGGTCGGCGCGTCCTGGCGGCGGCACTACGACCGGCTGCGGCTGCACACCACCCGGCGGCTGTCGTCGCTGCCGGGGCTGCGGATGCCGCGCCGGTTCGGGCGCTGGGTGTCGCGCGCCGACATGGTGCGCTATCTGGAGAAGTACGCGGAGCACCACCAGCTGGAGATCGTCACCGGGGTCGAGGTGTCCCGCGTGGAGCGGGCTCCCGACGGCGGCGGCTGGCTGCTGCGCGCCAGCGGCGGCCGCGAACTGCTGGGCAGCGCGGTCGTCGTCGCCACCGGCCACAACCACACGCCCCGCCTGCCCGACTGGCCCGGCCGCGACACGTACACCGGCGAGCTGCTGCACGCGCGGGAGTACCGCACCGCCGCGCCCTACGCCGGCCGTGACGTCCTGGTCGTCGGCGCGGGCAACACCGGTGCCGAGATAGCCGTCGACCTGGCTGAGGGCGGCGCCGAGCGGGTACGGCTCGCCGTGCGCACCCCGCCGCACATCGTGCGCCGTTCCACGGCCGGCTGGCCGTCCCAGTTCACGGCCATCGCCGTACGGCGGCTGCCCGTGTTCCTCGTCGACCTCCTCGCCAGGGCGGTCTGCCGGATCAGCGTCCCGGACCTGTCCGCCCACGGGCTGCCCCGCCCCTCCGCCGGGCTCTACTCCCGGGTGCGCGCGGGCGCCATCCCCGTCCAGGACGTCGGCATCGTCGACGCCGTACGGCGGGGGCGGGTCGAGGTCGTGGCGGCGGTGGAGGGCTTCGAGGGCGGCACGGTGCTCCTCGCGGACGGCGGGCGCGCCGAGCCCGACAGCGTGATCGCCGCCACCGGTTACCGGCGCGGCCTCGAGGACGTCGTCGGCCACCTCGGCGTGCTCGACGGGCGCGGCAGACCGATTCCGCGCGGCGCCCGCACCCTGAAGCACGCCCCCGGCCTGTACTTCACCGGTTTCACCAATCCCATCAGCGGCATGCTCCGTGAACTCGCCGCCGACGCCCGGAAGATCGCGAGGAGGATCGACCGCAAGGGCACGGGGGTGGAACGGATCCGCGCCCGGGCGTGAACCCTCGGGCGTGAGCCGCCGGGGGTGAACCGCACGGCGGCCGACGGTCGCGAGAAGTTGTCCACAGCCTGTGGAGGAAGTTCCGGTTGGCGGCGCGCCGCTGCCCGCCCCGAGCGCGGCACCGCGCGCCGCCATCCGGCTCCGGCACACTCACCCGCTCCCCGGAGATCCGCCGCGGCGGGTCGTCCGTCCCTGTGGGAGCCGGCGCCGGTCACGACCCACACTCGTCGAGGGCCCCCGTCACCGGAACCCTCGGCGTCCCCTCACGGCGAATCGCTGAACACAAGCGTGATCAAACGGACACGACACGTCAACACCCCGGCGGCGATATGCCGGTTAAGGACCTGTTCATGACGGCGCGTACGGGAGCATTCCCCGGCGCACCCGACCGCGCACGGGCCCGGGAGTGCGCGGCCCCGGGAGCGCGCGAGCCCGGGGTGCACGGGGACCTACACGGCCTCGTACGTCAGCCCCTGGTACGCCACCGCGGCGGCGACGGGGGCCGCGGCGTGCTCCGGTCCGGGGGCGCACCGGTCGAGTTCGCACCAGATGCGCTTGCCGACGCCCTCGGCGTTCCACCCCCAGCGGTCGGCGAGCCCCTCGACGAGGGACAGGCCGCGCCCGTTCGTGTCGTCGCTCTCCGCGCAGCGCGGCACCGGGGGCCGGTCGCAGGCGTCGGCCACCTCCAGGCGGACGGTCCCCGCGGCACCGCCGGGCGGCTCCCGCAGCAGCAGCCGGAGCACGGCCGGACAGCCGGTGTGCACCACGGCGTTGGTGACCAGTTCGGACACGAGCAAGATCAGCGTCTCGGCCAGCGACTCGTCGGCCTCTATCCCGGAACCGGCCAGCCGGGAACGGGCCCACTTACGGGCGCGCCCCACCTCCGCGGGGTCGGGCCCGACCTCCAGCTGCACTTGAAGCACCTGCACCGCTCACACCATCCGAACCGGCGGACACATCGCCTCGGGCCTGGACAAGGCCACGATCGTGGTCGTCTTCTGATCGGCCACCGTCTCCGTGGCCCGTACCGTACGGGGATCACCCAGCGTGATCTCCATCGTCTCCAGCATGGTTGACGCAGAGTCACGCCAACAAGCGCTTCGGGCATATTCCAGCGCGAAGGAGTACGCCTGCGGCATACTGTGCGACGCTCGCGACGGCGAGTCGAACAGGGGGGTGCACGCCCGTTCCCACCTCGGTGAGCCGCGCACGCCGGCGGGATCCGGGGGCCGCCTCGGGGGCAACACCGGGACGGCTCGGCCACGGATGCACGCGCATTTCACACAAGGTACCGGAGCGGAATGCCGACTCCGGGTTGTGACGAGTCACACTCAGGACACAACCCGGTGTCAACGCTCGGTGATGTGCGGGAGTTCGATGCCGGACGGTGCCGCGGTCACTCCGGAACCGTGAAGTAGCGCGCGAACGCCGTCACGATCTCCCGCTCGCCCACCTTGCCGTCGGCGTCGGTGTCGAGGCGCGCGGCGGCGGCACCGGCGGCCTCCTCGGGCACGCCGAGGGCTCTGAGCACCCGGACGGTGTCCTCGACCGTGGCCGAGCCGTCGCCGTCGGCGTCCGCGACGGCGAGCGCCGCGTGCAGAAAGGGGCGGGCGATCTCGGCGAACCGGTCGGGGTTGTCGCGCAGCCGCTTCACCGCGCCGTTCACGAACTCGTCCCGGGTGATGCGCTGGTCGCCGTCCCGGTCCGCTATGCCCGCCATGCCCTGCCAGAACGCCTCTGCGCCGCTGTACAGGGCCTGGCCCCTGTCGGACCGGGGCGTGGTGGCGAACTCCACGAGGACGGCCTTCGCGGCCGCGCTGAAGTCCTCCCGGTCGATCCAGCCGTTGCCGTCCTGGTCGAAGGTGGCGAACCGGGCGGCGATCCTGCGCTCGTACTCGGTGCTGACCATGTCTGTTCGGGCCCGCCTTACGTCGTCACGTGGGGTGTCTCGCACGGAGCGTACGACGTCTGCGCAGGTACGGGAGGGGGAAAGCGACGGAAAGCGACGGCTGTGCCAGGACTGGTGATTCCGCGACAACACTCCCGCGCACGTGTGGAGCCGCATGCGTGGAGCCGCCTGCGTGGAGCCGCACGTGTGGAGCCGCCTGCGTGGAGCCGCATGTGTGGAGCCGGGGTGCGTCACGCCGAGAGGGGTCCGGCCTCCTCGTCGTCGTCCGGGTCCGCGGCGACGGCCGAGGCCACGTCAGGGTGCACCTCGAAGAGGCGCCGGACGCCGAGGGCGCCGAGGACGCGGTTGACGTGCGCACCCTGCGCGCGTCCGGTGGAGCCCGGGCCGCGAACGCCCATGGGCGTTCTCTCGGGCGGCAGGATCAGGCGCAGCCGGCCCTGGCAGGACCGTATGAGGCGGCGGGTGGCGATCAGCACGCCGACGCCGCTTGAGTCGCAGAAGACGACCCCCGACAGATCGAGGACCAGACTGCGGCGCCCGTCGGCCACGGCGTCGTGCACCCGCTGGCGCAGCACCGGGGACGTCACCAGATCCATCTCGCCCGACACCTGGAGCACGGCCCACTTCCCGCGCTGCCCGTCGGTCACCTTGAGCGTCACCGCCCCGCCTCTCCGTCGCCCGCCACCGAGGGATCCCGGATCCGGCACTCCCGAACCGGAAAACGGAAGACGCCATTTCGCTTCTTCCTGCGCCGCTGCCCCACCGTGATCCCCATGAAACACCGACCGCTGGCCGAAAGTATGGGCCAAGACTAGCCATTTCGGGCCTGAGCAGTCCCTTCCGATCCAAAGCAGTCACGCGTGCTCGATATCAGGCGGGGTAAGCGCTGTCTCGTACGTGAAGAGGGACAAAGAGAACCTCTGTCCGGTCCATACCACCTTCCGCCGTACCGGGGGCGCACATTGCCACAAAGGGGCGTGCGCCCAGGGACGTGCCGACTACATTCAGGAGGGCGGAGAACACCACGCTGAATCCGGAACGCGCAGGCACGGGCAGGGATGAGGGGGCACATGGCGGCGAAGGACGCACCGCCCCGCTGGGACCGCAAGATGCAGCAGCGGCTGGCGCGCGGCGAGGCGGCGGCGCTCGGCGAGCTTTACGACCGGTTCGCTTCACTCGTGCACGGTCTTGCCCACCGCGTGCTCGGAGACGAACGGGCGGCCGACAGCATCACGCGCGAGGTGTTCGCCCACGTCTGGGAGGACCCGGAGTCGTACGACCCCAGACAGGGCCCGCTGCGCTCCTGGATGGCCGCGCTCACCCACCGCCTCGCCGTACGGCGGCTGCGCGCCACCGGGGCCGCGACGCTCGCCGACGGTGACGAGGGCGGCGCGCAGGAGCTGGAGCGCAGGGTGCGCAGCGCCTCGGTGGCCGCCCGCGCCGACTACATCGTCACCTCCATGCCCGTGCCGCTGCGCGCCGCCCTGGAGCGGGCGTACTTCCGGCGCAGGGACTACCGGCAGACGGCCGCCGATCTCGGCATCACCGAGGAGGAGGCCCGCCGCCGGCTCCGCCTCGGCCTCCAGCTCCTGGCCACCGCCCACGACACGGGCTCCTCCGGGGGTCCGCCCGGTCACGGGGGTGCGGTGTGACCGGCGACGCGGACCGGTTCGAGGCACACGGGGAGCACGGCGAGGGCGCCGGGCACGACGGGACGGCGGGGCGCCGCGGGTACGGGGCCCACGAGGACGACGAGGAGCACGGGAGCCGGGGCGTGGAGAGCGCGGGCGAGGAAGACGGGACGGAGGGGAAGGGCCCGGAGGGGAAGGACCCGGAGGGGAAGGACCCGGAGGGGAAGGACCCGGAGGGGAAGGACCCGGAGGGGAAGGACCCGGAGGGGAAGGACCCGGAGGGGAAGGACGTCGACGGGCCGGGCCGCCCCCACGGCCGCCCAAGTGACCCCCACAGCCGCCCACATGATCCGAACGGACCGGGCGGCCCCCGGGAACCGGGCGGCCCCGGAGGCGGCGGTGGGCACGGCGAGGCCGGGCCGCCGCGCATACCGCTGCCGCGGGCGCCCGTCGAGGACACCGGGCTGCCGCTGCCCGATGCGGTTCCCGCGCCCCCGGGCCTGCCGCACCCGGTGCTGAAGTCGCTGCTCGGGGCGTGGGCGCTGGCCGCCTGCGCGCCGGAGGAGACGGCGGCCGTGGAGGACCACCTAGGTGTCTGCGGCACCTGCGCCGAGGAGGCCCTGCGGCTGCGCGCGGCCGTGGGCCTGCTGCACCCCACGGAGAGCCTCGACGTGGACCCGGGACTGCGCACCCGCGTCCTGGAGTCCTGCCTCGGCCGCCGGCCGCCCCGCATCCCCGTACCGGGGTGGGCCACGCCGTACGACGCGGAGGTGGCGCGGCTGGACGCGCTGCTGCAGGACATCGGGGACGCCGACTGGCACACGCCCGTACGGCTGCGGTGGTTCCGCGGGGAGGGCACGACGAGCCGCCGGACGACCGTCGCCGGGATCATCGCCCACCTGCTGAGCGTCGACGGTCTCGTCGCGGTCGCGCTCGGCCTCGACGACCCGCTGGAGACACCGGCGGAGGCCCCGACCCCGCAGGCCCGCACCGAGGCGTACTGGCGCGCCTCCCGCTTCCCGCTGACGCGCGCGGTGCGCGGGCCGTGGCGCGAGCAGAGCCACGGCCTGGTCCGTACGGTGTCCTTCGCGGGCGACGGCTCCGGCGGCCTGACGGTGCCGTACGGCGGCTTCGAGCTGCCGTTGCGCGACGCGATGGTGGACCGCGCCTTCGAGTGCTGGATCCACGCGGAGGACATCGCCGAGGCCGTGGACTACCCGTACGGGCCGCCCGCCCCGCGCCATCTGCACCGGATGATCGACCTGGCGGCCCGGATGCTGCCCGCGGTCCTGTCCGAGCGGCGCCGGGCCGGGCTCGCGGGGCCGCCGCGGCAGGTGCGCCACCTGGTGACGGCGGGCGCGCCCGGCCGCAGTCTGCGTCTGGAGATAGAGGGTCTGGGCGGGGGCGAGTGGCTGATCCCGCTGGACTCACCGGCCGCGGTGGGCTCCGCCGCGCACGAGGTCGCCCACGTGGCGCTGGACGGTGTGGAGTTCTGCCGGCTGGCCGCGGGGCACGTGCCGCCGCAGGAGGCGGCGGCCGGCCAGGACGGCGACCGGGAGGCGATCCGCGACGTCCTGTACGCGGCCGCCTCACTGAGCCGGATGTAGCCGCGCCGCGCCCGGGTGCCGGCCTAGGCGAAGACGACCGTCCGGCGCCCGTTCAGCAGGATCCGCCGCTCCGCGTGCCACTTCACCGCGCGCGCGAGCGCCTGGCACTCCACGTCCCGGCCGACGGCGACGAGCTGGTCGGGGGTCACGTCGTGGCCGACCCGCTCGACCTCCTGCTCGATGATCGGGCCCTCGTCGAGGTCGGCGGTGACGTAGTGCGCCGTGGCACCGATCAGCTTCACCCCGCGCGCGTGAGCCTGGTGGTACGGCTTGGCGCCCTTGAAGCTCGGCAGGAAGGAGTGGTGGATGTTGATGATCCGGCCGCTGAGCTGCTTGCACAGGTCGTCGGAGAGGACCTGCATGTAGCGGGCGAGGACGACGAGCTCCACGTCCTCGGCGCGCACGATCTCCAGCAGCCGCGCCTCGGCCTCCGCCTTCGTGTCCTTCGTCACCGGGATGTGGTGGAAGGGGATGTCGTACGAGGCCACGAGCTCGGCGAAGTCGGTGTGGTTGGACACCACGGCCGCGATGTCCACCGGCAGCGCGCCGATCCGCGCGCGGAACAGCAGGTCGTTCAGGCAGTGGCCGAACTTGCTGACCATGAGGACGACGCGCATCCGGTCCTCGGCCCGGTGGATCTGCCAGTCCATGTGGAAGGAGTCACCGATCGCCGCGAAGCTCGCCCGCAGCTTCTCCACGGTCACCGGGGCGTCGGCCGAGAAGTGCACCCGCATGAAGAACAGGCCCGTGTCGTGGTCGCCGAACTGCTGGCTGTCCTCGATGTTGCAGCCGGTCATGAAGAGGTAGCTCGACACGGCGTGCACGATGCCCTGCTTGTCCGGGCAGGAGAGGGTGAGGACGTACTGGTCGGCGGGGACCGCGGCTCGGTTGGGCTGCTCGTTCATGCAGGACAGAATCCCACAGACGCGCCCCGCCCGGCCGGGCGTCCCGCTCCCTGGTCACCCACGCGGCCACACACGCGCGGGCGCCCGGGCCCTGTCCGGCGCTTCCTTGCTCCGCGGACCCGTCTCGCGGGCCCCCGGTCCCGGCCCCGGCGAACCCCTTCCGCCGGGGCAAGTCCCGTCCCGGCGGACGCCCGGCCCCGCGGACCCTTGATTCGGCGGCCCCGCCCCGCGGGCCCCCGGCCCGGCGGACACCCGGCCCCGCGGGCCCCCGGTCCCGGCAAGCCCACTCCACCGAGACGAGCCCCGTACCGGCGGACGCCCGATTCCGCGGACCCCTACTCCGGCAAGCCCCGCCCCGCGGGCCCCCGGTCCCGGCAGGCCCAGTCCACCGGGGCAAGCCCCGTCCCGGCGGACCCTCAGTTTCGCAAGCCCCGCCCCGCAGGTTCCCGTCCCGGCGGGCCCCCGGCCCCGCGGGCCCCCTTCCCGGCGGGTGCCAGGTCCGGCGGGCCCCGTCCCGGCGGGCCCCCTTCCCGGCAGGCCCAGTCCGCCGCCCCTACCCCGTCCGCGTCATGATGCGCAGCACCTCGAGCGTCCGCGGTGGTGTGTCCGGGTCCTCGGCGTCGCTCGCCGCCATGCGTACGTGCGCGTCGCGGGCCGCCCGGACCGCCTCCGGCCACGCGTGGTGTTCCAGGTAGGCGGCCACCGGCGCGTCCGGTCCGACCTGGTGCATGATCCGCAGGACCCGCAGCACGGCGGTGTCCACGAGGGCCGCCTCCTGGGAGTCACGGAATATCGTGCCCACGTACTTCTCCGCGGACCAGTTGTCCAGCCAGGTGTCCTCCACCAGCCGGTAGACGGCGTCGGTGACGTCCCCGTATCCGTCGACACCGGCCAGCCAGACGTCCCGCTGGAACACCGGGTCGGAGAGCATGTGCAGCGCGGAGCGCACATTGCTGCGCCAGCGCCACCACGGCATGTCGTTCAGTGGCATGCCGCCCATGGTGGATGAGCGACGGCCGCGACGGGAAGAGTTGTCCGCACCTTGCACGACCACCGATCGTACGTTCCTCGCACGGCCGCGGCCCACGACCCCCGCAATTCACCTCCCGGCCACCTCGCGTTGACCGCTCGTCACTCCCCGGTTGGCGGTGTGGCGGAATCGTGCGCTTTCATGACCGGCAAGCGACACTTGCGCAATTTCCTCCCCGTCCGTACCCGGCCCGTCCCGGAGGGCCACGCACCGCGCGGGCGGGCAGCACGGAGAGGCGGCACGCGCACCTCCGTGCTGTCCGCGGGCGCCCTCGCGGCCTGCGCGTCGCTCGCCGTCGGCTGCGGTGTCGTCCCCGGCACCTCGGGGGGCGGCACGGACGAGCCGATCACCGTCATGACGTGGGCGCCGGAGGACACCGCCGCCACCAACAAGCCCGGCATGCCCGCCATGGCCCAGGCCTACGCCCGCTGGGTGAACTCCCGGGGCGGCCTCGACGGCCGCGAACTGCGCGTCCTGACCTGCAACGACGACAACGAAGCCGTGGGCGCCGCGGCGTGCGCCCAGCGCGCGGTCGACGAGGGCGCCGTCGCGGTCGTCGGCTCGTACAGCCAGCACGGCCGCTCCTTCCTCTCCCCCCTGGAGTCGGCGGGCATCCCGTACATGGGCGGCTACGGCGTCACCTCCGACGAGTTCACCAGCTCGATCTCCTACCCGGTCAACGGCGGCCAGTTCTCGCTCCTGGCCGGTCTCGGCGAGCAGCTCGCCGACGCCTGTGGCACCGTCGTCCTCGTCCGCCCCGACTCGGTCGTCGGCGACACCATGCCGGTGCTCCTCGACGCCGGGCTGCGCACCGGGGAGCACGCCGCCGTCACGGACCAGCTCGCCGCCGAGGACGCCACCTCGTACACGGACGCGGCCGGGCGGGCGCTGGCCCGCGCCACGTCGGACACGAGCAGCACGGGGTGCGTGGTGCCCTCGCTCGGCGACCGCACCGACACCTTCATGGACTCCTTCCGGCGCGTCCGCGACGACTCCTCCGAGGTGCGCATCGGCTCCGTGCTCGGCAGCGTCGACCAGTCGCGGCTCGACGCCACCGGCGGCAGCTCCGGGCCGTACGAGGGGGCGTACGTCACCGGCTGGTACCCGGAGGAGACCGACGCGCGCTGGAACACCATGAACGAGGTCATCGACGAGCACGCCTTCGGTGACAACCGCATCGACGCCTCGGACCCGGGGGTGCAGACCACGTGGGTGGCGTACACCGTGTTCGAGGCGGTCGTCGAGAAGCTGGGCGAGGAGGAGATCAGCGCGCGCAGCATCCGGCGGGCCCTCGACGACGGTCTGGAGGTGACCACGGGAGGGCTCACGCCGACGCTGCGCTGGCGCTTCGAGGACCTCATCGCGGCCGGTGACTTCCCGCGCCTGGTCAACTCCGACGTCACCTTCCAGGTCGTACGCGACGGCCGGCTGGTGGCCGCGCGGAAGGATTTCGTGAACGTGCGGCAGACACTGGAGAACGCCGGCTAGGCGCTCCGCCGGGGCCCGGTGCCGCACACGCCGGCGTGCTGTGGCCGGTCGCGCACTCCCGCGCCCCCGCGGGGCACGGTCAGAGCTGGGACGCCTGACGCCGGGTCAGGCCGTGGTCGGCCGCGATGGCGTTCCACAGCTCGGCGGCCTTCTCCTTCTCGGCGCTGGCCGTGGCGCTGGCCTTGTTGCCGGCCCGGGTCTCGCCGGTGGTGCGCGCCTCGCCCTTGCGGCAGCCCTTCTTGCCGGCGGCCTGGTCGGCCCAGGCGGCGTAGTGGTTGTCGGCGGACTCGGAGGCCTTCCAGGCGCTGGTGAGCGCGGCGGTCAGCTCGGCGTGGTTCGGCAGCTTGTCGACGGAGAGCTCCGACAGCCGGGTGACGAGGTCGCTGCGCTGCTGTGCGGCGTCGCGCAGATCGGCGGCCGCCCGGTCGAGGTCCTTGCACGCCTTGACGTCGCCGACCGCGTTGATCACGCTCTCCCGGCTGTCGCCGCTGTCCGCCAGCAACTGGTCCAGGGCGACGGCCTGTTCCTTCGCCGGGTCGGTGTCCGGTGACGCCGACGCGGGGTCGGACGCGGCCGCCGCGACGGCCGGGTCGACGCTCTGCTTCTGCCCGTCGCCGCCTCCGCCGTCGCCGCTGCCGAGCAGGGCGCCCGCGCCGATGCCGAGCGCGGCGATGCCGACGCCGACGGCCGCGATCAGCGGCACCCGGGAGCCGGTGCGCCCGCGGTCGGTGTCACGGCGGGCGGCGGCCCGGCCACCGGCCGCCGCGTGGGGCGGTCTGGGGCCCTGCGCCCCCCGTCCGTCCCCGGCGGCCTGCGGGTGCGGCCGCTGGGCGGGCCCGGCCGCGGCGTCGCCCGGCTCGCTGCGGAACAGGTTGTCGAACACGTCCGGGGGGGTGCGCTGCGGCGGCGCGGCACCCGGCTGCTGCTGCGCCGGGACGGGCGGGAGGTACTGCGTGGCCTGGGCGTCCGGCCCGGGCGCGGCGGGCATCTCGGGCGGCAGGGCGCCCGGGCCGACCGGCGGTATGTACTGGGTGGCGGCCTCGGCGGCGTGCGGCGGCGTTCCGTACGCCTGTGCCGCGTGCCCCTGCGCCGCGTGCCCCTGTGCCTCGTACTGCGTTCCGTACGCCGGTGACTCGGTGCCGTACGGCAGCGGCCGGGGTGAGCGCGCCCCCTCGGGCGGCAGCGGTCCCGCACCCGGCGGTGCCGGCGGCGTCTGCTGCTGCGCGGGCATCCGTGGCTGCTCCGGGGGCTGTGACGCATCCCACCCCCGCGCGTCCCAGTGCTGCGTCGGCGGCTCCTGGGCCGCCGACGGGCCCGGGCTCCAGGGCTGGTCCCAGGTCCGGCCGGGGGCCACGACCGCCTGCTCACCGGGGAGGAGGGGCGCACCGCCGTCGGAGGGCAGCACGACGCCTTCGCGCGGTATCCGCGCCGAGGGCTCCCCGCCCTGTCCACTCTGCGTCACCGGGACTCCTCCTGATGGGGACCTGCCGACATCGTCGGCCCACGCTACCGGGTCCGCGTGACGAGGTCCCCCCGAAGCCCCCTCCCGGATCACCGGGGGCACGGTCATCACCCGTGCCCCCGGCGCCCGTTCAGGCCGCGGTCTGCAGCTCCAGCCGCGCGCCGAACTCCCGTACCACCGCCTCGTCACGGAACGGCTCCAGCCGTTGCTGGAAGTCCTCCAGGTAGTCGGCGCCGCGGCCCGACCGCACGGTGCCGAGCAGTTCGACCGCCTGCAGGCCCGTGTGGCAGGCCTGTTCGACGTCGCGCTGCTGCACCTGCGCGGTGGCCAGCAGGACGAGTCCGATGGCGCGCCGCCGGGCCCGGGACTCGGGGTGCCCCGCCAGGGCCTCCTCGGCGCGCCGCGCGGCCGCCGTGGCCTGCCCCAGGTCGCGGTGGCAGTGCGCCAGCTCGTCGGCGAGGTACGCCTCGTCGAAGTGCCGGATCCACACCGGGTCGTCACCGGACTTCGCGTCGGCCCCCTCCAGGGCCTCGACCGCGCGCCCGGCCGCCTGCTGGGTCGCCTTCGCGTCGCCCATCAGCGCGTGCCCCCGCGCCTCCGCGGCGTAGAACATGGACTCCGCGCGCGGAGTGACGCGCCCCCGCGCCCCCTCCTGCGCCGCGCGCGCCAGTTGCGCGAT
This sequence comes from Streptomyces ruber, assembly GCF_014648075.1. Taxonomy (GTDB): domain Bacteria; phylum Actinomycetota; class Actinomycetes; order Streptomycetales; family Streptomycetaceae; genus Streptomyces; species Streptomyces ruber. The sequence continues at coordinate 190,109 of NZ_BMQK01000001.1, read as the reverse complement.
CTCCCGCGGATTGCCGAGCTGCGCCGCCAGGTGGCTCATGGACGCGGCCAGGACGTACCCGCCGTACCCGCGGTCGCCCGCCGCCTGCGCGAGCCGCAGCGCCTGGATGTAGTAGCGCTGGGCGAGCCCCGGCTGACCGGTGTCGACGGCCATGTACCCGGCGAGCTCCGTCAACCGGGCGACCGCCGCGAACAGTTCCCGCCCGACGGCCTCCCGGTACGAGCCGGCCAGCAGCCCGGAGACCACGCTGTTCAGGTAGTGCACGACCACCGGGCGCACGTGCCCGCTGCCGTAGGTGTGGTCGAGGTCCGTCAGCGCCTGGGTCATCGACTTCACGGCCGCCACGTCGGCGGCCCCGACCCGCGGCCCGGCCGAGCGCGCCACCTGCGGGTCCGGCAGGGAGATCAGCCAGTCCCGGCTCGGCTCGACCAGCGCGGAGGCGGCGACCGAGGACCCGGAGAGGAAGTCCCGGCGGCCGACGTCGCTGCGCCAGAGCTCGCAGACCTGCTCGATGGCCCCGAGCACGGTCGGCGAGAACTGCAGGCCGACACCGGAGGCCAGGTTCTTGCCGTTGGCCATGCCGATCTCGTCGATCGTGACGGTACGGCCCAGTTTGCGGCCGAGGGCCTCGGCGATGATGCCGGGCGCCCGCCCGCGCGGCTGCTGTCCGCGCAGCCAGCGCGCCACGGACGTCTTGTCGTAGCGCAGGTCGAGACCGTGCTCCGCGCCGCACATGTTGACTCTGCGGGCGAGCCCCGCGTTGGAGCAGCCCGCTTCCTGGATGAGCGCCTGGAGCCGTTCGTTCGGCTGCCTGGCGACGAGAGGCCTTGCGGCCATGGTGTGTACCCCCTGTGGCTGCGGTGCCTGCCCGCGCACCGAGTTGACGTGCCTTCACCGGCCGTTCCCTGTCGGCGGCACCCGGCGGGCACCCGCGTTCCTCACCGCCGTACGCGCCGGCGGGACCCGGCCTTGACGATCAATGCCCCGCGGACATACCGAGAATGCGAGACTTACGAGGATTGCCGGGGTAAAGGCAGCTACCGTCCCCCGTACGTGGTTACCCGGCGTCTGCCGTTCTTCCTCCCGCGCGCCCCCACGTGTGCACCCATGCGCCCCGGACGCCGAAACGGTGCTCCTCCCCCGCGCACGCGACATCCGTAACCCCTGATGACGGCTAGAGTTGTGTTCATCGTGGAAGAGACCATCGCGGGCCCTGAAGCTGCCCAAATTCCGGTTCAGCGCGGCGAATCGCTCCTGGAAGCCGCAGTACGTTATGCCGAAGAGCGCCACTGGGACGTGTTCCCCGGGACCTGGCTGGAGACCGTCGACGGCGTCCAGGTCTGCTCGTGCGGCCAGTCGGCCTGTGCCGTCCCCGGTGCCCACCCGGCGGGCGAGGACTGGGCGACCCGGGCGACGGGCAGCGCGACCGTCGCGCGCCGCATGTGGTCCGAGCAGCCGAACGCCTCGATCCTGCTGCCGACCGGCCACACGTTCGACGCCATCGACGTGCCCGAGAGCGCCGGACTCCTCGCGCTGGCCCGGATGGAGCGCATGGATCTCACCCTCGGTCCGGTGACCTGGACACCGGACCGGCGCATGCAGTTCTTCGTGCTGCCCGGCGCCTCGGTGAAGGTGCCGGATCTCGTACGGAAGTTGGGCTGGTCCCCGCTGACCCTCGACCTGACCACGCTCGGCGAGGGCCAGTACGTGGCGGCACCGCCCACGCGGTACGGCACCCGGGGCCCGGTGCAGTGGGCGCGCCGCCCCACCGCGGCGAACCGCTGGCTGCCGGACGCGGAGGAGCTCATCTCCCCGCTGGCGTACGCGTGCGGGCGGGACGGGCGGCGGTAGGCGTTCCGCTCACGGTCCGGTACGTGACTGCGGGATCGCCGTGGCCGGTCACGCAGTTCCCCGCGTCCCTGAGGGGCGCAACCCTCGTATCGTGATCGTATGAGTGAGGGTTCAGCGGGTGCGGTCGCCGTACGCGTGCGGGGCCTGACGAAGCGGTTCGGCGAGCAGGTCGCCGTCGCCGGTATCGACCTGGAGCTGCCCGCGGGCCGCTGCATCGGCCTGGTCGGGCCGAACGGGGCGGGCAAGACGACCACCCTGTCCATGCTCACCGGTCTGCTCCGCCCCGACCAGGGCACCGCCGAGGTCGCCGGGTTCGACGTGTGGCGGGACCCGGTCGAGGTGAAGTCCCGCATCGGGGTCCTCCCCGAGGGGCTGCGGCTCTTCGAGCGGCTCTCCGGGCGGGAACTCCTCGCGTACACGGGCGGACTGCGCGGTCTGCCCGGGGCCGAGGCCGACCGGCGTGCCGCCCGGCTCCTCGACGTCCTCGACCTCGCGGGCGCCCGGCACAAACTCCTCGTGGACTGCTCGCCCGGCATGCGCAGGAGACTGGGTCTCGCCGCGGCCCTCCTCCACAGTCCCGAGATCCTCTTCCTGGACGAGCCGTTCGAGGGGGTCGACCCCGTCTCGGCGCAGGTCATCCGCGGTGTCCTGGAGCGGTACACCGCGTCGGGCGCCACCGTCGTCCTCTCCTCCCACGTCATGGCACTGGCCGAGTCGCTGTGCGACTGGGTGGCCGTCATGGCCGCCGGCCGCGTCCGCGCGCACGGCCCGCTCGCGGAGGTACGGGGGGACGCGCCCTCGCTCCAGCGGGCCTTCCCGGAACTGGTCGGCGCGACCGGCCGGGACGCCGGCCCGGACCTGGACCGGACGTGCCGCCTCGCCCGGCTGATGACCTCGCCGGACGGTTCCACCCTGCCGGCCGCGGGACAGGACGCGCGGGAGGTGCGGCACCGGTCGCGCCCGGCGGGCCCCGGCCGTCTCCTGCCCCAGGGGCGTACCGGCGCCACCGTGGAGCGCGGTCTGCGGTACGCGTGGCGCGACCCGAGGACCAGGACGGCCTGGGTGACCTCGCTGGCGATCGGCCTGATCGTGCCGGTGTTCAACGCCCTGCAGAACACCGGCTCGGTCTGGTTCGCGTGCTTCGCCGCCGGGATGCTCGGCGTCCAGATGTACAACCAGTTCGGGCCGGACGCGTCCGCGTTCTGGATGGTCGCGCTGACCATCGCCTCGCCCCGGGACGCGTACGTCGAGCTGCGCGGCCGGGCGCTCGCCCTGCTGGTGATCAGCCTGCCGTACGCGACGCTCGTGACCGTCCTGACCACCGCGATGCTCGGCGACTGGCCCGCGCTGCCCGGTGCGCTGGGCCTCTCCTTCGCGCTGCTCGGCGCGATGCTGGCCACCGGGGCCTGGTCCTCGGCCCGCTTCCCGTACCCCGTCCCGCAGGAGGGCCACAAGAACGTCACCCCGGGGCAGGCGGGCCTCGCCTGGATCCCGGTCTTCGGCGGCATGGTGGCGGCGGCCCTGCTGTGTCTGCCCGTCATCGCCCTGACCGTCTGGCTGCACCTCGTCCCGGGCGGCACCGCCCGGACATGGCTGCTGCTGCCGCTGGGCACCGCGTACGGGGCGGGTGTCGGGTTCGCCGGCCTGCGGCTGGCGGCGCCGCGGACGGCCCGGCGGCTGCCGGAGATCCTGGCCGCGGTCGGCAGGGGGTGAACCGTGCGGACGGGCCCGTCCTACTCCTCGCCCTCGGGGTGTTCGGGGGCGTGCCCGGGTGCGTCGTCCAGGTCCCAGGGGTCGCGGGGGTCGAGGAGGCCGTCCAGGAAGGGCTCGATGGCCGTGCGCCAGGCGTCCGGCTGGTCGTAGTGGACGAGGTGGCCGGCGTCGGCGACCTCCGCGTACTCCCCGCGGGGCAGGACGCGGACCATCTCCTGGGACTCCGCGCGGCCCAGCTCGCCGTCGAGGCCGCGTACGACGAGCGTCGGGCACCGTACCTGGGCCAGCTCCTCCCAGTGGGCGTCGTACACCCACGCCTCGCGGGACCTGAGCATCACCTCGGGGGAGAAGACGGGGCGCCAGCCGTCCGGGCACTCGTGCATGACCTCGGCGTAGAACTCACCGCGTGCCGCGTTGCGGCGCTCCACCCAGGGGTCGTCCTCGCCGAACCACTTGCGGACGTCGGCGAGCGTGGCGAAGGGCAGGGGCCAGGCGTCGAACCAGTTCTCCCACTCGCGCTGCGAGGCCGCGCCCAGCGCCGAGGCCCGCATGTCGCAGATGATCAGCCCGCGCACCAGTTCCGGGCGCTTGGCGGCGAGCTGCCAGGCGGTCAGCGCGCCCATGGCGTGGCCGATGACGACGGCCGGGGCGAGGCCGAGCTGTTCCAGGGCGGCCGCGGCGTCGTCGACGTAGGCCTCGCGCGTGTACTCGCCCTCGGCCGGTTTGCCGCTCTGTCCGTGACCGCGCTGGTCGAGCGCGACGGCGCGGTGCCGCTCGGAGAGCCAGCGGGCGGTGGACGCCCAGTGCGAGGCACGGCCCATCAGACCGTGCAGCAACAGCACGCCCGGCAGGTCCCCTCCCTGCGGGTCCTCCTTGGGCGGGTCGGCGAACTCCCAGGCAGCGAGACGCAGGCCGCCCGCTCCGGTCACGTCGATGCGTCGCACCATTGGCACCCCCCAGGCTCCGCTCGGACCGCTCGCTCCCGCTCGAGCCGGCCGGTCCGCTTCTCACCGCTGTCGTTCTGTGCTTGTGCTCCTGCGTGCTGGTCCTGCTGTCGTGCTCGATGCGCCGCTCCGGCGGGACACTTTATCGAAAAAGTTTTCGATAATGGCGTTCCTGACGGCAACACCCCTCGTTCGAGTGACCCCGCTCAAGGATTGCCCGCTGCCACCGAGGGGAGATCTTCAGCGGGGGGCGGACCGCTCGGGGAAAACGGTCCGGGGGATACGACCCTGAGAGCTCGGGGCTCCGGGTCGGCACAGGGGAGGACAGGCCCCGGCGCCACACGGCGCCGGGGCCCTTCCACGTCTACGCGGCACATCTCGCGCCCCCTCTCCGGCCGCCGGGACACCGCCGCGAGCGGCCAGGAGTTCCCAGTCATATGCCTCATGCGCAAGCCTCGCACGGGAACGCCCGGAGCGCTGCGATTCGGCGTACTGGATCTTGCCTGCCGGTGCCCGGGCGCCCGGCCGTCAGGGCCTGGCCGTCGCCGCCCGGCCGTCAGCGCTTGGCGACGAACACGTGGGACGCGACCTCGTTCTCCAGCTCCGCGGCCTCGCCGCTGCTGCCCACGAGCACCCCGCCCGCCGACTCGGTCACGCTCACCACGGAGCCGGGCTGCACGCCCGCGCGGCGCAGCGTGTACATGAGCTGCGCGTCCGTCTGGATCGGCTCGCCGATGCGCCGCACCACGACCGTCTTGCCCTCCAGCCCAGGGTCGAGGTCGGCCAGCGACACCATGCCCTCGTCCAGGAACGGGTCCACGGGCCCCTTCTCGCCCAGCTCCTCCAGGCCCGGGATCGGGTTCCCGTACGGCGACTCGGTCGGGTGGCGCAGCAGCTCCAGCACCCGCCGCTCCACGGCCTCGCTCATCACGTGCTCCCAGCGGCAGGCCTCGGCGTGCACCTGCTCCCACTCCAGGCCGATCACGTCGACGAGCAGACACTCGGCGAGGCGGTGCTTGCGCATCACGCGCGTGGCGAGCCGGCGCCCCTCCTCCGTGAGCTCCAGGTGGCGGTCCGGGGCGACCGCCAGCAGGCCGTCGCGCTCCATGCGCGCCACGGTCTGGCTGACCGTCGGGCCGCTCTGATCGAGCCGTTCGGCGATCCGGGCGCGCATCGGGACCACACCTTCCTCCTCCAGTTCGAGGATGGTGCGGAGATACATCTCCGTCGTGTCGATCAGTCCGGACATACGTGCCCCTCGATGAGATTGCCGAGGGCTCTGCGGCTCCTCGGCGTGTGCGCTGGCCCTGCATTCAATTCTGCCGGATACCACTGACAACCGTGCCGCGCCGTCGGAAGGCGGCTCCATCGCAGCACCCGTGGCCACAGAGGCCCCAGGGCCGGTCCGACCGTACACCTGTACGGGGGTGGGACGGCGCCGTCCCCGTCCGTCGAACGCGCCGGTGCCCCGCACGGTTCCGGCCGCCCCGGCGGACCGCGTCCGGCCGTATTGACAGCCCACTGGTCCAGACCGCAACGTGATCCGCGACATGACGGGGAGCACCGGAGCGGAAGGACCCGCGCGGATGGGCGACGGCACGCTGGCGGAGCAGTTCTTCGACGCGGCGGCGGACCTGCTGCGGCGGGTGCGCGAGGAGGAGGCGGGGGCGATCGCGGCGGCCGGTGAGCTGATCGCCGGCACGGTGACCGGCGGCGGCCGGCTCTTCGCCTTCGGCGCCGGGCACTCCTCGCTCGCCGCCCAGGACATCGTCTACCGCGCGGGCGGCCTCGCCCTGATGAACCTGCTGACGGTGCCGGGCGTGACCGGAGTCGACGTGGTCCCCGCGACGCTCGGCTCCGCGCTGGAACGGGTGGCCGGGCTGGCGACCGCCGTCCTGGACGCCGGCCCCCTGCGCGCCGGCGACCTCCTGGTGGTCGTCTCCCTCTCCGGGCGCAACGCGCTCCCGGTCGAGATGGCCTCCGGCGCCCGCGCGCGCGGGGTGAAGGTCATCGGCGTGACCTCGGTGGCGTACGCCGCGCAGACCACGTCACGGCACGGGTCCGGCACGTTCCTCAAGGACCACTGCGACATCGTCCTCGACTCCAAGATCGCGCCCGGGGACGCGGAGCTCACCGCCGAGGGCGTGGCGGCCCCGTTCGCACCCGCGTCCACCGTCGTCACGACCGCGCTCCTGCAGGCGGTCATGGCCACGGCCGCGGGCACCCTCGCCGCCCGCGGCGTCGAGCCCCCGCTGCTGCGCTCGGGCAACGTGGACGGCGGGCTCGACTGGAACGACCGCGTCCAGGACGAGTACGGCGACCGGATCTTCTACCGGCGCCGCTGAGCTCCGGACGGCACCGGCGGGCTTCGGACGGCACCGGCGGGCTCCGGGCGGACGCCCCACGCGTGCCCAGCGTGCGCCCCGCCCGGTGAACGCCACGGCGAGCACCTCTGGAATTCCTCAGAACTTGCGGGAACCCGCTGTGTGCGGAGTCGCGTTCAAGTTGAATGATTGCGAAGGAGCGAACCGTCGCGCCGAACGTGCGGACGCAGCGTGCAGGGGGTTCAGGGTGAGTGCTTCCCGGCATAGGGGGACCACGGACGAACTCGGACCGGACGAGCCCGAGCGCGACGGGGCCGACCTGCTGGCCGCGCTGCTCGACGGCATGGACGCGGCGCTGTGCGCCTTCGACGCCGACGGCCGGGTGACCCACTGGAACCGCGAGGCCGAGCGCATCCTCGGCTGGACCGCCGCCGAGGCGGTCGGCCGCCAGGGGTTCGCCGGCTGGGCCGTGCGGACCGCGGACGCGGCGGAGGTCGAGGCGCGCCTGCTGGGCGCGATGCACGCGCCCGGCCGCCAGGTCCACGAGTTCGCGCTGCTCACCAAGGACGGCGGACGGGTCCTGGTGCGCACCCAGTCGGCGGGCGTACGGGGAGCGGACGGCAAGCCCGCGGGCGTCTACTGCGCCTTCAGCGAGGTGCACGCGCAGATAGACCTGGAGCGGTCCATCGCCCTCAGCGAGGCGCTGTTCGAGGACGCGAGCTGGGGTGTCGTCCTCGTCGACGCCGACCTGCGGCCCGCCGTCGTCAACGCCCACGCGGCCCGCGCGCTCGCCATCGGGCCCACGGCCGCCCTCGGACGCCCCCTGGGGGAGCTGCTCACCCAGGGCGTGGAGGAACTGGAGAGCGTCCTGACGCACGTCCTCGCCGAGGGCGCGCCGCCCGCGCCCACCGAGATCTGGGTGGGGGTGCGCACCCCCGAGGGCGAGAAGCGGCGCTGCTGGCGCAGCGGCTTCCTGCGGCTCGCCTCGCCGCTCGCGGAGCAGCCCGTCCCGCTCGGCGTCGGCTGGCTCTTCCAGGACATCACCGAGTCCCGGCAGAGCGAGCAGGAGTCCTCCCAGCTGCGCTTCCGCACCCACCAGCTCTACCGGGCCGCCCGCGCCGCCGCCGAGTGCGAGGATCCCGCGGAGGCCGCCACCGTCCACCTCGACTACGCGCTCGCGGGCTTCGCCGACCACGCGCTGATCGACCGGGTGGTGGAGCGCGACGCCGGGGCGGACGACGAAGCACCCGTACGGCTCGTGCGCGTCGCCGCCACCCCCTCCGGGGCGCCCGGCCCCACCCACCTCACCGGTCACGCCGGCATCCCGGTCCGCTACCCGGAGGGGCACCCCGCCCTGCAGAGCGTCCAGCGCACCGGTTCCGTACGCGTCGGCGCGGGCACGGCGTCGCCCGAGACCACCCGTGCCTGGGCCACCGCCCGGCAGTGGCCGGCGGACACGGTGCACGCCCTGTGCGTGGTCCTGCGCAGCCGGGGCCGCACCCTCGGCGTCGTGACCTTCCTGCGCACCTCCGGCCGCGCCCGGTTCGAGCGCGCCGACACCCTGTACGCGGAGGACGTCGCGGCCCGGATCGCGGCGGCGCTGGACCTGGCCGGACTGGCCGCGGAAAAAAACGGTTGAACGATCCGGGACGGCTTCCTAAGGTGGCGGATACACAGAAGGGAGGTGATCGGGTAAATGATGGAAACCCGGACGCGTGAGGTGGCTGCGGGCTAGCGGCCCGGCACCACGTGCAGTGCGGTGCCGGACCAGCGCGTGAGACGTACGCGCAGCCGGCCCAATCCCAAGCAGTTCACCCGACCCGCAGGCTCGCCGGTACGTCCGGCCGGCTCCGCGCCGCGAGGCACGGACCCAGAGCCTGCGGGTCGTCTGCTTCCCCGGCGGGCTGCCCGCTGCCCGGCGGGCCGGCGGATTCCCGTCGGCGGACGGTCAGCGCGTGAGGTCCGCGAGATCGGGGATGTCCTCGTAGCCCGCGATCTCCCTCGGGTCGCGTGTGCCCGGCCCGACGTAGCGGGCGGAGGGGCGTACGAGACGGCCGGTGCGCTTCTGCTCCAGGATGTGCGCCGACCAGCCGGCCGTGCGGGCGCAGGTGAACATCGAGGTGAACATGTGGGCGGGCACCTCGGCGAAGTCGAGGACGATGGCCGCCCAGAACTCCACGTTGGTCGCGAGGACGCGGTCGGGGCGGCGGTTGTGGAGCTCCTCCAGCGCCGCCTTCTCCAGGGCTTCGGCGACCTCGAAGCGGGGCGCGCCCAGTTCGCGGGCGGTACGGCGCAGCACGCGCGCGCGGGGGTCCTCGGCGCGGTAGACGCGGTGCCCGAAGCCCATCAGACGCTCGCCCCGGTCCAGGGCGCGCCTGACGTACGTCCCGGCGTCCCCGGTGCGCTCGATCTCCTCGATCATCCCGAGGACGCGGGAGGGCGCCCCGCCGTGCAGCGGGCCGGACATGGCCCCCACGGCGCCCGAGAGCGCGGCGGCCACGTCCGCGCCCGTCGACGCGATCACGCGCGCGGTGAACGTGGAGGCGTTCATGCCGTGCTCGGCGGCGCTCGTCCAGTACGCGTCGACCGCGGCCACGTGCTTGGGGTCGGGCTCGCCACGCCAGCGGATCATGAAGCGCTCGACGATGGACCGCGCCTTGTCGATCTCGCGCTGCGGGACCATGGGCAGTCCCTGGCCGCGGGCGGACTGGGCGACGTACGACAGGGCCATGACGGCGGCCCGGGCGAGGTCGTCGCGGGCCTCCTCCTCCTCGATGTCGAGGAGCGGCCTGAGGCCCCAGACGGGGGCGAGCATGGCGAGCGCGGACTGGACGTCGACGCGGATGTCACCGGAGTGCACGGGGATCGGGAACGGCTCGGCGGGCGGCAGGCCGGGGTTGAAGGCACCGTCGACGAGCAGGCCCCAGACGTTGCCGAACGAGACGTGGCCGACCAGGTCCTCGATGTCGACGCCCCGGTACCGGAGTGCGCCGCCCTCCTTGTCCGGTTCGGCGATCTCCGTTTCGAACGCGACGACTCCTTCGAGTCCGGGTACGAAGTCGGACATCAGGCGGCTCCTCACGGCGTGTGTGCGGCTGGTGGGGTGGGGAGTGGGGGGTGGTGAAGCGGTGCGGGACGCGTGGTCCGCAGCGGTATCCCGAAGATGCCCCGTGCGCCGGGCGGTCACCCACCGGGACGGTTGCAGCACGATAACACTGAGTGCCAGATTCCGGGAGTCATCGCGGCACTGAGTGCCAGGAAAGGATGGGGAACCCATCCACGCGCGCCGCGACCGTACGGCAGGATGACCATGTGAACGACCGAGATCCCGCTTCCCAGGCGTCCCGGCTCCCCGTTCCGGCCCCGGACCCGGCCGCGATGCGCGAGCAGTACCGGGCCGAAGGGCTCGACGAGAGCGAGCTGGCCGGCCACCCCATGAAACAGTTCGAGCGCTGGTTCCGGCAGGCCGCGGCCGAGGGCGCGGTGTTCGAGCCGAACGCCATGGTGGTCTCCACCGCGGACGCCTCCGGACGGACGAGCTCCCGTACGGTCCTGATGAAGGCGTACGACGAGCGGGGCTTCGTCTTCTACACCAACTACGGTTCCCGCAAGGCCCGTGACCTGGCCGAGAACCCGTACGTGTCCCTGCTGTTCCCCTGGCACGCGATCGCCCGCCAGGTGATCGTCTCCGGTACGGCGCGCCGTACCGGCCGGGACGAGACGGCGGCGTACTTCCGCACCCGGCCGCACGGCTCACAGCTCGGCGCGTGGGCGAGCGAGCAGTCATCGGTCATCCGGTCCCGGGCGCAACTGGACGTGGTGTACGAGGAGTTGCACACCCGCTACCCGGAGGGCGAGCAGGTGCCGGTGCCGCCGCACTGGGGCGGGTTCCGGGTCGCGCCGCGGACGGTGGAGTTCTGGCAGGGGCGCGAGAACCGGCTGCACGACCGGCTGCGGTACGTGGCGGAGCCGGACGGGTCGTGGCGGGTGGAGCGGCTCAGTCCCTGACTCCCGGCCGGCCCGTCAGCGGCCGAGGCTCTCGTCCAGGAGGACGGCCCACTGGGCGACCACCCGGTCGCGGCGGCCGGTGTCGTCCGTGAGGAGGTTGGCGAGCCCGAGGCCGCGGGCCATGTCGAGGAGGCCCTGCACGGTCTCGCGCACACCCGGCACGGACTCGTCGGCACCCAGCAGGTCGACGGCGATGCGGTGGGCCTCGCGGCCGAAGCGCGCCTCCAGTTCGGTGACCCGGGGCCGCAGCTGCTCCTCGTCGGTCGCGGCCACCCACAGGTGCAGGGCGGCGCGGAACAGCGGGCCGGTGTAGAGGCCGACCAGGGCGGCCACCACGTCCCGGCGGTCGGCGGCGCCCTGGGGGAAGAGGGTCCGCAGCGCGGCGGAACGTTCCTCGGCGACGTACTCGACGGCCGCGGTGAACAGGTCCTCGCGGGTACGGAAGTGGTGCTGGGCCGCGCCCCGGGAGACGCCCGCGCGTTCGGCGACGACGGAGACCGTGGAGCCCGCCCAGCCGCGTTCGGCGAGACAGGCGACGGCGGCTTCGAGGAGACGCCTGCGGGTGGCGCGGCTGCGGTCCTGCTTGGGGCCTTTGGCCGTACGTCCGCCCGCGTCCGTGTTCGTGCCCGTGCCCGCGTCCGTGTCCGTCTTCGTGCCCGCGTCCGTCACCGTGTTCGTGCTCACAGCGCCCATGTCGGATCCCGTCGTTCGAGGAAGGCCGTCATCCCCTCTCGGGCCTGCGCGGACGAGAACAGCCGGGCCGAGAGCGCGGTCAGGACGTCCGCGTCCCGGTCGAAGGTCTCCAGCACCCTAGCCGTGAGCAGCCGTTTGGTCTCGGCCAGACCTTGGGGCGAGGCCCGGCGCAGCCCGTCGAGGACGGGCGCGAGTACCTGGTCCACGTCGTCGCCGGCCGCCGTGACCAGTCCGATGCGGGCCGCCTCGGCGGCGTCGAAGTGCTCGCCGGTGAGGTAGTACCGGGCCAGGGCGCGCGGATCGGTGCGGGGCAGCAGCGGCAGGGAGATGACGGCGGGCGCGACGCCGATGCGGACCTCGGTGAAGGCGAAGGTCGCGGCGGTGGAGGCGGCGGCGATGTCGCAGGCGGCGAGCAGACCGAGGCCGCCCGCGCGGACGTGCCCGGCGACCCGGGCCACCACCGGCTTGTCCAGCTCGACGATCCGCCGCAACAGCGCGACCAGCGCCTGCGGGGGCGGTGGGTCGCGCAGGTCGGCGCCCGCGCTGAAGGTGCCGCCGGTGTGGGTCAGCACGACGGCGCGTACGGCGGGGTCGGCGCCGCACCGGTCGAGCGCGTCCGCCAGCCCGGCCACGAGCGCGGCCGACAGGGCGTTGCGGTGGCGCGGGGAGTCGAGGGTGAGGGTGGTGATCCCGCGCGCATGCGCACGGCGGACCGTCTCCGTCACGGGTGCCTCCTGCGGTGCTCAGGTACTCAGGTACTCAGGTACTCAGTACGACTTGGGCAGGCCGAGGGTCCGGTGGGAGACGTAGTTGAGGATCATCTCCCGGCTGACCGGGGCGATACGGGCCACCCGCGCCGCCGTGACGAGGGAGGCGAGTCCGTACTCGGCCGTGAGGCCGTTGCCGCCCAGGGTGTGCACCGCCTGGTCGACGGCCTTCGCACAGGCCTCCGCGGCGGCGTACTTGGCCATGTTGGCGGCCTCCCCCGCGCCGGTGTCGTCCCCGGCGTCGTACAGGCGGGCGGCCTTCTGTGTCATCAGGCGGGCGAGTTCGAGCTCGATGTGGGACTGGGCGAGCGGGTGCGCGACGGCCTGGTGGGCGCCGATGGGGGTGTCCCACACGGTGCGGTCGCGGGCGTACTCGACGGCCCGGGCCAGCGCGTGGCGGCCCATGCCGGTCGCGAAGGCGGCGGTCATGATCCGTTCCGGGTTGAGCCCGGCGAAGAGCTGGAGCAGGCCGGCGTCCTGGTCGCCGACGAGTGCGTCCGCCGGGAGGCGTACGTCGTCCAGGACGAGCTCGAACTGCCGTTCAGCCGCCTTCAGTTCCATGTCGATGGGGCGCCGCTCGAAGCCCTCGGCGTCCCGGGGCACGATGAACAGACAGGGCTTGAGGCGGCCGGTGCGGGCGTCCTCGGTGCGTCCGACGATCAGGGTCGCGTCGGCCCGGTCGACGCCGGAGATGAACACCTTGCGGCCGGTGAGCACCCAGTCGGCGCCGTCACGGCGGGCGGTGGTGGTGATGCGGTGGGAGTTGGAGCCGGCGTCGGGTTCGGTGATGCCGAAGGCCATGAGGCGGGTGCCGTCCGCCAGGCCGGGGAGCCATCGCCGCTTCTGGGCGTCCGTGCCGAAGCGGGCGATCACGGTGCCGCAGATCGCCGGGGAGACGACGAGCATGAGGAGGGGACAGCCCGCGGCGCCGAGTTCCTCCAGGACGATGGAGAGTTCGGTGATGCCGGCGCCTCCGCCGCCGTATTCCTCCGGCAGGTTGACGCCCAGGAAGCCCAGCTCGGCGGCTTCGGTCCAGAGTTCGTCGGGGTGGGCGTGCTCTCTGGTGACGCGGGTGATGTAGGGGCGGCCGTAGCGGTTTCCCAGGGCGGCCACTGCTTCGCGGAGTGTCTTGTGCTCGTTCTCTTCGATGAGGGTCGAGGGGGGCATGGGGCTCCTTCGGGTGCGGCTTGTCCGTGGCTTGTCGCGCAGTTCCCCGCGCCCCTTACGGGGCGTCTTCCCGCACCACCGCCAGTAAGGCGCCGGGCTCCACCTGTTGGCCGTCGCTCACGTTCAAGGTCGTCAGCGTGCCTGACGTCGGGGACGAGACCTTGTGCTCCATCTTCATCGCCTCCAGCCACAGCAACGGTTGGCCGGCCTCCACCCGTGCGCCCTCGGTGAGGCCGTCCGCCAGGCGTACGACCGTGCCGGGCATCGGGGCGAGCAGGGAGCCGGGCTCCTGCCGGGCCGTCGTGTCGGGGAAGCGGGACAGGGCGGTGAGTTCGGTGTTGTTCACGTACACCCGGTCGTCGTACCGGGTCACCTCGTACGTGCGCCGGACGCCGTCGGCCTCCAGGACGACGCGGCGGGCCTCGGCGTGCACGACGCGGACGCCGTCGGCGGTGAGGCCCCGGCGGGTGTGGTGGTAGTGGACCTCGTGTTCCTGTCCCGCCATGGCGTAGCGCCTGGTCTGCGGCTGTGAGGGAACGTTGCGCCAGCCGCCGAAGCGGGACCGGGGGCCGCTGCGCGCGTCGGCGAGGGCGGCGGCCAGGGGGGCGTACGGGTCCGGGGCGGGGGCGGTCAGTTCCGGCAGGTGCCGGGCGTAGAAGCCGGTGTCCATGCGGCCGGACGTGAACTCCGGGTGGCGCAGGGAGCGGACGAGGAGGTCGCGGTTGGTGACCGGGCCGTGGACCGTGGCGCGTTCCAGGGCGCCGGCGAGCCTGCGCACGGCCTCCGCGCGCGTGGGCGCGTGGGCGACGGCCTTGGCGAGCATCGGGTCGTAGTGCACGCCGATGTCGTCGCCGTCCGTGTAACCGGTGTCCAGGCGGACGTCCGGGACGTCGAGGCGGTGCAGGCGGCCGGTCTGCGGGGCCCAGTCGCGGGCCGGGTCCTCGGCGTACAGCCGGGCCTCCACGGCGTGCCCGCGCGCGCGGGGAGGATCTTTCTCCAGGGCGTGGCCCTCCGCGACACGGATCTGCTCGGCGACCAGGTCGACGCCGTACACGGCCTCGGTGACGGGGTGTTCGACCTGGAGGCGGGTGTTCATCTCCAGGAAGTGGGCCCGGCCCCCGGCGACCAGGAACTCGACCGTGCCGGCGCCCACGTAGCCGACGGCCCGGGCCGCCCGTACGGCCGTCCCCTCCAGTTCGGCGACGAGCCCGGGGGTCAGGCCGGGGGCCGGTGCCTCCTCGACGACCTTCTGGTGGCGGCGCTGGAGGGAGCAGTCGCGGGTGCCGAGCGTCCAAACGGTGCCGTGGGTGTCGGCGAGGATCTGCACCTCGACGTGGCGGCCGCCCGCGTCACCCTCGAAGTAAGGCTCGATGAACACCTCGCCGTCCCCGAAGGCGCTCGCGGCCTCCGCGCGCGCGGCCGTCAGCGCGGCGTCGAGGTCCGCCGTCCGCCGGACGACCCGCATGCCGCGCCCGCCGCCTCCCGCGGCGGCCTTCACCAGGACGGGCAGGTCGGCCTCGGTGATGTCGTCGGCCCCGGTGAGCGGCTCGATCCCCATCAGGCGCTTCGCACGGGTCTTGGACGCCATCGCCTCGATCGCCTGCGGGGGCGGCCCGATCCAGACCAGCCCCGCGTCCGTGACGGCCCGCGCGAAGCCGGCGTTCTCCGACAGGAAGCCGTACCCGGGGTGCACGGCGTCCGCGCCCGCGCTCAGGGCGGCCTTCACGATCAGGTCGCCGCGGAGGTACGTGTCCGCGGGCGCCGCTCCCGGCAGCCGCACCGCCGCGTCCGCCACACGCGTGTGGAGGGCGTTCCCGTCGGCGTCCGAGTAGACGGCGACCGTCCGGATGCCCAGCTCACGGCAGGTGCGGAAGACGCGGCAGGCGATCTCGCCCCGGTTGGCGACGAGGACAGTGGCGATCATCGGTGGTCCCTCACATCCGGAAGACGCCGAAGCCACCCCGGACGCCCTCGTAGGGTGCGGTGTGGATCGCGGACAGGCACAGGCCGAGGACGGTGCGGGTGTCGCGCGGGTCGATGACCCCGTCGTCGTACAGCCGCCCGGACAGGAACATCGGCAGGGACTCGGACTCGATCTGCTGCTCCACCATGGCGCGCAGCGCGGCGTCGCCCTCCTCGTCGTACGGCTGCCCCTTCGCGGCCGCGGACTGCCGGGCGACGATGGAGAGCACGCCGGCGAGCTGCTGCGGGCCCATGACGGCGGACTTGGCGCCGGGCCAGGCGAACAGGAAGCGCGGGTCGTACGCGCGCCCGCACATGCCGTAGTGACCGGCGCCGTAGGACGCGCCCATGAGCACGGACAGGTGCGGCACCCGCGAATTGCTCACCGCGTTGATCATCAGCGCGCCGTGCTTGATGATGCCGCCCTGCTCGTACTCCTTGCCGACCATGTAGCCGGTGGTGTTGTGCAGGAAGAGCAGCGGGACGTCGCGCTGGTTGGCGAGCTGGATGAACTGGGCGGCCTTCTGCGACTCCGCGCTGAACAACACGCCCCGGGCGTTGGCGAGGACGCCGACCGGGTAGCCGTGGAGCCCGGCCCAGCCGGTCACCAGGCTGGTCCCGTACAGCGGCTTGAACTCGTCGAAGTCGGAGCCGTCGACGATCCGCGCGATCACCTCGCGCGGGTCGAAGGGGGTGCGCAGGTCGCCGGGGACGATGCCGAGCAGTTCGTCCTCGTCGTACCGGGGCGGCACGACACGGACCGGGTCGGCGTACGCCTTGCGGTGGTTGAGACGGGCGACGACGCGCCGCGCCTGGCGCAGGGCGTCGCGCTCGTCGACGGCGAAGTGGTCGGCGAGGCCCGACACGCGCGCGTGCATCTCGGCACCGCCGAGGGACTCGTCGTCGGCCTCCTCCCCCGTCGCCATCCTCACCAGCGGCGGCCCGCCGAGGAACACCTTCGCCCGCTCCTTGACCATGATCACGTGGTCGGACATCCCGGGCACGTACGCGCCGCCGGCGGTGGAGTTGCCGAACACGACCGCGACGGTGGGGATCCCGGCGGCGGACAGCCGGGTCAGGTCGCGGAAGAGCGCGCCGCCCGGGATGAAGATCTCCTTCTGGGCGGGCAGGTCGGCGCCCCCGGACTCGACCAGGCTGATGCAGGGCAGCCGGTTGGTGAGGGCGATCTCGTTGGCGCGCAGGGCCTTCTTGAGGGTCCAGGGGTTGCTGGCGCCGCCGCGTACGGTCGGGTCGTTGGCCGTGATCACGCACTCCACGCCCTCGACGACCCCGATCCCGGTGACGATCGACGCCCCCACCGCGTACTCGCTCCCCCAGGCGGCGAGCGGGGACAGCTCCAGGAAGGGCGTGTCGGGGTCGAGGAGCAGTTCGACGCGCTCGCGGGCGAGGAGCTTGCCGCGGCGTCTGTGCCGCTCGACGTACTTCTCACCGCCGCCGGAGAGTGCCTTGGCGTGCTCGGCGTCCAGCTCGGCGAGCTTGGCGAGCATGGCCTCGCGGTGGGCGGCGTAGTCGGGTCCGGTGGTGTCCAGGGAAGTGGGAAGGACCGTCACAGCAGGATCTCCGGTATGTCCAGGTGGCGGGAGCGCAGCCACTCGCCGAGGGCCTTGGCCTGCGGATCGAAGCGGGCCTGCGCGGCGACGCCCTCGCCGAGCAGGCCGTGGACGACGAAGTTCAGGGCGCGCAGGTTCGGCAGGACGTGGCGGGTGACGGGCAGATCGCGGCTCTCGGGGATCAGCTGCCGGAACCGGCCGGCCGTCAGCTCGTGCGCGAGCCACCGCCAGGCGTCGTCCGTCCGCACCCACACCCCCACGTTGGCGTCACCGCCCTTGTCGCCGCTGCGGGCTCCGGCGACGCGGCCGAGGGGGGCACAGGTGACGGGCCCCGGCGGCAGCGGCGGGGGCAGCGGCGGCTGCGGTACGTCCTCCAGCGCGACGGTGTCCCGGGGCGGCGCGACGGGGACGCGACGGCCGTCGTGGAGGACGGCCGTGTGACCGACGGCGTCCTGCGGGACGTACGCGGCCTCGAAGACGCCGTAGGGGACGCCCCTGCCCGGGGGCGCCGTGACATGGAAGCCCGGGTAGCCGGACAGCGCCAGCTCCACGGCGGCCCCGCTCAGCGCGCGCCCGGCCGTCCGCTGGTCCGGGTCCCGCACCACCAGCCGCAGCAGGGCGCTCGCCGTCTCCTCGGTGGGGGCGTCGGGGCGGTCGGTGCGGACCAGGTCCCAGCGCACGTCGGCGGGGCGGGACGTGGCGAGCGCGTCCGCCATCTGTTCCCGGACCAGGTCGGCCTTGTGATCGATGTCGAGTCCGGTGAGGACGAAGGTCACCTCGTTGCGGAAGCCGCCGAGGCGGTTGAGGCCGACCTTGAGGGTGGGTGGCGGGGCCTCGCCCCGGACCCCGCCGATCCGGACCCGGTCCGGTCCTTCCCTCGTGAGCCGTACGGTGTCCAGCCGGGCGGTGACGTCGGGCCCCGCGTACCGGGCACCCGCCGTCTCGTACAGGAGCTGGGCGGTCACGGTGCCGGTGTCGACGAAGCCGCCGGTGCCGTCGTGCTTGGTGACGACCGCGGTGCCGTCCTCGTGGATCTCGGCGAGCGGGAAGCCGGGCCGCCGTACGTCGCCGTCCCGGAAGAACGCGTAGTTGCCGCCGGTGACCTGGGCCCCGCACTCCAGCAGGTGCCCGGCGACCACGGCGCCCGCGAGCCGGTCGTACGCGTCCGGGGCCCAGCCGAAGTGCGCGGCGGCGGGCCCGGAGACGAGCGCCGCGTCGGTCACCCGCCCGGTGACGACGAGGTCCGCGCCCTCGCGCAGGGCGGCGGTGATCCCGAACCCGCCGAGGTAGGCATGGGCTGCGAGGGCGTCTGGATGGTGCGGACTGAGGTCGTCGCCCTCGACGTGCGCGACGCGCACCGGGACGCCGAGCCGGTCCGCGAGCTTCCGTAGGGCGTCGGCGAGGCCCGCGGCGTTGAGCCCGCCCGCGTTGGTGACGATGCGCACGCCCCGTTCGTGCGCCAGTCCGAGGCACTCCTCCATCTGCCGCAGGAAGGTGCGGGCGTACCCGGCTCCGGGGTCCTTCAGCCGGTCCCGGCCGAGGATGAGCATGGTCAGTTCGGCGAGGTAGTCCCCGGTCAGGATGTCGAGCGGGCCATCGGTGAGCATCTCGCGCACGGCGTCGAAGCGGTCGCCGTAGAAGCCGGAGGCGTTGCCGATGCGTAAGGGGGCGACGGCCATCAGAGAGCACCCTTCGGCGCGCGTCCGGCTCCCGGCGGCCCCGCGAAGGCCTGGGCGATGTCGAGCCAACGGTCGGCGTCGGGGCCTGACGCCCGTACGGCGAGGTCGGCGCGGTGGGCGCGCTGGGTGACCAGGAGACAGAAGTCGAGCGCGGGGCCGGTGACGCGCTGGGGCGCGTCCTCGGGGCCGTACGTCCATACGTCACCGTCCGGGCCGACGAGTTTCACGTGAAACTCGTCGGCGGGTGCGGGCAGTCCTCGTACGAAGAAGGCGTAGTCCCGCGCGCGTACGCCGATCCGGGCGATGTGGCGCAGCCGGGCGGTGGGGGCGGCGCGGGTGGCACCGAGCGCGTCGGTGACGTCCAGCCCGTGCGCCCAGGTCTCCATGAGCCGGGCGGTGGCCATGGACGCGGCGGACATCGGCGGCCCGTACCAGGGGAAACGGGCGCCGGGCGAGGCGGTGCGCAGGGCGTGGTCGAGGGCGGCGCGCCTCTGCCGCCAGGTGGCGAGCAGCTCGGCGGGCGGCGCCTGCGCACCTGCCTGCGCCCCCTCGTCGACGAAGGAGTGCGGCGCGGCGAGGGCCTTCTCCCCCAGGACGCGGAAGCCGTCCTCGTCCGTGACGGCGAGCAGGGCCGCGTGGTCGGTCCAGGCGAGGTGGGCGATCTGGTGGGCCACGGTCCAGCCGGCGGCGGGGGTCGGGAGCACCCAGCGCTCGGGCGCCAAGTCGCTCACCAGACGGTCGAGTTCGTCGCTCTCGGCACGCAGGTCGTCGAGCACGGGCGTCGGGTCGGCCATGGGTGGGAGCATGGCAGCGGGTCCGGAAACAAGCAAGCGTGCTTGCATGAATCGGTGACGCGCGATCAAGGGGTTCCATACGCCGCTCGCGTGGCGGTCAGGCGGGAGGGTCGGGCGTGATCTGCCAGATGGTGACGAGTTCCGAGCGCGGCGTGACCATGTACACGAAGAAGCCACCCGCCACGAACGCGTACTTGGCTCCTTCGTCGGCGTCCTGGTAGGCCGCCCCGCGGAGGTGGAGTGCCGCAGCGGCCCGCACGAGTTCGTCGGCCGTCCCCGCCACCTCGGCAAGGAACGCGGGCGGCGCCCCGGCGGCCACGGACTCCTCGTCCGGAACGTACTCCCAGCGCCAGGTCACCCCGCGAGCACCGCCCGAGCGGCGTCCCGGTAGATGGCGCTGGCCGTGACCAGGTGTTCGCGCGCTTCCTCCGGAGCGGTCGCGATCCGCGCGAGGTACTCGGCCCGGTGGTAGGTCCTCGCGATCTCGGGGTGGCGCTCGATTTCGATCAGCGCGGCCCAATGGGCCAGGTAGGCGTGCACAGGCTTGAGCGACCCGTGCTCCACCGCTTCCGCGAGCGCGTGGTCCTTGGCCTGGTCGTAGGCAGTCAGGAGGTGCGGGGCGACGACGGCGCACGCAGCGCGCAAGGCGCCCGGGGTGCGCTCCGGACGGGGGATCAACGGCCCGTCACCGGCCATCTCCGTGTGCTGAAGGCTCATGCCGCCGTTCCCTTCGTGTCCTCGGCCGACCCGCCGACCGCGCTCCGGGACCGGGGAACGCAGGGCACGCGCCCGACTCTAGTCGCACGGCACCCCACCGCGTCGTGGAAACGAACCGTGACAGAGACGGCGGGCGCGGGTGACGGTGTCGCCCGCCGGTGCGTCGGTCGGTCGGTCAAGCCGGCCGGCCGGTGGATCAGTCGCGCCGGGTGTGCGCCGGGAGCTTGCGGAGCTTCATCGTGTCGGCGGTGTCCGTGCCGAAGCCGTGGTCCAGGAGGTCCGCGGCGTCGGCGTGGCGGTCGGGTGCCGTTCAGGACGGTGCCGACCAGGATCCTGTCGCCGCGGGTGGCCGCGAAGACCAGGCACGGGCCGCCGGGGTCGTCGTGCCGGGACGCCCTGCGCAACGACTGGCCGAGTTCCTGGCGCCCGGAAGGCCGGGGCGGTCGCCTTGCGGCGGTACACGCCGGCGGACGTAAGCTGCGAAGCAGCTGTATACACCTGACTCGCTCGACTGCCCCTTACTGGACGGCCCCTCGTGAACACCCCCGGTACCGATCAGCCCACGCCCGCGCCCACGGCCGCCGACCCGACCGCGGCCGCTGCCGCAGCCGTGCCGGAGCCCGCCCCCGTCGGGCGGGTCCGCCGCTGGGGCTCCCTCGGGCCGGTCGGGCTGGTGCTCGCCGGGGGCGTCTCCGTGCAGTTCGGCGGGGCGCTGGCCGTGACGCTGATGCCGCGGGCCGGGGCGCTGGGTGTGGTGACGCTGCGGCTGGTGGTGTCCGCGATCATCATGCTCGTCGTGTGCCGGCCACGGGTACGCGGGTATTCGCGGGCCGACTGGACCACCGTCGTCGTCTTCGGTGTCGCCCTGGCCGCCATGAACGGGTTCTTCTACCAGGCCCTCGCCCGCATCCCGCTCGGTCCCGCCGTCACCCTGGAGGTCCTCGGCCCGCTCGCCCTCTCCGTGTTCGCCTCACGGCGGCTGGTGAACCTGCTGTGGGCCGGGCTCGCGCTCGTCGGGGTGTTCCTGCTGGCCGGAGGCGGATTCGGAGGGCTCGACCCGGTGGGCGTCGCCTTCGCGCTCGCGGCCGGTGCCATGTGGGCCACGTACATCGTCTTCAGCGCGCGTACGGGGCGCCGCTTCCCCCAGGCCGACGGGCTGGCGCTCGCGATGGCGGTCGGCGCGGTGCTGATCCTGCCGCTGGGAATCGTGGAGGCGGGCACGCGTCTCGTCGATCCGGTCACGCTCGGGCTCGGCGCGGCGGTGGCCGTGCTGTCGTCCGTGCTGCCGTACACGCTGGAGCTGATCGCGCTGCGGCGGCTGCCCGCGCCCACGTTCGCCATTCTCATGGCCCTGGAACCCGCCATCGCCTCGATGGCGGGCTTCCTGATCCTGGGCCAGGCGCTGTCCGCCGTGCAGGCGCTCGCGATCGCGCTGGTCATCGGGGCCAGCATGGGGGCGGTGCGGACGCAGGCGGCGCGGGGCGGCAAGGGCGGCAGTGTCGAACGGACGGAGGGCTGAGGGCAGCCGGGCGCGGGGTTCCTACGCGCGGAGCCGGGTGGCCAGCGCGGCCAGGGTGTGTGCGGTTTCCGTCAGGCTCTTGACCGCCGCTTCCAGGTCCGCGGCCAGGTCGGCCGCCGGGAGGGCGGCGGACTCGGGCGCCGGGACGGGCGTGCCGCGGTAGCCGATGGGGCCCTCGTTCCAGCGCTGGTAGTAGCCGGTGAAGCCCGGAGCGGCCGGGGCTTCGAAGAAACGGACCCGGGCGAGCTGGATCTCGGTACCGCCCGCGTTGCCGGTGATGTCGAGGCGGTAGTGCGCGTAGGCCGAGGCGCGGCCACGGAGGGTGAACTCCCTGGTCTGGAAACGCCCGGTGAAGCTTTCGCCCGCGCGGTGGTCCAAGGGTGTCCAGGTGTGACCGTCGCGGGAACCGAGGAGTGTCCAGTCGCGCGGGTCGCGCTCGGCGAAGTCGTTCGCCGTCATCAGGGCGTACGACGTGACGGCGGCGGGGCGGGCCAGGGTGAAGTCGAGCTGCGCGGTCTCCTCGCCCGCCCGCCACTTCTCCCGGTCGTCGTGCAGGAGGTTGTCCGCCGTCTCCCCCGCCTCCTCGAACTCGTCGCTCGCCTCGACGTCGGTCGCCTCGATCTCGGCCGGCACGGTCCGCAGCGCGGCCACCCCCGAATTGCCCCGCTGGTCGCGCCAGGTCACCCGCTCCACGGGCGCGCCGCCGTCGTCCACGAGCAGCCGCAGCTCGCCGGAGCGGTGCCAGCCGCCGCCCCATCCCTCCTCCGTACGGAAGTGGTGCAGGGCGTCGACCGGTATGTGTTCCAGACCTTCCGGAGAGGCCCAGCTGCCGGTGAGGCGGCCCCGGTACTCGTAGTCCGTGCCGTCGGCGGCGCGGTGGTGGCCGTGGAAGTCGGACAGGTTCGACTGGAAGCTGATCGCCGACTCGGCGCCGTCCTCCCCGCGCCAGCCGAGCTGCGCGGGCAGCGAGTGCTCGCCCCGGTCGACGTGGAACAGCAGCGGAGGCGCCGACTCCCAGGACGAGGCGGACGAGGAGAAGGGCGCCCGGCGCTCCGTACGGAAGGCGAAGACCGTGTCCCGTGCGGCCTCCGCCGCCAGCGCGCGCTCCGAGCGGCCCCGCTCCGCGACGGAGTCCAGCGTGATCCGGTAGAGCCAGAGCATGCTGCGCGCCTTGGCCGAGGTGCGTATCTCCAGGGTGTTGGTGCCCGGCTTCAGCAGGTGTGCGGGGACCGCGAACACGTTGTCCTGCGGGAGGTCGCCGCCGCCCGGCACGGTGAGGTCCCGCGCCAGTTCCTCTCCCTGGAGCAGGACGTCGACCGGCGCGTACCCCGGGGAGGCGCCCAGCTTGGAGACCAGGGCGGTGACGGTGAGCGTCGCCTGGGGGATGCCCTCCGGGTCGTTCACCTCGAAGTCCACCTCGACCGTGCCGCCCGCGTCCAGCGCGAGGTGACCCCCGGCGGGGCGGGAGAGGTGCTGCCTGACCTCGGCGTTGGCCAGCCGGGGCGGGGTGACGGAGAAGTCCGCGTAGGTGGCGTCCAGGCTCATGGCGGGTTCGGCTCCTGATCGTGGCAGTTTTCAACGCCCGCCGTGGCGAGTGCTGTTGGTGATCAGGAACCTAGTGGGTGGGTCTGACAACGCCCCGTCGCACGAGCTACTCGGGGCGCTCGGCCACGAAGGAGCCGAGGCCCACCTCGGACCGGATGAGGCCCCTGGCCTTCAGGTGGCTCATCGCCTTCTGCGCGGTGGAGGTGGCGACGTCGACCTCGGTGGACAGCGCGACGGCGGTCGGCATGCGGGCGCCCACGGGATACTCGCCCTCGGCGATGCGGGTGATGACCGCTGCTGCTACCTGGCGCCATACGGGGCGGGTGCGATCAAGCTCGTAGCTCATGCGGCGGACGCTAACCGCCTGCGGTGGACCGCGCGACCGCGGTGGACCGAGCATGCTTGGCATGCCATGGAACACCGTAGTCAGCCTCGGTGGACCGCGGTCGCGTCCGTCCGCCGACGCATACACGCTGATGGCATGACCGATCTCGTCGGCCACCTCACGGCTTGGGTGAGCCTGGTGCTCCACCCTCGCGTAGCGCATCGCCGTAACTCGTGCCCCCACGTACTCCCGAGCGCTCCCCTCGTGGCACCCGGCCCTCCCCTTCCACCGCAGCCCCTACGGAGTAGCCACCCCCCTCGACGGCGCCGCCCACAACCCCGTACGCCCCTACCTCCTCGCCCATGAACAGCGGACGCGCACCCCGTACCGCATGCACCTGGCGACGGGAGCCGCGTGATGACGCAGCGCCCCGCACGGCTGCTGCCCTGGACCGGCAGCGACGGCAGGAGCTGTTACCTGATCACCGACGACCACGGCGGCCCCGTCTCCCGGCTGGCCGACGACACCGAGGCCATCCAGCTCGACATGGGCGCACGACTCCTCACCCACGCCGACGCGTTGCGCGACGCCTTGCGGATCGCGGAGAGCAGGGGCAACAACTGACCGGCCAGTACTCCAGCCTGGGCGTTCGTGATCTGGCGACGGGCCCGGCTGGACACAGAACGGCCGACGCTTGATCAGCGGGGGTTGCGTGGATTCCGGAAGATCATGCAGCGGCGGCAGGCCATAGCGGAGTGACCTCCTCGGCGGAGCTCTCAGCAGGCGGACCTTCCAGGCCGGGTCGTCAGGAGCGGCGTCGACGCGGTCCCGCCCGAAGACGGGTGCCTCAGGCTCGGGGGTCTCTCTCGTTGAGTGCGTCGTACTTGCGCACTTCATTGCGCATATGGGGGCTCCACTTGGCGAAGAGCGCCATGACCTCCGGTGCGGCGAGGTGTCGATCGAGCGCCTCCTGGGACGCCCATTGCTCGAGTACCGTGACCGTTCCGGCCGCTGCGTCTTCCACGCAGAACGAGATCAGCACGTTGCCCGGGTTCGCCGCGGCGATCGGGTACGTCGCCTGCGCCTCGGCGACGAACGTCTCGACATCCCTAGCGGGGACGAAGACCCGGCCGGCGACGATGAGGACCGTCCGGGCAGACGGTTGCGTGTCTGCGGTGGTGGCGGCCTTGTCCTGTGGTGAATCCATTGTTCCTTCTCGTCCTTGGTGTCCTGGTGCAGAGCCGGGCCGACCCTGCATGTGCGCGGTGAACCCTGACGTCGGCGTCAGGGGCAGGAGTGAGCGGGGCGACAAGTTCGGTCACCACCTCGATCAGGCGCGGTCCTGCCGGACCCTGATGAGGTGTGAGGCCGGCCGGGCTGCATGGAAGCGTGAGGCCCGGTCGGGCGCGCTGTCCCGCCTCGCCTGCCGGCTCCGGTCAGGCGGCGGTGTACTGGCAGGCCGAGCAGGTGAGGTAGCCCGCGTCGCCGCCCTGGTAGTACGTGGTCTCGTCGGCGGGCGCGACCGGCAGGCCGATGCGTAGCCGTTCGATCAGGTCGGGGTTGGCGATGAGGGCACGGCCAGAGCTGATCAGATCCGCGCCCAGCCCGAGCCAGTGGTCGGCGGCGGTCCGGTCGGCCTGCTCAGGGCCCATCGGAAGCACGGGGTTGACGATCAGTGTGCCCGGCCACGCGCGGCGCAGCCCGACCAGTACCTCCTCCTCCGCGGTCGCCTCCAGGTGCACGTAGGCGAGGTCGAAGCGGGCGAGTTCGGCGAGCAGGGCCGCGTACAGCTCCGGCACCTCGGTCTCCTCCACACCCCAGAAGGTGCCGCCGGGGGAGAGCCTGATCGCGGTGCGGGCCGCGCCCACGGCGTCCACCGTGGCAGCGACCGCCTCGACGGCGAAGCGGATGCGGTGGGCGATCGGGCCGCCGTAGGAGTCGGTGCGCGGG
Source organism: Streptomyces ruber (assembly GCF_014648075.1). GTDB lineage: Bacteria > Actinomycetota > Actinomycetes > Streptomycetales > Streptomycetaceae > Streptomyces > Streptomyces ruber. Next base: position 164,580 of record NZ_BMQK01000001.1, on the reverse strand, counting down.
TTGGCGTTGGACGACAGGACCTGTGAGATCAGACAGCCGTTTGCGCCGTGCAGTTCGACACCGTCGAAGCCGACACCGTCGAAGCCGACACCGTCGAAGCCGACACCGTCGAAGCCGACACCGTCGAAGCCGGCGCCGACGGCGCGCCGGGCGGCCTCGGCGTACGAACGCGCCTGCTCGGACACCTCGGCGGTCTCCAGGGCGCGGCGTGCCGGGGCGGACTGCGGCCCGGTCGGGGTGAACACCTTCCCCGCGGCGGCGACCGCGGACGGCCCGACCGGCTGGAGGCCCGTGGTGTCGGGATGCGAGACCCGGCCGCCGTGCATGAGCTGGGCGAAGATCCGCCCACCGTTGGCGTGCACGGCGTCGGTGACGGGCCGCCAGGAGGCCATCTGCTCGTCGGTGTACAGACCCGGCGTGCCCGGGTTGGACTGCCCGACCGGGTTCGGCTGCACCCCCTCGCTGATGATGAGCCCGGCGGTGGCCCGCTGGGCGTAGTAGACCGCCATGGACGGGGTCGCAAGACCCGAGGCCGCTGCCCGGACCCGGGTCATCGGGGCCATCACGACGCGGTCGGGCAGTTCCAGGTCACCTAGACGGTGGCGGTCGAACAACGTGGCCATGCCGGTACTCCTGGCACTCGTCCGTACTGGTAGGAGGACCCGGAGCAGCGGGCCCGACAGGTAACCTAAAACCTGACATTCATGTGAGAGGCAAGTCATGTGGCCGGAGTCACAGACAGGAGAACGAGATGCGGATAGGCGAACTCGCAGCGCGCACTGGAGCCAGCGTCCGCTCACTGCGCTACTACGAGGAACAAGGGCTGCTCACCAGCACCCGCAGCGCGGGCGGACAGCGGCACTACACCGACGCCGAGGTCGAGCGGGTCGCCTTCATCCAGCATCTGTACGCAGCCGGGCTCTCCAGCCGCACCATCGTCGAGCTGCTGCCGTGTGTGGACTCGCCCAGCCATGACAACTCCGACGCCGCTATGGAGCGCATGGCCCAGGAACGGGACCGGCTCTCCGCGCACATCGAGAAGCTGCAGCACACCCGCGACGCGCTCGACGCGCTCATGGCCGCGAACCAGGCCCACCGCGACACCCCTCGGGCGAACTGTAGTGCCATGGCAGCTTCGTTCGTCTAGTACTCCAGTCTGGGTCGCGATCTTGCGGCAACCCCGGCTGGGAACGGGTACAGCCACCGCGTGATCATCGGGGGTTGTGTGGACTCCTGAAGATCGTGCGGTGGCCGCGGGCCATAGCGTGGACCCTGCCCGCCGGCGGGCGATGTTCGACCAGGTCATGGCCCGGATTGCGGGACGGTTCGGCCGAGTTGAGCCGCGGGCCACCGCCCGCGCCTATCTGCTCGGGCTGCTGTCGAATGCCGAGCGCAAGAACTGCTGGTAACTGGTCGAACAGGCCGGTCATGCCCGGCCCGGGCCTACGCAGCGCCTGCTGCGCTACGCCCGCGGGGACGCCGATGCCGTCCGGGATGACCTGCGCGCTTACACCGTCGACCACCTTGGCACCCACGGCGGTGTCCTGGTCGTGGATGGGACCGGCTCCGTGAAGTAGGGCCGGGCCTCGGCGGGAGCGCAACGGCAATACACAGGCACCGCAGGACGCATCGACAACAGCCAGGTCGGCGTGTTCCTCGCGTTGGCCACCGAGCGGGGGCGGGCGCTGATCGACCGCCGGCTCTACCTGCCCGAGCGCTCCTGGTCCACCGATCCCCGGCGCCGCCACGCGGCCCGTGTACCCGACGAGGTGCAGTTTGCGACCAAGCCCCGCCTGGCCGCGGAGATGATCGCCGCCGCGCTGGACGCCGGCATCACCCCCTCCTGGGTGACCGGCGACGAAGCCTACGGCCAAGATCCCCAGCTCCGCGCCGCTCTGGAAGCACGGGGCCTTGGTTACGTGATGGCCGTCGCCTGCTCCACCCGGGTCCGGATCAACCACGGCCGCACCCCTGTCCGCGCCGATGTTCTCGTCCGTCGCCTGCCCGCCACGGCCTGGCAGCGGCACAGTGCCGGGACAGGGGCGAAGGGACCGCGCCACTACGACTGGGCCTGGATCCACATCGGCACCGATCACCACCGCCACCTGCTGATCCGCCGCAGCCGGACCACCGGCGAACTCGCCCTCTACCTGTGCTGGTCACCCACCGAGTACCCCTGGCGGAGCTGGTCCGCGTCGCAGGTGTCCGCTGGAGCGTGGCCGAGTGTTTCATTCCGTTCGGGGAACGCAGGGCGGCCGGAGCCGGCCGACGCCCCGGAGACCTTGGCACGCCCCCGGGACGACTGCAGGACGACTAACCGCGAGGTAACCACCCACTTGAAAGTGCGTTCTTGTGGTGCATACCGCCCCGCGTGAAAAGTGTTCAGCATGAGTTCAGCACACGCACACATCACTGTTCTGGGTCTGGGAGCCATGGGCCGCGCCCTCGCGGGCGCCCTCCTCGCGGCCGGGCGCGAGGTGACGGTCTGGAACCGCACCCCCGGGAAGGCGGACGACCTCGTCGCGCGCGGTGCGCGGGAGGTCTCGACCGTGGCGGAGGCGGTCGGGGCAGGCGGTCTGACGGTCGCGTGCCTCCTCGATGACGCCAGCGTCCGCGAGGCGCTCGCGCCCGTCATGCCGAAGCTGGCCGGCGGCACGCTCGTCAACCTCACCAGCGGCTCCGCACGGCAGGCGCGCGAGCTCGCCGCGTGGGCCGGGGAGCACGGGGTGCGCCTCCTGGCGGGAGGGATCATGGGCGTGCCCCCGATGGTGGGGACGCCGGCGGCGTTCATCCTCTACAGCGGTCCGCGGGACGTCTTCGACGGCGTCGTCCCCGCGCTCGAACCGCTCGCACGCCCGCACTACGTGGGCGAGGACCCCGGGTTCGCGGCGCTGTACGACATGGCCGCGCTGAGCGGCATGTACGGAATCGGCGCCGGGGCGGCCCACGCCCTGGCGATGGTCCACGCGGAGGGCGGCGACGTGGAGACCTTCAGCAGCGAGGTGCTCCAGCCGTGGCTGGAGGCGATGCTCCCGGTGCAGGTCGCCCTCGCCAACGTGAGCGGCTCCGTCCCGGCGGAGTTCAACGCCGCGATGCAGGCGACCGGCCTGGAGAACATGGTCGCCGCCTCCGGCGAAGCGGGTGTGCCCGCGGAGCTGGACGGGCACCTGCGCGCCCAGTTGTGGCGGATGCGACGTGCCGCGGGCATCGTCACGGGCTGAGTCCGTGCCATTACCATGTGCTGGTGCGCAACCCGCCTTACATATGTGCCCTGGACGCCGCGATGGACGTCATCGGGGGAAAGTGGAAAGCGTCGATCCTCTGGGCGTTGAACGAGCGTCTCCACCGCTTCGGAGAGCTGCGCCGCGCCCTTCCCGGCGTCAGCGAGAAGGTCCTCGCCCAGCAGCTGCGCGAGCTGGAGGCGGACGGCATCGTCCGGCGGACCGTGTACGACGAGGTGCCGCCCCGGGTCGAGTACGAGCTGACCGGGGAGGGCGTCGCGCTGTACGCGGCGCTCGGCGCCCTGGGGCAGTGGGGCACCCGCCGCATGCGGGACCTCGACATCCCCCACCCACGGCAAGAGCTGAGCGAGACCTGAGGCCGAGGCCCGCCGCCCTGGGCCGTTTCTGACGGCTCTTGAGACCGTCCCCGGACGGTTACGGGCGGGCCCGATGAGTCAGCCGACGCCTCGCGAGCCGTCTCTCGTAGTGCCACCCGGCCGGATGATGTCCGGCCAAGAGCCGTCAGAAGCGCCCTAGCCGACCCGCACCACGAACTTGCCCCGCACCCCGCCGGCCTCCAGCGCCCGGTGCGCGTCCCCGATCCGCTCCAGCGGGAAGACGGTGTCCACCGCCGGGCGCAGCGTGCCGTCCGCCGCGTAGCCCGCGAGGTCGTCGAGGAGGGCGCGGCGCGGGTCGCCGCTGAAGAACCGGATGCGGCCGCGTCCGTGCACGGTGCTGGCCGCGATGCGACCCAGCGACGCGGCCGGACGCGACGGGTCGAAGGTGATCGTCACCATGCGTCCGCCGGGCCTCAGGAGCCGCCGGTAGGCGGGCAGTTCCGTCCCCACGGTGTCCAGCACCACGTCGAAGCGGCCGAGGTCGTGCGGGCGTACGGCCCGGTGGTCGACGGCGTGCCGCGCGCCCAGCTCGCGCACGAAGTCAAGGTTCGCGGCGCGGGCGAGGCCGGTGACCTCGGCGCCGCGGGCCCGGCCGAGCTGGACGGCGACGTTGCCGACGCCGCCCGCCGCGCCCCGGACGAGCAGGCGTTCGCCGCGGCGCAGGGCGGCCTTATCGCGGAGAGCGGTGACGGCCGTGGTGCCCACCGGGAGGGCGGCGGCCTCGATCAGGTCGAGGCCGTCCGGTATGCGCCCGATCCGGTCGGCGCGCACCGTCACGTACTCGGCGGCGCTGCCGAGACTCGTACGGCCCAGTACGCCCCACACCCGGTCGCCGACCGCGATCCCCTCCTCGGGCCCGGTCCCGCCGGGGCCGAGCGCGACGGCCTCGCCGGTGAAGTCGATACCGATGCGCTGCGGGAACTTCCGGCCCGTGACGAACGCGGCCCGGCCCGACCGGACCGTCAGCTCGCCGCCGTTCACGCTGAGCGCGCGTACCCGCACCAGCACCTCGCCCGGTCCCGGCTCGGGACGCGGCACCTCGCCCACGTACAGCACCTCGGGGCCGCCGAAGCGGTCGAACAGTACGGCTTTCATCATGTGGTTCGTCATGCCGTCGACGGTAGGTTGCGAAGTGGACGGCATCGTCCACTTCTGGCGGAGGTGAGAGACAGTGACGGCGGAATCCTCTCGGATCGGGCTGCGGGCCGACGCCCTGCGCAACCGGGAGCGCATCCTCGGCGCCGCCCGTGAGGTGTTCGCCGAACGCGGCATCGACGCGCCGATGGCCACCGTGGCGCGCCGGGCCGGGGTCGGGGTGGCGACCCTGTACCGGCGTTTTCCGACCCGGGAGGACCTGGTCAGGTCGGCCTTCGCGCGGCAGATGGAGATCTGCGGCGGGGTGCTCGAGGAGGCCGTCGCCGATCCCGACCCGTGGCACGGTTTCCAGCGGCTCATCGAGACGGTCTGCACGCTGCAGCGCGAGGAGCGGGGGTTCCCCGCCGCGTTCTTCCTCGCCTTCCCCGACGCCGCGGAGCACGCAGAGGTGCGGCTACAGGGAGAGCGGCGCTTCACCGCGCTGGTCCGCAGGGCGCAGGCGGCGGGTGCGCTGCGGCCCGACTTCCACCCCTCCGACCTGCTCGTGGTGCTGCTCGCCCACTGCGGGCTGGTGGAGGCGCTGCCCGAGGACGGCGCGGCGTCCCGGCGGCTGGTGGCCTACCTGCTGGAGGCGTTCCGCGCCCGGCCGGCCCGGGGTGCCCTGCCCCCGCCGAGCGCGGTACGCCTGGGCGACTTCACCGACCCGTCGTCGCCGACGGCGGTCCGCCTCGGCCGCTGAGCGCCTCCGCCAGCACCTCCGCCAGGTGCCGGCCCCGTGCCCCCGCCAGCTCGCCCACCTGTGTGCGGCACGAGAAGCCGTCCGTCAGCACCACCGCGTCCTCGGCCGCCTCGCGGACCGCCGGGAGCAACTGCTCCTCCGCGCACGCCACGGACACGTCGTAGTGCCCCTTCTCGAAGCCGAAGTCGCCCGCGAGCCCGCAGCAGCCGCCCGCCAGGTCGCCCGTCAGGCCGGCCGCCTCGCGCAGTCGGCGGTCCGCCGCGTCGCCGAGGACCGCGTGCTGGTGGCAGTGGGTCTGGCCGGTGACCGGGCGGTCGACGCGGGGCGGGGTCCAGTGCGGGGCGTACTCCTGCAGGACTTCCGCGAACGTGCGGACGCGCGCCGCCAGCCGGGGTGCCCGGGGGTCGTCGTGCAGCAGCGCCGCCAGGTCGGAGCGGAGGGCCGCCGCGCAGCTGGGTTCGAGGACGACGACCGGGGCGTCGGCCTCCAGGACCGGTTCCATGAGGTCGAGGGTGCGGCGGAGGACCGTACGGGCGTGGTCGAGCTGGCCCGTCGAGAGGTACGTCAGGCCGCAGCAGACGCGGTTCCCGCGTACCGTCCCGCCTCCGGCCGGCGGCAGCGTCACCGTCAGGCCCGCCGCCTCCAGGACCCGTACGGCCGCCTGCCCCACCGCGGGTGACAGGTGTTCCGTGAAGGTGTCCGGCCAGAGGACGACGACCGGGCCGTCCCCCGCCCTGCCGCGCAGCCCCTTACGCGCCCACCACCTGCTGAACGGCTCCCGCGCCAGCCGCGGGATCCTCCGTTCCGGCGCGATGCCGCCCAGCCGCTTGCCCAGCGCCGCCAACGGGCCGATCCGGGCGAGCGCGTTGACCAGCCACGCCGTCCGCGTACGGGCCACCAGCCGCAGCCACACCGGCAGCCGGCCCATCGCGTAGTGCGCGGCCGGGCGGCGGCGGCCCGCATAGTGGTGGTGCAGGAACTCCGCCTTGTACGTGGCCATGTCGACGCCGACCGGGCAGTCCGAGCGGCAGCCCTTGCAGGACAGGCACAGGTCGAGGGCGTCCCGCACCTCCTCCGAGCGCCAGCCGTCCGTCACGACCTCGCCCGCCAGCATCTCGTGCAGCAGCCTCGCCCGGCCCCGCGTGGAGTGCTCCTCCTCGCCCGTCGCCCGGAAGGACGGGCACATGACGGCGCCCTGACCGGGCGTCGCGGTACGGCACTTGGCCACCCCCACGCACCGCCGTACGGCCGCGCCGAAGTCGCCGCCGTCCTCCGGGTACCCGAACGCCACGTCCACCGGCTCGCGCGGCAGGACCGCGAAGCGGAGGTCGGCGTCCAGCGGGGCCGGGCGGACCAGCATGCCCGGGTTCAGGACGTCGTCCGGGTCCCAGACGCCCTTCACGCGCTCGAAGAGGCCGACGACCTCGGGGCCGTACATGCGGGGCAGCAGTTCCGCGCGTGCCTGGCCGTCGCCGTGCTCGCCCGAGAGCGAGCCGCCGTGGGACACCACCAGGTCCGCCAGTTCCTCCGAGAAGCGGCGGAAGCGGGCGATCCCCGCCTCCGTCACCAGGTCGAAGTCGATACGGACGTGGATGCAGCCGTCCCCGAAGTGACCGTACGGCGTGCCGCGCAGGCCGTGGTCCGCCAGCAGCCTTTTGAAGTCCCGCAGGTAGGCGCCCAGTCGGGCGGGCGGCACCGCGCAGTCCTCCCAGCCCGGCCACGCCTCCGTGCCGTCGGGCATACGGGTCGCCGTGCCCGACGCGTCCTCGCGGATGCGCCACAGCGTGCGCTGGGCCGCGGGGTCGGTCACCACCAGTGTGTCCAGCGCGTCGGACGCTCCCGCGATCGTCTCCCCGCGCGCGCGTGCCTCCGCCGCCGTGTCGCCGCCCGTCTCCACGAACAGCCAGGCACCGCCCCGGGGCAGACCCGCGCCCTCGCGCACCAGGTCCGCCGCCATGCCCTCCACCGTCAGCGGGCCCAGCGGCAGCAGTCCCGCAGCCGCCTGCGCCGCCGCGCTCTCGTCGGAGTAGCCCAGTACGGCGAGCGCACGCGCGCGCGGGGCCTCGACGAGCCGTACGACCGCCTCCGTGAGGAGCCCGAGCGTGCCCTCGGAGCCGCAGAAGGAACGGGCGACGTCCGCGCCGTGCTCGGGCAGCAGGGCGTCGAGCGCGTAGCCGGAGATGCGTCGCGGAAGCGATGTGAAACCTTTGCGGAGGAGCGCCAGCTCCCCGTGCACGAGCGGACGCAGACCTTCCGGGGCGCCCGCCCAGTTCCGGCCGAGACGGAGCCGGTCGCCCCCGCCGCCGAGCACCGTCAGCTCCTCGACGTTGTCCGCGGTCGTGCCCCAGGCCACCGAGTGGGAGCCGCAGGAGTTGTTACCGATCATTCCGCCGAGCGTGCAGCGGCTGTGGGTGGACGGGTCGGGGCCGAAGCGCAGGCCGTGCGGGGCGGCGGCCTCCTGGAGGCGGTCGAGGACCAGACCGGGCTGGACGACGGCCCGGCGTGCGCCGGGGTCGAGGGAGAGGACGCGGTTCATGTGGCGGGTGAAGTCCAGGACCACGCCCGTGCCCGTGGCCTGGCCCGCGATCGACGTGCCGCCGCCGCGCGCCACCACCGGGACCCCGTGCTCCCGGCAGACCGCCAGGGCCGCCGCCACGTCGTCGGCGTCCCTCGGCGCCACCACACCGAGGGGCACCCGGCGGTAGTTGGAGGCGTCCATGGTCGTGAGCGCCCGCGCGGTCGGGCCGAAGGCGACCTCGCCGCGCACGGCCGTCCGCAGCGCGGTGCGCAGCGCTTCGCGCGTCCCGGTCCGCGGTTCCCGGAGTCCCGTCATGCCCTCAGCACGCCCTTGTTGAGAGAGTGTCACTTTTCGGCCACCCCTTCTGCCCCGACCGCCCCACGCTGCGGTTGCACCTGTCACTTGATGCTAGGAACGTGACTGAAAGGTTCCCACTGCGTTCGCAAAGTCTCATATAGTGACCGCCAGGTGCGCATAAGTGATGGCTCTCACCTGAAGAAGAGAACCGAAAACAGACCAACACCCGTCTCAAGAATCGCCTTATGACCCGCCCCGGGGGCCACCCCAGACCACGGTGAACGCCCGCGGACCCGACCGAGGAATCGATTGATGACCTCCCCCACGCTCCCCGGCGACCGGCCCGCCGCCCGCAGCCTGCTGACCGCCTTCCTCCTGACCGCGGTACTGGCCGGGCTCGCGGTGGCGAGCGCGGTCGTCGTCGCGCCCGACTCCGTGCGGGTACCCCTCGCGCTGGGCGGCACCGCGGCGGGCCTGCTGCTGTGCGCGGCCGTCACGGTGGCCGCGCACGGACTGCTGTCGGCCAGGGCGGCCCGCCACCGGCTGGAGTCGGTCACCCAGGACGTGGGTCGGCTGGTCCAGGAACGGGCCCGGATCGCCGAGGACGCGCGCCAGGAACGCGCCCGGCTGACCGACGAACTGGACCGGGAACGCGCCCGTCTGACGGCCGAGCTGGCCCAGGAGCGCACCCGGATCACCGAGTCGTTCGCCGCCGAACGCGCCCGCCTCACCGAGGAGTACGAGGCGGAGACCGCGCGGCTGACCACCGAGTACGAGACGGAGACCGCCCGGCTGACCGCCGAGTACGAGGCGGAGACCACCCGGCTCACCGAGGAGCACGCCGCTGAGCGCGCCCGGTCCGCCGAGGACCTGGCCCGGCTGACGCGGAAGCTGCGCGAGGCGAACTCCCTGCGCTCCGCCGCCGTCTCCGCCACCGCCAACGTCGCCGGACGCTTGCAGGCCCTGGCCACCGGAATGCTCGCCGACCTGCGGTCGATGGAGGAGAAGCACTCCGACGAGGAGGTGCTCACCGACCTCCTCCACCTCGACCACCGCACCGCGCAGGCCGGACGCCTCGCCGACTCCATCGCCGTCCTCACGGGCGCCCGTTCGGGCCGCCGCTGGGCCCGGCCGATCAGCATGGAGTCCATCCTGCGCGGCGCCATGGGCCGGATCAGCGGCTACCAGCGCGTGCGCGTCCACTCGACCAGTGACGTCGCCGTCGCCGGGCACGCGGCCGAGGGCGTGATGCACGCGCTCGCCGAGCTCCTCGACAACGCGGCCAACTTCTCCCCGCCGACCGCGGAGGTCCACGTCTACGTCGAGGAGGTCCCGGCCGGCGCCATCGTGTCCGTCGAGGACAGCGGTCTCGTCATGGGTGAGGTCCAGCTCCGCCGCGCCGAACGGGCCGTCTCCGGCGAGGGCTCGGAACTCGGCGGTCTCACCGGCACCCGGCTCGGCCTCGCCGTGGTCGGCCGGCTGGCGAAGCGGTACGGCCTCAAGGTCTCGTACCGTCCGTCGGCGCGCGGCGGCACGGGCGTGCTGATGCTCATACCGCAGGACATCCTCGTGGCCCGGGACGGCACGTCCGGCCTCGCCGCCGTCCCGGCCGGCCGGACGGCCGCGGCCCTCCCGACGTCCCCGGGCGCCCGGGCCCTCCCGGCCACCCCGGCCGCGTCTGCCGCGCTGCCCTCCGCGTCCGGGACCCCGGCGCTGCCGCGGCGCCGCGCGGCGCAGGACGCCGAGGCGACGTACGCCGCCGCGCTCGCCGGGACCGACCTGGACCCCGACCCCGTGCCCACGCACGAGTCGCCCGACGCCGGCCTGCCCGGCTCCCCGGCCCCGGACACCGACACCCTCGCGCACGGGCTGCCCAGGCGCCGCCGCGGGCGCACCCTCGCGGAGGCCGAGCGCTCCCGGCTCGCCGGCCGCGACGCCACGCCGCGCACGGCGCCGCCCGCCGGCGACGCGAAGACCCGCGCCACCCGCTTCGGCAGCTTCCGCCAGGCCGTCCGCAACGCCCCCGAGGGCACGCCCGACCAGCCGCCCGGCGACACCGGACAGGCCACCCGCGCTCAGGACGCCTACGGCCAGGGCACCTATGGCCAGGACCCCACCAGCCGGAATGCCACCGGCCAGAGCCCGACCGGCCAGGACCCCACCGGCCAGAGCCCCACCGGCCAGGACCCCACCAGCCAGGACCCCATCGGCCAGAACCCCGCCACCCAGACCCCCATCGGCCGGCCCGGCTTCGGTGAGGCCCCCGCCCAGGGCACGACCTGGGGTGAGGCCCCCCTCCAGGGCACACCCGCGGCGGCCCCGGACCACCTCGCATCCGGCTCCGGCTCCGGCCCCGGCGACGGCGACGGCGACGGGATCGCCCCCGAGACGACTCCCGGAACCGCCCCCGAGACGACTGCCGGAACCGACGGCGCCGCACCGACCACTCCGTCCCCCTCGCACCCGCAGACCCACCCGGAAGGCGACACCACCTCATGACCGGCACGACGACCGCCGACGACAAGCTCACGTGGCTCATCGAGGGCCTGCTGCAGCGCACCCCGGGCGCGCGACACGCGCTCGTGCTGTCCCGTGACGGCCTGAAACTGTGCCGTACGCCGGAGCTCTCCGCGGACCAGGCCGACCAGCTCGCCGCGATCGCGGCCGGCATCCAGTCCCTGTCGCACGGGGCCTCCGTGGAGTTCGGCGACGGCACCGGCGGAGTCCGGTCCGCCATGACCGAGTTCTACGGCGGGGTGCTGTTCATCGTAGAGGCGGGCGAGGGCGCCCACCTGGCCGTGATCGCCGCCGAGGACGCGGACGCCGGGCTCGTCGGCCACAACATGAGCGAACTCGTCGAGCAACTCGGCGAGCACCTGACCGCCCAGCCCCGGACCTCATGAGCGGGCCCGGCAGCAGGCCAGGCAGGGACGACTCCCCGGACCGGCTCTACACCCTCACCGGAGGGCGCAGCCGGGCGGGCACGGACAGCCCCTTCGACCTGGTGACCCTCGTCGTCGCGGAGAGCGCCCCGGTGCCCGGCATGCAGTCGGAGCACGCGGCGATCCTGCGGATGACCGAGCGTCCCACGGCGGTCGTGGAGATCGCCGCCGAACTGCGGCTGCCGGTCGGCATCACCAAGATCCTGCTGGCCGACCTCCTCGCCACGGGCCGCGTCAGCGCCCGCCACCCCCGCCACCAGGCAGCCGTACCCGACCTAGAACTCCTGGAGCAGGTGCTCGTTGGACTCCGCAACCTCTAGAGCCAGCGCGCCGCTCGGCGCGTCGGCCAGCAATGGTCTCAAGATCGTGGTCGTGGGCGGCTTCGGCGTCGGCAAGACGACGCTGGTCCGCTCGGTCAGCGAGATCCGTCCCCTCGCCACCGAGGAGACGATGACGCAGGCCGGCGCGGCCGTGGACGACCTGACCGGCGTGACGACCAAGACCGCCACCACGGTCGCGTTCGACTTCGGGCGCATCACGCTCGACGCCCGCAATGTGCTGTACCTGTTCGGCGCGCCCGGCCAGGAGCGTTTCTGGTTCCTGTGGGACCGGCTGTTCTCCGGCACGCTGGGCGCGGTCGTCCTCGTCGACACCCGGCGGATCGACGACTCCTGGTACGCCATCGACCGGCTGGAGAAGCACGGCACGCCGTTCGTCGTCGCCGTCAACGACTTCGGCGGCCCGAGCTTCACCCCGGAGCAGGTCCGCGAGGCCCTCGACCTGGACCCGCACGTCCCGCTCGTCTCCTGCGACGCGCGCTCCCGGGAGTCCAGCAAGCTGGTCCTGATCACCCTGGTCGAGCACGTGCACACGCTGCACGCCGCCGACCGCGTCCGACCCTCTCGTCAGGAGCTGGTGTAATGCCCATCCCCCTCCGCGGTCCCGGGTCCCACGAGGAGCCGGCCGAGCTGTACCGGGCGATGCGGCGCAAGCACGGTCCGGTGGCCCCGATCCTGCTGGACGGCGACATACCCGCCTGGCTGGTGATCGGCTACCGCGAGCTGCACCAGGTCACCGGTGACCCGAACCTGTTCAGCCGGGACTCCGAGCTGTGGAACCAGTGGGACAACATCCCCGAGGACTGGCCGCTGCGGCCCGTCCTCAACCGCGGCCAGCCGTCGATCCTCTACACGGTCGGCGAGCGCCACAGCCGGCGGGCCGCGCTGCTCGGCGCCGCGCTGGACGGCATCGACCCGTCCGTCCTGCGCGCCGACTGCGAGCGGTTCGCCGACGAGCTGATCGACACGTTCTGCACCAAGGGCGGCGCCGACCTCGTCAACGAGTACGCGATGCAGCTGCCGGTGCGTGTCCTCGCCCACACCTACGGCTTCACCGAGGAGGCGGGCCGGGGACTGGTCACGGCGCTGACCGACATGATCAACGCGGGTGACCGGGCGCTCGAGGGCGAGGCCTACCTGTACAGGACGGCCAAGGAGCTGCTGGCCGACCGGAGGAAGTCGCCCGCGGACGACGTGGCGACCCGGATGCTCGACTACTCCCCGGAGTTCACCGAGGAGGAGACGGTCCAGGACCTGATGATCCTGATGTCGGCGGGCCACCAGCCGACCGCCGACTGGATCGGCACCTCGCTGCACCTGATGCTGACGGACGCCCGGTTCGCGGCCACCATGTTCGGCGGCCGCAGCAGCGTCGCCGAGGCCATGAACGAGGTGCTGTGGGAGCAGACGCCCACGCAGAACATGCCGGGCCGGTACGCCACCCGCGACACCCACCTCGGCGGCCGCCGGATCGGCGCCGGCGACCTGCTGATCCTCGGCATCCAGGGCGCCAACTCCGACCCCCAGATACGCACCGACGCCTCGGCCCTGACCGGCGGCAACAGCGCGCACTTCTCCTTCAGCCACGGGGAGCACCGGTGCCCGTTCCCGGCGCAGGAGGTCTCCGAGGTGATCGCGCGGACGGGGATCGAGGTCGTGCTGGACCGGCTGCCGGACATCGACCTGGCGGTCCCGGCCGACTCCCTGAAGCGCCGCGAGTCCCCGTGGCTGCGCGGCCTGACGGAGCTTCCGGTCACCTTCGCCCCCACCCCGGCGCTCGGCGGCCCGGACGCCTGACGCCCGCCTGGTGCGCCCGGACGGAACCGTGTGCGGTTCCGTCCGGGGCAGGGGGGCGGGTGCCGGCCGGGACACCAGGGATGAGATACCCGTCTCAGAGCACGGACTTCGTTTCCTCCGGGTTTCACCGAGCGGCTAGGCTCGCCGACGTGGCTGAGATCCGGATTCCCGCTGACATCAAGCCCGCCGACGGTCGCTTCGGCTCGGGCCCCTCCAAGGTGCGGACGGAGGCGCTGGACGCGCTGGCCGCCACCGGTACGTCCCTGCTGGGCACCTCCCACCGTCAGGCCCCGGTCAAGAACCTGGTCGGCGCGGTGCGCGAGGGCATCGGCGAGCTGTTCCAGCTCCCCGAGGGCTACGAAGTGGTCCTCGGCAACGGCGGCTCCACCGCCTTCTGGGACGTGGCGACCCACGGACTGATCGAGAACAAGTCGCAGCACCTCAGTTTCGGCGAGTTCTCCTCCAAGTTCGCCAAGGCCTCCAAGCTCGCCCCGTGGCTGGCCGAGCCCACCGTCATCTCCTCGGAGCCGGGCACGCACCCGGAGCCCGAGGCCGAGGCGGGTGTGGACGTGTACGCGTTCACGCACAACGAGACCTCCACCGGTGTCGCCGCCCCGATCAAGCGGGTCGCGGGCGCCGACGAGGGCGCCCTGGTCCTCGTGGACGCCACCTCCGGCGCCGGCGGCCTGCCCGTCGACATCGCCGAGACCGACGTCTACTACTTCGCCCCGCAGAAGTCCTTCGCCGCCGACGGCGGCCTCTGGATCGGCGTCTTCTCCCCGGCCGCGATCGAGCGCGCCGAGCGGATCCACGCGAGCGGCCGCCACGTCCCGGAGTTCTTCTCCCTGCCGACGGCGATCGACAACTCGCGCAAGAACCAGACGTACAACACCCCGGCCCTCGCCACCCTCTTCCTGCTGAACCAGCAGCTGGAGTGGATCAACGGCCAGGGCGGCCTGGACTGGGCCGTGCGCCGTACCGCCACCTCCGCGCGCACCCTGTACGGCTGGGCCGAGGACATCAAGTACGCGAGCCCGTTCGTCACCGACCCGGCCAAGCGCTCGCAGGTCGTCGGCACGATCGACTTCGCCGACGAGGTGGACGCCTCCGCCGTCGCCAAGGTGCTGCGCGCCAACGGCATCGTCGACACCGAGCCGTACCGCAAGCTCGGCCGCAACCAGCTCCGCGTCGCGATGTTCCCGGCCGTCGACCCGGCGGACGTCGAGGCGCTGACGAAGTGCGTGGACTACGTGATCGAGCAGCTCTGACCACGCCCGTACGGAACGAAAGGGGCGCCCGGACCTCACCGGGCGCCCCTTCCCGTTCGTCTAGCGGCTGAGCTTCTGGAACCTGCGCACCGCGAGCGGCAGGAACACCACCGTCAGGATCAGCGGCCACACCCACGCCATCAGCAGGGCATGCTGCTCGATCCACCCGTCACCGCCGCCCACCGGCGTGCCGAACAGCTCACGGGTCGCCGCGGCCGTGGAGGAGATGGGGTTCCAGGCGGCGACGAAGCCCAGCCAGTCCGGCATCAGCTGGGGTGCCACGAAGATGCTGGAGATCATCGTCAGCGGCATGGCGACCGCGAACAGGTTGCCCGCCGCCTCCGGGTTGGGCACCAGGAAGCCCAGCCACACCCCGACCCAGATCAGGGCGATCCGCAGCCAGAGGAGCAGGCCGAAGGCCGCGAGGAAGGCCCAGCCGCCGTCCGGCCGCCAGCCCATGGCGAACGCGGTGCCCATCATGATGAGCAGCTCCGCACAGGCCAGGACCAGATCCGTCACCCCGCGCCCGGCGACCACCGCCGAGGAGGCCATCGGCATGGACCGGAAGCGGTCGGTGACACCCTTGGTGGAGTCGTGCACCACGAGCGTCGCGGTGTTGATGAAGCCGAAGGCCATCGACATCACGAACATGCCCGGCATCAGGAAGTCCTTGTAGTCCCCGCCGCCCGGCACCCGCATCGCGCTACCGAAGACGTAGCCGTACAGGAGGACGGAGACGATCGGGAAGCCCAGTGCCCACAGGATGTTGGCCGGCTGGCGCTGGTAGTGGGTCAGGCCGCGGCGCACGACGTTCCAGCAGTCCGCCAGGACCCAGTACACGCGGCCGTGTGCCGGCCGCCCGGAGAGATCCACCGTGGTCACGCCGCCGTCTCCTTCCCGGTCTCCGTCCGCTCCGTGCGGTGTCCGGTCAGGCGCAGGAACACGTCGTCCAGGCTCGGCCTGCGCAGCCCGATGTCCTCGGCCGCGATGCCCTCGTCCTGGAGGGTCCGTGCCGCCTCCGTCAGGGCCGCCACCCGGTCGGCGACCGGCGCGTGGACGCGCAGTTCGGTCTCGTCCGTCTCCGGTTCGCCGTCCGCGACCCGGGCGAGGACCTTCACCGCGCGCGGGATGTCGGCCCGCTCGGCGACGACGATTTCGATGCGGTCGCCGCCCACCGTGTTCTTCAGCCCGTCCGGGGTGTCGTCCGCGATGGCCCGCCCCTGGTCGAGCACGGTGATCCGGGAGGCCAGCCTGTCGGCCTCGTCCAGGTACTGCGTGGTCAGCAGCACGGTCGTACCGCCCGCCACCAGGTCCCGTACGGAGTCCCAGACCTCGCCCCGGCTGCGCGGGTCGAGACCGGTCGTCGGCTCGTCGAGGAAGAGGACGGCCGGGGTGAGGATCATCGAGGCGGCGAGGTCCAGCCGGCGCCGCATGCCGCCGCTGTACTTCCCGACCCCCTTGTCCGCCGCGTCGGTCAGCCGGAACTGTTCCAGCAGCTCGCCCGCCCGCAGCCGGGCCCGCCTGCCGCCCAGATGGAACAGCCGGCCGAACATCTCCAGGTTCTGCCGCCCCGTCAGCACCTCGTCCACGGCCGCGTACTGCCCGGTCAGCCCGATCCGCGCCCGCACCTCCTGCGCCTGCCGCGCCACGTCGAGCCCGGCCACCGTGGCCCGGCCACCGTCCAGCCGCAGCAGCGTGGCCAGGATGCGCACGGCGGTGGTCTTGCCCGCGCCGTTCGGCCCCAGCAGGCCGTGCACCGTGCCCTCGCGCACCGTCAGGTCGAAGCCGTCCAGCGCCCGCTTCTCCCCGTACCGCTTCACCAGTCCCTCGGCCCGCACCGCGTAGCCGTCGTCCGTCATGACGTTCTCTCCCCCTTGTTCCACCCCGGGCATGCGAACTGGGTACGCCGTACCCATTTCGCTGAGAGTACACCGTACTCAGTTTCCGCGCGACCGATTACCCTCAGGTCCATGAGCAGTGGCACCAAGGGCACGGGCGGTACGGAGACCAGTGGCAGCGGCGATATCGCGCGCACCCTCGAACTGCTCTGGGACACCGGGAAACGCCCCAGCCGCGGTCCCAAGCCGGGGCTGACCCTGGACCAGATCGTGGAAGCGGCCGTCCGGGTCGCGGACGCGGAGGGTCTGGAGGCGGTGTCGATGCGCCGGATCGCCACCGAACTCGGCACCGGAACGATGTCCCTCTACCGCTACGTGCCCGGCAAGGCGGAGCTGCTGGACCTGATGCTCGACCGGGTGCAGAGCCTCGACGCCAACCCGGTCACCCGGCACGACGGCAGCTGGCGCGGGGCCCTGGAGGCCATGGCCCACGCCTCCCTGGCCCTCCACCGCCGTCACCCCTGGCTGCTCCAGATCAACCAGACCCGCCCGGTCCTCGGCCCGAGCGCACTCGACACCATGGAGGCGGTGCTCGCGTACATCAAGCCCATGGGCCTCACCGACCCGGAGCTGGTGTCGGTGCTCATCATGGTCGACGGGTACGTCGCCGGGGCCGCGCGCACCCAGCTGTACGCGCAGGACGCGGAGCGCCGGACCGGCCTGACCGACGCGGAGTTCTGGCAGGCGCAGGAGCCCGTGCTGGAAAAGGCCATGACGTCGGGCCGCTACCCGGTCATGGCCTCACTGTCCGACGACACCTTCGGCCCCGACTTCGACCACTTCGAGTTCGGCCTGCAGCGCATCCTGGACGGGCTCGAGGTGCTGGTCACCCGGCGCGGCGAGGAGCGCGGCAGGAAACACGACGAGGCGTGATCACGACGACCGGCGCCGCAGCCGCCCCATCCCCCACACGACCGCTATGACGGCGGCGACGGCCAGCACACCGACCTGCACGCCCTTCGAGGTTCCGGCCTCCCCGCCGCCCTCACCGGCCCGCGTCGACCCCTCGCCCGGGGAGGGCGACGCGGACACCTCTCCCCCGTCCGGCGCCGGCCGCGGCTCCACCGAGCTTCCCGACCCCTCGCTGCCGTACATGATCTGTTTCCCGTCGGGGGTGTAGGTCATCGACTCCCCCTGCCGCTGCAGCGGGACGCTGAGCCTCCCGCTCTCCTCGATCCTCCCGCCGTTCCAGTCGTACGCGATGCCGCCGAAGTACCCGCGCACGGCTAGCTGTTCCCCGTTCGGGGAGAACGCCCCGTCGGTGGCCCAGAGGTCGACCGGGGCGATCCTGCGGAAGACGTTGACGCCGCTCGGGGAGAGGGTCTCGGGTCCCTCGTACAGCGAGCCGCCCGCCTTCTTCTTGTCGGCGATGTAGACGCGGCCCGTCTTCGGGTGCACCATCAGCGACTCGGCGTCCCGGGCGCCGTCGGCGTACTGGACGACGTACTGCGTGGCACGGACCGTCCGGTCCGTCAGCTCCTTCGGCTCGGGCAGCTCGTAGATCCAGACGTGGTCCCAGCCGCCGTCGAGGTTGTCGCCGATGTCACCGACGTAGATCTCGTTCCCCGGCCCGATGGAGATCGCCTCGACGTCGCGCGGCTCGCCCACGCCGCTCATGGTGACGGTGGCGACGGTCTTCCCGGTGGCACTGTCGACCGCGTACAGGTAGGGCCCGTCGTCGCTGTCGTTGTGGGTCCAGTAGACACCGGGGTGCAGACGGGAGGCGGCGAGGCCGCTGGACTCCGAGATCCTCGGGTCCTCGATGGTGAACCGCTCCGCGTCGGCGGCCGCGGGCGCGGTCCCGGCGGCGGCGAGGAGGAGCCCGGCGAGGCCCGCGAGCAACGGCAGTGATCGACGGCGCATGCCCCCAGCCTGCCATCACGGCGCGGCACACGCCGTCCCCATCCGGCCTCTCCGTCCGGCCGCCTCATCCGGGATGATGGCCCGATGCTCAGATTCATGCCCGTCGGTGACAGCACGACGATCGGCAGCGCGGGTGACCACACCTGGCGCTACCGCGTGTGGCAGCACCTGCGGGACACCTACGGAGGGCCGTTCCGCATCGTCGGCCCGCGCGAGACGCTCTACGACAAGGCCGCGGACGCCCCGGTCTCGTACGACTACGCCGACCCCGACTTCCCCCGCGCCCACCTGGCCGGCTGGGGCGAGGGCTGGTGCCACATGGCACCCCTGATCGCCGACGCCGTACGGAGCTGCCGCGCGGACGTCCTCCTGGTCTCCCTCGGCCTGATCGACCTGGGCTTCTACACCGACGCCGAGCAGACGGCGGAGAACGTCCGCGCCTTCGTGGCCAACGCCCGCGAGGCGAACCCGCGCATCCACATGGTCCTGCTGCCGGTGACCCCGAACGTGCGCGCCACGACGGACGCCGCGTTCGCCGCCGAGGTCGCCCGCTTCAACGAGCTCCTCGCCAAGGCCGCCGCCGACCTGGACGAGCCCCGCTCCCCGCTGCTCCTCGCCTCCCCCGACCCGGCGTACGACATCCACCACGACACCTACGACGGCACCCACCCGAACGCGAACGGCGAGCACCGGATCGCGGCGGCGTTCGCGGAGGCGATGTACCAGGCGTGGGGGCTGGGGGAACCGTACGAGCCGCGGTAGCGGTCCGTACGCAACCCGGTGACCGTGCGTATCGTTGTACCGCGCGGCCCCGTTCGATCGAGACGCGGCCGGGGAGGAGCGCCACGATGACCGTCCTCGAAGACAGGATCACGATGGCCGAGAGCGACAACACGAGTGAGCTCGACGAGATGTTCGAGCGGCTCGAGAAGATGCCCGTCCCCGAGGGATACAAGGTCGAGATCGTCGAGGGGACCGTCTTCATGTCGCCGCAGCGGGGCACCCACTGGCACATCATCCTGGACATCGTCGAACAGCTGCGGACCAAGTACCCCCGCAAGCGTCTGCTGTCGGACGTGCGCATCGACTACCCGGGGCACCTCAACGGATTCGCGACCGACATCACGTTGGTGACCGAGGGCGCCGACACGACGGACAGCGGCCACTGGCGCCACGAGGACGTCGAGTTCGTCGCCGAAGTGATCTCCAAGGGCACCGCGGCGAACGACTACGGCCCGAAGAAGGCGGCCTACGCCACCGCCGAGGTCCCCGTCCTCCTCATCGCCGACCCGTACCAGCGCCGCTGTCACCTCTACATCCACCCCAAGGACGGCGACTACGCCACCGAGACCATCGTCACCTTCGGCGACGACGTCGACCTCACCGGCACCGTGGTCGGGCTCACCCTCAAGACCGACGAGTTCCCCCGCGACTGATCGCGTCCCCTTGCCTGGAGCGCACTCCAACCCGTTGGCTGGTGACCATGAAGTACACGCAGCTCGGACGCACGGGACTCAAGGTCAGCCGACTGGTGCTGGGCACCATGAACTTCGGTCCGCAGACCGACGAGGCCGACAGCCACGCGATCATGGACGCCGCGCTGGACGCGGGCATCAACTTCTTCGACACGGCCAACGTCTACGGCTGGGGCGAGAACAAGGGCCGTACCGAGTCGATCATCGGCGACTGGTTCGCCAAGGGCGGTGACCGCCGCGACAAGGTCGTCCTCGCCACCAAGGTCTACGGCAACATGGGCGCCGACGGCGAGGCCTGGCCCAACCACGACAAGCTCTCCGCCCTCAACATCCGGCGGGCCGTCGACGCCAGCCTCAAGCGGCTGCAGACCGACTACATCGACCTCTACCAGTTCCACCACGTGGACCGCTCGACCCCCTTCGAGGAGATCTGGCAGGCCATCGACGTCCTGGTCCAGCAGGGCAAGATCCTGTACGTCGGCTCCAGCAACTTCCCCGGCTACAAGATCGCCCAGGCCAACGAGATCGCCGCCCGCCGGGGCGGCACCATCGGCCTCGTCAGCGAGCAGTGCCTCTACAACCTCGCCGAGCGCCGCGCCGAGATGGAGGTCGTCCCGGCCGCCCAGGAGTACGGCCTCGGGGTCATCCCCTGGTCGCCGCTGCACGGCGGGCTGCTCGGCGGCGTGCTGAGGAAGCAGGCCGAGGGCGGACGACGGGCCTCCGGCCGGGCCGCCGACACGCTCGCCGACCCCGCCGCCCGCGAGCAGGTCCAGCGTTACGAGGACCTGCTGGCCAAGCACGGCATCGAGCCCGGCGAGGCGGCCCTGGCCTGGCTGCTCACCCGGCCGGGCGTGACGGGTCCCATCGTGGGTCCGCGCACCGCCGAGCAGCTGGAGTCCGCGCTCCGCGCCGTGGAGCTGGAGCTGAGCGAGGAGGTGCTCACCGGCCTGGACGAGATCTTCCCGGGGCCGGGGCCGTCTCCGGAGGCGTTCGCCTGGTAACGGCGCGTACGCGTCTTGAGGAGCGTGGCGGTCGCGATCGGCTCACCTGCCGAGCGCGGCCGCCACGGCCACCACGGCGAACATCAGCACGAGCGCACCGGCCATGATCCGGTTCCTGGTCTTCGGGTCCACGTCACCGAGGTTAGCCGGACGCCCCGGCGCCCCCGGCGCCCGCCCCCAGGTCCCAGCTCGCCACCGTCTCGTACCGGGGGCGCTCCCCCGGCACCCCGGACCTCGGCAGGTTGCTGCGGACGAGGGCCAGCTCGCCGACCGTCCAGGTACGGCCCGCGAAGGCGTCGAGCCGATCGACGTACGGCCGCACGTCGAACGGCTCCCGGCTGCGGGCCAGCGTCAGATGGGCCCGGTACCTGCGGTGTCCCTCCATCGGCACGCCCGCCTTCCGCGCCGCCGCCTCCGCGCGTTCGGCCAGCAGCCGCAGGGTCCGTACGTCGCCCCCGGCGCCCACCCACAGCGCGCGCCCCTGCCCGAACTGCCCGCCGCCCCGGAGCGCCAGGGGGAACGCGTCGGTGCGCCGGGCGGCACGCTCCAGCCGCTCCGACAGCTCGGCCACCACGCCGTCGCCGACCTCGCCGTAGAAGGCGAGCGTGAAGTGCCAGTTCGCCCGGTCCGCCCAGCGCAGCCGGCCGGCCCCGGGGAGCCGTCTCAGCGCGGCGACGGCGGGGACGAGCTCTTCGGTCACCTCGGAGGGCGGCAGCACGGCCGCGAACAGTCTCATGCCGTCACCCTCCCCGGTCCGGGTGGCACGTCACCTGGCGGCCGTCACCAGTTCTTCGGTCCGCTGCCCCTCGGCGCCCGCACCCCGGGGCTCCTCGCTCCGGGACTGCGGGACGAACCGCACCCGAGGGTGCCCGTGGTGCCAGCCGACCGACAGCCGCAGCCCGCCGGCGCGCGTCAGCACCAGGCCCACCACGGCCGCCGCGACGAGCGAGACCAGTCCGCCCGCGGCGAGGCCGACCTGCGGCCCGTACGCGTCCGTGACCCAGCCGACGATCGGCGCGCCCACCGGCGTACCGCCGAGGAAGACCATCATGTAGAGCGCCATGACACGGCCGCGCATCGCGGGGTCCGTGGTCATCTGGATGCTGGTGTTGGCGGTGACGTTGACGGTCATGCCGAACATCCCGATCGGCACCATGAGCACCGCGAACAGCCACAGCGACGGCGTCACGGCCGCCACGACCTCCACGGCGCCGAACGCCAGCGCCGACGCGATCAGCACCCGCATCCGGGAGGTGCCGCGCCGTGCCGCCAGCAGCGCGCCGGCCACGGAGCCGACCGCCATCAGCGTGTTGAAGAGGCTGTACGAGCCGGCGCCCGCCGCGAACACGTCGTCGGCGAAGGCGGAGAGGAACACCGGGAAGTTGAAGCCGAAGGTGCCGATGAACCCGACCAGCACGATCGTCCAGATCAGCTCGGGTCGCCCGGCGACGTACCGGAGCCCCTCGCGGAGCTGCCCCTTGCCGCGCGGGGCGCGCTCGACCACGTGCAGCTCGCGCGCCCGCATCAGGAGCAGACCGGTGATCGGGGCGATGAAGGAGAGGCCGTTGAGCAGGAACGCCCAGCCGGTGCCCACGCCGGTGATCAGCACACCGGCGACGGCGGGGCCGATCAGCCGGGCGGACTGGAAGTTGGCCGAGTTCAGGCTGACCGCGTTCTGGAGCTGCTCGGGGCCGACCATCTCGGAGACGAAGGACTGACGGGCCGGGTTGTCGAGGACCGTGGCGAGTCCGACGGCGAAGGCGGCGACGTACACGTGCCAGACCTCGACGTGTCCGGAGAGCGTCAGGAAGGCGAGGGCGAGACCGGTGAGGCCCATCGCCGTCTGGGTGCCGAGCAGCGTGGGCCGCTTGGGCAGCCGGTCGACGAGGACACCGCCGTACAGTCCGAAGAGCAGCATCGGCAGGAACTGCAGCGCGGTGGTGACACCGACGGCGGTGGACGAGCCGGTGAGGCTGAGCACCAGCCAGTCCTGCGCGATGCGCTGCATCCAGGTGCCGGTGTTGGAGACGACCTGGCCCATGAAGAACAGCCGGTAGTTGCGGATGCGCAGCGAACGGAACATCGATGACGACGAAGACGCCGCCGACGACGGCCGGGAGGGCTTGGGCTTGGGCTCGGACTTGAGCTCGGGTGCGGGCTCGGGTGTCCGCTGGGGCTCAGGCTCGACCATGCCCGGCAGTTCGTCGGCGGGCAGCGGGTCGCGGGTGGACGGGGAGTCGTGGGTGGCCGGTGCGGGGGCGGAGTGTGCTCCGGATCCCGTACTCAACAGGGTTCGCCTCCTTGGCTGGTCACGGACATCGTCGTCCTCGGTGTGGTTCTTCGGAGGGTCGGCCCGAGAGGCTCACGAGTGCGCACCCGGCGCAGGCGCAGCACGCACGGGCGCGGACGCGGGGCGCACGTCCCTGCGGTCAGCCCCGGCCGGTCACAGGTGCGCGAGCTTCTCCAGGACGGGTGCCGCCTCGCGGAGCTTGGCCCACTCCTCCTCGTCGAGGCCCTCGACCAGGGACGCCAGCCACGCGTTGCGCTTGCGCCGGCTCTCCTCGAGCATCGCCTCGGCGCGCTCGGTCTGGGCGACGACCTTCTGCCGCCTGTCCTCGGGGTGCGGCTCCAGGCTGACCAGGCCCTTGCTCTCCAGCAGCGCCACGATGCGGGTCATCGAGGGCGGCTGCACGTGCTCCTTGCGGGCGAGCTCGCCCGGGGTGGCGGTGCCGCAGCGGGCGAGCGTGCCGAGCACCGACATCTCGGTGGGGCTCAGCGACTCGTCGACCCGCTGGTGCTTCAGTCGGCGGGACAGTCGCATCACGGCGGACCGGAGGGCGTTCACGGCAGCGTCGTCGCCGCCATGGGTCAGTTCGGACATGTTCTTTAGCGTAACTCATTACTCTCGCTAAATACCACCGAACGGCGGCGGATCGCCCGTGAAACCCGCCACTCCTGCCCCGGGACCCTGGGACTTCACACATCACCCCACCCGTACTGCACGCGTAATCACTCGTACGAGTGAGTCGTCGGCGGAACCTGACACAGCGCGCCCGCGCCCGCCCGACCCTCGTGTCCATGGGGACCATGGGGACCAGCGTGCTCAGCCTGCGGATGGATCGCGACCTGCTCGAACGTGTCCGGCGACGCGCCGCCAGAAGAGGAATGAGCGTCCAGGACTACGTGGTCCGGACGCTCATTCGGGACGACTTCGACGAGCGGTTCCAGGCCGCCGTCGACGAGACGGAGAGGTTCTACGAGGTCACGTGGGACCAGGGGTCACCGGGCCGGTCGCCCGGTCCGGTGTGAGCCGCGCGGCAGGGGCGGGGCATCAGGTGAGCCCCAGCGCCGGCATCAGGTAGTAGAAGGCGAACACCGCCGAGACGACGTACAGCGCCACCGGCACCTCCCGCCCCCGGCCGGCCACGAGGCGCAGCACCACGAAGGTGATGAAGCCCATGCCGATGCCGTTGGTGATCGAGTAGGTGAACGGCATCATCAGCATGGTCACGAACGCGGGGATCGCGATCGTGTGGTCGCTCCAGTCGATGTCCCGGATCGAGTTCGCGAGGATCAGGAAGCCGACCGCGAGCAGCGCCGGGGTGGCCGCCTGGGACGGGACCATCGTGGCGACGGGGGTCAGGAAGAGCGCGACGGCGAAGAGCCCGCCGGTGACGATGTTCGCGAAGCCCGTTCGGGCGCCCTCGCCCACACCGGCCGTGGACTCCACGAAGCAGGTGGTGGCCGAGGAGGAGGTGGCCCCGCCGGCGGCGACGGCGATGCCGTCGACGAAGAGGACCTTGTTCATGCCGGGCATGTTGCCCTGGGCGTCGGCCAGCTTGGCCTCGTCGCTGACGCCCATGATCGTGCCCATCGCGTCGAAGAAGCACGACAGCAGCACGGTGAAGACGAACAGGATGCCGGTCAGCACGCCGACCTTCTCGAACCCGCCGAAGAGACTCACCTGGCCGAGGAGCCCGAAGTCGGGGGTCGAGACGGGATTGCCCGGCCACTCGGGGGTGGTCAGGCCCCAGGACGGCACATCGGCGACGGCATTGATCAGAACCGCGACGAAGGTCATGACGACGATCGAGATCAGGATCGCGCCCGGCACCTTGCGCACGATCAGCCCGAGGGTGAGCAGCGCGCCGAGGACGAAGATCAGCACCGGCCAGCCGTTGAGGTGACCGTCGCCGCCGAGCTGGAGCGGCACGGTGGTCTGGGCGGCGTCCGGGATGCGCGAGACGAAACCGGAGTCGACAAGACCGATCATCAGGATGAACAGACCGATGCCGATCGAGATGCCCTTGCGCAGCCCCAGCGGCACCGCGCTCATCACCCGCTCCCGCAGTCCGGTGGCCACGAGCAGGCACACCACGAACCCGGCGAGCACCACCATGCCCATGGCGTCCGGCCAGGACATCCGGGGAGCGAGCTGGAGGGCGACGACGGTGTTGACGCCGAGCCCCGCCGCCAGCGCGATGGGCACGTTGCCGATCACGCCCATGAGCAGCGTGGTGAACGCGGCGGACAGGGCGGTCGCGGTGACCAGCTGGCCGTTGTCCAGCTGGTGGCCGTACATGTCCTTGGCGCTGCCCAGGATGATCGGGTTCAGCACGACGATGTAGGCCATCGCGAAGAAGGTGGCGAAGCCGCCCCGGACCTCACGGGAGAGCGTGCTGCCCCGCTCCGAGATCTTGAAGTAGCGGTCGAGCGCGTTCCGGGCGGGTCTGGGTTCCGGCGACCGGAGCGGGGAGTCCTGGCTGGGTGCCGAGGTGGGCATGCGGGTCCTCACACCACCAACCGGTCTCCCCCGTGCCCGTTTGGTGTTTCCTACGAAATGAAGCGGTCATGAACAATTGGTTTCAGTATGAACATATGAGGCGCGATTTGCCATCTACGCGCGTAACCCCGCGAGGCGAGCCGGTCGCCACCCGCGCCGTGAGGCCCTCGTAAGCTGTCCCCATGGCGAAGTGGACACCCAGGCACGAGGCGCCGGAGCCCCTAGAGGGCCCCGTGGTCGCGACGATCACCGGCGGCACGATCCTGTGGTTCGTCCTCTTCCTCGCCCAGCTCCCCTTCTACGGCTGGTTCGACGACCACGGCCACACATGGTGGGTGTGGACCTGCCTGGCCGGCGGCGGGCTGGGGCTGATCGGCATCTATTACGTGCGCAGGCGGGACGCGGCGATCAAACGGGCGGCGGCCCTCCGGGCGGGCGGGGACACGGCGGGCGCGGGTCCGGAGACGGCTCCGGACCCGGCGGTCACCGAACAGAAGCCCTAGCCGCGCGGTCCGCTCACGCCGTGGCGGCGAGGTCGCACCACACGCACTTGCCCCGACTCCCGTTCCTGGCCAGCGGCTGCCACCCCCACAGGTCGGCGCAGGCACGGACGAGGACGAGTCCGCGGCCCTCCTCGCGATCGTCGGCGCACCGCCCTACGAGACAGGGAGGGTCCGGCGGCTCCGGACTGGCGTCCCACGCACCGATCCGCAGCACGCCTCCCTTCCAGCGGACGCGGAGGGCGGCGGACCCCTCGGTGTGCCGCACGGCGTTGGTGACCAGCTCGGTCGCGAGCGGTTCGGCGGTGTCGGCGAGGTGGAGCAGGCCGTGCAGGGTCAGGATCAGGCGGAGGGTGCGGCGGCTGACGGTGACGGCGCACGGATCGTCGGGGACGTGGAGCCAGCACTCCCAGGGCTCGCGGTCGTTCTCAGGCATGCGGGACTCCGTTCCGGCGGAGGGGCGGGTGGGGTGGAAGTGCGCGGAGGCTCTCGGGCGGTGGCATTGCCGCAGCCGCCGTGGCAGGACGGAGTGGTGCGCTTCCGGGGTCCCGGGGTTCCGCAGCGTGTGCGTCGCGTCACCGACAGTAGGGCCCTCCAGCAGTCGGGGGCGAGGAGGACACCATGCCGCGCAGGCAGCAGTCCACCGCACGACAGGAACGCCTGGGCGCTGAGCCACGGAAACTGCGCGAGACCGCAGGACTCAAGGGACGTGAGGCCGCAGCGCTGCTCGGAACGGATTCGGCCCAGGTGAGTCAGATCGAATCCGGCATGGCGGGCGTGAGCAAAGAGCGCGTACGGCAGCTCGCAGCTCACTACTCCTGCACGGACGGCAAGTTGATCAATGCACTGGTGGCGATGGCCGGCGATCGAACACGCGGCTGGTGGGAGAAGTACCGCGGTCTGCTGCCCACCTCGTTCTTGAACCTGGCCGAGTTGGAGTACCACTCCACGTACCGACTCGATGTCGAGTTCCTGCGCGGTGCAGCGCTGGCCCTCGAAGCCGCCGCAGGCCGGGGTGGCCTTGTTGTAGGTGTACTCGCGGGTGCCGCCGGCGCTGCCGGTGGTGGTCACCGACATGGTGTTGCCGTTGGTGTCGTACGTGAAGGAGTCCTTGCGGCCGTCGGCGGTGGTGAAGTCGTTCGGCAGGTCGGTGCCGGCGATCGTCTGGTACTGGGTCACCGAGGCCGTCGCGCCCAGCGGCAGCTCGATCGAGGTGGCGTTGTTGCGGCCGTCCCAGCCGTACGTGGTGACGTTGCCGCCGGTGCCGTCCGCGCCCGTGCCCAGCGCGTCGGTGGCGGTCTGGGTGAGGTGGTTCGCGTACGTGGCGTGGCGCGAGTGCTGCAGCGGGTCGGTGACCTTGGTGACCTCGCCGTCCGCGGTGTGGGTGCAGACGGTGTCGTCGCCGTCCGGGTCCGTCACCGTCGTCGTGCCCGCCTCCTTGGGCGCGGCCGAGTAGTCGTATCTCCACGTCGGCCCCGAGTGGCCACTGCCCGAGGACTGTGTCGCCCGCTGCAGGGAGGTGACGCGGTTGTGGCCGTCGTAGGTGAAGACGGTGACCGTGCCCCCGGGGGTGGTCACCTTCGTCAGGCGGCGGGAGGCGTCGTAGTCGTACGTCGTCGCCTTGCCCGCCGTGTCCGTCACCTTCGCCAGGTTGCCGGAGCCGTCCAGGTCGAGGACGGCGGTGCGGCCGGTGTGGTCCTTGGCCTGCCACTGGTTGCCGTACGTCTTGACCAGGTCGATCCAGCGGCCGGAGCGGGTCTCGGTGAGCTTGAAGCCCTTGTGCTCGGCTCCCTCGTCGTGCTGGTCGACGGTGATCGTGCCGTGGTTCTTGTCCGTGACCTTGGTGAGGGTGCCGTGCTCGTCGTAGGCGTCCTTGGTGCCGGACTTGCGGTCGGTGAGGGTGTAGGTGCCGTCCGCGTTCTTCCTCAGGTCCTTGGAGTAGCCGGTCGGGGTCGTGTAGCCGCCGCTGCTGGTCTCGGTGAAGCGCAGGACGTCACCGGTGGCGTCGAAGACGTGTACCTCGCCGTCCGCCACGCGGAGGTAGCGCTCGTACCCCTGCCACCAGCGCTGGGAGACCTTGCCCCAGGGGGCCTCCAGGGAGTTGTACGTGCGGGTGAGCTGGAGTTTCTGGCCGACGCCCGCGATGTCGAAGTCGGTCGCGGCCAGCATCAGATTGCCGTCGGACAGGTTCACCCGGGCGACCAGGGCATCGCTGAGGCGGGTGTCCAGGATGCGGTGCCAGGGGACGTCGCCCTGACCCTCGGGCACGAACTCCGTGGTGGCCTCGGCGGCGGCGGAGGTGCGGGCCGCTGTCCCGGCGGAACCCTCGCCCGCTTCGGTGCGGGCCTCCTGAGCCGCCCGCCAGGCCGCCACCTCTGCCGACGGCTCCGCCTCCGGCTTCGACGCCGGCGGCTGCGTCACCCCGGTGGGCGTGGCCGGGGCCGCGATCTTGGTCGGTTTCGTCCACGGGCTCTCCGGGTCCGGGAGCTCCGGCTGCGGAGTCGCCGCCAGGCCGGGTGCGGCCGTGACCGCGAGAGCGGCGGCCGTGAGGGCCGCGACGAGGGCGGATCTGTGTGCTGTTCGTTCTCCGGGCACGCCGAGACGGCGGGCGCTTCCCCCGAAGATCGATCACATACGGGCCGGAATCAGCCCCACCTCTTACGCGCTCTACACCGGATAAAACAAGACATATCCGAGCAGAAACGGCAGGAATTCCCCGTTCCGCCGGGGTTTCCAGCGCCTTGTTTGGCTGATAACCCCTCGCGGGAGCTTGCGCAGCTCTCAAGCGCTGTCCCCGGCGCTTCTTTCCAGCCACTTTGAGACAGGCGGTCGTCCGCCTGACGGCTGCATCAATCAGGCCACGACACGGTCAATCGCCGCCCGGTACCCCGCCGCGAAGTTGTCTCAGACGCCACGCCGCCCACCATGCGTACCGTGACCAGGGACTTCACGGCATGCACACTTTCAGCGTCCGACCACCGGCGATCCAGCCGGTAAGCAGGTCGGCCGTCCTTTCCGGAGAACACCGAGAAGCCCGGAGACCCTCCCGCGATGTCTGATCAGGACCCGGGCAGAGCCCTGCCCGAAAGCCCGCCCGATCCCCCTGGCACCACCGCGGAGACCGCTCACCGCCTCGGCCGGTCCGTCCGCACCTCCGGCCGCCTCCTCCGCTGGAGCCTGGCCGGCGGCATGACCACCGCCGCCGTCGACGTCGTTCTCGCGCCCGGTTTCCGCGCGTGGCCCGTTCTGTGGCCGCTGCCCTGGTACCTCACCTGTGTCTGCGCGGTCACCTGGGCCGTGCTGCGGGCCCGGGAGAAGGCCGCCCTGCGCGAGTCGGCCGCCGAGGAGCAGTGGCACGGCCAGGAGTGGGACCGGGCCGCCTGACGTCCGGGTCCGGCCCTCCTCCCCCGCTCGCCGGGTGCGGCCCCTGATTCGCACGTACCGTCGATTGCATGACGCACATGGACGCGGGCGCCGCCCCGCTCCCGGACCCCCCGCGCTCCCTGGGCCGCGCGGGCGGCCTGACCGGCGCCGAGGTGGCCGAGCGGGTCGCCCGTGGCGAGGTGAACGACGTCCCCGCGCGGAGCAGCCGCTCCCTGGCCGACATCGTCCGTGCGAACGTCTTCACCCGGTTCAACGCGATCATCGGCGTGCTCTGGGTGATCATGCTGGCCGTCGCGCCGATCCAGGACAGCCTGTTCGGTTTCGTCATCCTCGCCAACACGGGCATCGGCATCGTCCAGGAGTGGCGGGCCAAGAAGACGCTGGACTCGCTGGCGGTGATCGGGGAGGCCCGGCCGACCGTACGGAGGGACGGGGCCGCCGCGGCCGTGAGCACCTCGGAGATCGTGCTCGGCGATCTGATCGAGATCGGGCCCGGAGACAAGATCGTCGTGGACGGCGGGATCACCGAGGCCGACGGGCTGGAGATCGACGAGTCGCTGCTCACCGGGGAGGCCGATCCGGTCGTGAAGCGGCCGGGGGACCCGGTCATGTCCGGGAGCTTCGTGGTGGCCGGCGGGGGCGCGTTCACGGCGACGAAGGTGGGGCGCGAGGCGTACGCGGCGCAGCTCGCCGAGGAGGCGTCCCGGTTCACGCTCGTCCATTCCGAGCTGCGCTCCGGGATCTCCACGATCCTGAAGTACGTGACGTGGATGATGGTGCCCACCGCGGTCGGGCTCGTCGTCAGCCAGCTCGTGGCCGAGGACAACGCGCTGGGGGACTCCGTCGCCCGGACGGTCGGCGGCATCGTGCCGATGGTCCCGGAGGGGCTCGTGCTGCTCACCTCCGTCGCCTTCGCCATCGGGGTGATCCGGCTGGGGCGCAAGCAGTGCCTCGTCCAGGAGCTGCCCGCCATCGAGGGGCTCGCCCGCGTGGACGTCGTCTGCCTCGACAAGACGGGGACCCTGACCGAGGGCGGCATGGTCGTCACCGAACTGCGGCTGCTCGGCGAGGCCGGAGCCCGAACCAGAGCCGACGAGTCGTACGTACGTACGGTTCTGGGTGCGCTGGGCGAGTCCGACCCGCGCCCCAACGCCTCCCTCCGGGCGATCATCGACGCCTTCCCGGACAGCGACGACTGGCGCTGCACCGAGTCGCTGCCGTTCTCCTCGGCCCGCAAGTACAGCGGCGCCACGCTGAGCGAGGGGGACGGCGAGTCCGGTACGTGGCTGCTGGGCGCCCCCGACGTGCTGCTGGACGACGGCCACCCCGCCCTCGCCGAGACCGAACGGCTGAACGAGCAGGGGCTGCGCGTGCTGCTGCTCGCGCGGACCGGCGGGGGCCGGGAGCTGGACGCCCCCGACGTCACCCGCGACACCCGGCCCACCGCGCTGGTCGTCCTCGAACAGCGGCTGCGCCCCGACGCCGCCGACACCCTGCGCTACTTCGCCGAGCAGGACGTGCAGGCCAAGGTCGTCTCCGGGGACAACGCCGTTTCCGTGGGCGCGGTCGCCGCCAAGCTGGGGCTGGAGGGCGAGGTGGTGGACGCGCGCCGGCTGCCCGACGACCCCGACCGGATGGCGAAGGCCATCGAGGCGGGCACGGTGTTCGGGCGGGTCACCCCGCGGCAGAAGCGGGACATGGTGGGCGCGCTCCAGTCCCAGGGCCACACGGTCGCGATGACGGGCGACGGCGTGAACGACGTCCTCGCCCTCAAGGACGCGGACATCGGCGTGAGCATGGGCTCGGGCTCGGAGGCGACCCGTGCGGTCGCCCAGATCGTGCTGCTCAACAACAGCTTCGCCACCCTGCCCTCGGTGGTGGCGGAGGGGCGCCGGGTCATCGGCAACATCACCCGCGTCGCGACGCTCTTCCTGGTCAAGACCGTGTACTCGGTGCTGCTCGCGGTCCTGGTGGTGCTGTCGAACGTCGAGTACCCGTTCCTGCCCCGCCACCTGACCCTGCTCTCGACCCTCACGATCGGCGTCCCCGCGTTCTTCCTCGCCCTCGCGCCCAACACGGAACGCGCGCGGCCGCACTTCGTCCGGCGGGTCATGCGGTACGCGATTCCCGGCGGCGTGGTGGCGGGACTGGCGACCTTCGCCACGTACCTGATCGCCCGCGGGCACTACACGGGCCCGGACGCCCTGGACGCGGAGACCAGCGCTGCCACGCTGACCCTCTTCCTGATCTCCATGTGGGTGCTGGCGATCATCGCCCGGCCGTACACCTGGTGGCGGCTGTGCCTGGTGGCGGCGATGGGCCTGGCCTTTCTGCTGGTGCTGGCCGTCCCCTGGCTCCAGGACTTCTTCGCGCTGAAGCTGGTGGGGACGACGACGCCGTGGGCCGCGGTGGGCATCGCGGTGGCGGGGGCGGCCGCCCTGGAGCTCCTGTGGAGGTGGGTCGACCGCCGCTTTCCCGCGTGACCCCGGGTACCGGGTGCTCAGTCGAACCAGCGGTCCCGCGCCAGCTCCTCCGTGCGCGACGGGTCCTCCAGCAGCGCCGCCACCTCGAAGCGGCGCGGCCACTGCCCGGCCGCCCAGGCCAGGCCCGCCGCGACGCCCTCCAGCGTGGCCGCGTGCAGCACGCCGTCGCGGGTGCGGCGCCAGTCCAGCTCCACCCCGCCCACGATCAGTTCCTCGTGCTCGACGTACGACGCCGGGGTCGACGGGCCGAGCAGGACCCGCACGGACTCCGGTACCTCGTGCTCCGTGCCCTCGGAGGTCACCTCGCCCGTCACGGACTCGCTCAGCCGCCGCACCTGGAACAGCTCCGCGAGCTCGGCGGCCCGCGCCGGCCGTACGGGCAGCAGCGGCACCCCGTCCGTGAAGGGCAGCAGGTCGGGCGAGTCGACGACCACCGCGTCCGCCGCGTCCACGACGACGACCTCGCCGTCCCGCACGGCCCGCAGCTCGTCCGGCAGGGTCACCTGCTCGGGGTCGAGGTCGGCCAGCGCGCCGTACAGGGCGTGCAGCTGGGGCGCCGTCACGGGCCTCTCCGGGTCCGCCAGGCGGTCCAGCAGCTCGGCGGCACCGCCCGGCTCGTCCAGCAGCGCGGCCACCGACGTCCGTACGCCCAGCGCCCGCAGCACCTGCTCGTCGTCGAAGCCGGTGGCGTCGGCCTCGTCGTACAGGCCGCGCAGCAGCGGGTCGCCGCCCGCGGCGCGCAGACCGGCCGGGCGGCGGCCGTCGAGCACCGGGTGCCCGCGCAGCCACCACGCCGTGTACGGCCGGACGATCTCGTGCGTGCCGTCCGGCAGCAGCAGCCGTACGGGCTGGGTGAGCGCGTCGCGCAGCGGCGGGCGGGAGAGCAGGGCCAGGGCCTCGGGCCAGCGGTCGTCGTCCACCAGGTCCAGGTCCCGTACGGCGACGATCTCCGTGGCCACCGGCGGGACGGGAGTGTCCGGCAGCCGGTCGAGGACGTCCTCGCTCCACACGTCCACGGCGTCGAGCAGCCCGGCGTCGTCCGGCTCGGCGAAGTCGCCGTCGCGCGGCTCCAGTTCGTCGGGGTCGAGGACGACGTCGGTGGCGCGGACGAGGGCGAACGTGGCGAGGACGCCACAGGCCGCCAGGGGCTGTTCGCCCCAGCGCGCGGCCAGTTCCTCGTCCACGGCCGCGAGTTCACCCGCACGCATGACCTGCGCGAAGGGGCTGCCGGGGAGGACGAGTTCACCCGCGGGCGCGAGTTCGCCGTCCTCGTCGGGCAGGGCGAGGGCGCCGAGCCAGGGTTCGTCGCCGGGTTCGAGGCCGGCGTCGCGGACGAGCGCGAGAACGAGGTCCGCGAGTTCCTCGGCGTCCAGACCGTCCTCGATGTCCCAGCTGGCGCCCTCGTCGTCCAGCGAGGCGGCCACCGCGGCGCGCACCTGCGGGGTGGTCAGCACGGCGCGCGGCGTCGCCGGGAGGGCGCCGAGCTTCTCCAGCAGGGGGTGGGCGGCGTCCGGGTGGGCGACCTTGAGGCCGAGGCGGGCGAGGGACTCGGTCGCGGCCTCCTCGGCGGAGGCGGCGGTGGGGAGGAGGACCTGACGGGGGCCGATGGTGGTCCTGCCGTCGGCCAGGGGCACGGGCAACCCCGACAGCCGCTCCGGGTCCACCCCGGCGAGGCTGTCGTACAGCCGCCGCCACCAGCCGGGCGCCTTCTCCAGCCCCGCGAGGCGGTCCACGGCCTCGGTGAGCGGGACCCGGGGGACGCCCAGGGTGCGCAGCTCGACGCGGCGTTCCAGGCCGGCGGGGAGCAGGCTGGGCAGCACCTCGGCGAGCACCCGTACGGTCTCGGCCCCGGCGCCCTCCACGACCTCCGCGTCGCGCGGGCGGAGCGCCTCGGGCAGGTCCTCGTCGTCGGCCGGGTCGAGGGCGGTGGGCAGGAAGGCGGTGCGCGGCAGCCGCTCCAGCACCGCCCGGCGCAGCGCCCCGTCCAGCTCGCCCTTGCCGAGCGGGCCGGGCACGAGGTCGAGGATGCCGGGGGTGACCGGCCGCCACGCGGCGAGGAGTTCGGCGTACGCGTCCGCCGCGCGCTCCACCAGGAAGTCCGTGAGCGCGCCGGGTGCGGCGTGGCGGCGGGTGGTGTCGAGCGGGAAGGAGCCGATGAGCAGGGCGGGCACGCCGAGGGGCTCGTCGCTGGGCGTGGGCGCGTGCACGACGGGGGCGGTGCGGGGCCGGACCGGCGCGCCGTCGTCACCGACGGGCACGGCCCAGGTGACGGACCAGTGGGGGCGCAGCCGCTCCTCGACCGGCCGGTCGAGGAGGAGTGCGGGGTCGAGCGCGCCGTGCGCGGCGGTGGTACGCCAGTGGGTGACGCCGTCGCGGCTGTCCTCGACGGTCACCGTGTTCCCCCGCGCGCTCCGCCGCAGGGTCCGCTCCTCCTCCCCCACCTCGACGACGACCTCCTCAAGGCCGGGCAGGGCGAGGAGCAGGGCGTCGTCCACGGCGTGCAGCAGCCGCTCGGCGAGGTCCTCGGCGGCGGTGTCCCGCAGCGGCAGGATGACCACGGTGTCGTACGGCTCGGGAGCGCTGCCCTCCGCCGCGAACGGCAGCCGCAGCAGCGGTACGTGGCCGTCCCGGCGCCGGATCTCGTCACCGAGGCCCGGGTTGCCCAGCGCGGTGTCGGCGGCCAGGTCACGGGCCTCGGCGAGGGACCAGCGCACCCCGCCGTGCAGGCCGACCACGGCGGGCTCGTCGCTCACCGCGAGCACGGCGGCGAACCCGACGCCGAACCGCCCGACGGTGCTGTCCTCCGCGTCCCGCTTGGCGGAGGCGCGCAGGGTGGACAGGGACTCGACGCCGGCCGCGTCGAGGTGGGCACCGGTGTTGGCCGCGGCGAGGACGCCGTCGCGGAGGGTCAGCCGCAGCCGGCCGGGCACCCCGGCGCGGGTGGCGGCGTCGGCGGCGTTCTGGGCGAGCTCGACGACGAGCCGGTCCCGGTATCCGCCGAGGACGAGGTCCTCCTCGGCGTTCGCGTCCTCACGGAAACGGGCCGGGGCGGCGGCCCAGGCGTCCAGCACGCCGCGCCGCAGCCGGGCCGTCCCGAACGGGTCCGCACCCTCGGCCGCCGGCCGCACGAAGTCGCTCACGGTTCACCTTCCCTGTCGCATCGGCCATGAAGGTACCGCGCCCGGGCGAACAACCGCTTTCCGGAGGCGGATCGTCCCGTGCGACCGGAGGAGGATCACCTCATGCGCATATTGATCGTCACGGCCGGATCACGAGGCGGCGGAATGAGCCACCCGGTATGCGCGCCACCCCATATGGCCATTGACCGGGACGGCCAGGGAGAACCCACCCCCGTGTCCACGCTTCGGCACCCCGGCCGTCCCGGACGACTAACCTGGCCGGGCCACGCCCGGGAGGACACCATGAGCACACCGGCCGATCACGGACACGAGCTGTTTCCCCGACCTGAGCAGACGCCGGACGCCCTGCGGGCCGCCCTCGCGGTCGTGGACCCCACACGGCTGCCGGAGATGCAGCGGACGAAGGACGAAGCCTTCGCCAAGGCCGTGGAATGGCAGTCCTTCAGCCCGGTCCGGAGCTGGGTGCTGGCCTGGGCCAGAGACATCGAGATCGCCCGGCGCCCGGACCTCGCCGCCCGCCATGCCCGTGCCCGCAGCAATCTCGAACACGAGGACACGGCCGTCGCGCAGGAAGCCCTTCGGGAGCTGAGCCTCGTACTGGACGAGGCCATGCAGGCAGTACAAGGTTGAGCTGGGCCTGGGAGTACGCCTTCAGCGCGGAACAAGCCGCCCGCACAGCGCCGCCCGCGTTCCTCGCCGAGGTGGAACGCAAGGCGGCCGAGCTGGTACGGGCGGCCGAAGCACTGTACGTACACGGCCGGGCGCACGACACGGACGACCCGAGGGGAGGCGACGTCATCGTTCGCGGCGGGATGTTCAGGTACCAGATCGTGGTGCGCAGCGAACGCGTCTACGTCCTGCAGCTCACCTATCTGGGGTGGTGAGCCACCAGGCCGGGCCGTGCCTGTGGCTCGCGGCTCGCCACCCGATCGAGGTCACCGACGGACCTCACTGACGACCGAGGTACCGCCGCCCCGCCCGGCTCCGCGGAGGCGGCCCGGGAACCGGCCGAAGCACTGGCGTTCTCCGGCCCCGCCCCGCCACACCGCTACGAGTGCCCCAGCTCCGCCGCCGACTCGTCCGCCGTCACGGACACCGAGCCCGAGTCGGGGGCCGGGCGCAGCGGGAACGGGTCCACCTTCGTCTCGTCGATCACCGGCGGGGCCGGCCGCGGCGGCTTGGGCATGACCGCCGCCTCCGAGTGGCCCCCGCAGCCGTACGCCAGCGACACCATCCGCCCGTCCGCCGGCGCGAACTCGTTGGTGCACACGCCGAAGGCCTGCCCCAGCGACCCCCCGATCCGTACGAGGAAGCCACAGCTGACGCATGTCGCGGGCGCCGCCTGGGCCATGGCGGTCTTCGGGCCGAACGACTCCTCCCAGCGGTCCGCCGCGGTGTGCAGCCCGTAGCGGGACAGCACGCGGGCGCGGCGCATGCCCAGTTCGTCCGCGACGGCGGCGATCGAGCCGCGCGCGGGCGCGACCGGCAGGCGGGCCGGCGACCCGTCGGTGACCTCGGCGTCCTCCGACTCCACCAGTGCGGCCATCTCCTCGGAGACCGCGGAGTTCGGCGGCGGCTCGTCCTCGCCGGTGTAGCCGGGTTCCAGCCGGAGGTCGTCGGCGTCGGTGGGCAGCAGGTCGCCCGGGCCGAGGTCGCCGGGCCGCAGGCGCTCGCTCCACGGCACCCACTCCGGGGCGAGCAGCGCGTCGGGGCCGGGCAGCAGCACGACCTCGTCGAGCGTGACGTACTTGGCGCGGGAGGCCCGGGCCACGGTCACGGCCCAGCGCCAGCCTCTGTACCCCAGTTCCTTGCACTCGAAGAAGTGCGTGACAACACGGTCTCCCTCGGACACCAGCCCCGCGTGCTCGCCGACGACACCGGGTGCCGCGGCCTCCTCGGCGGCGGCCCGGGCGAGGTCGACGGCCTCTGCGCACAGACGGTCGGGGGTGCGGCTTCGCGTTGTCGCTGCGCTCACAGGTATCGCTTCTCTCCTACGCCGTCTCACGAGTGCGCCCCCGGGCGGAGCGGGGGTGCGGACGGAGCGGCTGAGGGACCTCCCAGGCCGCGGAGGGCACTGGGGGTGGGCCGCGTCGACGTCCGCGCCCGATCGCGCTCGGGCGCACCTACGTCATCCATTCTGCGGGATGCCGGAGCGGCGCGCGGCCGAGAACAACCGCCGGGTCGTTCTAGGCACGCTACCTTCTCCCGGCCTCTGGGCCCACCCCCGACGTACGCTTCCGCACGTCCGCCGGGCAGGGAACGGACCGGGGAGCCGCCCGGCCCGGGCACGGACCGGTGGCGCAAAACCGCCCCGCGCGGCTTCCGTGACTCCCGGAGGGACACCCGGCGGCCCTCCGGAGAACCGGGGACGACGCACCGGAGAACGTGTGGGATCCGCCGCGGCCCAAGTGCCGTCGTCAGGGGCACCGGTGCGGCGGTGTGCACCGTCTCACGGCCCCCATCCGCGCGGTAACCGCACTACACCCCCCGAAGTCGGGGCACTATGACGGGGTGGCAGCCGCGAGGTCGACCCAGAGTGCCACCGGGATCAGCGGGCCCAGGGGTGGCGGCAAGGGAAGCAGTCGAGGCGGCGGACCGGGCCGGGTCGGCGGCGCCGTCCGCTCCGTCGGGCGTGCCCTGCGCTTTCCGGTCACCGGCCCGGCCCGCGGCATCCGCAGGGTGACGCACGCGCACGGGGCCGGCGAGTCCGGTCTCGGCAAGCTGATCGAACTGCACGCCGTCAACGGCGCCGGTGACGTGATGATCACCGTCGCGCTCGCCTCCACCGTCTTCTTCTCCGTGCCGACCGACGAGGCGCGCGGCCGCGTCGCGCTGTACCTGGCCATCACCATGGCCCCGTTCACCGTGCTCGCCCCCGTCATCGGCCCGCTCCTGGACCGCGTACCGCACGGCCGCCGGGCGGCCATGGCCACGGCCATGCTCGCCCGCGCCCTGCTGGCGCTGCTGCTGTCCGCCGCCGTCGTCACCGGCGGCCTCGAGCTGTATCCGGCCGCGCTCGGCGTGCTGGTCGCGTCGAAGGCGTACGGGGTGGTCAGAAGCGCCGTGGTGCCACGGTTGCTCCCGCCCCGCTTCTCGCTGGTCAAGGCCAATTCGCGGGTCACCCTGGGCGGGCTGCTCGCCACCGGTGCGGCCGCGCCCGTGGGGGCCGGGCTGCAGCTGATCGGGGAGCGCTGGCCGCTCTACGGCGCCTGTGTGCTCTTCGTCGCGGGGACCTTCCTCTCCTTCTCGCTGCCGCGCGGCGTCGACTCGGCGAAGGGCGAGGACACCGCGCTGCTCGCGGCCGACGCCGAGCACCTGCACGGCCCGCACCGCAGCGGGACGCTGAAGCGCCCGGGCCTGCGCACCGTCGGCACCGCCGTCACCCACGCCCTCGCCGCCAACGCCGCCCTGCGCTGCCTCTCCGGCTTCCTCATCTTCTTCCTGGCGTTCCTGCTGCGCGTGCACCCCATCGCCGGACAGAGCGCGGCGGTCTCCCTCGGCATCGTGGGCGTCGCCGCGGGCGCGGGCAACGCGCTGGGCACGGCCGTCGGGGCGTGGCTGCGCTCCCGGGCGCCCGAGCTGATCATCGTGACCGTCGTCGCGATCGAGCTGGGCGTCGCCGTCACGGCCGCCGTCTTCTTCGGCACCGTCCTCGTGGCCTGCCTCGGGGCGGTCGCCGGCTTCGCGCAGGCCCTCGGGAAACTGTCCCTGGACGCGCTGATCCAGCGGGACGTCCCCGAGCGGGTCCGCACCTCCGCCTTCGCCCGCTCCGAGACCCTGCTGCAGATGTCCTGGGTGCTGGGCGGCGCCATCGGCATCGCGCTGCCGCTGAACGGCGTCCTCGGCCTCGCGGTGGCCGCCGCGATCGTCGCCGTCGGCTGGCTCACCACCGTCCGCGGGCTGCTCGCCTCCGCCCGGCACGGGGGCACGGTCCGGCACCGCGTGGCGTGATCCGCGGCACGCCGCGTACCCGCATGGTCACGGCCCAGGGGCCGCCAGATAGCCTTCGGCCATGACCTTCCTGCGTCCCGAAGCGCGCCGACGTCGCGCCGTCGCCACTCTCGGCGCCGTTTCCGCCGGTCTTCTCGCCCTGTCGGCCTGTGAGAAGCCGACCCCGCTGGCCACGCTCACGGTCGGCTCGGACTCGGTGAGCTCCGAGACCGACTGCTACGGCCACGGCAAGACGGTCGCCACCGCCCAGCTCTCGAAGTGCCTCCAGGGTTCGAACATGAAGTCGATCACCGTGGACCCGGACGAGACCGTCCGCTTCGGCGTGGACCCGAAGATCGCGGACGAGGGCTGGACGATCCTGATGAACGGTCAGCCGCTGACCGACTCCAGCACCAAGACGTACCGCACCATCCCGGGCAGTGTCTTCTTCAACGCCCAGTACGGTGCGCAGGGCAACACGACGGTCGTCTCGGTCCGCGAGGGCGAGGACAAGGTCACCGGACTGTGGTCCTTCAAGCTCAAGAAGGACGCCTGATCACGTCCGCGTCCGCCGTACACGTACTCGTCGCCACCGCCGTCCCCGTCGAACGGGACGCGGTGGCAGGGGCGTTTCCCGCGCCCGCGCGCGAGGTGCCCCTGCCCGCGGCGATCCTGCACCGGTACGACGACGACCGGTCCGGCCCGGGCGGCGCACAGGAGCCGCACGGCGTCCCGTACGTCCGCTACGACCTCCTCGCGGCCGGCGTCGGCCCCGCCCTCGCCGCCGCGAACACGGCCGCCGCGCTGACCGCCGCGGCCCTGGCCGGGACACCGTACGACCTGGTCGTCTCCGCCGGGATCGGCGGCGGGTTCCAGCCGGACGCGCCCCTCGGCTCCCTGGTCGCCGCCGACACGATCACCGTCGCCGACCTGGGCGCCGAGGCACCGGACGCCCCCGGCGGCTTCCTGCCGGTCACCGAGCTGGGCTTCGGCGTCGTCCACCACCGTCCGCCGGGTTCACTCGTACGGGAGGTCGCGGCGGTCACGGGGGCACGGATCGGCACCGTACTGACCGTGTCGACCGTGACCGGCAGCGCCGGGCGCGCCGCCGAGCTGCGCGCCCGCCATCCGCGCGCCCTCGCCGAGGGCATGGAGGGCTTCG
This sequence comes from Streptomyces ruber, assembly GCF_014648075.1. Classification (GTDB taxonomy): domain Bacteria; phylum Actinomycetota; class Actinomycetes; order Streptomycetales; family Streptomycetaceae; genus Streptomyces; species Streptomyces ruber. Next base: position 124,348 of record NZ_BMQK01000001.1, on the reverse strand, counting down.
GGGTCGCCGAGGCCGCCACCGCGCACGGCACGCCCGTCCTGGAGCTGCGGGCCGTCTCGAACACCATCGGCCCCCGCGACCGGGACGCCTGGCGCATCGGGGACGCGCTGGCCGCGCTCACCGGAGCCTTCGGGAAGCTCACGCCCGTACTGGAACGTTGGACCTCACATGACCGAACAGACTGAACCGCAGCCGGCCGAACCGCAGCCGGCCGAGTCCCTGACGACCGAGCCGCTGAGGATCGCGTACTCGCCCTGCCCCAACGACACCTTCGTCTTCGACGCCTGGGCCCACGGCCGGGTGCCGGGCGCGCCCGCGCTCGACGTGACGTTCGCGGACATCGACATCACCAACGGCATGGCCGAGCGCGGCGAGTTCGACGTGCTGAAGGTGTCGTACGCCGTGCTGCCGTACGTCCTGGACGAGTACGCGCTGCTGCCCTGCGGGGGCGCGCTGGGCCGGGGCTGCGGGCCGCTGGTGCTGACCCGGGAGCCGGACGCCGACCTCACCGGCCGTACGGTCGCCGTGCCCAGCGAGAGGTCCACCGCCTACCTGCTGTTCCGGCTGTGGGCGGCCGACGTGGTGCCCGGCGGGGTGGGCGAGATCGTGGTCATGCCGTTCCACGAGATCATGCCCGCCGTACGGGACGGGAAGATCGACGCGGGTCTCGTCATCCACGAGGCGCGCTTCACGTACCAGAACTACGGCCTGCACAAGCTCGCCGACATGGGCGAGCACTGGGAGCGCACCACCGGGCTGCCGATCCCGCTGGGCGCGATCATCGCCAAGCGCTCGCTGGGCGAGCAGACGCTGGAGCTGCTCGCCGAGTCGGCCCGCGCCTCCGTCCGCGCCGCCTGGGACGACCCCGAGGCCTCCCGCCCCTACGTGCTCGCGCACGCGCAGGAGATGGACGCGTCCGTCGCCGACCAGCACATCGGGCTGTACGTCAACGAGTTCACGGCCGACCTCGGCGAGGACGGCTACGCGGCGGTCCGCGGGCTGCTCACCCGCGCGGCGGCCGAGGGACTCGTTCCGCCCCTCGGCCCGCAGGCGCTCGACTTCCCGTAGGCCCCACAGGCAGGTCGGGGCCCTTCGGGTCAGACGTCCAGCTGGTCGGCGACCGCGCGCAGCAGGCCCGCGATCTTGGCGCCGGAGGCCTTGTCGGGGTAGCGGCCCTTCTCCAGCATCGGGGTGATGTTCTCCAGCAGGGTCGTGAGGTCCTGGACGATGGACGCCAGCTCGTCGGGCTTGCGGCGCTGCGCGGCCGCCACCGAGGGGGTCGGGTCCAGGATCGTCACCGACAGCGCCTGGTCGCCGCGTTGGCCCGCGACGACGCCGAACTCCACGCGCTGGCCCGGCTTCAGGGAGTCGACTCCGGCCGGCAGGACAGAGGAGTGGACGAAGACGTCACCGCCGTCGTCGCGGGAGAGAAAGCCGAAGCCCTTCTCGCTGTTGAACCACTTGACCTTGCCGGTAGGCACGTCTGTCCTCGTCCTCGTACTCGTCGGAAACTGCGTCTGAAAACTGCGCCGAAAGCCGTCCGCGCATGCGGAAACGGCTCCGTATAGCAGTAGAGCGGGCCGTCGGGACCCGCCGGTTCCAAGGCTAATGGTCCGGGGGCCGGTGACAAGACGTCCCCCGGTTGTTCCTCCGCGCTGGGAACTACCCTGGTCGGGTGCGTGACAAAACCCAACCGAATTCCAGCGGACCGGGTGACCGGCTGATCCGTGCCGGTGCCGTCGTCTTCGTCGTCGGTGCCGTGGCCACTCTCGTCACCCTGGCCCCGCTCTTCCTCGGAACGACGCCGTTCCCCACCTTCATGTTCGGCTTGAGCATGCTCATGGGCGTCGGCTTCCTGATCGCCGGAGCGGGTGTGTTCCAGTCGATCGCGGCGGGGCGCCGCCGGGCTCGTGAGGTGTTGGCGCGCGCCTCACGGTGATCCCGGCGCGCACCGCACTCCCCCACTCGTCCGCGTACGGGACCGTCAGGCCGCGCGGTACTCCGTGAGCCAGGCGGGGAACGCCGTCAGGTCCGGCAGGACGGCGTCCGCGCCCGCCGCGCGCAGCTCCTCCATGCCGTACGGCCCGGTGGCCACGGCCACGGAGTACGCGCCGGCCGTGCGCGCCCCGCGTATGTCACCGAGGTGGTCGCCGACGTACACACCCGCGCCGTGCTCGATCAGCGCGTCGGCCTTCTGCTCGGCCCACAGATCGCCGACCACCGCGTCCGGCTCGATGCCGAGGTGCGCCAGGTGCAGCTTGGCGTTCGGCTCGTACTTGGCGGTGACGACGACCGCCCGGCCGCCCGCCGCCCGCACGGCCGCGATCGCCTCCCGGGCGCCGGGCAGGGCGGGCGTCGCGGCGATGGCGTGTGTGGGGTACATCTCACGGTAGAGACCGGCCACGGCCGCGATCCGCTCCGCGGGGAACCAGTGGGCCAGCTCCTGCTCCAGCGGCGGACCGAGCCGGGTGACGGCCAGATCGGCGTCGATGTACGTGCCCGTGCGCGCGGAGAGCGCCAGGTAGTTGGCGTGGATGCCGGGCCGGGAGTCGATCAGCGTCATGTCGAGGTCGAAACCGACGGTGGGCGCGGCTGCGGGCACGGAGGAGGTCGTGGAGGCCATATCGGCCATTGTGCCGCGCCCCGAACAGGGGCGCGGGACCGTGTCGATGTGCGGCTCCGCCGCGTGGGCGCGACCAGCCACAACGGACCCGCAGCCGGAAACTGGCCGGAGTCGACCGCACTAACGCGCCCGCTGGGACCGCCACACCAGGAACACCGCCGACGCGACCGCCGCGCCGCGCAGGACCCATGGCCAGGTCTCGTCGATCGCGCCGCTCATCTGCCCCTCGGCGATGGGTTCGCCCCACCTCCCGTCCATCCGCCCCCACAGCCAGACGATCCCCGCGGCGGCGACCACCCCGGGCACGCCGAGCACGGCCCACTTGGACTCGACGGGCGTCAGCCGGCGCGACAGGTAGGCGATGAGCCAGCCGAGGATCAGCGGCACGAGGCTGCCGACGAAGGCGCCCGCGACGAGGAGGGCGGCGGCGAGCAGGAGCAGCGGGTTCGTGTAGCCGTCGGCGGGGCGCAGCCGGGTCAGGACGCGGCGGCCACGCCCGAGGGCGGACCCGGGTCCGGCCTTCTCGGACGCGGTGGCCTTCTCGGGTGCGGCTCCTTCGACGGCGACCGCGGCGCCCTTCTGCTGCGGCACCGCCTTGCCCGCGCCGTCCGCGCCGTCCGCGCCGCCGTCGGGAGCTCCCTTCCGCAGCGAGGGCCCCAGCAGTTCGGGGATCTCCACACCGCCGACGAAGCCGGGTACGACGTCGCTCAGCCCCAGGTCGCCGTGCGGGCCGTCGCCGTCGCCGTTGCCGTTGCGGAGGGCGGCGGTGCCCGCGGCGGGGCTGTCGTCGCGCCACCACTCGACGGGGGCGTCGCTCTTCTCGCCCTTGTCCTGGCCGGACGGGACGGTTCCGTTCCCGGGAGCCGCCGCGGGAGCCGCCGCGGGCGCCGGCCCGGGCTCCGCCGGCCGTGGCCGGGGCACGATGCGGCGCAGCCTCTTCGCCCGCTCCCGCGGCGCACCGGGCCGTTCCCGCGCTTCCGCGGGCCGCTCCCGCGGCTCCGCCGGACGCGGGGCGGGCACGGCGGCCGGCGGCTGTTCCGCCACGGCGTCGGGGGCACCCGCGGAGGCCACGACCTCGTCGGGCGTGCCGAGCCGCGCGATGATGCGGCGCACCGAGGCCGGGCTGTCCACCGGGTTCTTCGACCGGCGCCGGTCGATCTCGTTGCGCAGTTCCGTGACCAGCCGCGCTCTCGTGGCGGACGGCAGCTGCCGTTGCTGGGCCAGGTCACCGACCCGGCTCAAGTACTCGTAGACGACCTGGTCGCTCTCAATCCCCACGAAGTCCCCTCCGGGACGGGTCCGTTGTCAAGCCTGTGCCGTACCGTGCCCTACCCTGCGCCGTCAGACGTTACCGCGCGCCCGCCGACCGGGCGCCCAGGCGTACGCGACGGGGCGCGCGGACGCGCGCCGAGTGGCCCGTGACGGAGGTCGGTGCCCCTGCCACCCGCTAACGTTGAGCGGATGAGCACCGAGGAGCAACCGGAACGCACCCCCGACAGTGCCCCCCGCTCGCTGGCGGAAGCGCTGCGCGCGCGGGACGACCACTCCCTGTCCGCGCTCCTCCGGGCCCGTCCCGACCTCATCACCCCCGTCCCCACCGACCTCACCCAGCTCGCCACCCGCGCCGGCACCCGCGCCTCGGTCGTCCGGGCGCTGGAGCGCCTGGACCGGTTCGCGCTGCAGACCGCCCAGGCGCTGGCCGTGGCGGCGGACCCCGCCCCGTACGACGAACTGCTCGGCCTGATGGCGGGCGACGAGACCGATCCCGCGGTCGCCGCCGCGCTCCCCCACGCCCTCGCCACGCTGCGCGAACAGGCCCTCGTCTGGGGCCCGGACGACCGGCTGCGGCTCGTCCGCACGGCCCGTGAGCTGCTCGCGCCCTCCCCGCAGCACCCGTCCCCGACCGGGCTCGGGCCGACCGTGGCGGAGGCGATGGCGGGGATGTCCCCGGGCCGTGTGCAGGAGATCGTCGTCGCGGCCGGGCTGCCCGGCACGCACGACTCGGTGTCGGCGGTGACCTCCCTGACCGCCCTGTTCGGCGACCGCGCCCGGATGGCCGCGCTCCTCGACGACGCGCCGGCGGACGCGACGGCCGTCCTGGACCGCCTGGTGTGGGGCCCGCCGTACGGGCAGGTCACCGCCGACCCGGCCGCCCACCTGCGCTGGCTGCTGGACCGCGGTCTGCTGCTGCCCTCCCCCAAGCTCTCGACTGCGCTCGGGCAGGGGGGACCCCCACCGCCCGGCACCGTCGTACTGCCTCGCGAGGCCGCCCTCCACCTGCGGGCCGGGCGCGCCCACCGGATGCCGGAGCCGGTGCCCCCGCGCGTCGGGACCGCCGCCTCGCACAGTCCACAGGCTGTGGACGCGGCGGCGGCCGGGCAGGCGTACACCGCGCTCTCGACCGTCGAGGAGCTGCTGAAGGACTGGGACGAGGGCGGTCCCGCCGTGCTGCGGGCCGGGGGCCTGAGCGTGCGGGACCTCAAGCGGACCGCCGTCGCCCTCGACGTGCCCGAGCCGATGGCCGCTTTCTGGCTCGAACTCGCCTACGCGGCGGGCCTGCTGGCGTCCGACGGCGAGGCCGACGAGCGGTACGCGGCGACCCCGGCGTACGACGAGTGGCTGGAGCTGCCGCCCGCCGAGCGCTGGGCCCGGCTGGCCACCGCGTGGCTCGCGGCGACCCGTACGGCGGGCCTGGTCGGCGGGCGGGACGCGAAGGACCGCACGCTGTCGGCGCTCGGCCCGAACCTGGACCGCTCGGCCGCGCCGGAGGTACGGCACCGGGTGCTCACCCTGCTCGCCGGGCTGCCCCGGGGCGCGGCGCCCACGCACGAGTCGGTCCTCGCCCGCCTGCGCTGGGAGCGCCCCCTGCGCGGCCCCCGGCAGGGCCCGGCGGGTGAACCGCGGCAGGAGGACGATCTGCGGTCACGGCTCGCCCGCTGGACCCTGGCGGAGGCCGAGGAGCTGGGCGTGACGGGGCGCGGGGCGCTGTCCGCGCACGGCCGGGCGCTGCTGGGGCTGCCGGAGGGCACCGCCGCGCGGGACGACCTGCCCGAGGAGCCCGGCGACCGGCTCCCCGCCCACCACCGGCACCGCGAGGAGCCCCCGCCCGCCGTTCCCGCCACCCCTGCCGAGCGCTCCGCGGCCGGTCTGCGGGCCGCCCGGCTGCTCGCCCCGCTGCTGCCGGAACCCCTCGACCACGTCCTCCTCCAGGCGGACCTGACCGCCGTGGCCCCCGGCCCGCTGCGCCGCCCGCTGGCCGACACGCTGGACGTGCTGGCGGACGTGGAGTCGAAGGGCGGCGCGACCGTCTACCGCTTCACCCCCGGTTCGGTCCGTCGCGCCCTGGACGCCGGGCGCACCGCCGCCGACCTGCACGCCTTCCTCGCGGCCCACTCCCGCACCCCGGTCCCGCAGCCGCTCGCGTACCTGATCGACGACGTGGCACGCCGCCACGGCCATCTGCGCATCGGCGCGGCCTCGGCGTACGTGCGCTGCGACGACGACGCCGTGCTCGCCGAGATCCTCGCCGACCGGCGGTCCCAGGCGCTGGGCCTGCGCCGCCTCGCGCCGACCGTGCTGGCCGCCCGCGTGGACCCGGCGACGCTCCTGGAGGGCCTGCGCGCCATGGGGTACGCCCCGGCCGCGGAGTCCGCCGAGGGCGACGTGCTGATCACCCGCGCCCACGCCCACCGCACCCCGCCGCGCACCGCGCCGGAACCCGTCCCCGAGGGGCCGCCGGTGCCGGACGACGTCCTGCTCGGCGCGGCCCTGCGCGCCGTCCGCGCGGGCGACCTCGCCACCACGGCGCCCCGCAAGGACGGTCCGCCCGCGCCCGAGGGCGCCCTGCCGCGCACCGGCTCCGCGGAGACCCTCGCCACCCTGCAGGCCGCCGTCCTGACCGGCGAGGCCGTGTGGATCGGCTACGTCAACGCCGAGGGCGGCGCCAGCCAGCGCGTCATCGCGCCCGTGCGCGTCGAGGGGGGCTTCGTCACGGCGTACGACCACACCGCGGACGAGGTCCGCACCTTCCCGCTGCACCGCATCACGGGCGTCGCGGAGCTCGCCGACGACGCGATCTGACTCACCCGTACGGGCGTACGCACGGCTTCATGCACGCCACGCCGTGGGTTTCCCACGCTCGGGCGAGCTTCCCGGGCGCGCCGCGTCGGCCGGTCGGCGCAAGGGCAGCCACCCGGTGTCCGACAGCGCTCACCCGAGCGCGGCAGAGAGGAAGCCCCATGCGTACTGCTCGCCGAATCGCCACCGTGCTGACCGCGGCCGCCGCGATGGTCACCTCGTTCGCCGCCCAGGCGGCGGCGGTCTCCATCGACATCGCCGGTCTCGTGCTGGAGACGCCGCAGCTCTGACCGTTGTGCGGGCCCGTTCGCAGCACCGGGCCCGCCATCGCCTCGGGCCGGCCCCGGCGCCCGGGGACCGGCCCGACAGGAGGGGAACCCCATGCGCACCACCCGTCGTGTCACCACCGCGCTGACCGGCGCCGCACTGCTCGCCGTGACCGCCGTCCTCGGCGCTCCCCCGGCGGCGGCCCGAAACCCGCTGCCGCTGCCCGTCTCCGGGACCTACGTCGAGACCCTGGTCGGCGAGGGTGTCACCGTGGAGGGCCCGTTGATCAACAACATCACTCTGCCCACGCTGAGGTAGCGCACCGCAGCCGGTAGCTCTCGCCCACCAGGTGGACGATCTCGGCGTGGTGGGCGAGGCGGTCGACCATCGCCGGTGCGGGGCCGCCGCCGAAGATCTCGTCCCAGCGGTCCAGCGGGCGGTCGGTGGTCACGAGCAGCGAGGCCCGTTCGTAGCGGTGCGCGACCAGCTGGAAGAACAGGTGGGCGGTGTCCGCGTCGAAGGGCGCGTAGCCGACCTCGTCGAGGATCAGCACCGGGTAGGCGTCGAGCGCGGCCAGCTCCTCCGCCAGCCTGCCCGCGGCGTGGGCGCCGGACAGCCGGGCCGCCCAGTCCGCGGCGGTCGCGAACAGCACCTGGTGGCCGGCCTGGCAGGCGCGTACGCCGAGACCGATGGCGAGGTGCGTCTTGCCCGTGCCGGGGGCGCCGACGAACACCGCGTTCCGCCGGGCGGTGACGAAGTCGAGCTTGCCCAGCCGTGTCACGGTCTCCCGGTCGAAGGACTGCGGGTGGCTCTCGTCGAACTCCTCCAGCAGCTTGCGGACGGGGAAGCGCGCGGCACGGAGCCGGCTCTCGGCACCGGCGTCGTACGGGGACGGGCGGGGGGCCGCCGGCTGCGCGGGGAGCACCGCCGCGGCCGGCGCGACCCCGTGGCCGCCGGGCTCGCCGAGCTCCCTGGGCGAGCGGTGCGGGCGCACCATCGGGCCGGACATGTACGCGAGGATCGCCGCCGAGACGATGAACGCCATGTGGATCACGGTGCCCCACAGCAGCGCGTGCCGTGTGGTGTGGTGCACGTCCACGAACATCTGCAGCAGGTGGACCGAGGAGATGCCCACGATCGCGGTGGCGAGCTTCACCTTCAGCACGTTGGAATTGACGTGCGAGAGCCATTCGGGCTGGTCACGGTGGCCCTGGAGGCCGATCCGGGACACGAAGGTCTCGTAACCGCCGACGATCACCATGATCAGCAGATTGGCGATCATGACGACGTCGACCAGTTTGAGCACGGCCAGCATGACGTAGGTCTCGGTCGCCGCACCGGTCACGCAGCGGTGCACTAACGTCCACAGCTCGTTGAAGAACTTGTAGACGTACACGCCCTGGGCGGCCACCAGACCGAAGTAGAGCGGCGCCTGCAACCAGCGGGTGGCGAACAGGACGTACCCGAGCGTCGCGGTCGTCGGCGATGCGGCGGCGGACGGCAGGGGCGGGCTGTGACCGTGCATGGGCTCACTCCGGGGACGGTGGCGTGGGCGGTGACCCGCACGGTCCGCCATTCTTCGGAAACAGCACCGCATATCAGAATTCCGACCACCCATTGGGGTGGTTAGACATTCAATAGGAGGGGACGCGGTCCGCCTCCGGCACGGGACGGCACGGGACGGCACCGGCCGTCACCGCGACGCCCCCGCTCCGCCGCCGCGATCAGGCACACTGGACGTTTGGCCGTGCAGAGCCACGGAGCCATCCCGAAAGGCAGCCGCGCGTGAATGGTCCACTCATCGTCCAGAGCGACAAGACCCTCCTGCTCGAGGTCGACCACGAGCAGGCCGACGACTGCCGTCGGGCGATCGCCCCGTTCGCGGAGCTGGAGCGCGCGCCGGAGCACATCCACACCTACCGGGTGACCCCGCTCGGCCTGTGGAACGCGCGCGCCGCCGGGCACGACGCCGAGCAGGTCGTGGACGCGCTGGTGCAGTACAGCCGGTACCCGGTGCCGCACGCGCTGCTCGTCGACATCGCGGAGACGATGGACCGCTACGGCCGGCTGACGCTGACCAAGCACCCGGCGCACGGGCTGGTCCTGACGACCACCGACCGGCCGGTGCTGGAGGAGATCCTGCGGTCGAAGCGGATCATCCCGCTGGTCGGCGCCCGGATCGACCCGGACACCGTCGCCGTGCACCCCTCCGAGCGCGGGCAGATCAAGCAGACGCTGCTCAAGCTGGGCTGGCCGGCCGAGGACCTCGCCGGGTACGTGGACGGCGAGGCGCACCCGATCGAGCTGCACGAGGACGGCTGGGCGCTGCGCCCGTACCAGAAGCAGGCCGTGGAGAACTTCTGGCACGGCGGCAGCGGGGTCGTGGTGCTGCCCTGCGGCGCGGGCAAGACGCTCGTCGGCGCCGGGGCGATGGCGCAGGCCGAGGCGACCACGCTGATCCTCGTCACGAACACCGTCTCCGCCCGCCAGTGGAAGCACGAACTGGTGAAGCGGACCTCGCTCACCGAGGACGAGATCGGCGAGTACAGCGGGACGAAGAAGGAGATCCGCCCGGTCACCATCGCCACCTACCAGGTGCTGACGACCAAGCGGAAGGGCGTCTATCCGCACCTGGAGCTGTTCGACTCCCGGGACTGGGGGCTCATCGTCTACGACGAGGTGCACCTGCTGCCCGCGCCGGTCTTCAAGTTCACCGCCGACCTCCAGGCGCGACGGCGGCTCGGGCTCACCGCGACGCTCGTGCGCGAGGACGGCCGGGAGTCCGACGTCTTCTCGCTCATCGGGCCCAAACGGTTCGACGCGCCCTGGAAGGAGATCGAGGCGCAGGGCTACATCGCACCCGCCGACTGCGTCGAGGTCCGGGTCAACCTCACGGACAGCGAGCGGCTCGCCTACGCGACGGCCGAGGCGGAGGAGAAGTACCGCTTCTGCTCCACGACCGAGACCAAGCGGAAGGTGACGGAGGCGCTGGTGCGCCGCTTCGCCGGGCAGCAGATCCTCGTCATCGGGCAGTACATCGACCAGCTCGACGAGCTGGGCGAGCACCTCGGCGCGCCGGTGATCAAGGGCGAGACCTCGAACGCCCAGCGGGAGAAGCTGTTCGACGCGTTCCGCAACGGCGAGCTCAACGTGCTGGTGGTGTCCAAGGTCGCGAACTTCTCGATCGACCTGCCGGAGGCGACGGTCGCCATCCAGGTGTCCGGCACGTTCGGCTCGCGCCAGGAGGAGGCCCAGCGGCTCGGGCGCGTGCTGCGCCCCAAGGCCGACGGCCACCAGGCGCACTTCTACTCGGTGGTCGCCCGCGACACCCTCGACCAGGACTTCGCGGCCCACCGCCAGCGCTTCCTGGCCGAGCAGGGCTACGCGTACCGCATCCTGGACGCGGACGAGATCCTCGCGGAGGGCTGAGGCGGAGGGCTGAGCGGAGGGCTGGTTCCCGCCGGGCGCGGGGGCGGACCGGTACGGTGCCTCAGCGGCGCCGTACACCCGCCTCCTCGCCCTCCGCGTAGTCGCCGAGCAGGATCACGTCGAACGCCGCGCCCGCGAACACGCCTACGGCGCGCAGGGCACCGCCCGGACCGGGACGGCGGCGGGCGGAGTCGAAGGGGATCGCACCGGACGGCACAGCGTGCCGGGCGACGGGGGCCGGGGTGAAGGTCGCTGCACTCATGTCTCCATGGTGGTGTTCCGGTCCGCGGACGGCGTCGGTCCAGGGAGGGAACCCGGGGCGCCGCTTCCTCACCCTCAGGTCCGGGCCCCCGTACGACTCGGGACCGAGACCCTCCCCTAGGGGCGGGAGGGGAGGGACCCCGAGAAACGGGTTGGCACCCGCGCTCCCCACTCCCCTAGAATCTCCGCTCTTGCCCGCCTCCCTCTCGAAGTTCTCGAAGCAGTTCTCGGAGTGGAGCGCCGCCGCCCGGACGGAAACCGGCCGGCACCGTGTACTGCGCGCACCCGCGCTCCCACAAACGGCAGCCGGCCGGCACACGCCCCGCGTCCCGGGCCGGCGCACCGTCACGCCCGGAGGCAGAACCGTGTCGACCCGAACCGACGAGCTCACCCACCGCGCCCCCGAAACGGACCCGGACAACCCCCTCACCCGGGAGCGCGCCCACCTCGCCGCCTCCCGGGCCGCGCTGCGCGCCATGCGCGAGGAGGCGGAGTCGCTCGACACCAGCAACGTCGCCGCGACCTGGGTCAGCGCCGAGGCGCTCCGGCACGACATCGACCAGCGCATCAGGGCCCTGGCCGATCTGAGCGACACCCCCCTCTTCTTCGGCCGTCTCGACTACCTGAACGCCCCGGGCACCGACGGCACCGAGGGGACGGAGGAGACGGACGAGGCGCACCGCTTCTACATCGGCCGCCGCCACGTGCACGACACCGGCGGCGACCCCATGGTCGTCGACTGGCGCGCGCCCGTGTCGCAGCCGTTCTACCGGGCCTCCCGGCGGGACCCGATGGACGTGGCGCTGCGCCGCCGCTTCGGCTACACGGCCGGCGACCTCACCGCGTACGAGGACGAGCACCTCACCGACCCCGCCGAGGCCGACACCACCAGCAAGCTGCTCCAGCAGGAGATCGAGCGCCCGCGCGTCGGCCCGATGCGCGACATCGTGGCGACCATCCAGCCCGAGCAGGACGAGATCGTCCGGTCCGGCCTGTCCGGCACGGTCTGCGTCCAGGGAGGACCCGGCACCGGGAAGACGGCCGTGGGCCTGCACCGGGTCGCGTACCTGCTGTACGCCTATCGCGACCGGCTCGCCCGCACCGGCACTCTCGTCATCGGGCCGAACCGTTCCTTCCTGCACTACATCGAGCAGGTGCTGCCCGCCCTCGGCGAGCTGGAGGTGAAGCAGGCGACCGTCGACGACCTCGTGGCGCACGTCGAGGTGCGGGGCGCCGACGACGCGGCGGCCGCCGTGGTCAAGGGCGACGCCCGGATGGCCGAGGTGCTGCGGCGGGCCGTGCGGTCGCACGTCACCCTGCCCACCGAGCCGGTCGTCGTGGTGCGCGGGTCCCGCCGGTGGCGCGTACCGGCGTACGAACTGGAGGAGATCGTCCGCGAGTTGCAGGCCCGCGGCATCCGGTACGGGGCGGCCCGTGAGGCGCTGCCGCAGCGGATCGCGCACGCGGTGCTGGTGCAGATGGAGCGCGCGGGCGAGGCGCCGGACGACCGGGTGCAGGACGCGGTGGCCCGCAATCCGGCGGTGAAGGCGGCGGTGAAGGAGATCTGGCCGCCGGTGGACCCGGCGAAGCTGGTGCTGCGGCTGCTGGGCGACGCGGAGTTCCTCGCCGCGCACGCGGACGGTGTGCTGAGCGAGGACGAGCAGAGGGCGATCCTGTGGGCGAAGCCCGCGCGGAGCGTCCGGTCGGCCAAGTGGTCCGCCGCGGACGCCGTACTGATCGACGAGGCCACCGACCTGGTGCAGCGCACCCCGTCGCTGGGCCACGTGGTGCTCGACGAGGCGCAGGACCTGTCCCCCATGCAGTACCGGGCGGTCGGCCGCCGCTGCACCACCGGTTCGGCGACCGTGCTCGGCGACCTGGCGCAGGGCACCACTCCGTGGGCGACGCGGAGCTGGGAGGAGGCGCTGGCGCACCTCGGCAAGGACGAGGCGGTGATCGAGGAGCTGACGGCCGGTTTCCGCGTGCCCACGGACGTCATCGCCTACGCCTCCCGGCTGCTGCCCCACATCGCGCCCGGTCTCGCCCCGGTGGCGTCGGTCCGGGAGAACCCGGGCTTCTTCGAGATCCGTACGCACACCGATGACGCGGAAGTGGCCGGTGCCTGCGAGGAGTTGCTGGGGCGCGAGGGCTCGGTGGGCCTGATCGCGGCGGACGCCCGCGTACCCGCCCTGGCCGAGGCCCTCGCCGCGGCCGGGATCGGTCATCTCGGCCCCGGCGAGGAGACGACGCGGGAGACCCGCCTCACCCTCGTCCCGGCCTCGCTCGCCAAGGGTCTGGAGTACGACTACGTGGTCCTGGACGAACCGGGCGCCGTCGTCGCGGGCGAGCCGGACGAACGCACGGGCCTGCGCCGCCTGTACGTCGCGCTGACCCGCGCGGTGTCGGGCCTGATCGTGACGCACACGGCGGAGCTGCCGCCGCAGCTGGGCTGAGGGCACGCGCCCGGCAAGGGGCGCGGGGAACTGCGCGACCAGCCACGACGGACCCGCAGCCGACACACCGGGCCGGCGCACCGGACCCCGGCCCGGCGGAGCGCTCACCCGTCGAGCGCGGCCCGCCACTCCCGTACCGCGTCCGCCGACACCGGCCCGCGCCACCCGGCCGGCCGGACCGCGCTCCCCACGTGGAAGGCGTCCACGCCGGCGGCCCGCAGCCGGGCCAGGTGGCCGAGCCGCAGTCCGCCGCCGACGACGAGCCGCTGGGTGTGGCCCGGTTCGCCGCGGCGGGCGGCCTCGGCGACGAGGACGTCCAGCCCGTCGTCCACGCCCCGGGCCGACCCCGCGGTGAGGTAGGCGTCGAGACCGGGCAGGCCGTCGAGCTGCTTGCGCAGGGCCTCACGGTCGGCGGCGCGGTCGATGGCGCGGTGGAAGGTCCACGGCCGGCCGTCCAGCTCCGCGGCCACCCGCTCCAGCACCGCCAGGTCGGGTCCGCCGTCCTCCGCGAGGAACCCGAACACGAACTCCTCGGCCCCGGCCGCGCGCAGCTCCCGCGCCTGCCGTACGAGCGCGGCGACGTCCTCGGCGGTCCCGGCCGCGAAGCCGGCGCCCGGCCGCAGCATCACCCGGGCCGGGAGGTCCACGGCGTCCCGGATCGCGGCGACCACGGCCGCCGGCGGGGTCAGTCCGTCCGCGGCCATGTCGGCGACCACCTCCAGCCGGTCCGCGCCTCCGGCCCGCGCCGCGAGCGCGTCCTCGGCGTCGAGGGCGATCACCTCCAGGACTGCACGCGTCTGCATGGGACCCCTTCCGGTCGTTCCGTCCGTCGACCTGCAGGTCTACAGGTCTAGTCCAGTTGTCCGACCGAAAGGGTACGCCCGGTACGCCCCGCGGGCACCGCCTCGTCCGAAGGTGTTCGGACCGCCCTCCTCCGCTCCGGCCGGTTCGTACCCCGCCCCGCGTGCCGAGCGGCTCACGCCCCGTGCTGCGCCCCGCCCCACGCCCCTCCCCGCACAATGACCCCATGCCCACGTCCAGGCCGACGCCCAGCCCCGCGCCCACGCCCACGCCCACGCCCGCGCCCGCACCGGACCTCGACGCCCTCCGCGGCCGCTGGCTGCGCACCCTGCTCGCGGCCCGCGACGGCGCCTGCCACCCCGATCCGTACCCCTACGCCGAGAACCTGATCAGGCGCTGGTCGGAGCCGCAGCGCCGGTACCACACGCTCGACCACCTCACGGCGGTCCTCGACCACCTCGACGTCCTGGCCGAGTACGCGGACGACCCCGACCTCGTCCGGCTGGCGGCCTGGTTCCACGACGCGGTGTACCTGCCGGAGCGGTCCACGAACGAGGAGCGGTCGGCCCGTCTCGCCGAACGCGCCCTGCCCGAGGCCGGTGTGCCACGGGCGGGCACGGCCGAGGTGGCCCGCCTCGTCCGGCTCACCGTCACGCACGACCCGGCCCCGGGCGACGGGAACGGCGCCGTGCTCTGCGACGCCGACCTCGCGATCCTGGCGGCGGCCCCGGAGGCGTACGGCCGTTACGCGAGCGCCGTCCGCGAGGAGTACGCCTTCGTGCCCGACGACGCGTTCCGCTCGGGCCGCGCTACCGTGCTGCGGCAGCTCCTCGGCCTGCCGCGGCTGTTCCGGACGCCGTACGGGGAGCGGGAGTGGGAGGCGGCCGCGCGCCGCAACCTGGAGGCCGAGCTGGCGGCGCTCGGGTAATCCGGTACGTACGGACATCCGAAACCCCCTACCCTCGCCGTCATGCGACCAATGGGCGGGGATCAGGTACGGGAAGCCGTCGGGCACGCGAGCGCGTTCCTGCGGACGGCCGTCGGCCGGGACTGGGCGGGGACCAAGGCGGGCGGCCTCACGTGGAGCTGCCGGGAGACCGCGGAGCACGTCGCCGGCTGCCTCCTCGCGTACGCGAGCCAGCTCGCGGGACGCGCGACCGAGGGGTACGTCCCGTTCGACCTGGCCCTGGACGACGACGCCGACAACGCGGGCCTCGTGGACGTGGTCGAGACGACCGGCGCCCTGCTCACGGCGGTCCTGCGCACGACACCGGCCGGCGTCCGCGCCTTCCATCCGGCCCCCTTCCGCTCCGCCGGCCGCGAGGGCTTCGCCGCGATGGGCGTCACGGAGGTGCTGCTGCACACACACGACATCGCCCAGGGCCTCGGCCTGCCGTACGAGCCGCCCGCAGAGCTGTGCGTGGACGTCCTCGCCCGGCTCTTCCCGCACGTCCGGCCCGACGAGGAGCCCTGGCCGACGCTGCTGTGGGCCACCGGCCGCGGCGACCTGCCGGACCGTACGCCCCTCACCGAGTGGCGCTGGTTCAACCCGCTGGTCATCCCGGCCGAGCGGCTTGAGCTGCACGCCGTCACCCCCGCGGCCGCCGCCGACCTCGCCGCGGGCGGCACGGGCGGCTTCGAGTGGCTCGGGGGCGGACCGGCCGAGGGCACGCGCGTGGGCGCGGGCCTGGTCTTCACCGCGTACCAGGCCGGGGCGCTGCACCCGGAGTGGGGCACGTTCGCGCTGGTCCGCACCGAGGACGGCCGCGCGCTCGGCGCCCTCGGCTTCCACTCCGCGCCCGACGAGGACGGCCACGTCGAGATCGGCTACGACCTCGTCGAGGCGGCCCGCGGGCACGGCTACGCGACCGAGGCGGTGCGCGCGCTGGCGGACTGGGCGGGACGGCGGGCCCGCGAGACCGGGGACGTGCGGCGCCTGTGGGCGGTCGTCGACACCTCCAACACGGCCAGCCAGCGCGTGGTGGAGCGGTCCGGCTTCCGGCGGGTCGACGAGGAGGGCGAGCAGTTCGCGTACGAACTGCGACTGCCGCAGGGCGCGGAGGCAGCGGCGGAGGCGGACTAGCCGGCGCCGACCTCGCGGTGCCCGCGGCGACCGCGGTGCTTGGGACGGCGCAGCCCCGCCGCGGTGAGCCTGCGCAGCAGCTCCTTGCAGCCCACCTCGACGGCCCCCGCGCGCACGGCGTCCGCGTACCGGTGGGCCGGGAGGTCGTAGTGGTCCCGCTCGAAACCGCGCTCGGGAATGCCCAACGTCCGGGCGAAGGCGTGCAGTTCGTCGTACGAGACGTCGCTGACGAGGTGGGACCACATGCGGCCGTGTCCGGGCCAGGTGGGCGGGTCGATGTAGACGGTCACGAAGAGGGCGCCCCGCCCGTCGCCGACGCCAGGTCCCCCACCGCGGCGACCTTCACGCCCGCCTTGTGGCAGACCCAGTGCGGGTCGGGGCCCAGTTCCGGCTCGATGTCGAGGGCGTGCGGGTCGCCGGAGCCGCAGGCCGGGCACAGGGGCCACCGCCCGTACCGCTCCAGCAGGGCGTCCTGGACGTCCTGGGCGACGAGCCCGGCCACGTAGTCCGCGCCGTCCGGCCACTGCTCGACCCACCAGCGGCGCTGGACGATCGAGTCCTCCACGAGCGAGACCACGTCCGCCTCGGCGACATCGCCCGCCACGAGATCGGCGAGGACCAGCGCACGAGCCGCGTGCAGCGCCTGCTCCAGGGGACTGATGGTGTTCATGCATCCATTGTGCGCGACCCTTGACCCCACGGCGGAACCGAAAATACCTTCCACCGTGTGAGCAACGAGGTGAAGGAAACTTTCGCCAAGGGGACGCCGCCCGCTCCCGCCGCCCTCGCGGCCAAGGTACGCACCCTGGCCCCCTCGATGACCAGATCCATGCAGCGGGTCGCCGAGGCCGTCGCCGCGGACCCGGCGGGCTGTGCGGCGCTCACCGTCACCGGGCTCGCCGAGCTCACCGGCACCAGCGAGGCGACGGTCGTGCGCACCGCCCGCCTCCTCGGCTACCCCGGTTACCGGGACCTGCGCCTCGCGCTCGCCGGGCTCGCCGCCCAGCAGCAGTCGGGCCGGGCGCCCGCCGTCACCGCCGACATAGCCGTCGACGACCCCCTGGCCGACGTGGTGGCGAAGCTCGCGTACGACGAGCAGCAGACCCTCGCCGACACCGCGGCCGGACTCGACACCGTGCAGCTCGGCGCGGCGGTCGCCTCGCTGGCGGCGGCCCGGCGCGTCGACGTGTACGGCGTCGGGGCGTCCGGACTCGTCGCCCAGGACCTCACGCAGAAGCTGCTGCGCATAGGGCTCATAGCCCACGCGCACAGCGACCCGCACCTCGCGGTGACCAACGCCGTGCAGCTGCGCGCCAAGGACGTGGCGGTCGCGATCACGCACTCCGGCTCCACCGGGGACGTCATCGAGCCGCTGCGGGTCGCGTTCGACCACGGCGCGACGACGATCGCGGTCACCGGCCGTCCGGACGGCCCCGTGGCCCAGTACGCCGACCACATCCTGACCACCTCGACGGCCCGCGAGAGCGAGCTGCGCCCGGCGGCGATGTCGTCCCGGACCAGTCAGCTGCTCGTCGTGGACTGCCTGTTCATCGGGGTGGCACAGCGGACGTACGAGACGGCGGCACCGGCCCTGTCGGCGTCGTACGAGGCACTGGCCCACCGCCACCGGAGCACCTCACGGTAGGACGGCGCCGGGTGGGGGTGCGCGGGAAACGGTGACCGGGCGGACGGGGACGGGTGCGGTCCGCGTGTCCGGCCGCGGCCCCGGCGTACGCGTGTCACCCGCCTCTCCTCCCCCACCAGCCCCTTCCCGCACACGCACGACACGCGCGACACGCACGACATCAACACGCACGACTCGCACGACACGCACCCGCACCGGAGGAAGACCCGCACATGACCTCGAGCGCCGACGCCACCGACGCCTCCGCCCCGGAGCCCGCCGGGCCGGGCCCCCACTACCGCGCCCTCCAGGCCGAGTTGGAGAGCATGACCACCGAAGCCTTCCGCCCCGAGCTCTCCGAGATCGACCGGCTGCCCACGCTGGAGATCGCGGAGATCATGAACGGCGAGGACGCCACCGTGCCGCCCGCCGTCGCCACGCAGCTCCCGCGGATCGCCGCCGCGATCGACGCGATCGCCGCGCGCATGTCGCGGGGCGGCCGGCTGATCTACGCGGGTGCGGGCACCGCGGGGCGCCTCGGCGTGCTGGACGCCTCCGAGTGCCCGCCGACGTTCAACACCGACCCGGAGCAGGTCGTCGGCGTGATCGCGGGCGGGCGGGACGCGGTGATCACCTCGGTGGAGGGCGCGGAGGACTCCAGGGAGCTGGCGGCCGGGGACCTCGACGCCCTCGCGCTGACCGCCGACGACACGGTGGTCGGCGTCTCGGCCTCCGGGCGCACCCCGTACGCGATCGGCGCGGTGGAGCACGCCCGCGCGCGGGGCGCCCTGACGGTGGGCCTCGCCTGCAACGCGGACAGCGCGCTCGCGGCCGCCGCCGACCACGGCATCGAGGTGGTCGTGGGGCCCGAACTGCTCACCGGCTCCACCCGGCTGAAGGCGGGCACGGCCCAGAAGCTGGTCCTCAACATGCTCTCGACGATCACGATGATCCGCCTGGGCAAGACGTACGGGAACCTGATGGTCGACGTCCGCGCCTCGAACGAGAAACTGCGCGCCCGCTCCCGGCGCATCGTGTCCCTGGCGACCGGCGCGGCCGACAAGGAGATCGAGGACGCGCTGGCCGCGACGGATGGCGAGGTGAAGAACGCGATCCTCATGATCCTCGGCGAGGTCGACGGCCCCACGGCGACCCGCCTCCTCCGGGAGAGCGACGGCCACCTGCGCGCGGCGCTGCGGGCGACGGCGACCGGCTGACGGGGCGGGGCCGGGGCGGCGGGGCCGGGGCCCGGTGTCTGTCAGTGGCGTGTGCGACGGTGGACGCAGGAGGACGGACCATGGAGACAGGCAGGAAGACGGAAAGGGAAAGGGACCGCACGCCGTGAACCACGCCCAGCTCACCGCTCTCGGCCGCGCTCTGCGCCTTCTCGGCGAGCACGGCGAGGAACTGACCACCGAGACGCCGGACGCCCGGCTGCACGAGTACAAGGCCGATCTGAAGCGCGCCCTCGACCTGCTGGACGAGACGGTCACCACCGCGGCCCCCGCCACGCGCTGCGCCGAGCATCCGAACGGTCCGGTGGACGAGGACGCCCCGGACCGCTGCCTGCTCTGCGAGACCCGCCGCCGCACCGCCCGCCGGGCGGAGCTCAACGGCGCGTACGGGCCGCCGCGCTCCGCCCCGGCCTCCGCCGCCGGGCCCGCCCCGTCGCGCTACGGCGTACGGGGCGACCGCCCCCAGCCCCAGCAGCGCTGGCTCCCGGAGGCGTGGAACGGCCAGGTGTGGGAGCTGTGCGGCACCCCGCGGCGCGACCGCCGCGAGGCCGAGCTCTACCTCGCCGCCCAGCGCCGCGGCCCGCGTCCGGCCACGGCGTACCGCCTGGTCCACGAGTTCACGGACTACGAGGTGCTGCGGATATGGGGCGAGCCGCTGCGGAGCGACACGGAACCGCTGGGGAACCCGTAGCGGGCGGGGGCGGCGGTGCGGGAGGGATGCTCAGGTGAGCTTCCGCAGCGAGGCCGCGTCGTACGCCTCCAGCTCGTCGAAGCGGCCGGAGAGGACCTTGGCCGCCCACTGCGGGTCCTGCAGGACGGCGCGGCCGACGGCGACGAGGTCGAACTCGTCGGCCTCCAGCCGGTCCAGCAGGTCGTCGATGCTCCGGGCCCCGGCGCTCTCGCCCTGGAAGGCCTTCATGAAGTCCTCGTCCAGGCCGACCGAGCCGACCGTGATGGCGGTCCTGCCGGTGAGCTTCTTCGTCCAGCCCGCGAGGTTGAGGTCCGAGCCGTCGAACTCCGGGACCCAGTAGCGGCGCGTGGAGGCGTGGAAGGCGTCGACGCCCGCCGCCGCCAGCGGGGTGAGCAGGGCCTCCAGCTCCTCGGGGGTCTCGGCGAGCCGGGCCTGGTACGCGTCCTGCTTCCACTGCGAGTAGCGGAAGATGATCGGAAAGGACGGGGACACCGCCGCGCGCACGGCCGCGACGATCTCCGCCGCGAACTTCGTACGGGCCACCAGGTCACCGCCGTAGGCGTCGGTGCGGCGGTTGGTGCCCTCCCACAGGAACTGGTCGATCAGGTAGCCGTGCGCGCCGTGCAGCTCGACACCGTCGAAGCCGATGCGCTCGGCGTCCGCCGCCGCCTTGGCGAACGCCGCGACGACGTCGTCGATGTCGGCCTGCGTCATGGCCCTGCCGGTGCCCTCGGTGCCGTCGGTGCGCAGCCCGGAGGGGCCCATCGCCGGGGCGTCCGGGAACGGCGGCTCGCCCGCCTGCCGCACCATGCCGATGTGCCACAGCTGCGGCACGATCGTCCCGCCCGCCGCGTGCACGGCCTCCGCGACCTTCGCCCAGCCCGCGAGCTGCTCCTCGCCGTGGAAACGCGGCACGCTGTCGCTCTGCCCGGCCGACTCGTGGCCGACGTAGGTGCCCTCGGTGACGATCAGGCCGACACCGGCGGCGGCCCGGCGGGAGTAGTACGACACCACGTCCTCGCCGGGGATGCCGCCGGGGGAGAACATGCGGGTCATCGGGGCCATCGCGATGCGGTTGGGAACGGTCAGGCCGTTGATCCGGGCGGGCCGGGAGAGGATGTCCGCTGCGCGGGAGGCGGTGTCGGGGGCAGTGACGGTCACGTGGTGCTCCTCGGGGGATACCGGTAGGTATGTGCACATGCATGGGACGTACTGCACGGGTCAACCCGCCGGACCGCACGGCCATTCCGCCCGCCTCCACGACCGGACGTGATCCCGGCCACACCGGCGCGGCGCGCAGCCCGTGACCCGCAGCCCGTAACCCGTGGCCCCCGGCCCCCGGCCCCCGGCCCCCGGCCCCCGGCCCCGGGAACGCCCGAGGGCGGCACCCCCCGTTCGGGGGATGCCGCCCTCGGTACCTACGGACCGGGTCCGAGCCTGGATCGGAAGATCAGGCTCAGAAGTCCATGTCACCGCCCGGCATGCCGCCGCCGGCCGGCGCGGCGGCCTTCTCCGGCTTGTCGGCGATGACGGCCTCGGTGGTGAGGAACAGCGCGGCGATCGAAGCGGCGTTCTGCAGCGCGGAGCGCGTCACCTTGGCCGGGTCGATGATGCCTTCCTTGACCAGGTCGACGTACTCGCCGGTGGCGGCGTTCAGACCGTGACCCGGGGTCAGGTTGCGCACCTTCTCCACCACGACGCCGCCCTCGAGGCCGGCGTTGACGGCGATCTGCTTCAGCGGGGCCTCGAGCGCCAGCTTGACGGCGGCGGCACCGGTGGCCTCGTCGCCCTCGAGCTCCAGCTTCTCGAACACCTGGGAGGCCTGCAGCAGGGCCACGCCACCACCGGCGACGATGCCCTCCTCGACGGCCGCCTTGGCGTTGCGCACGGCGTCCTCGATGCGGTGCTTGCGCTCCTTGAGCTCCACCTCGGTGGCGGCACCGGCCTTGATGACGGCCACGCCGCCGGCCAGCTTCGCCAGGCGCTCCTGCAGCTTCTCGCGGTCGTAGTCGGAGTCGCTGGACTCGATCTCGGCGCGGATCTGGTTCACGCGGCCCGCGACCTGCTCGGCGGAGCCGGAGCCGTCGACGATGGTGGTCTCGTCCTTGGTGATGACGACCTTGCGGGCCTTGCCCAGGAGGTCCAGGGAGGCGTTCTCGAGCTTGAGACCGACCTCCTCGGAGATGACCTCGCCGCCCGTGAGGATGGCGATGTCGTTCAGCATCGCCTTGCGGCGGTCACCGAAGCCCGGGGCCTTGACCGCGACGGACTTGAAGGTGCCGCGGATCTTGTTGACGACCAGGGTCGACAGGGCCTCGCCCTCGACGTCCTCGGCGATGATCAGCAGCGGCTTGCCCGACTGCATGACCTTCTCCAGGAGCGGGAGCAGGTCCTTGACGTTGGAGATCTTGGAGTTGGCGATCAGGATGTACGGGTCGTCGAGGACGGCCTCCATACGCTCCATGTCGGTGGCGAAGTACGCCGAGATGTAGCCCTTGTCGAAGCGCATGCCCTCGGTGAGCTCGAGCTCCAGACCGAAGGTCTGCGACTCCTCGACGGTGATGACGCCTTCCTTGCCGACCTTGTCCATGGCCTCGGCGATGAGCTCGCCGATCTGGGTGTCGGCGGCGGAGATGGAGGCCGTGGAGGCGATCTGCTCCTTGGTCTCGACGTCCTTCGCCTGCTCCAGCAGGGCACCGGAGACGGCCTCGACGGCCTTCTCGATGCCGCGCTTCAGGGCCATCGGGTTGGCGCCGGCGGCTACGTTGCGCAGGCCCTCCTTGACCAGGGCCTGGGCGAGAACGGTCGCGGTGGTCGTACCGTCACCGGCGACGTCGTCCGTCTTCTTGGCGACTTCCTTGACCAGCTCGGCGCCGATCTTCTCGTACGGGTCCTCGAGCTCGATCTCCTTGGCGATGGAGACACCATCGTTGGTGATCGTGGGGGCGCCCCACTTCTTCTCGAGGACGACGTTGCGACCCTTGGGGCCGAGCGTCACCTTGACGGCGTCCGCGAGCTGGTTCATGCCGCGCTCGAGGCCGCGCCGTGCCTCCTCGTCGAACGCGATGATCTTGGCCATGTGAAGTGGTCCCTCCAGGACTGGGGGTGATTCCTTCGGACCGCGCCCGCGCCCGCGACGGACGGCTCGCAGGCTTCGTGGTTCCTTGCCCCACCCGGCCTGCGGGCCTCACCGACCCGGTCCTTCGTTGTCACTCTCACCTTCAGAGTGCTAACGCAATGATTAGCACTCGACCCATGAGAGTGCAAGACGCGCCCGCGAAGCGGAGGGCCTGCGCCCCCCGCGGGAGCCCTCCACCCGGGCAAGGCGAAGGGCTCGTGTCCCAGGGGCACCCTGGGACACGAGCCCTTCGAAGACGAACGCAGAACGCCCAGGCGAGGACGTCGCTACGATGCGGTCGGCGCGCTTCAGACGGCCACGCGGACCATGTCCGCCTGCGGCCCCTTCTGGCCCTGCGAGATCTCGAACTCGACCCGCTGCCCCTCTTCCAGAGTGCGGTAGCCGTCCATCTGGATCGCGCTGTAGTGGACGAAAACATCCGCACCACCGTCGACCGCGATGAAGCCGTACCCCTTCTCCGCGTTGAACCACTTGACGGTGCCCTGAGCCATGCCTAACTCCCCTATTACTGGCCCTTGCGCAGATCCACACTTCGCGGATCCGGGTCAGACCTCACCCCCCAACGGTTGGGGGTGTGCGCCGGAACGCGTCGACCGCGGCTGAATGTATCTGCCCAACTGCCGTCTGCAACAGGTCAATCGGACGAGAATTCTGGACACCGGCGGTCGGTAATGTAGGGAGAATTACCCTGATTTCAGGGCAAGTCGGACCTGACAAAGGGAACAAAAGACGCAAAAGCCCTGCACACTTTGGCTACATCGCGTCGGACCCGAACCGGGGAACTCATATGCGCCGACTCCGCATCTCATGTGAGAAACGAACCGGGTTCCCCAACTGTACCGCGCTCAACCATGTTGAATTGCCCCCTCCGTTTCTCTCACGGAGGGGGCAATCAAAGAGACTGGCGGTAAGGGAAGCCACCGGAGGTGCTAATCAGCCACCCGCGACGGCCGGGATGATCGAGACGCCCGCGCCGTCGGGGGTCGCCGTCTCCAGACCCTTCTCGAAACGGACGTCGTCGTCGTTGACGTACACGTTCACGAACCGGCGCAGTTTGCCCTGGTCGTCCAGGACGCGGGCGCCGATGCCCGGGTGGTTCTTCTCCAGGTCGGCGAGGACCTCGGCGAGCGTCGCGCCCTCGGCGCCGACCTCCGCCTGGCCGCCGGTGTAGGTGCGCAGGATCGTCGGGATGCGGACGGTGACGCTCATGGGTGGTACCTCCTGGGGCTGGCTGTACGAGGGGGGACGGCCGTGCGGAACGGCTACGCGAGGCCGGCCTCGTGGAAGGAGTCGAGGCTGGGGCGGATGGTCGCGGTCAGGCCCGTGCCGGCCACCGCGTCCAGCGTCTTGAGGCCGTCGCCGGTGTTGAGGACGACGGTCGTCTTCGCCGGGTCGAGCAGGCCGCTCTCGATCAGCTTGCGGGTGACGCCGACGGTCACACCGCCCGCCGTCTCGGCGAAGATGCCCTCGGTGCGCGCCAGCAGCCGGATCGCGTCCACGATCTCCGCGTCGTCGACGTCCTCCACGGCGCCGCCCGTGCGGCGCGCGATGTCCAGGACGTACGGGCCGTCGGCGGGGTTGCCGATGGCGAGGGACTTGGCGATGGTGTCCGGCTTCTGCGGGCGGACGACGTCGTGGCCGTCCTTGAAGGCCGTGGACACCGGGGAGCAGCCGCGGGCCTGGGCGCCGAAGATCTTGTACGGCCGGTCCTCGACCAGACCGAGCTCGATCAGTTCCTGCAGACCCTTGTCGATCTTCGTGAGCTGGGAGCCGGAGGCGATCGGGACCACGATCTGGTCGGGGAGCCGCCAGCCGAGTTGCTCGCAGATCTCGTACGCGAGGGTCTTGGAGCCCTCGGCGTAGTACGGCCGAAGATTGACGTTGACGAAGCCCCAGCCCTCGCCCGCCGGGTCGCCGATGAGCTCCGAGCAGAAGCGGTTGACGTCGTCGTAGTTGCCCTCGATGCCGACGAGGTCACCGCCGTAGACGGCGGCCATGACGACCTTGCCCTGCTCCAGGTCGTGCGGGATGAACACGCAGGAGCGGAACCCGGCGCGGGCGGCGGCCGCGCCGACCGCACCGGCGAGGTTGCCGGTGGAGGAGCACGAGAGGGTGGTGAAACCGAAGGCGCGCGCCGCCTCCAGCGCCTGCGCGACGACCCGGTCCTTGAACGAGTGCGTCGGGTTGCCGGAGTCGTCCTTCACATACAGCCCACCGGTCACACCGAGCTCGCGGGCCAGGTTGTCGGCCTGCACCAGCTTGGTCCAGCCCGGATTGAGGTTCGGCTTGTCGGCGACGTCGGCGGGGACGGGCAGCAGGGGCGCGTAGCGCCAGATGTTGGCGGGGCCGGACTCGATGCGCCGGCGCAGTTCCTCGGTGTCGTACGCGGAGAAGTCGTAGGCGATCTCAAGCGGCCCGAAGCACTCCTCGCAGGCGAAGACCGGGCCGAGCGGGACGCGGTGGCCGCACTCGCGACAGGAGAGCGCTGCGGCGGGACCGAGGTCGACGGAGCCGGGGTTCGCGGTGGCGGACTCGGCGGTGGCGGAGTCCGTGGTGCCCGGGTCGGCGGGGGTGGCAACTGTCTGCGCAGCCATGGAGGCGAGGCCCTTTCTCCTCATCTTCCTCACGACGCACTTCGCCGTGAGACGGATTTGGCACCTTCCCTAGCCGGGAGCCCCGCGGAGTCGATCGCGGTCGCCAGTGACCGGTTGATCGCTACGAGAGCCGGCTGGAGGGTTGCCGGGGCTTCATCGGGCCGTGTCCCTCTGCCCCTCTGGATGAGCGGTATTCGGTTGTGAACAGCGGTGACCCCCGACATGCGATGGTCATCCGCGTTGTTCAAGACTGTAACCGACGGCCAGGACAGTTGAGATAGACGTCCGAACCGCGAGATGGATCACATGTGCCCCCTGTGTGATCGAAGAGGGAGGAGCCGCAGGCTGTGCTGGAAGAAGTCGAACACTGGCTGAGCACACGCTCCTGGTCCGTGACCGATCGTCCACTGCACCGGCTCATGGCCGCGAAACGCGCCACGGGACAGTCGGTCAGCGTCGTCCTGCCCGCGCTCGACGAGGAGCGGACGGTCGGCGAGATCGTCGCCGCGATCCGTCACGACCTGGTGGAACAGACACCGCTCGTCGACGAGGTCGTGGTCGTCGACTCGGGGTCGACCGACCGCACCTCCGAGGTGGCCGCCGCCGCGGGCGCCAGAGTCGTCCACCGCGACGAGATCCTCCCGCGCCTGCCGGCCGTGCCCGGCAAGGGCGAGGTGCTGTGGCGCTCGCTGCTCGTCACCCACGGGGACATCGTCTGTTTCGTCGACGCGGACCTGCGGGAGTTCTCGTCCGACTTCGTCACCGGCATCGTGGGCCCGCTGCTCACCGATCCCGGGGTCGACCTGGTCAAGGCGATGTACGACCGGCCGCTCGCCGCCTCCGCGGGTGTCCCGGCCGGGCAGGGCGGCCGGGTCACCGAGCTGATGGCCCGGCCGCTGCTCAACATGCACTGGCCGCAGCTCGCGGGCTTCGTCCAGCCGCTCGGCGGCGAGTACGCGGCCCGGCGCTCCCTGCTGGAGCGGCTGCCGTTCCCGGTCGGGTACGGCGTCGAGCTGGGCATGCTGGTCGACGCCCTGCACCTGGTGGGCCTCGACGCCCTCGCCCAGGTCGACGTCGGCGTCCGCAAGCACCGGCACCAGGACGGACAGGCGCTCGGCCGCATGGCCGCCGCGATCTACCGCACGGCCCAGCTGCGCCTCGCCCGCGGCCACCTGGTCCGCCCGGCCCTCACCCAGTTCGAGCGGGGCGAGGAGGGGTTCGAGCCGCGTACGTACTCGGTGGACACGGAGGAGCGGCCGCCGATGGTGGAGATCGAGGAGTACGCGGCGAGGAGAGCGGCGTAGGCGCAGCCGGCGCGGCCCGCCGCGCACCGCCGCTCCGCCCGCGCACCGCCGTCCCGCCCGTGTCCCTTTCCGGCTCGTATACGGATGGGACAGACGTTTGAGTTTTCCGACCTCGGGCTAGTTGAGGCGTATGGCTTCCCCATCCCCCACCGGCGCTCGTGTCCTGGTCGCGTCCAACCGCGGCCCCGTCTCGTACTCGCTGGCCGACAGCGGTGAGCTCACCTCCAAACGCGGTGGTGGCGGGCTGGTGTCCGGTCTCTCCGCGATCGGCCCCGACGCCGACGCCGTATGGGTCTGCGCGGCGCTGGGCGACGGCGACCGCGAAGCCGCGCGGCGCGCCGACGGCGCCCTGCCCACGGAGGACACCGGCGGTCAGCGTGTCCGCATGCTGGACATCGCCGCCGACGTGCACGCGGACGCGTACAACGGCATCGCCAACTCGGTGCTGTGGTTCGTCCACCACATGCTGTACCAGACGCCGCTGGAGCCGGCCTTCGACGCGGAGTTCCGGCGGCAGTGGGCGTCGTTCGAGGCGTACAACCGCGCGTTCGCCGAGGCGCTGGCCGAGGAGGCGGGCGAGGGCGCGGCGGTGCTCGTGCAGGACTACCACCTGGTGCTGGTGCCCCGTATGCTCCGGGAGCTCCGCCCCGACCTGCGCATCGGCCACTTCTCGCACACGCCGTGGGCGCCGCCGGAGTACTTCCGGCTGCTGCCCGACGACATCGCGGCGCAGGTGCTGAGCGGCATCCTGGGCGCGGACCGGGCGGCGTTCCTCACCCAGCGGTGGGCGGACGCGTTCACGGAGTGCTGCCACGCCGTGCTGGGGCCCGGCATCCCCTCGGGCACCCGGATCGGCGTGCACGGTCTGGGCGCCGACGCGGACTTCCTGCGGAAGCGGTCGCACGAGGCGGACGTGGACGAGCGGATGGCCGCGCTGCGGGAGCAGATCGGCACCGCCCCGGACGGCAGCACCCGGAAGACGATCGTCCGGGTCGACCGGACCGAGCTGTCGAAGAACATCGTGCGCGGACTGCTGGCGTACCGGCACCTGCTGGAGGACAGGCCGGAGTGGCGCGAGCGGGTGGTGCACGTGGCGTTCGCGTACCCGTCCCGGCAGGACCTCGCCGTCTACCGCGACTACACGGCCGAGGTGCAGCGCCTGGCCGACGAGATCAACTCGCAGTACGGGACACCGGGCTGGACCCCGGTCGTGCTGCACGTCCAGGACGACTTCGCGCGCTCGCTGGCCGCGTACCGGCTGGCGGACGTGGCGCTGGTCAACCCCATCCGGGACGGCATGAACCTGGTCGCCAAGGAGGTGCCGGTCGTCTCCGACGCGGGCTGCGCGCTGGTGCTGTCGCGGGAGGCGGGCGCGTTCGAGGAGCTGGGAGAGGACGCGGTCGCGGTGAACCCGTACGACATCGTCGGCACGGCCGACGCGCTGCACACCGCGCTGACCCTGCCGGAGGACGAGCGCGCCGAACGCGGCAAGCGGCTGGCCGCCGCGGCGACCGCGCTGCCCCCGGCGAAGTGGTTCCTGGACCAGCTGCACGCGCTGGAGAGCTGAGGGTAGGGAGTCCGGGCCCGGCGGTGCCGGGCCCGGACTCCCCCCTTCCGGCACCTCACCCCATCGCGCCGGCCAGCGCCCGCAGCAGGCGTACGACGCCCGCCGGGCCGTCCACCACCAGGTCGGCGCGCTTCTTCAGTTCGTGGACCTCGTCGCTGCCGCTGCACACCAGCAGGCCGGGGACACCCTCGCCGCGCAGCTCCTCGACCGCGGCGAAGGCGGGCAGGTCGCCGAGGTCGTCGCCGGCGTACAGCACCGCCTCGGCACCGGTGTCGCGTACGTACTCCCGCAGGGCGACGCCCTTGTCCACGCCCGGCGGGCGCAGTTCCAGGACCAGCCGGCCGGGCTCGACGACGAGGCCGTGCCGGGCGGCGAGCGAGGCGAGGGGCTCCCGCAGGGCCTCGAAGGCGGCCTGGGGGTCGGCGGCGCGACGGGTGTGGACGGCGACCGCCCGGCCCTTCTCCTCGATCCACGTGCCCTCCCCGGCGCCGGCCCGGTCGAGGACGCCCGGCAGCTCGGCCCGGACCGCGGCGACGCCCGGGTGCGGGGCGGGGGCGGTGACCTCGCCGGTGGCGGCCTCCCAGCGCTCGGCGCCGTAGTGGCCGAGGACGACCAGGTGCTCCAGGCCGCCGGCGCCCGCGAAGCCGCCGTTGCGGACCGCGACCTCGGCGGGGCGGCCCGTGATCACGGCGACGGAGGCGACCTTCGGGGCGAGGGCCGCCAGTGCGGGGACGGCGTCGGGGTGTGCCCGCGCCCGCTCGGGGTCGGCGACGATCGGGGCGAGGGTCCCGTCGAAGTCGAACGCGAGGACCGCCCTGCGCGGCCGGGCGAGCAGCGCGTCCAGCCCGTCGCGCCCGCCCGGCGTCGCGGGCGCCGGCAGCGAGTCCTGGTGGCCTGTGGAGTCCGTGGAGTCCGTGTTGATGCCCATACGGTGACGTCTATCCAGGGACGGCTCCCCGTATCCGTGGGACGGCCCCCCGTATCCGTGGGACGGCCCCCGGTCCCCGTGCCGCTCCCGCACCGCCGCGGGACCTCAGCGCTCCGCGCGCCGGGCGTCCCGTACCCGGCGGAGCCGGTTGACCGTCACCGGGTCGTGCTCCAGGGCGCGGCGGTCGTCGAGCAGGGCGTTGAGCAGCTGGTAGTAGCGCACCGGCGCCAGGCCCAGCCGCTCGCGTATCGCCCGCTCCTTGGCGCCGGGGCCCGCGAAGGAGCGGCGCTCCAGGGCGAGGACCGCCCTCTCCCGCGCGCCGAGTCCTTCCTCTCCCTGCTCACGCTCGTCCACGTCCATGCACCGAACCGTAGCCCCCGCCACTGACAACGCGCCCTCACGGAGGGTCCGCCCGGCCCCGGCCGCCGGCGCATCACGCCGCGCTGTCCGCCTCCAGCGCCACTTCCTGCAACTGCTGCAGCACCTTGACGGGGTTGCCGCCCGGTGCCACGGCCTCGCCGATGCGCTGCTTGACCGCGGCGCTGACCGCGGCCCAGGAGACCTTGCCGACGGGGTAGAACCGGCTCTCGGGGAGCCTCTGGAGGAACGGGGCGAGGGCGGCGTCCGCCTCGTCGTCGCCCATGGCCTCGGATGCGGACGTCGTCACCGGCAGCACGTCGTACGCGCGGGAGAAGGCGAGCACGTTCTCCTCGTCGTAGACGAAGTCGAGGAACGAGCCGATCTCCTTCCGGTGGCCGTTCTCCTTGAAGGCCATCATCCAGTCCGCGACGCCCAGGGTGGTGGCGGACCGCCCGCTTTCGCCCGGCATGGTCGCCGTGCCGAGTTCCACCCCCTTTTCGGCGGCGGCCCGCAGCAGGGCGGGGTGGGCGCTGGTCATGCCGACCTCACCGCGCGCGAACGCGGCGGCGGCCTCGGCGCGGTTCAGCTCCGCGGGGGCCGTCGGCCCGGTCAGCCCCTTGTCCACGAGCTCGTCCTTGAGCCAGGTGAGCGTCTTCACGTTCTGCTCGGAGTCGAGGTCGTACGAGCCCACGTCGTCGATGTAGCCGGAACCGCCGCTCAGCAGCCACTGGAGGGCCTCGGCCTGCGCCTCCTCCGGTCCCAGCGGCAGCGCGTACGGGGTCTCGACCCCCGCGTCCTTCAGCGCGGCCGCGTCCTCGGCCAGGTCCTTCCAGGTGCTCGGCGCGGAGTCGATCCCGGCGTCGGCGAACAGGCTCTTGTTGTAGACGAGCACCCGCGTGGACGCGGCGAACGGCAGCCCGTACTGCAGCCGGTTCACCGTCCCCGCGTCCGCGAGCTGCGGCAGGAAGTCGGCCTGCACGGGGATGGAGAGCACCTCGGACGCCGGGTACAGCAGCCCCTTGGCGGCGTAGTCGGCGTACGCGCCGATCTGGGCCATGTCGGGCGCCTCGCCCGCGTCCACCATCTCCCTGACCTTGGCGTCGACGTCCTCCCACGAGTACACGCTGACGTCGACCCGCACTCCCGGGTGCTCCTTCTCGTACCGTCCGACCAGGTCGTCCCAGTACTTCTGCGAGCTGTCGCCCTTCGAGCTGCCGTAGTCGGCGGCGACCAGCCTCAAGGTCACGTCCTCGGACCCGGAGTCCGAGCCGCAGCCGCCGAGGGCCGCCGCCGTACCCAGCGCGGACACCACCGCGACCGTCCCTGCCCAACGTCGCTGCACCGCTGTTCCGCCCCACATCTTGCTGTCTCGTCGTTCAGTTGGCTGTTGACACAATGTCTACAGCACAAGAGTGGACTAGACCTCTTCAGGGTGTACGCGCCACACTGTTCCCCGTGAGACATGTCATCGCCCTCGACGTGGGCGGCACCGGGATGAAGGCCGCTCTCGCGGGGGCCGACGGCGAGCTGCTGCACCTGGCCCGCAGGGCCACCGGTCGCGAGCGCGGCCCGGACGCGGTGATCGCGTCGGTCCTCGACTTCGCCGCCGAGCTGCGCGCGTACGGCGAGCGCCGCTTCGGCGAACCCGCCGCGGCGGCCGGGATCGCCGTGCCCGGCATCGTCGACACCGGCCGCGGCGTGGCCGTCTACGCGGCCAACCTCGGCTGGCGCGACGTCCCCCTGCGCGCCCTGCTCGCCGAGCGGCTGGACGGTGTCCCGGTCGCCCTCGGCCACGACGTGCGCACCGGCGGGCTCGCCGAGGGGCGGATCGGCGCGGGCCGGGGCGCCGACCGGTTCCTGTTCGTGCCGCTGGGCACCGGGATCGCGGGCGCGATCGGCATCGGCGGCACGGTCGAGACGGGCGCGCACGGCTTCGCGGGCGAGATCGGCCACATCGTCGTACGGCCCGGCGGTGTGCCGTGCCCGTGCGGGCAGCGCGGCTGTCTGGAGCGGTACGCGTCCGCGTCCGCCGTCAGCGAGGCCTGGGCGGCGGCCACCGGCGACCCGGAGGCGGACGCGGCGGACTGTGCCAAGGCCGTGGCGTCCGGCGACCCGCGGGCCGTACAGGTCTGGACGGACGCGGTGGACGCGCTGGCCGACGGGCTGGTCACCGCGCTCACCCTGCTGGACCCGCGTGTCCTGATCATCGGTGGCGGCCTCGCCGAAGCGGGGGAAACCTTGTTCTCACCCCTGCGGGCCGCCGTCGGGCGGCGCGTCACCTTCCAGACCCTGCCGTCCGTCGTGCCCGCGGCCCTCGGCGACACCGCGGGCTGTCTCGGCGCCGGGCTCATGGCCTGGGACCTGCTGACCACCATTCCTACGACCTCGGAGGTACCCACGTGACGGCCAGTGAGCGGGACCGGTTCGAACCGGTGTTGAAGCAGGCCCCGGCGGGGTCGCGCAGCGTCGTCCCACCCGTCGCGCCACCCGTCGCGTCGCTCGTCGCACCACCGTCGGGCCCCGGCACCGCACCCGTCACCTCACCTGTCACGTCGCCCGGCGCGTCGCCCGGCGCGTCACCCGGTTCGCCCGCCGGGAGCGCTCCCCGCCGGACGCGCGGCCTGGTCCTCGCCGGCGCGCGGGTGGTGCTGCCCTCCGGGACCGTGGACGGCGGCCGGGTCGTCGTCGAGGGCTCCCGCATCGCCGAGGCGGCCGCCGAGGACGCCGACGTGCTCGACCTGACCGGCCACTGGCTGGTCCCCGGCTTCGTCGACATCCACAATCACGGCGGCGGCGGCGCCTCCTTCTCCGGCACGGCCGACGAGGCCCTGCAGAGCATCCGCACCCACCGGCTGCACGGCACCACCACGCTCGTCGCCTCGACCGTCACCGGCCGCATGGACGCCCTCGCCCGGCACGCGGGCCGGCTGTCGGAACTGGCCGAACAGGGCGACATCGCGGGCATCCACTTCGAGGGGCCGTTCATCTCGCCGTGCCGCAAGGGCGCGCACTCCGCGGAGCTGCTGCGCCACCCGGACCCGGCCGAGGTACGCAAGCTGATCGACGCGGCCCGGGGCCGGGCCGTCATGGTCACGCTCGCCACCGAACTCCCGGGCGGCGTCGACTCCGTACGGCTCCTCACCGAGCACGGCGTCATCGCGGCGATCGGGCACACGGACGCCACGTACGAGCAGACGGTGGAGGCGATCGACGCGGGCGCCACCGTGGCGACGCACCTGTTCAACGCGATGCCCCCGCTCGGCCACCGCACGCCGGGACCCATCGCGGCGCTGCTGGAGGACGAACGCGTCACCGTCGAGCTGATCAACGACGGCACCCATCTGCATCCGGCCTCCCTGGAGCTCGCCTTCCACCACGCGGGCGCCGGCCGGGTCGCGTTCATCACCGACGCGATGGACGCGGCGGGCTTCGGCGACGGCCGTTACCAGCTCGGCCCGCTGGAGGTCGAGGTCAGCGAGGGCGTGGCACGGTTGGTGGAGGGCGGTTCCATCGCGGGCTCGACGCTGACCCTGGACCGCGCCTTCCAGCGTGCGGTCCTCGTGGACCGGCTGCCGGTCGGGGACGTCGTGGCGGCGATCTCCGCCAACCCGGCGAAGGTGCTGGGCATCCACGACCGGGTCGGCTCCCTGGAACCGGGCAAGGACGCGGACCTGGTCGTCCTGGACGCCTCGTTCGCGCTGAAGGGCGTGATGCGCCGGGGCGAGTGGGTGGTCGAACCGGTCATCGGCTGAGATGGTGGGTGTGACGGGCGGCCTGCCGGGCTGGGCCGACCGCGCACCGTTCTGACGTTCGGTTTGGCATGATCGACCCTCCGCGGTACCTGACCTAACTGGCGGTACTTGGGCACCACTTGTACGACAAGCGCGCTCCGCACACCGGGAACGCGCCGAACGAACCTTGGGGGAGGTCGGCCGGTGATCCTCACGGTCACGCTGAACACCGCTCTCGACATCACCTACCGCGTACGGGACCTCACCCCCCGCGCGACCCACCGGGTGACGGAGGTGACCGAACGCCCCGGCGGCAAGGGCCTGAACGTGGCCCGTGTCCTGGCGGCCCTCGGCCACGAGGTGACGGTCACCGGTTTCGCGGGCGGCGCCACCGGGCGCGCCCTGCAGGACCGTCTCGCGCACACCACCGGCGTCCTGGACGCCCTGGTCCCGGTCGAGGGCGCCACCCGCCGCACCGTTGCCGTGGTCGACGCGGGCGGCGACAGCACACAGCTCAACGAGCCCGGCCCGGTCATAGCGCCCGCGGAGTGGACCGCCTTCCAGGAGGCGTACGGGGACCTGCTCGGCGCCGCGTCGGCGGTGGCCCTGTGCGGCAGCCTCCCGCCGGGGGTGCCGGTCGGCGCGTACGCGGGACTGATCAGGACGGCGCACGCGGCGGGGGTGCCCGTGCTGCTCGACACCAGCGGCGAGCCGCTGCGCCGGGGGGTGGCCGCCCGCCCCGACCTGGTGAAGCCGAACGCCGGGGAACTGGCCGAGCTCACCGGCTCCCACGAGCCGTCCCGCGCCACCCGGGACGCCCGCCGCCGCGGCGCCCACGCGGTCGTGGCCTCGCTCGGCGCGGACGGCCTGCTGGCCCGGACGGCGGAGGGTCACTGGCGGGCGACGCCGCCGCGGCGGCTGCGCGGCAACCCGACGGGTGCGGGCGACTCGGCGGTGGCGGGGCTGCTGTCCGGGCTCGTGGAGGAGCTGCCGTGGCCCGACCGGCTGGCCCGCGCGGTCGCGCTGTCGGCGGCGACGGTGCTGGCCCCGGTGGCGGGCGAGTTCGACCGGACTGCGTACGAGGACCTGGTGGGCCGGGTGACGGTGACGGCGGAGGCGAACGCGGCCTGAGCCGCGCGCCGTCCCGCTACTTCCAGCCCTTGACCAGATACATCCGGTCGAAGTTCACGTCGCAGGAGTTGCCCTGCTCGCACGAAACCTTGATCTCGTTGCTGCCCTTGTTGAGCTGGATGTTCGACCAGGTGTTCGTCCAGCCCTTCTCGTAGTCGCCCTCCGGGGCCTGCGCGAAGTTCGAGAGGTTCAGCGGCCGGGTCTGGGCCGTGCCGTTGATCGAGAGGGTGGCGTCGGCGTCCTTGCCGGGCACGCCGTAGGCCACGTGCAGCGTGTACTTGCCGTCCTCCGGTATCCCGCTGACGTTCCACGTCAGGGAGGAGCCGACCGAGTTGAAGCCGCCCACGTAGACACCGCCGTCCGCCTTCGCGCCGGAGACGTCCGAGGCGGTGGTGGCATCGCCGCCGAGCAGCAGCGCCTTGGCGTCGATCTTCGGCAGCTCCGCCTCCTCCTCGCCCTCACCGGCGGACTCGCCGGCCGACGGGCTGGGATCGGCGCTCTCCCCGGCCGTCGGGGCGCTGGAGGACCCGGTGTCGCCGGTGGCCTGGTCGTCCGTGTCGTCGTTCATCATGGCGACGCTGATGCCGATCACCACGGCGGCGACCACGGCGATCGCGCCGATGAGCAGCCCCTTGGTGTTGGGCCCGCGGCCCCGGCCGCCTCCGCCGCCGTGTCCGACGGAGCCGTGCGCCTGCTGGCGGGGCGGCTGCGCGCCGCCGGGCAGGGTCTCGGGCGCCTGGTAGTGCGCGTTCGGCTGCCCGTACGCCCCCTGCTGCGGGACCTGGCCGTAGGTGGTCTGCTGCTGGCCGTAACGGCGCTCGCCGACGGTACGCACCCGGTTGACCGCATTCGGGTAGCCGTAGCCACCGGACGGCGGCTGTGCTCCCCGGGCCTGACCGTCGGCGTACAGGTAGCCGAACGGGTCGTCGTCCTCGGGCGTGCTCGCGCCGTTGTTACCGGGCGTCATCCCTTGGTCTCCTCAGCGATGCGGTACATGAGTTCCTGGTGTGCGAATGGCGAGCCTACAGCCATCGGGTGACCCGAATGAGTGACCCGGATCGCATCATCTCGCGGGACAATGCTCCGATCACCACATTGACCTGCGGAATCGCGGTTATTCACGTGTCGTTCACCCAGCACGTCTGTGTTGTTTGGGACGAGATCGTTTCTCGACGTACATCCGCTCGTCGGCCGATTTCAACACCTCGTCCGCCGTCATGCCGCAGGCGGCCCAGCCGATGCCGAAGCTGGCGCCGACCCGCATCGCGCGGCCGTCCACCCGGATCGGCTGGATGATCTCGTTGCGCAGCCGTACGGCCAGGTCCTGGGCGTCGGCGCGGCCGAGCCCGTCGGCCAGGACCACGAACTCGTCGCCGCCGAGCCGGGCGACCGTGTCGCCGTCGCGCACCCCGTGGCTGAGCCGCCGGGCCACCTCGATCAGCACGGCGTCGCCCGCGTTGTGCCCGAACCGGTCGTTGATCGACTTGAAGCCGTCCAGGTCGCAGAAGAGCACCGCGAGCCCCTTCGTCCCGTCGTCCTCCTGGTCGTCCTCGGGCGCGACGGAGTGCACATGGTGGTCGTACGCGTCGTAGGCCCCGGCGTGCGCCGGGTAGGCGAAGGCGTGGCCGTTCACGTCGTACGCGGGATGCTGCTCCGCCGGGAGCTGCTCCCCGGACTGCTCGTACCGCTCGAACGCCGCGTCCATCGCGTCGACCGGGCCGGGCGGCGCGGCGTACGGGCGCTCGCAGAGGCGGGCGGAGAGCCGGGCGCGCAGCTCGGCCGAGTTCGGCAGGCCGGTGAGCGAGTCGTGCGAGGCGCGGTGCGCGAGCTGGAGCTCGCGCCGCTTGCGCTCCTCGATGTCCTCGACGTGGGTGAGCAGGAAGCGCGGGCCGTCGGCGGCGTCGGCCACGACGGAGTTGCGCAGGCTGACCCAGACGTGGCTGCCGTCCCGCCGGGCCAGTCTGAGCTCGGCGCGCCCGCCCTCCGCGGAGGTCCGCAGCAGCGTGCCGACGTCCTCGGGGTGGACGAGGTCGGCGAACGAGAAGCGGCGCAGCGCGGAGGCCGGGCGGCCCAGCAGTCTGCACAGGGCGTCGTTGGCCCGCAGGATGCGGCCGTGCTGGTCGCCGCCCATCTCGGCGATCGCCATGCCGGACGGGGCGTACTCGAAGGCCTGCCGGAAGGATTCCTCACTGGCCCGCAGCGCCTGCTGCTCCCGCTCGAGACGGACCAGCGCACGCTGCATATTCGCGCGTAGACGCGCGTTGCTGATGGCGATGGCGGCCTGGAACGCGTACATCTGGAGCGCCTCGCGGCCCCATGCGCCCGGGAGCCGCCCCTTGCTCGGGCGGTCCACGGAGATCACCCCGAGGAGCTCACCGCCCTGCGCGCCCGACGCGTACATCGGCGCGTAGAGCCGGTCCGCGGGGTGCCACTCGTCCTCGAAGCGGGGCGCGGGGCCGTCGGTGAACCACTGCGGGACGTCGTCGTCGTCGAGGATCCAGCCCTCGGTGTGCGGGATGAACCGCAGATCGCCCCACGCCTGGCCCATGTTGAGCCGGCGCTCCCACGCGGCGCGCGAACCGACGCGGCCGATGATCAGCGCCTCGGCCGCGGAGTTGCCGGCGACCGCGGCGACGACGAGGTCGCCGTCCGGGCGGACGAGGTTGACGCAGGACAGCTCGTACCCGAGTCCGGTGACCACGCCGTCGGCGACGGTCTGAAGAGTGTCGGCCAGGCTCCGTGCGGTGTTCATGTCCGCCATGACCTGGTGCAGCTGCCGCAGGGACGTTAGCTGGACGTACGGCTCGGTCTCCACTCGCCCTCCCCCCGAGGTGTCGCGGCAACTCCAGGGTTGTCTCGGCGTACTCATCGGCGTACCACTCGTAAGCGTTCCCGCCACTGAATCACAGCGCGCTGCCCCCTCGGTACACAGGGTCAACAAAAAAAGCCGCCTGTGACTCAAGTCACAGCGAAAGCTGAACACTTAGGTGGGTGTTCTGCGTTTCCGGCTTCCAATTACTGAACACAATTCAGGGTTCTGTGAAAGCTCCGTGACCGGAAGTGTCCATGATCGTGGGGTTGACCGAGTCGTCCGGGTCGACTCGCGGCCGGGTCGGCCGGGGGCAGCAATGGCCGTCCATGCTGGTCGGCGGGGTTACCGCGGCAGCTCGGTCGGTCGATCGGCCGGGTGGGCCGGGCCGGCCGGTCGGCCGGTCAGCCGACCGGCCCCGGTCGGCCGCTTCGAGGGTAGCCGTCCCGCATGTGAGACGACGCCCGCTCCCGGCGCCGCGCCCGGCGCCGTGTCCGCCCGAGGTCCTAGGTCCGGTCCCGGACCGCGGTCCGATGCGGCGGCCGACGGGCGACACGTAGCGTCGGAGTGTGCTGAAGACTCTCCCCACCTCATCCGTTTCGCTGACCGCCGGGCATGCTGAAGGGGTGAGCGACGACGAGTTCCGGGCCGCCATGAGCCGGCTGGCGGCCGGTGTGGTCCTGGTGACCGCGCACGAACCCCCGCTGGACCCGGAGGGGCCGCCCGGTGAGGACGTCGGGATGACGGCCACCGCCTTCATGTCCGTGTCCCTGGACCCGCCCCTGGCCATGGTCAGCCTGCGCGAGGGCTCCCGCATGGACGACCTGCTGGCCGAACAGCCCCTGTGGGCCGTCTCCGTACTGGCCGAGAGCCAGCGCCACATCGCGGGCCGGTTCGCCATGAAGGGCCGCGTCAGCGACCGCCTCCTCTTCGAGGACATCCCGTACGAGCGCGGCGAGGCGTCCGGCGCCCCGCTGGTGGGCGGCGCCCTGGCGACCCTGGAGTGCCGCACCGAGCAGCGGGTGGCGGCCGGGGACCACACACTGGTGATCGGTCACGTCCTGACCGCCTCGATCCCGAGCGCGGAGGGCGGCCCCCTCGCCTACTTCCGGGGCCGCTACCGCCAGCTGGCCTGACCCCCCGGGCGCTCACCCCCAGTCGCGCCCCGAGCGGCCCCGTTTCGTGTCGGAACGCTGCTTCTTCTGCCGGAGCCGGCGCTCGTTGACGCCCCGGGGTATCCGGGTCGGCCGGCGCGGCTTCGGCGGGGGCGCCGTCGCCTCGGCGAGGAGCCCGGCGAGCCGCAGTGCCGCCGTCTCGCGGTTGCGCCACTGGGACCGGTGCCCCGAGGCCCGCACGGTCACCACCCCGTCGACGAGACGCGGCGCGAGCCGCTCCAGGGCGCGCGCCTTCCAGACCTCGGGCAGGGCCTCGGTCGCGGCCAGGTCGAACCGCAGCTCGACCTGCGTGTCGGTGGTGTTGACATGCTGTCCGCCGGGTCCGGAGGACCTCGAGAAACGCCACATGAGCTCGGCCTCGGGCAGCGAGACGGAGCCGCGGACGACATAGGGACCGGACATGCCGTCCATGGTCGCGCGTCCGCCCCGCTCCGTCACGCACTTTTCCGCAGGCACACCGGCCCCGGAAGGCCCGTCCGGGTGGCCCGGGTAAAGAAAGTAAAGGCGGCAGGAACCTTCGGCACCCCGCGCCGCGTTCATACGGGTAGCTGTAGCTTCATGGCCGTACGAGCCCGCAGGCACCCGTAGGCCACGGAGCCCACAGGTCACGAAGCGAAGCCCATCGACACCGACGCACCGCACCACAGCGGGGCACGCGAACTAGGGAAGGGACTCCCAACAATGGCTGTAAGCCTGTCCAAGGGTGGCAACGTCTCGCTCACCAAGGAGGCTCCGGGCCTGACCGCCGTCACCGTGGGCCTCGGCTGGGACGTCCGCACCACCACGGGCACCGACTTCGACCTGGACGCCTCCGCCATCGCGGTCAACAACCAGGGCCGGGTCTACTCGGACGCCCACTTCGTCTTCTTCAACAACAAGCAGACCCCGGACCAGACCATCGTCCACACCGGCGACAACCGCACGGGCGAGGGCGAGGGCGACGACGAGGCGATCAACGTCAACCTGGCGGGCCTCCCCGCCGACGTCGACAAGATCGTCTTCCCGGTCTCCATCTACGACGCCGAGTCGCGCTCGCAGAACTTCGGCCAGGTCCGCAACGCCTACATCCGCATCATCAACCAGGCGGGCGGCGCCGAGATCGCCCGTTACGACCTCTCGGAGGACGCGGCCACCGAGACCGCCATGGTCTTCGGCGAGCTCTACCGCAACGGCGCGGAGTGGAAGTTCCGCGCGGTCGGCCAGGGCTACGCCTCGGGCCTGGCGGGCATCGCCCAGGACTTCGGCGTCAACGTCTGAGCCGTGAGCGACGCGGTCGCGTACGGCTGAGCCGTACGCGACGCACCCGCGGGCCCCGCCCGGTCGCCCGGGCGGGGCCCGGCCTCAACGGCGCTCCGGCTTCCCGTCCCCGTACAGCCAGTCCTCCCAGACGGCGCCGAAGTCCTTCTCCGGGACGGACCTCTCGACGTACGCCGTGAAGTCGACCGTGGCCGCGTTGCCGTGCCGGTGCTCGGCGGCCCAGCCTCTGAGGAGGGCGCGGAAGGCGCCGTCGTCGCCCACCGTCTCGCGGACCCTGTGCAGCACCATCGCGCCCCGCTGGTACACCGGGCTGTCGGAGATGTGCTCGGCGCCCGGCGGCTCGGCGGGCGGGAAGGCCCAGATCGACGGACCGCCGATGCCGCCCGGGAAGACCTTCCCGGCGTGGAGCCCGTCGAAGATCTCCTGAGCGGTGGCCCCGCCGTGCTCCTCCTGCCACAGCCACTCGGCGTAGGTGGCGAAGCCCTCGTTCAGCCACATGTCCCGCCAGGTCCTCGGCGTCACCGAATCGCCATACCACTGGTGGGCCAGCTCGTGGACGAGCAGCACGACGTCCGGGGCGCCGGGGAAGACGGGACGGTTCTGCGTCTCCAGCGCGTACCCGGCGTCCCCCGGCCGTTCGACGATCGCTCCCACCGAGGAGAACGGATACGGCCCGAAGATCCCCTCCGCCCACGCCACCACCTCGGGAATCCGGCCGAGGACCTCGCCGCTCGCCCCGGCCTGGGACGGGTCGACCGCCACGTACACCGGCAGACCGTCCTCCGCGGCCGTGGCCCGCGTCTCGTACGCCCGCGTCTCGAACTCACCGACGGCCACCGTCGCCAGATAGCTCGCCATCGGCTCGGCCGTGTGCCAGGCGAACGTCGTACGGCCCCCCTCGGTCGACTCGTCCGCCAGCACCCCGTTCGATACCGCGCGCAGCCCCTCGGGAACGGTGACCGAGACGTCGTACGCGGCCTTGTCGGACGGATGGTGGTTGCCGGGGAACCAGGCCATCGAACCGACGGGCTCACCGAGGGCGAGCGCGCCGTCGGCCGTCGGCAGCCAGCCCTCCCGCGAACCGTCCGGATCGGTGATCACGCGCGGCCGGCCGGAGTAACGGACGGTCGTACGGAACTCCGCGCCCTCCCGCAGCGCGGAGGGCGGACAGACGACCAGCTCCTGACCGGCACGGTCCCAGCGCGCCTCACGCCCGTCGACCGCCACCAGCCGCACGTCCAGACCCTCCAGATCCAGCTGGAAGGCGCTCAGGTCCTGCGTGGCACGGGCGGTGACGACCGCCGTGCCCTCCAGCCGGCCGCCGCCGTCCCGGTCGTAGTCGAGGGTCAGCCCGTAGTGGGTGACGTCGTAGCCGCCGTTGCCCGCCTTCGGGAAGTACGGGTCACGCAGCCCCGACGACCCGGGCGCGCCCCGCACTCCCCCCCTCCCCCGCACACCCGGAGAGGGCGACGACCAGAGCGAGGACGTACGGAACCGTGCGGACAACCGGTGCGGATCGGGACACGGCGGAGATCCTAAACAGACATGACACCATCACCTACGTGCTCGACATCGGCTACGCCCTCTCCACCCGCTTCCCCGACCCCCCGCAGACCGACTACCGCCGCGCGGACGTCTACGCGCTGCGGCACGACCTGTTCGCCGGCGACGTCTACCTCGCCGACACCAAGGCGGACCGGGAACTGTCCACCGCCTGGGGATG
The DNA here is from genome assembly GCF_014648075.1 of Streptomyces ruber. GTDB lineage: Bacteria > Actinomycetota > Actinomycetes > Streptomycetales > Streptomycetaceae > Streptomyces > Streptomyces ruber. Next base: position 83,086 of record NZ_BMQK01000001.1, on the reverse strand, counting down.
GGTGCCGGTGCTCGACTTCGCGTGGGCGCTCTGCGACATCGCCGAACAGCTCGACAAGGACCCGCGCGGCAGCCGCGCCGCCCGCCCGCAGCACGCGGAACTCGACTTCACCGAGTCGACCGACCGCATGTTCTTCGAGCGACGCTTCGGCTGGGTGGACATCGACGCCGACTGGATGCCGGCCGACGAGCCGCCGCTCACCTTCTCGCACGCCGAACTCCGCCGCGAGGCCCGCGACTTCCTGCACGACCTGATCGCCGACCTGACGGACCTGCACGAGGGGCTCCGCGACAACCCGGCGATCTGGACCCTGGAGGCCCGGTTCCCCCGAGTGCGGTGACCGCCCTCCCGCACTCCGCCCAGCCGCGTCTCGTCCAGCGCACACCCGGTCAGCGCGCACCCGGTCAGCGCGCAGTCCATGAAGCGGGCGCCCCCGCCGCGTCCTGCCCGACGAAGTCCACCCCGTGACCGGGCGCGCTTGACCTCAAGCCCGGTCGAGGTCACAGGCTGCTGCACGCAACGCAACGCAGCGCCACGCCACTCCGCACGCACGCGACCACGGGGAGCCACCCATGCACGCCGTCCGCCTGCACGCCTTCGGCCCGGCCGACAACCTCACCTACGAGAAGGCCGACGACCCCGAGCCGGGCCCGGGCCAGGTCCGTATCGCCGTCACCGCCGCCGGCGTGCACCTCCTGGACACCGCGCTGAGAGAGGGACAGCAGGGCCCCGGCCCCGCGCCCGCCACCCTTCCGACCATCCCCGGCCGCGAGGTCGCCGGCGTCGTCGAGTCCCTCGGTGACGGCGTCGACACCCACTGGCTCGGCAGGCGCGTCGTCGCCCACCTCGGCTTCGCCCCCGGAGGCTACGCCGAACTCGCCGTCACCGGCGCCGGCCGCCTCCACGAGATCCCCGCCGTCCTGGACTTCGCCGAGGCCGTGGCCATGATCGGCACCGGGCGTACGACCATGGGCATCCTCCAGTTCGCCGAACCGGGCCCCGGCGACGTGGTCCTCGTCCCCGCCGCGGCCGGCGGCATCGGCACCCTTCTCGTGCAGTACGCCAAGCACGCGGGCGCCACGGTCGTCGGCCTCGCCGGCGGCCCGGAGAAGACGGCCAGGGTCCGGGCCAACGGCGCCGACCTCGCCCTCGACTACCGAGACCCCTCATGGCAGGACGACATCCAGGCGTACCGGGGCCGGGTGACGATCGTGTACGACGGCGTGGGCGGCGACGTGGCCCGCACGGCCGTCGACCTCCTGGCGACCGGCGGCAGGCACATCGTCTTCGGCTGGTCCGCCGAGGGCATCCACGACGGCGGCCCGTACGTCGTCGAAGGCGTCACCGAACAGGTCCTCGGCCCCGTGATGCTGGAGAAGGCGGGCGGCCCCGACCCCGTCCGCACCCTCGAACTCCGTGCCCTCGCCGAAGCCGCCGCGGGCCGCCTCACCCCCGCCGTCCACCGCTTCCCCCTCGCCGAGGCGGCCGCCGCCCACCGCGCCCTGGAGACCCGAGGCACCGTGGGCAAGGTGGTCCTGGAGCCCTGACGGGCCGACGGGGCGCGACGCCGCGCGACCGCGTCACCGGCCTCGCAGCCGCCGCGCGATCTCCATGTCGTCCGGCTCCAGCGGGCGCCCCTCCTCGACCTCCCAGACCGCGTTCTGCAGCACCCGGCCCAGCGTCCAGGCCCGCGCCCGCTCCCGGTCCAGCCCCAGCACGTCCGTCATCGCGTCGAACCGCCACAGCACCTCGTCCGTGTCGAAACGGTTGCCCAGCGCCGGCCACAGCTCGAAGCCCGGGTCACCGGCCAGCGGTTTCGGATCGATGGCGAGCCACGGCTCCCGCTCCGCGCCGAGCACGTTCTCGAAGTGCAGGTCCCAGTGGAGCAGCCGGTCACCGGGCTCGCCCAGCACCTCCCGCACGGCCGCCGCACAGTCCGCGACCAGCGCACGCTCCCCGGCGTCCGCGATCCGGCCCAGCACGGCGGGCGTACGCTCCAGCATGTCCGCGGCGATGTCCCCCAGCCGCCGCAGCCCCTCGGGCGCGGGCCCGGCGGTCAGCCGGGCCAGCAGCCGCGCGACGTGCAGCACCGCCTCCCGGGTGTCGGGAAGGTGCGAGAGCATCCGCCCCGGATCGAGCCGCTCCAGCAGCAGCGCCCCGTCGCTCTCGTCGTACGCGAGCAGCCGCACGGCCCCGTCCCCGCCCCACACCCGCAACGCGACCGGCTCCCCCACGCTCTCCTCGTCGAGGATCTGCAGCTTGAGCACGGCCGGGGTGCCGTCGGCGGTGACCACGGGCAGCACCAGCGCGCACATGCCGTACATGGAGGGGCCGTCGAGCCGCAGGTCCCAACGGTCGAGGCAGTCGGCCGCCAGCCCGGGCAGGGCCGTGATGAAGGCGCGTCCGGCCTCTCCGTTGGCCTTGTGCTGCGAGGCGGCCAGTTCGTCCGGGACGTCGATCACCCCACCGACCGTACGGGCCCTCGGGCGCTTCTTCACCCGGTTTTCCACCCCGCGTCCCCCGCGAACTGCTCAACGAGCTTCCGCATGACCTCGAAGGCGGGCTTGGGGGTGTAGTCGTCCGTCGTGAGCCCGAACCGGTGGAACAGCCCCGGGCCGGAGCTGTCCGCGTCCCGCAGCGCGAAGTGCGTGTAACCGCTCAGCCCGAGCCGCTCCGCGTGTCGCGCGACGACGCGCACCACGGTCTCCACCACCTCGGCCTGGCGATGCGCGGGCCGCTCCGGCCCGGTGGGCCAGCCGTGCTCCGTGATGTGCAGCGGCAGGTGCCCCAGACCCGCAGGCGTCAGCACCTCGTCGCGGTGGTGGCGCAGCAGCCCCTCCACGGCCTGCGCAAGGTCGGGAGCAGCGACGGGCCGGAAGACGTCGGGGAAGAGATCCAGGCCCACATAGTCCAGGCCGGCGATGAAACCCTCCCCGCCACGATCTGCCAGGTCACCGATGAAGGAGGCGGCCGGCCCGAAGAGAGGAGTGGTGTTGAACCCGACCCGCAGGTGCCCGTACCCGAGTTCACGCGCCCGCGCCTTGGCCACCGGCACCCCACGGACGATCGCCTCGTCCACCCTCGGGTAGAAGCCGTCCAGCACGGGATTCGAGGTGACGTTCGGTTCCTCCGTCACCTGCAAGGTGCCGGTGACCTCGCCGTACTGCTCGACCAGCTCGCGCAGGAAGACGCAGTAACCGTCGACGTCCCCGGCACCGGACCGGTACTGCGCCACGAGGTCCAGGCGGCGCCCCCGGACGGCGTACCGCGCCGCGTCGGCCGGAGTCGCGGTCGCGTGCGGTGTCCCCGGCCGGGTGTCGTCGTCGAAGGTCGCATAGGCGCGTACCAGGAACGGACGGCCCGGTCGGCCCTGGAGGTCGTCAAGGGCACTCGACACCCGGGCCGGGTCGTCGGGTGGGCCGTCGGCCAGTCCTCCGGCATCGTCACCGGTGACTCCGCCGGGGTAGATCCCGAAGAGTAAGCCGTCCTGTGCAGTCGGCGTCATGTGCTCGATTCCTTCCGGGCCGAGGATGTGGGCAGTGATGTGGGCGGTTCGGGGGCAGCGGCGGGAGCGACGGGAGATGCCACCGCACCGGGCGGCCATGTCAGCGCCCCGGTACGGATGCCGTCGACGACGGAGCCGATCCACTCCGTCTCCGCGCGGGCGAGAGCGAGCGCGTACTCGGCCTCGATGACATGCAGGCGAGGGACACCGGCAGCCAGCGCAGCGACGAGGCGCGCCTCATCGGCTGCCGTGCGCTCCTCAAGGCGCCGGACACGCTCGAGCAACGCCTCCTCGGCCCTCCGGGGGTCCAGCGCGCCGAGGTACGTGACAGCGCCCAGGAACTGCGAGAACTCCCGCTGCGGAGTGCGGATCCGCGCGTCCAGCCGCCGCACGAGCTCGTCGCGGCCCGCCCGGGTGAGGGCGTAGACGGTCCGCTCGGGACGGTTCCCCGAACGCTCCCGTCCCTGCGGGGCGATCCATCCCGCTTCGGTCAGCGCGGCGACCGTGTTGTAGAGCGTGCCCCGCGTGATCACCGCCGCATGGTTGTCGCTGCGTTTCCGAAGTTCGGCCAGCATCTGGTGCGGGTGCGAGCTGCCCTCCAGCAGGAGGCCCAGGACTGCTAGCACGATCGGGTTGTCAAGGGTACGACGCGGCATAGTCGAATCGTACTGGTCTATTTGAACTATTACCAGGGGGATGAAAAAAGCCCAGGTCAGAGGCGTTCTAACCTGGGCTTGCGTGAGCCCCCTGTCGGATTCGAACCGACGACCTGATCATTACAAGTGACCTGCTCTGGCCATCTGAGCTAAGGAGGCACCGCGCACGACGAAGCCGCACGCGAAGGCTGCTCCACTCTACACAGCCACCGTTTCGCAGGACCACGAAGTTCCGCAGTCACCCCGCGCCCACAACGCGGCGCAACCGACCGCGCACCCGTTTCCGTGCCCGGTCCGACGTGCTGTTCCAAGTTCACACGTCCCGACCTACTGACAGATCACGTGAACACCAGGTACGGTCCTGCCAATCCACGCGTGTGGACTACACCACAACGGAACTCCCCGTAGTGGCACCACCTTCCACAACGGATCGTCCGGCACGTTCCTGCCGGTAGAAGGGGGCCCATCACCATGGCCACAGTCACGTTCGACAAGGCGACCCGCGTCTACCCGGGTTCCGAGAAGCCCGCCGTCGACCAGCTCGAGATCGACATCGCGGACGGGGAGTTCCTCGTCCTGGTCGGTCCGTCCGGCTGCGGCAAGTCCACCTCGCTGCGGATGCTCGCCGGGCTGGAGGACGTCAACGGCGGCGCCATCCGCATCGGCGACCGCGACGTCACCCACCTGCCGCCCAAGGACCGGGACATCGCCATGGTGTTCCAGAACTACGCGCTCTACCCGCACATGACGGTCGCCGACAACATGGGCTTCGCCCTGAAGATCGCCGGCGTGAACAAGGCGGAGATCCGCAAGAAGGTCGAGGAGGCCGCGAAGATCCTCGACCTCACCCCGTACCTGGACCGCAAGCCCAAGGCCCTCTCCGGCGGTCAGCGCCAGCGTGTGGCGATGGGCCGGGCCATCGTCCGCGAGCCGCAGGTCTTCCTCATGGACGAGCCGCTGTCCAACCTGGACGCCAAGCTGCGCGTGTCCACCCGTACCCAGATCGCCTCGCTGCAGCGCCGGCTGGGCATCACCACCGTCTACGTCACCCACGACCAGGTCGAGGCCCTGACGATGGGCGACCGGGTGGCGGTGCTCAAGGACGGGCTGCTGCAGCAGGTCGACTCGCCGCGCAACATGTACGACCGGCCCGCCAACCTGTTCGTCGCCGGCTTCATCGGCTCCCCGGCGATGAACCTGGTCGAGGTGCCGATCACCGACGGCGGCGTGAAGTTCGGCAACAGCGTGGTGCCGGTCAGCCGGGACGCGCTGAAGGCCGCCGCCGACAAGGGCGACCGCACCGTCACGGTCGGCATCCGCCCGGAGCACTTCGACGTGGTGGAGCACAACGGGGGCGCCGCCGCGGCGCTGGCCAAGGACAGCGCCGACGCCCCGGCCGGTCTCGCGGTCTCCGTCAACGTCGTCGAGGAGCTCGGCGCCGACGGATACGTCTACGGCACCGCCGAGGTCGGCGGCGAGACCAAGGACCTCGTCGTCCGCGTCGGGGGCCGCCAGGTCCCGGAGAAGGGCTCCCAGCTGCACGTCGTGCCGCGCGCCGGCGAGACCCACGTCTTCTCCACCTCCACCGGCGAGCGCCTCTCCGACTGATCCGGTCACCGGCGCAGCGACCCGGAGAAATCACCCAGGTTGACGAAGAGGGCCCCGCAGACCGCTGCGGGGCCCTCTTCGGTGTGCCTCAATTCCCTGTCCAACTGGGGTATTTCGAGCTCTGTACGTCAACTCGTCGCCCATATCGGGCCACTCCGACATCACCCGAACCGGTGACCAAATGTCGCCATATCACTACCCCGCGCTACTCTCACTCGCGTGAAGCACACCACTACCCCACGGACCCGGCGCGGCCCGGGCCCCGCCCGCCGGATCGGGCGCTCCCTCGCCTTCGTCCTGCCCGTCGTCATGGTGCTGTCCGGCACGCTGGCGGTCACCCGAGTCGACTGGTCGGGAGACTCCTCGGACTCGGTGCTCACCACCGCCGCCGAGGCCGCCCCCGTCACCGGCAAGGACGTCACCGGCTCCGCCGGGCCCCGCGCCCCGCACGAGCTCCTCCGCGACGAACTGCTGCTGGAACTGCAGGAACAGGACCCGGAGGCCGCCCTGACCCATCTTCAACGGGCGGTGAACGGGCGCCCGTCGCTGGCACGGCACTGCGCGTCGATCGCCCGTGCCCTGGGCCGCGCGGCCGTCAAGGTGTACGGCCCGTCCCGTGCCCAGTCCTACGCCCGCCCCGTCTGCGACACGTCGTTCGCGTCGGGTGTGGCGGCCCAGCACGGCTGAGCCGCCGGGCCGCATCGACCGGCGCACCTCCGTATCCCGCACCTCCGTATCCCGCACCTCCGTACCCCGCACTCCCGCCACCCGTCCGTCGGGCTCCCGGCAGCCGTCCAGGCACCGATCCCCGGGGCCGTGCTCCTACGAACGGGGCGCCACGTACAGTTCCGGTCATGACCGATCCGAACGCCGCGTCGCGCCCCGTTCAAGCCGTCGTCCTGGCCGGTGGCCAGGGGTCGCGGTTGCGCCCGTACACCGACGACCGGCCCAAGCCCATGGTCGAGATCCCCGGCACGGGCACCCCGATCATCGGCCATCAGCTCGCGTGGCTCGCCGAGGAGGGCGTGACCGACGTGGTCGTGTCCTGCGGCCATCTCGCGGACGTACTGCAGAAGTGGCTGGAGACGGCCGACCTTCCCGTCCGCGTCACCACCGTCGTCGAGACGGAGCCGCTGGGCCGCGGCGGCGGCCTCCGGCACGCGGCCGCGCATCTGCCCCACCCCGACCTGCCCTGGTACGCGACGAACGGTGACATCTGGACCCGTTTCTCGCTGCGCGACATGGCGGACTTCCACACCGGCCGCGACGCCCTCGCCACGCTCGCCCTCGCCCGCCCGCGCATTCCGTGGGGCGCGGTGCAGACGGACGGTTTCGGGCACGTCACCGACTTCATCGAGGCTCCGCCGACCACGTACGAGGTCAATGCGGGCGTCTACGTCTTCTCCCCGGAGTTCACTCCCCTGCTGCCGGAGCGCGGCGACCACGAGCGCAGCACCTTCCCGCGGCTCGCCCGGGAACGCCGGCTGGCCGGTTTCCCGATCCCGCAGGGCGCGTACTGGCGCGCCATCGACACGGCGAAGGACCTGTCGGAGGCAGCGAAGGAGCTGGCGGCGCTGGGGCGTTGAGGCCCCGCGATCGCGGGTACGCAGGCGGTCCGCGTCCGCTACGCAGTCGGGCCCCGCGCATGATGCGCGGGGCCCGACTGCGTAGCGGACGCGGGCTTTACCCGAGCAGCCCACCCACCAGGCTGTTCCGCTCGCCGCCGTTGGACGAGCCGCCGGAGCCGGTGCCGCCCGGGGCGCTTCCGGTGGCGCCGCCGGTCGCGCCGCCGCCGGAGGTGGCACCGCTGCCGGACGTCGCGCCGCCGCCGGACGCCATACCGGAGCTGGTGCTCGGGGCCTGCTGGGCGGGGGCCGTCCGCGCGGGCGGCGGGGCCTGGCCCGCGGTGCCCTGGGTCTGGCTGGGCCGCCCGCCGGTGGCGGCGCCCGTCTCCTCGGCGGCGCCGGGGCTGGAGGCACCCTGCGAGGGGCTGGCGGAACCGGTGGCGCCCTGGGTGGGCGAGCCGGAGGCCGCCGCGGGGCTCCTCCGCTCCTGCCTGCTGGGCTCCTGGGGGAGCGGGGAGCCGGGCAGTTCGTTGCGGGGGGCCTCGCCGGGGCCGGGGACGACCACCCGGTCGGCGTCCCGTACGGCGCCGCCGAGCAGGGAGCCGACGAGCAGGGTGAGGCCGACGACGACGGTGGTGACCAGGGCGCCGCGGCGCAGGACGTAGCGGCGCAGCCGCCAGATGTCGGTGCGCGGTCCGAGGGTGCGCCAGGCACCGGCGGCGAGGCGTCCGTCGACGGAGTACACGGGTGCGCCGGCGGTGATCAGCGGGGACCAGGCGGCGAGGTAGATGATGTCGGGGGCGTCGTAGGCGGGGACGGTCTTCCAGCTGACGGTGACGATCAGCGCGGCCGACAGCAGCGCGCCGATGACGGCCGCGAGCCGCTGCCACAGGCCGAGGACCGTCAGCACGCCGACGATGACCTGGAGGAAGGCGATGACGAGGCCCGCGCCGACGGGGTGGGCCAGGGCGAACTGCCGCAGCGGCTCGGCCACTTCCCAGGGGTGCAGGGTGTTGAGCCACTTCACCATGGAGCCGCGCTCGCCGCCGTCGAAGTAGACGGGGTCGCACAGTTTGCCCATGCCGGCGTAGATGGAGATGAAGCCGAGGAAGACGCGCAGCGGGAGCAGTACCACGCCGAGGTTCATCCGGCGGCCGGGATAGTAGGCGTGCCGTACGGGCTCGCCCGCGTGACGCCGGGCGCCCGTGCCGTCCGGTCCGTCCGCCTCGGCGGCGTCGACGTCCTCGTCGGCGTCGGTGTGCCCGGCGTACGCGTCGTCGTCGGCGTAGGCCGGTTCCTCGTCGTACGCGCTGCCCACGGTGCGCATGGCGGGCAGCAGGCGGGTGCCTTCGGGGTGGTGGTCGTCGTGGGTGCGCTGGGCGCCGAGGACGGGGGTCTCCACCGTCTCCACGGTCGGATCGGCGTCGTAGTCCTCGTCGCCGTACGCGTCGGCCCCGGTGCCGTAAGGGTCGGTCGCGGTCCCGTACGGGTGCGTCTGGTCGTCGCCGTAACGCTGCCCCTGGGTGGCGTACCGGGCGGGTCCGTCCGCGTCGACGCGGGGGATGACCTGCGTGGTGCTGGCGTCGCCGGCCTGCTCCGCGGAACCATGGCCCACGCTCGAGTTCCGCACGGCCTGGAGCAGCCGGTGGGCGCCGGTGTCGTCCGGTGCGGACCTCCCGCTCCAGACGACGGGCGCCCGGCGGCGGGACCCGGCGGTCTCCACCGGCCTCCTGGCCGGGTCCACGACGGGGATGCGCGCGGTGTCCTCGGTGACGCTCGAATGCCGTGCGGCGCCCGGGGACCTGGCCCCGGGGCCGGGGGCCAGGTGCACCCGGAAACTCGCGTGGTTCACGATGACCTGGGCCGGATCGCTCGGCACCTTCACCATGCTCAGCGCGGGAGCGTCGTCGTATCCCGACGAACGGTCCCCCGTGGGTGTGCGGGGTGTTCTGGTGTCCACACTCATCTAACCGAGTGACGAGTCGTTAGGACACTGCCTTGACCGTCCCGATCTGTCCGGACCCCGTCAAGATCATCACACGCTCAGCCGCGTCGCCGGGCGGCCTCGTACAGCACGACTCCGGCCGCGACACCGGCGTTCAGGGACTCCGCGCCACCGGGCATCGGGATGCGCACCCGGAAGTCGCAGGTCTCGCCCACGAGGCGGGACAGGCCCTTGCCCTCGCTGCCGACGACGATGACGACCGGGCCCTCCAGGGCCTCCAGCTCGCCGATCTCGACGTCCCCGTCGGCGGCGAGGCCGACGACCATGATCCCGGCCTTCTGGTACGCCTCCAGGGCGCGTGTGAGGTTGGTGGCCCGCGCGACGGGCGTACGGGCCGCCGTGCCGGCGGACGTCTTCCAGGCGCCGGCGGTCATGCCGGCCGCGCGCCGCTCCGGCACGACCACGCCGTGACCGCCGAAGGCGGTGACGGAGCGGACGACGGCGCCCAGGTTGCGCGGGTCGGTGACGCCGTCGAGGGCGACGATCAGCGGGTCCTCGCCCGCGTCGTACGCGGCGGCGGCGAGGTCCTCGGGGTGCGCGTACTCGTACGGCGGGACCTGGAGGACGAGACCCTGGTGGTTGAGACCGTTGGTCATGCGGTCGAGCTCGGGGCGGGGGGCCTCCATGAGGTTGATGCCGCCGCGTTCGGCCGCGAGCTGGAGCGCCTCGCGGACCCGCTCGTCGTTGTCGATGAACTGCTGGACGTAGAGCGTGGAGGCGGGCACGCCCTCGCGCAGCGCCTCGACCACGGGGTTGCGTCCGACGACCAGCTCGGCGGCGGACCTGCCGCCGCGGCCCCTGGCCTGCGGGCGGCCCTGGGAGCGGCGGACCTTGGCCTGCGCGGCGCGCTGCTTGGCGTGGCCCTTGCGCATCTCGGCGGGCGGGGTCGGCCCCTTGCCCTCCAGGCCCCGGCGTCGCTGGCCGCCACTGCCGACCTGCGCGCCCTTCTTGCCGGACATGCGGCGGTTGTTCGCGGCCATGATCCACCTGTCTGTGTCGAGCGCCCCGTGCGGGCGCTGTGTACGTACGTCTGTTGGCTGTCGCCCTTGCAGTGTGCCGTCCGGAGTCCCGGACGGCACACTCGATCAAGAGCGGCCGGGGAGCCTCAGCGCGGGCCGAGGGTCCAGCGTGGTCCCTGCGGGCTGTCCTCGATCACCAGGCCGGACTGGCCGAGCTGGTCGCGGATGGCGTCGGCGGTGGCCCAGTCCTTGCGCGCCCGGGCCGCCTCGCGCTGCTGGAGCACCAGGCCGACCAGGGTGTCGACCACCCCGTGCAGGTCGTCGCCGCGCTCGTTGTCACCGGCCCACTGCTCGTCCAGCGGGTCCAGGCCGAGGACGCCGAGCATGGCGCGGACCTCGGCCAGCCGGGCGACGGCCGCCTCCTTGTCGTCGGCGGCCAGCGCGCTGTTGCCCTGCCGGACCGTGGTGTGCACCACGGCGAGGGCCTGCGGCACGCCCAGGTCGTCGTCCATGGCCTCGGCGAACGCGGGCGGCACCTCGGCGGCCGCCTCGACCACGCCACCGGCCTTCTCCACCACCCGCTGTACGAAGCCCTCGATCCGCGCGAACGCCGACTCCGCCTCGCGCAGCGCCTCCTCGCTGTACTCGATCATCGACCGGTAGTGCGGGGTGCCCAGGTAGTAGCGGAGCACGATCGGCCGCCAGCGCCTGACCATCTCGGAGACGAGCACCGAGTTGCCCAGCGACTTGGACATCTTCTCGCCGCTCATCGTCACCCAGGCGTTGTGCAGCCAGTACGTGGCGAAGTCGTCGCCGTAGGCCTTGGCCTGGGCGATCTCGTTCTCGTGGTGCGGGAAGATCAGGTCCAGTCCGCCGCCGTGGATGTCGAAGGCCCGGCCCAGGTACTTGTGGGCCATCGCCGAGCACTCCAGGTGCCAGCCCGGCCGGCCCCGGCCCCAGGGCGTCTCCCAGCTCGGCTCGCCCGGCCTGGCCGCCTTCCACATGGCGAAGTCCCGCGGGTCGCGCTTGCCGGTCTCGCCCTCGCCGGCCGGCTGCAGGAGGTTCTCCAGCTCCTGGTTGGACAGGCGCAGGTAGTCGGGGAAGGACTTCACGTCGAAGTAGACGTTGCCGTCGGCGGCGTAGGCGTGGCCGCGTTCGATCAGGCCGCGCATCATCTCGATCATCTCCGGCACATGGCCGGTCGCCCGCGGCTCGTACGTCGGCGGCAGGCAGCCCAGCGCCTCGTAACCGGCGTTGAACGCGCGCTCGTTCTCGTAGCCGATGGCCCACCAGGGGCGGCCCTGGTCCGCCGACTTGGTGATGATCTTGTCGTCGATGTCCGTCACGTTCCGGACGAACGTCACCTCGTAGCCGCGGTGGGCGAACCAGCGGCGCAGGATGTCGAAGTTCAGTCCGGACCGGATGTGCCCGATGTGCGGCGGGGCCTGCACGGTCGCGCCACACAGGTAGATCGAGACACAGCCCGGCCGCAGCGGGACGAAGTCACGGATCTGCCGGGCACCGGTGTCGTACAGGCGAATAGTCACCACTCCAGGGTAGTGGGCGGACGGCAGTGCCCCATGACCAGTGGCGTCAAGGGGCACGTAATCGTGACGTCGCCGGCGGGGCGGCTCCGGGCCGCGGCCGCGGCCCGGTTCAGCCCGTACGGACTCAACCCGTACGGACTCAGCCAGTACGGACGCAGCCAGTACGGACTCAGCCCGTACGGACGACGAGCGCCGTGGCCACCGCCATCAGTCCCTCGTCGCGCCCCGGGAAGCCCAGGCCGTCCGTCGTGGCGCCGGACACCGACACGGGCGCGCCCGCCGCCTCCGACAGGATCTTCTGCGCCTCGTCCCGGCGCTTGCCGATCTTGGGGCGCGGGCCGACGACCTGGACGGCGATGTTGCCGACGGTGAAGCCGGCCTCGCGGACGATGCGCGCGGCCTCGGTCAGCAGCGTGACGCCGGACGCGCCGGACCACTCGGGGCGGCCGGTGCCGAAGTGCTGTCCGAGGTCGCCGAGCCCGGCCGCGGAGAACAGCGCGTTGCACGCGGCGTGCGCGACGACGTCGGCGTCGGAGTGGCCGGCCAGCCCGGGTCCCTCACCCTCCCACCTGAGTCCCGCGCACCAGAGCTCGCGGCCCTCCTCGAAGGCATGGATGTCGGTGCCGATGCCGACCTGCGGCAGCACGGCGGCCGGCCCGGCGGAGGTCTCAGAAGCCATCGTTCAGCCTCCTGCGGTTCAGGACCGCCTCGGCGAGGACCAGGTCGAGGGGACGGGTGACCTTGAAGGCCTCCTCGTGCCCGGGGACCGTGACGACCCGCAGCCCGAGCTGCTCCACCATGCTCGCGTCGTCCGTGACGTCCTCGGTGACCGTCTCGTGCGCGCGGAGCAGCGTGGCGCGGTCGAAGCCCTGCGGGGTCTGCACCGCGCGCAGCCGCGACCGGTCGGGAGTGGCGACCACGGGTTCCGGCTCGCCGGGCGTGCCCGCCGGTTCTACCTGCTTGACGGTGTCGGCGAGGGGCAGCGCGGGGACGACCGCGGGCGCTCCTTCCCGTACGGCCTCGATGACGGCGTCCACGGTGTCCACGGGCACCAGCGGTCGCGCCGCGTCGTGCACCAGGACGATGTCGTAACCGGGGGGCAGTGCGTCCAGGCCGAGTTTCACGGACTCCTGGCGGGTCTCGCCGCCGGGTACGACGAGGAAGTCGGCGCTCTTCCCGTGGACGCCTCCGGGCAGCAGCGTGTGGGCGTCGAGCAGGGACTTGACCTCGGCGGCGCCGTCGGGCGGGGCCACCACGATCACGAGGGAGACGGAGCGGGACGCGGCCATGGCGCGTACCGCGTGGATGAGCATGGGGGTGCCGTTCAGCGCGCGGAGCGCCTTGGGGGTTCCGGGGCCGAGGCGCACGCCGCGGCCCGCGGCCGGGATGACGGCTGCCGTACGGGCCTGTGACGGCGAAGGGCGCGTTTCGTCAGACATCGGTTCCTGTCAGGTTTGTGTACTCGGTGTGCGTGGGTATGGCCTGGAGGTGCCCCCTGCTCGGGCTTTGCCGAGGGCTGGGGGATGCGCCGGGCGCGAGCCTCGACCGGACCCTTCCGTGACACCTGGTCGAGTCGGCTGCCCGGGGCCCGGCACGTCGGCACCGGTTCCCTTTTCCGTCGGCGTCCGACACCGCGGTACGGCTTCGGTCGTCGGGTACGGGACGCGCGGACGCGGGGGTTGCGTCGGCCGTCCTGTACGACGCCGCCGCCCCTGTTCAGGGACGAGGGGGACGGGACGTCACGTGCACGGGTACGGACATGCCGCAGCGCCCGGCGACTGCTTCGTGCGTCATCGGGCACCGCGGCATTTCGGTGTGTGCTGAGCGGATCTCGTCCGCGTCAGGACGCGAGGACCTCGTCGAGGAGGGTCTCGGCCTTGTCTTCGTTCGTGTTCTCCGCGAGGGCAAGCTCGCTCACCAGGATCTGGCGTGCCTTGGCCAGCATCCGCTTCTCACCGGCGGAGAGCCCGCGCTCACGCTCCCGGCGCCACAGGTCACGCACGACCTCCGCGACCTTGATGACGTCACCGGAGGCGAGCTTCTCCAGATTTGCCTTGTAGCGACGCGACCAGTTCGTGGGCTCCTCGGCATACGGCGCGCGCAGCACCTCGAAGACCCGGTCCAGCCCGTCCTGACCGACCACATCACGCACGCCGACGAACTCCGCATTGTCCGCTGGCACACGTACCGTCAGGTCACCCTGGGCGACCTTCAGCACCAAGTAGGTCTTGTCCACGCCTTTGATCTGGCGAGTTTCGATGGCCTCGATCAGCGCGGCCCCGTGATGGGGATAGACCACGGTGTCGCCAACCTTGAACGTCATGTGACAGGTACCCCTTCCGTGGCTATCCAGGGTAACACGGATACGGCGTCTTCTGAATGGCGTTTTCGCAGGTCAGGGCATATCTCGGGGCTTGACAACAGCAACAGGAACGTGCTTCGGACGGCGAACGGAACAGGGTATTCGCAGGTCGGAGCGTCTCTGCGGGCGGGGTGAAACGCGTACGTTACACACATCCGGAGCCGTCTGGCGACGCCTGAACGTCCCGGTTTGTCCACCCCCAGGCGTGCGAGCCGCGCTACTCCGTTCGGCGACCGGAGTCGGGTACGAGCCGAATCCGGAATTGATCAAGCCACATGGCGTTCCGGCCGTTGTGCGACCAGCGTTCCTGCCACTCACATGGCCGCCGTTGTGCCGTCGATCTTCCGGTTGCCGTCCGGACGCCGATCTCCCCTGTGGTCCCCTGCCGTCTTCTGTGTGATCGATTTCTCGAAGCGCCGTGCATTCCTTACGGAAGAAATGCGCGGGACGGATGCACAAGGGGCCACCGGCACCGAAGGGGATCGAATACGAATGCGCGACGAGTGACGGACGACGGACATCCCGGTGCCGTTCCCGGGATGCGCCCGGACGGTGAATGGCGGGCCCCTGTGCGGGGGAAGCCGCGCACTTGGGGAGGGTCGGGTGCCGCGGCCGGGGAACGGCTCGGTAACCTGAGGCCGCTGACTAACCCTTAGGGCGGCTTTACCTCGGTACGGCCGCCCGGTCCCCGTATCGCCCACGTTCAAGGAGTTGCCGCCGCCGTGAGCAGCAGCCTTCGACGCGGCGCCCTCGCCGCCGCCGCCATCGCGTTCTCGATCGCCTCGCTCGCCGCGTGCGGTGCCGGCAACAACGCCCAGACCCTGGAGATCAAGCCGGACCAGGCGGCGACGTCCGTCGGCGACATCAAGATCCAGAACGCGGTCGTCATCACGCAGCCGGACCGTGAGTCGACGGGTCCGGCCGTCGTCTCCGCGACCCTCTTCAACAACGGCAGCAGCGACCAGACGGTCGACGCCATCACGGTGGACGGCACCGGCAAGACCGCCGAGCTGCACCCCGCGGAGGGCGGCGGCAAGCTGACCGTCCCGGCCGGCGGCCACGTCGTCCTCGGCGGCGAGGGCAACGCCTCCGCCGTGCTGCCGAGCAGCCGTGACGCCGTCCAGGACGGCAACGCCCAGGAGATCACGTTCACCTTCAGCACGACCGGTGACGTGAGCCTGCCGGCGCTCGTTGTCCCGGCCGAGAGCTACTTCACCGGATGGGGCCCGAGCGAGGTGCCGTCCGCCTCGCCCTCCGAGTCCGCCGGGTCCGCCGAGTCCGGCTCGCCCTCCGCGTCCCCCTCGGGCGAGAGCTCGCCGTCGGCGAGCGAGAGCGCCGGCGACGCGGACCCCGACACGCAGATCGACGGGGTCGACGGCGGCGCCGACGGCGGCACCGAGTAACGGCGGCGTCCGCGCGGGCACCGGTCCCGTCGCACGCGAGCCGTACGAGTCGAGCCGTACGAGTCGAGCCGGAGTCGAGTCGAGCCGGAGTCGAGTCGAGCCGGAGTCGAGTCGTACGGGTCGAGCCGGCGTCGAGTCGTACCGGTCGAGTCGTACGAACGAAGGGCGGCACCCCACCGGGGGTGCCGCCCTTTCTCGTGTCCGGATGGCCGGGTCCGGGTGGCCAGATAGCCAGGTGGCCCGGGTGGCCAGATGGCCCGGGTGGCCCGGGTGGCCCGGGTGGCCAGATGGCCGGGCGGCCCAGGTGGCCCGGGTGGCCAGATGGCCGGGCGGCCAGATGGCCCGGGCGGCCGGGCGGCCAGATGGCCCGGGTGGCCGGGCGGCCGGGCGGCCCGGTGGCCGGGCGGCCCGGTGGCCGGGCGGCCCGGTGGCCGGGCGGCCCGGTGGCCGGGTGGCCCGGGTCGGTCTACGGCTCGAACTTGTAGCCGAGGCCGCGGACGGTCACCAGGTAGCGGGGCGCGCCCGGGTCCGGCTCGATCTTGGCGCGCAGACGCTTGACGTGGACGTCGAGGGTCTTGGTGTCGCCCACGTAGTCGGCGCCCCACACCCGGTCGATGAGCTGCATACGGGTCAGGACACGTCCGGCGTTGCGCAGGAGCATCTCCAGCAGGTCGAACTCCTTGAGGGGCAGGTCGACCTTGCTGCCCGCGACCGTGACCACGTGCCGGTCGACGTCCATACGGACCGGACCGGCCTCCAGCGCGGCCGGGGTGACCTCCTCGGGCTCGCCGCGGCGGCGCAGTACGGCGCGGATGCGCGCGACCAGCTCGCGTGAGGAGAACGGCTTGGTGACATAGTCATCGGCTCCTATCTCCAGGCCCACGACCTTGTCGATCTCGCTGTCCTTGGCGGTGACCATGATCACCGGGACGTTGGAACGACCGCGGAGCTGGCGGCACACCTCGGTGCCCGGCAGGCCGGGCAGCATCAGGTCGAGGAGGACGAGGTCGGCGCCGTTGCGCTCGAACTCGTCGAGGCCGTCGGGGCCGGTGGCCGCGACGGCGACCTCGAAGCCCTCCTTGCGGAGCATGTAGGACAGGGCGTCGGAGAAGGACTCCTCGTCCTCGACGACGAGCACTCGGGTCACGGAAGGACCTCCGGGGCGGGAAGCGAAACGTACGGGGATGACTCGTGGGACTGCCCGGCCTCTTCGTCGAGGCGGGCCTGCTGTTGCGTTCGGTCGCGGGCCGCACCCGCCTCCGGCAGCCGCAGGGTGAAGGTGGAGCCCTGGCCCTCGGAGCTCCACACCGTGACCTCCCCGCCGTGCGAGGCGGCCACGTGCTTGACGATCGCGAGCCCCAGTCCCGTACCGCCGGTGGCGCGGGAGCGGGCCGGATCGACGCGGTAGAAGCGCTCGAAGATGCGCTCCTTGTCCTTGTCCGAGATGCCGATGCCCTGGTCGGTCACCGCCAGCTCGATCAGCTCGCCGCCCGGTGCGGCCACCCGGCGCGCGGCGATGCCGACGCGGGTACGGGCGGGCGAGTAGTTGACGGCGTTCTCGACGAGGTTGCCGAGGGCGGCGGCGAGCTGGCCGCGGTTGCCCCACACGTGCAGGTCCGCCGTCCCGCCGGCCGCCATGGTGATCTGCTTGGTACCGGCCTGGTGGCGGCACCGGTCGATGGCCTCGGCGACGAGTTCGTCGACGCGCACCGGCTCGGCGTCCTCCAGGGGGTCGTCGTTCTGCACCCGGGACAGGTCGATGAGCTCCTGCACCAGGTTGGTCAGCCTGGTCGCCTCTATCTGCATGCGTCCGGCGAAGCGCTGCACGGCCTCCGGGTCGTCGCTGGCGTCCATGACGGCCTCGGAGAGGAGGGAGAGCGCGCCGACCGGTGTCTTGAGCTCGTGGCTGACGTTGGCGACGAAGTCGCGTCGTACGGCTTCGATGCGGCGGGCCTCGGTCAGGTCCTCCACCAGCAGCAGGACCAGCCGGGAGCCGAGCGGGGCGACGCGCGCGGACACGGCGAGGGCCTCGCCGCGACCGGTGCCGCGCCGGGGCAGGTCCAGCTCGACCTGCCGTATCTCCCCGTCCCTGCGGGTGTCCCGGGCCATCTGCAGCATCGGCTCGACGGAGAGCCGCCCGCCGCGCACCAGCCCGAGGGCGTAGGCGGCGGAGCTGGCCTTCACGACGGAGTCGGCCTCGTCGAGCACGACGGCGGAGGAGCGGAGCACGGACAGCACGGTGTCGACGCCGGGCGGCAGCACCGGGTCGGTGTGCAGCGAGGACCGGGTCGGACGTCGCTGTTCGCGCTCGCTGAAGCGGAACGCCAGCACGGCGATCACACCGGTGAGCACTCCGGCGATCGCTGCGACTGCGGCGACCGCCGCGTTCACGTCCATGCATCCAGGTTAGGCACGAGATCGAGCCCGTCCACAGCCATCCGTGTGGGAGCTGAAGCACTCGTCGCCCAGAGTTCACCTTGCAGCCAGAAGTGGTTCATTCGGGATGCCGGAAACGGACGCGCACAGGGCCGAACGTGGGACCGTGGGGGCCAGAGGGCCGGAGGGGACGTGACGTCGTCGGACCTGTCGTCCGACTTGTTGTCCGACCTGTCGTCGGCGCCCGGCACCGGCACTGTACCGGCGGGGGGCGGGAGCGCCGGTCGTGGCCCAGGGGGCGCCGGTCGTACCCGGAGCGCCGGGAGCGCGCCGGACACGGTGACCGGTCCTGCGGGAGCGGCGGTTCGCCGGTCGCACCACAGACTCAGGACCCCCCTGCCCGGGAACAAGGAAGACCGTCGGCCGGGAATGTGGAAGCCCCGGAAGCGACGCACGAGGACAAGAGGAAGAGGGACCCCAGCATGCGTGACGCCTACCACGAGGAACTCGATTCGATCGGTGAGAGCCTGGTCGAGATGGCCCGGCTGGTCGGATCGGCGATCGGGCGCGCCACGACGGCGATCCTCGACACCGATCTGAAGCTCGCGGAGAACGTGATCGAGGCCGACAAGAAGGTCGACGACCTCCAGCACGAGCTCGAGGCGCGCGCGATAACCCTGCTGGCCCGCCAGCAGCCGGTGGCCACGGACCTCCGTATCGTCGTGACGTCGCTGCGGATGAGCGCGGACCTGGAGCGCTCGGGCGACCTGGCCCAGCACGTGGCGAAGCTGGCGAGGCTGCGCTTCCCGCAGCGCGCGGTCCCGCACGACCTGCACGCCACGATCCTGGAGATGGGCCAGCTCGCCCAGCGCCTGATGGCGAAGGCCGCCGAGGTCATCGTCACCAAGGACGTCGACCTGGCCCTGCAGCTGGAGCAGGACGACGACGAGATGGACCTGCTGCACCGCACCCTCTTCCAGCACCTGATGGACGACCGCTGGCGGCACGGCATCGAGACGGCGGTCGACGTGACCCTGCTGGGCCGCTACTACGAGCGCTTCGCCGACCACGCGGTGTCGGTCGCCAAGCGGGTGGTGTACCTGGTGACGGGTGAGCACGCGGACGAGATCCAGCCGGACATCCAGCCGGAGATCTAGCCGGGATCCAGCCGGGATCCAGCCGGGATCCAGCCGGGATCCAGCCGACCGAGGGCGAGCGGGAGGGGAGCGGGCCAGGGGCGAGCCGGGAGCGGCCGGGGGCGAGCAGGC
This sequence comes from Streptomyces ruber, assembly GCF_014648075.1. Classification (GTDB taxonomy): domain Bacteria; phylum Actinomycetota; class Actinomycetes; order Streptomycetales; family Streptomycetaceae; genus Streptomyces; species Streptomyces ruber. The sequence continues at coordinate 63,832 of NZ_BMQK01000001.1, read as the reverse complement.
GGATGCCGGTGGCCGATCGCGATGCGGGGAAGCCTCCGTGCGCCGCCGCACGCGCCGTTCCCGCTCCCGGCCGAACGGGCATTCCATGGGCGTAGGGACCACGTTCCGCGTCCCGCGTTCCGAGGAGGAACCATGGCCGAACTCCCCATCCCCACCCCCGACCCCACCCAATCACGCGAGACACAGCAGCCGGCCGAGGCGAGGACACTGCCCCTCGTCAGCGCCTGCGGCTGCGGCTCGGGCTGCGGCTGCGGCTGCCAGTCGGGCGGGCCCTGTCAGTGCGGCTGACGGTGTACGTCGTGAAGGGTCCCGGGAAGTTCCAGGACCCTTCACCAGCAAGGAAGCCGCCGAACATGACTGGCCCGCCGACGCGGCGTCACGCTCAGCGGCTTCCTCTCGGGACCCGTACGCCGCGTCGAGGTCCTAGAACAACGTCTCCAGCGCCCCGATCAGCGGCAGCGGGGCGATCGCCAGGACCAGTGCCAGCGCAGCCAGCTTCGGCCGGACGTCCCGCTTCCCCAGGAAGCCCGCCACCGCGCCGGCGGGCGGCAGGACGCAGAACGCCAGGAAGCTCCAGCGCCAGCCCTCCTCCCTCGTGAAATTGAAAAGAAAGATCAGGTACACCGGCACGATCATCAAACTGAACAGCCGGGCGTTGTTGAGGAACCGCTCCAGGGTGTCGTTCGAACCAGCGAAGGGCATCTCAGGAGACCAATCGGTTGTCGTAGGAGGCGGAGTCGGCCTCGGGGAAGCCGTCAGCCGCCGAGAAGCCGCCGATCGCTCCGGACATGGCCGCTCCGAGCAAGGCGATGCCGATCATGGTCGCGTCGAACGCCTTCACCAGATCGGCGAACCTGTCAATGATCATGACGGCCTGCGCCGCCGCCAGGGCGAACATGGCGACGGACGCCGCCTGCCCACCGACCGGGATGGCGTTGACCGCCGTGGCCCCGTCCGCCCCGGTCACGGCGTGCCCCTGCTCTGGGATAGGTGGCTGGCTGCTGCGCGCGGCACGGGCGCCGGCTGGCGTTCGCGTTCGCGCTCACGGAGGTACGCCTCCAGCTCCGCCGCCCCGGCCAGCAACGCCCGTCCACGGGCGGACAGCCGACCGTGCCAGTCACGCAACGCGTCCCCCAGCGGCTCCAGTCCGCCGGCCGCCCGCACCTGGGCGATCAGCGGGGCGATCTGTTCCAGCAGGTAACCGCCCCGCCGGAGCTGGTGGGCCAGCCGGGCGTCCCGTACGTCGGCCTCGTCGTACACGCGGTACCCGGTCAGCGGGTCGCGGCGCGGGCGTACCAGCCCGGCGCGCTCCCACTTGCGCAGCGTCGCGGGCCGGATGTGGAGCTGCCGCGCCAGGGGGCCGATGAACGTGTCGCCGGGTCCGGGGGCCGCGGTGGGTCCGGGGGCTGAGACGGACTCGGGCGTGGCGGTGGATTCCAGGTCACGGAGGGCGCTCTCCACGGCCTGGAGGGTCCGCCGGTCGTCGAGGAGCTGGGCGTGGCTCTCGTCGATGACGCGGAACGCCTCGTCGACCGCGCCCCGGTTCACGGCCCGCATGATCGACGTCGCCGTCCGGTGGCCGTGGCCGGGCACCAGGGCGAGGAACGTGCCCAGGGCCAGCGCGTGCAGCGGGGTGTAGGTGCGGTAGCCGCTGGGGGTGCGGTCGGCGGCCGGGAGGATGCCGGCCTCCTCGTAGTTCCTGACCGCCTGCGTGGACAGGCCGTGCCCACGGGCGAGATCGACGGGCCTCAGCCGCACGCCCTTTTGAGAGTGTCTCCCGCTCGCAGTCCGCATCTCCCCGCCCAGCTCGCGCACAAGTCTCAACCGAAGGTTCAACGATACCGTCGAAGGCATGGCTCCTGACATCGCGGACACCCCACACACCGCTCACACCGCTCACACCGTTCATGCCGTCGAGGCCGCCGCCGTCATGGGATTACTCCCGACCCGGCCGCGCGTGCTCGCCCTGGGTGAGCCCACCCACGGCGAGGACACGTTGCTCGACCTGCGCAACGAACTGTTCCGGCAGCTCGTCGAGCAGGAGGGCTACCGGACGATCGCGATCGAGAGCGACTGCATGAGGGGCCTGCTCGTGGACGACTACGTCACCTACGCCACTGCAGACACGGACACGGTGACGCTCGACGAGGTCATGGAGCACGGCTTCAGCCACGGCTGGGGCGCCTCCGCCGCCAACCGCGAGCTGGTGCGCTGGATGCGCGCCCACAACGACGGCCGGCCAGCGTCCGAGCGGCTCCGCTTCGCCGGTGTCGACGGTCCCCTGGAGATCACGGGCGCCGCGAGCCCCCGCCAGGCCCTCACCGCACTCCACGGCTACCTCGCCGCCCGGGTGGACGCGGACCTGCTCGCCTGCACCCGGGAAACGCTCGACCGCCTGCTCGGCACCGACAGCCGGTGGACCGATCCCTCCGCGATGACGGACCCGTCCCGTTCCGTGGGCCGGTCGGCGGAGGCACGCGAACTGCGGCTGCTGGCCGACGACCTGGTGACACTGCTCGACGCACAGGCACCGCACCTGATCACTGCGACCTCGCGGGACGACTGGGAACGGGCGTGCCTGTACGGACGCACCGCGACCGGGCTGCTCCGCTACCACCACGGGATGGCCGACACCTCGCCGTCCCGCATGACCCGGCTGCTGACCGTGCGGGACCAGATGATGGCCCACAACCTCCTCGCCGTCGCCGCCCGGGGCCCGGCGCTCGTGCACGCCCACAACTCCCACCTCCAACGGGGCAAGAGGAGGATCCGGATGTGGCAGGGACCGGCGGAGTGGTGGAGCGCCGGCGCACTGCTGAGCACCCGACTCGGCGAGGAGTACGCCTACATGGTCACGGCCCTCGGCACGATCCGCCACCAGGGGGTGGACACGCCCCCGCCGGACACCGTGGAGGGCTTCCTGTACGCACTCCCGCAGGACCGCTGCCTGATCGACGCCCGGCGCCTGGCCACCGCCCTGGGCGACCCGCTTCCCCCGCCCCGCGTGTCCCCCTGGTTCGGCTACGCCCCGCTCGATCCGGCTCACTTGGCGGACAGTGACGGCGTCGTGTTCGTCAAGGACGTTTCCTGAACGGACCTGGCGGCCCCGGGAGTGTCAGTGGCTGGGGGCAGACTCCGTCGGCATGAGTGATCAGGTGCGTTTACGAGACGTCGAACCGGCCGATCTGGAGGTGTTCTTCGCTCAGGAGCACGATCCTGAGGCCGTGCAGCGGTCGAAGTTCCCGCCCCGGGAGCGGGATGCCTTCATGGCCCACTGGACGACGAAGGTCCTTGGGGATTCCACCGTCTTCGTACAGGCCGTCACCGTGGACGGAGAGCTGGCGGGCAACGCGGTGGCATGGTGGGACGAGGGGCGGCGCTTCATCGGGTACTGGCTCGGCAGGGAGTACTGGGGGCGGGGTATCGGCACCCGGGCGCTGGCACTGTTCATGGAGCGGGAGAGGATCCGCCCCCTGCACGCCGATCCCTTCGCCGGGAACACCGGCTCGGTGCGCTTGCTGGAGAAACACGGCTTCCGCCGTACCGGGATCATGCGACACGGCGAGCATGAGCACATCATGATGGTGCTCGCCGAGGATTTCGCCTGAGCCCACCGTTCGATGAGCACGGCAGAAACGGAAGAGCCCCCTCCCTGATGGCTGATCCGCGGGTGGGGGCCTCTTCATCTGGGCTTACTTCTTCTTGCCCTGGGTCTGGCGGGCCCGTTTTCTGCCCCTGGTCAGCGGGTCGGGTACCTCACCTGACCTGCGGTCGGGCCGTCGTCAGCGGCGTTGTCTGTCGTCGTTGGTCGTCGTCGGAGGGCCCAGAGAGGGCCCAGCCTCAGCCGCTCAGGCATCCTGTTGAGCCGCCCGGTACGCCTCGTGCTGCACCCACGCACGTTCCAGTGCCCCGACAGTCGCGGGGATGGCGCCGCACTCTTCGAAGTAGTCACGCTGGCCCGACAGTCCCTTGCGTGAGGGCCAATCAGGATCAGCGGAGACGTCCCGGGCCAGGTCCCCGATAGCGCTGCGCTGATCGACCTGGGTCTTCAGCCATGCGGTGAAGCTCTTCGGCTTGAGCATGTGCGCATCCTTCCGCCGCCGGGTCGGGGCCGACCCCAGTGGGGAGCGGCCTACAGCCGCGCGTCCCAAGGGACTAAGACGCTTCCAGTGCGCAGACGCCCAGAACCGGTTATGCCCTGGGATCCGACAAGCGACAAGACAAGACAAGCGACAAGCCGCACGACAAGAGGGACGACAAGCGACGCGACAAGCGGACCCGCTCACTGAAGTTGCAGATCACGGACGTAAGTACTCACTCGTAGGGCCGCCGGGCCGGCCGGTGCAGTGGGTGGTCATGGACGCAGGACCGGAGGAAGACGAGCCGCAGTCGTAGCAACGCTTCGCAGGGGGCGGCCTACGCCTCCGCACTGTGGTTGCTTGTGGCCAGGGTGAACCAGACGGTCTTGCCGTCCTCGGCGGGGCGGGTGCCCCAGGCGGCTGCGAGGGCGTCGACGAGGGCGAGGCCGCGGCCGGATTCGTCGGCGGTGTTGATCTGCCGCGGCTGGGGCAGGTGCGGGCTGCGGTCGGTCACCTCGATGGTGAGGTCGTACTCGGTGCGGCGCAGCAGCAGCCGGATCGGGCCCGCGGCGTGGCAGACGGCGTTGGTGAGGATCTCGGAGGCCAGCAGGCAGGCGTCGTCGGCGATGCCGGCCAGGTGCCAGGCGGTCAGGGTGTCGGTGAGGAAGGCGCGCCCTGCGGGCACGGCGGCGGGTGTGGCATCCAGTTCGCGTCCGGCGGTGGCCAGCGGGGCCTGCGGGAGGCGGGTGAGCAGGAGGGTGACGTCGTCGTCGTGCTTGGCGGGCCCGGGCAGCAAGGCGGCAAGCACCTGGTCGGCGGCCTGCTCCAGGTCCGGCGTGGTGGCCAGCGCCGCACCCAGCGCCGTCGCGAGGGCGTCCAGTCGGGTGTCGATGTCATGGCCAGGGGATTCGACCAGGCCGTCGGTGTACAGGGCGAGGGTGGAGCCGGGCGGCAGGGCGACGGTGACCTGCTGGTGTGGTATCGCGCCCACGCCCAGCGGCACACTCACCGGCACCGGTAGGGTGCGGACCTTGCCGTCGGGAGCGACCAGCAGTGCCGGCAGGTGGCCGGCGGAGCAGACGGTGGCCTCACCGGCATCCGGATGGATCTCCAGATAGCAGCAGGTGATGAACTGGTCGGGCAGATCAGCCACGACGGCGTCCAGGGTCTGCATCACCTGCCACGGCGGGAGCCCGCTCTTGGCCAGCGCATGGGCGGCAGAGTACAGCCGGCCCATGACGGCGGCCGCCTCCAGGCCGCGCCCCATGACATCCCCGATCACGGCACCGACCCGGCGGGCGCCCAGCGGCACCAGGTCGAACCAGTCGCCGCCGACCCCCAGGCCCTGGGTGGCGGGCAGATAGCGGTGGGCGGTGGGCATCCCGGGCACCTTCGGCGGGACACCCATCAGGCTGCGCTGCAAGGTCAGGGCGACGTGCCGCTGCTCCTCGTACAGTTGGGCGAGTTCGGCCGCGGCCCGCTTCTGCTCGAGATCCCGTGCGATGGCGTAGGCACCGATGAGCCGGCCATTGGGCGTGCGGTTGGGCCACAGGGTGAGATCCACGTGAATCCGCCGCCCGGTGCGGGAGACGCGCCGGGCCTCGAAGTGCTCGATCCTCTCACCGCGGCTCAGCCGGCGCAGCAGCATCGCGGTCTCGTGCCCGCGCTCCGGCGGTGCCAGCATGGACACGTGGGCGCCGATGGCCTCCTGCGGCGTGTAGCCGTACAGCTGTTGGGCGGCGGTGTTCCAGTAGGTGATGCGTCCGTCCAGGGTTGTCGCCAGGATCGCGTCGTGCGAGGACTCCACCAGAGCGGCGAGGTCGTGGTCGCCCCGGGTGACCCGGCGGGCCAGGTCCAGTGATCTGAGCGCCATCTCAGCCGCGGCACGGCGCCGCGCCACATGGACAACGAGCGCACAGCCCAGCAGCAGCCCGCACCACCGCACGGTGAAGCCGACCGTCAGGAAGGTGCCGTCCAGCAGGCCGGCCACCAAGCCGGACAGTGCGGCCCAGCCGCCGACCAGCACACTGTGCCGGACGTCAAGCCAGGCACTGGCCAGCAGCGGGCCGAGCACCAGCAGCGCGATGACCTGTGGCCGGGCGCCAACCAGCACGTCCAGCGCGGCGATCAGCACGCAGATTCCCAGCGACAGAGGTAGAAGACAAGGCGGTGGGAGCGACCGTCCCGCCCCGGGAGCGGCGGTCATGCGCTGCTTCCTGTCGTGCGAGGCAGCGATGCGCCGATCAGTGAGCTTCATCTCGACCACGCAGGTAGTAATGACCCGATCCGATCACGCCACTGTCCCCCGGCGGGCCGGGGCCAACACGGTCTTGACCGCAACTTGGTGAAACGTTTCCGAATTCGCGCGAAGGGTGTCGGTTCCGACCGCCCGAAGGACCGCCCTTCAGGCGAGCGATCCGGCCGCAGGACTCGGGGGCCTGAGGGCCCAGAGAGGGCCCAGGCCGTGAAAATGCCCCTGAGACGCGCCGTATGCGCAGCTCAGGGGCATGATCAAAAAACTTACTTCTTCTTGCCCTGGTTCTTGACCGCCTCGATCGCCGCCGCCGCGGCCTCCGGGTCGAGGTAGGTGCCGCCCGGGTTGAGGGGCTTGAACTCGGCGTCCAGCTCGTAGGTCAGCGGGATGCCGGTGGGGATGTTCAGGCCGGCGATGTCCTTGTCGGAGATGCCGTCCAGGTGCTTCACCAGGGCGCGGAGGCTGTTGCCGTGGGCGGCGATCAGGACCGTGCGGCCGGTGAGGAGGTCGGGGACGATGCTGTCGAACCAGTACGGCAGCATGCGGTGGACGACGTCCTTCAGGCACTCCGTGCGGGGGCGCAGCTCCGGCGGGAGGGTCGCGTAGCGCGCGTCGTGGAACTGGGAGTACTCGGCGTCGGTGTCGAGCGGCGGCGGGGGCGTGTCGTACGAGCGGCGCCACAGCATGAACTGCTCCTCGCCGAACTCGGCGAGCGTCTGCGCCTTGTCCTTGCCCTGGAGGGCACCGTAGTGGCGCTCGTTCAGGCGCCAGGAGCGGTGGACCGGGATCCAGTGGCGGTCGGCGGCCTCCAGCGCGAGCTGGGCGGTGCGGATCGCGCGCTTCTGGACGGACGTGTGGACCACGTCGGGCAGCAGGCCGGCGTCCTTGAGCAGCTCACCGCCGCGGACCGCCTCCTTCTCGCCCTTCTCGTTGAGGTTGACGTCCACCCAGCCGGTGAACAGGTTCTTCGCGTTCCACTCGCTCTCGCCGTGGCGGAGGAGGATCAGCTTGTACGGTGCGTCGGCCATGCTCCTGAGCGTAATGGAACCCTCTCGTTCACCGCGCGGGCGGGCCAGGGCGTCCACCGGCCCGCGCGGCGCGCGGTTCGCGGACCACTGTGGGGCCCGCGGTCTCACTCGTCGAGGGCTTCGGCCATGGCGTCGAGATCGGTGAGCAAGGCTGCCAGGCGCCGCGCCGGGAGTGCTTCGATCATGCGTTCCTCGATGGCGTAGACGGCGCCGCGTGCGGCGTGCAGGCGTTGCTGACCGACGACGGTGAGGTGGACGGGCAGCGCGCGGCCGTGGTCGGTGGTGGCCGCCCGGGTGACGAGACCGGCGTCTTCCAGTCCGCGCAGGACGACGTTGGCGGACTGGCGGGTGACGAAGGTGCCTCGGGCCAGGTCCGCGTTGGACAGGCCCGGCTGCTCGTCGAGGAGTTCGAGGCAGGAGTACTGCGGGACGGTGAGGTCGTGCTCGCGCAGGGCCTTGTCCATGGCGCTCCGCAGAGCGGCGGCGGCGCGCTTGAGGCGGTACCCCACATGTTCGGTGATGTCCTGGGCCGGATGGGGCGAGGGCACGGGTACACGATCTTCCATGTCAGCATTTTGACATGCGCGAGCCCGCGGACCTACAGTCCACATGTCAAAGTCCTGACATCTTTCCGGCATCGCCTTCTGGAGGAACCATGTCCGCCACCGCCACCGTCGAAGGGCCCGACTTCGTCGCCCTGCAGGTACAGGACGTGCCTGCCGCGGCCGCTTTCTTCGAGGAGCACCTCGGGCTGCGCCGGGCCGCGGCCTCACCGCCCGGGGCGGTGGTCTTCACCACCAGCCCGATCCCGTTCGCCGTCCGCGAGCCCCTGCCGGGCACCGACCTCACCGGCGACGCACGTCCCGGCCTGGGCGTGGCGCTGTGGCTGCGCGCCTCGGACGCGAGGGCGCTGCGCGAGCAACTGGTACGGGCGGGCACGCAGGACGTCAGCCCCGTGCAGGACGGTCCGTTCGGCCCGACGTTCTCCTTCACCGGCCCCGAGGGCTACCGGCTCACCGTGCACGGGGACTGATCGCCACCGCTTCGTCCCGGGCGACAGCTGCACCCCCTGCCACTGCGCCCTCCTGTCTGGTCGACCACTGCCGTTAATTGAGTGGCCTGAGCGCCGGACCTCCTCGTAAGGTGTGCTCGCTGCCGCAGCCGCTTACACGCACCCTGGGGGACCTTCATGCCAGTCACCGCCATGAGACGCGCCGTCCGGGAGACCGTCTCCGGGCTGCCGCGTGAGTTCTGGTGGCTGTGGACCAGCACGCTCGTGAACCGGCTCGGGGCGTTCGTCGCCACGTTCATGGCGCTGTACCTGACGCTCGACCGCGGTTACTCCGCCTCGTACGCCGGTCTGGTGGCCTCCCTGCACGGGCTCGGCGGGGTGATCTCCTCGCTCGCCGGCGGGGTCATGGCCGACCGGCTCGGGCGGCGGCCCACGCTGCTCGTCGCGCAGGCGTCGACGGCCATCTCCGTCGCGCTGCTCGGTTTCATGCGTGATCCCGTCGCCATCGCCGCCGTCGCGTTCCTGGTCGGCGCGGCCAGCAACGCGTCCCGGCCCGCCGTGCAGGCGATGATGGCGGACATCGTGCGGCCCGAGGACCGGGTGCGGGCGTTCTCCCTCAACTACTGGGCGATCAACCTCGGGTTCGCGATCTCGTCCATGGCGGCGGGGTTCATCGCCGAGGTCAGCTATCTCGCCGGGTTCCTGATCGAGGCGGGAATGACGATGGCCTGCGCGATCGTCGTGTTCGTGAAGCTGCCGGAGTCGCGGCCCGCGCCGGTCGCGGACAAGCAGCGATCCGGGGACGGGGTCGGGCTGGGCACCGTGCTGCGCGACGGGCGGTTCATGAGCGTCGTCGGGCTGTCCTTCCTCGTCGCACTCATCTTCCAGCAGGGTTCGATCGGGCTGCCGGTCGCGATGGGCGCTGCCGGGTTCACGCCCGCCGACTACGGGCTGGCCGTCGCGGTCAACGGTGTGCTGATCGTCGCCCTGCAGATCCCCGTCACGCGGTTCATCGAGCACCGTGATCCGCGTCGTCTGCTCGTCGTGTCGTCACTCCTCGCCGGGTACGGGTTCGGGCTCACCGCCTTCGCCGGGTCGGTCGGGGTCTTCGCGCTGACGGTGTGCGTGTGGACGCTGGCCGAGATCGTGAACGCGCCGACGCAGACCGGGCTGGTCGTGCGGCTGTCGCCCACGCACGGACGCGGGCGCTATCAGGGCATGTACTCCATGTCCTGGTCCGTTGCGGCGCTGGTCGCCCCGCTGATGTCCGGGTTCGTCATCGACCGGTGGGGGGCGGAGTGGCTGTGGGGGTTGTGCGCGGTCGTCGGAAGCGTGGCGGGGGCGGGGTACTGGGTGTTGATGCGGGGGTTGCCGCGGGAGCAGGAGGAACCCGTGTCTGCGGACGGTCGTCCGGCGACGACGGGGAAGTCAGAGGTCAGTGCTGTCTGATCGCATGGTCGCGGCGATTCCGCGCGCCTCACGATCAACGACAAGCGGACGGCAAGGCCGAGTCCCTGGTGCATGAGCGCGTTACCCACGGTCAGCCGTGTCGGTCGTATCAGTCGTGCTGCCGCAGGGCATCGGCCAACGCGTGCCCTTCCGGCGCACCCAGCCGCAGCAGGACCGCAGCCGTGACGTGCAGTTCGTCCCAGGCGTGGGGGCGCCCGACCTCGGCGGCGTCAGGGACGGTGTCCAGGGCCACTGCCAGTGCTTGCTCGGGCTCTCCGCCGCCCGCGAGCGCGTGGGCCAGGCAGGAGCCGTACCAGGTCCGATCGCGCCGGTAGTTCTCCGCCAACGCGTCCAGGCCCGCGGAGAGTCGCTGTGCTGCTCCTCGCCAGTCACGTAGGTGCAAGGCGGCCATGCCCCTTTGCAGGGTGAACCACGTCTCGTCGTAGAAGTACATCCACGGCGGCTCGTCCTCGGGCTTCTCGCCGGCTCGGCCGATCAGGGCCTGGGCCTCGTCCAGCAGCCTGTGTGCCCGGTTCTCGTCACGCAGCAGGGCGTGTCCCCGTGCTTCCATCTGTGCCGCCATGCCCTGCACGCCGAGTGAGGCACCCGGAGCGGACCAGCGAGCTGCTTCGGCCAGCCGCACGCATCGGGCGCCCCTCCCACCGGACCAGGCCATGTGCGCCTTCATGCTGAGGGTCGTCGCCGCCATGTCCGCGTCCCCGGCCTCCAGCGCCCACTCGTGGGAGCGGTCGTACCAGGCGAGCGCGGCGGCGGAGCTGCCTTGGTCCTGTGCCATCCAGGCGAGGAACTGGGCGTGTTCGGCCGCGAGCCGGACGACGCGTTGCTCCAGGGGCCCTCTGGCACCCGCGTAGATGTCGACCACCGTACGGAGCTGTTGACGCATGATGTCGACGAGCGGTCTGGAACCGATGAAGTCCTCGGCTCTCCTGTGCTCGGCCAGGAGCCGGTCCAGCCAGTCGAGCGTGACCGTGTCCACGCGCTGCTGACCGTTGACGGTGTTGGTCACGCGGGTGAGCAGTTCCTCGTCCGGTGCGGTACCTGCTTGCGCCATGGACGGGACCGGCACCGGCGGCCTGTGCGACGGGGACCCGGGACAGGTCAGCAGCTCGTCCGGGATGCCGAGCCCGGCGATGATGCGCTTCCTGACCTCGGTGGACGTCACACGGCGGCGGCCTCGCTCGATGTCGGAGACGTCTGGCTGAACGAGCCCGACCCGCTCACCGAGTTTCATCTGGCTCGTGCCTGTGAGGTGCCGGTAGGCGCGGAAGGCCGCACCCCAGTCCTCGTTCGTGACTGCCGCGACGAGTCGCGGATGAGACCAAAGGCGCATGTCGGAGTCCCCCATGTCGCGCAATATAGGGCGGCCCTATAGCGCTCCGGGATGGGAACGAGCGGGCAATCACCCGATGGTTGACACGCAACGGACCCCCGCGACCGCGTCGCATGCGGCCCGGGGGCATGGCCCACCTGAAGGAAGCAGGTAGACATGCCGGACTTTATCGTTCTCCCTCTCATCTGGCTGCTGAGGCTGCTGCTGCCGTCGCGGGGCCGGCACAGGGCAGCGCCGAGGGCGTCGGCTCCTCCATGCGTACGCGGGGAGGCCATTCGGACCACTCCCCCGCGCCCACCGGTCTCTCCCCCGCCGTATCTCCTCCCCGGCGAAGCATCTCCCCTCGTCCGCCCCTATCTCCTCACGCCCGCCGAACTCGCCCACCACAAGCAACTCCGCCGACAGCAACGCCACCGCCGCCGCGCCCTCTGGCTCGCCACGTACGGGGTCGACGTGGGCCCCCGGCGCATCCACGGTGTGGAGGTGACCGTATGAGGTGCGAGAGGTGTGAGAGGTGCAAGAGCTGCGAGAGGTGCCAGGAATGCGAGGCGCGTGAGGCGCGTGAGTCCCGGGCCGGGACCGTCGTTCGGCTTCTGCCGTGGGCGTCGGCCGAGGGCAAGCCGGCCTACCTCCTCACCGACGGGCACGGCGGTCACCTCTCCCGCAGGGCCGACGCGGTCGAGGTCACGCAGATCGAGATGGGGCACCGGCTCATCGGGCACTCCGAGGCTCTGCTGGAGAGGAACGCGGAGATCGGGATGCCCGAGCTGCGCTACCTGACCGCCCGGCTGACCGAAGCCCTGCGGGACAGTCTGCGCATCGCGGAGAGCCGCGGGGCCCGGACGGGCGGCGGGGAATGACCGGGCGGGGCGGCTGCGGTGTCGCTCGCAGCCGCCCCGCCGACTTCTCCGCGGCTTCCGCGCGGCGCGCAGCGCGCAGCAGAAGTCACGGGTGCGTCCGTGCCCCCTCTCCGCGCAGCGCAGCGGAAGGTTCACGGATGCATCCGCGCCCCCTTCAGCACCTTGTCCACCGCGTTGCGCGGGCCGTACACCGACAGACCCACCAGGTCCAGGTCGTTCGTCCGTACAGCGCGTACCGCCGCGCGGTTGTCGGCGTCGTGGCCCGTGGTGAAGAGGTCCGACGTGAACACCGCGCGCGGGAGGGCGCGGGACAGTACGCGCGCGTGGGCGGTCCGCAGCGTCTCCTTGGTGCCCTGGAAGACGAGGACCGGCTGGCGGAACATCGGCAGGTAGGCCACGCCGTCCGCGTCCTCGTACGGTTCGCCGATCACCTCCGGGAGCTGCGGGCCGAGGCCGCTCACCAGGAAGGCGGTCACGTTGAGGCGCTGCCAGGTCTCCAGGTCGTCCCGCAGCAGGACCGCGATCTTGGTGTCGAAGCGGACGGGGGCAGGGGCGCTGTCGGGGGGCGTCGTCGTGCTCATGCCTCGAGACTGCCGGTCGCCCCGCGCGGGGGTCTTGTACGTTTTTCGCATGCGTGTGCCTCAGGGTCGCAAGGAGATCCGCGACGTCACCGCCTGGCGCCCCCGCGTCCCGGGCGTCGTCGAGGTCTTCCACGCGCACTACACCGCGTACGCGTACCCCATGCACGTGCACGACGCCTGGACCCTGCTCATCGTCGACGACGGTGCCGTGCGGTACGACCTGGACCGGCACGAGCACGGCACCCCGTACGGCACGGTGTCGCTGCTGCCGCCGCACGTGCCGCACAACGGGTCGCCGGTCACGGAGGCGGGGTTCCGTAAGCGGGTGCTGTACCTGGACTCCACCGTGCTCGACGCCGGTCTCGTCGGGGCGGCGGTCGACGGGCCCGACCTGCGCGATCCGCTGCTGCGGCGGCGGGTGGGGCAGCTGCACGCAGCGCTCGCGCACCCCGGGGACGCGTTCGAGGCGGAGAGCCGGCTGGCGCTCGTCGGGGAACGGCTGCGGGGGCATCTGCGGCCCCGTGACCACGGCGGTGCTTCACCGGGTACGCCGTCCGGCGGCCGCCCGCTGGCCGGACGGCTCCGTGAGCTGCTCGACGAGCGCGTCACACAGGGCGTGACCCTGCAAGAGGCCGCCGCGCTCGTGCACGCGCACCCCGCGCACCTCGTACGGGCCTTCGGCGCCGCCTTCGGGATCGCGCCGCACCAGTACCTGACGTCACGGCGGGTCGACCGCGCCCGGCGGCTGCTGCTCGACGGGGTGCCGCCGGGCGAGGTGGCCGCCGCGACCGGCTTCTACGACCAGGCCCACCTCACCCGGCACTTCAAGCGGTTGGTGGGGGTGCCGCCCGGGCGGTACGCGCGGACCGCCGCCGTCCGGTGATTTCAGTCGTCCGCGGCGGGGCGCGTCAGGTGGGCGAACGCCTCCAGGTTGCGCGTCGACTCCCCGCGGGACACCCGCCACGCGTACTCCTTGCGGATCGCGGACGCGAAGCCGAGTTCCAGGAGGGTGTTGAAGGCGCCGTCGGCCGCCTCCAGTACGGAGCCGAGCAGGCGGTCGATCTCCTCCGGGGTGACGGCGGACAGGGGGAGTTTCGCCACCACGTACACGTCGCCGAGCGGGTCGACCGCGTAACCGACGCCGTACAGCCTGAGGTTGCGCTCCAGCAGCCAGCGGTGCACGCCCTCCTCGTTCTCGTCCGGGTGCCGGATCACGAAGGCGTTCACGGAGAGCGAGTGCCTGCCCGCGATGAGGGAGACGGTCGTCGAGAGTTTCCGGGTGCCGGGGAGCTTCACGGCGTAGGAGCCGGGGGCGGGGTTCTCCCATTCGAGGTCCGCCTCGGTGAGGAACCGCTCGATGATCGACGCTGCGTCAGCCATGCAGGGAGCGTACGTCAGCCGTTCCGGCCGGATCAGCCCCGGTGGGCGCCCGCGCGGCGCCTGCGGCGGTGGGACTGGACGGCCTCCGCGTAGACGTCCGCCGTGGCCTCGGCGGAGGCGTCCCAGCCGAAGGACCGGGCGTGCCGGGCCGCCGCCGCGCCCATGCTGCCGGCCAGCTCCGGGTGGTCGGCGAAACGGCGCAGCACGCGCGCGTAGCGCACGGGATCGTGTCCGTCGACGAGGAAACCGGTCTTCTGGTCGCGCACGGCGACGGGGAGGCCGCCGACCGAGGCCGCGAGCACCGGCGTACCGGCCGCCTGCGCCTCGATGGCGACCAGTCCGAAGGACTCGCTGTAGGACGGCATGACCAGGACGGACGCGGCCCGGAACCAGTCCGCGAGCTCGTCCTGCCGTACGGGCGGCCGGAAGCGGACGACATCGGCGATGCCGAGCCGGGCGGCGAGCTTCTGCAGGCCCTCGGGCTTGGCGAGGCCGGTGCCGCTGGGGCCGCCCACGACCGGGACGAGGATCCTCGACCGCAGTTCCGGGCGTTCGCCGAGGAGTACGGCGACCGCGCGGAGGAGGATGTCGGGGGCCTTGAGGGGCTGTATGCGGCCCGCGAAGAGGGGGATCAGCGCGTCCTGCGGGAGGCCGAGGCGGGCGCGGGCGGCGGCGCGGCCGTCCGCGGGGCGGAAGCGGTCGAGGTTGACGCCGGGGTGGACCACGGCGACCTTGGCGGGTTCCGCCTCGTAGTGGCGCACCAGGTCGGCGGCCTCCTCGGCGGTGTTGGCGATGAGGCGGTCGGCCGCGCGCACGATCTGCGTCTCCCCGATGACGCGGGCGGCCGGCTCGGGGGTGTCGCCCTCGGCGAGCGAGGCGTTCTTCACCTTGGCCATGGTGTGCATGGCGTGGACGAGCGGGGCGCCCCAGCGTTCGGCGGCGAGCCAGCCGACGTGGCCCGACAGCCAGTAGTGCGAGTGGACCAGGTCGTAGTAGCCGGGGCGGTGGCCCGCCCACGCCTGCATCACGCCGTGTGTGAAGGCGCAGAGCTGGGCGGGCAGGTCCTCCTTCGCCAGGCCCTCGTACGGGCCCGCGTCGACGTGCCGGACGAGGACGCCGGGGGCTAGTTCGACGGACGGCGGGAGGGCCGCCGTGGTGGCCCTGGTGAAGATCTCGACCTCGATGTCGATCGCGGCGAGACGCTGGGCGAGTTCCACCATGTAGACGTTCATGCCGCCGGCGTCGCCCGTGCCGGGCTGGTGCAGCGGCGAGGTGTGCACGGAGAGCATGGCGACGCGGCGGGGCCTGCGGGACGGCAGCCGGAGCCGCGGGGACGCCGCCGGAGAGCGACGCCCGAGCCTGCTGACGTACTGGCTCACGTGGCGTTCCTCCTTGTACGGGCGCCTTGCGTCCTCTGTGGACATTTTGCGTCCTGGTGCGGGCGCTGAAGGCGGGCGTGCCGGTCGGAGGGCGCACGGTCCCCTCCGAGGAGGGGGAACACCGGAACGGTCCGCTCCATTTCCACTTTGCTGAATTATTACGGAGATCGCTCAATAGTTCGACTTCGGGGGTGTTCGCGGGGGTGTCCGCAGCGGTTGTCCGCAGGGGTGTCCGCGGGATCCGTACGAGTGGTCGCGGCCGTCACGGATCACCGTCTACCCCGGCCACCGGGCGCCAGGCCGCCGCCGCCCCGGCACGGGGGCCGCGGGCCGCCGCCTACCCTCGTAGGCATGGCAAGCCGCGCAGCGTCCCTCCCCCACTCCCGGCTCCGCTCGGGTCCGGGCCGGGGGACCCCTGTCGTGGGCACGGTGACGCGCGGGACCACGAACCCCAACCGGCTGCGCCGCATGGACCGCTGGATCGCGGCGGTGCACGGCGCCGAACTGCGCCGCGCCGCCGACCCGCTGGCCGTCGACCTCGGGTACGGGGCGGCTCCCTGGACCCCGGTCGAACTGCTCCTGCGGCTGCGCACGGTCGCGCCCCGGACCCGCGTCGTCGGCGTCGAGATAGAGCCCGCCCGGGTCGCTGCGGCGCTGCCGTACGAGCGGGAGGGCCTGGTCTTCCGGCACGGCGGTTTCGAGGTGCCGGTGGCGGGCCGGCCGACGCTGATCCGGGCGGCCAACGTGCTGCGCCAGTACGACGAGGACGAGGTGGCCGCGGTCTGGGAGCGGCTGTGCGCCCGGCTCGCCCCGGCGGCCGGGCGTTCCCGGGGCGGACTGCTCGTGGAGGGCACCTGCGACGAGATAGGCCGCCGGCACGTCTGGGTCGCGCTCGGCCCGGAGGGCCCCCGCACGGTCACCTTCGCCACCCGGCTCGGCTCCCTGGACCGCCCCTCCGACCTCGCCGAACGCCTGCCGAAGGCGCTCATCCACCGCAACGTCCCAGGCGAGCCGGTACACGCCTTCCTCCGCGACTTCGACCGCGCCTGGGCGGCCGCCGCCCCGTACGCCTCGTACGGGGCACGCCAGCGGTGGATCCGGGCGGTACGGGACCTGACCGCCGACTGGCCGGTCCTCGACGGGGGCGCACGCTGGCGCCAGGGCGAGGTCACCGTGGCGTGGGAGGCGTTGGCGCCGCGCGGATGAGCCCGTTCCGGGCCTCGGGCCCCCTCCGGGTGCGCCCGCGGGGAACGCCGCCCCGGAGTCACGCGTCACATCGGCGGAAAGAGCTCCGGGGGAAGCCGGGGAAGACGTCCGGGACAACCGGGGGCGTCCTGCGGGCTGTCGGGAGGGGAAGGGCGGGCAGAGTTCCCGTACCCCTCTGTCGTACGGCGCGGCGGCGTGACACGCTTCCTCGCACGTTCACAAGTTACCGAGAGTTAATCTGACGCGTCGCCAGTTGGCAGGTTGGGGGCAAGGGGATGGGAACCCGCAAGCGGAACGCGACCACGGCGGCCGTGGCCCTGGTCTGCGCGGTGACCGTGCTGGGCGCACCGGGCATCGCGTACGCGAGCCAGGCCAAACCTCAGCCGGTCCCCGCCCCCGGCGCGTCGTCCCCCAGGGACACCGCGGGCGCCACGGGCACCGCGGACCCGACCGGCCCGGTGACCGTCGACGACGAGGAACTGGAGGCCGTCCGGCGGCAGTTGGACGCCCTGTACCACGCGGCGGCGGTGGCCACGGACGCGTACAACGCCGCCGCGGAGAAGGCCGAGGAGCAGTCCGCCGAGGTGGCGGAGCTGAACCGCGAGATCGTCCGGGGCAGGGCGGAACTGGACCGGCTGAAGGACCTCATGGGTGCCGCGGCCCGGGCCCAGTACCGCGGTACGGGGCTCCCGCCCGAGGTGCGGCTCTGGCTGAGCGAGAACCCGCAGGAGTTCCTGGACAGCGCCGGGCGCGTCCGCCAGGGGCAGCACGCCTCGGAGGGTCTGCTCGTCGAGCAGGAACGTGCGCAGGAGGACCTGGAGCAGTACGCGAAGGACGCCTCCGTGCAGCAGAAGGAGCTGGAGGCCGACCGCAGGGCGAAGGCAGAGGCCCAGAAGGAGATCGAGAAACAGATCACCGCGGCCGAGAAGCTGGAGTCCCGGCTGGCGAAGGAGGAGAAGGAGCGGCTGAAGCAGCTGGAGGAGGCGGCCGCCCGCAAGGCGCAGGCCGCGTGGCTGCGCTCCGGCGTGCTGGACGACGGGACCGGCACGGCCACGGCACCGGGCATGAAGGCGGTCGAGTACGCGACGGAGCAGATCGGCAAGATGTACGAGTGGGGGGCCGAGGGGCCGGCGACGTACGACTGCTCCGGTCTGACCTCCCAGGCCTGGGCCGCCGCCGGTGTGGCCATCCCGCGCACCTCGCAGCAGCAGTGGAAGCAGCTGGAGCGCGTCGACATCGCGGACATACGCCCCGGCGACCTGATCGTCTACAACAAGGACGCGAGCCACGTGGCCCTGTACGTGGGCGACGGCACGATCGTCCACGCCCCGCGTCCGGGGCGGTCGGTGACGACCGCGGGGGCGGGCTCCATGCCGATACTGGGGGTCGTACGGCCGGACGCGTGAACCGGCCATCGACACACCGCGCACGCCGCGTACGCCGGGGGCGCGACGGAGTACGGCGCCGGGGGAGGCGGGCAGCCCTCGCCCCGGCCGCTCCCTCCCGAGCGGGGCGTTCACAGACGCCTCTCACTCATCCCGAATCAACGACAGTCACACGTGACCCGCCCCACGTGACGCCCGGCACGCCCTCGCGCGCCGCCGGGCGCCCGGGCGCGTGACATTCCTCATCCCTCGCCTCTCCGGGCCGTGTCCAAGTGCGTGCTGGCTTGCGGCATATGCCGGTGGCCGAATGCCAGTCGGCTCGCCGCGGGTCGTTCCGCGGCGGCGCCGCCTGACGCTATGGTCCCCGTCGGTGGATCGACGTCCTTCGGCCCACCGTGCCCTCGGGGGGAGGGAAGGAACCCAAGACGATGCCCGTACCCGTACCGCGGCAGAGGGCGATCCCGGCCGTGGAGAGTGGTCAGGCGCCCGCCGCACCGACACCCGGCGCCCCGCCCGAACAGCCACCGGGAGCCCCGCCGGCCCCGCCCGCGGAACCCCCGGGCGACGGCCCGGCCGAACGGCCCGGCGACCTGACCGACCACTCCGCCGGGCCCGCCGGCAGCCCGGTCGGCGTGCCGGCCGGATCAGCCGCGCATACGGTCGGCACCCCGCACGCACGAGGCGGGGACCCGGGCGACGGCCCGGCGGCGCGTGGCGGGAGCCCTGCCGCCCGCGGCGGGACCCCTGCCACGCGTGTCGACGGCCCGGCCGGGAACCCGGCCGGTACCGGCGAGAACCCGACCGGTACCGACGAGAACCCGACCGGTACCGACGAAAACCCGACCGCACCCGGTGACCCGGCCGAGCAGCCCATGCCCCCGGACGGTGGCCCTGCCGATCCCGCCGATCCCGCCGATCCCGCCGATCCCGCCGATCCCGCCGATCCCGCCGGTCCTGGTCGGGACGGGAGGTCGGCCGGGGCCCCGGCCGGCCCGGTCGTACGGCCGGTCGGCAGCCCGTACGGGCAGGGCGGGAGCCCGGGGGGTGCCCCGTCCGGGACCGCCGCGCGGCCGCCGGGTGGACGTGCGCGTGGGGCCGACGCGGGGGCGGGCGTGGGTGCCCGGGGCGCCGTTCCCGCCGACAGCGGCACCAACCTCACCGTGCTGCTGATCGAGGACGACCCCTCGGGGCCGCTCAGCGTGCCCGAGCTGCTCGACTCCGCGGGCAAGCCGATCAAGGTGCGGACCGCCCGGAACCTCACCGAGGCGGAGCGGCTGCTCACCGACGACGTCCACTGCATCCTCCTGGACCTCGCGCTGCCCACCCCGGCCCCGGGCGCGGAACGGTCCGCCGGCCCGGCCCGTACGCAGCCGTCCCCCACCGACGCCGACGCCGACGCCGACGCCGACGAGCTGGTCGTGCTCAAGCACGTCCTGCGGCTCGCGCCCCGGCACGCCGTCCTCGCGCTCACCGCGTCCGGTGACGCCGAGCGCGGCGCCGAGGCGGTGCGCGTCGGCGCCCAGGACTACCTCTTCCGCGACGAGCTGGACGCCCGCCTGCTGAGCCGGGCGATCCGCTACGCCGTGGAGCGGAAACGCTCCGACACGGCCGAGCGCCGGCTCACCGAGTCCAGGCTGCGTGCCCAGGAGAACGCCCGCCTGGAACGCGGACTGCTGCCCACCCCGCTGCTGGAGGGCTCCCCGCTCCGCTTCGCCGCCCGCTACCGCCCGGGCCGCTCCCGCGCCCTCCTCGGCGGTGACTTCTACGACACCGTCCGCACCCCGGACGGCACCGTGCACGCCATGATCGGCGACGTCTGCGGGCACGGGCCCGACGAGGCCGCGCTCGGCGTGGAGCTGCGCATCGCCTGGCGGGCGCTGACGTTCGCGGGGCTGTGCGGGGACGAGCTGCTCTCCACCCTGCAGCAGGTCCTGGAGCACGAGCGGCAGAGCGAGGAGATCTTCGCGACGCTCTGCACGGTCGACATCACACCGGACGGCCGCAGCGCGGGTCTGTGTCTGGCCGGTCATCCGGCCCCGCTGATCGTCCGCCCCGGCGGCCGGCCGGAGGACGCGGTCCCCGTGGCCGAACTGCTGCCGAGCGAGGACAACGGCCCCGCCCTCGGCCTCCTGCCGGACGCCCGCTGGCCGCGTACGCAGATCGCGCTGGGCGCCTCCTGGAGCCTGATGCTCTACACGGACGGCCTGATCGAGGGCCACGTCGGCGACAGCGGCGACCGCCTCGGCCAGGACGGCATGGTCGACCTGGTCCACCGCCTGCTCGCCCGGGGACTGCACGGCGAGGAACTGCTGCGGGCCGCCGTGAACGAGGCCCGCGACCTCAACGGCGGCGAGCTGACGGACGACGTGGCGGTACTGCTGCTCGACCGGTGACCGTCACAGCGCCGGCTGGTGACCGGGGGCGGAACCGCGACGACGACCGGGTCACCGCCCGCGGGCGGTGACCCGGTCGTCGACACGTGCCGCGCGCTGCGCCGCGGTGGCCGCGGCAGCGGCTAGCGCCCGCCGTTGTACGGCCCGTACGGTCCGTCGCTGCTGGAGCCGCGGCGGCCGCTGCGACCGCCGCCGGAGACCTGCTTGAGCGCGGGCCGGACGTCGACGAAGAAGACGATCGTCGCGATGAGGCCCGCGATCTGCAGGAAGATGAACGGTACGAAGACGTTCACGGCGACCGTGACGCCCAGGATGACGAGCCAGAACGTCTTGGTCTGCTTGTCGGCGGCGCGATACGCGTCATCGCGCGCCAGTGCGGCCATCACCAGCGCCACCACAGCAAGCACCAGAATGGCGGTGAAGAGCAGCCACATGAGGCCGCCGAATGCCGTCAGGAGCACAATGCCCACCACCCGATCGTGTCGTCTTACGGCCACCGTACCCGGGAAACGGGCCGGGACATCCTGAAGTGCCCCGGCCCGTCCCCGGAAGTGCCCCACGTACCCCTCGGCACTCGGAGTACTCCGGTGTGCGCCTACCGCTCCCCGGTCACTTGGCCGACGGAGTGGTCTTCTTGGCAGCCGGCTTGTCGGCCGGCTTGTCGGCCGGCTTCTTGGCGGCCGGGGCCTTCTTCGCCGCCGGGGCGGGCTTCTTGGCGGGGGCGGGCACGGCCTTGACCTCGGCGGCCCCGGCCGGCTTCTCCTCCTCCTTGACCTCGCCCGGCTTCGCCTCCGGCTCGACCGCGATCGCGAGCTCCTCGATCTCGTCGGCGGCCTCGCCGCGCCAGTGCCGCACGGTCTGCTCACCGTGCTCGGCGACCTTCTCGTAGGTCTCCCGGGCCTTGACCGCGTACTCGGCGGCGAAGCCGACACCGCGCAGCGCCAGGTCCTGGGCGGTCTCGCCGAGCTTCTTCAGGTCGGTGTCCAGCGTGCCGAGGAACTCGCCGACCTTGGTCTGGATGGTCTCCTGCGTCTCCTTGACGCGGGCCGCGGCCTTCTCCTGGGTCTCCCTGACCCGGGCGCTGGCCTTCTCCTGGACGGCCTTGGGATCGGTGTTGCGCACGGCCTCGAAGCGGGCCGGGGCCTCGGCGCGCAGCTGCTCGACCAGGTGCGGCACCTTCTTGGCCTGCTGGAGGGCGAGGTCGGCGGTGCCGGCGGCGAAGTAGAGCGGGGTCGGGTCGCTGAGGGTCTTGCGCAGGTCGTCGGTGATGGCCATGGTGATGGTCCTCCCGGTTCGGCTTTCGGCTGAGGGTTTTCAGAGCTGAGCTGAGAATTCTCAGAGCTGGGAGTTCAGAGCTGGGAGTTCTCGAAGGGTGCGCGGCGACCGCCGTGCCGCCCTGTACGTCGTCGGGTCAGCTGGCCGTCTGCTGCGGACCGGCATCGCTCCCGTCGTCCGTGCGGGGGCCGGGGCCGTCGGTGCCGGTGTCCCGGACGGCGCGTATGCCCGTGCGCACGCCCTCCGTCTGCTGCGCGCCCTGAGCATCCTGAGCGTCGCGTCTGGCGCCCTGCACGTCCTCGTCCGCCGCCGGCTCCGCGATCCCGAACCCGTTCTCCTTGCGGAAGGACTCGTAGATCTGCAGCAGCACCTGTTTCTGACGCTCGTTGAGGGTGGGATCGGCGAGTATGACGGCGCGCGTCTCCACCTCTTCCCTGTCCCGTTCGGCGTCGAGGATGCCGGCGCGCACGTACAGCGTCTCGGCGGAGATCCGCAGCGCCTTCGCGACCTGCTGCAGCACCTCCGCGCTGGGCTTGCGCAGCCCGCGCTCGATCTGGCTCAGGTACGGATTGGACACCCCCGCGGCGTCGGCGAGCTGCCTGAGCGACAACTGCGCGTTGCGCCGCTGCTCGCGGAGGTACTCACCGAGATTGCCGACGTTGAGCGATGCCATGCCTCCACCATGCCCCGCCCCGCTAACTTTTGCAAGCGACCGCTTGCAGGAGTGTGCCGGAACGGGCCGCCCCGCTCCGCTCGACTGTCCCGCCTCTCCCAAGGGGAGGCAGTCTCGGTCCATGTGGGGCATCTGGTCGTGTGCCTCTGTCAATCCGAGGCACCCGGCACCTGCGTTGCCGGGTGCCGCCCCTCGGCTGCTGTCGTGACCCCTGAAAAAATGGGAGGTCTCCGGGACTGCCCATGGGCAGTCCCGGAGACCTGGACCCGCAGCGGCACGCACGTCACTTGCGGCAGCGGCTCGACCGGGAGGGTGCTCGTCAGCGGCAAGCCGAGACCGACTGCTCCAAGGCCAAGCCCCACTGGGCCAGGAAGTCGTCGAACTCGTCATCCGCAGGCAGGTCTCCCCGGGGAGTGAGGGAGTCGATGAACTCGGGCAGGAACGCGGCGAACTCGGCGGCCACCTGGGCAGCGGTCATCCCCTGTTTCCCGGCCACCTCGGTGAAGACCTGCGCCGGCAGCGCCGCCTGCAGCTGGGCTGCGGACACCCCCTCGTTGTCCGCCGACGGGTCGATCCACGACTCGACCTGATCACCCAGCCCCTGATCCGTGAGGTGGACCAAAAGACGGGCGAGTTCATCCTGCGCCTCGGCCATGGTCAGCTCCCCTTCCGCTTGCCCAACGTCCACGACGATCTGGTTGGGCTGCGGCTCAGCGTGATCGTGGCAGAACACAGAATGCCGCTACGGGGGAACAAGCCAAGCGGCACCAGCACGGACAGGCGGGCTCGGCGGTCACACCATCCGCGTGAGCCTTGCACTGGTTGCGGTGCGACGGCGAGCCATCCGGGCCGCGTTCCCCAGGTGAAGCGAGACGGGCGGATGCATGCCGTCTCGCTCATTCCGAGGCATGCAGGTCAGAGCACCGCCCTGCCCTACTTGCAGCGAGACCGGACATCGACAATTCGACACACCGCCTTCCTTGATTTCTTCATTCGCATGGCCTTACGGTTTTCCCATGACTGCCGGGTCGGCCTTGTGCCGTGAGCGAGTTGGTTGCCCGGCCTCCGAGTGAGGCGGGCGCGGGCCAGAGGCCCGCCTTCTGATTCTCCGCTGTTCCCTTTACCGGTTCTGCCGGTTCTGCCGGTTCTGCCGGTTCCGCTGGTTCTGCCGGACGCCCGGCGTGCGCTGTCGCCGCCGTCCTGGCCAGCAGGTTCACCTCATGCGCGCACCATGCGCGCACCATTTCGACGCCCTGTCCCGGCGGGCGGACATCTGCGTCAATTCGCTATTCACCCCTGCCCGGAAACACACACGGGATACGGCGTCACCTCACCGCCCCGCGAAAAGAAAGCCGAGAATGCCCAACCCCTTCAACCAGCATGTCATCGACGAGTTCCGCGCCCACCACGGACGGGTCGGCGGCCCCTTCGAGGGTGGCCGGCTGCTCCTGCTCACCACCACCGGTGCCCGTACCGGCACCCCGCACACGACCCCCGTCGGCTACCTCCCCGACCTCGACGGACAGGTCCTGGTCATCGCCTCCGCGGGTGGATCGCCCCGGCACCCGGACTGGTACCGCAACCTGCTCGCCCACCCGCGCGTGACCGTGGAGAGTGGCGCTTTCACGTACGAGGCCGAGGCCGTCGTACTGACCGGGGAGGACCGTGACCGGGCCTTCGCGCGGGCCGTGGAGAGCGATCCGGGGTGGGCCGAGTACCAGCGGAAGACCGAGCGCGTCATTCCCGTGGTCGCGCTGCGGGAGCTGCCGAAGGACGGTCCCCCGAACGTCAACGCCGGCTCCGTGGGCGAGGCCGTGAAGGTCGTCCACGACGCCTTCCGTCGCGAACTGTCGTTGATCAGGGACGAGTTGGCGGACGAGAGGGGCGGCGGCACGCTCGGCGCGCAGCTGCGCATCAACTGCCTGACCCTGTGCCAGGGCCTGCACAACCACCACACCGGCGAGGAGGCCGGCCTGTTCCCGTTCCTCGCCGGCCGTCACCCCGAACTGGCCCCCGCCCTCGACCGTCTCCGCGAGGAACACGAGCGGATCGCCGAGCTCCTGGAGGACCTGCGGCGGGTGGTCGCCGACGCCGCGTCCGGGGTCGCCGACCCCGCACGCGTACGCCGGGAGGCCGAGCGGCTGGCCGTCGAGCTGGAGGCCCATCTGACGTACGAGGAGGAGCAGTTGATACCCGTGTTGGACTCCGTCACGAGCTAGGTCCCACGGGCGTCACCGGTGAGCGGCGGCGGGCCCTGGGGGGAGGGAACGGGCCCGGGAGAGTCCGCCGCTCACCGGCGACCTCACGTTAGCCATGGAAACGATCAAGAAGGTGCGTGCATGGTCATGAAACCGTCGCCTTCTCGTAACGTCCCCTCGGTCCTCCCTCGGTCCTTCCTCGGTCCTTCCTCGGTCCTTCCTCGGTCCTTCCTCGGTTCCTCGGTCCTTCCTCGGCTCTTCCTCACCTGCCCCTCGGTTCCCGTGTCCGGTCCGTCCTGTGCCAGGCCCGCAGCGCCTCCTCCGCGGTGCGCCGGTCCACCGGCGCACCGTCCAGCGCGAGGGGCTTCCACGCCCGGTCCAGCGCCCGGCACACACGGCGCGCGGCGCGCGTGTAGTCGTCCGGTACGGGCACCGCCGGAAGGGCGAGCGCCGCGCGCATGAGGTCCGGGTACACCGACTGCACGTACTCGAAGTCACGGTAGACGGGCAGGTCACGGGCCATGCCCGCGGTCGTACCGGGACGATCCGCCGCGTGCATCGCGTCCTCCCAGAAGCGGATCATCGTGGTCTGCTCGTACGCGTCGTAGTCCATGCGGACGACATGGGTGGCCAGGTCGTGCAGCGGGTCCCCGTACAGCGCGAGTTCCCAGTCGATGACGACGAGGCGCTCGGCCCCCGCCCGTCCCGTGATCACCACGT
Organism: Streptomyces ruber; assembly: GCF_014648075.1. Taxonomy (GTDB): domain Bacteria; phylum Actinomycetota; class Actinomycetes; order Streptomycetales; family Streptomycetaceae; genus Streptomyces; species Streptomyces ruber. The sequence goes on along the minus strand of NZ_BMQK01000001.1, from coordinate 38,609 downwards.
TGGCCCGGTGCACGTCCGTGTGGAGCAGCGCGAACGGCCGCTCGGCGAGGCGCGGCACGGACGTCAGGAACCGGGCCACCGCGTCGCGCGGCATTCCGACCGCGTCGAACAGCGCCCCGAAGCGGGGGCGGTTCCGCTGGTGCACGCCCTCCGCGAAGCCGGCCAGCCGGCGCAGGAAGCCGTGGGTGTCCCCGTCCGCCGGCCAGTCGGCCGGCAGGCCCGGCAGGCCGTCCGCCGGGACGCCCGCCACCCGGGCGAAGAAGTCCGCGAACGCGGCGAGGCGCGCCTCGCCCACGGGCCGGCCCGCCGGAGCCTCCGCCGCGAGGGGGCGTCCCTCGACGTAGGTGTGCACGGACCAGCCGCCGAAGTCGGCGAGGCAGCGGGGCACCGCCGCGCCCAGCCGTTCCGCGAGCGCGGCCAGCACGTCCGACTCGCGCCGCCAGAGCCGCGGCAGGACGTCTCCCGTGCCGCCCGTTCCCAGGGGCGTACGGAACTTGGCGCGCACCGCGCCGGACTCCTCGCCGAGCAGCCGCGCCAGTGGCTGCCCCAGAGCGATGACATAGTTGCGGTGGTGGTGCCCGGCGACGGTGACTCCCCCGGGGCGGCGGCGTCGTACCTCCGCGAGCAGGCGGATCAGTGGCGCGAGGGCCGCGTGGGGCCGGGGTGGTGCCATGATCGGTCACCTTAGGGCGAAGCCGCGCCCCGCACCGCCCGCAGCAGGACCTCCAGGGAACCGACCAGCCACTCCCGCGGCACGCCCGCCGTCAGCAGCCGGTGCTCCCTTCGCTCGTTGGGGGCGTAGCCGACGAACGCCATGCCCGCCTCCCGCGCGGCGGCGAAGTCCGACGGGGTGTCACCGATCATCAGCGCCGCCCCGGGGGAGGCCCCCAGCGCGTTCAGCGCCCGGTGCAGGGTGTGGGGGTGGGGCTTGAGGAGGCGGAGGTCCTTGGTGCGGCCGTAGACGTGCGGGGCGAAGCAGGCCGTGAGCCCCCGGTCGGCGAGGTACGACAGCACCGGGCGCTCGGAGTTGTTGGTGGCTATGGCCAGCCGGACCCCCAGGGCCACCCAGGTGCGGATCAGGACGTCCGCGTACGGGGTGGGCCACGCCTTCGGCACCTCCCGCAACTCCTGCCGGGTGAGCCGTTCCTCCAGCTCGGCCACCAGGTCGCTGCCGGGGTGACGGCCCGCCACGGCGCTCAGCACCAGGTACGGGTCCGGGTGGGCGCGTTCCTCCTCGGTGAGGAGCCCGTACAGTCCGCGCTCCCTCAGCCACTCCGCCTGCGCCCTGGCGATGCGCTCCGCCGCACGGCCCGGGTAGAGGAAGCAGATCGGGCCGTCGAAGTCGAACACCACGTGCCGCACCCGGCGCAGCAGCCGCCGGACTTCCTCACCCGGCTCCGTCACCGGCCCGGCGGCGCCGCGCACCCGCCCGGCGGTGTCCGGCACCGGCCCGGCGTCCATCGTCTCGGAATCCACTAGGTGAGTGTCGATTCCCCGGCGATCGTTTCCCAGAGGGCGTCGAACCAAATCTGCGACTGTTCCACGAACGCCGTGTCCCGCCCGGCCGCCTCCCCCTCGAAACGGAACAGCAGCGACTGCTTGCCCCAGGCGTCGTACACCTCGGCCTCGCCGCTCGGCAGGTGCTTGGTGTGCCTGCCGACCCGGTAGTACCCGAGCAGCGCCACCCGGCCGTTCAGCACGAAGAGCTTGACCGGCGGGGTGAACGGCAGCAACCGGAGGACGGCCCGGGCGTCGATGCCGCTCTCGGCGCGGATCCGCCGCATGGTCAGGTCGATCACCCGGGCCTGGGACGTGCGCTGCGCGGCCAGCTCGCGGTGTATCTCCGCGGCCTTCTCCGGGTCCCCGTCGACCGGCACGGGGAAGGCCGGGGTGAGTTCCGGGTCGGGCAGCAGACAGCGCAGCTCGACGGAGTCGGGCCGCACCCGGCCCGCCTGGGCGTGCAGCCGCACCGAGTGCAGCGCCTCCATGAGCGTCTCCGCCGTGAAGCAGACGGCGTCGATCCGCACGTACGGCTGCTCGCACGCCGCCCTGAGATGGTCGGAGAGCGTCACCGCCGCCGGCCCCGGCTGCCGGGGGTCGCGGAGGGCACGGTGCGGCGCGGCGATCTCCGGCGGCCTGCCTCGGGAGGCCTCGCCGAGCAGGCCGTCCCGCTTCAGGAGGCGCAGCGCCTGCCGTACGGCACCGCGCTCGACCCCGTACGTCTCCGCCAGCTCGGCCTGGGTGGGCAGCCGGTCGCCCGCCCTCAGCTCGCCCGTCCGGATGCGCTCCCGCAGGGCGTCGGCGATCCTCTGGGAGGGTCGCTCCGTGCTGCCGTTCACGTCCACGTTCTCCCGGGTCCCGGCCGGATGCTGCCGACTTCCGGCAACTGTACGTCGGTTGGCGGCCAACTCCCGCGGAGCCCCTAGGCCAGCGTCAGGTCCGTGGTGATGGTGTCCCAGAGGGCGTCGAACCACTTCCGGGACTCGTCCACGAACGCGGCGTCCCTCTCCCCGGCCGCCCTGGCGAAGGAGAAGAGCAGGGACGTGGGCCCCAGGGCGTCGTACAGCTCCAGTGTCCCGCCGTCCGTCTCCTCCTCGCGCCGGGTCAGGCGGTAGTACGCGAACAGCGCCTCCGCGTCGTTGAGCAGGTACAGCTTCACCGGCGGGGTGAAGGGCAGCGCGCGGAAGGACACCCGGACGTCGATGCCGTGGGAGGAGCGCAGGGACACCAGGTTGTGCTGGAGGACCTGGCCCTGGGCGTTGCGCTGGGCCAGCCAGCGCCGGTGGACCGGGGCGTGGTTCTCCTCGCCGCGGTCCACCGGGACCGGGAACGCCAGGTCGATGTCGCGCGAGGGCAGCAGTATTCGGACGTCGACCGACCGGGGACGCAGGCTGCCCTCGTGGATCAGGCGAACCGGTTCGCCCAGGGCGAGCATCAGGGTCTCGGCCGTGAGGCAGGCCGCGTCGATCCGTACGTGCGGCGCCGCGAACGCCTCGGTGAGGCGCGGTGCCAGCCCGACCGGTGTCGGCTGTGGTCCGGTCCCGGCGGGGGTGCGCGGTGCGATGCGCGGCGGGCTTCCCTTGCTCACGTTGCTGAGCAGCCCGTCCGCCTGGAGCGAGCGCAGGGCCTGGCGGACGGTGCCGCGCTCCACGCCGAACTCCGACGCGAGCTCGGCCTGGGTCGGCAGGCGTTCGCCGGTCCTGAGGCCGCCGGTGCGGATGCGGTCGCGCAGGATGTCGGCGATCTCCTGGGGCGACAGTCTCCTGCGGCCGTTCGCCGCGGCGTTCTCCTGGGTCACGGCCACGACGGTACAACCCCCCTGCGACGCGGTTGACTTGCTCCCTGGCCGTTTCCGCGGCACGACCAACTGGGCACGGCCTGCGAGAGGTTGGCTGCCAACTTCCTTGAGTTGGCGGACCGCTGTGCAGCTCGGTCGGCACCGTGGCCCTCGCCGTGGCGGTGACCGCCCCGGTCGTACGACCGGCCTCGTACGACCAGCCGAACGCCGTCCGGGGGCCGGTCAGTCCGAAAGCGTCAGTTCGGTGCTGATCGTCTCCCACAGCGCGTCGAACCACAGTTGCGACTGCTCCACGAAGGCCCTGTCCCGCAGGCTCGCCGTCCGCTCGAAGGCGAACAGCATCGACTGCATGCCCTCGGCGTCGTACGTCTCCAGGTTCTCGCTGTCCACCTCCCGCTCGCGCCGCTGCACGGTGTAGTACGCGAACAGCGCCTCCGAGCCGCCCAGCAGGTACAGCTTCACCGGCGGAGTGAAGGGCAGCGCCCGGAAGGTGACGTGGACGTCGATGCCGTGCGTCGCGCGCAGGGTGAGCAGGTTGTGCCGGAGCACCTGCCCCTGGGCGTTGCGCTGCGCGAGCCAGCGGCGCTGCAGCCGGCGGTCGGCCGAGGGGTCCACCGAGGTCGGGGTCGGGAAGGCGAGATCGATCTCGCGGCTGGGCAGCAGCACCCGGACGTCGACCCTGGCCGGTTCTGTACGTCCCGCGTGAATCTCGCGCAACGACTCCCCCATGGCGAGCGTCAGCGAGACGGACGTCAGGCACAGCGCGTCGATCCGTACGTGCTCGGCGGCGAAGGCCGCCGAGATACGGGGAGCGAGCGCCACCATCGTGGGCTGCGGCGGGGTCTCGGGCCCGATCAGGGCCTCCCCCGGGTTCGCCGCCACGGTGGCGGGGCTGCCCTTGGAAACGTTGGTCAGCAGACGCTCCGACTGCAGGATGCGCAGCGCCTGCCGTACGGCGCCCCGCTCGACGCCGAACTCGTCGGCCAGTTTGGCCTGCGTGGGCATGCGCTGCCCCGGCCGCAGCACGCCGGTCCTGATCCGGCTGCGCAGCTCGTCGGCCACCTCGCGGTGAGACCACTGTGGCCGTTGTGCCCTCTTCCGCCCGTTGACGGCGGTGCGTTCCGGCTCCACGACCAAACCCTACAACTTCGCGCCATCTTGCGGCAGTTGATGGGAAGGTGGTTATGAGACGACTCCCGGAGGAGATAACCAAGAAGGAGTTGGTCGCCAACTCCGGCAACATGGTCAGACTTACCGAGGGTTGGTAACCGCGCTCCCCACGGGAGGGAGGTGGGGAGCCCGGCCGGCCCCCAGCACAGCCACAACCGCATACGGGGACAACTTCACACGGTGACAACTGAAGGTCCGCACGACCGGGACCGCACAACTGAACAAGGGGAGCCTGCAGGCCGCGTCATCGCGGCTACGGATCAGCGCGGTGGTGCCCGCGCCGCCGGGGGACAACGGCGGCCCGGGCACCGCCCGTCAGCGACCCGCACGGAAGGAGCACGACGACGCGAGGAGGGCGCCGCCCGTCAGGCGGCGCCCTCCTCGCACGTCCCGGCGCGGACGGGCGCGCTCAGAACGTCGCCCTGATCTCCCCCACCTCCCGGCCGCCGCCCAGCAGCGGCACGGCGCCGATCCGGGAGACCACCGGCGCGTCCAGGCCCATGAGGGCGAGGGCGCGGGCGAGGACCGGGCGCAGCGCCCGGGTACCGCCGTCGTCGACCTTGACCGCCAGCGCCCGGCCGTCCGGCAGCGCCACCGCCTGCACGGCCTCGGCGCCCATCTTGGACAGCGCCCCCGGCACCTCGCGCATCAGCCAGGTGTCGTGCCGCCGGGTGCCGGCGACGTACTCGGGGTGGGCCCGCATGGCGTCCGCGACGCGGCGCTCGGCGGAGCCGGGGGCCGCGAGGACGAAGGAGCGGAAGGCGCGGGCGAGCCCGGTGAGGCCGATCGCCATCAGGGGCGCCCCGCAGCCGTCCGTGCCCACCGCCGCGACCGGCTCGCCCGCCGCCTCCTCGACCACGGAGTGGATCAGCCGCTGGAGGGGATGGCCGGGGTCCAGGTAGGTCTCGGTGGGCCAGCCGTTCAGGACGCAGGCCGCGAGCATCGCCGCGTGCTTGCCGGAGCAGTTCATGGTGACCCGGTCGCGGGCCGCGCCCGAGGCCAGGTACGTCTCCGCCTCCTCCGTGTCCAGCGGCAGGTCCGGCGGGCACTGCAGCTGCGCCGGCGTGAGCCCCCGCTCGGCGAGCATCTTCTGCACGAGGTCCCGGTGGAAGGGCTCCCCGGAGTGGCTGGCGGCGGCCAGGGCGAGACGCTCGCCCGCGAGGTCCAGGCCGGCCCGCAGGATGCCCGCCGCCTGCATCGGCTTGTTGGCGGACCGGGGGAAGACGGGTGCCGTCACGTCCCCCAGCGCGAGCTCCACCGAGCCGTCCGCGGCCAGCAGCACCAGGCTGCCCCGGTGCCGTCCCTCGACGAATCCGGAGCGGACGACCTCGGCGAGGACGGGAGGTGCGGCGGGAGGTATGACAGGGGTCGTGGCAGGGGCGGCGGTCATCGGCGGCTGGCCTTCCGGAACGGGGACCCGCTCCCTGGACCCGGCCGGGGATCTCCCGTCCGGCACCGCGGTGACGGAGGTGACGTCCGTGACATCGGCGCCGTCCGTCGGGTCCGCGGGACCGGGGGTCCGGTTCCGCGGAACCGGCGGCACCGATCCGCGGAACCGGCGGCACCGATCCGCGGAACCGGGACCGCGGCCCCGCGTACCGTCGATACGGAGTACCCGCAGCGCCGGGACGCGTGGTCCGTCGGCCCGGTGAGGCCGGCGGGCCGCGTCCCGCCGGCGAGCGGAACGAGGCGGCTCCCCGTTCCCCCGGCCGGCACGGGCCGCGGTGCGGCCGGCACGGCTGGTACGACCGATACGGCCGACACTGATGTCACGGCTGTCACGTGGACTGTCACATGAGCAGGTCGTCTACTTGTGCTTCCCCTTCACGGTACCTGCGTGCGATCTCCGCGCTGCAGTCGTCCGCCGTGCGCTGGAGCTGCTGCCGCCGGCGGGAGATCTGCCGCTCGTAGCGGGCCAGCCGGACGAGTCCGGCGGTCAGCTCCTCGTCCGTACGGGCCTTGAGGTCGGACAGCTCCACCTCGCCGAGCATCTCGGCGGCCAGCGCCCGGCACTCCTCGCTGCGCGGTGTGCCCACCGTCACATGGCGGACGGAGGAGCGCTGGCGGGCGGGCGCGTCCCGGAGGATCTCCGGGAGCCGGTCGACCAGGCCCACGGGCGCCGCCGGACCGCCCGCCCGGCCGCCCCGTCGGGACAGCTCCGCGCGCAGGATGTCGATGCGCCCCTGCAGCAGCCGCCGCACATAGCTGAGGTCGGCCTCGTCCCGCTGGGCGTTCCGGCGCAGCACCCGCAGTTCGGACAGCCGGAGCCCGGACAGGCAGGGGCGTGGGGGGCGGGAGGGCAGGGGCGTGCTGTCCGTGCGCTGAGCGGGCGGGCGGGGTGCTCCCGCGGCCACCCACTCCGCGGACCACACCCCCGCGCCCAAGCCCGCGCTCCCAGTCGTACTCGACGTACTCGACGTGCTCGTCGGACTGGTCGTACTCGTCGTGCTCGCCCTCGAAGTGCTCATGCTGGTGTCAACCGTCCCCTCGACCGGCGCGGTCCGCGTCAGGCGGGCACCGCAACACCCGCATGGTGCCACCAGAAGTGGACGCTATGTGACCGAGTGCCCTTGATCGGCCCAGATGGCCGGTTGAGGATATTAAGAACGACCATCCTCGCGGTCCAGCGGTAACAGCCGAGGCGAAACGATTGTGCGCGGCGCGCACCGGCGCTCACGCCGACCCCCGCCCTGCCCCCCGAACGGGTGACACCGGATCTCACGGCATCATGGTCCCCATGCGAGCGGTGGTGCAGAGGGTGGACGGCGCGAGCGTCGTCGTCGACGGCGAGACGGTCGGGGAGATCCACGGCGAGGGACTGTGCGTCCTCGTCGGCGTGACCCACGAGGACACCAAGGAGAAGGCGGACCGGCTGGCGCGCAAGCTGTGGTCGCTCCGCATGCTGCAGGACGAGAGGTCGTGCAGCGACATCGACGCGCCCCTGCTCGTCATCAGCCAGTTCACGCTGTACGGGGACGCCCGCAAGGGCCGCCGCCCCACCTGGAACGCCGCCGCGCCCGGCGAGGTCGCCGAGCCGCTCGTGGACGAGGTGGTCGCCCGGCTGCGCGCGCTCGGCGCGACGGTGGCGACGGGCCGGTTCGGCGCGCAGATGCGGGTGTCGCTGACGAACGACGGCCCGTTCACGGTGCTGATCGAGGTCTGACGGCGGCGAGGCGGGACCGCTGGCCCTACGGCTCGACCACGACCTCCTGCGCCGCCGCCGTGTCCCCGGCCAGCAGGCGCGCGTCCACCGGGACGTTGCGCTTGACCAGCGCGAGCGCGACCGGGCCGAGCTCGTGGTGGCGTACGGACGTGGTGACGAAGCCGATCTTCCGGCCCTCGGCCTCCCCCTCACCGGCGACGCGGATCTCCGTGCCGTGCGCGGGCAGGTGCACCTCGCTGCCGTCCAGGTGCAGGAAGACCAGGCGGCGCGGGGGCTTGCCCAGGTTCTGCACGCGGGCCACGGTCTCCTGGCCGCGGTAGCAGCCCTTCTGCAGGTGCACCGCGGTGCCGATCCAGCCCAGCTCGTGCGGGATGGTCCGGTGGTCGGTCTCGAAGCCGAGACGGGGCCGGTGGTGCTCGACGCGCAGGGCCTCGTACGCGAGCAGCCCGGCGGCCGGGCCGGCGTCCGCCGCGTACGACTCCAGGTCCTGGCGGGGCAGGAAGAGGTCACGGCCGTACGGCGTCTCGCGGACGACGACGCCCTCGGGGGCCTCGGCGATGGACCCGGCGGGCAGGTGCACGACCGCGATGTCGTCCGTGCGGTCGGCCACGTCGACCCGGTAGAAGAACTTCATCGACTCCAGGTACGCGACCAGCGCGCCCTGCGTGCCGGGCTCCACATGGGCCCAGACGGTCTGCCCGTCGTCGACGAGGTACAGCGCGTGCTCGACGTGACCGTTGGCGGACAGCACGAGCGCCTCGGTGGCCTGGTGCGCCGGGAGATCGCTGACGTGCTGGGTGAGCAGCAGGTGCAGCCAGCTGAGCCGGTCCTCGCCGGTGACGGTCACGACCCCCCGGTGGGAGAGGTCGACGAAACCGCTTCCGTCGGCGAGGGCGCGCTGCTCGCGGAACAGATCGCCGTAGTGGGCGGCGACGCCTTCGTCCACGCCTTCGGCGGGGACGGCGCCGGGCAGGGACAGCAGGGGGCTCTTCATGGGAGCAAGCCTACGACTTGGTAGTTGAATCCCCGGCCGAAGCCTTGCGGGCACACTCCTCGCACCGGCCGAAGATGGCGAAGTGCTTCAGATCGGTGTCGAAACCGAACGTCTCGCGGAGCTTGTCCGTGAACTCGGCGGCCACCTCGACATCGGCCTCGATCACGTTCGTGCAGTCGCGGCAGACGAGGTGCAGGTGGTGGTGCCGGTCCGCGAGGTGGTAGGTGGGCGCACCGTGCCCCAGATGGGCGTGCGAGACCAGCCCGAGCTCCTCCAGCAGCTCCAGCGTGCGGTACACGGTGGAGATGTTGACCCCCGACGCCGTCTTCCGCACTTCGGCGAGGATGTCGTCGGGGGTCGCGTGCTCCAGGGTGTCCACGGCCTCCAGGACCAGCTGACGCTGAGGCGTCAGCCGGTAGCCGCGCTGCCTGAGGTCGCTCTTCCAGTCGGTGCTCACCACACTGGAAGTCTAGGGCTACTTGAAGAAGGCGATCCCGTCGTCGGGCATGTCGTCCGGGAGGGCCTTGGCCCAGCGCTCCACTTCCTCGGGCGTGACGACCTTCTTCAGCTGGGCCGACATGTAGGGGCGCAGCGGGACCTCGGGGGTCTGCTTCTCGCCGACCCACATGAGGTCGCTCTTGACGTACCCGTAGAGCCGCTTGCCGCCGCTGTACGGGCCGGAGGCCGCCGTCCGGGCCACCGCGTCCGTGGCCAGGTCGATCTGCGGCTTCTTGTCCGCCATCTCGCCGTACCAGACCTCGACCACGCCGTCGTCACGGACCATCGTGACCTCGACCTTGCGCTCGGCGTCGATGCGCCAGAAACCGGACTCGGTCTCCAGCGGACGCACCTTGTTGCCGTCCTTGTCGAGGACCCACGTGTGCGAGTGGTACTCCAGGAAGTCCCGGCCGTCGTGGGTGAAGGTGACCTCCTGGCCGAAGTTGCACTTCTCGTCGCCGGGGAAGTCGTGCACGCCCGCGCCGGCCCAGTTCCCGAGCAGGAAGGCGAGCGGGACGAGGTCCTTGTGCAGGTCGGACGGGATCTCGATCATGAGTTCGGAAATTCCTCGATGGGGGTCAGAGCTGGCCCTGGTACAGCTTCTTCACAGCCAGTCCGGTGAAGGCGAGGACGCCGACGGCGACCAGGACCAGCAGGACTTCGAAGAAGATCTCCACGGGGTGCTCCTCGATTGAGCGGGTGTAGCGGTGTCTCCACGTACACGGGGCCGGGCCCCAGCTTACGCGGCGGGGGTCCGGGTTTCTCCGTGAGGTGGGGCTCAGCCGGGCAGACGGCTCCGCGGCCACCGGACGGATCACCGCGCGGACTACCATTCCGGCATGGCGAAGAAGCTCGTGATCAAGGTGACGGCCGGCGCGGACGCTCCCGAACGCTGTTCGCAGGCGTTCACCGTGGCGGCGGTGGCCGTGGCCAGCGGGGTGGAGGTGTCCCTGTGGCTGACCGGTGAGTCCGCCTGGTTCGCGCTGCCGGGGCGTGCCGCCGAGTTCGACCTTCCGCACGCCGCCCCGCTGCCCGATCTGCTCGACTCGCTCCTGTCCGGCGGTCGCGTCACCCTGTGCACGCAGTGCGCGGCCCGTCGCGACATCACGGAGGGGGACGTCATCAAGGGCGTGCGGATCGCGGGCGCCCAGGTGTTCGTGCAGGAGGCGATGGCGGACGGCACCCAGGCGCTCGTGTACTGAGCCGGTACCGGGCCGGCCGCTCCCGGCTACCGGCGCCGCTTCCTGCCGTCCAGCTCGTCCCACCACTCGTCGGATCCCGGATCACCGGAGGGATCGTCCCACCAGCGGTCCTCGGGGCCTCTGCGGTTGGCCACGATCGCGGCCAGCGGGGGGATGACCATGGCCACCACGCACATGCCGACGGCCAGGGGGACCGACCACAGGCGCACGACGGCGCCGCCCAGGACGAAGAGCGTCAGGCAGATCCCCATCATGGCGAAGTACACGTGCCGACGCTGTGCGTACATGCCTTCCAGCGTAGGCCCGTACGCACGCCGCAGGGCCGCGGCGACGGGTGTCCGGCCCGTGCACGCGGCCCTGCGGATGTCGCCTGCCGGCGGTCGCCGTCAGACGGCGATCGCCACCTCCGCCAGGCCGCCCCGCTGGGCGACCACGGTGCGGTCCGCCGTGGCACCGGGGACGAGGGCCCGCACGGTCCAGGTGCCCTCGGCCGCGTAGAAGCGGAACTGTCCGGTCGCCGAGGTGGGCACCTCGGCGGTGAACTCACCGGTCGAGTCCAGCAGCCGGACGTAGCCGGTCACCGGTTCGCCGTCGCGGGTCACCTGACCCTGGATGGTGGTCTCACCGGGCTTGATCGTCGAGGCGTCCGGGCCGCCGGGCTTCGCTCCGCACATGTGTCTCTCCAGGGGTCTGACGGGTTCTGGCCGGGGGCGGGTTGCTTACTTGGCCGGGCCGAGCTCGATCGGCACACCCACGAGGGAGCCGTACTCGGTCCACGAGCCGTCGTAGTTCTTGACGTTCTCGACACCGAGCAGCTCGTGCAGCACGAACCAGGTCAGCGAGGAACGCTCACCGATGCGGCACAGGGCGATGGTGTCCTTGGAGAGGTCGATCTGCTCGTCCTCGTAGAGGGCCTTGAGCTCCTCGTCGGACTTGAAGGTGCCGTCGTCGTTGGCGTTCTTCGACCACGGGATGTTGCGCGAGGTCGGCACGTGGCCGGGGCGCTGCGACTGCTCCTGCGGCAGGTGGGCCGGGGCGAGCAGCTTGCCGGAGAACTCGTCGGGCGAGCGCACGTCGACGATGTTCTGGTTGCCGATCGCGGCGACGACGTCGTCACGGAAGGCGCGGATCGAGGTGTCCTGCGGCTTGGCCCTGTACTGGGTGGCGGCGCGCTCGGGCACCTCCTCGACCAGCTCGCGGGCGTCCAGCTCCCACTTCTTGCGGCCGCCGTCGAGGAGCTTGACGTTCTCGTGGCCGTACAGCTTGAAGTACCAGTAGGCGTAGGCCGCGAACCAGTTGTTGTTGCCGCCGTAGAGGACGACCAGGCTGTCGTTGGCGATGCCCTTGGCCGAGAGGAGCTTCTCGAAGCCCTCCTGGTCGAGGAAGTCGCGGCGGACCGGGTCCTGCAGGTCCTTGGTCCAGTCGAGCTTGATCGAGTTCTTGATGTGATTCTTGTCGTACGCGGTGGTGTCCTCGTCCACCTCGACGACGACGAGGTTCTCGTCGTCCAGGTGGTCCTGCAGCCAGTCGGCGTCGACCAGGACGTCGCTGCGGCTCATGCTTTTCTCCTCCGGGGCAGTTGCGGCGGGGCTGTGCGTGAACGAAGAGGAAGGGTGCGCGGTTCGGGCCCTCGGGCGGCGACACGGCGCACGGGGCGGCTCTGGAGGTCCGGAACGGAACGGACCAGGGCCCGGGGAACGGGAGCCGACGCTCCCGTCAGACGGCGCGACAGAGCATGGCGGCGACGCGGCACAGGTCTACTGCCCGCCGCTTCGTGAGGTCCGCCTGTCGCTGCTTCATGTGCCCGATCGTAAGGACGGACGGGCGGGCGTGTCACCGATGGTTCGGATGGTGAGACAGGATCGTCCACGATGCGGGACTTCCGATCGGGATCGGCCCGGGCTCGTGCGGGTCGGCGCGTCCCGCCGGACTCCCGGACGGGCGTACCGGCCGCCGCAACCGCGGTACGGACGGCCGCGTCTCGCCTTACGGACGGCGGCTCGCCGCCCGGGCCGGGACGTTCACCTCACTCGACGGGGCGTACTACCCCGCCAGCTTGACGTCCGAACCCTTCACCGTGATCCTCACGCCGTCCGCGGCGCCCTCGACCTTGTCGAGCTGGATGCCGCCGGGGAGCTGGTCGATGGCCTGCTGGAAGTCGGTGAGCGAGCGGACCGACTCCTCGCCCAGGTCCGCGCCCAGGTTCGGCAGGGAGTCGGCGCGCAGCCGGACGGTGCCGTCCTCGACGGCGACCGAGCTGAGCACGGAGACCGGCCGGGGCAGGTCGACGCCGAGGACGGTCCCGTCGAGCTCGATCTTGATCTTGCCGTTGCCGCCGTCGGAGAGGCCGACCACCCGCGCCGTGACCCCGGGGGCGATCTCGGTGGGCTCGGACTGCGCGGCCTTGAGCAGTTCGTCGTACGGGATGGTGGCGCTGCCGGTGGCCGAGCGGGCGGTGGCCGAGCTGAAGTCCCCGGAGAAGACGACGCCGCGCATGTCGGCCTTGAGCCCGGTGATCCGGACGGTGTCACCGCCGTCGCCGGAGGACGCCTCGTAGTCCGGTATGCCGACCTCGACGTCGTCCAGCTCGCCGCCCACGACCTGGGTCAGGAACGGGAAGCCCTTGATGGACACGTCCGGTGTGCTCGCCAGGCCCTCGTTGGCGCGCAGTCTGTCGGCGGCCTCGTTCTCGGCGAAGTTGACCGCGACGCGGTCCGCGATCACGAAGAGGCCGCCGAGTACCACGACGACGATGATCAATGTGCGCAGTGCCCGCATGTCCCTGCTCCGCCCCGTTCTCCGCTGCTCCGTGGTCGGCCACCCATGTGGCCGGCCGCTGCCCGTGACCCTAGCCCGGCGGGGCCCGGAACACGGCGCCCACCGGGGAGTCGTCGATCACACAGTGAGCGCACCGCGCCTATCCCAGCGCGCGGCCCAGCAGGTAGACCGCGGGCGCCGCCGCCGCGAGGGGCAGGGCGACACCGGCGGTGAAGTGCACGAAGCGGGACGGGTAGTCGTAGGCGGCGACGCGATGGCCGACCAGGGCGCACACGGCCGCGCCCAGTCCCAGGAGGGCGCCCTGCCCGCCCAGGTCCGTCATCGAGCCGACCGCGGTCCCGGTGCCCGCACCGGCCAGCAGCGCCAGGACCACGGAGCCCGCGGTGGGCAGGGGCAGGGCGCGGGCCACCATGGCCACGGCCACCGCCGCCGCGCCCGCCGTCACCGCGTCGGGCTCGGCCGCCAGGTGCCCGGCGGCGATGATCGACAGGGCCGCCGACGCGACCGTCGCCGTCAGGCCGTACATGCGCTCGTCAGGGTCGGCGTGGCTGCGCAGCTGGAGCACCAGCGCCAGCAGGACCCACACGCCGAGGGTGCCGAGGATGGCGGCCGGCGCGTTCTCCCGGCCGGCCGCGAGCAGGGCCACGTCGGCGGTCAGCGCGCCGGCGAAGGCCAGGGCGATGCCCTGCCGGGCGGGCCACATCCCGTTCAGCCGGAACCAGCCGGCCGCGGTCACCGCCTGCAGGATCACCAGCGGCACGACCAGGGCGAACTCGCCGACCGCAGCCGTCACGGAGAGCAGGGCCCCGAGGACGGCGGTGAGCAGCGCCGGCTGCATGCCGGGATCGATGATCGGCGACCGGCCCTCGGCGCGGGCGCGCTGGGCGTCGGTGATCCGGGCGTTGCCGGTGAGGGTCGCGGGACCGTACGAGGGCTCCTGCTCCTCCTCGGCGGCGGCAGCCGCGGCGGGGGCGGGTGACGGCTGGGGCTGGGTCTGGGACTGGGTCTGCGGCTGATGTGGCTGGTGCTGCTGAAGGTGCTGTTGGTGCTGTTGGTGCTGCGGCTGCATGGCGGGCTGGGCGTGCGGCTGAGGACGGCCCTGCGCGTGCGGCCGGCCGTGCGTCTGGGGCTGGCCGTGCGTCTGGGGCTGACCGTGCGTCTGGGGCTGGGGCTGCGCGTACCCCTGGGGCCCGCCGTAACTCTGCACGTGCTGCGCTCCGGCCTGCGGGTGCGGCGGCTGCTGCTGCGCGGCGTACTGCTGCCACTGGTCGGTGCCGTAGCCCTGGGAGGCATGGGGCTGCTGCTGCCCGTACTGCTGGGGCGGCAGGTAGGCCGTCTCCGTCGCGTCCACCGCGGGGACCGGTGGCTGCACCTGGGTCTCCCAGGTCTGGCCCGACCACTCCTGGGCGTACTGCTGGTCGTGCGCCTCCGCGTACTGCCAGGCGGACTGGGCCGGCTGCTGCTGGGCGGAGTGCTGCTGACCGGGCTGCTGCCGGTACGGGTCGTACCCCTCGTAGGAGGAGCCGTGGGGCTGGTTGCTCATGGTCTGGTTCACCCTCCTGCGAACGGGGGGAGCACCTCGACCGTGCCGCCCTCGGCCAGCCGTACCGTCTCATGCCCGCGGGTGCCCACGGGATCGCCGTCGACGAGGAACGAGCATCGCCGCAGCACGCGGACCAGTTCGCCCGGGTGTCGCTCGCGGACCGCGTCCAGCGCCTCGGCGAGCGTGCCCGCGTCGTAAGGCTCCTCGGCGGTCCCGGCGGCGGCCTTGGCCGCGGCCCAGTACCGCACCGTGCCCTTTGCCATCTCGTCCCTCGATCGTCGTGACGCACACCGGTGCCGGTACGCGCTGTGAACACCGCCAGGCTAGCCGCCCGCGCCGCGCAAGGGGGCCCGGGGACCGAACGGCGATCGAACACCGTACGAAAGCGGGACGCACCGGACGCCGCGAGACTGTGTGCGCGCCCCGATACGCATCCGTGCGCCCCTCATGCGCCCGGGGAGTCGCGTGGGACCACGAACACCGGGTGACGCGAGGATGGCGTTCAGGGGTCGTATACGAGGGAACCCGGCTCGTATACGACGGCGCGCGACACCCCGTCGTACGTGCGCGGAAACCTCCGCGGCGGCGTGCGCCCGCCCGTCCCGGAGCGCGGATCGACGGGCCGCGACGTCATATGACCTGCCGGACCAGTGCTCATGTGGGCTATTCTGCTGGGCGAAGGACTCGGGCAACGTTGCCTCCGGGTCCTTTTGTGCTTTCGGAAGCGTTGTATACGACGCGGGAAACCGCAGGTGTACGGCGTGTTCGTGGCGCGGCGGGTCCCCGGGGCGCGGGATTCGCACCGTACGAAGCAGTGCCGCAGACTCCCCCACCGCCTTCCTGGGCGTGGGAGGTGCCCCATCGCAGGGACCGAGGAGGAACCGAACGTTATGGGCGAGCGAACCGTGCACGAACCGACGACGACCCGGATGCCCGAGCGAGGCCGCACGCACGGGGGAGGGGCGCGATGAGCTCTCTGCTGCTGCTGACCAACGCCCTCCAGCCGTCGACGGAGGTGCTCCCCGCCCTCGGCCTGCTCCTGCACAACGTGCGCGTGGCCCCCGCCGAGGGCCCGGCCCTGGTCGACACCCCCGGCGCCGACGTCATCCTGATCGACGGCCGCCGCGATCTCCCGCAGGTGCGCAGCCTGTGCCAGCTGCTGCGGTCGACCGGGCCCGGCTGCCCGCTCGTCCTCGTGGTCACGGAGGGCGGCCTCGCGGCCGTCACCGCCGACTGGGGCATCGACGACGTGCTGCTGGACACCGCGGGTCCCGCCGAGGTCGAGGCCCGGCTGCGGCTCGCCATGGGCCGCCAGCAGATCGTCAACGACGACTCGCCGATGGAGATCCGCAACGGCGACCTGTCGGTGGACGAGGCGACGTACAGCGCCAAGCTCAAGGGCCGCGTGCTCGACCTGACCTTCAAGGAGTTCGAGCTCCTGAAGTACCTCGCCCAGCACCCGGGCCGCGTCTTCACGCGCGCGCAGCTGCTCCAGGAGGTCTGGGGCTACGACTACTTCGGCGGCACGCGGACCGTCGACGTGCACGTACGGCGGCTGCGGGCCAAGCTCGGCCCCGAGCACGAGTCGCTGATCGGCACCGTGCGGAACGTGGGCTACCGCTTCGTGACCCCGGAGAAGGGGGACCGCTCCGCGGGAGAGGCCAAGGCCGCGTCCGCTCAGCGGCAGTCCGAGGCCGCCCCCGCCGAGGAGACAGCCGCGGCGGACGCCGCCGGGGTGCGCGCGGAGGCCTAGCGCCCCGCGCTCCCCGCGCGGGGGCGCACCGGGCGCGTACGAGGAACCGGTACGCCCTGCCCAGAGCATTGCAATCCGCGTAGACTCCGCGCGTGGCCAAGGTGACTCGGGACGACGTGGCGCGGCTGGCGGGGACGTCGACCGCCGTCGTCAGCTACGTGATCAACAACGGACCCCGGCCGGTCGCCCCGGCCACGCGCGAGCGTGTCCTCGCCGCGATCAAGGAGCTGGGCTACCGGCCGGACCGGGTGGCCCAGGCCATGGCGTCGCGGCGGACCGAGCTCATAGGCCTGATCGTGCCGGACGCGCGCCAGCCCTACTTCGGGGAGATGGCCCACGCGGTCGAACAGGCGGCCGCCGAGCGCGGCAAGATGGTCCTCGTCGGGAACTCCGACTACATCGCCGAGCGCGAGGTCCACTACCTGCGGGCCTTCCTCGGAATGCGGGTCTCCGGGCTGATCCTCGTCAGCCACGCCCTGTCCGACAACGCCGCCGCCGAGATAGACGCCTGGGACGCCCGCGTGGTCCTGCTGCACGAGCGGCCCGAGGCGATGGACGACGTCGCGGTCGTCACGGACGACATCGGCGGCGCCCAGCTCGCGGTGCGCCACCTGCTGGAGCACGGGCACCCGTACGTGGCCTGCATGGGCGGTGTCGCGGAGACCCCGCTGGTCGGCGACCCCGTCTCCGACCACGTCGAGGGGTGGCGGCGCGCGATGCGGGAGGCGGGCATCCCCACGGAGGGGCGTCTGTTCCAGGCGCCGTACAACCGGTACGACGCGTACGGGATCGCCCTGGAGCTGCTGGCCGGTCCCGACCGGCCGCCCGCGATCTTCTGCTCCACCGACGACCAGGCGATCGGCGTCCTGCGCGCGGCGCGCGAGCTGCGCATCGACGTGCCCGGGGAGCTGGCGGTCGCCGGCTTCGACGACGTCAAGGAGGCCGGGCTGACGGACCCGCCGCTGACGACGGTCGGGACGGACCGTCCGGCGATGGCCCGGGCGGCGGTGGACCTCGTGCTCGACGACGGGCTGCGGGTGGCGGGCTCCCGGCGGGAGCGGGTGAAGCTGTTCCCGTCGCGGCTGGTGGTCCGGCGTTCGTGCGGGTGCCGGTAGGACCGTACGTCTTCCTATCGGGCGAACGAGGTTCTTTCGGGCTTCTCAGCTCTCGCTCAGGAAGCTCTCATGGTCGGGCGCGAGGCTCATGGACATGACCGAGAGCAGCTTCCGCCGCAGCGGCGAGTACGAGCAGCAGTACCCCCAGGGACACGCACAGCACACCTGCACTCCCGTAACGGCCGCCACTCCCGTCGCTCCCGTCAACCCGGAGTGGCCGCCCCCGCCGGCGTACGAGCCGGACGCGGCGCCGGTCGGACACGAACCGGCTCCGAAGCCCAGGAAGCGCGCCCGCGGTCCGGTGGCCCTGCTCGCCGCCGTGGCGATCGTGGCCGCCGCCATCGGCGGCGGCACCGCCTACGGCATCCAGGAGCTGACCGGCAACGACACGGTCGCCGCCGCCTCCAGCCGCACCACCAGCGTGGTCCCGACCAGCGAGAAGGGCACCGTCGCCGGGGTCGCCAAGGCCGTCAGCCCGAGCATCGTGGAGATCAGCGCCACCTCGAACGCCGGTGCGTCCACCGGGTCCGGCGTGATCATCACGACCGACGGCGAGATCATCACCAACAACCACGTGGTCTCCGGCGCCTCCTCGATCACGGTCACGACCGACGCCGGCAAGGAGTACTCCGCGCAGGTCGTCGGCACCGACAGCGCCAAGGACCTGGCCCTGATCAAGCTGGAGAACGCCTCCGGCCTGACGGTGGCCTCCCTCGGCGACTCGGACGACGTCCAGGTCGGCGACGAGGTCGTGGCGATCGGCTCCCCCGAGGGTCTGACCGGCACCGTCACCAGCGGCATCGTGTCCGCCCTCGACCGGGACGTGACCGTCTCCACGGACGAGAGCCAGGGGCAGCAGCAACAGCAGGGCGGCGGATGGCCCTTCGAGTTCGGCGGCCGCCAGTTCAACGGCGACACCGGTTCCTCCACCACCACCTACAAGGCGCTCCAGACGGACGCCTCCCTCAACCCGGGCAACTCCGGCGGCGCCCTGATCGACATGAACGGCAACATCATCGGCATCAACTCGGCGATGTACTCGGCGAGCGGCTCGTCGTCCTCCGCCTCCGCGGGCAGCGTCGGCCTCGGCTTCGCCATTCCGATCAACACCGTGAAGTCGGACCTGAGCACGCTGCGGGCGGGCGGCGCGGACAGCTGAGCATCGTCCGTCCGAACGGGCCGTCCGTACGGGCCGTACCGTCCGGGGGTCCCTGCTGCCGGGCCGCCGGACGTGCGAGGCTGAGGCCGGAGGCGCCCGCCCCGTGCCCGCCCGCCCCGTCCACATGTCCCCGCGCACCCGAGGAACGACACCACCATGAGCCCCGCCGAAGGCGACCGTGAACCCCAGCGCATCCTGATCGTCGACGACGAGCCGGCCGTGCGCGAAGCACTCCAGCGCAGCCTCGCCTTCGAGGGGTACGGCACCGAGGTGGCCGTGGACGGCGCGGACGCGCTGGAGAAGGCCGCCGCGTACCGGCCCGACCTGGTCGTCCTGGACATCCAGATGCCGCGCATGGACGGGCTGACCGCCGCCCGCCGGATCCGCGGCGCGGGCGACCTGACGCCGATCCTGATGCTGACGGCGCGCGACACGGTCGGCGACCGCGTCACCGGTCTGGACGCGGGAGCGGACGACTACCTCGTCAAGCCGTTCGAGCTGGACGAGCTGTTCGCCCGGATCCGCGCGCTGCTGCGGCGCAGCACGTACGCGGCGGCGAGGGCCGCGGACCGGGGGGCGCCGCCGGAGGACGTGCTGGCCTTCGGCGATCTGACCATGAACCTGGCGACCCGGGAGGTCACGCGCGGCAGCCGCCCGGTGGAGCTGACACGCACCGAGTTCACGCTCCTGGAGATGTTCATGGCGCACCCGCGCCAGGTGCTCACCCGCGAGCAGATCCTGAAGGCGGTCTGGGGCTTCGACTTCGAGCCGTCCTCGAACTCCCTCGACGTGTACGTGATGTACCTGCGCCGCAAGACCGAGGCGGGCGGCGAGCCCCGGCTCGTGCACACGGTGCGCGGCGTGGGCTACGTGCTGCGCTCGGGCGGCGCGGAGTGAGGAAACTCGTCCGCCGGTACAGCTCCCTGCCCCTGCGGGCCCGGCTGTCGCTGCTGGTGGCGGCGGCGGTGGCGTTCGCGGTGGCGGCGGTGTCGGTGAGCTGCTGGTTCGTGGTGCAGCAGAAGCTGTACGACGAGATCGGGGACGATCTGCAGGGAGCGGCCAAACAGCCGCTGCCCACGTCCAAGATCAGCAACCTGCTCCGGAACTGTCCCCAGACCCCGTCCGGTCAGTCCGGCAGCGACAACGGTTTCGGCCCGCAGGCCAGGTCCATGTACTACCAGGTGGTCGACGCGGAGGGCGCCGTCTGCGTGTTCGTCGACTCGGCGGGCTCGGTCGAGGTCACCGGCGACGACAAGCGGATCGCCGGCGACTCCGAGCACGAGACGGCCGTGTTCCGCAACGGCACGGACAGCGACGGCAATCCCGTACGGGTGCTCACCATGCCCCTGACAGCCGGCCAGCCCCTGAACGGTGCGGTGCCGGTCGAGGGGTACGCCCTGGTGATCGCCGCGCCGCTGACCGGCACTCAGGACACCCTCAACGACCTGGCCCTGCTGCTCCTCCTCGTCTCCGGCATCGGGGTCGTGGGCGCGGGCGCGACCGGTCTGGTGGTGGCCCGTGCGGCCCTGCGTCCCGTCGACAAGCTGACCGAGGCCGCCGAACACATCGCACGCACGGAGGACCTGACCATCCGTATCCCGGTGGAGGACGAGGCGGAGGACGAGATCGCTCGCCTGTCCCGGTCCTTCAACTCCATGACGAGCGCGCTGGCGAACTCCCGCGAGCTCCAGCAACAGCTCATCGCGGACGCGGGGCACGAGCTCCGCACCCCCCTCACGTCCCTGCGCACGAACATCGAGCTGCTGGCGCGCAGCGAGGAGACGGGCCGGGCGATCCCGGCGGAGGACCGCAAGGCGCTGCTCGCCTCGGTGAAGGCCCAGATGACCGAACTGGCCTCGCTCATCGGAGACCTCCAGGAACTGTCCCGCTCCGACTCGGACACGGACCGGCACGGCGACCGCGTCCAGGTGGTGGACTTCGTGGACACGGTGGAGTCGGCGTTGCGCCGCGCCCGCCTGCGCGGCCCGGAACTGACGATCACGGCGGACCTCGCCCCCTGGTACGTCCGCTCCGAACCGGCGGCCCTGGAACGGGCGATCGTCAACATCCTGGACAACGCGGTGAAGTTCAGCCCGGAGGGCGGGACGGTCGAGGTGTCCCTCACGGAGGGCGTCCTGACCGTCCGCGACCACGGCCCCGGCATCCCCGCCGAGGACCTCCCCTACGTCTTCGACCGCTTCTGGCGCTCACCCAGCGCGCGGGCCCTTCCGGGTTCGGGCCTCGGGCTGTCGATCGTGGCGAGGACGGTGCGGCAGTCGGGAGGTGAGGTCGCGCTGGCGCGCGCGGAGGGGGGCGGCACGGTGGCGACGGTGCGGTTGCCGGGGGCGCCTACGGCACCGCCGGAGCTTCCTTAGGGGGTACGGCTCCCTGCGCGTCGTGCCACGGACGGACGGGTTCCCGTAGGAAGGCCGCGAGGCGGTCGGCCTCGTTGTTGATCGCGGTGTGGTCGGCGGGGGTGAGGGGGCGGAGGGGGTTTACGGTGACGGTGCCAGTGCTGTTGTCGGTGGTCCAGGTGGCGGCCACCCGGCCGTCGACGAGGACGAGGCGTTCACCGGCGACGGAGAGGCCGCGGTGGGTGTCGTCGATGAGGCGGGTGCGGTCGTGGTAGCCGAGGACGGCGTTGTCGAAGGCGGGCAGGAAGCGTACGGGGGCGGGGGTGTCCGGGTCGGGTCTCGGGGCGTCGGGGAGATCGAGCAGTTCGCGGCCCCGGTCGTCGCGGAAGCTGATCAGCTCGCCGGCATCGCGGAGGGCGGCGACGGCCCCCGGCAGGCCGGCCAGGCCGCACCAGGCGCGCAGGTCAGTGCTGGTGGCGGGACCGAAGGCGCGCAGGTACCGGCGGACGAGTTCGGCGTCGACGCCGCCGGGGGCGGGCGGGTCGGTACGGGCGAGCCAGGTGGACAGGGGCAGGTACGACGCTCCGGCCTTGCTGCGCCAGGTGCCGCGCGGCGGGAGCTGGACAGTGGGGACGAGTGCGGCCACGGCGGATTCGCCCAGGACCCGGGGCCGGATGCCGGGCCAGTGCGCGGCGAGGGCCCGGCCGATGTCGCCGAGGGAGCGGGGCAGGCCGTCGGCCATGAGGTCGTGGGCCCGTGCGGCGAGGACGTCCGGATCGAGGCCGGCGAGGTCGCGGCGGTACGTGCCGAGGGTGCGCTGGCGGAGCAGAGTGTGGTGGCGGGGCCGCCAGTGCCACGCGTCGTCGGCGGTGACCAGGTGCACGGTGCGGCGCATGAGGTGGAGACGGACGAGCGTCCGCTGTTCGAGCAGGCGCGACAGCTCGTGGGGGTCGAAGTCCCGTACCCGGGACCAGAGTCCGACGAACGGCTCCTGGGGTTCCTGGGCCTGCAGTCCGCCGAGGTGGGTGACGGTATCGGGGAGGCCGGCGCCGGTGCGGTCGAGCAGGAACTGACGGGCCAGGGTCGCGCGGTTGAGGGCCCGGGGGCTGAGGCGGGCGGTCACGGGTGATCCGTTCTGTGGGCCGGGGATTCAGGCGGCCGTGCGTTCTCCGGTGGGGCGGCGGCGCAGCCCGGGCTCGGTGAGGGACGGCGGCACGTGGGCGACGTCGATGGTGCCGAGGTCGGTGCCGGGCGCGACGACCTCGTCGATCCGGTCGAGGACATCGTCGCCCAGGGCGGTTCCGGCACCGGCCAGCAGATCGTCGAGGTGGGCCGTGGTGCGTGGACCGACGATGGCGGAGGTGACCGCGGGGTGGCTGATGGCGAAGGCGACGGCCATGTGGGTGAGCGGCAGACCGGCCTCTTCGGCGATCGGAAGGAGGCGCTCGACCGCGTCGAGTTTGCGCTCGTCGGTCATGTGCCTGGGCACCCAGTGCATACGGGCGCCGGAGATCTCCTGCTTCGCGCCCTTGCGGTAGCGGCCGGTGAGGAGGCCCATGGCCAGGGGGCTCCAGACGAGGGTGCCGAGGCCGTGGCGCGCGCAGACCGGGAGGATCTCGCGTTCGATGCCGCGGTTGAGGATCGAGTAGGTCGGCTGTTCGGTGCGGAAGCGGGCGAGTCCGCGCCGCTCGGCGGCCCACTGCGCCTCGACGATCTCGGAGGCGGGCATGTTGGAGTGGCCGATCGCGCGGATCTTGCCGGCGCGCATCAGGTCGGTGAGGGCGGCGAGGGTCTCCTCGGTGTCGGTCTCGTGGTCGAGGTGGTGGACCTGGTAGAGGTCGATGTGATCGACGCCCAGGCGCCGCAGGGACCCCTCGAGGGCGGTGACGATCCAGCGGCGGGAGTTGCCGCGCCGGTTGGGGTCGGTGCCCATCGGCCCGTTGAACTTGGTGGCGAGCACGACGTCGTCACGGCGGCCCCTCAGTGCCTTGCCGACGATGCGTTCGGTCTCGCCGTGGCCGCCGTAGACATCGGCGGTGTCGATGAAGTTGATGCCGGCGTCGAGCGCCCGGTGGATGATCCGGGTGCAGTCGTCGGGGTCGGGGTTACCGGCGGGGCCGAACATCATGGTGCCCAGGCAGTAGGGGCTGACGTGGATGCCGGTGCGGCCCAAGGGGCGCGTGCGCATGGGGAGGTTCCTTCGCTGGGAGGCTGGGAGGCTGGGGGCCCGGGGTGCACGCCACCCGCAGTGGCGTGCACCCCTTGGAGGAACGCCCTGTCAGCCGGCGCTGTACTCGGCGGCCACGTCCAGCACCCAGGTGACGCCGAACCGGTCGGTCAGCATCCCGAAGGCCGGCGCCCACTGCGCGGGCCCGTACTCCTCGACGACGGTGGCGCCCTCGGACAGCTTCTTCCACAGCTCGCCGACCTCCTCCGCGCTGTCACCGCGGACGGACAGGAAGAACGGCTCGTGGGTCAGCGTCATGCCGTGCTCGCGCCGGGTGGTGCCGGCCGGGCCCGCCTCGGCACCGGCCTGGCTGGGGATGTCGTAGGCCATGACGCGGAAGCCGTCGTCGGCGACGACCTCACCGAAGACGATCTTGTCGGCGTCGGGCAGCTCCCTCGGCATGCCGAAGTCGCCGTAGGTGACGGCGGTGAGCCGGCCGCCGAAGACGGACCGGTAGAACTCCAGCGCCTCGCGGGCGTCGCCCCGGAAGTTGAGGTGGGCGGTGGTGGCGAAAGCCATGGTGACTCCTGTGACTCCAGGGGGGATTGCTCGTGGTCGTCCGCCCGGCACGCGCGGTGCCGGCCGGTTCGAGAGCAAGATTCGCAGGGGTAGGTGCCAGGTTGTGGCACCTACTCGGGGCAGAATCGGCTCCATGCCGCCGCCGAAGACATCTGCCCGACTGCTGACCCTGCTGTCACTGCTGCAGACCCGCCGCGACTGGCCCGGCACCCTGCTGGCCGGCCGCCTCGGCATCAGCCTGCGCACCGTGCGCCGCGACGTCGACCGCCTCCGCGAGCTCGGCTACTCCATCGACGCGGTGAAGGGACCCGACGGCGGCTACCGGCTCGGCGCCGGCACCGAGCTGCCGCCACTGCTGTTCGACGACGAACAGGTCGCCGCACTCACCGTCGCCCTGCGGGTCACCGCGACCCGGCCGGACGACACCCTTGCCGAACCTGCCGCGCGGGCGCTGCACACCATCCGCCAGGTCATGCCCGCCCGGCTGCGCCACCGCATCGACGCCCTGCGGGTCACCGCCGTCGAACCGCCCACCACCCGGCCGTCCGCCGCGGTCGGCAGCGACGTGCTGCTCGCGGTCAGCGCCGCCGTGCACGCCCGCGAGGTCCTGCGTTTCGATTACGTCAGCGGCAGCGGGCAGACGACCGAGGAGTCGCCGCGCCGTGTCGAACCCCACCACGTCATCACGTGGGACGGGCGCTGGTACCTCATCGCCTTCGACCTCGACCGGCAGGACTGGCGCACCTTCCGCGCCGACCGGATCACCCCACGCACCCCCACCGGCCCCCGGTTCACCCGGCGCGAGCTTCCCGGCGGCGACATCACCACCTACGTCACCGGCGTCTTCCGCGGCTCCACCGACGACTCCGGGGATTGGCCGTGCCGGGGGACGGTGATCCTAGGCCTGGACGCCGCCACCGTGTCCCTCTATACCCGCGAGGGCCTGGTCGAGGAGCTAGACGACGGCCGCTGCCGGCTCACCCTCGGGTCATGGTCCTGGACGGGCCTGGCCTCAGCTCTTGCCAAGTACGACGCCGAGATCGAGGTGGTCGGGCCGCCGGAACTCATGGATGCCTTCGCTCAGCTCGGCAGCCGTTTCCTGCGTACGGCGAGGGGGTCCACTGCTACTTCGCCATGAGCACGAAAGCGGACCAGGAGGCGGTGGGAAAAATCAGCGGGGGTGCTCCGGGAACCTTGCTGTCGCGGACGGGAACTATGCCGGGGTGGCCGTCGGAGACCTCGACGCAGTTGTTGGCTCCCCCGTCGCTGTAGCTCGACTTGCGCCACACAGCAGCACTGAGGTCAGGGGTGTGGGTCATGACCTGAACTCCTCCAGAATGCCCCGGATGAACGTCAGTGAGTCCGACGGGGGCAGCGCCATGTCTCTGAGCCGATCGTAGGACAGGCGATGGGAGATGACGTCTCCCGAATCGTCCAACAACTCGCCACCGGTGTTGCCTTCCTTGTAGGCAACACCATCCCCGTCCTTGAGCCACAACAGGGTCAGTGATCCCTCCATGTGGTGCGGTTAAGCGGCGAACGGAAGCACTTGAACAGTGACGTTGGGGCACAGACCGGCGGCTTCGATGTGCAGAAGTTGCTCCTCCCAGGTCTTCGCGGTGGGAAAGCGGCGCCGGAAAGCAGACTCATCGATGATGAAGCGGGCGGTTGGCGCCGAATTGCGGTGCAGGATCAGTTGCCGACCCATGCGCGCGGCCACTTGTTCGTCAACCGCCTCGTCGGTCTCACCCGTTGCCTGAGCTCCAGACAACGCCTCTCGAGCGACGTCCTCGGTTTGCAACAGCCCAGGAAACCCCAACGTGAACACGTGCACGATCCGCGCCTCGGCTTCAAGGCGCATGTACTGCTTGTACTGGTCCTTGTAAGCGTCGTGCCGCGCCACCTTCCAGAGCTGAACCAGCAGGTCGCCCGACCCATAGAACCGATCAAGCTCCTCCATGACCGACATCTTCGCCAGCCGCTGCCCGGACTCCAGACGGCTCAGATAGCTCTTGTCGTAGGACGTCTCCTGAGCCAATTGCCCAAGCGACTTCCCCGCCTTCTCCCGCAGATATCGAAGCGCCCGCCCCAGTCCAGCAAGCCCATCGTCAACCTTTTCCCCCACGTCACCCCTCCCCGTTGCCTGGCGCGCCAGACAACACCGGACCTCTTCCGCAGCGTACGTGCCACCAGTGACGATCGGAGCACAAACCGTAATCGCCGCTTGTCACGGCACCGAGCAGGGAACACCCATGCGCGTACGCCTCGCCGAAGCCTGCGAGTTCGTCCTGCTGTTCCTCCTGCGGGCGTTGCTGCCCGCCCAGGGACGCCACCGGGCCGACGCCGTACCGGCCCCGTCCCCGGCCTGCTCCCCGCCCGTACATCCACAGGCCACCCGCGACGCACAACCGCAGGAGTGGGACACCCCCCTCGTACGCCCCTACCTCCTCACCCCGGACGAGCGCCGCGAGCGCAAGCTGCAACGCCGGCGCCGCCAGGCCCTCTGGCCGGCCGCCCACGGCATCGACGTCGGGCCCCGCCCCCGCCACATCCACGGGATGGAGGTCTCCGCATGACCACGAATCTCCGCCTGCTGCCCTGGACCACACCCGAAGGCAAACCCTGCTACCTGAGCTCCGACGGCGGCGACGGCACCCTGTCCCGGCTCGCCGACGACGTGGAGGCGGCCCAGCTCGCCTCGGGCGAGCAGGTGCTCGCAGGATCCAGAGCCGTACTCGCCGATCCCAAGGCCGGTGAGCGGGCGATGCGCTTCGCGCTCACCAGGGCGACGGAGTGCCTGGAGGACGTCATCCGGATCTCGGTCAGCCGGGGCGAGCGCGTCCCAGGAGACGAACGGTGACACCGCCGCTGTCGTCCTCCAGCAGGCACCCATCACGCTCTACCGTGTACCTCCGGTCCAGCCACACCGCCCCCCGCCGGAGAAGAGAAACCGATCATGGCCCACGAGGTGGATCCGAGCTCCTGCGAGAGAACGCCCGAGGCGATCCGCGCGGCCCTGCAACGGCGGCCCGACTGGTTGCGGGCCTTCGAACAGGACTGGCTCAGCGCGGCGGCGGACTTCGACCGGCCGGCGCTCGACTCCGTGACCGACCGGTGGTTCCCCTTCGCCTGCGCCTGTGCGACGCCCGGTTATCTGGACGAGGTGGAGCAGACGGTCAGGCGGATGACCGACGGCGACACCGAGGGCATGCTCTTCCGCGACGCGGACGGTCACGCCTACGACTCCGACAACCGGCCCATCGACGCCGGCAGGTCGGGATGAACCCGTACGCGACCAGATACGTCGAGCGCGCGGCCCGGCGCAGGGCCGCCCTGAGCACGCCCCGCCGTGCCTCGCTCGAAGCGCTGGAGAAGCGCCTCAGCCTCAACCCGTTCGGCACGCCCGCGCTCAGCAACCGGGACAACAGCTGGTCGGCGTCGTTCGAGGGCGGCTTCATCACCTACGTCGTGTCCAACCGCCATGTGGTGATCAACGTCATTGACCTGGTGGCTCTCTGATCACGTTGTCCACTCCGGCAGGCACCGCCCGGCCGTCTCGTGGGCCACCCGTCCGAACGTGCTGCCGAGTCCGTGCGTGCCCGGAGCGGTTGTGGGACGGTGAGTACAGCCCCGCGACCCGGGGCGGAGGGGTCTGTGATGGGACGCCGAAGTCTGCTCCCTGAGGATCCGCAGCACGTCGGGCCGTACTGGCTGGCCGCCCGGCTGGGGTCCGGCGCGCAGGGTGTGGTCTTCGAGGCGTACGACCCGGCCGGGGCGCGGGTGGCGGTGAAGGTGCTGCACCCGTGGGTCGCCTCGGGGCCGAAGGCGCGGGACCGGTTCGCCAAGGAGGTGCGGGCGGCGCAGCGGGTGGCGTCGTTCTGTACGGCCCGGGTGCTGGACGCCGACACGGAGGCGGACGGTCCGTACATCGTCAGTGAGTTCGTGCCCGGCCCCGACCTGCACTCGGCGGTGCGGGCGGCGGGTCCGCTCGCGGGGGACGCCCTGGTGCGGCTGGCGACCGGGGTGACCACCGCGCTGGCCGCGATCCACCGGGCGGGGGTGGTGCACCGGGACCTGAAGCCGAGCAACGTGCTGCTGGGCCCGGACGGCCCGCGCGTCATCGACTTCGGCATCGCCCGGATCACCGAGGCGACGCTCACCGACACCGGCGCCATCATGGGCACCCTCGGCTACCTCGCCCCGGAGACCCTGCTGGGCCGGCCCGCGAACCCCGCGGCCGACGTGTTCGCCTGGGGCGCGGTGGTGCTGTACGCGGCGACCGGCACCGAACCGTTCCGCGGCGAGAACCTCGGCGAGACCGTCGTCCGCGCCATGGAACACCACCCCGATCTCACCGCCCTCCCCCCGCTCCTGCAGCCACTGGCCGACGTCGCGCTGGCCAAGCGGCCCGAGGACCGGCCCAGTGCCGCCGCCCTGCTGCTGCGCCTGCTCGGCGTCGACCACGACACCCTCCAGGCGCTGCGGGCGGGGGCCAGTGCCGCGGCCCGCGGGGCCCCTCCCGTGGTGCCGGACTCGGTGCCGGATCTCGGCGAGGCGGCCGAGGCCGCCTACCAGTCCCTGTCCCCCGAGGCGCGGGCGACGGCCCGGGAGGTGTGGCTGCGTCTCGTCGTCCCGGGCAGCGCCGCGGACGGCTCCCACGACGGCGTCCGCACCGCCCACCCCGACGAACTGCTGGCCGGCCGCCCGGCGGAGGAACAGGACCGCGTACGTCAGGTGCTCACGGTGTTCGCCGACGCGGACGTGCTCGACCGTGAGGAAGCCGTCCTCCGCCCGGTCAGTGCCGCGCTGCTGCGGGCCTGGCCCCGGCTGCGCCAGTGGACCGACACCGACCGCACCGCCCTCCAGGTCCACCGCCGCCTCGGCCGGGCCGCCCGCACCTGGCAGCACCACGGACGGCGTCCGGAGGACCTGGAGCGCGGCACCGCCCTGCGCATCGCCCTGGGCTGGGCGGCCGCCGCCCCCGCCCGGCTGCGCCCGGACCCGGTGGAACAGGCGTTCCTGCAGGCCAGCCAGGCCGCCGAGACCCGCCGGGGGCGCCGCGCCCGCCGCCTCAACGCGGTCCTGGCCGGGGCGCTCGTCCTGACGCTGATCGCGACCGGACTCGCGCTGTGGCTCCGGCACACCGCGGTGGACGCGCAGCACGAGGCACAGTCACGGCTGTCGCACCAACTCGTCGTCCAGTCCGACGACTTGATCGGCACCAACCCGGACCTGGCCTCCCTCCTGGCCATCCAGGCCTACCGCACCAGTCCCACCGCCCAAGCCGCCGCCAGCCTGTACGCAGCCGCGGAGCTCCCCCTCCGGCACCGCCTGACCGGCCACACCGACACGGTGTTCAACGTGGCGTTCAGCCCCGACGGCAGGACTCTCGCCTCCGCCGCCTACGACAGGACGGTGCGCCTGTGGGACACGGCAACCGACACCCTCCGCCGGACCCTCACCGGCTACCCCGACCGCGTGTACGCGGTGGCGTACAGCCCTGACGGCCGTACCCTCGCCACCGGCAGCAAGGACGCCAAGGTGCGGCTGTGGGACACGGCCACCGACACCACCCGCCGCGTCCTCACCGGCCACACCGCCGATGTGAACACGGTGACGTTCAGCCCCGACGGCAGGACACTCGCGACCGCCGGCAACGACCGGACGGTGCGGCTGTGGGACACGGCCACCGGCACCACCCGCAGAGTGCTCACCGGCCACACCGACATCATCTACGCGGTGGCGTTCAGCCGTGACGGCAGGACCCTCGCCACCGGCAGCGCGGACAGAACGGTGCGGCTGTGGGACACGGCCACCGGCACCACCCGCAGAGTGCTCACCGGCCACACCGACAACGTGAACTCAGCGGCGTTCAGCCGTGACGGCAAGACCCTCGCCACCGGCAGTGACGACAGGACGGTACGGCTGTGGGACGCGGCCACCGGCGCCCTCCGCACCACGCTCACCGGCCACACCAACGCCGTGAACCGGGTGGCGTACAGCCCCGACGGCACCACCCTCGCCACCGCCAGCGCGGACAAGACGGTACGGCTGTGGGAGGCGGCCACCGGCACCCCTCGCACCACCTTCGCCGGCCACACCGGCTCCCTGCTCGCGGTGGCCTACAGCCCCGACGGCACCACCCTCGCCACCGGCGGCTGGGACAAGACCGTGCGGCTGTGGGACCTGACCGCGAACGCCCCCCGCGCCTCCCTCACCGGTCACACCGGTCCGGTGCTCGCGGTGGCGTACAGCCCCGACGGCACCACCCTCGCCACCGGCGGCCGGGACAGGACCGTACGGCTGTGGGACAGGGACACCGGCGCCCTCCGCACCACCCTCACCGGCCACACCGACGCCGTGCTCGCGGTGGCCTACAGCCGCGACGGCAGAACACTCGCCACCGGCGGCCGGGACAGGACCGTACGGCTGTGGAACACCGCGACAGGCGCCCTCCGCACCACCCTCACCGGCCACACCGGCGCCGTGAGGGCGGTGGCGTACAGCCCCGACGGCGCCACCCTCGGCACCGGCGGCGAGGACCGCACGGTACGGCTGTGGAACACGGCCACCGGCACCCTTCGCAGGACCCTCAACGGTCACGCCGACTTCGTACTCGCGGTGGCGTACAGCCCCGACGGCAGGACACTCGCCACCGGCGGCGAGGATCAGACGGTGCGACTGTGGGACACGGCCACCGACACCACCCGCACCACACTCACCGACCACACCAACGCCGTGACCTCGGTGGCGTACAGCCGCGACGGCTCCACCCTCGCCACCGGCAGCGACGACCAAACGGTACGGCTGTGGGACGCGGCCACCGGCACCCTCCGCACCACACTCACCGGCCACACCAACGCCGTGACCTCGGTGGCGTACAGCCCCGACGGCACCACGCTCGCCGCCGGCGGCTGGGACAGGACCGTGCGGCTGTGGACCGTGCGCCACTTCGACGTGCGGAAGGCGGAGCAGAGGATCTGCGCGGCCCTCCGGCGCGACTTCACGGACGAGGAACGGTCCACGTACCTGCAAGGCCAGACCGTCGCCCCGGTCTGCACCTGACGCGCCCCGGACTCCTCTTCCCGAGCCCGGCAACCTTTCCGCGCCCGGCTCCCACCAAGGGACGGCCCGCCCCGCACCACGGGCCCCCATCCCCCCGCACGGAACGGAGTTCGGCGCATGGCGCGCATGACTGAGATCCGCGGCAGGACACTGCACCGCAGACGGAGCACCGCCCCCCTGATGGCCGGCGTCCCGCTGGCGCTGGTCCTCGCCGCGACGCCGGCGTCCGGCGACGTGTCGGGAGTCGTCGAGGAGGGCGTGCAGGCGCGGGCCGCCGCGGCCGCCGTCGCCGCGGCGCCCGCGTGGGCGAGCGACGTGGCCGACGGCTTCGCGTCGGTCGACGCCCTGGGGCAGGACGGGACGTACGGCGGGCGGGGCGGCCGGACCGTCACCGTGAGGACCCAGGCGGACCTGGAGAAGTACGCGACCGCCGCCGAGCCGTACGTGATCGTCGTCGCGGCGGCCATCGACATCAACCCGGTCGGCCGGGAGATCAGGGTCGCCTCCGACAAGACGATCGTGGGCTCGGGGACCTCGGGGCAGATCGTCGGCGGCGGGTTCTTCCTCGGCGAGGGCGTCCACAACGTGATCATCCGGAACCTCACGATCCGGGACACGTACCAGGGCACCTGGAACGACAAGGACCACGACTTCGACGCCGTCCAGATGGACGGCGCCCACCACGTGTGGATCGACCACAACAACCTGCGGAGCATGGCCGACGGGCTGATCGACAGCCGCAAGGACACCACGTACGTGACCGTGTCCTGGAACCGGCTGAGCAACAACAACAAGGCCTTCGGCATCGGCTGGACGGAGAACGTCACCGCCGACCTGACCATCCACCACAACTGGTTCCAGGAGGTCGAGCAGCGCAACCCCTCGGCCGACAACATCGCCCACGCGCACCTCTACAACAACTACCTGGAGGACGTGGCCGGGACGGGCATCAACTCCTCGTACGGCAACTACGCGCGCGGCCGCACGAAGATGGTCCTGGAGAACTCCTACTTCCAGGGCTTCAGGAACCCCGTGCAGAAGGACGGCACCGCGGCCCTCGTACAGCGCGGGAACGTCTTCTCCGGTACCAGCGGGCGCAACGAGAGCGGCGGCACCGCCTTCGATCCGAAGTCGTACTACGACTACACGCTCGACGCGGCCGCCGACGTGCCGTCGGTCGTCAGGTCCGGTACGGGACCGCGCAGCACCATCGGTACGACCGCCGCCGCGGCCTCGGCCACCACCCTCACCGTCGCCAAGGACGGCAGCGGCCAGTACACGACCGTCCAGGCCGCCGTGAACGCCGTGCCCGCGAACAACCCCTCCCGCGTGGTGATCGCCGTCAGGCCGGGCACCTACCGGGAGCTGGTCAAGGTGCCCTCGAACAAGCCGCACGTCACCATCCGGGGCACCGGCGGCAGCCGCAACGACACGGTGATCGTGTACAACAACGCGGCCGGCACACAGAAGCCCGACGGCTCGGGCACGTACGGCACCAGCGGCAGCGCCACCGTCGCCGTGGAGGCCGACGACTTCCAGGCCCGCAACCTCACCATCACCAACGACTTCGACGAGGCGAGGAACCAGAGCCTGAGCGGGCACCAGGCGGTCGCCCTGCGCACCGCCGCCGACAAGGTGTTCCTCGACTCGGTCATCGTCAACGGCGACCAGGACACCCTGCTCCTGGACACCGCGGCCAAGGACAGGCCGGGCCGGGTCTACCTGACCAACTCGTACGTCACCGGCAACGTCGACTTCGTCTTCGGGCGGGCCACCGCGGTGATCGACCGGTCGGTCCTGACGCTGAAGAAGCGCTGGGACGGGTCGTCCGGCGGGTACGTCACCGCGCCCAGCACGGCCGCGAACCGCAAGGGCTTCCTGATCAACCGGTCCACCGTGAACGGCGACGTGTCCGCGTCCAGCTTCTACCTGGGCCGTCCCTGGCACGCGGGCGGCGACGCCGCGCTGGACCCGCAGACCACCGTCCGCGAGAGCACGCTGAGCGCCGCGATCAAGTCCACGCCGTGGACCGACATGAGCGGCTTCTCGTGGAAGGACGACCGGTTCGCCGAGTACCGGAACACCGGTCCCGGCTCGGGCGCCGCGAGCAGCAACCGTCCGCACCTGACGGACTCGCAGGCCGCCGGCCAGGAGGTCGCGGTCTGGCTGGGGGACTGGACGCCGACGGCGTCCTGACCCCCGGGACCCGAGTACGGCGAAGTCCCCCGCTCCTTCCGGAGGCGGGGGACTTCGCCGTCATGTCGCCGTCAGCCGACGATCGTGATCCGGTCCGCAGCCGGAGGCGCCAGCGGGCTGTCCGCCGAGGAGTTCGCCAGCAGGTACCGCTCCAGCGCCGTGAGGTCGTCCGCGCCGACCAGCGGGTCCGTGCCCGCGCCCAGCGTGGTGAAGCCGTCGCCGCCGCCCGCGAGGAAGCTGTTCATCGCGACCCGGTAGGTGGCCGTCTCGTCGACGGGCTCACCGTTCAGCCGGATCGAGTCGGTGACCACCCGGTCGGCGCCCGACTTCGTCAGGTCGAGGGTGTACGTCAGATTGGCCGACACCTGGAGGACCTTCGGCGAGGCCGCGTTGGAGCCGCTCACCTGCTCCTTGAGCACCTGCACGAGCTGGGCGCCCGTGTAGGTCTGCAGGTTCACCGTGTTGGCGAACGGCTGGACCGTGAAGCCCTCCGCGTAGGTCACCACGCCGTCGCCCTCGGCGCCCGAGGCCGCGTAGGTGAGCGGGGCCCGGATGCCGCCCGGGTTCATCAGCGCGAGGTCGGTCTCCGGGTCCAGCTCCTTGCCGTAGGCGAGCTGCGCGTCCGCGATCAGGTCGCCGAGCGGGGACTCCGTACCGGAGTTGCCGATGTCGCCCGAGATGTGGCCGATGGCGCGGTTGCCGATCGGGGCGGCGAGTTCGCTCCACTTGTCGATCAGCCGGGTCATGTCGGGCGCCTTCTCGACGTCCCGGGTGACCACGTGGTTCGCGGACTTCACGGACGTACGGGCGATGTCGCCGGTCCAGCGGTCGTACGTCAGCGTCGTGTCCGTGTAGAGACGGCCGAAGGACGCGGCCGAGGTGACCGTGCGCGGCTTGCCCGCCGGGTCGTCGATCGTGCAGACGTACGCGTTGTGCGTGTGGCCGGTGACGAGCGCGTCGACCTTCGGCGTGATGTTCTTGGCGATCTCCACGATCGGCCCGGAGATGCCGTCGCCGGCGCCCGGGGAGTCGCAGTCGTAGTTGTACGACGACGAGGCGGGCTGGCCGCCCTCGTGGATCAGCGCGACGACCGACTTGACGCCCTGGCGCTCCAGCTCCTTGGCGTACCTGTCGATCGTCTCGACCTCGTCCTTGAACTTCAGGCCCTTGACGCCCTCGGCGGAGACGACGCCCGGCGTGTCCTCCAGGGTGACCCCGATGAAGCCGACCTTGACGCCGTTCTTCTTCCACACCCAGTACGGCTTGAGGACGGGCTTCCCGGTCTTCTCGTCCAGCACGTTCGCCGCGAGGTACGGGAAGTCGGCGCCCTTGAACCTCTTCTTCTCGTAGCAGCCGTCGGTGGGGTGGCAGCCGCCGTTCTGCAGCCGGGCCAGTTCCCTGGCGCCCTCGTCGAACTCGTGGTTGCCGACGCTCGTCACGTCGAGGTCCAGCTTGTTCAGCGCCTCGATGGTGGGCTCGTCGTGGAAGAGGCCCGACAGCAGCGGGGAGGCGCCGACCATGTCGCCGCCGGCCGCGGTGACCGAGTACCCGTTGCCCTTGCGCGCCTCGCGCAGGTGCGTCGCCAGGTACTCGACGCCGCCCGCGTCCACGGTCTCCGTCGTGCCGTCCTCGTGCCGGTGCGTGACGCGCCCGGAGGAGCCGGACGGCGGCTCCAGGTTGCCGTGCAGGTCGTTGAAGGACAGCAGCTGCACGTCCTGGTAGCGGCCGGGCCACGCGGGACCGGGCTTGCCGTGGCCGTGCGCCTTCGTCTCACCGGCGGAGGCCGGGAGCGCGGCGACGAGGGCGCCGACGGTGGCGATACCGGCGGCCCCGGCGAGCAGGCGGCGCGTACGCCGTCCGCGGCGTTCCGGGCGAGGTGTGGCGGCTGACATCTGCTCCCCTGGAGGATACGAGTGTGCGATGAGCGAACGGGGCGTAAGGACCCGTCCGGCGCAGCCTAAGGTCAACGCGCGTAGCGCGACAGGGGGTGCCGGGTTACGGACGGGTGACCACCGGGGACGGTCACCGCGCCCGGGCGCATCCCCATGCTGTCCCCGCGCACCCCACCGGGCCTACCCTCATAGTCATGACCAGCCACGACACCGCTCCCCAGGGCCCCGCCCGCAGCATCGAAAGCCTCACCACGCCGAGCGCCGACCAGATCGAGGCCGTGTCCGCCCTGCTCACGGAGGCGGCCGGGGCCGACGGTCAGATGGCGGTGTCCGAGCAGGGCCGGCTCCAGCTGCGCGGCGGCGCGCGGGCGGGCGTCCGGCACCTGCTGCTCACCTCGAACGACACCCTCGTCGGCTACGCCCAGCTGGAGGACACCGACCCGGTGGAGGCCCCGGCCGCCGAGCTCGTCGTCCACCCCGCCCACCGGGGACGCGGCCACGGGCGGGCCCTCGGCGCCGCGCTGCTCGCCGAGTCCGGCAAGCGGGTACGGGTCTGGGCGCACGGCGGGCACCCCGCCGCCCGGCACCTCGCGCAGGTCCTGGGCCTCACCCTGTTCCGCGAGCTGCGCCAGATGCGCCGCCCGCTGGACGGCTTCGACCCGC
The DNA here is from genome assembly GCF_014648075.1 of Streptomyces ruber. Lineage (GTDB taxonomy): Bacteria > Actinomycetota > Actinomycetes > Streptomycetales > Streptomycetaceae > Streptomyces > Streptomyces ruber. The sequence continues at coordinate 3,020 of NZ_BMQK01000001.1, read as the reverse complement.
CGGAGCCGGCGCTGCCCGAGGGCGTCACGGTCCGCGCCTTCGTCCCCGGCAAGGACGACGCCGCCTGGCTCGCGGTGAACGCCGAGGCCTTCGCCCACCACCCCGAGCAGGGCTCCCTGACCCAGCGCGACCTCGACGACCGCAAGGCGGAGCCGTGGTTCGACCCGGCCGGCTTCTTCCTCGCCGAGCGCGGCGGGGAGGTGATCGGCTTCCACTGGACCAAGGTGCACGAGCAGGAGGGACTCGGCGAGGTGTACGTGGTCGGCGTGCGCCCCGAGGCCCAGGGCGGCGGCCTCGGGCGGGCCCTGACCACCATCGGCCTGCGCCACCTGGCCGGCCGGGGCCTGCCGACCGCGATGCTGTACGTCGACGCGGACAACAAGGCCGCGGTGACCGTGTACGAGCGGCTCGGCTTCGTCACGCACGAGACGGACCTGATGTACCGCACCGAGAGCTGACCGGTACGGAATACCGCGAACACCCCCGAGGGGACGGCGAGCTTGACGCCGCCCCCTCCCTTGCACCACCCCGCCCCCTCCCTTGCACCACCCTTTCACTACTCAATTAGTGAAAGGGTGGTGGAGCGAGTGGTCGAGTACCGCATCGACAGACGCAGTGGCGTCGCCACCTACGTACAGATCGTCCAGCAGACCAAACAGGCCCTGCGCCTGGGCCTGCTGCGGCCAGGCGACAAGCTGCCCACGGCCCGCGAGGTCGTGGAGGCCACCGCGATCAATCCGAACACCGTGCTCAAGGCCTACCGGGAGCTGGAGCGCGAGGGCCTCGTCGAAGCCCGCCGCGGCCTCGGCACCTTCGTACGGAGGTCCCTGGGCTCCGCCCCGGCCGACTCCCCGCTCCGCGCGGAGCTCGACGCCTGGGCGGACCGGGCCCGCGCTGCCGGACTCGAACGGGACGACGTGGCGGCGCTCCTCACCTCCGTACTGGACCAGCACTTCCCGCACGACCACGGCAAGGGGGACACGACATGACCGACACCGCCATCGAGGCGGCCGGACTGGGCAGGACGTTCGGTGGGCGGGGCAGACGGAGCAGGCGGGCGCTGCACGGGTGCGACTTCCGGCTGCCGACGGGACGCGTGTGCGCGCTCGCCGGGCCGAACGGCGCGGGCAAGTCGACCCTGCTCGCCCTCGCGGCCGGACTGCTGCGGCCCACCGAGGGCACGGTCACCGTGCTCGGCACGACCCCGGCGGCGGCCCGCGAGCAGATCGCGTACGTCGCCCAGGACAAGCCCCTGCACCCCCAGCTCACCGTCGCCGAGACCCTGCGCATGGGCCGGGACCTCAACCCCCGGCGCTGGGACGCGGCCACCGCCGGGCGCATCGTCGCGGACGGCGGCCTCGCCCCGGACGCCAAGGTCCGCACCCTCTCCGGCGGCCAGCGCACCCGCGTCGCCCTCGCCCTGGCCCTCGGCAAGCGGCCCAGACTGCTGCTCCTGGACGAGCCGATGGCCGACCTGGACCCCCTCGCGCGCCACCAGCTCATGGGCGCCCTGATGGCGGACGCCGCCGAGCACGGCACGACCGTCGTGATGTCCTCGCACGTGATCGCCGAGCTGGAGGGCTCCTGCGACCACCTGCTGCTCCTCGGCGGCGGCCGGGTCCGGCTCGCGGGCCCCGTCGACGACCTGCTCGCCGCGCACGCCCTCGTCACCGGTCCCCACGGCGACCTCGCCCCGCACACGGTGGTCGAGTCACGTGTGACGGGCCGTCAGCTCACCGCGCTCGTCCGCCCGCGCGGCCCGGTCGGCGCGGGCCTGACGAGCAGCGAACCGACGCTGGAGGAACTGGTCCTCGCCCACCTCCGCGCACCGGACGCCCCGGCCCTCACCCTGACCGACGCCCCCGAGGAGGCCGCCGCATGACCGCGACGACCGTGCAGACGACGACCGTGGACACTCCGCCCACCGCCTTCCGGGGCCTGGTCCGCACGACGCTGCGCCTGCACCGCTCGGCCCTGTGGTTCTGGGTGCTGCTCCTCGTCGTGGCCGCCGGGGCGCTGCTGTGGATGTACGGGCCGGGGGGCGACGCAATGTGGCACCTGTACCAACCGGAGAGCTGCACCGCTCCCGGCGTGGACTCGTGCCACTTCCAGCCGGGCTCCGCCATCAACCGCTACGACACGGTGTCCGCCCTCGCCACCGGCCTGCTGAGCCTCGCGCCACTGCTGACCGCCGCCTGGGCGGGCGCGGCACTGATCGGCCGCGAGCTGGAGAACGGCACGGCGGCCCTCGCCTGGACCCAGTCGGTCTCGCCGGCCCGCTGGCTCGCGGCCAAGCTCGCCGTGCCGGCCGCGCTCCTCGTCACCGGTACGGTCGCCCTCACCCTGCTGCACCGCACGGTCTGGTCCGCCAACGGCACGCTGTGGCAGTCGGTGGGCCGACAGTGGCACCAGGAGAACGTCTACATCGCCAACGGCACCCTGCTCACCGCCTACGCCCTGCTCGCCCTGGCCGTCGGCGCCCTCGCCGGACTGCTCGCGCGGCGCGCCCTGCCCGCGCTCGTCACGGCCCTCGTGAGCCTGTTCGCCGCCCTGTACGTACTCGGCGACCTGCGCCCCCACCTGTGGCCGGTCAAGACGCTGACCGGCACGGACGGCTACCCGCCCTACAGGGACACGGACATGGTGCTGGGCGACGGAGCCCTCACCTCCACCGGCGCCCGCGTCGAGGACCCGCTCTGCGTGGACGACGCCGCCTGCCTCGCCCGGCACGACATCGTGGGCTTCTACCGCGACTACCACCCGGCCTCCCACTTCTGGCCACTCCAGCTCGTCGAGACCGGCATCGTCCTGGCCGTCGCCGCCGCGCTCACGGTCGCCGCGTTCGCCCTGCTCCGCCGTCGTACGGCCTGACGGCGGCGCCCGTGCGCGCGGGGGGTACGTTCCTCCACGGGGGAGGGACGTACCCCCCGTTATGTTTTTCGCGGTCCTGCAAGAGGGCCGCTGGCCTCCGGGCCCGGCATGACTGTTCCCCCCTGTCGAACCAATGACCTGGGGGGTGG